>CAVVFC010000001.1:0-957475 GCA_963747465.1 uncultured Alphaproteobacteria bacterium
CAGGCGCGGTGGCGAAGCGGCAATGCTCGATGGTCCGCGGATTGGCGGCGTGCAGCGTCGCAGCGGCGGCGGCCGTTGCAAGGCCGTCCAGGATCACCGGGATCTTCTGCGTCCTGGCTGCCAGGATCGCGCCCGCGATCGCCGCGGTTTCGCGTCCGCCGAGCCGACGCAGCACTTCGAAGGGATCGTCGAGCCTGCCGCGATGCGTCTCCAGTGCCCGATCGACCGCCGAGATCCTCGTTCGGCCACCTCCGCCTCCTCGCCGGGCTCCACCCGCACCCAGTCCTCTGCCCCGCCTCCGAGAAGCGCCGCCAGCACTGCCGTCGACGATGCCGAACCCGCGACCCCGATCGACCCGACGCACAGGAGATCCATGCCGCCGGCCGTGGCTTCCATGCCGAAGGCCATCGTCGCCGCCGCCCCGCGTTCGTCCAGGGCGGCCTCGGTCGTGATGTTGCCCGTCGGCAGGTCGAGCGCGAGGTCGTAGACTTTCAGGCCGATTTCGTTGGCGACGCAAAGCTGGCTCACGGCCGCGCCGCCGGCCGCGCAGTGCTCGACGAGGGCGGATGTGGCCGCAGTGGAAGCGCCTTCGACGCCGTGGCGCGCCACGCCGTGGTTTCCGGCAAAGACCGCGAGTTGGGGACGGTTGACCGCCGGTGGCATGCGGCCGCTCCAGGCGGCAAGCCAACGGCGGTGTCGCCGAGCGTCCCGAGGCGGCGATCGGGATCGACCCGCGACAGCCGCGCCTGGGCAGCCTCCCGGGCCTTTTCGTCCGGGCCCGGCACGCCCGCCGCAAGGGCGCGGAAATCATCGAAGGGAATGCCTGTCGTCATTTGAGGATGCTCGCACGCGATGGGATCGTCTGCGGCCGGAATAGCCATTCGCCATGCGAGGCACAACGCCGTTTCCCTCGAGTTGCGCACTCCCTTGCAACCATCCGATTTCTGCACCATGTGGAAGTTTCGCGAGAAGGCGGCTCATGGGCGCGATAAAATCTCCCTGCATCCTCGTCTGTTCGGTGGACGACACGACCGGCTACTGCTTCGGCTGCGGCCGCACGCGCGACGAGATCGGTCGCTGGATCGCAATGACCCCGCGGGAGCGCCGCGACGTCATGGCTCTGCTGCCTGCACGCCTGGAGACTGTGGAGCGAAAGCCGCGGCGCGAGACGCGTCGCAGCCGCATGGCCCGCGAACGGGAAGCGGGCGGGTCCGGCTGATGCCGGTTTTCTGGATCGCCATGGCGCTGCTGGCCGCCGGCCTCGTCGCCCTGGTCGCCACCAATGATGCAGGCACAGTCCTGGGAATGGAAAGCGGTTCCTTTGCCAGCGTCCTCTACCTCGGCGTGCTGGCGCTCGTGATCGGCGCGGGCATGATCGGCCGCCGCATACCGCTCGCAAGCACGCTGAAGACCGTCACGGCATGGCTGGTAATTCTGCTCGTGCTCGTTGGAGGCTATCAGTACCGCTACGAACTCCAGGACGTGGCGAGCCGCATAACCGCCGGCTTCGTGCCGGGCAGCCCCATCTCGGTCCTGTCGGCGGACGGTGAAAACGCGGTTCGCCTCGAAAAGCTCGCGCATGGCCATTTCGGTGCCCTGGCCGAGGTCGACGGTGAAACGGTGGACTTCCTGGTCGACACCGGCGCCACCACGACCGTGCTGAGCGCGGCCGATGCCGAGCGTATCGGCATCGACGTCGGCAACCTGAATTTCGGCATTCCCATCTCCACCGCCAACGGCGTCGCCCGGGCGGCCCGCGCCGTCGTCGACGAGATCCGCATCGGAACGATCAGCAGGAGCCGCCTGCCCATCCTCGTCGCGGCACCCGGCACGCTCTCGCAAAGTCTGCTCGGGATGAACTTCATCGGATCGCTTTCGGGCTTCGACGTCCGCCGTGACGTGATGATCCTGCGCGACTGAGGCCTATTCGAAGAGGCTGAGGAAGAAGCGGGCCGAGACGAAGAGGAGGAAGCTGCCGAAGGCGATCTCGAGTTGCCGCCGCTTCAGGGCATGCGCGATCCGCACGCCGAATGGCGTCACCAGAATGGTGATCGGGAAGATCAGCGCCACCGCGATCCAGTTGACATATCCGGTGGAGGCCACCGGAAGAAGCGGATCGCCCCAGCCGGCCCAGATGTAGCCGATCGTGCCGGGGATGGCGATCAACGCTCCCACGCCTGACGAGGTCGCGACTGCCTGGTGCATCGGTCGTCCGTAGAGCGACATGAAGGTGTTGTTCATGACGCCGCCGCCGATGCCCATCAACGTGGAGAAGAGCCCGATGAGGAAGCCGATCATCGCGCGCCAGGGATTGCCCGGCACCCTGCTGCCGAGCCGCCAGCTCTCGCGGTTGAAGGCGAGCCGCAGACCGACCGCCAGCGCGATCAGGGCGAAGATGAGGCGCAGTCCCTCGCTGGAGATGGAGGCCGCGATCAGCGCCGCGACGACGACACCGGCCGGGACCGGGATCACAAAGCTCCGGAGAAGCTCCATGTCCACGGCGCCGCGGGCATGGTGACCCTGGAACGACCGTAGCGACGTCGGAATGATCAGCGCCAGCGAGGAGCCCACCGCGACGTGCATCCTGACCGCCTCGTCGATGCCCAGCGGCCCCATCGCCTGATAGAAGACCGGCACCAGCACGGCGCCGCCGCCGATCCGAAGATACCTGCCAGCAGGCCCGAAACGACGCCCGCGACCGCGACACCCGCGGCGAAGGTCACGATCTCCAGCAGCGGCATGTCGGTCGGCAGCAAGGCAGGTCCCCCTGCGCTGTCGCTACGCCTTGCACTCGAACAAGTAAATCCGGGCCGGGCTGTCTGTAAAATGAAACGGCCGGGACATCCCGGCCGTTCGAAGCCCCTGGGATCCGGTTTCGGTCAGAACTCTTCCCAGCCGTCCGGCTCGGCGGCGACGCTGATCTTCTTCGCCGCCGCGCCTTCGTTCCTGTAGGACATCCTGACCGCCGCGCGCGGAGCGGAAGCCGGAGCATTCCGGCCGCTCGCCTCGCCGGAAATCCTGAAGCGCGCGACCAGTTCCGCCAGCGACGCGGCTTCCCTGGCAAGCTGATGGCTGGCGGCGGTGGTCTCCTCGACCATGGCCGCGTTCTGCTGGGTGACCTTGTCCATCTGGTCGACGGCGGTGTTGATCTCGCCGATGCCGGACGCCTGTTCGCGCGCGGAGCCCGCGATCTCGGCGACGATGGCGTTCACCTTCCCCACCTGCTCGGCGATCCGCGCCAGGGCCTCGCCCGTCTCGCCGACGAAATCGACGCCCTTGGTGACCTGCTCGGTCGAGGTCGAGATCAGACCCTTGATCTCCCTTGCGGCCTCGGCAGACCGCTGGGCGAGTGCGCGCACTTCCTGCGCGACGACCGCGAAGCCCCTGCCCGCCTCGCCGGCGCGGGCCGCCTCGACGCCGGCGTTGAGGGCCAGCAGATTGGTCTGGAAGGCGATCTCGTCGATGACGCCGATGATCTGCGATATCTCGCCCGACGACTTCTCGATGCCGCTCATGGCATCGATCGCCTGCCTCACGACATGGCCGCTGCGTTCAACCTCGCCATTGGCGCTGGCGACGGAAGCGTTGGCGTCCTGGCCCCGGCCGAGGTCTTGTGGACCGTCTCGGTGATCTCGCCGAGCGCGGCGGCTGCCTCTTCGAGGCCGCTCGCCTGCTGCTGCGTGCGCAGCGACAGGTCGTCGGCGGCGCGCGAAATCTCGCCCGAACTGTCCCTGATCGCCCCGACCGTCGTCAGGATCGTGCCGATCGTCTCGGCGAGGCTCGAAACGGTCAGATTGAAATCGCCGCGCAGTTTCTCGTAGGCCGCGGGGAACGGCTGCTCGAGCCGCACCGTGAAATCTCCCTGCGAGAGGCTCGACAGGCCGTGGGCGATCGAGGAGACCACCTGCGTCTGCGCCTGCTCGGATTCGGCCCGCAGGGCTTCGCTGCGGGCGCGCTCTTCCTCCAGCGCCTCGCGCTGGTCGGCGGCTTCCAGTTCGGACTGCCTTTCGACGACGGCCCGATGGAACGCCTGCAGCGCCTGGTTCATGCGGCCGATCTCGTCGCTGCGCTCCGTGTGTGGTGGTTCGGCGGTGAGATCGCCCTTCGAGAGACGATCGAGCACGTCGGTCACCTCCTGCAGGGGCTTCACCACCTGGCGGCGCGAAACGAGCGCGATACCCGCCGATACAAGCAGCGCGACCGCGAGCAGTCCGCCCATCAGGGCTTCGGCGACCGATCCGTTTTCCACGGCCGCTTCCGCTTCCGCGGCGGCCGCCGCCTCGATCCGCCGGGTTGCGTCGGCCATCGCGATTTCGAGTGCGTCGTACTGCTCCTTGAACGCCGGGAACATCTCCTGCGCGCCGAAGGTGGAAGCTTCGGTCTCCTTGAGGATCGCCAAAGCGGCTTCCTTGTAGGCCATCAGCGGCGCGGCGACAGCCTCGAGCGCCTCGACCGTTGCCGGATCCGTAGCAAGTTCCCGCGCTCTCGCCACATCCTTCGCGATCGCCTCGGTGTGCGCGGCGAAGTCCGCGGCGATGACCTTGCTGTCGAAGCCGATACCGATGGTCGACGACTGCATGGCCGAAACCACGTCGGCGCGCAGCGCGTGGCGCATCATGTCCGCGTCCGTGTGATAGCGCAGCACCTGCGCGGAGCCGAGAGAATCCTCGAGCCCGTCGCCAAGCGACGATGCGACCCAGATGCCGGTTCCCGCCGTCAGGGCGCTGATCAGCCCCGCCAGGGCGACACCGCCCGTTATCTTCGTGTTGAGCGACGCCATCTGCCCCCTCGGTAAACTGCCATTGAACGGATTTCCGTGGCGTTTACCTTACGGGGTAAAACTTAACGCTGCGTTTGCCGAAGCAGCTCAACCATGTGCCGCGACGGAATTCCTTCTCAAGCGGCCTCTGCGGAGCGCTCTCGATCCACGGCCGCGAACGCCTGCCTGAGCACGGTGGAGCCCGCGCCCGGGCGCGTGGCGTCGGTGGAAAGTATCTGGCGGAAGCGCCGGGCACCCGGCTGACCATGGAACAGGCCCACCATGTGGCGCGTCACGTGTCCAAGGCGGCCGCCCTGCGCGATGTGCCGGTCCGCGTATTCCGCCATGCGCTCGATCAGGTCCCGATCATTCACGGGGCGGGACACCTCGCCGTAGATCGCGCTGTCGGCGTGCGCCAGGACGCCCGGCGTGTGATAGGCGGCACGGCCGAGCATCGCCCCGTCGACGTGGGCGAGATGTCCTTTCGCCTCCTCCAGATCGCGGATGCCGCCGTTGATGCCGATGAAGCGGTCGGGGTACTTCTTTTTCAGCCGATAGACGCGTGGGTAGTCGAGCGGCGGGATGTCACGGTTCTCCTTCGGGCTCAGCCCCTCCAGCCAGGCCTTGCGGGCATGCACCCAGAGCGCGTCGGCGCCATTGGCGAAAACGCCGGCGGCGAGCGTGTCGAGCGCGGTCTCGATATCCTGCTCGTCGACGCCAAGACGGCATTTCACGGTCACCGGGACGTCCACCGCCGCTTTCATCGCCGCCACGCAATCCGCCACCAGATCGGGCGACTTCATGAGGCAAGCCCCGAACGTCCCCGACTGCACGCGGTCCGACGGGCAGCCGACGTTCAGGTTGATCTCGTCATAGCCGAACGATGCGCCGATCTCCGCAGCCTGAGCAAGCTTCGCGGGGTCGCTGCCGCCGAGTTGCAGGGCAACGGGATGTTCCGCCGGATCGAAGCCGAGCAGGCGCTCCCGGTCACCATGGATGACGGCGTCCGCGACGACCATCTCGGTGTAGAGCAACGCCCGGCGCGTGAACTGGCGATGCAGAAAGCGGCAATGCCGATCCGTCCAGTCCATCATGGGTGCTATGGCGAGCACAGGAGCGCTGTAGATGCCTTGCATGTCCGTCCGCGTCCGTTGGTCCGCTGCATCTTCGGGCGGCCGCCGCCCGGCAATGCTCCCGCATATAGTCGCTAGCGGCGGTCTTGTCGAAGGCGGACCAGTGGCTGGAGGTCAGGCTCGCCGTCGGAGAAATCCGGGACGGCGCCAAGCCCGCCCATCTTCTCCTGCACGTCGGCGATGGCGTCGGCAAGCGCGCCGTGCAGGCCAAGCGCGCGCAGGGTGGCCGCGCTCTCGCGCATTTCGGCGGCGCGGCGCTTGCCGTGCTTCAGCGTTCGATCGAACTCGTAGCGCGCAAAGTCCGGCCAGCCGAGGCCGGGATAGGAGCCCGACAGCGATGCCATGACGTAGTCGAGGCAGCCGGACGCCTGCGCAGCCGAGCAAGAGCCTCGACGGTGATCGCCTCCAGCCCCTTCACGAACAGGCTGCGTACCATCTTGATGGCGGTCGCCGCACCCGCCTCCGACCCAACCGTCTCGAAGTCAAAGCCGAGCGCTGAAAGCTGCCCGGACATATCGGCGGCGACGGGGCCGGCGAGTAGCACCTTCGTCCTGTGCCCTTTCGGGTGGACGGGCGCCATGACGGCCATGTCGATATAGACCGCGCCGGTCGCATTCACGTTCGCGGCCGTCGCGCGCTTGCGGTCCGGCGAGACGGAGTTGATGTCGAAGAACGTCTGGCCCGGCCGCAGCCATGCGCAGGCCGTCTCGGCCGCTTCGAGGCTCTGGTCCGCGGTCACGGCGCTGACGATCCAGTCGGCCTCGGGCAAGCCGTCGGAGACTTTCGCAGCCACGACGCCGCGATCCCGCATCGCTCTGGCGCAATCACCATCCGAGCCTTCGGAGTCGAGCAGAATGTCGGTGGCGGCAAAGCCAGAAGTCTCCGCCGATCGCCGCGAGGCTTTCCTGGAAGGCGCGGCCCGCTTCCCCGAAGCCGATGAACCCGATGTGCATGGCCGGCCTCCGCTCACTCCCCGAATACCATACCGTCGAACAGCTTCCGTGCCGTGCGCAGGATCGCCGCGCTCTTCACGCTCCCGTCGGCGTCGAGCGTCGCCACCACCGTCATTTCGCCGGTCGGGTGCTCGATGGAGAGCGAGCGCCGGTCGCCTTCGCCGACGGAGCGATTTCGGCCGCGGGCGAACCCGGCAGCAGGCAGGCGGTCGCGACGCTGACGGCGCCCAACACGCCGATCGAGGAATGGCAGGTGTGCGGGAATGAAGGTGCGCGTCGAGATCGCGCCGCCGTTCTGCGCGGGCGAGACCATGGTCATCTTCGGCACCGACTTTTTCGCCGACGTCGCCGAGATTCATCAGCGGCCCGGCCTTCAGCCGGATCGCCTCGAGCTTCGCGCCGCAGTTCCGCGTTGCCCTCGAGGTCCTTCGGTGTCTCGTCTCCGGAAATCCCCATGTCGGCGGCGCGCATCACCACGCAGGGCATGCCGTTGTCGATCATCGTCACCTCGACGCCGTCGATCACGTCGACCGGATTGCCGGTCGGCAGCAGCGCGCCGCAGGAGGAACCGGCGGTATCCTCGAACTCGATCGGCACCGGCGCACTGGTGCCCGGCACGCCGTCGATGCGGGCCTCGCCCTGGTAGGTCACCATGCCGCCGGGGGTCGAAACCGTCGCGACCGCGACCTGGCCGGTGTTTTCCATGAAGATGCGCACCGGCGTCTCGCCGTCGCGTACCGCGACCAGCCCGCGCTCGATCGCGAAGGGACCGACACCGGCCAGGATGTTGCCGCAGTTCTGCGCGTCGGTGACGATCGGCTTGTCGACGAAGACCTGCAGGAAGAGGTAGTCGACGTCGACGCCCTCGCGCGCCGACTTTTTCACCACCGCGACCTTGGACGTCAGCGGATCGGCGCCGCCCATGCCGTCGATCTGGCGTGGGTCGGGCGAGCCCATGACGCGCAGCAGGAAGGCGTCGCGCGCCGACGTGTCGGCCGGCAGGTCGTCGGCGAGGAAATAACCGCCCTTGGAGGTGCCGCCGCGCATCCACATGCAGCGCACGCCATCAGACATATTTCAGCCCCTTCGCCGCGAGCTTGTCGCGCATGCCGTAGATGTCGAGCCCGAGTTCGCCCGCCATCAGCCGCCTGCGCGTCTCGGCTTCCTTCGCCTCTCGCGCACGGCTCGCCGCCAGCGCCGTGTCCGCCTCCCCGCGCGGCACGACGCAGACGCCGTCGTCGTCGGCCACGATGATGTCGCCGGGATTGACCAGCGCTCCGGCGCAGACGACCGGCACGTTGACCGAGCCCAGCGTCTCCTTGACGGTACCCTGCGCGAACACGGCCTTCGACCATACCGGGAAACCGACCTCGGTCAGGTCGCGCACGTCGCGCACGCCGGCCTCGATGATCAGGCCCCTCACCTTCCGGAACATCAGCGAGCGCGCCAGGAGTTCGCCGAAATAGCCGTCCTCGCAGGGGCTGGTCGGCGCGACCACGAGAATGTCGCCCTCCTGGCACTGCTCCACCGCGACATGGATCATCCAGTTGTCGCCGGGCGCGATCGACACCGTCACCGCCGATCCGGCGATCCGCGCGCCGGAGTAGATCGGCCGCATGTATGCCCGCATCAGGCCCTTGCGGCCCATGGCCTCGTGCACGGTGGCCACGCCGCATTCGCCGAGCCCGTCGACGGTTGCGCTCGCGGCTCTTTCGATGTTCTGGACGACGAGGCTCATCCCCGTCCCTCCGTCGGCACCAGGGTCTCGACCACGTGCGGGAACACCGCCTCGTAGGCCTCGCCATAGGTGATCTTCTTGTCGGAGTTGCGCGCCGCCTGGACGCCGCGCTGCAGGGCGACGCGTGTATAGTATTCCCAAAGATGCTCCTGGCCGGCCATGCACTTGATCGCCGCCAGTTTCTTTTCCCACACCGGCGTGATGTCGAGCAGCGTGTTCGGCATCCAGCGGCACTGCTCCGGCTGGTGCGGCTCGAACAGCATCACCGGCGGCGCGCCGATCACCTTCACGTCGGGCTCGTGGCCGTGCGCCTGTGCGACGATGCGGGCCTCCTGCGCGAACTGGCTGACCAGCGGGTGGTCGCGATTGTAGGGGTCTTCCCGGGAGTGCGTCAGCATGAAGGACGGGCGGATCTTGCGGAACAGGTCCACCAGCCGGAACAGCGATGCCTGCGAAAGCTCGATCGGATAGTCGCCGAGGTCCCAGAACTGGATATCGGCCACGCCGAGCGCCTTTGCGGCGTTCTCCGCTTCCTTCTGGCGTTCGCTCTTCACCCGATCGAGCGTCATGCCGTCCTGGCGCCAGAGCTTGGCGCTCTCGCCGCGCTCGCCGTAGGACAGGCAGACCACCGTCACGTCCAGGCCCTGTTCGGTGTGGAGCGCGATGGCGCCGCCCGCGCGCCAGACGAAATCGGCGGAATGCGCGCTGACGACCAGCGCGGTACCTGCAGTCATTTCCGGTCTCCATGATTCGGGGCCGCCGCAACGGGCGGCGTGCCGTGCGTGTGAAAGCTCTCGATGGTCTTCAGGCCCCAGGCCTGCCCCTTCTTCCGCTCGGCCTCGGTCCACACGACCGGTTTCCAGTCGGGATCGAGGATCAGCCGCGCTCCGGCGTTGGCGATTTCGATGCGGTTGCCGGCGGGCTCGTAGACGTAGAGGAAGAAGGTGCCCTGGATCGCGTGCTTGTGCGGCCCGGTCTCGATGAAGACGCCGTTCTCCAGGAAGACGTCGGCGGCGCGCAGGATGTCGTCGCGATGGTCGGCTGCGTAGGTCAGGTGGTGGAAGCGGCCCCTGGAACCCGAATGGTCCTCGGTGCAGGCCATGTCGTAGCCCTTGTTGTTCACGGTGAACCAGCAGCCGCCGATACGGCCGTTGTCGAGCTGGATCATCTCGGTGACGCGGCTGCCCATGGCCTCGACCATGAAATCGCGGATCTTGGAGACGTCGGAAGCGAGGAGATTGAAGTGATCGATGCGGCGCGGGGCGGCGCCTCGCCCGTGGTAGCGCTGCGCGATGTTCTTCAACGCCGGCTTCTCGCCTTCCGGCGCTTCGTACTTGTTGGTATCCCAGTAGAGTTCGAAGACGTGCCCGTCGGGGCTGTTGAACCGGTAGCTGCGGCCGTGGCCGAGGTCGCCGTCGGTCCAGCCGATGCCCAGTCCCATCTTTTCGATCGCCGCCACACGGCGCTGCAATGCCGCCTCGGACGACGTCCGGTAGCCGCAATGAGCCATGCCCGTCGTGTTCGACGCGGTGAGCTTGAGCGAATGGAACTCGTAGTCGTCCCAGGCGCGCAGATAGACCGAGTCTCCCTCGCGCCCGCTCTCCGTCAGGCCATAGACGTTGACGAAGAAGTCCAGGCTCTCCTCCGGCTTGTCCGTGAGGAGTTCCAGGTGCCCCAGATGGGCGACGTCGAAACAGGGCTCGGCTTGGTTCATGTCCTCTCCTCGGGCCAGTAGAGCCGCGTCGGGTTGTCGACCAGAAGGCGGCGCAGACTGTCCTCCTCCGGTGCGATCAGCGCAAGCAGATCGACCAGCGCGCCGTCGTCGGGCATGTCCTTCTTGATGTTCGGGTGCGGCCAGTCCGTGCCCCAGAGCACGCGGTCGGGGAAACGGTCGACCAGCGTCTTTGCGAAGGGCACCGCGTCGTGGAAAGGCGGACCCTCCCGCGAGACGCGTTCGGACCCGCAGACCTTCACCCAGAAACGCTCGTCCTCCATCAGGTCGAGCAGCATGCGGAACGCCGGCTGGTCGACGCCGAGGCTCGCATCGACGCGGCCCATGTGGTCGATCACCATGGTGAGCGGCAGTTGCTTCAGGACCGGAGACAGCTTTTCCAGCCGGTCGGCCTCGAAATGGATCACCGCGTGCCAGCCCAACGGCTTGATCTTGTCGACGATGGTGCGCACGGCGTCCGAGATCGGCATCCTGGCCCAGATGGGTGACGAAGTTGAAGCGCACGCCGCGCACCCCACCTTCGTGCAGCGCGGCGAGTTCCGCCTCGGTCACGCCCGGCTTCACCATGGCTATTCCCCGGTAGCGGTTGCCGGCCGCCGCGATCGCGTCGATCATGGCGCTGTTGTCCGTGCCGTGGCAGCTTGCCTGAACGATGACGGCGCGCTCGATGCCGAGCAGCCGGTGCAACGCGAAGAGTTTTGCCTTGGGCGCATCGACGGGCGTGTAGTTGCGTTCCGGCGCGAAGGGGAATTCGTCCGCCGGTCCGAAGATATGGCAATGCGCATCGCAGGCGCCGGCCGGCAGCACGATGTCCGGCTTCTTCGGCGACGGGTGATAAGGCAAGGCGTTAGACATCACGAACTCTCGGTCGGTCGGCGGCGGCGATCTCGCCGCCCAAAGTCATGGCGCGCCATGCGAGCAGGCCGAGGGCGGCACAGCCGAGCAGGCGCGCGAGAAGCGTCACCGGATCCGCTGCCGTCACGGCGGTCGGCCAGATCACCAGGAGCGCGGCGGCCGCCATCATGAGCCGTTCGCCTGCGCCGAGCGGCCGGGCGAGCCAACCGGCGAAGGCGATCGTCAGCCCGACGACGCCGATCGTTGCAAGAACGCCTGAGAGCACGATCTCGGGAGGCGAGCCGATCATCAAGAGCCCCGGCATCGTGACGAAGAGGAACGGCACCAGCAGCTTCACGAAGCCGAGCCGCACCGCCTCGAAGGCCGTCTTGTTGGCGTCCCCGCCCGAGATGCTCGCCGCCGCGTAGGCCGCGAGCGCCACCGGCGGCGTGATCGCCGAGACGAGCCCGTAGTAGAAGATGAACATGTGCGCCACGATCGGCGGCAGGCCCAGCCTCGTCAGCGCCGGCGCGACGAGCACGGCGAGAAGCAGGTAGGCCGCCGAGGTCGGCAGCCCCATGCCGAGCACGAAGGAGGCGAGCGCGGTCAGGACCAGGATCGCCCAGACGTTCTGCCCGCCGAGATCGACGATGAGGCCCGACAGCATCAGCCCAAGGCCGGAAAGATTGAGCACGCCGATGACCGCGCCAGCGGCGGCCACCGCAGCCACGATCGGCATCGTCGCCACCAGCGTGTCGCGGCAGACGATCACGAGATCGAGCAGGGCCGACGCGGGTCGGCCTGTTGAAGGGCGAAATCAGCAGGCCGAGCACGATGCAGATCACGGCCGCGCGGGTCGGCGTGTAACCCATGATCAGAAAGGCGATGAGCCCGACGAGCGGAAGCAGCAGGTAGCCGCGCTTGACCAGCGTTTCGCGCAGCAGCGCCAGTCCCGCCTCGGTGTCGCGCTCCAGTCCGAGCCGCCCGGCCTCGAGCCGCACCGCCACCATCAGGGCAACGACATAGAGGAGCCCGGGCACCAGCGCGGCGAGCGCGATCTGGCGAATAGGGAACGCCGATGATTTCCGCCATCAGGAAGGCGGCCGCGCCCATGACCGGCGGAAGGATCTGTCCGGCGGACGAGGCGGCCGCCTCGATGGCGCCGGCGAGCGTCGGCGAATAGCCGACACGCTTCATCAAAGGGATGGTGAAGGTGCCCGTCGTCACGACGTTGGCCACCGCGCTGCCGTTGATCGTGCCGAGCAGCGCGCTCGACAGCGCCGCCGAGAGGCCCGGCCCGCCCTGCATGCGGCCCGGTCAGCCCGCGCGCGATATCGACGAAGACCTCGCCCGTGCCGATCTTCATCAGCAGCGTCCCGAGCAGCGCGAAGAGGAAGATGTATTCGACCGCCACCCCCATCGGCAGTCCGTAGATGCCTTCGGTCGAGAGCATGAGCGTCGAAGCCAGCCGCCTCAGGTCATAGCCGCCATGGCCGTACTGGCCAGGGATCAGGTAGCCGAACCAGGCATAGGCGAGTGCGGCGCCGACCAGCACCACCAATGCCCAGCCGAGCGCCATGCGCACGAGCACCAGAAGCACCGCCATGACCCCGACGAATATCCACAGGTCCGGCGGCGTCGCCATCGCGCCGCGCATGATGATGTCGATGTAGGACTGCCAGAGGTGGAAGCCCGGCACCAGCGCGACCGGGACCAGCGCGTAGCAGAGTATGCGCGTCCAATCGGCACGGGCGTTGAGGCCGACGAGCAGCAGCCCACCGGCCGAAACGAGCGAATAGAACAGGGAGCGCAGGATCAGCGCGGTGATCAGCCCGAAATAGGCGCCGTATATGACGAGCGCCGTGACGGCCACGGCGAGGACTGCGAAGAGGAGCGACACGATGGCCGCCTCCCCTTCGCTTCGGTCCGCCGCACGGTCGAGCCGGATCCTGTCGATGATCGAGGACATGCGATCCCGTATCGTCCGGCCTACTTTGCCGTATCGAAGTAGGCCTTGGCGCCCGGATGCAGGTCGATCGGCGTCTTGGTCGCCGTGTCGAGCGCGATGGCCTTCGCCTGCGGGTGGACCTCGCCGAGTTCGTCCAGGTGCTCGAAGATGGTCTTGGTGATCGTGTTGATCAGCCCCTCGTCGGCGCCTTCGCTGGTGAAGATCGTGGCCGGATCGTTGATCACCATCACGCCTTCCTTCTGGTCCGGATAGGTGCCGGCCGGGATCTCGTAGGGCTGATAGAAGGGGTATTTTTCGAAAAGGCCGGAGACCTTCTGTCTCGTCGAGCGGCAAAAGCACCATGTCGCGCTGGGCGTCGAGATCGATCAGCGCCGCGGTGGGGGCGCCGGCGAGCACCACGGTGGCGTCGACCGTGCCGTTCATCAGCGCGTTGGTGCCTTCCGTGTAGGACAGGAACTGCGCGTTGCCGGCATCGAACACGCCATAGGCCTCGAGCAGGCGCTGCGCCAGCACGGCGGCGTTGCTGCCGGGAGGTCCGAGATTGACCTTCTTGCCGGCGAGATCCTCGAGCGATGTGATGCCGGTGTCGGCGACCGTGGCGATCTGCAGGACGGCCGGATAGAGATAGGCCATCGCCGCCACCGGCTGCGCGTCGCCGTCGAAGGGGCCCATGCCGTTCTTCGCCTCGTAGAGCGTCGAGGACGAGGAGAAGCCGAAGGTCATCTGGTCGGCCGCCACGCGGCGGATGTTTTCCACCGAGGCGCCCGTCACTTCGGCGCGCGCGGTGGTGTTGTCCATGTGCTTGTTGAAAATGTCGGCCATGCCGGCGCCGATGACGTAGAACAGGCCGCCGGTGCCGCCCGTGCCGATCGCGACGCGCTCCTGCGCGAGTGCCGGCGTCGCCGCCAGCGCCAGTGCGACTGCGGCCGCCTTCAGTGCGATGGGAATTCTCATGTCACTACCTCCCTTGTGGATGCTTGTGTGGATTGGACGAATTCGTCCGGTGCTGCGCCGGCCATCCGGCCGAGTGCCCGGAAACTGGCGTGACTGGAAAGCACGATCTGTCGGATCGCCTCGTCATGGTCTGCCCCGTCGGCCTTGCCGTTGGACAGACGCGAGATGCGCTCCGGATTGATCAGCGTGTAGTAGAGCGAGCCGAGCAGGAACTGGCTGCGCCAGACGATATCGGCGCGCGGGGCGTGCGGAATGCACTCGGCGATCGCGTCGATGAAGGCCCGGGTCGTCGCGTCGAAGGCGTCCGCGATGATCTCGCGCGCCTGGGCATTGCCTTCGGCCGACAGGATCGCGCGCATGCGCGTGAAGCGGGCGCCACCGCCAACGAGATCGTCCGACGAGGAGAAGGCGGGAAGCACGTAGGCGCGCAGGATCGCCATCAGGCGCTGGTCGCGGTCCTCGATGCGCTTGGCCTCGCCGATCAGTTCCAGACGCCGCGCGTTCATTGGATTGGTGTGGCGCTTGTATATGGATTCCAGGATGCCGGCCTTGTCGCCGAAATGGTAGGTCAGGCTGCCGACATTGAGGCCAGACGCCCGCGCGATCTCGCGCAACGCCACCGCACCGAAGCCGCGCTGCGAAAACAGCTCTTCCGCCGCGTCGAGGATCGCGGTCCTGGAATCGGTTTCCCGTACGGCTCTCGGCATGCTGCGCTCGTACCCTCCCTGAGGGACGTCCTTAGCGGCTCCATGTCCACCTGTCCACGGCTTTTAGACAGTCGTACAAGAAATCCGGGCAAGCGTTCACATGTCGTCGAAGAACCCCAGCACGGCCTCGCGCATGGCGGGCGTCTCCTCGTGCCCGGCCTGCGGCTCCACGAGAAGCTTCAGCGAGTCTACCGCGCCGGCGCCCTTGTAAGCGGCCTTGCATCCGGCAAATGCCTTCTTCACCGCTACCGGCGGGGTGAGCGGATCCTTTGCGCCGGTGCAGATGAGTTGCGGGCGCGGCGCGATCATGCCGGCGATGCGGCCGAACGAGGTTTTCGCCAGCAGGCCCGGCATGGTCATGTAGTGGCCGTGCAGGTCGTGCGCGCCCGACTCGATCAGAGTGGCGAGGTCGGCGAAACAGCAGAGATGCGCGACGCGGGCGATGCGCGGCTCGATCGCACCGAGAAAGTAGGCGTGCGTAGCGCCCATGGAGAGCCCGAACGCCCCGATCCGCTTTGCGTCGACATCGTCGCGCGCGGCGAGAAGGTCGAACCCGGCCAGAAGGTCGGCCAACATCTCGCCCATCAGGGTCCTGCCCTGCCACAGCAGAGCCTTCGAAAGCGCGTCCTCCTTCTCGCCCGCGCGGTCACCGAACGTCGGCATGTCGAGGCAGAGCGCAACGAAGCCGCGCCGGGCGAGCAGCGGCCCGTACGGTCCGAGCAGGCTCGGACGCCCCTCGACGAGTTCGGCCGCGCCGATGCCATAGCGTGCGCCGTGCGCATGGCAGTAGAGCACCGCCGGCAGACGGCCCCGCGGATCCGCCGGGCGCGTCAGGAAGGCGCGGGTGCGCTGGCCACCGCCGAGGTCGAGGACGAGCCGTTCGGTGGCGATCCCGTCTGCGCGGTCGACGGTCCGGGCGATGACCCGATCCGCCCCGCGCGGTCGGTCCGGAACGCGAACCAAGGCCTTGAGCGCCTCCGGCGTCATTGCTTCCCCGCGCCGGTTTCCAGGATCTCCCGCAGCGGGGCGACCCGTCCGGCACGCAGCCGCCCATCCTCGCGGATGAAGACACCGCGCACTTCGAACCCTTCGACGGTCAGCCGCTCGCCGATTCTGCCCTCGTAGGCGATCCGCAGCGTCTTTTCCCGCCATTCCACGATCTGTCCGACAAGCACCAGTTCATCTCCATCCTCGGCCGGTGCGCGGAAGGCACCGCCGACCTCGATCAATCCGATGCCGATCGAGCCGAGCTTTCGCGAGACCGCGGCATGGCCGCCAAACCTTTGAAGAAGTGCGTGAAATGTTGCGTCGAACCAGCGAAAATGGTTGGGATAATAGACGATCCCGGCCGGATCGCAGTCGCCAAAGCTTACCTTGATGGTACAGGTCTGCAGGATGTCGGTCACCGAAGCCTTCCGTCTGTCGCCGTTCGCCGCCCCGGCGATTGGTAGCCTGTTCGCCACGCCGAGCAAAGCCGCTCCGGGGCCGCGGCAGGCTCCGGTCCTATAAACATGAAGATCACTATCATGTTTTTTCGTCTTTCCCCCTACCGCATTGTCTGGAATCCTTCTAAAGAAGAGCCCCCGAGCCGTTCGGCAGGAAGAGGAAGATCATGCGGCTGACCCGCCAGACCAACTACGCGATCCGCATCCTGATGTACTGCGCCGCCAATGACGGGCGCCTGAGCCGCATTCCCGAGATCGCGCAGGCCTACGCGGTGTCGGAACTGTTCCTGTTCAAGATCCTCCAGCCGCTCGTCGAGGACGAACTCGTGGCTACCGTGCGCGGCCGCAACGGCGGCGTGAAGCTCGGCAGGCCAGCCGCCGAGATCACGCTTCTCGACGTCGTGCGCGTGACCGAGGAGAGTTTTGCCATGGCCGAGTGCTTCGAGAACGATGCCGCCGATTGTCCGCTGATCGACAGCTGCGCCCTCAACGCCGCCCTGCGCCAGGCGCTCGGTGCCTTCTTCGATGTCCTGGAGAGCCACACGATCGCCGACCTGATCAAGGACCGGCCGATGATGCGCGATCTTTTGAAGATCGACGCCACCACCGGCCACGCCATCGCCAACTAGCGTCGGCTGCCGGAAACGGGCGCGGTTCGCTGAGGAGCGGGCCGCTCGCAGCCCCGATACCCAGCAATTTTCCAGATCGAGGAACGACGCGATGTACATTGCCATGAACCGCTTCAAGGTGAAGACCGGCTCCGAGGCCGATTTCGAGACCATCTGGAAGGGCCGAGATTCCAGCCTCTCCGAGATGAAGGGTTTCAAGCAATTCCACCTTTTGCGCGGGCCGGTGAACGAGGAGGAAGGCTACACGCTCTTCGCCTCGCATACGGTCTGGGAAAGCTACGACGATTTTTCCGCCTGGACGAAATCCGAACAGTTCCGCAACGCCCACAGGAACGCCGGCGGCAACAAGCCGCTGTAT
Organism: uncultured Alphaproteobacteria bacterium; assembly: GCA_963747465.1. Classification (GTDB taxonomy): domain Bacteria; phylum Pseudomonadota; class Alphaproteobacteria; order Rhizobiales; family Rhizobiaceae; genus Aquibium. Next base: position 17,212 of record CAVVFC010000001.1, read on the forward strand.
ATCGGCCATCCGCAGTTCGAGGGGTTCACGCCGGTCGAAGGTGCTTGAGCTCGGCGATACCTTCCTTCCACCAACAGGCACGGCCGCTCGCCGGCGCGCGGGAGCGGAAAAACGATCGCCGTTGCCTGGGCCTTTGCAGCCCGCCTCATGAAGTGTCTTTGCGTTTCTCCAGAACCCAGTAGGCCAGCCCGTGGATGTCCTTCAGGATCGTCTGGATCTCATGTGTCGGCCGCCGAACGCTGCCGGGCGGACGGCCACCGCGCAATGGGGCCACCCTGTACCTCCGCTTCGCCTCGCGTGCTTCCTCGCAGCGAGCTCGCCAGCGGGCAAACCGCTTCGCCTGCGCGGGGAGGTCGTTGAGAACCCGGCCGAGGGCCTGCAGCCGGAGGACGAGCCGCGAGGCATCGACCGCATCGTGAGGAGAAGGCCGGGGCCGGACCGGAACCGGCCGGTTGAATCCGGGCACTGAAATGCGTGGCACGCTTGAGGCCGAAGTGCGGCTGCGCAGCGGGCGTGGACGCGGCAGCGGGTCGGCGAGAGGCAGAGACAGTGTCCGTTTCGGCCCGCGCACCGAAGCATCTGGAGAACTCATGCCCTCAGGCAGGATGATCCCGGTTCCGACGCCATTCGTCACGAAAACGGATTTCCTTCCGCGGGCCCGCAGCGACGCGGGTTTCGGGTCCGGCTTTCGAGTTGGCGGCAGCGTCACGACGATCTCGCGCGCGGCCACGATGACCAGTCGCCGCACGGCGGATTTCGGCAGGCCGCAGCAGGCGAAGAACAGCACGGTAGAGACGGCGGGGAAGGATGTGCGCCCGGGACGGTTGGCTTCCCTCCGCCCCTTCGGTGTTTTGCGCCAAAGCGTCGTGCCGCGGGTAGAAGTCAGAACCTTCCGCGCGGTTCACCATCGCGATCAGAGCGGCGAGGACGCGCTTCAACGCTTCCCGGTTTCGGTCGATCGCCATGCTCCAGTCCATCGCCGCCCCCTCCTGTCGAATGGGCAAGGGGGAGTATCGGTCCGTGGAATGGGACGTGGACAGATTTTTTTCGGGCGACTATCGGGGCTGTCGCGAATTCGCCCGTCGGTTCAGCTCACGGGTGTCCGATACTTTTCTCCCTCGGACCGAGGTATGGAAATCAAGCCGCCGCGAGCAGGCTCGCATTCCCGCCCGCCGCCGTCGTATCCACGCAGACCGCCCGCTCGTGCGCGTAGGCCGCGGGTGCCAGCGTCTCGGAAATCAGCGGCACGATCGGGCCTTCGCGGGCGGCGAGCGCCTTGCGCAGGGCGCGCTGATTTTCCTCCTCCGCCGCGCAGGCGACGGCGTCCACCGCAATCGCGGTCAGCGTCCCGGGCTCGACGATGCCGTCGAGTGCGCCGACCGGCAGACCTTTCGACACCAGCGGCTGGAGTGCGGCCGGCGCACCTGGGGCAACGGCGAGCACCGCGTTGCCGACCGCCAGCGCCTGCACCGCCTGCATCAGGAGCAGGTCGGGGTCCGGCCCGAGACAGAGCACCCGGCCGCGCGGCACGAGCATCAGCGTGTTCGCCTCGCCCGTCGGCCCCGGCAGGTCATAGGGGCCGGCATCGAGCCCCGCCGACGCAGAAACGGCCTCTGCGGCCTTGCCGCGCAGGATCTTCCGCAGCGCCCCAACCCGGTCGGGCCGCGTCGCCCAGCCGCCGCGCTGGCTGTCGGGGAAATGCTCCGCGATCATAGACGCCGTCACCGTCTCGCCCTCGCCCGCCGGTGACTGCCGCTGTGCGGAACGGCGGAAGCGGCGCAGGTAGTGCGGTCCGCCCGCCTTCGGTCCGGTGCCCGACAGCCCTTCGCCGCCGAAGGGCTGCGAGCCGACGACCGCACCGATCTGGTTGCGGTTGACGTAGAGATTGCCGGCATGCACGCCGTCGACGAAATGCTGCACGCGCGCCTCGATGCGGGTATGCAGTCCGAAGGTCAGGCCGTAGCCCTTCATGTTGATGGCGGCGATCACCCGGTCGATTTCGTCGGCCTCGAAGGTGGCGACGTGCAGCACCGGGCCGAACACTTCGCGCTCCAGTTCGCCGATGCCCGAGACGCGGAAGATGTGCGGCGCGACGAAGCGCCCTTCGGCCGGCGCCTCGAGCTTTGCGATCAGCTTGCCCTTGGCCTCCATCTCCTCGCAATAGGCGCGGATCGAGACCTGCGCCTCGTCGTCGATCACAGGACCGACGTCGGTCGCGAGTCTGGCCGGATCGCCCACGGACAGCGCTTCCATCGCGCCGCGCAGCATCTCGACGACCTTCCGCTCGACATCCTTCTGCACGTAGAGGATTCTCAGTGCCGAGCAGCGCTGGCCCGCGCTCTGGAAGGCAGAGGCGAGAATGTCGCGCACGGCCTGTTCGGGCAGCGCGGTGGAATCGACCACCATCGCGTTGAGCCCGCCGGTCTCTGCGATCAGCATCGCGTCCGGTGCTGCCGATTCCGCCATCTGCCGCTCGATCCCCTTCGCCACGGCGGTGGAACCGGTGAAGCAGACGCCGGCGATTTGCGGGCTGGCGACCAGCGGGGCGCCGACGCTCGGGCCGTCGCCGGGGAGCAGTTGCAGGACGTCGGCCGGAATGCCCGCCTCGTGCAGCAGCGCCACGGCGCGCGCGGCGACCAGCGGGGTCTGCTCGGCCGGCTTGGCTATCACCGAATTGCCGGTGACGAGCGCCGCCGCGATCTGGCCGGTGAAGATCGCCAGCGGAAAGTTCCAAGGCGAAATGCAGACAATTACGCCGCGCGCCCGGGTTCCGATTTCTACCTTTTCGGCCTCGGCCGCGTAGTAGCGCAGGAAATCCACCGCCTCCCGCACCTCGGCGATGCCGTCGGCCAGCGTCTTGCCCGCCTCGCAGGTGCAGAGCGAAAAGAACTCCGCCGCGTTCGCCTCGTAGAGGTCCGCCGCCCGGCGCAGGATTTCCGCGCGTTCGGCGACGGGGACCGCGGCCCAGTCCGGCTGCACGGCCTTGCCGGACGAAACAGCTGCGGTCGCGGTTTCGGCGTCCGCTTCCACGACGGTTCCAACCGTCTCCCGCGGGTTCGCGGGGTTCAGGATCGTCCGCTCACCGCCCGATGCCCCTCCCGGGGTTGGCCCGGACATCCAGAGCTGCCCGCCCTCGAAAGGCGCCCGCTCCTTCTCCAGCCGCGCGATCGTGACCGGATCGGTGATGTCCCAGCCCATGGCTGCCTTGCGGTCGCGGCCGAAAATCTCCGATGGCATCGGGATCGCCGGGTTGTGTGCCCTGCCCTGCTTCTCGACGACCTCGAACGGATCGCGCGCAATCTCGTCGGCGCCGACGTCCTCGTCGACGATCTGGTGCACGAAGGAGGAGTTGGCGCCGTTCTCCAGCAGCCGCCGCACGAGATAGGCGAGCAGGTCGGAATGCGCGCCGACCGGCGCATAGATGCGGCAACGCGTGCCTTCGGCCTTGCGCACCGCCTCGTGCAGCGCTTCGCCCATGCCGTGCAGCCGCTGGAACTCGAAGCTGTCGCGGTCGCTCGCCATCTCGAGGATCGCCGAGACCGTGTGGGCGTTGTGGGTGGCGAACTGCGGATAGATCCGGTCGCTCATGCCGAGCAGCTTCCTCGCGCAGGCGATGTAGGAGACATCGGTGTTCGGCTTGCGCGTGAACACGGGATAGCCCGAGAGCCCCATCGCCTGCGCCCGCTTGATCTCGGAATCCCAGTAGGCGCCCTTGACCAGGCGCACCATGATGGTGCGGTCGAGCCGCCGCGCCAGTTCGTGCAGCCAGTCGATGACGAAGGGCGCGCGGGGGCCGTAGGCCTGCACCACGACGCCGAACCCGTCCCAGTCCCGCAATTCCGGTTCGGCCAGGGCGCGTTCGATGACATCGAGCGAGACGTCCAGCCGGTCGGCCTCTTCGGCGTCGATGTTGAGCCCCATGCGGGCGTGCCGTGCGGCGATCGCCAGCGAGATGAGCCGGTCGACCATGACCGGCATCATCCGCTCTTTCTGCGTGAATTCGTAGCGCGGGTGCAGCGCCGACAGCTTTACGGAAATGCCGGGATTGCGGCGGATGTTGGTGCTCGTTGCACCGCTGTCCAGCGATGAGATGGCGTCGGCATAGGCGCGGTGGTAGCGCCGGGCATCGGCCTCGGTGCGCGCCGCCTCGCCGAGCATGTCGTAGGAATAGAGGTAACCCTTCTGCGTGAAGGGCCGGCCGCGCTTCACCGCCTCGGAAATCGTGCGCCCGAGCACGAACTGCTCGCCCATCTCGCGCATGGCGGCCGATACCGCGGTGCGGATCACCGGCTCGCCGAGACGCCTGACCATTCCCCTGAGCGTGCCTTCGATGCCGCCCTGCCCCTCCTCCAGCACGCGGCCCGTCAGCATCAGGGCCCATGTCGAGGCGTTGACGAAGATCGAGGTGGATTCGCCCGAATGCGCCGACCAGTCGTGCGGCGAGATCTTGTCGCGGATCAGGTCGTCCATGGTCTCGGCGTCCGGCACGCGCAGCAGCGCCTCGGCCAGACACATGAGCGCCACGCCTTCCTGCGTCGACAGTCCGTATTCGGAGAGGAACACCTCCATCAGGTGCGGGTCCGCGGACTTTCGCACCGTCCGCACCAGCCCCTCGGCACGCGCGGAGATCTGCGCCCGTTCTTCCCCGGAGAGGTTCGCGGTCGCGACGAGGCGGCGGAGCGTCTCGTCCTCCGCCGGCAGATAGTTGGCGCGGATTGCATCGCGGAGACTGGCGAGAGACGGCATGGCGAAATCCTTGCAGGAACGACACCGATCAGGCGCGGCGGGACGGAGAGCGTCAAGCCGGACCCTTCTTCCTGATTACCACTGCGGAAGCGGAACGCATGGACCAATCTCTTGCCACTGACAGGCTACTCGTGCCAAACATTTACGCAAACATGGAACGGACGGACCGTGCATTCCCCAATGGCAGACCTGCTGGACCGCATCGACCGCAACATCCTCGCCGCGCTGTCGCGCGAGGGGCGGCTTTCCATGTCGGAACTGGCGCAGAAGGTCGGGCTTTCGAAGACGCCGGTGCAGGCGCGGGTGAAGCGCCTTGAGGCGGATGGCTACATCCGCGGCTACGCCGCCATGGTCGACCGCGAGAAGATGGGCGAAGGCCATGTCGCCTTCGTGCAGGTGAAACTGTCCGACACGCGTTCGGCGGCGCTCGATGCCTTCAACCGGGCGGTTCTGGCGGTTCCCGAAGTCGAGCAGTGCCACATGATCGCGTCCAGCTTCGATTATCTGCTCAAGGTCCGCACGAACGACATCGCGAGCTACCGCCGGGTCCTCGGCGAAAGGATCTCCGCCCTGCCGCACGTGGCGCAGACGTCGACCTTCGTCGCCATGGAGACGGTCAAGGACAGCTGGCCGCGCGCCGGCCGCTGACCGGACGCTCAGAAATGCTCGCCGCTGCGGAACGGTCCGACGCGGATGCCGGCGGCGATCAGGTAGGCCGTCGACCAGCCGATGAGCAGGAAACCGTTGACACCTTCGAGCGCGGCGAAAAGCCGCCACTCCGCGACCGGGATCACGTCGCCGAAGCCCAGTGTCGAGAACGCGACCGTCGAGAAATAAAGCGCCGTCTCGAAGTCGCTTCCCACCACGCCCAGTCCGTAGTGGAAGGCGGCCCAGAGCCAAACCTCGACGGTCATGACGCAGAAGATGCCGATGACGATCGAGACCATCGCCAGGACGCGGCTGCGCCTGCCATGCGTGCGGAAGCGCGCCGTCAGTTGCGACATGACGTGCGTGATGACGATCAGCCCCCAGGTGTGGATCACCACGGTGAGCGAGATGACGAAGGCGCCGAGGACGAGATTGACCAGCATGTCCCCGCATAGCAGCGTCGGCGACCCGACGAATTGCGGAGGATCAAGAACGCGCCGCGCCCTCGCCTCCGGCGATCTTCCGGTATAGACGAAGGCCATCGGGAGAGGAGATCACATGGCGGGAACTGGCGTCGCATCGATCGGCGAATGCATGCTCGAGCTTTCCGGCGCGGGCGAAGAAACCTGGCGGATGGGCTTTGCAGGCGACACCTTCAACACGCTCTGGGCCATCCGCGCGCTGACCGGAGAAACCCGGCCGGCCGACTACGTCTCCGCTTTCGGCGACGACCCCTTCTCCGACAGACAGATCGCCTTCCTGCGCGCCAAGGGGATCGGTATCGCATCCAGCCCGGTGATCGCCGGCGCGCGTCCCGGCCTCTATGCCATCACGCTCGAAGGCGCGGAACGCTCCTTCACCTACTGGCGCTCGGACGCAGCCGCGCGGAGCCTGGCCGACGATCCGGCTGCGCTTGCGGCCAGCCTGAAGGACCGCGCGCTGATCTATTTTTCGGGCATCACGCTGGCGATCCTGAAGGAGGATGACCGGCGGACGCTGCTCGCCTCCATTGCCGCAGCGCGCCGGGAGGGGGCAACGATCGCCTTCGACCCCAACTACCGCCCTCGGCTCTGGCCTTCGGTCGGGGCCGCCCGGCAAGCGGTGGCCGAGGCGCTGGCCGTCTGCGACATCGCGTTGCCGACCTTTCCCGACGAGCAGGCGCTCTATGGCGACGAGACGCCGGAGGAATCGGCGGAGCGGCTCCGCGGGGCGGGCGTTGCGGAGATCGTGATCAAGAACGGTCCGGAGCCGGCATTGTCGGTCCGGGCGGGCGCTTCGGAACCGATCCCGGCGATACACGTGCCCAACCCGGTCGATACGACGGGCGCCGGCGACAGCTTCAACGGCGCCTATCTCGCCGCGCGCCTTGCCGGCGATGCCCCGGCAGAAGCGGTGCGGCGTGCGCACCGGGTCGCGGCGACCGTCGTGCAGGTGCGCGGCGCGCTGGCGCCTTTCGAGGTCCTCCAAGAAGCCTTCGATACGCGAGCTACGGCAGCCTGAAGCGATACTCCGTCACCTGCCGGTATCGGTCGCCGGGCCAGAGAACGGCCTGCGGGAAGTAGGGCCGGTTGGGCGAGTCCGGCCAGATCTGCGGCTCCAGTGCGAAACCGGCATTCCTTGCGTAGACGCGGCCTCCGAGGCCGGGCCTGTCCCGCGCGACCTTGTGGCCGTCGTAGAACTGCAGGCCCGGCTCGGTCGACCAGACCTCCATCTCGACACCCGAATTGGTGCCTTGCGCCCAGGCCATCTGCTTCAGCGGCCCGCGCTCCGCCGAAAGACAGAAATTGTGGTCGTAGTCGACCGCCTTGCCTTCGAAGGGCAGACCGACCGGGCGCGGCAGCAGGAAGTCGAACGCAGTCCCTTCCACGGGCTGCACGACACCGGTGGGGATCAATTCTCCGTCGACCGGCAGGTAGGCCTGCGCGGGGATCATCATGCGATGACCGAGGATGTCGTTCATCCCGCCGTCGTTGAGGTTGAAATAGGAGTGCTGGGCGAGGTTGCAGAGCGTCGGCTGGTCCGTGATCGCACTAAGCTCGACCGACAGCGTACCGGGCAGCTTCAGCCTGTAGGTGCAGTGGATGTCGAGCTGGCCGGGAAATCCCATCCATCCGGCAGGATCGCGAAGCGACAGGGTGACGAAATCGGAGCCGCTGCCGTCGAGCTTCCACAGCCTTTTGCCGGTGCCTTTCGCGCCGCCATGCAGCGTGTGCTTGCCGAGGAAATTGGTGTCGGCCTGGTAGCGCTGCCCCTCGATGGTGAAGCGGCCATCGGCGATGCGGTTCGCGTATCGCCCGGCAATCGCCCCGAAATAGGGGGAGTGAGCCGGATAGTCCTCGAAGCTCTCGAAGCCCAGCACCAGAGGCGCATCATGCTCCGCCAGCCTGAGGTCCTGAACGACGGCACCCCAGGTGAGGATGCGCGCCGTCAGGCCGCCGCCCCTGATCTCGACGCGATGGACCGTCTCGCCTTCCGGCGTCGTCCCGAACTCTTCGGCATCGGCCATGCGGCGCTCTCCTCAAACCGGCACGGCCTTGCGGCGCGGCGCCTCTACCAGTCCTCAGTCGTCAGAGGCCGAGGCCGCCGATGCAGACATATTTCGTGTCGAGGTAGTCCTCGATGCCCTGGTGGCCGCCTTCGCGTCCGAGACCGGATTCCTTGACGCCGCCGAACGGCGCCTCGGGCGTGGTGATCAGCCCCTCATTGACGCCCACCATGCCGTATTTCAGTCCTTCCATGACCCGGAAGGCACGGCCGAGATCGGAGGTGTAGAAGTAGCAGGCGAGCCCGTACTCGGTGTCGTTGGCGAGCGCGACGGCTTCTTCCTCCGTCTCGAACCTGAACACCGGGGACACCGGGCCGAAAATCTCTTCCTTCATGAAGCGCATGTCGGGCGTCGCCCCGGAGATCACCGTCGGCTGGAAGAAGGAGCCTCCGAGTTCGTGGCGCTTGCCGCCGGTGACGATCTTTCCGCCCTTTCCGGTGGCGTCTCCGATCAGTTCCTCGACCTTCGCGACGGCCTTGTCGTCGATCAGCGGCCCCTGCTGCACGCCCTCGTCCAGACCCGAGCCGACCTTGAGCTTGCCCGAGGCTTCGGCGAACCTCTCGACGAACCTGTCATAGACGCCCGCCTGCACGAAAAAGCGGTTGGTGCACACGCAGGTCTGGCCCGAGTTGCGGTACTTCGCCACCATCGCACCCTCGACGGCGCGGTCGATGTCGGCATCGTCGAAGACCAGGAACGGTGCGTTGCCGCCAAGTTCCATCGAGACCTTCTTCACGGTCGCGGCCGACTTCTCGATCAGGATCTTGCCGACCTCGGTCGAGCCGGTGAAGGTGATCTTCTTGACCAGCGGATTGGCGCAGATCTCGTCGCCGATCTCGCTCGCCGAGCCGGTGACGATGTTGACCACGCCGGCCGGGATCCCGGCCTCCTCGCACAGCGCGCCCCAGGCGAGGCCCGAGTAGGGCGTCTGCGAGGCAGGCTTCACCACCGACGTGCAGCCGGCGGCGATGGCCGGGCCGATCTTGCGGGCGAGCATGGAGGACGGGAAATTCCACGGCGTGATCGCCGCGATGACGCCCACCGGTTCGCGCGTCACCAGGATGCGGCGGTCGGCCCAGGGCGACGGAACCACCTCGCCGTAGGTGCGCCGCGCCTCCTCGGCGAACCAGAGCACATAGGCGGCGGAGGCTCCGACTTCGCCCTTTGCCTCGGCAAGCGACTTGCCCTGCTCCATCGTCAGCAGTTCGCCGAGCACATCCTGATTGTCCATGATCGCGTCATGCAGGCGCCGCAGCATCTTGGAACGGTCGAGCGCGGAGGTCTTGCGGAACGTCCCGAAGGCCTCGGCCGCCGCCTCGATGGCGCGCCTCGTCTCCGCCTTTCCGGCCTTCGGCACGGTGCCGATCTTCTGTCCGTTGGCAGGGTTGACGACGTCGATGGTGGCACCGGAAACCGCCTGCACCCACTCGCCGCCGATCAGGTTCGCCTGACGCATGAAATGGCTGGTCTTCTGCAACATCGGGACGCCTCCTTGCCTGCCGTCAGCCGGCGGCTATCTGTTCGATTTCAGTGACGAGCGCTGCGTCGGCCGGTATGCCATCGCGCCGGAGGCGTTCACGAATAGCCTGCCGCCTCGAACCTGGCAACCGCGCGCCCTCCATGCCCGCCACGAGTTCCGCCATCTCCGCGAAACGTGAAAGTGCACCGGTTCCGCCGAAGGCATGCGGGTCGATCGCGATCAGCAACTGGCCCGTGGCGGGCGGCGCACCCTCGGCATCGAAGAAGGACGACTGCTCGTATGCATAGTTCGCACCGGTGAGGCCGGCGCACAGAAGCTCCACCATGAGCGCCAGCGCCGTTCCCTTGGCGTCGCCCAGCGGCACCATGGTGCCGGCCAGCGCCGCCTTCGCATTCGTGGTCGGATCGCCGTCGACATCCAGCGCCCAGCCCTCGGGGATGGGCTCCTTCTTCTGGCTGGCGGCCATGATCTTGCCGCGCGCCACCTTGGACATCGAGACATCGACGACCACCGCCGCGCCGCCTTCGGTAGGGCAGGCGAATGCGATGGGATCGGTGCCGTAGAGCGGGCGGCGCCCGCCCCAGGGCGCAATCGAGGCCGGTGCGTTGGCGAACATCAGCGCCACGAGCCCGGCATCGGCGAGTGCCTCCACCGCCAGGCCAGCGACGCCTGCGTGATGCGACCGATGGATGCCGGCGGTGGCGATCCCCTGCGCCGGTGCGATCGCGAGCAGTTCCCGGCTCGCAAGGGCGAGCGCCGGGTAAGCGAAACCGAATGCCGCGTCGACATGCATCGCGCCGGGCCGCGTGCGCCTCGCCGTCGGCGTCGCGAAACCGTCCACCTTCCCCGCTTTCGCCTGCGCGGCATAGGCCGGCACGCGCCGCAGCCCGTGCCCGCCCTGGCCAGCGAGTTCCGCACCGATGAGGGCGTCCGCGACCAGTCCGGCGTTTTCCGGCGACGTCTTCGATGCGGTCAGCGCCGCCACGACCAGCGCATGCGCTTCGGCGACGCTCAGCAGAGTTTCGGACATTCAGGGCTTCTCCAGATGCGCCAGCACGGTCTCTGCGATAAGGTCGGAAACGCGGACGTTCGACTCGACCGTGACGCCCGCGATGTGCGGCGTCAGGATCAGATTGTCCAGCCCGGCGAATTTCGCGCCTGCATCCGCCGCCAACGGCTCGGTATCGAACACGTCGAGCGCCGCACCGCCGATCCTATCGGCCCGCAGCGCCTCCGCCAGCGCCTCCTCGTCGACCACGCCGCCCCGCGCGGCGTTGATCAGGATCGCGTCCGGCTTCATGGCGGCGATCTGCTTCGGGCCGATCATGCGGCGGGTTGCGTCGGTCAGCGGCACGTGCAGGCTGATCACGTCCGAGATTGCAAGGAGCCCATCGAGCGAGACGTTGCGCGCAAGCTGCCAGGCCGGATCGCTGGCAAGCAGCATCGGGTCGTGGGCGGCGACCTGCATTCCGAAAGCCTGCGCCCGCCACGCGACCTCGCGCGCTATCGAGCCCAGACCGACCAGCCCCATGGTCTTGCCGGCGAGTTCGCGGCCGATCAGCCTCTGGCGCGGCCACTTGCCGGTTGCGACGTCGCCAGTGGCGGAATAGGCGCCGCGCAGCAGGCTCATCGCGGCCGAGATCACGTATTCGGCAACCGAAAGATCATTGGCGCCGGTGGCGGGATAGACGGCGATGCCGCGCGCCTTGCAGGCGTCCACGTCGATGTTGTCGAGCCCGACGCCGAGCCGCCCGACGCATGAGAGGTTGACCGCAGCGTCAAGCAGGGCGCCCCTCACCTGCGTCCGGTTGCGAACGACAAGCGCCCGCGCCTCCGCGACCGCTTTCGCCAGATCCTCGGGCCGGTCGACCAGCCCCGGATCGTAGAGCGTCCCGTGTCGCCCCTTCAGGCGCTCGACCGCAGCCTCGTCCATGAACTCGGTGATGACGATGTCAGGCATCGGTGCCGTCTCCTTTCGGGTTTCCCAGGCCGACGGATCGCACTGCGGAAGCGGCGCGAACAGGTCTCCTCAAGATCTGCTTTTTGCACTATATTCCTACCGTTCATCGGTGAAACACAGCGCACTTCATGACACGCGACGAAATCATCGCCCGCCTGAAAGAAATGGAGCCACAGTTGCGCGCACGCGGCATCACACGCCTGCAGATGTTCGGATCGCGTGCACGCGGGGACAACCGCGAGGACAGTGATCTGGATCTCTTGATCGAATACGATCCGCCGCCGAACGTTTCCGGCTTCGATTTCTTCGGCATAGGATCGGACCTCACCGAGGAACTCGGTGATAGAGACGAAGGTGACTGCGGCATCAGAGGATAAGGAACCGCGTATCAGGCAGAGAATTGCGGACGATCTCACGCCGGTGTTCTGATGAAGCGGTTGGACACGGATTGGCTGGAGGATATCGTCGAAGCCATCGACGATATCAAGTCCAGCCTTGCCGGCATCAGCCGGCGCAAGTTTGACGATGATCGGGTGCGACAGGCGGCGGTCAGCCACTTCGTGATGGTCATCAGCGAAGCATCCCGAAGCATACCCGAGCTCACAAGGAAGGTTCCCGCTGATCGAATGGGGCGAAATCGCTGGCATCGGGAACCGCATCAGGCACGGCTACCGAGATACGAAACGACCTCCTCTGGGACATCTCACGAACTCGACTTGCCGCACTCCGCCACACGATTCTCCAGTTGCTCGCGAAAGCCGGCATCGAGCGCGACTGAATTGGACCCTCACGCGCTCCTGTAGAGTTTCGTCATCACGAATTCGCGGTGTCCCAGTGCCTCGGCCGCCGTGTTGCGACCGTTGGCGGTGCGCACGATCATCTCGATCAGCGCGTCGCCGGCCTCGTCTATGGTCATCTCGCGGCGCAGGATGCCCGACACGTCGACGTCGACGTGCTCGCCCATGGTTCGCACGGTGCGCGGGTTCGCCGTGATCTTGATCACCGGCACGATCGGGTTGCCGACGACGTTGCCCTGCCCGGTCGGGAACGTGTGGATGACGTAGCCGCCCGCCGCCATCAGCGTCACACATTCGGCGGCGGCCGACGAGCTGTCCATGAAATAGAGCCCTTTGCCCGACTTCGGAGCCTCGGCCGGCTCCAGGATGTCGATGTATTTCGACGTGCGGCCGATCTTCTCGAGGTTGCCGAGCGCCTTCTCTTCGATCGTCGTCAGCCCGCCCTCGATGTTGCCCCTGGTCGGCTGGCTCTCGGAAAGGTCGTTGGTCTTGTGCGCCTCGATGACGTCGTCCTGGTAGGCCTTCCACATCCTGTACCAGCGCTCGCCGACTTCCGGGTTGATCGCGCGCGCCTTGGCGATGTGCTCGGCGCCGGTGATCTCCGATGTTTCGCCGAAGCAGCCATAGATGCCTTCCGGCAGCAGCTTGTCGTACATGTTGCCGACCGTTGGGCAGGAGCCGAGACCGGTCGTCGTGTCGCTCTCGCCGCACTTGGTCGAGACCCACAATTCCGAGATCGAGCACTCCTCGCGCTGCAACTCGGTCGCGTAGTGCACGAACTCCTTCGCTTTGCGCGAGGCGTCCATGATCGTCTTCAGGTCGCCGTTCTGCTCGATCGAGAAGCCGGCCACCGGCTTGCCGGTCTCGGCGATGCCGTCGACGATCTTCTTGGTCCAGCCGGGCTCGATCCCGATGACGACCACGGCCGCGACGTTCGGGTTGGCCCCGGTGCCGATCATGGTGCGGAAGAACAGGTCGAGATCCTCGCCGAACTGCAGCCGGCCGTAGGCATGGGGCAGCGCCAAGGTGCTCCTTATATTGTTGGCGACGGCCTCGCAGGCGGCGTTGGAGATGTCGTCGACCGGCAGGATGACGACGTGGTTGCGAACGCCCACGCGGCCGTTGTCGCGCCGGTAGGCGTGAACCGTCATGTTCGAATGTTTCGAGGCCATCACTCGCCCTTCTTCCTTCAAAGATCGCTCCGGGACGCGCGGGTGCCGCCGCGCGTCTCCGGGAGCCTCACCAGCGCTTCGTCTTGAGATTCTGGACGTGGACGTGCTCGCCCTTCCTCACGTCGGCGACGAAGCGGCCGATATCCTCGCCATACTTGATGGCGGTATCGCCGTTCGAAAGGTCCTTCAGCGCCACCTTGTGGCCGATCGGGATGTCGGCCTTCGCCTCTATCTCGAACGAGGAATTGTCCGCGGTGACCACCGCCAGCATCTTCGTCCCCGCCCTGAGCCCTTCCACGACGACCACGCCGACATTGTCCTTGTGCTCGTGGACGAGGAGATGGGGATTGCTCATGATGAAGGTCCCGTGCGCAGAGTCTTATATAAGACATAAGATACGAAATGATGGCGGAGTCAATCGCGACACGCTAACAAGAATGCCGTCCGACACTGGAATTTCGAGCATGGATCAGAGCGGCGCCGTCGCCTCCTTCCCCTACAAGCCGCTCTACGTTCAGGTGCGGGATCAGCTCGTGCGGCGCCTGATAGACGGAACGTGGCAGCCGGGACAGGTCATCCCCTCGGAGATGGAACTGGCGCGCGAGGTCGGCGTCAGCCAGGGCACGATCCGCAAGGCGCTCGACGCCATGACCGCCGAGAACCTGCTCATTCGCCGCCAGGGCCGCGGCACCTTCGTCGCACGTCCGGAGGAGAGCCGCATCCTTTTCCAGTTCTTCCGGCTGATGACCGACGGCGGCGACGTGAGGTTCCCCAGTTCCCGCATTCTCGCGCGGCAGGCCGGACCCTGCGGCAACGCCCAGGCGACCGCCCTCGCCCTCGCCGAAAACGACGAGATCTGGCGCATCGACCGCGTCCGTTCGCTGGATGACACGCCGACCCTGGTCGAGACGATCTGGCTGCCCTCTTCGCGTTTCCCCGGGTTCGGTGAACTCGCGGACATCCCCAACAACGTCTATGGCCTCTATTCGGAGCGGTGGGGCATCACCATCGCGCGGGCCAGCGAAAAGCTGAAGGCGGTCGCGGCCAGCGACGCGGAGGCGCCGCACCTGCGCTGCGAAGTCGGCGCGCCGCTGCTGGAGATCACGCGTGTGGCCTTCGATCTCGAGGGCAAGCCGGTCGAACTGCGTGTCTCGCGCTGCCTCACCGACAAGATCCACTACCGCTCGGAACTCGGCTGACGCTCAACCGAAGATCGCGTGCAGTACGGCGATCCAGAAGGCCGTCGTCAGCACCGCGAATCCCGTCGCGATGGTGATCGTGTTCGAGGCGAGCGCCTGGCCGGTGCCGAACTGCACGGCGACCAGATAGCAGTTGACGCCGGCCGGGAGTGCCGCCGTCAGCACCGCCACCGAAGCGGCCAGCGGCGGCAGCCCGAAGGCGAGCGCCATGGCGAGCGTGATCGCGGGCATCACGAAGAGCTTCAGTGCGGCGAGCGTGAAGCCGGCGCGAAGGTTGCCGGAGATGCCGTAGCGCCTGAGCCCCAGCCCCATCGAGAACAACGCCAGCGGCCCCGCGATATCGGCGAGCCCGTCGACGAAACGCTGGGCGAGCGAGGGCAGCGGCAGCCCGGTCAGCCGGAAAAGCAGACCGCACACGATGCCGATGATCAGCGGGTTCACCGCGAGCTTGCGCACGAAGTCCGTCAGCAGGGTCAGCGGCCGGAACCCCTTCTCTCCTCCGCCCTCGAGAATTGCAAAGATGATGATGGTCGCTGCCATCATGGCCCCGAGATGGATCGACACGATCAGCGCCAGCACCTCGAAACCCTGTTGTCCGTAGACACCGAGCACGAGCGGGATGCCAAGCAGCACGGTGTTGGAAAAGGCGGAGGAGACCCCGCCGACCACGCCGGCGCGCGCATCGCGCCCGAAGACGCGGGTGGTCACGAGATGGCCGATGATCCAGGCGATCGCCACGGAGGAGAAGTAGGTCGCCCAGAGCGTCCAGGGCGCGGCGCCGTGGAAATCGGCCGACAGCATGGTGCGGAAAAGCAGCAACGGCAGCGCCACGCCGACTGCGAACTCGCCCAGCGCCTCCCCCGCCTCGGCGCGCATGTAGCCGCTGAGACCGGCCAGATATCCGATCGCAACGAGACCGAAGATGAAGAGGGAAGCTTCGACCTGGGGAGGCATGTGTGGCGTGATAGGCGATGGCGTGCGCGCGGGCTAGTGGGTTGCGTGCGACCGCCACCGGTCCGGCGCCCGCCGATGCGCCCGCAACACACCTGCCGGACGGGCGTGCTCCGGTTCTCAGTCCACCGGCAGCGCGTACACCGCGACCTGGTCGCCGACCTGGTTCTTCAGGATCGGGTTACCGCCTGCGATGAAGGCCACGTACTCGCGCCCCTGATATTCGTACACCGCCGGATTGGCGACGGCGGGAGCATCGACGAGGTCCGACCACAGTTCGGCACCCGTCTCCAGGGAGTAGGCGCGGACCTTCGCATCCATCGAGGCGCCGATGAAGATCAGGCCGCCGGCCGTCACCGCCGGACCGCCGATGGTCGGCGAGCCCATAGATTCCGGCATGTAGAAACCGTACTTCTGCGAGGCTCCCATGGGACGGCGCCATATGATGTCGCCGGTCTTCATGTCGATGGCGGCGAGTTCGCCGTAGGGGGGCTCCCAGCACGGCATGCCGAGCCAGTTCAGCGCGTTGTCGAGCGACATGCCATAGGGCGCACCCTTCTGCGGGTGGAAACCCTTTTCCGCCGAACCGGAACTGCCCGATCCGCCGGTCAGCCGCTCGTATTCCTCGCGCGGGTAGAGCTTGATGTACTGCGTGACATGCGAGAAGTTGACGATCGCCGTCTGGCTGCCGGGATCGAACGCGACGCCGCCCCACTGCACGCCACCTGCGGAATCGGGATAGGAATAGACGCCCTCTCCCTTCCTGGTTGGCGGGGTGTACATCCCTTCGTACCAGAGATTGTCCCACAGTTCCGAGCACCCGCCGAATGCCGCGGCATCGGCGGCCCACCAGACGCCGGTCTTCCCGGCCTGGTCGAGCAACGGCGCCGGCCTGGTCGGGAAAGGCTGCGTGGGCGCATAGACCTCGCCCTCGACCGTCCCGTCTCCGGCCGGTACCGGCCGCTCCTCGATCGGCCAGACGTCCTCGCCCGTCCTGCGGTCGACCACGAAAAGAAAACCCATCTTGGTGGCCTGGATCAGCGCCGGGATCTGCTTGCCCTCCGCCGTGATGTCGACCAGCGTCGGAGCGGAGTTGATGTCGTAGTCCCAGATGTCGTGGTGCACCCATTGCCGCGACCAGACGACTTCCCCGGTCTCGATGTCGAGCGCCGTCGTCGAGGTGGCGTAGGGGATGGGATCGGTGCGGTTGCCGCCCCAGTAATTGGGAGAAGGGCTGGCGACCGGCAGATAGACCAGTCCCAGACCTTCGTCGACCGACATGGCGGTCCAGACGTTGGCGGTACCGGTCTGTTCGCGGATTTCCGGAGGGATGGTATCGAACGACCACTGCAGCTTTCCCGTCTGCGCATCGACCGAAAAGACGTTGCCCGGAGGCGCCTCGGCGTACTCCCAGTCGGAGCCGGCCCAGCCCATGATCACGTGATTGCCCACTATCGTCGGCGGCTGCAGCAGCGAGAACGGAAAGACGTCGTTGGTCTTGTTCCACTGGTTGACGTTGAGCACGCCACCGTCGGCGAAGTCGGGACAGGGTCTTCCAGTATCGGCGTCCAGCGCGATCAGCTGCGCATCCATGGTGCCGAGATAGACGATCTTCTGGCAGACTTCGCCCGCCACCGGCTCATCCGCCTCCCAGTAGGCGACGCCGCGGTTCTTCAATGCCGGCTGGGTCAGTGCTTTCAACGTCGATTTTGAATCGAAGGACCACTTCTCCGCGCCGGTCGCCGGATCGAGCGCGATCACGCGATAGAACGGCGTCCCGATGTAGAGCGTGTCGTTGGCGAAGACCGGCGTCGCCGACCAGACCGTCTGCGGCAGGTCTCCCGTTCCGTCCGACACGTCCCCGGTATGATATTCCCAGACCTTCTCGAGTGCCGCGACATTCGAAGCGTCGATCTGCGAAAGCGGCGAGTATTTCTGGGCATTGAGCTGCCCGTGGAAAGTGTTCCAGGTCGGCACCGCCGGCACGAGCGGGGCATCGGGATTGGCGATCCGGCGGGGCCCGGCCTCGGCCGGTGCTTCACCTGCCGTTTCTTCCTGAACGTCCTGCGCCCCGCCTTCGGGCTCGGCCTGGACCGGTTCCGGCTGCGGCGACGCTGCCGTGTCCGGCTCGGTCGGCACCGGCGCTTGCCCGGCCGTCCGGTTCTCGGTTCCGGGTTCGTCCACGATCTCTTCCGCGGGAGCGGTTTGCCCATCCGCAGCGGCTTCCGGCTGCTGCTCCGTCGCCTCTGGCAGCGCCGGCACTTCCGAACGCTGGGCCGGAGCAGGCGAAGGCTCCTCCGATGTCGTGGGCTCCTGGGCAGGCTGGGCCGGCGGCAGGACGGGTGACGTTTGCGCCGGGGTGTCGATCGGCGATGTTTCCTGGGCTGCGGCGGGCATGGCGGCGGTTCCGATCGCTACGCAAATCGCCAGCAGCGCCGTCGAGGTGGTGCGGAGGTACTTCAAGTGTGCGGACATCATGCTGTTCTCGGTGCTGGCTCTCTGGACCTGACCGCCAGGGCGGCGATGAGGGCGATCACGAAGACGACCATGGCGCCCATGAGCCACCAGGCATGCAGAAACCAGGCCGCGACGAAGGTGCCTGTCGCGCCAAGGAAGCCGAGCGTGACGAAAGTCGCACGCAATCCTCCGGGCGGAAGAAAGAAGAGCAGGAGGGCATCGAGAGCGAGCAGAAGGCTTGCCACGATGACGAGGAGCGCTCCCGCCGACCCCGAGATTCCGCTCGATCGGTCGAAGTAGCTCCAGATCGCTATTGCCGCACCGACGAGTGCTGCGACGATCATCAGCGCGGCACCGCCGTTGGGCCTGAAGTAATAGCGGGACATATTGCCTCCGGCGAATGGTGGGACTTTGCGCGGCCGAGACGCGCTTTACTCCCGAACCGTTTCGCGTTCGCTATGTTCCACAATCCTTCCCCCGCGCCTTCCCCCGGGCCGGGGGAGACCGCCGACCGCTGGTCCACGGGATCAAACCGGCGGAGCGCTGGGCCAGAAGCGGCTGGTATCGCCGTCCCGGATCCGCAGATCCGATGTGATGCCTGCTCCTACAACTGAACCGCCCTGCCCGTCCGTGCACTTTCTTCGGCAGCCGCACCGATCAGAACGGCCTTGAAACCGTCCTCGAGCGATACCTCCGGCCGGCCTCCATTGCGGACCAGCTGCAGGAATTTCTGGTGCTGGAAGAACGTCGAGCCGTGATGGTCGCCGGCAGCCAGGATGTGCTCCTCGACGTGGATTTCCTCGCGGACCGGCGTCTTGGTGTCGCGCGGCGAGATCACGATTTCGGAGGCTCGCTCGCGCCCCTGCGGCGAGAATCGCGCAGGACCCGGTACGAAGGCCTCGATGCGTGCCCGATCGCCGGTCGCGGCGATCTGCTCCTGCCAGTAGGAGCCTTCGGCGAACATGCACAGGTCGAGCATCCCGCGCACGCCGTTGGCGAAATCGACGATGACGAAGGCGTTGTCGAGCACATCGGGCCTGCGCCCGTCATAGCTCTCGTCGAGGAAGTTCACGTCCATCGCGCCCGAGGCATAGACCCTGACCGCTTCCGACCCCGCCAGGAGACGCATCAGATCGAAGAAATGGCAGCATTTTTCGACCAGCGTTCCGCCGGTGCGCGCGGCAAAGCGGTTCCAGTCGTCCACCTTGTGCAGGAACGGGAAGCGGTGCTCGCGGATCGATATCATCCTGAGCCGTCCCGCGGTGCCGGCGACGAGTTCGGCGCGCAGCCGCTCGACCGGCGGCATGTAACGGTATTCCATGGCGACCCAGACCGGCGCCGAACGGCCCTCGGCCAGCCGCATGATCTCGCCGCAGTCTTCCACCGTGGCGCAGAGCGGCTTCTCCACCAGGATCGGCTTTTCGGACGCCAGCACGTCGCGCAGGATCGCAGCGTGCGTATCGTTCGGGCTTGCGATCACCAGCACGTCGCAGCAATCGGCCGCCATCAGTTCCCGGTGCCCGGAAAACACGGCGCAGCGTTCGTGCCCGGGGCCAGCCGCGAGTTCGCGGCTCTGCCCGAACGGATCGGCGATGGCGGTGATCTCGGCGCCTTCCAGCAGGGCGATGTTGCGCATGTGTTCGCGCCCCATCATGCCGGAACCGATGATGCCGTAGCGGACCGTCATCGGGCGCGCGTCAGAGATCGAGGACGGGGATGCCGAGGGTCTTTGCAGCGGCTCCGAGAGCATCGCGGTGGTCTCCGTAGACGAGCGCCAGATGATGCTCGAGCGCCGCGCCCATGATGCGGTCGAGCAGGTCCGTGGCCGGCGTGTCGAAGCGAACGACGCCGGACGTGCCGGTGAACGCCATCGGCCGCTTCAGCATCTCGCCGCCACCGATCACCGCGAAGGTGCGGCCGCGCGCCTGGCTGATGCGGAAGAAGGTGACGCGGCCAGGCCTCAGCGGAAATTCGAAAAGCAGCGGCATCTTGCGGTTGGTGTGGATCGTCGCATGCGGGTTGGCGTCGGGGTCGGCCATCGAGACCGGCGCCTGACCGCAGTGCCACACCACGCCCGTGTCGTCCTCGCCATCGAGGTCGACGAGGTCGGTCAGGAAGGCGGGAGCATCGGCGACCTTCTGGAGAAGCAGCGACGACAGGGCGCCATAAACGTCCGCCTCGCAGGCGCAAGGCACCCGCGCCTCGCCCATCATCGACACGGAACCGCACACCGCACCGCCATATTCGGTGAAGGTTTCGGGCCAGCAACGGATCGCAAGTGCGTCGTATCGGCCCTCCCGGCGCAGCGCCTCGATTGCCGGCTTCAGGCGCAGGGATCTGTCCAGCTGCTGCTGGTCGACGTCGTCGAGGCCGCCGAGCGTACCGGCTGCGAGGTCGCGGGTGCTCGCAAGCTCGTCGTTTCCGACGTTCGCTGCGCGGCCGAACAGATCGGCAAGTTCCAGTTCGTCGACCCGCACGCCGGCGAGATCGTCGATCCGCCCCGCATCATAGGCACAGGTCGGAAAGCCGTCCGGATGCCGGCCCACCTGAGCGATGCGTGTGCCGCGAATCGCCTCGGCCGCCGCGATGCCGCGAGGATCGTCGCCTGCCGCGGGCCTCGGCTCCATGTCGTGCGAATTGCGCTTTCCCGACAGCAGCTCCGAAAGCGCCCGCTCGATCCCGGCTGCATCGGGTGCGGCATAGAGGTAGCCGAACGGACGCCCGGCAAGTCCGAGCGCATGGGCGGCCAGGTTGAGCCCGCAGAACGAGTTGAGCCGCAGCCGCCCTCCGTTGCGCGGTTCCGGAATCGACCAGATAGCAAGCGGTTGCGGCAATGCATTCGCCGCCTCCACCACCATGCCCGCATCGGTGAAGGTCACCTGCATCACCAGCAGGTCGGTGATCTCCTGGCGGGACAGATCCTCGATCGCCGCACGCGTGGCGTCCGCATCGAACAGCAGGTGCCGGGGGCCGATCAGTGTCAGACCCGCCGCATCCAGCGGAGCCAGCATGGCGGCAAGCTTCTCCTCGGCGAACGCTACGTCGAAAGTGGGCCGCCCGAGCGGCAGGATGCCGATCCGGCGCAAGTCGGCGGCTTCTCTACCCGGCATCGCGCTCTCCCATGCAACCGTCCATCATTTTGCTTGCCATGCCGTTTCCCTATATCCAGTGTCTCGGACAGGATCCCGCATGCTTCGAATTCTCGCTCTTCTCGCCGCTCTGATTACCGCGTTTCCGGCCCTGGCGACGGAAGCCGGCTGGGCGCTGCTGCGCGAAGGCGGGCATGTCGTGCTCCTGCGGCACGCCTATTCGCTGGGCACCAGCGATCCACCCGGCTTCGACATCACGGATTGCCGCACCCAGCGCAATCTCTCCGACCGCGGAAAGCTCCAGGCGCGCAAGATGGGTGCGCTGTTTGCGGCCCGCGGCGCCCCCGTCGAGCACGTCTATTCGAGCCGCCTCTGCCGCGCCCTCCAGACCGCGCGCCTCGCCTTCCAGTACAATGAAGTCGAGGAGTTTCCTCCGCTCGACCCGCTTCCCGCCGACCCGCAGGCGGCTGGCGAGGCACTGGCCGCGACGGTGGATCTCATCCGCGGCTACAAGGGCTGGGACAACATCGTGCTCGTGACCGATCTCGAAAACATCGTGGCCCTCACCGGCCAACCGGCACGCGAGGGCGAGGCGCTCATCGTCCGTCCGGACGACGAGCGGCTGCGCGTGACGGGCCGGATCATCTTCAACTGAGCGCCCGCTCATCCCGACATCGCCGCATAGACATGCCGGAACGACCCGTCTGCAGGCCGCAATGCGAGACCGCTCCCGCCGAACGCGGGATGTTCGTGCCAAGGCCGCGCCCGAGCGTCCGTCAGCGCGTTGAGTTCCCGCATGTAGGCCACGGATTCGGTCTCCAGCCCCTGACGCATCGCCGCCCAGTCGGGAAAGCGGGCGAAGGCGTCGAGCCATATCGCCCGACCGGCCAGGTACCCCGAAGCGCCGGCGTGGCAGGCATGGGTAAGAATGTTGCGGAAGGCATCCTTGCCCGCGCCGGCCGAAAGCATCACCCACGGGCGCCCGGCAAGTCTGCCCATCTCGTCGAACACCCGTTGAACCTCTTCCCAGCCTTCATTGCCGACGCCCGGCGCATCGTCGGCGTTGACGGGGCTTTCCAGCTTGAAGACGTCGACGCCGTAGACCGGCCTGGCGAACTCCTCCACCGAGGCGAGCACGTCGTCGGCCTTCTTGCCGCGCATTTCGACATAGTCGCGGGTCTGGTGCGCGTCCTTCGCCAGCGGATAGACAAGGAGTTCGAAAAGGAAAGGAATGTCATAGCGCTGGCAGGCCTCTCCTATTCTCTTCACGAAGTCCCGCTGGTGCCGGTTCGCCGCCTCGCCGGCATCCGGCCGGTACCAGGCGAGGACCTTCACCGCATCGCCGCCCATGCGCCTGATCTTCTCGACCGACCAGTCGTCGATCTCCGCCGAGAGCCGACCGTCCGGAGTTTCCTTGAAGATGGAGTCCTCCAGCGTGACGATCAGCCCCTTCTGCGGCGACAGGAGCGGAAGCCCCCTCGGGATCGCATAGTGCGGATCGAGCAGCATGGCCGAGGATTCGCCCTGCAGCGTCTCGATCAGCAGCGCCTTGAAGCGGGCGACATCATCGTACGGGGCCTCTTCGGCGCCATAGTGCGTCGCGATCGGGTTCTTGATCGGCGGCCGCTGGTCCACCGCCGTCATCTTGAACCGGCCTCCCGCGTCGGCCATGCGACGCATGCCCCACAGCTTGCCCGGGGTCAGTTCGATCATTGCACCGTCCTCATGAATTCCTCGGCTTCCGCCCGGCCCGGCGTGCCCGTCCGCCCGCCGAAGCGGGTACATTTAAGGGCCGCCACCGCGTTGGCGAAGCGGATCGCGTCGCGCTCGTCCCGCCCTTCGCCCAGCGCGAGTGCAAAGGCGCCATGCCAGACGTCGCCCGCTCCGAGCGTGTCCACGACCTCCACGGTATAGGCCGGCACATGAGAAAGCTCTCCGCCGTCGCAGAAGGTCACACCGTTCAACCCGTCTGTATAGCAGACCCAGGCGCCCGTCTCCTGCCGCGCAGCCTTCAAGGCCGCGGACAGGTCCCCGGACGCAGCGAAGTCCCGCAACCCTTGCGCGGAGAAGGCGATGTGTGACGCCAGTTCGAGTGCCTCCCCGGCCTCCCGGACGGGCGCTTCCGCGTCCAGTATCCCTGGAACGCCGCGTTCGCGCGCGGTGCGCATGGCAACCGCGGCACCCTGCGGCCAGCGTGTGTCGGCCAGGATCGCGTCGAGTTTCGGGGGAATGGCGGAGGCGAGCCAGGATGCGTCGAAGCTCAGCACCATGTCGCGGAAGTTCACGATCTGCCGTTCGCCCGCGGCATCGACGTAGATCGAGGAAAAGGAGGAGCGTCCGCCCTCAATCCGCCGCACCAATGCACAGTCGACGCCCTCGGCCTCAAGGCCGCCGACGATCATGTCGCCGATTGGATCGCGGCCGGTGCGCGCCGCCAGCAGCGCATTTCCGCCGAGCCTTGCGACCGCCACGGCCGCATTCGCAGCGCAGCCACCCCCGATGATGGCGGCGTCTCGGGCACGATATTTTTCGGGCCGGCGGGGCAGTTCGTCGACGGACATGACGATATCGATGACGGCGACCCCGACGGTCAGGATTGTGGACATTGTCGCCGAACCGGAGAGTGTTTCTGCCGCTGCTGTCGTCGCGGCTGGAGCGGCAGGATAGCGAGTCTTGTATAAGTTACAAGACTGCCCGGCACCTGATCCTTCCGCTGGAAAACCGAGCGTGCGGTTTGACATCTCGGCAAAAGCGATTAGAGACCCCGCAGACAATTTCCCACGCCAAGGTTGAGCCCCCGTGACCACCACCTTCGACAAGGTAGCCGACATCATTGCCGAAACCAGCGAGATCGAGCGTGACACCATCACGCCCGAAAGCCACACGATCGACGATCTGGGCATCGACAGCCTCGATTTTCTCGACATCGTGTTCGCGATCGACAAGGAATTCGGCATCAAGATCCCGCTCGAGAAGTGGACCCAGGAAGTCAATGACGGAAAGGCCTCCACCGAGGAGTACTTCGTCATGAAGAACCTGTGCGCCAAGATCGATGCCCTCGTCGCTGCCAGGGCGGCCTGAACGCCTGCCTCCGTCTTGCGGGACGCGTCGCGCCGCGCGACCAGCGGATGCGGGATGCGCGGCCTTGACGCAGCTTGCCCGCACCGTCACATGATCCGCGCATGAGCGAACACGACGCACTCGTCACCGGCATAGGCATCCTTTCCTCCATCGGCGAAGGCACGGATGCGCACTGGACCGGCCTGACGGCCCCATCTCCCGCGCCTGTCCTCGACAGCGACCGCTTCCGCCCCTACACGATCCATCCGCAGCCGGAGATCGACTGGAGCACGCAGATCGCCAAGCGCGGCGACCTGCGGCAGATGGAAGCCTGGCAGCGGCTGGGCACCTATACGGCGGGACTGGCGCTGGTCGATGCCGGCCTGAAGGGCGACGAAGCCCTTTCCGCGACCATGGACATGATCGTCGCGGCCGGCGGCGGAGAACGCGACGAAGCGGTCGACGCGGCCATCCTCGAGGCGTCCCTGTCCCGCAACGATCGCGGCGTCCTGCTCAACGAGAAGCTCACGACGGAACTGCGCCCGACCCTTTTCCTGGCGCAGCTCTCGAACCTGCTCGCCGGGAACATCTCCATCGTCCACAAGGTCACCGGATCGTCCCGAACCTTCATGGGAGAGGAAGGTGCCGGGATCGCCGCGATCGAGACGGCGGTGGCCCGGATACGCTCCGGCCAGTCCAGCCACATCCTCGTCGGCGGCGCCTTCAACACGGAACACCCCGACCATCTGCTCGCCTATCAACTCGCCGGAACGCTGCATCATGGAGAGTGGTCGCCGGTCTGGGACCGTGACGAGACGCAGGGCGGAGGCCTGATCACCGGGTCCGGAGCCGCTTTCCTGGTGATCGAATCGCGCGAACACGCCGAGAACCGCGGTCGGAAGGCCTATGCAGCCATCGAACGGGTCGTGTCGGACCGGGCGCGCCGCGCCAGCGTCGATCTGGCGGATTCGATCGGCGGCATGCTGGACGGGATCGCCGCCGATGCGCCGGCGATCGCGATTTCCGGAGCGTCGGGCGCCCACCGGCCCACCAGAGCCGAAAAGACCGCCTTCGAGGCCAGGCCGGATCTCGCCGTGCGCGGCTTCGCCTCCCTGACGGGTCACATGAAGGAGGCGCAGTTCCCCTTCGCCATCGCGCTCGCCGCGCTCTTGATCCACAATGGAGCCGCATTTCCTCCGTTCGATCCGGCCTTCGAGAAGCCGGCGCAGGGAAACGGCCGCGTGCTCGCTACGACGATCGGCTCGCGCCGTTTCGAGGGCGCCGCACTCGTCGTCCCGGCCTGAGGAAGGAGCAGGTCATGACCAAGATGACGGACAGTTTCGGGCGCCCGGTCGTGGTCGTGACCGGTATGGGCGTTGTGACCTCGCTCGGCGTCGGAAAGGAAGACAACTGGGCGGCATTGACGTCCGGCCGGTCAGGCATCCACCCGATCCGGCGTTTCCCCGTCGATCACCTGAACACGCGCATCTCGGGCATGGTCGATTTTCTGTCCACGAGCGGGAAAGGCGCAAGCGCCCTCACCCACGAGCTTGCCGAGACCGCCGCCCGCGAGGCAACCGGACAGGCCGGTTCCGGATCCGATTTCGGCGGTCCGCTGTTCCTCGCCGCTCCGCCGGTCGAACTCGGCTGGGAAGAGCGTTTCGCGCTCTATAGGAGGGAAAAGGAAGGCTCCGGCTACGACCGGCTGCTCGCAGCCGCTCATGCCGCGCCCGACGGGCAGTACGAGGAGGCGACCCAGTTCGGCGCCATCGCAGACCGCCTGGCGGACACGTTCGGAACGCGCGGTCTTCCGATCACGCTATCGACCGCCTGCGCATCGGGCGCGACCGCGATCCAGCTCGGCGTCGAGGCGATCCGGCGCGGCGAGTGCGACCGCGCACTGGCGCTCGCCGCGGACGGCTCGGCAACGGCGGAGGCGCTGATCCGCTTTGCGCTTCTGTCGGCGCTCTCGACCCAGAACGATCCGCCCGAACGCGCATCCAAGCCCTTCTCCAAGGATCGGGACGGCTTCGTGCTGGCCGAAGGGTCGGCCGCGCTGGTTCTCGAATCGCTGGAAGCGGCGAATGCACGCGGCGCGAAAATCCTCGGCGTGCTGCGCGGCTGCGGCGAAAAGGCCGACGATTTCCACCGGACGCGGTCCAAGCCCGACGGCTCGCCGGCGATCGCGGCCGTGAGAGCGGCGCTGTCCGATGCCGGCATGGACGAAGACAGGATCGACTACGTCAACGCCCACGGCACGTCGACGCCCGAAAACGACAAGATGGAGCATCTATCGCTTTCGACCGTCTTCGGCGAAAGGATGCGGTCGATCCCGATCTCGTCCAACAAGTCGATGATCGGCCACACGCTTTCGGCCGCCGGTGCGATCGAGGCGGTGTTCTCGCTCATGACCATGCGCGAAGGTGTCATTCCGCCGACGATCAACTACGACAACCCCGATCCTGCGATCGAGCTCGACGTGGTTCCCAACGTCAAGCGCGAGCGCCCCGTGGCGAGCGTGCTTTCGAACTCCTTCGGATTCGGCGGCCAGAACACCTGCCTTGTCATGACCCGCGAACCGGTCTAAGCGGACCGCCTTTCCTGTAGGGGTAGTCCGAACGCTCATGCGCGCATTGCAACTCGTCGAGGAACGCCGGCTCGAGACGGTCGATCTCGATTCGCCGCCGCCGCCCGGCCTCGGCGAAGTGACCGTCGCGATCCGGGTCGTCGCTCTCAACCACATCGACGTATGGGGCTGGCGCGGCATGGCCTTCGCCAAGCGCAAGATGCCGCTCGTGGTCGGCGCCGAGGCGTCGGGCGTCGTCGACAGCGTGGGTCCGGGCGTGACGGGACTGCTTCCAGGGCAGCTGGTCTCCATCTACGGCGCGCGGACATGCGGCCTTTGCCGTCCTTGCCGCGAAGGCCGCGACAATCTTTGCGAACACGTCGCTGGCGTGCATGGCTTCCATCTCGACGGATTCGCGCAGGAGCACATGAACCTGCCGGCCCGGCTGCTCGTACCCGCGCCACCCGGCGTCGATGATGTCGGAGCCGCCGTGGCGCCGGTCACCTTCGGCACCGTGGAACACATGCTGTTCGACAATGCCAGGCTGGCACCGGGCGAGACGATCCTGGTGCATGCCGGCGGCTCCGGCATCGGCACGGCCGCCATCCAGCTTGCCCGCAGGATGGGATGCACCGTCATCACGACGGTCGGCTCGGACGACAAGATCGACAAGGCGAAGGCGCTCGGGGCCGACCACGTCATCAACTACCGGTCGGACCGGTTCGAAGGCGTGGTGCGCAAACTGACGAAAAAGAAGGGGGTCGACGTGGTTTTCGAGCACGTCGGTGCCGATACGTGGGCCGGCTCGATGCTGTGCCTGAAGCGTGGCGGACGGCTGGTGACGTGCGGCTCGACGTCGGGAGTGTCGACCACGATGAACCTGATGCAGCTCTTCCAGCAGCAGCTGAAGATCTTCGGATCGTTCGGCTGCCGCATGGAGAACATGGCGGACGCGATGCAGAAGATGGCCGCGGGCCAGGTCGCTCCGGTCATCGACACCGAGATCGGCTTCGACGGGATCGGCAAGGCACTGGAGCGGATGGAAAGCCGCAAGGTCTTCGGCAAGATCGTCCTGCGCGTCTCCTGATGGCGCTTGAGGGCCGCAACATCCTCAGACCCGCCGCCGCCCGGGTCTCCCGCAGCCTGCGCATCGCGAACTACTGGACGATCGCGCAGCTTTCGCTCGCGCTGCTCCGGACCATACGCCTCTTGCCTGCCGATCGGGCACTGGATTTCCTCGATCGAACCGCGCGACGCGTCGGTCCGCTGATGGGCCGCCACAAGACAGCTCTGTCGAACCTCCGGCGCGCCTATCCCGACAAGCGGGAAGAGGAAATCGAGACCATCGCCTCCGACATGTGGGGCAACATGGCACGGCTGGCGGGCGAGTACGTCTTTCTCGAACAACTGATGCGCGAAGAACCGCTCACCGGCCGACCGGCCAACATCGAGATAGTCGGCGAGGAACTGTTCCTGCGGCTGCGGGACGAGCAGCAACCGCACATCCTGTTCACGGGTCACCTCGGAAACTTCGAGCTCCTCCCGACTGTTGCCGCTTCCTACGGCTTGAAGCTGACCGCCCTCTTCCGCGCCCCGAACAACCCGTTTCTTGCCGCCGAACTCCTGGAGACGCGGACCGGCAGCATGGGCGAACTCGTGGCATCGGGCCGCGGGTCTGCTTTCACGCTTGCGCGCATCCTGGAGCGCGGCGGCAATGTCGGCGTTCTGGTCGATCAGAAATTCAAGCGCGGCATTCGCGGCACCTTCTTCGGGATCGAATGCGAGACGAGCCCTCTCCTGGCGAAACTGGCGCGGCAGTATGACTGCCCGGTGCACCCAGCCCGATGCGTACGATTGCCAGGCAACCGTTTCCGCCTGGAACTTCAGGAAAAACTGGAGCTTCCGCGGACCGCGAACGGCACCGTCGACGTGAACGCCACGACCCAGCTGCTGAACGAAATCGTCGAGGGATGGGTGCGCGAGCATCCCGGACAGTGGATGTGGTTCCACAAGCGCTGGAAGCTCACCGCCGGGGCACGCCGCGGTCGGGCGAAGACGGCGGCCAAGCCCTAAGCGCGGTGACGGACGACGCACGAGCGCCCATCCGCCGGACGGCGGACGGACACCGCGCCGGGATCCCCGGCTAGTTGGAGACGACGATCCTGGTGTTGCCCGGGCCGACTTCCTTCACCAGGGAATAGAGCCTGGCCGCATTCGCGGTATCGAGGCGGACACAGCCGTGGGATGCCGGCCGGCCCAGCGATTTCACGTAGTTGGTACCGTGAATCGCATAGCCACCGCGAAAGAAGATCGAATAGGGCATGGGCGACATGTCGTATTTGCGCGAATACCACATCTTGTGCATGCGGGTCGGACTGTAGCGACCACGCGGGGTGACGTACCCCTTCCGAGCGGTCGACACCCGCCACCGGTAGAGCACGCGTCCCTGTTTCGTCACCGTCATCGTCTGGTTCGACACATCTATGCTGGCCACCAGGCTAGCCGCGAAACCGGTCGAACCTGCACCCAGCAGCATCGCTGCCGCAGTGAGCGCCATGACCACAAACTTTCTCATCAACTCAACCCCACACTTCGGTGCCAATACCTCACCGTAGGGTCTTGCACATGAACTGTAAGTGAACAATCTTACAACTCCGTCTCACTTCGTTACCATCTGGTTGACGGGGCTGGACGGTCTGCGCCTGGCTCATGCGAAAGCCGATCACTGCGCTTGCAAACCGCTGTTCCGGCTGCTCAATTCCTTTCCATGATTGAACATCTCTTCCGCGCCATCGAAGCGCGCACCGACGATCTCGTTGCCCTCACCCGCGACCTGATCCGCTTTCCCACGGTCAATCCGCCGGGCGACGCCTATACGCCCTGCGCGGAATATGTCGGGCAGCGGATGCGGCGCTCGGGTTTCCAGACGCAGTTGATCCGCGGCGAGGGTACGCTCGGCGATTCCGACCGCTATCCGCGCACCAACGTCGTTGCGCGGCGCGAAGGCCGCTCGCCGGGCCCTACGGTCCATTTCAACTCGCATATCGACGTGGTGGAAGCCGGCCACGGCTGGACGGTGGACCCGTTCGCAGGCACGGTCAAGGAGGGCAAGGTATTCGGACGCGGCGCCTGCGACATGAAGGGCGGTCTCGCCGCCTCCATCATCGCCGTCGAAGCGTTCCTGGAGGTCTGTCCGGACTATCCCGGTGCGATCGAGGTCTCGGGAACCGTCGACGAGGAGTCCGGCGGGTTCGGCGGCGTCGCCTATCTGGCGAAACAGGGCTTCTTCTCGAAGCCGCGCGTCGACCATGTCATCATTCCCGAGCCGCTCAACAAGGATCGCATCTGCCTCGGCCACCGCGGCGTCTGGTGGGCAGAAATCGAGACGAAGGGCACGATCGCGCACGGCTCCATGCCGTTCCTCGGGGATTCCGCAGTACGCCACATGGGCGCGGTGCTACACGCCTTCGAGGAGGACCTGTTCCCCGTTCTGGACCAGAAGCAGACCCGTACCCCCGTGGTGCCGGAAGGCGCGCGTCGGTCGACCATGAACATCAATTCCATCCATGGCGGCCAGACGGAAGACTTCTTTCCCGGCCTCCCCTCGCCCAACGTGCCGGACTCCTGCCGCATCGTCATCGACCGCCGCTTCCTGCTCGAGGAGGATATCCAGACCGTCAAGGGAGAGGTGCTGTCGATCCTCGAGCGGCTGAAGACCGAGCGGCCGCGTTTCGACTACGCCGTTCGGGATCTGATGGAAGTGCTGCCGCTGATGACGGAGCGCGATGCTCCGGTCGCGGCAGCGGTCGCTGCCGGCATTCGCGAGGTGTTCGGCCGGGAGCCGGACTACGTCGTCTCCCCCGGCACCTATGACCAGAAGCATATCGCCCGGATCGGCCATCTGCACGACTGCGTCGCCTACGGGCCCGGTATCCTCGATCTGGCACATACGCCCGACGAATGGGTAGGCATCATCGACATGGTCGAATCAGCGAAAGTCATGGCGACGAGCCTGGACGTGCTCCTGCGAGGCGCGCGCGGCTGAGGAGAGACTTCGCCGAAGTCGATTTAACCATACGGACGCACTGACGGAAAGTTGAAGCCTGGATTACTTTGCACGGGTCTCGCGATGGGCTTGAATATCCCGCTGTCTGTTCGAGTGAGTTGAGGGGTCTTTCCAATATGCGTACCTTGTATTCGGCGCTGCTTGCAGCGAGCATGCTGCTGATCCAGCCTGTGGCCGCTTCCGCCGCCAATGTGGTGGCGCGAGTCGATCTGTCGTCCCAGATCATGACGGTATCGCATGGGGGTGTCGTGAAGTACCGGTGGAAAGTCTCCACGGCGCGCAGCGGCAAGGTCACGCCCGTGGGAAGCTGGAAGGCGAAGTGGCTCTCGCGCAATCACCGCTCCAGCCGCTACAACAACGCGCCCATGCCTTATTCGATCTTCTACAACGGCAACTATGCGATCCATGGCACCTACAGCATCAAGAGGCTCGGTCGCCCGGCGTCGGCCGGGTGCATCCGGTTGCATCCCGACAATGCGGCGACGCTGTTCCGGATGGCGCAGCGCGAGGGTCTGTCCAACGTGAGGATCGTCGTGCAGCGCTAGGCATGCCTCTGCGGCGGACCTCGGGTCCAAGCTCAGCTGGACGAGAACCCGTAGATGTTGCCGCCCCGCTCGACCGCCCGCTGATAGGCGGGCCGGGCGCGGATCGCCTCCATCCAGCGCCGGATGACGCCGATGTCCTGCCCCTTCGCGATGCGGGTGACGCCGGCTTCCACCGGATAGCTCATGATGATGTCGGCGGCTGAAAAATCCCTGCCGGCAAACCAGCCGTCGCGGGTGAGTTCAGCCTTCCAGAGCGCCAGGTGATCCGCAAGCTGCGGGTCGATCAGCCGTTCGCCGACGCCCTTGGAGATCATGCGGGCAACGGGCCGCAGGAAGAACGGCATGCGCGACGGCAGGCTAGAGAAGATCAGCTTCATGACGAGAAGCGGCATCGCCGATCCTTCCGCGTAGTGCATCCAGTAGGTGTAGCGCAGGCGCTCCTCCGTCCGGGCGGGGGGACGCAGGGTGTCCGCCCCATAGGTGTCGACCAGATACTCCATGATCGCACCGCTTTCGGCGATGACGCGGCCATCGTCCTCGATCACCGGTGACTTGCCGAGTGGGTGTATCGCCTTCAGGCTTTCAGGCGCGCGGAACTCGCGCGTGCGGCGATACGTCCTGACGTCGTACTCGACACCGAGTTCCTCGAGCAGCCACAGGACGCGATGGGCCCGGGATTTTTCCAGATAGTGTACGGTGATCATGACCAGGGGGCTCTCCGCCGACGATTGCCCCTACCTATCAGTCCTCGCGGCCGACGCGAACCCGCTGGTTCAAGCGAAACCCGATTTACTCCCGCACGAATTCGCGCTTTGATCACAGCACCGATCGCAGACAATGGGAGCAACGAAATGACGATTTGGAAATCCGCACTGGCCGCCGCCGCGATGGCGCTGGCATCGAGCACCTCCGCCATGGCGCAGAGGACCGATCTCGTGGTCGGAGTGGTCCTCGAGCCGCCGAACCTCGACCCGACGGCGGGCGCGGCAGCCGCCATCGACGAGATCGTCTACGCCAACGTGTTCGAGGGCCTCACCCAGATCGGATCCGGCGGCGAGGTGCAGCCGGGGCTGGCCGAAAGCTGGGAGGTGTCCGAGGACGGGAAGGTGTACACCTTCAAGCTGCACGAAGGCGTGAAGTTTCACGATGGCACCGCCTTCGACGCCGAAGACGTGAAGTTCTCGCTGGACCGCGCCCGCGGGGCGGACTCGACTAACGCGCAGAAGCCGCTTTTCGAGGCCATCGACACGGTGGAAGTGGTCGACCCGACCACCGTCAAGGTCACGCTCAAGCAGCCGCAGGGCTCCTTCCTCTACAACATGGGCTGGGGCGACGCCGTCATCGTGGCGCCCGAGAGCGCAGAGGGCAACAAGGAGAACCCGGTCGGGACCGGGCCGTTCAAGTTCGACAACTGGGCAAAGGGTTCCTCCATCACCATCGTCAAGAACCCGGACTACTGGGGCGATCCGGCGGCGCTTGAGAAGGCCGAGTTCCGCATCATCCCGGATGCCGCGGCCGCCATTCCGGCCCTGCTGTCCGGCGACGTGCAGGCGTTCCCCAACATGCCGGCCGGCGACGCGCTGCCGCAGATCCAATCCGATCCGCGCTTCGAGGTCGTGGTCGGCGCAACCGAGGGCGAGACGATCCTTTCCACCAACAACGGCAAGGAGCCCTTCAACAACCTGAAGGTCCGCCAGGCGATCGCCCATGCACTCGACCGCCAGGCGATCATCGACGCCGGTTCGGCGGGACTGGGTGTGCCGATCGGATCGCATTTCTCTCCTGCGAATGCCGCCTATGTCGACCTGACCGGCACCTACCCGCATGACATCGCCAAGGCGAAGGAACTGTTGAAGGAAGCAGGCTTCGAGAACGGCTTCAAGGCGACGCTGAAACTGCCGCCGCCGGCCTATGCGCGCGACGGCGGCCAGGTCATCGCCTCGCAGCTGCGCGAAATCGGGATCGATCTCGAGATCATCCCGGTCGAATGGGCGCAGTGGCTCGACCAGGTGTTCAAGGAAAAGGACTACGATCTGTCGATCGTCTCCCACACCGAGCCGAACGACATCGGCATCTATGCGCGCGACGACTACTACTTCGACTACCACAATCCCGAGTTCAACAAGGTCATCGCCGAACTCGACGTCACCGCCGATCAGGAGAAGCGGAACGAGCTCTACAAGCAGGCGCAGAAGATCCTGGCCGACGACGCCGTCAATGGCTTCCTCTTCGAACTGCCCAAGATCGGCGTCTGGGACGCCAAGCTTCAGGGCATGTGGGAGAATTCGCCGATCCAGGCGACCGACCTTACCGATGTAAAGTGGGCCGACTGACCTCCCTTCCTCCCTCCCCTCCGCGGGGAGGGAGGCAAAGCCTGAAATGATTGCCTTTCTCGCCAAGCGCCTCGCCGGCGGCCTGTTGACCCTGCTGGTCGCATCGATCGTGGTATTTGCCGTGCTGGAGATCCTGCCGGGCGATCCCGCGCAGCTGATGCTCGGCATGAACGCGACCGACGAAACGCTGAACGCGTTGCGCGAGCAGATGGGGCTCAACGATCCCGTGCTCGTCCGCTATGTCGTCTGGGTCGGCGGATTGCTGGTCGGCGACTTCGGACGCTCCTTCACCTATTCCTCGCCGGTCATCGAGCTGATCGGCGAGCGGGCGGTGGTGTCGCTGCCGCTGGCGGTGATGGCCCTCGTCCTGTCGACCGTCATAGCCATTCCCGTCGGCCTGTTCGCCGCCGCCCGGCGCGGCAAGGCCGCCGACACGATCGCCATGGGGACCGCGCAGTTCGGCGTCGCCGTACCGAACTTCTGGTTTGCCCTGATCCTCATCTACATCTTCGCGGTCTGGCTTCGGCTGGTACCGGCCGGCGGCTTCCCCGGCTGGAGCGCCGGCATCTGGCCGGCCGTCAAGTCGCTCGTCATGCCGTCGATCGCGCTCGCGCTGCCGCAGGCAGCGATCCTGTCGCGCGTCACGCGTTCGGCGCTGCTGGAGGTGCTAGGCGAGGACTACATCCGCACCGCGCGCGCCAAGGGCATGCCACGCCGAATCGTCCTGTGGCGGCATGCGCTGCGCAACGCCATGATCCCGGTGCTGACTATCCTCGGCCTGCAGTTCGCCTTCCTGCTCGCCGGTACGATCATCATCGAGAACGTCTTCTACCTCCCGGGTCTCGGCCGGCTCGTCTTCCAGGCGATCACGCAGCGCGACCTGATCGTCGTCGAGGGCGTCGTCATGCTGCTCGTGGCGTCGGTCGTCATCGTCAACATCGTCGTCGACGTCTGCTATGCAATCGTCGACCCGCGGCTCAGGGCGAACGCATGAGTATCGACGTCGGCGCCGCCGACCGGTGCACAAGGCTCCATTTCTTTCGGCGGCATTCTCCAACAAGTCCTTCACCGCCGGCGCCGTCATCACGCGGGCTCATCGCGGCAATGGCGCTGGTCTCCTTCTTCTGGACGCCCTACGACGTCACCAGACTGGTAAGTCGCCGACCGCATGCAGGCGCCTTTCATGGCGCGCACTCCTTCGGCACCGACCATTTCGGCCGCGACATCCTGTCGATGATCATGGTCGGCTCGCGCAATTCGATCGCGGTGGCAGTCGTCGCGGTCGTCATCGGCATGGGCGCCGGCGTGCCGCTCGGCTGCTGGGCGGCAGCCCGCGGCGGCTATGTGGACGAGATGCTGATGCGCTTCAACGACCTGGTCTTCGCTTTCCCTGCCCTGCTCTCGGCGATCCTCATCACCGCGATCTTCGGACCGGGCGCCATGAATGCGATCATCGCAATCGGCATCTTCAACATCCCCGTCTTCGCCCGCGTCGCCCGTGCCGGGGCGCTTGCCATATGGCCGCGCGAATTCATCCTAGCCGCCCGCGCCGCCGGCAAGGGCAAGGCACTCATCACGGTCGAGCACATCCTGCCCAACATCGCCTCGATGCTCCTCGTACAGGGCACGATCCAGTTCGCGCTCGGCGTGCTTGCGGAAGCCGGCTCTCTCCTATGTCGGGCTTGGCGCGCAGCCGCCGATGCCCTCCTGGGGCCGCATGCTGTTCGACGCCCAGACCCGCATGATGATCGCGCCGCATCTGGCGCTGTTTCCAGGATTTGCCATCGTGGTAACGGTGCTCGGGCTCAACCTGCTCGGTGACGGCCTGCGCGACGTGCTCGATCCGAGACTGCGGCGCGAGCGCTGATGGCCCTGCTCGAAATCGAAAAACTGTCGCCTGTCGATCGGTGGCATCCCGATCCTAAAGGAGGTCGACCTGTCGATCGGCGCCGGCCAGACGATGGGGCTCGTCGGCGAGAGCGGTTCGGGCAAGTCCATGACGGCCCTGACGATCATGAAACTGCTGCCGCACGCCGCCCGGGCGACGGGACGCGTCACGTTCGACGGCATCGACATCCTGTCCGCCCCCGAAACCGCGATGTGCCGCCTTCGGGGCGACGACATCGGCATGGTGTTCCAGGAGCCGATGACGGCGCTCAACCCGGTCAAGACGATCGGCGAGCAGGTGGCCGAAGGCATCCGCTGGCACACCGGCGCAACCCGAGCCGACGCGGAGGCCTCAGCCCGCCGCATGCTCGATCGGGTCGGCCTGCCCGAGGAAAAATTCCCGCTGTCACGCTATCCGCACCAGCTTTCCGGCGGCCAGCGCCAGCGCGTCGTCATCGCCATCGCCTGCGCGCTCAAGCCGAAGCTACTGATCGCCGACGAGCCGACCACGGCGTTGGACGTCGTGCTGCAGGCGCAGATCCTCGAGTTGCTGCGCGACCTCGTGGACGAGAGCCGGATGGGGCTGCTGCTGATCAGCCACGATCTCGCCGTGGTCACGGACATGGCCGACCGGATCACCATCCTGCGTCATGGCGAGGTGATGGAGGAAGGCGAGACGGCCAGGACGCTGTCGGCGCAGGTGCACCCCTATACGCGGCAACTGGCGGAGGCGTCCATGCACGTGCCCGCACGCCCGAACCGCCACGCGGCCTCAGCAGCCGGGGCGAACCTGCTCGAGATCGAAAACGTCGTCCGGGACTATCCCGGCCGGCGGGCTTCGCTCTTCGGCAAGGCGGCGCCGTTTCGTGCCGTAGACGGCGTCTCCTTCTCCATGAAGCCGGGGCAGTCCGTCGCTCTGGTCGGCCGGTCCGGCTGCGGAAAATCGACGCTGGCGCGGATAATCCTGGCGCTGGACCGGCCAACCGCGGGCGAAATCCGTTTCCTGGGCGAGACTCTCACCGGCAAGAGCGAGGCCGAATTGAAGCCGGCGCGGCGCAATATGCAGGTTGTGTTCCAGGACCCCTACGGCTCGTTCGATCCGCGCCACAAGGTCGAGCGCCTGGTTTCGGAGCCGCTTCACGTGCTCGACAGGCCCCCGACCGGCGCGGAACGACGCGACATGGTCGCGGCGGCGCTGCACGAGGTGGGGCTTCGTCCCGAGGACATGGACAAGTACCCGCACGAATTCTCCGGCGGACAGCGTCAACGCATCTCGATTGCCCGCGCGATCATCACGCGCCCGAAGCTCGTCGTAGCGGACGAGCCGGTATCCGCGTTGGACGTTTCGATCCGTGCGCAGATCCTCGACCTCTTCGCCGACCTGAACCAGCGGCTCGGCGTCGCCTACCTCTTCATCACGCACGACCTCACCATGGCACGCGCGATCACCGACGAAGTGATGGTCATGCACGACGGCAGGATCGTCGAGGAGGGCCGCACCGGAGAGGTGCTGGACGATCCGCGCTCGCAGGCGGCGAAGGATCTCGTCGACGCCGCACCCGACCTCAGACGCGCGATCCGGAGACGGTTGGCCGAGCAGGGCTGACCGGCGATTGGGGAATATCTTGTTCCTCTAAAAGAATTAAAAAGCCCTCTGCTCTCAACCATATCACTCCACTACCTGTGATAGAGAAGACTGCCAACTAGCTTCTGCTTTAAGCCAGCTAACTTGGCTTAGCAGTCGCCGGATCGGGGTACTTTTCTATGTCTTCCCACCGCCATGGTTTCGGTATAAAGTACTATTGGAAATTCACCTTCAATTCATAGGGGGAGTCGAAGAATGAACATGCAGCCCAACATCGACTTGGCTTCGAATCAGAGGCCAACCGAAAATTATGTTGAATGATTTCAGCAGCTTGTGATTCTCTGCGGTTTGCGAAGACTACGGAGAATCGGATGGCTTGGACTGAAATCACTCGCGGACACTATGACCGGAGACGCTTGCGCTATTCAAGCGATTGCACCGACGAGGAATGGGCATTGATCGCGCCCTTCATGCCTGCGCCCAGTCGGGTAGGTAGACCGCGCAAGTGGATGATGCGCGAGGTGTGGGACGCGATCCAGTATATTGCGACGGCAGGCTGCCAGTGGGCGATGCTGCCAAAAGACTTCCCTCCCTTCACCACGGTCCAACACTATTTCTATCGGCTGCGTGACAGCGGCATGCTCGACATCATCAACGAAACGCTGGTCATGGCCGCGCGCCTTCTGGGCGGCCGGTCCGCGGAGCCGACAGCGGGCGTGATCGACAGTCAAAGCGTGAAAACCACCGAGAGCGGCGGGCCCTGCGGCTATGACGCGGGCAAGAAGATCAAGGGCCGCAAGCGCCATATCCTAACCGATACGCAAGGCAACATTCTGGGCGCGATCACGCACACGGCCAACATTCAGGACAGGGATGGCGCGCCGAACGTCGTAGCCGACACGAAACAGAGCTTCCCGACGCTCGTTCACCTGTTTGCTGATGGCGGCTACGCCGGGGACAAACTGGAGTCCGCCGTGCAGGTCATGGACGGGCCGACGTTCGAAATCGTCAAGCGACCCGATGGCGCAAAGGGCTTCGTTGTCATCGCGCGGAGATGGGTTGTCGAGCGCACCTTCGCCTGGCTCGGCCGCTGCCGACGCCTCGCCAAAGACTGGGAAGCAACAATCGCGTCTTCAGAGGCATGGCTCCTCATCGCATCCATCCGCCGCACAACCAGATTTATCGCTAGAGCCGGAAGCCAATGAGAATTAGTTTCGAGTCCGACTCTCAGAAGCTGATCGTGAAGCCGTCTCGACATTTCTGGCTGAACTGGAAGTTAGTCGTCGTTCTGGCGATCACGCTCGCGAACATCCTCGTGGTCACCACGCTGGTCAACGTGACGCTGGTCGGAAAGGTCGTCCTCGTGTTCGCAACCGGCGGAATTGCGCTCTCCGGTCTGGTCTCCGACAAGTTCATGGACAGGGTCGGACGCAACCTGCGCAACTTCGACGGCTCGTCGTAGCCGCCGCTTTCGTGCTGAACCTCACCGGCAGGTAGCGACGTTCAGGATTTATGCTTCCCGGCCGGCTCCGGCTGCATTTCCTCGAAATTGTACCTCGCCCTTAAGGCAACCTTTCCATGGAACGGGCATTATATCCTGCACACGCGGCGACGCGTCCTGGCACGGAGGCAACGATCATGAGTGTCGACACCTATTTCCCCGAACCCATCCAGCTTTCGCCGGACGCGCACGGACCGATCATCGAGGTCCAGACCACCGAGCAGGCAGCGCGACTGCTGGAAGATTGGCCGCGCAGCCGCGGCAAGTGGTACATCGCCGCAAAGCGCGCCTGCGCCGCGGCAAGCCGGGGCCGGGCAACGCCCGCCATGGCAAGGCTGGTCTTCATGCATGCAGCCGTCGAAGCCCGGATGTCCTCGCCCTTCTGAGGGGATGGCGGCAGCGGTCTATTGCATGGTGTTCGGCAGCCACATGGCAAGCCACGGAAAGCCGATGAGCAGCCCTAGCCGGATGATATCCGTGGCGACGAAGGGCAGTACGCCGCGATAGATCGTCGGCAGGTTCACATCCTTGGCAAGTGTGTTGATGACGAACACGTTCATGCCGATCGGCGGCGTGATGAGACCCAGTTCCACCGTCATGACGATGATTACCCCGAACCAGATGGGGTCGAAGCCGAGCGCCAGCACGACGGGAAAGAGAATGGGGATCATCAGGATGATCATTGCCATGGCGTCGAGCACGCACCCCAGAAGCAGCATGAACAGAAGAATGAGCAGCAGCGTCGGGTACGCGCCGAGTTCCATGCCCAAAAGGAAGTTCGTGAGCTTCTGTGGCGTCTGGGTGATGGTCAGGAAATAACCGAACAGGATAGCCCCGATCAGGATCATGAAGATCCCCGCGGTAACCTGTATGCTTTCGAGGAGGCAGCGAAACAGCAGGCGCCATCCCATCCGCTGTCGCACGACGCTTATGATGATTGCGCCGGCCGCCCCCATCCCCGCCGCTTCCGACGGCGTGAACATGCCGCCATAGATGCCGCCGATCACGAAAATAAAGAGGAGCATGATCGCCCAAACTCCGCGCAAGGCGGACAGGCGTTCGCTCCAGTTCGCTTTCTCATGGGCAGGTATGCCCGCGCCGGAATACGCCACGGATAGCCGCACCGTGACGAGATACATCAGGAGCGCCAGAATTCCTGGCACCAGGCCTGCGATAAAGAGCCGGCCGATGTCCTGCTCCGTCATGACCCCGTAGATGGCAAGCACGATAGAGGGCGGTATGAGCACGCCGAGCGTGCCGCCGCCCGCGATCGAACCGGTAGCCAGGGTGTCCGGATAGCCGTATTTCTTCATTTCCGGCAGAGCCACCTTGGCCATGGTGGCGGCGGTCGCGACGGAGGAGCCGCAGATGGCTGAGAAGCCGCCACAGGCGACGATCGTGGCCATCGCGAGCCCGCCTCGCCGGTGCCCTATGAATGCGTTGGCGGCGCGGTAGAGTTCCGCGCTCATCCCCGAAGCGGAAGCCACCGCCCCCATCAGGATGAACATCGGAACCAGTCCGAGCGAATAGTCGGTGACGGTGCGGATCGGCGACAACGACAGAAGGTTGAGCGCGGGTGCCCAGGAACTCAGCAGGCCGAATCCTCCCACACCCACGACGCCCATGGCCACGCCGATGGGGACCCTGAGAAGAAGCAGCAGGAAAAGCACGACAAAGCCGCCCACCGCGATGACGTCATTGGCCATCATCTGCGGACGGAACCTTCAGAAGACCCGAACCTGGCGATCGAGCGGATCACGCGTGCGATGAGAACCAGGAAGCAGAACAGGATCCCCAGCCACGCGACCGCATTGAAAGGCCACACCGGTATCGCAAGCTCGAAAGTGGTGAGGCCGGACCCACGCACCCGATCGACCTGCCAGTACAGCATCCAGGCGAGCGCGCCGACGAAGACCGCGAAAACGATCTCGGCGAAGAGGTCCAGTATCTTCCGGACGGTACGCGGCATCACCTGCCACAGGAGATCGACCTGAATGTGTTCGTTGCGCCAGGCCGCTGCCGCTATGCCCCAGAAGATCGCCACGCCGAGCAGAAGGCGGCTGACGTCGAAGGAGCCGGGGAACGCAAGGTTGAAGACGTAGCGCAGGAGCACGGCCGTGAACGTCAGGGCCGTGATGATCGCCAGGAAGATCGCGGCGGCCGCGTCGACGAAGGCGGAAACCCTGCTGATGACCCGTTCGAAACCGCCCATTTCCGATCCGGCCCTCGATGTCCTTGGGGTGTGGTTGGCGGGGACTGCCGTTGGCGTCCCCGGTAGGGACGTGCGCCGGACAGGCCGACGCACGTTTCGGGCATCAGTAGGCGGCGCCACGGCTTTCCAGTTCGGACAGCAGCCCTTTCATGGCAGCGTCCGCATCGACACCGGCGGCATTGACCTTCTCGGCCCACTGATCACGCAGGGGCTGCGCCGCCTCGCGCCAGGCGGCGACATCTTCCTCGGAAGGCTCGATCAGTTCGTGTCCATCCATCGCAGCGATCTTGTCGCGGCCGCTGTCCTCGTTGTCGGCCCATCCGGACGCGACTTTTTCGGCCCATTCGCTGGTGCAATGGTCGTCGATGACCTTCTGCTGGTTCTCCGACATCCCGTCGTACTTGGCCTTGTTCATCACCCAGGCGAAGGTCGTCGCGTAGAGCGGCATGTCGAGGTGATACTTCACCGCCTTGTCGATGCCGAAGATCAGGATCGAATTCCACGGGAAGGTGATCGCGTCGGCGACGCCACGCTCCAGTGCGTCCCGGGATTCCGGTGCCGAGACCTGAGCATTCTGACCGCCGAGAAGGGTGACGAAGTTCGCCATCGTCGCGTGGGCAGGCCGCACCTTCATCCCGGCCACGTCGCCCGGCACCTTGATCGGCTCCTTCGAGTGGAACGTTCCGGGGGAATGGAAATGTACGAGACAGACCTTCACGTCCGGCATCTCCTGCTCGGCATACTGCCGGTACCAGGCGTCGAGACCCGCCGATCCCCCCTTCGCATTGCTGATCAGGAACGGCAGTTCGCCCGCCGCGATGATCGGGAACCGGCCGGGCTGATAACCCGGATTGATGAAGGCCATATCGGCAATGCCGTCGCGAGCCATGTCGTAGTGGTCCGCTGCCTGGCCGAGCTGCTGGGCAGGATAGATGGTCACGTTGATCGAACCGTTTGAAGCTTCCTTCACCGATTCGACCCACTCGGTCATTCCGTAGACCTGCAGCGGATGCTGAGGCGGGACCCAATGGGCGAAGCGCAGTTCGACTGGGGCGTCCTGAGCCAGGGCTGCGCCTGTCAGGAGCGCGAAAGCCGCGACCGTAGAAGCCAGAATGCGATTTCCAAACATGTTCTTCCTCCCTTTCGAATGCGTGAGCCGCCGCTTTCCGGCACCGCACCGGGCGCCAGCCTCCAGATCCGAGCCTATGTCCGCGTTTCCCTGCGCGCAAGATGATAGTTTGGCTCCAAACTGCATTCGGCGTACAGTCCGGACCATGGAGAGCGCCGCCAAGCCGAAGCCGCAAGGGAAAATACACACCGCCGGCGAAGACGGGCCGGTGCGCCTCGGCAATCTCGGCGACTATATCGGCTATCATCTCCGGATAGCGCAGAACGCCTCCTTCAGGGCGTTTCAGAAGAAGACAGGACGCGCCGACCTGCGCCCTGGATGGTACGCGGTGCTGAGCCTGATCGGGGACAATGCCGGCATAACGCCGATGGCGCTCAGTCGCGCCGCCGGCCGCGACAAGTCCACGCTGACGCCTGTCCTGCGCGACCTGGGCAAGCACGGCTACATCGTCTCGAAGCCGCACCCGGCGGACCGACGAAGCTACGGTCTCACCCTGACCGATCTCGGTCGCGAGCGTCTTTTTGAACTGGCCGGCCATGCCGCCGCGCACGACCGCTGCCTGGACGAGATCGTGGGCGAGGATAAGGACAGGCTGATCGCGGCGCTGCGGCGGATCGGCGAGGAACTCGGCTGAACCGGGCCTTGCGCGGCAGCGTGGATGATGTTTGATTCCAAACTACATAGGGAGTGACGCGCGGTGCGCCGGTCGCGGCGCTGTGGCGAAGTGGAGGATCAGATGCTCGACAGGTCGGCAGTCGCCGGGAGCGAAATGGAAATCAC
Source organism: uncultured Alphaproteobacteria bacterium (assembly GCA_963747465.1). Taxonomy (GTDB): domain Bacteria; phylum Pseudomonadota; class Alphaproteobacteria; order Rhizobiales; family Rhizobiaceae; genus Aquibium. The sequence goes on from CAVVFC010000001.1 coordinate 59,920, forward strand.
GGCGGGGGCTGCCCTGTTCACCCGCCTTAAGGCGCTCGGCGTCGACTATGTGTTCTGCAATTCCGGTACTGATTTCCCGCCCATCATCGAGGGTCTCGCCGAAGCCGCCGCCAAGGACGTCGCGCTCCCCGAGGCGATCGTCATCCCGCACGAACACGCGGCACTGGGCATGGCGCACGGCTACTACTTCGCCACCGGCAAGGCGCAGGCGGTGATTCTCCACACGAACGTGGGACTGGCCAACGGTGCGATCGGCGCGATCAACGCCGCCACCGACCAGATTCCGATGATCCTGATGTCGGGACGGACCCCGGTCATGGAAAAGGGCCGGTTCGGCGCCCGCACCGTGCCCATCGGCTGGGGACAAGAAATGCGCGACCAGACCGCGCTCGTGCGCGAAGCCTGCAAATGGGACTACGAACTGCGCTTCCCCGAACAGATCGGCCCGCTCCTCGACCGGGCCCACGCCATAGCCAACTCCACGCCGAAGGCTCCCGTCTATCTCAGCCTGCCCCGCGAGGTGCTGTGCGAGAGCGTATCCGCGGAGGGGCTGCAGTCGGGGCCATCGATGCAGGCGGTTTCCGTTTCGCCGAATGCGGATGAACTGGAAAAGGCGGCGCGCCTGCTCGGGGAGGCCCGCTCGCCGCTCATCATCGCCCAACGCGGAGCCGGTTCCGAGCCCGGCTTCGCCGCTCTTTCGCGGCTGGCCCAGGAATGGTCGTTCCCCGTCTGCCAGTGGTGGGCCGTCGCGACCGCGATCGGCACCGACCACCCCTGCCATGTCGGAGCCGATCCCCTGCCCTGGATCGAGGAAGCCGACGTGATCCTGGTGATCGACAGCCTCGCTCCCTGGTGGCCTGACAAGCATGTCCCGAAATCCGACGCCAGGATCGTCAACCTCGGCCCGGATCCCCTTTTCACGCGGTTCCCGGTCCGCACCTTCCGGTCGGATCTTTCAATCGGCTGCGAGACCGGGGAAGGCCTCGTGCGTCTCGAACATGCCATGCGCGGACTGCTTTCGCGTCATGTCGGTTCGCGCATGCGCCGAGGCGCCCTGCTCGAAGAGAGGGTTCCGGCAATACGCGCAGGCATCGCGAAGGCAGCCGCCGCCAGCCATCCGATGACCAAGCCCTATGTTTCGAAGTGCCTGTCGGACGCCATCGCCGGCGAGGACGCAACCGTGCTTTCAGAGCTCGGCTGCTCTCTCGATCCGATCGTGCTGAAGCGCCACAATTCCTGGCACCAGGAGCCGCATTCGGGCGGTCTCGGCTGGTCCTTCCCCTGTGCGCTCGGCATGCAGCTCGCCGATCGCGGCAGGCTCGTCGTCGCCACCATGGGCGACGGATCCTACATGTTCGCCAACCCGGTGGCCTGCCACCAGATCGCAGAGGCGCTGGAACTGCCGATCCTTGTCGTGATCCTGAACAATGCCGAATGGGCGGCGGTGCGCCATTCCGTTGCCGGCCTCTACCCGGACGGCTATGCCGCGCGCGCCAACCGGATGCCGCTGACCTCGCTCCAGCCGAGCCCGGACTTCGTCAAGGTCGCGGAGGCGAGCCGCGCCTGGGCGGTGAAGGTCGATGTCGCCGACGATCTCCCGCGGGCCCTTGAGGATGCCGTTCGGCACATCCGCGACAAACGCACCATGGCACTGGTCGAGGTGACGATCGGCTGAGCAGCGTCAGGCGAGGAACGCGTCCGACAGGTCCTCCGCACGCGGACAGCCGATCAGCGCCAGGGTGTTGTCCATCTCGGCCTTGAGGATGTCGACCACCTCGTCGATGCCCGCCTCCCCGCGCGCCGCCAGCCCGTAGAGCGGCGCGCGGCCGAGCAGAACCGCATCGGCCCCACGGGCGAGCGCCTTGACCACGTCCGCGCCGCGCCGGAATCCGCCGTCGACCAGCACGACCTTGCCGTCGGGCGCCTTCACGTGCGCAAGCACGTCGATCGGAGCGGGAACATCCTCGACCTGCCGCCCGCCGTGGTTGGAAAGCACCACCCCATCGACACCGCACGCAAAGCAGCGCTCCGCATCTTCGGCGCGCAGGATGCCCTTGACCAGCAGCCGGTGCGGCCAGCGTTCACGTAGCGCCTCGAGATCGTCCCAGCAGAAACTCGCATCCATCTGGCGCAGCATCAGCAGGGCCTGGGAGGATGCGTTCTGCGCCTTCGCGCTGGCCAGGTTGCCGAACTGCGGCAGGCCCTGCCTCAACTGTGCGAGCGACCATGCCGGACGCATTGCGCATCCTGCCGCAAAACGCGGGCTCATCCTGAACGGGACTCCGAACCCGTTTCGGACGTCGCGCTCGCGCCGGCCGCTCACGGCAACGTCCACGGTCAGCACGAGCGTGCGATACCCGGCTTCGAGCGCCCGCCTCGTCAGGCTGTCCGCAAGGTCGCGGTTGAGCACATAGAGCTGGAACCACTTTTCCCCGTCGGAAGCACGCGCGACGTCCTCGATCGAACTCGTCGATGCCGTGGACAGGACGAAGGGAACACCGGCACGTGCCGCCGCGCGCGCCAGCATGAGGTCCGCGCCGGGGCGAATTGCTCCGCTGAGGCCGGTCGGGCCGATGACGAACGGAAGAGGCAGGCGACCTTCGAAGAACGACACCGAAAGGTCTCGGCGACTGACGTCGGCCAGAGCATGAGGCGAGAGCAGAATCCGCTGCAGCGCTGCCTGATTGCGGGCGGTACCGCGTTCGTCGCCGGAACCACCCTCGACGTAATCGAAGACGGCCCGCGGCAGACGCCGCGCGGCGATACGGCGAAACTCCTCAACGTTGACGCGACGTTCCATCGATTCTCCCTTCTCGCACCGGGCCGGCAGATGAACACGGCCCGGCCACGGCGATCAATCGATGATCGGGTCCGATTCCTGAGGACGTCCCGATCTGTCGGAAACGGCACTTTTCGCCGCGACACTCGTTCGGAGGGAAAAGGAGATGCTGCCATGAGCGACAAACGCAAAATCACAACGGGTGCGAACGACAGGCCGGTCGACGAAACGATCGCCCAGTCGGGTCGGGGCCTGCCCGACGATGGCGGCCTTCCCGCCGAGATCAACGAAGATACGGTGGAAAAAGTCCGCCAGCGGCTGGAAGGAGGCGCGGCCGAGGAGCCGGGACGCGGCAATCCGGACGCGGTCCCGCCCGGGACGACAGGGTCGGGTGAGGACGTATGCCGGCGTTGCGGCGGCTCTGGACGGATCGGCGGCCAGGACTGTCCTGACTGCGGCGGAACCGGGAAAGTGAACGTCCCGATCGGCGGCGGGTGATCCCGGGGATCTACGGGTCCTTCTACTTCCTCATCCAGCGGCGGTCGTTCCATTGCTTGGCCGTCCACACCCAGCTGCCCTTCGCGTAGAGCCAGCCGCGTGAGGCGACGGCGTTTCGTCCGCCGGTCGAGATGAGCGCCAGATGGCGCTCCTGTGGCCGCCACGGCTCGGGCACGCCGCCCTGCACGAGTTTGCGGAGATTGCGGGTCAGCGGAGGCCCGGCGCGAACGGCGTAGACGCCGGCCTTTTCGCGCGGCGTCTCCACCAGTGCCGCGCAGTCGCCGACGGCGAAGACCAGCGGATCATCGAGGGACTGGAGCGTGGGGCCCACTTTGACGAAACCATCCTCGTCGACCTCCAGCCCGGTCCCCCGCAGCCAGTCGGGCGCGGCCGCGTTCGTCGTCACTAGAGCCACATCGGCCTCGATCGTCCCGCCGTCGGCGGTCACGACCGCGCCGTGTCGGATCTCGTCAACCTGCCGATTTTCGAACAGACCGACGCCCTGCTCCGAAAAGGTCCTGCGAAAGGCGTTTTGGACCAGCCGGTTGTGGGTTGCCAGCAGATCACCTCCGGTCACGAGCGCGAAGAAGAACGCGTCGGGATCGATACGGTGCGCGGGCGCATCCCGTCTCAGCCTGTGCCTGAGCGACAGGAGGAGCTCGACGCCGCCCGCGCCGCCCCCGATCCCGACAACACGGCGAGGTCCGCCGGGCCGGTACAGGCGCTCGAGCAGATCATCGAACTTTTCCAGGAACTTGCCGATAGGCTTGACCGCGATCCCGTGTTCTTCGGCGCCAGCGATCCGGTCGAGCGCCGGGGTGATGCCGACGTCGAGCGAAACCAGATCGTACGGGACCGGCGGCTGATCCCCCAAAAGCACCTGCCGTTCCTGACGGTCCAGCCCGGAGGCGGCTGCATGAACCAGACGTGTCCGCGTCGAAGCACAGAGCTTCACCAGGTCGATGTAGATCTCGTCGCGCTTGTAGAGCCCCGCAACGAGCCCCGGCAGCATGCCGGAATAGGGCGTTTCGAGTTCCCGGGAGACGAGGGTGAGGTTCACGCCGGGTTCGGGATGCCGGCCGAAGGACCTCAGGACTTCGACATGCGCATGACCGCCGCCGACGAGCACGATCTCGCGAGGTTGGGCACCCGGCATGATCGACTAGCGCTCCATGGCCGCTTGCGCGACCATGGTCGTCCTGCCGTCCGCGTCCGCGCACCAGAGTTCCAGCCCATCCGTGCTGCCGGCGCCGTTGACGGTGAAACTTCCGCCGTGGAAGAGGGGCGCCACTCCACGATAGGTGAACAGACGTGGCGGAGCACCGCCGTTGATGCGCGCGGCCATGTGCAGCATCAGCGTCGCCTGCAGGGGCCCATGCACGACGAGACCGGGATACCCCTCCTCACGGCGGGCGTATTCGACGTCGTAGTGGATGCGATGGCCGTTGAAGGTCAGCGCCGAGTAGCGGAAGAGCATTGTCGTGGTGGCGTCCACTGTTTCGGTAAGATCGGGAACCCGGCCAGATCGAGACTGCGGCTTCGCGCCGGCCGAAGCCGCCTGATCGGCTGCCGGCGGGGATGGCCTTTCGGCGGCGCGATAGACGATGTCCTGCCGCTCGGTGATCACCGTCACACCGTCGCACACGATCCGATGGTTGACAGCCACGAAGACGAGTTCCCCGCTGCGTCCGCTCTTCAGCACCACGTCGGCGATCCGCGAGGCGCGGGTGACCTCCACGCCTGTCCGCAGCGGCGCGTGCAACTCCAGTTTCCCGCCAGCCCACATGCGCCGGGGCAGCGGCACGGGCGGCAGGAAACCGCCGCGCGCCGGATGGCCGTCCCGACCGAGTTCCCCGGCGGGCCAGGCCGGCGGGGCAAGGCACCAGTGGATGGCCAAAGGTGCGCCTTCGGCGGACGCGCAGGCCGACCGGCCCAGGGTGGCCTCGAAACGCTCGACCAGCCCGGGCGTGACGACGTCGGTCTTGCGCTCCTCTCGCCCGATCCATTGCCGTAGATGCTCGATGTCGATGACGCTCACTCTTGAACCCCTACCTCGCTCATCCCCCGCACTGCGATGGAGTATCCGGCGAACCCGATGCGGTCCCCGCATTCCGCTGCGCCGAGTTTCCACCCGATTCGTAATTGCGCGCAAAAACACCGGGCTGGATGAACCAGTGGCGGCTTGTCGATCGTGAAGCAAGCCTCGACGACGCGAACGGAAGGACGAGGTGGTTTCGCATGGCCGGACGATCGCATCGGCGCCTATCCGCCAAGCTGCGCCCGACCTGCGACATTGACTTTTGTCAATGCTCGTGACTAATGACAAGTGGGAGGAGGCACATGGCGTACCGTCCGGCAGAACAGATCGTCCACAAGGCTGCGTGGCTCTACTACACGCATGGCCTTCGTCAGGACGAAGTCGCCCAGCGCCTCAACATCTCGCGCGCCTCGGTGGCACTCTACCTGCGCCGCGCGCGAGAGGCCGGGATCGTGAACATTTCGACATCGACCCATCTCTTTCGCGACGACATGATGGCACGGCGCCTGGAGGATGTCTTCGGTCTCGAGACCGTCTGGCTGGTCGGGCGCGAAGGCCTCATCGCCGATCCCGCTGCCGAGATACCCCGGCTGGCCGCCAACGTCTTCGTCGACATGGTGCGCAACGGTGACCGGGTGGGCGTCGCCTGGGGCCGTACGGTTTACGCCATCGCCGACGCCATGTCCTATGCCGACCGCGAAGGCGTGACGGTGGTGGAGATGTGCGGCAATCTCGGATCGCCCTACTCCTATCGGCCGGACCAGTGCACCATGGAAATCGCACGCCGATTCAACGCGCGCGGCCTCAACTTCTATGCGCCACTGGTTCTCGGTACCGAGCGCCTCGCGCATGACCTGCGCCAGGAACCGGTGATCCGCGAGCAACTCGACGGCATCAGCAGCTGCGACGTGGCGCTTTTCAGCGTCGGCACGCTGGACGAGGACAGCCACGTCATCAAGTGCGGTGCCCTCGAATTGTCCGAACTGGCCCGAATGAAGGAACTCGGCGCGGCGGGGGTCATCGCCGGGCAGATCATCGATGCCGAAGGCCGCCTGCTCGACTGCGACTACAACCGGCGCATCATCTCGGCCGATTTCGATGCCATCCGCGCCATTCCTCGTCGGCTGATGGTCGTGCAGGAAGACGAAAAGCTCGGACCGCTCGAAGCTGCCATCCGGGGGGGCTTCTTCACGCATCTGATCGTGACCTCGTCGATAGCAGGCCAGCTTCTGGAGCGTGCAGGCGAACCGCTCGTGGCGGGGTCCCGGACAGAAGCCATCGCCTGAACGGCCTTCGCCATCAATCGACACAGCAGATCTACGGGAAGCCCATGCAGAACCTCTGGAACGACAGCGACGCCCGCAAACTCGTCGAACATTACGCGGCCAAGGGGGTGTCGGAAGACCTGGCGCTACGGGTCTACACGACCCGGCTGCTGGGCGGCGAACCGCGCCTTGTCCTGCACGGCGGCGGCAACACGTCGCTGAAGACGAAAGCCACCGACGTCCTGGACCAGGAATGGGACGTGCTCTGCGTAAAGGGCAGCGGCTGGGACATGGGCGTGATCGAACCGGCGGGCCTGCCGGCGGTGAAGCTCGACGCCTTGCTGGCGGCCCGCAAGCTCGATTCACTCGGCGACGAGGCGATGGTCGCCATGCAGCGCGCCAACCTCGTTGATCCCTACGCGCCGAACCCCTCGATCGAGACGCTGCTGCACGCCTTCCTGCCGCACAAATTCGTCGACCACACGCATTCCACGGCGATTCTCGCTCTCGTGGATCAGCAGGACAGCGAGCCGCTCTGCCGCGAGGTCTATGGCAGGCGCATGGGCTTCGTGCCTTACATCAAGCCCGGCTTCGATCTCGCCAAGGCCGCCGCCGATATATTTGACGCCGATCCCTCGGTGGAGGGGCTGATCCTCGACAAGCACGGCATCTTCACCTTCGCCGAGGACGCCCGGACCGCCTACGACCTGATGATCGAGTTCGTCACCATGGCGGAAGACCAGGTGGCAAAGAAGGGCCGGACGCCGTTCAGGCCGGTGAAGCTGCCGGCGAGCGTCGCCAGCCCGCGCGACATCGGCCCCTACCTGCGCGGCGCCATCGCGATACCGCAAGGCGAGGGCCGGTTCGGCCGGATGGTGTCGGACTTCCGCACATCGCCGAAGATCCTCGACTATGTGAACGCGGAAAACGCGGAGGAACTGGCGAAACGCGGCGTGTCGACGCCGGACCTGTCGATCCGCATCAAGACGGGCCCCATGGTGCTGCCCGCGCCCGAGGCGGGAAAGCTCGACGGGTATGGCGACGTGGTCCGCGAATGCGTCGCCGGCTATGCGGCGCGCTACCGCGACTACTTCGACACCAACGACGGCAGGGACACGGTTGCGCGCACCATGCTCGACACCATGCCACGGCTCACGCTGGTGCGCGGCCTCGGCCTTTTCGGCCACGGGCGCAGCATGAAGGAAGCGCGGATCGCGGCAGACGTCGGCGAGATGCTGGTCGAGGCCGTCACAGGCGCGGAGGCGGTCGGCTCGTTCCATCCCCTCCCCCTCTCCGACCTCTTCGAGCTCGAATACTGGTCGCTCGAACAGGCCAAGCTTGCCTCCAACAAGCCCAAGCCGCTCTCCGGCCAGGTCGTGCTCGTTACCGGCGGTGCAGGCGCGATCGGTGCTGCGACCGCAAAAGCCTTCGCCGCGCAGGGAGCGCATGCCGTCGTGGTGGATATCGACGCCGGCAAGGCAGCCGAAACGGCGCGCGCGGCCGGCAACGATGCGATCGGGGTAGGCGCAGACGTTACCGACCCGGCGGCAGTGCGCGCCGCCTTCGAGCGAGCAGTCGAGACCTTCGGCGGCGTCGACATCGCGATCTCCAACGCGGGCGCTGCCTGGGAAGGCGGGATCGGCGAACTGGATGACGCCACGCTGCGCAAGAGCTTCGAGCTCAACTTCTTCGCTCACCAGCACGTGGCGCAGAACGCGGTACGCATCTTCCGCATGCAGGGCACCGGCGGCGTGCTGCTCTTCAACACATCCAAGCAGGCAATCAACCCGGGCCCGAATTTCGGCGCCTACGGCCTGCCCAAGGCGGCCACCCTGTTCCTGTCGCGGCAGTACGCGCTCGAATACGGCACGTTCGGCATCCGCTCCAACGCGGTCAACGCCGACCGCGTCCGTTCCGGGCTGCTGACGGACGAAATGATCGCCAGCCGCTCCAAGGCGCGGGGCCTGTCTGAGAAGGACTATATGGGCGGCAACCTGCTCGGGCTGGAGGTGCGCGCCGAGGACGTGGCGCAGGCCTTCCTGCACCACGCGCTGGCCGAGCGGACGACCGGCGACGTGACGACGGTGGATGGGGGCAACATCGCCGCGGTGTTGCGGTAAGGCGGGAAGCGCCCCGCTATGCCATGTCGGTCCGGCTGAAATCGTCGCCCTTGTAGAGCAGCGGCACGCCGAGGGAACGCGCGCAGGCATAGGCGAAGCAGTCGCCGAAATTGAGCGCGGCGGAGTGGCCGACGAGCTTGCCGTAGATGGATTGCGCATCGAGCGCCAGCGAGCCGACCTGCGGCGAAACAGGCACTTCCTCGATCTGCATGCGAGCGACAAAGGCATCGAGTATCTGACGAACACCATCGAACGTCGCGGCGCTCGGTCTCGAAGAAGGCCCGGTCTGCTTGCGAGCGAGAGCGAGGACCACTTCGAAACGAACCAATGGGGAAATGAAGAGCCCGGTCGTGCTTTCCTCCAGCCTCGTGAAGATTTCCTCCCAGCCGTCCTCGTCGCCGAGAATGGCGACGATCGCAGAAGCGTCTATGAACATCAGATGTCGCCCCACATTTCGTCCATGAAACGCTTCATGTCGAAATCGGGGTCGCCTGGGCCCAGCGCGGCCATCTTCTGCTGAAGCTCGGCAATACCCGCCGCGCGCGCGCGATTCCGCTTCACCCGTTCCAGTTCGTTCTGAAGGGCGACACGCACCGCATCCTTCTTGGTGGACGTCTTGAGTGCCTTTTGCAGTTCGACCGCGAGGCTGTCGACGGTCTCATCCCTGATGAACAACGCCATGAGATATCTCCTGTGGACGCAGTATATATCCCGCGGGCGAAACGGTAAACGTCCGATCTCCCCGTAGCAGAAAGGGCAGCCCGGCCGGACCGCCCTTCCCTTTCATGCATCCATCCGGCGCCTATTCGTTCGGGTTCGGCATCCACTCGGGCATCGCTACGTCGGCATGGGCGAACTGCGGCAGCTTGGCCGACAACTCCTCCATGTTCTTGATGTCCTGATCGTTCAGATCGGCCTGGGTGATCAGGGTCGGCGGCACGATCACGCTGGCGCCCGGATCCTCTCCGGCGAGCATCATGGCAAGCGCACGCACCGATACCTGGCCGACGACGGCCGGGTTGGTGGCGGCGGTGGCGACCCAGGCGCTGCCCGGCTCGCGCATGGCCGAGATGTCGGCAGTCGAGATGTCGGCCGAGTAGATCTTGATCTGATCCGACATTCCCGCCTCGTCGACCGCGATCTTCACGCCCTTGGCGAACTCGTCATAGGGCGCGAACATCACCTGGATGTCGGGATTGGCCGTGACCACCGAGCGTGCCTGGTTGGCGACCGAATTGGCGATCGGGTTGTCGAGCGTGCCGAACTGCGCAACCTCCTCGATGCCCGGATACTTTTCCTTGAACTCGCGCCAGGTCTCATCGCGGCGGTCGAGCGGCGCGATGCCGGCGACGTAGACGTAGCCCGCCTTCCATGCCTCGCCATTGTCCTTGACGGCCTGCTCGAGTGCCAAGCGCGCGAGATCGCGGTCGGACTGCTCGATCTGCGGGATGGCCGGGTTTTCGACGTTGACGTCGAAGGCGACGACCTTGATGCCGGCATCAACGGCACGCTGGGCCGCTTCCTTCATGGATTCGGTCAACCCGTGCTGGATGATGATGCCATCGACTCCGAGCGCGATGGCCTGGTCCACCATGTCCGACTGGAGCGCGGCGTCCTGGCGGCTGTCGAGGACGCGCAGGTTGATGCCGAGCGCCTTGGCCTGGGCCTCCACGCCGGACAGATAGGCCTGGAAGAAGTCGCCGGTCGAGAGATAGCGTACCAGCGCGATCTCGACGTCGCCCGGATTGTCGAACGGCGCCGGCTTGTCCTGCGCCATGGCAAGCGCCGGCCACAGCGTGGTGGCCCCCATGAGCCCGGCGGCGAGCCGGCCGAGGTGTCTACGCGAAATTTTCATGCTTTCCTCCACTGTTGCGTTGGCATTTTCCGGACTTTCCCGCCCTAGCGGCCATTGCGGCCGAGCAGCGCGAAGGTGAACACGAGCGCGATGACCAGCACGGCGCCCTTGACGAAATCCTGCGTGTAGTAGGGCACGTTCATCATCGTCAGCCCCTGGAGCAGGATGCCGACGAAGAGCGCGCCGATGGCCGTGCCGAAGGCATTGGGCTTGGCGGCTCCCAGCACCGCGAAGCCGATCAGCGCCGCCGCGACGGCGTCGAGCAGGAGATTGTTGCCGGACGCGATGTCGCCGCGACCGAGACGGGCGGCCAGGAGGATGCCGCCGATCGAGGCGAATACACCGGAGATGACGTAGGCCCAGATCCTGTAGGCCCTGACCGGCGCGCCGGCGAACTCAGCAGCGCGGGCATTCGAACCGACCGCATACATCATGCGGCCGAAGCGCGTGTATTCAAGGAAGAACCAGATCACGACGGCGAGCACGATCAGCACCACGACCGACGCCGGCACGAGGTCCGCGATGAAGAAATCGAAACGGTGGCGGCCGAGCGCCAGGAATTCGGCACTGAAGGTGCCCTGCGCGGTCGAGCCGTCCGGCAGCGTCATGCCGGCGGCGATCGAGCGGCCTTCGGTCGGGATGCGCTGGACGCCGATCAGCAGAAACATCATGCCGAGCGTGGCGAGGAGATCCGGCACGCGCATGTAGCAGATGATGATGCCGTTTATCAGCCCGACAAGGGCGCCGATCGCCAGGCACACCAGCACCGCGACCAGAGCGTTCTGTTCGAGCACGACCATGACGTAGGCCGCCGCCATCATGGCCGACGTGGCGATCGAGCCGATCGAGAGGTCGAAGCCGCCGACCACCAGCGTCGCCGTGACGCCGAGGGCCAGGATGCCGGTCAGGGATACGGATTGCAGGATGAAGACGGCAGCCTGCGGCGAGGCGAAACCACGCGTGGCGAGCGAGAAGAAGACGATGAGGCCGGCGAGCAGCGCCAGGAAGCCGTAGCGGATCGCCAGCGAACGCAGCCCGAGGCGCGGGCGCGCTGCCACCGCATCGTTCGGCTCCACCATCGGACGTTCCGCCACGTCGCTGTCCATTCTGCCTGGTTCCCTCACTCTGCGCCTATGCGGCGCCCTGGAAGCGCCTGCCCGCGACGTCGGCGAGCAGCCGGTCGATGTCGATATCGCGGTTCAGATGCTCGCCGACGATCGTATGCTCCGACATGACCAGGATGCGGTCGGCCGTTTCCAGCGCCTCGTCCAGTTCGGTCAGGAACAGGAGCGTCGCACGGCTGCCGGCGCTGTCGCGCAGCCTGGCCGCGATGTCGTGGCGCGCGGAGATGTCGACGCCCTGGAAAGGCTCGTCGAGCACCAGCATGCGCGACGGCTGCGTCAGCCAGCGTGCGACCGTTACCTTCTGCTGGTTACCCCCCGACAGGGTCGCGAGATCGTCACGCTCAGACCGGCACACCACTTTCATGTCCGCGATCCGCTCGCGTGCGGCCGCGCGTTCACCGCGCCGGCTGGTGATGCCGAAACGCGAGAAGCGCGGCAGGAAGGGAAGGCTCATGTTCTCGTAGATGTTGAAATCCGGCACGATGCCGGTGCGAGAGCGGTCCTTGGCGACAAGGAACACGCCGCGCCTGATCGCCTCCGCCGGCGTTCGCGGGGCGTATGCCTCTCCGTCGAGCGTCATGGTTCCCGAACACGGCATCGAGAGGCCGAAGATCGTTTCGGCGAGCGCGGTCTTTCCTACCCCCACCAGTCCGGTGACAGCGACCACCTCTCCGGTTCCGAATGCAAGCGAGAACGGCCGCGCTCCCGGACGTATGCAGAGGTCGGTGGCAGTGAAGACCGGACGGTCTGCGGTGCGCGAGGCGAAGCCGCCGGAGCCGAGGTTCTGGCCGAGCATGGCGTTTACGGCGCTTTCGTAGTCGAGCGGCTTTTCGTCGAAGATTCCGGCAATGCGGCCGTCGCGCAGGCTGATGATGCGATCGGCCAGGCGGCGGATGTCGGACATGCGGTGCGAGATGTAGAGGATCGCGACGCCCCGCTCGCGCAGCCGGTCGATCAGCGCGAAGAGCCGGTCCGCCTCGTTGCTCGACAGCGAAGAGGTCGGCTCGTCGAGGATCATGACTTTCGGATCACGCGACATCGCGCGTGCGATCGCAACCATCTGCCGGTCGGCGAGCGAAAGGCCGGTGACCTCGGCCCGAAGATCGATGTCGAGCCCCATGCGGCTGGCCACCTCCGCCGCGTCGCGGCGGACGCGGCGGGGATTGAAGAAGCTGCCCGCCCCCGCCCCGTTCAAGCGGTCGAGCACGAGGTTCGTGGCGACGTCCAGGTCGCCGACCACGCCGTCGTCGATGTTCTGGTGGACCGTCACGACGCCGGCCCGCATCGCCTCGGCAGGCGAGGCCGGCAGGAAGGGCCGATCGCCCAGCATCATCACCCCGCGGTCGGCGCGATGAATGCCGCTCATGATCTTGACGAGCGTGGATTTGCCGGCACCGTTGGCTCCCATGAGCACGGTCACCTCGCCGGCACGCAGTTCGAGCGCAATGCCGCGCAGCACCTCGTTCGGCCCGAACGATTTCCCCAGCCCCGCGATCCGGAAAACGGCGGTGTCTGCCATGCACTCCTCCCAGGTTGACGCTACGGACCGCCCGAGCAATTGTCAACTTGATTGACAAATGACAGAGCTTTGCTAGCGTAAGGCCGCTCCGGGCGGCCCCGGGACGTGAGGAGGAGCAACATGCAGGAGATCGCGTTCAAGGCGCTGACGGTCGAGACGCTGGGCCGAAGGCTCGGCGACGTGCCCGCAGTTGCAGGCCGCGTCGGGGGCGCGCCGGAAAACTGGTCGATACGCGAGGTGGGCGACGGCAATCTCAATCTGGTCTTCATCGTGGAAGGCGCCACGGGAACCGTCGTCGTCAAGCAGGCCCTGCCTTATGTGCGTCTCGTCGGCGACAGTTGGCCGCTGCCCCTGAAGCGTTCCTTCTTCGAATACAATGCCCTGGTCCGGCAGCAGCAGCGGGCGCCCGGCATGGTGCCTGAGATCTTCCACCACGACGAGGCGCAGGCCCTTGTCGTGATGGAGTACCTGTCGCCGCACATCATCCTGCGGCGGGCACTCATCCAGGGGCAGCAACTGCCCCGCATCGCGGAAGACCTCGGGCTCTTTGCGGCGCGGACGCTGTTTCGCGGTTCCGACCTGTCGCTCTCCGCGCGCGAGCGCAAGGAAGACCTGGCACTGTTCGCCGACAATGTCGAACTGTGCGACATCACGGAAAACCTGGTCTTCACCGACCCCTATTTCGACGCGCCGATGAACCGCCACACGCCGGGCCTGGAGCCGGTCGTCGCCCGATTGCGCGCCGACCGCGACCTGAAGGTAGAGGCGCAGAAGATGAAACATATCTTCGCCGCCAAGGCGGAGACGCTGGTCCACGGCGACCTGCATACCGGCTCCGTCATGGTGACGTCCGGGGATACGCGCGTGATTGACCCGGAATTCGCCTTCTACGGCCCGATCTCCCTGGATGTCGGCATGCTTCTCGCCAACTACTGGATGTCGTTCTTCTCGCAGGCGGGTCACGAGGCGGAGGGATCGCGCGATACCATGCGCGACTATCTGCTCCAGGTGATCGAAGAGACCTGGGCCGTCTTCCGAACCGAGTTTTCGCGTCTTTGGCGGACCGAGCGGACCGGCATGCTCTATCATCGCAGCCTCTACGAGGAGCAGGGCGACACCCTCGGCTCGGAACAGGCGCTCGGCCATCTGGTGCACGAGGTCTGGACCGAGATGCTCGGCTTCGCTGGCGTCGAGATCCACCGCCGCATTCTCGGGCTCGCCCACAACGCGGACTTCGAGGACATCGAGGACGAGGCTCTGCGCGCGGAATGCGAGGCCGCGGCGCTGGCATTCGGCAGGCACCTCGCCGTCAACCGGCGGCACCTGCAGTCGCTCGGCGAGATCAACGCGCTCGCCGTGACGTTGGACGGCGCAAGAAGAACAATACACGCGGAGAAGGCATCATGAAGGTTTCGGGCCAGCACTACCGCACGATCTGGGTCAACGAAGACGGCTGGTCGGTCGACATCATCGACCAGCGCTGGCTGCCGCACGAATTCCGCGTCGAGACGGTCCGCACAGTCGACGGAATCGCCACGGCGATCCGCGACATGTGGGTGCGCGGCGCGCCGCTGATCGGCGTCACGGCGGCCTATGGCGTGGCGCTGCAGATGCGTCAGGACGCCTCGGACGCCGCGCTGGATGCGGTCTGGGAGACGCTGCACGCGACGCGGCCTACCGCGATCAACCTGCGCTGGGCGCTGGACGAGATGCGCCGCGTGCTGAAGCCGGTTCCCGTGCAGGACCGCGCGCAGGCTGCCTATCGCCGCGCGGGCGAGATCGCAGACGAGGACGTGGAACTGAACCGCGGCATCGGCAAGAACGGGCTGGAGATCATCCGCAAGATCGCGGCGGGCAAGAAGCCTGGCGAGCCCGTCAACATCCTCACCCACTGCAACGCAGGCTGGCTGGCGACCGTCGACTACGGCACGGCGACCGCACCGATCTATCTTGCGACGGAAGCGAAGATCCCCGTCCATGTCTATGTCGACGAGACACGGCCGCGCAACCAAGGCGCCCACCTGACCGCCTGGGAAATGGCCGGCCACGGCGTTTCGCATACTCTCATCGTCGACAATGCCGGCGGACACCTGATGCAGCACGGCATGGTCGACATGGTGATCGTCGGCACCGACCGGACGACTGCCAACGGCGACGTCTGCAACAAGATCGGCACCTACCTGAAGGCACTCGCCGCGAAGGACAATGGCGTGCCCTTCTACGTCGGCCTGCCCTCCCCGACCATCGACTGGACGGTTCGCGACGGCGTGAAGGAAATCCCTATCGAGGAGCGCTCGGGCGACGAGGTGGCGCTGGTCTGGGGCCACGACGAGGATGGGCGCACGCGCCAGGTGCGCATCTCGCCGGAAGCGACGCCCTGCGGCAACCCGGCCTTCGACGTCACGCCCGCGCGTCTCATCACGGGCCTCATCACCGAGCGCGGCATCGCCGACGCGTCGGCGGAAGGTCTGGCCCGCCTGTTCCCGGATCGCAGCGGACTGGCGGCCTGAAGAGCGCGCCGACCTCGTGGCCGATCAGTAGGGCGTGTCCCCGCCGTCGATGGTAATCGACTGGCCGCGGATGATCAGGGCCGCGTCCGACAGCAGGAAGGCGACCACGCGCCCGACCTCCACGGGAAGAATATGGCGCCCGAGCTGGTGCGGCACCATCGACCCCATCATGGCCTCCGTCTCGGCCTCGTCCCCGCCCGCGATGAACTCCGCCACCGAACGCAGCATGTCGGTCGCCACGCCGCCGGGACAGACCGCGTTGACGTTGATGCCCTTCTCCGCCCACTCGAGCGACAGTGAGCGCGTCAGGTTGATGACGGCCGCCTTGGAGGCGTTGTAGCCGGCCATGTTGCGATAGCCGACCTTGCCGGCGTTGGAGGCGATGTTGACGATCGCGCCGGCCTCGCCAAGGTGACGCGCGGCGGCCTGCGAGGCGAGCAGCACGCCCTTGACGTTGACCGCCATCTCCAGATCGAACCCGCTCGGCTCCATCGTTTCTGCCGGCCCCATCCGCACGATGCCGGCATTGTTCACCAGCCCGTCGAGCCGGCCGAAACGCGAGACGATCTCGCCGAACGCGGCATCAAGCGAAGCGGGGTCGGTGACGTCGGCCGCGACGGCGGTGACCTTGCCGCCGCTCTCGTCGAGGGATGCCGCGACCTCGCCGGCCTTTTCAGCCGAGAGGTCCATCAACGCGACCTTGCCACCTGCTTCGAGTATCGCCCCGGCGATGCCGCGCGCGATCCCTCCGGCGCCGCCTGTGACGGCGATCACCCTGTGCTCAAGTGAATTCATCCTGTGCCTTTCTCCGGAACCGAAGCTTCGCCGGCCGCACGCTGCAGCCGCCTCGTCTCACCATGTCGGCCGCGTGCTGACGCCACCATCGACCACGAGGCCGGCACCGGTGATCCAGCGCGTCGCGTCGGACAGCAGGAACAGCACCGCGTCTGCGACGTCTTCCGGCCTGCCGAGCCGACCGAGAGGCGCGGCGCTCTTCCAGCGCTGCACGCCCTCGGGCCATCCCTCCTCGATCCCGTTCCGGTGGATCAGCCCGGGGGAGACGGCGTTCACGCGGATGCCCCTTGGGCCGAGTTCGAGCGCCGCCGCCTTGGTGAACATCAGGAGCGCGGCCTTGGACACGGCATAGTGCGCGTGTCCCGGCGCGGGCTGGTGTCCCTCTATCGACGCGATGTTGACCACCGCGCCGCCGGTGTCTCCGACACGCGAGGCGAAGGCCTGCGTGAGCAGGAATGGTCCGGCGGCATTGACCGCCATCATTCTGGTCCAGTCGGCCTCTTCGATCTCCATCAGCCCGGCAACAGGCTGCCAGCCTGCATTGTTGACCAACCCGTGGACGGCCCCGAAAGCATCGACCGCTTCGCCCAGCAGCGCCTCCGCGCCCACCTTCGTGGACACGTCGGCCTGCACCGCGATCGCACGGCCGCCGCTTCCGGCGATCTCGGCCGCAAGTCCGTCGGCGGCCTGGCGGTTCGCGTTGCAATGGCAGACGACGTGGGCACCGGCTTCGGCAAGCCGGCGTGCGATGCCCGAGCCGATGCCGCCGCTGGCCCCGGTGACGACGATCGCGCGTCCGGTCAGATCGAGCAGCTTGCCTACTGGTGGAATTTCGATGGTCATCCGTTCTTCCTTTGCTCCCGGGACCGTGACCGGGGGGACAGGGCCGGCAGCAGTTCCCTCAGCAGCAATTCGATCTTTCGCCCGCAGATCGCGGCATTTGCGAAGACCTCCTCCATCGTGTCCGGCTGTTGATCCGGGCCGCCGGTCGCCTTGTTGGTGATCGCCGACAGTCCGAGCACCGAAAATCCGCAGTGAACCGCCGCGATCACTTCGAGCACAGTGGACATGCCCACGGCATCGCCGCCCGACGCCCGAAAGAAGCGCCGTTCGGCGGAAGTCTCCAGCGCCGGCCCGAGCACCCCCGCGTATATGCCCCGGCGCAGCGCCACCCCGGCACGCCCGGCTGCCTCCCCCGCAAGGTCGCGCAACTGCGGATCGTAGGCCCGCGACATGTCGGGGAAACGGAGCCCGATCCGGTCGTCGTTCGGACCGACCAGGGGGCTCATGCCGGTGAAGTTCAGGTGATCCTCGATCAGCATCACCTCTCCCGCGTCGAGCTGCGGGTTGAGCGCACCGGCGGCATTGGTGACGATCAGGGTCTCGGCACCCAGTCGCCGCATGAGGTATGTGGGCAGCGCGATGTCCGGCGGGAACCATCCTTCGTAGAGGTGAACCCTTCCCTGCATGAGGATGACGCGCCGGCCGAACAGCGAGCCGATGACGAATTGCCCGGCGTGACCCGGCGCCGTGGAGACCGGAAAATGATCGATCTCCTTGTAGGGGATGATGACGGCGTCAGCGACCGCCTCGGCGAGCTGGCCCAGCCCCGAGCCCAGGATGATGGCGATCTCGGGCCGCGTGCCGACGCGTCCTGCGACCGAAGCGTGGGCCTGTTCGAGACGTTTGTACTGGCTGTCGGTCATTCCCATGCGTCGGTTTCCTCCGCCGGCTCTCTCTTCTGGTTCTCTAGGCGATGCTTGCCGCGATCTTCGGCACGAGCCGGTTCACCGCTTCCATCGTACGCGCCACGTCGTGATGGACGAGAACGCCGTCCTTCACCACCTGCCTGCCTCCGACGAAGACGTGCCGGACATCGGATCGGCCGGTCGAGAAGACGAGATGCGTGACCGGATCGAAGACCGGTATCGCATGGGGGCGTCGCGTATCGACCAGGATCATGTCGGCGAGTTTCCCGGCCTCCAGGCTGCCGATGCGATCCTCCGCATGGAGCGCCCGCGCGCCCGCCATTGTCATCATTTCCAGCGCCTGATGCGTGGTCAACACATCGGCGCGGCCGGTGACGGCCCTGTGCAGCGTGGCCGCCAGCCTCAGCGCCATCCACATGTCCAGATCGTTGCCGCTGATCGCGCCGTCCGTGCCGAGCGTGACGTTGATGCCCCTGTCCAGCATGTCGGGAATGCGGGCGAAGCCGGAGGCGAGCTTCAGGTTGGACATGGGGTTGTGGACGACCGTGGTGCCGGTGCGGGCAAGGATGTCGATCTCCTCGTCGTCGAGGTGAACGCAATGGGCCAGCACGGTGCGTTTGTCGAGCAGGCCATGGTGGTCGAGATGGCGTATGACGGTGCGGCCGTAGCGGTTCACGATGTCGGCCACCTCGGCGCGGGTTTCGGCGGCATGCGTGCAGTAGAGCGCCCCATGCCGGTCGGCGATCTCCCTTGCGCGCTTCAGGTTTTCTGGTTCCACGGTATAGGCGCCGTGCGGAAGCACCGCCGGGAAGACGTCCTCCGCATCCCCGAACTCCTCGAAGAACCTCTCCGCCTCGGCGATGCGGCCCGCGAGATCGTGCCCGGTCACGCCCGGAGGATCGAAGAAGATGCCGCCAGTCGACACCCTGATGCCAACCTCCCGGGCGGCATGGACCGTCTCGTGCGGATACCAGAACATGTCCATGACCGTGGTGACGCCCGAAAGAAGCAGTTCGGCAAAGCCGAGGACGCTTCCGAGCCGCGACGTCTGCGGATCGAGGATCGCGCCTTCGGCCTTCCACACCGTCTGCAGCCAGGGTTCGAGCGGCAAGTCCTCGACGAGCCCGCGGAAAAGGCTGTCGCCGGCATGGCAGTGCATGTTGACGAGGCCCGGCATGAGGACGTGGGCAGCCGCGTCGATGACCTCGCGCGCATTGCCGGCAGCGCCCTCCAGCTCCTCCGAGGGCGCGACCCTCACGATGCGTCCGTCCCTGATGGCCACGCCACCGTCGCGCAATACTGTTCGCTTCCCGTCGCAGGTGACGACGATGGCGTTCCGGATGACGAGATCGGTCATGGCTGGAAATCCCCTGCGTCTACGCGGAGCGCTGCTTGCGCCACCACGAGAGCGCGACCAGAACGATCAGGGTGGCGACGTAAGGCATCATGTCGGTGAACTGCTGCGCAAGCCCGAGCCCCTGGACGCGGAAGGAAAGGCTGTCCACGAACCCGAAGATCAGGGCGATCGCGAAGAGCGGCCATGGACGCCCGCGCGTCAGCAGCACGGCGACGACGGCGATCCAGCCGCGCCCGGCGCTCATGTTCTCCACGAAAAGGTTCACGTTGGCGATCGAAAGCTGCGCGCCGCCGAGGCCGCAGAACGCACCGCAACCGACCAGCGCCCACAGCTGGACGCGGCGCGGCCCGACGCCGCCCGCTGCCAGCGCCTGCGGGTTCTCGCCCGCCGCGCGCATTCTCAGCCCCAGCCGGTGGCGCCGGAAGAAGAGGTGCAGGGCCGGTACCGCGAGCAGCGCCAGGTAGAAAAGCACCGACTGGCCCGAGAAGACGGGACCGACGCCCGCAATGCTCTCGATCCCCGGTATCCGCACAGGCCCGAAACCGGCGATCGCCGGATCGGAAAAGGCGCCGGAGACGTCGAAGATCGCGCGCAGCAGGTAGGTCGTGAGACCAGCGGCCAGGATGTTGATCGCGATCGAGACGACGATCGGGTCGCCGCCTCGCCGCAGGTTGAACTCGGCGAACACGAGGCCCATCGCGACGCCGCCGGCAATCGCCGCCACGGCCCCCGCATAGGGCGAGCCGGTGAAATAGGCACCGAGCACGGCCGCGAACGCACCCGTCAGGAGGAAACCCTCGAGCGCGATGTTGAAGACGCCGGCGCGTTCGCAGAGCGCCCCGCCCAAGGCGGCAAGCAGGATCGGCGTGACGAAGCGGGGCACCGATGCAGCGAAGGAACTGTCGAACAGAAGCTCAAGCATCGGCATCACCGTCACGGCTTCGACCGGCAGAGGCGAGCAGCGCCCCCGACACCCGGCTCGCTACCAGGAGGATGATGATGGCCTGCATGACCAGCGCGATCTCCTTCGGGACGCCGGCCGCGCGCTCCATGCCCGCCGCGCCGGTCTGGATCGCCGCGAAGAAGAAGCCGGAGAGCGGCACCAGCCAGGGGACCATCCCGACCAGGAGAACCGCGATGATGCCCGTCCATGCATAGAGCGGCTGCACCAGCATTCCGTCGATATAGCGGTGGTGGATGCCGAACACGGCGACCGCACCGACCAGCCCTGCGACCGCGCCGCTCATCGCCAGCGTCTGCAGCGCCAGTCTCTTCACCGGCAGCCCGACGGTCCGGGCGAAGTCGGGCGCGAGGCCATTGAGGCGTGAATGATAGCCGTGCACCGTCGCGTGGCTGTAGAGGATCGCGAACAGGGCGGCAGCGGCGATGAAGAGGATGCCGATGTCGAGCCGCGTCCCGGGAAAGTAGGGCAGCCATGTCGCCTGCGGCACCAGATGCGACTGCAGCATGCCCGACTGCACGTCCCTGTACGGATGCGCGACGAGATAGGAAGCGATGTAGCGGATCGGATAGTTCAGCAGAAGCGAACCGACGAGCAGCGGCACGCCAACGTAGAGCTGCATCAGCCCCGCGAGAAGCGCCCAGGCCGCACCCGCCGCCATCGCGGCCAGGATCGCGACGACCAGGACCATGAGTGGCGGCCCGGGCAGCAACACCGCGACCAGCGCCGCGACTAGACCGCCGGCGACGAGTTGCCCCTCGCCCCCAATGTTGAAAAGCCCTGCCCGGAACGACAGCATGACCGAGATCGCCATGCCGGCGATCAGGGCGGTCCGCGACAGCGTGGCCATCAGATAGGCGAAGCGACGTCCACCGAACGCACCTTCGAGGAAGCCGTGCGCGGCATCCAGGAATGGCGCGCCGACCACCTCCATCAGCACGAAGAGAACGACGACGATCCATAAGACCACCATCAGCCATGAAACGGCCTCGCGCCCAAGCCCCCCTGCCCCCGGTTCCCTCATGCGGCTTGCGGCGCTCCCTGCGACACCATCAGGTCGCCGATCCGCTCGCGCGTCGCCTCGCTGCCTGCCACCTCGCCGGCGATCCTGCCGCCATACATGACCAGCACCCGGTCAGAGAGCGCGATCACCTCGTCGAGTTCGGTGGAGACGAGCAGAACGGCGTGGCCTTCGTCACGCATGCGGATCAGTTCGCCGTGGATGAAGTCGATCGCGCCGATGTCCACCCCCCAGGTCGGGTTTTCCGCCACGACGAGGGGCGCGTTGCGCGCCAGTTCACGGCCGACCACCAGCTTCTGCTTATTGCCGCCCGACATGGTGGAGGCGAGCGAGGCCGGCCCGCCGACGCGGATCCGGAACCGTTCGATCAGCGTCCGCGCGAATGCCGCCATCCGGCGCCTGTCCAGAAACGGGCCGCGGGCGAATTGCCGTCGCTCGTCACGCCCCGCATTGGCGTTTTCAGCGACCGTCGCGGCGAGCGCCAGGCCCATGCGCTGCCGGTCCTCCGGGATGTAGCTCATGCCGGCCTGCCGGATCTCGGCCACGTCGCGGCCCTCGACTCGCCTCTCCTTCAGCGTCACGCTGCCCGCAGCCGGCCGCCGCAGCCCCGTCAGCGCCTCGATCAGTTCGGCCTGGCCGTTGCCGCTGACCCCGGCGATGCCGACGATCTCGCCGGCACGGACATCGAAGGTGAACGGCCCGACCGTCCGGCCGTGACCTTTGGCCCGCAGACCGTCCACCGCGAGGACGACCTCGCCCGCTGCCCTCTGCGAACGCTGGCGCACCGGCGGCAGGTCACCGCCTATGATCCCGCGCGCGATATCGATCCTGCTGGTCGCGGCCAGCGGGCCGGATGCGACGAGCCTGCCGCCGCGCATGACGCTGACGCGATCGGCGATCTCCATCACCTCGTCGAGCTTGTGGGTGATCAGGACGATCGCCTTGCCGGCGGCGCGGAAGCTCTTCAGTATCTCGAAAAGCCTGTCCTTCTCGCGCGGCGTGAGCACCGAGGTGGGTTCGTCGAGGATCAGCACCTCCGCCTGGCGGTAGAGCATCTTCAATATCTCGACCACCTGCCGCTCGCCGACGGAAAGACGCGCGACCTCCCGGTCGAGATCGACCCAGACGCCGTGCTCCTTCGCCCGACTTTCGAGCTGCCGGCGCGCGGCGGCGAAATCGATGAAGCCCAGCGCGCCGGTCGGTTCCGCACACAGCACGACGTTCTCCAGCACCGTCATGGAATCCTGCAGCATGAAATGCTGGTGGACCATGCCGAGACCGCTGCGGATCGCATCATGCGGCGAAGCCCAGCGGACCGTCTCCCCGTCGAGGGCAATGGTTCCGCCGGCCGGTGCGGCGAGCCCGAACAGGACGTTCATCAAGGTCGTCTTGCCCGCGCCGTTCTCGCCGACGACGGCGTGGATCTCGCCCGGTTCGATCCCGATCGAGACGTGGTCGACTGCCGTCAGCGCGCCGAAGCGCACGACGATGTCCGACAAGGCGACGCGCATCGGCGGTCCTGCTCAACATGCCATGGGACGGGAGGCAGGCGCGCCGCGCCTGCCGTCGCTTTTCGACTACTTGGCGAACATCGGATCTTCGAGCTTCAGCGACCCGTCCTTGATGGATGCGGCCACCTCGCGCATCTTCTCCGCGACTTCGGGATGCTCGGCGATCAGGCACTGGCTGTCGGCCATCATGTCGGGATCCAGCGCGATCGCGTCCATGCCGCCTTCCTTGAGGCCAAGCGACGTCATGAAACCAGTCTCGCCGCCGACGATCTGCCCGATCGCCTGGACCATGGCGTTGTCGACGCGCTTGATCGTGTTGTCGATGACATGGCCGGGAGCGTTGGGACACTGATTGACGTCGACGGAGAAGATGTTGAAATCGTTCTCCTTTGCCGCCTCGAAGACGCCGAAGTCACCGCCAGCCGTGGCCGTGAAGATCACGTCGGAGCCGGCGGAATGCATGGCCACAGCCTGCTCCTTGGCGCGCACCGGATCGGCGAAGGGATTCTCGCCGCCCACCCAGCGCACGTCGACGGTGGCGTCCGCGTTGACCGATTTCACGCCCTGCGCATAGCCGTCCGTGTAGCGATGCAGGAACGGGATATCGAGCGCGCCGACCACGCCGACATGGTCGTTCTCGGTCAGCATGCCCGCGGCCACGCCCATCAGGTAGCTCGCCTCGTACTCGCGGAAGACGGCGCAACTCACGTTCGGCGGGCGATTGTCGATGCACTGGTCGACGATCAGGAATTGCGTGTCGGGCGCGGTCGGCGCAACCTGCGCCACGATGTCGTTGAATTCGAAGCCGAGCATCACGACGACGTCGGCGCCCTCGTTGACGGCGGCGTTCACGTTGTCGAGCCGGTCGGCCGCCGTCCTGCTCTCGTAGGTCTTGGCTTCCCCGCCGTATTCCGCGGCTGCCTTCTCCACCCCGGCCTGCCCCATCTTCAGGAAGGCGTTGACGCCGATGGCGTCGGGCGAGACATAGACGAACAGCTTGTCCTGGGCCTCGGCCTGCGACGCGGCGAACCCCGCGGCCAGCGCTCCGGCAAACAGGATCGGCTTCATTGATTTCATGTCGATGATCTCCCTCTCTCAATCGAACGCCGGATGACGCGGCCCGGGAGTTTCCTCCCGTCCTGCCGCTTCGGTCGCTCTTCCCGACTCTCTTTCGATCGGCCAGGGCTTGCAGCGCTCGCATGCTTGCGCATCCCCCGAACGAACTCCATTCTGCCAGATAACAGGTCGCTTTCTAACGATTGTCAACCTGCGTGAAATTTGCGGAAATTGCCACGGAGCACATTGCCGAATGCTGCCTGAATGGTTTGTTGGCGCCGGAGACGGCACCGAGTTCTGGACCGAGGAGCGGTGCTTCATCACCGAACTCCTGAACGACGACGCCTCACCGGAAGCCTCGCTGGCGATCGCCAGGGTAGAGCCGGGCGTCACCACGCAGCTCCACCGTCTGACGGGCACCTCGGAGCGCTACATCCTGCGCAAGGGAAGAGGCATCGTCGAAGTGGATGGCTTGCGACAGGCCCTTTCGGCCGGCGACCAGGTGGCCATCCCGTCCGGCGCCGCCCAGCGGATCACCAACACCGGCGACCAGGACCTCGAGTTCTACTGCCTCTGCGTCCCCCGCTTCCGCCCCGCATGCTACGTCAGCATGGAGGATGGGGACGAAGCTTCGTCCCGGCCGAACATCGGAGTGTGAGGCGGGAAAGCCGATGAGGCTTGAAGATCGGTCCGGACCAGCAAGCGATTGGTTTCCTGAAACCAGCCAGACCGTCACTTTTCGAAGATCGGCAGCACTGCGCATTCCATCTTTCCGGTTCCGCCGGCTTCCAGCCTGAACGAGGCAAGTGACAGTCATTCAAGACCTTTCCCCAATACGTCCTTGAGGATGCTGAACTCCCAGGGCGGGGGTGGGCCAGTTGCCCTTCGGCGGCGAACCGGGAGCGGCCACCGAGCTATCGTGGCTTTCGCCTCAGCACGCTTGCGAAAGATTTCAGTACACCTTTCGGGAGCGCCAGCCGGGCAGCGGCCAGCTGCCAGGTGCCGGGTACAAAGCGCAATTCAGCCCCGCGCGCGAGTGCCGGCAGCTGACGAACCATGAAATCCGGCCCGCGCGAGAATGCGCGATGCATGAAGACCATACGGTCACACGGCTTTCCGACCGCTTCGCCGTCGAACAGCAGCCGCGCGAAAGCCGGTTCATTCCTGAAGGCGAACTCACAGGATGCCCAGAACTTGGCATTCAGTTCCATAAAGACGTAATCATCTCTTCGGGGACAGTGCTTGAACTCCACCAGACCCCAGCCGCTGAACCCGGTATGACGCAGCAGCGCTTCGGTGTACTCCATCAATCGCGGATCGTGGATCCGCTCCACGGCCACGGCCGATCCTCCGAGTTCCGGATAGCTCTCGATCTCGTAGTGACCATGTACGGCGACAAGTCTGCCATGATCGGCAACGAACCCGACGCCGTAAGTCCCGCGTCCGGAGATAAACTCCTGAAAGATCAACTCCGCAGGATTTCCCGGTATCTCGTCCGCCGACCGGGTAAGTCCGCGCCGGCCTCCGCCCTCCTCGGTGGACTTGTAGAAGACGGGGAAATCCGGCACCTCCTCCGGATCGAACCATGTCTGGGGAATCGGGACGCCGGCCTGCGAAGCCACGTCGAGCGACCACGCCTTGTCATAGAAGCGGAGCGCCTCCGGCATCATCGTCGCCGACCCCAGTTGCACCGGGCCGCGATTGAGAAGGAACGCGGTAGATGCCGACCCCGTCGGGATCATGCGGGAGGTATCGATGTCGCCCGATGCAATGAATTGGCCGATCTCGTCGAACGGACTGCGGAACACCGGCTTCCCCTCCCCCGGCATGATCAGACCCTTTACTGGCAGGCCGGGAGACGCGCGCCGCAATATCGCGGCTATGGCTTTCGACTGATCGAGGCCGGGCGACAGGATGACCGCTGGCGAGAATGCCATCTATGCAAGTTCCACGACACATGCGACACGTTCGGTACCGCTCCATTGTTGTCTGTTGTAGAGGCGGGGAACGATATTCGGGGCCAATCCCGAAGCGATGTTCGGAATGCCTTTCAACCGCGATCGGTACAATAGATCGCACGCGCCTCCGAATTTCTCTAGAGAGATCGAGCGGAATGCAATACCTGATGCTCTCACGATCCGCTCGACCTCATCCGGCGAGAAGAACCGGATGTTATACAGATCGTCGGTCTTGGCCGAGTTGGCGAACTTCGTACGAAGTCGCGAATTAAGGCCGTTGTGGACCAGCACCACCATCCACCGCCGCGTCACGCGGGCCTGCTCGCGCGCAAGATCAAGGATTCGGGCATCATCATTGAACAGAACCCAGAAACCATTTGAGAAGCTCAAATCGACCGAATGGTCCGACATGTTGAGGTTGAACGCATCTTCTCGCCGCAGGTCCAAATTGTCTTTCGGGAAGCGCTCCTGAAGATAGGAGATGGTTTTCTGATCGAAATCGGTTCCGATTGCCCTTGACCGCGGCGCCGATCCAATGCGCCGGAAGGAGATGCTTCGGATGGTTGATGTACAGGACGAAGAGGCGCTTCATCCGCTCTCCCAATCGCTGCATGCCGCGTGCCCTGACGTCCCGTATGAACTTGACAGCGATCTGCAGCGTCGTCACGCCCACGGCCACGAACTGGCCCATGATGAGGCCAGCGGCACCCACGCCGAACGAACCCAGTGACAGTTGCAGACCGCCACCGATGCCGCTCTGCAGCATTCTGTTGGCGCTCATCCGCCGGAAGTCGCGGTTCCGGTTCAGCCAATAGTTGAGGGCGTTGTAGCAACCGACCAGAAAGACACTGACCGGGACCAGGAAAAGCCACGGCGAGATTTCCGGATGTCCCAGTCGATCCGCTGCCCAGTCGCGCCCAACCACGACGAGCAGGAACAAGACCAGCGCGAATGCACCGGCGACGAGTGCGGACATTACGACCAGTGCATCCGCATCCTCTTCATGTTCAGGCAGCATGACGGCGAGTTCGTACCGCCCGGTCGCCGCCGCGGAAAGGAACCCTACGAGCGCTCCGTAGAGTGCAAACACGCCATAATCTGCCGGAGTGAAGAGCCTCGTGAGGACAGGACTGATCGCGATCGGGATCGCCTGCGCAATCGTCGTACCCGTCATGAGGGTGAGCGCTCCGCGCGCGAACCCCTCCCGACGGAACAGCCGTCTGACACGCTGCGGCATCACGGTTCGCCGGACCTGGAGCGGATTGCCCCGACGAAATGCCCGTTCATGCTGATCCGGTTCATTTGGACGGGTCGGCTGCTAGGCTTTCACCAGATTGTCAGCCGGATTGCGATACTTGCCGCGCGTGTCGATCAGGAGCTTCGAGTATCGTCCTATGAGGTCGTAATCGAATTCGCTGTGGTCGGTCAGCAGGACGACGCAATCATAGGAAGAAATCGTATCCTGCGTCACGGCCACGGATTTCAGATCGAATCTGTGTTCCCGCATTTTCGGGAAGACGGGGACATTCGGATCGGAATATTCCACGACGGCTCCGCGAGCGCGAAGGATCTCCATGACCATCACCGAAGGCAATTCCCGCATGTCGTCGACGTCCCGCTTGTAGGCGATGCCCAGCGCGAGGATGCGGCTCCCCTTCAGCGACTTCCGACGATCGTTCAATGCATCGGCGATCTTGGCGACGACCCATTCGGGCATGTCGCGATTGATCTCGCCAGCCAGTTCGATGAAGTGTGTCGAAAGCCCGTATTCCCGCGCCTTCCAGGTGAGATAGAACGGGTCGAGAACGCGATAGAGGTCTCTGGATACAGATCATTGTTCTCCCTGGCACGGTTCGAGATCGACCCCGAGAAGACCTACGTGGTCCGGGCACGCGTCCGTGTCACTCTGGATGACCCGGATATTGGCGGTGCGCGGACCTACGTGGGCGTTGCGACATACGATGCAGAAGATCGTCTGCAGACGACGCCTCCCCCGGGACGCATCGCTATGCCGCCGCGGCAAATCGCGTGATCGGTTCGGCGGAAGGCTGGGTGGACGTGGAAGGCGAAATCACCGGAGCCGGAAGCGAAAGCCACAATCAGTTCCGGCCGGGGACGAAGTATGTTCGCCCGATGGCCCTTCTCAACTACAAAAGTTCGGCCGCGACTTCGCAGATCATGTCACTCGGGATTTCGGAAAAGTGATGCGGCGCGGCGTTCGGCAACCCGAATTCACAGGTTGACGGCTTTGGCGCGACGGCATGCCTTTGGAGCGAGGGCTCGGCTGTGGCAAGGGGCAGCGCGTTACATGCGCTTCAGTCGCATTCTTCTTGTCGCCAGGGTAGCGACGATGTATTTGAACATGATCCGAACGGGCAGCGTAATACGTTGTGCGCTCTGGACTCGCGGGCGGATGAGACCTTCCGGGCCTCGCGGGGAGGGATGGGATTGCCGATGAACCCACGAGCAGCGAGGATGCGCAATGCCGTTTTGCGGCTGGGCGGGATCGGCCTCGATCTGTCGCTTGCAGCTGGAGCATTCATCGGTTCGTATCTGCTCACGCTCGGTTACAAGCCAGCCCTGATCGTACCGGGCATCTATGAAAAGACGGCGGCTTTCGTCGCGATCACCGGAATTGCACTCTACCTCTTCGGCGTCACGCGAGGGTCGTGGCGCTACGTTTCGATCCCCGACCTCGTGGCGCTGATCAAGGCAGCCGTGGTCGCGGTCGCCACCTATACGATCCTTGCGTTCCTCGTATCGCGCGCCGACAACGTTCCCCGCAGCGTTCCGGTGCTGACGTTCTTCCTGCTCGTCGGCGGGCTCGCCACGGCACGTCTCACCTACAGACTGGTGACGGAGGGAAATTGGCTGCCGTTCGCCGGGCGCCGGGGAAGCAAGAGCCGCAATCTGGTCCTGCTCGGGCTCACGCCGGAGACGGAGAGCTTCATCCGCAATTCGCGCAGGCTCTCGAACTGCCCCTTCTCGATAGCGGGCGTCATCGATGACGTCGGCCCCAACAGCATCCGCTCCCTTCATGGAGTGAGGGTATATTCCGGGTTAAATCATCTCCCGGCCCTGACGGAGCGCCTGAGGCTCCGCGGCACCCCGATCACCGAGTTGGTCGTCGCCGAACGGCATGCCAGCCGACAGCGTCTCAGCGACCTTCTGGAACTTGCAAGTTCCGTCGGGCTCAAGGTCACGCGTGTCCCGGACCCGACAGAGACCGCATCGATTAACTCGAACGCCCTTGTCGAACCCAAGCCGATCGAGCTTGGAGATCTCCTCGGGCGGCCTGAAATCAAGGCCGACTTCCAGCGCATGGCGCACCTTATCGAAGGCAAGACCGTTCTGACGACCGGCGCCGCCGGTTCGATCGGTTCGGAACTCTGCAGGCAGATCGCGACCTTCAATCCGCGCCGGCTGATCCTTGCGGACAGTTCCGAGTATCACACCTACCTCCTCGACAAGGAGATGCGGGAAACCTTCCCCGGGATCGACGTCGTGACGCTGCTCGTCGACGTGCGGGACCGGAAACGCGTGAACGGCGTCTTCGAGGAGTACGAGCCGGAAGTTGTGTTCCACGCGGCGGCCCTGAAGCACGTGCCCCTGGTGGAGCAAAATCCTCTGGAGGCGATAAAGACCAACATATTCGGAACCCGCAATGTCGCCGACGCGGCGCTTCAACACCGGTCGTCGACGTTCGTGATGATCTCGACGGACAAGGCGGTCAATCCGACCAACGTGATGGGTGCGACGAAGCGCGCTGCCGAGTCCTATTGTCAGTCGCTGGACGTGACGTCGGAACACACACGGTTCAAGACGGTCCGCTTCGGAAACGTGCTCGGTTCGAATGGTTCTGTCGTCCCCCGGTTCCAGGAACAGATCGCCGCAGGAGGACCTGTCACGGTCACCCATCCGAACATAGTGCGCTATTTCATGACGATCCCCGAAGCGGTGCGTCTGGTGCTTCACGCCTCGGCGATCGCGCTCGCGCGAAAGGCGGAGCGTGGACGCATCATGGTGCTGGACATGGGCAAACCCGTGCGCATCGTCGACCTGGCGGAACGCATGATCCAGCTCGCAGGCTACAGGCCCGGATCCGATATCGAGATCGTCTATTCCGGGCTGCGGCCCGGCGAAAAACTCTACGAGGAACTTCTCGATCCATCCGAAGCGCAGGACGCCAAGACGGAATCCGGGTTCGTGATCGCATCGCCGCGGGTGATCGACAGTGCGCTCCTGCTGCGGACGTTCGAGGGTCTCGGACGCGCCATACAGAACGAAAACGTCGAACGATCG
Organism: uncultured Alphaproteobacteria bacterium; assembly: GCA_963747465.1. Lineage (GTDB taxonomy): Bacteria > Pseudomonadota > Alphaproteobacteria > Rhizobiales > Rhizobiaceae > Aquibium. The sequence goes on from CAVVFC010000001.1 coordinate 90,298, forward strand.
ATCGAACTGCTGACCCATGTCGTGCCCGAATACGCAAGAACAGGGCCGCAGGACAAATCGCACTCTTCGGGCGGAAGTGATCGGGATCGGCGGGAACCGGCCTGATCCGGAGCCTTCCCGCTCGCACGCAGAAGGCTGCCCGTTGCGCTGACAGACGGTGCCCCGGGTTTCAGCGCGATGATCCAGTGACAGGCTCCGATCACCGATTTCCACAACCGAGGTCTGAACCCGGTTGCCGATCAGCCAAGTGCCGCGTTGGCGGTTTCGTCACACCCCACCGCTTCCACCGATTGGCCTGGTGCGTCGGCAAGCCAGATTGCCGATGATGCGAATATGTGGTTCCACCATGCGCAAGGCTTGGACCGCCTTCGACGGGGCCCATGACATGCAAACTGGAGGACAACGATGAGCGCCGTCGCCTCGTTCGAGATGCATGAAGTTCTGAACCAGCCGCCCGCACTGGAAGACATCGACCTGTTCGGGACGGACCGAGCGCTGGCGAATGCCGTGGCGGCGATGGGAGCGGATGGTGCAGCCGGGCGTCTTTCTGCCTACGGGACGACACTCGGCAAGGCGGAGACGATCGAACTCGGGCGCACAGCGCATCGCTTTCCGCCGCAGTTGAAGTCCTTCGACCGCTTCGGCCATCGGGTCGACGAGGTGGATTTCCATCCGGCCTGGCACGCCATCATGGACCTGATCATCGGCGAAGGGCTGCATTCGGCGCCCTGGTCCGATCCGGAACCTCGGGCACACACGGCGCGCGCCGCGGCCTACATCATGCATGCCCAGGTGGAGCCGGGCAGCCAGTGCCCGACCACCATGACCTATGGCAGCGTGCCGGCGCTGAGGGGCGAAAGCGGCATCGCCGCGGTCGTCCTCTCGAAAGCCCTCACCCGCACCTACGACCGGCGCGACATCCCGGTCGCGCAGAAGAAAGGCGCCCTCGTCGGCATGGGCATGACGGAGAAGCAGGGCGGGTCGGACGTGCGCGCCAACACGACAGTTGCCGTCCCGTCGGTCTCCACCGGGGAATATTTGATCACCGGCCACAAATGGTTCTTCTCCTGCCCGCAGATCGACGCCCACCTCGTGTTGGCGCAATCGCCGGGCGGCCTCTCCTGCTTCCTCGTCCCGCGCTGGCTACCGGACGGAGGCCGCAACCCGGTCCGCATCCAGAGGCTCAAGGACAAGATCGGCAACAAGTCGAACGCGTCGTCCGAGGTGGAATTCCAGAACGCGCACGGGTGGCTGATCGGCGAGGAAGGCCGCGGCATTCCCACTATCCTGGAGATGGGCACCTACACGCGGCTCGACTGCGCGCTCGGCTCGGCCGGACTGCTGCGCGGCGCGGCGGCGCAGGCGCTGCACCATGTGTTCCACCGCCGCGCGTTCCAGCGCCACCTGATCGACCAGCCGCTGATGACCAACGTCGTCGCCGACCTCGCAATCGAATCGGAAGCTGCGACGCTGTTGGCGCTGCGTCTCGCCCGGGCCTTCGACGAAGCCGCGCAAGGGGATGCGCAGGCCGCGGCCTTCGTCAGGCTGTGCACGCCGGCCGTGAAATACTGGGTCTGCAAGCGCGCACCGAACGGTGTGGTCGAATCCATGGAGGTGCTCGGCGGCAACGGCTATGTCGACGAGGGGCCGCTCGGCCTTCTCTACAAGGAGATCCCGCTCAATTCGATCTGGGAGGGGTCCGGCAACGTGATGTGCCTCGACGTGCTGCGTGCGATGCACAAGACGCCGGATGTGCTGGACGCCTACATGGCCGAGATCGCGCCGGCCCTTGGCGAGGATCGCAGGCTGAAGGCGGCAGCGGATGCACTTGCAGCCGAATTCGCGGACCGAACGGATATCGAGCACCGTGCAAGGCGCCTCGTCGAGCGCATGATGGTCGTGCTGCAGGGCGCGCTGCTCGTCCGGCACGCCCCGGCGACCGTGGCGGATGCGTTCTGTGCGAGCCGGCTGAATGGAGACTGGGGCCATGCATTCGGCACACTGCCGAAAGGCGTGGATACCCGAGCCATCGCGGAGCGCGCGCGTCCCGCCTGACCGATCAGTTCCCCCAGGCCTCGAGTGCAGCAAAAAGGCCCGCGAACGCCGGTTCGCGAGCCTCGCAGATGCCAACGACGCAGCGGTCAGAGAACCACGACCTGCGTCCCCACGCCCACGCGGTTGTAGAGGTCCATCACGTGCTCGTTGATCATGCGGAAGCAGCCGTTCGACGAGTTCGTCCCGATCGTCTGCGGCTGGTTCGTGCCATGGATACGGATGTGGGTATCCGTCTTGCCCTGGTACAGATAGATCGCGCGTGCACCGAGTGGATTGTTCGGGCCTCCCGGCATGCCGTCCTTGTACTGACCGTACTTCTTGGGTTCGCGCTTCTGCATGTCGAGCGTCGGGATCCAGCGCGGCCATTCCTGCTTGTCGCCGACCTTCGCCGAACCCTTGAATTCCAGCCCCTCGCGTCCGACGGCAATGGCGTAGCGGCGCGCGCTGGTGGGCGATTCGACCAGATAGAGAAAGCGTTGGCCCGTATCGATGACGATCGTCCCACGCTGATAGCCGGTGAAGGACACCGACTGCGGCACAAACTCGTCCTTGACGGCGAACTTCCTGCCCTTCTGCTTTTCCTCCAGAACGCCGTCGAGGGCTTCGGTCTGCGGAAGCATCCTCGTGGCGGGACTGCCAAAGAGCCCGCCGAACAGCCCCGTCTGCTCGTGTGCGGTGCTTCGGAGTTCGCCATTGTTGCCGCCGGAGACCACCTCGGCCACCGTCGGGACGGGCGTTTCCGTCTTCGCGTTCCGCTTCTCCCCAGCGGCCCGTTTGCGCTCGGCGGCTTCCGTTGCCTTCGCCTGGGCGGCAATTCTCGCCTTCTCGGCCCTCGTCGGTTCGGCCGTGAGCGACAGTGGCGGCGGCGAAAACCGGTAGCGGTCACCCTCCGCGCGTGCGCTGGACCCCACCACGGCCGCAACCGCCAACCCAAATGCAAGCACCACGATATGCTTCACACGCATCCCGCCAGTCCATTCTGTTGAAGCCGCCCGACCGGACAGAAACCCCTGTCCCCGAGCGCCGGCATCCTACCAGAGGCGGCTGATCGTGCTCAACAAACATCGCGTGTAGCAAAAGGAGGCGAAGCAAATTCACGCGATCAGTTGCAGCGAAACAACAGTCCCGCAGTCGAAATCACTGACAATGAGACACAAAGGCAGCAGACATACGCCGCTCGTGATGAAGCCTGCGGGACGACTTACTGGTTGGGGACCTGCGGCCCCGCCGGAGGCGCCGGTTCGGTCGGCACGGGAACGTCGCCGCCACCGAGCTGGTCCAGCACGCCGGCGCCGCTTCCCGGTCCGTTGTCCTGCTGCTGCTGGCCGGCGGGCAGACGGTCGAGAATGTCGATCGGCTGTTCCCCGTAGCGAGCGATCAAGGACAGTCCCAGCGAGGTCACGAAGAACGCCGCTGCAAGAATTGCCGTCGCACGCGTCAAGGCGTTCGCGGCACCGCGAGCAGTCATGAAACCGGAGCCTCCGCCGATACCGAGCCCGCCGCCTTCCGAGCGCTGCAGGAGAACGACCCCGACCAGTGCGAGGACGATCATCAGATGGACGACAATGAGTACGGTTTCCATAATACCTATCCGCGGAGGTTTTCCGGCAAGTTCGTTCGGCGCCTTGGGAGAAGACGCGGCTCAATACACGCCTTTTGCGGCATTTCCAAGTGTGCGCGCCCCCGGCGGCATCCTGTGGCCGATGTGGGGGTTCTCGCCGGAGGTGTCAAATACCTGGACGGTCAGAACGCGCGGTACGCCTCCGCTATGCCCAGGAAGTCCGCAGATTTCAGGCTGGCACCCCCGACGAGAGCGCCGTCGACATTGTCCACGGCCATGAGTTCGGCCGCGTTGGAGGGCTTGACCGACCCCCCGTAGAGCAGCCTGGTCGAGGCCGCCGCCGCGCCGGACTTGCTGGCGAGTTCTCGGCGGATGTGTGCATGCGCTTCCGCCACGTCTGCCACGGTCGGGACCAGCCCCGTCCCGATCGCCCACACCGGTTCGTAGGCTATGATCGTGTTCTTCGAGGTTGCGCCCGCCGGCACAGATCCGGCGATCTGGCCCGACAGGATCTCCAGGGCTCTGCCCGCGTCGCGCTGCGCCTGCGTCTCTCCGATGCAGATGATCGCGACCAGTCCCGCCAGCCAAGCCGCCTCGGCCTTGGCGAGCACCTGCGCATCGGTCTCGCCGTGATCGGCCCGCCGCTCGGAATGGCCCACGATGACATGGCTCGCGCCCGCGTCCTTGAGCATCTCGGCCGAGACGTCTCCGGTGTGAGCCCCGCTGGCCCGCGCATGGCAATCCTGGCCACCACAGCGCACCGGCGTATCCTTCAGTATCTGGTGCGTCCGCCAAAGAAGCGTTGCAGGAACGCACAGGAGCGCTTCGGTATCGGCATCGAGGCCGTGCATGAACCCGTGCCCGACGGCTCGGATTTCGTCCAGCGAAGCGCTCGTGCCGTTCATTTTCCAGTTCCCCGCAACGAGCGGCCGGATACCCTTTGTCATGGTCAAAATCCCGATAGGAAACGGTGAGATGCGCGGGTTTTCCTATCAAATCGGGGCCATAAAGCAATCGACACCCGCCTCGAAGGAGGCTATTTGCTCAGCTGGATACGCGCGACCAGCGCCAACACGATCACGAACACGGAACATAGATGCTCGATTCACTACGCGCGGCGGCCGGAACCTGGGTGGCGAAGCTCCTGCTTCTGCTTCTCGTCATGAGTTTCGCCGTCTGGGGAATTTCCGGCCAGTTGACAGGGGCCGTCGGCACCAACGTCATCACGGCGGGCGACACGACGGTTTCCGCGACCGAGTACCGGCTGGCATACGACCGCCAGCTCGGCATGCTTTCGCAGCGCTTCGGCAGCCGGATCACGCGCGAGCAGGCCGTGGCGCTCGGCGTCGACGCGCAGATCCTGTCCCAGCTGGTCGCCGGGGCCGTTCTCGACGAACAGGCGCGCAACATGGGTCTCGGCGTTTCCAAGGACCGGGTGGCGCATCTCACGGCGGAGGATCCGGCCTTTCATGGAGCGAACGGCTCATTCGATCGCAAGCAGTTCGAGTACGTGCTGCGCCAGATCGGGATGAGGCCGGAAGACTACCTGAAAAACCGCGAACAGGTCGCCGTGCGCCAGCAGGTCGTGGAAGCCGTTTCGGACGGAATGACCGTTCCCGACACCTTCCTCAAGGCCGTTGCCCTCTACCAGGGCGAAGACCGTACGGCCGAGTACGTCGTCCTGCCGGAATCGCTGATCTTAGTCGATGCACCTTCCGACCAGGAACTCGCTGACTATTTCGATGAGAACAAGGTCCGCTACGCGGCGCCGGAGTACCGGAGCATCTCCTACGTCAAGCTCGAGCCTTCGGATATCGCCGACCCCTCCGTCATCAGCGACGAACAGGTGGCGGAGGACTACGAGCAGAACAAGGACGACTTCACCACGCCGGAAAGACGCACGATCGAGCAGATCGTCTTCCCGAGCGAGGAAGCGGCGAAGATCGCAGCCGACCGCGTCTCGGGCGGCGCGACGTTCGAGGAAATGGTGGCGGCGGAAGGCAAGACGCTGGAGGACGTGCGCCTGGGCAATCTGGAGAAATCCAGGGTGCCTGATCCTGCCATAGCGGACGCCGCCTTCAAGCTGAAGGAGAACGAAGTCAGCGGCATCGTGAAGGGATCGTTCGGTCCCGCCATCGTGCGCGTGACGGAAATCACCCCGGAGATCGTCAAGCCGATCTCCGAGGTGGAGAACGAAATCCGCAACGATCTTGCTCTGGCCGAGGCCAGCCGCGTCCTTCTCGACGTGCACGACCGCTACGAGGATGCGCGCGCGGGCGGCGAGACGATGAAGGAGGCGGCAGAGGGTCTGGGGCTCGACGTCGTCACGATCGGAGCGGCAGACCAGGCCGGCCGGGGGCCGGACGGCGAGATGCTTTCGAACGTGCCGCAATTGCCCGTCCTGCTCAGCGGAGCCTTCGAGACGGAGGTCGGCATCGAGAACCCGCCGATCAACATCGGATCAGACGGCTTCCTGTTCTATGAGGTCGAGAGCATCACTCCCGGCCGCGACCGCACGCTGGACGAGGTGCGGGAGAAGGTCGTCACGGACTGGATCGCGGCGCAGAAAACCTCCCGGCTGGCCCAACGCGCCGAGGAAATCCGCAAGCGGATGGCCGACGGGGCTTCGCTCGACGACGTCGCCGCCGAACTGGGCCTGGAAAAACAGGTGAAGCGCGGCATCCGGCGCGGCGCCGCCGATCCCGACATCGGGGAAGCGGGTGTGGCGGCAGTATTCGGTGTGTCGGAGGGCGGCACCGGCGCCACGCCGACATCGGCGGGAGACGGCCAGATCGTATTCAAGGTGACAGAAGCCTTCGAACCCGCAGGCGCCAGCGCCGATTCGCTCACCCCGGAAAACCGCAAATCGTTCCAGTCGGGCTGGTCCGACGATCTGCTGGAGCAACTCGTAGCCGAATTGCGCACCCGCTACGACGTCCGCGTCAACCAGTCCGCCATTCAGCAGGCGTTGAGTTTCTGACCGCGCGATGAGCGACTTCAAGCCCTTCATCGCAAAGGTGGCGGCCGGAAACGCGCTCACGTTCACCGAAGCGCGGGCGGCGTTCGACATCGTCATGTCAGGAGAAGCCACGCCGGCGCAGATCGGCGGGTTCCTGATGGCGATGCGCGTGCGTGGCGAGACCGTCGAGGAGATTTCCGGCGCCGTCGCGACCATGCGATCGAAGATGCTGCCCGTCTCCGCCCCCGCAGGCGCCATCGACATCGTCGGTACCGGCGGTGACGTATCCGGCTCCTACAACATCTCGACCTGTGCGGCATTCGTGCTCGCCGGCGCGGGCGTGCATGTCGCAAAGCACGGCAACCGGGCGCTTTCGTCGAAATCCGGTGCTGCGGACACGCTCGGAGTTCTCGGCATCGACCTCGACATCGCTCCGGCCGAGATCGCGGCCTGCATAAGGGAGGCCGGGGTCGGCTTCATGTTCGCGCCGAAGCATCATTCGGCGATGAAGCATGTAGGCCCGGCGCGCGTCGAACTCGGCACCCGCACCATCTTCAACCTGCTCGGTCCGCTCTCGAACCCGGCGGGCGTCAAACGCCTGATGGTAGGCGTGTTTGCGCCGGAATGGGTGGAGCCGGTTGCCAACGTGCTGAAAAACCTCGGCACCGAAGCGGCGTGGGTGGTGCATGGCGACGGGCTGGACGAGGTGACCACCGCCGGGACGACGAAGATCGCCGCATTGAAGGACGGCAGCGTCGAACTTTTCACCGTCGAGCCGGAAGATGCGGGCCTGCCTCGCGCGGCCTTCGCGGATCTGCGCGGCGGCGACGCCGAACACAATGCGATCGCCTTGCGTTCCGTCCTTGCCGGTGAAAAATCTCCCTACCGCGACATCGTTCTCATGAACGCCGCTGCGGGCCTGATCGTCGCAGGCCGTGCGCCGACGCTACGCGACGGCGTGGCGCTGGCCGCGGATTCCATTGACACGGGCAAGGCCGAGCAGGCGCTCGAAAGGCTCGTGGCGGTATCGAACCGCGGGGAACCCGCGTGACCGACATCCTGCGCAGGATCGAGGCGTACAAGCGCGACGAGATCGCCGCGGCGAAGGCAAGGCTGCCGTTCGCCGATATCCGCGCGCGTGCGCGCGACGTCGACCCTCCACGCGATTTCATCGGCGCCATCCAGGCCAGGCGCAACCAGGGCGCCTTTGCGCTGATCGCCGAAATCAAGAAGGCGAGCCCATCGAAGGGGCTGATCCGGCCCGATTTCGATCCGCCGGCGCTCGCCCGTGCCTATGAACGCGGCGGCGCCGCCTGCCTCTCCGTGCTGACCGATGCGCCATCCTTCCAGGGCGCGCCGGAGTTCCTGGCGGCGGCGCGGGCGGAGACCTCCCTGCCGGCGCTGCGCAAGGACTTCATGTTCGAGCCCTATCAGGTGTTCGAGGCCCGCTGCTGGGGCGCCGACGCGATCCTGATCATCATGGCGAGTGTTTCCGACGGCGAGGCCGTGGCGCTGGAGGAAGCGGCCGACAGGCTTGGAATGGCCGTTCTGGTGGAAGTCCACGACGAGCCCGAGATGGAGCGCGCCCTACGCCTCGCCTCGCCTCTGATCGGGGTCAACAATCGCGATCTGCGCACATTCAAGGTCGATCTCGCTACATCGGAGCGCCTTGCCGCCATGGTTCCGGAAGATCGCATCCTGGTCGGCGAAAGCGGCATTTCCAGCCACGGCGATTGCCTGCGCCTCGCGGCATGCGGCATCGGTACCTTCCTCGTCGGCGAAAGCCTGATGCGCCAGGAAGACGTCGCCGCCGCTACCAACACCCTGCTCGGGGTTGACGAAGCCGGTATCCGGGCGAGCGCCTGAATTCACCATGACCGAGAAGACCGCCCTCACCCATATCGGCGCTTCCGGCGAGGCGCACATGGTGGACGTGGGTGCAAAGCCCGAGACACAGCGTGTCGCCATCGCCGAGGGCAGGATCGCGATGGCAGCCGAGACCCTGCGGATGATCCTTGAGGGCAACGCGAAGAAGGGCGACGTGCTCGGCACGGCACGCATCGCCGGGATCATGGCCGCGAAGAAGACGCACGAGCTGATCCCGCTCTGCCATCCGCTGATGCTCGACAAGGTTCGCGTCGACATCGAGCCAGACGATGAATTGCCCGGCTTGCGGGTGAGAGCCACCGCGTCCGTTTCCGGCAGGACGGGCGTGGAGATGGAGGCGCTGACAGCTGCCTCGGTCACGTGCCTGACGATCTACGACATGGCCAAGGCCGTCGACCGCGGCATGACGATCTCCGGCATTCGCCTGCTCGAAAAATCCGGCGGCAGATCGGGCGACTGGCGCGCCGAGGCAGGTTAGGCCGATGTCCCTCCTGCCCGTGGACGAGGCGCTGCGCCTGCTGCTCGAAGGTGTCCGGCCGCTCGGACCGGAGCGGCTTCCGATCGCCGAATGCGGAGACCGCATTCTGGCGGCCGACATCGCGGCGCTCCGCACGCAACCGCCGTTCGCCGCCTCCGCAATGGACGGATATGCAGTCTGCGCCGCAGATGTCGCAGCACTGCCGGCGCGGCTCGAGGTGATCGGCACGGCGCCGGCCGGCCGTCCCTTCGACGGATCGGTCGCGCAAGGCCAGTCGGTCCGCATCTTCACCGGGGCGCCGATGCCCGAGGGAACCGACTGCGTCCTGATCCAGGAAGATGCCGTCATTCTGGACGACGGCAGGATCGAGGCGAAGGAGATCGTCGCCCGCGACCGGCATGTCCGTGCGCGCGGGCTCGACTTCGTCGAAGGCCAGCTTCTCCTGAGAAAGGGACGCCGTCTCGACCCGCCTGCCCTGTCGCTCGCGGCTTCCGCCAATCATTCGGAACTGGAGGTGGTTCGCAAGCCGCTCGTCGCGGTGATCGCGACCGGCGACGAGCTGCTTGCGCCGGGCAGCGCAGTCGGTCCGGGTCAGATCATTGCATCGAACGGTCTCGGCGTTGCACAGATCGCGCGTTCCGCAGGCGCACGCATTCTCGACTGCGGCATCGTACCGGACGATCGGAGTGCGATTTCGGCCACGTTGGACAAGGCGCTTCTAGCCGGCGCCGATCTCGTCGTGACGATCGGCGGCGCCTCGGTCGGGGTACACGATCTCGTGCGCGAGGTGCTCGCTTCGCGCGGCGGCGAACTCGACTTCTGGAAGGTCGCCATGCGCCCGGGCAAGCCTCTCATGGCAGGGACGCTGGAGAACCGGAAGGTCGTCGGGCTTCCCGGCAATCCCGTCGCGAGCCTCGTCTGCTCCTACGTCTTCTTGAAGCCGCTCATTGCGCGCATGGCCGGACGGTGCCATGAGGCCGACCTGCGCCAGGGAGAACTCGGCGCCCCCCTGCCCGCCAACGACCTGCGACAGGACTATCTGAGGACTACCATCCGCAGAGAGGGAGGCCGGATCATCGCCACCGCGGGGTCGGTGCAGGATTCCTCGATGCTGCGCGTCATGGCGGAGGCCGGTGCCCTGATCGTGCGGCCGCCCTTCGCTCCAGCCGCGGAAACCGGCGAAACCTGTCAGCTCCTGATGCTGAGCTGAACGAAGGGTAAACAGATTCGGTCCAATTAAAACTGTTGCGGAACAAGACCGGAACAGATACAGTTTGTTCCGGTTTTGTATTTCCTTGCACGATTCCCTGAAGGTGGACCGATGCTGACGCGCAAGCAACACGAACTCCTGCTCTTCATCCACGAGAGGCTGAAGGAATCGGGAATTCCTCCGTCGTTCGACGAGATGAAGGAGGCCCTCGATCTGGCGTCGAAATCGGGCATTCACCGCCTCATCACGGCACTTGAGGAACGCGGCTTCATCCGCCGGCTGCCGAACAGGGCGCGGGCACTCGAAGTGATCCGTCTGCCCGATTCCATCGCGCCCGGTCTCGGCGGTCCGCGCAAGTTTTCGCCGAGCGTCATCGAGGGTAGCCTGGGCAGGAAGCCGGAACCCGCCCGCGTAGCGAGCAACGACGACGACGCCTCTGCGATTTCCATTCCCGTCATGGGCCGGATCGCGGCTGGTGTCCCGATCGACGCGATCCAGCACCAGACGCATTCCATCGCGGTCCCGCCCGACATGCTCTCCGCGGGTGATCATTTCGCGCTCGAGGTTCGAGGCGATTCCATGATCGAGGCCGGCATCCTGGACGGCGACACCGTCGTGATCCGCAGCGCCTCGACCGCCCAGCCAGGGGAGATCGTCGTGGCGCTCGTGGACGACGAGGAGGCGACGCTGAAGCGCTTCCGCCGAAAGGGAGAGTTCGATCGCGCTCGAAGCGGCCAATCCCGCGTACGAGACGCGGATCTTCGGCCCCAATCGCGTGAAGGTCCAGGGCCGGCTGGTCGGGTTGATCCGACGGTATTGAGCGAAGCGTAGCGGAATGCGAGGCTTCTCACGAACGGTCTGGCGCGCACGCAGCGTCTAGTCGCCTTTGCGCCTGTAGGGCGGCATTCCGCGTGCTTCGCGTGAATAACGGCGATGATCGTGCCAGGGCCGGAACGGTTCGCGGACGGCAAAGGTGATGTCGGCGCGGGGTCCCTGCCCCGTTTCAGAAAAACGGATTTCGGCGCTGCCGCGCCTTGCCAGGTCGCGTTTCGTGACGACGAGCAGGTCTTCGGCCGGACACGGACTGGCTGCCGTCGCGTCGGCGATCACGAGTACGTCGGCAAGGCCGCAGAACGCAACCGCCTCGTCCTTCGTGGAAACGAATACGACGGCTGCGCCGCTGTGATGGTGCGCGATGCAACCGGTCCCTTTGCAGACAGAGCCCCCCGGGGCCACTGCATCGACGGAAAGCGCGGAAATCGCATCGGACGTCATGGCGGGCTTCACCAGGCGGTGCGTCATGGCGGCATCCATCCAGATACCGGTGACGAAACCGTTCGGCCGCTCCCTGTTCACGGCCAGCCGCCCGTCTTCCGTTCGCAGTGCGACGAGATCGCCGTCCTCGGATATGAGCATATCGGGGAGATCGCGGGCAGTGACGAGCGCCAAGCCCGCGACCAGGAGCGGCAGCGCGGCTATCCGCAGCCATGTCGACAGTACGGTCAGCAGAACGAGCGCGGTGCTCAGAACCAGGACCGCGGAAAGCGGGATGGTGCCGACCGCGTCGAACGGGCTGCGCACGGCAAGCCACTGCGAGATCGACACCATCACGCTTATCCCCCAGCCCATGACATCGAGGGCAAAGCCTTCGAGGCCGAACGGCATCAGGATTCCGGCGAGCACCGCCGAGGGCATGATGACGAAGGAGACCACCGGCATGGCGCCCAGATTGGCGAACAGACCGAGCGGCGCCATGCGATGGAAATGCCAGACGCCGAAGAGCGCCGTCGCCGTTCCCGCAATCAGCGAGGTCATGGCAATGCCCGCCGCATAGAGCAACGCGAGACGAATTGCGCTCGCCAGGCTGGATTCCTGTCGCTGCCCTCCGCGCGAAACACTGCCGGCCCGGCGCTCCGACCACCAGCCGTAGGCGGCGATCAGCGCCGCCGTGGCGGCAAACGACATCTGGAAGCTCGGGCCGACCACCTCGTGCGGAGCAATCGCGATGACGATGAGCGCCGAGATGGCGAGATTGCGCATGGTGATCGCGGAGCGATCGAAGAGCAGTGCGACCAGCATGACCGCAATCATGATGAAGCTGCGCTGCGCCGCCACCGCCGCCCCGGATATGAGGAGGTAGTAGCTCGCTGCCGCGAGCGCCACGACGGCTGCGAACTTCTTCACGGGAAACCGCGAGGCGAAGCCGGGGAAAAGCGCAAAGACGAAGCGGAGCGAAAACATCACCGTGCCGGCCACCAGGGCCATGTGCAACCCGGAGATGGAGAGGACGTGCGCCAGGCCGGTCTTTCGCAGCGCCTCGTTGATGTCTTCCGGGATGCCGGCACGCGTCCCCGCGATGAGCGCCGCTGCGATCTGGCCTTCGGCGCCGTCGATGCGGCCGGTGATCCGGGCGGCGATCGCCTCGCGCATACGGGCAACGCGGGCGGACAGCGCCGATCGCCAGGAGGGCGCAGCGATCAGGTTCGCCGGCTCCGGATTGGACAGGAAGAACCCTGTGGCGCCGTTCCCGTCCATGTAGCTTTCGAAGGCAAAGTCGTAGCCGTAGGGCCGCGCAGGTCCGGAAGGCGGGAACAGCCTGGCGTAGCCGCTGATTCCATCACCTGCCTCCATCCCATCCGGCAGCGATCGAGCCGAGAGCCGGACGCGGTCGGGAGCGTACCGGAGCACCGGCCGGTCCGTGGACACGACATCGATGGTGAGCCGGACCCTGCCGCTCGCCTGCCGTTCGACCTGGACGAGACGGCCAGTGACGAGCGTCGGTATCTCCGAACCGAGCATCTTCGTTCCGGCCCGCCAGGTCTCCAGTTTTCCCGCAAGAACGCCAAGCATGACGACGATGAGGATTGACGAAGCCACTCTCCCGGCCGCATTCCCGTGCAGCATGATCCGGGCGAGGATAGCGGTCGCCAGACCAGCCATGACGACCGCAAACGTCGGCTCCCAGGGAACCGTCCAGTAGAACCCTGCGCCCACGCAAAGCATCACCGGGACGAAGAGAAAGGCGGCTCCGCGATCACGTTCCGTTTCGGCGGCATCCGAAACCGCGCGGCAAAGTCGCAACCAGTTCTGGATCGCCCATGCGCCGGAACCGAACGTCGCGCGGCGCCCACCGCTCCCGATGTAGCGATCTGCACCTGCCGGGACGAACGCCGACGCAACCGGAAGCATCCCTTCCTCGTCCGGATCCGGTTCATCGACCGTCGCCATCGCGATCCCGCCTGCAGTCGCCGATACCCGGACCCGACCATCCCGGATCCGGCGGACGGCTTGCGCCCCCATCATCCTATGCTACATGAACGCCACCCGAAATCACCCCGCGTGGCGGCGCAGAGGCGCCGGCCACGCCAAGCTTCCGGAATCCGATGTCTGCACCCGTCGTTACGCGCTTCGCGCCTTCGCCCACCGGCTATCTCCATATCGGCGGCGCACGCACGGCGCTCTTCAACTGGCTGTTTTCCCGGCACACCGGCGGCAAGATGCTGCTGCGCATCGAAGACACCGATCGCGAGCGCTCCACGGACGCGGCGACGGCGGCCATCCTCGACGGTCTCACCTGGCTCGGCCTGACATGGGAGGGCGAGCCGGTCTCGCAGTTCGCGCGGGCCGACCGCCACCGCGAGGTCGCAGAGGAACTGGTGCGGCGGGGCAAGGCCTATCGCTGCTACGCCACGCAGGCCGAACTCGAGGAGATGCGCGAGAAGGCGCGCGCCGAAGGCCGCCCTCCGCGCTATGACGGGCGCTGGCGCGACCGAGATCCCTCCGAAGCGCCGCACGGCATCAAGCCGGTCGTCCGCATCAGGGCACCCCAGGAGGGTGAAACCATCGTTCAGGACAAGGTGCAGGGCGAAGTCCGGTTCCCGAACAAGGATCTCGACGATTTCATCATCCTGCGCTCCGACGGCAACCCGACCTACATGCATGCCGTGGTTGTCGACGATCACGACATGGGGGTGACCCACATCATCCGCGGCGATGATCATCTGACCAATGCCGCGCGTCAGACGATCATCTATCGGGCCATGGATTGGCATTTACCGGTGATGGCCCATATCCCGCTCATCCACGGGCCCGACGGCGCCAAGCTGTCGAAGCGGCACGGTGCGCTGGGCGTCGAAGCCTACCGCGCGATGGGATATCTGCCGGAAGCGCTGCGCAACTACTTGGCACGGCTGGGCTGGAGCCACGGCGACGACGAGGTCATGTCGACCGAGGAGATGATCGGCTGGTTCGAGATCGCGGACGTGAACAAGGGCGCCGCGCGTTTCGATTTCCAGAAGCTGGAGGCCCTCAACGGGATCCACATGCGCCGTACTCCGGACGCCGAACTCCTGGACTGCCTGATCGCGACGCTTCCCTACATCGAGGGCGGCCAGATCCTGGCGGACAAGCTCGACGACAGACGCAAGCGTATGCTGCTGGAAGCCATGCCGGGCCTCAAGGAACGTGCGAAGACGCTGGTCGAACTGGCCGACAGCGCTCAGTATCTTTTCGCCGCGAGGCCTCTCGCGCTGGACGAAAAGGCACAGAAGCTGGTCGGAGAGCCGCCGCGGGAGGTTCTCGCGGGCGCGAAAGCCGCTCTCGAGGGCGTCGACGACTGGAATGCAGCGAGCACCGAGGCCGCCATACGGGCCTACGTCGCCGATGCCGGCCTGAAGCTCGGTGCCGTCGCCCAGCCGCTCCGGGCTGCGCTGACGGGCCGTTCGACCTCCCCCGGCGTATTCGACGTGCTGGCGGTGCTCGGCCGTGAGGAGAGCCTCGGCCGCATCCGCGACCTGCTCTGACGATCCGGTTCCTGGCCTTTGCGGGGCCAGCGGATAGTTCGGCGGAACGTATTTCGCGCTGCAACATTAGGCGTGGCCGCAACTTGGCACGGGCGGGGAAATGGGATAGCTAGAACGCCGTTCCAGGCCGCGATTTCCGATCGCGGAACTCTTCCAGACAGCCGATAGACGACAAGGAGTCCGCGATGACCGATTCAACCGCAAAACTCGATTTCGGCGGCAAGGAAGTCGAACTCAACGTCCGCAAGGGCTCTGTCGGTCCCGACGTGATCGACATCGGAAAGCTCTACGCCCAGACCGGCGCCTTTACCTACGATCCGGGCTTCACCTCGACTGCGAGCTGCGAATCCGAGATCACCTTCATCGACGGCGACAACGGCGTCCTGCTGCACCGCGGCTATCCTATCGAGCAGCTCGCCGAACACGGCGACTTTCTCGAAGTGTGCTACCTGCTGCTCTACGGCGAGTTGCCGACGAAGGCGCAGAAGGAGGATTTCGACTACCGCGTCACGCGCCACACCATGGTGCACGAGCAGATGTCCCGCTTCTTCACCGGCTTCCGCCGCGATGCCCATCCGATGGCGGTGATGTGCGGCGTGGTCGGCGCGCTTTCGGCGTTCTACCACAACTCGACCGACATTTCGGATCCCTACCAGCGCATGGTCGCGTCGATGCGGCTGATCGCCAAGACCCCGACGATCGCGGCGATGGCCTTCAAGTATCACATCGGCCAGCCCTTCGTTTACCCGAAGAACGACCTCGACTACGCCGCCAACTTCCTCAACATGTGCTTCGCCGTCCCCTGCGAGGAGTACAAGGTCAATCCCGTGCTCGCCCGCGCCATGGACCGCATCTTCATCCTGCATGCCGATCACGAGCAGAACGCCTCGACCTCGACCGTGCGTCTTGCCGGCTCTTCCGGTGCCAACCCGTTCGCCTGCATCGCGGCCGGCATCGCCTGTCTCTGGGGCCCGGCTCATGGTGGCGCGAACGAGGCGGCGCTGAACATGCTGGCCGAGATCGGATCGGTCGACCGCATCCCCGAGTTCATCGCACGCGCCAAGGACAAGAACGATCCGTTCCGCCTCATGGGCTTCGGCCACCGCGTCTACAAGAATTACGATCCGCGTGCCAAGATCATGCAGAAGACCACGCACGAGGTCCTCGGCGAACTCGGCATCAAGGACGATCCGCTCCTCGACGTGGCGATGGAACTCGAGAAGATCGCGCTGACGGACGAGTACTTCATCGAGAAGAAGCTCTATCCGAACATCGACTTCTATTCCGGCATCACGCTGAAGGCGCTCGGCTTCCCCACCACCATGTTCACTGTTCTGTTCGCCGTCGCGCGCACGGTCGGCTGGGTGGCGCAGTGGAAGGAGATGATCGAGGACCCGCACCAGAAGATCGGCAGGCCGCGTCAGCTCTATACGGGCGCACCGCAGCGTGACTACGTGGGCATCGCCAAGCGCTGATATTTCGAAACAGCTATGGTCTGCGAAAACGGCGCCTGCGGGCGCCGTTACCGTTTCGGGTGCGTGGCAATGGTCCGGAGGACCGCGTCTGCGGCTATTTCGCCCGACGGGCGTTCTGTGGCCATCGCGCGCGCGACGATGTCGAAGCCTTCCAGCTGTGCCGTCCGCGTCGCGGTGTCGCTCATCAAGGCTTCCAGATGGCGCGCGAGCATCCCCGGACGGACGAAATGATCGTAGTATTCGGGCACGATCGGTCGGTCTGCGATCAGGTTGGGAAGCGATGCGCTCCAGGTGCGGATCATCCCATAGGCGAGCCGCGCAAGCGCGTCGGCCTTGTAGCAGGCGATGGTCGGCACTCGTGCAAGCGCAAGCTCCAGGGTTACGGTTCCGGAAGCGGCCAGCGCCGCGTCGGCCTGTGCGAAAGCTTCGTACTTGGCGTCAGCTCCAACCACGATCCCGGGCGTGTGAGGCCAGCCCGAGGTTGCCTCCCGCACCAGATCCGCTACATGCGGAACGGTCGGGATTACGACGCGCGGGACCATGCCGCGCCGGGTCAGGATTTCGACCGTGTCCCGGAACGGTTCCAGCAGCCTCGAAACCTCGCCGCGCCTTGAACCGGGCAGGACGAGCAGCACCGGCTTCGCATCCGCACTGCGCGCGCGGCGATCCTTCTGCTGCTTCGCGGCAGCCATCAGTCGTGCGTCGTGCGCCAGCCGGTGGCCGACATAGGTCGCGGATGGCCCGTCCAGCCTCTCGAGTTCCGCCACTTCGAATGGAAGGATGCACAGCACGTGATCGACGAAAGCTCGCATCCGCGCGGCTCGCTGCGGACGCCAGGCCCAGACACTCGGACAGACGTAGTGGATGATAGGGATCGAGGGATCGGCGGCGCGAACCTTCCTTGCTACGCGAAGGCCGAAGTCCGGGACATCGATGGTGATGAGACAATCGGGATTGCTCGCAACGATGGCATCCGCCGTTGCGGAAATGCGGCGATGGAGCTGCGGGAGTCGCGCCAAGATGGCGGAGAAACCCATCAGCGATATCTCTTCGGGATCAAAGAGCGTTTCGAGGCCAAGCGCCTGAAGATGGCTGCCGCCTACGCCGGACAATTCCATCTCCCGCCCGGTTTGCTTCGCCAGGGCAGCAACCAGATCAGCACCGAGGATGTCGCCGGATTCCTCGCCGGCCACGATGGCGAGCCGCATGCGTCGCGAGGTCATGCTCCGTCACCCGCGATGCCGGCGACGAAAATGCCAAGCGCATCGGCTCGTTCCACCACTTCCTTCCTGCGCAGGATGATTGCCTTCCCCGCTTCCAAGGCTATTCCCGACAGACCGGCAGCATGGACGCTCTCGACCGTATCCGGCCCGATTGCGGGGAGATCGGCGCGGAGTTCCTGGTGGGGTTTGGCGCACTTCACGAGGACGCCGCCGATCTTGCCGATACGTCCGTCGGTCCGCAACTGACGGACGCGCCTGAGCATCTCCGCCGTTCCCTCTGCCCCTTCCAGGGCTATCACCCTGCCACCCACCGCGACCGCGGCCTGTCCGATGTCCAGGGTACCGATGGCTCGCGCGGCTTCCATTGCCACCTCTATGTTGCGGCGTTCCGCCGACTTGGGCGTCGCACCCGAAATCCGCCCTTCGCGGGCGATGAGATCCGGAAGTACTTCATGTGCCCCGACCACCTTGAACCCTTCGGCTTCCAGATGGCGTACGATGGTGCGGAGGATGCCGTCATCGCCGCGCGCAAGACCGGCAATGACTCTCGGGAGCATCTTCAGGAGGCCGAAGTTCCAGCGGATCGCGCGCAGGGCGGGCCGGCGCGAAATGCTTCCGGCCAGTACGACGTGCGTCGCATGCGCGCGCCGCAGCATCGAAACGATCCTTCCATAGTCTTCGACCTTCAGCATCTGATGCTCGAAGCCGAACAGTTCGGGTTCGGTGTCCGGCTGGCCTTCGATGATGACGAGGAACGGCGAACGGGCGGAGGTATGGGATAGTCCTGCGGCGAGTTCGGAAGGCAATGCGCCGCCGCCGGCGACGATCGCGACGCGGTTCTCCGGAGCCGCCGCTTCCGGAAGAAAAGGACTAGGCGACGATGTCATCGCCGGAAGCTTCGGCTTCCATGTAGGGCGGCACGCAGTAGTAGCGCTTGCCCCGATCCGTCATGAACGTGATGATCTCCATCACGTCCGGCGCATCGGCGAACTCGACGGCGGCCTTCTTCAGGTTCACCGCTACCGGATGTGCCGGATCGAAGATGCGGCGGTAGGCTTCGCGAAGGCGGAGGATTTCCGAGCGGGGAATGCCGGACCGGCGCATGCCGACGATGTTGAAGCCGTGCAGCCTTGCCCTGTTTCCAACCACCATGCCGAAGGGAATCACGTCGCCCATGACAGCCGAGCAGCCTCCGAGGAAGGCCCGTCTGCCGACCCGGACGAACTGGTGGACCCCGGTAAGACCGCCGACGATGACATGGTCGCCAATCTCGCAATGACCGCCGAGAGTAGCGTTGTTGGTGAGGGTCACGTTGCTTCCGACGATGCAGTCATGGGCCACGTGCGAATAGGCGAGGAAGAACCCACCGTCGCCGACAGTCGTGACGCCCGTCGCCGAATCGGAACCCGCGTGCATCGTGACGCACTCGCGGATCGTGCAGTTGCGCCCGATCTCGAGCCGCGTGACGCTGCCTTTGTGCTTGGCGTCCTGCGGAGGTCCGCCAAGCGCCGCATGCGGAGAGATCTTCGTTCCCTCCCCTATCGTCGTGGCATTCATCACCGAGACGTGGCTGGTCAGTTCGACATTGTCTCCGATCACCACGTCCGGACCGACATGGCAGAACGGACCGATGCGCGCGCCCTGACCGACCTGGGCTCCCTGCTCGACGACGGCTGCCGGGTGAATGAACGTTTCAGCCAAGGATCAGTTTTCCACCCTGGGGGTCATCATCGCGGTAAGTTCCGCTTCCGCGACCTTGTTGCCGTCGACAGTCGCTTCGCAGACGAAGCGGAAAATCCCGCCGCGCTGCTTTATCTTCCGGACATGTATCCGCAACTGGTCGCCCGGCAGCACTGGCTTGCGGAACTTCGCCTGATCGATTGCCATGAAATAGACGAGGCTCGGGGTCGCGGCCGCGCTGCTGCGGATGCAGATGGCGCCGGCGGTCTGTGCCATCGCTTCCACGATCAGCACCCCGGGCATGACCGGATGCCCCGGGAAGTGCCCCTGGAAGTGCGGCTCGTTGATGCTCACATTCTTGATGCCGACCGCGGAATCGTTGCCGTCGATCTCGACGACGCGATCGACCAGCAGGAACGGATACCGGTGCGGAAGCAACCGCAGGAGGTCCATGATCTCGGCCGCTTCCAGCTTCGCGGGAACCGCATCACTCATTTCCCGATCCCTTCCCTCTCATGTCACGCGCAAGCTTCTTGAGGGCATGAGTTTCCCGAAAGAACTCGCTTGCGGCCTTTGCCGGCATGCCGGCCCATTTCTGCCCAGCCGGAATGTCATGCATCACCCCACTTCCGGCGGCAAGCTGCGCGCGATCGCCGATCGTCACGTGGTCTGCAATGCCGACCCGGCCCCCCAGCATGACGAAATCGCCTATCACCACGGAACCGGAGATACCCGCCTGCGCTGCAATCGCGCAGTGCCTGCCAATTCGCACGTTGTGCCCAATCTGGACGAGGTTGTCGATCTTGGTGCCTTCGCCGACGATCGTATCGCCGAGACTGCCGCGATCGATGGTCGTGTTCGCGCCGATCTCGACGTCGTCCTGGATGACGACACGTCCGAGTTGCGGAACTTTTTCCAATCCGTCCGGACCCGGAATGAAGCGGAAGCCATCCTGTCCAATTCTGGCTCCCGGATGGATGATCACCCGGTTTCCGATCAGCGAGGCCAGAATACTTGCGCCGGAGCCGACATAGGTATCCCGCCCGATGCGGCACTCCGGTCCGATCACCGCGTTCGGACCGATCACCGCGCCGCGGCCGATTTCGGCTCGCGCCCCCACGACCGCGCCATGTTCTATGATGGCACCATCTTCGACCAGTGCATCCGGCGCGATACTGGCGGACTTCGAGACGTCCGGTACCCCGGTGATTGTTGCCGGTCGAACGGCGGCGGGGAACAGGATCTGTCCGATGTTGGCAAATGCCAACGCAGGGGTCCGCGTCGTGATCACCGCCATCCCTGCCGGCGCCAGCGAAGCGAGTTCAGGCTGGCAAAGCACCGCAGCTGCCGTGAGGTCCCGCATCAGCCATGCGTTGCGCTTGCCGTCGACAAACACAAGCTTGGTGCGATCGCCCTGATCGGCGGCAGCCAATCCTTCGATGCGCACTGATGCCATGGACGGATCGACGAGGTTCCCCGCCACCATCTCGGCTGCTTCGCCAGCCGAGATGGCTCGCGTTGGCGAGAAGAAAACGGGCTCCGCCATTCCGAATCCGGGTCCTCGGACCTGCTTCCGGGCGAAACCCGCCCGGAAAGCCAGATCAAAGTTAGAAGCGCGTCGACACGCCGAAGTTGAAGTTCTGGACCTGGTCCGTGGGTTCCTTCACGACCGGAACCGCGTAATCGAACCGGATCGGACCGAACGGCGACTGCCACAGCAGGCTCGCACCGACCGATGCACGCCACTCCATGTCCGTTCCCAGTGCACCGGCAAAGTGTTGCCGAACAGGGTCGCGGCATCGGCGAAGACAGCCCTTTGACCCCAGGCTTTCCGGCACTGCCGGAAGCGGGAATTGGGCTTCGGCACTCGCGTGCAGATAGGTTTCGCCACCGAGATGGTCTTCCGAATTGTCATTGGAATACGGACCGATGCCGCTGGATTCGAAGCCACGGATGATACGTGTGTCGTTCTGGAAGTAGTCGAACAGTCGAAGCGATTTGCCGGTCTGGACGATATGGCCCGACTCCGCCGGTGAGTACGCCCACGACGTCCTGTTCTTCCAAGAGGGTATGATAGTACGATCCGCGTCCGGTCAACTTGACGAACTCGGCGTCCCCACCGAGACCCGCGTATTCGACCGAGAATGTCGAGTAGATACCCTCGCGCGGGTTCTTCGGATCGTCGATGGTGTTGTAGAGAAGCGTTCCGCTCACAGACGACTTGACCCACGGGCTCTGCGTGATCGCGTTCAGGATCTGCGGCGCGATATTGCAGGGGTTCTCCGTGACTACCGTAGTCGGATCGTCAACGCACTTGTCATCCAGCTCGTACTCTTCGCGGGAGAAGTTGTAGGCAACCTGCGTCGTCAGCGCCTCCGTAATCGGAAGTCCCAGCCTGACGGAGGCACCGGTCGTATTCGAGGAGTAACGATCAGCGTAGTTGCGCGTCTGTCGGTAAATATCGAAGCCAGCAGCGATACGCCGCCCGAGGAAATAGGGCTCCGTGAACGAAAGGCTGAAATCCCGAGCGTTCTTGCCGCCGCCGGCCGAAACCTTGATGTACTGGCCGCGTCCGAGGAAGTTGCGCTCCGAAACGGAACCCTCGACGCTGACGCCGCCGGTACCCGTTGCCTCGCTCTTCGTCGAATAACCGGCACCGACCGAAAACTCGCCGGTCGGCTTCTCGACCACGTCGATGATCACGTAGACCTGATCCGGCTGCGAACCCGGGACGGTCGAGATGTTGACCGTCTGAAAGTAATCGAGCCGCTCAAGCCGGCGCTTCGCGCGCTGGATGAGCACCTGGTTGAAGGCGTCGCCCTCGCTCACGTCGAACTCGCGCCGGATCACGTAATCGCGCGTACGATCGTTTCCGCGGATCTCGATGCGCTCGACGTAGGTGCGGGGACCCTGATCGACCGAATAGACCACGGAGATGGTGCGATTTTCGAAATTGCGGTCGCCGCGCGGAGTGACCTGCGCAAAGGCATAGCCACGGCCGACGACTTCCTCGGTCAGCCCGATGATCGTGTCTTCCACATTCTCGGCGCTGTAGACCTTCCCGGAACGCGTCTCGATCTGGGCGTTCAGCGAGTCCGCATCGACGCCCTCGAGCGTGCTTTCGACCGAGATGTCACCGAATGTGTACCGCTCCCCTTCCTCGATGGTGAAGGTGACGGTGTATTCGTTCTTGGCCTCGTCGAGTTCGGCAAAGGACGAGATCACGCGGAAGTCCGCGTAGCCCCTGTTGTAGTAGAAGCGCCGCAGGGCCTCCTCATCGGCACGGAGCCTGTCCTCGCTGTAGACGTCATTCCGGAAAAGGAAGGAGAGGAGGTTCGACTGCTTCGTGGTGATGACCTCACGAAGACGGCCGTCACCATACGCGTTGTTGCCGACGAAAGTGACGTTGGCGATCTTGGTACGCCCGCCTTCGACGACCTCGAAGATCACGTTCACGCGGTTCTCGCCGAGATCCATGATCCGGCCGCTGACGGTGGCATCATCGCGTCCGACGCGGCTGTATGCCTGACGCACGGCCTCGATGTCGGCGTCCAGCGCCGCCTGGGAATAGGTGCTGCGCGGCTTGAGCTGGACTGCGCTTGCGAGATCGGCGTCCTTGATCTTCTTGTTGCCCTGGAAGATCACGGCGTTGACGATCGAATATTCGTCGACCTCGACGACCAGCGTCGAACCCACCTGGTTGATGCGAACGTCCGAGAACAGCCCGGTACCGAAAAGCGTCTTGACCGCCTCGTTGACGTCGGCCGGTCCGAAGCTCCTGCCCGGCTGGATGCCGACATACTCGCGGATCGTCCCCGAATCGACACGCTGATTCCCGCGTACGTCGATGCTGCTCACGACAGCAGCCTGCGCAACGGAAATCGCGGCGAGCTGGATTGCGGCTGAACCTGACGCGACCAAGCCGGTCGAGAGGGCGAGTGCGGAAACAGCACCCACAAATTTACTAACTGCCTTCATCGGGCTTGATTACCTTGTTCTCGTAGTCCCCACGGCGAGAAACCGGACTGTCGATCGTGACCGACTCCCGTATGACCCGGATTCTCCATACACGCAAGGCTTCTGGTTAATATGAATTCACTATCCGCGACAGCGTGGCATTCCCGTCACGCCTTTTCCCCTCATGGTAAATACTCCGTCAATCCAACCACATAGCCCACCGCCCCGGATCGCCTCAACAGCCGAAGATGTCGTTCCAGAAGACGAACCCCATGAAGGCGAGCACGAGCAGCAGACCGGCGCGATAGAACACGTCCATGACCCGTTCGGAGACGGGTTTTCCGCGTGCGGCCTCGACGGCATAGAATAGAAGATGGCCGCCGTCCAGCGGCGGAATTGGCAGCAGGTTCAGGAAGCCGATGCCGACCGAAAGCAGCGCGACCAACTGCACCAGCCATTCGAATCCCATGGCTGCGGCCTTGCCCGCCATGTCGGCGATCTTCACCGGACCGCCGAGCTGGCAGCGGTCCTCCCGGCCAATGACGAATCGTCTCAGGAACAGACCGGTGCGAGCAATGATGTTTCCGGTCTCGGCGACGGCCTCGCCCAACGCTTCGACCGGCCCATATTCGATGACCCGCGGCTGGCCGACTTCCTGGTTATTGACGACGCCGATCACGCCGACGCGGACCACGTTGCCCAATGCATCCGTCTGCTCCATGAGCTCCGGCGTAGCGGTGAGCGCGATTTCCTTGCCATCCCGCAGCATGATGAAGTTCATGGGGTCGCCGGTCCGTCCGGTGACGTAGCGCTGCACGTCTCCGAAGGTCTCCACGCGGTTGCCATCGACCATCACGAAACGGTCGCCGGGCATGAACCCCGCGGCTTCGGCCGGACTGTCCGGCCGGACTTCCGCCACCATCGGCTCGGCGACGTAGCGGCCGTAGATCGAGAACATCACCGCGAAGACGGCGATGGTCAGGAGGAAGTTGAACACGGGCCCCGCCAGCACGGTGGCGAAACGCCTCCATACCGACTGCAGATGGAACGCGCGCATCCGGTCCTCGGCACTGAGCGCTTCCAGGTCGGCGTGATCGGGCTGGCTCGTGGCGTTCATGTCGCCGACGAACTTGACGTAACCGCCCAGCGGAACCGCCGACAGCTTCCACCGCGTCCCATGCCGGTCATTGAACCCCACGAGTTCGGGCCCGAACCCGATCGAAAATGCGCTGACCCCGATCCCGCACCAGCGCCCGACGAGGTAGTGGCCCATCTCGTGAACGAAAACGACGACCATCAACACGAAGACGAATGGCACCAGCGTTCCCACAAGCAGGCCGTCGGTGCTGAAGATGGAAGTGAGGAATTCGCCCAAGATGGATATCCGGTTGCTGCTTCAGAAACGGTTCCTGGAGTGAACCAGAAAAACGGGCGATTGCGTGGCGGTCTCGTCAGTGACCGAACAGCGCCGCCGGCGGGTTCGCGGCACCGGAGACCAGCCAGCCGATGACGTACAGTGCCAGCGCGGCAGCCACAAGCCCGTCCAGACGATCCATGAGGCCGCCATGGCCGGGAATGAAAGACGAGGAATCCTTGGCGCCGAAACGGCGCTTGATCCACGATTCGAACAGGTCGCCGACCTGGGAGACGACGGAGAGAACAAGCGAGATGATTGCCAGCGCAACGATCGAATCGAGCCGGAATGCCGAAGCGACGGCAACGCCTGCCAGGATTCCGCAGACTGCCCCGCCGATGGCACCGCTCCATGTCTTGCCGGGCGATATCGCGGGCGCCAATTTCGGACCGCCGATCGCCCGCCCGATGAAATAGGCGAAAATGTCGGTGGCCCAGACGACGGCGAAGAGAAAGATGATGGCGACGAACCCAGCCCAGGTATCGCCGCGGATCCCCGCCATCGCGAACGGCGGGAGCGCTGCGTAGAGCAGACCGAAGGCGCCCCACCGGGACTGTCCGGCAAAGCCACCCGCGGCCAGCACAATGACGAAGGCCAGGCCAACTGCGGCGAGCGTGACAGGAGGAGTGGTGCCGAAGACGATCAGGAGCAGTGGAACTGCCAAGGCCGCAAGGCAGACCGTCCAGTAGGGCCGCCTGGCGGACACGCCCGAGAGTTGCGCCCATTCCAGATAAATCGCGAGGCCTGCGAGAACAGCCAGAACGCGGAAGGGCAATCCGCCAAGCCAGGTCAACGCAAGCGCAATCGCGGCCATGACTACCGCGGAAACGATGCGCAATCTTAAATTGCTCGTCATGTAAGCCCTGATCGCCCGCGAGCCGGGGTCAAGATGCCACGTCTCGCGCGGCGACGCCCCCGAACCGGCGATCGCGACCTTCGAAGACACGCAGCGCTTCCGCCAGGTGCTGTTCGCCGAAGTCGGGCCAATAGCACGGCAGGAAAACCAGTTCGGCATAAGCTGCCTGCCAAAGAAGGAAATTCGACAGGCGCTGGTCGCCACCCGTGCGGATGATCAGATCCGGGTCCGGCATGCCTGCGGTGTCCAGAAACGCTGCAAACGTCTCGGCCGTCACCTGGCTCCAGGAAATCTCGCCTTCGGAAGCCATGCGGGCGATCTTCGCCGCCGCCCGCGCGATCTCGTCGCGCGCACCGTAGCTGAAGGCGATGACAAGCGTCATCTCGGTGTTGTCGGCCGTCAGGGCCTCGGCCTCTTCCAGCAGGTTGCGGATATCGGGAGCAAGGCCCTTGCGATCGCCGATGATGCGCACCCGCACGCCGTTCTGGTGCAGTTCGGCAAGATCGCGGCGGATGAAGAGCTTCAGGAGGCCCATCAGATCGCTGATTTCGGTCGGCGGGCGGGTCCAGTTCTCCGAGGAGAAGGCATAGACAGTGAGCCATCGGACGCCCTGGTCGCCGACAGTGCGGACGGTCTTGCGCAAGGCTTCCACCCCGGCCCTGTGACCCGCGGCGCGCGGCAGGCCGCGGGCCGTCGCCCAGCGGCCGTTGCCGTCCATGATGATCCCGATATGCGCGGGTTTAGACATGTTTCCTTCCGACCGCCGAGGTGCTGCCACGCTTCAGACTTGCATGATCTCGGCTTCTTTCTCAGCCAGTGCAGCGTCAATCGCGGAAATGGTGTCGTCGGTCAGCTTCTGCACCTTCTCCGACCGCGTCCGCACGTCGTCCTGGCTCAAATCGCCGTCCTTTTCCGCCTTCTTGAGATTGTCCATGCCATCGCGGCGGACATGACGGGCGGCGACGCGTGCCTGCTCTGCATACTGATGCGCGATCTTTACCAATTCCTTTCGCCGCTGCTCGTTCAGCTCCGGCAGCGGAATGCGGAGATTGGAACCGTCGACGATCGGGTTGAAGCCGAGGTTGAATTCGCGAATCGCGCGATCCACCGCTCCGACCATCTGCTTGTCCCACACGGATACCGAGATCATGCGCGGTTCCGGCACGGTGACCGTCGCCACCTGATTGACCGGCATCTGCGAGCCGTAGGCGGAAACCATGATCGGGTCGAGGAGATTGCTGGACGCCCGTCCGGTTCGCAGCGACGCGAGGTCGGACTTGAACGAGCCTATCGCTCCGTCCATGCGCCGTTGCAGGTCATTGTAATCGTAAGACGTACTCATGTCGTGGCTCCGTACTGCGGCCGCGACGCCAGCGGACGCTTCACGCATCCGCCACGATCGTGCAGCGGCCTTCTCCCTTCAGAATCGCTCCAAATCCGCCCTTCTCGTGTATGGAATAGACGATTATCGGTATGTTGTTCTCGCGCGCAAGTGCAATGGCGGCCGTGTCCATGATCGCCAGCCCCTTCTGGAGCACTTCGTGGTGGCTGAGGCGTTCGAGACGCTCGGCCGTCGGGTCCTTCTTCGGGTCGGCCGTGTAGACCCCGTCGACCTGGGTACCCTTGAACAGCGCGTCGGCGCCGATTTCCGCAGCGCGCAGCGCGGCGGCCGAATCGGTGGTGAAGAACGGATTGCCGGTGCCGCCCGCGAAGATCACCACCTTGCCGGCATTCATGTACGCCGTCGCCTGCCGTTGCGAGAAGCTCTCGCAAAGTTCCGGCATCGCGATCGCCGAAAGAACCACCGCATCGACCCCGATCTTGATGAGGGAAGTGCGCAATGCCAGCGAGTTGATGACCGTGGCCAGCATGCCCATGTGGTCGCCGGTCACCCGGTCGCCGCCCTTGGAGGCCACCGCGACGCCACGGAAGATGTTTCCACCGCCGATCACGACACCCACTTCGACACCGAGCGAACGCGCCTCGGCAATGTCGGAGGCGATGCGGTCGACCACCGATACGTCGATCCCGAAGCCCTGTTCGCCCATCAACGCCTCGCCGGAAGCCTTCAGGAGCACGCGGCGATACAATGGCTGGGCGGGCATCTCGACCTCTTCTGCGGGGGTGGGCGGGTCTGCGATACACGAAGGGCGCCGCGATGTCACGCGGCGCCCCGTCGCTGTATCGGAGAGCTGGAAACCTTACTTCTTGACGGCCGCGGCCACCTCGGCGGCGAAGTCTGAGGTTTCCTTTTCGATGCCTT
The DNA here is from genome assembly GCA_963747465.1 of uncultured Alphaproteobacteria bacterium. Classification (GTDB taxonomy): domain Bacteria; phylum Pseudomonadota; class Alphaproteobacteria; order Rhizobiales; family Rhizobiaceae; genus Aquibium. Next base: position 118,118 of record CAVVFC010000001.1, read on the forward strand.
CGCCCAGCGCGAACCGCACGAAACCGGTCAGCCTGGCCGGCGCACCGATGTCCTTCTCGGCAGCCTTCAGAGCCTGCTCGACCGTCATGTCCGGGTTGATGACGAAGGCCTGCTTCAGGAGCACGACCTCCTCGTAGAACTTGCGCAGGCGCCCTTCCACCATCTTCTCGATGATGTTGTCGGGCTTGCCGGAGCCGCGCGCCTGCTCCGTGAAGATCGCCTTCTCGCGATCGACCGCCGCCTTGTCGACCTGTTCCGGCGTCAGCGCGAGCGGGTTCGTCGCGGCAACGTGCATCGCCACCTGGCGCGCGAAGGCACGCGCGGCCTCGGCATCGCCGGAAGTTTCGATGCCGACCAGAACGCCGAGCTTGCCGAGGCTGTCGGCGACCGCGTTGTGGACATAGGTCGCGACTGCCCCCGAAGAGACGCCGAGCTTGGCCGAACGGCGCAGGCTCATGTTCTCGCCGATCGTACCGATCGCATCCTTGATCGTGTCGTTCACGCTCTTGCCGCCGCTCGGATACGAAGCGGCGCCGACCGACTCGACGGCGCCGTCGCTCGACAGCGCCACGTTGGCGACGTTGCGCACGATCTCCTGGAAAGCTTCGTTGCGCGCCACGAAGTCGGTCTCCGAATTGACTTCGACCACCACCGCACTCGAAGCATCCGAAGCGACGCCGATCAGGCCTTCGGCCGCGGTGCGCCCGGACTTCTTGTCGGCCTTCGAGATACCCTTGGCGCGCAGCCAGTCGACGGCCGCTTCCATGTCGCCGTTCGTCTCGGTCAGCGCCGTCTTGCAGTCCATCATGCCCGCGCCGGTCATCTCGCGGAGTTCTTTGACCTGGGAAGCGGAAATGCTCATTGCAACCTCTCGTCCATGTCCCGGTCCGGCTGCGGCCAAATGCGGCGCGGCGCTGTCGGGCAAAGTGATTTCACTAAACCGGCGCGGCCCGGGCGGCCGCGCCTTCCGCCTCGCACGCTATTGCGGGGCGGGCATTACTCGGAAGAAGCCGATCAGACCTGGCCTTCCAGCGCAGGTTCGGCGGGAGCCTCCTCGGCAGCGCCGATATCCACGCCCATTCCGCCCTGCTGGCGAGCGATGCCGTCGATGGCCGCCTTCGAGATCAGGTCGCAGTAGAGCGAGATCGCGCGCGCGGCATCGTCGTTGCCCGGGATCGGATAGTCGATCTGGTCCGGATCGCAGTTCGAATCGATGACCGCCACGACGGGGATGCCGAGACGCTTGGCCTCCTGGATGGCGATCGCTTCCTTGTTGGTGTCGATCACGAACATCAGGTCCGGCGTGGAGCCCATGTCCTTGATGCCGCCCAGCGCCTTGTTGAGCTTCTCGCGCTCGCGCTCGAGGTTGAGGCGCTCCTTCTTGGTGAAGCCCTGGGCCTCTCCCGACAGCAGTTCGTCGAGCTTGCGCAGGCGCTGGATCGAATTGGAGATCGTCTTCCAGTTGGTCAGCATGCCGCCGAGCCAGCGCGCGTTGACGAAGTACTGGGCCGAACGCTGCGCGGCATCGGCCACGATTTCCGAAGCCTGGCGCTTCGTGCCGACGAAGAGCACGCGGCCTCCGCCGGCAACCGTGTCGGACACGACCTTCAGCGCCTGGTGCAGCAGCGGAACCGTCTGCGACAGGTCGATGACGTGGATGTTGTTGCGGGCGCCGAAGATATAGGGCGCCATTTTCGGGTTCCAGCGGTGGGTCTGGTGGCCGAAGTGAACACCAGCTTCCAACAGCTGGCGCATGCTGTAATCAGGCAGAGCCATGTCTAATCCTTTCCGGTTCAAGCCTCCACGGACCGTCGACGAGCCTGGGTTCAGGTCACGCCACCGGAGGTTCCCGCCGGATTTCTCCCGGACAGACACCAAGGTCCGTGTGTGGAATGGTCGCGCAGATAGGGGATTTCCAAGGATATTGCAAGCCTGCCGCGTTCCCGAAGGCCGGCTTGCGTCAGGACGCTTTGCGCACCTTGCCGTTCTTCACCCGGACGCGGCGGTAGACGGCCACGATTTCCTGTCTGCTCGCGCTGACCGCTCCAAGGCTCAGAGCCCGGCTGCGCTCGGTACCGGTGATGTCGTAATGCGGCGCCGCCGTCCTGGGCGGCCCCTGATAGGAGTGGATCGTCAACCCGAGCCTGGCAGCGAACCGGTGCAGTTCATGAACGTCGTCGGCAATCAGGTGACACCATTTCCGCCCGGCCCAGAACCAGATCGGCTTGTCGACATAGACCGCCATCCTCAGTTCTGGCGCGTGCAGCCTTTGGGCTGTTCGAACACGGCGAGATCGACGAGCTTCCCCTTCATGGAGAAATCGCCGTAATCCATCACGAGGTCGCGCGTGATGCCGTTTTCATGCAGCTTGAAATCGATCCGGTAGTCGGGAAGCTCCTCCCCGCTCTCCTCGGACTGGTCGAAATAGGCGATCGAAACCGGCCAGAACTTCTCCGTCGAGATCGACTTGGCGGCCTGGAACTCCTGGTCATCGCTCGACGTCTTCGATTGCTTGCCGATGATTATGGTCGTCGTCATGATCCGGTCGGCATCTTCGGACCCATCGAACAGATTGGTCTCGTAAAAGGTCTCGCCGGCTTCCGCCTTGCGGATCAGTTCCACCAGATGCTCGGTCGGGAACTGCGTGCGGTCGAGGGTCACCTCGTTGTCCTGCGGCTTGTCGATGTCGACCACGGTCGATTCCTGCTCCCGATGGGCGGTGCCACGAATCTCCTTGTCGAGTGCATTGTCGATGAAGGATTTGGTGGCGAAGTCGAAGGAATCCCCCTCGGCATCTTCGTATGTCGTCGTCTGCTGGTCAGTCAACCGAGACGTCTCGGCCGTATCGATCCGCGTCACGAAGCGGAACGTCACCGTATAACCTTCGCATTCGGAACCGTTGAACTCGTAGACCATGCGGCCGTTGATTCCGGTTATGCCGGACCGGTCGCTCGCATCCTGAAGAGCGATGTCATAGACGGCCCGGTGCGGCGCGAGGAACGGCTGCGCGGAAGCGGGAAGCGCGAGCAATCCGGCCGGAATTGAGAGAAGGAGAACGGACGGGCGCAGGATGCGCATGAGGCAGGCTCCAGTCAGATCCAGCTTGAGCGCCGGTTCGATTCTTCGCTACGGTAATTAAAAACTCGTGGCGCAAGCGAGGCGAAAATAGCAGATTGCGCGCCTAAACCGCCACCCCACGCATAACCGGAGCCAGCAAATGACAGAATCGGTGGAAGCGCGCCTGAAATCCATGGGCATTTCCCTGCCGCCCGCGGCCGCACCCGCCGCGAACTACACCCCCTACTCCCGCTCCGGTTCGCTGCTCTTCACGGCGGGGCAGCTTCCGCTGAAGGACGGAAAACTGGCGGCCACCGGCCTGCTGGGCCGCGATCTCGACACCTCTGAGGGAAAGGATGCGGCCAGGCTCTGCGCCATCAACATCCTCGCGCAGGCCAAGGCTGCGACCGGAGACCTCGGGAAGATCGCGCGGCTGGTGAAGATCACGGTCTTCGTCGCATCGACACCCGATTTCACCGAACAGCATCTCGTCGCCAACGGTGCGTCCGACCTTTTCGCCCAAGCGCTCGGCAACCGCGGAAAACACGCTCGGTCGGCCGTCGGCATGGCATCCCTGCCCATGAATGCCCCGGTCGAGATCGAGGCGATCCTCGAGATCGCCTGAACCCTCCAAGAGAACCGAGCATGACCAATCTTTCCTGGCTGACGCAGCGCCCGATCGCGCACCGCGGCTATCACGATCTGAACAAGACCCGGTGGGAGAACACGCTCCCGGCGTTCGAAGCTGCGATAGAGAAGGACTTCGCCATCGAGTGCGACGTGCACCTGGCCGCCGACGGCGTGCCGGTGGGCTTCCACGACGAAAAGCTGGACCGCCTCACCGGAACGGACGGCCTGGTCTGGCAGCGCACGGCGGCGGAGATGTCGGCCCTGCGGATCGGCGGGACCGCAGACCATCCGCCGACGCTGGCGCAGATGCTTGAGCACGTGGCCGGCCGAGTCCCGCTGGTGATCGAACTCAAGGGCGTTCCGGGACATGACGATGGGCTCGTCGCGAAGGTGGCGGAGCAATTGCGCGGCTACTCGGGCAAGGCTGCCTTGATGTCGTTCGATCATTGGCTGGTGCGGCAGTTCGCAGCGGACGCCGAGGGAATTGCGTGCGGCCTCACGGCCAACGGCACGAAACCGCAGGACCTGGAGGCGCACTTCTCGATGTTGGGGAATGCCGTGTCTTTCGTGTCCTATGGCGTTTTCGACCTGCCCAATCCGTTCGTCACCTTCGTGCGCGAGAAGCTTTCACTGCCGGTGATCACCTGGACGGTCCGGAACCAGAACGATGTCCGCCAGACGTTCGCACACGCAGATCAGATGACCTTCGAGGGGTTCGATCCGGGCGCCTGACCGGGTCATACGCTCCAGCCGCCTTGCATCCAGTTTGCGCTGCAATATCTTTGCTTCGATGCGTGCGAAAAAGGCGGCGGGGTGAATTTGGACAAGGGCGAATTCGTGATCCGCGTGGTGCCGTCGATGACCGGCTTCACGCGCGAGGAATGGAGCCAGCTTTCCGGAACCTCGCGTTCCGATCACGTCACGCCCTACAATCCATTCGTCTCCTACGACTTCCTGTCTTCACTGGAAGATGCCGGCTGTGCCGTCCGCGCCACCGGATGGCAGGGGCAGCACCTGCGGCTCGAGGCGCCGGACGGGTCCCTGCTGGGCGCCGTGGCATGTTATCTGAAATCGCACAGTCAGGGCGAATACGTGTTCGACCACGGCTGGGCCGATGCTTTCGAGCGCGCCGGAGGCCAGTACTACCCCAAGCTCCAGGCATCCGTTCCGTTCACGCCCGCGACCGGTCCGCGCCTGCTCGTCCGGCGCGGCGCCGACGAGAGCGCCACCCGCGCAGGGCTCGCAGCCGGGCTGAAGGCGCTGACGGATCGGCTCGGCGTGTCGTCGGCCCACGTGACCTTCGCGCCCGAAGCGGAAGCCGCCTCCCTCGAGGAAGCGGGGTTCCTTCACCGCCACGACCAGCAGTTCCACTTCTTCAACGAGGGCTACGGGTCGTACGACGATTTCCTCGGCTCTCTGGCATCGCGCAAGCGCAAGGCGCTGAAGAAGGAACGGCGCACCGCACTGGAAAACGGCGTGACGGTCGAGTGGCTGACCGGACCGGACCTGACGGAAGCCGTCTGGGACGATTTCTTCCGCTTCTACATGGACACCGGCAGCCGCAAATGGGGCCGGCCCTATCTCAACCGCCGCTACTATTCGCTGATCGGCGAGCGGATGGCGGACGACATCCTGTTGGTCATGGCCAGGCGCAACGGCCGCTTCATCGCCGGTGCCATCAACTTCATCGGCGGTGACACGCTCTTCGGCCGCAACTGGGGATGCGTCGAGGACCACCCGTTCCTGCATTTCGAGGTCTGCTATCACCAGGCGATCGACTTCGCGATCGACCGAAAACTGAAAGTGGTCGAAGCCGGCGCCCAGGGCGAGCACAAGCTCGCGCGCGGCTATCTTCCGGTCATCACCCATTCGGCGCACTATCTCGCCCACCCCGGCCTCCGCCGGGCCGTCGCCGACTATCTCGTGCACGAACGGGCGGAGGTCGCCGTCATGGGGGAATACCTGGAGGAACGGGGGCCTTTCCGGAAGGGCTAAGTCCTAATGGGCGACGGTCTTCGAGAACAGGTTCACGATCAGGACGCCGGCAAGGATCAGAGCGATTCCCACGATCGCCGCCATGTCGAGGGTCTGGCGAAACCAGAACCAGCCGATCGCGGTGATGAAGAGTATTCCGACACCCGACCACACGGCATAGACGACGCCGACCGGCAGGACCTTCAGAGGCAGCGACAGGAAATAGAAGGCCAGCGCATAGCCTGCGACGGTGACCAGCGAGGGCCACAGCCGCGTAAAGCCGTGCGATTGTTTGAGCGCCGTCGTGGCGAGCACCTCGAAGGCGATGGCGACCCCCAGGAAGACGTAGTTCATGATCGTTCTCCGTCGCCCGCCGCGAGGTTGACGCCGCGCATCCTAGCGACGAAACATGCGGGCCTGAATACGCACCGCACGAGGGACATATGAGCCAGAGCGCCTACGACGACGCGAACGTATTTGCCAAGATCCTGCGCGGGGAGATCCCTTGCTACAAGCTCTACGAGGATGCCGAGACATTCGTCCTCATGGACATCATGCCGCGCACCGACGGCCACTGCCTCGTCATCCCGAAGAAGCCGTCGCGCAACATCCTCGACGTCGAGCCTGACAGCCTCGCCGCGGTCATGCGGACCGTTCAGAAGCTTTCCCGCGCCGTTATGAAGGCGTTTTCGGCCGATGGCGTCACCGTCCAGCAGTTCAACGAGAGTGCCGGAGGACAGGTCGTCTTCCACCTGCACGTCCACGTGCTGCCGCGGCACGAAGGCGTATCGCTGAGGCCGCACACCGGCGAGATGGCCGACAGGGCGGCGCTGGAAGCCAACGCGGAGAAGATCAGGGCGGCGCTCGGAGAAGCCTGAGTCAAAGCCCAAGGGCGAAGTAGCCGGCGACGAAGACCGCCTCGGCCACCGCGATGCCGACGATCACGCGCCTGCCGAGGAGCAGGTAGGCCGCAAAGCCGGCCGCTGCGGCCGTCAGTCTGAGCACGATGGGCGTATCAGCGAGCGCGCCGCCCGGAAACAGCACCAGATTCGCGATGACGGCGGCAACGAGCGCGGTGGCGACTGCGCGCACCAGCACGAGAATGTCCGATTCCTCCGAGATCCGCCCGCCCAGATAGACGCCGAGGAAGCGCCACGCATCGGTTGCCAGCCACCCCGCGATCAGGATGAACAGAAAGGGCCACCACCAGGCATCGATGCTGTCGAAGCTCATGCCCCACGCCTCCGGCGGGCATGCCGGTGCCAGAGATAGGCCGCCGCGCCGCCGAGCACGCCGGCGGCCAGAAGATCGAAACCGGGCACCAGCACGTGAAACAGCGGCCCCAGCCCAAGACCGAGCACCATGGCCACATGCGCGGCCCTCTCCCGCGCCGAGCCCCACAGCGACGTCAGGAAATACATCGGCGTCAGCAGGAACAGAGCCGCCGATGCCGCTTCCGGCAGCCGCTCGGCAAGCAGATAGACGACCGTGACGACGAGCATGTTGCCCAGCACCAGTGTCCCCCCGAGACCTGCGTAGAAGGTCGTGCGCATCTCTGGCGGGACGTTCCGGAAGCGGTCCAGCGCCAGGACCCATGAGGTCACGGCGACGAAGTGGGACAAGGCGTAGAGCACCCAAGGACGGGTCTTTTCGACCCGCATCTCCGGAACCAGCGCCACCACCATCGGCATCAGGCGAACCGACGACAGCGCAACCGCGAACGCTGCTGCCAGAAGCGACGACTTCGACAGGATCGCCCCGATGAGCACGACCTTGGCCGGCAGCGCCCATATGATCCCGGTCATGAACACCGTCTCGTAAACGGTGAGGCCGGATTCCTTGGCCAGTCCGGCAAATCCGACGAAGGCGCTGGCAAGGATCAGTCCCGGGATCGAGAACGCGGTCACAGCGCCGCGCAGGAACCAGCGCCGCCCCTGCCCCGCGGCACCCGCCGAATTCCGGGTTTCATTCTCGATCATGATGCGCGCCTATCACAGGCCCCCCGACTTTGGCGAAGCCAGCCTGCACCCGCTTTTTGCGCCAGCGGAAGTCTACACGATCAGCTGGGGAGCAGGACAAGGAAACGGCCCGGCGGGCAATGTAGCCGCCGGGCCGCGCATGTCAGAACGGATGATGCCGAAGGACCTCAGCTCTTGCGAGGCAGCTGCGGGACGAGGCTGCGCTTCGGCGCATCCTTGTCTCGCGAGGGCTTCGGCTTTGCAGCCGCCTTCACCGGTTTTTCCCGCTTGGCCTTCGGCTTGCGAAGAGCGGGCTGCCCTTCCGGGTTCTCCTTCTTCGGCTTCACCGGCGTCTCGTCGGCGATCGTTTCGAGCTTCAGGCCGGTCGCGCCGCCCTCCTTCGTCTCCACCGTGACACGCACGGTGCCGCCCTTCTTGAGCTTGCCGAACAGCACTTCTTCGGCCAGCGGCTTCTTGATGTGCTCCTGGATCACGCGGCCCAGCGGTCGCGCGCCCATGCGCTCGTCGTAGCCCTTGTCGGCGAGCCATGCGATCGCCTCCTGCGACAGGTCGAAGGTGACGCCGCGTTCGGAAAGCTGTGCCTCCAGCTGCATGACGAACTTCTGCACGACCTGATGCACCACGGGCACCGGAAGCGAGCCGAACGGGATGATCGCATCCAGACGGTTGCGGAACTCCGGCGTGAAAAGGCGGTTGATCGCCTCCACGTCGTCGCCCTCGCGCTTTGTCGAGCCGAAACCGATCGCCGCCTTCTGGGCTTCCGAGGCGCCCGCATTCGTGGTCATGATCAGGATCACGTTGCGGAAGTCGATCTGCTTGCCGTTGTGATCGGTCAGCTTCCCATGGTCCATGACCTGCAGCAGGATGTTGAACAGGTCCGGATGCGCCTTCTCGACCTCGTCGAGCAGGAGCACGCAGTGCGGATGCTGGTCGACGCCGTCGGTCAGCAGTCCGCCCTGATCGAAGCCGACATAGCCGGGAGGCGCGCCGATAAGGCGCGACACGGTATGCCGCTCCATGTACTCCGACATGTCGAAGCGCAGCAGTTCGACACCCAGCGACGACGCGAGCTGCTTGGCGACCTCTGTCTTGCCGACGCCCGTCGGACCCGAGAACAGGTAGGAGCCGATGGGCTTCTCCGGTTCGCGCAGGCCGGCGCGGGCGAGCTTGATCGCGGAGGACAACGCGGTAATCGCCGTGTCCTGGCCATAGACGACGCTCTTCAGTTCCTGCTCCAGATTGGCCAGCACCTTCTCGTCGTCCGCCGACACGGTCTTCGGCGGGATGCGGGCCATCGTGGCGATGGTCGCCTCGATCTCCTTGACGCTGATCGTCTTCTTGCGCCGGCTCTCCGGCAGGAGCATCTGCGAGGCGCCGGTCTCGTCGATCACGTCGATCGCCTTGTCCGGCAGCTTGCGGTCGTTGATGTAGCGCGACGACAGCTCCACCGCCGCCTTGATGGCGTCGTTGGTGAACTTCACCTTGTGGAAGTCCTCGTAGTAGGGCTTGAGCCCCTTCATGATCGCGATGGCATCGTCGAGCGAGGGTTCGTTGACGTCGATCTTCTGGAAGCGCCGCACGAGCGCGCGGTCCTTCTCGAAGAACTGCCGGAACTCCTTGTAGGTCGTGGACCCGATGCAGCGGATCGCTCCGGAGGAGAGCGCCGGCTTGAGCAGGTTCGACGCGTCCATGGCGCCGCCGGACGTCGCGCCGGCGCCGATCACGGTATGGATCTCGTCGATGAACAGGACGGCGCCCGGATAGTCCTCGAGTTCCTTCACGACCTGCTTCAGCCGCTCCTCGAAATCGCCGCGGTAACGCGTCCCGGCGAGCAGCGTGCCCATGTCGAGCGCGAAGATCGTCGCGTTGGCGAGCACGCCAGGCACGTCGCCCTCGACGATGCGCTTGGCCAGGCCCTCTGCGATCGCCGTCTTGCCGACGCCCGGATCGCCAACGTAGAGCGGGTTGTTCTTGGACCGGCGGCAAAGCACCTGAATGGTGCGGTTGATCTCGTTGGCGCGCCCGATCAGTGGATCGATCTTGCCGGACTTGGCCTTGGCGTTGAGATTGACGCAGTAGGCCGTCAGCGCGTCCTGCTGCTGCTTCTTCTTGCCTCCCTCTTCCGGCTCCGGACCGGCCTGGCCCGGCTGGTCGTCCTCGGCGCCGCGCGGAGGACGGGTCTCGGTTGCGCCGGGACGCTTGGCGATGCCATGCGAGATGTAGTTGACCGCGTCGTAGCGGGTCATCTGCTGTTCCTGAAGGAAATAGGCGGCGTGACTCTCGCGTTCGGCGAAGATCGCCACGAGCACGTTCGCGCCCGACACCTCTTCCCGGCCGGACGACTGCACATGGATGACGGCGCGCTGGATGACGCGCTGGAATCCGGCCGTGGGCTTGGAGTCCTCGTCGTAGCCGGTGACGAGGTTGTCGCATTCGGTGTCGATGTAGTTCAGGACGGTCTGGCGGAGTTCGTCGAGATCGACGTTGCAGGCGCGCATGACGGCTGCCGCATCGATATCGTCGACCAGCGAGAGCAGAAGATGCTCGAGCGTCGCGAATTCATGATGACGTTCATTGGCAAAGGTGAGCGCCTGGTGCAGCGCCCGTTCCAGGCCTTGGGAGAAAGCCGGCATTCAGTACCTCACTTCTTCTCCATCACGCATTGCAGCGGATGCTGATGCTGACGGGCAAAATCCATGACCTGAGACACCTTGGTCTCGGCCACCTCGAATGTATAGACACCACATTCGCCGACGCCGTGATTGTGAACATGGAGCATGATCCGCGTGGCGGCCTCCCGATCCTTCTGGAAGAACCGCTCGAGAATGTGCACCACGAACTCCATGGGAGTGTAGTCGTCGTTCAGAATCAGAACGCGATAGAGACTCGGCTTCTTCGTTTTCGGCTTGGTCCGCGTAATGACCGCCGTCCCACGACCGGGTGTCGAGGAACGTTCGTCGTCGCCCTGCGCCCGCCTTTCGTGGATTTCCATGCCTACCCCACCCGTCTTCAAATCCTGTCCTTTGTTCCGGTCGCCGGAGAGACTTCTCAATGTAGGCGCTCATCTCCAGATTTTAAGGCCTTCTTTCAGGCTGACAATATGGCGGGATTCGCAGCAAGCGGATTTTTGGCCGATGGCGTCGTCGCGGACACGCAAACATCAAAAAAAAGCCCGGCCGCGTGTGCGACCGGGCTAGCGGCGCGCCTTCCGGCGCGCGCTGATACCGACTTCGAAGTCGAAAACTTATTTCGCCTTGGCAATGACTGATTCGAACGGCTGGAACGTCCCCTTGGCGATGTCGGCATAGATTTCACCCATCCGCGTCGCTTCGGCAACGAACGCTTCATAGGCCTGACGGGCATAGTCCGACTGAACCTCGACCGCCTTGTCGAGCGACTTCGACGCGAACAGCTTCTCGAGCGCGGCGCTGCCGGACTCGAACGACTTCTTGGAGTACTCGGTCGCCTCGGCGGTAATCGTCTGAGCACCCTTCGAGAAGGCCGCGAGGCTCTTCAGGCTGGTATCCATGAATTCCTTGCCAAGCTTGTTGGCGTCTTCGTACGACTGCATCATGTGGTAGGATCCTGGAGATGGCGGTGACTGAACAGCCGCGATTTTGCGGTGCATACTTTCTAGTGTGCACTGCACAAAATGTCAACTTGACCGAACGGCATCTTCGCGGGATTGGCTAAAATTCGCCAAAAAACCTCCAGATTCGCGAAGGAAGGGAGTTACCTTAAACGGATTGGTAACGACGTCCTCCTACCTTTCGTTCATGAACAGCGGCACAGACCGCCCGATCCAATAAGAAGACTTGCGAAGGTGTGACAGTGCGTCAGTCAAGCCCAGCCCATTCCCGAAAGATCTGGTCCCCCGCCAATCTCCTTTTCGTCGTTGCCTTCGGCATCGCGACTGCGCTGGCGTCCATGCCTGCCCATGCCGGCAAGTATGCCGCGATCGTGGTCGATGCCAACACGGGCAAGACCCTCTTTTCCTCGCATGCCGACGAGCCGCGCTATCCGGCGTCGCTGACCAAAATGATGACCCTCTACATGGTCTTCGAAGCGATGCAGGCCGGCCGCATCAACAAGGAGACGCGGGTTCCTTTCTCCGCCCACGCTTCCGCCCAGCCGCCGACGAAGCTCGGCGTCCGGGCCGGCAGTTCGGTCACCATCGAGACGGTCATCTACTCGCTCGTCACCAAGTCGGCCAATGACGCCGCGGCGGCGGTCGGCGAGTTGCTCGGCGGCAGCGAAGCCGGGTTTGCGCGCCTGATGACGGCCAAGGCGCGCCAGCTCGGCATGCGTGACACGACGTTCCGCAACGCCTCCGGCCTGCCGAACGACCAGCAGACGACCACCGCCCACGACATGGCGGTGCTCGGGATGGCCCTGCGCGAGCACTACCCGCAGTACTATGCGTATTTTTCCACGCGCTCGTTCACGTTCGGCAAGAAACGCATGGGCAACCACAACAAGCTGCTCGGCCGCGTCAAGGGCGTGGATGGCATCAAGACCGGATACATCCGTGCCGCCGGCTTCAACCTGGTCTCATCGGTGAAGACGGACGGCAAGAGCCTGGTCGCGGTGGTGATGGGCGGTCGCACAGGCGCCAGCCGCGATGCGCACATGGCCGAACTCATCAGGAAATACCTGCCGAAGGCCTCAAGGCGCGATACGGGCCCGGTCGTCGCCGGGCGCATCGTCAACAAGGGCGGTCCGATTGCCATCGCGAGCCTTGCGCTGCCGAAGGTGGACGTGCCGACCCCCGACGCGCGGCCCAAGCCGATCGAGGTCGTGACGGCGTTCGCCGAACCCGAGGCTGCCGTGACACCCACGCAGGCAGAAGTCGCCGAGATCGCTGCAGAAGGCATCGGCGAAGGAGACATCGATCCGGTCAACACCGCCTCGACGCCGGCCGGAGGGTGGGTCGTTCAGGTCGCCTCGACGCCGAGCAAGGAGCAGGCACTTTCGGTGCTCAGCCGCACCAGCGAGCGGGCAGGTTCCATCCTCAGCGGCGCATCACCCTTTACCGAACTGTTCGAACTGAAGGGCTCGGTCTATCACCGCGCGCGCTACGGCGGCTTCACCACCAAGACGGCCGCCTGGGACGCCTGTTCGGCATTGAAGAAGAAGAAGATCGACTGCTACGCGGTCCAGCAGCAGTAGGCCAGAAAATCCGGGGCGCATCGGCCCCGGTCTCCCGGAATTGTAACTGTGTCGACGGAGCTATCTTTCATGACTATCCAGCAGGACATCCTTGGCTTCGTTGATCCGCGCCGCAAGAAAGTCGGACCCTCCGAGGTCGGGGTGCAGGCTCTTCATCAGGCGGCGATGCGCCTGTCGGATGTCGGCCGTACTGGCTCCCGCTTCAAGACCAAGGATCTGGTAGGCCTCCTGCTTAGTCATGGCGCCCGTGCCTGGCGCTGCTCGCTCCCGCCGGCCAGCATCCGGGTCCGCGCCTTCACGCCATCCGGCAAGCCGGCCGTCAAGATAGGCTTCCAGCAACTGTAGGCTCTCCCCGTCTCCGGACAGTTCGGCGTGGAGTGCGACGAGGTCCTCCTTGCCGAGGGTGCCGAGAATCCGGCCTTCGTAGCGACCTGCGAGCACCACTCCCTCGAGCGCGCCCGTGTCGTGGTCCAGTTCCATCTCCAGCGCCGCCGTGCGAACCGTCGACTTCTTGCCGGGTGACGGGCTGGAAGGCCGCCGCGAGCGGGCGGACATGTACCAGGCCGCGGCGACCGAGAACGCCACCCCGGCGAGCCCCGCGCGACCCACAAGAAGCATCGCCACTCCGCCCAGGCCTATGGCAAGCGGACCCGCCAGACTGATGGCTCCGGCGACCTTGGCGGCATCGGCCCGAACGAACGCAAGTGTCAGCAGGAATGCGATCACGACAACTGCGGTCGCATAGAACATGAACGTCATCGGTCCGGTCCGCGACGGCGTCCGCCGAGGTTTTCGAGCAACAGCCGGTCCGAATCGCTTCCGCGTGCCTCCAGCGCGGTCAACCCGCCCGTGGCGAACACGGCTATCGACGACAGGAGCCGCGCCAGGGTGGCGGCCGACCCGCGATCGAAACGGAACCACGCCCCACGCGAAAGGCGGGCGATTTCCCTGAAGGCTGCCTCCGCGCCCGCGTCGCGCCCCTCCTGGAAGAGAAAGATCGGGACGCCGTGCAGGCCCAGTTGCCCCGCCTTGTCGGCAAGGTCATCCACCTTCTCCTCCATCGCGTCGCCAATGTAGACGAGCGCGTCAATTTTGGAGCGCGCATTCTCCTTGATCGCGTGCGAGAGAACCTTGCCGATCTGGGTGTGCCCGCCTCGGCAATCGATCCTGGTCATGATCCGGGCAAGCTCGCCGGTGTCGGCGACGAATTTCGAGGCCCGACACTCGCCGAAGCCGCGGAAATAGACGAGCTGGACGCTGAGCCTTCCGGTCTTCCCGACCGCCTCGAACATTTCACCCTGCAGGCGGCAGGCGAGATCCCAGGTAGGCTGCCGGCTCAGGGTGGCGTCGATCGCGAGCACCAGCCGACCCTTCGCTCCACCCGACACGGCACGGAGCGCCTTCACCTGCTCGAGAAAGGCGACGACGTCCCCGCCGCTGGACTTCGTCGGTTCGGCGGGTGTCTTCCGCGGGCTCGGAGTTGGCGTTCTGGCGTCGCTCATCCACGGGAAGATGTGGCGCAAGTCCCGTCGATGCAAGTCCGCCGCTTCCCTGACGTCGGTGAAACGGGATCAGTTTGCAAAGATGTCGGGCAACAGCAACGGTCGGCTGGTGGATTCGGCGAATTTGCGCCTGAAGGTCCCTTGAGACCGGACAGGTACATTCCGCACTCCGACCCCGTCGCGAGAACGCCCTCATTCCCTCCCGGCATCAAGATATGGCGGATTGCCAAGAAGGAGCCTTTGACAAGGAGACGGCGCCGCGGACGCGGAGGCGGCGATAGTGGGGCGCGTTCAGAGAAGACCGAGATCGGCCAGTTCCCGGCGGAGTTCGGACGGCAGTGCCATCATTCCCTCCCTGCCCTGACCGACGTCCGCCGGCGCGTCGGCGAGCACGAGGTAACGCCATCCCTGGAAGGCCCGCCGCGGCTGCCAGTCGGTGGCGATCACCTTCGGATCGAAGACGAGATGACAGCGCTCGACGCCGTCGCCGTCCGTGAACGGACGAATGTCCAGGAGCCGCTGCCGGCACTGAACATTTCCCTTGATCACCCAGTAGAGCGACCCGCCGTCGAGCAGTTCGTCGCGGCGCCGTGGGATCATTCGGGTCGTGTGCCGATGCTCGGGCTTTTCGCCCGCGCGGCGCATCTCGTCCCGCCGGAACTCGATCCACTTCTCGAGATCCTCCACACTGTCGGCACCGACGCAGAGTTTTACCAGGTTGAGAGCCATGGCCGATGGTCTAACGTTCGAATGTGGCCGGTCAATGCGCGAGGCAGCTTCTCCACAGGTGCGGCCGGTTCAGCACTCGACCACGTTCACCGCCAGCCCGCCGAGGCTGGTCTCCTTGTACTTCTCGTTCATGTCGAGGCCGGTCTGGCGCATGGTCTCGACCGCCGCATCCAGCGGTACGAAGTGCTTCCCGTCGCCCTTCAGTGCAAGCGATGCCGCCGTGACGGCCTTCACCGCACCCAGCGCATTGCGTTCGATGCAGGGGACCTGGACGAGGCCGCCGACCGGATCACAAGTCATGCCGAGGTGATGCTCCAGCGCGATCTCGGCGGCGTTCTCTATCTGCTCCGGCGTGCCTCCCATCACTGCCGCGAGGCCGGCCGCCGCCATGGCGGAGGCCGAACCGACCTCGCCCTGGCAACCAACCTCGGCGCCGGAAATCGAGGCATTGTGCTTGATAATGCCGCCGACCGCGGCCGACGTCAGCAGGAATTCGTGGATGTCGTTGCGGTCCGCTTCAGGAAAGAAGTGCTGCCAGTAGCGGATGACCGCCGGTACGACGCCGGCCGCCCCGTTGGTCGGCGCGGTGACGACGCGCCCGCCGGCTGCGTTCTCCTCGTTCACCGCCATGGCGTAGACCGAGAGCCAGTCGTTCGCCAGCAGCGGGTTCGGCCGATTCTCCTTCCAGTCCTGCTGCATCCGCTCATAGAGAACCTTCGCCCTTCGGCGAACCTTCAGGCCGCCGGGCATGATGCCTTCCTTGGTGAGCCCGCGCTCGATGCAGGCATCCATGGCGGTCCAGATCCGGTCGAGGCCTGCGTCGAGTTCCTCGCTGCCGAGATGCGCCTCCTCGTTGGCGCGTTTCATGTCCGCGATCGAACGTCCGCTGCTCGCAGCCATCGACAGCATTTCGGCGGCGTTGCGGAACGGATATGGCACCTCGGATCCGGCTTCCGGTTCCGTGCGCGTCTTCAGACGCTGCAGTTCCTCTTCCGAGACGACGAAGCCGCCGCCGACGGAATAGTAGATGCGGCGCAGCAGCAGCCGGTCCTCGCGGTCGTAGCCGGCAAACGCCATGCCGTTCGCGTGGCCCGGTAGCGGCGTCGACTTGTCGAAGACGAGGTCGACCGCCGGATTGAAGAGATACGCCCCGTGCCCTTGCGGATGCACCCGCTTCTCCGCCGCGATCCGCGCGAGGATTTCGTCCACGCGATCCGGGTCCACGGTTGTGGGCGTTTCGCCGGCGAGCCCCAGGATGACCGCACGATCCGTCCCGTGGCCGACACCGGTATACGCCAGCGAACCGTGCAGGCTCGCCCCGATACGCGCGACTTCCACGCCGCTCGGCCGAGGCCAGTCGCCGTTCTCGATCTCGTCCAGAAATCGCGCGGCGGCCGTCATCGGCCCCATCGTGTGCGAACTCGATGGTCCGATGCCGATCTTGTACAGGTCGAATACGGAAAGAAACATTCGGGACTTTCGCTGTGTCGATCATCGCATTCTTCGGCCATTCGCCGCCGATGCGGTCTATCCGGGCCGACCAGCCCTGCTCCGCAAGCGACACGCCGTCGATCTCGTCCGAAAAAGCAAAGGGCGCGGCATCATCTGCCGCGCCCTGTAAACCCGTTCGCCGGCTCGGCTCTCAGCCCGCAGCCATGACCGCGGCGCTTTCTGCGCCACCAATCAGCCATGCAATGAGGATGATGCCTGCAAAACCCAAAATCGCCTTGGCAGTTACGCCCCAGCACGATTTCTGAACACTATCGTCCATGATTTTCCATATTTGCGTTGCCCCCGGCGCGCCGAATTCTTGTTACCGATCGCGCCGCATTCACGCGCTGCATGTAACCCTTCGCGCCCTTGTCCGCAATCCCAAAAGCGGCTGAATCGAGGCCGCTCCGCGCCCATCCTGGCCCCGCCAACATAGCGGTCCAGTGTTATCAATCGCTTAACGCCAGGGAGTCGGAAAGACTTTATCAAGGGGTTTGGCCAAAGCGTGGCGCGACAGGTGCGATGCCTCGCTGCGGACCGCTTCGGGAGGAGCCACTTGCCCTCGATTCGCCGGCGCGCGGGTTCCGTCATGGAGACGGCGCCGGAAGAATCTCGTCGATCCTCCCGACGAACCAGTAGGCGAAAAGGCCCGTCCATTCCCGCAGGGCGATGGCCGTGCTCTGCAAGGTGTCGAAGCCGTTGTCGCGGGCAAGGCCGAATTCCTCGTCGCCGGCGGTCCTATAGTCCACCGGCCATGGCAGGACCGGAAAGCCGACCTCGCGGAAGAGGCCCATCGAGCGCGGCATGTGAAATGCCGATGTAACGAGCAGCCACGTCTCACCCGGCTGCGGATCGGCCATCCGCTTCGAGAAGACGGCATTCTCGTAGGTGTTGCGTGACTGGTTTTCGAGAATCAACCGTTCGGGCGAGACACCCAGCGCCACAAGCAGGCGCGGCGCGGAATCAGCATCCGCTTCGCCTTCCAGGAAGAGTGCGCCGACACCGCCCGTGACCAGTACCTTGGCCTCCGGAAATCGCCGCGCCAGGATGGCCGTCTCGACGAACCTGTCCGCCGCCGCGTTCAGCTCGTATCCGCCCCGCACGCGGTTGATCCCTCCCTCGAACGCACCGCCTAGAACCACGATGCCCGTGATGTGCTCCGGCAGGCTGGCAGGGCGGGCGAACCGTTTCTCCAGGGGCTGGAGGAGCATGACGCCGAGCGACGTCCAACCCGAAACGAAAAGTACCAGAAAACTGGCCGCGACCGCGGCGGTGGCGAGCCTTCGCCAGCCGACGAGAAGCAGCCCGAGCCCGATCGCGGAAAGG
Source organism: uncultured Alphaproteobacteria bacterium (assembly GCA_963747465.1). GTDB lineage: Bacteria > Pseudomonadota > Alphaproteobacteria > Rhizobiales > Rhizobiaceae > Aquibium. Next base: position 135,975 of record CAVVFC010000001.1, read on the forward strand.
ATCGCCGTCAGGTTCAATGGATTCGCGACGGACCAGAACAACTTGGATGCGATGAAGAACACGTCAGGTCACTCCGGCGGGTCCATATCGTGCAGAAAGAGCCCCCGTCAGGTGTCGGCCTCCGTGATCGCGGTGGCGGCGCCATGCTTTTCGATGAAGCGGCGGACGAGGTCGACCACCTGCTCGGCCTCCTTATCGTCGAGTTCGATCCCGAAACCCGCCGGCTTGCCATCGACCATGAACCGCACCTTTCCTTTCGAAAGGAAACCGTCGGCGCCGCTCTTCGCGGCCGGTGGAGGCAATCCGACCTCCGTCACCTTTTCGACGGGAAAAACCCTCCGCCGCGTGAAAGGTCCGAAGCCGCGCTCTGTGACGATCCCTCCGCCGTCGATCAGGAACAGCTTTTCAACCCCGAACAGTTGCCAGGCGACGACCGACCACACGATCACGCCGCCGAAGGTCCAGGCGGTGACCCACACCAGGAGGAACAGATCGACCGCGAACGGACTGCCGCTGCCGAATATCCCCCACAGGGCGAAGAATTCGCCGACCGACCAGCCCGCCAGCCACACGATCATGAACAGGATCATCCCAATCTTGCGCCGGGTGGGATTGTAGACGCCGATCCCGTCCGCGGTCTTCCGGATCGTCATGCGGGAGCCACGACCTGCAGGAGCATCCGCGAACTGCGCGTCCTCGACCGACATTTTTCGTCTCCCGCAAACCTTTGCCGGCAGGCTATCAATTGTCCCGATCGCGAGCAAACCCGCTGCTCGCTAGCGGTCACGACGGCTGGAAATCATCCCCGCGCACTCTGGGGGGACCTGGCGATGGCGAGGTAGTTCATGGGCATCCCGCCCCGGTTGTAGCGGGATTTCGCGGCCGCACGCGCGGCCAACCCCGCCATCATTCGCGCAAATAGTCGGAACGGCGCAAACACCAGTGCGAAAAGGAGCCCGAGGATACCGGGCGCATAGTCGCTCGGTTTCCACGGCAGACACCGATATATGAAACGAAGTTGATGGGCGACGGTGGAGAGGGTTCCGTCAAGCGGCCGCAATTCCTCAACCGTAAAGCCGGCACTTGTCAGCAGATGGCGGACGCCGAATTGCGTGTAGCGATAGAAGTCATAGGGGACTTCATGCTCTTCATAAACGAGCGGCCCCGTGTAGAACAACAGTTTTCCGGGCTTTAGAACACGGGAAAGCTCACGCAGGACCGCCGCCGGATCAGGAAGATGTTCCATAACTTGCGTGAACACGACTGCATCAAAGCGGCCGTCCTCGACAGGTATGGACGATAGATCGCAAACATATGTGCTGGAAGCGTAGTGCTTTTTAACCTGTTCGAAGTCGGTCGCTTCATAGTGGCAGTGGTCGAAGAGCTCTCGATAGGGCTGCCGCCCGCACCCGCATCTAGGACCGTGGAGCCCGGCGGGAGCCGATCGGCAAAAATCTTTAGCTCCCTTTCCAGCCATACGCGAGGTGCATTGATCATGTTCCCGTCCCGGACCCTACCACCACTTTTCCGGCTCGAACCGGCCCGCTGCCTGTTCGATCACGTGCGCGGTACGGAACAGCGTCTCTTCGTCGAACGGTCTTCCGATGAGCTGGAGCCCGAGCGGCAGGCCCTTCGCGTCGAGTCCAGCCGGCACGGCTATGCCGGGCAGCCCGGCCATGTTGACCGTCACGGTGAAGATGTCGTTCAGGTACATCTTCACCGGATCGGCGGCCATGTCCTGGTCGGCGATGCCGAACGCGGCGGAAGGCGTCGCGGGGGTGAGGATAGCATCGACGCCCGTTGCGAAGACCTCCTCGAAGTCCCGCTTGATCAAGGTCCTCACCTTCTGCGCCTTGAGATAGTAGGCGTCGTAGTAGCCCGCCGACAGCACGTAGGTGCCGATCATGATGCGGCGCTTCACCTCGCGGCCGAAGCCTTCGGCGCGCGTCTTCTCGTACATGTCGGCGATGTCCTTGCCGGGGACGCGCAGGCCGTAGCGGACACCGTCGTAGCGGGCCAGGTTCGACGAGGCTTCCGCGGGCGCGACGATATAGTAGGCCGGCAGCGCATACTTCGTGTGCGGCAGCGATATGTCGACGATCTCCGCGCCGGCGTCGCGCATCCAGGCGATGCCCTTCTGCCAGAGCGTTTCGATCTCTTCCGGCATCCCTTCGACGCGGTACTCCTTCGGAATTCCGATCTTCATGCCGCGGATCGATTGCCCGAGCGCCGCCTCGTAGTCGGGCACCGGCCGATCGACGGAAGTCGTGTCCTTCGGATCCACCGAGGCCATGGATTTCAACAGGATTGCCGCGTCGCGCACGTCGCGCGCGATCGGTCCGGCCTGATCGAGCGAGGATGCGAAGGCGACGATGCCCCAGCGCGAGCAGCGGCCGTAGGTCGGCTTGATGCCGACCGTGCCGGTGAAGGCCGCCGGCTGGCGAATGGAGCCACCCGTGTCGGTCGCTGTCGCGCCGGCGCAGAGCCAGGCGGAAACCGAAGAGGCCGATCCGCCTGACGAACCGCCCGGCACGAGGTCGAGGTTCGACCCCTTGGCACGCCAGGGGTTCTTCACCGGGCCGTAATAGGACGTCTCGTTGGACGAGCCCATCGCGAACTCGTCCATGTTGAGCTTGCCGAGCATCACCGCGCCGTCGGCCCAGAGATTCGCCGTCACGGTCAATTCGTAGCGCGGCTCAAAGCCGTCGAGCACGTGGCTGCATGCCTGTGTGTGCACGCCCTCGGTTCCGAAGAGATCCTTGATACCCAGAGGGATGCCTTCCAGTTCGCCGCCCTCGCCCTTCGCCAGCCGCCCGTTGGACGCGGCTGCCATCTTGCGGGCCTTGTCGTGCGTGACGGTGACGTATGCGTTGAGCTGCGGGTTTGCCGCATCGATGGCTGCAAGGTATGCGTCCGTCAGTTCGGCGGCCGTGATTTCCTTTGCGCGCAGCTTTTCGCGCGCCTGCGAAATCGTCAGTCTGGTCAGATCGGTCATCGGATGAGGTTCTTCTCGTAGAATCGGGAATAGCCGGAATCGGGGTAGTCGAGGACGGCGCCGCAGACATCGTACCCGGCGCGCTCGTAAACGCGCCAGGCGGGCTCGAAACCCGCCGCTTCGCCGGTCTCGAGCACGAGCCGGTTCAGGGCCTTTTCGCGCGCAAGCTGCTCGATCCGCTGGAGAAGCAGCGAACCGACGCGCTGGCCGCGCACTTCGGGCAGGGTGTACATGCGCTTGACCTCGCCCAGTTCGTCGCCATGATCCTTGAGGGACGCCATCCCGACGGGACGACCGTTCGCATCACGCGCGAGCAGAACGGTCACCGTCGGCTCCGCCATCTGCTCGACCGTCAGCTGGAACTGGAACTCGGGAGGCGTCAGCGGCATCATGTATGCGTTGAGGTCGGCCACCATCGCGCGTACGTCGTCCTGCAGCGGGGTCTCGATGGAAATCGCAACGGACACGACAGCTACTCGACCACCTTCGGGACGAGGAAGAAGTTCTCGTCGGTTGCCGGCGCGTTGGCCACGATGTCATCGGCCTTGTCCCCGTCGGTCACCACGTCCTGCCGCTTCTTCATCTCCATCGGAATGACCGAGGTCATGGGCTCGACGCCCGAGACGTCCACCTCGTCGAGCTGCTCGACGAACCCCAGTATGGTGTTGAGTTCCCCCGTCATGCGCTCGGCATCCTCGTCGGTGACGGCGATGCGGGCGAGATGCGCGACGCGCTTCACAGTGGCGATATCGACGGACATCAAATTCTCCGGAAAGGCTTGGAAAGGCCGCTCCGGGCTATAACGGTCGAGCGATGCCTGTGCAACGCCCGACCACAAGACGACACCGCATCGATTAGGGCGCCGCGACGCCCTCGCACAGGTGATAGAGGCCGCTGTTCATCGACGGCTCTCCCCCGGCCGCGTCGGCCGTCGAGGACAATTCCAGTTCACCCTCCCCGCGTGGCATGATGGCCAGTACGTCGGGGAACGCGAGCCCCGGTTCCTCGCAGAGCGCCGTCACGACGAAACCCGGCGTGCGGGGGGCCTTGAGCACCTGAAGGAAATCGCAGTGATACTCGATGCCCAGGATGCCGCGCGCGGTCAGCACCACGTCTCCCTGTTCGAAGATCGATTGAACCCCGCCGGTCTTTGCCGCCGCGCACAGTTCCGGTGACGGAGCATAGACGCCCGAAATGAAGTCCTCCGCCCCCATGGCCGCGGCCGGGATCGACGCCAACGCCGCGACGATCATCATGCGCGCTATCCGTATCATTCGACGCTTCTCCTGGTCTTGTGAACTACATCTGGATGGCTTCGCCGACGGCCGGCGTGACGATCCTGGTCCCCGACCCTTCCATTCCCGAGACGAACTTGTCCGCGCTCTGGTCGACCATCGGGAAGGAGGCATAATGACACGGAATCACCGTCTCGAACTTGAAGAACCTCCGGCAGGCGAGTGCCGCCACCGCACCCCCCATGGTGAAGCGGTCTCCGATCGGCACAAGGCCGATCTTGGGCTCGTGCAGTTCGTTGATCAGGCCCATGTCGGAAAAGATGTCCGTGTCGCCCATGTGGTAGAGCGTCTTGTCGCCGGGGAAATGCAGCACGAGGCCGAGCGGATTGCCCAAATAGGTGTTCTGACCGCCCTCCCCGCCGAAGGACGAGGAATGCAGCGCCTGAACGAAGGTCGTCGTGAAGCCGCCGCAGTCCACGGTGCCGCCCGTGTTGCCGGGATTGATCCTGTTCTGGTCCACGCCCTTGCCGACGAGGAACATGCATATCTCGAAGCTGGCGACGAGCATCGCTCCCGTCTTCTTCAGGATCGCCTCCGCATCGCCGACATGATCGTTGTGGCCGTGTGTCAGAAGGACGTGCGTCACGCCTTCGGCGGCGGCTTCCCAGCCCTTGTTCCACGATGGGTTTCCGGTGAGGAACGGATCGATCAGGATCTTGGCTTCCCCCGCTTCTACGCGGAACGCGGAATGTCCGAGCCAGGTGATCTTCATACTTGGTCCTCCTTGCGATTGGATGACGGCAGGATAGAACGCGATGCAACAGGAACGAAAGGGGGCAAGCTCCGTGCCGGTCATCTCAGTCGAAGAACTCCCCGGCCTGCTCGCGGACGGGACGACCCTGGCCGCGCTCGACCTCGGCGACAAGACGATCGGCCTCGCCGTCTCGGACAAGGGCCTGCGTTTCGCGCATCCGCGCGCGGTGATCCTGCGCAAGAAATTCACGCACGATGCCGAACGTTTGCTTCAGGCCCTCGGGAAGGAAGAGTGCGGCGCGATCGTGATGGGTCTGCCCGTCAACATGGACGGCAGCGAGGGGCCACGGGTTCAGGCGAGTCGCGCCTTCGTGCGCAACATGCAGCGCCTGACGGAACTGCCGTTCCTCTACTGGGACGAACGGCTGTCGACGGTCGCCGCCGAACGGGCGTTGATTTCAATGGACGTATCGCGACGCAAGCGCGGGGAACGGATCGATTCGGCAGCCGCGGCCTTCATTCTCCAGGGCGTGCTCGACCGGCTTCAGGTACTCGGAGCCGATCGTTCGAGGTAGCGCAGGCGCCGCTCCTTGACCCAGCCGATTATCTCGCGCCGGCGGCGAAACGCCAGGATGCCAAATATGAGGATGCTGTCCACGACGCAGGCGCGGGCGACCAAAGGCGGCAGCGCGGCAGGGTCGATGCCCAGGAATTGTCCATAGAGCCCGAAAACCTCGTCATGGATCACCCGGCTGAAGAACAGCATGCCGAAACTGAAATCATTGACCGAAAGGAAGTACCAGGACCAGAAGAAGCCCATCGGCAGACCCCAGAAGAGCAGGATATATCTCATCTTGTCAGATCTCCTCGCCGGGATTGGCCGGACGCTGCGATATGCGCGACAGCATCGAATTGTGCGCCGCGCCGATCGCCATGACACGCGCCGTGATCTCGGTATCGCCTCCACCGGTCTGCGCTGTCTCCGAATGCCGTCGCTGTTCCGTCTGCACGGCAACATAAGAAACGAGCAGCGCAAGGAGTTGCAGCGAAGCTGACGCAAAAAGGCCGCGAACCACAAATCCCGCTCCCACGGCGAGCAGTATGGTCATCATCGCCGCGGCCACCCCGAAGGCCAGCCGGGCAATTTCGTCGGTATCGCGTTGTATCCGCCGGACGTGCGCGAGGGCAGTGAGCATCATCCACAGGAACAGTACCGAGGTTAGCGTGAAGCCGAATGCCAGCGCCGTGGAGAGCACCGGGCCCGCTTCCATGCGGCTGTCCGACAGACCGCCGGGCAGGCTAAGCGCCTGGAAGATCACGAAGACTTCCCCCGTAGCCTCCGCCGTGGCGACAAGCGCCAGAAGGCCGAAGAAGGCCATCCAGTAGGCGGGTACGAATATGCCGAGAATCCGTCGCATCGTTCTTCCGTTCCAATCCCGACGATGGAGCCGCGGGAGGCGCGGAGCAAACGAAACCAATCATTAAGGTTAACGGCAATCCACAGGCCGAATGGATGTCGGCACACGATCTTCGCCTTGGAAGGCGCCGGTCAGATCGCTTCGGGGTAGAGCGTGTCGATGATCATGCGGGTGTCGTGGCGGGAATCGAGCATGCCGTAGGTGGTACGCCACTGTCCCGCCAGCCGCGTCTCGATGAAGGCATCGGCGATCCGGCCCGCCCCGAGCCTTCGAAGTTCGGCGGCGGCGGCGGCGAGCGCGAGTTGTTCGGTCAGGATCCGCGCCGATCCCTCATCCGACTGTGCAACCTCCAGCGCAGCCCGAAGAACGCCTGACGTCCCCTTCCCGCCGGGACCAAGGTCCCGTTCGAACCCGGCGGCCACGTCGTCGAAGAGGCTCGGCGCCTGCTTGAGGACACGAAGCACATCGAGCGCCATGACGTTGCCGGAACCCTCCCAGATCGCGTTGAGGGGCGATTCGCGGAAGTAGCGGGCCAGCGGCCCCTCCTCCACGTACCCGTTGCCGCCGAGGCACTCCATCGCTTCGTAGACCACGCTCGGGCAGATCTTGCAGACCCAGTATTTCACGACCGGCGTCATGGCTCTCGCGAAGGCCGCTTCGGCGCGGTTCTCCGCCGCCTGGTCGAAGGCCCGGGCAAGGCGGAACGCCAGCGCGGTCGCGGCCGCCACGTCCAGCGCAAGATCGGCGAGAACCCTCTGCATGATCGGCTGATCGACCAGAACGTTGCCGAACACCGTGCGGTATCGCGTATGGTGGACCGCTTCCGACAACGCCGCCCGCATGATGCCGGCAGACGCGAGAGCGCAGTCCAGGCGCGTCAGCGTGACCATGTCCATGATCGTCTTCACGCCTGCCCCGGGTGACCCGACCAGTTCTGCCATGGCCCCGACGAACTCAACCTCGGACGAGGCATTGGAGCGGTTGCCGAGCTTGTCCTTCAGCCGCTGGAAGCGGAACCCGTTGTTGTCGCCATTGCTCAGGATTCGCGGCAGCAGGAAGCACGACAGACCTTCCGGCGCCTGCGCGAGCACCAGGAACGCATCGCACATCGGCGCGGACATGAACCACTTGTGCCCGGTGATCCGGTAGAAGCCGCTCTCGGCACGCTCGGCACGCGTCGTGTTAGCGCGCACGTCGGTGCCGCCCTGCTTCTCCGTCATTCCCATTCCCAGGGTGAGGCCGGTCTTCTCCACCGGGGGCTTCTGCGCCGGATCGTACTTGCGGGTCGTCACGCGCGGCGCCCATTCGCGGAAAAGCTTCGGCGCCGCCATGAGCGCGGCGAGCGAAGCACTCGTCATCGTGATCGGGCACAGATGGCCGCATTCGAGTTCGGCCGTCATGTAGAACCGCGCCGCCCTCACCTGGTGGCGGCGACCCGCCTCGTGTTCGCCGTTCTCCCATATCGAGGAGTGCAGTCCCGACGCGATCGAGCGTCGCATCAGCGCGTGATAGGCCGGATGGAACTCCACCTGGTCGATACGATGACCTTGCCGGTCGTGCGTCTTCAACTTGGGAGTCTCGGTATTCGCGAGCCGAGCGAGATCCTGCGCTTCCGCCGACATGACGAAGCGGCCGACGCCGTCGAGTTCCTTGCGAACCTCCGGCGAGAAGTCCTCCGACAGCTGAACCAGGAGGGGATCGCTGCGCCAGGCGTTCGTGCCCGACAGGAGCGGCGGCTGGTTCGTCACCTCATTCGTCAATTGCGGAATCCCGTCCCCGTTTTCATCCGCTTATAGCGCATCGGGCGCCGGCTGCGCGACGCGATTGCCGTTTTCCTCACATATCCGACACGGAAGGGAGCCCGGCCGCAAGGACCGGGCGCAGCAGATACTCGGACGTAAAAGCCCCTCAACGATAGGGCGAGTTACAGTAACGGCGTGGGCCGTGATACGGCTGGAACGTGTCGGTCCGAATATCGTAGGAGCGATACCTGCGCAGACACCAGTCGACATGCGCGTCGCCGCTGTAGCGGTAATACCGGTAGCGGGGCGCAGGCTGCTGGCTCGCGATTATGCCGGAAATGATGACGCCAGCCACGAGACCGCCAACCACAGGTCCGAAATCATCGTGCCGGTGGCGATAGTACCGATGGCGGTAATTCTCATGGGGCCACCGCCGGTATCCCGGTCCGCGCCATTGGCGATGACCGGGCGCACGCCATTGGCGGCGGTTTCCGTACCATTGATCCTGCACGTTGGTGACCGGCACGGATGGCGAGAACTCCACCGATGGCGTGTTCGACCGTAGCGGCGCGGAGAGGGCCTGACCGGCGGACGGCACCGCCATCAGGACCGAAACCATCGCGGCGCATGCGGCAGAGAGAAACCTGTTCATTCCTGCCTCCTCTGTTCGAGAAGCACAGCATTACCACTTCGCCCGGCTTTGCGGAAGAACTCGCTCCGGCCGGGCATTCCAATCCCGTTCTTCGCAAATCCAGTGGAGCGGCACCCGCGTATCAGGACCGGTTCGCCCGATGCGAGAGCGAGCCGGATACAGGATCACGGAATGCCCATCAAAGTCGCCGACGGAGCCGAGTCACCCGTCATCGTTCTCTTCAGGCACGATCTCAGGATCGCGGATAACCGCGCCCTCTACACGGCGGTCCATTCCGAACGGCCGATCCTGCCGCTGTTCGTCCTGGACGAGGAAAGCCGGGGAATGCGCCACCTCGGCGGCGCGCGACGATGGTGGCTGCACCGCTCACTGGAGAGGCTGGCAGAAGGATTGAAGAAGGCCGGAAGCGAACTCGTCCTGAGGCGCGGCCCCATGTGCCAGGTGGTGGACGACGTCGTCTCCAACACCGGGGCCGCGCTCGTGCTTTGGAACCGAAGATACGATCCCGCCGGGGCGGCGATCGATGACGAACTCGCAAGGAGGCTTGGCCGTCGTCAAGTCGGGTTCGAGAGTTTCGAAGGCCAGTTGCTGCACGAGCCGTCCCGGCTCAGGACAAGCACTGGCGGTTTCTACAAGGTTTACTCGCCGTTCTGGAGGGCTTTGGCCTCGGAGCACCACCCGCGTCCACCGATCGCTGCTCCACGCAGAGTGAAGGGATACGCCGGCAACCTCGCGAGCGAAAGCCTCTCCTCGTGGAACCTCCTGCCGTCGGAGCCGGACTGGTCCGGCGGACTGGAGCAGGAATGGACGCCAGGCGAGGACGGGGCGCACCGACGGCTCGACTGCTTTCTTTCCGAAATCGTCGAGGGATACGGGACCAACCGCGACATTCCCGGCGCAGTCACCACGTCGCGCCTTTCCCCGCACCTCGCACACGGCGAGATCACGCCATTCCAGATCTGGCATTCGCTTGAAAACCACGCGCATGAGGGCGCGGGCCACGACGTCGAGAAATTTCGCAAAGAACTGGTCTGGCGCGAATTCTCCCATCATCTTTTCTTCCACAATCCGGACCTCGCCAGGAAAAACTACAACCGGGACTTCGACGCCTTTCCATGGAAGAGCGACGGCAAGCTCCTGAGGGCATGGCAACAGGGTCGCACCGGATATCCGATCGTGGATGCCGGCATGCGTGAACTCTGGCGCACCGGCTGGATGCACAACCGGGTCCGGCTCGTCTGCGCGTCGTTCCTCGCCAAGCATCTCCTCCAGGACTGGCGCGAGGGCGAGAAATGGTTCTGGGATACCCTCGTCGATGCCGATCCCGCCAGCAATGCCGCGAACTGGCAGTGGGTGGCCGGCTCGGGCGCGGATGCCGCGCCCTACTTCCGCATCTTCAACCCCGTCCTCCAGGGCGAGAAGTTCGACGGCGCGGGCGATTACGTTCGCAAGTTCGTATCGGAACTCGGGAGCCTGCCCGACCGCTTCATCCACAAGCCGACCGACGCGCCCGAGAAGGTGCTGCGGGACGCAGGCCTGAAACTCGGCGCGGATTATCCCGTAGCTATCGTCGAGCACAGGGGCGCACGCGACAGGGCGATGGCGGCCTACAATTCGCTGAAGGGGAATGCATGAAAACTCCTGCGCTGGCCCGCGGCAGACCGGCAGGCCGGAAGAAGATCGCGGTCGTGGGATCGGGAATTTCCGGTGCATCCGCGGCATGGGCGCTGAACCCGGTCCACGACGTCACGCTTTTCGAGGCATCCGACACGGAGGGCGGCCATACGGCGACCGTCGATATCGACTACGAAGGGAAGGCGATTGCGGTCGATACCGGGTTTATCGTCTACAACGAGCTCAACTATCCCGAGTTCACGGCACTCCTCGCCCATCTCGGCGTCGAGACGCACGAGAGCAACATGGGATTCTCGCTTTCGCTCGATGGGGGAAAGCTTGAATGGAGCGGACAGACCTACCGGACGATCTTCGCCCAGAAGCGGAACTTCTTCTCTCCCTCCTTCCTCTGGATGTTGCGGGAAATCCTGCGTTTCAACCGGCAGTGCCTGGCCGATCGCGACGCCGGACGCCTGGGCGGCTCGACGATCGGCGAGTACCTGAAGCGCCGCAGGTTCTCGAGCGCATTTCGCGACGACTACCTCATCCCCATGGCAGCGGCGATCTGGTCGACGCCGCGGGTCAAGATGCTGGATTTCCCGGCGGCGACCTTCATTTCGTTCTTCGAAAATCACCGTCTCATCCACGACGAGCGCCCTGCCTGGCGCACCGTCACGGGCGGATCGAGAAACTATCTGGAGAAGCTGCTCCGGCCACTGGGACCGGGACTTCGTCGGAGTTCGCCGGTCACAAAGATCCGCCGTGAGGCCTTCGGCGCGACCGTCACCATCGCGGACGGGTCACAGGAAAGGTTCGACGACGTCGTTCTCGCCTGCCACTCTGATCAGGCGCTGCGCCTGCTGGACGAGCCGTCGACCCTCGAGCAGACGATACTGGGCAGCATCGCTTATCGACCGAACCGGGTCATCCTGCATCGTGACCCGAAGCTGATGCCGAAGAGGCGCGGTGCATGGTCGGCCTGGAACTATCTGCGCTCCAGTGGAATGGATATCGAGACCGAAGTCTGCGTCACCTACTGGATGAATGCGTTGCAGGGCATCGATCCTTCCTGTCCGCTCTTCGTGTCGCTGAACCCGGCGGTTGAACCGCATCCCGAAACCGTCTTCGGCGAATGGACCTTCGAGCATCCCCAGTTCGATTCGCGAGCTCTCTCCGCGCAGGCGCGCCTGGATGACATCCAGGGCACCGATCGTGTCTGGTACGCCGGCGCGTGGACCGGGCACGGCTTCCATGAGGACGGATTGAGGTCGGGCCTCGCGGTTGCCGAGGCGCTCGGCGCATCCGTTCCGTGGCGAGGCACCGAAGCGGCAACCGAGCCGCTAGCGATCGCAGCGGAGTAGGAGGTGATCGTGTCGCGGGAAAAACGCATCACCAGCATGTCGGAGAACGGTCCGCCGCCGCGGGCCGCGGCGGTTCTCTATCCGGGCGAGGTCATTCACCAGCGCCTCAATCCGTTTGGCCACCGGTTCTCCTATCGCGTGTTCTCGCTGCTCCTCGATCTCGACCGGCTGTGCGAGATCGATCGGATTTCACGATTGTTGTCGGTCAACCGGGCAGGTCTCGTGGCCTTTCACGACAAGGATCATGCCGAACTGGGAAACGAGACTGCAAGAGAGTATACGGACCGGCTCCTGGCCGGCGCCGGCCTGCCTCGGCGCGCCGCGCGGGTTCTGTTGCTCGCCTATCCCCGCATCCTCGGCTACGTCTTCAACCCGATCGCCGTCTACTTCGCCTATGACGAGTTGGACCGTCTGGTCGCGCTGATCTACGGTGTCCGCAACACGTTCGGCGAAAGACACTCGTACGTCGCCCTCGTGGAACCGGGCGATCTAAGCGAAGCGGGCATTCGCCAGAGCCGCCGCAAACGCTTCCACGTGTCGCCCTTCATCGGAATGGAGGCACGCTACCACTTCCGAATCCTGCCACCCGGCAGATCGGTGCGGCTGCGGATCCACGAGACCGAAGCCGGCGCGCCGCTCCTCGCGGCAACCTTCAGCGGAAACGCACGTTCACTGACCACTACGAACCTCATCGCTTGTCTCTTGCAGTTTCCGTTCATGACATGGAAAATCATCGTTGGCATTCATTGGGAAGCACTGAAGCTCTGGGCGAAAGGCGCGCGCTTCATTTCCGGTCCGCCTGCGCCCGAGACAGCGAGCTTCCGCGATCACGGGAGCCTCGAACCGGGAGAATGAGGAGCCTTGAACCGACAGCCGACGAGGCCAGGCGCGGGGGGACGAATATGGAGAAGGTTTCCAATAGTACTGGTCTGGCGACGCACAGGACCCCGGTCAGATTGACGGACGAGAATTTCGGAGAATTTGCTCGCCGCCTGCCGGCGAAGGCGCGCCTTGTACTGTCGGCGGCCATGGCCTTGCCGAAAGGCTCGCTCACCGCCGAGCTTCCCGATGGACGGATCGTCAAGGTCGGAGGCCGTTCGCCAGGCCCCGATGCGCATGTCATCCTGAAGAACTGGAACCTTCCCGGGCGCGCGTTCACGGGTGGGACGATCGGTGTCGCCGAATCTTACATGGACGGCGACTGGGAGAGCCCTGACGTCACCACCTTTCTCGAACTCTTCGTCGTGAACCAGGATACGGGAGAGCAGGTCGCCGGCAGCGCGAGCCGCCTTCTGAACGCCGTCCAGCGCTTCCGTCACTGGCTCAACGAGAACACCCGGACCGGGTCGAGACGCAACATCACGGCCCATTACGACCTCGGCAACGCCTTCTATCGCGAATGGCTGGACCCGAGCATGACCTATTCGTCCGGGTTGTTCACCGCAGGTGCCAACGATCTGGAAAGCGCGCAAGCCGCGAAGTACCGCTCGCTGGCACGCGATGGCGGGATCTCCGGGGACAGCCACGTGCTGGAGATCGGATGCGGCTGGGGCGGCTTTGCCGAGTTCGCGGCACGCGAGATCGGCTGTAAGGTCACGGGACTGACGATCAGCCGCGAGCAATACGATTTCGCAGGCGAGCGCATCCAGAAGGCGGGATTGTCGGAGAAGGTCGAGATCCGTCTGCAGGACTATCGCGACGAGACCGCCCGCTATGACAACATCGCCTCCATCGAAATGTTCGAGGCGGTGGGCGAAAAGTACTGGCCGGTCTTCTTCGGCAAGATGAAGGAATGCCTCAAGCCCGGCGGCACCGCCGCCATGCAGATCATCACCATCAACGAGGAGGCATTCAAGCTCTATCGCAAGCGCCCGGACTTCATCCAGCGCTACGTCTTTCCGGGAGGCATGCTGCCCACGCCGGATATCCTGAGGTCCCTCGGGACCGAACAGGGTCTCGCCTTCCTGCGCGAGCGTGTCTTCGCGCAGGACTATGCCCGCACTCTGGCGGAGTGGCGTCACCGGTTCTGGGCGTCCTGGGAAAAACTCGTCCCGCTCGGCTTCGACCAGCGTTTCCGCAAACTCTGGGAATTTTACCTGCATTACTGCGAAGCCGGATTCCGCGCCGAGTACATCGACGTCCGGCAGGTCGTCTACAAGGCTTGAGATGCCGGACGACGGAAGGCGCGCATCGGCGCCATCCGCTGCCGGTCACGCGGCTGCTCATTGCTGGAGCAGTTTTTGATTACGTGGTGCGGTCTCCAGCGGTCGGGTTTTCCTGCTGCCCGGATCGAGGACGCCTCCTCCCGGCGGGAAGCTGCCCTGTCCGGCCTTGCTGGCTCCTGTCCTGGCGGCAGCCTTGCAATCGCGCCCGTTGGTGTACTCGGTCACCATTTTCGTGCAGTCGATCTGGCCGCCCGAAGTGCTGCAGTAAGTGCAGTAGTCGAAGAGGCAGTTGAATTTCTCGCCGGTCGCGGCGTCCTTGCCGTCACGTCGTTCCGTCCCGGAGCTCGTGCACGTCTCTCCGGTGCCCGATTTCTTCGGCGCAGCGTTGGTCGGCATCGCAAAGAGTGCTAGGACCGCCGCGATCGCAAGCAGCGGCCGAAACGATATCATTGCTCGGTTGAGAGTGGTTGTCATCCTTCGCCTCCTTCCTACTGCTTGATGGCACCGGCGCCCGAGCGGGCGGCCGGGGTCTTCTGTACCCGCCTGCCGGGATCGATGGTCAGCTTGCCGGGCCCGGCACCGACCGTTCCCCTGACGGCGCGGGAACCTACTTTCGGATCCCAGACGCAATCGTTCCAGGTGGCGTTGCAGATCCAGCAGCCATCCTCGAGACAGCAGGAAGAGATGGCCTCCCCCTGTCCTGCGGGATTCGGGGTACCGTCGATCCAGCACTGGCCGACGCCCATGCCGGGCTGACGCTTGGCCGCCTCGGCGGTGTCTGGCGGGAAATGGACGAGTGTCGTCAGGGCGGCCATCAGGATGAGTGGTCGAGGGAGCGGCTTCATGGTGCCTCCGATGGGGTAGGCCGGCAGCCGTTGGAGCGGCCGGCGAAAAATCCCTTCTCTCTCATGGGTAGTCGACGCCGAAGTCGCCGGCATCCCCCGCGCGGGAGATACGGCTCCATTTGCCGGGCCGGTCGATCAGAAGGATCGGAAGGGTGGAGAAAGCTCGCGCACCAGCAGTTGCAGTCCGCGCTGATCGCCGGTTCCCGTCTTGTCGAAGATCGCCGACAGCTGCGTCTTGACCGTACCGTCAGAGACGGCGAAGGCGTCCGCAATCTCCTTTCGGCCCTTGCCGTCGGCAACGTGACCTGCAACGCGCTTTTCGGCCGCGGTCAGCCCGAAGAGCGCTGCGATCGCATCGAGCGCCGCGACGGGCCCGCATCCGGCGACAGCAAAAAAGACGGCAGCCGCCGCCGTCTTGTGTATGCGCGCCTCCGGCTCGCGCCGGGCAAGCGGCAGGACATGAGCCACGGCGGGCGCCTGTGCGCGAAGGAGCGGCACGCTTATTCCCTCCGGCCCGAGCGCGAACTCGTCGCCCACGCCCATGACGACTGCCCTTGCGACCGCGGCCTCGGCGGGGCCGTAGCTGAATGAGAGCCGACCGTGAGAGGATGACACGACCGTGCAGTCGCTCAACAGCAAATCCGCCGCCGGATTGGAAAAGAGGATCCGCATATCCGCCGCCACGACGACGACCGGGTGGATCAGGCGCTCCACGATACCGCGGAACACCCGTGCGAACTGGCGCTCTTCCTCGAACAGGTCTCCGATGGTGACGGCGCGCCGGACGTGTGGCGCAAGAAGCGCCATCGCGTTCTTCTCGTCGGCGGTGATCTGATGCCGGTCCCGGTCGGTCATCAAGACCATGCTCCCGGCGCGCGTGGGTTGCCGCACCATGACGAGCCAGAAGAAATCATCGAGATCGTTCGGGATCACCCATTCGCGCACGATCCTGCTGTCGAGCCATGCCTGGCGCGCGTCCGGTCCCTGGATCCGGTAGAGATCGTCGACGGTGAAGGGGACGTCGATCTCCATGTGCGGAACGGCGTCGTAGAAGAGGACGTCGGCGGCATAGTCCCTCATCAAGGGTTCGAGCAGCGCGGTCTCCCCGCAGGCGACCGAGAAGCGCGGGCGCTTCGAAACCGTGTCGAGAACGGCTAGCGTTGCCAAACGCGCTCTTGCCGCCCGGCGGATTTGGTCCAGCGTGTCGGGCCAACGTGCCTGATCGGTGACGCAGTCGTAGACCGTGCCCACCATTTCCGGCACCGTCGAAATCGACAAACATCCCGCTGTCATTTGCGTCGCCACACTTATAGGACCGCGAACGATATCACATTAGAGATCGAGGAAACACATGCCTGCGTCGCCGGCACTTCACAGTGACGCGGTTCACTTATCGCGATCCCGAGACGAAAAAAGGGCCGCGAAATGCGGCCCTTCTCCACCTCGTATTCTGGCGATCCTACAGCGTGATCCGGTACTTGGCGAAGCCGTCCGCCCCCTCGCCCGCCGGCTCGATCTTCACGCCTTTGACGTCGTTCAGGTACTCCTTGGCGCGCGGTCCCGTCTCGAAGATCACCGTCGTGTTCTCCATCGGAGCGAAGTGCCAGTTGGCGTCGGCCGACGGATTGATGGTGCCCTGCTCTATGATGTAGCGCACGATCACGTCGCGATTGGTGTCGGGAGCCGCGAAGACCACCTTCTCGCTGGTGATGCCGGGGAAATTGCCGCCGCCGCCGGACCGGTAATTGTTCGACGCAACGACGAACTTCTGCTCCGGATCAATGGGTTTTCCGTCGAATTTCAGGTTCTTGATGCGGTTTGCGTCCGGATTGATCGCAGTGCCGGTCTTGTCGTACTTCATCGGCTCCGACAGGTCGATCTCGTACGTCACGCCGTCGATCACGTCAAAATTGTAGGACGGGAAATCGGTGTTGAGCAGCGGCGCGTCGGTTGCGCCGGGCTCGACCTGGTTGAACATTCCCGCCGACATTTCCAGCCAGTTCTTCACGTCGGCGCCAGTGATCACCACCGCCTGCACCGTGTTCGGATAGAGGTAGAGATCGGCCACATTCTTGATGGCCACGTCGCCGGTCTTCACTTCCGTGAAATACTCCGGGCCGCCGCGACCGCCGGCCTTGAAGGGCGCCGCCGCCGAAAGCACCGGCAGGTCCTTGTACTCGGTCTCCTTCAGCATGTCCTTGATATACCAGGTCTGCGCCTGGCTCACGATCTGGACCGACGGATCATCGGCCACCAGCGCGAAGAAGGAATGCAGCGGCGCCGAGGTCTGGCCGACCGAGGTGCGGACGTATTCGAGCGTCGCCTCGTGCTCGTCCTTCGCCGCCGCGAGAACCGCTTCCTTGCTGTCCACGAGCGGGACGACCTTGCGATCCTCGGTGCGTTCGTAGATCGGCCGCGCCTCTGTGGTGAAGTCGGCGATCCGCCAACCCTTGCCGTCCTTCTCGAGCAGGAGGTCGATCAGGCCCATGTGCGAACCCCAGAAGCCGCCCATGACGGATGGCTTGCCCTGCAGCGTCCCCTTGACGGGATCGACGCCCTCGATCTCGTCCCACGATTTCGGGCCGGGGAAGACAAGATGCTGGTGGCCGGTCATGACGGCATCGATGCCCTCTACGCCCGCAAGGTAGAGCGAGGCGTTCTCCATCCGCTCCACCGGGCCGCTGCCGTCGATGCCGGAGTGAGACAGCGCGATGACGATGTCGGCGCCCTCTTCCCGCATCACCGGCACCCATGCCTTGGCCGCATCGACAATGTCGCGCGTCTGCGCCTTGCCCTGGAGGTGGCGAACGTCCCAAACCATGATCTGCGGCGGCACGAAGCCGATGAAGCCGACCTTGACCGGGCTTTCGTTGCCAGCGCCGTCCTTCACCATCTTCTCGACGATGACGTAGGGCTTGAAGAAGAGTTCGTCGTCCTTCGGGTTGGATGCAAGCTGGCCCTTGGTCAGGTTGGCGCACACGCACGGGAAATTGGCGCCGTTCACGACGTTGAACATGAAATCGAGTCCGTAGTTGAACTCGTGGTTGCCGAGCGTGCCGACATCGTAGCCGAGCACGTTCATGGCCTCGATCACGGGGTGGGTGTCGCCTTCCTTCATGCCCCGCTCGTAGGCGATGTAGTCTCCCATCGGGTTGCCCTGCAGGAAGTCGCCATTGTCCACCAGCATCGAATTTCCGGCCTCGGCACGGATGGCATCGATGATGGATGCCGTGCGGGCCAAGCCCATCGTGTCGTTCGGTTTGTCGGCGTAGTAGTCGTAGGGGTAGACGTGAACGTGGATGTCCGTCGTTTCCATGATGCGCAGATGCGCCTGGTTCGCCTGCGCGCGCGCCGCGAAGGGATGCAGCATGACGAAGCCGCCGACGGCGGCTGCGCCCGACAGGAAGGAACGCCGCGACATGCGATGGATGAGGGTGGACATGGTTACCTCCTGGAAGGGCTCTGCGTTCATGATCGTGAGCCGGCTTTGCGAGCGGAAATTGTCGCGCCGGTAGCATTCCGAGTCCAGCAGATTCAAACGACAGGTTCATGACGGTGCGGCAGGACGGATTTGTCCGGTCGCGGCAGCCGCGCTAAGTTCCTGAGAGCGCTGGCCGAGATGGCCCGCAGCGCGTGCGGTGAAATCGGGGCGGGGAATGCATCTGGACGTCGGGGCGATCATCGAACGCATCGCCAACTACCTCGGGCGATGGACCGTGTACGCGACGGATCCATGGTCCGCGTACCAGATCGCGCTGGTCGTGCTTCTGTTCCTCGCCGCAAAGCTCTTCGGAAAGAAGCTCGAAGCACGGCTCGAAAGCCGGGCAAGATCGATCCGTGGACACCCCGGGCTCCTGCGGGTGGTGGCTGCGACCATGCGCAGGGCCGACTGGATCCTGTTCGTTCTCCTGCTCCTGGCCGCCGTCACCATCATGCGCGCAGCGACCTGGCCGAGCCGCAGCTGGATCCTGGGCATCGCTCTGTGGCTCGCCCTGACCTGGGTCGTCGTCTCGATCCTCTCACGGGTGATCCGCAACCGTCTGGCCGCCCGCACGATCGCCTGGATGATCTGGATCTACGTGGCTCTCGTCATTCTGGGTCTCGACGGTCGTGCGGCGCTCTTCCTGGACAGCCTCGCCATCCCGGTCGGCGAGGTCAGGCTTTCGGTCCTGACCGTCATCAAGGCCATCGTCCTGTTCACGGCCGCCCTCTGGATCGCAACCGCGGTCGGCAACTACTTCGACGAACGGGTCCAGAAATCGACCGACCTGACGCCGTCCATCCGCGTCCTGATCGGGAAGGTCGTCAAATTCGGGCTGATCATCATCGCGGGACTTGTGGCGCTGACCGCGGTCGGCGTCGACCTGACCGCACTCACCGTGTTTTCAGGCGCCGTCGGCGTCGGGCTCGGCTTCGGTCTTCAGAAGGTCGTCTCGAACTTCATTTCCGGCGTCATCATGCTGATGGACAAGTCGATCAAGCCCGGCGACACGATTTCGCTCGGCGAGACCTTCGGCTGGATCAGGGAACTGCGCGCGCGCTTCGTCTCCGTGGTGACGAGAGACGGCCGCGAATACCTCATCCCGAACGAGGATTTCGTCACCCAGCAGGTCATCAACTGGTCCTTCAGCGACGAACTCGTGCGGCTGGACGTGGAGTTCGGGGTTTCATACGATTCCGATCCCCACGTCGTATCCGAACTCGCCATCAAGGCTGCGATGACCGTCGGACGCGTCGATGTCGATCGCCGTCCTGTCTGCTGGCTGACAGGGTTCGGCGAATCGTCGCTCGATTTCGTCCTGCGCTTCTGGATCCACGACCCCCAGCAGGGCCTCACCAACGTGCGCGGAAAGGTGCTTCTGGCCCTGTGGGACACGTTCAGGGAAAACGGCGTCCATATCCCCTACCCGCACCGCGAGGTGATCCTGAAGAGGAGGTCGCCGCCCCATGCCGATCCGCTGCCGAAGGACTGAATGCCTCCAGTTCAGTTGATTGTCACGCCATCTCCGGCCGAACGCCTACCGACGTACGGTCGATCACTTCGCGCAGGGCAAAAGAGGAATTGATCTTGATGACGTGCGGCATGGCCGTAAGCCACTCCTTGTGGATCCGCTCGTAATCCTCAAGATCCTTCGCGGCGATGCGGACGACATAGTCGTACTCGCCCGACATCAGATGGCAGGACAGGACGTTCGGACAGCGCTTGATCGCCGCCTCGAACTCCGCGAGCGACTTCTCGAACTGCCCCGACAGCGAGATATGCACGATCGCCGTCATCCTGTGGCCGAGCGCCCCATTCGACAGGCGTGCATGGTACCCCACGATGACACCGCTCTTCTCCAGTTGATCGAGCCTTCGCGAACAGGCGGACTGTGACAGCCCGACCTTTTCCGCGAGGGCGGCATTGGATATGCGGCCGTCCTTCTGAAGCGTGTCCAGAATGGCGAAATCGATCCTGTCCAATGACATCGGTAGCGCTTTCTTCGAACAAGCTTTCTTTTTGCGCAAGAAGTACCGAAGACGCGTTCCCTCCGCAACCAACTTCGCAAACACATTCGACGCGCGGCGTGCTCTAATGACCCACCATTCGACATCATCGGCATTGCAACGAGGAGGACACCATGCGCGTCGGCTGCCCGAAAGAAATCAAGAACCACGAGTACCGGGTCGGCCTGACCCCCGGTTCTGTTCGGGAGTACATCGCTCACGGGCATGAGGTCATCGTCGAGACCGGCGCCGGTGCGGGCATCAGCGCCGACGATAATGCCTATCGCGCGGCCGGCGCGGCAATCGCGAAGACCGCCGAGGAGGTCTTCGTCAAGGCCGACATGATCGTCAAGGTCAAGGAGCCGCAGCCGGGCGAATGGGCGCAGTTGCGCGAGGACCAGATCCTCTACACATACCTGCACCTGGCTCCCGATCCGGAGCAGACCAGGGGCCTCGTGAAATCCGGCGTCACCGCCGTCGCCTACGAGACGGTGACGGACGACCGCGGCGGGCTGCCGTTGCTCGCGCCGATGTCGGAAGTCGCCGGACGACTGTCCATCCAGGCCGGAGCGACGGCGCTGCAGAAGGCCCATGGAGGTCGCGGCGTGCTGCTCGGCGGCGTGCCGGGCGTACTGCCGGGCAAGGTCGCCGTGATCGGCGGCGGCGTGGTCGGCCTGCACGCGGCCAAGATGGCGGTCGGGCTCGGTGCCGACGTCACCATCATCGACCGTTCCATTCCCCGCCTTCGCCAGCTCGACGACATCTTCAATGGCCGCGTTCACACCCGCTATTCGACCGTCGAGGCGCTCGAGGAAGAGTGCTTCTCCGCCGACATGATCGTGGGCGCCGTGCTGATCCCCGGCGCCGCCGCGCCGAAGCTGGTCACCCGCGAGATGCTGTCGGGCATGAAGAAAGGCGCGGTGCTGGTCGACGTCGCCATCGACCAGGGCGGCTGCTTCGAAACCTCGCACGCCACCACCCATGCCGAGCCGACCTACGAGGTCGACGGCATCATCCACTATTGCGTGGCCAACATGCCGGGCGCCGTCCCCGTCACCTCGGCCCATGCGCTCAACAATGCGACGCTCTATTACGGCCTCCAGCTCGCCGACAAGGGCCTGAAGGCGCTCCTCGACGATCCGCACCTGCGCAACGGCCTCAACGTCCACAAGGGCCGGATCACCAACCGCGCCGTCGCCGAAGCCCTCGGCTACGAGATGGCCGAACCGCAGGCGGCGCTGAAGGCCGCCTGATCTTCGGGAATCTTCCGCGAGAACCTCCCCTTTCGGAAATCTCGCCCGCCGGCTGCACCACCGGCGGGCTTTTCTTTGCCCGATCGCGGCAGCATCCTCAGCCTCTTTCGATCCGGCATTGATAGCAGTTGTTGCGGGCCGAGCGCATGTGCAGATAGGCGATGTCGGACCGTGCAAGCAGTTCGTGCGCCCGCTGACAGATGTAATTCGACAGGACCACTGCGCCGGTGCCGTAGACGATCCGGTCGTCATGGCCATAGCCGCGCACGATGTAGTCCGGCGTCGCCCGGAAGAGGTCCGGCAGCACGCCGGTTTCCTCGGCCCGCGCGCAGGGCTCCGCATGCAGGAAGA
Organism: uncultured Alphaproteobacteria bacterium; assembly: GCA_963747465.1. Lineage (GTDB taxonomy): Bacteria > Pseudomonadota > Alphaproteobacteria > Rhizobiales > Rhizobiaceae > Aquibium. The sequence goes on from CAVVFC010000001.1 coordinate 157,846, forward strand.
TCGGCCCGGTTTCCGCATAGGGTTGCAGGGCAGGAAACGGGCGGTAGGCGAGAACCAGAAACGGGTCGCCTTCCGCGACGTTTCTCAGGCAGTGCCGGCAGGGAATGCCGTCACCGTCCGAGATACGCTGCTCGGGCACGAAGCCGTAGGCGTCGGGCGCTCCGCCCTGCAGCGCGCGAACATTGTCGGTCGGAAGTGGCTTGAAGCGGATCAGCATGGCACCCTCGTTCGTTGGCGAGGACATTCATCTACGGCCGCAGCGGAGCGCCGGCCACCCAATTCCCGCCTTCGGCGACGGTGCCCGCCGGCGATCTCGAACCGCTATTCCCAAGCCTCTATCTGCTCTTCCGACCAGGCCACGGGAGCAAAACCCATCTTCTGGTAGAGCTGCAGCGCGCGCGGACTGTCGAGCGAGTTGGTCTGGATGACGACCTTCTTCGGGTCGTGCGCCCATGCACTGTAGATCGCGCACGAGAGGAAAAAGCGGGCAAGGCCCCTGCCCTGGAATTCCGGCACGAGTCCGAAATATTCGATCTCCGCCTGGTAAGGCAGGCGCGACAGGTCGATTTCGAAGAATCCCGCCGGGCTTCCGTTGGCATACAGGACCTCGATCTCGGTCGACTTGGAGTGGATCACCGAAGCGAGCGCCGCATCCTTCATCTTCCGCCGAAGCTGCCAGTGGTGCGGCCGCCCCACCTGTTCATAGAGATACCGGTAGAAGTGCAGGGGCATCGCCACGGCGCGCATGACGGCGAGTTGCAGCCCCGTGGGAGAGGCGACGCGGCGCGCAGGCCTCGCGGTCATCTCCAGGTGTGTGATCCTGGCGGTCAGCAGGCGCGTGCCGGCGGACATCGTCATTCTTTCCCGGTCACGACGGGGGTGTCGCCGCGACTGCCCCATTCGGTCCAGGATCCGTCGTAAAGGCGTGTCTGACCATGGCCAAGCGCCTCGAGCGCCAGCACCAAGGTCGCGGCGGTCACCCCGGAGCCGCAGGACGTGATCACGGGGCGTGAAAGGTTCACTCCGGCGCTCTCGAAGGCGGTCCGCAGTTCCTCGCGCGGCAAAAGCGCGCCATCGCGCGCCAGAGCCAGCGCGGGAACGTTCCGGGCGCCCGGCATGTGCCCGGACCGGACACCTGCCCTCGGTTCGGGATCGGTTCCTTCGAAACGCCCGCGCGGACGCGCATCGACGACCTGTGCCGTACCGTTCTCGACCGCGTCCCGAACGTCATCGAGCGAAGCAATCTGCTCACTGTCGAAATCGACTTCGAAGAGGCAGGACGCGATCTTGGTCGTTTCCGACGTAACCGGCCGGCCCTCGGCCTTCCAGCGATCGATGCCGCCTTCGAGGATGTGGACCTTCGTGGCCCCCATCGCTCGAAACATCCACCAGACCCGCGCCGAGGAGAACAGGCCGGGGCCGTCATAGACGACGATCGTGTCGTCATGGGATACGCCCATGGACCCCGCGAAGGTGGCGAAGACCTTGGGCGAGGGCAAGGTGTGCGGAAGTTTCAATTCCGGCTCGACCACGACATCCTGATCGAAGAAGACGGCCCGCGGAATGTGGCCGGCCTCGTATTCCATGTGCGCATCCCTGCACTGGGCAGGGAGGTACCACGAGCCATCGACGATCGAGAGCCCTGGATCGTGGAGGTGCTCGGCCAACCAGTCGGTCGATACGAAGAAATCGCTGTTGTCGAAGGCCATCTTTTGCTCCCGGTCATCCGCCCGCATATCGAGGCTTCGGAATGGGAAGATCAAGGGCCGAAGCGTCTTTATCCTGCTGGCCGCCCGGCCGGCGCCGTCAGTTGGCGGGCATCGCCCCGAACCTGATCCTGAACCTGCGGTTCTCGCGACCCTTCTTCTCGATCTTGCCGATGTGGATTTCGCCGACTTCCTGCGTTTCGGAGACATGCGTGCCTCCGCAGGGCTGGCTATCCACGACCGCATCTTCGCCTATGCATACGAGTCGTATCCTTTCGGCGGCGGCCGGCGGACGCACGTTCTTCGACTTTACGAGCCCCGGATTAGCGCTGAGCTCCTCCCTGGAAATCCATCGCGTGAACACCGGGTGGTTGGCCTCGACCAGCTTCATGAGTGCTTCGGTCACGCCTTCCTTGGTCACCCCGGAGTCGGGCAGGTCGAAGTCGACCCGCGAATCGTCCTCGCCGACGGCCGCGCCGGTGATCGGAAACGGACAGACGACGCTCAGCAGGTGGCAGGCGGTATGCATGCGCATCAATTTATAGCGGCGGGCCCAGTCGATGTGCAGGACGAGCGTCTCGCCGACCGCCGGCATCGCCTGATCCGGCGCGGGGAGATGGATGATCTCGTCCTTCGTCTCTCCGGTGATCGTGCCGGCGATCGCGACGCGCGAGCCGTCGTGCCGCTCGAAGTGGCCGGTATCGCCGGGTTGTCCACCGGAAGTCGCATAGAAATTCGTGCGGTCGAGAAGGATGCCGCCGCGGTCGTTGATGCCGACGACCTTGCCTTCGACGATCGACAGATAGGCATCGTCCCGGAAGAGCGCTTCCGTCTGCATGTCCATCACGCCACCGCCTCAAAGGGAACCGCGATCTCCGGCGTCCTCTCCAGCCAGCCGGGAACCGGCAGGCCCTTGCCGCGCAGGAACTCCGGATTGAAGAGCTTGGACTGATACCTCGTGCCGTAGTCGCACAGCACCGTCACGATCGTATGGCCCGGACCTATCTCGCGGGCCAGACGGATCGCACCGGCGATGTTTATCCCCGAGGAACCGCCGAGGCAAAGCCCCTCCTCCTGCACGAGATCGAAGATGATCGGTAGTGCCTCCTCGTCAGGAATCTGGAAGGAGAAATCCGGATCGAAGCCTTCGAGATTGGCCGTGATGCGCCCCTGACCGATGCCTTCCGTGATCGAGCTGCCTTCGGATTTCAGCACGCCATCGGTGTAGAAGGAATGGAGTGCCGCGCCGAGCGGATCGGCAAGCGCGATCTTCACCGCGTTGCTTTTCGCCTTCAGCCCCTCGGCGACACCCGCCAGCGTCCCGCCGGTGCCGACGGCCGAGACGAAGCCGTCCACCTTGCCGTCGGTCTGGCGCCATATCTCCCCTGCGGTCGTCCCGACATGACCCGCCCGGTTGGCCGTGTTGTCGAACTGGTTCGCCCAGATCGCGCCGCTTTCGCTGGTCCTGGCCAACTGCTCTGCCAGACGGCCCGAGATCTTCACGTAGTTGTTCGGGTTCCTGTAGGGCACGGCGGGAACTTCGATCAGTTCGGCGCCGAGGAGGCGAAGCGCGTCCTTCTTCTCCTGGCTCTGGGTGTCCGGGATGACGATGACGGTGCGGTAGCCGAGCGCCTTGCCGACGACGGTGAGGCCGATGCCGGTGTTTCCGGCGGTGCCTTCCACGATCATTCCGCCGGGCTTCAGCAGCCCCTTCTTCTCGGCATCGCGTATGATGAACAGGGCGGCCCGATCCTTGACGGATTGCCCGGGATTCATGAACTCCGCCTTGCCGAGTATCTCGCAGCCCGTCGCCTCCGAGGCGCGCCGCAACCTGATCAGCGGAGTGTTTCCGATGGCGTCGATCACCGATCCGTACATGAGGGTTCCTTCCTGTCCAGGCGCGCAAGCGAAGGTCGCGGAAGCCTTCGATGCCGGCGTGTCCTCGTCTACGGAGCCCGAAAGCGCCTTTCAAGGAGGGAATTTCCGCGTTTGCCCGGACAGGAAGGACAAACGTGTCGTCCGCCGGGCATCCCGCTGCAAAAAAGCCGGACTGATCCGGTGGGAAGCCGGCGACGTATGTGGCACATCAGAAGACAACGCAGTAGAACCCTGAACATGCCGGGCCAGGCGGAACTTCACGAGGACCCATGACATCGGAGGCCACCGATACGATCGACTCGCTGATCGCGCGATACGTCGCCGGCAATCTGCCATTGCCGGCACGCGTGCTCGTGGCGTCGCATCTCGAGTTGAAGCCCCAGAGCAAGGCTTTCGCGCGCAGTCTGGAATCCATGGCTGGCGAGCAACTGGAAGGCGAGCAGCCGCGCCCGATCTCCCAGTCCAGAAAACGCCTGGAAGCGATTCTTTGGTCTCCTCCGCCGGTCCCTGCAGGTGCGCCCGTCCCGTTGCGCTCCGCCGACGCCATCTTCCCGGCCCCCCTGCGCGACTTCGTCGGCTTCGACGCCGCAGACACACCATGGCGCACAAAACTGCCCGGTTTTCGCGAGTACGAACTGGATGTCGAAGGCTTCCACTTCAGCCTGTTCTGGATCAGGCCGGGCCGCCGGATTCCAACGCACACGCATGGCGGGCTCGAGTTGACGCTCGTGCTCGACGGAGCGTTCACCGACGTGGGCGGGCGGTACGGACGCGGCGACATTTCTGTCGCCGACGAGACGGTCGAACACCGCCCCACGGCGGAGAACGACCGACCCTGTATCGGCATGGCCATCACCGACGCACCGCTCAGGCTCACCGGACCGATCGGCCAGAGGCTGATGGATATCATAGGCGGCTGATCAGGCGCGCGCCGGCGTCGACCGCGCTGTTTCCTTCATCCTCAGTCCGCGCAATTCTTGGAGGAACCTCATGTCACTCTACCGGGCGAAGGCCGGCGACGGCGTCGCCTGGATCACCGGGGCGAGCAGCGGTATCGGCCGCGCGTTGGCGATCGACCTCGCCAGGTCGGGCTATACGGTCGCTGCAACCGCCCGGAGCGAGGACAAGCTCGCGGCGCTGGCATCCGATGCTCAAGGTCTCCGCGGACGTATCGTGCCGTTTCCCTGCGACGTCACGCACGAGGAGGCGATGCGCAGCACCGTCGCCGGCATCGAGCGCGAACTCGGTCCGATCGTGCTCGCAGTCTTCAATGCGGGAACCTATTTTCCCGCGCGCGGCGAACGGCTGGAGAGCGGGAACTTCGTCAAGACCTTCCAGATCAATTTCAACGGTGCCGTCTTCGGTCTCGTGCCGGTCACGGACGCAATGAGACTGCGCGGCCGCGGCCAGATCGCCCTCGTGGGCTCCGCGACCGCGTATGGCGGCCTGCCCATGGCCGCCGCCTACGGCGCCTCGAAGGCAGCGCTCAACAACATGGCAGAAGCCTTGAAGTTCGACTTCGACAAGATGAACATCCGCATTCAGGTCATCAATCCCGGCTTCGTCGATACGCCCCTGACCGAGGGCAACTCGTTCTCCATGCCGGGACTGATGAAGGTGGAGGACGCTACCGCGCGCATCATGAAGGGTCTCGCCAAAGGCGGCTTCGAGATCTGCTTTCCGCGTCGCCTCTCCTGGGCGCTCAAGTTCATCAACCTCCTGCCTTATCCCGCCTATTTCTACCTGATGAACCGCGCGATGGGCTGGAACAAGCGCCCGCTGAAGCCGTGATACCGCGGATCATGGTCGACGAGCGCGGCTCTCGATCCGCCGGCGCAGGTCCGACTGCTCGACGACGTCCAGCGGGAAGCTCCACATCAGGCCTATGGCCGAGAGCTTGAGCACGACCGCCGGGACGACGTAGAGCGTCACGAGCGTCCGGATAGCGCCGGAAGCGTTGTCCGATCCGGCCGCTGCGTCGAAACCGGAAAGTGCGAGGAGCGGGAAGACGATCCCGACGCCAAGAGCGAGCGAAAGCTTGGTCGCGAGGCTCCATGCAGCGAAATAGATGCCCGAGCGCTGCTCGCCGGATGAAGCGGTGTCGACATCGATTACGTCGGCCTGGATTGCCGGTGGAAGCGACAGGTCGAACCCCAGCAGAAGCCCTGTCGCCACGCAGACCGCGCCGAACTGCAGGACATCGCCCTGGTCGAGCAGCGGTACCAGCGCAAAGATGGCGCAGTTGACCAGCATGGCCATGCACCAGGCGCGGTGCTTGCCCCATCGCCCGGCGGCCCACAGCGCAAGAGGAACGCCCGCGATTCCTGCCAGGAAATAGAAGAACAGCAGCGGGCCGCGCATCTCCGGAGCGCCGAGCCGCACCGCCACGAAGTAGAGGAAGAGCGTTGCCGGGATGCCATTGGCAAGTCCGTTGAGAAAGTAGGCCGCCAGCAATCGCGCGAAGGGTGCGTTCGCGGCCATTGCGCGAGCACCGGACTTGAAGCCGAGCGGCCGGACGGTGTGATCGGCGGGTTCCGGTACTCGCCACGCCGCCAGTGCGCCGAGGATGAGCAACAGCGTCGCAACAGCGACACCGAGCAGCGCCAGTCCATCCGGTCCGGTCTCGCGTTCGAAGCCGAGTGCAAACGGCAGCGCGATCGCCAGCAGCGTTCCCGCGAGGGTGAATGCCTCGCGGAAGCCAGTGATGCGGGTACGATGCGCATAGTCGCCGCTCAGTTCCGCACCCCAGGCGGAATACGGCAGCATCGCCCCGGTGAACCCGACCGAAAGCACCGCCGCCCAAAAGCCGAGATAGGCCGCTCCGGCGTCGAGTGGCGGCCAGAACAGCATGAGTGCCGCTGCCGCGCAGAGTGGCAGCGAGAGGAGGAACACGGAGCGCCGGCGCCCGAAGGCCGGTCGCCAGCGGTCCGCGACCCACCCTATGAGGGGATCGTTGACTGCATCGAAGATGCGGATCACCAGCAGGATCGCCCCCACCGAGGCGAAGGATAATCCAATTGCTTCCGTGTAATAGGTCGGAACTATGATGTAGAGTGGCAGCGTCAGGGCCGCGAGCGGCAAGGCTGGTGCCGCATAGAATAAAAGCGTGCGCTTCACGGGTTCGTCTCGATCGATCACCGACACCATACGCAGCCGGGTGCGGATCGGTTGTCTCTCGCCTTGGGTCCTCTTCAAGCTGGACGCGATTGCAAAGCACCCGGCGCGAACCTAATGCTGCCTGAGACATCCTTGGGAGGGGCCATGCGGCGCGCCGGACTGATCCTGATCATCGTGGCCGTGGTCGCGGCCGCCGCCGCCATCGTCTGGTTCGCGGGACCGCGGGTGCCGCGCGACACGACGATCGCCTTTGATGCTTCGCAGATCGGCAACGATGTCGATGCGTGGCTGACCTCGCGCGAGGAAGCGGTGCCCGGTATCCGCGAAGGTCTCGAGAAGGAGATCGTCTGGGCGTTTCCCGCCTCGCAAGCCCGGACACCGCTCGCCATCGTCTACGTTCACGGTTTCTCGGCCTCGAAGTTCGAGATCCGGCCGGTCCCGGACAAGGTTGCGAAGACGCTCGGGGCAAATCTCTTCTACACGCGCCTGACCGGTCACGGCCGCGACGGCGCGGCGATGGCGGAGGCGTCGGTGAACGCCTGGGTCAACGACTTCGCCGAAGCCGTCGCCGTCGGCCATGCCATTGGCGAGAAGGTGGTGGTCATCGGCGTCTCGACCGGCGCTTCGATCGCGACCTGGGCGGCCGCGCAGCCCGAGTTCCGGGACCGGATCGCCGGACTGGTGCTGATCTCGCCGAACTATGGCGTGCAGGCGACCGGCGCCGGCCTGCTGGCTGGCCCCTGGGGGCTGCAGATAGCAAGGCTGGTGGCCGGGCCCGAGCGCGGTTTCGAACCGGTCAACGAGGCGCATGGCAGATACTGGACCACGCGGTATCCGATCGAGGCGACCCTGCCGATGGCCGCAGTGGTCGACATGGCCGCGTCGGTCCAGGTCGAGGACATCGACGTTCCGGCGCTGTTCATCTTCTCCGACAAGGACCAGGTCGTGCGGCCGGACATCACGCGCGCGATCGCCGGCCGCTGGGGCGCCGCGCACGATGTCCTGGCGGTCGAGGCGAGCGGCGATCCGTCCAACCACGTGATCGCCGGCGATGCGCTTTCGCCTTCCAACACCGAACCGGTATCGCAGGCGATCATCGACTGGGTCGGATCGCTGCCGGACTGAGGTGGATGCCCTTCAGCGCGCCATGAGCGTCAGGCATGGTGGGTTCTCGATGAGCGATCGGGTCGTCCCGCCGAAGAACATCTCCTTGAGCCGCGAGTGGCTGAACGCTCCCGCGACGAGAAGGTCGGCTTTCCTGTCGGCGACCACGCGCGAGATCGTTCCGGCGATCGAAACGCTGCCGGAAGTCGCGCTTTCGACCGTCACCTTCGCACCGTGACGAGCGAGCGCGGCAGCGATCTCGTTACCGGGCAGCGCCCCCGCCTCGCCCGGCTGCTTCACCGGGTTCACGGTGAGTACGACGGTCTCGGTGGCAGTCAGCATGAAGGGCAGCGCGTCGAACGCGGCACGCGCAGCCTCGCGCGATCCGTTCCAGGCCAGCACGACGCGCTCGGGCCGCACGTTGGCGGGCCGGTCAGTCGGAACCACGAGAACGGGACGGCCGCCGCTCTGGATCAGGGTGTCGATGTCGGGAGATCCGCCGTCGCCCTGCGAAGCTCCCGCCAGCACGATGTCGCCGCACCGGGCGCTTTCGAGTGCGGACAGCGCACTGTCGCCGGAAAAAGTCCGCAGGGACCGCCACTCCGCCGAGACGCTCTCGCGCCGCATCCGTTCATCGAACAGGCGCTGGAGCTTTTCCTCGCGGTTCTGGTTCATGCCCTCGCCGGTGCCGATGATCGTCGCATCCGGAAAACCCATCGGCGACGCGATCGGCATCGGCAGAGGCTCGGCATGGACCCCGATCAGATGGGCCAGCGAATCGGCCGCGAGTGCGACCGCCACGTCGAGCACGGCGGATGCCCCCGCCTCGTCCTGCAGCACCGCCACGATCGTCTTGTAGCCCATGGACATCTCCCTCACGGCGTTTCGGTCAGCAATAGCACAACCGGGCCTCGCGCGGGACAGGATTGACGAGGATCAGCGGGATACCCGCGGGCTCAACTCGCGGGAGCCTTCGGGGCAAGCGCCGCCACCATGTCCTCGACCGCCTTGCGGGCCGGCTCGAGAAGGTCTTCCGACCTGGCCCGCACAACGAGTTCGGTCCAGAACTGCCCGTCGAGGTATTTCGGGTACGATCCGATGATCGTCCCGGGATGCTGTTTCTGGATCGCCCCGAGCGCATCCCCGATGACGCCCTCGCCGAAGGGACAGTGTACGGTCGCGGAGATGAGCTTTGCGCCCGTTTTCAGCGTCGGCACGACATTGTCGAGCATCGCCTGGAAGATGGACGGCACGCCCGCCATGACATGGACGTTGCCGATCCGGAAGCCGGGCGCCAGCGAAACCGGATTGTCGATATGGTCGGCGCCGTGCGGCATGCGGGCCATGCGCTTGCGCGCATCGGTGAACTCCATTTCGCGCTTGCGGTAATTCTCCTCGAGCATGGCGTAGGCCCTGGTGTCGTACTCGCACGGCAGCCCGAAAGCCTTCGACACCGCGTCCGCGGTGATGTCGTCGTGAGTGGGCCCGATACCGCCCGTCGTGAAGAGATAGGTATATCGCGCCCGGAGCGCGTTCACCGCCGCGACGATCTCGTCCTCTTCGTCCGGCACGATGCGGACTTCCTTCAGATCGATACCGATCGCGCTCATGATGTCGGCAAGGTGGCCGATGTTCTTGTCCTTGGTCCGCCCGGACAGGATCTCGTCGCCTATGACGATCATGGCAGCGGTGACGATCTCGGACATCTCGGCTTCCTCTCGAACAAGAGCAACGACATACCGCCGCGCCCCAGCGACGGCAATGGCGGGCAATCTGTGAACGAACCGTGCTCCGGTTGGTGCGTTCCGGATGGCCTCCCGCCGTCCTAGATAGCGGTGATCAGGCGCTGCCGGCCACTACCTCCCGCCGTGGCGTGATCCAGGAACAGGACAACAGGAGAATCCACATGGCGAAGGTACTCGTGCTCTATTATTCCAGCTGGGGACACATGGAAGCGATGGCGAAAGCCGCTGCCGATGGCGCCCGGGAAGGCGGCGCAGACGTCACCATCAAGCGTGTGCCGGAACTCGTGCCCCTCGAAGTCGCCAAGTCCGCGCACTACAAGCTCGATCAGGACGCCCCGGTCGCCGATCCGCTGGAACTCGAGAACTATGACGCCATCATCTTCGGTGTCTCGACGCGCTACGGCGCCATGGCCGCCCAGATGAAGAATTTCCTCGATCAGACCGGTCCGCTCTGGGCCAAGGGCGCACTGGTCGACAAGGTCGCCTCGGTCATCTCGTCGACGGCGACCCAGCACGGGGGCGCCGAATTCGCGATCATCGCCACGCAGGTCTCGCTGCAGCACCACGGGATGATCATCGTTCCGCTGTCCTATGCCTACCAGGGCCAGTCCGGCAACGACGTCGTCCGCGGCGGCTCACCCTACGGCATGACCACGACCTCCAACACCGACGGCTCGCGCATGCCTTCCGAACAGGAACTGGACGGCGCGAAGTTCCAGGGCAAGCGCGTCGCGGAGATCGCGGGCAGGCTGCACGGCTGACGGGTCTGGATGCCACTGCCGGAGGGGAGGCTCGTCTTCCTCTCCTTCGGACGGCGCAGACCGCCCATTGACCCTTTCGCCTCCCGAGTTCAAATCGTCGGCACGAACCGACCATGCAACCCGGAGGCCCCGTGACCACAGCATTCATTACCCTGATCGCCCTTCTGCTCGTGGTGGCGGCGGGATTCACCGCCTACCTGGCGTGGACGACGCGCCGGATAGCCTCGCGTTCCGAGCGCCAGATCCCGATGGCCGGCAGGACGGTCGAAATCGGCGGCGACCGAATACACTACGTCGACGAGGGGCAAGGGGGCCCCATCCTGTTCGTTCACGGGCTGGGCGGCCAGTTGCATCATTTCCGTCACCCGCTGTTCGGGGCGATGGGCGAAGGCTATCGCCTGGTGGCGATCGACCGCGCCGGTTCGGGCTATTCCACGCGCGTATCCAGCGGCGCCCGCATCCCCGAACAGGCAGAACTGATCGCGAAGTTCATCGACAGGCTGGGACTGGAAAAGCCGCTGCTCGTCGGCCATTCGCTCGGCGGCGCCATCGCGCTGGCAGTGGCGCTCGACCGTCCGGACAAGGTCTCCGGGCTCGCCCTGCTCTCGCCCCTCACGCACTTCATACCGACGCCGCCCAGTGAATTCGGCGGTCTCTATATCCGATCCCCGCTGATGCGGCGCGTCGCCGCCAACACGCTCGCCGTGCCGATGTCGGTGAAGAACGCGCAGCAGACGCTCGATTTCGTCTTCGGCCCGCAGCCCGTTCCTGCCGATTATGCGATCTCCGGCGGCGGCTTCCTCGGTCTTCGCCCCAGCCATTTCCACGCCACCTCGTCTGATCTCGTCGCGGTGGAGAAGGACCTGCCGCAGCAGGTCGAACGCTACGGGGAAATCAGGATGCCGGTCGGCATCCTGTTTGGCAGCCGCGACCGCGTTCTGGATCACGCGCAGCACGGCCTGTCGATGCAGGGCAAGATCGAAGGCATCGACATCGAGATTCTCGACGGCATCGGCCACATGCCGCAGTTCGTCGAGGCGGGGAAGGTAGCCGCCTTCATCCGCCGCATCGCGGACCGCGCCTTCGCGGCTTGATCGCGCGCGACCGAACCGCTACGCCTCGAACAGCTGCCCCCTTGGCGGAACTGGTAGACGCAAGGGACTTAAAATCCCTCCTAGAGAGACTTCACTAACAGAATGAATTAACCCAATGGCTTAGCGGTCCTTGGGTTTTTTCGTGCCAAATTATCCCTGCTAGTGATGTGATCTTGCATTGCGCTGTGACATGCACTAAGTGGGGCCTTCCACCAACAACGGAGAACGGAAATGAACGCCATCACACCGACCACCAACGCCCTCGGGACACCCATCGTGTTCGCCAAGGACGGCAAGGTCTTCACCAACAGCCGCGACGTCGCCACCTTCTTTGGCAAGCAGCACTACGTCCTCCTGAGGACCATCGACGAGTTGGTCGGAAGGGGTGTCGATAATTTTGTCGAGACCCCCGAGGTTAACCCGCAGAACGGCCAGACCTACCGGGCCTTCGATATGGACCGCGACGGCTTCACCCTCCTCGTCATGGGCTTCACCGGCCAGAAGGCCCTCAAGTTCAAGATCGCCTACATCGCCGCGTACAACCGCATGGAGCAGGAGTTGAACCGCTTGGCACCCCAACTCCCTGACTTCACCGATCCGGCCTCTGCGGCAGAAGCATGGGCCGCTGAGTACCGTCATAAACAGGTCGCCCAGGAACAGGTGAAGCAGCTGGAGCCCCACGCAAACGCCGGGAAGGTCATGGGGGCGCGCCGTCGCTCCGTCTCGGATCTCGCAGGGAAGCTCCCCGGCGTGAACCTGTTGATTTCCACCCAGAAGTGAGCCGGGTTGGCGCGTAATTTCCATTGAGAACTGAGCCATGTGACCCCTTCCCCTTCGCGGAGAGCGACAGGGGGCAACGGAGTGATCCACATGGGACTTTTGAACATCATCCGACGCATGGCGTTGCGTGAGAAGCTGTCGATCCGCGAGATCTCGCGGCGCACCGGCCTGTCTCGAAACACCGTCACGAAGCATCTGAACTCGGGGACTATCGAACCGAGATACGCCACGCCGGAGCGGCCGAGCAAGCTTGATCCGTTCGCCGACAAGCTGGCTGCATGGCTTGGTGCCGAAGCGGCCAAGTCCCGCAAGCAGAAGCGGACGCTGAAGCAGCTTCATTCCGATTTGGTGGCGCTCGGCTTCACGGGGTCTTACGGGCGCGTCGCCGCCTTTGCGCGCCGGTGGCGCGCAGACCGTCAGCGCGAACAGCAGACCACGGGACGTGGCACCTTCGTGCCCCTGACGTTCCGGGCCGGCGAAGCGTTCCAGTTCGACTGGAGCGAAGACCACGCGGTTCTGGGCGGCGAGCGCACGAAGCTCCAGGTTGCGCACATCAAGCTGTCGCACAGCCGGGCGTTCCTGCTGCGCGCCTATCTCCTGCAGACCCACGAGATGCTGTTTGACGCCCATTGGCACGGGTTCCGCGTCTTCGGCGGCGTGCCGGCACGCGGCATTTACGACAACATGCGCACGGCGGTCGATCGCGTCGGACGGGGCAAGGATCGGCAGGTAAACATTCAATTCCTGGCGATGGCGAACCATTATGTGTTCGCGCCCGAGTTCTGCAATCCGGCCTCGGGTTGGGAGAAGGGCCAGGTGGAAAAGAACGTTCAGGACGCCCGGCCGCGCCTGTGGCAGCCGATGCCCAACGCCGTGGATCTTGCGGCGCTCAACGCCTGGCTGGAGCGACGATGCCAGGAGTTGTGGCATGAGATTCCGCACGGCACGCTGCCCGGAACGATCGCCGACGTCCTGGCTGAAGAGCAGGCCGCGCTGATGCCGCTGCCAGCTGCCTTTGACGGCTTTGTCGAGCAGAGCAAGCGTGTCTCACCGACCTGCCTCGTCAGCTTCGAACGCAATCGCTACAGCGTGCCGGCGTCATTTGCGAACCGGCCGGTCAGCCTGCGGGTCTATCCCACGCGGATCGTCGTCGCCGCGGAGGGGCAAATCCTGTGCGAGCATGAACGAGTGATCCAGCGCGGCCACCATCTGCCGCCGCGGACGGTTTATGACTGGAGGCATTACCTCGCCGTGCTCCAGCGCAAGCCCGGCGCGTTGCGGAACGGCGCACCCTTCGCGGAGCTACCGCGTGCCTTTCGGCAGTTGCAGGACCAGATGCTGCGACGGCCGGGTGGCGACCGCGAGATGGTCGACATCCTGGCGCTCGTCCTGCAGCACGACGAACAGGCGGTTCTGGCCGCCGTGGAATTGGCGCTGGCCGAGGGCGTGGCGACCAAGACCCATGTGCTGAACCTTCTGCACAGACTGATCGACGGCAAGACGACCGGCGGTCCCGACATCGCCACCCCGCAGGCATTGATGCTCCGGCGCGAGCCCAAGGCCGATGTCGAGAGATATGACGGTCTGCGTGTGCGGATCGCGGGAGGCCGTCATGCGTCATGATCCCGCAAGCGGCGCCGTCGTCATCATGCTGCGCAGCCTGAAGATGTATGGCATGGCACAGGCCGTCGCCGACCTGATCGAACAGGGTGCGCCGGCCTTCGACGCCGCCGTGCCGATCCTGTCACAACTGCTCAAGGCCGAACTGGCAGAGCGCGAGGTGCGCTCCATCGCATACCACATGAAGGCTGCGCGGTTCCCGGCCTACAAGGACCTCGCCGGCTTCGACTTTGCGGCCAGCGAGATCAACGAGGCCACAGTGCGTCAGCTGCACCGCTGCGAGTTTATCGACGGGGCGCAGAACGTCGTTCTGGTCGGCGGTCCCGGCACCGGCAAAACCCATGTTGCCACCGCACTCGGCATCCAGGCCATCGAGCATCATCGCCGGAAGGTTCGGTTCTTCTCGACCATCGAACTCGTCAACGCGCTCGAACAGGAAAAGGCGAAGGGCAAGGCGGGGCAGATCGCCGAAGGTCTGGCCAAGCTCGATCTCGTGATCCTGGACGAGCTGGGCTACCTGCCGTTCAGCGCCTCGGGTGGAGCGCTGCTCTTCCACTTGATCAGCAAGCTCTACGAGCGCACCAGCGTCGTCATCACCACCAATCTGAGCTTCAGCGAATGGGCGTCTGTCTTCGGCGATCCCAAGATGACCACCGCTCTGCTCGATCGGCTCACCCACCGCTGCCATATCCTCGAAACTGGCAACGACAGCTTCCGCTTCAAGGCAAGCTCTGCGGCCGCAACAAAACGGAAGGAGAACCTACGACCCTTGACCCCAGCCTGAGCCAAAAACCATAGTCAGAGGTGGCTCACTTCTCGGTGAAAAACCCGGCTCACTTCTGAGCGGAAATCAACACCCACGCGCAGGGACGCTGGAGGGATCATCGCCGTCATCGAAAATCTCTGATTTCAGCTCACGAGCATTTCGCGCCTTCCGTTTCGCCATCTGTAAAACCCCTCAATTGCAAGAACAGAATGATCGCACACAACCTGACCCATGGGAACAATTTCGTGCCCGAGAGAGGTTTGCGCATGTGCCGAGGTGCGTTCCGCAAATGGTTTCAACGTCTTCAGCCTTGCGATCACTAGCTACGATACCCTATCTGCTTCGCGTGTTCACAAGGGATAGCTGCCTTCTCGCGTATTGATCCCTAAGCGCGGCAAGCTGCTGCTGAATGTTTCCGTTCCCCTGTTTGGGGGGGGGGGGGGGGTGGCTACGAAAAATGGAGAACAATGAACCGCATCTGCAAGGCACCGGGTTGCACCCACCGCACCTCGTCTTCCTTCGGCGGATATTGCCGATCCCACAAGGCTCGGCTTTTCCCTCGGTAGAGTGGCCCCCGCAAAGCGGAGATGGCGTCAGCTTGAATGATGAAGCGGCTCAGAAGCTGTGATTTGTGATGGGAAGAAGACCGTTCATAGTCTTCGCCACCGAATGAAGGACAGCCTCCGTCATAGCAACTGCCCCGAGAACCTGTCTCAGGAGATCATGGGGCATTGCCCTCAGAACACAGCGAACAGCTACGGGCTTGGACAGGCGCTGGATATGATGCGCGAAGCACTGGAACGGGTCTGGAATAGCTGAGCAATCTCAGTGCCTACCATTTCCTTGCCGTACTGAGATACGACGGGCTCGGCAGTTCTCTCGGTCCCTCGGAAACGCCCGGACTTTCCAGTAGCTTACTTTAAGGCCTCATACTGAGAGATACGACGGCCCTTCGATAGGTGCCCATACAGACAAGAGACGGCCCGTCGCGTCTCTCCTCCATCTCCTTCCTTGCGCGTCCTCCCCCTCGGTTCACCAATTTTGTCTTGGTGGCCCGTTTTGGCGCGTCCTCCTTTTCCATCGCAGAAAGGCCACCACCACCATGGCACCCCAAGGTTCACCCACGGGCACTTTCAGTCTCGCCAGAACGTTCCCCCCGTTCCACTCCCGCAAACGCGGCGTTCGCCCCAACCGCTCCCTTCGGCGCACCCGAGCCGCTCGCGTCCTTGCCGATCATGGCGCAATGACATCAGAGGGCTGCTGTTCACGGCTGCTGTACGCCGTCCTCGACGCAAACCGTCTCACGCCCCAGGAGGTCAAGCAGATGCTCCGGCTCCTGTGGAGCGCCCGTCTTCTCGGGTGGCACCAGAGGGACATCGAGTGGATGCAATACAGCCAGCTGGTCGAGATCGTGAATAGCGGGACCGTCCGCCCACACGATGCTGCCGACATGATCCCCGAGGGTTTCCTTCGCATGACGGTGAGCCACAAGCGGGACCTGTACCGTTTTCCGACGCGTGATGTCCCGTCACCAGCTTCTTCGGGAAGCAGTCCTTCCACGTCATCCAGGATATCGACACCTTAGTCTCGCAGGGGGTATCCAGTTTTGGAGAGGGATCTTACACCCTGCCAAACCATGGGTACTCAGCAGCACTGCTGCTACGAGGTGGACCGAGACGACTCCACGACCCTCGCGATGGGAATGCCCCTCCTTGACTCACAACGAGTCGCCGGGAGCCGTTGCGGCTTTCCCGCCCCCCCATACACCCGAAAATCACTGACGGCCCTCTGAGGGTCCTTCCTGAGTCGCTGTGAGCGCCATGCGGCGCCTCGAGGCTTCTCAGCGGCAACGCCTGTCCCATGAAAGGAGAATGATATGCCAGATGAAACGCCATGCTATCGCCGGTGGCTTGAAGACCACCGTAAAGCCGCTATCGAACGTGGAGGAGTTTCACTGCCCTGGGTGCCCAGCGGTCGGTACACGGGTATTGTGGAGGGCCCCCAAGGCAGAGAATGGGCAGCGGACCTCGCCGAATGCATCACCATCGCAAAGCTCGCCAAGAAACTCAGCGACCGCGACGGCGACATAGTGACGAGGAGGGCATTGGCGGCCAACCTGAAGCGGTTGGGTCTCCTTCACGACCTCCTTGAATGGAAGGAGGTGCCGATGATCGTAGACCCTCAAGAGACGAAGCCCGAATATTCCCATCGCGCCAGATTGACCCCTTGGGCACTGGAGCAGGGATTTGGCGTCACGATTGCGACCTCTTCTCGCACCGGGAATGGCAAGCGTCTGGAGATGGACCTCATCACCCCGGCTGGTCAGCAGTTCGTCATGGACAGCATCGAAACAAAAACCGCAGAGGTGAAGCCGGTCAAGACGTCCGCCCGAGTGGAGGAGATCGTCAGCATGGAACCTCAGGTTTCACGCCGCGAGATCGCAAGACGCCTCGGCATTTCCCGGCAAGCTGTCCAGCAGCACCTCAAAAAGCTGGCTGCATGAGAGGACACGGAGGGGGCAAGTAAATGGTTTGTCCGTGTATATAGGGGAACCTGAGGCTTGATTATCGCTGACCCTCTATCGGGGACGGTCGGATGTCATTCCATCGATCACCGACAGTCGACCGATAGCTCACCTCTTCTATGGGATCATATCCTTCTTCTCCTTCTTTTCTTCTCCAATCCCTTCTCTTTAGAGGATTACTATCGGGTTGGTGTCGGAAGCTGAACGGGCTCGACACGGAGCCGATAGGACCATGACCAACTTGGTTGTGGGAAAGACAGAAAAGATGATCCTTCTCTGGTCTAAGCTGAAGCCGAGCAATCGGGTACTCGGTCGGTTATGCGCCGACAGATCAGCCGATAGTACGCCACTGCCGCGAAGTCCAACGCAATCGGCATCGTCGTGATCGCCGGGGAGCCGTGGTTCGTGGCTGCTGACGTGTGCAGGTTCTCGGCTACCACGCCAAACCGGATGGATCAGTCAACACCTTCAACGCGACCTATTGGCTGGCCCCGACGAGGTTTCCACTGCCCCGATCAGTGGAATGAGGGGTAAGCCCAAGCTGGTAAGCGAGCGCGGCTTCTACAAGGTCGCCCTCTGCTCCGACAAAGCCGTCACGAAAACCTTCCAGAATTGGGTGACCCGCGAGGTTCTCCCCTCTGATCAGACCACAGCGAACGCCTGAAGGTCTTTGAAGCTCCTGATGAGCATCATGGCCGTCAATCGCAAGCTTGCGAGGTACCTTAGGATGCTAGTCACAGATAGTGATCGGGCCAATCTGAACGCATGCCCCGCGACGACCTCTGCCCCTCACCGCGTCGCACAAATTCCGATTGCGGCGGCGGAAGCTCCGGTCGTTGCGACACCGCCCTCTGACCTCGCGACGGCTCATCCGATCCCCTCGACCCCTGCCCCTTCCGCGATCTCCGCGATCTCTATCGCGGCGGTTCCGACGATCTCTATCTTGGCGGTTCCGACGACCCCTATCGCCGCGATTGCGCCCATCGCGATCAGGAAACAGTTCCTCGATCATAATCTCTTGAGCGTTCGCCGTATCCAAACCGGAGACTAAAACTCCAAGACTTGCAAGACCTCCGACAGCGCCGATCCCCAACAGGAAGCTTCGACGGTCGGGGTTCTCCGTGGTAGGTCGAACCATGATGTTCGCACGAAGATATCCAGCTAGTCTTGAAAACATGACGTTTCCTCCAGGTTGCAATTCGCCCCTTCAGAGAGCAGGAATGAACTGATAGCCATCCTGCTCTCTTTTCCAGAATGACCTTAAATGCTGCTACTGACAACCTTTAATCATCGACTGAACTCTTAGCTGACGAGCACGCGAGGACACCCAAAACTGAGCCCATTGCGGCCCTAAAGACATCCGCATCGGACCGTTTCTGAGGAACTGTCCACCACGCTTCAAAGGAACCCCATGCCAACCCCCGTCACCTCGGGTCACCCCCGAGACTGGAGGACGGCCAAGCAATCGCCCAACAATGCCCGACAGCTGAAGGCGAGGGCTAGCGCCAACTCCCTCCACCCCTGCCGTGTCCCCCGCTGCAACCGGAACCGCTCCGGTGTATCCCGCTACTGCGGAGCCCACCGGGACACCTCCAGTGAACGCGGTGATCCCGTCGCTCGCATCCCCGCTCGAAACGAACTGATCATCTTCCGCAAAGCCGTGGACGTCTTCCTTGAGGTGAACCCTGAGTTTGCCTCCCGGATCACCACCGATCTCTCGGCGCTCGAAAAGCGGATGCACGTCCCCCGATCCTTCTGCCTCGGTCCTGCTGACATGCACCACAAGCTCCCGCAGGTTGCCAAGGCGACCGGCCTGAAAGCCAACTGGCTGCACAAGAGGGGCCGCACCTACGCCGAAGCTGTTACCAGTGCGGTGGCGCTGAACGGCTGGACGCACGTCTACTTCGACGGCCTCCCGGAGAACCGCACGGCATTCCTGAGGACACGTGCGGGAGCCCTCATGGGCAGCTTCTCCAGCCGCACGGCCAAGATGCTCAAGGAAGTCTCGGGGGCAACCAAGCGTCACCTCGGGACCGAACTGGTCCACCACGCCCACGCGATTTATGGACGGGACTTCTGGTCCTCACCGGTCGCGACCTCAGACGCTGTCGATGGCAACTGCGGACAGGACATGACGATCCTGTCCTACACCCGGATGGCCCTCAGGGCCGCCAAGCTGCTCTAGCAGCCCTCACCACCACCACAACCACCAAACCAATGAACTGACGCTGCGACGCTGCCGATGGCAGCTATAGGCAGCGCCTGAAAGGAAACCCATGTCCAACTTCCATGACACCACCGACGACAGCGGCATGATGCACTTGCCGATCCGAGACCACCACCCCACCACCATCAGAACTCCGGCTACGCCCAAGGGTCCGCACCCCAAGTTGCACCCGAGGGGATGACTTTCGCTCCCGAGATGGGAACCTACGTGGACAGCGACGTTGCCGCGCAGCTTGGCCTTGGCCGCTCGTCTGTTGCTACCACCCCCGAGGCGGATGCTCAGGCATGGGCCGCTCACTCGTCCCCCGAGCAACATGCGGATCAACAGACAAAGCCATGGACCGACAGCGAACTTGAGGAACCGGAGCTTTCCGGGGATGACCTTGAGGCCCTCCAGGACGAAATAGACCGGCAGAACGATGAAGCTGAACCTGCCCTCTCGGAGACCTATGGCGAGATCGCGAGATGCTTCTCCCCCGAGGAGTTCACCTCCAATGTGGAAGGCATGATTGCTGGTGATTTCGAGGGCACCCTTGACCGCGTTTCGCAAGCCACCGGCCTTGACCGCCAATCCGCGCCAACGTCATCGAGACTGCTGTCCTTGAGGCGGCTCCCTACGCCGAGGCGCAAATCGGCGGCGAACGCTGGTCGTCGATGCTGTACGCGGCAACCGGCACTCCCGACCCAGTCGCAAGGCGGATCGTAACGGACCTCGTCACAGGCAAGCTCCACCCGTCCAAGCTCAATCGAGCCTATGCACTCTGGTTCGACACGCTGCCGGACGTCGAGGCCGGTGAATGACAAAGATGAAGCCGCTTCTATTCACCGTGCTTGTTGACGTCGGCACCTACGCTGTCCCGGCATTCGGCGTCGCTTCGGCGCTCCTCCACTTCCTCAACACCTACTGATCACCACCAACGAAAGGACCATCATCACATGGCACGTACAGCCAAAACTGACCCCCGCGAAAAGCTCCTCAAGGAACTGGCGGAACTCGACAACTCCACCGAGATCGCGAAGCTGACCGCAGAGATTTCTGAACTGAAGGCGTCCAATGCTGCCCTCGTCGCGCAGCGCGACAAGGCTATCAAGCGCAACGCCGACCTTGAGAAAATCCTACGGGAAATCCATACGTCCCTGAAGCCGATCACCCCGGCTTTGGAGACGGGCGCTCCGCTCTCTCGCGGTCCCGTCTACTCCCCGGAACGGAGAAGCACCTACACCCAAGCCGCCGCCGCCTTCTCGATCAGTGATGATCGGCGCTCAAGGTGCGGCCCCTTCGGTACCCAAGGAACATACCGCAGGATCGGAAAAGATCACCAAGGGGGAACTGGCGAGCATTTTCCCGCCGCTATTAAAGGCCCCGCAGGTCACAGACCAGGCCGAAATCCAGGCTCTCTTCTGAGAGTGGCACCTGTCCCGCCTACAGGCGAGTACAAGCGTGGCAGCGTGGTCTCATTAGGGATAAGCCGACTTGCTAATTCATGGACTTTCTGCTACCCCTTCCCCCGTGTTGAATGTTGATGATCTACCGGGCAAAGGATTGGGCTCCGGCCATTTGCAGCACATCAGGTTCGGGCCGGGGGTAGTAGGAAGAACTACTACCGTAGCCGTAGCGATGTTGGTTCTGCTGCTGGCCGGGGTATGGGCAGCCAGGGATAATCCGTGGTTGATCGGAGCATTTGTTTCCGTGGGAGTTGTCGCTGCCGTATGGTTTATCCATAAGGCATTCGCATATGCCGAAAAGCACCCTGACCACGCCGTGTCGGAGGGTGGCGAGCTTGTACGACTTGCAGAGTTGGCTCAGTCAACCAAGAATGCAGCCATCATCGATTTGGCTGCTGAACCGGTGGCCAATACCTCGCCGCCCAAAGCGCTTGCGAGCAGGGACAGTTCCGGTGGCGCATAGGCTATATTCGATATCTGTGAACTGGGCGTTGTCGCGATACTCCAGCATGGATGAAAAGCTAACCGTGACGGAAGGCGACGACTGGCTCCGCTTCTCCGCAAGTCAGTGGTATTACTGGACGAGGAAGAGCACGGCTGAAGTAGTGCAGATTGCTCGGTCGGCCCTCCAGCAAGGAGAACAGGTCGTCGTCACCGTCGTTTCCCTCGAAGCAGCGGATGGCATGGCGCCAAACTGGATATGGGAATGGCTGAACGATAAGATGCAACAGCAGCATCTTGGCCATTGAACCAATGTGTCTTCGCATTCCAGCGCGGCTCCCTATTTGGTAGCCGACGCCGCCGAGGCAAAAATCTCGAAAAATTCTTCATGCCCATTTCATACAAACAGCCTTCCGGTGTCCCCCCGGGGGCCCGTGCCGTGGGTTCGAAGTTGGTACGAAGATCGGGTCGAAAGTACGAAGCGGTCGTCGCGGAAGCTCAAGAAAACAAAGGCTTATATATGGCTAGGATGCCTGCCGGGGGCACCAGCCTGGAAGATCGTCAACGAGCAGCGTCGAGTAGTCAGGCCAAGACGTTCAGAACCACGTCGCCCTGCAGCGGGACCGAGGTTCCCGTTCCCTGTGATCTGCAGTTCACGATATTCCTGTTAACAGGGGGATTGCACTTTCAGGGTCTTTACACTATCTGTGCCATAACGGCCCATCACAAAGGAGGATTTCGATTTGACTGCGACCGGCGAAGACCAAAACGAGAAGGCCAAACTTGAGAAACTCATCCGCACTCTGCGGCGGTTCAATGAGTTTGATCCAAAGATGCAGGTCTCGACGATCCTGACCTTGCTGGAGATCACCGAGGCGGAACTCAAGGGCGACGAGATTTCCGTGCAGGACTTAGAGAAGAAGATCGGTCTGCTGTCGGGTACCGCGTCCCGAAACGTCTACTACTGGGGCGAGGGACACAAGCAGATGCCCTCTGGCGGTCACGAGATGGTCACTGTGGGTATGTCCTCACAGGACCGGCGCAAGCGCACCCTCAAGCTGAGCCACAAGGGCAAGGCGTTCATGAGAAATCTACTGGAAGGAGTATAGAGGAATGGCACGACCTAGAGGAAACAAATGGCAAGCCGACGTGGTGATCGACGGAGTGCGGAAACGCACCTCATTTGATACAAAGGAGGAGGCAGAGGCCTACGAAGCGATGATCAGTGATGGAGTGGTGCCCACCAGTACCCGACAGATCGGACCCTTCGTGGACGAGCAGTTCAAGGCTATCTGGAAGGACAACCGAGATGTCGTCGGGATTAAGAAGAACCTCAAGGGCATCTATCGGTACATCCCACGGACAACTCCCCTGCCCTCGATCACCGACGCCAAGGTCGAGGAGCTTGTGTCCCGGCTCGAAGCCCAGGGTAACTCAGGCGGCACCATCAACCGCAAGTTGGCCGTCCTTTCCAAGACACTCAAACGCGCCAGAAAGTTGCGCGTTATCCATCACCTTCCTACCATCGAGAGGCAGCGTGAAGGACAAGGGCGTCAGCGCACCCTCACGAAGGCCGAGGAACTGAAGGCAATCGAGTACCTCCACCACATCGGTCTGCCGATAACGGCTGCACTGGTGAGTTCCTACTCTACACCGGCTGTCGCGTTGGGGAGGCGTATGAACTGGAAAGTGCGCGAGTTTATGAAGGCACCGTGACGTTCCACCATACGACCACGAAGAACGGCACCTCGCGGACCATCCCGCTTGTCCCTCAGGCGCAGGAAGCTTGGAGCGTGATTGCCAAGGCGACGAACGCCGGTCGACCTGTACCGGCCCTCCTGCCCCGTGACACCTTCCGTGGTCACTGGGGAGCGCCTCAGGGCGCATATGAAGGCCACCGATGATCCTGAGTTCGTTCCGCACATGCTGCGGCATACGTGCTGCACACGGCTCCTCAAGAAGCAGGTGGACATACCTAGGGTGAGGAAGTGGATGGGTCACAAGTCCATTCAAGTAACCCTTCGATACGAGCATCTGATCTCGACCGACTTGGACATTGCAGCGAGGCTCTAGCGGCTTAAATGGCTGTGACACAGCTGTGCCAAACGGTGCCAACTGTGCCAAGTGTGACCGGGTAATCACGCGAGCGTGGAGAAATTGGTAAACTCAGCAGACTTAAAATCTGCCGCCACTTCAATGGCTTACGGGTTCGACCCCCGTCGCTCGCACCACGCTTCTCTTCACTAACACGGGACTTAAAATCCCTCGGCTTCGGCCGTGCCGGTTCGATCCCGGCAGGGGGCACCAGAACGAGCGGTCGTTGCCTGTTCGTCGACGGGAGGTCTCGTTCGGGAGGATTAATTCGTCCAGACGCCCGTAGCAGGATGTTCTCCCTACAGCAGGATGCTCTCCCTACGCGCGAATCCCTGCCCGGCGGCGGATCTGGAGTTGGAACGATGAAATGGCTGGTGCTCGCGGCAGGCCTGTTTTTAGTGTTCAACGGTTCCACTTCGCGCACCTACAGCTACGAGGACCCGCCGAAACACTGTTTCCAGATGGACTACATCAACGTCTACGGATGTTTCGCGAGCCCGGCGGTTCCGGCGTTGATCACCTGGGGATCACTTCTCACCGGCGCCGTTCTCGTCGGCTGGTTCTATCTGCGCACACGACGCCGCAATGCTCCTGCGGCCGACGGATGACCCGCGCCGGAGCCTCCTCAGCCGGAAGAATCGGTTCCGGCGCGACGGCTGCTACTCTCCCTCGCCCTCGGCCGCTCGCGGCGTGATCACGCCGAAATCCTGAGACTTCGCTCCTGGCACGGCCGAAAGAAATCCCTCCGCCGCAAGTCCGCGGCGCAGGAGTTCGCGCACTGCTGCGGCCCTGCTCGGCATCCTCTTTTCGAACCGCCAGTTCTCCAGCGCCACGAGTTCGTCGGCGTTCAGCATCACCTGCAGTCTCTCCTGCCTTTCCTCAGACAATGCCGGCCTCCAATTCTGCGGTTCATTTCGTGCGCATCGGATCGCCCGCTCGAGGCGGGCCATGAGTAACTTACTCCGACTTACAACACGTAGCAGGTGGCAAAAGTTGCCTCAACATTGGCGGATGCACCGTGTCCGCCTGTTGCGCCGCTGCTGCGGTCAGCGTCGGTTCAGCCCATTCTGTATATGGCTAAGTCTCTGTGATAATTATGCTTTTTTTGATTTTTTGATTGTCCTTGGGACAAAATGGGCGTACACCACACCGATCCCCAAAGAGAAAGGCTGCAGCCATGAAAATCCATCGCCTTTCGCCACAGATCCTGAGCGATGTGACGAATGCGGTTGTCGAAGCTCTCAAGCTGAACAACACCGTCAACGTCCCCGTCATCGCGGAAGAGGTCCGCAGGAAAAACGAGAGCGACAACGTCGCCCTGGAAGACATCGAGCTCTGCGCGCTCCAGGTCACGCACTCGATGTGCGGGGCGGTCCTGTTCGACAGCGATCGGTATGACGGCGGCATTGCCATCGTGGCCGAAGCCGGTGCGCCGATCGTCGTCCAATAGGTGAACTGCTCGGCGTGCCGCCGTTCACCAAGGGAACCGGGAGGGCTCTTCGGCGTTTTTCCGCCAGAATGGCCGGGCCGCGACAACCGGGCACGGCGGCAGGAAGTACAGGGCTGATTTTCCCGGTTTCTGGCCTTGGGCAGCGGATAGCCACGCGCACTTCTGTACCGCCCGGCTCGGCCGTTCAACCAACCTTCGGGATCAATGTGGAACCTCACGGCGGCTTCCGCGTTTTCGTGGCGTCTTCGACCATCGAAAGGAAGCGCCATGCTGACCCGCACCCGCGACGCACTGATCGAGGATCTGGAACAGCAGGTCTCCAGCCTCAGTCGGGAGGTTGCCTCGTTGCGCAAGCAGACGGCCCGCAGGGGCGCGGCAGCGTATGACGATGCTTCGGAACTGGTCGGGGAACTCATCGAGCGGCTGATGAAGCGCCGGTCGAGCACCCGCGCCGACGTCATGCGCGGCGCCAGGGCTGCAAACCGGGCGGCGCACCAGCATCCCGCCGCCACCGCGCTCATCGGCGTGGCGGCGCTCGGGCTCGTCGCGGCGCTGCTCCTTCGACGCTAGAACAAACTCATTCAGCAATTCGAGACTGGCGCGCCGGTCCGCGGCTTGGCACATTCTCCCCTTCGAAGGGAGATCCTGAATGCCGAGTGCACCGCACTTTTCCAAACCGAAACCATGGACCGAATCGGCCGCCGCCCTCGTCGACGTGGCGACCGGGCGCCGGCCGGCCGATCTCGTCGTGCGCAACGGGCGCTGGGTGAACGTTCATTCCGGCGAGGTGATCCCCGGCACGGATATCGCCATCGTGGAGGGGCGTTTCGCCTATTGCGGTCCCAACGCCAGCCACGCGATCGGCGAGGGAACGAAGGTCGTCGACGCCGCGGGACGTTATCTCGTGCCGGGTCTCTGCGACGCGCACATGCATGTCGAGAGCGGCATGGTGACGGTCACCGAGTTCTGCCGCGCCGTGATCCCCCACGGCACCACCTCGATGTTCATCGACCCGCATGAGATCGCCAACGTGCTCGGGCCTCGAAGGCGTACGTCTCATGCATGACGAGGCGGTCGACATGCCCGTCAACGTGCATGTCCAGATGCCGTCCTGCGTTCCGTCGGCGCCGGGCCTCGAGAATGCCGGCGCCACCCTCGGGCCCAGGGACGTCGCCGAAGCGATGGGCTGGGAGAACATCATCGGGCTCGGCGAGGTGATGAACTTTCCAGGCGTCGCGGCGAACGACCCGACAATGACCGGCGAGATCGCGGCGACCGTGCGCGCCGGCAAGACCGTCGGCGGGCACTACGCCTCGCCCAGACCTCGGCCTTGCCTTCCACGGCTATGTTGCCGGCGGACCGGAAGACGACCACGAGGGTACCCGGGTCGAGGACGCCATTGCGCGCGTGCGCCAGGGCATGAAGGCGATGCTGCGGCTGGGCTCGGCCTGGTACGACGTGGCAACGCAGATCAAGGCGGTGACCGAGAACGGGCCTCGATGCGCGCAACTTCATCCTGTGCACCGACGACAGCCATTCCGGCACGCTGGTCAACGAAGGCCACATGAACCGCGTGGTGCGCCACGCCATCGCGCAGGGGCTCAAGCCCGTCACGGCCATCCAGATGGCGACGCTCAACACCGCCCAGCATTTCCGCCTCGAGCGCGAGATCGGCTCCATCACGCCCGGGCGGCTCGCCGATTTCCTGATCGTCTCCGATCTCGCCGCGCTCGCGATCGACGAGGTCTATGGCCGCGGCGTCCGCCTGGCCAGGAATGGCAAGCTGGAGATCGACATCCCGCGCTACGCCAGTATCCGGCGAGCGCCAGGAACACGGTGAAGCTCGGCACGCAAGCTCGAGGCCACCGACTTCGACATAGCCGCGCCGGAAGGCGCGAGCGAGGTGCGGGTGCGCGTCATCGGCGTCATCGAGAACCAGGCGCCGACACGCGCGCTGGAGGCCGACCTGCCGGTCAACGACGGAATCGTCGCGATGGACCGCCGCAACGACGTCTGCCAGATCGCGCTGGTCGAGCGGCACCGCGGCACCGGCGCGGTCGTCAACGGCTTCGTCTCGGGCTTCGGCTACATGCGGGACTGCGCCATGGCGTCCACGGTCGCGCATGATTCGCCACCACATGATCGTCGTCGGCACCAGCAAGGCCGACATGGCCGCCGCGGCCAACCGCCTTGGCGAGGTCGGCGGCGGCGTCGTGCTCTTCTCCGAAGGGCGAGGAACTCGCACTGGTCGAGATGCCCATCGCCGGGACTGATGTCGGACGAGCGTGCCGAAGTCGTCGCAGCCAAGGCGGACAAACTGACCGCCGCTATGCGCGACGATGGGCTGCACGCTCAACAACGCCTACATGCAGCACTCGCTGCTGGCCCTCGTGGTGATCCCGGAACTGCGGATCTCGGACATCGGCATCATCGACGTGACGAAGTTCGAGAAGGTCGACCTCTTCGTCTGACGGCGGTCACTGCTGTGTGACCGTCTCCAGCACCTCCACGGGGGTCGTCACCACGATGCTGGCCGCCGAGACGGCAGTCTGGCCGATACCGCGGGCAAGCCCCTCGAAATGGCCAGCCACGTCCTTCTCCACCTCGGTCAGCGAGCGTCCGGAGCGGAGCTGGTCGCCGATCAGTTTCACCAGGACGGGATTGTCGGCGAACTTGTTGTGGTTCAAGCTGTCGCCGGCCTCGACATCGGTGACGTTGACGACGACGACGCCATAGCTCGCGATGTCCTCGGCGTCGGCATATTCGCCGAGCCGGGGCCGGTTGCCGGCGATCAGGCCGGAAAGGTTCAGCGCCCGGTCGTTCCTCGACAGCATCACCAGGAATGGCTTGTCGGGCTTGCCGTAGCGCTTCATCTGGCTCTTGAAGACGTCGACGTCCACGTCTGGCGAAGCCAGCACGACGTCTCCGAGCATGCCTCCGATGTCCGGATCACCCGAGATCGCCAGTTGGCGCAGGGCCTCCAGCGTCACCCAGTTGCCCATGGAATGGGCGATGATGTCGATGCGCGTCGCCCCCGCCTGCTTGACCAGCCTCAGGGTCTGCTCGAGCCCGTCGCGCGCCACCGTGGAGGAATCCCGGTCGTAGATGTAGTCGACGGTCCGGCCGCCCGAGGCCCAGGTGAAGAGCACCGGCGCGCCGTCATAGCCGGCGTCGTGCGCGAGCTGGGTCAGGCGATAGACCGCATCGTCGAAGCGGGTGTTGTAGCCATGGATGAAGACGAGCGCGCGCCCTCCCCGCTCGTCGATCGTGCGGGAGAGGTCGGCGACAAAGGATTCCGGCTGGGGGTACGTCGCAACATCCGACGCCGTGAAGTAGCGCGCCGGATCGCGCAGCCCGGTCTTCGGACGCTCGATCGCTCCCGGCTCGTGAATTGCCGGGACGGTGACGTCGGTACGGGCAAAGCTCAGCGCAAGCGATCTGTCATTGCTGAACACCTCGCGCGGATCATCGGAGCGCGCCCGGGTCGTGGCGACGAAGATGCGGTGCTCCCCCGCGATGTCGCTGTGCGTCGACGAGACGACCTCGGTTCCGATCAGCATCTGCGCTTGCGTGCTCGCGCAGCCGCTCATCGCCGCACACAGGAGCAGCGCCACGATGCGCATCATTCCTCGAAACTCGACTGCCGCCGACACGCTGCCCGTGTGCGCCATCATTCCCCGCCTTTGTCTGGTGACGACCGCTGTATGGCAATCAAGCAGGCGCAGATCATGACGCCCGGCGGATTTCGTCCTAGCTTTTTGTTGCAGTGCGAAAGAAACCGTGAGGCCCGCTTCAGCGGCGCCAGAAAACCGGCGCGAAGATCACGAGCACCGTCAGGATCTCCAGCCGACCGAGGAGCATGGCAAGCGCCAGCACCCACTTCGCCAGATCGGGCAGCGGCGCGAAGTTGCCCGCAGGCCCGATCACGTCGCCGAGGCCCGGGCCGACATTCGTCAGCGCCGTCAGGGAGCCGGTGATGGAGGTCATGAAGTCGAGGCCTGTCGCCGCCAGCAGCACCGTTCCGATCCCCCACAGCACGAAGAAGGAGGCGATGAAGAGCACGGTGGCGCGCTGCATGTCGTCGTCGACGACGCGGTCGCCATAGCGCACCGTCTGCACGGAACTCGGATAGACGAGGCGACGCAGGCCGTTGGCCATCAGTTCGAAGAGAACGATGAAGCGGTAGGCCTTGATGCCGCCCGCAGTGGAGCCGGAGCAGCCGCCGAGGAACGTGGCGAGAAACGCGCACGCCACCGCGAAAGCTCCCCAGAGCGAGTAATCCTGGCTCGCGTAGCCGGTCGTGGTGATCAGCGAGATGATGTTGAAGAGCGAATGCGTCAGCGCTTCCGTGAAGGGAACGTTGGTGGTGATGCGCAGGTAGAGAGCCACCGCGAAGGCGAAGACGAAGACGTAACCGGCAAACACGCGGATCTGCGGATCGCGCGCGGCATCGATGCGTCCGCGCACGGTCAGCAGGACGAGGATCGAGAACGGCAGTCCGCCGACGAACATGAAGAAGGACGATATCCACAGAAGCGGCAGGTTGTCGCCGTAGAAGCCCATCGAGGAATCGTGGGTGGAGTAGCCCCCCGTCGAGAGTGTCGTCAGCGCGTGGTTGATGGCGTCGAACCCGCTCATTCCTGCCGCCGCGTATGAAATCGCGCAGGCGAGCGTCAAGGCAGAGTAGACCCCGAGGATGCTGGTTGCGAAGACCGAGAGCCGCTCGAATGGCCGGTCTTCTATGTCGCTGGATTCGATCTTGAAATACGAGACGCCGCCAATGTTCAGGTAGGGCAGGATGAAAAGCCCGAGCACGATGACGCCGAGGCCGCCGAGCCATTGCAGGATCGATCGCCAGATCAGCAGTCCCGGCGGGAGGGCATCCAGGCCCCCGATGACGGTCGACCCGGTCGTGGTGATGCCGGAGACGGATTCGAAGACCGCATCCGTGAAGTCCATGGCAAGCGACGAGGCGAGGAACGGGATCGCTCCCGCGAGCGCCATGGTCAGCCAGAGAAGGTTGACGATCAGGAAGGCGAACCGCGAAGAGGCGACGGGTGGCTTGCCCTGTGTCGCGAGCGCCACCGCGAGCGAGAGACCCCCGCTGAAGAACGCCGACAGGGCAAAGACGCGCCAGTCGTTGTTTCCGTAGTAGAAGTCGATGAAGGCCGGAACGAGCATCGCCAGCGCAAGGTATATTCCCAGGATCGCGGAAACGTGGATCGCGGCACGGAGGGCATGGCTGTTCAAGCGAGGATACTCCTGGACGCCGCTCGCTTGACCGATTCGGCGCCGCCTCCGGTTTCCGACGGCAGGCGAGCCGATTTACCGGAGCAGCCAGTGCAGCGCAACAGGATGCGTGCCGACGCCCGGCCGGCGATTTTGCGCGCTCCTCTAGCGCCGCCAGAACACAGGCGTGAATACCACGAGGACGGCCAGGATTTCGAGGCGTCCGAACAGCATCGCCAGCGCCAGGACCCATTTCGCGAAATCCGGCACTTCGGCGAAGCTGCCTTTCGGCCCTACAAAGTCTCCGAGGCCCGGTCCCACGTTGGTGAGCGCGGTCAGCGAACCCGTCATGGCCGTGACGAGGTCGAGACCGGTCGTGGCCAGGAGCAGGATGGACAGTCCCCACAAGACGAAAAATGAGGCGATGAAGAGAACCACCGCGCGCTGCATGTCTTCGTCCACCGGCCTGTCGCCATAGCGCACCGGCTGGACGGAATTCGGATAGACCAGCTTGCGGATGCCGTTGGCCATCAGTTCGACCAGGATGATGAAGCGGTATGCCTTGATCCCGCCGGTGGTGGATCCCGAGCATCCGCCAGGAAATGTCGCGACGAAGGCGAGCGCCAC
This sequence comes from uncultured Alphaproteobacteria bacterium, assembly GCA_963747465.1. Lineage (GTDB taxonomy): Bacteria > Pseudomonadota > Alphaproteobacteria > Rhizobiales > Rhizobiaceae > Aquibium. Next base: position 188,454 of record CAVVFC010000001.1, read on the forward strand.
CGCGAAAGGCCCCCAGGCCGCGTAGTCGTGCGTGGAGAACCCGGTCGTGGTCACCAGGGAGACGAAGTTGAAAGTCGCATGCGTCAGCGCCTCGAAGACTGGAACGTCGCTGGCGATACGAAGATAGATCGTCATGAGAAGCGCGAAAAAGGCGGCGTAGCCCGCAAAGGCTCTTATCTGCGGGTCGCGCAGCGAGTCCAGCCGCCCCTTTACCGTCAGCAGGATAAGGATCGAAAACGGCAGGCCTCCAATGAACATGAAGACGATCGCGACCCACAGGATCGCGAGATTCTCGCTGAAATGGCCGAAGGAATCGTCGTGGGTGGAAAATCCCGCCGTCGAGATCGTCGTCAGTGCATGGTTTATGGCATCGAATCCTGTCATTCCGGCCGCGGAATAGGCGATGCCGCAGGCGAGCGTCAGCAGTCCGTATATGGCCAACAGGCTGATCGTGAACGTCGAAAGGCGCTCGAACGGCCGGTCCTCGATGTCGGTGGATTCGATCTTGAAATACGAGACGCCGCCGACGTTGAGAAACGGCAGGATGAAGAGACCGAGGGCGATGACCCCGAGGCCGCCCATCCATTGCAGGATCGATCGCCACACGAGCATCCCCGGCGGCAGCGAATCGAGCCCGACCAGGACGGTGCTTCCCGTCGTGGTCACCGCCGATACCGCTTCGAAGACGGCATCCGAAACCCGCATTTCGACGGAGGATGCGAGGAACGGTATCGCGCCGGCCGCCGCGGTGGTAAACCACAACAGGTTCACGAGGAGAAACGCGAAGCGGGAGGAGACGACCGGCGGCCTGCCCTGCGTCGCCAGCGCGGCGGCCAGCGAAAGCCCGCCCGTGAAAAAGGCGGACAAGGCGAAGACGCGCCAGTTGCGGTTTCCATAGTAGAGATCCACGAAGGCCGGGATCAGCATCGCGAGCGACAGATAGATCCCGAAGATAGCGGCTATGTGGATCGCGGCCCGGATGGCGAAGCTCTGCACGAAGAGGAAGCCCCCGGTCTTGTCACCCGCTCGAACCTGTTCATGTGCAGGCCACCGGCGCGAGAGTGGCGACATGGTGTGGTTTATGCAATAGCCCGGGACATACGGCACCGGAACAGGAGCCCGACATGTCCGATGGAACGAAGGCGGGCGGCTTTCCCGCTCAGGTGAGCGATGCGGCAACGGCGTTGCGCGACCTCTTCCCGGAGACGCCGCTGCAATTCAACGATCATCTTTCCAAACAGTACGGCGCACGCGTCTTCCTGAAGCGGGAGGACCTGTCGCCGGTGCGCTCCTACAAGATCCGTGGCGCATACAATTTCTTCCGCAAGGCGCTCTCCACGCGCGAGCCCGCAGAGAGTTTCGTCTGCGCCTCCGCAGGCAATCACGCGCAGGGCTTCGCCTACGCATGCCGCCAACTGGGCCGCAGAGGCGTGATCTTCATGCCGGTCACCACCCCGCAGCAGAAGATCGACAAGACCGTCACCTTCGGCGGCGAATACGTCGAGATCCGGTTGACGGGCGATTTCTTCGACGCCTGCCTCGACGCCGCGCTGGACTACGCGAAGCAGTCGGGCGCCCTGATGGTGCCGCCCTTCGATCACCGCGACATCATCGAAGGCCAGGCGACCGTCGCCCACGAGATCGCGGCACAAATGCCGGATGGCGAGATGCCGGACCTGATGATCCTGCCGGTCGGCGGCGGCGGGCTGGCCTCAGGCGTGACGCGCTACCTGAGGGACGCCGGCTGGACCACCCGCTTCGTCTTCGTCGAACCGGCGGGCGCCCCCAGCCTCAAGCGCAGCCTCGAGGAAGGACGGCGGCTGAAGCTTCCCAGGGTGGACAACTTCGTCGACGGCGCCGCGGTGGCCGAGATCGGGCGCGAGCCGTTCCGCCAGCTGAAGCAGTTCAAGGCCGAAGACGTGCTGCTGGTACCGGAGAACAGGCTCTGCGCCACGATGATCGAGATGCTCAACGTCGAGGGCGTCGTCCTGGAGCCGGCGGGGGCCCTTGCCATCGACACGCTCAAGGATTTTCCACGCAAGGATCTGAAGGGCAAGACGGTGGTGCTCGTCGTCTCGGGCGGGAATTTCGATTTCGAGCGGCTGCCCGACGTCAAGGAGCGGGCGCTCCGCTTCGAGGGTCTGAAGAAGTACTTCGTCTTCCGTTTCCCGCAGCGGCCCGGCGCCTTGCGCGACTTCCTCGACCTGCTCGGTCCCGACGACGACATCACCCGGTTCGAGTACCTGAAGAAATCCGCCCGCAATTTCGGCTCCGTGCTGATCGGGCTGGAGACGAAGGACCGGAAGAACTTCGTCCGGCTCGAAAAGCAGTTCCGGGAGGCCGGCTGGGCCTATCAGGACATCACGGAGAACGAGGTGCTGGCGGGGCTGCTCATATGAATACCGTCTGGATCGTCCTGTTCCGCGGCGTCGGAGGCAAGACGCAGCTTCCGGTGAAGCGATTGCAGGACGCGCTCACCGCCGGGGGTTTCGAGAACGTCGTCACCTATATCAACAGCGGCAATGCGGTGTTGCGAAGCTCGCTGCCCAGTGCTGAAGTCGCACGGCATGTCGCGGATATCTGCTTCCGCGAATTCGGCTTCGACAAGGACGTCCACGTCCGGTCGTTGGCCGAGTGGCGGGAACTCATCGCCAACAACCCGTTTCCGGAAGCGGTCTCCGTGCCGAAATTTCTCCACGCGGCGGTTCTGGGCGATGTCCCCGAGGAAGGACGGGTCGAGACGTTGCGCGGACACGCCTCGAACAACGAACGCATCGCGGTGATCGGGACAGTGGCCTACCTGCATACGCCCAACGGCTTCGGCACCTCCAGGCTCGCGGAGAAGTTCGACCGGGGCATCGGCGTGGTCAACACGGCACGCAACTGGAACACGGTGATCAGGCTGGAGGAACTGGCGCGCGACGCCGCGGGCGACGCCTAGCCGCGCGTCGCGGCGCCTCCGGTCGGCGACCCTGGCGACATTCTCCTTGCTTTTGCCGGGCCTTTCCCCCATATGTGCGGCAGGCGCTTGGGCCGGTACTTTCCGGCTCGTCAGAAACTGACCTCGGTTGCGTCTGGTTTTCCCCTTTTCCGAAATATCGGTCGAGCGGTGAAAAGATCCTCGCGGGCATGAAGCTCGCGGGTACGACAGCGCAGCCGGTCGTAGCCCTTCTCGGGCACGCCGCCTCGTCGTTCATCATAAAAAGCCGCGACAGGTTGCGCCCTGCCGCGCTGCAGTGCGGACCCGATCCGCCGAAAGAAGACGATTTTGAACATTCACGTAAACGCGGAGCAGGAAAACGGCTTCGCTCGCCTCGGCATCACCGGTACCCTCCTGAAGGCCACCGAACGTGCCGGCTTCACCACGCCCAAGCCGATCCAGGAACAGGCGATCCCGCATTACCTCGCCGGACGCGACGTCCTCGGCATTGCCCAGACCGGTTCCGGAAAGACCGCCGCTTTCGCGCTGCCCATCCTCACGAAGATCATGGCGCTCGGCGCGCATCGCAAGCCGAAGAGCCCGCATGCGCTGATCCTGGCGCCGACGCGCGAACTTGCGGTGCAGATCGACGAGACGATCCGGCTGCTCGCCAAGGGCGCGCACATCACGACCGCGCAGGTGCTCGGCGGCGTCTCGCGCAACAGCCAGGTCAGGCGTCTTCGCGAAGGCATCGACATCCTGGTCGCCACGCCGGGCCGTCTCATCGACCTCGTGCGCGAGGGCGACGTCAAGCTCGACCAGACGCGCTGGCTGGTGCTGGATGAAGCCGACCGCATGCTCGACATGGGCTTCATCAACGACGTCAAGCGGATCGCCCGCGCGACTCACCCGGAGCGCCAGACCACGCTGTTCTCGGCGACGATGCCCGAGGAGATCGAAAAGCTCGCCATGGGTCTGATGAAGGATCCGGTGCGCGTCTCCGTGGCCCCGCAGGGAACGACGGCCGCCGAGATCAGCCAGAGCCTGATCATGGCCCGCGTGAAGCAGAAGCGGGACGTCATCGCCAAGCTGCTCGCCAACGAGGACTACAAGTCCGTCATCGTGTTCACCCGCACCAAGCACGGTGCCGACAAGGTGACGCGCCAGCTCCAGCAGGACGGGTTCTCGGCCGACGTCATCCACGGCAACAAGTCGCAGAATGCCCGCCAGCGGGCTCTGAACGGCTTTCGCGACGGCCAGGTGCGCATCCTCGTGGCGACCGACATCGCCGCCCGCGGCATCGACGTTCCCGGCATCAGCCTGATCGTGAACTATGATCTGCCGGACGAGCCCGAGAGCTACGTCCACCGCATCGGGCGCACCGGCCGCAACGGCATGGACGGAGCGGCCGTCACTCTGGCCGACCCTTCGGAGGCGGTGAAGCTCCGCGCCGTCGAGCGCGTCATCCGCGCCAAGATCCCGCTCGTGGCCGATCACACGCGCGAACCCGATCCGGCGCCGCGGCCGCGTGTTCCCGGCGAACCTGCGGATCGTCCGGAACGCCCGCACGGGAACAATGGCCGGCCGAAATCCGGCCGGCAGGGACGCCCTTCCGGCGGCAAGCCTCAGCGGTTCGGCGGCAAGCCGGCTTCCGCGCATCACGAGGCGGGCCGCACAGACGAGCGCAAGCCGTTCCGCAGGCGCCGCCGTCCCGGCGGAGCCAAGCCGGCCGCGCGCGCCGCGTAGCCTTCCCGGCTGGTCCACAGACGCGATCGGATTGGGCGATTGCCCGGCGCATCGGCATGACATAGGGCGGCGGACCTCGGTGGTTCGCCGCCCTTTCTCGTCCTGGATGCTCCCCGATGGCCGGAATAGCGGCGCTCGCCCTCGCCTATTTCCTCTCTCAGTTCTACCGCTCGTTCCTGGCCGTCCTGACCCCTGCCCTGCAGGCAGACCTCGGCGCCACGAAGGCCGAGCTGTCCTTCGCATCGGGCGCCTGGTTCATCGCGTTCGCTCTCATGCAGTTCGCCGTCGGCGTCTCGCTCGACCGCTTCGGTCCGCGGCGTACGGCGGCCGTCCTGCTCGCCATGGGAGGCGGAGGCGGTGCCCTGCTCTTTGCCGCCGCGACGTCGCCCGCCATGATTACCGCCGCCATGGCGCTGATCGGCATCGGTTGCGCGCCGGTGCTGATGGCCTCGCTCTTCATCTTCGCCAAGACCTTCAGACCCGCCCGGTTCGCTGTCCTGACGAGCTGGTTCGTCGGCCTCGGCTCGCTCGGCAACGTCTCGGGCGCGGCTCCCTTCGCAGCCGCCGTGGAGGCGTTCGGCTGGCGCGGCGTGATGGCGGGGCTCGGGGTCGCGACGCTTCTGTCAGCGCTGGCCCTGATGGCGCTGGTGCGCGACCCCGAACCCGAGACCGCGGCCGGCGGCCGGAACTCGGGGTTCGCCGGCTTCGGAGAACTGCTGCGGATCAGGGTACTGTGGCTCATCATCCCGCTCACGGCGCTCAACTACGCACCGGCCGCCGGCATTCGCGGGCTCTGGGCCGGGCCGTACCTGACGGACGTCTATGCGGCCGATGCCCTCGTCATCGGGCAGGTCACGCTCTTCATGGCCATCGCCATGGTCGCGGGCAGCTTCCTCTATGGCCCGCTGGACACCGTTTTCGGCACCCGCAAGCGGGTCGTGGCGGTGGGAAACGTCGTCAGCCTCGCCACCATGATCTATCTGGCGCTCAACCCCGTCAGCAGCGTGTCTGCCGTCACCATCCTGTTCGTGGTCATCGGCGTCAGCGGCATGAGCTACGGCATGCTGATGGCACATGCGCGGGCCTTCCTGCCGCCGCATCTGATCGGACGCGGCGTCACCCTGATGAACTTCTTCTCCATCGGCGGTGTCGGCGCCATGCAGTTCGCCACCGGCGGCATCGTGACGGCTGCGAGCGATCCGGCACATCCCGCCATGGGGTATCAGGCGCTCTTCGTCTTCTACGGCGTGACGCTCGCGGCGGCCCTGGCAGTCTATCTTTTCTCCCGCGATGCCCGGCCCTGAAGCGAACCTTCGGCGGCGAGCATCGGATGCTCTTGCCTTTCCACGCGGATTGCGATTTAGGCTCGCAGCTTCCCTGAAGCTCCCGCGAGACCGCCAATGTCGCTTCCCGAAAAGGCCTTTCCCGTATCCTGGGACCAGTTCCACCGCGATGCGCGTGCGCTCGCCTGGCGTCTGGCGGGAAGCAAGGGCAAGTGGAAGGCGATCGTCTGCATCACGCGCGGCGGTCTGGTGCCGGCAGCCATCATCTCGCGAGAACTCGGGATCCGGGTGATCGAGACGGTGTCGATCGCCTCCTACCATGATTACACGGAACAGGGCGAATTGAAGGTCCTCAAGGAAATCACGCCTTCCCTGCTCGAAAAAGAAGGCGAGGAAGTCCTGATCGTCGATGACCTGACCGACACCGGCAAGACCGCGGCGATCGTACGGGCGATGATGCCGAAGGCGCATTTTGCCACCGTCTATGCCAAGCCGAAGGGCTGTCCGCTGGTCGACACCTTCGTGACCGAGGTCTCCCAGGACACGTGGATCTACTTCCCGTGGGACATGGGATTCACCTACCAGCAGCCGATCTCCGAAGGCCATCGCGGCTGATCGGTCCGCGGGGGGAGGCCTTGCAATCCCCTCCTCCGCCTCCATCTCCAAGTCTTGACAAGTGCCTGGCGGCGGAAAGCAGCCGCCCTCTTCGGAGGGCCGGTGAACATGCGCCTTGCGCGTGGAAGTCCGCGCGGAAAACTTAACATTTTTGAGAGATGCTTGACTGTCATCTGCTACGTTGCAGATCGACAATTGAGCTGGCAAACTTGATTCGTCGGAATCGAAAGGGAAAAATGCTCCTGAATCAACGCACCTGGCACTCATCCGTCGACCGCGTCCGCCGGTTGCTCGGCGGCCTGCCGGCGCGCGTCCAGGTGGCCGCCCTTCCCTGGCGTGAGGCAAAGGACGGCGTCGAGGTGATGCTGATCACCAGCCGCGACACCGGCCGCTGGGTCCTGCCGAAGGGATGGCCCGAAGGCAGCGAGGCGCTGCACGAGGCGGCCATGCGCGAGGCCGCCGAAGAGGCCGGTCTGCGGGGATCGATTTCGGATCAGGAGAGCGGTCGATACTTTTACGGCAAATGCCTGAAATCGGGCCTGGAGCAACGCTGCGAGGTCCACGTGTTCGCCATGAAGGTCGATAGCGTCGAGCCCAAGTGGCCCGAGAAGGGCCAGCGGATCCGCAAGTGGTTCTCGCCGCAGACGGCAGCGAGCCGCGTGCGGGAGCCGGAACTCGCCGAGCTCCTGGCGGTGTTTGCGCCCTCGACCTGACGTCGGCGGCAGCCGATCCGGCTTTCCACATGAAATCCGTCTGATTACGCCGCGGAACGCGACGTTGAACTTGTCGGTTCTCCCGAGGTTTCCTATGCCGGAGCCGGATCGGAAGGGAACATGGCCGACACAGCCGAGAGCGCGCGCAAGACGACCCTCGACAAGGATCTGGACAAGCTCGTCCGGATGGAAGAGGCGACGAGTTTTCTTGCGCGAGGACTTGTCGCTCCGGGCCTTGCCCTCTTCTTCATGGCATTCGTCGCCGTGGCTGTTGCCGTGTTCAGCGCGGGCGATCCCGGCGCCGTCGCCATCGTCGCGGCCGCGGCGATCGGCGCCTACATGGCGCTCAACATCGGCGCGAACGATGTCGCAAACAACGTGGCTCCGGCGGTGGGAGCCCGGGCGCTCACCATGGGCGGCGCATTGGTGCTGGCCGCTATCTTCGAGACCTCGGGAGCCCTGATCGCCGGCGGCGACGTCGTGCAGACGATCTCCAAGGGCATCATCGATCGGCAGGCGATCGGCGAGCCTGCGATCTTCATCAGTGCAATGATGGCGGCGCTGCTGGCGTCCGCCGTCTGGATCAATCTCGCGACCGCCATCGGCGCCCCGGTATCCACGACGCATTCCGTGGTCGGCGGCGTCATGGGGGCGGGCATCGCGGCCGCCGGGCTCTGGTCGGTCGACTGGGGCGTCATGACCGGCATCGCCGCGAGCTGGGTCATCTCGCCAGTGTTGGGCGGTGTCATCGCAGCCGGCTTCCTCGCTTTCATCAAGTCGCGCATCATCTATCAGGACGAGAAGATCGCTGCGGCACGCCGCTGGGTTCCGTTGCTCATCGCCGTGATGGCCGGCGCGTTCTCCGCCTATCTCGCCACCAAGGGCCTGTCGAAGGTGGTGCATCTCAAGGGCGTTGGCATTGCCATCATCGGGATCGGTGCCTTTCTCGTCGCCTGGGGGGCAGCGCAGGTCTTCGTGAACCGGCAGTCCGAGGGGATGGAGAACCGCAACCAGTCCCTGCGCAAGCTCTTCAACCTGCCGCTGGTGATCTCTGCCGCGCTGCTTTCCTTCGCCCACGGCGCCAACGACGTCGCGAATGCCGTCGGACCACTGGCGGCAATCGTCGAGACGGCCACCAGCAACGGGGTCGTCGCTGCCGTGCGAATTCCCCTTTGGGTGATGTTCATCGGAGCCTTCGGGATATCGCTGGGCCTGCTGCTCTACGGGCCGAAACTCGTGCGCATGGTCGGGGAGCAGATAACCAAGCTGAACCCCATGCGCGCCTTCTGCGTGGCGCTTTCGGCGGCGCTCACGGTCATCGTCGCGTCCTGGTTCGGCTTGCCCGTCAGCTCCACCCACATCGCGGTCGGCGCGGTCTTCGGCGTCGGTTTCTTCCGCGAATGGTACACGGCCAATTCACCGCGGCGGCGCGCCTATCTGGAGCGGAAGGTCAACCGGCTGCGCGCCGAAAGGGCGGCGAGCGGTATGGCCGTCGAGACATCCGAGCCCGACCGGTTCGGCGACGACGAGGACGGGACGGATGCGGAACCCGGCGTCTCGCGCGAGGAGATCACCCGGCGCAGGCTCGTCCGCCGCGCTCATTTTTCCACGATCGTCGCGGCATGGCTCGTCACCGTTCCTGCAACGGCGGCGATCGCGGGAGGTCTGTTCCTCCTGCTCCAACTGCTTCGATAGGAGGTTTTCCGATGCCGATGCTGCTCAAGGGATCATGCCGGTGCGGCGCCGTGGGTTTCGAGGTCGAAAGCCATACGCCGGTGCCATATCAGCTCTGTTACTGCTCGATCTGCCGCAAGCAGCAGGGCGGCGGCGGTTTCGCCATCAATCTCGGAGCCGATGCTTCGACTTTGAAGGTCACGGGAGAGGAGCATCTCGGGCTCTACCGGGCCGCCATCGAGGATGACGAGCGCCCGACCTGCGAGGTCTCGACGGGCGAGCGGCGCTTCTGCCTGAAATGCGGTTCGGCCCTGTGGCTTTTCGATCCGACATGGCCGGACCTCGTCCACCCGTTCGCGTCGGCGATCGACAGCGAACTGCCGATGGCGCCGGAACGTGTCCACCTGATGCTCAAGTACAAGCCTTCATGGGTGGAGCCGGAGATCCGGGACGGCGACAGGACTTTCGATCTCTATCCCGAGGAATCGATCGCCGACTGGCACAGGAAGCGAAACCTCTGGGTCGATTGAAATCAGGCCGCGTCGGCTGCCGCGCGGGCTTCCGCCAGCGCCTTGAGATCGGCCGGCTTCAGCTCGACGGATTCGCCACAGCCGCACGCCGATGACTGGTTGGGATTTGTGAAGGTGAAGCCCGAGCGCAGCTTGGTCGTCTCGAAGCCCATCTGGGTTCCCAGCAGGAAGAGCGTCGCTTCCGGCGCCACATAGACGTCCGCGCCGTCCCGTTCGACGTGATCGTCACGCGGATCGGGTTCGGTCACCAGGTCTATCGTGTACTCCATACCCGCGCAGCCGCCCTTCTTGACCCCGACGCGGATGCCCTTGGCTCCTTCGCGACCGGAGACGATCTCGCGGACACGGCGCGCCGCGTCGTCGGAAATCGTCATCACCTGGAATCGGCCCATCTCGCTCTCCATTCAAGACTGTGCAGTTTGAATCACGCCGGCATCAGCTCCCCCTAAAATGGGGGATGTGTCCAAAGCGCGCAAGGGCGGCGAGGCGATCGGCGCCTGGCCACCCTTGCATGTTCCCTCGGAAAGTCCGCCCGAAAGCACACCTCACCGCGCGGTGAGCGACGCTCCGCCTACTCGGCGCCGTCTTCTGCCGCTTCGCCTTCGCTGGCCTTGGCCTTCTTCTTCGGAGCGGCCTTCTTCTTGGCGGCGGCTTCCTTCTTGGCTGGCTTGTCGGAGGCTTCGGCTGCGGCCGCATCCTCCTCGTCATCCGCCAGAAGCTCCTCTTTCGAGACCTTCTTGTCGGTGACCTTGATCTCGCTCATGAGATGGTCGACGACCTTTTCCTCGAAGAGCGGCGCCCGGAACTCGGCGAGTGCCGCAGGGTTCTTGCGGTAGTAGTCATAGACCTGCTGTTCCTGGCCGGGATAGCGGCGAACCATCTCCATCAGAGCGCGCTGCATCTCTTCGTCGGAAACCTGAACGCCGGCCTTCTCGCCGATCTCGGCAAGCACGAGTCCGAGCCGCACGCGGCGCTCGGCAAGGCGCTGGTACTCGGTGCGCGCTTCCTCCTCGGTCGTATCCTCGTCGGCGAAGGTCTTGCCGGCACCCTCGAGGTCGCGGGTCACCTGGTTCCAGATGTTGGCGAATTCCGCATCGACGAGCTTCGACGGCGCCTCGAACTTGTAGGTCTCGTCCAGGGCGTCGAGCAGCTGGCGCTTCACCTTCTGGCGCGTCACCGTGCCGAACTGGCTTTCGAGCTGCCCCTTCACGATCTCGCGCAGGCGCTCGACCAATTCGAGGCCCAGCGACTTGGCGACCTCGTCGTTGAGCTCGACCGCTTCCGGCTTGGCGACCTCGGACACCTTGACGTCGAAGGTCGCGGCCTTGCCGGCGAGGTGGGCTGCCTGGTACTCTTCCGGGAACGATACCTCGAGCACCGTCTCGTCGCCGGCCTTGACGCCGACGAGTTGCTCCTCGAAGCCCGGGATGAACTGGTTGGAACCGATCACGATGTTCGCGCCGGTGTCGGCACCGCCCTCGAACGGCTCGCCGTCGATCTTGCCGACATAGTCGATCGTCACGCGATCGCCATCGGCGGCCTTGCCGTCCTTGGTGGTGTAGGTGCGCGCGGATTCGGCGATGCGCAACGCCTGTTCGTCGATTTCCAATTCCGGGACGTCATAGACTTCACGCGTCACCGAGATGCCCGAAACGTCCTTGAGCTCGATCGGCGGGATCACCTCGTAGGCGATGGAGAACTCGAAGTCGGCCTGGCCGGCGAGGATCTTCTCGGCTTCCTTCTCGTCCTCGGTCATCTTGACCTCGGGCTGCATGGCCGCCTTCTCGCCGCGTTCCTTGATGATGGAGCCGGTCGAGTTGGAAAGGATCTCGTTCACCACCTCGGCCATGACGGACTTGCCATAGACCTTGCGAAGATGCTGGACGGGCACCTTGCCGGGACGGAAACCGTTGATGCGCACCTTGCCCTTGGCGTCCTGCAGACGTTCCAGAAGGCGCGCTTCCATATCCTTGGCGGGGACCACCACCTGGATCTCGCGCTTCAGCCCGGTGTTCAGCGTTTCGGTAACCTGCATCATCAAACCTTTGTCTTCACGAGTTCCAGGGCGGAACGGACCTTTTCCGTTTCGCCTGCCGGATTGCTTGGCCGGGAGTGGCTTCTGGTGCGGGTGGAGGGACTTGAACCCCCACGGCTTGCGCCACAGGAACCTAAATCCTGCGTGTCTACCAGTTCCACCACACCCGCTCAGGAAGCAATTGAGCCTCCCAAAGCGGGGCGTCTATATCACCGCACACCACGGCTTCAAAGGGAAAACACCCGCTAAATGCGGCTTTTTTCGCGCTTGCGGGGCAAATCGCACCGGATGTTTGGACGGCATCGATGCGCGGCCGTTCAACTTCAATAGAGCGGCTCCTCATAGAGCCTCGTCTCTCCGTCGAAGAACGCCTTGATCTGGGCGCTTCCGCCTTCGCCCACGGCGATTTTCATACGGAACGGGCGCTCGAACATGTTCTGCTCTATCTCCAGGCCTTCGCCCTCGGGGAGATAGAAGCGTTCGATCCCATAGGAAACGCGTATCGGGTCGATCGCTGCCCATGTGGTCGCGATCTTTCCCGCGACCTCGATCTCATCCGCCGGCAGATCGCCGGGGTCCGTATCCGGCAGCCTCGCAGACACCGCATGCCACAGCCCGTCTTCTCCTTCGGCGAGGTGCACCATCACGGGCACTCCCTCCCTGGCATCGTCATCAGAGATCGGCGGCTGGAAGAGCGACCGCTGGATGTTGGATATGTCATACCCCAACTGCACGTAGTCGCCGCGCAGGAGATCACGCGGATCGACCGGTTCCACCTTCAGCATCACCTCCGCACCGTTGCGCAGGATCGCCGCCCTACCCTGGATGATCGAAAACAGAAAGCCGATCTGCAACGCCGAGACCACCAGCGCCGCCACGATCAATCGCACCGGACCCTTCATGCCACGCCTCCTTCGGCCATCGGAGCCTTCATCCGCCGCTCGAAACGCGTGATCACCATGGCAAGCACCGCAAGCAAAAGTCCTGTCGCGATCAGGAACCCGGCGGTTCCCAGCATGGTGCCGACCGTCACCACGTAGACGATGCAGAGTTCGATGCCGAACACCGCATAGGCGAGCCAGCGAAGCAGACGTCTCTCCCGCCCGCCCAGCACCAGCGCGCCGACGCTGCCGGCGAAGGTAACAAGGGCCGCGAGCATGAAGCCGGACTCTTCCATGAAGGCGAACTGAACAAAGGACATTCCCGCCACGAAGCCGAGCAGAGCGTGGATTGCCGCGCCCCCACCCAGGCGCAGAAGACGCTCCATGACTTCCGGGCGGAAGATCGCAGCGAGGAACAGAGCCGCCGAGGCCAGCGCGAGCAGCATCGGTATCGCCAGCAGTTCGGTGAGCATGTACGTCATCGAGACATAGAAGATGACCGAGAGCAGGATGAGGTGCCGCGCCGCTCGCGCGCCGGTCCACAGCGACACTATCCAGAGCACGGCGAGGACAAGGACGTATTCGTGCGGCACGTCGGAGTCGCTCCAGAAATCCCAAACCTGGATCCAGAACCAGACCCCGGCGATCGCCACCGCCGTGACGGTCAAACTCGCGGAGCGCAGCATCACGGCCGCCATCGTCACCCCCGCGCACCAGACCAGCAGCGCCTGCGCTTCGTCACCGGACAGTTGATACATCTGACCGATCAGTGCGATCGACCCGCCGAAAGCGGCGGATGCGACCAGGTAGCCGGCTTCGCCCGCCGCCGGCCTGCCCCGAAGCTTCAGGACGGCACCTCCGAGATAACCGGCGAGGATGATGACAAAGAGAAGCCCGACGCGCAGGAGGCGCGGGAAGACCATCCAGTTCGCCGCCACGAAAAGAAGGATCGCTGCTCCGAGCAGCAATGCGGCGAGCACCGCGAGGATGCTTCCGAAGCTGAAGCCTTCCCTGCCACGACGGTCGATGTCGTTGCGCAGGGCCTGAGCGGTCGGCGCGTCGATCATCCCCTCTGCGAGCCATCGCGAGATGTCGTGTCCGACCTTTGAAGAATATGAAGCCATTTTCCCGCCACCCGTCGCGACACGCGTTCACCGCGATGCCGGCAATTCTATGTCTGCCGCCCGTTTCCGGTCGATGGCGCTCGATCGAACGCTTCGATACCGGCGAGTTTGGCACTCGCTCCGCCTTCCCTTATGTTGCATTGCACAAATCGCATTGCTGCCATGCAACAACCGCGCTTCAAATGCCGAGTGGGCGCGACTATCTTCCAATCAACAAGAGAACAGCCGAAACGAAGACATTCGAAAGAGACGTGCTATGAACCTGATCCGCAATTACCGCAACTGGCGCCGCTACCGCGATACCGTGAGCGAGCTGAGCCGCCTGTCGAACCGCGAACTGAGCGATCTGGGTATCTCGCGTGGAGACATTTCCTTCGTGGCCCGCAAGTCGGTCTGACGAAGACAAGGAATTTCGCCAGGACCTACCTCCTCCCAGGTTCTGACGGATACGGCCGGCATCCACCTCCTCCCGGGTGCCGGCCGACAAATCAGCACCCGCCGAACCTCCTCCCTCGGCGGGTGCTGTCCTCCCTTCAAGGGAACGAAATTGCAGAATTCCGTCGGGATCCACCTCCTCCCGGTGAACGACGGATAGGCCGGCACCCACCTCCTCCCGGGTGTCCGCCACCCAAACGACACCCGCCGGATCTCCTCCCCCGGCGGGTGTTGTTTTTTGTGGTTACGCCACTCCTCCTTTTCCTGTCAGGCGAGATCGATCGGCTCTTATCGATCCGCGCCCGTGACAGACGGCGCAGGGGCGCCATATCCTTCCGGCAGGACCGCAACCTCCCGGAGACATTCATGCAGCACCGCCCCCTCGGCCGCACCGGCATTTCCATCGCGCCTCTCGTCTTCGGCGGAAACGTCTTTGGATGGACCGCCGACAGGAAGACCTCGTTCGAGCTGCTGGACCGCTTCGTGGATGCCGGCTTCAACGCGATCGATACCGCCGACGTCTATTCCCGCTGGGCTCCCGGCCATACGGGCGGCGAATCCGAATCTGTCATCGGCGAGTGGATGAAGTCGCGCGGGAATCGCGGCCGTGTCGTGGTGATCACGAAGGTGGGGTCCGACATGGGGTCGGGCAGGCGCGACCTTTCGGCCGACTACATCGCGAAAGCGGTCGAGGAGTCCCTGCGCAGGCTCCAGACCGACGTGATCGACGTCTATCTCTCCCATTGGCCGGATCCCGAAACGCCGTACGAGGAGACGCTCGCCGCCTACGCCAAGCTTCTCGATGCGGGAAAGGTTCGGTCGATCGGCTGCTCAAACCTCGACGCCGGTCAGCTTCGCGAGGCGCTCGACGTGGCGAAATCGAATGACCTGCCACGCTACGAGGTGCTTCAGCCCGAACTGAACCTCTACGACCGCGGCAGCTTCGACGGACCGCTGAGCGAGCTGGCATACGCCGAAGGGCTGGGCGTAATCACATATTTCAGCCTCGCCAAGGGATTTCTGTCGGGCAAGTACCGCAGCAACGACGACCTTTCGAAGAGCACGCGTGGCGGCGGCATCGGCGGCTATCTCAACCCGCGCGGCTTTGCCATTCTCGACGCTCTGGACGCTGTCTCGGCCAGGCACGGGGCGGCTCCGGCCGAAGTGGCGCTCGCCTGGATCATGGCACGCAAGGACGTGACCGCACCGATCGCAAGCGCCACGAGCCTGGACCAGCTGGACAGCCTGATACGGTCGGCAGAACTGAAGCTCGGGGTAGAGGACATGGAAGCGCTGGAAAAGGCGAGTGCACCGGATACGGAAGGAACTTCCTAGCGTTCGCCCATCACGCCGCGGGTCATCCATTCATCCAGCGGCATGATGTCGGGCGGACCTCCCATCGGTTCATACCAGCTGTCGACTGACCAGCGCTGACCCGAGTGTTCCCGCAACACTGCGGTGGAGTGCGGATAGCGGCCGTCGACGAACATGCCGCGCGAACAATTCCACTCGACTGCGTGATGCTTCAGGAGCCCGCGCTCTTCGAGGTAGAGCAGCAGCGAACGGGTGTTCGTTGACTCGTCGATACAGTCCATCTGCCCTTTCTGGCGCGATCCGGCCACCGTCGACTTGGGCTGGTCCCGGACCCCGATCACCGCGCCCGCGCGATCCTCGAAATACTGGATCGCGGCCGATACTGCCTTTCGCTCCGCCGGGGCGGAATCGACGCCTGAAAACAGCTCGGAGAAGCGCCTTGCATCCTGCGCTCCAAGGTCGAGCCGCGTCTTGTATGTACAGTCGTAGCCGTGACAGACGAATAGCCGGGCGGTATCCGTCTTCGTCACCTCGCCAGTGTAGTTGCTGGACACGGAAGTGCACCCCGCGGCGAACCCCGCGAGGAGAATCAGACTTATCCGCGAACCCGTTGCCATGACGCATTCGTATGGAGATCGGCGGTCGAGCGCAATTCCCGAGCGCCTGCGTCCCCCGAAGTTCCGGATGGCGGAGGTTGCGTGCCGATTGCATTCGCCCGCGACGGGGCTTATCTGCTCCGCATGAATGAAGACCCCATCCATGTCATCGGCGGCGGCCTTGCCGGCTCGGAGGCCGCGTGGCAGATCGCTTGCGCCGGCCTGCGGGTCGTCCTGCACGAGATGCGCGGCGTGCGCGGCACGGAGGCTCACAAGACGGACGGCCTCGCCGAACTCGTCTGCTCGAATTCGTTTCGGTCCGACGATGCGCAGAACAACGCGGTTGGCCTCCTCCATGCGGAGATGCGGCTCGCGAACTCGCTGATCATGGCGTCCGGCGACGCGCATCAGGTGCCGGCCGGCGGCGCGCTTGCGGTGGATCGGGACGGGTTTTCCGAGGCGGTCACGGCCAAGCTGGAGGCGCATCCGCTCGTCACCATCGTGCGCGAGGAGATCGCCGGTCTTCCGCCCGCGGAATGGGACGAGGTCATCATCGCGACCGGACCACTCACGGCTCCCTCGCTTGCCGAGGCGATTCGCGCCGGGACGGGGGCGGACGCCCTCGCCTTCTTCGACGCCATCGCTCCCATCGTCCACTTCGACAGCGTCGACCTCGACCTCGCCTGGTTCCAGTCGCGCTACGACAAGATCGGCCCCGGCGGCACCGGCAAGGACTATATAAACTGCCCGCTCGACAAGGACCGCTACTTCGCTTTCGTCCAGGCGCTGATCGACGGCGGCAAGACCGACTTCAAGGAGTGGGAAGGCACGCCTTATTTCGACGGCTGCCTGCCGATCGAGATCATGGCCGAGCGCGGCGTGGAGACGCTGCGCCATGGACCCATGAAGCCGATGGGCCTCACCAACGCGCATGATCCGTCCGTCAAGCCGTACGCGGTGGTCCAGCTCCGGCAGGACAACGCGCTTGGCACGCTCTACAACATGGTCGGTTTCCAGACGAAGCTGAAGCACGGCGAGCAGTCGCGCATCTTCAGGATGATTCCCGGGCTGGAAAACGCCGAGTTCGCGCGGCTGGGCGGCTTGCACCGCAACACCTACATCAATTCGCCGGTCCTGCTCGACGGTTCCCTGCAGTTGAAGTCCCGGCCGGGGTTGCGCTTCGCGGGCCAGATCACCGGCTGCGAAGGCTATGTCGAGTCCGCCGCCATCGGGCTTCTCGCCGGCCGCTTCGCCGCCGCCGAGCGTCTGGGCCGGACGCCTTCACCGCCGCCTTCCACGACCGCCTTCGGGGCCTTGCTCAACCACATCACCGGCGGCCATATCGTCTCGGACGACGAGCCGGGGAAGCGCTCCTTCCAGCCGATGAATGTCAACTTCGGTCTCTTCCCGCCGCTGGATCCGGGCACGAAGCTGAAGCCGGAAGGCTTCGAAGGCCGCTTCCGGGGCAAGGACAAGGCCACGGCCCGAAAGAACGCCGTCACCGCGCGGGCGCTTGCCGACTGCAAGGTCTGGCTGGGGCTTGCGCAAGCCGCTCAGGCCGCCGAATAGTTTCTCCTGGATCGGCAGCGCCCGGCTGCCGGAGGGAGGCCAGCCATGTCGCAATCCGAGAAAAGCTTCTTCCGCGTCGATCGTGACGGTGCCGTCGTGCACCTGATCATGAACCGGCCGGAGCGCTCCAATGCGATGTCGTCGGACTTCTGGCGCGAGCTGCCCCGCCTGCTCGACCAGTTCGGCCGCGACGAGACGATCCGCTGCGCCGTCATCTCCGGCGAAGGCCGCAACTTCACCGGCGGGATGGACCTTTCGGCCTTCGCCGAGATCGCAAGACTCTTTGACAGCGAGCCGGGACGCGCCGCCTACGCCATGCGCGACCTGATCCTGGACCTGCAGAATACGTTCAATGCCGTCGAGCGGGCACGCTTTCCCGTCATAGCGGCAATTCATGGCGCCTGCATCGGTGCAGGCATCGACCTGATCACCGCCTGCGACATGCGCATCGCTTCGTCGGATGCCTTTTTCGCAGTCGAGGAGATCCACATCGGCATGGCGGCCGACGTCGGTACGCTGCAGCGCCTGCCGAAGCTGATCGCACCGGCGATCGCAGCCGAACTCGCTTATACGGGGCGACGTTTTTCGGCCGACGAAGCGAAGGGCTTCGGCCTTGTCTCCACCGTCCATGCGGACCGGGAGGCGACTGTGTCGGCGGCACTCGAACTGGCGGCTTCCGTCTCGCGGAAATCGCCGCTGGCGATTGCCGGCATCAAGCGCAATCTCGCCTACGCACGTGATCACTCGGTCGCGGACGGTCTCGACTACATCGCCGCGTGGAATGCCGGCATGCTTCGGTCCGGGGACCTGATGGCGGCGGTGCAGGCGAAGATGGCCAAGCGGGATGCGGAATTTCCGGACCTCCTTCCCAGGGCGTGACGAGTTGCAACGGCCACCCCCGTTGAGCGGGAATTGCCTACCGCCCCTATTCCGCTGGCACCGTTCCGCCTGTTGGTGCACCACGCCCCGGCAGCCCCGGCCTCCCCGCCTCGCCCGGATTGCGCAGCACGTAATCCGCCTTGATGCTCTCCGAGGTCTGGCGCGAGCCGTCGTGGCTCCAGCCGGGTGGCATGAAGAGGTAGCCGAGCCGCTGCTTCATCGTGAGCCCCGGCGAGAATGCGTCCTTCAGCATGCCCCACCATTCGTGGAAGGCGACCTTGACGGGGTTGAAGGTGCCGAGGTTCTTCACGATGCCGTAGCGCGGCCGGTCCTCGTCCAGTTCGGGAACGAAGGTGCCGAACATGCGGTCCCAGACGATCAGCGTTCCGGCATAGTTGGCGTCGAGGTAGCGCGGGTTGGTGGCGTGGTGCACCCGATGGTGAGAGGGCGTATTGAAGACCGCCTCGAACCAGTTCGGCAGCCTGTCGATCGCCTCGGTGTGGATCCAGAACTGCCAGACGAGATTGAAGCCAAAGACGAAGGCGATCACCGCCGGATGGAAGCCGAGCAGCACGATGGGCGCCTGCAGGACGAACATGCCTGTGAAGGTGCCGGTCCAAGATTGCCTGAGGGCGGTCGAGAGATTGTAGTGCTGGCTCGAATGGTGGTTGACGTGCTCGGCCCAGACCCAGCGTACGCGGTGCGCGATGCGGTGGTACCAATAGTAGCGCAGGTCGTCGATCAGGAAGGCGGCGACGAATACCCACCAGTGCAGTCCGAGATCGAAGATGCGGAACTGCCATACCCAGAGCAGCGCCGTGTAGGCGACGAACCCGAGCAGGATGCCGGCGACGACGTTTCCGGTGCCCATCATCAGGCTGGTCAGCGTGTCGCGCGTCTCGAAATCGCCCTTGGCGCGACCCGTGCGCACCAGCCACAATTCGAGCAGGATCGCGCCCACAAAGAACGGGATCGCCAGTTCGGTGACTTTCGGAAAATCGTATGCGTCCATCACGCCGTCTTCCTTGTGTCTCGGCCGTCCTGCGGCGCCAGTCTGCCGGCAAGCCGCCACGCCTCGCCCTGATCGGCGAATTCGAAGCGCCCGCCCCTCCAGGTGTGGTCGGCCAGCATGATCTGAAGGGCTGCCGATCCGGCCGGCTTCACGCGCAGGATCTCCGCCGGCGTCACTATCCGCGTCAGGAAATGCCCGCCAACGGCCTGAACGATCCCTATCCGGTCGGCGGCGAGTTCGAGGAAGGCAGCGCCACCGTTCCTCGTCAGCACCACCGCGCCGGACTTCTCCCCGGGATAATCGACGGCAAAGCGCTGTCGCGCAGCCTCGGCATCGGCCAGGACCGCGGTCCGCGTTCCGCCGGTGAAATGCACGGCGATCACAATCGCGGCAATGCCGACGGCTACCATCACCACCAGTACAGGCAGGCTCATGCCTCGTCGTTCCTCCGGCCGGCTGCTTCTTCCGTCAGGCGGCAGCCAGCACTATCATTTTTGACGCGTCCGACAAAGCCTCGCGTCCTCACCATCCGCGCGCGGCGCGGCGCAGCATGATCCAGTGCTTTCGCGCGACCGGGACCGGCTTGCCGCCGGAAAGCGGCGGCGATGCGACGCGGTCCAGTTGAACGCCGGCAAGCGCCGCCGGCAGATAGGCGGGCCGCAGGGACGGCGGCATTGCCTTTGCACCCGTTTCGAAATGCCGCAGATGCTCTCTTCCCAGGGCGATCATCGCGGCAACCGCGCGCTCGGCGCCCTCGCCGCCGGACAGCAATCCTTCCCGGTCGGTGCCGGCAGCCTCGAGAATGTCGGCCGGGATGTAGCACTGTCCTTTCGCCCTGTGGGCAGGAAGCATGCGCAGCATTGCGGCGATCCCCTGTGCGCAGCCGGCATGCCCCGCCACCAACGCGTGGGCGGCCGCCGCTTCCGGTTCGAGGAGGAGGGAGGCAAGCTGGATCAGGGCCGAGGCAGTCTCGCCGCAATAGCCTTCGAGGCTCGTCCGGTCCGGCATCGGGTCGTCGTAGAGATCGAAGATGCGCGCCTCCAGCATGTCGTCGAAGGCGACGCGGGGAAGATCGAACTCTTCGATCACCTGCCGCAACCGGTCGGCGACCGGATTTCCGGTGGGGGAATCCGCCGGGGCGGCGATCACGTCCCGCCACCACTGCAGCCGGATTTCTCCCGGCAAGGGCTCGCTCACGGAATCGCGCACGCGCGAGACCTCGACGTTGAAGGCATAGAGCGCGAGCAGTGCCGCCCGCTTGTCTTCCGGCGCATAGAGCACCGAGAGATACCGGTCCGCATCGCCCTTGCGGACGATCTCCGTCACGTGGCCGCTATCGCCGTCCATCTCATCCGACGGCGACGAGCGCCGCCGCCACCGCCCTGTCCTCGGCCAGCAGCACGTTATATGTGCGCACCGCCGAACCGGTGGACATCGGATCCGACGAAATGCCGGCGTCGCGCAGAGCCTGCCTGAGCGCTGCGGGCAGACGGCGCAGTTCCGCGCCCATCCCCACCAGCAGCACCTCCACGTCGCCCGCCTCCGCGAGAACCCTGCCGAAATCCTCTGCGGCAAGATTGTCCTGATCGGCAGGTTCCCAGCCGTAGATGCCCGAGGGCAGGCACAGGATCGATCCCCGATGCGACATGTCGGCGAAGCGGAATCCGCCGCCGCCATAAGCATCGATGGGAGCGCGGCCCGGAAAATGGGCCTCGCGGATGATCATCCCGCGTCATTCGTCCTCAGGCTTTGGAGGCCTGCGCCGGGACCCCGTTCGTCACGTTCTCCTCGGTCTCCTGCGACAGCGCGCCCGGCCTCAGCTTGAACAGGATCAGCAGCGGAGCGGCGATGAAGATCGAGGAGTAGGTGCCGAAGATCACGCCGAACAGCATCGCCGCCGTGAACGACCGGATCACCTCGCCGCCGAACAGGAAAAGCGCCAGCAGCGCGAGGATGGTGGTCAACGCCGTCAGGGTGGTGCGCGACAGGGTCTCGTTAATCGCAAGGTTCAGCAGTTGCGGCAGCGGCATCTTCTTGTAGCGCCGCAGTTCCTCACGCACGCGGTCGTAGACCACGACCGTATCGTTGAGCGAATACCCGACGATGGTGAGGATGGCGGCAATCGAAGACTGGTTGAACTCGATCCCGCTGATCACGAAGAAACCGATCGTGATGACGATGTCGTGGATGGTGGCGATGATCGCACCGATGGCAAACTGCCATTCGAAGCGGAACCAGACGTAGACGAGGATGAGAACCAGCGCGACGAGCACGCCGATCGTGCCTTGGGTCGCCAGTTCGCTCGACACGGTCGGACCGACCGTTTCGACGCGGCGTATGTCGAAATCGTCCTGCAGTTCGCTCTGCACCTTGGCCACGGCACTCTGCTGGGCGTTCTCGCCGCCGTCCTGCGCCTGCACGCGGATCAGCACGTCGGTATCGGTTCCGAACTGCTGCACCTGGACTTCGCCCAGGTTCAGATCGGAAAGCCGGCCGCGGATGTCGCCGACGTCCGCGGGACCCGCCCGCGACTGCACCTCGATCAGGGAACCGCCCTTGAAATCGATTCCGTAGTTCATGCCGACGGTCATGAAAAGCACGACCGCGCCGATCGACAGCACCGAAGACAGGCCGAACGTCCAGCGGCGCATTCCCATGAAGGGGATCCGCGTGCCCGACCGGATCAGGGTTATGAAGGAGCGCGGCAGTTCCTTCGGCTTGCCCCGGCGCACCCAGGCAGCAATCATCCACCTCGTGAAGGTGAAGGCTGTAAAAACCGTCGTCACGATGCCGATGGCGAGCGTCACCGCGAACCCCTTGACCGGCCCGCTGCCGAGATAGAACAGCACCACGGCGGCGATGAGGGTCGTCAGGTTGGCGTCGACGATGGTCGCCATGGCGCGCGCGAAGCCGGCATCGATCGCCTGGATGAGCGAGCGACCGTTCCGCCGTTCCTCGCGGATGCGTTCGTAGATCAGAACGTTCGAATCGACCGCCATGCCCATCGTGAGCACGATGCCAGCGATGCCCGGAAGCGTCAGCGTCGCACCCAGCACCGAGAGGATCGCCACGATCATGCCCACGTTGGCGATCAGCGCGAGATTGGCGATCAGCCCGAGGAAGCCGTAGGCGGCGAACATGAAGAGCACGACCAGAACCGCGCCTATGAGGCCCGCCAGCTTGCCAGCGTCGATGGAATCCTGGCCGAGGCCGGGTCCGACGGTGCGCTCCTCGATGATGGTCAGGTTCGCAGGCAAGGCGCCGGCACGCAGCAGCACGGCGAGATCGTTTGCGCCCTCGACGTCGAAACTGCCCGAAATCTGGCCGGTGCCGCCGAGGATCGGCTCGCGGATCTGCGGAGCCGAGATCACCTGGTCGTCGAGGATGATCGCGAAGAGCTTGCCGACGTTCTGCTGAGTCGCCTGGCCGAAACGCGAGGCGCCCTTGGTGTCGAAGCGGAACGAAACGACCGGCTCGCTGGTGCGCTGGTCGAATGTCGCCTGCGCGTCGACGAGGTTCTCGCCGGAGACGATCACGCGGTTCTCGATAAGGTAGGGAACCGGCGGATCGTCGGTCGAATAGAGCACGCTCGAGCCTGAAGGCGGCCGCCCTTCGATCGCCTCGTTGACAGGCATGGAGCTGTCGACCATCTGGAAGGTCAGCTTGGCCGTCTGGCCGAGGATGTCCTTCAGCCGCTGCGGATCCTGAAGGCCCGGAACCTGCACCAGGATGCGGTCGTCGCCCTGCCGCTGGATCACCGGCTCGGTGGTGCCGAGCTCGTTGACGCGACGCCCGACCACCTCGATGGACTGCGACAAGGCCGACGAGAGCCGGTAGGTGATGCCCTGGTCGGTGAGCGTGTAACGGAGCAGCCCCGCCTCCGGCTCGGTGAGTTCGAGTTCCGAAACCGTTCCGCCGGCGAAGAGCCCGGCCGAAATCGGATCGGTCAGCGTCGACAGCGCTTCCTTCGCCCGTTCGACGTCTTCCGCCTCCCGGATGCGGACCTGCACGGTTCGGCCGGAGCCGGAGAGGCCGGTATAGCCGATGCGTGCGTCGCGCAGCAGGCGGCGGATGTCGTCGCGCGTGGTTTCCAGGCGCTCGTCGATCAGGTCCTGGCGCTCGATCTGCAACAGGATGTGCGAACCGCCCTGGAGATCGAGGCCCAGCGTCATCTGGCGCTTGGGAAGCCAGTCCGGGAGGCCGTCGAGCGTGGATTGGGAGACCAGGTTCGGCGCCGAGAAGACGACGCCGGCCAGTACCGCCAGCCAAATGAGGATAGTCTTCCAGCGCGAGAAATAGAGCATCTGTCGTCCCGTCAGGCGAATGGGTTACGCATTCGCCCGCATCTGGTTTATTTTGCGGCGTTCTGGTTGGCGACCGGTTCGCCCTTGACGCGGACCTCGGCGATCGTCGAGCGCAGGGCGGTGACCTTCATGCCCCCGCCCAGGTCGATTTCGAGTTCGTTGTCGTTGATCACCTTCGTGACCTTGCCGACCAGGCCGCCGCCCGTCACGACGGAATCGCCGCGGCGAACGGCCGTCAGCATCTCCTGGCGCCGCTTCATCTGCTGACGCTGCGGCCGGATGATCAGGAAATACATGATGACGAAGATCAGCACGAACGGCAAAATGCTGATCAGCATGTCCGGCGCCCCCGCTGCCGATTGCGCATATGCCGGTGTGACGAACATCAATATCTCCTGAAGGACTGGTCCGGGATGCAATTCCCCCCGGCGAAAGGTGCGCGGAATATAGTCGCTCGGACCGCCATTGCAACCGACAAGCCGCCGTTCGCAAACGCTTTTGCGTCGTCGTCCCCCGTGCTAGAGCCGCCCTTCCTCCGGCTCCTGCAAGCGGACCACCCGATGACGAACGAAGCGACCGAAAGCCTGGGCGAAAAGCTCGAACGCCTGATCAGGGCGGTAGAGAGGCTCGCGCCCTCTCCCGCGCATCCGGCGGACTTCGAAGTTGCCGACTGTTTCGTGTGGCACGCCGAAAGCGGAACCCTCGACCCGGTCCACAAGGTCAACCGGGTCGAAATCGCCCTGATCAAGGGCGTCGACCGCGTGCGCGACATCCTGGTCGACAACACCGATCGCTTCGCTCGGGGCCTGCCGGCCAACAACGTGCTGCTGTGGGGGGCGCGCGGGATGGGCAAGTCCTCGCTGGTCAAGGCGGCGCACGCGGCGGTCAACGCCGGCGGTGGGCACAGGCTCAAACTGGTCGAGATCCACCGCGAGGACATCGACACCCTGCCGACCCTGCTCGGGATGCTGAAGAAATCCGAGCACGCCTTCATCCTGTTCTGCGACGACCTGTCGTTCGACCATGACGACACGTCCTACAAGTCGCTGAAGGCGGCGCTCGAAGGCGGCGTCGAGGGCCGCCCGGGCAACGTCATCTTCTATGCCACATCGAACCGCCGGCACCTCCTGCCGCGCGACATGATCGAGAACGAACGCTCGACCGCGATCAATCCGGCCGAGGCGGTGGAGGAGAAGGTGTCGCTGTCCGACCGATTCGGCCTGTGGCTCGGCTTCCACAAGTGCTCGCAGGAGGAGTACCTGCAGATGGTCGATGGCTATGTCGGCCACTACGGCCTGAAGGCCGATCCGCAAGCCATCCGGGCTGAAGCGCTCGAATGGGCGACCACGCGTGGCGCCCGCTCGGGACGCGTCGCGTGGCAGTTCGTCCAGGACCTCGCCGGACGGCTCGGCCAGAGGCTCGGCACGTAGGCGCTACTCCAGGTAGCCCGTCGGATCGACCGGAGCGGAGTCCTTGCGGACCTCGAAGTGCAGCTTCGGCCGGTCGGCCGAGCCGCTCATGCCGGAGACCGCGATCTCCTGGCCCCGCTTGACGGTGTCGCCGCGGCCGACCTTGAGTTCGCCGGCGTGACCGTAGACCGTCACCAGTCCATCCTCATGACGGACGAGAACGGTGTTGCCGAATTCCTTCAGACCATCGCCGGCATAGATGACGACGCCGTTCTCGGCTGCCTTGACCGGCGTGCCCTCGGGGACGCCGATGTCGATGCCGTCGTTGACCTTGCCGGCGGCCGTGCGGCCGTAGCCGTCGATGATGCGGCCGCGCACGGGCCAGCGCATGCGCCCGATGCCCGTCGCGTCCGGCGCAATGGCGGCCGTCGCGGTTGCCTTCTCGATGACTTCCTCGGACGGCTTCGGCGGCGTGTAGGCGTTGACCGGGGTCGTTTCCTTCTTCTCAGGCGCGCCCTTCGTGCCGTTCGTGACGACGGGGTCGACCTTGGCGGAGGCCGACGCCACCTTGGGGTCCGATCCGCTCGGCACCTTCAGCGTCTGCCCGATCTGCAGATAGCCGTCGGAGAGGCCGTTGGCAGCCTTCAGGTCTGCCGCGCTCACGCCGGTCTTCCTGGCGATCGCATAGAGCGAATCGCCCGCGACCACCGTGTAGGTGTTGCCCGACGGGCGTTCGCTCGAGGCGACCGCGGTGTTGGAGGCGGCCAGGCGCTCGCCGGCTTCCTGCTCCTTGGGCTTGGGCGTTTGCGGCAGAACCGCCTGCGCAGGCGCAGGCCTGGGCAACGGCGCCTTGTCGGCCGGCCCCTCGTTGCGGGTTCCGCGCGAGGAGTTGGCCTCCGCGACCTTTGAATTGGCGTCGGGCGCGGACACGCCGGCCCGGCGCGAATAGATGTAGGTCGGGATGACGACCTTCTGACCCGAGGACAGTTCGGTGGCGGACTGCATTCCGTTCGCTTTCAGGATTTCGCTGGCGGGGACGCCGAAACGCTTCGACAGATTGTAGATCGTCTCGCCCTGGCGGACCGTCACCTCGGTGCCGCCGGCTCTTGTCCAGCCTTCCTGTCCGCCCGGGACCACTGCGGTCCGCGTGGTCGCGACGGTTGCGCTGCGGTCCGGCGTCGTGCCGGTCACGGTGCGATCGACCGCGGCGGGCGGCGGCATCGTCGTCTGGGCCATGGCCCCGCCGACCGGCGGAAGCGAATTGCGCTGCACGTTCCCGGATGCGACCGGCATCACGGGAGCGCTCGTCGCCACGACCTGACCGGAAGGTTTCGCATCGCCGGGATATGGCTGGTTCAGCGCGTCGCCGATGATGGCGCGCTGGTTCGATGTCGACCCCGTGAAGATGTCGTCCGTGAAGACGCTCTCGCTGAAACGCGAGACCCCGGAACTGCAACCAGCCAGCATGGTCGTGGCCGCCAGAATCGCCGCAAAGCGCGTTACTCCACGCCCGCTCGTCCCCAATACCCTCAACCGCATCGCTTTACTCGCGTGTACCCGTTACCAACTCACACAATTAAAGCGCGTTAATCTTACCGGGCGGTTAAGGTGCACGGGAAATCGGCAGCGCGCGTAAACAAACGCTAGATCAGATCTTGGCGGCCATTCCAGGCAGCAGCGGCTGGAGGCGCACCGTGCCGATGTCCTCGCGGTCGAAGCGGCTGCCGACCTTGGTCAGCCGCGCCAGCATCTGCTCGCCGTCTCCCGGACCGATCGGCGCGACCATGATGCCGCCCGAGGTCAGCTGGTCGACGAAGTTCCGCGGCAGGGCGTCGAAGGCCACCCACGACACGATGCGGTCGAAAGGCCCCTCGCCCTGCAGTCCCTTGGCAGCGTCGGCCTGGCGCAGGATGACGTTGTTCACGCCGAGCGAATCGAGGCGATGCCGCGCCTGCTCGATCAGCGTCCTGTAGCGATCGACGCTGACGACGCGCGCGGCAAAGCGAGCAATGAGCGCCGCCGTGTAGCCGGAGCCGGTTCCTATTTCCAGCACGCGATGATGCGGCTCGAGCGCCAGGGCGTTGACCACCTGCACCTGGAGATCGAGCCCCTCCGCCGCCTCTCCGCAGCCGATCGGTATCATGCGGTCGGACCAGACCGCGGACTGCCACTGGCCGGAAACGAAGTTCCGGCGCGGCAGGGCTTCCACGGCCGACACGAGTTCCTTGCGCGTGATGCCCTTGCCGCGCAGGCGCAGCAGGAAGGCCGCGAAACCTTCCCGGTCCTCGGCCGTCACGCTCATCCGATCGCCTGCTCCAGCGCGCTTTTGAGCTCGTGCGCGGTCAGGTCGAGATGCATGGGCGTCACCGAGACGTAGTTGTCGCGCAACGCGGCGAGGTCGGTCCCCTCGCGCACCTCGGTCTGCTCGCGGCCGAAGCGCAGCCAGTAGTACGGAAAGTTGCGGCCGTCCTTGCGCTCGTCGATCCACAGACCGTGGATGCGCTTGCCCTGCGTGGTGGCGAGCGTGCCGGCCACGTCGTCCGGTTCGCAGTTCGGGAAGTTCACGTTGAGGAAGCTCGCCGGCGGCAGGTCCGTCTCGATCAGCTTTTTCAGCAGCGGCGGTCCGAGCGTCTCGGCGACGTGCCACGGCACGACGCGGCCGTCCTCGCTGACAGTGTAGGCCTGGCTGAGCGCGATTGAGCGAACCCCCAGCAGCGTGCCTTCCATGGCGCCGGCCACGGTGCCCGAATAGGTGACGTCGTCGGCGACGTTCGATCCCGAGTTGACGCCCGAGAG
The DNA here is from genome assembly GCA_963747465.1 of uncultured Alphaproteobacteria bacterium. Taxonomy (GTDB): domain Bacteria; phylum Pseudomonadota; class Alphaproteobacteria; order Rhizobiales; family Rhizobiaceae; genus Aquibium. The sequence goes on from CAVVFC010000001.1 coordinate 216,289, forward strand.
CACGAGGTCTGGCAGTTCGCCCATGATCTTGCGCACGCCCATGATGACGCAGTCGGTCGGCGTGCCGCGCAGCGCATAGTGCCGGTCGTCGAGCTTGCGCATCCGGAGCGGCTCCGACAGCGACAGCGAATGGGCGAAGCCGGACTGGTCGGTCTCCGGCGCCACGACCCAGACGTCGTCGGAGAGCGTGCGCGCGATCCGCTCCAGCACAGCCAGGCCCTCGGCATGGATGCCGTCGTCATTGGTCAGGAGAATGCGCATCACTCGGCTCCGATCCTGTCGAGCCCGCCCATATAGGGCCGCAAAACTTCAGGAATGGTGACCGAGCCGTCCTCGTTCTGGTAGTTCTCCATGACCGCGATCAGCGCCCGGCCGACGGCGACGCCCGAGCCGTTCAGCGTGTGGACGAAGCGCGGCTGCACCTTGCCCTGCCCTTCCTCGGGGATCGGCCGGTAGCGCGCGTCCATGCGGCGCGCCTGGAAGTCGCCGCAGACCGAGCAGGAGGAGATCTCCCGATAGGCGTTTTGCCCCGGCAGCCACACCTCGATGTCGTAGGTCTTGCGCGCCCCGAAACCCATGTCGCCGGTGCACAGCACCACGGTGCGGAACGGCAGCCCCAGCCGCTTCAGCACCTCTTCGGCACAACCCGTCATGCGCTCGTGTTCGTCGATCGAAGAGTTCTCGTCGGTGATCGAGACCAGCTCGACCTTGTAGAACTGATGCTGGCGCAGCATGCCGCGCGTGTCGCGACCGGCAGAGCCGGCTTCGGAGCGGAAGCAGGGCGTGAGCGCGGTGTAGCGCAGGGGCAGGTGCTTTGCGTCGAGGATGTCTTCGCGGACGAGGTTTGTGAGGGGGACTTCCGCGGTGGGGATGAGCCCAAAGCTCCTGGCCGGGAAATGCCAGCGAACATTCGCCGTTGTTACTTCACGCACCTTCGCCTCAAGCCGGGCTGGATCACGAGGCTCTATTCGTAGATTTACCATCGTGGAGCGGACGGTATCGTCGATGAGTTTTTGCACCGGCTCTCAACTTCACCGACACGTCGGACCCCCGGAAATAAATCCTCCTCGAACTTTGGCAACTGCCCCGTCCCAAACATCGCCTCGTCCCGCACCAACAGCGGCGGCTGCACTTCCGTATAGCCGTGCTCGGTCGTGTGCAGGTCGAGCATGAACTGGCCCAGCGCCCGTTCCAGCCGCGCCAGTTGCCCCTTGAGCACCGTGAAGCGCGCGCCCGACAGTTTTGCCGCGCGCTCGAAGTCCATCAGGCCCATGGCCTCGCCGATCTGCCAGTGCTCCTTCGCTGAGTTGATCCGGCGCGGTTCGCCGACGCGGCGAACCTCGACATTGTCGTGCTCGTCCCTGCCCTGCGGAACGTCGTCCAGCGGCACGTTGGGCAGCACGGCGAGTGCATCGTCCAGCACCTTGTCCAGTTCGCGCTCGCGCGCCTCGCCGTTCTGGACGAAGGTCTTGATGTCGCCGACCTCGGCCTTCAGTTCCTCGGCGCGGGCCATGTCGCCGGAGCGCATGGCGTTGCCGATCTCCTTGGACGCCTGGTTGCGGCGCTCCTGCTTGCGCTGGAGTTCGGTAACGTGGTCGCGCCGCGCCTCGTCCTTGGCGACGATCTTCTCGACCTCGGCGGACGCCTCCTCCGCCGACCAGCCGCGCCTTTCGAGCGCATCGGCGAGGGCCTGCGGGTTGTCGCGAATCCATCTGATATCGAGCATGGCGAGGAGCGTTTCCGTGGTGCGATGCGTGAATGGCGGCGCCTTTCGGCGGACCGGAAAGGACGCGCATGGCCCTAAACCGCAATTCGAGGAGACGCAAGGCCGGGGGCCGGGTGCGCTCCGGCTTGGGTGCGTGGTTCGACAAGCTCACCATGAGTGGTTCGACAGGCTCACCATGAGGGGATCGGGGGCGGCAAGCGACCCGGCGGCGTGCGTGGGACGTGGTTCGACAGGCCCATGGTTCATGGTTCGGCAAGCTCACCAAGCCCATGGTTCAACAGGCTCGCCATGAGGCCGGCGACGGTTTCGTTCGTGCGGTCGGGCAGTTCGCGGCGTCATGAGGTGTCGGGCGCTTCCAGAACGTCGAAGGCGAGGCCGTGCAGGTCGTGCAGTATCTCGTGGATCTCGTGGGCGTAGCGCCGGCACGAACCGGGCGGGCGGCCGGCCCGCAACGGCCAGACGCGGCGAAACCGGGTGGCGCCTCCCCGCCGCGGCGCGGCGGCAGCCCCGATGGCTGCCTTGCCGCGTTCCAGCGCCCGCACCGCATGGCTGCGGCTCCGCCAGCGGGCAAAACGCAGGGCATGCGCCGGCAGATCGTCCAGCGCGCGGCCGAGCGCATCGAGCCGCAGGAGGAGACGCGTGGCGTCGAGCGGATCGTCGGGCGCACAGGCACGCCGGGGCGTCACGGGAAACGGCACCGTCAGGCCGGGAAGCGAGATGCGGGGCACGCCGGCGGCCGGCCCTCGCCGCCTGCGCGAGATCCGTCGCAGCGGGTCGAAGAGCGGCAGGCCCGTCGCACGGGGCGCCGTCCCGGCAGGATCGTCCGGGGGCCGGAATCCGCGCGGCAGGAGAACGCCGGTGCCGCCGCCACGGCCGCGCAGGACCGACGATCCGGCTTTCGGCTTCGGCGGGCGCAGAAGCGGTGGAGGCACGACGATGCCGCGCGCCGCTACGATGACGAGGCGACGCATGGCGGATTCGGCGGGGCGCAGGAGGCGCAGCACGGCGCGGTGCAAACGGCGGGGAAGCGTCGGGATTGACGGCTGATCGCCGGCCTGCACCGGCGTGTCCCGCGCGGCCATGGCGAAGAGCCCGGCCAGCACGCGCGTCAGCGCCCGGCGGTTCCTTTCGATCACGGCAACCCAGTCCATCGCGTCCTCCAGTCATCGCGCCGGCATTGTCGGGCACGGCGGAGGGGGTGTGGACAGAGGAAGGTGGAATTTTTCGGTGCGGGGTGGTTTGGCCTCACCATGAGGTGAGTGGAGTGCATGGTGCGTGGTTCGCCCTTCGGCAGGCTCAGGAAGCTCACCATGGGGGGAACTTGTGGCTCGGCCCTCAAATGTGGTGCGTGGTTCGACAAGCTCACCATGAGGGGATCTTGTGGCTCGGCGGATTCACGTTCGGTTTATCCTGTGGAATGAGTTCGCTCGGGCCACTATTGGACGAGCCACCCAGAGGCCCTCATGGTGAGCCTGTCGAACCACGCACCATGCACCCCCTCATCGTTAAGCCCATGACCCTGCCGGAGGGCGCCAGCTGATTGTCAGTCAAGTTGCATGCAGGCGGCAAAGCAAGCACAGGGTGTGTAGAAGATGGAAATGGGCAATAGTGACATGGAAGTCACCGTCTACATCCTGCGATGCGCCGACGGCTCCTACTACACTGGCCTGACCAAGCAGGAGATCGAGGCAAGGGTGTGGGAGCACAATGAGGGGGTCTACGACGGCTACACCCGGAGGCGGCGACCGGTGGGACTGGTGTTCACCGAGACCTACGACCGCATCGTCGACGCAATCGAACGCGAACGCCAGATCAAGGGCTGGAGCCGCGCCAAGAAGGAAGCGTTGATCGCGCTGGACTACGAGAAGCTGCCCGAGCTTTCACGCAACCGGCAGGGCAAGGTCTACGTCAAGGTGTGGCCGCCGGTGGGTTCGGATGAGACCCTGTGAATGTGAGGTGGGGAGGCTCTTGAGCGTAGTGCGTGGTTCGACAAGCTCACCATGAGGGGGTTTGGTGGCTCGTCCAATCGTGCATCGCGGTGGAGCTCATTCCACGGACACAGCATCCTTGAGTCCGTGGAACCCGCAAATGCCCCTCATGGTGAGCCTGTCGAACCACACCATGCAGCTCCACACCGACCCTCATTGTGAGCCACTGAGCCGGCCGAAGGCGACGCACCGGGCTGGAGCGCGTGGTCAGGAGGACGCGGTCTCTTCGGCGTCGCGTTTTTCCTTCGCGGCCTCCTCCGCCGCGCGCCTTTCCTTCGCAGCCTCGTCCCTGGCACGAGTTTTTTCAAGCCGGCGGGCGAGCCAGATGGAGATCTCGTAGAGGAGGATGGTGGGGACGGCGAGGCCGAGCTGGCTGACGGGGTCGGGCGGGGTCAGGACGGCGGCGACGATGAAGGCGATGACGATGGCGTATTTGCGCTTGTCGGCGAGGCCCGCGGCCGAAAGCAGCCCGACGCGGACCATCAACGTGGTGACCACCGGAAGCTGGAACACGAGGCCGAAGGAGAAGATCAGCGTCATGATCAGCCCGAGATACTCGGAAACGCGCGGCAGCAGCGAGATCTGGATCTCGTTCTCGGGCCCGACCTGCTGCATCGACAGGAAGAACCACATCACCATCGGCGTGAAGAAGAAATAGACCAGCGCGCCGCCAATGAGGAACAGGATCGGCGAGGCGATCAGGAACGGCAGGAAGGCGCCGCGCTCGTTCTTGTAGAGGCCGGGTGCGACGAACTTGTAGATCTGCGCCGCGATCAGCGGAAAAGCGAGCACCAGCCCGCCGAACATGCCGAGCTTGATCTGGGTGAAGAAGAATTCCTGCGGGGCCGTGTAGATCAGGTCGACCTTGCCGCCGCCGAGGCCGGCCCACTCCGTCGCCCACTGGAACGGGATGACCAGAAGGTTGAAGAGCTGCTTGGCGAAGAAGAAGCAGACCAGGAAGGCGATGAAGAAACCGCCGATCGCCCACATGAGCCGCGAGCGCAGCTCGATCAGATGCTCGATCAGCGGTGCGGAGGACTTGTCGATCTCGTCGTCGTGGATGTTCACGAAGAAGCCCCGGTCGGTTTTCTTGCAGCAGGCTTCCTGCGCGGCGCGGCCTTCCCGGTCGCGGAAGCTGGCTTGGCGGATGCCGGCTTTGCAGACGACGGTTTCGCCGCCGATGCCTTGGCCGCGGCCTGGGAGGCGGTCGCCGCCTTGCGGGCCGGCTTGGCCGTGCTCGCCGCTGCACCCCTGGCAGGCGCTGGCTTGGCGGCGGCGCCGGCGGCCGGCTTCTCGACCGCGGCATCGCCGGGTCCCGCCGTCGAACCGGCCTTGGCCGGCGCATCCGCCCTGGCCGGCGCATCCGGCGCCGGGACTTCGGCCGGCTTCGCCTTCATCAGGCCGTCGAGGCCGGCGCGGACGTCGGAGGCGGCCTTCTCCATGGGGTTGAGGGCCTTGCGTATATCGGCGGCCGGGTTGAGCTTGCGGGCGCTGTCGATCGTCGACTTGACGTCGTCGAGTTCAGCCTCCTTCAGCGCCTCGTCGAACTGCTTGCGGAAGTCGCCCGCCATCTTGCGCATTTGCGAGGTGGTCTTGCCGAACTGGCGCAGCATGCGCGGCAAGTCCTTGGGCCCGACGACCACGATCAGGACGACCGCGATCACGAGCATCTCCGGCCAACCGATGTCGAACATGGCTTAGCTTCCGGCTGAACAGTGCTGAGGGGCCGAAGCCCGGATCAGGACTTGCTGGCCTTTTCCTTGGGCGTGGCGACGGTCTCGTCGTTGCGGTGCTCGACCGTGCGCGACTTTTCCGTCTCGTCCTCGTCCGACATGCCCTTCTTGAAGCTCTTGATGCCCTTGGCCATGTCGCCCATCAGCTCGGGGATCTTGCCGCGCCCGAAGAGCAGCAGCACGACCACGAGCACGATAAGCCAGTGCCAGATCGAGAAGGAACCCATGACAATCCTCTTTCGAAAGAAATTCGTACCCTGATTTAAGCGCTATCGGCCCGTCTTTCAAACACAAGCACATCAGACTTTCTGACCGAGAGCCAGACATCCCGTGCGCCCGGGGACAATGCGCCACACCTGATGCGCGCCCTCACCGGCGTTTCCGCGCCGCCGACCGCCAGTTCCAGGGCCTCGGCCTCGCCGAGGAAACGCCGGGATATCACCCTGGCTTCCGTGCCGCCATCTTTTTCGTGCGCCTCGATGGCGGTCAGGCGGACGGCGACCGTCACCTCGTCGGACGCCGAGAAGCCCGGCGCCTCGAAGCGGCCGAGCGGCGTATCGACGTGGCCGTCCCCGGCCCGAGCGTCGAAGATGTTCAGTTCCGAGAAGAACCCGGCCACGAAGAGGTTGGCGGGCTTCTGGAAGAGTTCCTCGGCCCGGCCGACCTGGACGATCTGCCCGTCGCGCAGGAGAGCAATGCGGTCGCCCATGCGCATGGCTTCCTCGGCGTCGTGCGTCACCACGACGGCCGTCGCGCGGCTCTGGCGCAGGATGGCGAGCGTCTCGGCGCGCACGCTGTCCTTGAGGCGCGAATCGAGCCCCGAGAACGGCTCGTCCAGAAGCAGCACGGCTGGACGGGGCGCCAGCGCGCGGGCCAGGGCCACGCGCTGCTGCTCGCCGCCGGACAGGATGTGCGGATAGGATTTCGCATGGTGTTCGAGCCCCACCCGCGACAGCGCGGTCATCGCCTCGCGCTTCGCCTCGGCCGACGAAAGCGCCGTCAGCCCGAAGCGGACGTTGTCGAGGATGGTGTAGTGCGGAAACAGCGCGAAATCCTGGAAGACGAGGCCAATCGAGCGCTTCTCGGGGGGCATGAAGACGTTCGGACCGGCGATCTCGCGGTCGTTGAGCATAAGCCGCCCGCGCGTCTGGGCCTCGATGCCCGCGGCGATCCTGAGCAGCGTGGTCTTGCCGGAACCGGAGGGGCCGAGCAGGCACAGCACCTCGCCCGGTTCGGCCGTCAGGCTGACGCCCCGGATGGTGTCGCGCCCGCGGCCGAAGGAATGCCAGATGTTGTCGAACGCAAGCCGCGCGGCGAAGCTCACGCCGGTCGGTGAGCGGCCGCCACGCCCGGGTTCGGGGTGCGATGTGATCGATTCCGTCATGAAACCTTCGTCGGGTCGGAACGCGGCGGAATCTTGCCTGCGCCACGAAGGTTTTCGTCAATCATCCCCGCCGCGGGGTGTCAACAGGCCGAGTTCCTCCAGGTCGATGTCGGTCAGCTCGTCTTCCTCCTCCGTCAGTTCGTCCGGATCGGAGGGCGGCAGCGGAACGGAGAAGTTGGACGGCATGCGCGCCGAGAGCAGACCTGCGCCCTTCAGTTCCTCGATGCCCGGCAGGTCTCGCAGTTCGGCGAGGCCGAAATGGTCGAGGAAAGCCGTCGTGGTGCCGTAGGTGACCGGGCGGCCCGGCGTGCGGCGGCGGCCCCGCATCCTGACCCAGGTGCTTTCCATCAGCGTGTCGAGCGTGCCCTTCGACGTCTCGACGCCGCGGATCTCCTCGATCTCGGCCCGCGTCACCGGCTGGTGGTAGGCGATGATCGCCATGACCTCGAGGGCGGCGCGGGAGAGCTTCTTCTGCTGCGGCGCGTCGCGGCTCATCAGGAAGGAGAGGTCGCCGGCCGTGCGGAAGGCCCATGCATCGTCGACGCGGACGAGGTTGACGCCCCGCTTCTGGTACTGCCGCTGGATTTCCGCCATCACGGCCGGCACGTCGATGCCTTCCGGCAATCGCGCCGCGAGTGCCTTTTCCGTCACCGGTTCGGCGGAGGCGAAGACGATCGCCTCGGCCATGCGCACCGATTCGGCCAGATGCAGGCGCTCGGCCGGATTGTCGTTCTCGGCCACCGGATCGAATTCGTCGTCGATGTCGTCGGGAAGCTCCGCCGCTGCTCGGCTCGTCTCAGGCATGGCTCACCTCGCTGGCGGGCGCCTTCGGCCGCGACCGCAGGTAGATCGGCGCGAAGGCCTCGTGCTGGCGGACTTCCAGGGTGCCCTCGCGGACCATCTCGAGCGACGCGGCGAAGGAACTCGCGATCGCGGTCGCCCGCTCCTCCGGCCGGGCGAGATATTCGACCAGGAAGCGGTCGAGCGCGGTCCAGTCGCGCATGCGGCCGATCAGACGCGTCAGTATCTCGCGGGCATCCTGCAGCGACCAGACGGTGCGTCTGGCGATGCGCACGTTCGTGATCGCCTGGCGCTGTCGCTGGATGGCGTAGGCCGTGAGCAGGTCGTAGAGCGAGGCCGCGTAGGTCGTGTGCTTCTCCAGCACCACCACCTCGGGCATGCCGCGCGCCATCACGTCGCGGCCGAGCCGGTTGCGGTTGACGAGGCGGGTGGCGGCGTCGCGCATGGCTTCGAGGCGCTTCAGCCGGAACTGCAGGAGCGCCGCCAGTTCCTCGCCGCTCTCGCCTTCCTCGCCGGGCTGCTTCGGGATCAGAAGCTTGGACTTGAGGTAGGCGAGCCAGGCGGCCATGACCAGATAGTCGGCCGCCAGTTCCAGCCGCAGTGTCCGCGCCTGGTCGACGAAGAGCAGGTACTGCTCGGCAAGGGCGAGGATCGATATGCGGGCGAGGTCGACCTTCTGGTTGCGGGCCAGGTGCAGGAGCAGGTCGAGCGGGCCCTCGAAGCCGGCGACGTCAACGACGAGCGCCTCGGCGGGCGCGCGCGTGTCCTCGTCGGGAGCCCAGAGGCGCTCCATCGGAGTGGGCGTGCCCTTCGATCCCTTGCCGGCCTCAGCCAATCTGTTCGTTCCTCATGCCACCGCCTCGAACATGGCGGCAAACTCCTCGCGCAGCGCCGCTTCTTCGGCGCCATCGTTCTGCCCGAGGAGAGATAGGGCGCGGTCGGCGCGGTCCAGTGCCGGACCAACGAGAACCGGCGCCTCGCCGGCTACGGCGCGCATCTCTTCCATCGCGCCGTTGCAGTGAAGAACCACATCGCAGCCGGCAGCAAGGATCGCGCGCGTCTTTTGGCGGAAATCCCCAGAAAGGGCCTTCATGGAAACGTCGTCGCTCATCAGGAGCCCGTCGAAACCGATCTCGTCGCGGATGATCCCGGCGATCACCTGCGCAGACGTCGTCGCGGGGTTCTCCCGGTCGAGCGCGGTGTAGACGACGTGGGCCGTCATCGCCATCGGCAGGTCCGCGAGAGCCTTGAAGGGCGCGAAATCGTGGCCGCGCAGGGCTGCGGGATCCGCATCGACGACCGGCAGCGAGAGGTGGCTGTCGGCAAAGGCCCGCCCGTGGCCAGGGATGTGCTTCATGACCGGCAGGACACCGCCTCCGAGAAGACCGTCCGCTGCCGCACGGCCCATCCTTGCGACCACCGCCGGATCCTTCGAATAGGCGCGGTCGCCGATGACGTCATGTGCGCCCTCGACCGGCACGTCGAGCACCGGCAGGCAATCGGCGTTGATGCCGAAACGCAGGAGATCGAAGGCATGCAGGCGCGACATCAGCCAGGCGGCGCGCAGTCCTGTCTCCGCGTCACGGCCATGGATCGCACCGAGGGCGGACGCGGTGGGGTAGTTCGGCGCGAGCGGCGGACGGATGCGCTGGACGCGCCCGCCCTCCTGATCGATGAACACCGGCGCATCGCCGCGTCCGACCGTTTCGCGCAGTTGGCCGACGAGGTCGCGGATTTCGCCGGGCTCGCCGATGTTGCGGGCGAAGAGGATGAACCCCCAGGGCCTTTCGGCGCGGAAGAAGCTGCGTTCCTCTTCCGTCAGCCGCTTGCCGGCACAGCCGAGAATGATTGCTTTTGATTCGCTCATACCGCCGAGTCTAGCCGAATCCCCGCGTTCCCGCACCGGTTTCCAGCACCCGCCGCCGGCGCCCTGCCGCGTTTTCCGGTGACCGAAAACAAAACGGGCCGCCCGAGCGGCGGCCCATCATGCCTGTCCGGAGATGCCGCCTATTTGGCGACGAAGCAGCTTCCGCCCGCCGTCTTGTAGCGCTCGCATAGTTGCACCGCCTCGGCCTTCGACTCGGCCGGAATGCGGACCCGCCAGAACGTGCCCTTGCCGGCGATGTCGGCCTTGACGATGTTGACGCCGCGTCCCCCGAGGATGGAGCCGTAGCGCTGCGCCAGATTGACGTAGCTCTTCTGGGCGCCTTCAGGCGAGGGCTGGGAAGCGATCTGCATCGACCATTCGCTCGCCGGGGCGGTGGGGATGGCGGCGGGCTGCGTGGCGGCCACCTGCGTCGATCCCTGAGTATTGCCGCCAGCGCTGCCGACGATCTCGACGGGCTGGTCGGACGGCCGGGCCGGCGCCACGGGGCCGCGATCGGGGGTGAAGGATCGCGATTCCACCACGCGCACCGGAGCCGTTTCCGCCGCGGCGATTTCGGTGCCGGTCGGTGCGGGCTGCGAGGGGGCGCTGTCGGCTGCTGCCGGTGCGGTTTCCGTCGCGGTGCGCAGCGGGGCCGCCTCGACCGGTTCGGCCGGGGCCACTTCCGCCGGGGTTTCCGACACTTCGGCAGCACCGGCGTCCTCGTCTGCGGAGGCATCATTTCCAGCCGCGGCGGTTTCGGCACTCTGCTCCGCTGCAGCAACCGGAATGGTTTCGCGCACGGCTGCGGCGCTCTCCTGAACGGCGGCCTCGGGCGCGGCGGCGACGGCCTGCGGTTGCTGCTCCGAAGCCGCCGGTTCCTCGCGCGGCACAAGCGTGCCGTCGGGCTTCACCACCATCGTGCGAACCCGTCGCGGAGCAACCGCCGGGATCTCGTCGGCGGGGGATGCGATTGCCTGCTCGATCTCCTGTTCGAGACGGTCTTCCGACTTGCCGCGAACTCCATCGAAAGCCTGTACCCCGGAAGCCGGCTCCATCCTCGCGGCAAGGTCGATTGGCTCCTCTCGAGTGGAAACCAGCTTCTCCTGCGCCGGAGCATCGCTCTTTCCGTCCGACGCGACCCGGTCGTACACCGCCTTGTCCTCGTTGGGGATGATGGTGCCGCCAGGCTTTTCGGGCCGCACCTTGATCGGCGACGGATCGACGGTCACCAGGGTCGGCTCTCCTGCGTCGCCGCCATCACCAAGCGTAAATGCCAGAGCGCCGAGACCGCCGATCACCGCGACGCCTGCAACGACGGCGGCGATGATCAGTCCCCTGCGGCGCGATGGCGCCGCGTCGCCAGCCGCCTCGCGAGAATCCTCGTAGAATGCCGATGCGACGACGTCCTGCGCGCCGTGGTCATAGAGATCATCAGTCCATTCGGCCGCGGGATAGGTCTCCGGCGCGGCGAAACCATCCTGCCCTTCGGTCCGGCCCCAGGAGCCGGCGAGTTCCTCGAAATTCTGGTCGGCCGCGGCCGCGGCGGCCGGATAGGCGCCGCCGGCATCCGTGCCCGACCAGCGGTCCGGTTCCTGCCGAGCCGCCTCGCGGGGCTGATACGGTGTGGCCGGGGCATCGGCGCCCTTGCGATACTGCGGCTGGCCGAGTTCTTCGAAGGCGCTCGCGAAGTCGAGGTCCAGTTCGTCGGTCTCCGCCGGCGCGGGCTGTTCGTCTTCGAAGGCGAACTCGGGAAGGTCGAGATCATCGGCCACGTCGACCCCGGATACCGGGACCTCGACCGTGTCGACTTCCGGCTCCTCGTGATCGCGTGCCCAGGCGGTCGATTGCGCCGCGACCGGAGCGGCCGCCGATGCGGCATGGGATGATGCGGGAGCACGCCCTCTCCCGGCGATCTGGGCCGCCTCGGCAGCCAGTTCGTGTTCGAGCATCAGCCCGAGATCGAAATCCTCGTCGAGTGCCACGGCGGACGCATCACCAACGGGCACTTCCGCGGCGCTCTCCTGCCGCCGATCGCCGGACGCCGGCGGCGTCTCCCAGTAAGGACGCGGATCCTGCGGTTCGCTGGGGGCCGGCGGCTCGGCCGGCTGCGCCATCTCGTAGTCCGATGCCGCAACGTTGGCTGGTTCGGCAACCGGAGCTTCCTCGAACGATACGTCGAGATCAAAATCCAGGTCGGACAGCCCCTGAATGTCCGACGTCTCATCGAAGGATGCCGCAAAAGTCTCGGGTTCGGCGCCAGCGTCCTGCGCGAGCGCTTCGGCGGCGGCCGCCTCCGAAACGAAACCGTGCTCCGGCGAATCTTCGTGCGGGGGAGAGACGTCGTGGGAGGGACGAGACCCCATCGCGAGAAGCTCGGCAAAGGGATCGAAGACGATCTCGTCGGATTTCGTCTCCTGATGGCCGACCGACTGCTCGCTCGCCCACATGTCCCAGGACGATGCCTCGCCGGCTTGCGGCGCGGCCTCATTCGACGACTCTTCGTGCTCGCGTACGGAATCCTGCGCTGAGGCTTCTTCCTCGCCCCGTGGCTCGAGATAGTCGGTCGTCGCCGATTGCATCGGTTCAGGATCGGCCGGCTCCTCATCTCGGAGAAGGCCCTCATCCTCGCGGTCGTTCCCGGCCACAGCCTCGTGCGGCTCCGGCGCCACCGGCGCATTGCCGGACACCGGCGAAACTGCCCCGCCCTGACGGCGCGCGAACCAGTCTTTGGAGAAGGCCTCCAGCTGCCCGAAAGGATCCGCATAGTCATCGTCGGCCATGTCCGCGAACTGGCCCTGCTGATCCGCCCCGGCGTCGGCGAGAGGTTCGTCGGCTTCCCTCCGAAGCTCCGCACCGGCATCACGCTCCGCGGACTTCACCGCGACCGGCGCAACGATACGCAAGGAAGGCCTGACCGGCTCGGGGGTCGCCGAAAACTCCTCGGCTTCGGACGCGCGCGCGGCAAGGTTTTTGTCCCCGTCCGGCTCGCCGGCGGGTGCGGTGTCCTGCACGACGCGATGTCGGTCAGCGACAGGCGCAGGGGCCGAGGTTTCGAGGCTCTCCGCCGCATCGCCGCCACCAAATTCGCCGAGAAGCTCGCGCTCCAGATCGATGCCGAAATCGTCGTCGTCCTGATCAGCCTGCGGCGGCAGGCCCATGATGCGGGTCAGCTCGGCCAGAGGATCGCTGTCCTTCAGGTCGTAATGCGGCTTAACTTTAAGATGCTTCAGGTCTGCCATGCCAATTCCCGCACTCACACGCTCGGGCGCAGGCGCGCCGCGAACTCTGGGCCGTTACCAGCGCAATGTGGGTAAATGGTGACAGGTTTTCCGGGGTCTAGCGCATCTCCTGCGGTGCATCTGCACCCAACAAGGTAAGGCCCGACCTAAGAACATCCAGAACCGCCTGCACCAGCCCAAGTCTGGCTTTGGTCAAGTGTGGATCGTTAACCTTAAGAAAACGTAAGTCCGGATTGTCGGTACCGCGATTCCACAAGGCATGGAAGGCGCTGGCCACGTCATAGAGGTAAAACGCGATCCTGTGCGGCTCGTGCGCGAGCGCCGCCCCTTCGATCAGCCGCGGATACTCCGCAAGCTTCTTGACCATCGCGATCTCTGCCGCGTCGGCCAGTTCTCCGGACGCCGCGGTCAGCGCATCACGGTCGAAGGCGACGTCCGGCAGCTGCTCCTCGGCCTGGCGGAAGACGGAGTGGCAGCGGGCCGAGGCATACTGGACGTAGAAGACCGGGTTGTCCTTCGACTGCTCGGTCACCTTGGCGAAATCGAAGTCCAGAGGAGCATCGTTCTTGCGGTAGAGCATCATGAAGCGGATCGGATCGCGGCCGACCTCGTCGACCACGTCGCGCAGGGTCACGAACTCGCCGGACCGCTTCGACATGCGGACCGGCTCGCCGTCCCGATAGAGCTTCACCAGCTGGCACAGCAGGACCTCGATCTTCAGTGCGCCGCCGGACAGTGCCTTTCCGAGCGCCTCCAGGCGCTTGACGTAGCCACCGTGGTCGGCACCGAGAACGAAGATCAGCTCCTCGAAACCCCGATCGTGCTTGTCCTTCATGTAGGCGACGTCGGCGGCGAAATAGGTGAAGCTGCCGTCCGACTTGACCAGCGGACGATCGATGTCGTCGCCGACCTCCGTGGAGCGGAACAGCGTCTGCTCGCGATCCTCCCAGTCCTCCGGCTTCTGCCCCTTGGGGGGCGGCAGCTTGCCCTTGTAGACGTGGCCGCTGAGCGTCAGATCGGTGATGGCAGAGCGGATCTTGCCGCCGTTGCCGGCATGCAGGCTGCGCTCGGAGAAGAACACGTCGTGGCGCACATTGAGCGCGGCGAGATCGTCGCGGATCATGTCCATCATCATGTCGATGGTGCGGTCCTTGACGATCGCCAGCGCCTTCTCCTCGGCCATGCCGAGGAGGCCGGAGCCGTATTCGTCGAGCAGCGCCTTCGCCACCGGCTTCAGGTAGTCGCCCGGATAGAGGCCGGCGGGGATCTCGCCGATGTTCTCGCCGAGCGCCTCCCGATAGCGCAGCATGACGGAACGGCCGAGCACGTCGATCTGCGAGCCGGCGTCGTTGATGTAGTATTCCTTCGTCACCTCGTAGCCCGCGAAGGCCATCAGGTTGGCGAGCGTATCGCCGACCACCGCGCCGCGGCAGTGGCCGACATGCATTGGGCCGGTGGGATTGGCGGAGACGTATTCCACGTTGACCTTGCGGCCGCCCCCGAGGTCGGAGCGCCCGTAGGCGGCTCCGGCCGAAAGCATCTCGCGCAGCCGCGCCTGCCAGAACGCATCGCCCAGCGTCAGGTTGATGAAGCCGGGGCCGGCGATCTCGACGCCCGACACCTCGGGCTCCTGCTTCAGGCGTTCGGCGATCTTCTGGGCCAGCGCGCGCGGGTTCTCGCCGACCGACTTGGAAAGCACCATTGCGGCATTGGTGGCGAGGTCGCCATGCGCAGCGTCGCGCGGCGGCTCGACCGTGATGCGCGACAGGTTCAGCTCGGAGCCGTCCGTGGTCTTCAGGCCGATCGACTGAATGGACTTGCTGATCCGATCGTGGAAATCGGCGAAAATGTTCATCGGTCGTCTTCCGGCCTGGAGGAATGCGGCAGCCCCCGGGCGCCGCGCGCACCGCCTATCCGATATCCGGCGTATGGTCAAACAGCCGGCGATGCTCCTTCAGCGCATAGGTGTCGGTCATTCCGGCGAGGAAATCCGCCACGTGGCGCGCCTTCACCGCGTCGCTCGCACGATCGAGCACGCCGCGCCATCCCTCCGGCATTTCGGAGGGATCGGCGAAGTAGGCGTCGAACAGGTCCTCGACCACCTTCTGGGCGTCGGCACGCACCGCCATCACCTGCGGATGCCGGTAGAGATTGGCATAGAGGAACGCCTTCAGGACCTTTTCCTGCTGCCGCATTCCCTCCGAGAACGTCACCAGCGTACGGGCTGCCGCGCGCACGGCCTCGGGACTGTCGGGCCGGTCATCGACGATGCGGCGCTGGGCCTCCCCGATCACGTCCTCCACCATCAGCGTGATCTGGCGGCGCATCAGTTCGTGTCCCGTGCGCACCGGATCGAGGTCCGGATAGCGCTCGCGCACGTCCCCGAGGATGTTGCCGGTAAGCGGCGTATCGTCCAGCATCGGCAGGGTCAGCAGGCCCGAACGCAGCCCGTCGTCGATGTCGTGGGCGTCGTAGGCGATGTCGTCGGCGATCGCCGCCGCCTGCGCCTCGAGCGAGGCATAGCTCGAAAGGTCGAGCGGGAAGAGCGCATCGAAATCGCGGATCGACTTCTGCAGCGGGTGCTTCAGCCCCTCGCCCGCCGCATCGGTCAGCGGGCCGTTGTGCTTGACCAGGCCTTCCAGCGTCTCCCAGCTGAGGTTGAGGCCATCGAATTCGGCATAGCGGCGCTCGAGCTTGGTCACCACCCTCAGCGACTGTTCATTGTGGTCGAAACCGCCCCAGGCCTTCATCTTCGCATCGAGCGCGTCCTCGCCGGTGTGGCCGAAGGGCGTGTGGCCGAAATCGTGGACGAGCGCCACGGCTTCGGCCAGGTCCTCGTCCAGCCGCAGTGCACGCGCCAGGGCGCGGGCGATCTGCGCCACCTCGATCGAATGCGTCAGGCGGGTCCGGTAGTGGTCGGCCTCGTGCGCGATGAACACCTGCGTCTTGTGCTTGAGCCGGCGGAAGGCGGTCGAATGGATGATGCGGTCGCGGTCGCGCTGGAACGGCGTGCGGGTGGCGCTCTCCGGCTCGCCATAGAACCGGCCCCGCGAGCGTGCGGGATCGCAGGCATAGGGTGCGCGCGGCCGATAGCCGAAACCGATGTCGCCGAGTTGCCCTTGCGCGCCCATGCTCCCACCGGTTGACTTGGCCCGGGCCGCTTCATACCTATCGTGTGATTGCAAATGCAAGGTGACGCTATGGGCACGGACGCGAAGTCGAGCATGAAGGGCGTGGAACTGACCGAAGCGGCGGCGAAGCGCATCGCTTCGATCGTGGCCGCCGAACCCGGCAAGACCGCCCTGCGCGTCTCCGTCGAAGGCGGCGGCTGCTCCGGTTTCTCCTATCAGTTCGATCTGGCCGACGGTCGCAACGACGACGACACGGCCATCGAACGGGACGGAGCGACGGTTCTCATCGACGAGATCTCGCTGGTCTACATGGGCGGGTCGGTGATCGACTTCGTCGACGATCTGATCGGCCAGTCGTTCCAGATCAGGAACCCGAATGCCGTCGCCTCGTGCGGCTGCGGGACGAGCTTTTCCGTCTGATCCCACTGTCATCCGCGCGTTGAGAGCCGCACCTCGCCGGGCATTGTCCGGCGGGCGTTCCACGGGTGCGACATGCCGAGCCGTCGCGCAGATTGCCGTGCCGTTCTCCACTGCCGGCAACACGGGCGAGTTGCCTGCTCACTCGCGGATTCTCCCGCAAGTCCCTGAAATCCGTTCCATTTTGAAACAGAACAGCCACTTTCGGCTGCTTTTTGCGGCTGGATTTCGCGCGGAAGAATTCCGTATGGTTAACGCGGGGTAAGTCGCGCGGCCTACGCGGTGAAGTCGCCGAAAGTTGGGGTGGTTGGAGTTGGCGAACGGCTCCGTCAACGGTTACGGACAGGCTTGGCGTCGCACGCGGTGCGCCGGAGCGGCCGTGGCATGCATTGTGCTGTCATGCGCCACACCCAGCGAGAACCCGGCCTTCGCGCAGGGCCTGCCGGGCGCGGCCAAGTCGGCCGTCTCCGACGATGGTTTCATCAAGGTCAGGCTCGAGCCCGGCGTTGGCATTCGCGCAATCGCGGAAAAATATCTTGAGAATCCCGACCTGTGGCCGATCATCCTCCGCTCGAATGGCTTCACGGAAATCACCGAGCTGACCGAGGGTCAGGAAATCCTCGTTCCCGCCGACCAGGTTCGCCTCTCCGCGACCGCGCTCGACGCCTCGCTCGGCGAGATTCAGAGGGCGACGGAAGCCGGCGCGCAGCTGTTCGCCCCCATCCTGATCCGCGATGCGATCGCCTACCGCAACGAGGCCGTGGTGGAGAACCTGAACGGCGTCTATGCGCAAAGCATCGCTCTCTCGTCCAAGTCCATAACCCATGCCGAAAAGGCCCGTGTCCACAGTGAGCAGCAACGCGACGTCGAGGCCGAGGCGCGCCTGAGCGACCGGCAGGGCTGGGTTGAAGGTCAGAAGACCAGCGAGAATGGATGGACCGAGCGGGACCTGAACGCGATCCTCAGGGAACAGGAGAAGCTGCGGACCCTCTCGCGCTCCACCGCTCAGGTGGTTTTCAGAGACGCCAGCCGGCTCCGGCTCAACGCCAATTCCCAGGCCGTCATCCAGCGCATGCGCGTCGACCCGCTGAAGCGCCGGGAGGAAGCCAAGATCAGCCTCGTCGAGGGGGACTTCTATGCGCTGCTGGCGACCGAGAGCGACCGCAACCAGCTCGAGGTGAACCTCGCCAACGTCGATGCGAAGATCGATTCGGGCAGCTTCTGGGTGAGCCAGGACAAGGACGGCGCCAAATTCTCCAACTACGACGTGAAGCCGGTGTCGATCACGGCGGGGGACGAGACGCTGGTGCTCGGGCGCAACGAGGGCGCGGTCGTTCGCAACGGCGAGAAGCCGAAGGAGAAGATCGACGTCTTTGGCCGCATCGCGCTGGCCGCGCCGCAGGACGAGGCAGTCGTCTACGGCGACAGGGTCGATCTGAGCTGGGAGCAGATCGAAAGCAGCGGCGGGTACTGGATCGAGCTTGCCTTCGACGGCCGCTTCGACCGGATGGCCGACAGCCTCTGGGGCATCGAGGAGAACCGCATCGACGGCCACCCTCTGGCGCCGGGTACGTACTACTGGCGGGTCGCGGCGCTCGACGATTTCGGCCTGCCGGGGCAGATGAGTTCGGTGCGCAGGTTCGAACTGCGTACCGACGACACGCCGCCCTACCTGCAGATCAGGACACCGGAACCCGACGCCATCCTGCGCGACGCGGCGGTCACGATCTCGGGCGAGACGGAAGCCGGCGCGGCGGTGCTGGTCGAGGGAAGCGTCGCCGACATCGACCAGAACGGCCGGTTCTTCCATACGGTCGAGGCGCGCGAAGGACAGAACGTGATCGCGGTCGTGGCCCGTGACACGGCCGGCAACGAGACCACGCGCTCCATCTCCTTCGGCTACGTCGCCGACCAGCGGCGCGACGTCACATATGACCAGGCGGTGCCGCGCGACGAGGCCGGCCGTTTCCTGAGCGCCAACGAGGTCCTGTCGCTTTCCGGCTCCGTGATCGGCGGCGCAAGGGTATCGGCCGTCGATTCCTTCGGCGGGCAGCGCTCGGAGACCTATGCCGACGCAGATGGCCGCTTCGCCCTGAACGTGCCCCTGCGGTCGCGCAGCGAAACGCTCGGGCTGAAGGTCACCACCGTCTCCGGCTATGCCTATGACGAGACGATCGAGACCGCGATCATCGACCAACCGCCGACGATCCGGTTGCCGCAGCCGCCGCCACAGGTGACGGCGCAAGGCGGCCTGTCCCTGGACATCGAGACCGAAGTCGGCGCGGACCTGCTGGTCAATGGCCGACCTGCCGAGGTTCGCAACGGCGCTGCGACCGCAGAAATCCAGCTGAACCAGGGTCCCAACACCATCGAGATCGTCGCGACGAACAAGGTCGGACTGGTCACGATCGAAAAGCGCACGGTCATCTTCGACACCGAGGAGCCGCAGGTAACCGCGCAGGACATGACCGTCGAGGATCGCGGTGCGACGGAACTCCTGTCGATACGGATCGGCGCACGGGACGCATCGGGCCTCGCCATGACGTCGCGCTTCACAGCCCGATCGGGCGACGCGGAAAAATCCGGGGTCCTGCGCTACAATCGGGCGCGCAAGGCCTACCAGGGCACCCTCGAACTGCCTAAGCGCGCGGATGGCGGCGCGGTCACGGTCCTCGTCGAACTCGCCGACATCGCCGGCAACGTCAGCCGTGTGGAGCTCGTCCGGTGAACGCACGCGCGACCCTTGCGGCGGCCGTTTCCGCTGTGGCGTTCCTCGGCTGTGCCCATGCCGCGGCGCAGGGGCCCGACGCGGCCGAGCCGCGCCTGGTGACGTTCGGGCCGTTGGCGCGGGTGAACGAGGGCGACCACGACTTTCGCCAGCTGATCCGCTTCTCCGTTCCGGCCGATGCCGGGACCGTGCACGTGCGGGTGTTCGATCCCGACACCGGCGGCAGCCTCGACGAGCCCAAGGGCGGCTTCGGCTCGACGTTCAGCTTCAGCCTCTATGGCGCCGGAGCGGACGTCCGTTTCGGCCGCGACGGCGACGGCGTCGTGCAGGAGAACGTGTCGGGCGAGCCGCTGGGAACGGTCGAGTTCGGCCGCGACGACGCGGCGGACGGACGCTGGGTGACGCTGTTCCCCGCCGATGCTTCGAACGGCATCGAGGCAGACGGCGGACGCCGGGCATTCGTGCTTCTGGTCGAGGGCGTGTCGGGCAATGACGGCAACGTCTTCGACGTGGCGCTCTCCACCGAGCCCGACCGCAACAGGCCGCCGGTCGGCGCCAGGCTCTACACCTACCTGCCGACCTTCCAGGTGCCGGCGGGGCGCGACCTCGCCGAACTGCGCTTCACCGTGCCGGACGATGCAAAGGCGCTCTCGATCGAGAACTTCGACGCCGCGGGCGGCCGCCTCACCTATGGCGGGCGCTTCCGCTCGGCCGGGCTCGCCGCCTCGGGCAAGAGCGAGTGGCGCCGCACGCAGGTGCTGCTCGACGCCGACGAGCCGGGCTCGCCGGGCTCGGTGACGGCCAACAGCGGCGGCGAGACCCCCAACGACTTGACCGTCTTCGTCGGCGCCGTCACCGGCAGCGGCGACGACGCGGCGCTGACGCCGGTCGCCATCGAGCTTCCGGTACGCGCCGTGGCGCCCAACCGGCACCCGTCAGATCGCGCTTGCCGTCGAGCCGCTGGCCTGCCGGCAGACGCGCTTCGACGCCTCCGCCTCGTCCGATCCGGACGGCGATTCGCTGACCTGGCGCTGGCGCTTCGACGCGGACGGCGCGTGGAGCGAAGGCGCGGTGCTGGAAAGGACCTTCGAGACCTACGGCGTCCACCCTGCCCGGCTCGAGGTCTACGATGCCTCGGGGACGGTGGCGAGCGGGGCCGCGCGCGACTTCTCCTTCTTCGTCAAGCCGCCGCCGGTCGCAGCCTTCACGGCGCCCGATCTGGTCGCCGAGGGCGCGGACGTGCGCTTCGACGGCACCGCTTCGACAAGCCCGTCGCTGCCCGAAGGCACGCAGATCGCGCGCTACCGCTGGGATTTCGGCGACGGAACCGTGCTCGAACAGGAGGCCGGCGACGCGGACTTCGGCCGCCCGGCGCACCGCTACGCGACATTCGGCACCTATACGGTGGAACTCACCGTCACCGACAGTTCCGGCAACCCCTGCAACCAGGCGACGGCCACCAAAACCATTGCCGTCAACGCCCCGCCCGCCGCCAATGCCGGCGGCGACAGGCGGTTGACCGCCGGCGAGATCCACACTTTCGACGGCTCGCTGTCGCGCGATCCGGACGGAAACATCGTCTCCTGGCTCTGGGACTTCGGCGACGGCCACCACGCCAGTGGCCCTGAAGCGCGTCATGCCTTTCATCGTCCGGGCACCTACGACGTCCGTCTGACGGTTCTGGACGATACCGCCTTCGAAACCGCCATGGGCGTCGACGTCATCCGGGTGACCGTGGTCGAGCCGCAGAACCAGCGCCCGGTGGCGGATGGCGGCGGCGACAGGACGGTACGAGCCGGCGAGGCCATCCGCTTCGATGCTGGGGGCTCCGCCGATCCGGACGGCGAGATACTTTTTTACGCCTGGGACTTCGGCGATGGCACCGGCGGCGACCAGCCGGCGATGGAACACACCTACTGGCGGCCCGGCACCTACTCCGTCGCCCTGACGGTCCGCGACGACGGCCCGGACAGGGGAGAGAAGGCGATCGCTTCCGTGACCGTGAAGGTCGAGCCAGCCGAAAACCGCCCGCCGGTGGCGCAGTTTCCGGCCGAGTTCGTTACCACGACGTGGCGGCCCGTGACACTGGACGCCTCCGCCGCGAGCGACCGCGACGGCTCCATCATCGCCTGGAACTGGACCTTTGGTGACGGGACCACGGGCACTGGACCGCTGGTGGAGCATCTCTACCGCGAGCCCGGAACCTATGCCGCGCGGCTCGAACTCGTCGACAACGGACTTCCAGAGCCTGCCACCGTTACATTCGATTTCAGCGTGATCGTCGCAAACCGCCCGAACCTCGGTCCGACCGCCGAAGCCGGTCCCAACGTTTCGGCGACCGTCCGCGGCGAGATCATGCTGGACGCCTCCGCTTCGCGCGATCCGGACGGTTCGATCCTCACTCACGAGTGGGATTTCGGCGACGGCAACAAGGCCTCCGGCATCCGCACGCGCCATGTCTACCAGTTCCCCGGCACCTATGCGGTCGCCCTCACCGTCACCGACGACGGGCCGAACGGAAAACTGACGGCGACCGACACGACGACAGTGACGGTGGCAGCGGCGCCGAATGCCGCGCCGGTCGCCGATGCGGGGCAGGAATTGACCTTGAAGACGGGCGAGATCGCCCGGTTCGACGGCACCGCGTCGCACGATCCCGACGGCAACATACTTGCCTATGCCTGGGAGTTCGGCGACGGCGGAACCTCGAGCGCGGCTGCGCCGCAGCATGCCTTCCACGACCCCGGCGTCTACCAGGTGCGCCTGACGGTCACCGACGACGGAGCCGCGCCGCTCGTCGGGGAAGACGCGATCACCGTGACGGTGACACAGGACCATGCGGGAGGCGCCGAATGAACGCGGTCCTCGCATTCCTGCTGCGCACGCCGTTCGGGCGGAAACTCACGCTCCTGATCGCCGGCATGGCCTCGGTGCTGACGCCGGTGGCCGTCTACGTCAACGCCGACGCGATACGGGCGAACCTGCCGCGCCTCGCCGCCTTCGCGGGGATGCGCGAGGAACCTGCCGAGCCGCGCCTGGTGACGTTCGGGCCGTTGGCGCGGGTGAACGAGGGCGACCACGACTTTCGCCAGCTGATCCGCTTCTCCGTTCCGGCCGATGCCGGGACCGTGCACGTGCGGGTGTTCGATCCCGACACCGGCGGCAGCCTCGACGAGCCCAAGGGCGGCTTCGGCTCGACGTTCAGCTTCAGCCTCTATGGCGCCGGAGCGGACGTCCGTTTCGGCCGCGACGGCGACGGCGTCGTGCAGGAGAACGTGTCGGGCGAGCCGCTGGGAACGGTCGAGTTCGGCCGCGACGACGCGGCGGACGGACGCTGGGTGACGCTGTTCCCCGCCGATGCTTCGAACGGCATCGAGGCAGACGGCGGACGCCGGGCATTCGTGCTTCTGGTCGAGGGCGTGTCGGGCAATGACGGCAACGTCTTCGACGTGGCGCTCTCCACCGAGCCCGACCGCAACAGGCCGCCGGTCGGCGCCAGGCTCTACACCTACCTGCCGACCTTCCAGGTGCCGGCGGGGCGCGACCTCGCCGAACTGCGCTTCACCGTGCCGGACGATGCAAAGGCGCTCTCGATCGAGAACTTCGACGCCGCGGGCGGGCGCCTCACCTATGGCGGGCGTTTCCGCTCGGCCGGGCTCGCCGCCTCGGGCAAGAGCGAGTGGCGCCGCACGCAGGTGCTGCTCGACGCCGACGAGCCGGGCTCGCCGGGCTCGGTGACGGCCAACAGCGGCGGCGAGACCCCCAACGACTTGACCGTCTTCGTCGGCGCCGTCACCGGCAGCGGCGACGACGCGGCGCTGACGCCGGTCGCCATCGAGCTTCCGGTACGCGCCGTGGCGCCCAACCGGCACCCTCAGATCGCGCTTGCCGTCGAGCCGCTGGCCTGCCGGCAGATGCGCTTCGACGCCTCCGCCTCGTCCGATCCGGACGGCGATCCGCTGACCTTGCGCTGGCGCTTCGACGCGGACGGCGCGTGGAGCGAAGGCGCGGCGCTGGAAAGGACCTTCGAGACCTACGGCGTCCACCCTGCCCGGCTCGAGGTCTACGATGCCTCGGGGACGGTGGCGAGCGGGGCCGCGCGCGACTTCTCCTTCTTCGTCAAGCCGCCGCCGGTCGCAGCCTTCACGGCGCCCGATCTGGTCGCCGAGGGCGCGGACGTGCGCTTCGACGGCACCGCTTCGACAAGCCCGTCGCTGCCCCAAGCCACGCAGATCGCGCGCTACCGCTGGGATTTCGGCGACGGAACCGTGCTCGAACAGGAGGCCGGCGACGCGGACTTCGGCCGCCCGGCGCACCGCTACGCGACATTCGGCACCTATACGGTGGAACTCACCGTCACCGACAGTTCCGGCAACCCCTGCAACCAGGCGACCGCCACCAAAACCATCGCCGTCAACGCCCCGCCCGCCGCCAATGCCGGCGGCGACAGGCGCATCGCGCTGGGCGAGACGGTCTCCTTCGACGCCGGGCCTCCGCAGGGGGCGGACGGCGACACGCACGGCTTTTCCTGGGACTTCGGCGACGGAAGCCCAGCGACGGGCGCCACCGTTTTGCACCGCTTCGACCGCCCGGGCACCTACACTGTCACCCTGACGGCGGATGACGGACGTGGCGCGGCAAACAGCGTGGCGAGCGACGAGGCGCAGATTTTCGTCAACGCCGCGCCGGTCGCGGATGCCATTGCCACGCCGGACCGGATGGTCGCGGGCGCGCCCGGCATATTCGACGCGAGCACCGCGAGCGACCCCGACGGGCGAATCGCCGCCGTTGCCTGGACATTCGGCGACGGCACCTCGGCGGAGAGGCCGGTGGTCCGGCACTCCTTCGCCGCTCCCGGCACCTACCAGGTGACGGTCTCGATCACCGACGACTCGACCCTTGCCAACGGAACCACCACCCTCGAGCGGACGGTCACCGTTGTAGAGAGTGGCAACGAGCAGCCGGTCGCCGACGGCGGCGGAGACCGCGAGGCGGTTGTCGGTGAGGTATTGACCTTCGACGGCGCCGCCTCACACGATCCCGACGGCTCGATACTCTCCCTTGCGTGGGATTTCGGCGACGGCACCACCGCATCCGGCATCGCGGCCGACCATGTCTATCGCACCGCGGGAACCTACCGCGCGACGCTTTCGGTGGTCGATGGTTCAGGCCGCGAGAACGGCACGGCCGAGACCGCGTTCGACGTGATCGTGGCCAACCGTGCCAATTTGTCGCCGGAAGTGCGCGTCGGCGGCGACCGCGCGGCTTTCGTCGACGAGATCCTCGAATTCGATGCCACCGGCACGGTCGACCCGGATGGCAACGTCGTGGCCATCGACTGGGATTTCGGCGACGGGGCGCGCGCCTCCGGCTTCCGCGCCATGCACGCCTACGCTGCGCCCGGGCAGTACGAGGTGCACGTGCTGGTCCGCGACGATTCCGGCCGCCGCGGCGCCGAGAGCGACGCCCGGTTCACGGTCTCCGTCACCCATCCCTACAACCGCGCGCCCGACGCCGACGTCGAGGACGAACTGGCGCTGGAGACCGGCGTTCCACATCTCTTCGGCGCGCGGTCCGCGCATGATCCGGACGGACTGGTGACCCGCCTGCGCTGGGACTTTGGCGACCGCACCGGAACCGACGAGGCGGTGATCGAACATGCCTATGCGACGCCCGGCACCTATTTCGGCAAGCTGACGTTGATCGACGATTTCGGGGCTCGAGAACGGCATCACCGAGCGGAAGTTCGTCGCCTTCGTCGAGGAGCGCCGGAACGTGCAGCCGGTAGCGGCGGTAGGCGCGGACGTCTCGGCGATCGTCGGCGAGCGGATCGACTTCGACGGCGGGGCTTCCACCGATCCCGACGGCAGCCTGATCGGCTATGGCTGGGACTTCGGCAACGGCAAGCAGGCCGAGGGGGAGAAGCGCACGATCGCCTATTTCGAGCCGGGCACTTACGAGGTGACGCTGACGGTCACCGACAATTCCGGACAGGACAACGCGCAGGCCAGCGACAGGCTGACCGTCACCGTCCTCGACGCACCGAACGATACGCCGGTGGCCCGTGTCGAGGAGAACAGGCCGGCGGCGATCGACGAGCCGGTTCCCTTCACGGCCGCAGCATCGGAAGACGCCGACGGCAACATCCTGTCCTATGAGTGGAAGTTCGGCGACGGCGCGACCGGCTACGGACGCGAGGTCGAGCATGCCTACGCACGCTCCGGCACCTATGTCGCGCGCCTGACGGTGCGCGATGATTCCGGTCTCGCCAACGACCAGGCGTCGGCCGAACGCAGCATCCGCGTCAACCAGCCGCCGGTCGCCGAGGCCGGTCCCAACCAGAGCGTGACCGCTTCGGTGGTCGGTTTCGATGCCGTCGGTTCGTTCGACGAGGATGGTACCATCGCGACCTATGTGTGGGACTTCGGCGACGGCGATACCGGGACGGGCGAACAGGTGACGCACACCTACCGCGCGCCGGGCACTTACGAGGTGCGCCTGTCGATCGCCGACGATTCGGGAACGATCCGCAACGGGGCGGCCGACACGATGACGGTGCGGGTCAACGCGCTGCCGATCGCCGATGCAGGGTTCGACATGATCGCGGCGCCGCAGGAGACGCTGACCTTCGACGGCCGCCGTTCGAGCGATCCCGAGGGCGCCATCACGCATTACCAGTGGAACTTCCGCGACGGAGCGACGGCCGAAGGCGACGTCGTCAGCCACGCCTTCGCTCGCCCCGGCATCTACACGGTCGAACTCACCGTGACCGACGACAGCGGCGATGCCAACGCGACCGACTTCTCGCAGATCAGGGTGACCGTCAACGACGCGCCCGTGGCCCGCGCGGGTCCCGACATCGCCGTGGCGCCCGGAGAACCCTTCCGGCTGTCGGGCGAACGCTCCAGCGATTCCGACGGCGAGATCACCGCATGGCGCTGGGACGTGAACGGCACCGACACGGTGCTGGAAGGGCCGAGCGTCCGACACAGCTTCGCCGAGCCCGGCGTCTACACGATGACGCTGACGGTGACCGACGATTCCAGCGCTGGCAACCGCATCGCCCAGGATGACGTGACGATCCACGTCAACCACGCACCCGTGGCCGAGGCCGGCCGCGATATCTTCAGCGAAGCCCTGCGCGTGGTCCTCGATGCGAGCGCTTCCGCCGACGCCGACAATGACGGGCTCATCTACCGCTGGGATCTCGGCGACGGAAACGTCGCGGAAGGGCCGGTCGTCGAACACACCTATGCGACCGGCGGCATCTATCCGGTGCTGCTGACGGTGGACGACGGCAAGGGGCTCGCGAACTCGCGCCACAGCGACGCGATGACCGTGCGGATCAATCGGGCACCGCAGGCGGTCGCCGGAGACAACCGGCAGGCCTGCGTCGGCGACGTCGTGGTGTTCGACGGCAGTTCGTCCATCGATCCCGACAATGGCCTGCTGCGCTATGCCTGGAGTTTCGGCGACGGGCAGACCGCCGAAATCGTCAATCCCACGAAGACGTTCGAGGAACCGGGCACCTATACGATCAAGCTGCAGGTGGCCGACGAATTGGGGCTGGCGAACAGCACCCACACCGACGAGACCCTGATGACCGTGCTGCCCGCGCCGGTGGCCGACGCGGGCGAGGACATGCGGGTCTGCGCCAACACGACGGTTCGCTTCGATGGCCGCAAGTCCAGCGACATCGATGGGGTCGTCAACCGCTTCTCCTGGGATTTCGGCGACGGTCAGACGGGCGGCGGCGACCAGCCCGAACATGCCTATAGCGAGCCGGGCACCTATCGCGCCACGCTGCAGATCGAGGGCGACAATCTGGGCCTGTGCTCGCCGGTCTCGAGCGACGATCTCGTCGTGACGGTGCTCAGCGCGCCACGCGCCGTGATCGAGGCGCCCAAGGCCGCCGCCGTCGGGGAGGACATCGTCTTCGACGGCCAATCCTCCTACATCGACGAAGCGCAGGTGACCGGCCATCAGTGGGACTTCGGCGACGGTGCGACGGCCACGGGCGCAATGGTCCGCCATGCCTTCGCTGAACCGGGCATCTACCGGGTGCAGCTGAAGGCGCTCTCGGGCGCCGATGCGCAGGGTTGCGCCAGCGCCAACGCCATCCACGTCATCACGGTGAACGCGGCCCCGGTCGCGCAGATCGCCGGCGACGGGGCCGTTGAAATCGACCAGCCGCTGGAGCTCTCCGCCGCCGCCTCGCGTGATCCCGACGGAGGCATCGCCGAGTACAGCTGGGACTTCGGAGACGGCGGCACGGCGAAAGGCGTGGAGGTCCGTCATATCTGGCGGGAGCCGGGGCGCTACCGGGTGGCGCTGACCGTCAGCGACGGGACCGGGCTCGGCAATGCCGAGGACATGGCCGAACTCTGGGTGGACGTAGCGGATGCACCGCGGACCCAGATCGTCACCGCCGAAACGGCCTGCGCCGGCGAGCAACTGGCCTTCTCCCTCTCGAACCTGCCTCCGGTATCCGATCCCGGCGCGCTCCAGTGGAGCTTTGGAGACGGGACCCAGGCTTCCGGCTCCGCCGCGACCCACGCCTTCGCGCGTCCGGGCACCTATTCGGTCGGCGTGACCGGACCGCTCGACCGCGCCGGCGAACTCCTGCTGACCCCGCTGGCGAGGCGCGTGAAGGTGAACGCACCACCCGTCGCGATCGTGGAAGCGGATCGCAAGACCTGTCCCGGCACGCTCGTCCGCTTCGACGCGAGCCGTTCCTTCGACGCAGACGGCGCGATCACCGCCTTCGACTGGGACTTCGGGGACGGGCAGATCGCGGTCGGCGATACCGTCTCCCATGCGTTCGCGGCGCCCGGGACGTATGCCGTCCGGCTGAGGACCACGGACGATTCCGGCTCGGCCTGCGCCTCGACTGTCGAAACCTACGATGTCTTCGTCAACGCCCCGCCGGTTGCCGATGCCGGTCCGGACGCGGACATCTACATCGGCGGCGCGCTCGACTCCTACGTCCTCGACGCCGGCGGCTCGCACGATTCCGACGGAGATGCGCTCGACCACTACTGGACGCTGTCGAACGGCGTCGAGTTCGATGGCGAGAAGGCGCGCATCGAGATCGTCAATCCGGGCACGGTTACGGCCGAACTGACGACGACCGACGAGCACGGGCTGGCCTGCAGCGTCTCGACCGACACGGTCACGATAAGGGCCCGTCTGAGGCAACAAACCTCTCTTCTTCCCGAATAGGCCCAAAGCGGATTAGAGTGCCCTTCGGGTTGTCGGGTGGGGAAGCGCCGGCGTTCTCGCAAGCGTGGTTCCCGCGCTCGCTCGCGGGACCGGCGCTGCTTCCTGTCCGGGCCGATCGAGTGAAATTTCCCCGGATGGACCGCATGCGCCTTTCCCTCCGAACCAAGATGCTGATCTTCACGGCGATCATCGCGGCCCTGCCGCTGATCGTGGCCGGGCAGTCGGTCATCCGCGTCGCCCGCGACGAATTGAAGAGCGCGGCGAACGAGCAGTTGGCCGTCACCGTCAACAAGGTCACGGACGAGTTCAACGATTTCCTGGAATTCACGCTGTTCACGCCGCTCGACCTGATCCGCAACGCGCTCGGCGGCGAAAAGCTCGGTTTCGAGGAGAAGATCGTGGTCCTGAAACAGGGGATCGCCGATCTTCCGGACGTCGTGTCGCTTCAGGTGAACGTCGAAGGCCTGCCGCGGCCGATCATCGTGGTGCAGGAGACGTTCTTCGAGAAACTGAAGGCGAATTTCTCCTCCCCGCTGGACGTCCTGCGGGTCGATGCGGACGCACTCGACGCGGAGACCACGTCAAGCCGGGGCGCAACCGAGGTCAGCCACATCGCGGAAACGGGCGACTGGCTGGCGACGCTCACCCTGCCCATCCGCGGCGGCATCCAGGACCGTCCGGCGACGCTCTACGCCCGCATCGATCTCGCACGCCTCAGGAACGTGGTGGTGAACGATCCCTTCGCCAAGACGGGAGCCATTCACGTGGTGGACCGCGCGGGCCGCATCGTTTTCGCCAGCAACGAGGCGGGCTACGATCACCCGAGCGTGCTGGCCAAGGCGCAGGACATGCTGTCGACCGGAACCGCGACGATCGCGGTCGAGCCTTTCGAACTCGCCGACGGCTCGATCTCGCTCGGCGCGATCGCGCTGGCTCGCGCCTTTCCGTGGGCCATCATGGCGGAAAAATCCGAGGCCAACGCCTACCGGCCGGTCACCGACATGATCCGCAGCCTGGCACAGTGGCTGGCGATCGGGCTCGCCGCCGCGCTCGCCGGCGCGATCCTGTTCGCGCTCGGCATCTCGCGGCCGATCCTTCGCATCGGCGAGGCAGCGTCGGAAATTGCCAAGGGCAATCTCAACGTCCGGGTGAGCGACGTGAAATCCCGCGACGAGATCGGCGACCTCGCGACCCGCTTCAACGACATGATCGTGCAACTGAACGAGCGTTTCGAGCTGCAGAAGTTCGTCTCGCTCGGCACCATGAAGGCGATCCAGGGCAATGACGCCCGCACGGTCTCGCTCGGCGGCGAGCGCCGCAGCGTCGCCATCCTGTTCGCAGACATCCGCGGCTACACGGCATTCTCGGAGAATCGGGAGCCCGAGGAAGTCGTCACCGTGCTCAACCAGTATTTCCAGCGGCTCGCCGACATCGTGCATGCGCATCACGGGGATATCGACAAGTTCGTCGGCGACCAGATCATGGCCGTCTTCGCCGGAAGTAAAATGTCCAAGCATGCCGTCGAATGCAGCGTCGACATCATGAAGGCGATGGACGCGATGGCTGCCGAGTCGGCCGTCGACCTCAAGATCGGCATCGGGGTCAATGCGGGCGAAGTGGTCGTCGGCGCGATGGGCAGCCGCGAGCGCAAGGACTTCACCGTGCTCGGCGACCACGTCAATCTCGCGGCCCGCCTCTGCTCCGCCGCCGACCCCCAGCAGACGCTGGTCTCCCGCTTCGTCTTCGACGACCTGCCGGAGAAACTGAAAAGGGCGGCAGAGGAACTGCCGCCCATTTCGGTCAAGGGAAAGAAGGCGCCGATCGAGATCTATGCCGTCCGTGCTCCCGCGATGCTGCCGGCGTGATCATCCCCGCCGGCGGGAGAATTCTCAGTTGCCGGCGGCCTTTGCCTTTTCCTGCTCTTCCTTGAGCTTCTTGGCGAAATCCTCGTTGTTCTTGCTCACGAAGTCCTGCAGCTTCTTCTGGCGGTCCTCGATGTCCGCCTGCTGGAGCGGCGCACCGTCGAACGCACCCGTGAAGCCCTGCAGCGAGACCTTGATCGGGTTCGGCTGGTTCTGGAAATTCACCGAGGTCAGCGTGAGTTCGGTGCCCTTCTTGAAGTTGTTCACGAGTTCGTCGGTCAGCGCCACTTCGGCCACGCAACGGTCCGGGAAGCAGACCGCGTAGTCGACCTTCTGCGCCTTGCCTCCGTCAACCTGCATGCCGATGCCGGGCTGCATCATGCGGCCGGTCGGCACGGTCACCTGGAAGACCTTGCGGTTCACCTTGCCCTTGATCTCGATCAGGCTGACGCCGGTGATCAACTGGCCGGAATCGGCGAGCACGATGTTCTGCACGTTGCAGATATCGATGTCTTCCTGCTTGGAGCAGGCCTTGAACCAGCCGCGCGGCGGCTGAGGCTGCTGCTGCGCGCCCGAAGGCACAACGCTGGCAGCCACGAAGCCGGCTCCGGCGGCGGCCAGCACCAGGCTGCGCGCGATGTTGTTGGCTGTCGTTTGCATCGGTTACGTTTCCTCTCGAAAT
Organism: uncultured Alphaproteobacteria bacterium; assembly: GCA_963747465.1. Taxonomy (GTDB): domain Bacteria; phylum Pseudomonadota; class Alphaproteobacteria; order Rhizobiales; family Rhizobiaceae; genus Aquibium. The sequence goes on from CAVVFC010000001.1 coordinate 247,069, forward strand.
CCGAGCCTTGAAATGTTGATCGCTCCATGTTGTCCAAATGAGGCAACAGGATGACTGGCATCCACCCGGGATGTTCTCGCCTGCGGGCGTGTTACACCGCCATTTGCGTCGAATCCAGTGCGCAGACCGGATTTGTGCCGCTTTCGCCGGCCAAGGGGAATGTCATCAGGCGCGCCATGCTAGGCTTGCGCCGAATCATTCGAACTCGACAATGCCTGCAATGAAAAAACTGTTCCTGGACCCTCCCCATCGCTCTCGCCGCGCTCCTCTCCGGCTTCACGGCCGCCGAAGCAGAGCCGAGCCACGCCATCGCCATGCACGGCGAACCGGCCCTGCCGCCCGACTTCGAGCATTTCACCTATGCCGACCCGGAGGCACCGAAGGGCGGCACCATCGATTATGCCGTCCAGGGCACCTTCGACAGCCTCAATCCCTTCATCATCCAGGGCTCCGGCGCGCGCGGCATCCTCGACCTCACCTTCGGCTACAACGTCTACGACAGCCTGATGCTGCGCTCCTACGACGAGCCGTTCACCATGTATCCGCTGCTCGCGAAGAGCGTGGAGACGGACGAGGACCGGACATTCGTGGAGTTCACGCTCGACGAGCGTGCCCGCTTCTCCGACGGCGAACCGGTGACACCGGAGGACGTCATGTTCACCTTCGAACTGCTGCGCGACAAGGGTTTTCCGCGCTACGCGACGACGGTGAACAAGATCGCGAAGATGGAGAAGGTGGGCGACAATGGGGTGCGCTTCACCTTCGCGCAGGGCGACCGAGAACTGCCGCTGATCCTGGCGCTCATGCCCGTCCTGCCGAAACACGCCACCAACGCGGACAATTTCGACAAGTCGACGCTGAAGCCGATGATCGGCAGCGGTCCCTACACGGTCGACGAAGTGCGGCCGGGCGAACTCGTCACCCTCAAACGGAACCCCGACTACTGGGCCAGGGACATTCCCTCCAAGCGCGGCTTCGACAATTACGACGAGATCCGGCTCAACTACTTCCGCGACGAAAACGCGATGTTCGAGGCGTTCAAGAAGGGACTGATCGACGTCCACATCGAAAACAACAGCGGGCGCTGGGCGGCCGAATACGATTTCCCGGCCGTGACCTCCGGCAAGGTCGTGAAGGAAACCTTCGACAGCGGACTGCCGTCCGGCATGTACGGTTTCGTCATGAACACCCGCCGGCCCGTGTTCCAGGACGCCGGTACGCGCAAGGCGCTGACCGGCCTGTTCGATTTCGAATGGGCGAACCAGAACCTCTTTTCCGGCGTCTACACCCGCACCAAGAGCTACTATGACGGCTCCGAGCTTTCCTCCTATGGCCATCCGGCGAGCGAGGCCGAAAGGGCGCTCTTGGCGCCGTTTCCCGATGCGGTCGCTCCCCAGATCATGGCCGGCGAATGGAAGCCCCCCGTCTCCGACGGGACAGGCCGTGACCGCACCTTGCTGAAACAGGGCTTCGAGGCGCTGAAGAAGGCTGGCTATGAAATGAAGGACCGCAAGATGATCGGTCCCGACGGGAAGCAGTTGTCGTTCGAGATCATGCTGAAGTCGAAGGGCGGCGAGGAACTCGCGCTCGCCTGGCAGCGTACGCTCGCCAGCCTCGGGGTTCAGGCGACGCTGCGCTCGGTCGATGCCGCGCAGTACCAGCAGCGCCTGCTCACCCACGATTACGACGTGATCCTGATGACCTATCCGTCGTCGCTGTCGCCCGGGGTCGAACAGGTCGGCCGCTGGGGCAGCGCGTCCAAGGATGCGCAGGGGTCCTGGAACTATGCAGGAGTGGCCGATCCGGCCGTCGACGCCATGATCGATGCCATGCTCCAGGCGCGCGAGCGCGGCGACTTCGTCGATGCGGTCAGAGCGCTCGATCGTACACTTCTGACTGGCGCCTACGTCGTTCCGCTCTATCATCGTGACGAGCAGTGGGTGGCGCGGTGGAGCCGTATCGCCCATCCCGACGCAGTGCCGCTTTACGGCTATCAGATGCAGACATGGTGGCAGCGGCCGGAGTGAGGCCGCGACAGCATCAGGAGGCGACGATCATGGCAGAACAGATGCAGGTGAACGTGGACGTCATCTCCGATGTCGTCTGCCCCTGGTGCTACGTCGGACAGAAGCGTCTGGATCGCGCCATGCAACTGGCCGAGGGGGTGGAGGTCGACGTCCGCTGGCGGCCCTACCAGCTCGACCCCACGATCCCGGCCGAGGGGCTCGACCGCAAGGCCTACATGCTGAACAAGTTTGGCAGCGAGGAGCGGCTGCGCCAGATGCACACGAGCCTCAAGGAGGCCGGATCGCACGAGGGCATCGACTTCGCGCTCGACAGGATCGAGGTTTCGCCGAACACGCTCGACGCGCACCGCGTGCTGCGCTGGGCGGGGTCCGCCGGCCCGGGCGTGCAGGACCGCCTCGCCAGGCGCCTGTTCGAGCTCTATTTCCAGGAAGGCAGGAACGTCGGCGATCCCGAGGTTCTCGTCGATGCTGCGCGCGAAGCCGGCATGGACACGGCGGTCGTGGAAACGCTGCTGCCGACGGACGCCGACCGCGAGGCCGTCCAGCAGGAGATCGCCACGGCGGCGCGCATGGGCGTGCGCGGGGTTCCCTGCTTCCTCATCGAAGGCAAGTACGCCGTGATGGGTGCGCAGGATCCGGAAGTGCTCGCCGACGCCATCCGCCAGGTGGCTGACCTGAAAGCCAGGGGCGAACTGGAGACGGCCCCCTGACCGCCCGTCCCCTCGTCCTGCCGAAAACCGACAAGACCTTGCAGACATGAGCGACGATCCCGAAACCGCCCGCCAGATTGCGGAATTGTCGCTCGACGACCGGCCGCTGCTGGTGCTCGACGTCGATGACGTCGTGCTCGATTTCATCGGCCCATTCCCCCGCTTTCTCGCGCGCCACGGCTACGAACTGCGCCTCAAGACGTTCCGGCTCCTCGGCAACATCCACCATGTCGAGAGCGGCCTGCCGGCCGAGCAGGAGCGTATCGCCGAACTGATCGACGCCTTCTTCGTCGCCCAGTCCGAGTGGCAGACGCTTCTCGAAGGAGCGGCCGAGGCGCTTGAGGGCTTCAAGCGCCACGTCGAGATCGTCATGCTGACGGCCATGCCGCACCGGCACCACGGATCGCGGCGCGTCCATCTCGACGCGCTCGGGCTGCCTTATCCCCTGGTCACCACGGAGATGGCGAAGGGGCCCGCCATCCGCAGCCTGCGCGGGCCGGGCGGTCGGCCGGTCGCCTTCGTCGACGATCAGCCGCGCAACCTGGTTTCAGCGCTGGAGACGGTGCCGGAGACGCACGCCTTCCATCTGATGGCCGACAATTCGCTGCGTGAACTGCTGCCCGCGCCGCCAAAGGGCGTCACGATCGTGGAAAACTGGCAGGACGCCCGGCCCAGGATCGCGGCCGCCCTCGGGGTCTGACGAGGAACCTCACAGGACGAGCCGCATGAGCGGCCGGCCCGCCTTTCGTACCGCCACCTTCTCGAATCCTGCCTTCTCGAACACCCGCGTCGACCCGACGAACAGCCCGATCGACCGGGAACTCTTCGACTGGTCCATCGGACAGACGTCGAGAATGCGGGCGCCATTGTCGCGCGCGTGGCGGATGCCTTCGGCGACCAGCCGGTGGCTCAACCCCTGTCCCCTCGCCTTCGACCGGACGAAGAAGCACGAGATCGCCCATGAGCCCGCGTCCTCCGTTTCCGCAGGATCGAGAGGCGCGGAGACGCGTCCGGCATTGTTCCACTCGGGGACGTCGGCGCGCGGTCCGATCTGCATCCAGCCGACCGCCGTATCGCCGTCGAAGGCCAGCAGGCCCGGCGGCGGCCCGGCTTCCACTCGGTTCATCAGGTGCGCCTTGTTCGATTCCCGATTGTTCTCGCGCCGCTTGGCCGGCGGCAGCCGGAAATGGGTGCACCAGCAGCCGTAGCAGGCGCCCTGCGGCCCGAACAGGTCTTCCAGCGCCGGCCAGAGGTCGAACGTCAGCGGCCGGACGGCGGAAACGCGGCTTTCAACAACGGACATGACATCCCCCATCCGGCTGCCTTGCTCCGGGAATTTGCCTCGACTATCATGCGGTCTGTTCTCTTTATGTTCGCAGCCATGGCGCCCGCTGTCAATAATCCTCTTGCCGGTTTCTGCCGCGATTGCCTCAGGCTCCAGGCGGAGGCGTCCGCACGCCGCTGCGAGGCCTGCGGCAGCCCGCGCCTCGTGCGCCACCCGGAACTCTACCGGCTGTCGCTGGCCCACATCGACTGCGATGCCTTCTATGCCGCCGTCGAGAAACGCGACCGGCCGGAACTGCGCGACAAGCCGGTCATCATCGGCGGCGGCAGGCGCGGCGTGGTCTCCACCGCCTGCTACATCGCCCGCATCAACGGCGTGCGCTCGGCCATGCCGATGTTCAAGGCGCTCGCCGCCTGCCCGGAAGCGGTCGTGATCAAGCCCGACATGGAGAAATACGCGCGCGTCGGCCGCCAGGTGCGCGAGATGATGCAGGCGCTGACGCCGCTGGTCGAGCCCATTTCCATCGACGAGGCCTTCCTCGATCTCGCCGGCACGGAGAGGCTGCACGGCATGCCGCCTGCCCTGGTCGCTGGCCCGCTTCTCGCGCGACGTCGAGAAGGAAATCGGCATCTCCGCCTCGGTCGGGTTGTCCTACTGCAAGTTCCTCGCCAAGATCGCCTCCGACATGGAAAAGCCGCGCGGCTTTGCCGTCATCGGCGAAGCGGAGGCGGTCGCCTTTCTCGCCGACAAGCCGGTGACGCTGATCTGGGGCGTCGGCAAGGCCTTCGGCGAGGCGCTGGAGCGCGACGGCATCCGCACGGTCGGGCAGCTTGCAGAAAATGGAGCGCGGCAACCTGATGAAGCGCTACGGCACCATGGGCGACCGGCTCTACCACCTGTCGCGCGGCCTGGACGAGCGCCGGGTCCATGCCGATCACGAGGCCAAGAGCGTCTCGGCCGAAACCACGTTCGACAGCGATCTCGCCTCGCCCGAGGATCTCGTGCCGGTGCTCCGGGCCCTGTCTGAAAAGGTTTCGTCACGGTTGAAGAAGGCCGGCATCGCCGGGAGTACGGTGGTGCTCAAGCTGAAGACCAGCGATTTCCGCATCCGCACGCGCAACCGCCAGCTTGCCGATCCGACACGACTCGCCGACCGCATCTTCTCGACCGGACTTGAACTGCTGCGCAAGGAAACGGACGGAACGCGTTATCGGCTCATCGGGATCGGCATCAGCGACCTTTCGGACGCCGCGCGGGCCGATCCGCCCGACCTCGTCGATCTGAAGTCGCGCAAGCGCGCGCTCGCCGAAGGCGCCATCGACAACCTGCGCGACAAGTTCGGCCGGAGCGCGGTCGAGACCGGCTACACGTTCGGGCGGGGCCGCAACGCCCGCCCGCAGCGAGAAGGCGATTCGTAGCGGGCGGACGTCCGACAGGGCGTCCAACCTGGCGCGATGCGGCGCAAACCACCCCACGCCGTCCTGCTTCGCAAGGCACCATTCCAGGGCGAGACATCGGCCGCGTCCGTCCTTCGAACACCCTGTCCGGGAGAGAGGAAAGGCTTCCACCGACGCGATCAGCGCTTCCTCTCCCCCCTCGATCGAGGGAGAGGTGGCCGCGAAGCGGTCCGGAGTGGGGGTCGACCGACTTCGGTGAAGCCGGGTTCGTCGTTCTGGCGTTCACGTTGACGAACGTAATAACATCACATACTTGGGAGCGATCGCGCATTGCGCCGGAAAGCCCATGACCAAACCCGCCCTCTCCTTCGCCGACCTGACGCTCGGCTACAACCGGCATCCGGCCGTGCATCATCTCGACGGCGAGGTTGCGGGGGGTTCGCTGACGGCGGTCGTCGGCCCCAACGGTTCGGGCAAATCGACGCTGATGAAGGGCATCGTCGGCGTCCTGCCCCCCATGGCCGGCGCGGTGTGCCTGCCGGAGGGAACCCGCCTCGCCTACCTTCCGCAGCAGAGCGAGATCGACCGTTCCTTTCCCGCCCGCGTCATCGATCTCGTGCGGCTCGGCCTGTGGCGCAGGCGCGGGCTGCTCGGCCGCTACACGGCCGAGGACAAGGAGCGCTGTGCCTCCGCCTTGTCGGCGGTCGGCTTGGAAGGCTTCGACGAGCGACCGATCGACACCTTGTCCGGCGGACAGTTGCAGCGCGCGCTCTTTGCCCGCGTCCTCGTCCAGGACGCCGATCTCATCCTGCTCGACGAGCCATTCAATGCAATTGATTCAAGAACGGTCGGCGAACTCCTGGCATTGATCAGGCGCTGGCATGGCGAAGGGCGCACCGTGCTCGTCGTGGTGCACGACCTCGACCTGGTGCGCCGGCATTTTCCCGAGACCCTCATCCTGGCCCGCGGCCTCGTCGCCTGGGGCCGGACGGAAGACGTTCTCCTGCCGGAGAACCTCGCCCGCGCACGCAGCTTCGACGAGGCCTGGAGCGAGGATGCGCCATGGTGCGAGGCGAGGACGAGGAACACGCCCATGCCGTCGCCGCGCATGCCGCCGGAACCCCGCACGCCGGACACGTTCACGCCCGCCACGACCATGCAGGCGACGCCGGCAGCCGCCGCGGCATCATGTGAGCCACGACATGTACGAAGCGCTGGTCTCCCCCTTCGTCGAGTTCGCGCTTCATGCAGCGTGCGCTGCTCGGGGCGCTGCTTCTGTCCGTCTCCTCCTGCCCGGTCGGCGTCTTCCTGATGCTGCGCCGCATGAGCCTTGCCGGCGACGCCATGGCGCACGCGATCCTGCCGGGCGCGGCGGTCGGATTCCTGCTGTTCGGACTGGAAATCGTGCCGATGACCGTCGGCGGGCTCGTGGCCGGCGTCGTCGTGGCGCTCGGCGCGGGCGCGGTCTCGCGCTTCACGCTGCAGAAGGAGGACGCCTCGATTGCCGCCTTCTACCTGATCTCGCTGGCGCTCGGCGTGCTCATCGTCTCGATGCGCGGCTCGAGCGTCGACCTGATGCAGGTTCTCTTCGGCACCGTGCTGGCGCTGAACGACGAGGCGCTGACGCTGATCGGGTCGATCTGCGCGATCACGCTGATCGCACTCGTCGTCGTCTGGCGCGGCCTGATCGCGGAATGCCTGGATCCACTGTTCCTGCGCTCGGTGAGCCGGATCGGCACGCCGGTGCATTTCGTCTTCCTCGGGCTGGTGGTGCTCAACCTCGTCGGTGGTTTCCAGGCGCTGGGCACGCTGCTTTCGGTCGGGCTGATGATGCTGCCCGCCGCGGCGGCGCGCTTCTGGTCTGTCCGGGTCGGGCCGATGTGCCTTCTGGCGGTCGCCATCGGCATGATCGCCAGCGTCTCGGGGCTCCTGCTGTCCTATCACTTCGCGCTGCCGTCGGGTCCGGCGATCATCCTGTCGGCGGGCGCGATCTATCTCGCTTCGATCCTGCTGGGCAGCCGCGGCGTGCTTGCCGCACGCGTGAGGCATCGCCACCGCACCGCGTGATCCTATTCGTGGCGGAGCGCGTCGATCGGATCGAGCCTGGCCCCGCGCAGCGCAGGGAAGAACCCGAAGACCATTCCGATGAGCGCCGAAAAGCCGAAGGCGAGGAGCACGATCGGCACTGACGGGCTGAACGGCAGGCCGAGCAGTTGCGAGACGGCGCCAGCGATCCCAAGGCCAAGCGCGATGCCCGAGAGGCCGCCGATCGCCGACAGCACCGTCGCCTCGACCAGGAACTGCAGCAATATGTGCTTCTCGTGTGCGCCGATCGCCAGCCGGATGCCGATCTCGCGGGTCCGCTCGGTCACCGAGACCAGCATGATGTTCATGATGCCGATGCCGCCGACGAGCAGGCTGACCCCCGCGACGGCACCCAGCATCCCGGTCATGGTCGTCGTCGTGTTGGCCATCGCGTCGGCGATCTGCGTCATGTCGCGGACCGAGAAATCGTCGTCCGCGTCCGGCGCGATGCGGCGGCTCTCGCGCAGCAGGTCCTCCACGTTCGCCTGGATGGTCGATGTCGGAACACCGTCGCGTCCGGCGACGTAGATCGTCTCGATTTCCCGGTCGCCGGAGATGCGGCGCTGGAAGGCGGCCAGCGGCATCATGACGACGTTGTCCTGGTCCTGCCCGAACCCGGAGAAGCCCTTCGATTGCAGGAGGCCGATGACCTTGCAGCTCATCTGCTTGACGCGGATCGTCGTGCCTGACGGATCGCCCGCGCCAAAGAACTGGTCGCTGACGGTCTTGCCGATCACGCACACGCTGGCGCCCGAGCGCACTTCGGATTCGTTGAAGGGACGCCCGTAGTCCAGCGGCCAGTCGCGGGCGTCGAAATAGTGCGTATCGGTCCCGGTGATCGCGCTCATGGTGCTCTCGGTGCCGAACACCGCCCGGGCCATCGACTGCGATGCCGCCGACACAGCCCTGGCGCCATCGAGCTTGGTGGCGAGGATCGTGTAGTCCTTCTCCGACAGCGGCCGCGCGCTGACGCGCGGACCGCCCGGCCCGCCGCCGCCGCCCGACCGTACCACCAGCAGGTTCGAGCCGAGCTTGGCGATGTCGGCTTTCACCTTCGCCGTCGTGCCCGAGCCGATGGTGATCATGGCGATGACCGCTGCCACGCCGATGACGATCCCGAGCAGCGTCAGGAACGAGCGCAGCGCGTTGCGGCGCACCGATATCAGCGCGAGCCGGACCGTTTCCCAGACCATCAGGCCAGTTCCTCGACTCGGCTGTCGGCGGCGACCCTGCCGTCGACGAATTTCACGACGCGCTCGGCATAGGAGGCGATGTCGGATTCGTGCGTGACCATGACGATCGTCAGGTTCTTCTCGTGGTTCAGTTCGGTGAGTAGCTCCATGATCTCGTGGCTGCGGGCGGTGTCGAGGTTTCCGGTCGGTTCGTCGGCCACCAGAAGCGTCGGCTCCGACACGATCGCGCGCGCGATCGCCACGCGCTGCTGCTGGCCGCCGGAGAGTTCGGCCGGCGTGTGGTTCTCGCGCCCTTCGAGCCCCACACGGCCGAGCGCCGCGAGCGCCCTGTCCCGCCGTTCGCGCGCCGGCACGCCGCGATAGACCAGCGGCAGTTCGACGTTCTCGACCGCGGTGGTGCGCGCCAGGAGGTTGTAGCCTTGAAAGACGAAGCCGATGTAGAGATTGCGCAGCATGGCGCGGCGGCGGCGATCGAGGCGCCCGGCATCGACGCTGTCGAAGGCATAGGTACCGCGCGTCGGCGTGTCGAGGCAGCCGATGATGTTCATCGCCGTCGATTTCCCCGACCCCGACGGGCCCATGATCGCAACGAAGTCGCCGCGCTCTATGGAGAGGTCGACGCCGGCCAGCGCGTGCACCTGCGCCTCGCCGCGGCCATAGGTCTTCCACACGTCCGAGAAGGTGAGGAGCGGCCCGGTCATCAGCGGGCGTTCCGGGCGCCCGGCTGCGCGATCCCGGTCACCACGACGTCGCCTGCCTCCAGGCCGGACAGGATTTCGGTGTTCTCGCCGTCCGTCGAGCCGGTGCGGACGCTGACCGGCGCCGGCTGTCCGTCTCGCAGCACGTAGAGCGTGCGCGAACCGTCGGCCGAGACCGTCGGCGAGCGGCGCTCGAAGATGCGCCCCATGCGGCGGCCGCCGAACAGGTCCTGGATGCCGAAGCCGCCGGAATCCCGCTCCGCCACCGGCGGGCGGAACCTGAAGGCGGCGCTCGGTACCAGCACGACGTCCTTCGCCTCGCGCGTCACGACCGCGACGGTCGCCGTCATGCCCGGCCGCAGCGCGAGGTCGGAATTGTCGACCGCGAGCCTGGCGTCATAGGTCACCACGCCCTCCGTGGTGACCGAGGCGAAGGAGATGTCGGAGATCGTCGCGTCGAAGCGGCGATTGGGAAAGGCATCGACCGTGAAACGCGCGTCCTGGCCCTTGGCCACCGTGCCGATGTCGGCCTCGTCGATGGCGGCCTCGACGATCATCGTCTCGAGGTTCTCGGCGATGACGAACAGCACCGGCGCCGACAGCGACGATGCCACGGTCTGGCCCGGATCGACGTCGCGGGTCAAAACGATGCCGTCGATCGGCGCATAGATCGTGCTCTTGGCGAGGTCGGCGCGCTGCAGCTTGAGGTCGGCCGCAGCGATCGCCACGTTCGCCTCGGCAGTCGCCACCGCACTCTCGGCGCGGTCGCGGCCGGCGAGCGCGCTCTCCAGCGCCTGCTCGGCCACCATGCCGCGCCGCGACAGGCTTTGCGTGCGGGCCAGCGTCTGCCCCGTTTCCTTCAGCGTGGTCTGCGCTTCCTTCAGCTTCGCCCCGGCGGCCTTGAGGGAGGCCTCCGCGCGCTCGACCTGTGCGGCAAGACGCGTCGTGTCGAGTTCGGCAAGCACGTCGCCCTTGGCGACCGTCTGGTTTTCGCGGACCGGCACCGCCCGAACGACGCCCGACAATTCGCTCGACACGTCGACCTGGGTGAGCGGCTGCAGCGTTCCCGTGGCCGTGATCTCCACGGTCAGGTCGCTGCGTTCGGCAGGCACGGTCTGGAAGGCCAACGCATCGTTGGTGCCGGCGGAGGACGACCACCAGAGATAGGCCCCCGCCCCTGCGGCGACGAGCAGGAGGACGAGCCACGGCCAGCGCCGGCCGCGGTTGCGGGCGCCCTCTTCGAGGCCGAGAGCCTTGCCGACGGATCCGGTTTCGGCCGGCCTCGGCCGCTCCACGATCTGGTCCATGCCCGGACCCCTCTCCGCTGTCCAGGGCCGGCCGCGTCCCTGATCGACGCGAACGGGCGGTCTGGCACGTCACCTTCACCCGAGAGATTGGGCCAGCCCCCGGACATTACAAATTAATTTTTGCCCATCTTTGCGTTATGCCATGCCGGCACCAACACGGGAGACAGCTTCATGGCGCAGCGCCGATACGAGATCTACGACGTCTTCACCGACCGCGCGCTGGCCGGCAATCCGCTGGCCATCGTCCATGATTGCGAAGGCCTGGACACAGTCGCCATGCAGGCGATCGCGGCCGAGTTCAACCTGTCCGAGACGGTCTTCGTCGCGCCGCCCGCCAGTTCCGTCCACACCGCGGCGATCCGCATCTTCACGCCGCGTTCGGAACTGCCCTTTGCCGGCCACCCGACGGTCGGGACGGCGATTGCCCTGTTCGAGCGGCGGGGAATGGAAAGGCGGACCGACGGCGCGGCCATCCTGGTACTGGAGGAAGAGGTGGGCCACGTGCGCTGCGCGGTTGCGAACGCGCAGGACCGCCCGACATTCGCGGAGTTCGACCTGCCCCGCCTGCCCGAGCCGCTGGCACTGTCGGCGGAGCCCGAACTGATCGCCGCCGCGCTCGGTCTGTCGCCGCGCGACATCGGCTTCGAGAACCACACGCCCGCAGCGTGGACGGCCGGCGTCCCCTACGTCACGGTTCCCGTGAGCGGGCTGGAAGCGGCCGCCCGCGCGAGCCTCGACGCCGCCGCCTGGCGCGACATCGCGCCGCCCTTCGGCTCCAGCATCGCCAGCGCCTGGGTCTACTGCCGCGAGACGGTCGATCACGCCTGCGGCTTCCACGCCCGCATGTTCGCACCGCACGACGGCATCCCCGAGGACCCGGCGACCGGATCGGCGGCCGCCGCCTTCGCCGGCCAGATCATGCGCCACGACGAACCGGTGGACGGCGCCTACCGCGTCTGGATCGAACAGGGAGTGGAGATGCGGCGGCCCTCGGCGATACGGCTGGAGATCGACGTCGAGCAGCACCGGATCGGCGGCGCCCGGATCGGCGGCCACGCGGTGAAGCTGGCCGAGGGGATCATGTCCGCCTGATTTCCGGCCGCGAAATTGTCGTCCCGGAAAGGCTTGCAAGCCCGCGGCCGAGCCGCTATGTAGCCGCCACGTCGGGCCGCCACACGGCCCCGGCCCCGTGGGTGATTAGCTCAGTTGGTAGAGCAGCTGACTCTTAATCAGCGGGTCGTAGGTTCGATCCCTACATCACCCACCATTTTTCCAGCGCAATCAGAGAACTTCGGAGCATCGGGTCTGTGGCCAAGGGGAAGGCCTTGTCTGGCCGCACCATCGAGGGCGACTGGCTCTTCCTGTGGATCGACCTACCTGAAGGTCCGCCGCGGGACCTTTCTCCGGCCGTCGTCCGCCTCGAATTCATCCTCTCGATGAACCCGGGCAAGCCGTATCGACTCCCAGAGTTCTTGGTCACCATCTCAAAGTCTTGGTCACCATCATCATCGCTATGGGCGTCTACGCCGACGGCCGAGGTGAGGTGCCGCGAATGGAGATCTGCACGTCCCGAGCCGAGGCCCTGAACGTGTCGAAGGCCTGGACGGAGTTTCAGCGCGAGTTCAACCCGCGCGACCTCAAGCTGGCGGTCTCCAACACACATGAAGGCATCGAGGCGACCGCCAATTGCCGATATCCAGCGGTGTAGCGCAATCATTGTCCTGTCTTTTTCAAATACCCGTCCGGAGCCACCGAGATCATCAGCTTGTGATCGACGCTCTTGTCGATCTCGAATTCCGGATGGTTCGGCAGCCAGGCCCTTACCGCCGACTTCGGATTGTCGCCCGGACCCCAGGGACGGTCGGGGAACATCTCGGCGGGCAAGTCTTCCACGACCGTGTCGAAGACGATGCAGTAGCTGCCGACCGACACCATCGGCGCGTATGCTTCCAGCTCGGCGAGCACATGGTCATGCGTGTGATTGCTGTCCAGGCAGACCATCACGCGCTTGGCCTCTCCGACGACGTCGCGCACCTGCGCCACGGTCGATGGATCGACCGAGGACCCCTGCACCATGGAGATGCGCCGCGACATGGGATGAGCCTCGATCGCCGAACGATTGTGGCTGCGGATGTCGATGTCGACGCCGACCACCCGGCGTTTCGGCTTCGCCGGGTCGATGAGTTCCCCGCTTTCTGTCGCGTCACACAGGTCGAGGAGCGACAGCAGCGAAGCCGAAAGGATCAGCGATCCGCCGTGCGCTATGCCGGTTTCCACGATCACATCCGGCCGGATACGCCAGACCAGTTCCTGCATGGCGACGATGTCCTGCGGATACTGGATGATCGGTCGACCGAGCCAGAAGAAATTGTACGAGTATCCCGAAGCGATGGAGGCATCCATAAACGCTCGACCCGCCCGGCCGAGTGCGGCGTCGTCCGCTGCGGCCTCGAGGCGGCCTTCGACTTCGCGTTCGAACTCACTCATAGCTCATTCCCTTGTAGTTGAAGCCGGGGCCGCCCAGCGCCCGGATCTCTTCGAGGTAGTTCGGGTTCATGACATGGATCGTGCTGCCTTGCGGCAGCCCGTGCAGTCCTTCCGCCGGGCTCATCACGCGCAGACCGGTGGCGGGAAGATAGCGCCCCTGCTTGTCGGGATTGATGTCGATGACGCGCTCCACGGGATGGCCGGCGCGTTCCCGCAGGAGGGAGAAGATGACGCCTTTGGAGGCGCCGCCCCACACGATGGTGGCGCCGGCCGTGGTCGCTTGTGTCTCTAGTTCCAGGCGCTCGGTGAAATCCGGCGGCAGGATCGGCGCGTCCGCGGGGTCGCGAACGGGAGTGCGGACCGTCGCGAGGTCGCCGATGATACGCAGGTACTGACCACCGAAGGCCCGGTCGGCATGGACGACCCTGCCGAAGATCCGGCCGAGATCGCTCAGCCGGAAATAGTTCACGTGTTCGTAGAAGATGTCGAACCAGGCGCGGTTTTCGCTGATCCAGTCGAAGCAGGGCACCTCGATGTAGATGAGGCCGCGCCCGCCGTTCGCCTCGGCGAGCCTCTCGAGAAACGACACGGGATCCTCGATGTGCTCCAGCACGTGGCGCAGGATCAGACCCTCGCCGCGCAGGCCGAGTTCCTCGGAGAAATACTCCTTGCGCACCAGCGGGTTGGAGCCCTCGTAGGTGGGATCGAAACCGGCGACATCGATCCCGCGCCCGAGCAGAAGCTCCAGGAAGGTTCCCTTGCCGCAGCCCACCTCGACGAGATCAACGCGGCCCATACGGGCCTCGACCAGATCGGCCACGCCTTCCATGTGCCTGCGGAACAGGGCGCTGGTGCCCTGCTCGTTCTGGTATGCTTGATCGTAATCCATCAGCGAGGCATCGAAGGCCGAATTGCGCACAAGGCCCGTTTCCAGGTCTTCCACGAGACGGACATCGCCCTTCGGGCAGTTCCGCGCCGCGTCAGCCGTATCGTACATGCGGTTCTGGAAGATCGGCAGATCATGCTGCCGGTAGAGTTCACGCAGTCCGTCAGTCATACACGTCTTCTTCGTCGGTTGCAGGCAAGGGCGTCGGCTCGCCGATCACGCATTTCGGCTCGCCGGGATTGTCCGGCCTTGCTCCGAAGCGCAGCAGGTCGGGCCGCCCGTACTCGTCCGCGATGCGCAGCGCCATCTGCCTGATCGTGATCGGGATGCCGGAGGAAATGTTGAAAGCACCCTCCGTCTGCGAAAGGCCGATCGCGGCAATGCGCCTGCCCGCTTCGGCAACGTCCAGGTAGTCGCGAACCTGATTTCCGGAGCTGAGTTCGGCAGCTTCTCCAGACGACAGGCGCTCGTGAACATAGGGCACCAGGCGTCGGCGATCCTCTCCTTCGCCGTAGAGATAGAACAGACGGCACCAGCCGAAGGAAACGCCCAGGCGCGGCAGCGTGCGCGAGAGCGCGAGATAGGTGGCGGCCTTCGCGGCCCCATACGGGCTGTCCGGCACGAGCGGCGTCGATGTCCTGAGATATCCGGCGGCAAGATCATATTCGAAGCAGGTCCCTACCCCGACGAACCGCTTGACGCCGGCCGACGCGGCCGCTTCGGCCATCCGGATGGTGCCGGCCATGCAGGCGAGATTGGCGGGCGATGTCACATACTTGCCCGGCTCGGTGTACCAGGCGACATGGACGAGGGTGTCGACGCCCTCGCACGCGGCGTTCCAGAAAACGGCATCTTCGGAAAAGAGGTCATCGGTGACATGCACGGCGGCCGCGCCATCGGGGGCGTCTGTGCCCCGGCGCAGGACGACGTTCACCTCCGCTCCGCCTGCACGGAGTTCACGCAGAACCTGCCGGCCGACGAAACCGGTGGCGCCGGTGAGCAGAACGCGCCTCATAAGATCCTGATCTCCGGCACGGCCGTCACGAAGCGCGTGCCCGCTTGCGCGAGCGGCGAGAGCTGTCTCCTGACCTCGTCTGCAAGATTCCACGGCAGGATGAGGACGTAGTCGGGCCGGCGTTGCGAAAGGGCTTCGGGCGGCAGGATGGGGAGGTGGCTGCCAGGCATCAGCATGCCCTGCTTGGATGGCGCGGCATCGCAGACGAAGGGCAGGAGGTCCGGCTTCACACCGGCATAGTTCAGGAGCGTGTTGCCTTTCGCCGCAGCCCCATAGGCGGCGACGGAGTGCCCATCGCGCTTGGCATCGAGCAGGAAGCGCAGCAGCCCGTCCTTCACGGCGTCCGCGCGGCTCTGGAAGCCTTCGTAGAAGGGCGCATCCGCCATACCCCGGCTGTGTTCCTCCGCAAGCACCGCGTCGGCTGCCCCGGTCCTGGTGTGCGAGGCATCCTCGTGACATCCGTAGACCCGCAGGCTGCCGCCATGGGTCGGCAGTTCCTCCACATCGAAAATCCGCAGTCCCGCCGCCGCGAAAATCTGGCTGACGCTGATCAGCGAAAGGTAGGAAAAGTGTTCGTGATAGACGGTGTCGAACTGGTAGAACTCTACCAAGCGCATCAGGTGGGGGAATTCCAGCGTGATCACGCCCTGCGGCTTCAGCGCCGCCGCCAGGCCGCGGGTGAAGTCGTTGATGTCGGGGACGTGGGCATAGACGTTGTTGCCCGCGATCAGGTCGGCCTGGCGATCTTCCGCCGCGAGCCGGCGCCCGAGTTCCTCGCCGAAGAATTCGCGCAACACCGGAATGCCCAGCACCTCTGCCGCGGCGGCCGTGCTGGCGGTCGGTTCGATGCCGAGGCAGGTTATCCCGGCGGCAACGAAGTTCTTCAGGAGATAGCCATCGTTGGACGCCACCTCGATGACGCAGCTGTTGCCGTCGAGGCGGAACCGCTCGGTCACCATTCGCGCGTAGCCGGCGGCATGAACGAGCCAGCTTTTCGAGGTCGACGAGAAATAGGCGTAATCGGCGGAAAACAGCCTGTCCGCCTCGGCAAAATCCTCCGTCTGGACGAGATGACAGATGTCGCAGACGCGCAGCCGCAGCGGAAAGGTGAGTTCCGGCTGATTGAGCGCGGACGGGTGCAGGTAGGCGTTCGAGGGCGGAGCATGGCCGAGATCGAGAAAGACGCGCTCCAGCGCCGAGCCGCAATGGCGGCAGGAGGGCGGACTCATAAGCGCATCGGCTCCAGTGTGTCGAGCCCCGGAAAGCCGGCGTCTCGTGCGGATTGTTCGGTCATCTCGCGCGGCCACTCGATCGAGACCGCGGGGTCGTCCCAGCGCAGGCCGCCTTCGTGGGAAGCGCTGTAGGATGCGGAGTGGAAATAGAGCATCTCGACGTCGTCGGTCAACGTCTGGAAACCATGCGCGAGCCCTTGCGGAACATAGAGCATCGAGCGGTTCTGATCGTCGAGCCGTTCGCCGTGCCACCGCCCGAAGGTCTCGGAGCTTTCCCTCAGGTCGACGATGACGTCCCAGATGGCACCGCGCAGGCAGCGCACGAGTTTCGCCTCCGCCGTTGGGGGGCGCTGGAAGTGCAGGCCTCGCACGGTGCCGGCGCAGGCGCTGTAGGAGGTGTTGCACTGGATCCACTCCGTCTCCAAACCGTGGGCGGCGAATTCTTCCGCGCAGAACAGCCGTGCGAAGAACCCGCGGCTGTCTCCGCGTGGTTCGAGATCGACCCGGTATGCGCCCGCGAGGGGAAGTGGGGTGAATTTCACTGCGCCGCCTCATAGGCCGCGATCTGCGCTCTCGTGATCTCCAGGGCGTCTGCTCCTTCAGACACGGCGCGATACCATTGGATTGTCTCGGCCACGGCGCGGGTGAAATTCCACCGTGGTTGCCAGTCGAGCGCGGCGCGCGACCGTTCGATGCTGAGGGCAAGGCGCCCCGCTTCATGCGGCGCACGGGAATCCGTGCCGTCCTGCCAGTCGCCGTTCCAATGCTGTCGGGCTGCTTCGACCAGTTGTGCGACACTGCGCTGGTCCGCCGGTTCGGGTCCGAAATTATAGCTTTCCTGCAGTTCGCCTCCCTCCGCCCCGCCCAGCGCCTCGGCGAGGCGAAGATATCCAGCAAGGGGATCGAGAACGTGCTGCCAGGGACGCACCGCGCGGGCATTGCGCACGCGAAGCGGACGCCCATCGCCGAAGGCACGCGCCAGATCCGGCACGATGCGGTCTTCGGCCCAGTCTCCACCGCCGATGACGTTGCCGGCGCGGGCGGTCGCGAGCCGCACGCCGGCGGTCGCCAGGAAGGATCTTCTGTAGCTTGCCGCCACGAGTTCGGCCGCGGCCTTCGAGGCCGAGTAGGGATCATGGCCGCCGAGCCGGTCCGTTTCCCGGTAGAGTTGCTCCCACTCCCGGTTCTCGTAGACCTTGTCGGTGGTCACCACGACCACGATGCAAGGCTCAGGCAGAGCGCGCACGGCCTCCAGCACATGCGCCGTGCCCATCACGTTGGTCGCCCAGGTCTCGACCGGTTCGCGGTAGGAGCGCCGCACCAGCGGCTGGGCCGCGAGATGCAGCACCACCTGCGGACGCACGGCGTGTATGCGCCTGGCGACCACGGCGGCCTCCCGGACGTCGGCGATGCAATGATCGAGACGCCGTTGCAGCCCGAGCTGCCGGAACAGCGCGGGTTCGGTGTCGGGTTCGAGCGCCAGCCCAGAAACCTCGCTGCCCCGTGCCAGGAGAACTTCGCAGAGCCAGCTTCCCTTGAAGCCGGTGTGGCCGGTAACGAGGACGCGCTTGCCGTTCCAGAAGGACATGCTTCAGTCCCACACCTTCCAGGGTGCGCGCCCGCTATCCCAGAGTTCCTCCAGATGGCGCTTGTCGCGCAACGTGTCCATCGCGGCCCAGAAGCCTGGATGCATGTAGACCGCCAGCTGCCTGTCCTGCGCCAGCCGTTCCAGCGGTTCGCTCTCCCATGGCGTGTCGTCGCCGGCGATGCGATCGAGGACAGATTTTTCGCAGACGAAGAAGCCGCCGTTGATCCATTGTCCATCGCCGGCGGGTTTTTCGAGGAAGCGCTCGACGCGTCCGTCATGGATGTCTAGCGCGCCATAGCGGGCCGGCGGCTGGATCGCGGTCACCGTCGCTTCCGTGCCGCTCGCCTCGTGGTGAGCCACGAGCGCGGCAATGTCGACGTCCGCGACCCCGTCGCCGTAGGTGAGGCAGAAGGTGCCGTCGATGTGGTCAGCCACGCGCTTGAGGCGACCGCCGGTCAACGTCGTCTCGCCGGTATCGATCAAGGTCACGCGCCAGGGTTCCGCCTTGCCCTGGTGCACTTCCATCCGGTTTTCCGCCATGTCGAACGTGACGTCGGACATGTGCAGGAAGTAGTTGGCGAAGTACTCCTTGATGACGTAGCCCTTGTAGCCGCAGCAGATCACGAAGTCGCTGATCCCGTGCGCGCCGTAGATCTTCATGATGTGCCATAGGATCGGGCGGCCGCCGATCTCGATCATCGGCTTGGGGCGAAGATGCAACTCCTCGCTGATGCGGGTGCCAAGCCCGCCGGCCAGGATGACGGCTTTCATGGTGTCGAGGCGCTCCAGGTTCATTCTCGCCGGCAGGAACCGGCGAAGACCGGCGATAGCATCAGCGCTAGCCCGCGTCACGCCCTCCCAAGGCCGAACGCTCGCTTCAGCTGCTGTTTCAGGAGCCGTCTGCGGAGGCGCTTGCATCTAACGCCAAGTCACAGAGTTGCGCTTTACAAGTCACTTTAGGAATTGCAAATGGCGAGCGGCATACGTCTTCATCAACGCGCAGAGAATCGCGAAAGCCGACTGGAAACATGGACATCACGCTCGTTTGCGGTCGCCGCCCGGACCTGCTGCGGCAGACGCTGGATACCTTCACCGACAGGATTATCTCAAACTTCCCGTCAGGGATTGTCTATGCGAACATTGATCCCTTTTGCGGAACCGAGCCGGAGGGAGACGCCTGTGAGAATCTGATCCGGGAGCGCTTCGACCGGGTCGAGATAACGCGGCCCGAACGAGCCTCGTTCGGCGCCGCCGTGAAACGGCTGTGGCAGAAGCCGCAGTCGTCATTCTTCCTGCACATGGAGGACGATTGGGAAGCGCTCGAGCCCGTCTTCCCACAGGAGATCGAGGATCGCCTTTCGGGCCAGGTGGTGCAGGTGCAGCTTTCCGCGCGTGACCGGCCCCACTTGCCGCACCGCTACTCCTACAGGATGAGCTGGGTGACGTTCCTCGGCCTGAAGGTGGCCAAGAAGACGCATTTCGACCGACCGCTCTTCAGCACCTCGCCGTCCTTCATAGAGCGGGAGTTTGCCCGCCGCTGCGCCGATATGATGGATCCGGAGCTGGATCCCGAGAAGCAACTTTACGCCGAGGGGCAGGAACTCGGCGCATTCACGCGCGGCTATCTCAACCATCCTCTCCTGGCCGACGGTCGCCGCGCCGTAGTCCGCGACCTCGGCCGACCCTGGCTGGCACGCCAAGGGATAACGAAGCGGATTACCGACGGCAGGTCGGTCTGGGAGAATGTGAAGTGACGCGGTGGCATGGAGTTGGAAAGCTCATAGTGCCGAAACATCTGGAGACCACCATCTCCCAGTGCGAGCTGCTTCGAAGTTGTCTCGCCCGGCACGCGCGTAGGCCTCCGTTCAAGTGAAACGAGACCGTTTGATCTCCGCTATCCATTCCCCGAATGAGGCGTGTGCCAATCGGTGAATTTTTCGACCCCGAGCCTCTGTGAACCGGAACGGCATCAGGGCGAATCTAATTCGATCTCGAGGCGGCAGACGCGCGTTGTCGCGAGCACAGTAGCTCTTAAAGATCGAGCGAAAACGCCATTGTTCCTTCGGCGGCATTTTGTCCGGCGTTAGGTAGGATCGCTTGCCAGCGGGTGCTCTCTGAGTGAACAGCGCATCAGGGTCGCAAGCCACCTGTCCTGAGACCAAGGCGCCATACAGAATGAGAAAGTCGATCCCACCGACATACGGATACGAATCCACATGCGCGAAACGGCTCGCCAGATATTCTCTGCGCCACACCCCATAGAACCATGACGCGGGAGCGCCTACGATCATTTCGCTACGGCTGCGGAAGTCTGCCCTCACCTGGGCAGTTCTCCCGTCAGGCCAGACGCGATTGACCGATCCTGCTGCCAATACTGCGCGAGGGAACTGCTTTGTCGCGCGCATCAGGCACTCGAAATAGTCGAGGCTGCTGAAATCGTCGTGAGCGCGGTAGGCGAGAAAGTCAGACGTGCCGCGTTTGAGGCCATCTGCGAAATTCGGCCACATACCAATGTTCTCGACCTGTCGGACAACTTTCACACGAGAGTCTTCAGCAGCGTGCTTACGAGCGCGATCAAAAGTGTCATCCGTCGAACAGTTGTCGAGCACGATTATTTCGAGATCGCGGAAAGTCTGGTTCCGCACATTGAGAAGGGACTCGTCGAGTTTGGCGCCTGCATTGTAAATCGGCATAACGACGCTCAAGGACGTCATGAAGGACTCCCATGCCATTTTCCGGCTCAATTGCAGCAACGGGCGCATGCATGCAAGCGCGACTCCATGGCGCGGCGCGCAACAGCGGACGCGGCTGATGGTGGGCCTGTCGGCCCGGGATGTTTTCAGGACCGTTGGTTTAGGCGTCCGCCCGGTTCTTGATCAGGGGTCGCAGGATGGATCCCTACGTCACCTATCAGCAATCCTTCGATTCCCTCCCCGCTTCAGACGCAAGCCTGGCAGACGAGAGGCCACGAGGCCCGCGCGGGCTCACACGGCCCTGCCCCCGCAGCGCCCCTTGCCCGGCCCACTGAATGCCACGCTACATCTTTTCCTTGATGCCCTTGCTGATCAGCCACCAGTTGACCGGATAGGCGGTGGCGAAGCCGCAGAGCATGGCGATCTGCATCATGAACCAGAATTCGGGGCTGTTCACCTCGAGTTTCGCCCCGATGAGACTGGCGAAGATCCAGAAATGCGCAATCGCCATGAAGCCGTACATGCCGAGCTGCCAGGCCGTGAGCGAGAGCGCATCGGCCTTGACCGCTTGAATCAGCCCTTGGCCGGGCGAGAGCCCGCGCATCGGCTTGATCGTGAAGTACTGGAAGGCGACGCCGAACAGGAAGGCCAGGATGAAGTCGAGCACCCAGACCGCGAAGATCTTGTCCGAAAAGATCGTGTGCCAGCCCAGCCACACTGCGACCGCAGGGAAGCCGAAGGCGATCCACTCCGCGCAGATGTCACCCAGCGTGCAGCCGCTCCCGCAATGCGCGGCGCCCTTGCCGACCATGGCGGGGAACGGGGTGTATTTCTTGTTGGGCATCTCCTCGTCGTTCCGCATCGCCCGTTGCACCCGCCGCTTGGTCGCAAGCTTGCCGTAGGTGTAGTAGCCCCACAGCGTCAGGACCGAGGCGAACAGTGCGGTCGCGGGCCACACGACGTTCATGATCCACATGTGCTGCGGATCATGCAGTTCGTCGAAGGCGATGATGGCGGCGCAGACGAAGCCGACGATCAGCGACACGATTGCGATCACATGGAGCCAGTGTGGTATCATTGGTTCGTCGCCGAGGTGTTTTCGCCGGATGGCAGCGGCACGACCGCCACCGCGTTCTCCTTGACCTGCGGCACGAGGAGCAGGCCCTTCTCGGGATCGACGTCGAATGCGGCGGGCTGCACGACGCCCGTCAGGATGGTCGACACCGTACCGTCCGGTGCGATGCGGACCACGTGCTCGCCGTCCCAGCTCGAGACGAGTTTCGTTCCGTCGTCGAGCACGACCAGCCCGTCGAGCTTGCCCGCGTCCAGCTGCTTCTCGTTCAGGATTTCGCCGTCGCGGGACATCGTCATCACGCGGTCGGCGGCATAGGTCACCACCACGAGGTTTCCGTCAGGATCGAAGTCGATCCCGTTCGGCCTCGCGAGCTCGCGCCCGGAGGCGATCTTTTCGACGTTGCCGTCGGGATCGATCCGGTAGACCGCGCCCGGGATGCTCTTCGTGCCGGTATCGGTGATGAAGACCGTTCCGTCGCCGGCCACCGCCATGTCGTTCAGGAACCTGGCCCCGTCGATCGCGACCGCGCCCATCGGGGCACCCGTCTCGATGTCGAAGGTGCGCAGGTGATCGATGTCGGCCACGAGCAGCATGCCGGTCGCGATCTCCATGCCTTTCGGTGCATTGAGGATCACCGGGCCTTCGCCGCCGGCGATCCATTTCAGGACGGACGGGCCATCCGGGTCCACGATGGAAATGAAGCCGTTTCCGTCGGCCTCCGTCATCTTGCCGTTGATGTTGGATACGAGATAGCGACCACGTTCGGCATCGAGCCGCACGCATTCGGGGCTTTGTAGGTCGAGATCCGCGAAGCTCTGCCGGACCTGCGATACCTTGTCCGGCACCGGCGAGGGACCGGTGTCCAGTTGCGCGAGGTGCCACGTCCCGCCGAATTGCTGCACACCGCCTCCGGTGGCCTCACCGCGGCCCTTGTCGCCGACGAAGTAGTAGAGCGGCTTGCCCGCGTAGGCTGCCTGCCGCGTGCCGTCGTCGCGCTGAAAACTCGTCAGCAGATTTGCATTCACGTCGCCCGAGGCTTCGAGGGCGTCGTCGGCGGTCAGGGCCGGCCATGCGGTGAGACAGGCATCCGTGCACGCCGAATTCGCCTCGGCGCCGTTCTTGTCGGCGCTGAACGTGTAGAGCGCCCTGCCACCGGAATCAGTCAGGTACCGGCCGGCCTGGTCGCTCATCGTCGTCTTGATCGTCTCGGCCGCCGAAATTCCCGGCAGGCCGACGACCATGCCCGCGGCGACCACCGCGATCGGCGCATCGATCCAGTCTCTCATCGCTCATCCTCCGATCCGCTGTTGCCGTCCAACAGCCGCGCTCGCCTCATGTTCCCCCGCGATCGGCCGACCGTCGCCGGACCGGGTGTCTTCAGCCGCCGCACGCCTGCCGAACAGCCGCGTCAGCGGCGTCGCCGAGATCCCGTGCACCAGCACCGAACAGACCACCACGAGGCTCACGACCGGCCACAGGTCGTCCCGCCCGGTCCTGTCCTGGGCAAGAACGGCGTAGTAGACGCTCGAGATGCCGATCGGGCCGAACCAGCCGAGGAAGGCGGCTTCCCGCCGGCGCCGCATCGCCGGCACGAACGGCCGCAGCGCCAGCCACCACGGAAGCCGCCGGAAGGCCAGGATCAGCACCACGAAAACCGCGATGCTCCAGCCGAAATCCGGCCATCGCGACCACGGCAGCATGAGGCCGATGAGGATGAAGACCGGGAGATCGAAGAAGCGGCCGATGGCCTCCTGAACGTGCTCGTGGTGCGTCTCCTGCTGCGACAGGAAGCGGTTGAGGATCAGGCCGGAGACGAACACCGCCAGGATGCCGTCGCCGCCCATCAGCCGCACGATGGCAAGCACGAACAGGGACATCGCAAGGCCGATCGTGATGGTCGACTGCCTTTCCGAGAATGGCTGATCGTAGGCCCAGATGAGGCACTTTCCCGCCAGCCATCCCACCCCGGCCCCGAATGCGCTCGCAGCCAGAATCTCCCAGAGCAGGACGCGCAGGAACCAGTCGGGAATCGCGGTGCCGGGATCGTGCTTCATCAAGAGCACCGGCAGGAGCACGAAGAGCAGAGCGAGGCCGTCATTGCCGCCGCTTTCGGCGGTGAGGAGCGAACGGGTTCGCTCCGGCAGGGACCGGTCGGCGACCTTTCCTGCCGCGACGGACCCGGCAACGACCGGATCGGTGGGGGCAAGGATCGCGCCGAGCAGGAGCGCCGGGAGAACGCCGTACCCGAGCACCGCGAAGGACAAGGCGGCGCTCGAAAGCCACATCATGAGCAGCCCGGGTCCGAGCACCATCGCGATGCTCCCCCAGTTCTGCCGCAGGAAGGCCGGAGGGAGGCGCAGCGCCGCGCCCATGACGGACATCCCCAGGGTCAATCGCGCCACTTCCTCGAGAAGGAAGAAGCGGTCGATCTGCATGTCGGAGAAATCGACGAGGCCGGCGACGGGACCGATGCCCGCACCCAGAAGCAGACAGATCGCCGATTCCGCGATCCAGAGCCGGTTCTTCACGTAACCCGCGAAGAGCCCGAGAAAGAGCACCGTGCCGCCGGCAAGCGCCACGGTTACGTTGAAGCTGTTCATGGGGCCGCGCCCCGGATTGCTGCATCGAAGATCATGCCGTTCCGTAGGATTGAACCTGCGGAACCGGCTCGGCCCTGCGATGTTCCTGCCGGCGTCGTCGCGGCCGCTGCCAGAGCGCGAACTTCATTGCTCGCCCCGGCCCTGCGGTCCCGGATCGCCGCCGGCGGTCAGCCTAGCGACGCGCTCTCGTGCAACCGCTCGAACAGCCGGGCCACCGCCTCGGCGCCAGGATCGTTGACGCCGTCCAGCGTATCGGCGGAGAGATAGGTGGCCCGCCCGGCCCTCGCCCGGGCGATGCTGCCGGTGCGGTCGGCACCATCCCGCGCCGCCCGCGCCGCAGCGGCAAGGCCATCCGGAAGAGCCGCGAAGGCCGGCGCAAGCGCGTCGATCATCGTGCGGTCGCCGGGCTCCGCACCGCCGACCTGCCTCATCCGGTCGAGCCCCGCCTCCAGCGAGGCGATCCAGTTCCTGCCGTTCGCGGACGCGTCCCCCGCCGCCGCGAAGAAGATCGCCAGCAGCACGCCCGACGAGCCGCCCATCGTCTGGCCGAGTTCCATGCCGATGGCGCGGCAGAGCTGCGCCGGATCGGCCAGCGGAAGCCGGTCGATCCCGTCGAGCAGCGCCCGCGCCGCGCCCGCCAGCGTCGTTCCCGTATCGCCGTCCCCGGTGCGCGCGTCGAGCGCGTTGAGATCGGCTTCGGCGCCGATGAGGATTTCGCAGCATGTCTTCACCAGCGCGCGGCGCCCGGCATGCGCCGAGGGTGCGGGACGGTCGGGGGAGAGCCCTCCGGGGAGCGGGAGAACCTCCACCTCGCCGAATGAAGCAAGCCCGGGCCAGGCCCAGGGCTCTGCAGGCGCAAGAAGGCTCCGCTCGGTCACCGCATCGATCGGGAGCAGCGAAAGCGAGAAGCCCTGCATGTCGAGCGACGTCATCATCGGCGCAGGGCCGATGATCCAGCGGATCCGGTCCGCGATGTACGAGCGCGCCAGTTCCTCGGCGAGCACGGACATTTCAAGCGGCGTCGCCCCTCCGAGATTGTTGAGGAGCGCGACGTGCTCGCCCGACCCGACGAGCGGCGCCAGCCGTCCGACCACCGCGTCCATGGCCTGCCGGGCATTCTCGAACCGCACCTGCTCCACGCCCGCCTCGCCGTGGATGCCGAGGCCGAGTTCGGCATGGCCGGGCCGGATGCGGTCCTCCTTCGGCGAACCTGGAACCGTGCAGGTGTCGAGCGACATGCCGATCGAAATGACGGCCCCGACGACGCGCCTCGCCGCCGCCGCCACCGCGCGGAGGTCGGCGCCGGCCTCCGCCAGCGCACCGGCGACCTTGTGCACGAACAGCGTGCCCGCCACGCCGCGCGCCTGAGGCAGGTCGGGAAGCGCGACGTCGTCGGCGACGATCGACCATCTCCACGTCGCGGCCAAGCGCGCGGGCACGCTCTGCCGCCAGACCGAAATTCAGCCGGTCGCCGGTGTAGTTCTTGACGATCAGCAGGCAGCCGGCGTCGCCGGTGACGCTCAGGATCGCGGCAAGCACGGCATCGACCGAGGGCGAGGCGAAGACATCGCCGCACACAGCCGCCGTCAGCATGCCCTGCCCGACAAAACCGGCATGGGCGGGCTCGTGGCCCGAACCGCCGCCCGACACGATCGCCACCTTCGAGCCGTCCCAGCCCTTCCGGACGACGACCTTGATGTGCGGAAATCCGTCGAGGCGCGCGAGCCGCCCGCCGGAGGCCCGCAGAAGACCGTCTATCGCCTCGGTGACGAGCCTCTCCTTGCTGTTGATGAACTGCCTCATGCGGTCTCCTCCTCCGGCCGGCGAGCACCGGTCCGCTTCGCACCACGTGCAGTGTCGGAAACCGCGCAGGCGTCGTCAATCGCGGCGAGCCGCCGTGGGCCGTACCCGCCGTACCCTTCAGGCGCGGCGATCTGCCTTGACTGCCAAAACTGGTCGGACCACACTTCCGCCAAGAGCCTGGCACACGGGCTCGTGGGAGGACATCATGACCGCGATCAGGCTCTGCAGGGGCAGGTTCGGGCATTTCTCGTTCCTGAAGGCGGCCAGCGACCTGGTCACCCACGCCCACCCGGAAAGCCACATCATCATATGGCTCGACGGGGAGCCGGGCCGCATTCAGGTCGGCGGCCACAGCATCATCCTGGGCCCCGACAGCGCCGTCGCCATCAATTCCCTCGAACCGCACAGCCACAGCTTTCCGGGAGGCGAGCCCGGCCTCTTCCTCGCGCTCTACATGGAACCGGGCTGGGCGGCCGAACGCCTCGGGGTTGCCGAGGGCACGCCGATCTTCCGCAGTCCGCACATTCCCCTGAGCGCCCAGTTGCGGACAATCACGCTCGGCTTCTTCCGGCAGTTCGTCGGCAGCGACGACGGCTGGGATCCGACCGACGCGGAGATGGAGCAACTGGTCGACCGCCTGATCGCCGCCGCGGGTCCGGTGCGCGCCGGCAAGCCCGGCCGGCATTCTCCTCACGTTCCGCTCGATTTCCGCGTCCGCAAGGCGATCGCGCTGATGCGCTCCAATATCGCGGCGCGGATGAGCCTGGACGAGCTCGCGCGCGCCGCCGGCCTGTCGCGGCCGCACTTCTTTGCGCTTTTCAAGCGCGAGACCAACCTGACGCCGAACGTCTATTGGAACACGCTGCGCATGGAGGAGGCGCTGCGCCAGTTGCGGAGCTCGGAGGGGACGCTGACGGACCTCGCATGCCATCTCGGCTTCACCACGCAAGGAAACTTCACCCGCTTCTTCCGCGACCACGCGGGCGTGCCGCCGACGCTCTACCGCGATGCCGCGCGGGTGGCGGCGTAACGCTTTTTCAGACTCCTCGATAAGCCGGCGAGACGCATTGATAAGCGGCGCGGCCCGAGCCGCCTAGAGTGGAGCCCGTCCGGACTTGCGAGGAGCCGCCATGCCCGCCGTCACGATCTCCAGCGTCATAGACGCACCCGTCGAAAAGGTCTGGGACCGCATCCGCGACTTCAACGGCCTGCCGGACTGGCATCCGCGCATGGTTGAGAGCCACATCGAGGACGGCAAGGCGGCGACCGACATCGGGTGCGTGCGAAACTTCAAGGTCGGCAGCGGCGCCACGATCCGCGAAAAGCTGCTCGCATTTTCCGATGACGACCATCTGGTCAGCTATTCGATCATCGAGCATCCGGCGCCGATCTCGAACCATGTTGCGACCCTGAAGCTCGAGCGGGTGACTGATGGCGACAAGACCTATGCCGTCTGGTCTTCCAGTTTCGACGCGCCGGAAGGCGAAGGCGATACGATCGCCAAGGGGATGGGCGACAACGTCTTCCAGGGCGGCTTCGACGCGCTGAAGAAGCATTTCGCGAAGGCCTGAGGAGGGTCAGGCATGCCGCTCTCGCTCCAGACGTTTCCGACCGTTGCCGAGGCGCAGACCGCCCTTTCGGCGCGGACGGCGCGCTACATGGGTGGCGGTACGCTGGTCGTGCGCGCCGCCAACGAGGGCGACCTGTCCTTCGACACCTTCGTCCGCTCGACTGACGAGACGTTGCACGAGATCGCGGTGGACGACGGCGTGGCAACGCTCGGCGCCTCCGTCACTATGTCGGAAATCGCGCGCCACCCGGATCTGGTCCCCATCGCCAGAGCGGCACGCGCGGTCGGTGGACCGGCAATCCGCAACATGGCCACGGTCGGCGGCAATCTTTTTTCCCCCGCACCGTATGGCGACTTTGCCGCGGCTCTGCTCGCGCTCGATGCGACGGTGAACGCGGGAGACCGCGGCCTGCCGGTTCAAGAATTCCTGGCCGGCCGCGACGACTTCGAAGGCATCGTGACGTCGGTGTGCTTCCGGATCCCCGCCGCCGCCACGTTCCGCTTCGCCAAGGTCTCGCGCGTCAAGCCCAAAGGCGTTTCGGTCCTCTCCATCGCCGCGGTTGTCGAGCAGGCGGCGGATGGTTCGGTCGGCGCGGCGCGCATTGCCCTGAATTGCATGTCCGACCGCCCCATACGGGCCAGGGCGGCCGAGACGGCTCTGGTCGGCAAGACACTCACCGAAACCGGCATCCCGGATGCGGTGGCCACCATAGGCGACGGTACGGCGCCGTTCACCGATGCGATTGCCAGCGCCTGGTATCGCGGCGAGGTGCTGCCCGTGCATTTCCGGCGGCTCATGCTCGCCTGAGGACTGCCCACCAGAGCAGTTTCGCAAGGGAGGAGACGAATGGCAAAGAAGGTTCCGGTCCAGTTCACGCTCAATGGCGACGATCGGGCCGAATTCGTCGAAAGCGGCGCGACGCTGCTCGAGGCCCTGCGCGGCCGGCTCGGCGACACCTCGCCGAAGGGCGGCTGCCATCAGGGCACCTGCGGCGCCTGCTCCGTACTGGTCGACGGCGAACTCGTGCTGTCCTGCCTCACGCTTGCGCAGACCTGCGGAGGCCGCGAGGTCTCGACCGCAGCCGGCCTGTCGCAGGACGGCGCCATGCATCCGCTGCAACGCGCCTTCCTCGACGGCTTCGCGGCGCAGTGCGGCTTCTGCACGCCTGGAATGCTGATGGCTGCGAAAGCGCTGCTCGACCAGAACCCGAACCCGAGCCGCGACGACGTGGTCGAGGCGATCTCGGGCAACATCTGCCGCTGCACCGGCTACGAGCCGATCATCCAGGCCGTGCTGTCGGCCGCCCGCGCCAATTCGCACGTGGCTGCATGAGGAACTCCAGATGATCCGTCTCGCCAAGGACTACTTTGCCGACGAGCGCCGGGACGACCTGAAACAGCTCGGCCAGGGCCTGCAGCGGTCCGACGTGCCGGGCCACGTGACCGGCAAGACGGCCTATTTCGCCGACCGTTCCTTCCCCGGCATGCTGCACCTGAAGATGGTGCGCAGCCCGCATCATCACGCCCGCATCCGCTCGATCGACACGTCGGAAGCCGAGAAGCACCCGGGCGTGGCGAAGGTGCTGACGCACAGGGACGTGCCGCACAACGTCTACACGATCCTGATCCTGATCCAGATCGGCCCCGAGGACGAGCAGGTGCTCGCCGCCGACAAGGTGCGCTGGAAGGGCGAGGCCGTGGTCGCGGTGCTCGCCGACAGCGAGCGCGCGGCGAACGAGGCAGCGGCGAAGGTGAAGATCGACTACGAGGTGCTGCCGGCCGTTCTCGACATGGAGGCCGCGCTCGCACCCGACGCGCCGCTGGTCAACGAGTACCACGGCCACAACTACTACTCCTACGACAGCGGCAGCCATCGCAAGATACGCTTCGGCGACGTGGACAAGGGTTTTGCCGAGGCCGACCACATCCTCGAGCAGACCTACTGGTCCTCGCCGATCGAGCATGCGCCGACCGAGACGACCGGCTGCATCGTGGTGCCGGAAGGCAACGACCGCTTCACCTGCCATACCAACACGCAGGCGATGTTCTTCACCCTCGACAACACCTCGATCATCCTCCAGATGCCCGGCCACAAGCTGCATTTCGTCGGCGGCACCGTCGGCGGCGGCTTCGGCGGCAAGGTCGACGTGACGGTCGAGCCGATCGCCATCCTCGCCTCCAAGCTGACGGGCAAGCCGGTCTCCTTCGTCTACTCGCGCGAGGAGGAGATGCAGGTCTCTTCCGCGCGCGCGGCGGAAAAGATCGTCATCAAGGACGGCATTTCGAATGAAGGCCGCATACTGGCGCGGAAGGTCACCGGCTATACGGATGCCGGCGCCTATTCTCGCCATTCGCCCTACGGCGCGCAAAAGGGCGCGGGGCATTATCCCGGCCCCTACACGGTGCCGAACGTGTGGATCGACACCTGGTGCGTCTACACCAACCGCACCCCCTCCTCCGCCATGCGCGGCTTCGGCGTCACCATCGCCGATTTCGCGCTGGAGGTGCAGATGGACAAGCTGGCACGGCTGATCGGGATGGACCCGCTCGAATTCCGCTTCGTCAACGCCTATCGCGACGGCGACATGAAGGCGCACCGCCAGCCGACCGAGGGTGCGGCGCTGATCGAGTGCATGCAGGAAGCCTCGCGCGCAGCCAACTGGCCGGTCGCGGAGAAGTATCTGCAGATGTCGTCTTACAAGGAGACCTGACATGGCGATCCGGCGCGGCCGCGGCGTTGCGGCGGTCAACTACCCGACCGGCATGAACCTCGGCGGCGATCCCAGCCAGGCGCTGGTCCACTCGACCCCGACCGGCAACTTCATGGTGACGCTCTCCTCGGTCGATCTCGGACAGGGGCTGAAGCAGGTGATGGCGCAGATCTGCGCCGAGACCATCGGCGTGCCGGCCGAGCAGGTCACCATCGACACGGCCGACACCGACACCGGCCCGCACTGCATGGGCACCTTCGCCTCGCGCGGCACCCACCGCATCGGCAACGCCGTGATCCAGGCCGCCACCGAGGCGCAGCAGGTGCTGCTCGAAGTCGCCGCCGAGGAACTGGAAGTCGATGCCTCCGACCTCGAGACGGACGGCGCCGGCAATATCCAGGTCAAGGGCGCGCCGCAAAAGTCGATCTCGATCTTCGACACCGCGCTCGCGGCGCATTTCAAGCACGGTCGCTCGATTTCCGGGCGCGGCATGTTCCTCATCCCGCGCTCCTATCCCGAGACGGAGACGGGCGCGATGAAGCCGTCCACCTGCTATGCGCATGCCTGCACGGTGGCGGAGGTAGAGGTCGACGACGAGACCGGCGAGGTCACGGTGCTGACGGTGAAGAACGTCTTCGAGATCGGCCGCGCGCTCAACCCGAAGATGGTCGAGCAGCAGCTCGTCGGCGGCTCCTGGATGGGCATTTCGCACGCGCTCTACGAGACCACGGAACCCTATTATCCGAAGCGCGACCACGGCGGCACCGACTTCAATCAGTATCTGATGCCGGGCCCCGGCGACCTTGCCGAGACCGAGATCATCGTGCTCGAACGTCCCTCCGCCGACGGTCCCTATGGCGCAAAGGGTCCGGGCGAGATGTGCGCCAATCCTCAGATCCCCGCCGTCGCCAAC
The DNA here is from genome assembly GCA_963747465.1 of uncultured Alphaproteobacteria bacterium. GTDB lineage: Bacteria > Pseudomonadota > Alphaproteobacteria > Rhizobiales > Rhizobiaceae > Aquibium. The sequence continues at coordinate 278,344 of CAVVFC010000001.1, forward strand.
GCCATCTTCGACGCCGTCGGCGTGCGGGTGGATACGTTGCCGATCACGCCCGAGCGCATCCTGCGGGCGCTGAAGGAACGGCCGGCGGCGGCGTAGGAGATGCTGCACGCTCCAGCGACCCCCCTCTGCCCTGTCGGGCATCTCCCCCTCAAGGGGGGAGATCAGCCGTCGCCGCCATTCCCGCCAATCCTCGAAATCGAAGGAGGAGCGGCAATATCGAAGCTGCCGATCTCCCCCCTTGAGGGGGAGATGCCCGACAGGGCAGAGGGGGGTCCCACGATGGCCCCGCGCATCTACACTTGAACGGGCTGGAACAAATCGCCCCCTCCCCCGAGGCCGTCGCCGAAACGCTGGCGCGGGAGCGCTACGTCGCCGACGAAGGCCTCGCCACCGCCATCTTCCTCGCCATGCGGCTGGGCAAGCCTCTCCTGCTCGAAGGTGCGCCGGGCGTCGGCAAGACCGAGGCTGCCAAGGTCGTCGCCAAAATGCTCGGTGCCGAACTGGTCCGGCTCCAGTGTTACGAGGGCATCGACGCCGCGCATGCGCTCTACGAATGGAACTACCAGCGCCAGCTGCTCGCCATCCGGCAGGCGGGCGAGCACGAGATCGATATCTACGGAGACCGTTTCCTGATCGAGCGGCCGCTGCTCAAGGTTCTGCGTAGCCCCAAGGCAAGCGTGCTGCTGGTCGACGAGATCGACCGCAGCGACCACGAGTTCGAGGCGCTGCTGCTGGAATTCCTGTCGGATTTCCAGATCACCATCCCCGAGCGCGGCACGCTCGCCGCCGCCACCCGTCCGGTCGTGATCCTCACCTCCAATCGCACCCGCGACCTTGCCGAAGCGCTGCGGCGGCGCTGCGTCTACCACTGGATCGGTTATCCCGACGCCGAGCGCGAGGCCCGCATCATCGCGCTGCGCGCCGGAGACGTCGCCGAGGCCACCGCCGAGGCCGTCTCGCGCGCCGTGCAGGACATCCGCGCCAGGCCGCTCGCCAAGCCGCCCGGCATCTCGGAAGCGATCGAATGGGCCAACGCTGCCACCGTGCTGGAAAAGGGAGGCAGCCCGTGGCCGGAAGCCTTTCGGCGTGCCATCGGCGTACTGATCAAGGACGAGGAGGACCTCGGCTATCTCGCACCCGACTTCGACGCGATCATCGAAAAGGCGCTGGCGTGAGCGGGTGTCTGGCCACGCAGCCGGCGCTGCCCTTCCGCGTCCGGGAGCGCGCGCGGCAAGCGACTTGCGCCGGCCTTCCCGCCGCCACCCTCGTGGTTCGACAGGCTCACCATGAGGGTAAAGGCTGCGCCGCGCCCTCACTGGCGACCGTGAACTCGCGCTCCAAGTCGCGCTCCAATGGCCCTCATGGTGAGCCTGTCGAACCACCCTCCAGCCTGGCAGCGGCGGATCCTCCCCATGCGTGAATCCCGCACCCACGGACCGGGGGCAGCCCCCCTCCCCGCCGCCGCCGAAAACCTTCTCGGCTTTTGCCGCCTGCTGCGTTCCGCCGGCTTCGCGATCGCGCCGGAGCAGGCGATCACCTTCCTGCAAGGCTTGACGCTGCTTGGACCGCGCTCGATGGAAGACATCCGTCAGGCGGCGCTCGCGACACTCGCCCCGCAGCCGGACCGCCGGCGCGATTTCGAGGCGCTCTTCCGGGCCTGGTTCTGGGGCGATGCCGAACTGGGTGCGGCCGGCAACAGCGACGAGGAGACCCGCATCAAGGACGGCAGCCCCGCACGCGAGCAGGAAACGGCCGAACCGCACTCCGAAAAAGGCGGCGCGATCTCGTCCGGCACCGAACGGCTGGCCGCGCGGCGCTTCGCGGGAAGACAGGCCGTGCTCGCGGCCTTCGGCCGGGCCTTGCCGGCGGCTCTCCCCGTGCGCCGGTCGTTGCGTAGCGTGCGTACCCGCTCGCGCGGCGAGCCGGACTTGCGGCGATCGCTGCGCGCCATCGCGCAGGCGGACGGCGACATACCCCGCCCGCCGATGCGCCGCCGCCCGCTCGTCCAGCGCAAGTTGCTTGTCCTGATCGACATATCCGGATCGATGAAGCAGCACACGGCGCACCATCTCGAACTCGCACACACGGTCGTGCGCAATGCCGGGCGCGCCGAAATCTTCACCATCGGCACGCGGCTGACCCGCATCACCCCGTCGCTGAAGGTCCGCGACCGGGAGACGGCGCTTGCCCGCGCCGCCGGCTTCGTCGAGGACTGGGACGGCGGCACGCGCATCGGCCCGACGCTGCTCGCATTCCTCGCCGTGCCGCGGTTCGCCGCCTTCGCGCGCGGCGCCTCGATCGTGCTCCTGACCGACGGGCTGGAGCGCGGCGGCCATGCCGAGATGGAATGCGCGCTGCGTCGGCTCTCCGCGCGCGCCCACCGGCTGTCGCTCTGCACGCCGCTTGCCGCCGACCCGCGCTACAGGCCCGAGACGGCCGCCTTGCAGGCCGTCCTGCCCTTGCTCGACGATCTGGTCGACGGGGCCTCGATGGCTGCCCTCGCCCGTTTCATCCTCTCCCTCGCGCGGCCGGCGCCGGCCGCCGAGACCATCTGGCGAAAGGCGTCATGATGCAGACCGTGATCGATTCGCACTTCCACATCTGGCGGCAGGCGGACCAGCCGTGGCTGGTCGGCCCGATGGTGCCGCGCATCTTCGGCCCCTACGAGCCGATCCGCCGCGACTATCCGATGGAGGAATTCCTTGCCGATCGCGATGGACTTGGCGTCACGCAGGCCGTCTACGTCCAGACCAACTGGGCGAAGGAGGATTTCGAAAAGGAGGTCGCCTTCGTCAGCGAGGCCGCCGAACGCACCGGCTGGCCGCAAGCCATCGTCGGCTATGCGGACATGACGGTCGACGACGTGCGCCCGCAGCTCGACCGCCTGAAGAAATACCCGCTCCTGCGCGGCGTGCGCATGCAGCTGCACTGGCATGAAAATGAAGCCTTCCGCTTCGCCGCCGATGCAAGGCAGGTTATCGACCCGAAGGTGCGCGCGAATGTCGGGCGGCTGCGGGATTACGGCCTCTCCTTCGACCTGCAGCTCTTCCCCGGCCAGATGCGCGACGGGCTCGACCTCGTCGGCGAGCATCCGGACACCGACTTCATCCTCACCCATGTCGGGATGCTGACGGGCGACGACGAACGCACAGTGGAAGAATGGAAGGACGGGCTGCGCACGCTCGCCCAGGCGCCGAATCTTTGCGCAAAACTATCCGGCCTCGGCACCTTCGTTCACCGCAACGATCCGGCGCTGATTTCCATGATCTATGACGCGGCCATGGAAATCCTCGGCAGCGAGCGGCTGATGTTCGGCTCCAACTTTCCGATCGAGAAGCTGTGGACCAGCTATGCCGACCTGATGCAGGCGCACAGTGCCGCAGCGTCGAAGTTCGGCGCGGCGGACCAGGCCAACATCTTCCGGAACACTGCCAAACGCGTCTACCACCCGGGCTGATCCGACCGGCGTCTACCGCGCGCATCGGCGGGCCTCCCGCACCCGTTCGGGGCGGCGGCGCGGCTGCGGTTTGATGCGCATCAAGGCCGGCCTGCCGGTACCATGGTCATCTGCGCAAAATTCCGCAGGAGGCGCATGCCATGAACTACCGCACCGTGATGGTCCAGCTCGATCTCGATGCACCACCGGAGCCGCGCATCCGCTTCGCACTCGACGTCGCCGGGCGCTTCGAGGCGCACCTGATCGGCTTCTGTGCCGCACAGCCGCACACCTCTGTTGCGCCGATGGACGGCGCGATCGTCAGCGGCGAGCTGATGCAGCGCGAAGGCGAGGAGATCGAGGCGCGGCAGAAGGAGATCCGGCAGGCTTTCGAAAGCATAGCCGGGATCGGCGACAAGACCTCCTTCCGCGACGCCATCGGCGATCCGACGCGGCTCCTCGTGGAAAACGCCCGCGCGGCCGACCTGCTCGTCACCGGCATCTCGAAGGAGAATGCCGGGGATGCCTTCCGTGCCGTCGACATCGGCTCCCTGGTCCTGACCGCCGGGCGGCCCGTGCTCGTCGCCTCTGCCAACCCGCAAGCCTTGAAGGCCGAGCGCGTCCTGGTCGCGTGGAAGGACACGCGCGAATCGCGCCGCGCCGTCGTCGATGCCCTGCCATTCCTGACCGACGCCCAGGAGGTGCTGGTCGCAACCGTCGACGAGAACGACCGCGTGCATTCGAAGGCAAGCCTCGCCGACGTCGTCCGCTTTCTGGCAGGGCACGGCGTCACCGCGCGCTCCGAATGCATCCTGCCCGTCGGAGAGGAATTCGGCGACACGCTTTCGACGACGGCTTTCGAGATCGGCGCCGACCTGATCGTGTCCGGTGGCTACGGCCACAGCCGGCTGCGCGAATGGGCGTTCGGCGGCGTCACGCGCCGGCTGCTTCACGCCAGTTCCCTGAACCGGCTCATCTCCAACTGAGTTGCGTCGCATCTCCCATGCGACGCGGCGTCTCGGGCAACATACCTGAGGCCCTCACTTGGCCGGACCTTCGCGTCCGGCCTTTTTTCTTGCGCCATCCGCCCGGCCAGGGGCGGGTGCGAAGCGCTCGATTCAGGTCCGCAGCACCCTATAGATCGCCGGGATGACGAGCACGGTCAGGATCGTCGAGGAGGCCAGGCCGAACAGCAGCGAGATCGCCAGCCCCTGGAAGATCGGATCGGTCAGGATCACCGCCGCGCCGATCATCGCCGCGAGTGCGGTCAGCAGGATCGGCTTGAAGCGGATCGAACCCGCCTCGATCAGCACTTCGGTCAGAGGTCTTCCCTGTCCACTCGCGTGGCGGATGAAGTCGACCAGCAGGATCGAATTTCGCACGATGATGCCGGCGAGCGCGATGAAGCCGATCATGGAGGTCGCCGAGAACGGCGCACCGAACAGCCAGTGCCCGCCCAGGATGCCGATGAAGGTCAACGGGATCGGCGTCAGGATGACCAGCGGCACCTTGAAGGAGCCGAACTGCGCCACGACGAGGATGTAGATGCCGAGCAGCGCCACGATGAAGGCTGCGCCCATGTCTCGGAACGTCACCCAGGTCACCTCCCACTCGCCGTCCCACAGGAGCGTGGACACGGTCTCGTCCTGCGGCTGGCCGTGCAGCGAGATCCCGGGCTTGGGCAGCCCCGTCCAGTCCTGCGCGTCGATCGCCTCCTGCACCGCGAGCATGCCGTAGAGCGGGGCCTCGAAGTCACCGGCGAGTTCGGCCGTCACCATCTCGGCCGCGCGGCCGTTGTGGCGGAAGACCGGATACGACGCGCGGTCCTCGCTCACTTTAACCACGTCGCCGAGTTCGACCACGCCGCGGTCTCCCGGCAGCACGTTGGCCGGGATCGGCGTCGTGAGGAAACTCTCGTCCAGCGTCCGGTCGCCTTTCGGCCGTTCGAGCCGGATCGGGATCGGCTGCCGCCCGCCACCGCGATGCGAGTAGCCGACGGTCCTGCCGCCGTTGAGGATGGCGATCGTGTCGAACACGTCCCCTTCCTCGACCCGGAAGAACTCGAGATCGTCGGTCGAGATCGTGGTGCGCAGGCGGCGCGGCTGCTCGCCGTAGGAATTGTCGACGTCCACGATGAAGGGCACGGAGCGGAAAGCCGCCTCCACCTTTTCCGCGACCCGGCGCCTGGTCTCGCCGTCGGGACCATAGATCTCGGCCAGCAGCGTCGCCATGACCGGCGGCCCGGGTGGCGGCTCGACGACCTTCAGGCTCGTGCCTTCCGGCAATGTCAGCCCGGACAGGCTGTCGCGGATGACCAGTGCGATGTCATGGCTCGAGCGCTCGCGTTCGGACTTTGGCAGGAGGTTGATTGCCACCTCGCCCTGCTGCGGTTCCGTTCGGTAGAAGGAATGCCGCACGAGGCCGTTGAAGTTGAACGGTGCCGCCGTGCCGGCATGGGTCTGCACGGTGCGAACCTCCGGAAAAGCCATCACCTTGGCCGCCACAGCCTGCGCCACCGCGTCCGTCGCCTCGATGGACGAGCCTTCCGGCAGGTCGATCGTGACCTGCAGTTCCGACTTGTTGTCGAAGGGCAGCAGCTTGACCGTCACGTCCTTGGTGTAGAACAGCGCCAGCGAACCGAGCGTCAGGAGGCCCACGACCAGCAGGAACGCCCAGCTTGCGAGTTTAGAGGACAGGATCGGCCGGGCCGCCATCGCGTAGATGCGGCCGAGCACGCCTCCGTGGGAATGCTCCGCATGGGACGCCACCGGCGCCTTGCCCGCAATCTTCAGCATCAGCCACGGCGTCACCATGACGGCGACGAAGAAGGAGAAGATCATCGCGGCCGACGCGTTTGCCGGGATCGGGCTCATATACGGGCCCATCATGCCCGACACGAACAGCATCGGCAGCAGCGCTGCCACGACCGTCAGCGTCGCCACGATGGTCGGGTTGCCGACTTCCGCCACCGCCTCGATCGCCGCCTGCTTGCGGTCGCGCCCGTCGCCCATGCCCCAGTGGCGGGCGATGTTCTCGATGACCACGATCGCATCGTCGACCAGGATGCCGATCGAGAAGATGAGCGCGAAGAGCGAGACCCGGTTCAGCGTGTAGCCCATGACGCGCGAGGCAAACAGCGTGAGCAGGATGGTGACCGGGATGACCACGGCGACCACGAGCGCCTCCCGCCGGCCGATCGCCAACCAGACCAGGAGGATGATGGAAACGGTCGCCAGCCCCAGGTGGTAGAGAAGCTCGTTCGCCTTTTCGTTGGCGGTCTCGCCGTAATCGCGCGTCACCTCGACGGCGATGTCCTCGGGTATCAGCTGCCCCTCGAGGCTCTCGACCCGGTGCAGTATCTCTTCCGCCACGGTCACCGCGTTGGAACCGGCGCGTTTGGCCACCGCCAGCGTGACCGAGGGCAGCCGCAGCAGCCCATCCTCGCCGCGCGTGATGGTCGAGACGTAGGTCTCCTCGCCATCGTCGGCGAAGCTGATGTCGGCCACGTCGCGGACATAGACGGGCCGGCCGTCGCGGGTGGTCAGGAGCAGGTTGCCGATCTGCGACGGCGAATTGAGCGTTTCGCCGGCGACGACCATGATCTGCTCGCCCCGATCGCGCACGCGCCCGGCGGGGAAGGCGCGGTTGGCGCTCGCCACCTTTCCGGCAAGCTGCTGCAGCGTCACCCCGTAGAGTGCGAGGCGGCGCGGATCGGGCGCGACGCGGATCCGCTCGCTCTTCTCGCCGACCAGATAGGTGAGCCCGACATTGTCGATCTTGGCGACCTCGGTCTGGAGTTCGCGCGCGATGCGGGTCAGGTCGTTGGCAGTGATGCGGCCGGCCGCCTGCGGCTTCGGCGCCAGCGTCAGCGAGACGATCGCCACGTCGTCGATGCCGCGCCCGACGATCAGCGGTTCGGGAACGCCGACCGGAATGCGGTCGAGGTTGGCGCGGACCTTGTCGTGCACGCGCAGCACGGCGGCGTCGGACGAGGTGCCGACGACGAACCGCGCGGTCACCAGGACGCCGTCATCCATGCTTTGCGAATAGACGTGCTCGACGCCGTCGATGCCCTTGACGATCGTCTCCAGCGGCTCTGTGACAAGCTTGACGGCGTCCTCGGCCTTCAGTCCGGCCGCGTCGACCCGGATGTCGACCATGGGCACCGAGATCTGCGGCTCCTCCTCGCGCGGCAGCGTCATCAGCGCGACGAGCCCGAAGGCGAAGGCCGCAATCAGGAACAGCGGCGTCAGCGGCGAGGCGATGAACGCTCGCGTCAGGCCGCCGGCGATGCCGAGCGGCGTCGATGTCGATTTCATTTTATGTCCACCACGTCGCCGGCCGACAGGCCGGTCAGTATCTCGATACGATCGCCCGCGCCTCTCAGGGGTTCGCCCAGGATGACGGCGCGCTCCACCTGGCCGCCGCCCTCATGGACCGTCACGAAATCAATGCCCGAGCGCGTCGCGACGGTCTCGCGCGGGATGACGATCGCCTCGCGCTCGCCGACCGGCACCTCGACCAGCACGCGGGCGTCGACGAAGGCGCTGTCGAGTTCGTCGACTTCCACGTCGGCGATGATGCGGCCGTTCTCGATCTGCGGGTAGATCTTCGCCAGATACCCGACCAGTTCCTCGCCGTTGGCGCTGATCGCGATCTTCGAACCCTGCACGAGCGATCCGGAATGCCGTTCGGGTATGGCGAGCCGAAGGAAGAACCCGCCACCGCCCAACGTGGCGACCGTCTCGCCCGGCATGATGACCGCTCCGCGCGTGACTGGAACCGAAAGGATGCGTCCGTCGGCCGGTGCCAGCACCTCGCCCTCGGCGCCCTGCTGGACGACGACCGAACGCTGCGCCTCGACGGATGCGATCTGGTTCTGCGCAACCTCGAGGTCGGTACGCAACTGGTCGAGCCGTTGCGCCGTCACGATGCCCTTGTCCACGAGCGTCTGCCCGCGTTCCAGCTCCGACTGCGCCTTGGCGAGTTGCGCCTGGAGCGCGCGGAGCTGGGCATCCAGCGCGGCGACCTGGAACTCGATCTTGTCGTCGCGCACGGTCGCAATGCGCTCGCCGGACTTCACCTCGTCGCCTTCGGTGACGAGGAGGTCGACGACGGTTCCACCGATGCGCGCCCTGGCCGGCACGAGATCGCGTGCTTCCACACGGCCGTAGACCGACTTCCATTCGGTGATGGTCGTCGGCTCGACGGTATATGTTTCGGCCCCGGCTGCGGTGGCAGCCAGAAGGACCGCTACGGTCAGGAGAATGCGCATCGGTGGGACCCCGGTCGTATCAGAACGCGCAGCCCGGCTTCATGCCGAACCGCTTGAAGATGGCCGCCGCCGGACAGAACCCGGTGAAGGCCGATTGCAGGAGGTTCAGCCCGATGAAGACGGTGAACCAGACGAACAGCGGCGATACCCAGGCGGTCAGGGCGACCGAGAGCAGCACCATGAATCCGGCGAAGGCCAGAACGGAACGGTCGAGTGTCATTGCGGATCTCCGGTTGGATTAACATATGAACACTTATGCATGTGTTGAGGAATGTTCAAGCCCCCGATCCGCTCCCGCCGTAGACATCTTTTGGGCGGCCGAGGCCGCCCGGATGCGCAAGGGTCGCGTCAGGCCGGAGCCTTGTCCTTCTCCTTGTCGATCCTGACTTCCTTCAGCTTGTCGATGCCGAGCACCTGGAGCGCGAGTTTTTCGTAGAACGGCTCCGACTTGCCCGACCGGATCTTGTGCAGGAAGTACTTCTCGAACCCGACCTTGGCCGTGTGCACCCACTTGCCCGAGGAGGACCAGTTGACGTTGCGCGGCGGGATCTGCGGCTGCGCGACGAAGGCGATGCCCGAATCGCCGAAATCGGCGAGGCAGACGGCGTTCCATGTACCCTGCGCGTCCGGCTCCTTGCCTTCAATCAGGCGGGCGATGTTGCGGGCGGTCGCCGTCACCATGGATTCGATCATGAAACCGGTCTTGGGCACGCCGACCGGCACCGGCGTCTTGCCGACCGGCGGGATCGCCACGCACACGCCGATACCGAAGACCTCCGGGAATGTCGGATTGCGCTGGTGTTGGTCGACCACGATGAAGCCGCGTGGATTTGTCAGTCCCTCGATGCCGCGCACCGCCTCCACGCCGCGAAACGCCGGCAGCATCATCATAAAGCGGTGCGGCAGTTCATGCGTCTGCCGCACTGAGCCGTCGTCGGCGATCTCCGACACGTGCAGCTTGTCGGCCTCGACCTTGTCGATCTTGGCGTTGGTGATCCACTTGATGTGGTGCTGGCGAAGTTCGCTCTCGAGCAGGCCCTTGGTGTCGCCCACTCCGTCGAGCCCGAGATGCCCGACATAGGGCTCCGAGGTCACGAAGGTCATCGGCACCTTGTCGCGAACCTTGGCGTCGCGCAGCGCCTTGTCGAGGATGAAGGCGAACTCGTAGGCTGGCCCGAAACACGACGCGCCCTGGACGGCGCCGATGATCACCGGGCCGGGGTTCTTCACCAATTCGTCGAATGCGGTCTTCGCCTGCAGCGCATGGTCGACATGGCACACCGACTGGGTGTTCGCCGCCGGCCCGAACCCCTCGATCTCGTCGAAGGCGAGATCAGGACCTGTCGCGATCACCAGATAATCGTAGGAAAGCGACTGTCCGTCGTTGAGTTCGATGCGCTTGTCGGCCGGATGCACCTTCCTGGCGCCCTGCGGGTGGAGATCGATGCCTCGCCGCCCGAAGACCTTCGTCAGGTCGACCTCGATCGCCTCGCGGCTGCGCCAGCCGACCGCCACCCAGGGATTGGATGGCACGAAGGAATAGCTGCTGCCGTTGTTCACCACCGAGACCCGGTGCGCCTTGCCCAGCGCATCGCGAAGCTCGTAGGCCATGATCGTACCGCCCAGGCCTGCACCCAGAACCACCACATGTGACATGCGAAATCCTCCCGCACACTATGGAAAGCCAGCCGGCCGGACGCCGGCAAGTTCCATCAGTCTACGGGTCGGCGCATGCCGCGCCTTGATGTCGGTCAACACCGCTCATCCGCGAAACGCGCCCGGATGCCGCCTGGTCGATCCCGCCGGCGGACGATCCGTCGTGGCGAGTACGGCGTGTCTCTCAGTCTCCACCGCCGGAAACGACGTCCTGCAGCTTTTTGGTGAGATCGCCACCCGCGAAGGAAGCGAGATCGTCCGGCAGGAACGCCGAAACCGTCTCGGCACCATGCGAGAGCTTCACGAGTTGATACGGCACCGGAACGACATCGCCGCCGTCGCGTGGTTGGATCAGCGCCGCGACGATGCGTCCGCCCGGGATCACCACTAGGTCGTCGACCGTGCCCACCACCTCGCCGTCGGGACCCGAAACATCCGAACCGATGAGGCTTCCGACGAGAAGCCGCTCCCTACCCGCCGATTCCAGCGCCGACAGGGCGTCTTTCGTCGCAGTTGCGACATCGGGTAGATCCTGCGCCCGCACGGGCAATGCTAGCATGGCCGTCGCGATCAGGGTTGCAGTAAAGATTTTCGGCATCGTCCGTCTCCGCATCATTCGGCTGAAACGGATATGGAGTGCCCGCAGCGTGCGGCAACCGGGGCCGACTGGAACGAGGTGAGGGGCGCGGATGGCGTGTATGGCGGGCAGGACCAGGGGCCGGAACGGCAGGCTCTGCCGGAACTGCTCCGCATCAGCGCTTGTTAGAGCGCTCCGCCTCCCGGACGGCCTCGTCGTGATACCAGCCGCCGGTGGTGACCATCGGACGACGCAGGCATTCGATCTCCATCGCCTGCAACGCGTTCAGGCGCTCGAGATTGCGGCGAGCACCCGGTTGCACCGGGAACTGGAAGATCTTCGCCGACGGCCTCTCGATGCTCATGGTCTCTTTCTCCGTTCGAAGAAGCACTTCACCGTACGTGACGGAGCTGAAGGATAAGTGCTGCTCATCGTATTTGCAACAGCCCAAAATATCGTCATGCTTTGCCCAATATTCATGCAATATCTAAACTTGGCTTTCGTTCCGGCAACTGCACAATGCGCGGCCTCCCCACCTCGACCCGTCCTCGGCTGCAAACGCTTTCGTGGCGATTTGGCTCCGGCGCCGAACCGCTGACCCGCCTGCCCACAAAATAGGCTGGCCGATCATTTCTTCATCCGGCCCGGTCGGAGCACTTGTAGTGCAGCGCCGGACCTCCTCCCTCAACCTCCTGATAAATCGTCTCTTTCCCTCCTCCGAGTGCGTCTGCGCCTCTGCTGGGCAGCTCTGGCACGTGATTTGCATGATCCATGCGGACCACTGTGGCCGCGCTTCAGGCATGACCACTTTCACGTATCAACCGAGAGACAATCGCATGACGAAGTACAAACTCGAGTACATCTGGCTCGACGGTTACACCCCGGTTCCCAATCTCCGCGGCAAGACGCAGGTTCGCGAATACGAGGACTTTCCGACGCTCGACGAGCTTCCGCTTTGGGGCTTCGACGGCAGTTCGACCATGCAGGCTGAAGGCCGCAATTCCGACTGCGTGCTGAAGCCGGTCGCCGTCTATCCGGATCCGGCGCGCAGCAACGGCGTGCTGGTAATGTGCGAGGTGATGATGCCGGACGGCGTCACGCCGCATGAATTCAACAAGCGGGCAACGATCCTCGACGACGAAGGCGCCTGGTTCGGGTTCGAGCAGGAGTATTTCTTCTACAAGGATGGCCGTCCGCTCGGCTTCCCGACCACCGGCTATCCCGCACCGCAGGGTCCCTACTACACCGGCGTCGGTTACAAGAACGTCGGCGATGTGGCGCGACAGATCGTCGAGGAGCATCTCGACCTGTGCATCGCCGCCAGCATAAACCATGAAGGCATCAATGCCGAAGTGGCCAAGGGCCAGTGGGAATTCCAGATCTTCGGCAAGGGTTCCAAAAAGGCCGCCGACCAGATCTGGATGGCCCGCTACCTGCTCGAGCGACTGACGGAGAAGTACGGCATCGACATTGAGTACCACTGCAAGCCGCTCGGCGATACCGACTGGAACGGCTCCGGCATGCACTGCAATTTCTCGACCGCCTACATGCGCGAAGTTGGAGGCAAGGAGTATTTCGAGGCGCTGATGGCGGCGTTCGAAGCGAATCTCCAGGATCACATCGACGTCTACGGACCCGACAACCACCTGCGCCTGACCGGCAAGCACGAAACCGCGCCCTGGAACAGGTTCAGCTACGGCGTCGCCGATCGCGGCGCCTCCATCCGCGTTCCGCACAGCTTCGTGCGCAACGGCTACAAGGGCTATTTGGAGGATCGCCGCCCGAATTCGCAGGGCGATCCCTACCAGATCGCTTCGCAGGTCCTGAAGACGATCGCCTCGGTGCCGGCGGGAGCCGAAGGCTCGGTCTCCGCGGCGGCCTGACCCGGCGGCGATTGCCTCAACGAGAAACCCCGCCGGGCGACGGCGGGGTTTCTTTTCGCGTATTGGCCGGATCAGCTATAGGGCGAATAGCACTGCCTGCGCGGCCCGTGATAGGGTTGGTAGGTGTTGTCCGAGGCCCGATAGGACCGGTAGCGGTCATAGCACCACTGCACATGCGCGTTTCCGCGGCGATAGATCACGCGATTGTTGTTGTTGATCGCGCCGGAAATGATCGCGCCCGCAATGAACGCACCCGCCGGATACCAGAAGTTCCCGTGCCGGCGATATCCGGGGCGGTACCGGTGGTAGCCGCGGTGCCCGCGGTAGTGGGGAATACGTCCGCGATAGTGGCCACCGTTGCGGTAGTGGCCACCGTTGCGGTAGTGACGGCCTCCTCTTTTCCATCTCGGCCCTTCGCCGAGGTAGTCCATGCCCTGGACTTGGATTACGCGGGCGTCCGCGGTCGGCGGTGCGATGGTCTGGAAAGGTGTGGCCGCCGACTGGGCCATGCTGGCACCGCCGAGCGAGACGGAAATCACCGCCGCGCAGACGGACGTGATGAGCTTCTTCATGGATGCCTCCTGATTGGGCAGGGGTGGTCCCTCTGCCGCAGGAACGAATCGGGCCGGTCGCGGTTCCGGAGAATATTACGTCGTCCTGAAACTTTGCGTGATCGCGCCGGGACGCGTGCATGCACCGGCAGGCGCCTCAGTCCACGAACAGCAGCGACACCATTCCGCCCGGATGCCGCTCGAGCCGTCCCGCAAGATCCAGTTCGAGCAGCACCATGAACACTTGAGCCGGGTGCAGGCCAGTGTGCCGGATGATCTCGTCGATCCCGGTCGGCGTAGCGCCGAGCGTCTCGACGACGCGCGACCGGTCGCCATCGTCCGGCTGCGGCGTGGCGGAAAAGTCCGGCGGCTCTTCCAGCGTGGTGGCCGGCGGCAGCGGCGCCCCGATCAGCGGCGCGATCTGCTCCAGGACGTCGCGGGTCTCCGTCACCAGCGTCGCGCCGTCCTTGAGCAGGCCGTTCGTCCCGGCCGCACGCGGATCGAGCGGCGAACCGGGGACGGCAAACACCAATCGGCCCATCTCACCGGCCAGACGGGCCGAAATCAGGGATCCCGAGCGCAGGGCGGCCTCGACCACGAGAAGGCCGTGGGAGAGCCCGGCGATGATGCGGTTGCGGCGCGGAAAATCGCGTGCGCGCGGTTCCCAGCCCAGCGGCATTTCCGTGACGACCGCGCCGCCGCTTCCCGCGATCTCGCGATAGAGATCGTGGTTCTCCGGCGGATAGGGCCGGTCTATGCCTCCCGCCAGCACCGCGATCGTGCCGGTGGAAAGGCTGCCCTGATGCGCCGCCGCATCGATGCCGCGCGCAAGGCCCGAAACGACGGCATAGCCCTCCCGCCCGAGTTCGGCGGCGATCATGCGCGCGAGCTTTATCCCCGCCAGCGAGGCGTTGCGCGCACCGACGATCGCCACGGCCGGAAGCGCAAAGACCGCCGGTTCGCCGAGCGCGGTGACCAGCGGCGGAGGCTGGTCCATCATTCTCAGGAGCGGCGGGTAATCGGGCTCGCCGAGCGCGATTAGCCGCGCGCCGGCCCGGGTGACGCCTTCCAGTTCCGCCTCGCCATCGTCGATGCTGCAGATCTTCACAGAGCGCCCGCCGCCTCCGGCGCGCACGAGTTCGGGAAGCCGTTCCAGGGCCGTCTCTGCCGAGCCGAAGCGGTTGATGAGATCGCGAAACGTGGCAGGGCCGACATTGTCGGTGCGGATCAGGCGCAGCCAGTTCAGGCGCTGCCGGTCGCTCAGCGTCCGGGGCCCAGCGCCTGGGCGGGGGTTCATCCCTTCGCCCCGATGCGGGATTCCTTGCCCGATGCCAGCCGCGCGATGTTTGCCCTGTGCTTGATGAAGACGATCACGCTCATAAGGGCAAAGAGTTCCGCCGGCTGCACGTAGCCGAAAAGGTAGAGGGCGACAGGCACGGCAACGGAGGCGACCAGCGCCGCCAGCGAGGAGTATCGGGTGATGAAGGCGACGGCCAGCCAGGCCACCGCAAAGACCAGGGCCCCCTTCCACGAGACCGCGACGAGCACGCCGAGATAGGTCGCGACGCCCTTACCTCCTCTGAAGCCGAGCCATGCCGGGAAGAGATGGCCGAGAAAGGCTCCCAAGCCCGCAATCAGCGCCGGCTCGGGCCCGTACAGGGCGGCAATCAGCACTGCGGCCGTGCCCTTCAGCGCATCCAGGAGCAGCGTCAGCGCCGCCAGTCCCTTGCGTCCGGTCCGCAGCACGTTGGTAGCGCCGATGTTTCCAGAGCCGATCTTGCGCACGTCCCCGAGCCCGGCCGCGCGCGTGATCAGGAAGCCGAAGGGGATCGAGCCCAGCAGGTAGCCGAAAACCAGCGCGGCGACGAGGGAAGGCAATGCGAGTTGCCAGCTGATCGGATCGGACATTCGGGTTCCTGCGGGCGAGTTCCTGGAGGCGGGTTCCTGCGGCGTGACCCGGCTACCGGGCGGAGAAGATTGTGCGGCCCGCCACCATGGTTTGCAAGACCCGGCCCTGGAGGCGCGCGCCTTCGAAACAGGTGTTCTTCGACCGCGAGCGGATGTCCTTTTCCCGCACCACCCAGGGCGCATCGAGGTCGACGACGATCAGGTCGGCCGCGCTGCCCGGCGCAAGCGTTCCGCCCGGCAACCCGAACAGCTTCGCCGGCGCGGCCGAGAGCAGGTCGACGATGCGCAGGAGCGGAAGATCGCCATTGTGGTGGAGCCGCAGCGCGGCTCCCAGCAGCGTCTCGAGGCCGATCGCACCATCGGCGGCGTCGGCGAAGGGCAGGCGCTTTGTATCGACGTCCTGCGGGTCGTGCGAGGAGACGATAATGTCGATCGTGCCGTCCCGGACCGCTTCCACCATCGCCAGCCGGTCTTCCTCGGAGCGCAGCGGCGGCGACAGTCGGAAGAAGGTGCGATACTCGCCGACGTCGTTCTCGTTGAGCGAGAGGTGGTTGATCGAGATCCCCGCCGTGACCTTGGCACCGTCGTCCTTGGCGCGGCGCGATGGCGGAGGCCGACAGCGCGGTCGAGATCTTGGCGGCGTGGTAGCGGCTGCCGGTCAGACGGGCGAGCAGCAGGTCGCGCTCCAGCGGGATCGCCTCGGCTTCGCGCGGGATGCCCGGCAGGCCGAGCCAGCTCGCGAACAGGCCTTCGTTCATGACCCCTGAGGATGCCAGGTCGAAGTCCTGCGTCTCGTGGGCGACCACGGCGCCGAAATCGCGCGCATAGGTGAGCGCCCGCCGCATCACGAGCGCGCTGCGCAGGCTGTGCCGCCCGTCGGTGAAGGCGACGGCGCCGGCGTCGCGCAGCAGCCCGAACTCCGTCAGTTCGCGCCCCTCCAGCCGGCGGGTGATCGCCGCGGCGGGGTGGATGTTGATTTCGGCCGTCTCGCGTGCGGTGCGCAGGACGAACTCGACCAGCGAGACCTCGTCGATGACCGGGTTGGTGTCCGGCATCATGACCAGCGACGTCACGCCGCCGGCCGCCGCTGCCGCACTTGCCGACGCGATCGTCTCGCGGTGTTCCGCGCCCGGTTCTCCGATGAAGACGCGTCCGTCGACCAGACCTGGCATCACCGCGCTGCCCGAGCAGTCTACCACCTGCGCCCCGTCCGGAAGGCCCTGGTTCGCCGCACTCGCGCCGGCGGCGGCGATCCTGCCGTTCGTCACGATCACCGTTCCGCGCTCGTCGATCCCGCGCGATGGATCGATAACGCGGGCATTGGTGAAGACCGTCGTGCCGTCGGCGGGCGTCCTCATGCGGCGCGATCCTCGTTGCGGCGAGGGTCGAGCAGCGCCTCCATGACGGCCATGCGCACCGCGACGCCCATTTCCACCTGTTCCTGGATGACGCTCTGCGGACCGTCGGCAATCTCCGAGGCAATCTCGACGCCACGGTTCATCGGCCCTGGATGCATGACCAGTGCATCTGGCCTGGCGAGCTTCAGCTTGTCCGAGTCGAGCCCGAAATAGCGGAAATACTCGCGCACCGACGGCACCATGGCGCCTTCCATGCGCTCGCGCTGCAGCCGCAGCATCATCACCACGTCGACGCCCTTCAGCCCCTCCGTCATCGAATTGAAGACCTCGACACCCATGTCGCCGATGCCGGTCGGCAGCAGCGTCGACGGGGCGATGACGCGGACCCGCGCGCCGAGCGCGTTGAGAAGGATGATGTTGGAGCGCGCGACGCGTGAATGCAGGACATCGCCGCAGATCGCCACCGTGAGGCCGGGTATCGCTCCCCTCGCCCGCCGGATCGTCAATGCGTCAAGCAGCGCCTGGGTCGGGTGCTCGTGCGCGCCGTCACCAGCGTTCACGACGGAACATCCCACCTTCTGCGCCAGCAGCGCGGCGGCACCGGCGGAGGAATGCCGGATGATCAGGATGTCCGGCCGCATAGCGTTCAACGTCATCGCGGTGTCGATGAGCGTCTCGCCCTTCTTCACCGACGAACTCGCGACCGACATGTTCATAACGTCGGCGCCGAGACGTTTTCCGGCGAGTTCGAAGGAGGACTGCGTGCGGGTCGAGGCCTCGTAGAAGAGATTGATCTGCGTGCGTCCGCGCAGCGTCGACATCTTCTTCTCGGACTGGCGGGAGATCGCCACCGCTTTTTCGGCCCGGTCGAGCAGCGCCTCGATGTCGGCGGGCGAAAGCTCACGGATACCGAGCAGGTGTCGGTGCGGAAAGATCGGGAAGTCCGGCTGGGAGCTCATGTCAAAGTCGTCTCATAGGCACAAGCGCAGCCCCCCGCAAGCAGACTGCGCTCCGCGGCCGCGTTCTCCCCAGGGATGTCGCAGATGGTCAGGCGCCGCTCAGCGTTCTCCGCACCGCATCCTTCCAGCCCTTGATGCGCCGCTTGCGCTCCTTCTTTTCCATGGCCGGCTCGAAGCGGCGGTCGAGCGCCCATTTCTTCGCGAACGCTGTCGCATCCGGCCAGACGCCGGCCTTCGACCCGGCGAGCCAGGCCGCTCCCAATGCCGTGGTCTCGAGGATCTCCGGCCGGTCCACCGGCGCGTCGAGGATGTCGGCCAACCGCTGCATCGCCCAGTCGGACGCCACCATGCCGCCGTCGACGCGCAGCACGGTGCTGCCCTGCATGCCCTTGCAGTCCTTCCACATGGCGTCGAGCAGGTCACGTGTCTGGAAGGCGACCGATTTAAGCGCGGCCCGCGCGAACTCGGCCGGTCCCGTGTTGCGGGTGAGACCGAACATCGCGCCCCGCGCGTCAGGGTCCCAGTGCGGCGCGCCGAGCCCGACGAAGGCGGGCACCAGATAGACGTCCTGCGTGTCGTCGGCCTGCGCGGCGAGTTCGCCGCTGTGCTCCGCCTTGCCGATCACCTTTATGCCGTCGCGCAGCCACTGCACAGCCGCCCCGGCCACGAAGATCGAGCCCTCCAGCGCATAGGTCGTCTTGCCGTCCAGCCGGTAGGCGATGGTCGAGAGCAACCGGTTCTTCGACCGGATCAGTTCCTCCCCCGTGTTGAGCACTGCGAAGCAGCCGGTGCCGTAGGTCGACTTTATCATGCCGCGCTCGAAGCAGGCCTGGCCGATGGTCGCCGCCTGCTGGTCTCCGGCCACGCCGAGGATCGGGATTTCGGCGCCGAACAGCGCCTTCTCCGTGACGCCGAAATCGTCGGCGCAGTCCTTCACCTCGGGCAGCATCGCGGCCGGAATGTCGAGGATCGCCAGAAGGTCTTGGTCCCATTCGTTCCTGGCGATATTGTAGACCAGGGTGCGCGAGGCATTGGTCGCGTCGGTGACATGGCTTGTTCCGCCGGTCAGCCGCCAGATCAGGAAACTGTCGATCGTGCCGGCCAGAAGCTCGCCGTTCCCGGCCCGCCTGCGCGCGCCCTTCACGTTGTCGAGCAGCCAGGCGAGCTTGGTCCCCGAGAAATACGGATCGAGGATGAGGCCGGTACGCTTGGTGAACTTCGGCTCCAGCCCCTTCTTCTTCAGCGTCTGGCACATGGCCGCTGTGCGGCGGTCCTGCCACACGATCGCATTGTGGATCGGCTTGCCGGATTCGCGGTCCCAGACCACCACCGTCTCGCGTTGGTTGGTGATGCCGATCGCGGCGATGTCCGCAGCCTTCAGCCGGGCCTTCCTCAGCGCCTGCTTGACGGTCGTCAGGACGCTCTTCCAGATCTCCTCCGGATCGTGCTCCACCCAGCCGGAAGCCGGGTAGTGCTGCGTGAACTCCTGCTGTCCGACCGCCACGATCTTCATGTCCCCATCGAAGATGATGGCGCGGGACGATGTCGTGCCCTGATCGATGGCAAGGATGAAGTCGGTCATGTTTCCTCCACGTCCACGGGGGAGCCGGCAAATGCCGCCTCCCCCGCGATTTCTAGCCTGCAGCGAACGCTGCGGCCACTATTGCCAGCTCTTCACCAACTCGTCGTAGTTGACGGTCTGCGGCTTTTCCTTCTCGTTCTCGATCTTGAGCTGCGGCGCGAGATTGCCCTTGGACGCCGCGTCCTTGTTCCAGTAATCGAGATCGTGCTCCTCGGCCATTTTCGGCCCGATGTCGCCCTGCACGCCGGAACGCTCGATGCGCTCCATCACCTTCTCCTGTTCTTCGCACAGCGAGTTCATCGCTTCCTGCGGCGTCTTGGCGCCGGAGGCCGCATCGCCGATCGCCTGCCACCACAACTGTGCCAGCTTCGGGTAGTCGGGCACGTTGGTACCGGTCGGCGACCACTGGACGCGGGCCGGCGAACGGTAGAACTCGATCAGGCCGCCGAGCTTGGGAGCACGCTCCGTGAAGCTCTCGTCCTGGATCGTGCTCTCGCGGATGAAGGTGAGACCGACATGGCTCTTCTTCACGTCCACCGTCTTTGAGGTGACGAACTGCGCGTAGAGCCACGCCGCCTTGGCGCGTTCGTCAGGCGTCGACTTGAGGATCGTCCACGAACCGACGTCCTGATAGCCGAGCTTCATGCCGTCTTTCCAGTAGACGCCGTGCGGGGACGGCGCGAAACGCCACTTCGGCGTACCGTCCTCGTTCACCACCGGCAGCCCGTCCTTGACCATGTCGGCGGTGAAGGCAGTGTACATGAAGATCTGCTGCGCGATCGCACCCTGCGCCGGCACCGGGCCGGATTCGGAGAACGTCATGCCCTGGGCTTCCGGCGGCGCGTAGGCCTTCATCCAGTCGAGATACTTCTGGATCGAATAGACCGAGGCAGGCCCGTTGGTATCGCCGCCGCGGGCCACGCACGAGCCGACCGGACGCGAGTTCTCGTCGACCTTGATACCCCATTCGTCGACCGGCAGGCCGTTGGGGATGCCCTTGTCGCCATTGCCGGCCATCGACAGCCAGGCATCGGTGAAGCGCCAGCCGAGCGACGGGTCCTTCTTGCCGTAGTCCATGTGGCCGAAGACCTTCTTGCCGTCCTCCTCGCGGCCGGTGAAGAACTCGGCGATGTCCTCATAGGCCGACCAGTTGACGGGAACGCCGAGATCGTAGCCGTACTTCGCCTTGAAATCGGCCTTGTTCTTCTCGTCGTTGAACCAGTCGTACCGGAACCAGTAGAGGTTCGCGAACTGCTGGTCGGGCAGCTGATAGAGCTCCCCGTCGGGCGCCGTCGTGAACGAGATGCCGATGAAGTCCGGCAGGTCGAGTGTCGGCGAGGTGACGTCCTTGCCCTCGCCCGCCATCCAGTCGGTCAGACTGCGGGCCTGCTGATAGCGCCAGTGCGTGCCGATCAGATCGCTGTCGTTGACATAGGCGTCGTAGATGTTTTCGCCCGACTGCATCTGCGTCTGCAGCTTCTCGATGACGTCGCCCTCGCCGATCAGGTCGTGCGTGACCTTGATGCCGGTGATGTCGGCGAAAGCCTTGGCCAGCGTCTTCGATTCGTACTCGTGCGTCGTCAGGGTCTCCGAGGCGACCTTGATGTCCATGCCCGCGAAAGGCTTGGCCGCATCGATGAACCACTGCATTTCGGCTTCCTGCTCGGCGCGGCTCAGCGTCGAAAGATCGCCGATTTCCGCGTCGAGGAACTGCTTCGCTTCGTCCATTCCGGCATAGGCGCTTCCGGCGCCGAAGCACAGGACAAGCGCCGTGGTGGATGTTAGTAAGTGCCGTCGCATTGGTAGTCCTCCCTTTGGGTTGCGAGTGCGATCCGGAGCCGCGGCCGGCACGCCGCGGCTCCTGCTGTTTCTCCCTCTAAACGTAGCGGAACACCCCTATGGCGTAGACCACGGAGAGAGCGAGAGCCCACCATAGGCTGGGACCGATCAGTCCCAGCCAGGCGAGAGTGATGAAGGCGCTGCCGAGCAGCGATACGAAAAGCCGGTCGCCGCGCGTCGTCTCGAAGCGCAGGATGCCGATGCGGGGATGACCGCCCTGCCGGGCATATTCCCACACCGCCATGCCGGCGAGCAGGCTGAAGATGACGATGAAGAAGATCGCGGTCGGCCAGGTCCAGGCCATCCAGGACAGGTCCATCATGACGCCACCCTCTTGTCACGGCGACCATTTTGCGCTATCGCGTATGTCGGCCTTACGCTGAAGCGGATTTCGCAGTGCGCGTCATCTACGCTCCTCCCGCCTTGAAGGCGCTGATGCGCATGAACTTGCGGGATCGCGATGCTCTCGACGGGAAGCTCGAGCGGTTCGCCGATGCCGGCGTCGGCGACGTCAAGAAGCTCAAAGGCAGCAACCGCTTCCGTCTGCGCCATGGGGTTTGGCGTGCGGTGTTCGTGATCGAGAACGACATGATCGTCATCGAGATCGCACACCGGCGCGAAGTCTATCGATGAGGTATCGCGATGAATGAAGGAACGACGCTCAAGGGCGAACCGATGGTCGTCATGACCCGGAAAGAATATGAAGAACTCGTCGAGGACATCGGCGATGCCGCGATTGCCGACCATGCCCGTTCGCAGGCTGGGGACGATGCTCCCGCCATGCCCGCCGAGCTCGCGCGGCAGGTATGGAACGGCGAGATTCATCCGCTCGCCGCGTGGCGCAAGGCGGTCGGGCTGACCCAGGCCGAACTCGCGGCCAGGGCGGGTGTCCGTCCCGCCAGCGTCAGCGACATCGAGAGCCGCAAGATCGATCCGCGCCTGTCGACGCTGAAGGCGCTCGCCGGCGCGCTCAAGCTCGGGGTGGAAGACATCATCGACTGACATCGTCACACCCTCCCCAGGGCGAAGCCCTTGGCGATGTAGTTGCGCACGAACCAGATCACGAGGGCGCCGGGGATGATGGTGAGCACGCCGGCCGCGGCCAGCACGCCCCAGTCGAGGCCCGAGGCCGAGACCGTGCGCGTCATGATGGCCGCGATCGGCTTTGCGTCGGTGGTGGTCAGCGTGCGGGCGATCAGCAGTTCGACCCATGAGAACATGAAGCAGAAGAAGGCGGCCACGCCGATGCCGGACGCGATCAGCGGCGTGAATATCCTCAGGAAGAAGCGCGGGAACGAATAGCCGTCGATATAGGCCGTCTCGTCGATCTCCTTCGGCACGCCCGACATGAACCCTTCCAGGATCCACACCGCCAGCGGCACGTTGAACAGGCAGTGCGCCAGCGCCACCGCGATGTGCGTGTCGATCAGCCCGAAGGCCGAGTAGAGCTGGAAGAACGGCAGCGCGAACACCGCGGGCGGCGCCATGCGGTTGGTCAGCAGCCAGAAGAACAGGTGCTTGTCGCCGAGAAAGCGGTAGCGCGAGAACGCGTAAGCCGCCGGCAGCGCCACGGCCACCGAAATCACCATGTTCATGACCACATAGATGATCGAGTTGATGTAGCCCTTGTACCAGGACGGGTCGGTGAGGATTACCCTGTAGTTGTGCAGCGTTGGGTCCTGGGGCCACAGCGAAAAGGTCCCGAGGATCTCCTGGTTGGTCTTGAAGCTCATGTTGACGAGCCAGTAGATCGGCAGCAGCAGGAAAATGATGTAGAGCGTCGGCACGAGCCACCAGAACCGCGACGGCTCGCCGCGGCGGCGCATGACGCGGTCCACGTCGGACTGCCTCGACATGATCGCCCCGCTCGGGACCGTATCCGTCTCGGTCCGCATCAGCGCCTGGTCCCGGTCATTTGCCGCCCCCTGTTTCGCCGCCATCTCACTTCTCCGAGCCGACGTTGGTCATGACCGTGTAGAAGACCCACGACAGGAGAAGGATGATCAGGAAGTAGATGATCGACATCGCGGCGGCCTCGCCGAGATTGAACTCTCCGATCGCGAGCTTGACCAGGTCGATAGAGAGGAACGTCGTCGTGTTGCCGGGCCCGCCGCCGGTGACGACGAACGGCTCGGTGTAGATCATGAACGAGTCCATGAAGCGCAGCAGCACCGCGATGAGAAGGACACGGTTCATCTTTGGCAGCTGGATGTAGCGGAAGATCGCCCAGCGCGACGCGCCGTCGATCCGCGCCGCCTGGTAGTAGGCATCGGGGATGGAGACGAGCCCGGCATAGGAGAGCAGCACGACGAGGCTCGTCCAGTGCCAGACGTCCATGACGATCACCGTCACCCAGGCGTCGAACGGGTCGTTGACGTAGTTGTAGTCGAGTCCGAGCGAAGCCAGCGAATATCCCAGGAGACCGATGTCGATGCGCCCGAACACCTGCCAGATCGTGCCGACCACGTTCCACGGGATGAGGAGCGGCAGCGCCATCAGGACGAGGCAGACCGGCACGCCCCATCCCTTGCGGGGCATGTTGAGGGCGATGAAGATGCCGAGCGGCACCTCGATGGCCAGGATGATGACGGAAAAGATCAGGTTCCGGCCCATCGCGTTCCAGAACCGGTCCGAGGAGAGCACTTCCTCGTACCATACGGTTCCGGCCCAGAAGAACTGGTTGTTGCCGAAGGTGTCCTGAACCGAATAGTTGACGACGGTCATCAGCGGTATCACCGCCGAGAACGCCACCAGCACAAGCACCGGCAGCACCATGAACCAGGCGCGATTGTTCCAGGCCTTGTTCATGCCGCAGTCCTTTCGCGCTCGTAATCGAAATCGACGCGCCAGGAGCCGGCATAGATGTTGATCTTCTCGGGCGCGAACCAGACGTGGGGCTCCGCCGGCATATCCTGGTCCTCGCGCACGATCGCCGCGATCTCATGGTCCTGCAGGCGTGCGCGCACGATCTTGTGGCGGCCGATGTCCTCGACCTTGGTGATCTCGACCGGCATGCCTTCGTGGCCGATACGGACGAATTCCGGACGGATGCCGAGTTCGATGGCGCCGCCCATGGGCTTGAGCGGCGTGCCGGGCAGGTCGATCGCCACACCGCCGAACCGGGCCTGCCTTCCCTCGACCGAGACCGGCAGGACGTTCATGCCCGGCGAGCCGATGAAGTAGCCGACGAAGGTGTGCTTGGGACGCTCGAAGAGTTCATCCGGCGTTCCGATCTGGACGACCTCGCCCTCGTACATCACCACCACGTCGTCGGCGAAGCTCAGCGCCTCGGTCTGGTCGTGGGTGACGTAGATCATGGTATGCCCGAAGCGGCCGTGCAGCAGCTTCAGCTGCGACCGCAGGACCCACTTCATGTGCGGGTCGATCACCGTCAGAGGCTCGTCGAAGAGGATGGCATTGACGTCGGAGCGGACGAGGCCGCGGCCGAGCGAGATCTTCTGCTTCTGGTCGGCCGTCAGCCCCCTCGCCCGGCGCTTGGCCCAGTCGGAAAGGTCGATCATCTCGAGGATTTCGCGCACCCTGCGGTCGACGTCCGGCTCCGCGACGCCGCGGTTGCGCAGCGGGAAAGCCAGATTGTCGTAGACCGTCATCGTGTCGTAGATGACCGGAAACTGGAACACCTGGGCGATGTTGCGCTCTTGCGTGGACAGCGTCGAAACGTCGTTGCCGTCGAAGAGCAGCCGCCCTTCCGTCGGGTGGAGCAGACCCGAGATGATGTTGAGCAGCGTGGTCTTGCCGCAGCCGGAAGGGCCAAGCAGCGCATAGGCGCCCCCATCCTTGAAGGTGTGGTGCACTTCCTTCAGCGCCCAGTCCGCGTCCGACTGTGGCCTTGCGCCGTAGGAGTGGCGAATGTGCTCGAGATCGATGCGCGCCATGTCCCTCCCCCTCACGCAGCCAGTCGTTCGGGCGCCGTCATGGCCCGGCCGTTCTCGTCGAAGACCATGAGGTGCCTGGTGTCGATGAAGACCTCGATCGTCTCGTCCGGCTCGAAATGATGGATGCCGTGCGCCAGCATGACCCAGCGCGCGTCCGCATAGGCGAGATGGATGAAGGTTTCCGAACCCGTGATGTCGATGACGGTGACCTTGGCCTTGACCGGCACGGCCTCGGGCACGGGTGCCTGGAGAAAGAGATGGTGGGGCTGGAAGCCGATCGTGTAGTTCGCGTCGGCAACGCCCGCCAGAGCCGCGGGCGCAGGGAGGTCCGCCCCACCATCAAGCTGGAAGACGGATCCTGTTTTCTTGAGGACGATCGTGTTGAGCGGCGGATCGGAAAACGTCTGCGCCGTGACTAGGTCCGCCGGCTCCCGGAATACCTCGATCGTCGGGCCGAACTGCGTCACGCGCCCTTGCGACAGCGTCGCGGTGTGGCCGCCGAGCAGCAGCGCCTCGTGCGGTTCGGTGGTGGCGTAGACGAAGATCGCGCCGGACTCGGCGAAGATCCTCGGCAACTCGGCGCGCAGTTCCTCGCGCAGCTTGTAATCGAGGTTGGCGAGCGGTTCGTCGAGCAGCACAAGGCCGGCATTCTTCACGATCGCCCGCGCCAGCGCGGTGCGCTGCTGCTGCCCGCCCGACAGGTTGAGCGGCGTGCGGTCGAGATAGGGCGTCAGGCGGAGCAGTTCGGCGGCGCGGTGGACCTCGCGGTCGATCGTCTGGCGGTCCTTGCCGGCAATGCGCAGGGGAGAAGCGATGTTCTCGTAGACCGTCATCGCCGGATAGTTGATGAACTGCTGGTAGACCATCGCCACGTTGCGCTTCTGGACCGGCTGCCCGGTCACGTCGGCGCCGTCGAAGATCACCCTGCCCGAGGTCGGAACGTCGAGACCCGCCATCAGTCGCATCAGGCTTGTCTTGCCCGAAAGCGTCGGTCCGAGCAGGACGTTCAAGGTGCCGTGGCGCAGCGTCAGGGACACATCGCGGATGTGCTCCTCGCCTCCCACCGTCTTCGACACGTTTCTCAGTTCCAGCATTTCGCCTCCTCCCAGAGGGTCTGCTATTCCGCCGCGGCCGCCTCCTCGCGGCCCGCCGCGCCGCGCATGAATTCCTCGAGCCCGGCGGCCTCCTCCGCCCCGAGCCTCAGGCCTCTTTTCGTGCGTCGCCACAGGACGTCTTCGGCCGTGACGGCCCACTCGTTCTCCATCAGGTATCGAACTTCCGCCTCGTAGAGGTCGGCGCCGAAGTGACGGCCGAGCTCGGCGGTGGAACGGGCGAGGCCCACGACCTTGCCGGCCCTCGTTCCATAAAGCCGCACCAGCCTTCGCGCGTGCACGGCATCGAGGAAGGAATGGTCGGCGCGGAAGCGCGACACCTGTGCCTCGTATTCCGTCGCGGAGAAATCACCGCCGGGAAGACGCGCATCCGCGGTCCAGGCTTTTCCCTTGCGCCCGAGGTATCCCTCGATCTTTTCCAGCATCGCCTCCGCCAGCCGGCGGTAGGTGGTGATCTTGCCGCCGAAGATGTTGAGGAGCGGCGCCCTGCCCTCTCCGCCTTCGGCACGCAGCACGTAGTCGCGCGTCGCCTCCTGCGCCTTCGAGGCGCCGTCGTCGAACAGCGGCCGCACGCCCGAATAGGTCCAGACGATGTCGTCGCGCCTGACCGGCTCGGCGAAATACTCGCTGGCTGCCTCGCAGAGATAGTCGATCTCGGCATCGCTGATCGCCACGTCGCCGGGCTCGCCGTGATAGTCCTGGTCCGTCGTCCCGATGAGGGTGAAATCCTCCTCGTAGGGGATCGCGAAGATGATGCGCCCGTCACGGTTCTGGAAGAAATAGGCGCGCGGGTCTTCGAACTTCTTGCGAATGACGATGTGGCTGCCCTGGACGAGCCGCACGTTGTGGACGTCGTTGCGCCCGATCGTGCCGGCCAGCACCTCGTCCACCCAGGGACCGGCGGCATTGACGACGAGCCGCGCCCGCACGGTCTCCTTGGCGCCGGTCCTCAGGTTTTCAACCGTCGCCTGCCACTGCCCGTCGGTTCTATTGGCAGAGGTGACCCGGGACCGTGTGCGGATGACGGCGCCTCTGCCGGCAGCGTCGCGGGCGTTGAGGACGACCAGCCGCGCGTCGTTCACCCAGCAGTCCGAGTATTCGAAGGCGCGCGTATAAAGCGGCTTCAGCGGTTTTCCCGCCGGGTCGCGCTGCATGTCCAGCGTCTTCGTCGGCGGCAGCAGCTTGCGTCCGCCGATATGGTCGTAGAGGAAAAGTCCGAGCCGCAGCAGCCACGCGGGACGCAGCCCCTTGTGATGCGGCAGCACGAATCGCATTGGCCAGATGATGTGCGGCGCGGCCCTCCACAGCACCTCGCGCTCCATCAGCGCTTCGCGTACCAGCCGGAACTCGTAGTGCTCGAGATAGCGCAGGCCGCCGTGGATCAGCTTGGTCGCACAGGAGGACGTGCCGCTGGCGAGATCGTTCATCTCGGCGAGGAAGACGGAGTAGCCGCGGCCAGCCGCATCCCGCGCGATGCCGCAGCCGTTGATGCCCCCGCCAATGACAAGGATGTCGTAGATCCCCTCGCCGTCCACATGTCCTCCGTGGCTTTCGCATTGCAGCAATTATTGTCGTCGAAAGCGCGAGACAGAGGGAATTCGAAATCCACTCGAATGTCAAACGAAAAAAGACGGAAGCTTCAGGCCGGTTGCGAAACCCGCGTGGTTTCAATCAGGCGCACCTCGGATTCCTCGCAGATGCGACGCACGGAGGCGATCTCGCAGCGGTCCGTGATGAAGGTGTTCACCTGAGACAGATGCCCGATCCGCACCGGCGCGGTTCGCTCGAACTTGGTGCCATCGGCGACCAGGATGACGTGCCTAGCATTGGCGATGATCGCCTGCGCCACCTTCACCTCACGGAAATCGAAGTCGAGCAGCGCTCCGTCATGGTCGATCGCCGACGAGCCGATCACCGCATAGTCGACCTTGAACTGCCGGATGAAATCCACCGCCGCCTCGCCGACGATGCCGCCGTCCGATCCGCGCACGACCCCCCCGGCGATCACCACCTCCATCGTAGGATAGACGCGCATCCTGTTGGCAACGTTGATGTTGTTGGTGATGACCATCAATCCGTTGTGATCGAGCAGGGCTTTCGATACCGCCTCGGTGGTGGTGCCGATGTTGATGAACAGCGAGGCGTTGTCGGGAATGAGTTTCGCCGCCGTCTTGCCGATCGCATCCTTCTCGTCCGAGGCGATCTTGCGCCGCGCCTCGTACTCCATGTTTTCGATACCGGACGGGAACAGCGCCCCGCCATGCACCCGCGTCAGCAGGCGCTGGTCGCACATATCGTTGAGATCCTTGCGGATCGTCTGCGGCGTGACGTTGAAATGCGCCGCGAGGTCGTCGACCAGGACGCGCCCGTGCTCCTTGGCCATCTCCATGATGGCCGCGTGGCGCGGTGACAGAAACATGGTTTGCCCTCCCGGCTTTCGTTTTCGTTTCCTGAACAAGAAAACGAAAGAGACGTCTTGGCAAGCGATTTCTCAGGCCGGGTTCAGTCCGGTGCGCGCGCTGCGTCCATGATCGCGTCGAAGGCGGCATCGACGTCCGCCTCCGTCGCCTCGAACTGCCCGGCCTGGAAACGGATCGCCACGCGCCCCTCCACCCGCGTCTGGGTGAGATAGATCCGCCCGATGTCGTTGATCCTGTTGACGAGCGCCAGGTTGTGCGCATCGGCATCGGTTCCCTCCGGCGCGCGATGCCGGAAGCTGAACAGCGACAGGATTGGCTCGGTGACCAGTTCGAAATCGGGTTCGGCAGCGATCCTGCGGGCAAGCGTCCGGGCCCAGGCGACGTGATTGCGGATCATCGTGCGCAGTCCATCCAGTCCGTGCGCACGTATTAGGAACCAGAGCTTCAGAGCGCGGAAGCGCCGCCCGAGCGGCACCGTCCATTCGGAATAGTTGATGAGCCCGTCCTTTCCGTGCGTCTTCAGATATTCGGGCTGGATCGCGAGCGTCTTTACCAGCGTATCGGGCTCGCGCACGAAATGGACCGAGCAGTCGAACTGCGCCCCCAGCCACTTGTGCGGGTTGAAAACGATGGAATCGGCCTGCCCGATCCCTTCCCAGAGATCCCGGAACTCCGGGCAGATCATCGCCGATCCGGCCCACGCCGCGTCGACATGAACGTAGAGCCCGTGCCGCCTGGCAACGGCGCAGACGGCCTCGATGTCATCCGTACTGCCCACGCTCGTCCCGCCGACGCACGCGATGATGCCCGCCGGCAGGTGTCCGGCTGCCCTGTCCGCCTCGATCGCCTGTTCCAGCGCGGCGCAATCCATGCTGCGCAAACGGCCGTCCGTGGGAATGCGCACGAGGTTGTCCTGCCCGATGCCGGACACCCAGATGGCGCGGTCGATCGAGGTGTGCACCTGGTCGGAGGAGTAGATCCGCAGCTTCTTCTGGCCCGGCAGACCCTGGCTGTTGCCCCGCCACTGCAGCGCGCGTTCGCGCATCACGAGGACCGCCGACAGGGTGGCCGACGAAGCCGAATCCTGGATCACGCCCGCGAAGCCCGCAGGAAGCCCGAGAGCCTGGCGCAGCCAGTCGAGAACCTTGGTCTCGAGTTCGGTCGCCGCCGGTGACGTCTGCCACAGCATGCACTGCGCCGCCATCGCAGTTACCAGATACTCGGCAACCACCGAGACGGGCGCCGCATTGGCCGGGAAATAGGCGAAGAAGCGCGGATGCTGCCAGTGCGTCATGCCCGGCAGGATCTTTTCCTGGAAATCCGCGAAGATCGTTTCCATCGGTTCGGCCGCTTCCGGCGGAGCGTCGGGAACCGTGGCCGCGATTTCGCCCGGGGCGGTCTGCGCGCGTACGGGGCGGTCGCGCAGCGTCTCGCGGTAGTCCGCGCCCCAGTCGGCTGCCCGGTGCGACCACTGCCGGAATTCGTCGCTGTCCATTCCATTCCCTCCCCGGTTTCGAGACCATCTATCGCGCCGCTCCGCCCGATGTCATCACCACAGGGTGCGACCAGATCGCATTTCCGTTCGGATGCGTGATCGACTATGCCTGTGCGGACCAGCCCTAAATCATCCCGATCCGAGAGCGATGCCCGAACAGCGAAGAGACAAGCACGCGGACCTGCTCGTTCCGCGTGACACCAACCGCTCCCTTCCCATTGCGCTCCTGCGGGCGCGGGAGGCCGTTATGTCGCATTTCCGGCCGCTCCTGGCCGCCCACGACATCACCGAGCAGCAATGGCGCGTCGTCCGCGTGCTGGCAGAGGCTGGCGGGCTGGACGCCACCGAACTGGCCGCCCGGACCTGTCTTCTCCCGCCGAGCCTCACCCGCATCATCAGGACGCTGGAGGATCGCGGCGTCCTGTCCCGCAAGCGCGACCAGAACGATGCCCGCCGCGTCGTCATCGAGATCACGCAGCACGGGCTGGACTTCATCCGCGAGGTGACGCCCGAGAGCCGCGCGGTCTATGAGGAGATGGAAGCGCGGCTCGGCCGCGAGCGCATCGAGGCGCTGCTCGATATGCTTCAGGAACTCAACGAACTCGGCACCGCAACCCGTTCATGAGATTTCGAAATCGGGCAGCTTGCTGAAGGCGTTCCGCAAGGCGTTGGACCATCCGTCGGAGATCGTCCTGTAGTAGGGATCATCGGCGCTGATGCGCTTCTGGAATCCCACCTCGAAGGTGTCGCGCTCGTAAAACAGCATGTCCAGCGGCAGGCCGACCGACAGGTTCGACTTCACCGTGGAATCGAACGAGACCATGAGCAGCTTCGCCGCCTCGGCGAAGCTCATCTTCGGATCGTAGGCGCGGATGAGGATCGGCTTGCCGTATTTCGTCTCGCCCACCTGGAAGAACGGTGTGTCGCCGCTCGCCTCGATGAAATTGCCTTCGGGATAGATCATGAAGAGCCGCGGCTGGCTGCCCTTGATCTGTCCGCCCAGAATGAAGGACGCGCCGAAGGAATCCTGGCTCTGCCCGGTCGGGGTCGAGCCGACGATGACCTCCTTGACCAGGTTCCCCACCACGCGCGCGGTCTGGAACATCGAGGGCGTGTCGAGCAGGGAGGGCGCCCGCTCGGAAGGCGCCTTGGAGCGCTCGTCGAGAAGGCTGATCACAGCCTGGGTGGTTGCGAGGTTGCCGGCCGTGAGCAGCACGATCACGCGTTCGCCCGGGTTCGACCAGGTGAACATCTTGCGGAACGTCGAAATGCTGTCGATCCCGGCGTTGGTTCGGGTATCCGACATGAATGCCAGCCCCCGGTCCAACTTGATCGCAACGCAGTATGTCATGAATCGAATCGAGCCAGAAAAAATACCAGCGCGATTACTGCTCGACTGTGACGCTTACCGCAAGATGTTCGTCCGCCTGGCCCAGCCGGATACCTGAGACGGGCGTGGCGTCGCGATAGTCGCGCCCGGTGGCGAGCCGCACGTAGCGCTCGTCGGGCGAGATCCCGTTCGAGGGGTCGAACCCCACCCACCCGATCGTCTCCACATGCGCTTCCGCCCAGGCGTGGCTCGCGGCGTGGCCGTTGGCTTCCTCCGTCGAGAGATAGCCGCTGATGTAGCGCGCGGGGAAGCCGAGCCGCCGTGCCGCGGCGATGAAGACGTGCGCGTGGTCCTGGCAGACGCCCGACCTGCGCGCCAGCGCATCTTCGGCAGACGTTGCGACGTCGGTGCTTCCCGTCACGTAGGCGACCGTTCCGGCCACGTCCGTCATCAGCCGGTGGAGCCGGTCGAGGTCGCTGCCGTCGCCGATCGACGTCGCCAGCCCCTCGACGCCTTCCCCCGGCGCCGTCAGCGCCGTCTGGTGCTGGAACAGCCAGAGCGGCGCGAAGCCCCTGTGCTGGCCCGTGACCCCGGCGGTGTTCCTCGTCTCGACGTCGCCCTTCGCCTCCACCGAGATGGCGAGCCGTCCGCCCTCGGCGCTGATCAGGATGGTCTCGTTGGCGAACTGGTCGACGAAGCGCACCTCCTCGCGCGCGCCTTCGATCGAGAGCCTCCAGGAATGGACAGTCTGTGCGCCGCCGCTGTAGGGCGTCAGCCGCAATCTCTGGAGGGCATATCCCAGCGGCGCGTCGTAGCGGTACTCGGTGCGGTGCGTGATCTTGAGACGCATGCCTGTCTTCCGCTCGGCCGCTCAGTAGAAGCGGTAATTCTGGGCGATCTCGTTGCCCAGACGATTGTTGTCGTTGATGAAGTCGGTAATGAACTCGTGCAGCCCCTGGTCGAAGACCTCCTTGATGGAGCTGACCTTGAGCTTCGCCGATATCGTTTCCACGCTATCGTGGCAGGAATGACGGGCGGCGTAGTCGGAGGCAAGGAAATTCAGGCTCTCCGCGATGTTGCGGTAGCAGAAGGCGAGCGAGCGCGGCATGCGGCCGTTGAGGATCAGGTAGTCCGCGATCAGCGTCGGCTTGTAGTCGCCCTCGTAGACCCAGCGATACGAGCGATGCGCCGAAACCGAGCGCAAGATGGATTCCCACTGGTAGTTGTCGAGCGTGGAACCGACCCAGGAGACCGACGGCAGGAGCACGTAATACTTCACGTCGAGAATGCGCGCGGTGTTGTCGGCCCGCTCGACGAAAGTGCCGATCTGCGAGAAATCGAAGATCTCGTTGCGCAGCATGGTGCCGTGGAAGGAGCCGCGGATGATGGCCGTCTCGCGCTTGATCGCGTCGAGGATCGCCGGCAGGTTGCGCCCGTCGATAGGCCTGGCCAGCATCCGCTTGATCGACATCCAGCCGTCGTTGAGGCTCTCCCAGGTCTCGCGCGTCAGCGCCGTGCGCACCATGCGGCCGTTGTTGCGCGCCGACTCCATCGCCGAGATCACGCTGCCCGAGTTCGACGGATCGCGCAGCAGGAAATCCGAGACGGTCTCGGCGGTGAACTCGGAGTGGCGCTCGCGGAAAGCGTTGGCCGCGCCGGCGCTCGCGACGATGGATTTCCATTCGTCGGACGCGTCGGCCGTGCGCGTCAGCGCCAGCCGCAGCCCGGCATCGACGAGCCGCGCCGTGTTTTCGCTGCGCTCGATGTAGCGGTTCATCCAGTAGAGGCCGTTGGCGGTGCGTCCGAGAAGCATCAGCGGGCTCCAAACGCTGTGGGGCAGTCGGCAGTCGGCAGTCGGCAGTCGGGTGTCCACTGGCGGGCGAATTCGTCGATGCTGCCCTCTCCAGGCTGCGGATCAATGCGCGGAGCATCTTTCCGACGTCCTCGGTCCTTGAAAGCAGTACTTCCTCAGTGCCGGGATCAAGAAAGCCGAGCCGCCGCGAGACGATCAGGTGCGTCTCCAGTTCCTTGAGCGACCCCTGGGCAATTCTCAGGAACTGGACATAAGACCCTTTGTTCTCACGCCCGTAACCTTCGGAGATGTTCGCGGCTATCGAGGTGGCCGATCGTCTTATCTGTGAGGTAAGGCCGTAGAGCTCTGGCGGAGGGAAGCTTTTGGTCGCCTCGTAGCATTCGACTGCCAGGTCGATCGACAGCTTCCAGACCCGCAGATCGCGGTATGAGCTGACCGGAGTACCGCGGCCGGAGTATTCCGACTGCCGACTGCCGACTGCCGACTGCCTTTCCTCACTAATCATCCAGCACCCAGGTGTCCTTCGTCCCGCCTCCCTGCGAGGAGTTGACCACCAGCGAGCCTTCCTTCAGGGCGACGCGCGTCAGTCCCCCCGGCACGATCTGGACCTTGTCCGAGACCAGCACGAAAGGCCTCAGGTCGACGTGCCGCGGCGACAGCCCGGCTTCCGACAGGATCGGACAGGTCGAAAGCGCCAGCGTCGGCTGGGCGATGTAGTTGCCGGGCCGGGCCTTCAGCTTGGCCGCGAACGCCTCGCGTTCCTTCTTCGACGCGGCCGGCCCGACCAGCATTCCGTAGCCACCCGATCCGTGCACTTCCTTCACCACGAGTTCGTGCAGGTTCTCGGTCACGTATTTCAGGCTGTCGTCCTCCGAGCAGCGCCAGGTCGGGATGTTGCCGAGGATCGCGCGGCGGCCGGTGTAGAACTCGACGATCTCGGGCATGTAGGAATAGATGGCCTTGTCGTCGGCTATGCCGGTGCCCGGCGCGTTGGCGATGGTGATGTTGCCGGCCCGGTAGACGTCCATGATGCCGGCCACGCCGAGCGTGGAGTCCGGACGGAAGGTCAGCGGGTCGAGAAAATCGTCGTCGACGCGCCGGTAGAGCACATCGATCTCCTTGTAGCCTTCGGTCGTGCGCATCGCCACGCAGCCGTCGACCACGCGCAGGTCCGAGCCCTCGACGAGTTCCACCCCCATCTGGTCAGCCAGGAAGGCGTGCTCGAAATAGGCGGAATTGTAGATGCCGGGCGTCAGCACCGCGACGCGTGGCGCCTCCTTGTTGCAGCCGTCCGGGCGAACCCTCGAGAGGGACTGGCGCAGCAGCTGCGGATAGTTCTCGACCGGGCGCACCTTGATCGACTGGAACAGCTCCGGGAAGAGCTGCATCATCGTTTCGCGGTTCTCCAGCATGTAGGAGACGCCCGAGGGCGTGCGCGCATTGTCCTCGAGCACGAAGAACTCGTCCTCGCCGGTGCGCACGATGTCGACGCCGATGATGTGCGTATAGACCCCGCCCGGCGGACGAACGCCGATCATCTCGGGCAGGAACGCCTCGTTGCCGGCGATCAGATCTCTGGGAATGCGGCCGGCGCGCAGGATCTCCTGGCGGTGGTAGATGTCGTCAAGGAAGGCGTTCAGCGCCATCACCCGCTGTTCGATGCCCTGCGTCAGGCGTCGCCACTCGCGCCCGGAAATGATACGCGGAACGATGTCGAACGGGATCAGGCGTTCGGCCGCCTCGGTCTGCCCGTAGACGTTGAAGGTGATGCCGGTCCTGCGGAAAACGCGCTCCGCATCGGTCATCTTCTCCGTCAACCGTGCTGCATCCTGCGTCTGCAGCCAGCCGTCGTAACCCCGGTACGGTTCGCGGATCTCCGCTCCGTCCGGCCGCATCTCGTCGAACGCAACCACGCGGCAACTCCCCTGTGATGGCCATTTCAAAGGCTTTGACAAAGGAAATCAAGCGCAATCCCCGCGAAACGGTTCCTTTTCGCACTTCTGGTGACCACTGCCGAAAATTGCGGCAGACTGGTCGCCGGATTGCCGACCGGCCAGACAGGGCGAAACCATGCGACGACTTTTGCCGTATCTGTCATCGTACCGGCGATCGTCGGCACATCCGCGAAGCAACACCTGGAGGAGATTGCGACATGCCCAGATTGAACACTGCACTCGTTTTTCTGGCGGGTCTGGCAATGGCTCCCGCCGCTGCGGGCGAAGCCGAGATCGCTGGCGCCAGGGGCGCGATCGACGGTCAGCTCAAGGCCTTCCTGGCCGACGACGGAAGCGGTGCCTATGCCTTCGCCGCGCCGAACATCACGCGGATGTTCCCCACCGTGGAGGCCTTCATGGGCATGGTCGAGGGCACCTACATGCCGGTCCGGCGGCCGCAGAACTATGCCTTCGGCAAATCGCAGGAGCTGAGCGCGACATCGATCATCCAGCAGGTCCTGCTGGTCGGGCCCGACGGCAAGAACTACGAGGCGGTCTACACCCTGGAACTCCAGCCGGACGGCATCTGGCGCATCACCGGCTGCAGCCTGCGCGCCTCCAACGCGCTCAGCACCTGACCGAACTCTGTTCGACTGCCATCCCGGTATCGTACCGGAGTGAACCGATAGGACGATATCCGAGATGCATCAACGACGCCTCGAGCCACCAATCGGTGGCAGCGCGGCATGTGTTCCGGACACTACACCATGCTCAGCCCGGCATCGTTCCGCAACAACCACGCCCGCGCCCTGCGCTCACGCCGCTTCGACCCAGCCAAACACCTTCAACAGCACCACGGTCCCGCCGGCCACCGTGCCGCTGAGCACCGTGCCCCAGACCGTGTCGACCACCGCGACGACCGGATCGTAGCCCTTCAGCACCGCGACGTTCGTCGCGTCGTAGGTGAGATAGCAGAAGAACCCGAACAAGGCGCCGTTGAGCGCCGCCGTCGCCCAGTTGCCGTCCGCCATGCCGGCGCTGACCGCGAACCAGACGAGCCCGATCACGAAGACGGCGTAGAAGACGACGGCGACGCCCCAGCGCGGCTGTTCCAGCAACAGATCGCCCATCCGCGCCGAATAGAAGCCGCGCGCTATCAGCCCGAGCCAGATCGCGTCGAGGACGAGGAAGAGCACGACGGCCATGCCGTAGCCTGCGAGGTACTTCATGGCGGAGCTTCCTTTCTCGACGCCGTCGCGGGATGTCGGCGGCAGGGAAGCTACGCAGTCAGCGCGGCGGGAGATCACCCCTTGCCCATTGCTCCGACGTCTCGCCGGCGAATTCGGCCATCCGGCCTGCTTCGATCGCCTCGCGGATGCCCTGCATGAGGTCCTGGTAATAGGACAGATTGTTCCAGGTGAGCAGCATGCCGGCGAGGTTTTCGCCCGACTTGACGAGGTGATGCAGATAGGCGCGCGAATAGTCCCGCGCGGCCGGGCAGTCGCTCTCCTCGTCCAGCGGACGCGGGTCCTCGGCATGGCGGGCGTTCTTCAGGTTGATCTTGCCGCGGCGCGTGTAGGCGAGGCCATGGCGGCCAGCGCGCGTCGGCATCACGCAATCGAACATGTCGATGCCGCGCATGACCGACCTGACGATATCGTCAGGCGTTCCGACACCCATCAGGTAGCGCGGCTTCTCCGCCGGAAGCACCGGGCACGTCGCCTCCAGCATCTCCAGCATCACCGCCTGCGGTTCTCCGACGGCAAGCCCCCCGACGGCGTAGCCCTTCAGGTCCATGCCCTTGAGTGCCTCCGCCGATCGAACCCGCAGGCCGGGAACGTCGCCGCCCTGAACGATACCGAACATCGCCCTGCCCGGCTGCTCGCCGAAAGCCGTCTCGCAGCGCTCGGCCCAGCGCAGCGAAAGCTCCATCGCGCGTTCGATCTCGACGGGGTCGGCGGGCAGCGCCACGCATTCGTCGAGCTGCATCTGGATGTCGGAATCGAGCAGCCCCTGTATCTCGATCGAGCGCTCCGGCGTCATCTCGTAGACGATGCCATCGATGTGCGACTTGAAGGTGACGCCCTTCTCGGTGAGCTTTCGAAGCTGCGCCAGCGACATGACCTGGAAACCGCCGGAATCGGTCAGGATCGGCCAGGGCCAGCGCGCGAATTCGTGCAGGCCGCCGAGCCGCGCGACGCGCTCCGCGCCCGGCCGCAGCATCAGGTGATAGGTGTTGCCGAGGATGATGTCGGAGCCGAGGTCGCGCACCTGGTCCATGTACATCGCCTTGACCGTTCCGCCGGTGCCGACCGGCATGAAGGCCGGCGTGCGGATTTTTCCGCGCGGCATCGAAATCTCGCCGCGCCTCGCCTCGCCGTCGGCGGCGAGGACGGTGAATGTGAAGGGTGGGTTCTCAGCCATCATTCATCGTTCCGGAACAGCAGGCTCGCATCGCCATACGAATAGAACCTGTACCCGCTGTCGATGGCATGCCCGTATGCCCCGC
Organism: uncultured Alphaproteobacteria bacterium; assembly: GCA_963747465.1. Classification (GTDB taxonomy): domain Bacteria; phylum Pseudomonadota; class Alphaproteobacteria; order Rhizobiales; family Rhizobiaceae; genus Aquibium. The sequence goes on from CAVVFC010000001.1 coordinate 315,877, forward strand.
GCATCGTCTCAAGCCCGGAAAACGCCGACACCAGCATGAACAGCGTCGAGCGCGGCAGGTGGAAGTTGGTGATCAGCGCATCGACCGCGCGAAACCGGTAGCCCGGCGTGATGAAGATGTCGGTTGCGCCCGACCAGGCCGACAGCTGGCCCTCCTCGTCCGCCGCGCTCTCCAGCAGCCGGAGCGAGGTGGTCCCGATGCAGACGACCCGCCCTCCCCGCGCACGCACTGCGTTCAATGCCGCGGCCGTCTCCGCGCCTACATGACCCGTCTCTGCATGCATACGATGGTCGGCCGTATCCTGCGCCTTCACCGGCAGGAAGGTGCCGGCGCCGACATGCAGCGTCACGAAATGCCGCTCTATGCCCCGCGCATCGAGCGCCTCGAAGAGCGCCGGCGTGAAGTGCAGCCCGGCGGTCGGTGCGGCCACCGCGCCCTCCTCGCGGGCATAGATCGTCTGATAGTCGATCCGGTCGCGCTCGTCGTCCGCCCGTTTCGAGGCGATATAGGGTGGCAGCGGAATGTGGCCGACGGCATGCAGCGCCTCGTCCAGCACCGGGCCGGACAGGTCGAAGGCGAGCAGCGCCTCGCCCGCCTCGCCCTTCTCGACCACCGTGGCGTCGAGCGTGCCGGCGAGACAGACATTGCCGCCGTGCCCGAAGCTGATCCGGTCGCCCTCGGCCACCCGTTTCCCCGGCCGCAGGAAGGCCTTCCAGCGATCCGGCGCAACGCGCATGTGCAGCGTCGCATCGACCTGCGCCACCGCCTCGCCCCTGCGCCGGAGCCCGCGCAGTTGCGCGGGAATGACTTTCGTGTCGTTGAAGACCAGCGCGTCGCCGGCTTCAAGCAGCGACGGAAGGTCCCTGACGGCTGCATCGAGCAGCCCCTCGCCCGGCCGCACCACGAGCAACCGGGCAGCGTCGCGCGGCTCCGCCGGACGCAGCGCAATCCGCTCGTCAGGCAGTTCGAAATCGAAGAGGTCGACCTTCATCCCCGCAGGGAACAGTCCACGAGAAAGGCGCCTTCGCCCTTCATCGAGAAGACGCCGCCGGAGACGAAGTCCTTGCCTTCTTCCAGCGTGAAGGCGCGTAGCCGGCCGACCACCTCCGAGATGTTGTCGTCGGTCAGGTCGAGCAGCAGCCGGGTGTCGTCCTCGAACGCATGCCCGACAGCGATCGCTTCGCCAGGCATGACGTCCGGCTGGCTCGACCATGTCTTGTCGCCGATCGTGACCACCGCGCGAAGCACGTTCAGCACCGGAAGCCGGCCGACCAGAAGGTCGACCGTCACGTTTTCTCCCGTGCACACGATCTCTCCCGTCGCCAGCGCGGGCGTCGTGGCCACCCCCGCCAGCAGTCCGGCCAGAAGAGCGAGCGCCCCGCGCATCATTTCACGTCGGCCGCCACCTTCATCGACACGATCTTGTCGGGATCCTGCACGGGTTCGCCGCGCTTGATCTTGTCGACGTTGTCCATGCCTTCGATGACCTGGCCCCAGACAGTGTACTGCCGGTTGAGGAAGCCCGCGTCGCCGAAGCAGATGAAGAACTGCGAATTGGCGGAATTCGGATTCTGCGAACGGGCCATGGAGCAGGTGCCTCGCGCATGGTTCATGTTGGAGAACTCGGCCTTCAGGTCCGGCTTGTCCGAACCGCCCATGCCGGCGCGGCCCGGGTTGAAGGACGATCCGCCCGACTTGCCGAACTTGACGTCGCCGGTCTGTGCCATGAAGCCGTCGATGACGCGGTGGAAGACCACGCCGTCATAGGCGCCCTCGCGCGTCAGTTCCTTGATGCGGCCGACGTGGCCGGGGGCGAGGTCCGGAAAGAGCTCGATGGTGACGGTTCCCTTCGTCGTCTCCATCACGATCGTGTTTTCCGGATCTTTGATTTCCGCCATTATGATGTTCCTTGTTTGCAATGCTTGTTCGGCAGCCGGTCCACCGGCTACTGCTTGTCCGCGGCGATGCGGGCGTCGACGATGCGGTCGGGCTCCGAAACCACGCCGTTCAGCGCCGGATCGCCCTTCTTGATCTGGTCGACGTATTCCATGCCCTCCTCGACCTCGCCAACGACCGTGTACGCGTTGTCGAGATTGGGCGCGGGCGCGAACATGATGAAGAACTGCGAATTCGCCGAATCGGGATCCTGCGCTCGCGCCATGCCGACCGTGCCGCGCACGAAGTGCTCGTCGGAAAATTCCGCCGGCAGGTCCGGCAGGCTGGAGCCGCCGGTGCCGGCGCGACCGGCGTTGAAGCTGTCCTTCACGTCGCCGAACTCGACGTCGCCGGTCTGCGCCATGAATCCGTCGATCACCCGGTGGAAGGCGACGTTGTCGTATTCACCGTCGCGGACCAGTTTCTTGATCCGCTCCACGTGCTTGGGGGCGAGGTCCGGACGCAGCGCAATCACCACGTTTCCGTCCTCGAGTTCGAGGATGAGCGTGTTCTCGGGTTCCGCCGCGGCGGCGCCGAACACGAGGCCCGCGGAGATGATGGCGGCCGAAGCCAGTCTGGAAAACAGCATTTCATGGACTCCCTGGTTTGGTCAGGACTTGAACTTAGAGGCCAGAGCCGGCGCGACCACCTTCGGCACGAAGGAACCGATCTCGCCGCCCATTGCAGCGATCTGGCGCACGAGTGTGGCGGTAATGGTGCGCACCGAAGGGCTTGCCGGGATGAATACCGTCTGCAGGTCCGGCGCCATGGTCTCGTTCATGCCGGCCATCTGCATCTCGTAGTCGAGATCGGTGCCGTCGCGCAGCCCGCGGATCATGATCGAGGCCCCGTGTTCGCGCGCCGCGTCGACAAGCAGCCCCTTGAAGGCCTCCACGCGCAGCCTGTCCTTGGCGTCGGCGAGTTCGCTCTCGGCAACCGCCCGGATCAGCGCGACCCGTTCCTCGAAGGAGAAGACCGGCGTCTTGCCCGGCTGGATGCCGATGGCGACGATGATCTCGTCGGCGACTGCGAGCGCACCCTTCAGCACGTCGAGGTGCCCGTTGGTCAGGGGATCGAAGGAACCGGCATAGATCGCGACGCGCTTTGTCATGGCGGGGCTTCTAGTCCGGCAGCGGCGGGAAGGCAATCGGCGGGGGCCGATGCGGCCTTCCATGAACGGGAGATGAACGGGCGCCTCAGCTACGGTTCAACGGGCCTATGCCAGGAAATTCACAGACGTTTGAAACCGATCCCGCTTTTGTGAGTTACATCCCGCAAGGAGATAGACGCCATGCTGATCACGATGCTCGCTGCCGCAATGACGATCGCCATGCTGATTGCAACGGCGTTCGGTTTCTACGAAGAAGCCCAACGGCAGAAACAGGAAGTTCGCGTGACGCGTAAGAACCCGTTCAACAGGCTGCACCAGTAGCAGCCTCGAACCGGTAGAGTTTCAGAGTACAAGGTTTCAAAGCAGGAAGACGAAAACGGCCGCCCGGAGAAGGGGCGGCCGTTTTTTGGCATCAAAGGCTCTCGCCTATTGTTCCTCGGTCGAGGTCGGCGGCTCCGTCGCCTCCGGCGTCTCGGAGGCCACCACTTCCGCCACGGCCTCGGCCTCCTCTTCCGACTGCGGCTCCGAGATCCGCTCGACGGAGACGACGCGCTCGCCCTCGGCCGTGCTGAAGATGGTCACGCCCTTGGTTGCGCGGCTGGCGAAGCGGATGCCGTCGACCGGCACGCGGATGACCTGTCCGCCGTTCGAGACCATCATGAGCTGATCGCCGTCCGAGACCGGGAATGCCGCGACCAGCCGGCCGATCTCGTCGGCCTTGGAGACGTCGGTCGCGCGGATGCCTTTGCCGCCGCGCCCGATGACGCGGAAATCGTAGGAGGACGACCGCTTGCCGTAGCCGTACTCGGTCACGGTCAGCACGAACTGTTCGTGCGCCTTCAGTTCCTCGTAGCGCACGTCGGGGAGTTCTCCCACCTCGCCGACCTCCTCGTTGGTCAGCACCACCTCCTCCTCGCTCTCGGCGCCCTCGGACGACGCCAGGCGGCGCTCCGAGACCGAGCGCTTGAGATAGGCCGCGCGTTCCCACGCTTCGGCCGCCACGTGCTCCAGGATGGTCATGGAGATCGCGCGGTCGCTGTCGCCCATGGCGATGCCGCGCACGCCGACCGAATTGCGCCCGGCAAAGACCCGGACGTCGGCGACCGGAAAGCGGATGCACTGTCCGGTGTCGGCGGTCAGCAGGACGTCGTCGTTTTCCGTGCAGGTCTCCACGCCGAGGATCTCGTCGCCTTCATCGAGCTTCATGGCGATCTTGCCGTTGCGGTTCACCTGGACGAAATCGGACAGCTTGTTGCGGCGCACGGTGCCGCGCGTGGTTGCGAACATCACGTCCAGTTCGCCCCAGCTTCCCTCGTCCTCCGGCAGCGGCATGATCGTGGTGATGCGCTCGCCCTTTTCGAGCGGCAGCATGTTGATCAGCGCCTTGCCGCGCGACTGCGGATTGCCGATTGGCAGGCGCCAGACCTTCTCCTTGTAGACGATGCCGCGCGAGGAGAAGAACAGCACGGGCGTGTGCGTGTTTGCCACGAACAGCCGCGTGACGAAATCCTCGTCCTTGGTCGACATGCCCGAGCGGCCCTTGCCGCCACGCCGCTGCGCCCGATAGAGCGACAGCGGGACGCGCTTGATGTAGCCGGTGTGGCTGACGGTGACGACCATGTCCTCGCGCTGGATGAGGTCCTCGTCCTCCATGTCGGCGCCGCCCTCGACGATCTCGGTGCGCCGTGGCGTGCCGAACTCGTCGCGCACGGCGGAAAGCTCGTCCTTGACGATCTGCTGGATGCGGGCGCGCGATCCGAGGATGTCGAGGTAATCGCGGATCTCCTCGCCGATCTTGTTCAGTTCGTCCGCGATCTCGTCGCGCCCGAGCGCGGTCAGGCGCTGCAGGCGCAGTTCGAGGATCGCGCGGGCCTGCTCTTCCGAGAGGTTGTAGGTGCCGTCCTCGTTGATGCGGTGGCGCGGATCGTCGATCAGGCGGATCAGCGCCTCGACGTCGGCGGCAGGCCAGCGCCGCTCCATCAGCTGCTCGCGCGCCGTCTGCGGATCGGGCGCAGCGCGGATCAGCTTGATCACCTCGTCGATGTTGGCAACCGCGATGGCCAGGCCGACGAGCACGTGGGCGCGCTCGCGCGCCTTCCTGAGCAGATACTTGGTCCGCCGGCTGACAACGTCTTCCCGGAAGTACACGAAGGCCTTCAGGATATCGACGAGGTTCATCAGCTCCGGCTTGCCGCCGTTGAGCGCCACCATGTTGGCGCCGAACGATGTCTGCAGCGGCGTGTAACGGTAGAGCTGGTTGAGCACGACCTCGGCATTGGCGTCGCGCTTCAGCTCGATGACGACGCGATAGCCTTGCCGATCGCTCTCGTCGCGGATGTCGGAGATGCCCTCGACGCGCTTGTCGCGCACGAGTTCGGCCATCTTCTCGATCATCGTCGCCTTGTTCACCTGGTAGGGCACCTCGGTGACGATGATCGCCTCGCGCTCGCCGCGAATCTGCTCGATGTCGACCTTGCCGCGCATCAGGACGGAGCCGCGCCCGGTCTGGTAGGCGCTGTAGATCCCGGCGCGGCCGAGGATGATGCCGCCGGTCGGGAAATCCGGACCGGGTATGATCTCCATCAGCGCCGGCAGGTCGATCGCCGGATTGTCGACGACGGCGATGGCCGCGTCGCAGACCTCGCCCAGATTGTGCGGCGGGATGTTCGTGGCCATGCCGACGGCAATGCCGCCCGACCCGTTGACGAGCAGGTTGGGAAAGCGCGCCGGCAGCACCTTCGGCTCGCGCGAGGAACCGTCGTAGTTGTCCTGGAAATCGACGGTGTCCTTGTCGATGTCTTCGAGCACTTCGTGCGCGGCCTTGGTCAGCCGCGCCTCGGTGTAGCGCATGGCCGCCGGGGGATCGCCGTCAATCGAACCGAAATTGCCCTGCCCGTCGATGAGCGGCAGGCGCATCGACCAGTCCTGCGCCATGCGCACGAGGGCGTCGTAGATCGAGGCGTCGCCATGCGGATGGTATTTACCCATCACGTCGGAGACCGGCCGTGCCGACTTTACGTGCTTGCGATTCCAGTGATAGCCGCTCTCGTGCGCGGCATAGAGGATGCGCCGGTGCACGGGCTTCAGCCCGTCGCGCACGTCGGGCAGCGCGCGGCTCACGATCACGCTCATCGCGTAATCGAGATAGCTGCGCTGCATCTCCTCGATGATGGAAATCGGCTCTATGCCGTTGGGTCCGCCATCGGACCCGCGCGGGGTGGTAAGGTCAGCCAAACTGGATCACGATCGTCAAAGGAATCACTGGCCGTATATATAGGATGCCCACCGGTTTCTCCAACTTCGGAGGCAGTTTTCCCCTCCCTATTCGACAAGCGTTTCCGGTGGGTGCAAACCGCGCTCGCGGGGAGAACACGGGGAGGCCTTCGCAACGTCGCAGGACAGCTTCGCGTTTCCGGCACTGGTCTGCCGCACCGCCGGACGATATGAACGGTAAGCTTCAGCAATTGCGGCGGGGGGAGCAGCCATGCCGAGCGCCGACAGCGTCTTCAATGCCTTCGTGACCATCCTGGTCACCATCGACCCGCCGGGACTGGCGCCGTTGTTCCTGGCGCTGACCAAGGGCATGAACCGTTCAGAGCGCCAGCAGGTCGGCCTGCGCGCCTCCATCATCGGCTTTCTCGTGCTCGCGCTGTTCGCCGTCGCCGGCGCCGTCATCCTCTCGGTCTTCGGCATCACGCTGCCGGCCTTCCGGGTCGCGGGCGGGCTGCTGCTCTTCTTCATCGCCTTCGAGATGATCTTCGAGCGCCGCAACGAGCGGAAGGAAAAGAGCGCCGACGCTGCCATCACCCGCGACCACATCCACAACATCGCCGCCTTCCCGCTCGCCATCCCGCTGATCGCCGGGCCGGGAGCGATCTCGGCGACCGTGCTTCTGTCCGGCTCCTTCGACGGCATCGCCGGCCAGGTCGTTCTCGTCGGCGTCATCCTGATCTCGATCGCGCTCACCTACCTCGTCTTCCTGCTTGCAGAGCGCGTCGACCGCTTTCTTGGCCAGACCGGTCGATCCATCCTGACGCGGCTGCTCGGCGTCATCCTCGCCGCGCTCGCGGTGCAGTTCGTCGCCGACGGCATCCGCGCCCTGGTACTTGCGTGACAATGCTGCCGGCCGCGTCTCGCCGGCAGCCTGCTCACCTTCCAGACCGCGCTCGGCTTCGCCCTCACCATCGCGACGGTGCAACTCACGCCGGTCGTCGCACTGGCCTTCGGCTGGCCGATCGTGCTGGCGGCGATGGCGGCCGGTCCGTTCCTCGGGATCCTGGCGATGTGGCCGCTGCGGCGACCGCGAGGCTGAAAACGGGCCTGTGAACGCGCCGGCAAATCAGCACATGGCAACGGGCGCAAAAGTCAGGTGCGATGCCGCCGCAAGTTGACCTCTGCCATGGCCGTAGTCGCAGAAGTCTGGGACGGGGTGGAGAAGTATCGAGGCGCTGCGGACCTCTTTCCCGATCATTCCACAGCAACGGCGCGAATATAGAAATCGAGCATCGTGTTCAGCGACTCCGGGCTCCTCCGGATACGGCTGCGCAGAGCCGCACCCTCCCAGCAATTGACGAGCAGGTCGGCCATCTCGCGGACATTGCAATCCGAAGGAATCTCTCCGGCCTGACGAGCCTCCCCCAGGCAACCAGCCATTCGCGCCGCAATGGCTGCAAAACATTCTTCGATCTTGTGCCTGAAAAGTTCGCTGATGCCCGACAACTCCTGGCCGAGACCCCCGATGAGGCAGCCCATGTAACCTTCTTCACCGTAGGATCGTCCGGTGGATTCGAAGAAGGCCCGGATGCGCGCAAGAGGAGGCCGCGTCTTGTCGGAAAGACAATCATCGATGCCGGCGTGAACCTGCACCATGTAGCCGTCCAGAACCTGAAGGGCGAAATCCTCCTTGTCCCGGAAGTGATGGTAAAATGAACCCTTCGGGAGACCTGTGGCTGCAAGCAGTGCCTGAATTCCCAGATCGTTGTAGCCATGCTTCAGGAGCATAGCCAACCCGACATCTATCAGGCGACGCTTGGTCGGATGCATTTCCTGGACGCGACCGTGGCTGCCGAGTGTTGTTGTCTCCATTCACGATCCTTTACGGCGCACCCTGACTAGCAGCCTCAACGACCCAGTTCATGTGCTCGATCACGAGGCTGTGTTGATGCTGCGGACTGAACATGACGATTTCCGCGTCCTCGTCCACCTTCACGTTGTGGCCGGGCGGCCAATAGAACAGATCGTTGGTGCTGGCGGTTTCGCGATTGCCCGCCGCGTCGATGGTCGTGAGCCTGCCCTTCACCACGAAACCCCAGTGCGGACACTGGCAGACATTCCCCTCCAGACCCTGCAAGAGCGGAGTTGTGTCTACGCCCTTCGACAACGAGAAATATTCGCCGCTAAGCTCTCCATATCCCGTGGCATCGCCGAAGTTTTTCCGTTGGCGGATAGTGGCTCCGGGGATTTGCATCTGGAGGTCGACTTGATCCTTGGCAACACGCATTGCGCTTCTCCCATTCCCAAATCTCATTAGACCGATCGGTCTAGTTGGATAAGCTACACCTATTTTCTCCTTGGTCAAGTTCCTTCGACGTCTCGATTGATTTGGGGTCTTCCATCCATTCGCGGACGTTTGAGGTTGTAGCAGGACGTTCATGTCCTCTCCGAGATCCAGGCTTCGCAATCGTCCCGGAATTTGCCGCCGGATTATTCGGGCGAATGCCACCGAGATTTTCACCGCCAGCTATTCGACCCGGTTGAACATCCTCTGGGGAGGGTCCCTCACACCACTGGCAGCATCAGCCTCACCACCGGCGGGCCGTCGAAATCGCCGTCGCGCGGATATTCTTCCCGGTGGTGCGGCCCGTCGGCGGCGCGTGCGTGGCCGACCATCCGCACCCATTCTATCATCCGGCCGTAGCGCTCCACCACGTCGCCGTCCTGCGCCCCGTGCCACGCGCTGACGTACTTCTGCGCCGGCAGCGTCAGTTTCTCCCAGCCGTCCTTGGCCGGATCATCCCTGCCGGCCTCGATGCCGACGAAGGTGCGGAACCACCCCGGCGCGACGCTCCACGAGACAGCGACGATCGGGCCGTCCCAGAGCGACGCCGTCGCCCCGCCGGCGCGCGCCTGCACGGTCTTGAGCACGGCACGGACCGCTCCGGCGGCGGCGTCCTCGTGGGCGCCTTCCCAGAAAATGCCGGAAAATTCCTCCGCCGGCCGCTCGGCAATGCCGAACTCGCCGAATGTGGATGGCGCCGGGCCGCACAGCAGGCACATGGATCAGGACGTTTCCCTGTTACGAGGGGCAGCGCCGATGCACCGGCAAGACATCCGCTGCTCCTCGAGAATTCCGTTCACCGCAGACAATGCGCACGCGGCGGCCCGCTGTAAACCGCCGAAGCCGCCTGTCCGCGCCACGCCGCGCGCCGGTTCGGCGAACCTCACGCCCCTACGGCTGCCAGTCGGCGACGTGCAGCACGTTGCCGCCCAGTTTCTGGAACGCGCGCTGGCGGCAGGAAAAGACGATGATCTGCTGGTCGCGCGCCTGCCGGTGGAGCGCGTCGAACATCCTTTCAATGCGGTCGTCGTCTGAATAGACCAGCGCGTCGTCCAGGATTACCGGCGCGGGCCGCCCGTCGCGCGCCAGAAGCCGGGCGAAGGCGAGCCGCGTCAGCACGGAAAGCTGTTCGCGCATGCCGCCGCTGAGGCGCTCCACCTCCTCTTCCTGCCCGTTGCGCAGGATCTTGTGCGGCAGCAGCGTCTTTTCGTCGAAGGTGATCGAGACGTCGTCGAAGAGCAGCCCCAGGAGCGGCCGCAACTCGCTCATCACCGGCTTCAGGTAGGTGTCGCGGGCATGCCCGCGCGCCGTCTCCAGCGCCGCGCGCAGCCGCTGCAGCACCGCCACCTCCTTCTCGAAGGCCGCGACCCGCATTCGCGCGGCCGCGAGCGCCTCGACGGTCTCGCGCCATTTCTCCTCGACCGCGTCATCCGAGCGGGCGCGGATTTCGGCGGCGAGCCCGGCCATCGTCTCGCGCAGCCCGCCGGTCTCCTTTTCCGCCGCCTCGGCCACGGAGCGGACGCGCCGCAGCGTCGCTTCAGCGGTTGCCAGATCGACGGCTTTGGCCCGCAACGTCGCGATAGCGGCCTCGTGCCGGGCCAGTGCCGCCTTGCGCTCGGCGAGCCGTTCCGAAAGCTGACGCTCGCGCTCGTCGCGTGTTTCCGTCTGCCCGAGCACTGCCTCGACCTGCGCGCGCTCGGCGGCGAGTTCGGCAAGGCCGGTCTCGGCCATAACCACGGCATCGCCGGCATTCGCCTGCGCCGGTTCCACCTCGCGCAGCGCTCGCCGCGCGGTCATGCGGCGCTCCTCGGCCTGCGCATGCGCGGCACGAGCGGCTGCCGGATCCTCCTTCAATTCGAGCGCCTGACCGGCGGCTGCGCGGCGCGCTGCAACCTCCTCGCGCAGTTTCGGCAAGCCGTCCGGCGCCGAAAGCGACAGGCGGCCCTTCAGTTCCCGCAACTCGCTGCCCTTCTGCTGCGCCTCCATCTGCCGCCTGCGCGCCGCCGCGAGGTCGGCCACGCCCAGCGAGGCGGTCAGTTCGCGGTGCCGCTCCTGCGCCTGCCGCAGCCTGTCGTCGTTTCCTGCCGTCCGCCGCGTCCTCAGGCTGACGGTGCCGACCCCGGGGATGACGAGCTCCGCCTCGCCGTCGTAGCCGCGCTGCTCGCCGTCCTTCAGCGGCGCGCCTTCCATGCTCATGGTCGCCGTCGCACCCGCCTCGTAGGTGACGGAGACCGATGGCCGGCCCGCTTCGGCGACCGCCCGCAGCTTTGCGATCTCGATGTCGAGGCCTTCCAGTTCCGCCACGCCCTTCTCCGAAAGGCCCAGCAGCGCGAGCGCCGCCTCGCCCTCCTCGATCTGCCTGCGGGCGTCCTCGGTCGCCGTCAGCCGCACCTCGATCTCGGCCAGCCGTTCGGCGGCCTCGCGCGCGCGCAGCGCCGCGTCCAGCCTGGCCAGCAGGGCGCGCGCTTCCTGCTCCGCGGCCTCACTGGCCTCGAGATCCGCCCGCGCCCTGGCGATCGCCGTCGCGCTCGCATCGCGCCGCGCGACCGCCTCCGAACGCTTCAGCCGCGCGTCGGAGAGCCGGCCGTCCAGCTCCTTTGCTCTCTCGATCGCGGTCCGGAACGCCTCGAGTTCGCGCTCGACACCGTCGCGCTGCTCCCGCGCGAGTGCCAGTTCGGCTTCCGCCGCGCGCAGATGTTCTGCCTGGCTCCTGGCCGAGTCGAAGGCCGCCTGCGCCGTTTCCACCGCTTTCGCCCGTTCGGCCCGGTCGTCGGCCCGGTCGAGTTCGGCAAGCCGTTTGGCCGCCGCCGCCCGCTGGTCGAGCGCCACGCGCAACGCTTCGACCTCGCCGGTGAGCTTGCGCTCCTCCGCCTCCAGCTGCTCGCGCTCCTCGATGGCGCCGGCGTAGCGTTCGCCGGCCTTCGGCCTGCCCGTCGCGGTCACCAGCCTGCCCAGGGCCTCCTCGGTCGCGGCCATGATGTCGGCCATGCGCCGCCCGCCCGTCACCGCCTCGACTTCACCCTGCACCGATTCCAAGAGGCCGGCGCGCACCCTGGTCTCGCCCTCCTCCTCCGACTTGCTGCGCTTCTCGATTCCGGTGATGCCCTGGCGCACCCACAACAAGCCGGCGGGTCCCGCCGTGCCGCCCCTGACCAGGTTGGCGATGAAGTTCTCCGCCTCGTCGGCCTGCGCGACCAGCCGCCCGGTGCCGAGTTCGCTCACCCGCGCGGATCGCCCGCCGTAGAACTGCTTGGTGATGCGGTAGCGCCCCGCCTGCGTGGCGATGTCGGCCTCGACCAGCGGATTGCCGCCCGAATAGGGCCGCAGGTTGCGCACGTCGACCGCCGTGCTCGAATGCGGCTGGAAGAACAGCGCATGCAGCGCCTCGAAGCTGGTCGACTTGCCGAACTCGTTGGCCGCGCACAAAACGTTGACGCCGTCGCCGATGCCTTCCACCGCGATGCCGCGCCCGGCGAAGCGCTTGACGTTGAAGAGCCTCAGCGCCGATATCTTCACGCGTCGGCCGCCTGTGCATAGGCATAGAGCCTTCCCAGGGCCGCGCGCGCGATCTCGCGGTCGCCGGCCGAGCGATCGGCATCGTTCATGTCGGCCAGCAGTGCGTCGGCGGCCTCGCGCAGCGCGCCCGCGCGGTCGATCAGGTCGAGGTCGCCGGCCTCGCAGTCGGTCGCGAGCGCGCCGTCGTCCAGTTCCAGGAAGGCAAAGTCGGGCAGCGCCTCGCCGATCGCCGCGGCCAGCGCCGTGCGCCCTTCGAGCCGCGACCGGCCCGAGGCGACGACGCGGATCAGCGACTGCCGCCTCAGCCTCGCCTGCGGAAGCATGCCCTCCAGCCTCGCAGCAGCGTCGTCGCCATCCACGAGGTCGAGCGCGAGGCTGCGCCAGGAAAAGCTGCCGGTTTCGAGCGCCGTCACCTGCGGCATCGCTGCTGCCCCCTCGAGCGAGACGAGCAGCGCCTCGCCGGGCCTGTCGTGCTTGAAGCGGTCCGGTTCCGGCGTGCCGCTGTAGCGGGTACGAGGCTCGATCTCCACGCCGCCGTGCCAGTCGCCCAGCGCCAGGTAGGTCAGGCCCGCCCGCCGCGCCCTGTCCGGCGCGATCACGTCGAGGCCGGCGTCTTCCTCCGAAAAGCTCTGGACCGCGCCATGGGCGAGCCCGATGCGGAGCGTTCCTTCGGGCGTTTGCCCGGTGTCCATCCATTCGGTCAGGTCGCGGCCCGGCCGCCGCCTCGTGCAGGGTGCCGGCAGCAGCACGACACCCGGTGCCAGGTCGTGCGGCCGCGGCTCGACGGCCAGAACGACGTTGTCGGCGGCCTCCGCACCCAGCGTCGTCCACAGTTGCGCCGCCTGCAGGGAATCATGGTTGCCAGGCAGGATCACCCAGCGTAGCGGCGCGTGATGCCGCATCTCCGCAAGCGCCTGGCGCCGGATTTCGGGCGTCGGCGTCTCTGTGTCGAACGTGTCGCCGGCAAGCAGGATCGTCGAGGCGCCATGCGCGCGCGCATGCTCGGCCAGCCGCGCAATCACGGCATGACGCGCCTCGCGCAGGCGCCCCGGCAGGTCGCCGGAAAAACTGCCGAACCGCTTGCCGAGATGAAGATCGCTGGAATGGATGAAGCGGAACATGATCAGGCTCCGAGACCTCCCGCCGGACAGTGCCCATGCGCCGCCGCCGGGGCTCCGCCAGGCGCGCGGCGGCCAGAGCGGCAAGAAGATGCGCCGCGACCCGTCACATGCAGCGCGAGGCGAAACCCGCTGCCGCCGCGCCCGCCGGACAAGCGCCCTGTCAGAACGGGATCTCGTCGTCCAGTTCGCGCGAAAAACCACCGCCGCCGCCACTGCCGCCGCCGCGATCTTCCATCGGGCCGGAGGACCCGAAGTCCGATCCGCGACCGCCGGAGTAGCCGCCGCCCTGGCCCTGCCCCTCGCCGCGCGAATCCAGCATCTGCAATTCGCCGCGGAACTTCTGCAGCACGACCTCCGTCGAATAGCGGTCCTGGCCGGACTGGTCCTGCCATTTGCGCGTCTGGATCGATCCCTCGATGTAGACCTTCATGCCCTTCTTCAGGTACTGCTCGGCCACCTTTGCGAGGTTGTCGTTGAAAATCACGACCCGGTGCCACTCGGTCTTTTCCTTGCGGTCCCCCGAATTCTTGTCGCGCCAGGTTTCCGACGTCGCCACGCTCAGGTTCACGATCGGATCGCCGGATGGCATGCGCCGGATTTCGGGGTCGGCGCCCAGGTTGCCCACCAGAATGACCTTGTTGACGCTTCCTGCCATCTTTCGATCTCCACGCTTGTCCGAAACCCGTCCGGCTTCGCTTTTCCCTGCCTGTATAGACCATGTCCGGGGTCGCCGCACGACCCGCGGGCCATTTCCCGTACCTGTCCACACGTGTTTTGTTCTTGGTATGTTCTATCAAGCTTCGCGCCAGCCGGCAAGAGGGTGCAGCAGGCGGAAGGCGCGGGCGGCCGTGTTGACAGAGGACCACCCGCGGACGCACACATGGCACCCATGTCTTCCAACGCAGGAAAGAGCTGCAAGATGCGCAAAGCCCCGGCTGTCGCCCTTCTGGCCCTGCCCGTTCTGGCCCTCGTGTGCGCGCCGGCGGCAGCAAGCGAGGCCAGGCCGCGAACCTCCGGCGACGATCGGCTGCCCGGCGTGAACACAGGGTCGATCGCGCCGACCGTGTCCGAGCCGCTTCCCGAACCGACCGAAGCCTTGCCTGCGGGCGAGCAGCCGGGCAGCATCCGCGTCGGCGACTGGGACATCACCATTTCCGGCAGCGTTTCCTGGGAGATCGGGACCGGACGGCCTCGCGACGGCCGATAGCCGCGTCAGGCGCGCAGATCCTCGATCCCCAGTTCGCGCCACATCCACGTGAAATCGAATTCCGCGCCCGGCGCGCCGGCCGATCCGTTCTCGAGTAACTTCAGCCAAGCGGCCGCCTTCGCGCGGCTGTCCTGGCGCGCCGCCGCCTCGCGCGGCGTCATGCCGTCAAGAATTGGGATGGGCTGGTCCAGCATCTCCTCGTAGTGCTCGCGCAGAAATCTCTCGACGATCGCGGCCTTCTCCTCCTGAGGTATCGGCAGATCGGCCTCGCCCATTCCCGCCGGCGGGGTCCCGATGGTGAGTTCCGGGGTGCCCAGGAGGTCGCCGGCCGCGTCGTGTACGAGCGCGCGCGCAACGCCGGCTCGGCTTTCCGAGTTGGCGGAGACCTCGAGCGCGCCGCCGACGATCGCGACGTTGCCGAGCACCTCGGCGCCGTCGTCCATCGTCACACGATAGATGCGCCCCCTCGGCGCGACGCTCGCGCGCGGCGGACTTCCCGCATCGCGGGCCGGTTCCTCGGTATTCACCCAGTTCCAGAAATCCCCGTTCTCCTCGCGAAAGCCGGGCACGCCGCGCAGCCTCTCGCGCAGTTCGTCCACCGACGCGCCGTCCTTCAGCGGGAAGCGCAGCGTATGGAACTCCACCGCGTCGCCATCGCTGTTGATCAGTTCGGAACCCTCTTCGCCGAGCACTCTTTCCAGCGCATCGTCCAGCCAAAGCCCGGTGACCAGCGACGCGGCGGTGACCAGCACCATGGAAGCGAGTAGGTCCTCCACATCGACGGGTTCGCCAGCCTCTCCCTTCGCCTGTGTCTCGCGCTCAGCCTCGGCCAGCATCTCCTGCGTCGCGCCCCTGGCCGCCTCCATGTCGGCGCGGAGTTCGTCCAGCAGTTCGGCGGCAAGATCGTGGCCGAACGGCAAGAGGCCGCCCGACATCACATGCCGCCCCGAGACTTCCACGATGCGCGCGGCAATCCGGTCCCAGGGCTTGAAAGCCCGCGTCGCACTGCGTTCGCTCACCCGCACCGGCTCGCCGCCCCGGATCAGGTCGCGCGCCAGGAAAGACTTGCCCGGCACGATGTCGCTCACCTCGTAGAGGCTCATCACGGAATCCCGCAGCGCCTCCATGTAGCGGCGGTTGCCGGCGCTCTCCTTCCAGCCGCGCCGCTTCAGGTAGTCGTCGACGATGGTGCGCTCGCCGTCCTCGCCCGGCCGGGTGAGCAGGTCCTCGAAGGCGCAGCCCCACAGCGTCGTGACGACGTCCTCGCCGAGGATCTCCGCCAGTTCCTCGAACTCCGGCTCGACGCCCCATTCCTCGCAGACCTCTACGATATGCTCGTCGATCACGTCGTCGAAGGCCCCGGCCCACTCCTCACGGGCCGCCCATTTCATCAGTCCGTCAAGGCCGCTGTTCCGTGCCATGTCGCCATTTCCGTCCGTTGCCGCGCCCGCAACCGCCGCTTCGTTCGCCCACTATTCGCCAGTGGTTCAATTCACAGCCTGGTACCAGGGCGCGAGCAGCTTGCCCTCCTTGAACGCGCGAGATGCCGTCTGGTAGTAGGCGATCGCCTCGTCCCTCAGGCCATCATCCATCGGCCCCGGCGATGTCTCGAGGGTTACAGGATCGACCCGGTAGCTCTCCACGACCCTCTTCGGTTTCAGCACGATCAGCGTGTCACCCTTGTAGTAGCCGAGGGACTCGTAGTTGCTGACGAAGGTGCGGTTGGAGGAATTGGCTTCATCATGCATCGACCGGCCGAAGAACGCTGCGCTTCCGGGCTTGCCGAGGATGTCGAGCAGCGTCGGCGGCAGGTCGATCTGGCTTGCCCTGGCGATAAAATGTCCCGGCTTGACGATTCCCGGAGCATAGAAGATCAAGGGAATGCGGTATTTCGCGACCGGCATGTCGACCTTGCCGGCAACCGACGCGCAGTGGTCGGCAACGATGACGAACAGCGTGTCCTCGAACCAGGGCTGCTTGGCCGCCTCCTCGATGAAGCGCCCTATCGCGTAGTCCGTGTACTTGACTGCGCCTTCGCGACCGCCCGGCGACAGGATGTCGACCCGCCCGTCCGGATAGGTGTACGGTCGATGATTGGATGTCGTCATGACCTGCACGAAGAACGGGCGCGCCGAATCGTGGTCCGCGATCACCTTCTCGACGTTTGTGAAGAGCGCCTCGTCGGCCACGCCCCACGCGTTTTCCATTACCACCGTGTCGGGAGCGAAGTCCGTCTCGTCGACGACCTTGTAGTCGTTGTCGCCGAAATAGGTCCCCATGTTGTCGAAGAAGCTGTTGCCGCCGTAGACGAAGTACGGATCGTATCCCTGATGCTCCAGCATCTCTCCCAGGGTGGCCAGATGGCCGTTCATCGGCCGCCTGACGATCGCCTGGCCCGGCACCGGCGGGGTGCCCAGGGACGTGGCTTCCAGGCCGCGCACTGTCCGCGTGCCGGTCGAGAAGACATGGTCGAAGACGAGGCCCTGACGGGCGATCCGGTCGAGATTGGGCGTCAGCCCCCGAGTGTCGCCATAGGCGCCCAGGAATTCCGCCGACAGGCTCTCGACGGTGATCAGCACCACGTTGCGCGGCCTGCGGATCACATAGGCCGGCGCAGCCGTCGCGACAGCATTCCGTGCCAGCGTGTCCGGCGTCTGCGGGGTCTCTGCGGTGACCCCCAGCCGGTCGAGAATCTTCTGTGCGCGCTCGTCCGGAATGGTCGCATAGAAGCGGTCATAGTCCAGTTCGTTCCTGAAGAAGGCGACCACCAGGCTGTAGAGGCCGTTGCCGGAAAGTTCGTCGGCATAGACATTGCCCGACCCGGACATCTGGTCGACATCGGCGGCCAGGTAGCCGCCGAGCGGCCACGCGACCGCCAGTGCGGCGAGCGCGAGCCGGGTCCGCCCGCGATAGGGGCTGCGGTCGATGGCGCGCAGCCACGGTCCAAACGCGATCACCGCGAACACCGCGGCGGCCGCGATCACCGCCAGAAGTGTCTTGACCGGATAGGACTGGAAGATGTTGCCGAGGACTTCCTGCGTGTAGACGAGATAGTCGACCGCGATGAAATTGTAGCGCGTGCCGAACTCGTCCCAGAAGAAAAATTCGCCTATCGCCGCCAGCAGAAGCAGCGCCGTGACGAGCCAGACCACGAACCTGGTCAGCCAGACGTGAAAGCGCGTGAACCGAACCCGCTCGGGGATGATCGCGCCGGCGAGCAGGAACGGCGATAGAATGAAGCCGACCGTCACCAGGTCGAACCAGAGGCCCCGCGCGGCAATGACGGGCCAGAAGCCGGCGGAAACCTCGTCGTGGCTGACCAGCGTGAGCGCCACCCGGGTCGTCGCAAAGACGATCAGCGCAATCGCGGCGAGGACGAATGGCACCGTGTGGTGCAGGCCGCCGTGCGGCCGGTGCGGCAATGTCATGTGAACCACGCGAAGGATGATGGGTGAAACGACTGAGTGCTGATGCAGTCCAAGATCATGTTTTTTTTCGGGTGGCAACTTCAGGAGCCGCTTCCGTGCTCATCGGACCGGGCGGAATCCGGTCCAGGTTCCACAATCGACGGCAGGGATTTCAGCAGTCGCTGAGATCGGGATTCAGCTCGCTGATGTCGCCACCTCGACGATTTCCAGCAGTTCCAGTCGGTTGCCGAAGGGATCGTCGACGTTGATGCGTCGGATGCCCGGCACGTCGACATCCCTTCTGAAAGGAACGGCGTGGTCATCGAGGACGGCGATGGCCCTTTCCAGCGACTGGACCCTCAGTGCCGGGTGCGCCTTTCTGGCCGCCGAAAATGGCGTCTCTACACCCAAATGGATGCGAACATTGCCCCTTTCGAACCATGCGCCCCCGCGTGAACGCAGTTCCCCGGGCTTGTCGACTTCGGTTAGCCCCAGGACGTCGACATAGAAGCGCCGCGCGTCGCCTTCCCGGCCTTCCGGCATTGCGAGCTGGACATGATGCAGTTCCAGGATCATGGCGGTCTCGGCCTGTTGTGCCCTTGGCCTACCCTGCTTTCCGACGACCGCGCATCATTGCCGTGCGGCTGGGCAGACATCCGCACCGGGTCGACAGAAGACCCTGAACCGGAATTCCCGCGTGGCCGCCGCGAAAAAGCCCTGCCGCATCAGGTGCACGCAGGGCTTACCGGATCCTGTCCAGTGACCGGCCTCGAAGCCGGCAATCGTCTCGGGCGCTACGCGGGTATCAGCCGACGGCCCGACAAGAAGTCTCTGATTGTGGTGGGGACGACGGTCACAGTCTGCACTGCCAAGCGCTTCGGCTGCGCCGTGCACTTATGTCCGACGTGGCTCCGCTGCATTCGAACGGAGCCAGAAGGTACTGTCCGGTGGAGTCATGCCTCTCTCCTCTGCCGGTTGCGTCGTGCCTGTTCGCGCTCGAGCCCTCGACTGCGCGGCACCTCGCTGCGAGGATGCCGCCATGGCCCCGTGGATGCGGTAGACCCTCGAACGGGCGTTCGCGAAAGACATGTCGAATTCTGCGTCCACGCGCCGATCCTGTCAACGGTTTCCGGGCCGCACCGGCCAAATGTGATCGCCTGTCACAAAAAAACGCGAACGGTTTTCCACACCGCCATGTCAGGAGGCCGTTGCCCGTTTGTTCTTTGCGCTTGCCCTGCGGGCGCAACTGCGTCTAACTCGACGGGGCGTGCGCGCGCATCCCTCGACGGAGCGGCGAGAATTCCTACATGAGGGAAGCTGCGGGAGCATTGCCCGCATTTCCTTTCCCCAGACCAGCACGAGGCGGCGATCCGGCCATGGCCGACCAGAAGTACATTTCCATCCGCGGCGCGCGCGAGCACAACCTCAAGAACGTCGACCTCGACATCCCGCGCGACAGCCTAACCGTGATGACCGGCCTGTCGGGCTCGGGAAAATCCTCGCTCGCCTTCGACACCATCTATGCCGAGGGCCAGCGCCGCTATGTCGAGAGCTTGTCGGCCTATGCGCGCCAGTTCCTGGAGATGATGCAGAAGCCCGACGTCGACCAGATCGACGGCCTCTCGCCGGCCATCTCCATCGAGCAGAAGACCACCTCGCGCAATCCGCGCTCCACGGTCGGCACGGTCACCGAGATCTACGACTACATGCGCCTGCTCTATGCGCGCGTCGGCGTGCCCTATTCGCCGGCCACCGGCCTGCCGATCGAGAGCCAGACGGTCTCCCAGATGGTCGACCGGGTGCTGGCGCTGGAGGAAGGCACGCGTCTCTTCCTCATGGCGCCCATCGTGCGCGGCCGCAAGGGCGAGTACCGCAAGGAACTGGCCGAACTCCAGAAGAAGGGGTTCCAGCGCGTCAAGGTCGACGGCCAGTTCTACGAGATCGCCGACGCGCCGGCGCTGGACAAGAAGTACAAGCACGACATCGACGTCGTGGTCGATCGCGTCGTGGTGCGCGGCGATCTTGCCGCGCGGCTGGCGGACTCCGTCGAGACCGCGCTGCGCCTCGCTGACGGACTGGCCATCGCCGAATTCGCAGACCGGCCGCTGCCGGCCGAGGAGACGTCGGAAGGCGGCAGCGCCAACAAGTCGCTCAACGACACTCACGAGCGCCTGCTGTTTTCGGAAAAATTCGCCTGCCCCGTCTCCGGCTTCACCATTTCCGAGATCGAGCCGCGCCTGTTCTCCTTCAACAATCCCTTCGGCGCCTGCCCGACCTGCGACGGGCTCGGCAGCCAGCGCGCCATCGATCCCGACCTCGTGATCCCCGACGAGAACCTCACGCTGCGCGCCGGCGCCGTGGCGCCGTGGGCGCGCTCGACCTCGCCGTACTACGGCCAGACGCTCGACGCGCTCGGCAAAGTTTTCGGATTCAAGCCGGGCGACCGCTGGTCCGATCTCTCGGACGAGGCGCGCCATGCCATCCTGCACGGCACCGGCTCGCGCCAGGTCACCTTCGCCTATGACGACGGCCTGCGCTCCTACAAGACGACCAAGACCTTCGAGGGCGTCATCCCCAACCTGCAGCGGCGCTGGAAGGAGACCGAATCCGCCTGGAGCCGCGAGGAGATCGAGCGCTACATGTCGGAGACCCCCTGCCCGGCTTGCAGCGGCTATCGGCTCAAGCCCGAGGCGCTGGCGGTCAAGATCGATGGCCGCCACATCGGCGAGGTCACCGCGCTGTCGATCCGCAAGGCCGGCGACTGGTTCGAGACGCTGCCGCAGGCGATGAACGCCAAGCAGAACGAGATCGCCGCGCGCATCCTCAAGGAGATCCGCGAGCGCCTGCGCTTCCTCAACGACGTCGGCCTCGACTATCTGGCTCTGTCGCGCAATTCCGGCACGCTGTCGGGCGGCGAGAGCCAGCGCATCCGCCTCGCATCGCAGATCGGCTCGGGCCTCACCGGCGTGCTCTACGTTCTCGACGAGCCCTCGATCGGCCTGCACCAGCGCGACAATGCCCGCCTGCTCGACACGCTGAAACACCTGCGCGACATCGGCAACACCGTGGTCGTGGTCGAGCACGACGAGGACGCCATCCGTACCGCCGACTACGTCGTCGACATGGGACCCGCGGCGGGCATCCACGGCGGGCGCATCGTGGCCGAGGGCACGCCGGCCGAAATCATGGCCAACCCGAAATCGCTCACCGGGCAGTATCTCTCCGGCGACCTCGCCATCCCGCTGCCCGAAGAGCGCCGCCCGCTCAAGAAGGGCCGCCGCATCAAGGTGGTCAACGCGCGCGGCAACAACCTGAAGAACGTGTCGGCAGAAATTCCTCTCGGCACCTTCACCTGCGTCACCGGCGTGTCGGGCGGCGGCAAGTCCACCTTCCTCATCGAGACGCTCTTCAAAGCCGCCTCGAGGCGGATCATGGGCTCAAGGGACCACCCGGCCGAGCACGAGCGCATCGAGGGACTGGAATTCCTCGACAAGGTCATCGATATCGACCAGTCGCCCATCGGCCGCACGCCGCGCTCCAACCCCGCCACCTACACCGGCGCCTTCACGCCGATCCGCGACTGGTTCGCCGGCCTGCCGGAGGCCAAGGCGCGCGGCTACCAGCCCGGCCGCTTCTCGTTCAACGTCAAGGGCGGCCGCTGCGAAGCCTGCCAGGGCGACGGCGTCATCAAGATCGAGATGCACTTCCTGCCCGACGTCTACGTCACCTGCGACGTCTGCCACGGCAAGCGCTACAACCGGGAGACGCTCGACGTCACCTTCAAGGGCAAGTCGATCGCCGACGTGCTCGACATGACGGTCGAGGAAGGTGCCGACTTCTTCGCCGCCGTTCCCAGCGTGCGCGACAAGATGGAGACGCTGAAGAAGGTCGGGCTGGGCTACATCCACATCGGCCAGCAGGCCACGACGCTGTCGGGCGGCGAAGCGCAGCGCATCAAGCTCGCCAAGGAGCTCTCCCGCCGCGCCACCGGCAAGACCCTCTACATCCTCGACGAACCCACCACCGGCCTGCACTTCCACGACGTCGCCAAGCTACTGGAAGTCCTGCACGAGCTCGTCGACCAGGGCAACACCGTCGTCGTCATCGAGCACAACCTCGAAGTCATCAAGACCGCCGACTGGGTCCTCGACCTCGGCCCCGAAGGCGGCGACGGCGGCGGCGAACTGGTCGCGGCGGGACGGCCGGAGGACGTGGTCGAGGTGGAGCGCAGCTATACCGGGCAGTTTTTGAAGGAGTTGCTGGAGAGACGGCCTGTGGGGGGCAAGAGGCAGGCGGCGGAGTAGGGATGGACGATCTCGTCGACCGGATACGCCAGCGTATCGAGAGCGGCAGGTTCCGGGTCTCGGATCATGCTCAGGGGCGTCTGGACGAACGGGGCCTCTTGCTCTCGGACATCCTTGCGAGCGTCGGATCATGGTCGATCATCGAGATCTATCGCAGAGACCGCATGGGGCCGTCCTTCCTTGCAAGGCATGCATTGCCTGGTGGTCCCATCCACGCGATTTGGGGTATGATCCACGAAAATGCGGCTCAAGCCGTTCTCGTGACGGTCTATGTGCCTGAAAAGGAAAAATGGGATGAGCAGCTTACGATCCGACGCAAGACGTGAACGGGTTACACGGCTCGTCGAGGAAGGTGGCTATGTCGCGAAGATACCGGTCACACTGATCTACGAGGCCGACGACCCGACCAACTGGGGGCCCTATCTCTCCGCCGACGATGCGCTCAAGCTCGACGAGGTGCGCAGCGCGCTGCGACGCGGCGACATCGCCGCCGCCGCCCGCCACGGCGAAGTGTTCGAACTGACGAAGGTGGCATGAGCGGCGGCGAACCGTTGTCGCGGGGGACGCTATCAGGACCTCGTGGCCGAGGAACGGAGCTATACCGGGCGGTTCTTGTTCGATTCAGAGAAGCATCTTCGTGATCGTTCGAACGCCCTCTATCAGTCCAGCGACCTCCTCTTCCGTGGGCTCGTTTACCTTTTTGTGAGCGCACTTGTTTCGGAGATCGCGCACGACGGCATGCTCTCGCGCCACTGGAAGGAACAGGCCGAACTCTTTGCCGGCTGGATGGATTCGACCGTCGCAACGCCATGTCGCGATCGCCCGGGCGTAGCCCCGTGCTACTCCTGCGCCCCCAGGTACCGGAAGGTCAGCGCGTCCCATTCCTCGCTCTCCAGATAGGTGAGCAGCGCGTGATTGACGGACTCGCGCAACGGACTGCCCTGCGGCAGAGCGATGCCGTAATCCTGGCGGCCGAACGTGCCGGGCAGCACCTCGACCTCGGCGTCGTCCATCTTGCCGGCGAGGTATTGCAGCAGCGGCTTGTCGTAGACGAACACCCCGATGCGCCCGTCCGAGACCGCCTCCATGCCCTGGGCGACGCTGTCGAAATCGCGAAAGCCGACCCGCTGCTCCCCCAGCCACATCTCGCTAGCCGAGCCTTCGATCGAACCGACGCGGGCCTTGGGCAGGTCCTCCGGCCCGCGGATGGAACCCGAGATGCGGTCGGCGGTCAGCGACGAGGCGATCATGCCCGTCAGCGTCGAAGTGATGATGATCGCGGTGAACATCCACACCAGCGCCACCACCCGCCCGCTCGCCGTGCGCGGCGCCTTGTCGCCGTAGCCCACGGTCGTCATGGTGACGGCGGAGAGCCAGAAGCCGGAGCCGAGCCCCTTCCACCACTTGCCGCCGAACTCCTCGGCATTGCGCTTGTGCTCGAACAGCCACAGCAGGAACCCCACCGCGGCGATCACCGCCGCGAGCAGCAGCACCGCCTGCAGGAACTGCCACGACAACAGCCCGAACAGCATGCCCACCCAGTTCACCCCTTCACCCGACACCGCCAGGCCGAAGCCCGTCGTGTAGAACGGGTGCGAGAAGTCGACGACCTCCTCGCGCTCGGGCGTGATCGTCAGCGCGGCGACGGCGGCGTCGTAGCGGCCGTCCCCGACACCGGCGACCATATCGGCGAGCGAGGCTTCCTCGAGCCGGTAATCGAGGCCGAGTTCGCCGGCGATATGCTCCCATAGCGCGATGGAGATGCCGGTCCACTTGCCATCGGCATCCTTCATGGAGAAGGGCGGCGCCTCGCGCGTCGCGACCGTCAGCGTCTCCGTCGCGAGCACCTGCCCGCATGCCGCCGAGGCTCCGAAAAATGCCGTCGAAGCGAGCGCGAGAAACAGCGCCAGCAGCCTTGCAATCGATCTCATCCGTCCTCGTCCCGCGCCTCCGGTTTACAATGCGCGGCTACATAGGGCGGATGCGAAAGGAGGCGAGTTTGGTCGAGGCCTATCAGCGGAACGGAGACATGCAGAAGCGGCGCGGCCCCTCGTAGGGCTGGTAGGTGTCGCTGCGCATGTCGTAGGAGCGGTAGCGCGATCTGCACCAGTCCACGTGTGCCGAGGGTGCGCCGCGGAAGGCGCGGACCACGGGGTCGGAATCGCTCATCCGGAATATCGGTATCGGGTACCCGGTCAGCTCGTGCGGATAGCCGGGCACATGATCGGGGTGGTAGCTGTAGTAGTGCCCCACACCCGTCCCGATCCACGGCGGCTGCCGATACCAGGGCGGCCTCTGCATGCCTTCGTGGTAACGATAGATCACTTGCGTGCGGTGGCCGTGATACCGTTCCCCGGCCTGCGCTGGCGGTGCCGCCGGCACTGCCACGCCGGCGAGGATCGTCGCGATGAGAGCGCCTTTCCACATGTTCCCCTCCTGGGTGATCGTTGCGTCACGGCTCAACAGGCGCCATTGCCCGCCGGTTCCTCTCCTCCGCACGGCATGCTTAACGCTTCGGAAACGCGCCTAGCCCGGCGCGCCGGCCTCCTGCCGGAGGCGCGTGTCAGGAACCTTGCCCCATGCGTCTTCGCCCCATGGACATCTGCGCCCCGGGTGCGCAATGACTTGCGCGATCAACGCGGTGCCATAACCCGGAGAAGACGATGACAAAGACAGGCACCATTCGCTGCGGCATCGGCGGCTGGACCTTCGAGCCGTGGGAAGGCACCTTCTATCCGGCCGACCTGCCGAAAAAGCGGCAGCTCGAATACGCCTCGAGCAAGCTGAGGACGATCGAGGTCAACGGCACTTATTACCGTGGCCAGACCCCGGAGACCTTCGCAAAATGGGCGGCGGAAAGCCCCGACGGCTTTGTCTTTGCGATCAAGGGCAACCGCTTCGTCACCAACAGGAAGGTCTTGGCCGACGCAGGCAAGTCGATGCAGAAATTCTTCGCGCAGGGGATCGAGGAACTGGGTGACAAGCTCGGCCCCATCGTCTGGCAGTTCGCCAACACGAAGAAGTTCGAGGCGGAGGACTTCGAGGGCTTCCTCAAGCTCCTGCCGCAAAAGCACGCCGGCCTGAAGCTGCGCCACGTGCTGGAGGTGCGCCACCCGACCTTCATCGACCCCGCCTTCCCCCCGCTGGTCCGCAGGTACGGGGCTGCGATCTGCTACGCGCACCACCACGACTATCCCGAAATCGCCGACGTGACGGCGGATTTCGTCTATGCGCGGCTCCAGAAGGGCGAAGACGACGTCCCCACCGCCTATACGCCGGCCGAGCTCGACACCTGGGCCTCGCGGACGAAGACCTGGGCCGAAGGCGGCATGCCGGGCGACCTGCCGCTCGCCGATCAGACAGCGACGATCGAGAAGAAACCGCGCGACGTGTTCGTCTACATCATACACGAGGGCAAGATCCGCGCCCCGCAGGGCGCCATGGCGCTGCAGGAGCGTGTCGGCGGCTGAATACGGCCACAGATCCGGCCATCCAAGCTGTTTCGCCTGCTAAAGCCTCGAAATCGGGCCGTGCCGTGCTAGACCGGGTGCGTCTGACGGCATCTCATCCGGAATCGGCTTCATGACCCAGCAGAAAACAACCACTTCGTCCGATCTCGACGAGGCCGCGCTCTTCTTCCATCGCTACCCGACACCGGGAAAGCTGGAGATCCAGGCGACCAAGCCGCTCGGCAACCAGCGCGATCTCGCGCTCGCCTATTCGCCGGGCGTGGCAGCACCCTGTCTCGCCATCAGGGACGATCCCGCGACGGCGGCCGACTACACCTCGCGCGCCAATCTCGTCGGTGTGGTGTCCAACGGCTCCGCCGTGCTCGGCCTCGGCAATATCGGGCCGCTGGCCTCCAAGCCGGTCATGGAAGGCAAGGCCGTGCTGTTCAAGAAGTTCGCAGGCATCGACGTCTTCGACATCGAGATCGACGCGCCGGAGATCGACCGCATGGTTTCCACCATCGCCGCGCTGGAACCGACCTTCGGCGGCATCAACCTGGAGGACATCAAGGCGCCGGAATGTTTCGAGGTCGAGGAGCAGTTGAAGGCGCGGATGAACATCCCGGTCTTCCACGACGACCAGCACGGCACGGCGATCATCGTGGCCGCCGCCGTGCTGAACGGGCTCGAACTCGCCGGCAAGAGCATCGAAGACGTCAAGATCGTCACGTCGGGCGCCGGTGCCGCCGCGCTCGCCTGCCTCAACCTGCTCGTCTCGCTCGGCGCGAGACGGGAGAACATCTGGGTCACGGACCGCTTCGGCGTCGTCCACCAGGGCCGCACGGAAGAGATGGACCGCTGGAAGGACCCCTATGTCAAGGATACGGACGCCCGCACGCTGGCCGACGTGATCGGCGGGGCCGACATCTTCCTGGGTCTGTCCGCGGCCGGCGTGCTGAAGCCGGAATTGCTGGCGGGCATGGCCGACAAGCCGCTGATCCTTGCGCTTGCCAACCCGGTTCCCGAAATCATGCCCGAACTCGCAAGGGAGGCCCGGCCTGACGCGATGATCTGCACAGGCCGTTCGGATTTCCCGAACCAGGTCAACAACGTGCTCTGCTTCCCCTACATCTTCCGCGGCGCGCTCGATGTCGGGGCGACGGCCATCAACGAGGAGATGAAGATGGCGGCGGTCCGGGCCATCGCGGCGCTTGCGCGCGAGGAGCCGTCGGATGTGGCGGCGCGCGCCTATACGGCCGAGACGCCCATCTTCGGGCCTGATTTCCTGATCCCCTCGCCTTTCGATCCGCGTCTTATCCTGCGCATCGCGCCGGCTGTTGCGAAGGCCGCCTGCGATACCGGCGTGGCGGCCCGGCCGATCACGGACATCGACGCCTATCTCGACCGCTTGAACCGCTTCGTCTTCCGCTCGGGGCTGGTCATGAAGCCGGTCTTCTCGGCCGCCCGCACGGCTGCGGCGAACCGCGTGATCTATGCCGACGGCGAGGACGAGCGCGTGCTGCGCGCCGCTCAGGTGGTTCTGGAAGAAGGCATCGCCAAGCCGATCCTGATAGGACGCCCCAACGTCATCGAGACGCGCCTCAAGCGCTATGCGCTCAAGATCAGGCCCGGCGCCGATTTCGATCTGATCGACCCGGAAGACGATCCGCGCTACCGCGACTATGTCGATCTTCTGATCCGGCTCGGCGGCCGCCGCGGCATCACGCAGGAGGCGGCGCGCACGCTGGTGCGCACCAACACCACCGTCATCGCCGCGCTGGCAATGGTGCGCGGCGAGGCCGACGCCATGATCTGCGGCCTGGAAGGACGCTTCGAGCGGCATCTGCGCAACGTCGACCTGATCGTCGGGCGCAAGCCGGGGGTGCGCGACCTGTCGGCGCTGTCCATGCTGATCATGCAGCGCGGCGTCACCTTCTTCACCGACACCTATGTCAGCGTCGACCCGAGCGCGGAGGAGATCGCCGAGATGACGGTGCTTGCCGCCGAGGAAATCCGGCGCTTCGGCATCGAGCCGAAGGCCGCCCTTTTGTCGCTCTCCAACTTCGGGTCGCGTGACACGCCGGGAACGCTGAAGATGCGCAAGGCCGCGGCGCTCGTGGCCGAACTCGACCCGGAACTCGAGGCGGACGGCGAGATGCACGCCGACTCGGCATTGTCGGAGGCGCTGCGCAACCGCGTGTTTCCGCATTCCAAGCTGAAGGGCGAAGCCAATCTCCTCGTCTTCCCGAACCTCGACGCCGCCAACATCGCGCTCAACACGGCGAAATCCATGACCGATGCGCTTCACGTCGGGCCGATCCTGCTCGGGACGGCGCGCCCGGCACACATCCTCACGCCGTCGGTGACGTCGCGCGGGGTGGTCAACATGACAGCGCTTTCAGTCGTGGAGGCATCGCAGACGGCAGGCTAGACGCAAGGCCGGCGGCCTTCGCGGCAATGATCCTAAAGAGACGGTTAACTTGAATCCCCTATCGTTCCCGGCGCGAGAACTGCGAGCGGAAACAAGCTCCGACCGGTCAGGTCCGGGGGATGGATGGCGATGAGGAAGCGGTGGACGGCCCGGCTGCGCGGCGCCTTGCTGGCGATCGTGGCGGCGCTCGCCGTCTGTTCGCTGCCCGACACGGCCGGGGCGCAGACGCGTGTCTGCCGCGATCTCGAAAACCGGCTGGCCAGCACGAATGCCGGCGGTTCGTCGGCCCGGGCAAGGCAGTACGACAAGGCGATCGAGACACAGCGGGCCCAGATCGCGAAGGCGGAACGGCAGCAACGCCGCGCCGGTAGCGGCGGCGGCTTCTTCTCGCGCGGGAACCCCGGCCGGGCCTGCCAGTCGCTTGCCAACACGCTGGAGCGGATGCACGCCAATCTCGCCTCCCTCGAACGCAAGCACCGGCAGATCGGTGGCGGCTCGACGGCGGGTCGCGCCCGCCTGCTTGCCGCGATCGACGCGAACGGCTGCCGCGAGCGCCCGAGGATGGCGCGCTCGGAAGCCGCCGACGCGGGACGGAGCCGCAATCTCTTCGACCAGCTCTTCGGCGGCCGGGCCGAGGAAGAGCACCGGGAGCGGGAGACACGCCGTTTCCCGCTCGACGACGAGGACCGCCGCCGCATCGTCGTCCGGCGCGGCAACCTGATCGAAATCCAGCCGCAGCAGTCGGGCACCTTCCGCACGCTCTGCGTCCGTACCTGCGACGGCTATTTCTTCCCCGTCGCCTATTCGACCCGCGCCGACGACCTCGACCGCGATGCCGCCGCCTGTTCGGCGATGTGCCCCGGCGCCGAGGTTGAACTCTACATGCATCGAACGCCTGGGGAAGAGACGGACCAGATGGTCTCGATGAGCGGCATGCCCTATACCCAGCTCCCGACCGCCTTCAGCTACCGGGAGGCCGGCTACCAGCGGCCGTCGGGTTGCAGCTGCGCGGCGGCAAGCGGTTTTTCGATCCTTGCCGGCGAGACGCCGCCGTCTCACGCCGACCCCGTCGCGGCGCCGGTGCCGACGATCCCGATGCCGCTTTCCCGCCCCGATCCTGCGGCCGATCCCGAAACGATCGCGAATCGCGAAGGCGGCCTGGACGTCGCTGCAATCAGGCGCCTGCTCGGAACCCGGGGTGCCGGGTCCGGCATCACTGCGTCGGTGGCCGGACCCAGGAAGCTGCCTCCGCCGGGCGAGCGCACCGTCAGGGTCGTCGGGCCTGCGTTCCTTCCCGACCCAGAAGCGGCAATAGATCTGCGAGCTCCGGCCCCGAATCCGCGCCCGTGAGCGCCAGCCGGATCGGCATGAACAGGGCCTTGCCCTTGCGTCCGGTTTCCTTCCGGACGGTACCGGTCCAGGCCTTGAACGTGCCGCGGTCCCACGGTTCCTCGGGGAGAAGGTCGAAGGCCTGGCGCAGGAAATCGACGTCGTCCGGGTCGGGGTCGGCACCCGTATCCGGCTTTTCAGTCACGATGCGCCACCAGCGCCGTGCATCCGACAGCCGATCGAGATTGCCGCGCACGGCCAGCCAGAAGGCCTCGGCCTTCTCACCCATCACGCCATGGGCGACGAGGCGGTCCTGCACCGCCTCGAACGGCATCGCCTTGAGCAGGGCGCGGTTCAGGTTCACGAGATCGGCGGGATCGAATTTCGCGGCCGAACGCGATGTTGCCGCGGGATCGAACTTCTCCCCGAGAGCCGACAGCGAGTTTTCCGTCGTCACGTTGCCGGAAGTCCCGGTCAGCACCGCCATGGAGGCGATCGCCATCGGCTCGATGCCGTCCTCGCGCAGGCTCTTGATCGACAGGGCGCCGGTACGCTTGGACAGGCCCTCGCCGCTTGCCGTCGTCAGGAGGTTGTGATGCCCGAACTCCGGCGGTTCCGATCCGAGCGCCCTGAACAGCGCGATCTGCACTCCGGTGTTCGTTACATGGTCGTCGCCCCGGATGACGTGCGTGATCCCGAAATCGACGTCGTCCGCCACCGAGGGCAGCGTGTAGAGGTATGAGCCGTCCTCGCGGATCAGCACGGGGTCGGACAGGGATCCGAGATCGACCGTCTCCTGCCCGCGCACGACGTCGTTCCACACGACGTCGGTCCGCACCGGCTCGAACGGGTCGCGCTGGTAGTTCGGCAGCAGGAAGCGCCAGTGCGGCCGCCGGCCTTCCGCTTCGAGGCCGGCGCGTTCCTCGTCGGTATGGGCAAGGCCGTCGCGCCCGTAGATCGGCGGCAGCTTGCGCGAAAGCCTGATCTTGCGCTTGAGTTCCAGCTCTTCCGCCGTCTCGTAGCAGGGATAGAGCAGACCGGCCCGCTTCAGCCGGTCGACCGCCGCTTCATGGACGGCGGTCCGCTGCGACTGGTATTCGATCCTGTCCGGGAAGATGCCCAGCCAGTGCAGGTCGTAGAGGATTTGGTCGGCATGTTCCTGCCGGGAGCGCGCCGCGTCGGTGTCGTCGAAGCGCAGGATGAAGCGCCCGCGGCCCTTCTGGGCGTAGAGCCAGTTGAAGAGCGCCGTGCGCGCGTTGCCGATGTGGATGTTGCCGGTCGGCGAGGGAGCGAAGCGGACGGTGACGGTCATCCGCGCGAGGTAGCGGAAGCCTGCGGCGCTGGCAAGGCGCGCGCCCTGATGCGGGCGGAGACGTAGGTCATGAGCGCCACCATGGCGAAGCAGTAGAGCCCCATGACCACGACCTGCCCCGGCAGCGGTATGCCGACGTCGATAAGGTAGCCCGTGAGGCCCGGCCCCATGGCGGTGGCGAAGACCAGGATGGCCACCGTGATCGCCCGGATCGAGCCGAGGTGCCTCAGCCCGTAGATCTCCGGCCACAGCGAACCGAACAGGGTCGAGGAGAAGCCGTAGGAGATCCCGAGCAGGCCCATGAAGGCGAAGGCCGCCCACTGGCCCTCGAACAGCCCGAGCGTCAGGCAGGAGAGCCCGAGCGGGATGAGAAAGCTCGGCAGCAGCGCGACGGAGGAGAACCGGTCGACGAGTTGTCCGGCGATCAGGGCGAAGGTGATCGTCATCGCCGCCATGAAAGTGAACGAGGTGGCAAAGAATTCGAGCGACCAGCCGCGCAGTTCGACCAGATATACCTGGTGGAAGAAGATCGTCGTGCCGATGAACCCCGGCGCCATCACCCCCATCAAGAGCAGGTAGAACAAGGGATCGCGCAGCACTTCGCGTCGCGTCCAGTCGCGCGCCTGCGTCTTGCGCGACTGTGGATCGGAGGAGCGCGGGGCCCGCTCGACCACGATCAGGCCGGCAATCGCCGGCAGCGCCAGCAGCACCAGCACCGCGGCGGCGGCGAGCCAGGAATTGCGCCAGCCGACCAGGCCGGCAACGAAGACGAAGAGCAGCGGGAAGATCGCCTCGCCGGTGTTGTGCCCGAGCGTCGTCACCGATACCGCCCTCCCGCGCTGGCCGGAAAACCAGCGCGCCATCGCCGTCATGGCGTTGTGCGTCATCATTCCCTGCCCGAACAGCCGCAGCATGTAGATCGTCACCGCGAGCAGGACGATGTTTCGCGAGAACGACATCATGACGGCCGCGAGCGCCAGCATGGGCATGATGATGAATGCGACCTGCCGGGCCGGGTAGCGATCCACGATCTGCCCCAGCTTGGGCAGAGTGAGGGCACTGCCAAGCGTGGCGATCATGTAGATCAGGCCGAAGTCGCCATGCGAGAGCCCGTACTCCGCCCGGATGTCGCCGGCCGAGAGCGAGATGAAGAATGTCTGCCCGAAGGACGAGAAGAAGGTCATCAGGAAGCCGCCGGCAAGCCAGCGCGCATTGTCGCGAATGAAGATGAGGAAGGACATTCGGTCGGCTGAAACCTTGGAGGCGATCCGCCGCGCATCGTGAAAAGCGTACCGGCGGCGGGTTGGGACGAACCGGTTCTAGGGCTTCGGGACTTTGACGAACAGGTGCGAAGCCCGGCTGGACCAACCGGTCATCCCCAGGGGCCGGCGCGCGCACCTGTCGCACAAGGCCGGATGACGCCGGCGCGGCAAGTGTGCTATGGGCGCCCCCAACTCCCGTTCACATCGTCGAAAGCCGCCCAATGAACGCTCCGCGCGTCTCCTTCGTCAGTCTCGGTTGCCCCAAGGCGCTCGTCGATTCCGAACGCATCCTCACCCGCCTGCGCGCCGAAGGCTACGAGATCGCCCGCAAGCACGACGGCGCCGACCTCGTCGTCGTCAACACCTGCGGCTTCCTCGATTCCGCCCGCGACGAGTCGCTTGCCGCGATCGGCGAGGCGATGTCCGTGAACGGCAAGGTCATCGTCACAGGCTGCATGGGCGCGACGCCGGACCTCATCCGCGACAAGCATCCGAACGTGTTCGCAATCACGGGTCCGCAGGCCTACGAGAGCGTCATGGCCGCGGTG
This sequence comes from uncultured Alphaproteobacteria bacterium, assembly GCA_963747465.1. Classification (GTDB taxonomy): domain Bacteria; phylum Pseudomonadota; class Alphaproteobacteria; order Rhizobiales; family Rhizobiaceae; genus Aquibium. The sequence continues at coordinate 348,366 of CAVVFC010000001.1, forward strand.
CATGAAGCGGCGCCGCCCGCGCACGAACCTTTCGTCGACCTGATCCCGCCGCAGGGCGTCAAGCTGACGCCGCGCCACTACGCCTATCTGAAGATTTCCGAGGGCTGCAACAACCGCTGCTCCTTCTGCATCATTCCGGCGCTGCGTGGCGACCTCGCCTCGCGGCCGGCCGCCGACGTGCTGCGCGAGGCCGAGAAGCTCGTGAAGGCGGGCGTCAAGGAACTGCTCGTCATCTCCCAGGACACGAGCGCCTATGGCGTCGACCTGAAATACGCGACCAGCCTCTGGCACGACCGCGAGGTGCGGGCGAAGTTCCTCGACCTTTCGCGCGAACTCGGCGAGTTCGGCGTCTGGGTGCGGATGCACTACGTCTATCCGTACCCGCACGTCGACGAGGTCATCCCGCTGATGGCCGAGAACCGGATCCTGCCCTACCTCGACATCCCCTTCCAGCACGCCTCGCCGCAGGTGCTGAAAAACATGCGCCGCCCGGCGCACCAGGAAAAGACGCTGGAGCGGATCGCCCGCTGGCGCGAGACTTGTCCCGATCTCGCGCTACGCTCGACCTTCATCGTCGGCTTCCCTGGCGAGACGGAGGAGGATTTCGAGATGCTGCTCGACTGGCTGGACGAAGCCAGGATCGACCGCGCCGGCTGCTTCAAGTACGAGCCGGTGGGGGGTGCGCGTTCCGAGGAACTCGGGCTGCCGCAGGTGCCCGACGAGGTCAAGGAAGCGCGCTGGAACCGCTTCATGGCCAGGCAGCAGAAGATCTCCGCCAACCTCCTGAAGAAGAAGGTGGGCAAGCGCCTGCCCGTCATCATCGACGAGGCGAACGGCAACGCCGCCAGGGGCCGCAGCAGGTACGATGCGCCGGAGATCGACGGCACGGTCCATGTCCAGTCGCGACGGCCGCTCAGGGTCGGCGACATCGTGACGGTCAAGATCGATGATGCAGATGCCTATGACCTCTACGGCCAGGCTGCCTGAGACCGCTCGACGATCAGGCCGCCACCGGCCGGTTAATGATTAATTAAGGAACTCTCCGCGCGCGGAGCGGAAGGCGCTATTTTCCGGGTCCTGAAGACGGGAGCCCGGAATGGCTGCATCCTTGGAGTTGGGCGCTCGCACCGCCGGCATGAGCGACCGGGCCGCCGCACGGCGCGACCGTTTCGCCACGCTCGATCTGCTGCGTCTCGTTGCGGCGCTGGCGGTCCTCTGCTTCCACTATCTCTATCGTGGCGCGGCCGGAGAGGCCTACCTGGACACAGCTTTTCCCGAAGCCGCGCCGGTCGCGATCTACGGCTATCTCGGTGTGCACCTGTTCTTCCTGATCAGCGGCTTTGTCATCGCCTGGTCGGCGGAGGGCCGGGACTGGCAATCCTTCGCCATCGCACGCTTCGCTCGCATCTATCCCGGCTTCCTGGTCTGCATGGCCATCACCTTCGCCGTGCTGTGGTTCGCCGCCGATCCGCGCCTGCCGGCGAGCCCGGCCCAGTTCGCGGCCAATCTCCTCATCCTGTCCCCGGCGCTCGGCCAGCCCTTCATGGATGGCGTCTACTGGTCGATCGTGCTGGAACTCGTCTTTTACGGCTGGGTGGCGCTCGCGCTCATCCTCGGCATCTTCGACAGGTGGAAGCTGGCGCTGGTCGCCGGTTGGCTGACGCTGTCGGCCCTCAACGAGTTCTTCATCGGCAGCGGCGCCGTGCGCATGCTCTTCATCACGGAATACGCACCCTGGTTCGCAAGCGGCATCCTGCTCCAGCACCTCTGCAAACATGGCCGTTCGACGGAAGCGCTCCTGCTCGCCGCCGCCAGTTTCCTGCTTTCCTGCAACATGCTCGTGCCGGGACAGCTCTGGATGCTGGAGCACTATGGGGAGGCCATCGCGTTGCCGAACCTTTTGGCCGCGAATACCGCTCTACACCTGGTCGCGATCCTGGCGATACGCTTCCGCGGAGCCGTTCCGGCGACCCCGCTCGTCCTGGCGTTGGGCGGCATCACATATCCGCTCTACCTGCTGCACCAGCACATCGGCTACGTGGCTCTGAACGAGATGGCGCCGGTATTCGGGCGCTGGGCCGCACTGGCTTTGGTGATCGCCGCCATGCTCGCGCTGTCGTATTCGGTCTGGAAGTACGTGGAAAGGCCGGCCCGTCCAGCAGTGATCGCGGCACTTGCCGCGGCGATGGGCCGGCTGCGTCCACCATTCGCCCGCCGTGCCCGCGCCGGGGCGCACTGAGGGCAGGCGTCAGGCCTTGTCGAGCAGCGCTAGGTTGGACTCCACCACCGCATCGCCGGGAAGCGAGCGGCGCGCCTCCTCCAGCAGTGCCCTCGCCTTTCCCGGATTGCCGCGCAGGTACTGCGAATACCCCATGTTGGAGACGACGCGCGGCCGGCGTCCAGCCACCTTGATCAGCTGGTCGTAGGCGCGGTCGGCGAAATCGAACCGTCCGAGCTGGTCGTAGGCGGCCGCGAGCCCCAACCATGCTTCGGCATTGTCGGCGCGCAGTTCCACCGCCTTGCGGAAGTGCTTTTCGGCCAGGCCGTAGTTCGCCTCGCGGAAGTTCAGCTTGCCGGCGGCGAGATCGCGCTCGCTGACGTCGCTCGTACCGGCGATCGCCGTGGTCTGCGTCGTGTCGATGGCGCCCGTCGTGCTGGAGCAGCCCGAAAGCGCCAGCGCAGTCGCGATGACGGCGGCAGCGATCTGCCTCGAATGGATGATCATGGCCCCTGCCCCGTAAATCAAGTCCTCGATCGGGGACGATATCAGGTGCATCTTAAACCGCCGTTCGGCGGCCCTGTCGAATTGGCGGGATCAGCGCAACGCCCGCTTAACCAGCGGTCTCACTCGATCCCGACGGAGTATTTCACGATGACCGGAATGATCGCGATGAGGATGACGACCGGCAGGATGCAGACCGTCACCGGCACCGACATCTTGGCCGGAAGCGCATGCGCCTTCTCCTCGGCCACGGACATGCGCTTGTTGCGCATGTCGTCGGAAAAGACGCGCAGCGCCCCCGAAAGGCTGGTGCCAAGCTCGCGCGACTGCTGCAGGAGGGTGGCGAAGGAACGGACCTCGTCGAGGCACAGCCGGTCACCCAGGGACTTCAGGGCGTCGTCCATGCCGCGCCCGGCCCTCAACTCGATGGAGACGAGCTGCAGGTTCTGGCCGAGCGAGGGATAGGTGACGGAGATCTCGCGCGCCACCCGCTCGATGCCGGCCTCCATGCTCATGCCCGCGTCGCAGCACACGATCATCAGGTCCATGAAGTCCGGGAAGCCGTTGCGGTATTCGCGCATGCGCGCCGACACGATGCGCGACAGAACCAGCCCCGGCAGAAAATAGCCCAGGACCGCAATGCCGCCGATCGTGCTCCAGCGCTCGAAGGGCGAGGACCCGATGCCGAACACCTCCACCAGAACGAAGCCGGTTGCGGCGGCCGCCGCAAGCGCTGCGAAGCGCAGGACGAAGAAGTGGCCGACGGCGCTCGGATCCATGTAGCCGGCCTGGATCAGCTTCAGCCGGATGCGGGCGACACTTTCGGGATCGCTCTTGGCGTAAAACTCCTGCGCGGTCTTTACCGCCTTGTCCTGGACCGCGCTCGTGCGGACGCGCCGCTCCTGCTGTTTCTGGTCCTCGACGCCCGCCGACGTCTCCACGCGCAGGCGCCGCTTGACGTCGCTCTTGGCGCCGCCGCCCGAAAGCGCCGGCCATACGAGCGCACCGCCGCCCACGAGAAGCAGCGCGAGCGCCGCCATCGCCTTTGGCCCGAGATCGGCAAGGGGTGCGAGCAGGTCCAGCATGTCAGAACCGGAAGCTCGCCATCTTGAACATCATGAAATTGCCGAGGAACAGCCAGGCACCCGTGCCGGCAAGCAGGTACCACGTGAGCGGCTCGCCGATGACCTCGCCGTACATGTCGGGCACCAGCGCGGTCATGGCGACCGCGAGAAGCATCGGGACTGCGGTCAGGATGTAGGCCGACATGCGCCCCTCCGTCGAGATCGACTTCACCTTGCGCCGCAGCTTGCCGCGCTCGCGGATCACATTGGCCAGTCCGTCCAGTATCTCGCGCAGATTGCCGCCGGTCGTGTTCTGGATCGAGACGGCGGTGACGAAGAGCGGCAGGTCCTCGTGTCCGACGCGTCGGTACATGTTGTTGAGCGCCGACACAAGATCCGAGCCATAGGTGACCTCGTCTGCGATCAGGCCGAACTCGGTGCCGATCGGATCAGGCATTTCGCGTGCCACCATCGATATGGCGACCGGGACCGGATGCCCTGCCTTGAGGCTGCGCGTGATGAGTTCCAGCGCCTCGGGCAACTGGATGCCGAAGCGCTTGTGGCGCTTCTTGCGCAGGAATTTCAGCGTCGCCACGGGCACCACCAGCAAGAGCGGCGGAAAAGCCAGCAGGCCGATGCGGATCGAGAGCCCCATATAGATGGCGAGGAGCACGAGCGAGAAGGCCGCGCCGGACGTCATCACCAGGAACTTCGGCAGCGGCGTCACCAGGCCGGACTGGGTGCGCAGGTCGCGCAGGCGACCGAGCGAGAAGACGGAGTGCGACTTGCCGACGCCGCGCTCCTTGCGAAGCTGGATCAGCACCTGCTCCTGGCTGAGCTTCGAGTTCTGAAGCGTCATGCGCCGGTTGATCGTCGTGCGCCGGTCCTTGCGGCCGGCGTAGAGCAGAAAGATCGCCTCGGCGATCAGGATCCCGCATATCGCGGCCGCCGCATAGATTAGATGGACGGTCGTGAACTCCTCGATCACGGCCTACTCCTGCGGCCGTCCCGGCTCGAAATACTTGCCGGGGAATTCGATGCCCATCGCCTTCAGGTCGTCGAGGAAACGCGGCCGTATCCCGGTCGCCTCGAAATGACCGAGAATCTTTCCGTCCGTCTCGGTTCCGGTGCGCACGAACCGGAATATCTCCTGCATCTGGATCACGTCGCCTTCCATGCCGGTCACCTCGGCGACGCTCGTCACCTTGCGCTTGCCGTCGGAAAGACGCGTCAGCTGGACGATGATGTCGAGCGCGCTGGCAATCTGGCTGCGGATAGAGGAGACCGTCATCGGCATGCCGGTCATGCCCAGCATCTGCTCAAGACGGCCGATCGCGTCGCGCGGGGTATTGGCGTGGATGGTGGCCATCGACCCTTCGTGGCCGGTGTTCATCGCCTGCAGCATGTCGAAGGCTTCCTCGCCGCGGCACTCGCCCAGGATTACCCGGTCGGGCCGCATGCGCAGCGCGTTCTTCACGAGGTCGCGCTGCCTGATCTCGCCATGGCCCTCGATGTTGGGCGGACGCGTCTCCATGCGCGCGACGTGCGGCTGCTGAAGCTGCAGCTCGGCCGCGTCCTCGATGGTGATCAGGCGCTCGTCCTCCGGGATGAAGGCGGAAAGCGCGTTCAGCATCGTCGTCTTGCCGGTGCCGGTACCGCCGGAAATGATCGTCGTCTTGCGGGCGTGGACGGCCGCCGCGAGCACTTCCGCCATGGCCTGCGTTATGGCGCCGAACTCGACCAGCTTGTGCAGGCCGAGCTTGTTCTTGGAGAATTTTCGGATCGAGACGAGCGGCCCGTCGACGCCGACCGGCCGGATGGCGGCGTTGAAGCGCGAACCGTCGAGCATGCGGGCATCGACCATCGGCGAGGATTCGTCGACGCGCCGGCCGACGGCCGCGACGATCTTGCCGATGATGCGCAACAGGTGCGCCTCGTCCTTGAAGGGCACGTGGATCTGCTGGAGCTTGCCGTGCCGCTCCACGAAACAGTTCTCGTGGCCGTTGATCAGGATGTCGTTGATCGAGGGGTCTTTCAGCAGCGGTTCCAGCGGGCCGAGCCCGACCATCTCGTCGACGATGTCGTCGACCAGATCGTCGAGTTCGGCGACGTTGATCGCCATGCGCTCCTCGCGCGTCTTTTCGGAGACGAAATCATGCACCTGGCGGCGCATCTCCTCGCGCGGCAGCTTCTCCAGCGCGACGAGGTTGATCTCCTCGATGAGCATGCGGTGGATGCGCGCGCGCGCCTCGACCACCCGGTTCGACGCCTTCGCCTGGGCGGCCGCCGGATCGGACTTCGCGTCGGGCTTGCGCGTGGTCGGGATGACCACGGGCTTCTCCCGCGCGGCGGGCGGTGCCTCCGGTTTGCGCTCGACTTGAGAGCTGCGGCTCTGCAACGCTGAAAAGCGGCTCGACATGCTCAAACGCCGCTCCTTCTCAACCGGTCTTCTTCAGGAAAGCGGGACGAAAGCCGAACAGCGACCGCGATCTGGTCGCGGTGGCGGTCGCCTCGTCCGGCAGGATGATGCGTTTCAGATCCGTGACGACGTTGGCTTCCGGATCGATCTCGTGCAGCGGCACCCCGCGGTCGACTGCCTCTCGCACGAGCTTGTAGTTGTTCGATATTCCGCCGGCGAAATGGTCGCCCAGCAGTTCCTCCACGTCGGCCTGCTTGACGCCGCCCTCGAAGCGGCGCTGCTCGAACCGGTTGACGATGACGCTCGGGCGCACCTCCCTGCCGACCGTCTGGCTGAAGGCCTGGATTAGCCGTTGCGTCTGGCGGATGCACGGCACCGTCATCTCCGTGACGATGTAGAGCTTGTTGGACCCCAGCAGGACCGCTTCCGTCCACGGGAACCAGGTGCGCGGCATGTCGATGACCACATTGTCGAAGTAGGCCGACACCAGGTCGAGCATGCGCACGACGATCTCGGTGTTGAAGGTGCGCATTTCGGTCGGGCTCATCGGCGCGGCGAGCACGCACAATCCGCTCTCGTGCTTGGAAAGCATCACGTCGAGCAGCTGCTGGTCGAGGCGTTCGGGCTGGTTCTCCACCTCGCTGATGTCGAAGCGCGGCTCCAGGTCGAGATACTCGGCGCAGGCACCCTGCTGCAGGTTGAGGTCCACGACGCAGGTCGAAGCGCCGTGCAGCACGGAATTGTGCAGCTGGAAGGCGGTCTGGAGCGCGAGCGTGGTATTGCCGACGCCGCCGGCAGCAGGAACGAAGGTGTGGATCTGGGCTTCGGGGTTCTCCTCGCGGCCCGGCCCGTGCAGGGCGCGGATGCAGGAGCGCACCAGATCGGCGGTCGTCACCGGCTTCACCATGAAATCGGCGACCTTGAGCTGGACCAGAATGCGCGCTGCCGCCGCGTCGAAGTTCGCCGTCACGACGACGACCGGCGCGCGGCCTTCCAGCTTGCGCATCAGCCTTTGCAGCGCCTCGATGTCGCCGATCTGGGAGGCGTCGAGGTCTATGATGATCGCACCGGCTTCGGCCTGCTGCACCTCGCCGCGCAGTTCCGAAACCGGCTTTTCGACGACGATCAGTTCGATCGCATCCGACGATGCGAAGGCGACGCGCGTCTCCTTGACGAACTCACGATCGGTCGAGACCAGCGCGATGCGCTTGCGTTGGGCTTGGGCGCTCATTTCGTGCTCCTAGTCATTGACCGTCGCGCCCGCCGCACCGTCCGCGTCCTTCGTCGTCGAGGTGGTCAGAAGGGTACGATCGGACGGTACCTTCAGGTCGGCGTCCTCGACGCCGCGCTGCCAGGGGTCGACCATCTGCATGGCGGTGTTCGACGCGATCGCGTCTCCTGCGCCCCGCGTCACCCCGTCGACGCGCATGTAATCGGAGGTGCTGCAGGCAGGAAGAAGGGCGAGCATGGCCGCCGCTGCCAGGAACCTTGCGGATCGGATGAGCATTTCGGGCCTCCTCAGTCCAGTTCCAGGAAATGACCAGGCCCGCTCGACGCGGCCCCCGCGCCTTGCAAGGCCACGGCCTGCACCCGCAGGGCCTCCGCGACCCGTGCCTCGTCCTGATTGCCCAGGAAATAATCCACGCTGCTCGCCGGAGCCGTCCGGTCGGTCGGGACGACCGGCTTCTTCGAGGGATCGATCGGCTTCACCAGATAGGGCGTGATGATGATCACGAGATCGGTCTCGCGGCGCTGATAGGCCTTGGACGAGAACAGGTTGCCCAGAATCGGAAGTTTCGACAGCCCCGGCACGTTCTGGGTGGTGATGTCGTTCTGCGTCTGCAGCAGGCCCGCGATCATGAAGCTCTGGCCGTTCTTGAGGTCGACGGCCGTATGCGCCCGGCGGACGATGAAGCCCGGGATCGCGATGTCGCCCATCTTGTAGGAGGATGACGGATCGACCGAGGAGACTTCCGGCTCGATGTCGAGGCTGATCAGGCCGTCGCTCAGCACCTTCGGCGTGAAGTCGAGGCTGACGCCGAACTTCTTGTAGTCGACCGTGATCTTGTTCGCGTCCTGAGCGACCGGGATCGGGAATTCGCCTCCCGCGAGGAAGCTCGCCTTCTCGCCGGAGCGCGCGATCAGGTTCGGTTCCGCCAGACGCCGGGCGATGCCCTTGTCCTCCAACGCCGTGATGGCGAGGTCTATCGACAGCCCGCCTGTCGTCAACGCTCCGATGATCCGTGCCGCCGGCGTGTTGGAGGACGCCTTCGGCTTCGAATTGAAGCTGATGCCGCCGTTTCCGTCCGCATAGGCCACGCCCAGCGCGGCGCCGAGCTCATGTCCGACCTGCCGGTTGATCTCGACGAACCGGACGTTGAGCTGGACCTGTTGCGACGACGAGATATCGACGGAATTGATGATCTCCTCGCCGTCGGAATAGCGCGTCGCGATGCGCGTCGCCTTTTCGGCCGCGACCGCATCTTCCACCGACCCCGACAGGACCAGTACGCCGTTGGCGGACTCGACCCTGATGTCGGTGCCCGGAACCGCCTGGCGGATGGTATCGGTCAGCGTCCCAGTATCGAGCGTGACCTCGATGTCGACCGTTCCGACCAGTTGCTTGTTCTCGTCGAACAGGGCGATGCCGGTGGTGCCGAGCTTGTTGCCAAGCACGTAGAAGGATCTGTCGGTCAGCGGATTGACGTTGGCGATCTCCGGATCGCCGATGACGATCTCGTAGAAGGGCGACGCGGTCTTGATGGTCTGCGGCTTGCCACGAGGGATCTTGATCGAAGCCGGATTGGTGGACGAGACGTGGATCACGTCGCCGGCGGCATGGGCCGCCTGAAAAGGCGCGGCCGGCGCGAGCAGCACCGCCGCTGCAACCGCCAGGGCACGCGGCAACGCGCCGCTTCGAATATCACTCCGGTTCCTCGACATTTCTCTACCCCTTGCCGGTTTCCCGGCCCCCACTCTCAATCGGCGTCAGGCACCTTGTAGGACTGACCTTCCTCGATGCCGCGCGTGACGATCACGGTCTTGAACTTCGGCTCGTTCTCGCCGCTCGCGGCCGCGGCCACCGCGTTTGTCGCCCTTGCGATCTCTTCTCCGACGGAGCCGCCGAAGGCCGAGATCGTCATCACGCCGCCCTTGTCCGCCCGCGCCTCCCCAGCCGAGCGCAAAGACAGTGAGAGCGAACCGATGGTGCGTGCGAGCGCGATCTTCTGCGCACCTTCGGCATTCACCTCCACGGTGACCGAGTTGACCACCTTCGGATTGATGTCGCGCGTGTCGGCGCCCTGCCCCACCGTGAGCACCTTGACGTTCTCGAGCACGATCTCGCTGGTCACCGTCGAACCGGCCGCGTCCTTCGCCGATCGCTCGACTTCCATGATCCGCCCCGCGTCGCGGGTCAGCATGATGTCCACCCGGTCGCCCGGAGTGATGAATCCTCCGACGCCGGCGACCTCGTCCGTCTTGATGGTCACCGCCCGCATTCCGGGCATGAGCAGGTTGGAAAGCGTCGCGCGGCCGTCCGGTCCCGAGAGCTTCGACAGCAGGATCGGTTCGCTGATCTCGACCGGGGAAAGGACCACCCTGTCTCCCTCGGCGAGAAGCGCGTCGATGCTGGCGAAGGCACCCGCGGGCAGCGCGCTCTGCGGCCACGCGATCTCCGAAAGCATCGAACGGTCGATCGCCGTGCCGTAGCGCAGCGGCTGGGTGGCCACCACGATCGTCCCGAAGGTCACCTCGGGCGCAGCCGGAACCTGGACGGTCACCTCTGCCGTGCGTGCGCTGGCGGCGCTCTTGATCCAGAAGTCCGCCGCGAAGATCGATATCGCGCCGAAAACGGCGGCGATTCCGATCATGGTGATGATCCTGCTTTTCACGTCAGCCCCGAACTAGCCCAATTCGATCCATAGGCTCCGACCCTGCGCGCGAATTCTCAACAAATGCCGAGCGCGGGGCCCGAACCGGGCGCCTATCGCGAGCCGTGGTTATCGGCCGGTTAGGAATTTCGTTCGATTTGAATGGGACAACGGGTCGAACGGAACCAGAACCGATATCGCCGGGCCTCGCTTCCGTGGCACTATTGAATGTGATTCGCCGACCGGATATCTGCACCGCATGGACGACACCAACAACGATCTCTTCGCCGCGCTCGACCGGGCGCAGCCGCAGGACAAGGCGCCCGTCGAGCGCCCGTCCGCCGCACCCAGGGCGAATGCCGCACGCGCCCAGCCGGCATTGAAAGATGCCAGCGATGGCTACAGCGCCGCCGACATCGAGGTTCTGGAGGGTCTGGAGCCCGTCCGCCGGCGCCCGGGCATGTACATCGGCGGCACCGACGACAAGGCCATGCACCACCTCTTCGCGGAGGTGATCGACAACTCGATGGACGAGGCGGTGGCGGGCCACGCGACCTTCATCGAGGTCGAACTCGACGCAGAGGGATTCCTGACCGTCACCGACAACGGTCGCGGCATTCCGGTCGATCCGCATCCGAAGTTCAAGGACAAGTCGGCACTCGAGGTCATCATGACCACGCTGCACGCCGGCGGCAAGTTCGATTCGAAAGTCTACGAGACCTCGGGCGGCCTCCACGGCGTCGGCATTTCCGTGGTCAATGCGCTGTCGGACGTGCTCGAGGTCGAGGTAGCGCGGGGCCGCAAGCTCTATCGGCAGCGTTTCTCACGCGGCATCCCGCAGGGCGGACTCGAGCTTCTGGGCGATGTCCAGAACAGGCGCGGCACCCGCACGCGCTTCCATCCCGACGGCCAGATATTCGGCCAGGGCGCGAAGTTCGAGCCGGCACGCCTCTACCGGATGGCCCGGTCAAAGGCCTACCTGTTCGGCGGCGTGGAGATCCGCTGGTCCTGCGCGCCGGAACTCATCCAGGGCAAGGACGAGACGCCGGCAAAGGCGGTGTTGCATTTCCCCGGCGGGCTCAAGGATTATCTCGCTGCCTCGCTCGGCGACGAATTTCAGGTTACGCGCGAGATTTTCTCCGGCAAGGGCGAGAAGCAGGCCGGCCACGGCTCGGTCGAATGGGCCGTCACATGGTACGGCGGCGACGGTTTCGTCAATTCCTACTGCAACACCATTCCCACGCCCGAGGGCGGCACGCACGAAGCCGGTTTCCGCACGGTGCTGACGCGCGGCCTGCGCGCCTATTCCGAACTGACCGGCAACAAGCGCGGCTCGATCATCACCTCGGAGGACGTGATGATCTCGGCCGCCGGCATGCTGTCGGTCTTCATCCGCGAGCCTGAGTTCGTCGGCCAGACCAAGGACCGTCTCGCCACGCTCGAGGCGCAACGCATCGTGGAATCCGCAGTGCGCGACCAGTTCGACCACTGGCTGGCCGACAACCCGCAGGAAGCCTCCAAGCTGCTGGACTGGGTCATCGCGCGCGCCGACGACCGCGTGCGGCGGCGCCAGGAAAAGGAAGTCTCGCGCAAGAGCGCGGTGCGCAAGCTCAGGCTGCCGGGCAAGCTCGCCGACTGCACGCAGAACGCGGCGGCCGGGGCCGAAATCTTCATCGTCGAGGGCGATTCTGCCGGCGGCTCGGCCAAGCAGGCGCGCGACCGCGCTAGCCAGGCGATCCTGCCGCTGCGCGGCAAGATCCTGAACGTCGCATCGGCCGGCTCGGACAAGCTCGCCGCCAACCAGCAGATTTCGGACCTGATCCAGGCGCTCGGCTGCGGCACCCGCTCGAAATACCGCGACGAGGACCTGCGCTACGACCGCGTGATCATCATGACGGACGCCGACGTCGACGGCGCCCACATCGCTTCGCTGCTGATCACCTTCTTCTATCAGGAGATGCCGGATCTCGTGCGCGGCGGCCACCTCTACATGGCCGTGCCGCCGCTCTACCGCATCAGCCAGGGCGGCAAGGTCGCCTATGCGCGCGACGACGCCCACAAGGACGAACTGCTCAGGACCGAGTTCACCGGCAAGGGCAAGATCGACATCGGCCGCTTCAAGGGTCTCGGCGAGATGATGGCCTCCCAGCTCAAGGAGACCACCATGGACAAGAAGAAGCGCACGCTGCTTCGCGTCGAGGTGCCGGACGACGCCGCCGCAACCAAATCGACCATCGACGCGCTGATGGGCACCAAGCCCGAAGCCCGCTTCCGCTTCATCCAGGAACGGGCGGAATTTGCGCAGGCGGAGGCGCTGGATATCTGAGCGACAGGTGCAGTCGCAAGGAGGTCTGGAATTGCACGGCGATGCGGCCGCAAGTCTGGCTGTCACGCACATTGCATACGTGTTCTGCGCCTCCGCACGATCCTCCATTCCGGCAGCACACCGCGCTGAGTTGAAGATCGTATTGACTCCGCAACCTTAACGTGCACAAGATTGGCGCGTGGGAATGGAGGCGATCCGATGAATGCATCAATGATCTTGGGAATAATTGCTGGCGTACTGGGGCTGATCGTTGGATTTGGCGTCTATGCGTTGGGATCGGCGGGAAATGCACTTGCTTCCGCTGCCGGCACCAGTGACTCCTTCGTCATCTATCAGATACTGGCTGTCGCGGCCCCGGTCGGCTGCCTTGCTGGAGCCGGATGGGTCAAATCCAACCCGATCATGGGTGCCGGGCTGATGGGAGCATCTGCGTTGGGCATGTTTCTCGGCTTCGGAATCGGAATGTTCACGATATTTCCAATAGCCCTGGCTGCCGTTGCATCGGTGCTGGGATTTATGGAAGCTCAGAAAACCCCGAAGCAACTGTGAAGGGTCTCGTTCCGGGGAACTGGGCGCGCACGTTGTTCCATGTTCGTTTTGTTCTATGGAACGGCTCATCCGTATCCTGGATTGATTTCAGCAATGCTGGTCTCCGCTGTAAGTCGGAACCAGCATCGCTGCCTGCCTCCCTCACATCCCTTCCGGCCCCCTGTTCATCGCCGCCACGCCCGTGCGGCAGACCTCGACGAGACCCAGCGGCTTCATGATGGCGATGAACTGCTCGATCTTGGTCACGCGTCCGGTGATCTCGAAGATGAAGTGCTCGGTGTTGGCGTCGATCACCTGGGCCCGGAAGGCGTCGGCCAGGCGCAGCGCCTCGACGCGGTCGTCTCCCGTCGCCGCCACCTTCACCATCGCCAGTTCGCGCTCCAGCGGACGGTCCTGGCCGCGCTCCTGCGCCACGACGGAGAGATCGACGACGCGGTGCACCGGTACGATGCGCTCCAGCTGGTGCCTGATCTGCTCCAGCACGTGCGGCGTGCCGCGCGTCACGATGGTGATGCGCGAGAGATGCTTCTCGTGTTCGGTCTCCGACACGGTCAGGCTGTCGATGTTGTAGCCGCGCCCCGAAAACAGGCCGATGACGCGCGCGAGTACGCCCGGCTCGTTGTCGACGAGGACGGAGAGCGTGTGGGTTACCGGTTTCTCGGTCTCGCTGGCGATGAAGTAGGCGGAGCCGGTGGACTGGAGCTGGGCGTTCATGGATGACTTCCTGACAGGGGTTCTGGCTACGGCTCTCTGGCCGAAACAGCCGGAAATTCTAGTTCGGCCTTGCGAATCAGTTTCTTGTCGAACGTGTAGAAAACGTCGCATCCGGTCGCGGCGTTGAGATGCAGAGCGTCGGCGAAATCCATCCCCGACCGATATGCGTCGACCGCATTCTCCAAGGCTTGCGGCTCCTGGAATTCCGCCGAGCCCAGGCCCAGCACCCGTTCGAAGGCGTCGCCGATCTGCGAGCGCTGGAAACCGAAATTGCTCCTCAGCACCCATTCGGTTTCCAGCATGACGGTCAAGGATATGAACACGCGTTCGCTTTCGAAGAGGCGCCGTGCCGGTTTCACCTGGTCGCTGCCGTCGTCGGCGAGAAAGCGGACGAGGACGTTCGTATCAACGGCGCTCGGCATTCCACATCCGCCGTGCTTCCTCCTCGATCCCGCGCTCCATGTCTTCGAGCGTTACCGGGGGACCGTCGTATTTCAAGATGCCGGCGACCTCGTCGATCGAGTAGCGCTTGCGCTCCTTGCGGGCGATCGGTTTCAGGACGATCGTATCGCCTACGCTTTCGATATCGACTTCCGAGCCCGGTCCGAGGCCAAACGCATCGCGCACCGCCTTCGGCAGCACCAACTGGCCCTTGCTGGAAATTCTTGCCCGCGCGTTCATGACCATTCTCCGAGTAAGACACGGCAAGACACCTACGCCTTACCGCGTCTTACTTCAAGTCACACCAGTTCCCTGCCCTTGGCGTCGATGGCGTTCGCGACCACCTCGTCCGTCGCCTCGTCGGGCAGCAGCATCTCGTTGTGCGCCTTGCCCGACGGGATCATAGGAAAACAGTTCGCGAGCGTCGCCACCCGGCAGTCGAAGATCACCGGCTTCCTCACGTCGATCATTTCCTGAATCGCGTCGTCGAGGTCGCCCGGCTTCTCGCAGCGGATGCCGTGGCCGCCATAGGCTTCGGCGAGCTTCACGAAGTCGGGCATCGCTTCGGTATAGGAATGCGACAGCCGGTTGCCGTGCAGCAGTTGCTGCCACTGGCGGACCATGCCCATGTACTGATTGTTCAGGATGAAGATCTTGATCGGCGCGTCGAACTGCACGGCCGCGCTCATCTCCTGGATCGTCATCTGCACCGAGGCGTCGCCTGCGATGTCGATGACGAGCGCGTCGGGATGCGCGATCTGCACGCCGAGCGCCGCCGGCAGGCCGTAGCCCATCGTGCCGAGCCCGCCCGAAGTCATCCAGCGGTTCGGCTTTTCGAAGCCATAGTGCTGGGCGGCCCACATCTGGTGCTGCCCGACCTCGGTGGTGATGTAGGTGTCGCGGTCCTTGGTCGCCTCGTAGAGCCTCTGGATGGCGTATTGGGGCATGATGACGTCGTCGTTCGGCCGATAGGCGAGGCAGTCACGCGCACGCCAGCGCTCGATCTGCTCCAGCCAGGGATGCAGCGAGCCCTTGTCCTGCCGGACCGTGGCACGCCACAGCCGGACCATGTCCTCCAGCACCCGCCCGACGTCGCCGATGACCGGCACGTCCACGCGCACGTTCTTGTTGATCGACGACGGGTCGATGTCGATGTGGATCTTTTTGGAATTCGGCGAGAAGGCGTTCAGACGTCCGGTGATGCGGTCGTCGAAGCGCGCGCCGATGCACAGCATCACGTCGCAGTCGTGCATGGCCATGTTGGCCTCGTAGGTGCCGTGCATGCCCAGCATGCCCAGCCACTTCCTGCCGCTCGCCGGATAGGCTCCGAGGCCCATCAGCGTGGAGGTGATCGGAAACCCGGTCAGGTCGACCAGTTCGCGCAGGAGATGGCTCGCCTCGGCTCCGGAATTGATGACCCCGCCACCGGAATAGATGACCGGCTTCTTCGCCGTCGCCATCAGCGCCACCGCCGCCTTGATGGCTTCCAGATCACCCTGGACCTTCGGCTGGTACGAGGTCCGCGGCGCGGTCTGCGGCGGCGTGTAGACGCCCATGGCGAACTGGACGTCCTTCGGAACGTCCACGACCACCGGTCCCGGACGACCCGTGGTGGCGACGTGGAACGCCTCGTGCAGGATGCGCGCCAGGTCGTTGACGTCCTTCACCAGCCAGTTGTGCTTCGTGCAGGGGCGCGTGATGCCGACGGTGTCGCACTCCTGGAAGGCGTCCGATCCGATCAGCGATGTGGGAACCTGGCCGGTGATGCAGACCAGCGGGATGGAGTCCATCAGCGCGTCCTGCAGCGGCGTGACCGCGTTCGTCGCCCCGGGTCCGGAGGTGACGAGCATGACGCCGGCCTTTCCGGTGGAACGGGCGTAGCCTTCCGCCGCGTGGCCGGCGCCCTGTTCGTGGCGGACGAGGATGTGCTGGACTTCCTCCTGCTGGAACAGTTCATCGTAGATCGGAAGCACCGCACCGCCGGGATAGCCGAAGATGTGCTCGACGCCGTTGTCGATCAGCGCCTGCACGACCATCTCGGCTCCGCTCATCTCGCGCCTGCCGGTCTCGCTCTGAGCCTTGTCCATCGTCCTGTTCCCGTTCCTGTCCGCCTGCCGAGGCGCTTGAAGCCGTGTAGTTCCGTTTCGAGCAATAAAAAAGGCCCCCGGAGGAGCCTGTCTGTCGCGCATGGGGTGCTGTCGCCCGGCGGTTACACCGCCTTGCCCATGCGCGCGCCTACTACGAGAATGATCCGTGTCGTCATGGGCGCGGACACTAAGGCCGGAGCATCGGGCAGTCAACGTTGAAATTGCCGCGCCCGAGGCGATTCGGACGAGCCCGGCTGCAGCCCGGCCCACCCTGTTTACTTGCCGTGAACCATCGCGCCTCACCGGTCCTTAACCGGCATCGCGTTAGAGTTGCTGACATGACGGTATAGATACAGGGACGCGATCCATGTTTGCAGAGGACGGAGCGCGCGGAGAAGCGACGGCCCAGGAGCGCCGCGATCCGAGGCAGCCGGACGCGCGCATGCTGGGCCGCGTCATCCAGTGCGACGGCTCGCATGCTGTCGTCGCCTCCTACGCCGACGCCGCCGAAGGCGCGCCCACCGGCCTCTGGAACATCGGAAAGCTGATTTCCGTAAGCACCGGCCAGACCCGGCTCGTCGGCCTCGTCTCCTCCATCGAGATGCCTTCCGACATCTGGCTCGACGATGCCCACAATCCGATCAAGGTGCATCTGGAACTGATCGGCGAGGTCCGCGACGAGGAGCCGGCGAAGAAGCCCGTCTTCGATCGCGGCATCACCGTCTATCCGAACATCGGCGCCATCGCCCACCAGATCCGCACGCGCGACCTGGAAGCCGTCTACCAGCTGTCGGGCCGCAAATCCGTCTCGATCGGCAGCCTCTCGCAGAACGCCAACATCAGCGCCCGCATTTCGGTCAACTCCATGCTGAACCGCCATTTCGCCATCGTCGGCACCACCGGCGTCGGTAAATCCACGGCGGTGTCGCTGCTGCTGCACAAGGCCATCGAGGAGCGACCCGATCTCCGCATCCTCATCCTCGACCCGCACAACGAATTCGCCGCAGCCTTCAAGTCCAGGGCGGCCCGCCTCGACCAGACGACGCTCGACCTGCCTTTCTGGCTGTTCAGGCTCGAGGAACTGACGGAGGTCTTGTTCCGGGGCCGCGACAACATGGTGGAAGAAGTCGACATCCTGCGCGACCTCATTCCAGTCGCCAAGGCGAACTACCGCAATCCGGGCGGTGCCCTGCGGGTGCGCCGCTCCTCCGACATGGGGTCGATCACCGCCGACACCCCGATCCCGTACCGTATCTCCGACATCCTGCGCCTCATCGAGGAGCGTATGGGCATGCTCGAGGCGAAGGCGGAACGGCCGGCACTGAAGTCGCTGAAAGGCCGCATCGAAAGCATCGTCAACGACGCCTCGTTCCGGTTCATGTTCGGCTCGCACGTGGTCGAGGACAACATCCACGAAGCCTTCGGCAAGATCTTCCGCGTGCCGCACGAGGGCAAGCCGGTCATGTGCTTCCAGCTCGCCGGAATGCCGTCCGAGGTGGTCAACTCGGTCTGTTCCGTGCTGGCGCGCGTCGCCTTCGACCTCGCCCAGGGCAGCAAGGGCAAGCTGAAGCTCCTCGTGGTGTGCGAGGAAGCGCACCGCTACATGCCGTCGGACCATCGCCTCGGCTTCGCGCCGACGCGGCACGCCCTGGCGCGCATCGCCAAGGAAGGCCGAAAGTACGGCTGCTATCTCGGCGTGGTGACCCAGCGGCCGGGCGAACTCGACCCGACCATCCTTTCCCAGTGCTCCACCGTCTTCGCCATGCGTCTCGCGAACGACCGGGACCAGGACATCATCCGCTCGGCAATCGCCAATTCCTCCGCCTCGACGCTCAGGTTCCTGTCTTCGATGGGCCAGCGCGAGGCGATTGCCTTCGGCGAAGCGGTGGCGACCCCGATGCGGCTGAAGTTCGAGGAACTCGACGCAGCGTTCATCCCGGGCGCGCACGCGGACGCCACGATCGGCGAACTCACGGACGAACAGGAAGTGGATCTCGCCGCGATCATCGACGGCATGCGCAGCATCGACCGTCCGGCTCTCGATGGGGCCGATCCGGAGAGCGACCCGTCCTTCTTCGGCGAGCAGAGCCCGCTGCTCAGGCGGAACCCTTCGGAGTTCCTTGCGCCGCGGCAGCAGCATGCTCCGGAGCCATCGCAACCACCCCGGCTGCGACGCTTCGGCGAGGCTGCCTACCGGCCGAAATCCGACTGAGGGACGACACGATTCGGGATTTGCCGGCACTGTCTCGTAGCCGGAATGCCAATCCCTTCGCCGCGCCGGCCCGTCAGGCGCAGACGCGGTTCCGCCCCAGTCGCTTTGCCTGATAGAGCATCCGGTCCGCGCGGCGGAAGAAGTCCTCTGCGCTCTCCTTCCGGTCCCACACTGCAAGCCCGATGCTGGTCGTCACGCGCAACGTGACGTTGCCGTCGTGCACCGTGAGCTGACAAATGGCGCCGCGAATACGCTCGGCGAGCTTGCTCAGCGAATCCTGGTCCATGTTCGGGGCCACGACCGCGAACTCCTCACCACCCAGCCGCGCCGCCACGTCGTGGTAGCGCGTGAAGTCGCGCAAACAGTTCGCCACCTCCCGCAGGACCTTGTCGCCGACATCGTGGCCATGCGTGTCGTTCACCGACTTGAAGTGGTCGAGATCGAGGATGAGAAGGCCGACGGGCTTGTTGATCCGCTTGAACTCCTGCAGGTACTCGCGCAGGGCATCGTCGAAGTAGCGCCGGTTCTGCATGCCGGTAAGGCTGTCGGTCAGCGCCGCATGTTCGAGCGTCTGCGATCGTGCGCTCAGCGATTCCGTCATGGCGCGCAGCTTGCCCTCTTCCCTCACCTGCGTGCGGATCAGCGGATAGATGAAGAACATCCCGAAGGTGATGGCGGTCGCGATCAGAACCGCGGCGCCGAAGAGCAACCGGTTGACGACGGGAAGTTCGTAGGCGGGAAGCGCAGGCACGCCGAAGCCGCCGAGGGAATGGTAGGCATAGACGGTGAGCACGCCGGACCCCAGAATGAGGGCCACGAATACGAAGAATGCCGTTTCCGATTTGTGGAAGCGCATTTCACCTGCACCGAGAGCTCTGCGGAGGACAGTCGCACGCTTTAGATTACAAGGGCGTTAATACTTGCAACCGATACGGGAATACAAGGCGAACGCGAGACAATCCGGGTTCTAGCAGGCGGAAGGTAAACTACTCTTCAACGGCCGGACGAAATTTCGGTCCTGTGCCATTCCGGCCCCAACTGATGGCGAAACCAGGTCCGCTGGCGCTTGGCATACTTCCGGGTCGCCGCCTTGGCACGTTCGAGCGCAATGTCCAGGCCGATCTCCTCGCGCAGGACCGAGGCCAGTTCAGGCACGCCGATCGCCTTCATCGCCGGAAGCGCCGGATCGAGGCGCATCTCCAGCAGTGCCCGCACCTCGTCGAAAGCGCCCGCCTCGACCATTTTGTCGAAACGGCGCTCGATGCTGGTCCGCAGCATGCCGTCGTCGGGCTCGAGAACCATCCTGCGGGCGCTTTCATCCTCGATCAGCGAGACGCCCGGTATCGATTGCCAGTGGCTGATCGGCCGGCCGGTCGCATCGAGCACTTCCAGCGCGCGCGCGATCCGCTGGCCATCGGCGGGGCGGATACGGATCGCCGAGACGCTGTCGCGGCTCGACAGTACGTCGTGGAGCGCCTCGGCGCCTTCCCGCCGCAGTCTTTCGCGCCAGAATTCGCGAATGTCGGCGGGAATAGTAGGCATTTCCGAGAGCCCGCCGGTCAGGGCCCGGAAATACAATCCCGTACCACCCACGAAGACATAGCGTTTCGCCATTCCGCCTACCTCGCGCGGCAGGTCAGCCACGGCGCGCAGCCAGGCGCCGGTCGAGTGATTCCGGTCCGGGGCCACGTGTCCGTAGAGGTGGTGCGGGACAAGGGCGGTATCGGCCGCGCCCGGCCGGGCCGTCAGTACCCGCAGGACGGAATAAACCTGCATGGAGTCGGCATTGACGATCTCGCCGCCGATCTCCTGCGCGATCTGAAGAGCCAGCGCCGACTTGCCGCTCGCCGTCGGTCCCGCTATCAGGACAGCATCCTTGAACGGCCCAGCGCCGGTTTCCGGAGCACGGCCTTCCATGTCACTCGTCGCCACCATCATCTCCAGCGCAGAAGCCGCGGCGGTCACTGCGGAGGTCGCGAATACCGCGATGGAGGTTGCCGGCGCAAGGCATTGCCGCTGGCTTGCAGACCGCATCGCCTGCGACATCCTGCTGCCGGGAACGGCGGCGGGTGCGGATATCGATACGTCGCTGAGGACCGCCTTGTCCGGGCTGCCGGTCGACGTCGCGGTCCAGCACGAGACGTCCCGCCGCAAGCGCTTCCTCATCGCCGACATGGATTCCACCATGATCGAACAGGAATGCATCGACGAACTGGCCGCCGAAGTCGGCTTGAAGGAGCATGTCGCCGCCATCACGGCCCGCGCCATGAACGGCGAGATCGCGTTCGAGCCCGCTCTGCGGGAACGCGTTGCGCTGCTGAAGGGCTTGCCCGTCTCGGTGATCGAGAGCGTGATCGCCGAGCGCATCACGCTGGCCAAGGGCGGCCGCGAACTGGTCGCCACGATGAGGAAGAACGGCGCCTGGACGGCACTCGTTTCGGGCGGCTTCACCATGTTCACCGGCCCGGTCGCGGCAAGGCTCGGCTTCGACGAGCATCAGGCGAACACGCTGCTGGTTGCCGACGGCACCCTGTCGGGCGAAGTCGCCGATCCGGTGCTCGGACGCGAGGCGAAGGCGCGGGCCCTCGAGGCGATATCGGCCAGGCTTGGCGTTTCACCCGAGGATGCGCTCGCGGTCGGCGACGGCGCCAACGATCTCGACATGCTGCGCATCGCCGGGACCGGCGTCGCCCTTCACGCAAAGCCGACGGTCGCCGCGCAGGCGCGTTTTCGCATCGACCACGGCGATCTGACGGCGCTGCTGTACCTGCAGGGATACCGGCGCGAAGAATTCGTCCTTTGAAGCCGTTGTCCACCCAGCGGCTCATCATTCGCAACTGGGAAGACCGGGACCGGGACCTGTTCTTCAGGATCAATTCCGACGAAACGGTGATGCGGTTCTTCCCCTTCCGGCGCACGAGGCAGGAGGCCGACGCCGCCCTCGACCGGATAAGGGCCGGGATAGCTTCACGCGGCTTCGGCTTCACCGCGGTGGAACTCGCCAACACCGGAGAAACGATCGGGTTCGCCGGCCTCAACGAGACGGAGCTGGAACCGATCGTGCCGGCAGGCACGGTCGAGATAGGCTGGCGACTGGCGCCGGAGTTCTGGGCCAAGGGCTACGTGACGGAGGCCGGGGAGGCGCTGCTCGCCTTCGGCTTCGAAACGCTCGACCTCGACGAGATCGTCTCCTTCGCCGTCTGGAACAACCACCGGTCGACGGCCGTCATGAAGCGCCTCGGCATGCATCCCGATCCTTCGCGGGATTTCGATCATCCGGGTGTGTCAGACGCGCACGGAGACCTGAAACGCCACGTCTTCTACCGGCTTGCGCGGGCCGACTGGGACAAAAGTAAGAAGGCGGCCCGCTGAGCCGCCTTTCCTGAACTCGCTGAACCGCCTGCAACGGTCCGCTCACGCGTCTGTCGAGGCGCTCAATCCATTCGCAAGGTGATGAAGCGCAGTTCGCCGGTCTTCGAGGCGAGCATCAGGAGCGCATTCCTCCTGCCCTGCTCCTTGAGCGATTCGATCCGATCGACGACGTCCTGCGGGGACGACACCAATTCCTGCGCGATCTCCGTGATCACCTCGCCTGCGGTGACGCCCTTCTCGGCGGCGGCGGATTTTTCGGCGACCTCGGTGATCACCACGCCCGACACGTCGGGCGAGATCCCGAACTGCTCGCGGGTGGCGTCGTCGAGCGGTGCCACGGTCATGCCAAGCACGCTGGCGGTCGCGACCGGGCCCGTATCCTGGCCTTCGTCGCCGCCGTCCTCGTTCATCGCGAGCTGTTCGCCGTCTTCGAGACGGCCGAGCGTGACCTGTACCGTCTGCTCCTCGCCTTTGCGGATGATGACGACGTCGACCTCCTTGCCGACGGGGCTCTCGGCCACGATGCGCGGCAGGTCGCGCATGTTGTCGATCTCCTTGCCGTCGAAGCTGATGACGACGTCGCCGGGCTGGATGACGCCGTTGTCGACCGGGCCGTCCTTGATGACACCGGCGATGAGCGCGCCCTTAGTGCCCGTCATCCCGAGGCTTTCGGCGATGTCGTCCGTCACCGGCTGGATCCGAACGCCGAGCCAGCCGCGCCTCGTCTCGCCAAACTCGCGCAACTGCTGGACCACGCCCATGGCGAGTTCGGAGGGGATGGAGAAGCCTATGCCGATGGATCCGCCGGACGGCGAAATGATCGCCGTGTTGATGCCGATCACCTGGCCTTCCATGTTGAAGAGCGGCCCGCCGGAATTGCCGCGATTGATGGCGGCGTCGGTCTGGATGAAGTCGTCATAAGGACCGGCATTGATGTCGCGGTTGCGCGCCGACACGATCCCGACCGTAACCGTGCCGCCGAGGCCGAACGGATTGCCGATCGCCATGACCCAGTCGCCGATGCGGATTGAATCGGAATCACCGAACGAAACCGCCTTCAGCTTCTTCTTGGTAGGATCGACCTTCAGCACCGCCAGGTCGGTCTTGGTGTCTACGCCCACCAGTTCCGCCTCCAGCTTGCTGCCGTCGGAGAAGTTGACCTCGATCTCGTCGGCGTCGGCGATGACATGGTTGTTGGTCACCACGATGCCTTGCTCCGCGTCGAGCACGAACCCGGAGCCGAGCGACTGAACCCGGCGCGGCGTGCCGTTGCCCTGCCGGTTCTGGAAGAACTCGTCGAAGAAATCCTGGAACGGCGAACCTTCCGGAAGGTCGGGCATCGGGACGTTGCCAGCGCCTTCGTCCCCGCCATTGTGCGATGTGGAGATGTTCACGACCGCCTCGAGAAGTCCCTCGGCGAGGTCCGCTACCGACGCCGGCCCCCGCGTCTGTGCCTCAGCCGGCGCGGCAGCAAGCGCCATTCCGGCGATGGCGGCGGCAGCGATGGTGGAGAGCGCGGCCTTGCGCAGGGAAACCGGAATTCGCATGAAAGCCATGTTGCACTTCTCCCGGCCCATCCGGCCGCCCATTGAACGAAACCGCGGAACGAGGTCGCGGCGCGGCACTACGACCGTTTGCCAGAATTAGGGCGCGTTTGCGACCGGCAACGGCAGCGCAGGATAAATCCTCCGTTATCCCCGCTCGAGCCAGACGATCGCGACGCCCAGCGCAACGGCGGCGAGCCCGCCGTAGCGCAGCGCGTTTTCCGGAAGTTCCTGCATCTGCGCTGCCATCCTCCTGGCGAGCGCGGGAAAGCCCCCATAGATGACGCCCTCGATCACGAGTACGAGACCGAGGGCGGCGAGGAAGTCGTTCATGCTAGTTCGCGGCGGGCGCCGAGGCCCCCTCTGTGCCTTGCGGAAGCGGCGCCGGCGTCGCGTCCGAGGGGAGCGCGGAGGAGGTTCCCCCGGCGTCCGCTCCGTTCGATAGGGGCACCGTTGCGTCCGTCGGCCCGGCATCGGCCGGCACGGCGGGTATCGACTGTGCGCCGCCGGAACGACCCCGCTCATTGCCGAAATACCGGAAGAACTCCGAATCCGGCGACAGGACCATTGCGGTGCCTTTGCCGTCGAGTGCACGCGCATAGGCAGCCATCGAGCGATAGAAATCGAAGAACTCCGGATCGCGCTGGAAAGCGTCGGCGAAGATCGCATTGCGCTCCGCCTCGCCCTCGCCGCGAAGGATCTCCAATTCCTTCCGCGCTTCGGCGACGATTTCCACCACCTCGCGGTCGGCGCGGGCGCGGATGCGCTGCGCCGCCTCGCGGCCGCGCGCCCTCAGCCTCTCGGCTTCGGCCAGGCGCTCGGCCTTCATGCGGTCGAAGGTCTGCTGCGAGACTTCCTGGGTGAGGTCGGTCCTGCGGATCCGCACGTCCTGCACCTCGAGCCCGAGCGAAGCGGCGTCGGGACGAAGCTGCTCCGCCACTTCCCGCATCATGGAGCCCCGTTCCTCCGACAACGCGGCCTCGAAGCCGCGCAAGCCGTAGACGCGGCGCAGAGCCGCATCGAGGCGGGTGCGCAGCCGCTGTTCGGCGAGCGCCACGCTTCCCGAAACCGTCTGCCGGAACGTGCGCGGATCGGAAATACGGTAGGCGACGAAGGCGTCAACCTCGTAGAACTTGCCGCCCGACACCTGGACGCGGATGTCGTCGAGGTCGAACCGCATCACGCGATCCTCGATGACCTGCACGTTGTCGGCCTCGAGGAAGCCGAAGGGCAGCTTGAAGTAGATGCCCGGCTCCGTCTTCACGTCGACGATCTCGCCGAAGCGCAGCACGATTGCCTGTTGCCGCTCGTTGACGATGAAGAACGACGACAGCCCGATGACGAGCAGGATCGCCACCGCGACGGCGATGAATGCGATGCGGTTGCTCATTGATTGTTGCCTCCGGGATTGTTGCCTCCGGTTCCGGTGGAGCGCTGCAGTTCGTTCAGCGGCAGATAGGGAACCACGCCCTGGCCATTGGAGCCCTGTTCGATGATGACCTTGTTGGAATCCCCGAGCACACGTTCCATCGTTTCGAGGAACAGGCGCTTGCGCGTCACCTCCGGCGCCTTGGCGTACTCGTCGTAGACCGACACGAAGCGCTGGGCCTCACCCTGGGCTTCCTGCACCACGCGGTTCTTGTAGGCGGCCGCCTCTTCGCGAACCTGTGCCGCCTCGCCTCGCGCCTGGCCGAGCTTCTGGTTCGAATACTGGTTCGATTCCTCGACGAAGCGGTCCTCGTCCTGCTCGGCGCGCTGCACCTCGTCGAATGCGTCGGCCACTTCGCGCGGCGGTGCGGCATCCTCGATCGAGATCGCGTTCACCGCGATGCCGGTGCCGTATTCGTCCAGCGTGTTCTGGATCGTGTCGCGGACGCTGTCGGCGATGCCCTGGCGGTCGTCACGGAAGATGTCCTGGGCGGGTCTGCGCCCGACCACCTCGCGCATGGCGCTTTCCGCAACCTGCCGCACCATTTCGTCGGGGTTCGCCACGTTGAAGAGATAGGCCCCCGGATCGGCCACCTGGTAGGCGACGGAGAACTTGACGTCGACGATGTTCTGGTCGCCGGAAAGCATCAGGCCGGACGAAGTCCCGCCGCGAATCTCGCCGACATCGACCAGCTTCTCGGCGGTGTTCGCCTCCTCGACGGTCTCGATCGGCCACCAGTGGAAATGCAGGCCGGGCTGCGACAGTTCGGGTTTCGGTTTGCCGAAGCGCAGTTCGACCGCCAGTTCGTCCGGCTGGACCGTGTAGATCGCCTGGAACGCCCAGAGCGCCACGAGCGCCACGACGACGATCGCCACGATCGCCGGGTTGAACCCGCCGCCGCCGGGCAGTGCGCGTTTCAGCCTGTCCTGTCCGCGGCGGATGATGTCTTCGAGGTCGGGCGGAGTGCCTTTCGGGTTCTGGGGACCGCGCGGTCCCTGTCCCCATGGGCCGCCGCCATTGCCGCCGCCGCCGCCCCACGGACCGCCGCCACCGCTCTGATTGCTCCAGGGCATTGAATTCCTCTCATTTACCAGCCGGCGCCCGCGCATCGTTGCCTGACCCGGACGCGCCGTCGGGCGTGTTATAGGGATCAGGCGGAACCGTTTCAACGCGGGCAGGGGCCGGGCGCAAGCGAATTCGCGCCCGTCGGGGAAGAATATGGCCCGTAGCGGGCAGAATCAGATGTAACGTTCGCGTCAGGAAAACGATCCGCGGCGCCGATAGACGATATGCCGCGTCGGATGACTGTCCTTCTCGCCGGCCGGATGGTCACTGCTTCGCACCGGCACCCAGACGTCCGGATCGATCCGCGGAAACGATGTGTCGCCGTCGACCTCCGCCAGCACGTGCGTGACGTGGAGACGGTCAGCCTTCGGGAGCGCCTGGGCATAGATCTGCCCGCCTCCGATGACCGAGATCTCCCTTGCAGCGCTCATGCAGCGGGCGCGGACGGTGGCGAGCGTGATGGCCTCGTCGAGGGAACCCGCCCGCTCGACACCCTCGGCGCTCCAGTCGCCGCTGCGGGTCACGACGATGTTCAGCCGCCCCGGCAGCGGCTTGCCGATTCCCTCGAAGGTCTTGCGGCCCATGACGACGGGATTGCCCGTCGTGTCGGCCTTGAAGCGCTTGAGGTCGGTCGAGAGTTTCCAGGGCATGCCGCCCTCGCGACCGATCACGCCGTTGTCGGATACGGCGACATGGATGACCAGAGGAAGCATCGGGTCAGTTGCCGTCGGTCCGCTTGAGGATGAGGATGTCGATGTCCTTCTCCGGATAGTACTCGGTGGCCTTCACCTCGAACGTGGTCGGCCCTGACTTCTTTACGCCCGTTCCACAAAAGCTCACGAGGTTCTTCGGATCGCCCTTGTCGATCGTCAGGTGGAAGTCGCCGATCGTCCCGGTCGCCCAGTTGCCTCCGGTCTTCAGGATGTAGGAGATGCGGAACTCGTAGAACGGCGGATAGCCTTCGGGCGCGGCGCGCGAGGCCTTGAGAATGGCCCGTTCGAAATCGTCGTCGATGCAGTAGCGCGCCTTGTAGTCCTGGTAGGTCTCGCCCTGGAACTTGCCGTCCGAGAAGAACGAGACGCCGACCGATCCGCCCACGCTCGGCGTGTAGCGGTGCGAGACGCGCACCTCGCCGCGCCCCGGGAACGACATCGGCCACCAGTAGGTCGAGCGCAGGATCCAGAAGGGCGTCGGCACGCGCTTCCAGCCCGAACCGTCGTCATACTCGTCGATCATGATGATACCGCGGTCGCGCCAGTCCGCGACGACCGCCTCCGGCAGTTCCGACAGGGCGCGCTGGACATCGTTTCCATACGGGAACAGCGGCACGCCCTTCGCCGCGAGTTCGCCGGTCACGTCGATGCCGAGCGCAACCGCCCGCTGCTCGAGGCGGGGCTGCACGCCCTGCCCATCCACCGTGACCTCGAAGCCGAGGAAATTGTCGCTGGTGTCGTCGGGGATGGAGACGTTGGCGTAGGGGTTGGCCTCGATCTGCGGCATCGGGAAGGCGACGAGCGTCTCGACATCCTGCTCCGAGCGGTTGCGGAAGACATAATCGACCCGCACCTGTTCCTCCGAGACGAAGAGATCCTCCTCCGCCATTTCGATGACGTCGCTGCGCGACAGGATCAGGCCCCCCGCGCCGAGTTCGGCGGTGGAATCATTGGCGAGCGTCGGCAGGCTTCCCCACGCGAGAAGCGCCAGGGCTGCGGCAAGACTGCGGATCATGGCGGAACAGGTTCCTTTTCAGACGGCGATCGGCGCCTTGATGCTGGCGTCGGCCTCGTAGCCTTCGAGGCGGAAATCCTCATAGCGGAAGGCGAACAGGTCCGTCACCTCCGGATTGATCCACATCGTCGGCAGGGGCTTGGGCGTTCGAGAAAGCTGCAGGCGCGCCTGCATGAAATGGTTCTGGTAGATATGGGCGTCGCCCAACGTATGGACGAACTCGCCCGGTTCGAGCCCGGTCACCTGCGCGACCATCATCGTCAGCAGGGCGTAGGAGGCGATGTTGAACGGCACGCCCAGAAAGATGTCGGCGGAGCGCTGATAGAGCTGGCACGAAAGCCGCCCCTGCGAAACGTGGAACTGGAACAGGCAATGACACGGCGGCAGCGCCATGCGGTCGACCTCGGCCGGGTTCCAGGCCGAGACGATCAGCCGGCGCGAGTTCGGATTGGTCCGGATCTGCTCGACGACGTTGGCGATCTGGTCGATCGTGCCGCCCTCGCCGTCCGGCCAGGATCGCCATTGCGCGCCATAGACCGGGCCGAGATCGCCGTTCTCGTCCGCCCATTCGTCCCAGATCGTCACGCCGTTCTCCTGCAGGTAGGCGATGTTGGTATCGCCGCTCAGGAACCACAGGAGTTCGTGGATGATCGACTTCAGGTGCAGCTTCTTGGTCGTGGTGACCGGAAACCCCTCGCAGAGATCGAAGCGCATCTGGTGGCCGAAAACGGAACGCGTTCCCGTGCCGGTCCGGTCACCCCGGTCGGATCCGTGCTCCATCACATGGGCAAGCAGGTCGAGATACTGGCGCATCGGCTGGTCCGCATCGATTCTGGTCGGGCGCATGATATCCCAACACCGTGCGCGCCGCATCCGTCGAGCCGAGGTTTCCCACGCGATGTTCCGTAAAGCCTGCCGGCGACTGTCCTTGAAAGCGGGCCTTCCCATCGCCCGCCGACCTCCCTATATTGGGTCTGTCGGCTTCGGCCGACTATGGCGATAAACGGCCGATGAAATAAGCCATTCGGACCCGGGGGCGGTACCCGGCGCCTCCACCAAAAACCGCAGCAGGTCATAAACTTGCGGCTTTTGATGGGGGCGAAATAGGATCGACGAGGGTGTAAAGATCGGACTTTTGCCCGGCATGGTACCACCGTTATCGGGCTAAACTTGTAGTTGCAAACGACAACTATGCGGAAGCACGTCTCGCCGCGTAAGCAGCGCGACAGCTTCAATTCAAGCCCTGGGGGTTCGCACTCCTAGGCGGGGTTCGGAGGCACCTGGCAACAGAAGCCTCCACTTTCCTCTTCCCCTTTCGAAGCTCAGTCCGCCTCGCACTTGCCGTAGCCGCGTGTTCGCGCCGAGCACTATATCCGGTTTACGCCGCGGCCGCGCCTTCATTACATCTAGGCCAACCAAGTACCCGAACGCCGGACAGATATGGCAGACGACCACATACGCTATGACATCCTTGCCCAGGAGGCCCTGCGCGGCGTCATGCGCAAGGTGCTGGGCGAGGTCGCGCGTACCGGCCTGCCCGGCAACCACCATTTCTTCATCACCTTCCTCACCGGCGCGCCGGGCGTGCGCGTCTCCTCGCGCCTGCGCGAGCGCTATCCCGAGCAGATGACGATCGTGCTGCAGTACCAGTACTGGGACATGAAGGTCACGGATACCGGCTTCGAGGTCGGACTGTCCTTCTCGGACATCCCGGAGAAGCTGGAAGTACCGTTCGCGGCCGTGCGCGGCTTCTACGATCCGTCGGTGAACTTCGAACTCGAATTCGA
This sequence comes from uncultured Alphaproteobacteria bacterium, assembly GCA_963747465.1. Lineage (GTDB taxonomy): Bacteria > Pseudomonadota > Alphaproteobacteria > Rhizobiales > Rhizobiaceae > Aquibium. The sequence continues at coordinate 377,697 of CAVVFC010000001.1, forward strand.
CGTCAAGAGCGAGGCACCGGCCGAGGCCGCGCCGGCAATTCCCGCTCCCCAGCCGCAGGCACCCGCGACGAAGCTTCCGGCTGCCGCGAAGAAATCCGACCAGGCGAAGAAACCGTCTCCGGCCAAGGAGAACGCGGAAGCGGGCGCGGACGACAGCGGCAAGGGCGCCGAGGTGGTCTCGCTGGACGCGTTCCGCAAGAAATAGCCGTGGCCGACATCGTCAATCTGAGGATGGCGCGCAAGCGTGCGGGCCTCGCCGACCGCGAGAAGGCGGCGGCCGAAAACCGGGCCCGACACGGGCTGGAAAAGCCGAGAAACAATCCGTTCGCGAGGCCGAACTCCGCCGGTCGACACTCCTCGAAGGCCACCTTCGCGACCGGAAGGAAGACGAGCGTTGACGCAGGTGCGCAAGCGCTCGGTCAGCATCCGCGGCCATCGCACGAGTTTCTCGCTCGAACAGCCCTTTCTCGATGAACTCGAAGAGATCGCCCGCTCCCGGTCCATGCCGCTCTCCGGGCTGGTCGTCGAAGTCGACGAGACCCGCCCGAAGACCACGAACCTGTCATCGGCGCTGCGCCTCCATGTGCTCGACTGGCTAAAGAAAAGCCCGGCCTGAACGGCATCACGGCCGGTCGGGGAATGTCTTCAACAGTTGCTCGATGGACTTGGGATCGAACTTGGTGTCTGGGGGCTTGCGCCGGACCGGGCCGGCCGGCAGCGGTTCGCGCCTGATGATGTCGCTCACGCTCTTCCCGTCGATCGGCGAGCCGAGAAGGGCTTCCTCTCCCGGCGCGACGCGCTCCCGCCCGCGTGCGGCTTCCTCATCCTGGCGCGCACGGGCGGCCGCCTCTTCGGCCTTGCGCGTCTCCTCGTCGATCCTGCGCTGCTCGGCGGCTGCTGCGGCTTCCTCGGCCTGCCGTACCGCTGCCGCGTCGGCCTCCACCCGCAGCCGTTCGGCTTCCTCGGCCTGGCGACGCGCCTGCTCCTCCGCCTCGACCCGGTGCTGCTCCGCCTGCTCCTGGTAGTAGCGGACCTCGCGCCGCAGACGCTGCTTTTCCAGAAGACCGGCCTGCATGGCCTCGACCCGCGCCTGCTCGCGTTCGAGCGCGCGCTGCGTCAGGAACTGCGCCAGAGGCTGCGTGTCGAAACTGCGGACCGTCTCGCCATAGGGTCCCCTGACATTGATGCCGACGACGGGTTCGGAGCCGACCAGCGCCTCGTTGCCCTCGTCGTATCTGAGGGTGCCTTCGGCCGAGATGTCGTTGGCGGCGATGTCGGCCTTGACCTCGATCTCCATGATTGCCCCGTCCGAATTAAGGTAGATCGGCGGCGTGCGCACGACGCCGGCGGCGATGGTGAAGGGCACGTCCACGTCCTGTGCGGCAAACACGCCCTCGCCCAGTATGCCGGGTGCGTAGCCGGCGACCTTGGACGCATCGATTGCGCGTCCGATCTCGTCGGCCCCCGCGATGATCGCGCCGAACGCATCTGGATCGACGCCGGGTATGACGAGATCGTCGAAATGCGCTGTTCCTGACCCCGCCAGCGAAGCGACCATACCGCTGACCGACTTGCCGCTCGCCGTCACGGCGGCGCTGATATCGGCGCCGCCGGCAAGCCCCGGCGCGCCGAGCACGCCCGCGGCATCGCCGTCCTCGATAGCGACCTGGGCCGAAAGCAGGCCTGTGCCCGCATTGTTCCTCAGTTCCACCAGGCCCTGCGCCTTGCCACCCAGCATCTCGGCCGAGATGTCGGAAAGCCGCAGTCCGTCCGCATCGAGACGGGCGGTCATCGCGACATTCCGCGCCGAGGCGGAATAGCCGATATCAAGCGTATCAAACGTCAGGTCGAGGATGCCGTGGAACGGCAGGAGCATCGCCTCCGCGAAAGGAGTGGCCGGCCATCCGTCGCCGTCGTCCTGCAGTGCGGCTTGGCCGAGCACCAGGCCGGCGGCATTCACCATGTCGAAGCCGCCGAGCGCCAGCGTGCCGCGCAGGAACGGCAGTCCCTCGGAGAGTTCCGCGTTCAGCTTTCCGCTGAGCGGCACGTCGGCGACCGTCCCGTCGATGTCCTCCAGCGTGAGAGAGCCGGCCGCGTAGGCGGCGTCCGCCGTCAGCTCCGCGGCCATCCCCATGCCCATGCCGGGCAGCGCAATCCCGGTGGTCATCAGCCATGGCTCGAAGTCGCGGCCCGACAGCACGAGTTGACCCGCCGCCGCATAGCCGTCCTCCTGCCCGGCCCGGACGGTTCCGTCGAACCTGGTCCTGGCCTCGGGCGAGGAAACCTCGAAGCCGAGCTCGGCGCCCTCCCCGATCTCGCCCTGCAGCGACAGCTTGGTGTGTCCCTCCTCCGTCACGCCGAGATCGAATGCCGGAAGCCCGTAGAGGGCCAGCAGCTGTGCGGCATCGCTGGAGTCCGCCGTCAGATCGGCGCTGACGTCTGCCGTCCGCCAGTCGCCATCGAAACCCTTGGCTGCGCTCGAAAAGGTGAAGTCGTTGCCGCCCGCATGGCCCTGGGCCGTCAGCGACACGTCGGCGGCACCGCGGTTGCGGGCAAGCGAAGCAACGAGATCGATCTGCGCATCCGCCATCATGGCGGGAAATGCGCTCGCCCGCCGCGCCGCCGCGAGCGCGATCGAATTATGCGGAAAACGCGCAGCGAGGAGATGCAGCAGGGGCGCCAGGTCCGGCGCGAGCACGGACGCATCGACCGAACCCGAAGGCTCATCGCCGATGTCCTCGATCGTCGCCGTCGCGCTGATGTTGGCGCCGGCAAGGCCGATGATCGAAAGACGGTCGACCTCGACGTGATCCTCCCTCAGGCGCAGCGCCGCATTCACCTCGTCGGCCGTCATGCCGGCCAGCGTTACCGGACCCGCCGCGAGATCGAAGTCGACGTCATGCCCGGCGAAATGGGTGACGCCCGCGTCGCTCACGAAGAGGGAGGCGAAGGCCGCCATGCCCTCGACGTCGAGGGCGTCGCCCTCGAGCCGCGCGATCAGCGCGGGACGCACCTTGTCGCGCGCGATGCGTTCCAGCGAGCCACTGAACCTGGTGTTTCCCAGTACCAGTTCGACGTCGCGGAACAGCTGGCGCCGCTCATCCAGTTCGACCTCGGCCTGGAACCCTGCGGCCGGAAGCCGCCTGATCGCGTCGTCGACGTCGCGCGCCACCCACGCCGCGAAACCCGAAGGCTGCGCCACCGCCAGCAGCAGCTTGCCTTTGAAGCCGAATTGCTCCTCGCGCGTGTCCAGATAGCCGCTCGCCTCCAGCGTGGTGCGCCCGGGCAAGAGCGCGGAAAGCGTGTTGACCGACCACCCGTCCGCGCTCGGCTCCGCCGACAGCCTGACGTTGCGGATCGTGGTGTCGCCGGCGACGACGGCGGGCAGGTCGACGTCGACCGTACCGGGAATGGAGGGACGCGGCACGTTCTCCAGCGCGGCCTTCAGCGCCTCGACGCGGTCGGCGAGCGTCGCGCCCGAGAATTCGCTGTCCTTTCCGATCGCCTCGTCGAAACGCATCTGCGCGCCGGTCGCCTGAATCAGGAAGCGCGGCGTCTTTCCCAGATCGATGAGCGCGGTCCCGTCCGCCGTGTAGGGATCGGCGCGCGGTCCGGTTTCCAGGCGGAATTCGGGTACGTCGAGGCGCCTGTGATCCAGCGCGAAACTACCGGAAAACCGGTACTCCGCCGCGTCGTCGCCGTTCTTGTCCGTCGCCTCGAAGGTTCGGCCGTCGCTGCCGCGCAGCATCGGCGCGTCCTTCTCCTGCGCCTCGAAGCGGAATGTCCCCGCATAGAGCGGCATGTCCGGCTTGAACTGGGCGGAGCCGTCCGCCTCCAGCGCGATCGGATAGCGTTCCGGGTTGGCCCTGATCCTGACCCGCATGGTGCCGTCGGCATTCGCCGCGCCGGTGGAGACGGCGACATCGGTCAGCATCCCGTCGAGACGCAGCGATCCGTCCATGCGCCAGGGGCCGGCCAGAGATCCTGCCGCGATGTCGGCGTTGATTTCGGTCAGCGTGTGCTGCCTGCCGCTCGCCTCGTGCAGCAGCGTCACCTTGCCCTCGATGACGCGGACGTTTTCCAGTTCGATCTGCGTCGGGTCGAAACGCGTCGACGGCCGCACCGCCCAGTCCACCTGGCCATCCTGCGCGATCTGGATGGTCGCCTTCGGTCGCACCAGCCGCATGTCGAAGATCAGGATCTCGCCGCGCATGAAGGGCGCGAGTTCGGCGTCCATCGAGAACTCCTCGATGGTCATCGCGGGTTCGTTCTCCGTCTCGCCGGCAACGCGCACGTCGGTGAAGGAGACGGAGGGGAACGGCAGAAGCCGCGCGGTGACGTCGCCCTCGACAGTCACCCTGCGCCCCAGGATGCGGCTCACCTCCCGCTCGAAGTCGCCGCGATAGCCGGTCCAGTCGACGAAATACGGACCCACCAGCGCCGCAACCAGCGCCAGTACGATCAGACCACCGAAGAATACGAACAGCCTTGCCAGCTTCCAGGCTCCGGGATTGCAGGACTCACCACCAACGGGACCACTCTAGTCGCATCCGCGTGTTCATAAAGTGTCGTTTGCAAATGGCCCTTCGGGCGGCCGCGTTCAACTCCCGATCCACATCCGGAGCACGAAGGCGACGATGCCGACTACCGCCACGCTCGCCAGCCACAGCCCTGCGAACCAGGCAAGCCTTGCGACGAGGCGAGGCTCCGTCCGCTGCTCGCGGAGAGAGGTCCGCGGCTTCGTCAATGATACCCCGAATCCGGGTCGATCTTGCCGCGGAAGATCCAGTAGGCATAGGCCGTATAGGCGAGGATCAGCGGCACCAGGACGAGCGCGCCGACGAGCATGAATATCTGGCTCTTCTCGGGCGCGGCCGCGTCCCAGATCGTCACCTCGACCGGCACGACGTAGGGCCACATGCAGATGCCGAGCCCGACGAAGCATATCCCGAAGAGCGCGATCGCCTGGAGGAAGGGCCGGTATTCGTGGCGATGGACGTTCAGGCTGTGGAACATGCGCCAGGCGACCAGCAGCACCGCGCCCGCCACCAGGACGGCGAGCCCGATGCCCCAGCCGGTGAACCAGCGATTGTAGTAGCCGTCCTGCAGGAACGGGGTCCAGATGCTCACCACGCCGATGAAGCCCAGCGTCGCCAGGCCGAACACCCACGCGATCCGGCGCATGCGCTCCTGCAGGTCGCCTTCCGTCTTCATGACCAGCCAGGTCGCGCCGAGCAGGCAGTAGCCGGCCATGACCGCGGCCCCGGTGATCACCGAAAACGGCGTCAGCCAGTCGAACCAGCCGCCGGCATAGCTGCGCGTCGCCATGTCGACGTCGATCCCTTGCAGTAGCGCGCCGAGCGCCACCCCTTGCGCGAACGAGGCCATGGACGAGCCTGCGATGAAGGCGAGGTCCCAGACGGCGCGCCAGCGCACCGTGCGCCAGCGGAACTCGAAGGCGACGCCGCGGAAGATCAGCGCCAGCAGCATGGCGATGATCGGCGCGTAGAGCGCCGGCATGACCAGCGCGTAGGCGAGCGGGAAGGCCGCGAACAGCCCTCCCCCGCCGAGCACGAGCCAGGTCTCGTTGCCGTCCCACACCGGCGCCACCGAGTTCATCATGACGTCGCGGTCGCGCTTTTCCGGCGCTATGGCGAAGAGCATGCCGAGCCCGAGATCGAAGCCGTCGAGCACCACGTAGGCGAATACCGCAAAGGCGATCAGGAAGGCCCAGACGACGGTGAGGTCTATGTTGACAGCGAGACCGAGATCCATCACTCGCGCTCCCTTCCGGCCGGCAGGGGCCGGCGGTGGCCGCCGGCCTCCGGCTGCGCCGGTCCCGGCGTTATGCCGGCCGTGCGGATCGGCCCGCGCACGTCGTCCCAGCCTTCCAGTTCCTCCATCGGCCGCGGCGCATGCGACATCAGCCGCAGCAGGTAGAAGGTGCCGGCGCCGAACACCGCGAAATAGACGATGACGAAGGCGACCAGCGACGTGCCCACGGCGGCCGCATCGAGCGGCGCTGCCGAATCGGCCGTCCGCAGGAGACCGTAGATCGTGTAGGGCTGGCGCCCGACTTCCGTCGTGACCCACCCGGCCAGCACGGCGACGAGCCCGGCCGGCGTCATTGCAACGGCAAGACGGTGAAGCCCGCGGCTCTCGAACAAGGTCCCGCGCCAGCGTGCAAAGAGCGACCATACGCCCACCGTAAGCATCAGGAGCCCGATCCCGACCATCACCCGGAAGGACCAGAAGACGATGAAGACTGGCGGCTGCTCATCGTCGGGGATCGTGTCGAGACCGGCCAGCGGTGCGTTGAGGCCGTGCCCAAGGATCAGCGACGACAGCTTCGGAATGCCGACCGCGTAGTCGAGCCGCTGCTCCGCGTCGTTGGGGATTCCGAACAGGTAGAGCGGCGCGCCGTCGGGATGGCTCTCGTAGTGCCCTTCCATGGCCATCACTTTCTGCGGCTGGTGCTCCAGCGTGTTCAGGCCGTGCAGGTCGCCGACGAAGATCTGGATCGGCGCAACGATTGCCGCCATCCACATGGCCATGGAAAACATCCGCCGCGCGGCCTCGTTTGGCATCGAGCGGTTCCTGAGCAGATGCCAGGCGCCGACGCCGCCGACGATGAAGGCGGTCGTCAGGTACGCGGCGATCACCGTATGGACCAGCCGGTACGGGAAGGACGGGTTGAAGATCGATTCCCAGAAGTTTTCCGGCAGGAACTGGCCGGTCGCCGCGTCGATCGTATAGCCGGCCGGCGTATGCATCCATGAATTCACCGACAGGATCCAGAAGGCCGACAAGAGCGTGCCGATCGCCACGATCGCGGTCGCCAGCATGTGCAGGCGGTCGCCCACGCGCTCGCGTCCGAACAGCATGATGCCGAGGAAACCGGCTTCGAGGAAGAAGGCCGACAGCACCTCGTAGGCCATCGGCGCGCCGATCACCGGCCCGGCCTTGTCGGAGAACACGCTCCAGTTCGTGCCGAACTGATAGCTCATTACGATCCCCGATACGACGCCCATCGCGAAGACGATGGCGAAGATCTTCTTCCAGTAGTCGAAGAGCACCCGGTAGACGGCGCCGTAGCCGGCGAGCCACAGCCCGTTCAGCACCGCCAGATAGCTGGCCAGCCCGATGGTGAAGGCCGGAAACAGGAAATGGAAGGAGACCGTGAAGGCGAACTGGATGCGCGCCAGGAGGACTGCATCGGCCTGTTCGAACATTCTCACCCGCCGCCCCGCCGAGCGCGGGGTCTTTCTCTACCGCAACGTCATCAATCTTTCCCGAATGTAGACAACCCGGCGCTGCCGACAACCGCGCGAAGGTGCGGCATATTGGAAGACGGAAGGTCGCGCGCCGGCATCCCGGCCGGCGCGGGCGCTGCCCCGATCGTCGTTCTCGTGGTGCTAGCCCGCTGCCGCCGTTTCGTGCCGTACCGCCTCGTCGGCCGCCGGTCGCGCCGAGACCCGCCCGTAGCCGACCCGGTTCCTGCCGGCTTCCTTGGCGTCGTAGAGGGCCTTGTCGGCGGCCGCCATCACGTCCTTGACGGAGATATGCCGCGCCGGCAGCACCACCGAGGCTCCGACGCTGACCGTCACGCTGCAGCCCTCCTCGAAGGCTGGATGCGGCAGGCACAGGCGCTCGACGGCCCGGCGCAGGCTCTCCGCGACCTCCAGCGCCGGTTCCGGCTCCAGCCCCGTCAGGATCGCCGTGAACTCCTCGCCGCCGAAGCGTGCGACATAGTGGCCCTGATTTCCGGCCTGCGCCCCCAGGGCTTCGGCGACCTGCCGAAGGCATCGATCCCCCTGCTCGTGGCCTGCCGCGTCGTTGAATTTCTTGAAGTGATCGACGTCGATCATGAGGATACTGATCCAGGCTTTGAGTTCGCTGGCATCACGCCATTTTTCGGCGAGCACGCGGGTCAGGCCGCGCCGGTTCGGAAGACCGGTGAGCGCATCCGTCTCCGCCATTTCGGCCAGAGCCGCCGTGAGCGCGAGGAGGCGGGTCGACCTGATCTCGTCACGGCGACGCAGCAGGAACGCGGTGCGCGCGCTGCGCTCGCTCTGGAACCGTACGATGAGCGAGATCAGCGAGATTCCGCTGATGAATCCGGCAAGCCCGAGCCTGTCGGGCGTCAATTCGCCCACAGACACGAGCATCGCGAACAAGGCGCCGATCGAGAACATGACCGCCAGCACGGCCTGGCGGAACGCCAGTGGCATGATGATGTTGGCGCCGATGAGCAGCATGGCCGCCGCCATCAGATGCTTGTCGCCCGCCGACATCGGCACCTGGAGGCCGAGATAGAACACGCCGCTGACGAAGGCGACGAGCGGCACGATGATCGCGGCGCCATGCAGACGCCGCGGACCCCAGCCGAGAATGACGATGCCGAGGGCGTAGAGCGGCGTCACGAGCCCGAGGCGAACGAGAAGCCCGGCCGCGAGGATGCCGTCGAGATTGTCGAGCGGCAGACAGGCGAGGTTGATGAGAATGGCGCCGACGTGCCACCTGAGGAACGTCGCCGTCTTCCTGTCGTGCCGCCTGTCGAGGAACTCGGCTTCCAGCGCAGGCTGCAGTGAAATCCTCGACCAGGCGCGGCGCATGTCGCCTTCGAGGTCTTCGATCTCGTCCCGGCTAGCGTCTTGATCGTTCATCGTCGAACCCGTCGGTTGGCGGGAAACGATGGCAGAGATGCATTAATCCGGCGTATAGGCTGGACGGAATTCTGGCTCGCCGCGTCCGATCACGCGCGGCGGCCGTACACGATCACTTCGGTATCAGCCGGGATACCGCGCCGATCAGCGCGGCTGGCGTGGTCGGCTTGCCCACCAATGGCGCCGCGTGCAGGTCCTCCGGCACGTCCCCATCCGTGTAGCCGGTCATGAAGACGAATGGCACGCCGTCGGACTTGAGCCGTTTGGCGACGGGATAGCTCTTCTCGTCGCCGAGCGCGATGTCGAGCACGGCGGCATCGATGCCGCCACCGTCGATCAACCGCAGCGCCGCGTCGACGTTCGGCACCGGGCCGGCAATTTCGTAGCCCGCGCTGGACAACACCCTTTCGTAGTCGTCGGCGATGAACCATTCGTCCTCGACCACGAGCACTCGTCCCTTGCTCGCCATTGCCGTCTCCTGTCACTTCATCGGGAAGGAAAAGTGGACCTCCAAACCGTCTTCGTGAAACTTTGTTTCAACCTCGCCGCCGAGGCGGTAGCCGATCTCTCCCTTGAGGAGCGACAGGCCGAAGCCCTGTTCCGTCGGCTGCTTGACTGGGGGTCCGTCGCATTCGCGCCAGTCGACCGACAGGCGGCCGTCCTCGAAGGACCATCCGAGCTTGACGCGCCCCCCCGGGACGGACAGCGCGCCGTATTTCGCGGCGTTGGTAGCCAGTTCATGCAGCACCATGCCGAGTGATAGTCCCTGTTGCGGCTTCAGCCGCGCGTCGGAGCCGTCAAGGTCGAAGCGTTCCATGCCGAATGGTTCGAGTTCCTGCCGGGCGAGATCCAGCATGGAAGCTTCCTTCCAGTTCTCGCGCGAGAGCAGCCCGTAGGCCCGCGCCATCGCATGCAGCCGCCCGCTGAAGGCTTCCATGAAATGTTCCAGCGTGATCGCACGCCCCGACATCTGGCCGGCGATGCTCAGCACCACGGCAAGCATGTTCTTGACCCGGTGGTTGAGTTCGGAGACCAGCACCCGGTGGTGCTCCTCCGCCTCGGCCAGCCGCGTGACCTCCACGAAGGTCACAACCACGCCTTCGATGCGGCTGTCGCCGTCGCGATAGGGAATGATGCGCACGAGGTAGTGCGCCCCGTCCGCGTCGCGCGTGAGCTGGTGCTCGATCATCTCGCCGGACTTGAAGACGTCCTGGATGTGCTGCTTGAGCTCGGGGTATTCGAGACGGGTCGACAGATCGGTGAGCGGTCGCCCGATGTCGGCCGGCAACAGGTTGAAGAAGGTCGAAGCGGCCGGAGTGAAGTTCCTGATGACCAGCTTGCGGTCGAGGAAAACCGTTGCGATCCGCGTGCTCTCGAACAGGTTCTTCAGGTCGTTGTTGGCGCTGTCGAGTTCCTCGACCTTGGCGCTCAGCTCGGCGTTGATGGTGTTCAGTTCCTCGTTGAGAGACTGCAGTTCCTCCTTCGAAGCCTCCAGTTCCTCGTTCGTCGACTGCGCTTCCTCGTTGACGGAGACGAGCTCCTCGTTGGACGATTTCAGCTCTTCGAGAGCGGTCTCGTATTCCTCGATGGTCGACTGCAGGCGCTCGCGCGTATCGCTCAGTTCGCGTTCGACCGCGGCCGTCTCCTGGGGCACGCCTACCGCCCTGCTGAGTTCTTCCCGGCTTTGCGAGTTGCCCTGCGGCTCGAAGAGAACGAGGTAGAGCGGCTCGCCGTTGCCGCGGTCGGCCAGCGGCTCCACCGTCAGGTTCACGGCCTGGACGCGGTCGTCCTCCTCCTCGACCACGATGTGGTCGCGCGTCACCGTGCGCCGCGTCTCTATCGCTTCGCGCAGGGCGGAGCGCAGATCGAGCCGCAGCCCGCGGCGCGCGATCGTCATCACCTGGCGCGTCGGCGCGCCCTGCGCCGCTTCGAGGTATTTTCCGGTCTTGGCCGAATAGTAGACGACGTCGCCTTCTCCATTGACGACCACATGCGCCGGCGCAAAGCGTTCCAGGACCTGCGCCTCCACGCTCTGGCGCAGCGGGTAGGCCGCCGACCGCCCCGTACCCGGCCGCGCCTGGATGGCGCTCGCCAGGCTGCTCGCGATGACGATGGGAAGCCGGGGCACCGATCCGGCATGTTCGCGCGCCTGGAAGATGCGGTGCTTCTTGTCGAGCGTGGCGAAGAGATCGCCGTGCTGGCTGATGCTCTCGGACGTGCCGAGGAACAGGTAGCCCCCCGGCTTCAGGGCGAAGTGGAAGGTCGGGATGATGCGCCCCTGGATCTCGTGACCGAGATAGATCAGCAGGTTGCGGCACGAGACCAGGTCCATGCGCGAGAACGGCGGATCGCGCACGACGCTGTGCGCCGAGAAGATGCAGAGCTCGCGCACCTCCTTGGCGACGACGCAGCTCGCCCCGTCGCTGGTGAAGAAGCGCTTGCGCCTTTCGGCGGAAACCCCGTCGAGCAGGGCTTCCGGGTAGCGCGCGGCGCGGGCGACACCCAGGGCCGCCTCGTCGATGTCGGTGGCGAATATCTGAATGCGCGGCGCGACCTTGAGCTTGTCGATCTGCTCGCGGATGAGGATCGCGATCGAATAGACCTCCTCCCCCGTCGCACAGCCGGGGACCCAGACGCGCACGACGTCGCTCGCGCTTCGTCCCTCCAGGATCTTCGGGATCACCTTCTCCTCGAGCGTCTCGAAGGCCTCGCCGTCTCGGAAGAAATTCGTGACGTTGATCAGGAGGTCCCTGAACAGCGCCATCGTCTCGTCGGGATCCTTCCTCAGGCGCTCGACATACGCCTCGAGGGAGAGGATCTGCCCCAGCTGCATCCGTCGCCGCACCCGGCGCAGGAACGTCTTCGTCTTGTAGCCCGAAAAATCGTGCCCGGTCTGGCTGCGCAGTATGCTGTAGATCTCCTCCTGGACAGCGTGCGTCTCCTCCGCGCCGGTCGCCTCGACGCGTTCTTCGAGAGAACCCAGCTTTTCGAACCCGCGTGCGAAATCGATCAGTCGGCGGCCCATTTCCTCGGCCGGTATCGCAAGGTCGATCAGGCCGCTGGCGATCGCGCTCTGCGGCATGTCGGGATTGCGCGGACCGGCCCCGTCCGGCGTCTGGGCCAGCGTCAGGCCGCCGTGTTCCTTGATCGCCTTGACGCCCAGCGTGCCGTCGCCGTCGCCGCCGGAAAGCACCACTCCCACGGCGTATTCGCCCTGATCCTTGGCGAGCGCGGAAAAGAAGATGTCGACCGGCTTGCGTTCGCGCGAAAGCGCGTTCGGGCGGCGGATCTTCAGCTTTCCCCTCTCGATCGAGAGGATCGTGTTGTGCGGCATGACATGGACGATGCCCGGCTCGACGGCCATGCCGTCCTCCGCCACCACCACCTTCATCTCGGTATAGCGCCCGATCACCTCGTGCAGCAGGCTCTCGCGATCTGGATTCAGGTGCGTGACGACCACGAAGGCAAGGCCGCAGTCGCTGGTCAGCCCCTTGAAGAAGCCTTCCATGGCGGGAACGCCACCGGCCGAAGCGCCGACCCCGACGATCGGGAATTTCTTGGAGGAAGAGGCCACTGATATCCTTCGGGTCACGAGGAAGGAACGTACCGGAAACCGGACCGATCCCGCCGCAAGCCTAGGCTTTCGCAGATGCCGGGACAAGCGGAACTGCTGATGAACGTGGCAGGCGGAATGCCGGTGCCGGCCGGTTGCTCAGACGCGGAAGATCTTGCCCGGGTTCATGATGTTGTGCGGGTCGAGCGCGCGCTTGATCGCGCGCATGACGTCCACCCCGGTCCCGAGTTCCAGTTCCAGGAACTTCATCTTGCCCTGGCCGATGCCATGTTCGCCGGTGCAGGTGCCGTCCATCGCGAGCGCGCGCTCGTTGAGCCGGGCGATGAACGCCTCCAGCACCTCGATCTCCTTCGGGTTGCCGCTGTCGATCAGCGGCGAGACGTGGAAGTTGCCGTCCCCGACATGGCCGACGATCGGCGCGACGAGGCCGATTTCGGCGATGTCGCGCTCGGTCTCCACGATGCATTCGGCGAGCCGCGAGATGGGTACGCACACGTCCGTCGCCACCGCCTGGGAACCCGGCCGCAGCGCCTTGGCCGCGTGGTAGGCGTCGTGGCGCGCCTTCCACAGCTTGCCGCGTTCTTCCGCTTCCCTGGTCCACAGGAAAGGTCCGCCGCCATGCTCCGCCGCGATCTCCGAAAAGAACTCCGACTGTTCCGCCACGCCCGCGTCGGTGCCGTGGAATTCGAGGAAAAGGCACGGGCTCTCGGGGTAGTCCAGCTTCGAATAGGCGATCATCGCCTTCATCTGCAGCTGGTTCACGAGTTCGATCCGCGCCACCGGGATGCCCATCTGGATCGTCGCGATCACCGCGTTGCAGGCCGATTCGACGTCCGGGAAGGGGCACACGCCGCCCGCGATCGCCTGCGGTATGCCCTGCAGCTTCAAGGTCAGCGAGGTGATGATGCCGAGCGTGCCTTCCGAGCCGATCAGCAATCGGGTCAGGTCGTATCCGGCGGAGGTCTTCTTGGCGCGCCTCGCGGTCTTCACGGCACTGCCGTCCGCCATGACCGCCGTCAGCGCGAGCACGTTCTCGCGCATGGTGCCGTAGCGCACCGCGTTGGTTCCCGAGGCGCGCGTGGAAGCCATGCCGCCGAGGCTCGCATTGGCGCCCGGATCGATCGGGAAGAACAGGCCGGTGTCCCTCAGATGCGTGTTCAGCGCCTCGCGCGTGACCCCCGGCTCGATCGTGCAGTCGAGGTCCTCCGCATTGACGGCGAGGATGCGGTCCATGCCCGAGACGTCGACCGAGATGCCGCCGCCCGGCGCGTTGACCTGCCCCTCCAGCGAGGTGCCGGTGCCGAAGGGGATGACCGGCACGCGGTGTTCGGCGCAGACGCGCACGATCTCCTGAACCTCCTCGGTCCGCGTCGGGAACACCACCGCGTCCGGCAGCTGCGCGGGAATGTAGGTCATGGTGTGGGCGTGCTGCTCCCGGATCGACTGGCCGGTCAGCAGACGCTCGCCAAAACGCTGCTTCAGGATACCGAGCACGGCGGCGATGCCATCCTCGTTCCGCTCCACGCGGGCCAGATCGGCCAGTGCCATGACGTTCGCCTCCCTCATGCGGACCGTTTGCCCGCCCTTGCCGCGGCCCGCCTCATGGGTAATGTGCGGACCGGCTCGTCCCGCTTATCGGCCGGACGTTGGCAACGATCAAGCGGGGAATACAGATGACGACAGCGGCGCCCTTCCTCTCCTCCGTGATGGAGCTGGAACAGAACTGGATCGACTACAACGGCCACCTCAACATGGCCTTCTACAACGTGCTGTTCGACCGCTGTGCCGACGAGGCCTACGAAGTCCTCGGCATGGGACCGAAATACGCCGCCGAGCGCCGGCTCACGAGCTACACGGCGGAGGCCCATGTGTGCTACGTCCGCGAGATCCATCTCGGCGACAAGGTGGAATGCACGTTCCAGCTCCTCGACTGCGACGAGAAGCGCATCCACTCGTTCCAGGAACTGCGCCACGTCGACGGCTGGCTCTCGGCCACCAGCGAGGTGCTGATGCTGCATGTCGACATGGCCGGCCCGAAGGTCGCGCCCTTCCCGCCCGACGTACGGGAGAAGGTCGAGGCCATGCGGGCCGCCCACAGGGATCTGCCGAGGCCCGAACGCGCCGGGCGTTCGATCGGCATCAGGCGCAAGGCCTGACCCGGCTGCCCGGTCCGGCGCTCAGCCGTAGTGGTTCTTCACCACGGCGTGGGCGACTTCCTCCCGATCGATGATGCCGACCACCTCGGTCGGCCTCGGCACGCCGCGGTTGCCGCGGATGACGACCGCGTAGGCCCGGTCGCGCCGGCTCATGCGGGTGATGACCTCGTTGAGGTTGCTGTTCTCGGCCGCGATGATGAAGGCGTTGGACGACAGCGACCCCAGCGTCTCGTTGCCGATCTTGTCCATCTCGTAGCGCAGTGTGCCGAAGCGGATGAAGCCGGCGATGCGCTGGCCGTCGCTGACCAGCACCTTGGTCGTCATGCGGTCGATCTCGCCGATCGCCTCGGAGATCGTCATGGAGGCCGGCAGGATCCTGAAGTTGGTGTTCATGATCTCGGTCACCGGCTGGACCAGGAACATGTTCGTCGTCCGGTTGGTGGGGATCGGCCGCCCGCGGCGGCGCAGCTTGATCGTGTAGATGTCGCTCATGATCAGCGCCCGGCGGATGCCGATCGACAGCGCCACCGCCAGCACCAGGGGCACGATGATGTTGTAGTCGCGCGTCATCTCGAAGATCATGACGATCGCGGTCATGGCCGCGCTCGTCGCGCCGCCGACCATGGCACCCATGCCGATGATGGCGAAGGTCGGCGCCGATATGTTGGCGTCGGGGAAGATCTGCGCGCCGGCCGCGCCGATAGCGCCGCCGAGCGATGCCCCCATGAACAGGCTCGGCGAGAAGATGCCGCCCGAGGCGCCCGAACCGAGGCTGATCGTGGTCGCCAGCATCTTGCCGGCAAACAGGGCGAGCAGCAGCAGGATGCTGGTGTTGCCGCCGTTCAGGATGTCCTGGATGGTCGAATATCCGACCGAAAGCACATGATAGTGGCCGCTGGCCAGGAAGAAGGCGTAGCCCATCGCCCCGACGGTGGTCATGCCGATGATGTTCTGCCAGTAGGCGTTCATCGGCAGCTCCTCGAACTTGTCCTCGGCGAAGGCGAGCACCTTGACGAAGGCGTAGGCGGCGAGGCCCATGGCGATGCCGGTCACCGCCGCCAGCAGGATCTCGTGCAGGTTGACGATGTCGCCCTGCGGAATGGCGAGTTCGGGAACCGAGAAGGCGGATTCACCGCCCATCACCATCCGGTAGAGATAGGTCGAGGTCGCCGTGGCGATGACGACCGGCAGGAAGCTGCGCGGCGAGATTTCGGGCAGCAGCACCTCGCTGGCGAAGAGCACCCCGCCGAGTGGCGTGTTGAAGGTCGCTGCGATCCCCGCGCCCGCCCCGGCCGAAAGGAGCGTGATCTTCTGGGCCCTGCCGAGCCCCAGCCAGCGGGCGAAGGTCGAACCGAACGAGGAGCCGATCTGGATGATCGGCCCCTCGCGCCCCACCGAGGCGCCGGTGCCGATCGAGATGCCGGACGCGACCGACTTCACCGCCGCCACCACGCCGCGCACGTTGCCGGCATTGTGATAGATTGCGTACATGACCTCCGGCACCCCGTGCCCCTTGGCCTCGGGCGCGAAGGTCTTGACCAGCCAAACCACGATCAGCCCGCCGACCACCGGCACCGCGATCACGAACGGTCCCAGCCCGCTCGGCTCGCCATAGGCGTTGGGGTCGTACTGGAACGACAGGGTCTGGTGGAAGGCGAGATTGTAGATCGCGGCGATCAGGAACTTGAACACGATCGCCCCGACCGCGGCGACGATGCCGACGATTAAAGCGACGAGGCCCAGCATGGGCATGGAGAATTCGCGCTCGGCCGGCGGCTCCGCTCCGCCCCCCTCGCCCACCGCGCGATCTGTGGCGGACGGGGCGGTTGCGGACTCGGACGACATGGCTTCCCTCGCTGGGATGTTCGAAGACTTGGATGCTGGAGCTTTGGCTTGTCCGGGGGTCTTAAGGCACGTCGGCGTGCACATGCAAGCACACGAGGCCCATGCCGGTTGATCCAGCGCCGGTCTCGCTTCGTGTTGCCGGTACGATCACGCCGCGGCCGCGCGCATCGTCAGGGAGGCATGGGCAAGGCGAACCGCGCCCGTTGTCAAGGCACTCCCGAAGCGGGGGTCAGCCCAGTTCCCGCCTGAGAAACGCGACCGTGCGTTCCCATGCGAGCCTCGCCGCGTCTTCGTCGTAGCGCGCCGCCGACGTGTCGTTGTTGAAGGCGTGCTGGACGCCCTCGTAGACGTGAATGGTGAAATCCTTGTCCCCGGCTTCGAGCGCCCGCCGGTATTGTTCGATGCCTGCATTGATGCGGCTGTCCTCGCCCGCATAGTGAAGCAAGAGCGGCGCGGTGATGCGCGAGACCTCCGAGGCATCCGGCTGGCGACCGTAGTAGGCGACGGCAGCGTCGAGAGACGACGCGCGCACCGCCAGCGTGTTGACCGCGCCGCCGCCCCAGCAGAAGCCGACCGCTCCGACATTGCCGTTCGACCGCTCGTGCGCCTGCAGGTAGGCTATCGTGGCGATGCCGTCGTCGGCGACTGTCGCGGGATCGAGCTGCCCGATCATCGCCCTTGCCTGGTCCTCGTCTTGCGGCGTGCCGCCGTGCGGGGAAAGGAAGTCCGGTGCGAGCGAGACGAAACCCTCGGCCGCCAGCCGCCGCGCGATGTCGCGGATGTGCGGGTTCAGGCCGCGGTTCTCATGAATGACGATCACGGTCGGGAGTTGACCGCTCCGGCCGTCCGGCTGCGCGAGATAGCCGCGCAATTCGCCGCTGGCGCCCGGATAGGTGATGTCACGCGCCCGGATGCGCGGGTCGTCCTCCGGCATCATCGCCGCCCGCGCCGGGTTCGCGGACAGAATCGGCGCGATGACCGCCGCCGCCGCGGCCGAACCGGCCAGTCGCGTCAGCGTCTCCATGAAGCCGCGCCGATCGAGCGTCAGGTGCGTGTACTCGTCATAGGCGTCGATCATCGCCTGGGTGATCCTGGGCTCCGGCATCACATCCTCCAAATGCTAGATTTCTGTTCCAGTTAGGGGCCATTCCTGACATTTCGAATAAATCATGCGTGATGCCGCGGAACAGGGCTTGCGCCGTGCAGGAAGGGCCCCGGCGCGGCGCGGGTTCCGGTCCGCGATGGCACCCCTGCCCTCAAACCGCGGGATATGTTATCGTTCTGCCGCCCGCCAACTCCGGCGGACGGGAGGGAAATCATGGAAACTGACAACGTCATCGTCTCGATCATCATCTGGATCATCGTCGGCGGCATCGCCGGCTGGCTGGCTGGCATGATCGTGCGCGGCGGCGGCATGGGCCTGCTGGGCAATGTCGTCATCGGCATCATCGGCGCCGTGGTGGCAGGCTGGCTGCTGCCGGCCATCGGCATCGTGATCGGAGGCGGCTTCATCGCCGCGATCATCAATGCGCTCATCGGCGCGATCATTGTGCTGGTGATCGTAAGTCTCGTTCGACGAGCGTGACGGCGGACCGCAGGTCCGCTTCCCAGGCCGAAACCATGTGCCCGCCGCGAAATCGTACGCGGCGGCACTTCAAAGGGTGAGTTCAGATCGCGTTTCCGGCGCCGCCTGGGCGCCTTTCAGGCAGCTGCTATCGCCAGCGCATGGCCACGCGCATTGTCGCGCAAGGCTTCGAGATGGATGGATTTGAGAAGCCCCGCGAGCGCACCCTTCTCGTCCGATACGCCGCCCGACGCGGTCGCCTGCTCCAGTTCCCGCAGCATCAGGAAGCTGACCTCCTGCGGACCGGCGAGGCGCTTGCCGTTGGCCACCTCGCGCCAGATCTTGAGCGCCCGCAGGATGACCCGGTGCGAGACCAGCGGCAGCTTCGCCGCGCGGAACAGGGAAGCGAGCGCAACGTCGCGCCCACCCGAGAGCAGCGCCCTGACCCGGCCCTGCTGCTGGCCGGACAACGCAACCACTGCGGCACCGAAGAAGTCGATCTTGCCATGTGCGACCACCCGCACGAGAAAGGACGTGGTCAGTTCGCCGCGCATCCGCAGGTGCTCGACCAGTGCGGCGTGCTCGTCCTGCGCGATCTTGTCGATCAGCGTGAGCGAAGCGCGCACGCAGGCCTCGCGCATCATCCGCTCGGCGCGCGCCGAACTCATCAGAGCCCTGACCAGCGGCGATTCCCGCAGCGCCTCGCCGAGCTTGAAGAGCAGCATGTGGCGGATGTCGGACGGCAGCCGCCCATCGGAGATCAGCGCTTCGCGGACCGCCGCGTCATGGCCGAGCCGTTCGGCCATGCGGCGGAAACTGATCGTGGCGATCTCGGCGCCGGAATTCTTCAGGAGCGCGATGCAGGCCGGAGCTTCCGCCACCTCCGCGATGGCCGCCGCCAGCGACATCGAGACCCGGGCGCGCGATGCGACCAGACGCTGCGCGTCTTCGGTCCCGGCCGCCATCTGGTCGATCAGGTCGTTGTCGGTGAGCACCGGCGACAGCGCCAGCACCGGGGCCGCCACCTCCGGCTGGTCGGCCGCCAGCGCGCAGATGATCTGTTGCGGTGCGCGCGGGCTGAGCGCGAGGGGCTCCGCCATGGCACGCCGCACCTTCGGCGAGGGATCGTCCAGAAGCAGCGTCAGAGCAGCCTCGGCGGCGCAGCGTTCCTCGAAGGAGAGATCGGAGACGATGTAGGCCCGTGCCAGCGCATTGGCGGCCGCCGCCCTCTCCGCCACGCGCGCGGTGTCAATCCATTTGATGAAATGCTCGACGATCATGAAACGCAGCTACCTCGTGAGAGCCCCAACGTAGCGTCAATAGGTTTACGAACGGTTCACCATGTCCGTTAACGTCCTGGGCACGCGGCGATGTTGCAGGGCCGTCGTGCCGCGACTATCAAGCAGCGGGCAGACAGCGCGGAGGAAGACATGCCGGGGCTTTACCTGGAGGAGTTCGAGCCGGGTGCCGTGATCCGGCATTCCCTGACGAAATCGGTGACGGAGAGCGACAACATGCTGTTCTCCGTCATGACGCTCAATCCGCAGCCGCTGCACGTCGACTTCGACTTCGCGGCCAAAAGCGAGTGGGGCAAGCCGCTGGTGAACTCGCTGTTCACGCTCGGCCTGATGATCGGCATTTCGGTGCACGACACCACGCTTGGCACCACGATCGGCAATCTGGGTATGACCGAGACCGTCTTCCCGCACCCGCTCTTCCATGGCGACACCGTGCGCGTCGAGACCGAGGTGCTGTCGGTGCGGGAATCGAAGTCGAAGCCCGACCGCGGCGTGGTCGAGTTCGAGCACCGCGCCTACAACCAGCACGGCGTGCTGGTTGCCCGCTGCGTGCGGCAGGCCATGATGCTCAAGCGGAAGGCCTGACCCGATGCGATCGATGCTGTTCGTTCCCGGCGACTCGGAGCGCAAACTCGAGAAGTCGCTGCAGTCCGGCGCCGATGCGTTGATCGTCGACCTGGAGGATTCGGTCGCGCCCGCCAACAAGGAAGCGGCGCGCCGGGTGGCATCGGCGTTCCTGGTCGGACGGAGCAGCGGCCCCGGACCGACGCTCTACGTCCGCGTCAACGACTTCACCACCGGCCTAACCGACGACGATCTCGCGGCGGTCGTCTCGGCGCGGCCGGACGGCATCATGCTTCCGAAGTCCGCCAGCGGGCAGGACGTGACCCGGCTTTCGGTCAAACTCCGCGTGCACGAGGCCGAGGCGGGGCTTGAGGACGGTGCGATCCGGGTCATTCCGTTGATCACCGAAACCGCGGCCGGCCTGCTCGCCGCCGGCACCTACGATGCTTCCCTGCCCCGCCTCGCCGGTGTGACATGGGGCGCGGAGGACCTTTCCGCCGACATCGGCGCCCGCACCGCGCGCGACGCCGGCGGCCGCTTCACCGACGTCTTCCGCCTCGCCCGCGCAATGACCGTGCTTGCCGCCGCCAAGGCGCAGACCCTCGCCATCGACACGGTCTTCGTCGATTTCCGCGACATGGAGGGCCTGAGGACCGAATGCCTCGAAGCCGAACGAGACGGATTTTCCGGCAAGCTCGCCATCCACCCGGCGCAGGTGCCGGTGATCAACGAGGCCTTCACGCCGTCGGCCGAAGCGGTCGGGGAAGCGGAAGCGGTCGTGGCGGCTTTCGCAGGCGCCGGCGATGTCGGCGTCGTGGGGATCGAGGGCAAGATGTACGACCGTCCGCATCTCAAGCGCGCCGAGCGGCTTCTGGCGCGGGCGAAAACCGCCTAGCCGATCAGGTGGCGTCCGGCGATCAGCACCGCTGCGCCGCCCAGGAAGACCGGCAACATGCCGCCGCGCAGGCCGATCAGCCCTGCTGCCACCAGGGCAGCGGCCTCCGGCAGGCTCGCGTTCACGGCGGCCGGCGCGACCAGCGTCGTCAGGACCGCCGCCGGCACCGCGTTCAGGCCCGCCTCGACGCGCGGGTGGATGCGGGGAAAGCGCGACAGGACGAGGTGCCCGCCGCAGCGCGTCAAATAGGTCATTGCCGCGCCGGCCAGCACGATCCAGGCGATCTGGCTCATACGCTCGCTCCCGCGTCGTTCGGCGGCGGCGCGTCATATGCCTCGCGTGCCTCGTTGGTCACCGGCATCGCCGCCGCCAGCGCGATGCCTGCAAGCGCTCCGATGGATACGTGCCACGGCGACCCGACGAACCTGTACGCGAGCACCGACACGATCGCGGCGGCGATGACCACTGGCAGCCAGAGCGGACGCTTGCGGAATCCCACCACGAGCCCGAGGAAGTAGATCGGCAGCAGGAAGTCCAGGCCCAGCGCATGGGTGTCCGGGATCAGCGAGCCGAAGACGGCGCCCAGACCCGTGTTGACGACCCAGAAGACGTAGATCGGGATCGCCATGCCCATGTACCAGACGAAGCTGATCCTCTCGCCGTCCTCCGCCTTGCGCTCGGCCTCTGCAAATTGCGGATCGACCAGGAAGAAGAAGCCCACGATCTTCTGCGCTGCCGACCAGTGGCCGATCCGGCGCCCGACCGCGGCCGAATAGAGGATGTGGCGGAAATTGACTGCGAAGATCGAAAAAACGATCAGCCACGGCGCGATCGTGTGCCCGAACAGCTCGATGCCGACCATCTGGCTCGCGCCGGCATAGATCGTGGCGCTCATCATTACGGCCTCGGCCGGCGTGAAGCCGTTCCTGACCGCGATTGCGCCGAACAGCACCGCGAACGGCGCGGATGCCACGAAGACGGGCACCCCAAGCCGCATGCCGCGCCCCAACTCGGACGCGAAAAAGCGGCTTGTGGTCGTGACGGCGGACAATGGCTGCTCCCGGGAAAGACCGGCTACATAGGTCAGCCGTCCTGTCCTGTCACATCAATTCGGTTGAGCCACCGGGACACCTTGGTTGATGTGAGACCCGGATTCGAAGCTGCCGCCGCTTCAGCTGTGGCAGGCCTTCGAACCGGCCGGCTTTTCCTCGCCTGCCAGCCCGTCGATGATCGGACAGTCCGGCCGGTCGTCGCCGTGGCAATTGGCCACGAGGTGGCGCAGCATGTCGCGCAGGCCTTCCAGTTCCGCGATCTTGCGGTCGATCTCGCCGAGCTTCGCCGTGGCGATAGCCTTCACGTCCGCGCTCTCGCGCTCCTGGTCGTTGTAGAGCGACAGCAGTTGCCGGCATTCCTCGACCGAGAAGCCGAGGCCGCGGGAGCGCTGCAGGAATCGCAGCCGGTGCAGGTCGGTCGCGGAATAGTCGCGATATCCGTTGTCGTGGCGATCGGGTTTGATGAGACCGATCTCCTCGTAGTAGCGGATCGTCTTGGCCGGCAGCCCCGACCGTTCCGCGGCGGTTCCGATGTTCATCGTTTTCCTCCCGACCCTCAGAGCCTGAGCGAGCGCAGCCTGAGCGCGTTCCCGATCACCGAGACCGATGACAGGCTCATCGCCGCCGCCGCGATCATCGGTGACAGCAGGGTGCCGAAGACTGGATAGAGGATGCCGGCGGCGATTGGCACGCCGACGGCATTGTAGACGAAGGCGAAGAACAGGTTCTGCTTGATGTTGCGGATCGTCGCCTGCGCCAGTTTCCTCGCCCGCACGATGCCGTTGAGGTCGCCCTTCACCAGCGTGATGCCGGCGCTTTCCATGGCGACGTCGGCACCGGTGCCCATGGCGATGCCGACATCGGCCGCCGCGAGCGCGGGCGCGTCGTTGACGCCATCGCCCGCCATGGCGACGCTGGCGCCCCTGGCCCGCAACTCCTCGATGAGCTTCTGCTTGCCCTCGGGCAGCATGCCCGCGCGCACCTCGTCGATGCCGAGCTTTTGCGCCACGGCCCGCGCAGTGCGCTCGTTGTCGCCGGTCGCCATGATGATGGTCAGTCCGCTCTCGTGCAGGGCGCGGATCGCATCGGCGGTCGTCGCCTTGATCGGGTCGGCGACCGCCACGATCCCGGCAGCCTTGCCGTCGACCGCGACGAACATCGCCGTCCTGCCTTCGGCCCGCAGGGCGTCGGCGCGGCGATCGAGTTCGCCTGCGTCGGCCCCGATGTCGTCCATCATCGCCCGGTTGCCGAGCGCCACGGCGCGGCCCGACACGGTTCCCGAAACACCCTTGCCGGTGACCGCGTCGAAGGCACTCGCATCGGCGAGGTCCGCGCCGCGCTCCCGCGCGCCATCGACGATCGCCTCGGCCAGCGGATGCTCGGACCCGCGCTCCAGGCTGGCGGCGAGCGACAGGATCTCGTCCTCGGAGAAGCCTTCCGCCGCGACGATGTCGGTCAATCTCGGCTTGCCTTCGGTCAACGTTCCGGTCTTGTCGACGATCAGCGTATCGACCTTAGAGAACCGTTCGAGCGCCTCGGCGTCCTTGATCAGCACGCCTGCCTGCGCCCCGCGCCCGGTTGCCGTCATGATCGACATCGGCGTTGCAAGCCCCAGCGCGCAGGGACAGGCGATGATCAGCACCGAGACCGCCGAGACGATGGCGAAGACCATGGCAGGCGCCGGTCCGACCAGCGCCCAGGTGAAGAAGGCGATGACCGCCGCCAGCACCACCGCGGGAACGAAGAAGGCCGCGACCCGGTCCGCCATCCCCTGGATCGGCGCGCGCGAGCGCTGCGCCTTCGCCACCATGCCGACGATCTGCGACAGCACCGTATCGGACCCGACCCGGTCGGCGCGCATGACGAAGGAGCCGTTCCTGTTCAGCGTGCCGCCGGTCACCGCCTCGCCCCCGGTCTTCTCGACCGGCACCGGCTCGCCCGTGATCATGGATTCGTCCACCGAGGAACGACCTTCCAGCACGGTCCCGTCGACGGGAATGCCGTCACCCGGCCTCACGCGCAGCCGGTCACCGATCTGAACCTGATCGAGCGGCACGTCGGCTTCCGAACCGTCCATGCCGATCCGCCGCGCCGTCTTCGGGGCGAGGTCGAGCAGCGCGCGGATCGCCGAGCCGGTTCGCTCGCGGGCGCGCAATTCCAGCACCTGCCCCAAAAAAACCAGCGCCACGATTACCGCCGAGGCCTCGAAATAGACCGGCACCACTCCGCCATGCCCGCGGAACTGGTGCGGGAAGATACCCGGCGCGACCGTCGCGACGACGCTGTAGAGGAATGCCGTGCCGACGCCGATCGCGATCAGCGTCCACATGTTCGGGCTGCGGTTGACGATCGACTGCCAGCCCCGGTGGAAGAAGGGGATCGCCGCCCACAGTACGACCGGTGCTGCCAGCAGCAGCTCGACCCAGGTCGCCGTCGGCTCGCCGATCCAGTCACGGAAGGGCAGCCCGGCCATCGGCCCCATGCTGATGAGAAGGATCGGGATCGACAGCGCCGCGCTGATCCAGAAGCGGCGGGTGAAGTCGATCAATTCGGGATTTGGGCCTTCCTCCCCGGTCGGAATGCCCATCGGCTCCAGCGCCATGCCGCATTTCGGGCAGGCCGCCGGCTTGTCGCTGATCACCTCGGGATGCATCGGGCAGGTGTACTTCGTCCCTTCCGGCATCGGCTCCGGCGCCGGCACGCCGGCCAGGTACTTTTCAGGTTCCGCCTCGAACTTGTCCTTGCAGCGGCCGGAGCAGAAGTAGAAGCCCCGCCCCTCGTGCCGCGCGAAGTGCTTGGCATCGGCGCGCGTCACGTTCATGCCGCAGACCGGATCGGTCGCCGTCATGTAGTCCTGCGGCGCTGCGAGGAACTTGTTGCGGCAGCCTTCCGAGCAGAAGTGGTACTCGTGGCCGTCCAGTGTCGCGGTCGGCTTGTTTTTGGCGGGATCGACCGTCATGCCGCAGACGGGATCGCGCAGCAGCGCCGACGCCTCGTTGCCATGGCCCGAGCAGCAGGCGCCGCCTGCGTGATGGCTGTGATCTGAATGGTTCATGGTCTTGTCCCTGATCATATGGGAACGATGCCTAGTCCTTCCAGTCACTGGAAGGTCAAGCGCTTTCTCGGGTGCCGCCCGCGTTGCGGAAATAGTCGCGCGGCGGTGCCCCCAGCATGCGGCGAAACATGGTGGTGAACGCCGGCACGCTCTCGTAGCCGAGGTCGAGCGCCACGCCCGTCACCGGTACGCCGTCGGCCAGTCGCGGCAGCGCCGCGAACAGACAGGCCTGCTGGCGCCAGACCGAAAGGCTGAGCCCCGTCTCGCGCTGGAAGGCACGGGTGAAGCTGCGGCGGCTCATGCCCGCCGCAGCGGCCCAGGCGTCTATGGTGGCCCGCGGTGACGGCCGCTCGACGAACGCGCGGCAGAGCCGCGCGAGCTTGGGATCGGCCGGCAACGGCAGGCCGAGCGGCATCTCGCGAAGCCGGGGGATCTCCTTGATGATCAGCGCCATCACCAGTTCGTCGCGAGCCTCCGGCCCGTTGGCCGGATCACGCTCCGCCGCTTCGGTAATCAGGCTGCGCATCAGGTCCGTCAGCGCCACCACGCGCAGGCCGTTCGGCGTTCCGCTCGTCGCGGCAGGGTTCACGTAGACCGACTGCATGCGCACGCTGCCCAGCATGTCGACGGAATGATCGACACCGCTCGGGATCCACATCGCGTGCCCCGGCGGCACCATCCAGCGCCCCTGCCCCGTTTTGACCAGCACGACGCCAGACCGGGCATAGAGAAGCTGGCAGCGGTTGTGCCGGTGTTCGGGCACGCGATGACCGTCGGGATAGAGGTCCGACAGGGCAAGCACGTCGCCGGCCGTCTTTTCCAGCCATTCCACGCGCCGTCCGTGGCGGGCATCCGACCCGATCGTCGAGGCTTGGTTCGAAGGTGTCGTCGTGATCATCAAAGATTGGCCCACTTGCGAAACAAAGGGACCAAAGCACGAAGGAAGGTCGCAATCAACGTGCCTATAAGGCGAGCTGAAAAGCCGTGCCCATCGCAGGACCTTCGACGTGACCGACACCACCGCCACGAGCAGCGCCCCCGTCATGACGCCCGAACGCACGGCCTATGCCGTGCTTCTGGCGGTGAGCTTCTGCCATCTGCTCAACGACGTGATGCAGTCGCTGCTCGCCGCCATCTATCCGATGCTGAAGAGCGGATACGGCCTGGCCTTCTGGCAGATCGGGCTGCTCACCATGACCTTCCAGGTGACGGCGTCTCTGCTCCAGCCGCTGATCGGCATGACCACGGACAAGCGGCCGATGCCCTATTCGCTGCCCTTCGGCATGGGTTCGACGCTGATCGGCCTGCTGCTTCTTTCCAGCGCCGCGACCTACCCTCTGCTGCTTCTGGGGGCGGCCTTCATCGGCTTCGGCTCGGCGATCTTCCATCCCGAATCCTCACGCGTGGCGCGGCTGGCGTCCGGCGGGCGCTACGGTCTGGCGCAGGCGGTGTTCCAGGTTGGCGGCAATTTCGGCACGGCGATCGGTCCGCTGCTCGCCGCCTTCATCGTCGTGCCGCGCGGCCAGGGCTCGGTCGCCTGGTTCTCGGTCATCGCGCTGATCGGCATGACGGTTCTGTGGCGCGTCAGCGGCTGGTATTCCCGATACCGTGCCGCCAGCGCCAGGCGGCCGGCGCCGAAGAACCCCGTCACGCTGCCGCGCAGGAAGGTGGTGACCGCGCTCGCCGTGCTCGTCGCGCTGGTGTTTTCCAAGCATGTCTACATGGCTTCCATCTCGAGCTACTACACCTTCTTCGTCATCGAGAAGTTCGGCGTCTCGGTGCAGGACGCGCAGATCCTGCTCTTCATTTTCCTGGGCGCCGCCGCGGTCGGCACCGTGCTGGGAGGTCCGATCGGCGACCGCTTCGGCTCCAAGACGGTGATCTGGTTCTCGATCCTGGGCGTGCTGCCCTTCACGCTCGCCCTGCCCTATGCGAACTTCTTCTGGACGCCGATCCTCACCGCCATCATCGGTCTGATCCTGGCCTCGGCCTTTCCGCAGATCGTCGTGTTCGCACAGGAACTGGTGCCCGGCAGGGTCGGCATGATCGCCGGCATCTTCTTCGGCTTCGCCTTCGGGCTGGGCGGCTTGGGCGCCGCGGTGCTCGGCGTCGTCGCCGACGTGAAGGGCATCGAGTTCGTCTACGGCGTCTGTTCGTTCCTGCCGATGATCGGCCTGCTGGCGGTGTTCCTGCCGAACATGAAGAAAGAGCGCGAAATCCCTGCTTCAGAAGCGATCATCTCGGCCCCGCGATGATCACCGCCGCACCAATCAGGTCGTAGCGGTCGGGCGAGAACGGACCGATGGCGGCTGCCCCAAGCGCACAGACCCCGGCCGGACAAACGGTGGGGTCGACCCGACGAGTTGGAGGAACACTGCATGGCCATGAACAAGGACGCCGCGGCAAAGGCACCTGCCTCCCCCGCCCGGCTGATCGACGCGAAAGTCGCCGCACTCGGCGACTGGCGCGGCGAGATGCTGGCCCGCCTCAGATATCTCATCCGGCAGGCCGATCCGGCCATTGTCGAGACGGTGAAGTGGGTGAAGCCCACGAACCCGGCCGGCGTGCCGGTCTGGGAGCATGACGGCATCGTGTGCACCGGCGAGACCTACCGCGACAAGGTGAAGCTCACCTTCGCGAGAGGCGCCGCCGTGGAAGACCCGACGGGCCTCTTCAACGCGAGCCTGGAGGGCAACGCCCGCCGCGCCATCGACCTGTTCGAAGGCGACGCGGTCGACGAAGAGGCGTTCAAGGCGCTGATCCACGCCGCTGTGGCGCTCAACGTGTCGGAAAAGGCGCGGAAGAAGACGTGACCGATCAGCGCGGATCGCGGCTCAGCCGCTTGGCGTCCAATTCGCCGAGATAGGCCTGCCAGCGCGCTTCCTTTTCGTGGCCGAGTTCGTGGAGATAGGACCAGGTGAAGATGCCGGTGTCGTGGCCGTCGTCGAAGCCTATCCTGACGGCATAGTTGCCGATCGGCTCCATCTTGCGGATCGCCACGTCCCGCTTGCCGGGCACGGTCACGCGCTGCTCGGGCGAATGGCCCTGCACTTCGGCCGACGGCGAGAGCACCCGCAGCATCTCGGCGTCCAGTTCTATCGGGGCATGATCGGGGAAGGTCACCGTCAGCCGGCGGCGATCCTTCGAGACCCTCAGTTCCTTCGGTGCGATCATGCCGGACTCATAGGCGGCATCGCGGCGTTGCGAAAGTGCCGTCGGCGACGGACATGGCGCAACTTCGACATTGGCCGGTTACGAAATTCATTCTATAAGCTGCCGCAACGTTACTTTCCGAGGGGGAATGACATGCATGTGACGCGGCGCGAATTGCTCGGCG
Source organism: uncultured Alphaproteobacteria bacterium (assembly GCA_963747465.1). Lineage (GTDB taxonomy): Bacteria > Pseudomonadota > Alphaproteobacteria > Rhizobiales > Rhizobiaceae > Aquibium. The sequence goes on from CAVVFC010000001.1 coordinate 405,703, forward strand.
GCGGACTGGCGCTTGCCGCCACTGCAGCCATGGGAGTGCCAGCCGAGGCTGCGAAGAAGTCCTGGTATGCCGGCACCGGGGTGGACAACGGCGTTCCCTGGAAGCGCACCAATTTCGACGTGATCGACACCGTCTGGCGCAAGCAGATCGTCAAGTACTTCTCGGCCGAACCGGCCGGCACGGTCGTGGTCGATACGCAGCACCACTTCCTCTATCTGATCATCGAGAACCAGACCGCGGTGCGCTACGGCGTCGGCGTCGGCAAGGAAGGCTTCAAGTGGTACGGCCGCGCCAACGTGGCGCGCAAGGCGCTGTGGCCGCGCTGGACCCCGCCGCCGGAGATGCACGAGCGCAAGCCCGGCCTGCCGCAATACATCGAGGGCGGCGCGCCCGACAATCCGCTCGGCCCCCGCGCGCTCTATCTCTACCGGGACGGCTCCGACCTCGGCTACCGCCTGCACGGCACGGTCGAGCCGTGGAGCATCGGCAAGGACGTCTCGTCGGGCTGCATCCGCATGTTCAACGAGGACGTGATGGACCTCTACCAGCGCTGCCCGGTCGGCACCGCCGTCCAGGTCCTGCCCCACATCGCCGACGCCGCGCCGAAGAAGAGCTGAGCCGGAAATGACCCTTCTCTCCGCAATCAGGCGCTGCCTCCTCGCCGGCATCGCCGTCACCTTCCTCGCCGGCTGCTCCTCCACCACGCTGGAGCCGCCGGTGCCCGACGTCACCAACGCGCCGGCGCTCGGCTTCGCCAACGTCCAGCCGGGCAGCGAGGAGGACTTCATCCTCAATGTCGGCCGCCGCACCTATTTCGCGCAAGGCTCGGCCGAGCTCGACCAGACCGCGCGCATGACGCTCGACAGCCAGGTCGCCTGGCTGCAGAAGCATCCGCAATGGCTGGTCAAGCTGCAGGGTTTCGCCGACGATCCGGGCGGCGACGCCGCCATGGTGGAACTGTCGCGGCGCCGCGCCGAGGCGGTGATGAACTACCTCGCCGCCGGCGGCGTCGCGCGCGATCGCATGTGGGCCAAGGGCTACGGCAAGGAACGCGTCGTGCGCGACTGCGCCGACACCGCCTGCAAGGTCCAGAACCGCCGCGTCATCTCCAACCTGCGCGAGGAAAAGGACGGCGCCGCCTGAGGCGGGGGTGGTGCGTGGTGTGTGGTTCGACAGGCTCACCATGAGGGAACACGGTGGAACGCCATGGGGGAAGCATTGCGGCCCACGATGAGGAATCCCGCAGGCTCGCCATGAGCGCGTACGGTCACGGCGGATCAGGCAGGTGCCGTTCCACCAAGCCCCCTCATGGTGAGCTTGTCGAACCACGCACCCTGCCGCGGCCCGTTCCACCAAGCCCCCTCATGGTGAGCCTGTCGAACCACGCACCCTGCCGCGGCCCGCTCCACCGGCCTCCCTCATGGTGAGCTCCTGAGCCTGCCGAAGGGCGAACCAGGAACAAAACGGCACCCCTTGCTGGCCTTTCGCCCCCGAATCACTACATTCCGGAGCATGTCCGATTTCCCCGACATGCCGTTCTTCGACGAGGACGACATCCCGCCCCGCCCTGCCCCCGCGCCGGCCGGTCCCTCCGGCATCGCCGCGCGCGCCATGGCCGCGCGCCAGCACCAGGCGCCCGACTATCTCTCCGGTCTGAACCCCGAGCAGCGGCTCGCGGTCGAGACCACGGAAGGCCCGGTGCTGGTGCTCGCCGGCGCCGGCACCGGCAAGACGCGGGTGCTCACCACGCGCATCGCCCATATCCTCGCCACAGGCCGCGCCTACCCCTCCCAGATCCTCGCCGTGACCTTCACCAACAAGGCCGCGCGCGAGATGAAGCAGAGGATCGGCGTGCTGGTCGGCTCGGCGGTCGAGGGCATGCCCTGGCTCGGCACCTTCCATTCGATCGGCGTAAAGATCCTGCGCCGCCATGCCGAGCTCGCCGGCTTGAGATCCGACTTCACCATCCTCGACACCGACGACGTCGTCCGCCTCATCAAGCAGCTGATCCAGGCCGAGGGGCTGGACGACAAGCGCTGGCCGGCGCGCCAGTTCGCGCAGATGATCGACGGCTGGAAGAACAAGGGTTTTGCCCCCAGGGACATCCCGGAGGGCGACGCCCGTGCGTTTGCCAACGGCAAGGGCCGCGAGCTCTACGCCGCCTACCAGGAGCGGCTGAAGACGCTCAACGCCTGCGATTTCGGCGACCTGCTCTGCCACCCCATCCGCATCCTGCGCGACCACCCCGACGTACTCGCCGAGTATCACCGCCGCTTCAAATACATCCTCGTCGACGAGTACCAGGACACCAACACCGCCCAGTACATGTGGCTGAGGCTCCTGGCGCAGCGGGCGGGGAGGAAGAACCCCTCATCCGGCCCTTCGGGCCACCTTCTCCCACAAGGGGAGAAGGAAGGGCGCGTCGCCGCCATCGGCTCCCCTTCTCCCCCTGTGGGAGAAGGTGGATCGGCGCGAAGCGCCGGGACGGATGAGGGGTATCGAGCGGCCGACCGGCCGCCCGAGCCATTGCAAGGCCCTCGCGGAGCCGGTGAGCGCAGCGAACTCGGCGCGAGCGCAAGCAAACCGCAGCAGATCAACATCTGCTGCGTCGGCGACGACGACCAGTCGATCTATGGCTGGCGCGGCGCGGAGGTCGACAACATCCTGCGCTTCGACAAGGATTTTCCTGGCGCCACCGTCATCCGGCTTGAGCGCAACTACCGCTCCACCGCGCACATCCTGGGTGCGGCCTCGCATCTCATCGCCCACAACGAGGGCCGGCTCGGCAAGACGCTGTTCACCGACCAGGCCGACCCCGACGACGCCAAGGTGATGGTCCATGCCGCCTGGGACTCGGAGGAGGAGGCGCGCGCCGTCGGCGAGGAGATCGAGCAGCACCAGCGCCAGGGCCTGCACCTGAACGACATGGCGATCCTCGTGCGCGCCTCGTTCCAGATGCGCGAGTTCGAGGATCGCTTCGTCACGCTCGGCCTCAACTACCGCGTCATCGGCGGCCCGCGCTTCTACGAGCGCGCCGAGATCCGCGACGCCATGGCCTATTTCCGCGTCGTCGCGCAGGGCGCCGACGACCTCGCCTTCGAGCGCATCGTCAACGTCCCCAAGCGCGGCCTGGGCGAAGCGGCCGTGCGCCAGATCCACGACGCTTCGCGCGCCCTGCGCATCCCCATGCTGGAGGCCGCGCGAAAGCTCGCCGAGAGCGACGAGATGAAGCCCAAGCCGCGCGCCGCCCTGCGCGAGATCGCGGCCAATTTCGCCCGCTGGCAGGAGGCGCTGGACAACACCCCGCACACCGAACTCGCCGAGACCATTCTGGAGGAGAGCGGCTACACCGACATGTGGAAGAACGACAAGTCGGCCGAGGCGCCCGGGCGGCTGGAAAACCTCAAGGAGCTCATCCGCTCGATGGAGGACTACGAGAGCCTGCGCTCCTTCCTCGAGCACGTGGCGCTCGTCATGGACGCCGAGCAGGACGAGACCTCGACGCCGTCTCCATCATGACGCTGCACTCGGCCAAGGGGCTGGAGTTCGAGACCGTCTTCCTGCCCGGCTGGGAGGAAGGCCTGTTCCCCCACCAGCGCGCGCTCGACGAAGGCGGCCGCTCGGGGCTGGAGGAGGAACGCCGCCTCGCCTATGTCGGGCTCACCCGCGCCAAGAAGAACCTGCACATCTGGTTCGTCTCCAACCGCCGCATCCACGGGCTGTGGCAGTCCACCATTCCCTCGCGCTTCCTCGACGAACTGCCGGAAGCCCATGTCGAAGTGGCCGAGGCCGGCAATTCCTACGGCGGCTACGGCTCCGGCTATGGCGGCGGCTCGTTCGGCGGCGGGTCTTTCGCGGGCGGGCGCGGCGGCCGGCAAAATCCCTACGGCGCCTCGCGCTTCGACAATCTTGGTTCCGGCTCCGCCGCCGCATCAGGCACGGAGGGCAGCGGCGCCTTCTCCAACACCTACGCCACCCCCGGCTGGGCCCGCGCCCAGAAGAACCGCACCGACGCCACCGACCGCAACTGGGGCACCCGCTCCGGCCACGCCGTCGAGCGCATCGGCTACGGCGAGCCGGACTCCGGCTTCGGCGCCGGCGCCGGCTCGGTCAAGAGCCGCGTCATCGAGGGCGAACTGGTGGCGAAAAGCCGTCTCCGACACCCCCTCGGCCTTCCAGGTCGGCGACCGCGTCTTCCACATGAAGTTCGGCAACGGGAACGTCGCGGCGGTGGAGGGCAACAAGCTGACGATCGATTTTGACAAGGCGGGGCAGAAGCGGGTGCTGGATGGGTTCGTGAAGGGTATATGAATCAGAGTGTTTTCTAATCAGAGTACTTATCTCTATCTTCGCTAAGAAGTTTATTAAATACAGCAATCCCGTAGTCTGACTTACCTTCCTCCACCTCTTTCTTTCGTGAAAGTATCGCGCAGACGTGCTTCAATGAAATAATTGGAATTCGAGCTGTGTCATTTTCATCAACCCAAATGTGCGTGCATCCATATAGCGGTCTGGTATCCTCTTTCTCTCCGTAGCAATACTGAATACTTCCTCTTCCAACATCTAATGAGGGAAGTGTCCATACTACACATAGGTCGATCTCATTCGGATTTTTCTTCTTCATGTTGAAGTCGTCTATCACCGACTCAATAACATTCGGATTTTTCTTCTTCATGTTGAAGTCGTCTATCACCACTCGAAAGCATATTTAAACTAATCGCGCGCTTCCCCTCTCCCCTTGTGGGGTCCGAAGGACGGGCGAGACCCGTGGCTCGCCCTCGTGGATCGACGCAAAGCGGCGAGACGGATGAGGGGTGTTGGACAGGGCGAGGCATCTCAGGAAGGCAACCGCTTGCGGCCTGTCATACTGATCGCTCGAGTTCCGGCCAGCACCCCTCATCCGAACTCGCTGACGCGAGGCCAGACCTTCTCCCACAAGGGAGAGAAGGGAACGATCCGTACCGTGCCTTCAACTGGGCGTTCTTGATCGGGCTCCAGTCAATTTCCATGCTCATATATATCAATATGCATAGAATCGCAAGAAGTGCATCGTTTAGGGCCCTCCGAGGACAAATCTAGAACCGTCCCATCGTCATGGGAGGACGCAGCGCCGCCGGTGCATAAAACCCCGCCCTCCCCCAACGAAATCAATCCCTTCCGCGAATTCTGTCCACGCCCCCAGGCATTGCCCCACCATGGCGGCAGTCGAGGAGGCAGGTGCATGGACGCTGGACTGGACGAACGAACGCTGAGGCGCATCCTCGCGCTGCTCGTTGCTTTCGCCGGTCTGGCCGAGCGCGCCGCCGGCCGGTCGCTACCCGTCCGCTGGCTCATCCTCGCCATCCTTCGCCATGCCGAGGGCGTGGCCCTGGGCTATTTTTCCGAGGCGACGGGGCTGGACCGGGCGTGCTTCGTGGACGATCCGGAACCGGGCAGCCGGCCCGATGACGCGGCATTGCTCGCCTGGCGCTTTCGTGCGCTGGCCGCGTTGCTCGGCGCGCTGCTGCCGCCGGAAGATCGCCTCGACGATCGCCACGCCCGCACGATCCGCCGCGACGCCGCCCGGCAAGCCGCAGCATTGCGCGCCCTTCTCAGCCTCGCCGCGTCCGGCGGCTGGCCGCATCAGGCGCCCGACACGTCATGACGCACCGGCGCAATGGTGGCGGCCGCACCGCATCGAGATCGAAGGAAGAATCTGGCAGGGGCAGCAGGGCTCGAACCTGCGACCTGCGGTTTTGGAGACCGCCGCTCTACCAACTGAGCTATACCCCTAGCGCAGGCGGCTACATACACAGGGAGCGCCGCGCTTGCAATCGGGATGTGCGCGTGGCCGCGCCGGAATCTGCCTTTCCGGCGGCCCGAAACTACCCCGGTCGCCCGGCGGCTAACGGTCGCGGAATCGGTTGGTGATCGGATAGCGCCGGTCGCGGCCGAAATTCTTGCGCGTGATCTTCACCCCGGGCGCGGCCTGCCGGCGCTTGTACTCCGCCACGTAAAGCAGGTGCTCGATGCGCGTGACGGTCTCGCGCGGGTGCCCGCGCGCCACGATCTCGTCGGTCGACATCTCGTGCTCGACCAGGCATTCCAGGATATCGTCCAGCACCGGATAGGGCGGCAGCGAATCCTGGTCGGTCTGGTTCTCGCGCAATTCGGCCGACGGCGCCTTGTCGATGATGTTCTTCGGGATCACCTCTCCGGAAGGCCCCAGCGCGCCAGGCGGCACCGTCGTGTTGCGCCAGGCGGCGAGCTTGTAGACCTGCATCTTGTAGAGGTCCTTGATCGGATTGAAGCCGCCGTTCATGTCGCCGTAGAGCGTCGCATAGCCGACCGACATCTCCGACTTGTTGCCCGTGGTCACCACCATGGAGCCGAACTTGTTCGACACCGCCATCAGGATCACGCCGCGCGAGCGGCTCTGCAGGTTCTCCTCGGTGATCCCCTCCTGCGTGCCCTCGAACAGCTGGCTCAGTGCGTGCGTGAAACCCTCGACCGGCTCGGCGATCGGAACGGTATCGTAGCGACAACCGAGCGCTCGTGCGCAGGCCTTGGCGTCGGTCAGCGATTCCTCCGAGGTGTAGCGATAGGGCAGCATGATCGCGTGCAGCCGTTCCTCGCCCAGCGCATCGACTGCAAGCGCGGCGCAGATCGCCGAATCGATGCCGCCCGACAGCCCGAGCACCACGTTCCTGAAGCCGTTCTTGTTGACGTAGTCACGCAGGCCCAGCATGCAGGCGCGGTAGTCGGCCTCCTCGGATTCGGGGATGCGCGACATCGGCCCGTCGACGCAGCGCCAGCCTTCCGGTTCCTCGCCCTGCGCGCCTGCGGCGTCGCGGCCGCGCTTCCACGTCGTCACGACGACGGCCTCCTCGAACTGGCTCATCTGGAAGGCCAGCGACCTGTCGGCCCCGATCGCGAAGGAGGCGCCGTCGAAGACGAGGTCGTCCTGGCCGCCGAGCTGGTTGGCGTAGAGGATCGGCAGCCCGCTCTCGATCACCTGGCGGATCACGACCTGCTGTCGCACGTCGGTCTTGCCGCGATAGTATGGCGAGCCGTTCGGCACGAGCAGGATTTCCGCGCCGCTCTCGGCCAGCGTCTCGCATACCCCGAGGTCGCCCCAGATGTCCTCGCAGATCGGGATGCCCAGCCGCACGCCGCGATAGTTGACCGGCCCCTGGATCTCGGGCGAAGCCTGGAACACGCGCTTCTCGTCGAACTCGCCATAGTTCGGCAGGTCGTACTTGTGCCGCTCGGCGATGATCTCGCCCGCGTCGGCCACGATGATGGAGTTGTGCAGCCCGCTCGCGCGCCGCAGAGGCGTTCCCATGACCACGCCCGGCCCGCCGTCGCCCGTGTCGGCCGCGAACGCCCTCGCCGCTTCCTCGCACGCCGCCACGAAGGAGGTCCGTAGCACGAGATCCTCTGGCGGATAGCCGGAGATGAACAGCTCGGTGAAGAGCACCAGATCCGCCCCGTGCCGCGCCGCATCCGCCCGCGCCTCGCGCGCCTTGGCGAGGTTGCCGTCGATGTCGCCCACGATCGGGTTCAGCTGGGCGACGGCGATGCGGAGCGTGGAGAGAGCGGAAGCCATGGCGAGGGTTTAGCGCGCGGCAAAGGACGCGACAATGGGCGATGGGACCGAACTGGCATGTATCTCTCGGTGATACACTCGCGCTTGCGGAAACATCCGTATCATGAGATGATACAGGCAACGAGTGGTAGGTTTGGCGTTGATCCGTTCTTTCAAGGGAAAGATGGTGGAAGAGATCGCCGCCGGCAGGTCGCCGAAGGGATTTCCTGCCGACCTTGTCGCCGGAACCGAGCGAAAATTGCGGGCGGTCGAGAATGCCGCGGAGCTGCGCGACTTGCGATCACCGCCGGGAAATCGTCTGGAGGCACTTGGCGGAAACCGGAAAGGACAGCACTCGATCCGGATCAATCGTCAGTGGCGCATCTGCTTTCGTTGGACCGAAGCAGGAGCCGAGGACGTCGAAATCATCGATTATCACTGATCGACCGGCCTATGCCCCTAGCTTCAAGGAGTTCTACCATGCTGAAATTCGCTCGCCCGATCCACCCCGGTGAATTTTTGCGTGAGGAATATCTCGTCCCGCTGGGGATGAGCGCCGGTGCGCTGGCGAAGAAGCTGCGCCTCCCGCGCACGCGCGTGGAGCGCATCGCCAGCGAGGAGGTCGGCATCACGCCCGATACGGCCCTTCGCCTTGCCCGCTTCTTCAACACCACGCCGCAGTTCTGGATGAATTTCCAGCAGGCTTACGAACTTGAGACCACCTCGGAGCGGCTGAAGCCGGAACTGGAAAAGATCGAGCCGATGCAGGACGCCGCCTGAGCGCGACCCGCTCTACTCCCCCATATACGCCCTCAGCGCCTCCGCCGAGCGGTTCTCCCCGATCGACATCGACAGGATGCGCGACAGGTGCAGGTATGACAGCCCCGTCTCCTTCGCCCAGACGTTCATCTGCGCCTGGATCGCGGCCAAATCCTTCTTCGATATCGGGTTCTCGGCGATGCCGAGCCCTGCGTCACGCAGGGCGGCGGCCATGTCGGTCGAGACGATGAAGCCGTCCCACCCGGCCCAGCGCAGGAAATACTGGCCCGTGTTGCCGCCGAGTCGGCTGCCGTACTTGCCGAGGAACGCCATGAGCCCGACCTGGTCGTCGCCTGGCCATTGGGCGAGGAATTTTCCGAAGCCGCCGTGCTCGGTCGAGACGCGATCGACGAAGACGGCGTTCTCTCGCACCGACCTGATCTTTTGCGGGTTGCGCACGATGCGGGTGTCGGAGGCGAGATCGTGCCAGAAATCGTCCGGCTGGAAGAGCAGCCGCTTCGGCTCGAAGCCGAGGAACGCCGCCTCGAATCCGAGCCATTTCTGCTCGATGATGCGCCATACGAAGCCGGCCGAGAAGATGCGGCCAGCCATGATGGAAAGGATCCGGTCGTCGGAAAGCGCCGCCACCTGCGCGTTGCCGGGAGCGGCGGGCAGAAGCGTCCTCAGCACGTCCTCGCCACCCTTGCGTTCCGCCGCGCGTGCCCTGATCGTCGCGAAAGCCCTCATCGCTCCTGCCCTCCTCCCGGCGGGTGGGAAGATGCGCCGCTCCGGTCCGGCAGGCAAGCGGGCCGGTTTGCTTGAGCGCGCGCTCCTCTCTCGCGTCAGCCGACGCCGAGCCCCTGGTCGCCGCGATCGAGGATCAGCGGGATGATCAGATCCTCCTCATCGTCGAGGTGGCGCGTCAGCATGGCGACAAGCCGCTGGTTTGCGTCGGCATACGCATCGGCCGCAAAGCGCCGCCTGTCCTCGGTCTCCTTGAGCGCCCGCAGGAAGCCGTTCGCCGTCTCCGCGTTCATCTCCAGCGCCTCGTGGATCATGTGATGATCGGCGTCGAGGATGTCGAAGCCGCGCTTCAGCCTGATCTCGGCGCGCGCGAAGGCAGGAAAATAATGCTGGTCCTCGACATTGTGGTGGCCATCGAGATTGCCGAGGAAGAAATTGAGCCGCGGCGCGAACCACTGCGCGAATTCCTGCGCGTCGGTGCGGCCTTCCCGGTAGTCGGCTATGCCGCCGGTCAGCATGCCGCCGAGTTCGCGGAACATGCCGTGCCGCTGCAGCCACATGCCCGCCATGCCGCCGATGTTGCGATGGGCTGCCCAGTCCTCGCGCGGATATTTTTCGACCAGGAACTTCAGGTCCTCGGGAAGACCCGACCGGGTGGTCAGGTCGTGTGCGGCTGTCGAACCATCCATTCAGCTGTCCTTTCGAGGCGCCGAATATAGGCAAGGATCGCGCTCGTGAAAGAAGGCACATGGCGGTGCGCTGGTTTCCCGCACGTTCCCGGCGTCGCGAAGCTCATTGGAACAGGTAGGAATCGTAGGCGAAGAAGCCGTATCTCGAGCGAATCGTGCACACGTTGCGCATGCGCCCCGTCGCCGGCTGCACCGAGTGCGAAGAAGATCGGCATCAGGTGTTCGTCCGTCGGGTGGTTGTCGGTGGGAAACGGCGCCTGGCGCCGCCAGTCGAACAGCGCTTCCGTGTCGCCCTCGGCGAATTTTTCGGCGAACCAGTCGGTGAAGGCGTTGAAACGCGCCCCGATCTGCGCATCGAGGGGACGGCCGGTGCGCATGACGGTGATGACGGCGCGCAGATTGTGCGTGATGTGGCCCGAGCCGATCACCAGGATGCCCTCCCGGCGCAGCGGCGCAAGCGCGTGGCCTATCGCATAGTGCCAGCGCGCGTCGCGATCGGGATCGATCGATATCTGCACGACCGGGATGTCGGCTTCCGGGAAGGCAAGTTTCAGCGGGGTCCACGTGCCATGATCGTAGCCGCGCCGCTCGCAGCGCGTCGGCGCCAGCCCTGCCTCGTCGAGCATGGAGAAGACGCGCTCGGCGAGCACGGGCTCGCCCGGCGCCGGGTAGACCATCCGGTAGAGCTCCGGCGCGAAGCCGCCGAAATCGTAGATCATCTCCGGATGCGGGTCGGTAACCACCGACACGCCGCCGGTCTCGAAATGGGCCGACATGATGACGATCGCCTTCGGCCGCTCGATAAGCGCCGGAATGCCTTCCAGGAAGTGGCGCGCGGCGATGTCGTCGATGACGATGTTGGGACCGCCGTGCGAGATGAAGAGCGAGGGAAGCGTGGACATATGTGGTACTCCTTGACACGAAACATAGTCGTTTCGGACGCTGCCGTGCAGACTCGTCCGCGGAAGACTGAGCGTTCACTCCGGAAGGACGGCTGCGCAGGCACCGGTCAGTCTCTGAGGTGCACGACGGGGATGCGCGCTTTCGGATTTGCGCAAGGCGAAGCGCGCCTGTGACGTGGCCGCACGAAATGCTTCAATCCTGAAATTTCATGCTTGAAACAATTCGGGGACGGTGCCATGCTGCCTCTGCATTCGAGGCAAGGAGGTGGCGCGAGATGAAGATCGCAGTCCTCGGCGGGGGTCCCGCCGGCCTCTATTTCGCGATCTCCATGAAGCTGCGCGACGCCGCGCACGAGGTCACGGTCATCGAGCGCAACAAGGCCGACGACACGTTCGGCTGGGGCGTGGTGCTCTCCGACGAGACGCTCGACAATCTCTCCGACAACGACCCGGTCAGCGCCGAGCGCCATCCGCGCCCATTTCGCCTACTGGGACGACATCTCCGTCTTCTACCGAGGCACCCGCACCGTCTCGACCGGCCACGGCTTCTGCGGCATCGGCCGCAAGCAGCTCCTGGTGCTCCTGCAGGAGCGCGCCCGCGAACTCGGCGTCGAACCTCGCCTTCGAGACCGAGGCGCGAGACCCGCAATACTACATGGCAAGCTACGACCTCGTCGTGGCCGCCGACGGATTGAATTCGAAGACCCGCACGGCCTTCGCCGAAGTCTTCAAGCCCGACATCGACATCCGCGCCTGCAAGTTCGTCTGGCTCGGCACGCACCAGAAGTTCGACGACGCCTTCACCTTCATCTTCGAGGAGACCGAGAAGGGCTGGGTCTGGGCGCACGCCTACCAGTTCGACGCCGACACCGCGACCTTCATCGTCGAGTGCTCGGAAGAGACCTGGAACAATTACGGCTTCGGCGACATGTCGCAGCAGGAATCCATCGCCGCCTGCGAGGCGATCTTCAAGGATCACCTCGGCGGCCACGCCCTGATGACCAACGCCAACCACATCCGCGGCTCGGCCTGGATCAATTTCCCGCGCGTGCTGTGCGAGCGCTGGTCGCACGAGAACCTGGCGTTGATGGGCGACGCCGCCGCCAGCGCGCATTTCTCGATCGGCTCGGGCACCAAACTCGCCATGGAAAGCGCGATTGCGCTCGCCGACTACGTCACCTCAGAGCCGACGCTCGAAGGCGCCTTCGAGAAGTACGAGGAAGCCCGCCGCACCGAGGTGCTGAAGCTCCAGTCGGCGGCGCGCAACTCGCTCGAATGGTTCGAGGACGTCGAGCGCTATTTCCACCTCGATCCCGTCCAGTTCAACTATTCGCTGCTCACCCGCTCCCAGCGCATCAGCCACGAGAACCTGCGGCTGCGCGACCCGGATTGGCTGGAGAGCGCCGAGCGCTGGTTCCAGCGCCAGGCCGGCATCGAGACCAACACCGCCCGCGCGCCGATGTTCGCGCCCTTCCGCCTGCGCGACATGGGCCTGAAGAACCGCATCGTGGTTTCGCCGATGGCGCAGTACAAGGCCGTCGACGGCTGCCCGACCGACTGGCATTTCACCCACTACGCCGAGCGCGCCAAGGGCGGCGCCGGCATGATCTATATCGAGATGACCTGCGTCTCCCCCGAAGGCCGCATCACGCCGGGCTGCCCGGGCTTCTACGCGCCCGAGCACGAGACGGCATGGAAGCGGCTGGTCGATTTCGTCCACACCGAGACGGAGGCGAAGATCTGCGCGCAGATCGGCCATTCCGGCCCCAAAGGCTCGACCCAGCTCGGATGGGAGGACGCCGACGCGCCCCTTCCCGAAGGCAACTGGCCCCTTCTCGCCGCCTCGGACGTACCATGGTCGGATGCGAACGCCGCTCCGAAGCCGATGGACCGCGCCGACATGGACATGGTGCGCGACCAGTTCGTGGCGTCGGCGCAGATGGCCGAGCGCTGCGGCTTCGACATGCTGGAGCTGCACTACGCCCACGGCTATCTCCTCTCCTCCTTCATCACTCCGCTCACCAACCGGCGGACGGACGAATATGGCGGCAGCCTCGAAAATCGCATGCGCTACCCGCTGGAGATATTCCATGCAGTCCGCGAGGTCTGGCCGATGCACAAGCCGATCTCGGTGCGCATCTCGGCCAACGACTGGGTTGGCGAGGACGGCGTCACGCCGCAGGAGGCCGTCGAGGTCGCCCGCATGCTGCGCGAGGCAGGCGTCGACATCTGCGACGTCTCGGCCGGCCAGACTTCGAAGCTTGCGAAGCCCGTCTACGGTCGCATGTTCCAGACGCCCTTCTCCGACCGCATCCGCAACGAGACGGGCATGGCGACCATGGCGGTCGGTAACATCTACGAACCGGACCACGTCAACTCCATCCTGATGGCCGGCCGCGCCGACCTCGTCTGCCTCGCCCGCCCGCACCTCGCCGACCCCTACTGGACCCTCCACGCGGCGGCGGCCCTGGGCGACCGTGGCGTCAAATGGCCTGACCCCTACCTGCCGGGCCGCGACCAGCTCTACCGGCTGGCCGAACGGCAGGACCAGATGACGGGGAAGGTGTGATGGCGAACAGGCTCGGAGACATGCACCCATGACCATCTCCTTCTCCCACGCGCTCGTCACGGGCGGCGCCACCGGCATTGGCAAGGCGATAGCCCAGGCGCTTGCCCAGGCCGGCGTCGAGGTTACCATCTGCGGCCGCCGCAGGGAGCCGCTCGAGGTCGTTGCCGCCGGCAACCCGCACATCCATGCCATGACCGCCGACGTCACCGACGAGAGTTCCGTCGAGGCGCTCTATTGGGAAGCGGAAGCCGCGCGGGGGCCGATCGAGATCGTCGTGGCAAACGCCGGCATCGCCTCCAGCGCTCCCGCCTACAAGACCTCGCTCGAGGAGTGGAAGCGCATTATCGACGTCAACCTGACCGGCGCATTCCTCACGGTCCGTCCCGCGCTCGCCGGCATGGCGGAGCGAAAGCGCGGACGCATCGTGTTCATCGCCTCGGTCGCCGGCCTGCGCGGCTCGGCCTATGTCGCGCCCTACGTCGCCTCCAAGCACGGCGTGATCGGCCTGACGAAGTCGCTGGCCGCCGAACTCTTGAAGACCGGCGTTACCGTGAACGCGATCTGCCCCGCCTATGTCGAGACCGAAATGCTCGAGCAGTCGATCGCGCGGGTCATGGAAAAGACGGGCCGCAGCGCGGCAGAGGCCCGCCAGAGCTTCGCCGAGTTCAACCCCAACCACCGCCTGATCAAGCCCGAGGAAGTGGCCGCGGCAGCCATGTGGCTGGTCAGCGACGAGGCGATTTCCGTCACCGGCCAGCCGGTTGCCATCTCTGGAGGACCACTGTGACAGCGACGGCGCCCCTTGCGGCCGTGGACGTCCCGCCTGCCTCGAAGGAGCGGCTGCGGCTGTGGATCCGGCTGCTCCGGGCCTCGCGCATCATCGAAAACGATCTGCGTGAGCGGCTGAAACGCGAGTTCGATACCACGTTGCCGCGCTTCGACGTCATGGCGGCACTGAACCGCGCGCCCGACGGCATGCTGATGAGCGACCTCTCGCGCTTCCTGCTGGTCTCCAACGGCAACGTCACCGGCATAGTGGACCGCCTCGTCAACGACGGTTTCGTGGTGCGTGCACAGCGCGAGGGCGACCGCCGCACGTCGATCGTCAAACTCACGCCGCGCGGCCAGGACTTCTTCCGTGGCATGGCCGCGGTGCACGAGACCTGGATCGGCGAACTGCTCGGAGACGTCTCGGAAGGCGACGCACATCGCCTCTCGTCCATGCTGAAGACGTTCCGCAGCAACTGGGAGGACGAACATTGACCGCGATGGCCGCACTGGAGCCTCAGCACTTTCTCTGGGAAGCCGAAAACGGCGTAGCGACTGTTCGCCTGAACCGGCCCGATCGCAAGAACCCGCTGACCTTCGAGAGCTACGCGGAGCTGCGCGACACCTTTCGCGCGCTGGTCTACGCCGACGACATCGACGTCGTCGTCTTCTTGCCGAACGGCGGCAATTTCTCTTCAGGCGGCGACGTGCACGAGATCATCGGGCCGTTGACGAAGATGGACATGAAGGGCCTACTCGCCTTCACCCGCATGACGGGCGATTTCGTCAAGGCGATGATCCATTGCGGCAAGCCGATCATTTCCGCGGTCGACGGGGTGGCGGTCGGCGCCGGCGCCATCATCACCATGGCCTCCGACATCCGCCTGGCGACACCGGAGGCGAAGACCGCATTCCTCTTCACCCGTGTCGGTCTTGCGGGCTGCGACATGGGCGCCTGCGCGATCCTGCCGCGCATCATCGGCCAGGGCCGCGCCGCCGAACTCCTCTACACCGGCCGCTCCATGACCGCCGATGAAGGCGAGCGCTGGGGCTACTACAATCGCCTCGTCGCGGCCGATGAGCTGGAAGCCGAGGCAATGAAACTCGCCCGCTCGATCGCGTCGGGCCCGACCTTCGCGCACGGAATCACCAAGACGCAACTGAACCAGGAATGGTCCATGAGCCTCGATCAGGCGATCGAGGCCGAAGCGCAGGCCCAGGCGATCTGCATGCAGACCGCCGATTTCCGCCGCGCCTACGAGGCGTTCGTGGGCAAGCAGAAGCCGGTGTTCGCGGGGGATTGAGGAATGCCTGACCGCTCCTTCCTCACCTGGCCCTTCTTCGAGGATCGCCACCGCGACCACGCCGGGCGGCTTGAAGCCTGGTGCGCGAAGAACCTGCCCGTCGACCACCATGACGTCGACGCCGCCTGCCGCTCGCTGGTCGAATCCCTCGGCCGCGACGGCTGGCTCCTGCCCACCGCGATCGACCCCGCCTCGCCCGGGCCGCTCGACGTGCGCACGCTCTGTCTCACCCGCGAGACGCTCGCCCGCCATGATGGCCTCGCCGATTTCGCCTTTGCAATGCAGGGGCTTGGAACGGGAGCGATCAGCCTGTTCGGCACGCCCGAACAGCAGCTTTGGCTGGAAAAAACCCGCCGCGGCGAGGCGATCTCCGCCTTTGCGCTGTCGGAACCCCGCTCCGGCTCCGACGTCGCCAACATGGACATGACGGCGACGAAGGACGGCGGCGACTACGTGCTGACCGGCGAGAAGACCTGGATCTCCAACGGCGGCATCGCCGACCTCTACACCGTCTTCGCCCGCACCGGAGAAGCGCCGGGCGCCCGGGGCATCTCCTGTTTCCTGGTGCCCGCCGACACACCCGGCCTCACGGTCGCCGAACGGCTGGAGGTGATCGCCCCGCATCCGCTGGCCCGGCTCTCCTTCGACGGCCTCCGCGTGCCCGCCTCCGCCATGATCGGCAGGCCGGGCGAGGGTTTCCGCATCGCCATGTCGGTGCTCGACGTCTTCCGCTCCACCGTCGGCGCCGCAGCCCTCGGCTTCGCCCGCCGGGCTCTGGATGAATCGCTGTCGCGCGCCGGTGGCCGAACGCTGTTCGGAAAGCCGCTCTTCGATCTCCAGATGGTGCAGGGCCACCTCGCCGAGATGGCGCTCGACATCGACGCCGCCGCCCTTCTCGTCTACCGCGCCGCCTGGACCAAGGATTCAGGCGCTCCGCGCGTCACCCGCGAGGCCGCGATGGCCAAGCTCTTTGCCACCGACCGAGCGCAGTCCGTGATCGACAAGGCCGTCCAGCTTCACGGCGGCGACGGCGTGCGCAAGGGCCACATCGTCGAGAGCCTCTACCGCGAAATCCGCGCGCTGCGCATCTACGAGGGCGCATCCGACGTGCAGAAGATCGTCATCGCCAGGCAGTTGATGGGAGCATCATGATCCTCGGTCCCTCCGCCCACACCGATACCTTTTCGCGCGACAACCTGCCGCCGGCGGACCGGTGGCCGGAA
Source organism: uncultured Alphaproteobacteria bacterium (assembly GCA_963747465.1). Lineage (GTDB taxonomy): Bacteria > Pseudomonadota > Alphaproteobacteria > Rhizobiales > Rhizobiaceae > Aquibium. Next base: position 422,228 of record CAVVFC010000001.1, read on the forward strand.
TTCCTGCTCGACGGCTTCGACTATCCGGAATGGCTGAACGCCGGCGTCGAACTCACCGACCGCATGGTCGAGCGCGGCTTCGGCGACCGCACGGCGCTGATCGGCAATGGCCGCCGCCGCACCTACAAGGAGCTGTCGGACTGGACCAACCGGCTCGCCCACGCGCTGGTCGAGGACTACAGCGTCAAGCCCGGCAACCGGGTGCTGATCCGCGGCCCCAACAATCCGGCCGTCGTGGCCTGCTGGCTCGCCGCCACAAAGGCGGGCGCCGTCGTCGTCAACACCATGCCCATGCTGCGCGCCGGCGAACTCGCCAAGATCGTCGACAAGGCAGAGGTCTCGCTGGCGCTCTGCGACACCCGCGCGCTGGACGAGATGGTGGCCTGCGCCAAGACCAGCCGCTACCTGAAACAGGTCGTGGGCTTCGACGGCACCGCCAACCACGACGCCGAACTCGACCGCGCTGCGCTGGACAAGTCCGTTCTGTTCGAGGCGGTGAAGACCGGCCGCGACGACGTTGCCCTGCTCGGCTTCACCTCTGGCACCACCGGCGTGCCCAAGGCCACGATGCATTTCCACCGCGACCTCCTGATCGTCGCCGACGGCTATGCGAAGGAAGTTCTGAACGTCACGCCGCAAGACGTCTTCGTCGGCTCGCCGCCACTCGCCTTCACCTTCGGTCTCGGCGGGTTGGCGATCTTCCCGCTGCGCTTCGGAGCCGCGGCCACGCTGCTCGAAAGCGCCACGCCGCCCAACATGATCGAGATCATCGAGAAGTACAAAGCCACGATCTCGTTCACCGCGCCTACCGCCTACCGCGCCATGCTGGCTGCCATGGACGAGGGTGCCGACCTTTCCTCGCTGCGCATTGCGGTCTCGGCTGGCGAGACCCTGCCCGCTCCGGTCCTCGAAGCCTGGACGAAGAAGACCGGCAAGCCGATCCTGGACGGTATCGGCTCGACCGAGATGCTGCACATCTTCATCACCAACCGCCTCGACGACATGCACGCGGCGACCACCGGCCGCCCCGTGACCGGCTACGAGGCAAGAATCGTCGATGGCGACATGAACGAGGTGCCGCGCGGCACCATAGGCAAACTCGCCGTGCGCGGCCCGACCGGCTGCCGCTACCTCTCCGATGACCGGCAGGGCGAATATGTTAAGGCGGGCTGGAACATCACCGGGGACGCCTTCGTGCAGGACGAGGATGGCCGCTTCCACTTCGCCGCGCGCGCGGACGACATCATCGTGTCGGCCGGCTACAACATCGCCGGTCCCGAAGTCGAGGCAGCACTGCTCGCCCACGCCGACGTCGCCGAATGCGCCGTGATCGGTATCGCCGACGAGGCGCGCGGCCAGATCGTTCAGGCCCACGTCGTGCTCGCCGCCGGCTGTGTCGGGGACGATGCCGCGATCAAGCGCCTTCAGGACCACGTCAAGGCGACGATCGCACCCTACAAATACCCCCGCTCGATCGTTTTTACCGAAACCTTGCCGAAGACCCAGACCGGCAAGATCCAGCGCTTCAGGCTGCGCGAGGCGACATGAGCAACATTTTCGTTCCGGTGTCGGCCGCAACATTCCCACCCCTTCTCCGCAATGCGGCCAGAGTGCTCCGCAAGAAAGCGGGAGCAAGACTCCCATGACCGATTTCACCGCCAGCCGAGCCCTCTTCGACCTCCCCGAACACGTCGTCTATTTCGACGGCAACTCGCTCGGCCCCCTGCCCCGTGCTGCCCGTGATCGGATTTCGCGCGAAGTTTCCGAGGAATGGGGCCGCAAGCTGATCCGCGGCTGGAACGAGGCCGGCTGGATGGACCTGCCGGAGACCGCCGGCAACAAGATCGCGCGGCTGATCGGCGCCCCGGAAGGCACGGTGGTCGCTGGCGATTCCACCTCCGTCAACCTGCACAAGGCGCTGACCGGCGCCCTGTCGCTCGCAGGTGAGCGCAAGATCGTGCTCTCCGACACAGGCAACTTCCCGACCGATCTCTACGTCGCCCAGATGGCGATCCGCGCCCTCGGCAGGGGCCACGAACTGAAGGTCGTCGCGCCGGAAGAGGTAGCGGGCTTCATTGATGAAACCGTCGCCGTCCTCATGCTGACCCAGGTCGACTACAGGACCGGTCGCCTGCACGACCTGCAGGCGCTGACGGCAAAGGCCCGCGAGAGCGGCATCGTCACCATCTGGGATCTCGCCCACTCCGCCGGCGCTCTGCCGGTCGACCTTGCCGGCGCGAATGCCGATTTCGCCGTCGGCTGCGGCTACAAATACCTGAACGGCGGCCCCGGCGCGCCGGCGTTCATCTACGTCAAGCCGGGTATCGGCGACCGCATCGACCCGGTGCTCGCAGGCTGGATGGGGCACGAGGCGCCCTTCGCCTTCGACCTCGACTACCGCCCGGCGGCCGGAATTCAGCGCATGCGCGTCGGCACCCCGCCGATTCTTTCCATGGCTGCACTCGACGCCGCGCTCGACGCCTGGGACGGCGTATCCATGCAGGATGTCCGCGCCCGCTCGATCGAACTCTCGGAACGCTTCATTGCCGAGATCGAGTCCCGCTGCCCCGACCTGAAGCTCGCCTCGCCGCGCGATCCGCACAGGCGCGGCAGCCAGGTCTCCTTCGCGTTTCCGGATGGCTATGCCGCCATGCAGGCCTGCATAGCCCATGACCTGATCGGCGATTTCCGAGCGCCTGACATCATGCGCTTCGGCTTCACGCCGCTCTACATCGGCATTGACGACGTCGTCCGCGCCGCAGAGATCATCGAGCGCGTCATGCGCCAAAAACTCTGGGACCGCGCCGAATACCGCACGCGGGCAAAGGTGACATGAGCGCTCGAATTGACAGCACCGAACACGGCGCGATCACAGATTTCGCCAAGCGCATGTCCTACTCGGACTATCTGCGCCTTGGCGACGTTCTCGACGCGCAGAAGCCGCTCTCGGCCTCCCCCGACGAGATGCTGTTCATCATCCAGCACCAGACCTCGGAACTCTGGATGAAGCTCGCCATTCACGAGATCACTTCGGCGATGGACGCGATCCGCAAGGGCGACCTGCAGCCGGCCTTCAAGATGCTGACGCGGGTCGCACGTATCTTCGAGCAATTGAACAGCGCCTGGGACGTGCTCAGGACCATGACGCCCAGCGAATACACGCGTTTCCGCGATGCGCTGGGCCAGTCCTCCGGGTTCCAGTCGTGGCAATACCGCGCCATCGAGTTCCTCGCCGGCAACCGCAATCCGGCCATGCTCAAGCCGCATGCGCACGATCCCGCCATCGGCGCGCGGCTGGAGGCGATCCTCGACCGGCCGAGCCTCTACGAGGAGGCGTTGATGCTGCTCCAGCGTCAGGGCTTCGACCTCCGGGGCGACGCCGAACGCGCCGAATGGCGCCAGACCCGGACCGAGAGCGACAGCGTGCTGGAAGCCTGGAAGGCGGTCTATCAGGACCCGGAACGACACTGGGCACTCTACGAACTGGCGGAGAAGCTGGTCGACTTCGAAGACTATTTCCGCCGCTGGCGCTTCAACCACGTTACCACCGTGGAACGCATCATCGGGCTCAAGCGCGGCACCGGTGGAACCGCCGGCGTCTCCTACCTGCGCAAGATGCTCGAGGTGGAACTATTCCCGGAATTGTGGAAAGTGCGAACGGAGCTTTGAAAAAGGGCGGACGAACCGCCCGAAGCTGCAAACGTCCGGGGCCGCGGCTCCGGAGACTTCAAGAGCCTCAGAGGGCATAAAAAGGGAGAATGAATATGAAGAACATCATCGCAGCCGGACTTTTCGGCCTCGCCATGAGCGTCAGCGGCCTGGCGTTCGCCGAGCCGGTCAAGATCGGCATGATCACGACGCTGTCGGGCGGCGGCGCCAGCCTCGGCATCGACGCCCGCGACGGCTTCATGCTGGCCATGAAGAAGGCGAACAACCCGGACATCGAGGTCGTCGTCGAGGACGATGCGCAGAAGCCCGAGATCGCCGTCCAGCTCGCCGACAAGATGATCCAGTCGGACAAGGTCGACATCCTGACCGGCATCATCTGGTCGAACCTCGCCATGGCCGTCGTGCCGTCGGCGGTGGCGCAGGGCAAGTTCTACCTCTCGGCGAACGCCGCTCCGTCGCAGCTCGCCGGCGCCGGCTGCGACCCGAACTACTTCGCGGTGTCCTACCAGAACGACAATCTGCACGAGGCCGCCGGCGCCTATGCCACCAAGGCCGGCTACGAGAAGACCTTCATCCTGGCGCCGAACTATCCGGCGGGCAAGGATTCGCTGGCCGGCTTCAAGCGCTTCTACAAGGGCGAGGTCGTCAACGAGCTCTACACCCAGCTCGGCCAGACCGACTATGCCGCCGAAATCGCGCAGATCCGCGCTTCGGGCGCCGACAGCGTGTTCTTCTTCCTGCCGGGCGGCATGGGCATCGCCTTCATGAAGCAGTACGCACAGTCGGGCGTCGACACTCCGCTGATCGGCCCGGCCTTCTCGTTCGACCAGAACATCCTGCAGGCCGTCGGCGACGCCGCGCTCGGCGTCAAGAACACTGCCAACTGGTCGAAGGATATCGACAACGCCGCCAACAAGGAATTCGTCGAGGCCTACAAGGCCGAGTACGGCCGCCTGCCGTCGGTCTATGCCTCCTATGGCTACGACACGGCAAACCTCATCCTTTCGGCGGCCGACAAGGCCAGCGTCTCGGATGCCGATGCCTTCCAGAAGGCGCTCGAGGCCGCCGATTTCGATTCGGTGCGCGGCAAGTTCTCCTTCGGTCCGAACCATCATCCGATCCAGGACATCTACGTCCGCGAGGTGATCAAGGAAGGCGACATCCTGACCAACAAGATCGTCGATACCGCTCTCGAGGATCATCAGGACGCCTACGCCAAAGACTGCAAGATGTGATCGCCTGACCACGCGATAGAGCAACACCCCTCAACCGTCCCGGCGCTTTGCACCGGGTCACCTTCTCCCACAAGGGGAGAAGGCACGGCGCGTCCCCTTCTCCCCTTGCGGGAGAAGGTGGCCTCGCGAAGCGAGGTCGGATGAGGGGTATCCTCCACGAAGACCAGCAGGCCCCGTGCAAACCGCCCTCCTCATCGAGCAGACCCTCAACGGCCTACAGTTCGGCGTCATGCTGTTCCTGATGGCGGCCGGTCTGACACTGATCTTCGGCGTCATGGGCCTGATCAATCTCGCGCACGGGTCGCTCTACATGGTCGGCGCCTTCGCATGCGCGACCGTGGCGGCCTGGACCGGCTCCTTCTGGCTCGGGCTGGTGGCGAGCCTGGCGGCGGCGGCAGCGGCCGGCGCGATCGTGGAGGTGACCGTGATCCGCCGGCTCTACGACCGCGACCATCTCGACCAGGTACTGGCGACTTTCGCGCTGATCCTCGTCTTTTCCGAAGGCACGCGCTGGATCTTCGGTTCCTTCCCGCTCTACCTCAACATTCCGCCGTTGCTTTCCGGTGCCGTGCCGATTCCCGGCGGCTCGCAGTATCCGCTCTACAGGCTGGCCATCATCGGCGTCGGCATCATGGTCGCGATCTGCCTCTATCTCCTCATCTCCCGAACGCGCCTCGGCATGCGCATCCGCGCCGGCGAGAGCGACCGCGAAATGATCGGGGCGCTCGGCGTCGACATCCGCACGCTCTACACCGTCGTCTTTGCGCTCGGCGCAGCACTTGCGGGACTGGCAGGCGCGATGGTCGGCGCCTTGCAGTCGGTGCAGGTCGGGATGGGCGAGCCGGTGCTGATCCTTGCCTTCGTGGTCATCGTCATCGGCGGCATCGGCTCCATCAAGGGTGCGCTGGTCGGCGCGATCCTCGTCGGCCTGATCGACACGCTCGGGCGCTTCCTGTTGCCCGTGGCGCTCGCCGCCTTCATGGGCCCGTCGGCCGCCGCCTCGATCGGCGCCGCACTCGCCTCGATGCTGATCTACGTCTTCATGGCGCTGGTGCTGGCGATCCGCCCGCGCGGCCTGTTTGCGGCTGCCGGCTGAGGATGGCCGGGATGAACCGCGAGACCGTCGTCAACGCCCTTCTTCTGGTCCTGCTCCTGGCGATCCCGCTGGCCGCGACGGTCGTCGACGAGCCGTTCTACGTTACGCTCGCGACCCGCATGGCCATCCTGGCGCTGGGCGCGGCCGGGCTCAACTTCGCGCTCGGGCTGGGTGGCCTCGTCTCCTTCGGCCATGCCGCCTTCTTCGGCATCGGCGGATATGCCGCCGGCATTCTCGCCACCCACGCCTTCAACATGGAGCCGCTGCTCTTCGGCTGGACCGGCTCGAAGTCGATGCCGCTGATCTGGCTGGTGGCGCTCGCCGCGTCAGGCTTGGCAGCCTTTGCCATCGGCGCCATCAGCCTGCGGACGTCGGGCGTCTACTTCATCATGATCACCCTCGCCTTCGCGCAGATGATCTACTATTTCGCCATCTCCTGGCCGGCCTATGGCGGCGAGGACGGCCTCTCCATCTATGTCCGCAACGGGTTTCCGGGCCTCAACACGCTCAACGGGCTGCACTTCTTCTTTGTCTGCTATGCCCTGCTCCTCGTCGCCCTTGTCCTTTTCGCTCTCTTCCGCGATGCCCGCTTCGGCGCCGCGCTGCAGGCGGCGCGGCAGAACGAGGCGCGGCTGGCGACCGTCGGCATCGCGCCCTACCGCATCAAGCTCGCCGCCTTTGTCGTCTCGGGCATGATCACCGGCGTGGCAGGCGCGCTGTTCGCCGACCTGAACCGCTTCGTCAGCCCCTCGATGCTGTCCTGGCAGATGTCGGGCGAACTGATCGTGCTGATCATCCTCGGCGGCGTAGGGCGGCTCTGCGGCCCCATTGCCGGCGCCATGCTGTACGTCGCGCTCGAATTCTTCCTCGGAGGCGCCACCGAGCGCTGGCAGTTCTTCCTCGGGCTCATCCTGCTCGTCGTCGTGCTCTTCGCGCGCGGCGGTATCGTCGGTCTTGCGGCGGGAAAGGCCCGCCATGGTTGAGCCGATCCTCGAAATTCGGAACCTCTCGAAACATTTCGGCGCCTTGCGCGCCACGGACGATGTCAGCCTTGATCTCAGGCCAGGCGAGATCCACGCGCTGATCGGTCCCAACGGCGCCGGCAAGTCGACGCTGATCCACCAGATCGCGGGGACGCTCAGGCCCAGCGCCGGCACCATCCGCTTCCTCGGCCGCAACATAGGCGGGCTCGGCGTGCCGGAGCGCACGAGGCTCGGGCTTGGCCGCACCTTCCAGATCTCCTCGCTGACGCCGGAATTCTCCGCCCTGCGCAACGTGATGCTGGCCGTCCAGGCGCGGCAGGGCACCAGCTTCCGCTTTTTCCGCCCGGTCATGCGCGACCGCTCGCTCGACGAGCCCGCCATGGCGATGCTGGAACGCGTCGGCCTCGCCGACCGCGCCGACATTCCGGCCGGCGAACTCTCTCACGGCGAACGGCGCCAGCTCGAGATCGCCATCGCGCTGGCGCGCGGGTCAAAGACCTTCCTGCTCGACGAGCCCATGGCGGGCATGGATTCCGAAGGCTCGAAAACCCTCACCGGCTTCCTCGATGCTCTCCGCCACGAGGCACCGATCCTGCTCGTCGAGCACGACATGGACGCCGTCTTCGCGCTCGCCGACCGCATTTCGGTACTGGTCTACGGCCGCATCATCGCCAGCGGTACCGTCGACGATATCCGCGCCGACCCCGAAGTCCGCCGCGCCTATCTGGGGGAGGAGGCGTGATGCTCCTTGAGGTCTCCGCCATCGAAACCTTCTATGGCGCCAGCCAGGCCCTGTTCGGCGTCGACCTTGCCGTCGACGACGGCCAGGTCGTGGCCCTCATGGGCCGCAACGGCATGGGCAAGACGACGACCATCCGATCCATCTGCCGGCTCAACCCGCCGCGCGCCGGCGCCGTTCGCTTCGGTGGCCGCGATCTTGCCGGCATGCGCTCCTTCCGCGTCGCGCGTCTCGGCGTCGGACTGGTCCCGGAAGGGCGCCGCTGCTTTCCCAATCTCACGGTCGAGGAAAACCTCCTCGCCGCCGCCCGCACCGGGAAGTGGACGCTGGCGAGGGTCGAGGAACTCTTCCCCCGGCTGGCCGAGCGCCGGGGCCAGTTCGCCAGCACGCTGTCTGGCGGCGAGCAGCAGATGCTGGCAATCGGCCGCGCGCTGATGACCAACCCGCGCCTGCTCATCCTCGACGAGGCGACTGAGGGCCTGGCGCCCGTCATACGCCACGACATCTGGGCCTCGATCCGGGCCCTCAAGCGCGAGGGTCAGTCGATCCTCGTCGTCGACAAGACCATGGCGGAGCTGCTGCCGGTGGCGGACCGCTGCACCATCATAGAAAAGGGCCGCACCGTCTGGGTCGGCCTTCCGCAGGAACTCACGGAAGACATCCGCGACCGATATCTCGGCGTGTGACAGGAGGAAGCGCAATGGCGAACCCGTCCCCCCACCGGGAACTGCACCCGGCCAACTGGAAACCCGCCAAAGGCTATGCCAACGGCATAGCCGCCGAGGGTCGCACCATCTGGATCGGCGGTCAGATCGGCTGGAACGGCGCTCAGGTCTTCGAGACCGACGACTTCGTCGACCAGGTGCGCCAGGCACTGGAAAACGTCGCCACGGTGCTCGCCGAGGCCGGCGCGGAACCCCGTCACATCGTGCGCATGACCTGGTACATCACCGACAAGCGTGAATACCTCGCGCACCTGGCGGAAATCGGCGAGGCCTACCGCTCGGTGATGGGCAGGCATTTCCCGGCCATGACCATGGTCCAGGTCGCCGCCCTGGTCGAGGACCGCGCCAGGGTCGAGATCGAGGCGACGGCGGTGCTGCCGACCTGAGCGCCACGCCTTCGCTGGCCCAACGGTCCGGCATCGGCACGGGCTTGCGGCAGGTAGGACCCTTTGCCAAACACGACCCATGAACAACGAACAGTCGATCGCAAAGGCGGCCCTGTGGATGGGCGGCTGGCTCGCCCTGATGCTCACCATGCCGGTGGCCGGTCGCGAGGCGGCGCGCCACATCGATGTCTTCCAGCTCATGGCCCTGCGTTCGGCCATAGGCCTCGTCCTGCTGTCGCCGCTGGTGATGCGCGCCGGCGGCCTGCGTTCGGTTCGCACGTCCGTCATCGGGCAGCACATCGGCCGCAACGTGGTCCACTACGGCGCCCAGTACCTCTGGCTCTTCGCACTCACTCTGATCCCCATCGCGCAGCTCATCTCGATCGAATTCACCATGCCGATCTGGACGGCGGTCTTCGCGGTGATCTTCCTCGGGGAGCGGGTCGGCGCGCGCAAGGCGATCTCGATCGCGCTCGGCCTTGCGGGCGTCGCGGTTATCGTCCGCCCGGGCGGCGACAACTTGAACATCGGCCAGCTCTACGCACTCGCCGCCGCCTTCGGCTTCGCGATATCGGTTATCATGATCAAGTCGCTGACGAGGCGCGATACGGTTACCACCATCATCTTCTGGATGCTGATCGTCCAGACGATCGTCGGCATCGTGCCAGCGGCGCTCGTCTGGCAGGTACCGCTTGCCGGCGACTGGCCATGGATCCTGCTCGTCGCCTTCTGCGGCACCTTCTCCCACTTCTGCATGGCGCGCGCGATGGTGCATGCGGATGCCACGGTCGTCGTGCCGATGGACTTCCTGCGTGTGCCGCTCGCAGCGGTCGTGGGCTATCTCGTCTATTCGGAAGCGATCGACGTGTTCACCGGCATCGGCGCGGGAATGATCCTGTTCGGCAACCTCCTGAACCTACGCAGGGCGGGAACGGCACGCATACCGGCGAGATGACGCTGTCTCGAGTGGGGAAAACCCCCGAAGGCCGGCGGATTCACCCGCTTTTCCTTGTCAGGGGAGCGGTCGCCCGTATATCACCGCACGAGGCGCGGGGAAGAAAGAAGCGGCACCAGCCGCCCGCTCCGGCCGGAGGGGAGTACGGGTAGCGGATGCCGAAGATCATCGACGTCCAGAACGTGACGAAGCGGTTCGGCAACGTGCTGGCCGTGGACGACTGCTCGCTCAGCGTCGAAGAGGGATCGATCACCGGGCTGATCGGCCCCAACGGCGCCGGCAAGACGACGCTCTTCAACATGGCCGCCGGCGCCTTCCCTCCGACTTCCGGACGCATCCTGCTCGACGGCGAGGACGTGACAGGCCTGAAGGCACACGAACTCTTCTCGCGCGGGCTGCTCCGTACCTTCCAGATCGCCCAGGATTTCTCGCACATGACGGCGCTTGAGAACCTGATGATGGTCCCGGCCGGCCAGTCGGGCGAGGACCTGTTCTCCGCCTGCTTCCGGCGCGGCAAGGTGACGATGGAGGAAGCCGAGACCCGAGGCAGGGCTGAAGAGGTCATGCAGGTCATTCGTCTCTCCCACGTCAAGAACGAGCGCGCCGGCAATCTTTCGGGTGGCCAGAAGAAGCTGCTCGAACTCGGCCGCGTGATGATGGCGAGGCCCCGCGTCGTGCTGCTCGACGAGATCGCTGCAGGCGTAAACCGCACCCTGCTCAACGACCTCGCGGCGGTGGTGCAGCGGCTGAACCGCGAAGACGGCCTCACCTTCTTCGTCATCGAGCACGACATGGACCTGATCGCGCGCCTCTGCGACCCCGTCATCGTGATGGCGGCCGGCAGCGTCATGATGCAGGGGCCGATGTCCGAAATCCGCAACGATCCCGAAGTCATCGAAGCCTATTTCGGCGGTGCTCCGGCGGCAGGGGCGCACTGATGGCGCTTCTGGAGATGACCGGCATCAATGCCGGCTATGGCGGGGCAAACATCCTCAACGGCGTATCGATCGCCATCGACGCCGACCAGATCGGCGTCATCGTCGGCCCGAACGGCGCCGGCAAATCGACGACGCTGAAGGCTCTCTTCGGCCTCCTGACCGTCAGCGAAGGCAAGACGGTCTTCGACGGACGCGACATCACCAACGTGGCTCCGGAAAAGCTTGTCCGGGAAGGGCTTTCCTTCGTCCCGCAGGAGTTCAACGTCTTCCCGACCATGTCGGTGCAGGAGAACCTGGAGATGGGCGCCTACGTGCGCCGCGATTCCTTCCGGCACATGATCGACCAGGTCTACGGCTTCTTCCCGCCGCTGAAGGAAAAGCGCAAGCAGCCGGCCGGCGAGCTTTCGGGCGGCCAGCGCCAGATGGTGGCGATCGGCCGCGCGCTGATGACCGAACCGCGCCTGCTGCTGCTCGACGAGCCGACGGCCGGCCTCTCCCCGCGCTACATGGGCGAGATTTTCGACCGCATCGTCGCCATCAACTCGTCGGGCGTCGGCATCCTGATGGTCGAGCAGAACGCGCGCCAGGCGCTCGGTTTCGCGCATCGGGGTTTCGTTCTGGCCGGCGGCCAGAACCGCTTCACGGGAACAGGCGCGGAACTGCTCGCCGACCCGGAAGTGGCGAAGAGCTTTCTCGGCGGGGGGGCGCACGACAATGCCTGAGGCAGGTTTCCTTGCAGCGCTGCCGATCAGCGAATTCGTCTTCTTCCTGAACAAGGTGGTGATCGCCGGTCTGATCATCGGTTCGATCTATGCACTAGGCGCGGTCGGCGTGACGCTGATCTTCGGCATCCTGCGCTTCGCCCACTTCCCCCATGGCGACATGATGACCGCCGGCGCCTTCTTCGCGATGATCCTGCTCTGGGCATTTCCGGGTGCGGGTGCGCTGGTCGGCCTGCCGACTGCCTTCGTGCTGATGCCGATCGCGATGGCGGCGACCGCCTTGATGGCGGTCGCCATCGACCGGGTGTTCTACCGACCGATGCGCAACGCCGGCGTGAGGCCGGTCGTCATGGTGATGACCTCCATCGGCGTCATGCTGATGATGCAGGGGCTGATCCGCCTCTTCGCCGGCACAGGCACGCGGCAGCTCTACGTCGATACGGATTCCAAGGACATCTACCGCATCCCGGTCGGCGGGCGCGATCTGGTCATCACCGAGCCGCAGCTTCTGCTCTTCATCACCACCATCGTCGCCGTCGTTGCGCTGCATCTCTTCCTCACGCGCTCGCGCATGGGCAAGGCGATGCGCGCCGTCTCCGACAATCCCGATCTCGCGCGTGTGTCCGGCATCTCGATCGATCACGTCGTGAGAACGACCTGGCTGATAGCGGGCGCGCTGGCGGCGGCCGGCGGCACGCTGCTCGCGCTCGACGTGACGCTGAAGCCCGACCTCTCCTTCAACATCATCCTGCCGATCTTCGCAGCGGCCATCGTCGGCGGCGTCGGCCAGCCCTACGGCGCCATCGCCGGCGGCCTGCTCGTCGGCTTCACCGAAACGCTCGCCGTCTTCAACTGGTCGGTGCTGCTGCGGCCGCTGAAGCCGCTGTTGCCCGAGTTCATCGAGATTCCGGCGAAACTCGCCTTCGTCCCCACCGAGTACAAGATCGTGGTCCCGTTCTTCATCCTCGTGGCCGTGCTGATCTGGCGACCGACCGGCATCTTCAAGGGGAGACTCAACACGTGAGGACGCTGCCGCTCCGCGAGACCATCCTGTTCGCAGGACTGGCTGTCATCGTCGCCGCAGTCTTCGCCTGGCTTGGCGCGGCTTATGGTGTCCGCATGCTCACCGAGGCCGCCTGCTACGCGATCATCGCGCTCGGCCTTACCATCCAGTGGGGCTATGCCGGCCTCTTCAACGTCGGCCTCATGGGCTTCGTCGCGCTTGCAGCCTTCACGACGGTGCTCGTCTCCCATCCGGTCAACTGGACATTCTGGGAGGGCGATGGTCCCGCCCTGCTTGGCCGGACGCTGCTGACGCTGGTCGTCGGGATCGCCGTCACATGGATCCTTTCGCGCTCGCATCGCTACGGAGTTCCGAAGTGGCTGCGCACGCTGCTGACTCTCGTCGCGGCCGCGATCACCTATCTCGCCGTGCAGGGCCAGCTCGATCCCGCAGCTTCCCTGATCGAGCGCGAGGCCGGCTTCGTCGGCGGCATGGGACTGCCGGTCTGGGCGGGCTGGGTGGCGGGCGGACTTGTCGCCGGGTTGCTCGGATGGGTGATGGGGCGCATCACGCTCGGCCTGCGCGCCGACTACATGGCCATCGCCACGCTGGGCATCGCCGAGATCGTCAAGGCTTTCCTGAAGAACGCCGACTGGCTGACGAAGGGCACGCTGACCGTTTCGCCCCTGCCCTGGCCCGTGCCGACCCCTCAGGAGCTCGGCTTCGTGCTGTCGCGCGCGGCCTATCTCAGCGTCACGGCGGTCATCATCGTCGTGCTCTATGTCCTTCTTCAGCGCGCCTGGCACTCGCCGTGGGGCAGGATGATGCGCGCCATCCGCGACAACGAGGTTTCGGCGGCGGCCATGGGCAAGGACATCAACCGGAGACGCCTGGAGATGTTCGTCATCGGGAACTTCATCATCGGCATCGGCGGGGCGGCGCTCATCACCTTCACGACCATCTTCGATCCGGCCGCATTCGCGCCGCTCAATCACACCTTTCTGGTCTGGGTGATGGTGATCCTCGGCGGTGCCGGAAACAATCTCGGCACGATCTTCGGCGCCTTGCTGGTCTACGTCATCTGGACGATGTCGGAGCCGATCGCCCTGTTCGCATTCATGCTGGTCGAACGCGGGGGCGAAAGCCTGTTCGGCTGGGACGCGCCTGCCGACCTGCATACGCGTGCGCTGCAGATGCGCGTCTTCGTCATCGGCCTGACGATCACTCTGGTGCTGCGCTTCGCACCCAATGGGCTCTTGCCGGAGAAGGTCGTCAAGTACGAATAGTCTCCGCGCCGAAGAACTTCCCGGCGTTCGATGGAGGAGCTTACGGCCCGCCGGAGATCGCTGCGACGACCGCCATCGCCAGCCCGTCCAGGTCGAGGTCGCCTTCGACGAATGCGCTGCGGCTGTCCGTCTTCACCGTCAGCCGATCGGGGCCCGCATTGGCCTGCCTCTCGAGTTCCGCGATGATCGCTTCGCGGACCTGATCTTCCATCATTCGATTCACTCCTCGTTTCCGGCCGAGGCTAACCCGCTTGGGCGGCAGTGGTTCCGGCAGAGGCTGATGGAAGACGACGGCCAGGAGGGGTGCGATGAAGCGGCCGGCACCTTCGGCGCATCAGCCCGCCAACGCTTGCATGGGAACACCCAGCAATACCACGGCCAGCCCGAATCCCACGATGAACGAAACCAAGAGCGACGAAAACATCGACATCGCGGACTCCAAAACCCTTCGGTTGATCGCTACCCAAACCGTGCAACTCATCGCGAGTTCCGTCGGCTGGTGTACCCGACGCACAGTGGTTAACGGCACGTGAAAAGGCCGCCGAGAGCGCTGGCGTGGCGCCCTCGACGGCCCGGAAATGCTGATTGCCGGCCTCTACGACTACGTCGCCTGATCGACCACGTAGACGACCTTGCGCGTATCGGGTGCGACGATCACGATGTGGCCGTCGGCCGAGACGAAGTACTGGTGGTCACTGTAGTCGGGGATGATCCCGCCGACCTGCGAAGGCAGCGGCTTCAGCGTGATCGTGTCGGGTGCCGTCGCTCCGATCTGCGCGTCGAAATCGACATCGACAGGATCGCTGTCCACATCGGCGAAGGCGGTGCTCAGTTCCGACTTCTGGCTTTCGGTCAGATTGATGCTGGCGGTGGTTGCCGGATCGATGCGGCCCGGAGCGAGATCGGATGCGTTGTTTGCTTCACCACCCTTGACGGCCTGACCCGGAGCATACTCGCTCGCCGACTTGCTGCCGTCATCCATCTTCATCTGACCCGGCGCGTTTTCAATCGCACCGTTTGCATTGCCGTTCTGCGCATAGAGCGGGGTGGCGATGAAAGCCGACGCCATCAGCGCGGCGCTGGTAAGCTTGAGGATGTTCTTCATCTCTTGTTCTCCTGTGCTTGAGAGCCGGCGGTCACTAGAGCACGTCCGGTTTAATCCGGTTCATATCCTGCGGTCCTGAAGTAGTTGGCGCATTCCGCGGGCGTGAACTCATCGATGAGATCCCCGACGGTGTTCCACAAGCCGTTGACCGTTCGCTCGGCGGCCTTGCGCAGGAGTGCCTTCAGCTTCGCGAAGGCGTTTTCGATCGGATTGAAATCGGGAGAGTAAGGCGGCAGGAACATCAATGTCGCGCCTGCCTTCTCGATCGCCTCGCGTACGGCAGCAGACTTGTGCGCCGGCAGGTTGTCCATCACGACGGCGTCGCCCGGCTTCAGGGTCGGAACCAGCACCTGGTCGACATAGGCGAGGAACACGGCCCCGTTCATGGCGCCGTCATAGACGAAGGGGGCGGTCATGCCGGTCAGCCTGAGCGCGCCGGTGAAGGTGGTGGTTTTCCAGTGACCGTGCGGCACACCGGCCCGGCAGCGCTCGCCGCACGGCGCTCGTCCGCGCAGGCGTGCCATCTTCGTGGAAAGACCTGTCTCATCAATGAAGACCAACTTCGCCGGATCGAGATCGAGTTGGGCGTCGAACCAGTCTTGCCGGCGCTTCAGGACGTCGGGACGCTCCTGCTCCAGTGCATGTGCGGACTTTTTTTGAACGTCCAGCCGCGCCCTCGCAGCCAGTCGCTCAACGTGCTGCGGCCGATGCGCATGGATCGCTCCGACAGGAGCCGCTCGACCATCTCGTCCAGCGTGATATCCTTGCGCTCCTCGATCATCCCGACGATGAAGTCGGCATGGGCGTCGAGCCGCGAGCCGCGCCGCCGTCCCTGCGGTCTTGGGGCGGTCTCGCCCAGTCGGGCTCTGCCGATCCAGCGGATCGCGCTCGATACACCCACCCCGAACCGACCCGCCGCCTGGCGTGCCGATGCCCCCTCGGTCCGCCGCCTTCAAGACACGCGATCGCAAATCCTCACCCAATGCCCTCGCCATCGAACCACCTCCATCGAAGTGAACGTTAAATCAGCAGCGAGGACCCGCGTCACATCACAATCGATTCATCGATCCCCGGACGTGCTCTAGACGGACCGCATGGGGCTCGTCTCTCACTGTCGCGTCCCGTCGGGACACCCTTACAATCGATCGTGCCGCGACCGGTTCCTGAAGCGATTCCAGATGGATAAAAAGTAATGTGAATGTCTGAAATCATTCGGGAACGCACGCGGTCGGCCGGTTCCGGAACGCGTTTGGACCTAGTCCAAACGCCCGTGATGATGGCTCTCATCGGCGAGGGTCTCGATGACCCGGCACTCGCAGACGCGTCCGTTGCCGCACTCGTCGACCGTTCGCTGCAACTCCGCTCTCAAGGTGGAAAGATGCGCGATGCGACGATCGATCTCTAAGAGGTGACGACGAGCGATAGCATCGACCTCCGCGCACGAGCGATTCGGTTGGAGGCTCATCGCCAGCAGTTCTCGGATGGCCTCGATGTCGAAGCCCAGCTCGCGAGCGTGACGGATGAAGTTGAGCCTCGCCGCATGCTCCTGTTCGTAGCGCCGCTGCTGCCCGCGCGAGCGGGGCGGTTCCGGCAGCAACCCGATCTGCTCGTAATAGCGGATCGTCGGCACCTTCACCTTGGCGCGGCGCGACAGCTCACCAATCGAAAAATCCATCGAAAAACCTCTTGAAGCTATAGTCACTATAGGGACTACGATGCACTTCGAAAAGGAGGCCGTGGAATGTCCGAACAGTGTTGCGAGACCAGGAACGACGCCGGATGCAACCCGCCGACACTGGTTCTTCCAGGGGAGAGCAAGGCGCATGCCCACGCAGCGACCGACACCTGCTGCACCGGCGGCGTGCCTGTGTTCGACGGAGTGGATCCCCGCTACAGGCGCGTGCTCTGGACCGTCATCGCCCTCAACGGCGTGATGTTCCTGACCGAAATGGTCGCCGGCGAACTGGCCGGATCACAGGCGCTCAAGGCCGACGCGCTCGATTTCCTCGGCGACACGATCACCTATGGGCTCAGTCTCGCCGTCATCGGCGCTTCGCTTCGTACACGGGCATCCGCCGCGCTGTTCAAGGGACTGTCGCTCAGCCTGATGGCGTTCTGGGTGTTCGGCTCGACCGTCTATCACACCCTGGTGCTCGGTGTTCCGAGCGCGGGGGTGATGGGTGTCATAGGTTTCCTCGCGCTCGCCGCCAACCTCGCCTCGGTCGGTCTGCTCATGCGCTACAAGGACGGCGACGCCAACGTGCGTTCGGTGTGGCTCTGTTCGCGCAACGATGCGATCGGCAATGTCGTGGTGATGATGGCCGCCCTGGGCGTCTGGGGTACTGCGACGGCGTGGCCGGATCTCGTGGTGGCAGCCCTGATGGCCGGCCTCTTCCTGACCTCCTCGGTCCAGATCCTTAGGCAGGCCTTGAGCGAGTATCGGGAGGATCGCCGGGAGCACGCTTTCGCGGCCGAGTGACGGCCGCCCCGGGGAGATGCGGAAGGCCCGGGCGGTCTCCCGCCCGGGCCTCCATCATTCTGCGGCAGCCAGGAGGCTACTGGGCCTGGCCGACCTCCTTGAACCCGGGTCCGTCAACGACCATCTCGATGATCACGCCCGGTACGTCGCCGGCCTCGTCGAACTCATGGCTGCCCGATGCGCCTTCGTAATTGATGTCGGTACCCTCGGAGATCAGCTTCTTGGCCTTCTCCCACTCGCCCGGGAAGATGAACTCGCCGGGCGCCGTGGCCACCTCACGCAGTGCCTTGCTGACGCCCTCGCGGTCGGCGGAGCCGTTCTTCTCGATGGCGAGCGCGAGCAGGAAGGCCGCGTCGTAAGCCTGCGGCCCGAACGAAGCGTTCGGGTCCAACTCGCCCGCCTTGGCGAGATCGCCGTACATGGCCGTGCCGGGTGTCTCGGAGCGGCCGATCTTGGTGGCGATGAAGCCATCGAGCTTGCCTTCGCCGATCGAGGTGACGAGCGAGTCACCGACCATGCCGTCGCCGCCGGCGAACTTGGAGAAGTCGCCGCTTTCCAGCGCCTGCCGCACGATCGTCTGCCCGGAACCGTCGACATAGGCGAGCACGACGAGCATGTCGGCGCCCGACGAGGCGAGCGAGCCGATCTCGGCGCGGTAGTCGGCCTTGCCGTCCTCATGCGCCTCGTTGGCGGCCACCGTGCCGCCCAGTTCCTCGAAAGAAGACTGCAGCGCGTCGGCGAAACCCTTCCCGTAGTCGTTGTTGACGTAGGTGATGGCGATGTTGTCGTGGCCCTTTTCCTTGAGCAGCTTGGCCAGCACCTCGCCGGAATAGGCATCCGACGGCGTCGTGCGGAAGAGCAGGTCGTTGTCCTCGATGGCCGACAGCGCCGGCGAGGTCGCAGCCGGAGACACAATGACGACGTTGCCGGGAATCGCGGCGCTGTTGGCTGCGGCGATCGTTTCGCCCGAGCAGAGCGGACCGACGAGCGCCGTGACGTTCTCCGCGTTCACCATGCGGTCGGCCGCATTGGAGGCGGCCGTGGCATCGATGCAGGTGGAATCCGCCTGCACCATCGAGAGCTTGCCGCCCAGGATGCCTCCCTGATCGTTGACGTGCTTGACCGCCAGCGCGGCCGCGTCGTGGATCGGCGGGACGAGGGTCTCGATCGGACCGGTGAAGCCGCCTAGGAATCCGAGTTTGACATCCTCGGCGCTGGCGGCGCTCGCCGCGACGAGCGCGGTAGCCGCCACGGTCGCGGCGATCAGTTTGCGAAACGCAACACTCATGAATTCAGTCTCCCATGTTGTCCGATGGTTGGCGTCCGTTTGCCGGACACGATAACCCGCGCGCCGGACATGCGCCGGGTGTCGTGGACGCGATATTGAAAGGGGGTTCCGGCTTTGTAAAGGCCGGCCCTGCCGGGATCCCGTCACAGCGCGCATCTATTCCGCTCCGCAGGTTCATTCTTCCCGATCGCCTCGGATCCCACGCAGTTCTCGACGGGCGTCATTGACCTATGTAATAACATTACGTACGGAGTTGCGTGACCGAAGCCGATTGCGGCGGGTTCCGGAGGGAAGGATGCGACGACTGTTTTTTGCCAGCCTGCTTGCCGTTGCGGCCACTTTGGGTGTTTTGGCGCAGTCACGTGCCGAGCCACCGCTGAACGTCGTGGCCAGCTTCTCGATCATAGGCGACATGGCGAAGAACGTCGGCGGAGATCGCATCGACGTGACGACGCTGGTTGGCCCGAACGGCGATGCGCACGCCTATGAACCCCGGCCTGCCGATGCTGCGCAGATGGCCCGTACCGATCTCGTGCTCGTGAACGGTCTCCACTTCGAAGGTTTCCTGTCGCGGCTGGCCGAAACCAGCGGGTCCGGCGCGCCGGTCGTCGAACTGGCGAATGGTGTCGAGACGATCGCCTCGGGTTATGGCGACCAGGGCGATGAAGCGGCGCATGGCGATGAAACCGGCAGTGCCGACACCGACCACGCCGAAGACGGCAATCATGCCGGCCACGGCACGATCGATCCGCACGCCTTCCAGTCGATCCCCAATGCGGTGGTCTACGTGAAAAACATCGCCGACGCATTCTGCGCAGCAGACGCGGAGGGATGCGGGAACTACCGGGCGAATGCGGCCGCCTACGTGGAAAAGCTCGAAACGCTCGACGCCGAAATCCGGCGGTCCGTCGCCGCGGTCCCGCAGGACAAGCGAACGGTCATCACCTCGCACGATGCCTTCGGCTACCTTGGGAAGGAATACGGGCTGCGGCTCCTGGCGCCCGAAGGCATCTCGACCGAAGCCGAGGCGTCCGCCGCCGATGTCGCCGCACTGATCCGGCAGGTGCGCGAACACGAGGCGGCGGCGGTGTTCGTGGAGAACGTCACCAATGTCCGCCTGATCGAGCAGATCGCTTCCGAGACAGGCCTGTCGATAGGCGGGACGCTCTATTCCGACGCGCTTTCGGAGGCCGACGGTCCGGCCGCGACATACATCGAGATGATGCGCCACAACATCGAGACGATCGTCGGCACGATCGAGGGAAGCTGACGGGAGCCGGCTTCCCGCTGGCCGTGCCGGTCAGCCGTTCACGACCTGCTTCTGCGGCACGCCCGCCCTGCCCTTCTTGAGCAGTTCCGAGACAAGGAAGGCGAGTTCGATGGCCTGATCGGCATTGAGGCGCGGGTCGCAATGCGTGTGGTAGCGGTCGCGCAGTTCCTCGTCGCGGATCGCCCGCGCACCGCCGGTGCATTCGGTGACGTTCTTGCCCGTCATCTCGACATGGATGCCGCCCGGATGGGTGCCTTCGGCGCGGTGCACCTCGAAGAAGGTCTGCACTTCCTTGAGGATGCGGTCGAAGGGCCGCGTCTTGTAGCCGGCCGCGGTGATCGTGTTTCCGTGCATGGGATCGCAGGACCACACCACCTTGCGGCCTTCCTTCTGGACCGCCCGCACCAGCTTCGGCAGGTGTTCACCAGCCTTGTCCGATCCGAAGCGGGCGATCAGCGTCAGCCGGCCCGGCTCGTTCTCCGGGTTCAGGAGATCGATCAGGTTGAGAAGCCCCTCCGGCGTCATGGAGGGGCCGCACTTCAGGCCGAGCGGGTTCTTGATGCCGCGGCAGTATTCGATGTGGGCATGGTCGGGCTGGCGTGTGCGGTCGCCGATCCAGATCATGTGGCCGGAGGTCGCGTACCAGTCGCCCGAGGTGGAATCGACGCGCGTCAGCGCCTCCTCGTAGCCGAGCAGCAGTGCTTCGTGGCTGGTGTAGAAATCGGTTTCGCGCAGCGCGAAGTTGGTTTCGGAGGTGATGCCCACCGCCCGCATGAAATCGATGGTCTCGGTGATGCGGTTGGCCAGCGCCTCGTAACGCTCCGCCTGCGGGCTGTCGGAGACGAAACCCAGCATCCACTTGTGCACGTTCTCCAGCGACGCGTAGCCGCCCTGCGCGAAGGCGCGCAAGAGGTTCAGCGTGGCGGCCGACTGGCGGTAGGCCATCTCCTGGCGGGCCGGATCTGGCACTCTCGCCTTCTCGTCGAAGTCGATGCCGTTGATGATGTCGCCGCGATAGCTCGGCAGCGTTACGCCGTCCTTGGTTTCGGTGTCGGACGAACGTGGCTTTGCGAACTGACCGGCGATGCGGCCGACCTTCACCACCGGCTGCGAACCGGCGAACGTCAGCACGACCGACATCTGCAGAAAGACGCGGAAGAAATCGCGGATGTTGTCGGCGCCGTGCTCGGCGAAGCTCTCGGCGCAGTCGCCCCCCTGCAGCAGGAAGGCTTCTCCATTGGCGACCTGCGCAAGCTGCTTCTTCAGCTTGCGGGCTTCACCTGCAAAAACCAGCGGAGGAAAGGTGGCGAGCTGCCTTTCGACCGTCTCGACCGCGGCCGGATCCGGATAGCTCGGAACCTGGCTGATCGGCATGCTGCGCCAGGAATTCGGAGACCATTTTTTCGTCATGACAAGCACCCAATTGCCGTCCCGCGCCACGCGCGCCCGGAACGTCCCAGTCTACGGGATGCGGCTCTATACAGGAACATGCCGCCTGCTTCCACCCGGAAGTTGGATGCAACCGGGGGTCGGAGGGCGACGCCGGCTGCGCGTCGGCGCCCCGATCGCGCGCTTCTTCAGATGCTCTGGGCGTTGGATGCCATGCGTACGCCCGCACTTCGTCCGCCGCTGGGCACCACCACGAGCTGTTTGATCTTGCCCTGCTTGAACTGCGTCAGGAAGCGGTCGTAGTTCTTGAAGGCGACGCACCCATGCGATTCCGCCTTGCGACTACGCAGCAGATAGCTGTGAGTGAGGAACCCGTCGCGGCCGTACTTGTTCTTGCCGTCGACCGGAAGCATCCGGATGGCCTCGACGCCATGGAAGCGTTTCTCGCGCATCTTGAGATTGTAAACATGCGGCGGGGTCGGCCCCTTCATCCTGACATTCGCGTAGCGCGGATTGTCGGCCATCTCGCCGATGCCGGAGTGAGCTTCGAGAACGCTGCCGTCGGGCATGAAGACCTTGGCGGCGCTGATGTCATAGACGGCGACGCCATTTCCGGCACTGCTCCCGCCGCCGAACAGGTTGCGCAGGCTGAATCCGCCACCGGAACTCTTTTCCGCGGGATCGTCCGGCCGCGCATAGGCGAGTTGCTTCGGCGTGTCTGCCGGGCGCTCGCCCGCCTGGCCCGGCTGCTCGGACTTCGGCGCCGGCCGCTCGCCGGCCTGACCGGGGCCAGCTGGCTGCCCCTCCTTTGCGGTCCTTGAGACCTCGTATTGCGGCCGCGGCTCCGGCAGAGGGATGTCGAGCGGGACCTCTTCGACTTCTGGCAGCGCTGCGAGTTCGTCCTGCGGCTCAAGGCTCGGATTCGGCAACGCATCGCCGTCGTCCTGCGCCTCCCTCAGCAGCGCCGCGAGCGCAGCGGAAGCCGCCAGCGAGGGATCGCCATAGGCCAGCAGGACTGGGGCCGGATCGAACGATCCGGCGAGCGGCGGCCCGAAGCGTACGGGCGCGGGCATCCTGGCCTGCGCCATCTGACGCTGCGCGTTGGCGGCGCCGGGCCGACTGAAAAGGCTCGCCATCTCTTCGTTCTTCAGTCCAGCCTGCCTGACGACATCGTCGAAGCGCGCGGCACGGCCAGCGGCATCCGCTCTTTCGGCAACGGGAATAGTGCGCGCAGCCTTGCCGCGACCAGCGGCGTTGGCTCCTGCGGACTCCGACGTTGCAGCGCGCAGCCTCGGCGCCTTGCCCGTCCCGTCATGCCGGTCCGCAAGACGTACCGGTATCCTGTCGGCAGCATGGAATTGCGGCTTGGGCAGAAAATCCCGCGAGCCAAAAGCGAAGGAACTGCCCACGGCGACCGTGGCCGCGACGGAGCACACGGCCGCCCCGGCAAAGGCAACGCCAATGCAAGTGATCAACAATGGACGCAGCAAATGGCGTGTATCCCTCGGACGAACGACTTTACTCACGAACGCGCCAACCCGGAACATCTCGCAACACTCCTCGCGCCAGTGAGCGGCGGCGAATGCGTGACTTCCGGATTGTCCCCTTCTTCACAGACGATTGAGAGAAGATGGATAAATGTGGTTAAAGTTTGCTTGCAGTCGGCGTCCTTCGTGCCGAAGGTCGACCGAGAGAGCGCGCGCGACGCGAAATTGCCCGCTTCACGCCTCTGACGGATGCGGCCAAGAGGAAACACCGGCCACCCGCATCTCCAGCACCGTCTCGAACAAGGTCCGCTCCTGGTTGTTCAGCATTACCGCCCGCGGATAGAGCGGCGCGGACCTGTCCTCGTGGACGGGCGTGTCGAAGCCTTCGGTCTCCTCGATGAAGCGCCGCACGCCGTCTTCGCCATGTTCGCTGAGGAACCCCTGCAGGACCGCATCGAGATACGAGCGCAGGATCTTCGGCGGCTCCGGGTGGTGCGGAATGTCGACATCGGCCTCATAGACGTAGACGGGAACGCCGGGAGGTAGCGGCTCCTCGGTGTCGAGCGCCCGCAGATCGACGGGCAAACGCCGATAGCGCGCCTCGCGCGCGTCGACGGCGGCAAGATTTTCCGCCCGATCGAAGACGAGCAGTCCATCACAGATGAAATCCGGATCGCGGCGAATGCTGAGCAGTGCGGCAGGAAATCCCGGCATGTCGGGCCGCGGCCGCCACATCCTGCGCCACCCGCGCAGGCGGGCGGGAACGGCATGGACGATTTCCGTGCGATGCGTGGCACGGTTCACCAGCGATCCGTAGCCGAAATATGCGACGAGCGCATCGGCCCGTGCCAGTTCGGCCAGGTTGAGCCGCGGCATGACCGGCTCAGTCCACCCGTTCGCCGTTCTTGATGCGGTAGCTCGGCTCGTACATCGTCACGATCTCCTCGGCCGCCGTCGGATGCACGGCCATGGTGCGGTCGAAGTCGGATTTGGTCAGCCGCGCCTTCACCGCGATACCGAGGATCTGCGCCATCTCGCCGGCATCGGGCCCAAGCACGTGAGCGCCGATCACCCGGCGCGAAATCCCGTCGACGACGATCTTCATCAGCATCTTCTCGTCACGGCCGGACAGCGTGTTGCGCATCGGCCGGAACGCCGCCCTGTAGACGTCGACCCTCGGGAACTTCTTGACGGCCTCGTCCTCGGAAAGGCCGACCGTACCGATTTCCGGCTGCGAAAACACGGCCGTCGCGACTTCGTCGTGATCCACCGGCGTCGGATTGTTCCGGAACGCCGTCTCCACGAAGCACATTGCTTCATGGATCGCGACCGGTGTGAGCGGCACGCGCTCGGTGACGTCGCCGACGGCATAGATGTTGTCCACGTTGGTGCGGGAGTACCTGTCCACGCGGATCTCGCCCTTCGGCCCGAGTTCGACCCCTGCCGCATCGAGCCCGAGCGCTTCGGTGTTCGGTTGGCGGCCGAGCGCCAGCATCACGACGTCGGTCGCAAGCGTCTTTCCGTCGGACAGATGGGCGGACAGCCTTCCGTCACCGCGCTTCTCCACCTTGTCGAAGATCGTGTGGCAGAGGATGCGGATGCCCTTCTTCTCCATCGTCTCGTGCAGCATGCGCCGCAGATCCATGTCGAAGCGGCCCAGGATCTCGCGACCGCGATAGACGAGCGTCGTCTCCACGCCGAGGCCGTGGAAGATGTTTGCGAACTCCACCGCGATGTAGCCGCCGCCGGCGATGATGATCGATCCGGGCAGTTCGTTCAGGTAGAATGCCTCGTTTGAGGAGATGCACAGTTCATGGCCGGGCAACGCGGCATGCGGATTCGGCCGCCCGCCGACCGCGATCAGGATCTTGTCCGCGGTCACCGTGCGGTCCTCGCCGTCCAGCCGGACGGTGTGGGCGTCCACGAGCTCGGCGCGGCAATCGATCAGTTCCGCCCCTGCGCTTTCCAGCCCCTTGCGGTAGAGCCCCTCCAGCCGCGCGATCTCCAGGTCCTTGTTGGCGATCAGTGTCTTCCAGTCGAAGGAGGCAGGCGGAACGGTCCAGCCGTAGCCGGCCGCGTCTTGGAAGTGCTCCGGAAACTGCGACGCATAGACGAACAGCTTCTTGGGCACGCAGCCGCGGATCACGCAGGTTCCGCCGAACCTGTGCTCCTCCGCAATGGCGACCTTCTTGCCCATCGCGGCGCTCAGCCGGCCGGCGCGAACGCCGCCCGAGCCGCCGCCGATCACGAAGAGATCGTAGTCGAAGTTCGCCATGTCGTCCTTCTTGCGTTGCCTGCTGGCCGGCGACCCCCGGCCCGCGAACGGCTCAGTCCAGCGAGGCCGTGAAGCGCTGGATCCGGATGCAGGATTCCTCCAGCAGTTCCTCCGAGGTGGCGTAGGAGATGCGGAAATTGGGGCCGAGCCCGAAGGCGGAGCCGTGAACGACTGCCACCCCTTCGGCTTCCAGGAGTTCGGTGACGAAGTCCTGGTCGTCCGTGATCTCCTTGCCTGAAGGCCTCTTCTTGCCGATCACGCCTGCGCAGGACGGATAGACGTAGAAGGCCCCTTCCGGCACCGGACACTTGATGCCGGCGGCCTGGTTCAGCATGGATACGACCAGGTCGCGCCGGCTCTGGAAAATCGCCTTGTTCTTCGCGACGAAGTCCTGCGGGCCGTTCAGCGCTTCCACCGCCGCCCACTGTGCGATCGTGCAGGCCCCGGACGTCTGCTGGCTCTGGATCGTGTCCATGGCCTTGATCAGTTGCGCCGGACCGGCCGCGTAGCCGATGCGCCAGCCGGTCATGGCATAGGCCTTGGAAACGCCGTTCATCGTCAGGGTGCGGTCGAGCAGTGCCGGCTCGACCTCGGCAATGGTGTAAAACCTGAAATCTCCGTAGGTGAGATGCTCGTACATGTCGTCGGTGAGCGTCCAGACATGCGGATGCTTCAAGAGCACGTCGGCGAGCGCGCGCAGTTCCTGCTTCGTGTAGGCCGCGCCCGAAGGGTTCGAAGGCGAGTTCATCACCAGCCACTTGGTCTTTGGCGTGATCGCCTTTTCGAGCGCTTCCGCCGTCAGCTTGAAGCCGTTGTCGATCGTCGTATCGGCGAACACGGGCGTACCGCCGCAAAGCAGGACCATCTCGGGATAGCTGACCCAGTACGGCGCCGGGATCACCACCTCGTCGCCCGCGTTCAGCGTCGCCATGAAGGCGTTGAACAGGATCTGCTTGCCGCCGGTGCCGACGATCGTCTGCGTCGGCGCGTAGTCGAGGTTGTTCTCCCGCTTGAACTTCGCGGCAATGGCCTCGCGCAGCGGGACAATGCCGGAGACAGGCGGATACTTTGTCTCGCCGCGGCGGATGGCGTCGATCGCCGCGTTCTTGACGTTGTCCGGCGTATCGAAGTCCGGCTCGCCGGCGCCGAGGCTGATGACGTCGCGACCCTGCGCTTTCAATTCCCGGGCCTTCTGCGCCACCGCGATCGTCGCGGAAGGCTTCACGCGGGAAAGGGCATCGGCAAGGAATGCCATGGCTCGGATCTCCTGATGCTGGTGGTCATGCTGCCACTGCGGCGGCATCGTATTGTCCCAATGGCGGCCGCATCGCAAGGCGAGCAAGGAAATTTGGCACCGGAAGTGCGAAAAATCTCATACGTTAACCGCGCGAAAAAGCCTATGCGCTAAGGGAGAATGCTTCCTGACCCCGGAGAGCGGCCTTGTCGCGCAGTTCAGGACTGACGCATATCGTGAGACAGGACGACGGCACTTCTGTCGGCGTCTGGGGCGTCTATGTGCTCAAGAGCGCCTTCCAGCCGATCTTCGCGTTCAACACGGGCAAGGTCGGCATAGTGGCCTTCGAGGGTCTCGTCCGTCCGTTCCGCGACGGCCAGCCGATTTCGCCCGGTCTCTTCTTCCGCTCCGTGCCGGCGGTGGACCGGTTCCATGTCGAAACGCTGACGCGCACGCTGCATCTTCTGAATGCGGGCGCCTGCCTCGATCCGGCGACCGCCATCTTCGTCAACTTCGATCCCTCCCTGTTCACCGACCGGGAGATCGTCGACATGGCGATCCGCGACATGCGCCTGGTGCTGCACGAGGCCGGATTGCATCCCGAGCGCATCGTGTGCGAGGTGACCGAGCAGAGGTCCGCTTCCCAGGAGACGCTGCGCCAGTTCGTGGCATCGCTGCGCGCCAGCGGCTTTCGCATCGCGGTGGACGACTACGGCGCTGACGATTCCGACATAGCGCGGATCGAGGAACTGCGTCCCGACATCGTCAAGTTCGACGCGCACTGGATCACCCGCCTCATGGAATCCGGGCCTGGCTTCGCGCTTCTCAAAGCCATGGTGGACACCTTTGCGGGCCGTGGCATCGCCACGGTCTTCGAAGGTATCGAGGAGACCTGGCAGCTCGAACTGGCCGAAAGATCGGGCGCTTCCATGGTGCAGGGATATGTCCTCGCCCGGCCTGAGCTTGCCCCGACGAGCTTTTCCGTGTTTTCTCGGCCGGCGGAAAAACCCGCGTCCGGGCCAAAGCCGGTGCGCGAGGTGTCGAGTGGCCAGATGGCGGCTCCCGCGCCGAAGCAGCCGGGGCGTATCTTCGGACGTCGTACGTCGGATCGCTGAACGCGCTCGACCGGCAAGGACTGAAGATCGGGAGGTCCGGGGCGAGCGGCCACCGGACGGGAAGCGTGGACGATCGAGGGGAGAGTGTCTGTGAACCGCGATCTCGCCCTGTTCGTCGACGAGGTCGGCGTCGCGTACGGCCGCCACCGCGATCTGCTGCTCAAGAGCGCCTATCAGATGCTCTATCGGGTGGATGGTCCTGCTCTCGTTCCATTCGCCGTGGAGGCCCTGGCGATCGCCTACCGCGACGGACAACCCATCTCCGCACAGCGGCTGTTCGATGGCACGCCGGCCGAACGGCGGGATGCGCTCAAGAGGCTCTGCCGGATCCTGCATTTCCGCAACTACGAGAACATCGGCCTGCCCGAACTGGAAATCTACTTCAACGCGGACCCCGATTTCGCGCCCGCCGACATTGATCATGTCGAGTCGCTGCTCACCGACAACCGCATCGCGCCGAAGCTGGCGGTATGCGAGATCACCGAGGCCGTGGCACAAAGCCGGGAGGCGGTCGCGTCGCTGGGGGACGGGCTGAGGCGGATCGGCGTCGGCGTGGCCGTGGACGATTTCGGAGCCGGTGCCTCGACGGCGGAAAGGCTCCGGCTTCTGAAGCCCTCGACGGTAAAGATCGACGGCGCCTGGTTCCGGGCCGTTTCGCGGAATGCCGAAGCCAGGACGATGCTGCCGGGTCTTTTCGCGCGCATGCACGAACTCGGCTGCCGGGTCCTCGTCGAGGGCATCGAGAGCGCCGACGACCTCGCCTGCGCGCTTGCGGCCGGCGCCGACTACCTGCAGGGCTTCCTGCTGGCGCGGCCGGCTCTTGCCGGCACCGTCTTCGACGACTGCCCCCTCGCGCTCGAGGATATCGTTCCGACCCACGAGCCACGGCAGGGACGGATGTGAGGTTGTCCGCCGGACGTCCGCCCGGGCCAGGGCCGGGCGTCAGCCATCGCCGACCGCCAGTTTCACGCCGTTGAGGCCGGCGACGACGTCCGACAGCATCGGAACGAAGTCGTCTCCATGTCCGGTGCCCACTGCAACGGCGAACGAGTTCCTCGCGGCCGCTCCCATCGGATTGGAGGAACCGGTCGCGTTGGCGAAGGCGGAGAGATAACTGAGATCCTTCAGGCCGTTAGCGAGCGCGAACCTGTGTGCGTCGCGGTCGCGCTCCAAGACGTACTTGAAGAAGGTCTGGTAGAAGCCGCAGTCCATCCGGCCACCGCGGATCACGCTATCGAAGACCTGCGGCGTAAGGCCCGCCTTGGCACCGAGCGCCAGCGCCTCGGCGTAGATTGCGGCGTAACCGAGCGAAACGAAGTTGTTGAGAAGCTTCATCGTATGGCCGCTGCCCACCGGTCCGGTGTGGACGATCTTCTGGGCGAAGGCCGCCAGCACCGGCCGGACACGGTCGAAATGCTGTTTCTCGCCACCCGCCATCACGTCCAGCGTCCCGGCCTGCGCTTCCTTCGGCGTCCGCGACAGCGGCGCGTCGACCAGAGCCATCCCCTTGCCGGCGAGTTCTGCCGCAAGACGGATCGTCGAGGAAGGATCGGATGTGGAACAGTCGCAGACGAGGATCGGCTTGCCCGCGCTGACGAGGCCGTCCGGACCGTTGACGATCGCCTCGACCTGCGGGCTGCCCGTGACGCACAGGACGACGATCCCGCAACGTTCCGCCAGTTCGCGCGCGGAAGCAGCTTCCATTGCGCCGCGTCCCTTCAGGTCGTCGGCCGCCTCGCGGCGCCGGTGCGCCAGGATGGTGAGAGGGAAGCCCTTTTCCAGGATGTTCTTCGCCATGCCATGGCCCATCAGGCCGACACCAACGAAGCCGACGGATTCCTTGTCCATGCGACTGCTCCTCTTCGTGAAAGACGATGATGACGATAGGAGGTTCGCCGGCCCCCGTCATCTGCCAGGACCTTCCAGCCGGGAAACCTGGCATACCGCCAAAGAAAAAGGCGGGGACCGGCCCCGCCTTCATTTCACGATGCCCGAGCGTGCTTTCGCTACGCCACCGGGGCATCCTGACTTGCGCCGCAATACCGGCCCGAAGGCCGGATGAGCGACTGTACTCAGGCGGCCTTGCTGAGGCTACCCGCTGCGGACTTGCCGGTGCGGCGGTCCTGCTCGATCTCGTAGTTGATCTTCTGACCTTCGACGAGGTTCGACATGCCAGCGCGCTCGACGGCGGAGATGTGGACGAAAACGTCCTGGCCGCCGTTGTCAGGCTGAATGAAGCCGAAGCCCTTGGTTGCGTTGAACCATTTCACAGTACCAGTTGCCATGGGAGTCTTCCTTGCGTTTGCAACTTCGCTTGGCCGGCACCAATGCGCGGCCGGTGGTATCGAAATTTTGGAGATAGATACGAGCAAACGCGAAGATCGCGGACAGCCAGATCGATCGGCCGAAAATATCAACGCGACATAAATAATCCCGTTGGGTCAGGATGGCAAGATGGAATCGAAGCCGTAGCATCCGCGCTCTGCGAGGCGATCCGCGGAAAGCGCTATCCGTTTGCGGCGGCGATCAGACGCTGGACCATTGCGGGTGTCAACTCATCGAATCCGGAGATGATCGCGGACGGCCCGAGGTCGCGGACGTGGACGTCGCTGTAGCCGAAATCCACCGCCACGACCGGGATGCCGGCGTTTCGCGCCGTGTCGACGTCCGTGCGCGAATCTCCCACCATGATCGCGCGATCGGTATCGCCCTGCGCCATTGCGATCGTCTTCGTCAGATGGCGCGGGTCGGGCTTGCGGAAGGTGAAGGCGTCGGCACCGCATACGGCGGCGAAATGCCGTGTCAGCCCCAGCGCCGCGATCAACCGGTCAGAAAACTCCTGCGGCTTGTTCGTGCAGACCGCCAGTCGGTACCCGGCATCGGACAGGCGCATGAGTGCCTCGATCGCGCCGGGAAATGGCCGCGACACACCGGGGATGTTGATGGAGTAATGGTCGAGGAAATCCTTCACCAGCCGGTCGAGGAGAACCGGAGCAAGTGCCCGGCGCTCCGCCGCGTAGACCCGTTCGATCATCGCACGCCCCCCATGCCCGGCATAGGGCCGCAGCCATGACGGGTCCATCCGGTCGAGCCCCTCCCTTGAGAGTGCGTGGTTGATGCTCGCGATCAGGTCGTCGGCCGTGTCCACCAGGGTGCCGTCGAGGTCGAACACGATTATCGGAGGCTTTTCGGTCATTCCTTGTCCCACGATCTCCTGAAGGATGCGGGATACGCCCGGTCGTGGCCATACGGCAACCCGTCTCGCCAGGTCGATGCGGCAGAAAGCCTTTGCCGCCATGGCCATAAGTGATAGGAGCACGCGCTAAGCAATCCGATTGCCGCCAGGGGAGGCTGCCGCACCGGTCATGGATGCGCGACTGCTGAAAATCGAAGCTGCCCGCACGGCGCTGGGCCATGTCAGGTCCGGAACCGTGATCGGCATCGGCACGGGGTCGACGGCGGAGGAGTTCATCCGGCTGCTCGCCGCCGCGGTGGCCGACGGTATGTCCGTGACGGGCGTGCCGACCTCGGAGCGCACGGCGATCATGTGCCGCGAACTCGGCGTCCCCCTGACGACGCTGGACGACGTTCCGCATCTGGCGCTCACGGTGGACGGCGCCGACGAGGTCGATTCGCGTTTGCGCCTGATCAAGGGCGGCGGAGGAGCGCTGCTGCGCGAAAAGATCGTGGCCGCGGCCTCCGATTCCATGATCGTGATCGCCGACGAATCGAAACTCGTCGACGAACTCGGGCATTTCCCGCTGCCGATCGAGGTGAACCGGTTCGGTATGGCGGCGACGCTGCACGCCGTCCGCGAGGCAGCGCAAAGCCTTGGTCTGCGGGGAGAGATCGCGTTGCGGATGGCCGACAACTCGCCATTCCTCACCGACGGTGGACACTACATTCTCGATGCATCATTTGGCCTCATTCCCGATCCAAGAGCGCTCTCCGATGCGCTCCACGCCATTCCGGGCGTAGTGGAGCACGGCATGTTCCTCGACCTTGCGACTGTCGCAATCATCGCCGGACAATCCGGCGTCCGCACCCTCAGTGTTACCCGATAGACAGGGAGTTCCTTCCGCCATGACACCACGAAAGACAGCACGGCGCCTCATCACGGCCATCGCGGCAGCCGCCCTCCTCGCAGGCGCGGCCCCGGTGCTCGCCCAGAGTGTCTCCGACAGTCACCTGAAGGCCGCGCGTTCCGCGATTGATGCACTGCATGCCACGGACCAGTACGACCTGATACTGCCGGTGGCGGCCAATCAGCTCAAGGCGGAACTCATCCAGAAGGATCCCAACCTTCAGGACCTGATCGTCTCCACGGTGGACGCGAAAGCGCTGGAACTCGCCAGCCGCCGCGGCGATCTGGAGCGCGAGGCGGCGCTGGCCTACGCGCGCAATTTCGACGAGGCGCAGTTGAATGCGATTGCGACCTTCTACGCCTCCGAAGCCGGGCAGGCACTGATCGAAAAGGGCCCCAACGTCATCCGCGAACTGGACCAGGCGGCCGAGATCTGGCAGCGCGGCCTGGCCCGCGACCTCGCGGTGGCCGTCGCCGAGGAACTCGGCAAGAAGGCGCCCCAGTCTGCCGCAGCACCGGGCGAGCAGGCGCCCGGCGAACAGCCGGCCGCGCAGTAGCACCGGCGACCCTTCTTCATGCCCGGCCTCGCGCCGGGCATTTTTCTTTTTCTCCTCCCTTCCCTCCCGCGCGCGCCACTGCTTCACTGGCGACGCATGCCGTCCGATGCGGAAACCGTCATCCCGCTGTGGGCAAGGCGTGCCAAACCGCTGGCGCCGCGATTGCGGCCGGACTGGCAACAAGGGATAGGAAACATGAAACCACTTCTCCTCGCGGCGCTCCTGGTCGGCGCCATGGGCTCCATCGCGATGGCACAGGAAAACAGGATAGACACGATCCGCCCGGATGCACCCGAACTTGCGGCCTTCGGCCCGCATGCCATCGGCGTGCGCACGATCGATCTCGTCAACAAGGACCAGGTCGACATCCTCAACGTCGAACCGGGCAAGGACCACCCACGCTACGACCGGCCGCTCACCGTGGAGGTCTGGTATCCGGCCGCGGGCGACAAGCTCGGAGGCACCTACGAGGGCGTTTTCCTCCGCGACGGCGTCACCCGGGTTTCGCTCGAGGGCCGCGCGGTGCGCGACGCGGAGCCGAAGAAGCCCGAAACCGGGGCATGGCCGCTGGTCGTCGTCTCGCACGGCTATCCCGGAAACCGATTCCTGCTCAGCCACCTGGCGGAGAATCTTGCCACCAAGGGTTACGTGGTCGCCTCCATCGACCACACCGATTCCACCTACAGCGACCAGGCGAAGTTCGGCTCCACGCTGGTCAATCGTTCGCTCGACCAGATCTTCGTCCTGAACGAGATCGATCGTCTGTCGAAGGATCCCGAAAGCTTCCTGGATGGAGTCGTGGATGCCTCCAATGCCGGCCTTGTCGGCTATTCGATGGGTGCATACGGCGCCGTCATAACCGCCGGCGGCGGGGTGACCGAGGCGAGCACGAAGTACGAATGGGGTGCGCCGGACGGAACCCTCGCCATCCATCAGGCGGGGTCAGCCACGCACGACGCGCTGCCTGATCCCCGCTACAAGGCGGCGATCGCCTTCGCCCCATGGGGAATGGAACGGGGCTTCTGGGACGCGGAAGGCTTGAAGGGCATAGAAATCCCGATGTTCTTCGTGGCCGGCAGCGTCGACGACGTCTCCGGCTACGAGAAAGGCACCAAGGCGATCTACCAGCAGGCCGTCAATTCCGACCGCTACCTCCTGACCTTCGAGAACGCCAACCACAACGCGGCCGCCCCGATGCCGGCGCCCGCCGAATCGTGGAAGGTCTCCGAAAAGCTCGGCTGGGCGCCGTTCGACCACTATGCCGACCCGGTCTGGGACACGGTGCGCATGAACAACATCGCCCAGCACTTCGCCACCGCGTTCCTCGGCAAGTACCTGAAGGACGATCAGGACATGGACGCCTATCTCGACCTCGTCGAGAACGCCCAGGAAGGCGTCTGGGCCGTCAACGAGGACAAGTCCCTGAAGCCGGAGCATACCTACTGGAAAGGCTTCGGCGACCGTACGGCCAAGGGCCTCAGCCTGATGCACGCGGCCCCCGCCGCCGACTGATACGCAACCGGCCTCGGGGTGGCATTCGCCGCCCCGAATCACCCCTTGCCACGGTGTGAAACCCGTGTGACGATGCCTTCAGCCGGGCCATGAAGACCTGGCGCGCGACGGTCGGGAGGCCGGCCGCCGCTCACGAGAAAACGTGAGAAGGAGGTCGTCCACCATGGGAAACCGCGCCGGAGGCAGACGTACGGGACCGAAATGCATCGCCATTGTCGGTCCCTTCGCCAGTGGCAAGACGACGCTGCTCGAGGCTCTGCTGGCGCGTGCCGGTGCCATCCAGCGCCAGAACACCGTCTCGTCGGGCAGCACCGTCGGCGACGGCTCCCCGGAGGCGCGCGCCCACCAGATGAGCGTCGAGGCCTGCGTCGCGACCACCGAGTTCATGGGCGAAAGCCTGACCTTCGTCGACTGCCCCGGTTCGATCGAGTTCGCCTACGAGGCCGAGCCCGTCCTGGCGGCATGCGACCTCGCCGTGGTGGTCGCCGAACCGGACGAGAAGAAGATTCCCGCCCTGCAGCTCATCATGCGCATGCTGGACGACCTCGGTGTTCCGCGCGTCCTGTTCCTCAACAAGGTCGACAAGGCCAACGAAGGCGTCCGCGACACGCTGAAGATGCTCCAGCCGGCAAGCGTCGCGCCACTGCTGCTGCGCCAGATCCCGCTTCGCAAGGACGGCATCGTGGTCGGTTCGATCGATCTCGCGCTGGAACGCGCCTACGTCTATCGCGAGCATGCCGAAAGCGAGATCGCGCCCATCCCCGACGACGAGAAGGCGCGCGAGATCGAGGCGCGGTTCTCGATGCTGGAACGGCTGGCCGACCATGACGACATCCTGATGGAGCAACTCCTCGACGAGATCGAACCGCCGCGCGACGAGATCTTCGACGACCTTGCAGCCGACCTGCGCGACGGAGCGGTCACCCCCGTGTTGATCGGTTCGGCCGAGCACGGAAACGGCATCCTGCGGCTCCTGAAGACGATCCGGCACGATGCGCCGGATGCCGCCGAGACGCGCATGCGCCTCGGCCTGGAGGCGAACGGTGCCACCATCCTGCAGGTCATGAAGACCATCCACACGCCACACGGCGGCAAGCTTTCGGTCGCGCGGGTGCTCGCCGGCGACGTCGCCGACGGGGCCGAGATCGTCGCCGCTGACGGCCGCAGCGGACGCATCTCCGGTCTCTACCGGCTGCTCGGGCGCGATCAGTCGAAGCAGCCACAAGCCGGCGAAGGCGAGACGGTGGCGCTCGGCAAGCTGGATGACATCAGGACCGGAGACACGATTTCCGTCGGCAAGTCGCCCCCGGCCGCTCTCGGTGCACGACCGGCGCCGGAGCCGGTCTATGCGATTGCCCTTCGTCCGCTCGAACGCAAGGACGAGGTGAAGCTCTCCGCGTCCCTCCACAAGCTTGCCGAGGAAGACCCATCGCTCGTCGTCGAGCACCAGGACACCGGCGAGACGGTGATCTCCGGTCACGGCGAGATGCACCTGCGCGTCACGACCGAACGGCTCGACAGCAAGTACCAGATCACCGTCCAGTCGTCGCGGCCGGGCGTCCCCTACAGCGAGACGATCAGCAAGGCCACGAGCCAGCGCGGCCGGCACAAGAAGCAGTCGGGCGGGCACGGCCAGTTCGGCGACGTCGTCCTCGACATCAGGCCTCTGCCGCGCGGATCGGGCTTCGAGTTCACCGACACGATCACCGGCGGCGTGGTGCCGAAGCAGTACATACCTTCCGTCGAAAGCGGCGTGCGCGACTTCCTGAAGTCGGGCACCTACGGCTTCCCGGTGGTCGACATCGCGGTCAACCTTTCCGACGGCTCCTATCACACGGTCGATTCGTCCGACATGGCGTTCCAGATGGCGGCGAAGCTCGCCCTGCGGGAGGCGATGCCGGCGTGCTCGCCGGTGATCCTGGAGCCGGTCATGAAGATCGAGGTCTTCACGCCTTCGGATTCCACGGCCAGGGTAACCGCGATCCTGCCGCAGCGGCGCGGCCAGATCCTCGGCTTCGACGCCCGCCCGGGCTGGGACGGCTGGGATGTCGTGGAGGCACTGATGCCGCAGTCGGAGATCGGCGATCTGATCGTCGAACTGCGCTCCGCCACCGCCGGCGTCGCCACCTATCGGGCCACCTTCGACCACATGGCCGAACTCGCCGGACGCCAGGCGGACGAGGTCATGAACGCCCGCAACAGGGCGGCCTGACAAGAGCACCGGACGCGCAGCGTTCCGTACCGCCTTCTGTTGCCCTTGCCCGCCGGCGCGGCTACGTCTTGTGCGCAAACGGGGAAGGCAGCCATGCGTGAGCGCGTCCGGATACGCAACCAGGAGGTCCTGGCCGAAGGCTGGGCGACGCTCAGGAAGGTCACGCTGGACTACCGCCGTTCCAACGGGAGCTGGGAGAAGCAGGTCCGCGAAGTGTTCGACCCCGGCGACGGCGCGGTGGTGCTGCCATTCGACCCTGACCGGGGTACGCTGCTTCTGGTACGGCAATTCCGGCTGCCGGCCTTCCTCAACGGCGATCCCGAGCCTCTCATCGAGGCATGCGCGGGCAAGCTCGACGGCGACGACCCCGAATCGTGCATTCGCAAGGAGGCCGAAGAGGAACTCGGTTACCGGCTGCGCGCGCTCAAACCCCTGTTCTGCGCCTACAGCACTCCCGGTGCCGTGACGGAACGGTTGTGGTATTTCACCGCTGCGTATTCGCCAGCGGACCGGGTCTCAGCCGGCGGCGGGGCTGCCGGAGAAGGCGAGGAACTCGAGGTGATCGAGATATCGCTCGACGAGGCATTCTCGGCGGTCCTCGACGGCCGTATCGCCGATGCCAAGACCATCCTGCTCATCCAGCACGTGAAGCTCGCGGTCATGGGTGGATAACGCTTCGCAGAGGCGCTACCGAACGAATTCACCGGCTGTCCGTTTGCGGACTGCAGGTGCTATGCGCCCTGTTCCGGCCCTTTTACCTTTCCCCTCCCCGATGGAGCCGTCTTGAGTACCGAACTGATCGCCGAGATTCTCGTCATCGCACTCTGCCTTGCTGGCGGCGGAATCCTGAAGGGGGCGACCGGTGCCGGCGCGCCGATCCTTGCCGTCCCGGCGCTGGCCGCCTTCTTCGACGTCCGCTTCGCGGTGATCGTCATGCTGCTTCCCAACCTGCTGACCAATGCGTGGCAGGCCTGGCGCTTCCGCTCGCAGATCCTCGGCGCCCGCTTCCTCGTCCCGCTTCTTGCCGGCGGCGTGGCGGGCGCGGCATTGGGGACGCTTGCGCTCAAGGCGTTCGACCCGGCCATCCTGTCCCTCGGCGTCGCCATCGCAGTCGCGCTCTATGTCGTACTCAGGCTCTCGAAACCGCACTGGCAGTTACCGATGCGCGCTGGCGAATGGCTGTCGGCTCCGGCGGGCGCCGCAGCAGGCATCCTGCAGGGTGCGGCCGGGCTTTCCGCCCCGATAAGCATTACCTTCCTGAACGCTCTCCGTCTCCCGCGCGAAACCTTCATCGCGACGATCTCGTCGCTGTTCGTCACCTTCTCGGTGATCCAGATCGGCGTCGCGGAGGCAACGGGCCTGATCCGGCCCGGCGAGGTGTTCTACAGCTTGTTCGCGCTGCTTCCGGTGTCGCTGGCGATGCCGCTTGGCGCACGGCTGGCAAGGCGCATGTCGCCACAGGCGCTCGACCGCGTCATCCTCGCCATCCTGGCGGTCCTGGCCGTCAAGCTCCTGTTCGACGCGCTGGCCTGAGCAGCCTGCTCAGACAGCGTTTTCCCGCCGTTTCCGATAGCGCAGGCGCATGCGCGGCGCGATCTTCCAGGCGATGATCGGCGCCACGACGAAACTCGCCAGCACGACGGCCGGAATGAGGTAGACGGCATGCTCGCGCAGCTCGGGAACTGCAAGCACGATGATGGCGCCGGTGCCGAAAAGCACCGCGTTGACCATCAGGCTGACGATGCCGGTCATGTAGGTGCGCGTTCTCATTTGACTTGCTCCTCGTCGTTCACACGACGAAGCAACGTCCGCGTCGACCGGCGGGTTCCGAAGCCCCCGGGTCCTATCCGGCGCCGACCCGCTCGAACCAGGCATCCTCGTCGATCACCTCTATGCCGAGTTCCGTCGCCTGCTTCAGCTTGGAACCGGCGCCGGGGCCGGCGACGACGAGATCGGTCTTCCTGGAGACCGAGCCCGCCACCTTGGCTCCGAACCGCTCGGCCATCGCCTTGGCCTCGTCGCGCGACATTCTTTCCAGCGCGCCGGTGAAGACGATGGTCTTGCCAGCGACCGGCGAGGAGATTTCGCCGACAGGTTCCTCGTCCTGTGGCGTGACCTCTTCGAGCAATGCATCGAGTGCCTTCCGGTTGTGCTCTTCGGCGAAGAAATCGACCAGCGCCTCGGCCACCACCGAGCCGATCCCGTTGACGCCGACGATCTCGCGCCATTCCTCGTTGCCGGGATCGCCCTTGCCTTGCGGCATCTTCGCCGCCTCGGCAGCCGTGCGCAGCTTTGCAAACGAAAGAAAATGCCGAGCCAGCCGTTTGGCGTTGGTCTCTCCGATATGGCGGATGCCGAGCCCGAAGAGGAAGCGGGACAGGGCGGCGCCCCGGCGCTCGTCGATGGCGGCGAACAGTTTTCGTACAGAGACCTCGCCGAAGCCTTCGATGTTCTCGAGTTTGGTAAGCGACCGCGACTGCCGGTCCTTCAGCGTGAAGATGTCGGCGGGCTCGCGGATGCGCAGCGATTCGTCCGGATGGCCGAAGAAGAACTCGATCTGCTTTTCACCCAGTCCCTCGATATCCATGGCGTTGCGGGAGACGAAGTGGCGGATGCGCTCCATCGCCTGCGCCGGGCAGATCAGCCCCCCGGTGCACCGCCACACCGCCTCGCCCTCCTCGCGCACCGCGTGGCTGCCGCAGACCGGGCAGGTATGCGGGAACTCGAAGGGCTTCGCGTCCGCGGGACGCATTTCCGGAACGATATCGAGGATCTGCGGGATGACGTCCCCTGCCCTCTGGACGATGACGGTGTCGCCTTCGCGGATGTCGTGCCCCTCCGGGCGGATGCGCTCGCCGGAGTTGCCGATCCCGTTGATATAGTCCTCGTTGTGCAGCGTGGCGTTGGTCACCACCACCCCGCCGACGGTTACGGCCTTCAGCCGGGCGACCGGCGTCATGGCGCCGGTACGACCCACCTGAACGTCGATCTTTTCGAGCACCGTCGTCGCCTTCTCGGCCGGGAACTTGTGCGCGGTCGCCCAGCGCGGCGAGCGCGAACGGAAACCGAGGCGCTCCTGCAGGTCGAGCCGGTCGACCTTGTAGACGACGCCGTCGATGTCGTAGGGCAGCGTGGCGCGCATCGCCTCGATCCGGCGGTACTGTGTCAGCATCTCTTCGAGCGAACCGCAGCGCAGCATCAGGTCGTTGACGACGAAGCCCCATTCCGAAAGGCGCTGAACGGCATCGTACTGGGTCTTCGCGAGCGGAGCCGAGGTCTCGCCCCAGGCGTAGGCGAAAAACTTCAACGGCCGCGACTTCGTCACCTCCGCGTTCTTCTGCCTGAGACTTCCCGCCGCCGAATTGCGCGGATTTGCAAAGACCTGGCCGGTTTCCGCCATGCGCTGGTTGAGCGCGAAGAAGTCGTCGCGGCGCATGTAGACTTCTCCGCGTATCTCGATCAGGTCCGGCGCGTCGGACGGCAGTTCGTTCGGGATCTCGTCGATGGTGCGGATATTCGCGGTGACGTTCTCGCCCGTCGTGCCGTCGCCGCGCGTCGCGGCCGTCACCAACCGGCCCTTCTCGTAGCGCAGCGACATCGACAGGCCGTCGATCTTGGGCTCGGCGGTGAAGACGATCTCGTCCTCAGATTTCAGGTTGAGAAAACGCCGCACGGACGCGACGAAATCAACCACGTCCTCGTCGGAGAAGACGTTGTCGAGCGAGAGCATCGGCCTGGTGTGCTGGACCGGCGCGAAGGTCGTGGACGGTGCGGCGCCGACCGCCTTCGATGGCGAATCTTCGCGAATCAGTTCCGGAAAGCGGGCCTCAACCTCCGCATTTCGCTGCCGCAGCGCGTCGTATTCGGCGTCGGAAATCTCCGGCGCGTCCTTCTGGTGGTAGAGCTTGTCGTGCCTGGCGATCTCACCGGCCAGCCGATCGAGTTCGGCTGCGGCCTCCTCCTGCGTAAGGCTATCGATGGGCTTTGCTGGCGTGCTCATGCGAGGAATTCCGGAACTGCGAATGGCGCTGGACTATGCCCAGCCACGGGGTGCCCATTCAAGTGTGCGAGCTTGATCACTGCTGACAGATTCTGCCGCAGACCTACTCCGTCTCCTGAAGCAGCCTCCCCGCCGCCGCCCGCGCCTCCTCGGTGATCGTCGCACCGGCGAGCATGCGCGCGATCTCCTCCTGGCGTGCCGCGCGCGGCAGCTGCGCCACCCCGGTTGAGACGCGGTCCGCGCCGCCGGTCTTGGAAATGAGGAAATGCGTTGCCGCACGCGCCGCCACCTGCGGCGCGTGGGTGACCGACAGCACCTGCACGCGCCCGGCAAGCCGCGCCAGGCGCGCGCCGATGGCGTCCGCTACCGCGCCGCCGACGCCGGTATCGATCTCGTCGAAGACGAGCGTCGGTGCCGAACCGCGATCGGCGAGCGCGACCTTGAGCGCCAGCAGGAAGCGCGACAGCTCTCCGCCGGACGCGATCTTTGCCATGGGACCCGGCCGCGAGCCCGGATTGGTCCTCACCCAGAACTCGACCTGGTCGATGCCGTCCTCCCGCCGATCGTCTGCCTCGGCAGCGATCTCGACGATGAAATCGGCGCGCTCCAGTTTCAGCGCGGGCAGTTCGGCCATGACCGACGCGGAAAGGGACTTCGCCGCTTCCCGCCGCTTTGCCGACAGTGCGGCGGCGGCGGCATCATAGTGCCCGCGCGTCTCCGAAGCCGTCCGTTCAAGCACGGACAGCCTCTCCTCGCCCGCATCGAGATCGGCGAGATCGGCCGTCATCCTGGCACGAAGCTCCGCCAGCGCGTCCACCGTCAAATTGTGCTTGCGCGCCGCGGCCCGCAGCGCGAACAGACGCTCCTCGGCCTGCTCCAGCCGCTTGGGGTCGAACTCGGTGGCGCGCATGGCCGCGTCGATGCCGGTCTGGGCCGCATCGAGCGAAATCAGCGCCTCGTCCAGCGATTTCACCACCTCTTCGAGCAGGCCGGGCGCCTCGGCCGACTTGCGCTCCAACCGGCGAACGAGGCTTGCCAGCGTCGGTACTGGCGACGCGCCGCCGGAAAAGAGTTCCTGCGCTTCCGCGATCTCGGCCGCGATCTTCTCGGCCTTCATCATGGTGGCGCGAAGGCCGGCCAGTTCCGTCTCCTCGCCCTCCCTCGGGTCGAGCTTTGCAAGTTCGTCCACCGACGCCCGCAGATAGTCCGCCTCGCGCGCGGCTGCCTCCACTCGCGCCCGATGACGGGACAGTTCGCTCTCGGCCTGCCGCCAGGCATTCCAGCAATGGCGTGTTTCGGCACGTTCCGCATGCAGGGCGCCGAACAGGTCGAGGATGTCGCGATGAGCACCCGGATCGACGAGCGCGCGCTCGTCATGCTGCCCGTGAATTTCGACCAGCGCACGACCGATGTCGCGCATCAGGGCGACGCTCGCCGGCCGGTCGTTCACGAAGACGCGCGAACGCCCGTCGGCGTTCTGGACGCGCCGGAGAAGGATGTCGCCCTCGTCCTCGATCGCGTTCTCCGATATCAGCTTGCGGGCGGGGTGGTCGAGCGGAACGTCGAAGGCGGCGGTCACCTGTCCCTGCGCTGCGCCGTGTCGCACCAGCGAGGCGTCGCCACGGCCACCGAGCGCAAGCGAGAGCGCGTCGAGAAGGATCGATTTTCCCGCGCCGGTCTCGCCGGTCAGCACGGAGAGCCCCGGCGCGAATTCGATGTCGAGGCGCTCGATCAGGACGATGTCACGGATCGACAGCTGGACCAGCATGGCGCGACGGCTGTTACCCGGAGCCGAGCAGTACGGCTCCCGCCTTGGAAATCCACGAGCCCCTGTTTTCGCGCGGCTCGAGACCGCCGGTCTGGAGGAGCTTGTAGGAATCGCGGTACCATTGGCTGTCGGGATAATTGTGCCCGAGCACGGCGGCGGCCGTCTGCGCTTCCGAAGCGAGCCCCATCGCGTAGTAGGTCTCGGTCAGCCTCGCCAGGGCTTCTTCCACCTGCCGCGTGTCGGAATAGACTTCCACCACGTTGCGGAAGCGCTTGGCGGCGGCGATGTATTCGCGCCTCTCGAGATAGTAGCGGCCGATCTGCATCTCCTTGCCGGCGAGCTGGTCGCGGGCAAAGCGCCTCTTGGCCTTGGCGTCCTCGACATACTGCGAGTCGGGCCAGCGCGTGATCACCTCGTCCATGGCTTCCAGCGTGCGGCGGGCTTCCGCCTGGTCCTGGGTGACGTCGCGGATCTGCCTGAAATAGCTGAGGCCGACGATGTACTGCGCGTAGGCCGCGTCCTCGTTCGACGGATAGAGAGCGACGTAGCGCTTGGCAGAGTTGATCGCGTCCTCGTAGTTGCCGCGCCGGTAGTTGGCGAAGGCGCTCATCACCATCGATTTGCGGGCATATTCGGAATAGGGATGCTGGCGGTCGACGGCCTCGAACTTGGCGATCGCCTCCTTCATGCGGCCGGCTTCGAGGTTGGCCAGGCCCTGGTTGTAGAGCACGTCCGCCGGTTCGATCGTCTCGACGTAGCTCGCCAGGTCGATGTCCTTCTCCGAGGCGCACCCCGAAAGAAGGATCGCAACGGCGGCCACCGGCGCGGCAATTGCCGACAGCCTGGCCCGCCGGACCGTTCTGGCAGTTCGCATGGCATTCATCTCAAGCTCAAATCCCTCTCACCGGGCGCGATGGACGGCTCGCCGCCATAAATCACAGCCGCGCACGGCAAACAACGCTATCGCGGCCGTTTCGCGCTTATTTGTGGCGAAAATCCCGTTGCGTACGAAACCGGCACGCAACCGGAAACTTTATCCACCGACAGCGGTCTCGAGCCGGATCGTACGGCGTCTAGAGCGTCCAGGGAGCGAACAGCGGAGCACTCACCGCGATCATCTCCGCCTTGCGGCCGCGCTCGCGCCGGGTGGTCTCGACGATCTCGAATGCGCTGCGGTCCGACAGAAGCCGGCGCAGCGCCGCCGCGTTCAGCTTGTGGCCGCCGCGATAGGACCGGAAGCATCCGATGAAGCGGGCGCCGGCCAGCGCCAGATCGCCCATCGCGTCCAACGTCTTGTGCCGTACGAATTCGTCGGAGTAGCGCAGCCCTTCGATGTTGATCACCTGGTCGTCGTCGCCGACCACCACCGAGTTCTCCAGCGACGAGCCGAGCGCGTATCCCGCCGCCCAAAGGCGCTCGACGTCCTTGATGAAGCCGAATGTCCGCGCCCGCGCGATCTCGCGCTTGAAGACGCCCGTCTCGATGTCGGCGGCATAGAGCTGCCGGCCGATGGACTTGCTCTCGAAGTCGATCTCGACCTCGAATCGCGTGCCGTCATAGGGCAGGAATTCCGCCCAGGAGCCGCCCTTTTCGATGCGGATCGGCTTCAGCACGCGGATGAAGCGGCGCTTGGCTTCGAGCGTGCGGATCCCCGCCTGATCGATCGCTTCGACGAATTGCTGGCTGCTGCCGTCCATGATCGGGACCTCGGTCCCCTCGACGTCGATCGAGACGTTGTCGATCCCCAGCGCGAACAGCGCCGCCATCAGGTGCTCGACGGTCGCCACATGCACGTCCGAGGGATCGCCAAGGACGGTGCACAGGTCCGTGCCGCCGATTTCCGATACGAGCGCCCGGATCTCTCGGGCCTCCTCGCCTGCGCACGGGCAGTTGAAGACCACGCCGGTATCGACATCGGCCGGGTTGAGATGGATCGTCACCGGCTTGCCGCTGTGCACCCCCGTGCCCGACAGCGACATACGCGCGTTGATCGTGGTCTGAAATTCGTGCAAATCTATTCCCATGACCCCGCCTCAATGAGAGGCCGCTTGTCTGGCCGAAGCCCGCGGCTCTTGTCGGACGCGCAGGACGACATATCCCCGAAATGCCCTGTGCAACCTCGAATATTCGAAGCGGAAGATAAAGGCCGGGCAGAGAGTCGCCAAATCACGGTTTCTTACCCTCTGTTACGAAAGACTCGCATGAGCAAAACCTTTCAACCCTTTGGGAAATTTCCATAATAGTTCGCAGGCCGAACGGCGGGAAGTCCGGCCTGCGCGTTTATGTTACATTCGCTGGTCGGCGGGGTACGCCGATCAGTTTGCCTGCCTGCGCAGGAAGGCCGGAATCTCCAGCTGATCGTCCTCGTGAGCGGCCCGGCTGGCCGGGACGAGACGTCCCTGATCGTCCAGTTGACCGCGCCTCGGCGCATACATCTGGGCGTCCGGCGAAGCGATGCGGCGGGGCTCCGGCGCGGGCTGCATGAGCTGCGGTTCGCGTGGAGCAGCCGCCTTGAGGCGAGCCGGTTCCTCCTCGCGCCGAGATGACAGGCCGGTCGTGAGGCGCTTCAGCAGACCCATCGGGCCACGCTCGTCGCCCATTTCCGCACGCCCATGGGCCTGCGCCTGCAATTCAGCCTGGACCAGCGGCGGGAAGTCCTCGACGCGCGGCATGCGCGGCTGGGGGGCGGCGGCGGCCGCCGGAGCGGGAGCCTCCATCCTGGCCAGCGGCACCGGCTGCGGCGCGGGACGGGCCTGCGCCTCGGGTGCCGGAGCCTTGAAGAGCTTGCTCTGCGGCTGGAATTCCTCGCCGGCGGCTGTGGCCGCGCGCAGCGGAGTGCGTTCGGCTTCGCGGATCGCTTCCGCGACCGGATCGGACTCGGCCATCGGCTGCGCGGCAGACATTTCCGCCGGCCGCTGCTGCGGGGCGACGGCCTGTGCGGGACGCTGCTCGGCCTGGACTGGGCGCGGGGCCGGCTTCGGCTGCTGACGTATCTCGATCGGCGCTGCCGCGATCTCGTGCGCCTTCTTGTCGATGCCGGTCGCGACGACGGAGACGCGGATGACGCCTTCGAGTTCCTCGTCGAAGGTCGCGCCGAGGATGATGTTGGCGTCCTGGTCGACTTCCTCGCGGATGCGGGTCGCGGCTTCGTCGACCTCGAACAGGGTGAGGTCGCGGCCACCGGTGATCGAGATCAGCAGGCCCCTGGCACCCTTCATCGAGGATTCGTCGAGCAGCGGGTTGGCGATGGCGGCCTCCGCGGCGGCCATGGCGCGTCCCTCGCCGGATGCCTCTCCGGTGCCCATCATCGCCTTGCCCATCTCGCGCATGA
Organism: uncultured Alphaproteobacteria bacterium; assembly: GCA_963747465.1. Lineage (GTDB taxonomy): Bacteria > Pseudomonadota > Alphaproteobacteria > Rhizobiales > Rhizobiaceae > Aquibium. The sequence goes on from CAVVFC010000001.1 coordinate 467,071, forward strand.
CCGAGCGCACGTCGGCGAAGTCGAGGTTGATGAGGCCTTCCTTGACCATCAGGTCGGTGATGCAGGCAACGCCCGAATACAGCACCTGGTCGGCCATCGAGAAGGCGTCCGCGAAGGTCGTCTTGTCGTTGGCGATGCGGAACAGGTTCTGGTTCGGGATGACGATCAGCGTGTCGACGCTCTTCTGCAGCTCCTCGATGCCGATGTCGGCCGTCTTCATGCGGCGCTGGCCTTCGAAGTGGAACGGCTTGGTGACGACGCCGACGGTCAGGATGCCCTTCTCCCTCGCGGCGCGGGCCACGACGGGCGCTGCGCCGGTTCCGGTGCCGCCGCCCATGCCGGCGGTCACGAAGCACATGTGCGTGCCGGCCAGGTGATCGACGATCTCGTCGATGCATTCCTCCGCAGCGGCACGCCCGACTTCGGGCTGCGAACCGGCGCCGAGGCCCTCGGTCACGTGCGCGCCGAGCTGGATCAGGCGCTCCGCCTTCGACATCGTCAGCGCCTGGGCGTCGGTGTTCGCCACGACGAATTCGACGCCGCGCAGCCCCGCGGTGATCATGTTGTTGACCGCATTGCCGCCGCCCCCGCCGACACCGAATACGGTGATCCGGGGCTTCAGCTCGGTGATGTCCGGCTTTTGAAGATTGATCGTCATGTCCTCGTCCTTTTCGCCTTTCTCCGCCGCATCGCCGCGCGGCTGCCCGGGGCTAGCCCCTCGAAACTAGAAACTCTCTTTCAACCACTGACCGACGCGCCCCAGCCGCCCGCCGGTGCCTGTGCCACGCGTACGCAAGAATCCGGAAACGCGGCTGCTTTCGAACGAGGCAACCTGCGGATAGATCATCAGCCCGACCGCGGAGGAGAAGGCGGGCCCCTTGGCCGCCTCCGGCAACCCCGCGACCCCGAGCGGACGTCCCAGGCGCACGTTGCGCCCTAGGATGCGTCTCGCGGCGTCGGGCAATCCGGTCAGCTGGCTCGCGCCGCCCGTCAGGACCACGCGCTTGCCGACCGTCGGCCCGTAGCCCGAGCGGTGAAGCTTCTCGCGCACCAGTTCCAGCGTCTCCTCGATGCGTGCGCGGATGATGCGGGTCATCACCGAACGCGGCACTTGCAGGGGAACGTCGCTGTCGTCTCCGCCGACCGGCGGTACGTTCACCACGTCGCGGTCGTCCGCCACCGTCGGCAGCGCCGAGCCGTGCATCACCTTGAACCGCTCGGCCACCTCGACGCTGGTCGAGAGCCCCCGCGCCATGTCGAGCGTCACATGAATGCCGCCGACCGGGATCGAACTCGCATGCACGAACTTGCCTTCCGAAAAGACCGAGATCGTCGTGGTCCCGCCGCCCATGTCGATGCAGGCTGCCCCGAGTTCCGCCTCGTCGTCGACGAGCGCCGCGAGGCCGCTGGCGTAAGGCGTCGCCACCATGCGGTCGACCGACAGGTGCGAACGGTTCACGCAAAGCTCGATGTTGCGCATCGGCGCGGCATCGGCCGTCAGCACGTGCATGTCGACGCCCAGCATCTCGCCCACCATTCCGCGCGGATCGCGGATGCCCTTCTCGCCATCGAGCGAAAAGCCGACCGCGAGCGAATGGACCAGTTCGCGTTCCGCCTGCAGCGCCTGCTTCGCGCCGGCAGCCAGCACCTTGCGGATGTCGGACGCATCGGCCTCATGACCGCCCAGATTGATTGTCGCCGTGGAGACGCCGCTGCCCAGGCGCCCGGCCGAGAGGTTCACGATCAGCGAATCGACCGTCAGCCCGGCCATGCGCTCGGCCGCATCAACCGCCAGCCTGATCGCCTGCTCCGCACGATCGAGATCGACGATGACGCCGGACTTCACGCCCTGTGATTTCTGGTGGCCGATGCCGATGACCCGCACCTGATGGGTGCGCCCCCGTATCAGCTCGCTGCCCTCGCAAGGCCGGAGCTTGCCGATGATGCAGCAGATCTTGCTCGAGCCGATGTCGAGGACCGTCACGATACCCGAGCGCCGCGCAGAAACGGCGGAGTTTCCGGAGAGCCAGCTCATGCCCGCCTCTCCCTCTGCGAACGCCGCTTCATGATCTCCTTCACCGCAGCCTCGCGATTCTTGACGCCATCGGGGGTCAACTTGACGACGACGCGATCCTCGAGCCGCATGTCGACGGCGAGAATATCCCGCTCCAGCAGGCCGTGCTTCCGCTCGAGATCCACGAGCTGGTCGAGTGCGCCGGCCTCCCCGACCTCGGGGAGCTTGACGGTGACGCCGTTCCGCAGCTGCAGATCCCAGCGGCGCCCGGCGACGCGCACCAGGCCCGCTACTTGCGCGGCGATGTCCGGATAGAGATAGAGCCTTGCGACGATGGACTTCGCTTCCTTGGCCGCACCCTCGCCCACGACCAGCGGCAGTGCGGAGAGCCGGTCTCCGCGCAGCGGCCCGATGGCTTCGCCGCTGGATTCGATGACGGTCAGATCCTGATGCCGCTGCCAGATGGCGAACGGCTTCTTTTCGACCAGAGAGACCTCGATGGCGTCGGGATATACCTTCCTGACCGATGCAGACTCGACCCAAGGCAACGAGGCGACCCGCTCCCGCGCCGCATCGGCATCGAGCCCGACCAGGGACGTCCACCCGTTCAGGCCGAGCTTCTGCAGGATGTCGATATCCGAAGTCTCGTTGTTTCCCGAGATTCGCACGTCATTGATGGCGAAGCCGCTATGCGCCGTCATCGTCTGCACGACCTGGGGATAGTGCCCACCGATGGCCATTCCGTAGAGCCCGGTCATGGCAAAGACGGCTCCGATCAGCGCCGGCGCGGCATAGGAAGGGACATGCAGGCCGGCAACACCCGAGCGCGAAAACGCGCGCACCGGCCGGCGCAGGACGCGCGGCAGCACGCCCGACGTCATACCCCGCCTCCTGCCGGACTGGCTGGAGGCCGGCGCGCGGAGACCCGCGGGTTTCACCGCAAACACGAAGCGTCCTCCACCATCCAACTCAAAAGCTCACCAAAACTGTGTCCCGCCTGCGCGGCGATTTCCGGAACGAGCGACGTCGGCGTCATGCCCGGCTGCGTGTTGACTTCCAGCCAGATGAGCTCGCCATTCTCGGAAAAGCGGTCGTCGTAGCGGAAGTCGGACCGGGAGACGCCCCGGCAGCCGATGGCTTCATGAGCCTTGAGGGACAGTGTCTGTATTTTTTGGTAAATAATTGGTGAAATTTTTGCCGGGCATTCGTGTTTTGATCCGCCGGGCACATATTTCGAGTCGTAGTCGTAGAAGGAGTGCCCGACGGGCACGATTTCCGTAACGGCAAGCGCCACGCCACCCATGACGGCGCAGGTCAGTTCGCGCCCGTGGACGAATCGCTCCACCATCACCGTGTCGCCGTACTTCCACTCAGAAGATCCAATCACCTGCGGCGGGTGCGGCTGATCTTCCTTGACGATGACCACGCCGAAGCTGGAGCCTTCGTTCACCGGCTTGACGACGTAGGGCGGCTTCATGGGATGCGCAGAACCGATCTCGAACCGGTTCATGATCCTCAATTCGGCGACCGGAATACCCGCCGCCCTGGCGATCTTCTTGGCCTTGTCCTTGTCCATCGCCAGCGCCGAGGCCAGGACGCCGGAATGCGTGTAGGGGATTTCAAGGTATTCGAGCACGCCCTGAATGGTTCCGTCCTCACCAAAAGGGCCGTGCAGGGCATTGAAGGCGACATCCGGCTTGAGATCGGCCAGCACCTTGCCGACATCGCGAGCGACATCGATGCGCGTCACCTGGTACCCTTCGGCCTCGAGGGCGTCCGCGCAGGGCTCTCCCGACGCCAGGGACACGGGCCGCTCGGCGGAAAAGCCGCCCATCAACACGGCCACGTGCTTCTTCGACATCTACCGGTAATCCCCTCTCCGGCCGAAACTTCACCGTCTCCGGGTTGAAGTCCGAGTCCCCAGGGGAAATCCCCCGGCTGGTACGCCGCCGACTCAATCAGGAAACGCTTGAATCCAAGGAATCAGAGAGTAGAATTCCGTGGCAAGCCTGAGGCTTGCGAAATGGCGATTTTCTTCGGTAAAGAGGAAGCCGGATTTCCGGCCAGGTCTCAGCGGCTGGCCGGCCGCTACAGCATCTGCCCGAGAAACTCCTGCACCTCGTGACCTGGCCGGAATTCGCCCAGGCGCTTGATCTCCCATTCCAGCCTGACGCCGGAATGTTCGAGCACGCGCGCGCGCACCGTCTCGCCGAGATATTCGAGGTCGTACCCGGTCGCCGTACCCGTATTGATCATGAAATTGCAGTGCATGGGTGAAATCTGGGCGCCGCCGATCATCAGCCCGCGGCAGCCCGCCTTGTCGATCTCCTTCCAGGCCGACGTGCCCGGCGGGTTCTTGAAGGTCGAGCCGCCGGTCTTCTCGCGGATCGGCTGCACCGTCTCGCGGTGATGCTGCACCTCGCCCATGGCCGCGCGGATGTCGTCGCTGCTTGCGGCGAAGCCCTCGAAGACCGCCGACGTGAAGATGAGGTGCTTGGGCGCGGAGGAATGCCGGTAGGCATAGCCCATGGCGGCGTTGTCGAGCACATGGACGTTGCCCTGCCGGTCGAGCGCGCGGACCTCCACGACGCGCTCGCGCGTCTCGACCCCGTTGGCGCCTGCGTTCATGCGCAGCGCCCCGCCGATCCCCCCGGGTATGCCGTGGTAGAAATGGAAGCCGCCGATGCCGGCGTCGAGCGCGACCGTCGCGACGCGCTTGTCCGGCGTCGCCGCGCCCGCCCTGATCCGCAGTCCGCCGATCGCTTCCGCCTCGCCGAACCCCTTCGCCGACAGACGCACCACGAAGCCGCGAATGCCTCCCTCGCGCACGAGGAGGTTGGAGCCTATGCCGACGGTCGTGAGCGGCACCTCGTCGGGCAACGCCTTGAGGAAGGCGACCAGGTCGTCCTCGTCCGCCGGCTGGAAGAGCACGTCGGCGGGGCCCCCGGCCCGGAACCAGGTGATCTTGTCCATGGCGGCGTCGGGCGTCAGCCGGCCGCGCAGGCCGGCGAGCCTGTCGCCCATCGCCTCCAGCAGATCGTGGCCCCGGCTCATGCGGGCGTTCCGCCGAGATCCTTCGGCAACTGGTAGGCCCACTGGGTGATGTTTCCGGCGCCGAGGAAAATCACGAAGTCGCCGTCCCTGGCGAGGTCGCGGATCGAAGGCATTATCGCATCCGGTCCTTCGAGGAAGCGCGCATCGCGGTGTCCGCCGGCGCGGATGCGCGAGACGAGCGCCTCGGAGCTTATGCCCTCGATCGGGTCTTCGCCGGCCGGATAGACCGGTGCGATCATGACCGTGTCGGCTTCGTTGAAGCAGGAGGAGAAATCGTCGAACAGATCACGCAGACGCGTATAGCGGTGCGGCTGCGCGATCGCGATTACGCGACCCGTCGCGGCCTCGCGTGCCGCCCGCAGCACGGCCTTGATCTCGACTGGATGATGTCCGTAGTCGTCGAATATCCTGGCGCCGTTCCACTCGCCGGTCGGGGTGAAACGGCGTTTCACGCCGCCGAAGGACAAGAGGCCCTTGCGGATGTCGTCGGCCGAGATCCCGAGTTCGTGCGCGACCGCGATCGCGGCAGTCGCATTGGACACGTTGTGGCGTCCCGGCATCGGCAGCCGCAAGCCGCGGATTTCCGTGACTGCGCCCGTCTTGCGGTTGCGCACGACGACGTCGAACGTCGATGCCGCGCCGTCGATGGCGAGGTTCTCGAAGCGCACCGCAGCCTGCGGGTTGCCGCCATAGGTGACGATGCGGCGGTCCTCGATGCGGCTGACGAGCGACTGCACTTCCGGATGATCGATGCACATGACCCCGAAGCCGTAAAACGGCACGTTCTCGACGAACTGGCGGAAAGCGTCGCGCACCTTTTCGAACGAGCCGTAGTGATCGAGATGCTCCGGATCGATGTTGGTCACCACGGCGATCTCGGCAGGCAGCTTCAGGAAGGTGCCGTCGCTCTCGTCGGCCTCCACCACCATCCACTCGCCGTCCCCCATGCGCGCGTTGGTGCCGTAGGCATTGATGATGCCGCCGTTGATGACGGTCGGGTCCAGCCCACCGGCGTCGAGCAGCGTGGCGACCATCGACGTCGTCGTCGTCTTGCCATGCGTGCCGCCGATCGCCACCGCCTGGCGGAAGCGCATCAGTTCGGCCAGCATCTCGGCACGCCGGACGATCGGCAGCAGTTTTTCGCGCGCTGCCGCCAGTTCGGGGTTCGACTTCCTGATGGCTGTCGACACCACCACCACCTCGGCGGCGCCGAGATTGTCGGCGGCATGGCCAACGAAGACCTCGATGCCCTTTTCGCGCAACCGCTGTACGTTGGCGTTCTCGGACTGGTCCGAGCCCTGCACCGCGTAGCCGAGATTGTGCAGCACCTCCGCGATGCCGCTCATGCCGATGCCGCCGATCCCGATGAAATGGACCAGCCCGATCGTCTCCGGCATCTTCATGGCCGGGCTCCTTCCGTGAATTCCCTTGGCGTTCGGCCGGAGGCAATAGCCTCCGCGAGATCGGCAAGCAACCGCGTGGCGTCCGGCTTCCCCGCCGATTTCGCCGCCGCCGCCATCGAGGAGAGCCGGTCGGGATCGTCCATGAAGCGCTGGATCAGACCGGCGATCGTCTCGGTGGAAAGCTCCGCCTGTGGATGCACCTCGGCGCCTCCGGCGGCGGCGAGCGCGGCGGCATTGGTGGCCTGGTCGTGGTCGAGCGCGTATGGATAGGGCACGAGCAGCGCCGGACGCCCGATGACGCCGATCTCCGATACCGTCGAGGCCCCGGCGCGCGAGATCACCAGATGCGCCGCGGCGATCCGCTGCGCCATGTCCGAAAAGAACGGCGCGACCTCGGCCTCCACGCCCATGGCGGCGTAGGCCTGGCGCACGCCCGCCTCGTCCTCCAGCCTTGCCTGCTGCGTGACCCTGAGCCGCCTGCGTGCCGCTTCCGGGAGTGTCGCGATGGCGGGAGGAATGGCCTGCGAGAAGAACTGCGCACCCTGGCTGCCGCCGAAGACCAGCAGGTCGAAGGCGTCTCCCGGCCCCGGGGCATTGTAAGGCGTCGCTGACGCTTCGACGACGCCCGGGCGGACGGGGTTGCCCGTCACGATAGTCTTGCCGGCGTTCGGGCCACCGTCCGCGGGCAGGAACCCGCCCGCGATCGCCGTCACGCGTCCGGCGAGCGCCTTGTTGGCGCGGCCCATCACGGCGTTCTGCTCGTGGATCAGCGTCGGCAGGCCGCGCCGCGTGGCGGCAAACAGCGGCGGCAGCGTCGGATAGCCGCCGAACCCGACGACCGCTTTCGGCTTCAGCCGATTGATGAGCTTGGTCGACGCTTTCACGCCCGACCAGATCGTCCAGCCCGCACGGATCAGCGCTAACGGGTTGCGCGAGCCGATCGTGGCGGAGGGAACGGTGTGGATCCCGTCCGCGGGAAAGGTCCCCGCGTAGCGCTCCGCACGGCCGTCGGTGACGAGGTGGACCGTCCAGCCGCGCCGCTTCAGTTCGTGCGCGAGCGCCTCCGCGGGAAACACGTGGCCGCCGGTTCCGCCGGCGGCGAGCAGGATCGAACGCGGTTCCATGTCATTCCGCGGCGAGCGTGCGCGGCCCGTAGGGGAATACAGCGGCTTTACGGCGTTCGGGACGGTGGCGCGTCAGCGCGAGCACCATGCCCATCGAGATAGCCATGGCCACCAGCGAGGAGCCGCCGTAGGAAATGAAGGGCAGCGTCATGCCCTTGGCCGGCATCAACTGCAGGTTCACGCCCATGTTGATGATCGACTGGAAGCCCATGACGATGACCAAGCCGGCGATGGCGAAGCGGGTGAAATCGTCCTCTTCCTCCTTCAGCGCGATCCGGAGTCCCTTCAAAACGATGAAGGCGAACAGGCCGACGATCAGGAAGCAGAGGACGATGCCGAACTCCTCGGCGGCAACAGAGAAGATGAAGTCGGTGTGGCTGTCGGGCAGGATGCGCTTGACCGAGCCCTCGCCCGGCCCCTGGCCCCACCATCCGCCGCGGATGATCGCCTCGCGTCCCGTGTCGACCTGGAAGGTGTCGCCCTCGCCCGTGAGGAAGCGATCGATGCGACCTGCCACGTGGGGGAAGATCGAATAGGCCGCGGCGGCGCCCGCGGCCCCGATCGCCCCGAGGAGCAGGATCCACACCCACGGCATCCCCGCCATGAAGAACATCGCGCCCCAGGTCCCCAGCACCAGCATGGTCTGGCCGAGGTCGGGCTGCGCGACGAGCAGCGCCAGCACCAGTCCAAGCAGGATCATGGCGAAGAGGTTGCCCGGTATCTCCGGCTGCCGGCGATGTTCGGCGAACAGCCAGGCGCAGATGATCACGAAGGCGGGCTTCATGAATTCAGACGGCTGGATCGAGATGCCGGCCAGCGACACCCATCGCCTGGCGCCCTTGACCTCGATGCCGATGAACAGCGCGGCCATCATCAGCACGAGCGATCCGGCCAGCATGAGCAGCGCCAGCCGGCGGACATTGCGCGTGGACAGGAACGACACCCCGATCATCGCGATGACGGCGGGGATCATGAAGAGGATCTGCCGTTCCACGAAGTGGTAGCTGTCGAGCCCGATCCTTTCGGCGACGGCCGGGCTTGCCGCAAAGGACAACACCACTCCCAGCACCATGAGGCTGAGGAACGCGGCCAGGAACCACCTGTCCACCGTCCACCACCAGTTCGCCACCAGTCCCCTGTCGACGCGGCTTACCATCAGCGTGTCCCTCCGATCGGTCGGATGTCTTCTATCGCGGCGACAGCGGCCTTGAAGGCCTCGCCGCGAACCTCGAAATTCTTGAACTGGTCGAAGCTGGCGCAGGCCGGCGACAGCAGCACGACCGGCTCCGCGCAGGCGTCGGCCGCCGCATCCGCCGCGGCGTGCCGCACCGCGGTTTCCAGCGCGCCGGAGATCTCGTACGGCACCGCCTCGCCGAGCGTCGCGGAAAACGCGGGCGCCGCCTCGCCGATCAGATAGGCCTTGGCCAGCCGCGGAAACAGGCTGCGCAGCGGCTCTATGCCACCCTCTTTCGGCAGGCCGCCCGCGATCCAGTAGATACGCGGAAAGCTCGAAAGGGCCGGCGCCGCGGCCTCTGCGTTGGTGGCCTTGGAATCGTTGACGAAGAGCACCTTGCCGGCGCGCCCGACCTGCTCCATCCGGTGCGCCAGCCCCGGAAAGCTCTCCAACCCGGTCTGTATCTCCTCGATCCTGAGACCGACTGCGAGACAGGCGGCGACGGCCGCCAGCGCATTCTGCGCATTGTGCTGCCCGCGCAGCGATCCGATCCCTTCGAGCGAGGCGATCCGGCGGATCTTGCCGCCCTGCGCGTGCATGAGCGAAGCACCTTCGGCGTAAAGCCCGTCCGTCAGCGCAAGCCGCTTCGAGATCCGGATCACGGTCTTGCCCGCGCGCTCGAGCCGGTCTGCGATCTGCGAACTCCAGTTGTCGTCCACTCCGACGATCGCGGTTTCGCTGCCCGCGACCAGCCTTTCCTTGATCCCGGCGTAATGCTGCATGGTGCCGTGCCGGTCGAGATGGTCGGGGGTCAGGTTGAGCAGGATGCCCGCCGTCGGGTTGATCGATGGCGCGAGGTCGATCTGGTATGAGGAACATTCGACCACGTAGACGCGCCCGACGGCCGGCGGCTCCAGCGTCATGATGGCACGGCCGATGTTGCCGCCCATCTGCGCGTCGCGCCCCGCCGATTTCAGGATGTGCGCCGTCAGCGCCGTCGTCGTCGATTTGCCGTTCGTCCCGGTGATGGCGATGAAGGGGGCATCGGCGGCCCGCGCGATGCGTTCGCGCGCGAAAAGCTCGATGTCGCCGATGATCTCCACGCCTGCCCCGCGCGCCAGTTCCACGGTCCAGTGCGGCTTGGGATGGGTCAGCGGCACGCCCGGCGACAGCACGAAGGAAGCAAGGCCCGACCAGTCCAGCGTTCGCAGGTCGGCGGTCGCGATGCCCTCGCCCGCGGCACGGGCGACGCTCTCCGGATTATCGTCCCACGCCGTGACCTTGGCTCCGCCGGCGATCAGCGCCCGCGCGGTCGCGATGCCGGAGCCGCCGAGCCCGAACAGCGCGAGGCTTTTTCCCTCGAAGGAGCGCGCCGCGATCATCTCTATCTCAGCTTGAGGGTCGACAGGCCGATCAGCGCCAGAATGACGGCGATGATCCAGAAGCGGATGACGATCTGGCTTTCCGTCCAGCCCATCTTCTCGAAATGGTGGTGGATCGGCGCCATCAGGAAGACGCGCTTGCCCGTCAGCTTGAACATGGCGACCTGGATGATGACCGAGAGCGCCTCCATGACGAACAAGCCGCCGATGATGGCGAGCACGATCTCGTGCTTGGTCGAGACGGCGACGGTTCCGATCAGACCGCCGAGCGCGAGCGAGCCGGTGTCGCCCATGAAGATGGCCGCGGGCGGAGCATTGAACCACAGGAAGCCGAGCCCGGCCCCGATCACGGCACCCAGCACCACGGCGAGTTCGCCGGTCCCCGGCGTGAAATGGATCTGGAGGTAATCGGCGAAGACCGCGTTGCCGGCGAGGTATGCGATGACGCCGAACGAGGATGCCGCGATCATGACAGGTACGATGGCCAGTCCGTCCAGTCCGTCGGTCAGGTTCACCGCGTTTCCGGAACCGACGATCACGAACGCGGCAAAGGGGATGAAGAAGAAGGAGAGGTTGAGGATGAAGTCCTTGACGAAGGGAAACGTCAGCGACGAGGAGAACGGCGCCTGCCCGTTCTGCATGATCGTCCAGGCAGCGAGCCCCGCTATGACGAACTCCAGCGCGAGCCGGATCTTCCCCGAAATGCCGAGGTGGCTCTGCTTCGTCACCTTCATGTAGTCGTCGTAGAAGCCGATCGCTCCGAAGCCGAGCGTCACCATCAGCACGACCCAGACGTAGACGCTCGAAAGGTTCGCCCACAGGATCGAGGAGCCGATGATGCCGCTCATGATCATGAGCCCGCCCATCGTCGGCGTGCCGGCCTTCTTGAAATGCGTCTGCGGACCGTCGGCGCGGATCGGCTGGCCCTTGCCCTGCCGCACGCGCAGCGAATTGATGATCACCGGCCCGAACATGAACACGATGAGCGCCGAGGTGATCAGCGCCCCGCCCGTCCGGAAGGTGATGTAGCGGAACACGTTGAAGACCGTGAACTGCTCCGAGGCGCTCACGAGAAGGGTCAGCATGCGAAAAGTATCCCCGGGTTCATTCTTCAGTTTCCACCGGGGCCGATACCGCTGCCCGCAAACCGGGCGGACAGGGCGTCCACGATCCTGGAAAAGCCGATTCCATTCGAGGACTTTATCATGATCGCATCCCCTGCCCCCACGCCGGAGATGAGAAGTGGTACGAGTTCTTCGCCTTTTTCCCGATATTCGACCGGAAAATCCTGGCCGAGCGCGTCGCGCAGCACAGCCATTTCCGTGCCGGCGAGGTAGAGCCGGTCGATCTTCGATTCCCGGACGGTCTCCGCCAGTGCGGCGTGCAGTTTCGCCGAATGCGAGCCGAGCTCCAGCATGTCGCCCAGCACAGCGATGCGCCGGCCATTTTGCACGTCCGTATGATCGAGCATGTCGAGCGCGGCCTTCATCGAGGCGGGATTGGCGTTGTAGCTCTCGTCGAGCACGACGAAAGGTCCGTCGGGATGGCGCAAGGTCAGCCGCGCACCCCTTCCGCGTTCGGCTTTAAGCCCGGCGAGCGCATCGGCCGCGCGGGCAACGTCGGCTCCCGCGAGGTGAACGGCTCCGAGGACGGCGAGCGTGTTCTGGACGACGTGGCGGCCCGGCGCACCGATGCGTGCCACGATCTCCTCTCCGCCGATCCGGGCCGTGATCATCGAATGATCGCCCTGCAACTCGCACTGCAGGAGCTTGTAGCCGGCGCGCGAATGCTCGCCGAAGCCATGGATATGCTTCACACCGGCCTCGGTAGCGAGTTTCTCGAGGATGCGCCAGCGATGGTCGTCGCGATTGATCAGCGCGTGTCCGCCCGGCGCGACGCCCTCGAATATCTCCGCCTTGGCGCGGGCTATGTCGTCCAGCGAGTGAAAATGACCGAGATGTGCGGCGGCTATCAACGTCACGATCGCGACGTGCGGCTGCACGAGCTTGACCAGCGGCCTGATCTCGCCGGGATGGTTCATGCCGATTTCGTAGACGGCGAAGTCGACGTCCTGCGGCATGCGCGCGAGCGTGAGCGGCACCCCCCAGTGGTTGTTGAAGGATTTTTCCGCGGCGTGCACCGTGCCGGACGTGGAAAGCGCCAGACGCAGGGCCTCTTTGGTGCTGGTCTTTCCCGCCGAGCCGGTGACCGCGATCACCTTTGCCCTCGAGCGCGCCCGCGCGGCCGCGCCGAGCAGTTCGAGCGATTCGAGCACGTCTTCCACGACGATCATTGGTACGGTGAGACGACCGAGCGAGGCCAGCCTCTCCTCCGCAACCACCATCAGCCCGGCGCCGGCCACCATGGCGGCGGTCGCAAAATCGTGGCCGTCGAACCGGTCTCCCCTGATGGCGAAGAAGGCTTCGCCCGGCTGCAGCGTGCGGGTGTCTATGGAGACCCCGGTGACGCTCTCGGGAAGGTTGCCGAGCGGTCGGCCGCCCATCGCCGCGACCATGGCATCGGTGGTCCACAGCGGGCTCATCGGGCAAGCTCCGCCAGCGCCGCGAGGACTTCTTCGTGGTCGGAGAAATGATGCGTGACCGCACCGACGGTCTGGCCCACCTCGTGGCCCTTTCCGGCAATGATGAGGGTGTCGCCCTCGGCCAGCATGCCGACCGCCTCGCGGATCGCCTGACGCCGGTCGCCGATCTCGACCGCGCCGGGTGCCTCATTCAGGATCTCGGCGCGTATGGCCGACGGCACCTCGCTTCGAGGATTGTCGTCGGTGATGACGACCACGTCGGCGAGGCGCGTCGCGATCTCTCCCATGATGGGGCGCTTGCCCCGGTCACGGTCGCCGCCGCAACCGAACACAACGATCACCTTGCCCGTGGTGAAGGGGCGCACCGACGAGAGGACGTTCTCGAGCGCCTCGGGCTTGTGCGCATAGTCCACGTAGACCGGCGCACCGGTGCCGGTGGAGCCGACGAGATCGAGCCGTCCCGGAGCGCCTTCCAGGTGCTCGAGTGCCTTGAGCGCGTCGCTTGCCGCAACCCCCGTCGAGATCGCGAGGCCGGCCGCCACGAGCGCGTTCGAAATCTGGAAATCGCCGGCCAGCGGAAGCAGGATCTCGTGGATCGTCCCTTCGGTCTCGATTTCCGCCCGCTGGCGCCTGCGTTCGTGCTCGACCCGCTTCAGCGTCAGGAACCCGCCTTTCCGGCCCACCGTCCGGACGTCCAGCCCCGCCTCCCGGGTCGCATCCACAGTGGCCTGCGACCAGGCATCGTCCGAGAAGATCACGGCGGGCGCGCCTTTCGGCAGCAGGTCGCGAAACAGCCGCATCTTGGCGCGGTGGTAGTCCTCGATCGTCGGATGGTAGTCCATGTGGTCGCGCCCGAGATTGGTGAAGGCGCCGGCCGCCAGCCTGACGCCGTCGAGCCTGCGCTGGTCGAGGCCGTGGCTCGAGGCTTCCATCGAGCAGTGCGTCACGCCTTCGCCTGCGAGTTCGGCAAGCAGCGCGTGCAGGGCGACCGGATCGGGCGTCGTAAGCGAGCCGTATTCGTTGCGCCCCGGCGCGACCACGCCGGTCGTGCCGATGCTCGCGGCCTGAAACCCCGCCCTTGCCCAGATCTGCCGGACGAAGGCGGCGACCGAGGTCTTGCCGCTGGTTCCCGTGACTGCGACCATCGTCTCCGGTTGCCGGCCATGAAACCGCGCGGCAGCAAGCGCCAGCGCGCGGCGCGGGTCGGCTGTCTTCAGGATCGGAACGCCGAGGTCCGGGACATCGGCATCCGCCGACACGATCACGGCCAGCGCACCGGCACGTGCGGCATCCGCCGCATACGCCATGCCGTCCGCCTTCGTGCCCTTCAGCGCAGCGAACAGGAAGCCGGTTCGCACCGCGCGCGAATCGGACGTGATCCCTTCGACGGTTCGCGCGCCCAGCGCCGCGGAATCGACGGGAAGAATATCGGCGAAATCGCTGAGTTTCATTCGATCTCTTCGAGGAGCGGAGCGCCATCCCCACAGCGCACCGAAAGGAGAATCATCAGTTCGATACCAGCAAAGCTTCGCTTTCATGGCCGAAATCGGGCTTCACGCCAAGCAGCGGCGCCGCGCGGCGGATGATGTTGGCCACGATCGGCGCAGCATTCGAGCCGGCGGTCGCGCCCATTCCCGGCTTCTCGGGTTTCGGCTCGTCGATGATCGAAAGCACGATGTATTGCGGATCCTCGATCGGGAACGCCGCGAGGAAAGCGTTGAAGCGCTTGTCGCTGGAGTAGCGGCCGTTGACGACCTTTTCAGCGGTTCCGGTCTTGCCGCCGACGCGGTAGCCGGGGACCTCGGCCCGCTTGCCGGAGCCCTTCTCGGCATTGAGCCGATAGAGGTAGCGCATGTCCTGGACGGTCTGGAGCTTCACGACCTGTTCGGCGAGCCTGTCGGCTTCGGTCTGGCTGCGCGGCAGGAAGGTCGGCGGGATGAGCTTGCCGCCGTTCATCAGCGCGGCCGCGGCGACCGCCGTCTGCAGCGGCGTGGTCGCCATGCCGTGACCGAAGGCGATCGTGATCGAGTTGAGCTGTTTCCACTCCGCCGGCTCGGTCGGAGTGGCGACTTCCGGCAATTCGATCGGCAGCCGGTCGAGGAGGCCCATCCTCTTGATGAACGCGCGGTGTCCCTCGACGCCGATGCTCTCGGCCATCTTGGCCGAAGCGATGTTGGAAGAGTAGATGAACACCTCGGGGACGGTCAGAACGCGTCCCTTGCCGTGGAAGTCGCGGATCGTGAACCGCCCGAAACTGATCGGCCGGGACGCGTCGTAGCTGCTCTTCAGCGTCGCCTTGCCCGAATCGAGCACCATCGCCGTCGTGAAGCTCTTGAAGGTCGAGCCCATCTCGTAGACGCCGGCCGACATCCGGTTGAGCCTGTCCTTGTCATTGGCGTTGAAGGGATTGTTCGGATCGAAATCCGGCACCGACGCCATGGCGAAGATCTCGCCGGTCTTGGCGTTGAGCACCACCGCCCCGGCGGCGATGGCGTGGTAGCGCTCCATGGCCGCGGCGACCTCGTCGCGCACGATGTGCTGCACGCGCAGGTCGATCGAAAGCCGCACGGGCTTCAGTTCGCTCTCGGAGACGAGACCGATGGCGCGAAGGTCGGCGAGGCCCTGCCCGTCTATGTACTTCTCCATCCCGGCGATGCCCTGGTTGTCGATGTTGACAAGACCGAGGATGTGGGAGGCCGTCGGCCCGCCGGGATAGAAGCGCCGCTTCTCCGGCCGGAATCCGATGCCCGGCAGGCCGAGTTGCAGGATCTCGTTCTGCTGCCTGGGCGTTAGCTCGCGCTTCAGCCAGGCGAAGCCGGAGCCGCTCTTCAGCTTCCGGTATGTCTCTTCGTAGTTCAGCGACGGCAGGACCGACGTCAGCAGTTCCACCGCCTCGTCGGCATCGACGATCCGGCGCGGTTCAGCAAAGAGCGATGCCGACTTGATGTCCGTCGCAAGCACCTGTCCGTTGCGGTCGACGATGTCGGGGCGCGATGCGGCCATGCGGTCGCCGCCGAAGAACTGCCCGTCCTCGGCCTCCTGCAATCCCAGGTAGACGAGCCGCCCGGTGATCAGCGAGTAGATGCCGAAGAACACAGCCATGGTGATCACGATCCGCGATCGCGCTCGGTCGCCGGCCGGCCTGCGTGCGGCATTCAGGACGATCTTCGCCGGAGCCTCCGGCCCGGACGCGCCTCCGGTCTTGCGCCCGAAGCGGCGTATCGGATTGAGCCAGGCCCTCATGGCTTGGTGCTCCCTGTCACGGTCTTGTCCTGCCCGCTGCTGGCAATTCCCTGCGGCTCCTTCGCCGGATCGGGTATCGGCCTGGCCGGAATGTCGTCCGGCTCGACGATCTGTTGCGCCTCGACCGCCTGGAGATTGAGTTCGGCCTGGTAGACTTCGGTCAGCTTCTGCAGCCGCACCGGCTGGGTGAGCAGGCTCCAGTCGGCCTTCAGGAGATCGATCGTATCCTCCTCCAGCCTGATCTGCCTTTCGAGCTTCCGCGCGGCGGCGAGCTGGTCCTCGGCCTCGCCCTTGGTCTTGTAGGTGAAGGCGGCGGCCGAGACCATGACGGCGATGAGAACCATGTCTGTGGTGCGGAACAAGGTCAGCGCCTTTCACTGGATGCTTGCGCCTCGGGGAGGCGGGGAAGCCCGAAGATCGAATGGTCCTCGCGCCGCGCGGGCGCATCTTTCCGGGTGGCGACGCGCAGCTTGGCCGAACGGGCCCGCGGGTTGCGCTCGGCTTCGGCTTCGGAGGCGGCGATGACCTTGCCGCCCTTCTCGAACGTTGCCGGCTCGACCTGCACCTCCGGCAGATGCCGTGAGCCGCCCGACCCGCCGGAGCGGTCGGCGATGAAGCGCTTGACGATCCGGTCCTCGAGCGAATGGAAGGTGACGACCGCCAGTCTCCCGCCGGGCTTCAGCGCGCGCTCGGCCGAAAACAGCGCACGCGCCAGTTCCCCCAGTTCGTCGTTGACGAATATCCGCAGCGCCTGGAAGACGCGGGTCGCCGGGTGGATCTTGTCTTTCGGATTGCGCCCGACGAGGCCCTCGATGGCCTCGGCGAGATCACGGGTCCGCTCGAACGGCCTCGAGACGCGGCGCTTCTCGATCATGCGGGCGATACGGCCGGCATGGCGCTCCTCGCCGAGCAGGCCGAAGATGCGCGTGAGGTCGGAGGACTTGAAGGAGTTCACCACGTCCGCCGCGGTCGCTCCCACCTGCGCCATGCGCATGTCGAGCGGACCATCGTCTCTGAAGGAGAAGCCGCGCTCCGCCCGGTCGACCTGCATCGAGGAAACGCCGATGTCCAGCACCACGCCGTCTACCGTGGTTTCCACACAGGTATCGAGCCTGGAGAATGCTGCCTGGACGAGCCGCAGGCTTCCGCCGGATGCCGCCTCGATGGCCCTGCCCTCGCGGATCGCATCCGGATCGCGATCGATCGCCACGACCGAAACGCCGGACTTCAGCAACGCCTTGGTGTACCCCCCGGCCCCGAACGTCGCATCGACGAAAATCTCGCCCGGCGCAGGATCGAGCGCGCGCAATACCTCGTCGAGGAGCACCGGAATGTGGCGGGCCGGTCCGCCACCGGCGTCAACGTCGCCGGGGCCCGCCATCATTCCGTCGCCCCGGTCGTGCGCGCGGCCGTTGCCTGCTGCCGCGTCCGCGACAGCCGCGCGCGCGCCTCGTCCCTGTACGCACTGAAACGCCCGGGCTCCCACATCTGGAAGAATTGCCCCCGCCCGACGAACGCCACTTCCGTCTCGATCCCCGTATGCTCGCGCAGAAAGTCCGTCACCGTGATGCGCCCGTCCCCGTCCAGCTTCAGGAAGGCTCCGTCCCCATGGCAGAAGAAGGACATGTCGTCCGCCGCCTGCAGGAACGGATCCTCGTTGGCGATCCGCTCCTCGTAGCGATCCAGGAGGTCCAGCCCGCCGACATCCAGCGCAGGCACGTCCAGGGCGCGCAGCGCATAGAGCTCCGAATATCCGCGCTTGGCCACGACGGACCGGAAGTGCGCAGGCACCGAGACGCGCC
Source organism: uncultured Alphaproteobacteria bacterium (assembly GCA_963747465.1). Classification (GTDB taxonomy): domain Bacteria; phylum Pseudomonadota; class Alphaproteobacteria; order Rhizobiales; family Rhizobiaceae; genus Aquibium. The sequence continues at coordinate 484,809 of CAVVFC010000001.1, forward strand.
CCTTCGCGTCGATCCGGTTCACTGCATTGGAAAGAAAACGGTCCATCGCTCGGTACAGCCGCTTGCGCCGCCGTGCTTCCCTTCATCGAAACTCCCGCGCCGCCGCGCGCTCCCGAATATCCCCCGCCCCGTTCCGGAACCGAAACCAAGCGCCGCCTCCCGGCAGCCGCCAAGGCCGCCGGTCCCTCGGACGCTTCACTCGTCACTCGAACCAAGACTGGATGATCATCAAGGGATAACATGGGCCAATATGGGCGTCAACGGGACAGTGCGCCACCCATGCCTCTATCTCGCAGGGTACCGCCGGAACGAACGATCTCCCGTTTATCGTTCCTTAGGCCTAACGAAGAGTTATGAATCGGCCCGCGCATCCGAAAGTGCCGCATCGCGCGGCGCTGCCCTCTCCCATATCGGGAGGTGGTCGCGATCGAGAAGCGGGCCGTGATCGTAACCGGCGTCGTCCAAGAGGAACCGCGTACCGGTGCGACATGTTCCCGGCCCTGCTGGAGACCGCCGAGCGAGATCACAGCGTTTCCACCGGCCGACCGACGCTACGCCGGAAATGGAAACGGGGCGGCCACCTCCGGTGACCGCCCCGCCTGATCTTGCCGACGGAGTGTCTAGTCCAGCGAGACCTTCTGGACCGCACTGCCCGCGCTCGCCGCGTCGGCGCCCGCGTTGTAGGAGTAGTCGTTGTAGTACCAGCCGGAGCTGAGATACGACCACAGCCTCACATAGACCGTGCCGGTCGAGGGCAGTCCGGAGACCGTCCTCGATGTGGCTGTTCCGGTGTTCTGGTTCACGATGTTGTAGGATCCTGCTCCGGTCGTACCGACATACAGGTAGTACTGCCAAGCGCCGTTGCCCGCGGTCCACTTGAACGTGGAAGACGAACTCAGCGTCGATCCCGGCGTCGGCGACGTCATGACGGCAGTCGCTGCACCCGCTCCGTAGGTGTAGTCGATGTACTGCCAGCTTCCCGAGATCAGCGACCACAGCCGGACATAGACCGTGCCTGTCGAAGGCAGCCCGGTCACTGTCTTGGCTGTGCTGGTACCGGTGCTGGCGTTGTAGATATTGTACGATCCCTCGCCGGTCGAGCCGACGTAGAGATAGTACTGAGTGGCCCCCGTACCCGGCCTCCAGTAGAAGTTGGCGGACGATGCAAGCGCCACGCCGGGCTCCGGCCAGTACATGACCGCCCTCGGCGTGCCAGTGTAGCTGTAATCGACATACTGCCAGCTGGAGCCGATCAGCGACCACAGCCTGACATAGACCGTGCCGCTGGTCGGAATACCGGTGACCGTCTTCGACGTGGCCGTCCCTTGGCTCGCCTGGTAGATGTTGAACGACCCGGCACCTGTCGTGCCGACATACATCCAGTACTGGCTGACGTTCGTCCCGTTGCTCCAGTAGAACGTCATCGAGGAACCGATCGACGATCCCTGCAGCGGCGCGGTCATGACGGCCCTGGCGGTACCGGTGTAGGTGTAGTCATTGGACTGCCAGCTTCCGGAAATCAGCGACCACAGCCTGACGTAGACCGTGCCGCTGGTCGGGATGCCGGTGACCGCCCGCGACGTGCTCGTGCCGTTGCTGGCGTAGTAGATGTTTCCCGAGCCTACACTGGTGCCGACGGAGAGCCAGTACTGCGTGACGTTGGTCCCCGGTGACCAGTGGAAGGTCGTCGGCGAACCGATCGTCCAACCCTGCTTCGGCGTGATCATCACTGCCTTGGCGCCGCCACCCGCCAGGTAGGTGTAGTCCCTCGATTGCCAGTTCGATCCGATCCGCGACCAAAGCCGCACATAGATCGTACCGCTCGACGGCAGGCCCGACACCGTGCGTATCCTGCTCGTGCCGTTGCTGGCTGCGTAGATGTTTGACGAACCCACGCCGGAGGAACCGACGTAGAGATAGTACTCGCTCACATTGGACCCGGTAGACCACTGGAACGTCGCGGAAGAGCCGAGGGTGGAGCCCGGCGTCGGCGAAGTCATCACCGCCGGGGAGCCGGCGACATAGGTGTAGTCCTTCCACTGCCAGCCGGTGCCGATTCGCGACCACAGCCGCACATAGATCGTTCCGCTGGAGGGCAGCCCCGACACGGTCCGCGTCCTGCTCGTGCCGTTGCTGGCGGCGTAGACGTTCGAAGATCCCACGCCGGTAGAACCCACGTAGAGATAGTACTCGTTCACGTTGGACCCGGTGGACCACTGGAACGTCGCGGACGACGCAAGAGCGGAGCCGGGCGTCGGCGAGGTCATCACCGCCGGCGTTCCCGTCGCGTAGGTATAGTCAGTCCATTGCCAGGTCGACCCAATCCGCGACCAAAGCCGCACATAGATCGTGCCACTGGACGGCAGACCCGACACGGTGCGTGTCCTGCCGGTTCCCTGGCTCGCGGCGTAGATGTTGGTCGAACCCACGCCAGTCGAGCCGACGTAGAGATAGTATTCGGCAACGGCGGTGCCGGTGCTCCACTGGAACGTCGCCGAACCGCTGAGCGCGGAACCCGGCGTCGGAGAGGTCATGGCGGCCTTGACGCCGCGGTAATAAACGTAATCCCTCGATGCCCAGTTGCCATAGATGTACGACCACAGCCGCACATAGATGGTGCCCGTCGGCAGGCCTGAAATCGTCTTCGTCCTGCTCGTGCCATTGCTGGCGTTATAGAGGTTGGAGGAGCCCACGCCGGTCGTGCCGATGTGGAGCCAGTAGGACGACACGCCCGAACCCGTACTCCACTGGAGCGTCACCGAGCTTCCGATCACCGAGCCGTTTGACGGCGAGGTCATCACCGCCGGAGAGCCGAGCACGTTCAAGGCGTTTGCAACCCTGATCCGGGGCTTGGTGGTACCGGCCGACGCAATGCCGAGGCCGGTGCTCTCCAGGGCAGCTTCGATCTGCGAAACGGTTGCCGCTGGTCTTGCCGAGCGCAACGCCGCGAAGGCGCCCGCGACGTGCGGAGAGGCCATCGAGGTGCCGCTCAGATACGTGTAGTAGTTGTTGCTGGACCCGTTGGGATAGGACGCATAGATCGACGAGCCGGGAGCCACCACGTCGACCAGGGTACCCCAATTCGAGAACGACGAACGTGCGTCCGACTTGGTGGAGGACGCGACGGTGATTGCACTGGAGATACAACCGGGCGCGCCAACGCTCGTGTTGAATCCGCTGTTGCCCGCGGCAATGACCGTGGCGATGCCGGCGCTCCGAAGCGAATCGATGATCGGCTTACGGGAATCGGTATCGCATGCGGAGAAGAACTGCCCGCCGCCGAGGCTCATGTTGATCGAAGCGATGTTGTAGGTGTTGCGCAAGGCATACACCCGCTCCAGGCCTCTGATCTGGTCCGACGTGAAGGAGAGCACACAGCCGCTGCTCTTCAGGCTGCTTCCACAGTTGGTACTGCCAGTGAAGCGCGAGAACACGTTGATCGTGATCAGCCTTGCGCTGCGCGCCACACCGCTCGTTGGCTCGCCCGAACTCAGGCTAGTGTTGTAGCCCGCGGCGGTACCGGAGACGTGCGTTCCGTGTCCGCAGCCGCCGATCGTCGCCTCGTTGCAGTCCGGAGCCGAACTGATGCTCGTCGAGGAACTCGCACCTCCCGGGCAGAGACTGTAGGATGGATAGCTCGAACTGGCGGTGTTGTAGCACGCTGCCGAGTAGACGCTCGAACTAAGGAATTCATGCGTGCGGCGTGCACCGGTGTCCAGAACGGCCACGTACCAGCCACTACCGGTCGCACCGCCGGCATAGGCCGCCGGCATGCCGATGAGCGGCAGCGACTGGATCAACGAAGGTTCTGACAATGCATCCTCGTGGATGCGGACGACAGCCGGATCGGAAGCGAGTTCGGCCAGTGTTGCCTCGTCCACATCGATCGCGAACATCGGCGAGAAGTCCATCCTCGTGACGGCCAGTTCTTCCGAGGACAGCGTGGCCGAAAGCCCGCCCTCCGCCGAGAAGACGCGACCGAGAATCTCGTCCTGCTTCTGGTGCACGGCGGAGGTCTGCGCGACGTCCGCAGCTTCGGCATCGCCCGCTTCGGCGGCATCCGGCACGTCGGGCATCGCGAACTCCACGATCACCCTCTTCTTGCCAGCCTCGTCCGAGAGACCCGACAGAATCTGGTCGGCATTGACCAGCTTGTCCATGGCGGCCTGTGAAAGTCCTTCGCCTGCCGCGAACGAATATCCCATGGCCGTCGTCATAATCAGCGACGCAACCGCAGTTCGTCGCAGGGATCGTGATACTACTGATAATAGCATCTCCCACTCCTATGTTCGACTTGCCCCACGGGAATGTACCAGATTTCTGCCTGCGAACACAAGTAATCTGTCGGCCTGATGAGGAAATGTCATCGAAATCGCCGGACTGCTTTCTTAGAAGATACTAAAGAACGCGCTAAAGTGGAAAAAAGACGCTAGAATATGTCAATTCCGGCGCGATCGGAGGCGCAGGAGCCTGGCGAGGCGGAACCCGCCGCGCGCACTCCGGTCGCGGCCCCTTGCCCGGCGCCCCGGCTTGGACGAATCGGTTCCGGTGCACCGGATGCCCGTCGAAGCGATGCCATCCCGGAACGCGACCGGGGCGGCCGCTGTTGACGGCCGCCCCACTCTGGCTGTCGCTGTTTCGAACCTTCTATTGGTTCGGATCTCCCGCGACGTAAGTGTAGTCGGTGTGGAGCGGTCCGCCACTGAGTTGCGAGAACAGCCGCACGTAGATCGTGCCGATCGACGGCAGGCCCGATACCGTCATCGAGGCGGTGGTTCCTCCACTCTGGCCGAGGATGTTTTCAGAACCGGGCCCCGTGGTGCCGACGCTGAGCCAATACTCCTTCACGCCGTTGCCGGAGGACCACTTGAACGTCGCGGACGGGCCGATCACCGATCCTGGCACGGGCGAGATCATGTCTCCCGCCGCCGCGCCGGTCCCGTAGACGTAGTCGAGGTTGGTCCATGCACCACCGATCTTCGACCAGAGACGCACGTAGATCGCGCCACTCGCCGGCAGCCCCTTCACCAGCCGGAAATTCAAGTTCCCGTTGCTGGCGTCGAGGATATCCCCCGATCCCGCACCGGTCGAGCCGATAGTGAGCCAGTACTCGGTTGCCCCTGCTCCCTCCGTCCAGGAGAATACCGCCCCCGTATCAAGTGCGCTCCCTTGAGCGGGAACGACCATGGCCCCCTTCTGCGTGCCGGTGTAGGTATAGTCGTTGAACACCCAGTTCCCGCCGATCTTCGACCACAGCCTCACATAGATGGTGCCGCTGGTCAGCAAGTTCTGCACCGTGGCGCTCTTGGCCGTGCCACTGGTGCCGTCATGGATGTTCTTGGACCCGGCTCCGGTCGTTCCGACCGCAAGCCAGTACTCCGTGGCGCCGGTTCCGGGGGTCCAGATGAAGGGCATTTTCGAACTGACGAACGCACCTTGGAGCGGCGTCATCATCACCGCCTTCGCGCTTCCGGCGTAGGTGTAGTCGTTGTAGAGCCAGGCGCCGCCGACCTTCGACCAGAGGCGGACCCGGATGGTTCCGCTGGACGGTATCCCGGTCACCGTCTGGAAAACGTTCGTCCCCGTGCTGGCATAGTAGATGTCCTTCGATCCCGCCGTGGTCGAGCCGACACTGAGCCAGTACTCGGAGACGCCGGTTCCGCTGGTCCACTTGAACGCCGTGGACGAACCGAGCGGAGAGCTTGGCGACGGCGACATCATGACGGCCTTGGCATCGACGCCGGCAGCATAGGTATAGTCGTTCGAGTACCACGCTCCTTCGATCTTCGAGAACAGGCGGGCGTAGATCGTGCCGCTGGACGGCAGCCCCGAGACGCTGCGGGTCGTGCTGGTTCCGTTGCTCGAGTTGAGGATGTCCTTCGACCCGGCGCCGGCCGAGCCGACGTAGAGCCAGTACTCGCCCACCCCGTTTCCAGGGGTCCATTTGAACGTCGCGGTGGATCCGAGCGTGGAGCCGGGCGCTGGCCAATACATGACCGCCTTCGCAACGGCCGTATATGTATAATCGCTGTACAACCAGACGCCGCCGATCTTGGACCACAGCCTGACATACGTCGTACCGCTCGACGGCAGCCCGTTCACTGTGCGTGTCTTGCTGACGCCGTTCGTGGCGTCATGGATGTTCTTGGACCCCGGCCCTGTCGAGCCGACTTGCAGCCAGTATTCGGAGACCCCTGTGCCGGTCGTCCACTTGAACGTCTCCGTCGTCCAGATGGCGGAGCCTGGCACAGGCGTGGTCATGATCGCCTTGCCGCTGGCGGTGTAGGTGTAACTCTTCTGCTCCCAGGATCCGGCGATGTAGGACCACAGCCGGACGTAAATCGTGCCGGTGGTTGGCAGGCCCGTCACCGTCGCGGACGTACTGGCGCCGAGGTTCTGGTTGAAGATGTTGCCTGATCCTGCGGCGATCGTGCCCACCATGAGCGTGTACTGCTCCACACCGGTACCGGTGGTCCACGCGAACGTCGCCGTGGGATCGAGTGCCGATCCGGGTGCCGGCGAGATGATCGCGGCCAGCACGGCGCCGGTGCCGTAGGTATAGTCGACGTGCTGCCAGGATTCTCCGATGAAGGAGTAGAGCCGGACGTAGATCGTTCCGGTGGCCGGCAGGCCCGACAGAACCCGCGAGGTCTCGGTGCCGGTGCTTTGGTCGTACAGATTGTGGGAACCCGCCCCGGTCGAGCCGACATAGAGCCAGTATTCGCTTACGCCGCTGCCTTTGGCCCACTTGAACGTCGCTGTCGACGCCAGGTTCGAGCCCGGCACCGGCAATGACATCAGAGCTTTGAAGCCAGTCGAATAGACGTAGTCGTTGCGTTCCCAGACACTGCTGATCTTCGACCACAGCCTGACGTAGATGGTGCTGTTGGCCGGCAGGCCGTTCACCACCTTCGACTTGCTGGTGCCGGTGCTTGCGTCATAAATGTCCTTCGAACCCAAACCGGTCGAGCCGAGGGTGAGCCAATACTCGCTCACGCCCGTTCCGGCCGTCCAGTTGAACGTTGCGGACAGGCCGAGTTTCGAGCCCGCCGCCGGTGACGACATGACGGCTTTGGCGTTGAGGAAGTTGAGCGCAGTCAGTGCATTGCCCACATTGATCCGGGGCTTGGTGGTATTGGACGAACTGATGTTCGTTCCCGTGTTCTCGAGCGCGGTCTCGATTTCTGATACCGTCGCGGTAGGCCGCGCCGACCGCAACGCCGCGAACGCGCCCGCCACGTGCGGAGCAGCCATCGATGTGCCGCTCAGAGCGGTGTACTGGGGCGTATCGACCACCTGCGGAGTGGCGGTCGATACGCCGTTTTGAGTGGCATATTGGGCGTCGCTCGATCCATCGAGATAGGACGACAGGATGTCGTTGCCGGGCGCCACGAGGTCGATCAAGACGCCCCAGTTCGAGAAATCCGAGCGGACGTCGGCCTTCGTCGAGGAAGCCACGGTGATCGCGGAAGAGATGCATGCGGGCGCGCCGACCTGCGCGTTCGCTCCGTCGTTTCCGGCCGCGATGACCGTCGCGATGCCGGCGGCGCGGAGAGTTTCGATGATCGGCTTGCGGGAATCACCGTCGCAGGCCGCGGCATTGAGGCCGTCACCGAGGCTCATGTTCACCGCGGCGATGGCGTAGGTATCGCGCAGGGCGTAGACCCGTTCCAGACCGTGGATCTGGTCCGAGGTATACGAGAGCACGCATCCCGTGGAGCCCATTGCGGAGCCGCAGGCGGCGCTGGACGTGAACAGCGAAAACACGTTGATCGTGATCAGGCTGGCATTTCGCGCGACGCCGTTCGCCGGCTCCCCCGAACTCTGATCGGTGTTGAACCCGGCGGCGATACCCGAGACATGCGTCCCGTGGCCGCAGCCGTCGATCGTTGCCGGATCACAGTCGGGCGCCGAATCGATGGCCGTTGACGACTCTGCTCCACCGGGGCAGAGACTGAACGAGGTCGCACCGAAAGACGTGCTGTAGCAGGCCGCCGAAACGACGCCGGAACTCAGGAATTCGTGGGTCCAGCGCGCGCCGGTGTCCAGCACGGCCACGTGCCAGCCATTGCCCGTCGGGCCGCCGGCATAAGCCGTCGGCATGCCGATCAGCGGCAGCGATTGGATGAGCGACGGTCGGGCGAGCGCGTCCTCGTGAATACGAACCACCGCTGGATCGGCGGCGAGGTCCGCCAGCATCGCCTTGTCGGCGCTGACGGCGAACATCGGCGAAAAGTCCATTCGCCTGATGCCCGGTCCATCGGCGGAAAGTGCTCCGGAAACTCCACCTGCCGTCGCGAAGACGCGGCCGATGATTTCGTCCTGCCTCTGATGCACGGCCGAGGCTCTCGCCGCATCGGCGGCCGCCCCGCTCCCCGCCTGCGCGGCATCCGGCACCACGGGCATCGCGAACTCGACGATGACCCGAACCCGGTCGGTTTCGGTCGTCAGACCGGCCAGTATCTGGTCAGGATCGACCAGTTTCGCCATCGTTGCCTGCGAGACCCCTCCGCTCGCCGCGAATCCATGGCCGCTGACCATCATGACCGATGCGATTATGCTGCGCCGTAGGGCCTTCGATACTATCGCGAATAGCATCCACCCGCTCCTTGTGTCGGAAATACCCCGACCGGGGCGTAGCAATAATCTCATGTTACCGAACGTGAATTTATTCACAGAGGAAGATATATTATATCGCGGAAATATATATAATGCTAAAAAGTTATCCAATAATATTTAGCATGACGTATAGTAATCATATCTCCGGAGGATATCCTTTTTTACACGACAACTAAATAAGACTATTAAGAAATATTTTTAGAAGAAATCTCTGTGAAAAAAAAAGGAATATAATTTCGTTGATGCCATCTTCTTTCTTTCGGGCGGGCCGGCAAATGAGACGCGCCGCGGGCGGCCGTGCCGGCGATGGGCGTTAGACGGGCCGTTTGCTGCGTCGTGCCTCTCGAACGATGCTGGCGTTCTCCTGCGGTTTGGGCGAAAAGCCCGGCAAACACGCCGCTTTCGGCCGAAGGGAAAACGTCACATGTCCGATCCAGCGCATCTTCGCGCCGCGCGCCTATCGCATCTGCGGCAACGCCATGCCCGCAAGGGCGATCCCGTCGCGCTCCCCCTCACCATGGCTTCGATGTTCCACTTGCCCGGCGACCCGGCCGGATTCGACCAGTACGGGCGCTTCGACAATCCGACGTGGGAGGCGACGGAAGAGGCGCTCGGGTTGCTGGAGGATGCCGAGGCTATCGCCTTCCCCTCCGGTATGGCGGCGATTTCGGCCGTTCTCTTCAGCGTCCTGAACTCCGGCGACCGGATACTGCTGCCGTCGGACGGCTACTATACGACGCGGATACTGGCGGACCGCTTCCTGAAGCCGCTGGGCGTTGCCGCCGATCTGAGGCCGACATCGGCCTTCCTCGATGGCAGCTTCGAGGGATACCGGCTGGTATTCGTCGAGACGCCTTCCAATCCCGGTCTGGACGTCTGCGACATCAGGGCGGTTGCCGATGCCGCGCATCGCGCCGGCGCTCTTGTCGTGGCCGACAACACCACCATGACGCCGTTCGGCCAGCAGCCGCTCGATCTCGGCGCCGACGTCGTCGTGGCGGCCGACACCAAGGCCCCGAACGGACATTCCGATGCCCTGTTCGGCCACGTCGCAAGCCGCGACGAGACACTGCTCTCGGCGGTGCGGGACTGGCGCAAGCTCGCCGGCGGCATTCCGGGTCCGTTCGAGGCCTGGCTGGTGCACAGGGGGCTGGAGACGCTGGAACTGCGGTTCGACCGGATGTGCAGTTCCGCCGAGACGATCGCCCCGCGACTGCAGGAGCACCCCTCGGTTCGATCGGTGCGCTTTCCGGGCCTTCCCGCAGACCCTGCCAACAATCTCGCGCGCGCGCAGATGGAGCGCTTCGGTTTCCTCATCGTGCTGACGCTGGAGAGCGAGGAGAAAGCGGAGGCGTTCATCAATTCCTGCCCGCTGATCCAGCCGGCGACCTCCTTCGGCGGAGTGCACACGTCGGCCGAGAGGCGCGCGCGCTGGGGCGATGCCGTCGCCCCGGGCTTCGTACGCCTGTCTGTCGGCTGCGAGCCCACGGAAGATCTGTGGAGAGCACTCGGAGAAGCTCTCGACACCGCCGGATGACCCGAGTTCCTCCCCCCCGCCGGTGAGGGGGAGGCAAGGTGCCAGCTGGCCTGTAAGCCGGGTTCTGTATGGCCCCGGCGCATCGCTGCGCCGGAACGTGGCGGCCATTCATCTGGGACGGACATTGCTGCCCGCCTCGTGCAACCTACCCGGACGACTGGGCCGGAAACTGCCCGGGAGCGAACTCCCTCGCCGTCCCTATTCGGTCTTGCTCCCGGTGGGGCTTGCCGTGCCGCCCCTGTCGCCAGGCGCGCGGTGGGCTCTTACCCCACCCTTTCACCCTTGCCCCGCCGGCAAGTCGGCCCTCGCGCCCCGGAGCTGCCGCTCCGGAGGGGCCGACTTGCAGGCGGGGCGGTCTGCTCTCTGTGGCGCTATCCCTGGGGTTTCCCCCGCCGGCAGTTAACCGGCACCGTGTTTCCATGGAGCCCGGACTTTCCTCATGCGCGGCCTTTCGGCGATTGCGCGTGCGGCCGCCCGGCCAGCTGGCACGACGCATAAAGTCGTTCGCGAGAGAAAACGCAAGTCCCGGCGCATCGGCGGCCGTGTTCCCGGCCGCCGCCCGGAGCCGCTCAGCCGCCGATCCGGTGCTTCACCTTGGCGCAGTAGGCCGCCGAGATCCTGTTCATGCGCTTGGCGCCGTGACCGGCATTGTAGCGCAGGATCGTGCCGCAGGTGTCGCCGCCGCCGAGCTGATGCGCCTTGGCGAGATACTTCATGCCATACTTGATGTTGGTGTCCGGGTCGTAGAGGCCCTTCGCCGACCCTGTGTAGCCCATCATCCGCGCCGTCGTCGGCTTGATCTGCATCAGCCCGATTTCTCCGGCACTGCCGCGTGCGTTCGCCCTGAAGTTGCTCTCGACGCCGACCACGGCCGTCGCCAGCGCCACCGGCACTCCGTAGGCCGAAGCATAGCTGGAGATGATCGACGAATAGCCGCTCTTGATCTCGCCGACGTCGATCTTGGCTTTTTCCGCCTGCCCGCCTGCCGCTTCGCGCGCGACGGCCACGAGGGCCGGCCGGCTGCGGGGGTCGATGGAAGCTGTGGTCAAGTTGTCGATCTGCGGCACGGCCGTTTCCGCCTCCGCGCCGGTGCTCGCGGCCTGCGCGCTCTGGAGAGAGGCGAATGCCTCCGTCAGTTCGGCCCGATCGAACTGCATCGGCGCCTCCTGAGCGATGGCCCCGGAGGTGACCGCGCCGCAAGTGAACGCCACGGCGAGAAGTACTTTTCTGTTCATTCGGCTTGATTTTCTCTGCTTTCGCTTCTGCATGAGAAGCGGTGGGTTTCCGATCCTCCGACAGACGCCGATGCGTCGTCCGGGTGCGAACGGGACGGGCAGATGGATGTGGAATGGGTGGCAATGATGGTCGCGGCGCTCAAGTTTGATGAACGCCTGTTACATCAAGCCTTTGGAAAGACGCGCGTTTCCGCTACGTCAACCATCGTTGCACAAACGAGGTGATGCAGCACGGCACATGTCGAGCCGTCGGCGATGCCGTCGACCTTGGAGGGCTGGAAGTGACGCTGGAAGGCTTCGACGGCAACATGCGTCAGCCGGTCGAACGAGCCGGTGATCTCCACTCCGTACCCGTAGAGGCCGAGCATGGACTGCAGCCGCTCGACCGCCGCACCGCTGGCTCCGCGTGCCATGTACGGGCCGGAGGCCGGCGGTGCCTCCGGCGGCCCGATGGCGATCCCCGCATCGGCCAGTCGCGCCCACGGGAACTTCTCGCCCGGATCGACCTTGCGGCCGGGCGCAACGTCGGAATGCGCCAGCACGCGCTCGGGCGCGATGCCGTGACGCCGGCAGATCCCTCGGCAAAGTGCGACCACCGAAGCGATCTGCACCTCCGGAAAATCGCGATAGCCGAGGCCATGCCCGGGGTTCACGATCTCGATGCCGACCGAATGCGAGTTGACGTCGGTCTGCCCCTTCCAGGAACTCTTGCCGGCGTGCCAGGCGCGGTCGCTTTCGCGCACCATCTGGACGATGCGTCCGTCCTCGTGGACCAGGTAGTGCGAGGACACTTCGCTTTCCGGGCTGCACAGCCAGGCTTCCGCGCCGGGCCCGCTTTCCATGCCGGTATAGTGCAGGACGACCATGTCCGGCCGAATGCCGCCTGCGCGCGGGCCGAAGTTCGGTGAGACTCGGACGTCCGCGCCGGGGTGATCGGCCCCGAAACCCGTCATGCCGGGACGTGCCCGCGTTCGATCGTCTCGTAGGCTGCGTTGATGGCTGCGACCCGATCATTGGCGATCGCCACGAATTCTTCCGGGACGCCGCGCGCCATCAGCCTGTCCGGATGATGTTCGGCGACGAGTTGCCGGTAGCGCCGCTTGATGTTTTCGAAGCTGGCGCCGCGCTCGATACCGAGGATTGCGTAAGGGTCGGAGTCCTCCAGCACGGCGTGCCGCGCCAGGATGGCCCGGAAATGGTTTTCGCTGATGTTGAATATTTCTGCGATGCGGCGCAGGAAGCCGACCTCCTTCTCGTGGATGAGGCCGTCGGCCTTGGCGATGTGGAACAGCCCGTCGAGAATGTCCTCCAGCATCTGGCAGTCGCGCCGGCCCGATCCGCACAGACCGGCCAGCCTTTCAGCGTAGGCTTCGTATCCGGCAGTGTCGCTCATCGCCACCCGGTAGAGCCGCGCCACGTTGCGCTCCTGCTCGGGCGGCATGGAAAAGATTTCCCGGAACGCCCTGATCTCGTCCTGCGTCACGATGCCGTCCGCCTTCGCCATCTTGGCGGAAAGGGCGATCATGGCGATGGAAAAGGCGACCTTGCGCCGCAGCTCGGGGTCGCCGGCAAATGTGGTGCGAACGGATTCGAGAACCTCGGCTATGCCCGAGACCGCCCCCGCGGAGACGCGGGAGGCGAGTTCGCCGATGCGGGCCCAGATAGACATGGCTTCTGTCTAGTGCGGTTCTTCGAAGATTGCGAGACCCGGATCGCATTCGAGCGCCGATCGGTCGCACCCCGCGACGCGCAAAGCATGGCACGAAAAAAGCCGGTCGAAACCGGCTTTTCCCGTAGGGTGCGGATCGTGGCGGAACCTTACTTGACCGCCGGCACCTCGTCGGCGGGTTCCACCTCGTCGACGCTGACTTCCGGGACGGCCTTCGTTTCGTCGGCCGGCACGACCGTGGTGTTCACCTCGGGCTCGATGCTCTGGGTGGTCGTGTCGTCGGCCGGGACCTCGGCCGCTGCGGTATCGTCGTTCGGGACGATGATTACTTCGGCCTCGTCATCGCTCTCGATGCCCTGCGCCGTCGTACCGGCCGCCGGAGCGACCTCTGCTTCCGGCGCCACGGTCACGTCCGGCGTCACGGTCTCGGTCTGAATGCTTTCGGTCGTCGTCGTGTCGGTATCGCTGCATGCTGCAAGGCCCAGGAGGGCAATGGACGAAACGGACGCCAGGATAATCTTTTTCATGTCTTTTCTCTCCTCGATTGGGCGCCGTCGCGGCGCACCTTCCACCCCACAATGCCGGAGAGACGAACCGGTTTCGTCAAAAAGCTCTTACCGCTGGTAACATTGCGTCAGGACGCTGGCCGGCCGGAATTGCGCCTAAAGGCTCGCTGCGCTCCGCGATGCCTGGTCGTACTGGCCCGACAGCGCCCGCATCAGGGCAGCGATCCGGCTGATTTCCTCGTCTTCGAAACGAAGACCCTTCACGCTGCCGGCGAGCAGGGCCTCGCGAACCTCGCGGTAGCGCGCGCAAGCCTCCGCTCCGGCGTCGGTCACCCGCACCGTCTTTTCCTTCCCGCGCCGTCCCGTTTCGATCAGGCCGGCAGCCTCGAGCTTCTTCAGGGCATAGGAGACCACGTGCGTGTCCTCTATGTTGAGCATCATGCACAGGTCCGAAAGCGTCTTCTCGCGCCCGCGATGGTTGCTCGAATGCAATATCTGGACGTCGAGCGGCCCGAGGCCGGAGACGCCGGCCGCCCCCATGCAACGCACCATCCAGCGCTGGAAAGCGTTGTTGAGGATGGTCATGGCGAACTCCATCTCCGACAGCGACGGCATGGCGCCGTCGGCGAGGTGGGCGGCCGACACGACCGGCCCGAAAGCATTCTTCCCGCTCGCCATCTCGTTCTCCTCACCGACAAAACGTCGATAAAATGTTGACGATTTACGCTTGATTGACATATAGCCCGGACGCGGGAAATCTCCAACCATGATTGCGGGAGGACGGTCTATGGACGGGAAATGGGATTTCTGGGTCGATCGCGGCGGCACTTTCACGGACATCATCGGTCGCGACCCCGAAGGCAACCTCCACCCCCGCAAGCTGCTCTCCGAGAACCCGGAAGCCTACCGCGACGCCGCCGTGCAGGGCATCCGCGACCTGCTCGGCGTCAGTGCCGGCGAGCCCGTCCCCTCGCATCGCATCGGCGACGTCAAGATGGGCACCACGGTCGCCACCAATGCGCTGCTGGAACGCAAGGGCGACCGCGTCCTGCTGCTGATCACCAAGGGGTTCCGCGACGCGCTGAAGATCGCCTACCAGGCGCGCCCGGACATCTTCGCCAAGGAGATCGTCCTTCCCGAACAGCTCTACGAGCGCGTGATCGAGGTCGAAGAACGCGTGCGCGCCGACGGCTCGGTCGAGACCATGCCGAAGCTCGACGACGGTCAGGCCGCTGATCGAGCAGGCGCGCGCCGACGGCATCGAGGCCGTCGCCGTCGTCTTCATGCATGCCTGGAACTACCCCGACCACGAACTGATGGCGGCGAGCCTCTGCCATGCATGCGGCTTCAGCCCAGATCTCGGTCAGCCACGAGGTTTCGCCGCTGGTCAAGCTGGTCGGCCGCGGCGACACGACGGTGGTCGACGCCTATCTGTCGCCGATCCTGTCGCGCTACGTCGAACGGGTGGCGGCGGAACTGGGCGGCGCCGGCGCTCTACTCGCCTTCGGAGGCGGGAAGCGGCTCCTCACCGCAACCTCATGTTCATGATGTCGTCGGGCGGCCTCACGGCAGCCGACCTCTTCCAGGGCAAGGACGCGCATCCTGTCGGGTCCGGCCGGCGGCGTCGTCGGCATGGTCGAGACGGCGCGGCTCGCCGGCTTCGAGAAGGTGATCGGCTTCGACATGGGCGGCACCTCGACCGACGTCGCCCATTACGACGGCGAGCTACGAGCGCGCCTTCGATACCGAGGTGGCCGGCGTGCGCATTCGCGCGCCGATGATGCGCATCCACACGGTCGCGGCCGGCGGCGGCTCGATCCTGCACTACGAGGACGGCCGCTTCCAGGTCGGCCCGGATTCGGCCGGCGCCAATCCCGGCCCCGCCTGCTACCGCCGCGGCGGGCCGCTCGCCGTCACCGACGCCAACGTCATGCTCGGCAAGCTGCAGCCCGGAATTTTTTCCGGCGATCTTCGGCCCCGGCCAGGACCAGCCGCTCGACGCCGAGGTCGTGCGGAGAAAGTTCGCGGAGCTGGCGAAGGCGATCGGCGACGGCCGCACGCCGGAGGCGGTCGCCGAGGGCTTCATCACCATCGCCGTCGAGAACATGGCCAACGCCATCAAGAAGATTTCGGTCCAGCGCGGCTACGACGTCACCGAATACCTGCTCAACTGCTTCGGCGGCGCCGGCGGCCAGCATGCCTGCCTCGTCGCCGACGCGCTCGGCATGGAGACCGTGCTCGATCCATCCCTTCTCCGGCCTGCTGTCGGCCTACGGCATCGGGCCTCGCGGCGATCTATCGCCTCGCGCCAGCAGGCGCTGCTGAAGCCGCTGGCGGAGGAGACGCCGGACGAGATCACGCCTGCTGGCCGAACAGCCTGCGCAAGGCGGTCTTCGAGGAACTGCACAGCCAGGGCATCGCCGACGCGGACGATCGCCTGGCGCCCGCATCCTGCATGTCCGCTATGACGGCACCGACACCGCCCTGCCAGTCGACTTTCGACGGCTCGTCGGTCGCCGATGCCGCGACCGCCTTCGAGGCCGCGCACAAGGCGCAGTTCGGCTTCGTCTACGAGGCAAGCCGATGATCGTCGAAGCGATCGAGCGTCGAGGGCATCGACAGGCGCGATGCCGGCCGCGACGAGACCGACGGGCACGCTGGACGACGGCGACGCCGGACCGGCGAGACACGCGCATCTTCTGCGGCGGCGAATGGCGCGACGCCGGCGTCTTCCGCCGCGAAGGCCTGACGCCCGGCACACGCGTCGTCCGGTCCGGCGCTGATCATCGAGAGCCACCAGACCATCGTCGTCGAGCCGGGCTGGCAGGCCGAGATCACCGCCAGCGACCACGTGCTCCTGCGCCGCGTCGAGACGCAAGGCAGCGCGCAGGCCGCACTCGGCACCGAGGCCGATCCGGTGATGCTGGAGGTCTTCAACAACCTGTTCATGTCGATCGCCGAGCAGATGGGCGTGACGCTGCAGAACACCGCCTATTCGGTCAACATCAAGGAGCGGCTCGACTTCTCCTGCGCCGTCTTCGACCGCGACGGCGCGCTGGTCGCCAACGCGCCGCACATGCCGGTGCATCTCGGCTCGATGGACCGCTCGGTCGAGACGATCATCCGCCTGAACGCGGGCGACATGCGGCCCGGCGACGTCTTCGCGCTCAACGCGCCCTACAATGGCGGCACGCATCTGCCCGACATCACCGTCGTCACGCCGGTCTTCGACGACGACGGCGAGGACGATCCTCTTCTGGGTCGCCTCGCGCGGCCACCATGCCGATGTCGGCGGCACCGCGCCGGGCTCGATGACGCCGCTCGCCACCACGGTCGACGAGGAAGGCGTGCTCATCGACAATTTCCGCATCGTCGAGCGAGGGACGCTTCCGCGAGGCCGAGCTGCACGACCTGCTGACCGACCACCCCTACCCGGCCCGCAACCCGCACCAGAACATCGCCGACCTGAGGGCCCAGATCGCCGCCAACGAGAAGGGCGTGGCCGAACTGCGCAAGATGGTCGCGCATTTCGGCCTCGACGTCGTCCAGGCCTATATGGGCCACGTGCAGGACAATGCCGCCGAGAGCGTGCGCCGCGTGCTCGAGCGCCTGCCGGACGTTCCGAATACGAATACCCGACCGACACCGGCCAGGTGATCAAGGTGAGGATCACCGTCGACCGCGAGAAGCGCGAGGCGACGGTCGACTTCACCGGCACCTCGCCGGTGAGAAGAACAATTTCAACGCGCCCGAGCCGGTGGCCCGCGCCGCCGTGCTCTACGCCTTCCGCGTCATGGTCGAGGGCCAGATCCCGATGAACGCCGGCTGCCTCAGGCCGATCGACATCGTCATCCCCGAAGGCTGCATGCTGCGGCCCGCCTACCCGGCCGCCGTGGTCGCCGGCAATGTCGAGACCTCGCAGCACGTCACCAACGCCATGTTCGGCGCCTGGGCGCGCTGGCCAACGCGCAGGGCACGATGAACAACCTCACCTTCGGCAACGAAAACTACCAGTATTACGAGACGATCTGCTCCGGCTCGCCGGCCGGCCGGATGAACGACGGCCGCGGCTTCGACGGCACCTCGGGCGTCCACACCCACATGACCAACTCGCGCCTCACCGACCCGGAAATCCTCGAACTGCGCTTCCCGGTGATGCTGGAGGATTTCCACATCCGCGAAGGCTCCGGCGGCGAGGGCAGGTGGCACGCCGGCGACGGCACGCGCCGCACCATCCGCTTCCTCGAGACGCATGGAATGCGCCATCCTGTCCTCGCACCGCGACCGCCCGCCGCGCGGCTCGACGGCGGCGGCGACGGCGAGGTCGGCAGGACCGAGGTGCGCCGCAGGGACGGCACGGTCGAGACGCTGAAGGCCTGCGACCAGACCGTGCTCGAGGCCGGCGAAGCGGTGATCGTCACGACGCCGACGGCGGGGGGATTCGGGCAAAGTTGAAAATCGGCCCCGATGCCGGAACCCATCGGCTTCTGCGCCCTTTGGTGCGCAAGACAAGCGAATGCTGGAGCTGACGCGTGCCTGACAAGCCGACTCCCGCCGACACCATCTCCATCCGTCGCCTCTTGATCCCGCGCGGCGACACCATCCCCAACAACGACTGCTTCCCCGCTGTTATCGCGAAAAACGCCCTGGGCGGCGCTCATGACGATGCCGCCGTGCGCCGCCTGATGGAGGAAAACGGCTGGGGCGGCACATGCACCTGGCGCGTCTTCGACTATCACCATTTTCATCCCGACTGCTTTGAGGCGCTGGCGGTTGCGCGCGGCTTGGCGCGGCTGATGCTCGGCGGACCGCAAGGCGAGGAAGTCGAAGTCTCGGCCGGCGACGTGGCAATCCTGCCGCCGGGCTTCGGCCACTGCCAGGTCTCGGCGAGCGACGACTTCGCGATTTGCGGCGCCTACCCGCCCGGCCAGGAGGACTATTCCATCATCCGCGCCGAGGACGGCTACGACGATGGCGTGCTGCGGCAGATCGCCGGCGTCTCCTTTCCCGGTTCCGATCCAGTGTGGGGCGGCCAGGGTCCCTTCCTGGCGGCGCTTCGAGGCCGCGGCTGACCTTACGGGCGCTTCCGGGGCCTTCGCGCCGAAGCCTTGAACCGTCGGGCAGTCCGCGACCGTTCCCGTCCCCTGTCATGGCGCTGTCATGGCCCTCGGCTACCGCACCCGAAAGCAACGCGCCTGAGGGATTCGCCACCATGACAGACCTCTCCGCCGACATCGCGGTGTCCGGACACGGGCACATCGGGAAGGCCGTCTACCAGAACAAGGCGCTCTCGAAGGATGGAATGCTGGAGCGGCTCTTCGCCCTCCTCTTCTCCGGCCTCGTCTATCCGCAGATATGGGAGGATCCGGAGATCGACATGGAGGCGATGCAGCTTGGCGAGAGACATCGCATGGTCACCATCGCGTCCGGTGGCTGCAACGTTCTGTCCTACCTCACCCGCTCTCCGGCGCGGATCGACGCGGTCGACTTGAACACCGCCCATGTCGCGCTGAACCGGCTGAAGCTCGCGGCGCTGACGCACCTCCCCTCACAGAGCGATTTCTTCCGCTTCTTCGGCGCCACCGGCTTCACCCATAACACGATGGCCTACGACCGCTTCCTGGCGCGGCGCCTCGACCCGGTGACGCGCCGCTACTGGGAGGCCCGGGACTGGCGCGGGCGCCGACGGGTCTCCGTCTTCGACGCAAACGTCTATCGAAACGGCCTGCTCGGCAGGTGTATCGGCGCGGGCCATATCGCCGCCCGGCTGCACGGCGTGAACCCCGCCGATATCCTCAACGCTAAGGACCTTCGTGCGCAGCGCAACTGGTTCGCCGAACACCTCGCGCCGCTGTTCGACAAGCCGCTCATCCGCTGGGCGACGTCCCGGAAGGCCTCTCTCTTCGGCCTCGGCATCCCGCCGGCGCAGTATGAAGCGCTCGCCGGGGGCCGGACCATGGCAGACGTCCTGCGCGAGCGTGTGCGCAAGCTCGCCTGCGACTTCCCGCTGGATGAGAACTACTTCGCCTGGCAGGCCTTCGGCCGCCGCTACCCCGCCGCCGGGGAGGCCTCGCTGCCGCCCTATCTAGAAGCCACGAACTTCGCCACGATCCGCGCCAGTGCGGACCGCGTGAAGGTGCACCATGCCAATTTCGCCGAGCTTCTGGCCCGCAAGCCGGCGGCGTCGGTCGACCGCTACGTCCTTCTCGACGCGCAGGACTGGATGACCGACGACCAGCTCGAAACGCTCTGGAGCGAGATCACCCGCACCGCGGCCGAAGGGGCGCGCGTCATCTTCCGCACAGCGGATGTACCGAGCCTCCTGCCCGGCCGTGTCCCGGACGCCATTCTCGCGCAGTGGCACTACGAGCGTGATGCATCGGCGGCGTTCTCCGCGCGCGACCGTTCCGCGATCTACGGCGGCTTCCATCTCTATGTGAAGCGGGACCGGTAGGGTGAGCGGCCCGGTCTCCGAACCGGTGGAGGGCGGCGGTTCCGGCCATGCCGAACTCATGGACCGCGTCTACCGCATCCAGCGCCACGTCTACGACGCGACCCGCAAGTACTACCTGCTCGGCCGCGACAGCATGATCGCCGGGCTCGACGTTCCGCGAAACGGCAGCGTCCTCGAACTCGGCTGCGGAACCGGCCGTAACATCGTGCTTGCCGCGCGGCGATACCCGGACGCCCGCTACCACGGCCTCGACATCTCCGCCGAGATGCTGAGCACGGCCCGCAAGGCGGTGGAACGCGACGGCATCTCGGGCAATGTGGCGCTCGCCCGCGCCGACGCCACCGCCTTCGACGCGCAGGCTATCTTCGGGACGGAGAAATTCGACCGCGTCTTCATCTCCTACGCCCTGTCGATGATCCCCAGCTGGGAGAAAGCCGTCGCGCAAGGTCTGGAGGTGCTCGCTCCCGGAGGCTCGCTCCACATCGCGGATTTCGGCGGACAGGAGCGCCTGCCCCGCTGGTTCCGGGCCGCATTGCGCAAATGGCTGGCGAGATTCCACGTCTGTCCGCGGGATTCCCTGCGTAGTGTTCTTGAATCGAAAGCCGAGAAAGCCGGCGCAAGCCTCGAATTCAAATCGATCTTCCGCGGCTACGCCGTGCACGCGATCATTCGGAAATGATCGCCGGCTCCAGCGCCCCGGCCAGGGCCTCCACAAGCTTCTGAGGCTTGTAGCCAAGCTTTGAGGGGGTGAGCCCCAGCCGCACCACGACCAGATTCTCGGACGGGATCACGGCCATGGACTGTCCGTCGTGGCCGAGTGCCCAGAACGCATCGTCCGGCAGCGCGAACCCCGCATCCGGGTCCTCGCCCTCCGGCGTTCCCGCCCGCGGGCCGTGCAGCCACAGCTGGCCTTGGCCGTACTCCCCGTCCGATGCGGGCACCGGCTGGCGCATCCACTCGACGAAGCCCTCGGGCAGGAGCTGGCGTCCGCCCCACTTGCCGGCCTGCAGGAGGAACTGGCCGAAGCGCGCCCAGTCGCGGCCGCTGGCGTAGAGGTAGGACGATCCGACGAACGTGCCGGAGGCATCCGCCTCCAGAACCGCGCTTTCCATGCCGAGCGGCCCGAACAGCGCCTCGCGCGGCCAGTCGAGCGCGACCTGAGGCTCGCCGATCGCATTCTGCCAGATGCGCGAGATCATCACCGCCGTGCCGCTGGAATAGCTGAACGTGGTCCCAGGCTTCGCTGCCAACGGCTTCGAGGACGCGAAGGCCGCCATGTCGGGTTCGAGATAGAGCATGCGCGTCACGTCGGTGACGTCGCCGTAGTCCTCGTTGAACTCCAGCCCGCTCACCATGCCCAGCATGTCGGCGAGGCTGATCTCGCCGCGCTCGTCGTCCCACCGGTCGAAGAGCTTCTGCCGGCCGGTCGCAAGCCTGCCTTCCCGGACCAGCGTGCCGACGATCGCGGCATTGACCGTCTTGGTCATGGACCAGCCGAGAAGCGGCGCGGCGGCGTCGAACCCTTCGCCATAGCGTTCCCCGATGATGCGGCCGTTCTGGACCACGACGACCGCGCGCATCCCCGGCCCCGTCAGGTCGGCATCGTCGAGGATGGCCGCGATCCGGGGATCCTGCGATGGTTCGACGAGATCGCCGTCCGGCCAGTTCGCCTGACGTGACGTCTCAACTCCCGGACCGGCGGAGATGTCTTCGAGGCCTTCATCCGCCTGGACGCTAGCGCAGCCGAGTCCGTCGCGATAGACGGCCCGGCTTTTTCCGAAGATCCCGAACAGTCCGGCCGAAACGCTCCTTTCCTCGTCGTCCACCTCGGCATCGATGTAGCCGAGCAGCCAATGCCCCGGCGCCTGGACGTCGACGGCGAGCACCTCCTCGGGATCGCGTCCGGCGATGAAGACGTTCGAGCAGACGATCTTGGCGCTGTAGCCGGCGCCGACGCGGATCAGTTCGGGCGGCGCGAAATAGAGCCAGCCCGCCACGCCGGCCACCAGAATCACGACGAGGATGAGCAGCCACTTGAGAATTCCGGCTATGATACGCATGCCAACTCGGTTGCCTCGCTCGTTTTGCCCCGCGGCGGTCTTCAAATTGCCGCCATTGTCTTTTTTCGGTGGGCCGGACTTTCGGGTGGAAGCAGCGGAAAAGCAACCGGCAAAGCGCCGGGTGCGGGGATGTCGCAGCGTCAGCCGCGGTGACCCGGCATAAACCTTCGGTTATCCATGCTACCGGCTTGCTCGGACCAATTCGACCATGTGAGGCAACGGATATGCGCCGATGGGCGGGAATGGCGCTTGCGCTGGCAATCGCAGGCTGCACCTCGAGCGGATACGGTCTCTCCGAGATCGCGTCCGACGTCGCGCCGACGTCGGCCCCTGGCGGCACGGTGCTGAACCCCCGCTACGGCGACCGCGACCCGCACGACTGGGACGCGCGCGCACCGTGGAGCTATCAGGTTCACGGAACCGACGCCGCCAAGTACCAGGCGAGTGTCGACTGGGCACAGGCGAAGGCGAGCGGCATCTCCTTCGCCTTCATCAAGGCGACGGAGGGCGGCGACCGCGTCGACGACGAGTTCCACCGCAACTGGAATGCCGCCAAGGTGGCCGGCATTCCGCGCGGAGCCTACCACTTCTTCTATTTCTGCCGTCCGGCCATCGAGCAGGCCCAGTGGTTCATCCGCCATGTCCCGCGCGACAAGGCCGCTCTCCCGCCGGTGCTCGACATGGAATGGAACCACCTGTCCCCGTCCTGCAAGCTGCGTCCGCCCGCGGCAACCGTCCAGGCGGAAATGAAGGTGTTCCTCGAAGCCATCGAGAAGCACTACGGCAAGAAGCCCATCATCTACACCTCCATCGACTTCTGGGAGGACAACGACCTGTCCTCCTTCAAGGGCTATCCCTGGTGGCTGCGTTCGGTTGCGGGACATCCCGACACCAAATACGGCAAGCAGCAATTCCTGTTCTGGCAATACACGGGAACCGGCATCGTGCCGGGCATCCGCGGCGACGCCGACATCAACGTCTTCAACGGCAGCGCCGCCGCCTGGAAGAAATGGCTGAAGGCCAACGCCAGCTGACCGGGGTCGCCGCTCACCGTCGGCGGTTCAGATCTTGTCGAAACCGTCCTTGTCGCGCGGAAGCAGGATCAGCGCCGTGGCGAGAAACGCGAAGCCGAAGGTCACGCCAAACGACATGCCGAGAATGAAGAGCGCAGCCGCCCGCTGGCTCGAATGCATCACGAGTTCGCCGAAGCCGCCGACGTTGAACCAGATCAGCCCGGCGGCAACCAGCCAGCCGATCAGGACGCCGATCAGCGAATTGACGATCACGAAACGGATCAGCTTGGGCATCCGGTCACACCATCCTCAGGCCCCTGCCATGGTTTCCAGGCTAGCAAAGCTTTCGGGCTGCGTCCCCTCGTCAAATGGACGCGTCACCTCCACGAACGTGTCTGGATAGAAGCCGTTGAAGCGGGATCGCAGCGCCAGCGAATAGGCGCCGATGTGGCCGATCTCGATCCAGTCGCCGGTATCGACGGTTTCCGGCAGCCAGAACGGGCGCGACAGGATGTCGACGGAATCGCAGGTGGCGCCGCACACCTTGAACGGCACGATGTTCTTCTTGTCGCCGTTGCGGCTGCGGATCGCCGGGTCGGGAATGAACCGCGCGGGCAGCGTGATCTTGCCGGTCCAGGAGTCCGACAGCGACGACCAGATGCCGTCGTTGATGTAGATGCGCCGCCCCTTGCGCAGGAGCACGCGCACGATCAGCGAGAAGGCATGGGCGCAGATCACGCGGCCGGGTTCCGCCACCAGCGGCAGGTCGTCGAAACCCCATTCCGCGATGTCGCCGCGCAGCCGCGACATCAATTGCCCGAGCGATGGCATCTCGGGCGCCTTGCGGTTCGGATCATGCCCGTATTCGGCCGGGAACCCGCCGCCGACGTCGAGGCCGGCCAGCGGCACCGCTGCCCGGTTCCGCACCCAGTCGGCCGTCCGCAGCGCCCGTTCGTAGGTGTCGGGATCGGAGATCTGGCTGCCGACATGGAAGCAGATGCCGACCCTGTATCCGTTGCGATGCAGCCTTTGCAGCAGTTCGACCGCATGCGCCGGCCCCGCGCCGAACTTCTTCGACAGTTCGTAGGCGGCACTTCCCTTGGTCTGAATACGCACGAAGACCGTCATGGTGCCCGGATCGATGTCCAGCGCCTGCACCACGCGGGCGAGTTTGGTCACCTCGTCCTCGTGATCGACGGCGATGACGCGGATGCCGTAGGTCTCGAGCGCGAGCCTGATGTCGGACTGCGCCTTGACCGGATGCATGTAGAGCATCTCCGCCTGAGGCGCGACGGAACGCACCGCCTCGAACTCCGCCGGCGAGGCGACATCGAACGCCGTGACGCCGGACTCGGCCAGCGTCTTCAGCACCATCGCCTCGCCGTTGGTCTTGACCGCATAAGCCGTCTTGCCCGGAAACATCTCCATGAACCGGCGGGCGTCGTCCTTCAGCACCTCCGGCCTGAAGCAGTAGACCGGGACGTCCGGCCTGAGCGACAGCGCCGCGTCGCGAGCGGTTTCGAATCGTTGCATGAGCTTTCCTGTTCTGGCGGAAATCTAGGGCAATGGACCCGGTTTGGAAAACATCGGGATGACGGATCGCCGGAAAATCCGGAAACGGGTGGCGTCGTCGGGGCCTTCCGCCTACCAGCCGTCCTGACCGAAGAAAGGATCGACGTGCCGACGAATGCATCACCCGCAACCGCCCGCCCGATGAGCGGCATAGTCTGGGCGCAGCTTCTACTGCTCGGCGCCATCTGGGGCGGCTCGTTCTTCTTCGCCCGCATCGCCGTGCAGGAAGTCGAGCCGTTGGCGCTGGTCCTGCTGCGCGTCGCCATCGCGGCGGCGGCGCTGCAGCTCTACCTGCTCGCGCGCGGCATTTCCTTTGCGCCCGCGCTCCGCGCCTGGCGCGGGCTTCTCCTGCTCGGCCTGGTCAACAACGTGGTTCCGTTCAGCCTCATGTTCCTCGGCCAGACCCAGCTCGGCGCCGGCCTCGCCTCCGTCCTCAACGCCACGACGCCCTTCTGGACGATCATCGTTGCGAGCATCCTCATCTCCGAAGAGAAGGTCACCGGCGGCAAGCTCGCCGGTATCGCGCTTGGCATCATCGGAACGGCCGTGATGATCGGGCCGGGACTGCTTGCCGGCCTCGGCGGCCCGGTCTGGGCCAAGCTCGCCCTGATCGGAACCGCCCTCTCCTATGCCTTCGCCTTCGTCGTGGCGAAGCGGATCAAGGGCCTGTCGCCCACCCAGATCGCCACCGGGCAACTCACGGCCTCCAGCATCATCATGGTTCCGGTCGTGCTTGCCGTCCACGGCTGGGAGGGTGTCATGGCGGCGAGCGCCGGCGTATGGACTGCGGTCCTCGGGCTGGCGCTGCTTTCCACCGCCTTCGCCTACATCCTCTACTTCCGCATCCTCGCATCCGCGGGCGCAACCAACGCATCGCTGGTCACGCTCGTCGTCCCGGTGAGCGCGGTTCTCCTCGGCGCGCTGTTCCTCGGCGAGCGGCTGGAACTCTTCGAGGCGGCCGGGATGGCCCTCATCGGCTGCGGATTGCTGGTGATCGACGGCAGGCTGGCGGCCGCGCTGCACCGCCGAAGGGCCGGATCACCGGGGCAGGATCGCGTCCCTGAGCCGACGAAAAATTCCACATGATCCGATCAGATCGGATAGCGCTGGCAAATCAACGCCTAAGCCCGGAGCCGCGCAACGATCTTCCACACGACCGGTGCGCCGCAGCATAGTTTTCGCTTGCGAGTGGCCCAAACTCGCCTACACTTCTGGCATAGTCTACGCAGGAGGCTATGACATGGGACTGACAAAGCCTATCAACGCACTGATGGTTTGTTTTGCGTTTGGTTTCATCGGCGCCCTGATTATGGGAGTGATTCCCTGAGCCTTGGTGCCGGCGCGCCCCGGCACGACGAGTAGCAGGAACAAGCGAATGGCCGGGCTCTTCAGCCCGGCCATTTCCTTTACTGCGGTCCGCCCTCAGGCAGCGGCCGGCTTCGCCTCTTCAAGCGCCTGCGAGACCGAGCGGATGCCGATCATGTGGCAGATCGCAAAGACGAGATCGGCGCGGTTCATCGTGTAGAAGTGGAAATCGGTGATGCCGCGCTCGACCAGGTCGAGCACCTGCTCGGCGGCGACGGCGGCTGCGACGAGTGCGTGGGTCTGCGGATCGTCGTGCAGCCCGTCGAAACGCTCGGCCAGCCAGGCCGGCACGTGGGCACCGCAGCGGGCGGAGAAGTTCGCCACCTGCGCGAAATTGTGCACGGGCAGGATGCCCGGAACGATCGGCACGTAGATGCCCGCCCTGCGGACCCGCTCGACGTAGCGCTCGTAGCTGTCGTTGTCGAAGAAGAACTGGGTGATCGCGCGGGTTGCGCCATTCTCGACCTTGCGCTTCAGCATGTCGATGTCGGTAGCGAAATCCGGGCTTTCCGGATGCTTTTCGGGATAGGCCGAGACAGAAATGTCGGTCGCGCCGTGTTCGCGCAGCGCCTCGACCAGTTCGGCCGCGTTCGAGTAGCCGCCGGGATGCGGGCGGTAGCGCGCTCCGACGCCTTCGGCCGGATCGCCACGCAGCGCCACGAAGCGGCTGACGCCCATGCCCAGGAACTCGCGGATCACCTCGTCCACCTCGCCGCGCGTCGCGTCCACGCAGGTCAGGTGGGCCGCAGGGCGGAGCCGCGTCTCGCACACCATGCGCGAGACGGTACGCGCGGTGCGTTCCCGGGTCGATCCCCCGGCCCCGTAGGTCACGGAGACGAAGGATGGCGACAGCGGCTGGAGCCGCATCGTCGTCTCCCAGAGCTTGGCCTCCATCGCATCCGACTTCGGCGGGAAGAACTCGAAGGAGACGTTGATCCTGTCGCCGATGTCCGGCCGGCGGGAGAAGCGGTACTGGTTCACGCGGAAATCTCCGTGTCTTCGTGTTGGTCTTGACCCGGTCCTGCCATCAGCAGCCGCCGGTCGCGGGCGAGCCAGAGCTTCACCGTGAGTTTCTCGCCGGCGCCGCCCTGCGGCTCGAACTCGAGCGTCGTCTCCAGGTCCAGCGCCGCCTCCTCCAGCCAGTCGGCGATCTGCCGGTCGGAGAAGCCCAGCCGCACATGCGCATGCTGCTCGCGCAGGAATTCGTGCTCGTGCGGTGCGAAATCGACGATCAGGAGACGGCCCGAGGGCCGCAGCACCCGCGCTGCCTCGGCGATCGCCCGGCCGGGCTGGTCGAGGTAGTGCAGGACCTGATGGATGGTGACGAGGTCGAACTGGTCGCGTTCGGCCGGCGGAGCGTTGATGTCGCCCTGCCGCACCTGCGCGTTGGTGATCGCGGCATTGTCCAGCTTGGCGCGCGCGATGGTGAGCATCTCGCGCGACATGTCGATGCCGATGCCGTGCTGATAGAGCGGCGACAGGATCTCCAGCATGCGCCCCGTCCCCGTGCCGAGGTCGAGCATCGTGCGGAAAGGCTTTTCCCCGACGAGTTCCACGATGGCCCGCTCGACCGCATCCTCCGGCACGTGCAGCGACCGTATCCGGTCCCAACTCGTCGCATTGGATTCGAAATAGGCGGACGCCCGCTCCTGGCGGCGGCGCTTGACCGCCTCGAGCCGTTCGAGGTCCCTGTCGACCGGCGATTGCGACGGGTCGATGCGCGAGACCAGCCCCGTCACCAGTTCGCGCTGGAAGGCCTGCTCGGCGAGGTGGAAATAGGCCCACGAACCTTCCTGGTAGCGGCCGATCAGCCGTTCATCGAGCAGCAGCTTCAGATGCCGCGACACGCGCGGCTGCGACTGGTTGAGGATTTCGGTCATATCCGAGACGGTCAGGTCGCCGCGCGACAGCAGGAAGAGTATTCGCATGCGGCTGGATTCGGCGACGGCCTTCAAGCTATCAACGAAGGTCTCTAGGTCGGTCAGCGGACGTGTGAGCATCCAAGTCTCCAAACGATATAAAGATATGTTTATATCAATCTGGGTAGGGATGCAAGCTGTCTCGTCGACAGGCGAAATGCCATCGGAGGAAAAGGTCGATGAAGCGCGACGGCGAAGTGGAACTGGCCCGGGACCCGGCGGATGACGCGACGGATGCGGGGATCGCCTTCGTCGGCCGCGTCCGCTCGCCATGGACGGACCGCTCCGAATGCCCGAAGAACATGGCGGCCGCCCGCGAGAGCGGCAAACAGGCATACGTCGAACTCGCCCAAACCTACAGGCCCGGCCTGCAGGGCCTTGCCGCGTTCAGCCACATCGTCATCCTGACCTGGCTCGACCGGTCGCAGCGCAACCTGATCGTCCAGGCGCCCCGCCATGCACCGGAGCCGCGCGGCGTCTTCGCCTTGCGCTCCCCTGCCCGGCCCAACCCGATCGGAATGCATGTGGCGAAGATCATGAGCGTCGACGAAACGACCGGCATCGTCGGGATCGACGCCATCGACGTCCTGGACGGCACGCCGGTGATCGACCTGAAGCCCTATTTCGCCTCGATCGATGCCTTTCCGGAAGCCACCCGGCCGGCGGACCGGAGGAGACCGTGATCGCACGGACGGGGCGGCGGCGCGCCGTCGGCAAGGCCCTGACGCTGCTTCTGCCGGCCGCGCCCTATTCCGACATCGAGAAGATCCGCGCCGATGCGCTGGCCCCGCATCTGAAGAGCCTGCCGCCCTCCACTGCCGTCTGGCTTGCCGCAGTCGCCCATGTCCGGCACGAGCACACGGCTTATGACGAATTGCTGGCCGAAGGCTATGACCGCGACGCGGCGCGGTTCTTCGTGATCGGCGAGATCAACGCGGTGCTGACCCGCTGGCGCGCGACCCGCCTGCTCGATCCCGACGCGGACGATGAGTAAGACGCCGCTTGAGCGGCCACGGAAAAGCCGTAACTTCCCGCATGAGCGATGCGTGTATCGCGCATGGAGACCAGGACGGCATGGCGCGCCCGAGACGTAAGACACAGAGCGAGGATGCACCGGCGGGATCGGGCGTGCTGAAGCGCGTGCGCGCCTATTTCTCACTGCCCAACCTTGAGACACGGTCGACCAGCCTGAGGACAGTCTTCCTCAACGGCCTCTTCCTCTTGATGCTCGTCGTCTTGCTGCCCGTGCTCGTCGGCCAGTTCAGACGCGAGCAGGTGATCATCGAGCCGCTCGCGGTCCCCGAGGCGCTGGCGGCCCAGGGGCTTACGGCCGAGGTCGCCGCAAGCCGGCTCTGGGACGGGCTGCACGACGTCGTGGTCGAGGCCCGCACCGCAAAAGCCACCATCACGGCGCTGCCGGACACGCGGCGCGTGGAATTTTCGTTCCCGGACTCGGGCTTCTCGTTCGAATCGCTGATCTACCACCTGCGCAGGCTCTTCAACGCCTACGAGACGCGGATTGCCGGCGAGTTCGTCTGCTCCGCGCCCGAATGCGATCGCGCCGGCATGCAGTTGCGGCTGCGCGTCGTGCGCAACGACGTCGACATCGTCGACCTGCCGCCGATGGGCGACGGCCTCGAACGGGACTATTTCCGCGAGGCCGCAGCCGGCGTGATGGCCGTCCTCGACCCATTCGTCGCCATCGCGGCCAGCGCGGAGCGCGACCCGTTGCGCGCCACGATCCTCGCGCGCAAGCTCATCAGGTCCCACCACAAGGACGCCAAGTGGGCCCACAACCTCATCGGCAACATCCGGACGGTACAGGGCGACCTGCCGGCTGCGGTCGCGGAATACCGGGCGGCGCTGGAACTGGACCCCTCCTTCATCATAGCACATACGAACCTCGGCAACGTCCTGCGCGAATCTGGTGATGCCGAGGGAGCCCGGTCCGAATTCGATGCCGCCGCGCGCCTCGATCCCAAGGACGTGCGCGCCATCGAAGGCTATGCCGAACTCGCACTCGGCGCGGACGACATCGATGGCGCGGTCCGCCACTTCACCGAGGCCGCCGCGCTCGATCCGCTGAACCCGCACTACTTCGCGCGCGCAGGCCAGGTCCTGATGGATTCCGGGCGCGGCGGCGAAGCCGAGCCGATGCTGGCGCGCGCCCTGGAGATCGACCCCGGCTACCTTCCCGCCTTCGCTTTCCTGGCGGCCGGGCAGCTGATCCGCGAGGACTACGTTGCCGCCGAGAAGACCTATCGCGACGCCGCCGACTACGCCCCTTCGGATGCCGGAGCGCAGGTCGCGCATGGCCGCATCCTGACGATCCTCAAACGCTGCGACGACGCCCTGGTCCGCTTCGACCGCGCGATCTCGCTCGATGCGGACGATGTCGAAGCCCGCCTCCAGAAGGCGCATTGCCTGCAAATGCTGGACCGCCATGCGGAAGCCCTCGCGATCCTCGCTGAAGCCGAAAGGCTCGACCCAGGCAACGCCAACGTCCATCTGTCGATGGCCGATAGCCTGCGCGACACCGGCCGTAAGGAAGAAGCCATCGCGGCCTATCGAAAATTCCTCGAACTGGACAAGGACTCGCCGATGCGTCCGGTGGCGGAGCGGTTCATCGAAATCCTGTCCGGTTGACGGTCAGGCGCGGTAGATCCACTGCTCGGGAATGCGCACGGAGACGTCCTCGCCGACCGTGACGGCGCCGGGCTTTTCCACCCAGGCAACGAGCCCGCGCCGTCGCCGGGCGACCTTCGGGAAGAGCAGCGCCCCGGCCTGGTGGTCCGGCATCTTCGCGTGCTCGGCGACCGAACGCCCGGAAAGGCGGCACGGGGCATTCTGCCCGTCGATCTTCAGCGTGACGCCGCCCTTGAAGAACAGCAGTGCGCCGGGCGGCAGCATGGAGAGTTGCGGCACTCCCGCGAGCACCATGTTGGCGCCGATCCATTCGGGCCGGATCTCCGGCAGCCCCATCCCGGCCGCCACCAGCGCCAGTTCGTCCGGCGCCACGATCGAGACCTGCCGGTCGTTGCTTATTTCCGTGCCGCGGCGATACCAGGGCTCCCTTCCGCCCGAGCGGCGGGTGAATCCGGCATGAAAGTCGCCGGCGACGCCTTCGAAGCCGAGTTCCAGCGTCTCAACCCGCGTGGTCACGAAATCGTCGCCGGGCGCGACCAGCACCGCCTCGACTTTCGCGGCGATCTTCTGGGGCGGGACGATCTCGACTTCGTCGTCGAGGTGCAGCAGGGAAAGTTGCATCGGTCTCATTCCGGTCGCGCAGGCGGCGGGATCATGAAGCAGAGCCGCCGGGAAATCCAGCCGCTCGAAATATGCGCAGGCCGTCCATGGCCAGTCACATCATCCGGAGCAGCGCGCCGCCGATCGAGTAGCCGGCGCCGTAGGTGCACAGCAGCCCGAACTCTCCGGGCTTCATGTCCCGGTGGTTTTCCTCGAGGGCCACCACCGCTCCGGCGGCGGCCGTGTTGCCGAGCCGGTCGAGCACCATGGGGGCGCGGTCGTGGCCGACCTCGCCGCCGAAGGCGAGCTTCAGGATCATGGCGTTCATTCGCGCATTCGCCTGGTGCAGCCAGAAGCGGCGGATCGTGTCCGGCGTATGGCCGTGCTCGGCGAGGAAATCGACGATGAAGCGGTGGCTGGCGACGGTGACGTCCTTGAAGACCTTGTTGCCCTGCTGCCTGATCAGCTTGCCTTCGGTCGGAACGCGGCTGGGGTCGTCTTCCTCGACGCGGTTCAGATAGCCGTAGTTGGAGCGGATGTTGTTGGAGAACTGGGTCCAGCTGCGGGTGTCCATCACCTCGAAGCGGCCCGCGCGTTCCTCGCCGTCCTCGACCGTGTCGAGCAGCATCGCCACGGCGGCGTCGCCGAAGATGAAATGGGTCTGCCGGTCGCGGAAATTGAGGTTTCCGGTGATCAGTTCCGGCGTCACCACAAGCGCGCGCCGGTGGGCCCCCGAGCGCACGAGGTTGAAGGCCACGTGCAGCCCCGCCGCCGCGGACGAACAGCCGAGCGAGAGGTCGAAGGCCGCGCCGTTGGCACCGATCTCCTTCTGGATCTCGATGCCGATCGAGGGATACATGCGCTGCAGGTGCGAAGAGGCGCAGACGACGAGGTCGACTTCGGCGGCGTCGAGCCTCGCATCCGCCAGTGCCCGGCGCGCGGCATCCGCGCCGAATTCGGCCAGCACCGAGAGATCGTCGTCCTCCCGCGCCGGGATGCGCGGCGCCATGCGGGTGGTGTCGAGGATGCCGTCCGGCGTATGCGCGTGGCGCGCCTTGATGCCGGAGGCGTGGTAGATGAACTCGGCACTGGACTTCTGCAGGGGATCGTCGCCCGCCGCCGCGCGCCGGACGTTCTCCTGGTCCACCCAGTTGTTGAAACTCTCGACGAGTTCCTCGTTGGTGATGGACGCTTCGGGAATCGTGACGCCGATCCCGCTTATGATGACGCGTTTCATGCTCGACCAGTCCTGTCCGCGACGCAGGGCGCGGACCCGGAGACCGCATAGTGCCTGATATGGCGTCTGCCCGGTTTATGCCGATTTAATGGCAAGGCAAGTGCGCGGTCGCACCGTGGTCGCCTACCACGCACAGATCTTGGTGCTCGTCTCGGGGTTCGACCAGCATGCCGGATCGTCGGACCCGCGCACGTACTGTCCCGGCAGGGAGATCGAACGGCCGTCGATCTCGACGTAGCCATAGGCGAACCCCGGCTGGTCCATTTCCAGCATGTAGGCCGGGTAGCCCGGTGCGGAGATGCGGAAGCTGCCGCGGCCGTCCGTCGAGCGGAACTCGCACGGGAAATAGCCGTCGTCCGACGTGAAGCAGCGCGCTTTCTTGGCCGCGGCACCGGAGACGGTGGCCGCTCCCGCAAGCGCGGCCAGCGCGACACATGCTGTGAGCCTGGTGATCGTTTTCATCGGCGCCCCTGATGGATGTGCGAAGACTCGCGAGGACGCGAGCACGGCGAGAATGCCTAGCCTTTCGTCGCGACGATGAAAAGCCTCGGAAAGCGAAGCAGCACCTTGCCGTCATGTGCCGGCGGATAGGCGCGCGCGATCCGCTCCTCGTAGGCGGCCAGGAACGCGCTGCGTTCCTCCTCCGTCAGCGGATCGAGGAACGGCTTGAGCCCGGTCGATTTCAGCCACTCCACGATGGCGCCCGCGCCGTCGAGCGGATGGTTGTAGATCGTGTGCCAGATGTCGAGCCGCGCCGCATGCGGCTTGAGAACGTCGTAGTAGTGCCGCGCGGGCGGCAGCGGATCGCGCGCCGCACCCTCCATCCTGGCGGCAAACGGCAAGGCCTGCGCCGTCTCGCGCATCAGGACGTGGCTCGGCTCGGCCAGATTGTCGGGCATCTGCACGGCCAGAGCGCCGCCCGGCGCGAGGAAGCCCATCAGGCGCGCGAGCAGTGCGAGATGATGCGGCAGCCACTGGAAGATGGCATTTGCGAAGATGACGTCCACCGGTTCGGCCGGCTCCCATGTGGCCGCGTCGGCCATCACGAAGCCGGTTCGAGGCAGGCGCGCCTTCGCCTTCTCGATCATGTCCGGCGAGGTGTCGAAGCCGGTGACGACCGCATCCGGCCAGCGCGCGACCAGCAATTCCGTCGAGTTTCCCGGCCCGCAGCCGATGTCCACCACCTGCCTGGGTGCTGCCACCGGCACCTGCGCCAGCAGGTCGCGCGCCGGCCGCGTCCGCTCGTCCTCGAACTTGAGATACTGGGAGGCCGACCAGTCGGGGCGGGAGGGAGAGGAATTCATCGATCGACCTCGCGGCGGTGGGAGACGCGTTCTTCGCGGGGGGATAGGCGCGCGCCGGGCCGCCCCCTTACGCCGGTTTCATCCATAGGAACAGGGGCGCGCCGACACGAGCCGGCACGATATCCGATCGGTTTTCTTGGCAGAGCCCGACCGCCGGCCGCGCGGATGGCGGCCTATTAGGTGTCGTTCGGCGCCCGCTTCAAACCGTGGTTGGCGACGGGCAAAACCTGATCGTGGACGGTACCGGGCCGCGGGTGCCGGCGCTCGAGCGGGCACGTGACTGGCAACAAGGCGCCCAGCACGGCGGCAAGCGCCCTGAAGCGCGCGGCAAGCAAGAGCGCATCCGCCGGATCGTTCCCGGCCGCCGCGATCTCCGCGAAGTCCGAAGGCGGCGCGGCGTATGCGTCGAGCACATACCCCGTTGCCACGAATTCGGCCCGCCGCAAGAACCACAGAACGAGAAAGCGGACAGGAAGCGACCGGGAGGCGCAACGCTCGGCAATGGCGGCGAACGAGACGAGCAGCGCAATGATGCGCCGCAGCGTCCTGTCGTCCTCCCTTGGCGCATGCACGTCCATTGTCGCTGCCTTTCGATCACCGGCGGGAATTGTGATGCAAGTGGCGAAGACGTGGACAGATTTTTCCCGGTTTTTCTTTTCCGCTGACGATGGCCGCGATGCACGGCCGCGTTCCGGTCGGGCGCCTTGCCATGCGGAGGATCGGCGAAACGATCTCCGCTCCCTCTTCACCATGAGCTGCGCTCCCGCTTTACGGCAGGCGCGGCGGAGACTATCGTGGCAGCCGGACGGGGAGCAGAACGGTTCCGGAGGATCGTGTCATGCCAGTCCGCCCCTTGCCCCTCGTTTCGGCCGCCTTGCTTCTCGGGCTCCAATCGGCGCCGCTGTCGGCTGCCGACTACAGCTGCAACGGCCTCGTGCCGTTCGGCCAGAAGATGATCTGCCCCGGCTTCGAGCCCAATTGGGCCGTCGAACTCGTCTGCGCCGGGCCGCAGATGACGTCGACCTTCATCGATGCCTTTTCGGGCGGCGCCATCCAGACCACGCCCGGCAGCGTCGCCTTCTCCTCGGAAAACCCGTGGACTTTCGAGACCAGCCACCCAGTCACGGGCTCGATCGCCTATACGCCGGGCGGCTGCACCGACGAAGGCGACAACGTCCACGACTTCACCTTCACGCCGACCGGCGCGCCGGGGCTATCGGGGCCGTTCTTCCCGTTCTGCTGTCGGCTGGAGTGAGAGTTCTATCGCCGCAAGGCGCTCGGCATCTATGGCGATTCCACGATGCGTATTGAAAAGCGTGAGCACGCATTCCCGGTGGGCGGCGCAGGCGATCGAAATGGCTGCTGGCGTCAGCCTGCGCGGACCGTCATCGATAAATCTCGCTACGATGGCCCACCTCGATCACCAGGACGACGAGGCGGTTCCTGTAGAACTTGACGATGATGCGATAGTCGCCGATGCGGAAGCGGGAAAGCCCTTCCTTGGAGCCGGCGAGCCGGGTGGCGAGATCGGGCGGGCTGGGATGTGGGGCGACGCGCTCGAACAGGAACTCGAGAATGCGTTTGCGGTCACGCGCCGCGATCCGGTCCAGATCGCGTTCGGCCCGGGGATCGATCTCGACGTGCCAGCTCATTCAGCGGCCGGCTTGGTCCGCTCGCCCTTCTCGTCCATCAGACCGTATTTCCGCATCACGTCTTCAAGCGGAATCCCGGACGCCTCTGGGTCATTCAGACGCTCCAGCGCGATCCGCTCGTCCTCGAAATCCTCCAGCCGGTCGAGCAGCAGCCGCCGGGCAAGCTGTTCGGCGGATTTGCCCTCCTCGCGGCAGAGCTCCGCGAGGAGATCGCGCAGTTCCTCGGGCAGATCGATCGTGATTTTCATCATCGGCTCCTTATCCTGTCGGCCAATCATAGCACATCGGAGCGAAACGGGCTGTGCTTACAGCATGGGTCGCTCAGGCATTTGGCAACGCATCGCGCCTACGGGCGGAGAAGATCGCGGTGCGATGGCGTTTGCAATTCGTGCCCACCTTCGACCGTCGCGCCGCCCCTCATCCGCCCTTTCGATGGCCGCGCGGCGCCCCGCCCGTCCGCTGCCGTGCGCATCCTCATCCCACCAGTGCGGTTCGCAGGCCTTCGATGTCGGCCAGCACGTGGTCGACGAAGGCGGCCACGCGGGGCGTCTTCCTGAGGTCCGGATGGGTCAACACGTACCAGCTGCGCGTCAGTTCGGTCAGCGGCGGCAGCACCTGGACGAGATCGTCTTCGGCGTCGCCGAGCGTCGTGGGAAGAGGCGCCACGCCGACCCCAGACTTCACCGCCGATACGGTCGCAAGCATGCCGGTGCTCCGGCTCACGATGCGCGCGTCCGGCACCGTGGCGGCGAGCCATTTGGCGGCGCGGTGGTTCTGCATGATGCCGTCGAAGCCGATCAGCGCGTGACGGCCGAGCTCCGCGACACTTGCCGGACGTCCGTGGCCCGCGACATAGGCGCGGCTGGCGTAGACGGCCCATATGGAATCGCAGATCTTCCGGCCGACGAGGGAGTCGTCGACGGGCTCTCCCGAGCGAAAGGCGACGTCCGCCTCGCCCCTGGCGATGTCGAGATAGCGGTCGCTGGTGACGAACTCCACCGTCAGGCCCGGATAGCGCTGGTGGAAACGCTCGATGAGGCCCGTCGCGGCAATGCGCGCAACGGTCGGCTCCGGGCAGGTCAGCCGCACGACGCCGCGAAGGTCGTTCTTGAGCGCGTCGACCTGGCGCTCCAGCGCCGCGACGGACGATTCGACCGCAAGCACCGGGTCGATCAGCGCCTGGCCGATCTCCGTCAACCGGTAACCCGTCGGGTGGCGCCGCACCAGCGACAGGCCGAGCGCCGATTCCAGCGCCGCCAGACGGCGATGGACCGTCGACTGGTTGACGCCGAGGGCCCTTGCCGCCGCCAAGGTGCTGCCATGCCGTGCAACCGCGATGAGATGGCGCAGATCGGACCAGTTCAACATCGGCATGTTATGCATTTTTGCGCCCGACTTCCGCAAACTCGCTGCTGCCGCATGAAGCGGCGCCCCGCTAGCCTCCCATCAGTATGACAGGAGGACCAGACCATGCACGAGAAAACGAGCGTCGAAACCATGATCGCCGCGCTGGACGTGGGCGTCACCCGCAGCGCCAGGGACAGCGGGCTCGCGAAGCTCACGCCGCTCCACCGGGAGGTCGTCCGTTCACTTCCGCGGCAGGAGGAGCAGGAGATCCGGGTGCTTTTCGCCACCCTGCTGCCGGGCGACGTGACGCCCTGCCACTCGCACCGATTTCCGGTGACGGTCTATGTTACGGAGGGCACGTTCACGCTGGCGCTCGACGACCGCCCGCCGGTCGAGATCGCGGCCGGCGAGGTGTTCGTCGAGCCGGCCGGCATCAGGATGACCGGCTCGAACCGGGGAGATCGGCCGGCCCGCATGGCGCTGTTCTACGTCTGCGAGCCGGATGCACCTTTCGCGGACGCGGCCTGACGCGGTCGGCTTCGGGGACTACCCGGAACTCGCACCTTGAGGACAGCTACCTTGTCAGCCGCTTGTACGTCATCCGGTGCGGGTTGACGGCGTCGGGGCCATGCGGTCCAAAAACATGCGGTCGTGCCAGATGATGACGGCGCAGCCAGAGAAGGCTCCCCTGCGCCCCTCCGGCCCCTCACCCCGCCTTCCGTTGCGCTCCGTCCGCGAGGTGATAGGGCCTGATCAGGATTTCGGCCGGGATGTGCCAGGTGTCGTGAAGCTTCACGACCATGTCCATGGTCAGTGCGCGGCGGCGGCTCAGGATTTCCGAGGCGCGCGGCGCAGAACCGAGCACATCCGCCAGCGCGCTCTGGGTCAGCCCCTTCATTTCCATATGCGCCTTGATGGCCGACACGGGATCTGGCGCGGAGATGGGATAGTGCCGGTCCTCATAGGCCTCGATCAGCGTGGCGAGCACCTCGAACCGGTCGCCGTCGGCGGAGCCGACAGCGGGCTGGTCGTTGAAATAGCGGGCGATCTCGGCGAGCGCCCAGTCGTAGTCTTCCTCATTGCGCAGAGGACGAACGTCAATCATCACACAGTCTCCGCATCGATCCTGTCATACTCGGCATGGGTTCCGACGAACTTCACCAGAACGGTCCGGAAGGCATAGGCTACATGAACGACCAGCCGATACTTGTTGCCGGCAATGTCGAAGACTATGCGATTGTCGCCCAGAAAATCGACCGACGTTCCGAACATGACCTTCACGTCGGCGGGCGAGCGCCAGTCCGCCCTGCTCACCGCCACGTACCAGGCAGACAAAGGAACCTCGGCCTGGTTGTGGATGCCCCAGAACGCCTTCAGCGTTCTCCTGGCAATGATCCTCATGATGGATGGATAGCATATTCCCATATCGGGAACAACCAGGACTTCCCACGATGGGAAGCTCTCCGAAGGGCAGGAACACAATCCCCGATGTCGGAACCCGTTTCGGCCGCGCAACCGCGCCGGCCGGACCGCCCGAGACGCTACCTTGTCAGCCGCTTGTACGTCATGCGGTGCGGGTTGACGGCGTCCGGACCCATGCGGCGGATCTTGTCCTTCTCGTAGTCCTCGAAGTTGCCTTCGAACCATTCCACGTGGCTGTCGCCCTCGAAGGAGAGCATGTGGGTGGCCATGCGGTCGAGGAACATGCGGTCGTGCGAGATGATGACGGCGCAGCCGGCGAAGGATTCGAGCGCATCTTCGAGTGCTGCCAGGGTCTCGGTGTCGAGGTCGTTGGTCGGTTCGTCGAGCAGCAGCACGTTGCCGCCGGTCTTCAGCATTTTCGCCAGGTGCACGCGGTTGCGCTGGCCGCCGGAGAGGTTGCCGACCTTCTGCTGCTGGTCCTGGCCGCGGAAATTGAACGACGAACAGTAGGCGCGCGTGTTGGCGTCGAACTTGCCGAGCTTGACCACCTCGGCGCCGCCGGAGATTTCCTCCCAGACGGTCTTGTTGGGGTCGAGCGTGTCGCGGCTCTGGTCGACGTAGCCGAGCTTGACCGTCTCGCCGACGCGGATCGAGCCGCCGTCGGGCTTCTCCTGTCCGGTAAACATGCGGAACAGCGTCGTCTTGCCGGCGCCGTTGGGGCCGATGACGCCGACGATGCCGCCGGGCGGCAGCTTGAAGGAGAGGTCGTCGACGAGCAGGCGGTCGCCGTAGCCCTTCGACAGCCCCTCGACCTCGATGACGACGTTGCCCAGGCGCTCGCCGTGCGGGATGACGATCTGCGTGTCCGACGGGCGGCGGCTGTCGGCCGATTCGAGCAGCTGCTCGAAGGCGGCGATGCGCGCCTTGGACTTGGCCTGACGCGCCTTCGGACTGGAGCCGATCCACTCGCGCTCGCGGGTGATGGCGCGCTGGCGGGCGTCGTCCTCGCGGCCCTCCTGCTTGAGCCGCTTGGCCTTGGCTTCCAGATAGGCGGTGTAGTTGCCTTCGTAGGGGATGCCGCGGCCGCGGTCGAGCTCGAGGATCCAGCCCGTCACGTTGTCGAGGAAGTAGCGATCGTGGGTGATGATCATCACGGCGCCCGGATAGGCGCGCAGGTGCTTTTCGAGCCAGGCCGTGGTCTCAGCGTCGAGATGGTTGGTCGGCTCGTCGAGAAGCAGCAGGTCGGGCTGGCGCAAGAGCAGCTGGCAGAGCGCGACGCGGCGGCGCTCGCCGCCCGACAGCTTGGTCACGTCGGCATCCTTGGGCGGACAGCCGAGCGCCTCCATGGCCATCTCGACCTGCTGTTCGAGATCCCACAGATTGAGCCGGTCCATGTCGTCCTGGAGCTTGGCAGCCTCGTCCGCGGTCTCGTCGGAGTAGTTCATCATGAGCTCGTTGTAGCGCTCGATGATGGCGGTCTTGGCCTTTACGCCTTCCATGACGTTGCCGAAGACGTCGAGCGCGGGATCGAGGTCGGGCTCCTGCGGCAGGTAGCCGACGGTGGCGCCCTCGGCCAGCCACGCCTCGCCCTGCCACTCCTTGTCGACGCCGGCCATGATGCGCAGGATGGTCGACTTGCCCGAGCCGTTGGGACCCAGGATGCCGATCTTGGCTTCCGGGTAGAAGGACAGATGAACGTTCTCCAGCACCTTCTTGGCGCCGTAGGCCTTGGAGAGGCCTGACATGTGATAGATGAACTGGCGTGCCATGGGGCGCGTCGCACTCCGTCAAATTCGAGGGAAATCGGAAGTTGCGGGGTATTTAGGCGAAACCGGCGCCTGGGGCAATGCCGCCGGGCTGCCATGCGCGGCATGCACTCGACATTGGCGCGCACAAGGACTATCAGGCGCGCAAGATTGTCCGCGACGGATTTCGCCGCGCGCAGGCGGGGTCCGTTCGGCGGACGCCGCTTCATGGGCCCCGTACCCCGAAAGTAGATCATGTCCGATTTCGAAGGCGTCGTCCCGACGCTCGCCGCCGCGTTGCAGGAACGCGGCTACACCACGCTCACCCCGGTGCAGGAAGCCATGCTTTCGCCCGACCTGAAGGACGCCGACGCGCTGGTCTCGGCGCGCACCGGCTCGGGCAAGACCGTCGCCTTCGGGCTGGCGCTGGCGCCGACGCTTCTGGGAGAGGCCGGGCGCTTCGGCGCTCCCGGCGCGCCGCTGGCGCTGGTCATCGCGCCGACGCGCGAACTGGCGCTGCAGGTCAAGCGCGAACTCGAATGGCTCTATGCCGAAGCCGGCGCCGAGATCGCGTCCTGCGTCGGCGGCATGGACATGCGCTCCGAACGCCGGGCGCTGGAGCGCGGCGCCCACATCGTGGTGGGCACGCCCGGCCGCCTGCGCGACCACATCACCCGCCATGCACTCGACCTTTCGGAACTGCGCGCGGCGGTGCTCGACGAGGCCGACGAGATGCTCGACCTCGGCTTTCGCGAGGACCTCGAATTCATCCTCGACTCCGCACCCGAGGAGCGCCGCACGCTGATGTTCTCGGCGACCGTGTCGAAGCCGATCGCGACGCTGGCCGAGAATTACCAGCGCAATGCGGTACGCGTCGCCACCGAGAGCGCGCGCGAGCAGCATGCCGATATCGAGTATCGCGTCCATCCTGTCGCCACCCACGACCGCGACAACGCCATCGTCAACGTGCTGCGCTTGCACGAGGCGCGCAACGCGCTGGTGTTCTGCAACACGCGCGCTGCGGTGAACCATCTGACGGCGCGGCTCAACAACCGCGGCTTTTCGGTGGTCGCGCTGTCGGGCGAACTCAGCCAGAGCGAGCGCACCCACGCGCTGCAGGCCATGCGCGACGGCCGCGCGAAGGTCTGCATCGCCACCGACGTCGCCGCGCGCGGCATCGACCTGCCGCATCTCGACCTCGTCGTCCATGCCGACCTGCCGACCAACCCCGACACGCTGCTGCACCGCTCCGGGCGCACGGGGCGCGCCGGGCGCAAGGGCGTCTCGGCGCTCATCGTGCCGCTGCCGGCGCGCCGGCGCATCGAGCGCACGCTGATGACGGCAAACATCACGCCGGTCTGGGTCGCCGCCCCCAACGCCGACGACGTCGCCGCGCGCGACGAGGAACGGCTGCTGGCCGACCCGGCGCTGGTCGAGCCGACCAACGAGGACGAGGCGCAGGCGGTCGAAAAACTGCTTGCGCAGCACGCGCCCGGCCAGGTCGCCACCGCCTTCCTGCGGCTGTGGCGCGCCGGCCGCTCCGCGCCCGAAGACCTGACGGAGGTGCCGGTCGATCCGAAGGTACGCGCCCGGCGCGACCAGGACCAGCCCGGCTCCGGCGAGGCCCCGCGCCCGCGCGACCGCGACATCGGTCCGACGGTCTGGTTCTCGCTCTCGGTCGGACGCCGCCGCAACGCCGAGCCGCGCTGGCTGATTCCGCTGATGTGCCGCACGGGCTCGCTCACCAAGGCCGAGATCGGCGCGATCCGCATGCAGCCCGAGGAAACCTTCGTCGAGATCGCGGCGAGCCATGCCGACGCGCTGATGCAGGCGGTGGGGCCGAAGGGCATGCTGCAGAACGACATCAGGCTGACGAAGCTCGACGGCATGCCGGACCTGTCGCCGCGCAAGGCCTTTGGCCGGGGCGACCGGCCCGATCGGTTGCCGAGGGGCGAGGAGCGCCCGCGCCGCGAGCGGTCCGAGTGGAAGGAAAGGCCGGCGCGCGAAGACCGTCCGGCAAGAGCGGGTGCACGCGAAGACGCCGCGCCGCGTCCCGACTGGAAGAAGCAGAAGGAGCGCCCTGCCCGCACGGATCGTCCCGACCGGCCGGTGGTCGCGACGAACCGCAACGATGCGCCGCCCGCGCGTGCCGACGACGCTACGCCGTTGCGCAAGGGGCCGAAGAAGAAGCAGTCCAAGGACAAGGGCAAGCCCGATTTCGCCCGCAAGGCGGAGAAGCGGGCCAAGCGGAAGCCATCCGGCAGCTGATCCGGTCCGGCAGGACTGGCGGCCAGGGCCTTTCGAAGCCGCTCCCGGAAATCTTGCCGTCGCCCCTTGCCCTGATGACGCGGATGGTCCCGAATGGTGGCCGGTGCCGCAACGGGGAAGAGAGACAAAATGTCGACAGCACTTATCGTCGGCGTCGGGGACGGCCTGTCGGCGTCGCTGGCCCGCAAGCTCGCCGCGCGCGGCATGAAGCTGGCGCTCGCCGCACGGGACGTGGAGAAGCTGAAGCCCCTCGCCGCCGAGACCAACGGCGTGACAATCCCCTGCGATGCGGCGAACTTCGAGGATGTCGAGGCGCTGTTCGGGCGGGTCGAGGAGATGGGCGGCGAGCTGGAGGTCGTGATCTACAATCCCTCCTACCGGGTGCGCGGGCCCTTCGTCGACATCGATCCGGGCGAGGTCCAGAAGGCGTTGCAGGTGACCGCTTTCGGTGCCTTCCTGGTGGCACAGCAGGCCGCCCGCCGCATGCTGCCGCGCAGCGAGGGCACGATCCTGTTCACCGGCGCCTCGGCAGGCGTGAAGGGCTATCCGCAGTCGGCGTCCTTTGCGATGGGCAAGTTCGCACTGCGCGGCCTGGCGCAGTCGATGGCGCGCGAATTGCACCCGAAGGGCATCCATGTCGGCCACGTCGTCATCGACGGCGCGATCCGCAATCCCGGCCGCACCGAGCCGGCCGGCAAGCCTGATTCGATGCTCGACCCGGACGCGGTCGCCGCGACCTACATGCAGTTGATCGACCAGGATCGCAGCGCATGGTCGTGGGAAGTCGAGGTGCGGCCCTGGGTCGAGACGTTCTGAGCGCGGCGCCTTATTGCAGGCCGGCCGCGTCCACGATCCCCTGCGCGCAGCCCGCATCCGAGGTCGGGGCGGCGGCGAAGATGAGATCCGAAAGCTCGGCCTCGCCGTCGATCTCGCCCGACAGACCG
Organism: uncultured Alphaproteobacteria bacterium; assembly: GCA_963747465.1. Lineage (GTDB taxonomy): Bacteria > Pseudomonadota > Alphaproteobacteria > Rhizobiales > Rhizobiaceae > Aquibium. The sequence continues at coordinate 527,923 of CAVVFC010000001.1, forward strand.
ATGGTGATCTCGCCGATCAGGCGGCGCCCGCTGGATGGGTCGGTGACGCAACTGACCCGCACCCGCGATCCGGCACCCGGTCCGAAGGCCGCGTCGAACGCCGCGCGGATCTGCGCCGCCGTCAGCATCGCTCCGACGTTGTCTGCGAACAGCTCCCGCACGGCCGAGGCGTTCAGGTCTCGCATGACAGAAAGCGCGTCGGTGAAATAGGCATCCATTGGGGCGCCGTAGCAGGTGCCGTGCTTGGTCCATTCATGGCGCTCGAGGAGCGATGCCGTTCCCGGCATAACCTCGTCGAGTTCGGCCTGCGTGCCGGCTTCGAGCATCACCTCCGGCAGGTCGTCCCAGCGGCCGGCGCGATCGTCCTGCTCAGCGCTTGCCGCCACGCCGCAGTAGATGTTGGAAAAGGGCTGCGGCCACAGGCCGTGCAGGGCGAAATGGCTGGCGTCGAAGCGATCCTCCGTCTGCGTCCGGCATTCCCTCTTTTCCGGCCTGGTCTCGCAGAAGCCCGGCTGCCAGCTTGCCGCCAGCACGAAGTCGACAGCCTGTCTCGGCTGCCCGCCGCCGCTGCCCGGCGGCACCGGCGACGAAGCGGCAGCAACCGCATGCTCGCCGCAGCCGACCGCGACCCAGCGCCGCTCCGGCTCGGCGCCCGGCACGCGGATCAGATAGTGGGTCGGAGCTTCCTTGTTGCCGGCCAGCATCTCGTAGGCATGCCGCACAACAGTCGACACGTTGCCCGGATTGGCCCTGGTGGCGATCGATTGCGTGGCGGCGCATTCCTGCCCGGCGATGAACCATCCGTCGAGGCGCACCTCCGCCGCGGCGGGGAACGCGAACAACACCGTCAGGGCGCAGAAGGCCTGAAAACCGGAAGCGCGCATGTCGGTCTCCTTCGGATGTTTGGGGTGTATTCACCCTGGACCGAAACCCGCGCGCAAAATGTGACAGGCCGCACATTGCCGGCGAAATCGGTGCCAACCGATGTCCTTCGTCAGGCACCCATCGTCTGGCTGCGGTGCGCCCAGCCGGTCATGCGCTTCTCGATCCATGCCATGATGGCGTACATGACGATGCCTTCGACCGCCAGCATCACCAGCCCGGCGAAGACCAGCGGCACGTTGAACTGCGACTGCGCGCCGAGCATCATGTAGCCGAGGCCCGAATTGGCCGCCACCGTCTCGGAGATGACCGAGCCGACGAAGGCCAGCGTGATGGCGATCTTCAGCGAGCCGAAGAAATACGGCATCGAGCGCGGGATGCCGACCTTGAGCATGATGTCCATCTTCTTCGCGCCGAGCGCCCGCAGCACGTCCTCCATCTCCGGCTCGATGGTGGCAAGGCCGGTGGCGACGTTGACCACGATCGGGAAGAAGGCGATCAGGAAGGCGGTCAGCACGGCCGGGATGGTGCCGATGCCGAACCAGATGACGAGGATCGGCACCAGCGCCACCTTGGGGATGGCATTGAAGCCGACCATCAGCGGATAGAGCCCGGCATAGATGAAGCGCGACCAGCCGACGAGGATGCCGAGCGCCAGCCCGCCGACGACGGCGAGCAGGAAGCCGGCCATGGTGGTGTAGAGCGTCTGCAGCGAGTTCTTCCAGATCGGCGACCAGTACTGCACGATGGCCTGGGCGATGACGGTCGGCGCCGGCAGGATGAAGTGCGGCACGTCGAAAGCGCGCACCGCCGATTTCCCAGACGACGAACAGCGCCGATCGTGTAGAGCCACGGCGCGGCCTTCACCCAGTCGATGCGCTGCGCGCTGGCAGTGCTCATGCGGCCTTCCTCGCGTCGGCGATGTGAGCCGCGCAGTTCATGGACGATGTCGTTGAAGTCCTGTCTCGTACATCAGGTCGAGCTCGCGCGGCCGCGCGAATGGCACCTCGCGCTCCGCGATGATGCGGCCGGGCCGCGCGCTCATCACGAAGATGCGGTCGGCGAGGAAGACCGCCTCGCGCAGGTCGTGCGTGACCAGCACGATCGTGACGCCCTGCGCGGCATGCAGATCGCGGATGACGCACCACAATTCCTCGCGGGTGAAGGCATCGAGCGCGCCGAACGGCTCGTCGAGCATCAGCAGGTCGGGCTCGTGGATCAGCGCGCGGCAGAGGTTGGCGCGCTGCTGCATGCCGCCGGAGAGCTGCCAGGGAAATTTCTCGCCAAAACCCTTGAGGCCGACCGTCTCGAGCAGCGCCTCCGCCTTGGCGACGTATTCCGCCTTGTGGGCGCGCAGCCGTGCCGCGATGGCGCTCGACGATTTCCAGCGGCAGCAGGATGTTGTCGAGCGTCGTGCGCCAGGGCAGCATGGTCGGGTTCTGGAACGCCATGCCGACGATGGTGACGGGCTTGGTGACCCGCTCGCCGGCGACCATGACCGTCCCGCCCTGCGGAATGTGGAGCCCCGTCACCAGCTTCATCAGCGTGGACTTGCCGCAGCCGGACGGGCCGACGACGGCGGCGAACTCGCCCTTGGCGACGGACAAGGTCAGGTCTTCTACGGCGAGCGTCCCTCCGGCCCGCCGTAGCGCATGTCGACATGCTCGATGGTGACGAGCGGCTGCATTCCGACGGCCTTGCCCGCTCAGGGCAGCATCCGCTCCTCCTTGGGCGGCAGGTAGCTGGCGTCGAAGACGTCTTCCGCCTTCACCTTGCCCTGGAGCCCCATCGAGAGCTTCAGCAGGTCGATCGACTTCGCCAGCTTCTCCTCGTCGACGCCGCCGAAGCCGTTCTCCTTTACCCAGGGCGTGTCGATGTTCATCGCGTTCGCCATCTCCAGCCGCTCGACCTCGATCTCCCTGGTCAGGATTTCGTTGCGCGACATGACCGCGTCGACGCCGGCCTCCGGATCGGCGACGGCATCGGCGAAGCCCTTGGCGAGCGCCTTGAGGAAGCCCTTGACCGCCTCGGGATTGGCCTCGGCGAAATCCTCGTTGACCATGATCGCGTTGCCGTAGAGCTCGAGCCCGTGATCGGCCATCAGGATGGTGACGATGTCGTCTTCCGGGACGCCTTGCGCCTTGAGGTTGAGAACGCTCGAGAAGGCGAAGCCGAAGATCGCGTCGACCTCGCCCTGCGCCAGCATCGGCTCGCGCACCGGGAAGCCGACATTCTCGATCGTGATGTTCGAGGTGTCGATGTCGGCCACTTCGACGAAGGCCGGCCATTGCGCGAAGGCCCCATCCGGCGGCGGCGCGCCGAGCTTCTTGCCTTCCAGCGACTTCGGATCCTCGGTGATGCCCTGGGACCTTGCGCCCGATCACGGCGAAGGGCGGCTTGTCATAGACCATCATCACGGCCTTGACCTTCTGCGAGCGGGTCCTCGTCGAGGAACTTGATCAGCGAGTTGATGTCGCCGAAGCCCATGTCATAGGCGCCGGTGGCGACCCGCGGGATCGATTCGCGCGAACCGGCACCGGTGTCGATCGTGACGTTCAGGCCCTCATCCTCGAAGTAGCCCTTGTCGATGCGCGAGCAGGAACCCGGCCGCCGGCCCCTCGAACTTCCAGTCGAGCGTGAACTTGACGTCGGTCTGCGCCTGGGCGGCGTGCATGCCTGCGCCGCTGAGCGCGGCTGCGGAGAGGATCGTCGCGGTGGCGAGCGAGAAAAGGCGTCTGGTGAGGAACATCGGCGCACTCCGAAAGGATTGACTTCGCAGGCAATGAAACATCGGACAACTGACTTGGCAAGTGGGTCTTGCCCAAGGTTTTGGCAGGCCATTCGAGTGAACAATCGCTGGGCAGTCGGGATCGCCGCACAGGTGGAGCGAACCGCTTGCTTCACAAGAGGCTCCCGAAGGATCGCGCCGCCCACGGCACACTGTTGTGTTCGCGCCCGCAAATCCGTACGCAGGAGGAATTCACGAAAGGAAACCAGATGGCGCGAACACCAAACTACGATTTCGAGCGGAAGGAACGCGATCGCCAGAAGGCGGCGAAGAAAGCCGAGAAGCTGGCCGCCAAGCAGGCCGCCAAGGAACGTGACAAGGCGGAGGCGGAAACCGAATCCACCTCGACGGAAGAAAAGTAGCGCTTCGGGAAGGCCGGCCGGTCGGTCGGCCGGGCGCCTGTCAGCCCGGAACCTTGTCGCTCACCAGGAGATCGGCCTCGCGCGCCGCCGCAACGAAGGCGCGCCGGGCGGTCATGGCGGGCTTGCCGCTGGAGACCGCGTCGTGGCAGGCCTGGAGCGCGGCGCGGTGCTTTGCGCTTCTCTTGCCCTGCCAGCCGTTGAGGAGATAGTCGGATGCCTCGCGTGGTGACGAGAGGACCCGGTTGTCGCCGTCGCTGCCCGTCTTGACGGTCACCGGTACTTCGAAATGATTTTTCTGCATCGCCGCTCTTAGACCATCGGCATGGCGAAAGCGAGGCTGATCTCTGAACGGCCGCGACGCCAGCACCGCGTCGGCGGGCCGGCCGCGGTCGACGCCCATGCACCCTGTTGACGTGGACCGGTTCGTGCAGAATTGTCCAGAGCAGGGGGATCTCATGCCTTTCGATCAAAGAACCGAAATTTCCGTGCCCTCGGGCGCACAGCTGAACCTTTACGGGAAGCGGCCGCAGGGCGCGGTTCGTGCCGTCGTGCAGATCAACCACGGGCTCGCCGAACACGCCGCCCGCTACGGGCGCTTCGCGGACCGGCTGGCGGACAGCGGCATCGCGACCTTCGCGCACGATCATCGCGGCCATGGCGGAACCCGCGCGCCCGATGCCCCTCCCCGCATGTTCTCCCGCGAGGCAGACGGCGCCCGGAAGGTGGTGGACGACGTCGTTGCGGTGCACGACCACATCGCACGCGAGATGCCGGATGTTCCGGTCGTCGTCTTCGGCCATTCCATGGGCGGCCTGGTCGCGCTGAATTTCCTGTTCCGGCATTCCGACCGGGTCGCAGCGGCCGCCGTCTGGAACGCCAACTTCTCGGCGGGGCTGGCCGGTCGCGCCGCGCAGGCGATCCTTGCCTGGGAGAAATTCCGCCTGGGATCGGACGTGCCCTCCCGCATCCTGCCGAAGCTGACCTTCCAGGCCTGGGCGAAGCAGGTGCCCGACCGCAGGACCGAATTCGACTGGCTGTCGCGCGATCCGGCCGAAGTGGACAAGTACGTCGCCGACCCGCTCTGCGGCTGGGACGCATCGGTATCGATGTGGCGCGACGTGTTCGCGTTGATCTTCGCGGGCGCCGACGACCGGAACTTCTCCGGCATCCGCCGCGACCTGCCGGTGATGCTCGTCGGCGGCGAGAAGGACCCGGCGACCGACGGCGGCAAGGCCACGAAGAACCTCGCCAGGCGGATGGAGGCGATGGGCTTTTCGAATCTGACTTCAACGGTTTACGCGGGGACCCGGCACGAAAGCCTGAACGAGGTGAACCGCGATCAAGTGATGGCGGATTTCGTGCGGTGGGTGGAGGGCGTTCTTTCGTTGCAGAACCCATCGGGATAGGTTAACTGTCGTGGTAACCATCCATCGCGAGAGCGGGATGCGGATCGTGATCTTTCTCGACGATCACGAGCCGGCGCATGTGCACGTTTTCGGTGACGGTCATGCGAAGATCGATCTTCTCGGTGCAACCGGAGAACCCCGGCTCGTTTGGGCAGAAGGCATGAAACGGAACGAGTTGCGCCGTGCGCTGGCTGTGGTTTTCGAAAACCAGGCGCGTTTCCTCGAACGATGGGAAGACATTCATGGCTGAACTATCAGATGCCGAACTCGACGCCGCGATCGACAGGGGCGCACCTTCGCACGAACCGCGCGCAAGATCGGCGCGGTACGATCCCCGGACACAGCGCGTTGTCGTGGAACTGACCAATGACTGCGCCTTCGCGTTTCCGCCCGCGCTCGTTCAGGGACTTGAGCATGCGACGGATGCGGAACTTGCCAGGATCGAGATCCTGGGCGCCGGCTATGGGCTGCACTGGGAGAGCCTCGATGTCGATTTCACCGTACCGGGTTTGATTTCCGGCATTTTTGGGACCGCCTCATGGATTGCGCGACGGGCAGGCGCCGCGACATCGCCCGCGAAGGCGGCGGCGGCGCGTGCAAACGGCGCCAAGGGCGGTCGACCACGAAAGGCGACGCAAGGGTAGCGGCGTGACAGCCGCCGGCCGTATCTGCTAGGCACGCGGCATCGTTCGCCTGGAGCCTTTCCGTCCATGTCCGCGCCTCCGCTTTCCGGCATCCGCGTCATCGAGCTTGCCCGCATCCTGGCGGGGCCGTGGGCCGGTCAGTTGCTCGCCGATCTCGGCGCCGACGTGATCAAGGTCGAAAACCCCGACGGCGGAGACGACACCCGCAAATGGGGTCCGCCCTTCGTCACCGGCCAGGACGGCGAGAACCTGTCGGCCGCCTACTATCACTCGACGAACCGCGGCAAGCGCTCGATCGCGCTCGATTTCTCGAGGCCCGAAGGCGCGGAGACGCTGACGAAGCTGATCGCCACGGCCGACGTGCTGATCGAGAACTTCAAGGTCGGCGGCCTGAGGAAATACGGGCTCGACTACGACAGCCTGAAGGCGATCAATCCGCGGCTCGTCTATTGTTCGATCACCGGCTTCGGCCAGACCGGGCCCTACGCGCCCCGCGCCGGCTACGACTTCATCATCCAGGGCATGTCAGGCATGATGTCGATCACCGGCGCGCCTGGCGGCGAGCCGCAGAAGGCAGGCGTCGCGATCTCCGACATCTTTACCGGGCTCTATTCGGTCATCGCCATCCAGGCCGCGCTACGGCATGCGGAAAGGACCGGCGAGGGCCAGTTCATCGACATGGCGCTGTTCGACACGCAGATCTCGGTGCTCGGCAACCAGAATCTGAACTATCTGGTCTCCGGCGTCGCGCCCGTGCAGATGGGCAACGCCCACATGAACATCGCGCCCTACGAGGTGCTGCCGGTGAAGGACGGGCATATCATCCTGGCCGCCGGAAATGACGGCCAGTTCCAGCGCTTCTGCAAGGTGGTCGGCCGCGAGGATCTCTCCGCCGATCCCGACTTCGCCACCAACCCGGCGCGGGTCGCCAACCGCGTCCGGCTGCGCCCGCAGCTGGAAGCGATCCTGGCCGAATGGGAGCGCGAGCCGCTGCTCGAAAAGCTGGAGGCCGCGAGCGTGCCGGCGAGCCCGATCAACACCATCGCCGAGATGTTCGCCGATCCGCAGACGATCGCGCGCGGCATGCGCATGGACCTCGACGACAGCCACGGCAACAACCTGCCGTCGGTGCGCGCGCCCATGCTGATGTCGGCCACGCCGCTCGCCTACGACCGCCCCTCGCCCCGTCTCGGCGAGCATACGCAAGAAGTCATGGCTGAACTGGAGAAGAAGAACGCATGAGAACCGGCGGCCAGCTGATCGTCGATGCACTCGAGGCGAACGGGGTCGATCACGTCTTCTGCGTGCCGGGCGAGAGCTATCTCGCCGTGCTCGACGCGCTGCACGATTCGGCCATCCGCACGATCGTCTGCCGTCAGGAAGGCGGTGCGGCGATGATGGCCGACTGTCAGGGGCGCCTGACCGGCAGGCCGGGCATCTGCTTCGTCACGCGCGGCCCCGGCGCCACCAACGCCTCGGCCGGCATCCACATCGCCGCACAGGATTCCACTCCGCTCATCCTCTTCATCGGCCAGGTCGCGCGCGGCAACATGGAGCGCGAGGCTTTCCAGGAGGTCGACTACAAGGCCTTCTACGGCTCGATCGCCAAATGGGTGGTCGAGATCGACGACGCGGCGCGCATTCCCGAACTGGTCACCCGCGCCTTTTCGGTGGCGACCTCCGGCCGCCCTGGCCCGGTGGTCGTCGCCTTGCCGGAGGACGTGCTGACCGAAGAAGCCGACGCACCGGCCCCGCAGGCGTATACGCCTGTCGAAACCGCGCCCGACCCGCACCAGGTGCAGGCGGCGGCCGATCTTCTGGCGCATGCGCAGCGCCCCTTCGCCATCCTCGGCGGGACGCGCTGGAGCGCCAATGCCGTCGCGGATTTCCAGCGCTCGGCCGAGAGCTGGTCGCTGCCGGTCGGCTGCTCCTTCCGCCGCCAGATGCTCTTCGATCACCTGCACCCGTGCTATGCCGGCGACGTCGGCATCGGGCCGAACCCGAAGCTCGCAGCCTATGTGAAGAGCGCAGACGTGGTGTTCCTGATCGGCGGGCGTTTCGGCGAGATGCCGTCGTCCGACTACACACTGCTCAAGAGCCCCTACCCCGACCAGAAGCTGGTCCACGTCCATCCCGATCCTTCCGAACTCGGCCGCGTCTACCGCCCGGCGATCGCCATCAACGCCACGCCGCACGCCTTCGCCGAAGCTCTCGCCGGCCGCGGCCCGAAGGCGCCGCCGGCCTGGTCGGAGGTGACGGCCGAGTTACACGGCGCCTATCTCGACTGGTCGACCCCGCCCGAAAGCGGACCGGGCGACGTGCACATGGGACCGATCATGGCCCATCTGGAGAGCGTGCTGCCGGACGATGCGATCCTGACCAACGGTGCCGGCAACTACGCCACCTGGATCCACCGCTTCCACCGCTTCCGGCGCTACCAGACGCAGGCCGCGCCGACCTCGGGCTCCATGGGCTACGGTACGCCGGCCGCGGTGGCCGCCAAGGCGCTTTATCCCGAACGCGAGGTGATCGCCTTTGCCGGCGACGGCTGCTTCCTGATGAACGGGCAGGAGTTCGCCACGGCGGTCCAGTACGGCCTGCCGATCATCGTCATCGTGGTCAACAACGGTATCTACGGCACCATCCGCATGCACCAGGAGCGCGAGTATCCCGGCCGCACGATGGCGACGGATCTCGTCAACCCGGACTTCGCAGCCCTTGCCCGCGCCTATGGCGGCCACGGAGAGACGGTCGAAAGGACGGAGGAGTTCGCACCCGCCTTCGAACGCGCGCGGGCGAGCGGCGTGCCAGCGATCATCGAGGTCCGCCTCGATCCCGAGGCGATCACGCCGACAAGGACGTTGTCGCAGATCAGGGAGCGCACTTGAGGGCGTTTGGCGGGCCGATGGCCGGCATGTTAGTATTTCGGCAATTCATTCAGAGGACAGCGCGATGAACAAGATCGACCGCGTCACCGTCGATCTGCCGTCGGACCAAGCCGCCTACATCGAGCGGCTGGTCGAATCCGGCGAATACGGTTCCGCCAGCGAGGTGGTGAAGGCCGGCATCGAATCGCTGCGGCAGCACGATCGCGAGATCGAGCACTGGCTCCGGACGGAGGTCGCGGAGACGTATGATCGCATGCAGGCCGATCCGTCGCGCGGTATTCCCCTTGATGACGTCAGGGCGAGGTTCGAGGAGCGGGCGAGTAAACGGCAAGGGTAAGTCGTGCGGAGGCGGCGCCTCATCATCGCTCCGGAGGCGGAAGCCGACCTTGTCGAGCTCGAGCAGCAGTTACTGGAGATAGCCTCGATCCGGACCGCGAATGCGTACATGGGCCGCATCTTTTCCTACCTCGGAGGACTCCAGACAGCCTCGGAGCGTGGGCATCGAAGGGACGACATCAGGAGGGGACTGCGCATCATCGGTTTCGAACGCCGCCTGACGATCGCCTTTGCCGTTCACGCGGATCGTGTGGATATCCTGCGCGTCTTCCGCGCCGGACGGAATTGGGAGGGAGAGTTCGAGGAGGGGTGACCCCTCGCCTCACCCCGCGTCGAAATCGAGAACCAGATTTTCCGACAGCGGCCGGGTCTGGCAGGCGAGCGTGAAGCCGGCTTCGATCTCCTATCGTTCCAGCGAAAAGAAGCGCTCGAAGCAATTGCGGCAGCGTCGACGCAAAACCTGTCGCAGATCGGGGACCGTGCATGGGGCATTTGGCGAGAAGTGGGTGGCGTGGTAGATTTCGCGTTCCATCCGGAGGATAGCGCGATGAACAAGATCGACCGCGTCACCGTCGATCTGCCGTCGGATCAGGCGGCGTATATCGAGCGGCTGGTCGAATCGGGCGAATACGATTCCGCCAGCGAGGTGGTGAAGGCGGGCATCGAGGCGCTGCGACAGCACGACCGCGAGATCGAGCACTGGCTCCGGACGGAGGTCGTCCCGACGTATGAGCGGGTCAGGGCCGGGACGGAACGGATGATTCCGGCCGAGGAGGTGCGCGCGGAATTGCAAAGGCGGCGCGAGCAACGTGACGCCGAACGGTGAAAGAGCGGCCGGTCGAGTTCACTGGAACGGCTCAAGCCGACCTGCTGGCGTTGGAAATCTGGCTTGAGGCCGCGACGGGCAAGAGCAGCGCCCGACGCTATGTCGACAGATTGATCGATTTTTGTGAACGGCTCGACCTCGCCTCGGAGAGAGGCACCCAGCGCTACGATCTGATGCAGGGACTGCGCATTGTCGGTTTCGAGCGACGCTTTACCATCGCCTTTGCCGTTCACGCGGATCGTGTGGACATCCTGCGCGTCTTCCGCGCCGGACGGGATTGGGAGGGAGAGTTCGAGGAGGGGTGACCCCTCGCCTCACACCGCGTCGAAATCGAGCACCAGCTTTTCCGACAGCGGCCGGGTCTGGCAGGCGAGCGTGAAGCCGGCCTCGATCTCCCAGGGTTCCAGCGAGAAGTTGACGGCCATCTCCGACTGGCCCTCGACCACGCGGCAGCGGCAGGTGCAGCACATGCCGCCGGCGCAGGAATAGGGCAGTTCCAACCCGGCTGCGTGGGCCGCGTCCAGGACCGTCGCTGCGCCCTCTCCCATCGGAAATTCCCGGCGCACGCCGTCCAGCACCACCTCGATCGCCACGCCATCGGCGACCGCCTTCTGCGCCGCATCCGACGGCGCGCGCGGACGGGGCGCCTCGCCGGATGGCGTGAAGCGTTCGTAGCGGATGCGGTCGGGATCGACGCCATAGGTCTTCAGCGTTTCCGACACGTCGTCGATCATCGCGCCCGGTCCGCACAGGAAGACACCGTCGCTGCCGAGCGGATCGATGAGGCCGAGATCGGCCATGTGCGCGATCTTCTTCCCGTCGATGCGGCCGTTGAGAAGATCGAAATCCTGCTTTTCGCGAGACAGCATGTTGACCAGCGAGAAACGCCGCATGTGGCTGTCCTTCAGGTCCTGCAGCTCTTCGCGGAACATGATCGTGTCGGTGGAACGGTTGCCGTAGACCAGCGTCACCGTGCTCTGCGGCTCGTGGCCGAGCACGGTCCTGGCGATCGACAGCATCGGCGTGATGCCGGAGCCGGACGCGATCAGAAGATAGTCGTGGCGTTCGCCGGCAAGCGAGGTGAAACGGCCTTCCGGCGGCATGACGCGGATGGTGTCGCCGACCGACAGTACCTCGTTGACGAAGCGCGAGAAGTGGCCATCGGCGACCTTCTTGACGCCGACGCGCAGATGCGGGTCGCCGGGCGCCGAGCAGATGGAATAGGAGCGGCGGACATCCTCGCCATCGACGCTCGCGGCGAGCGTCAGGTACTGGCCGGGCCTGAAGCGGAACGCGTCGCGCAGGTTCTCGGGAACGGCGAAGGCGATCGCCACCGCATCCGGGGTCTGGCGTTCGATGCCGGTGACGGTGAGGTCGTGGAAGCGCGGGGCCATGCGGGGGTGCCTCAGATGCACTTGAAGTAGTCGAAGGGTTCCTTGCAGGCGAGGCAGCGGTAGTGCGCCTTGCATGCGGTGGAGCCGAATTCGGAGAGCTTTTCGGTGTCGGCGGAGCCGCAGCGCGGACAGGCCACCTCGACCTCGCCGAACAGCGAGCGGATCGACGTAGACGTCTTCTGCGGAGGCGCGATGCCGTAGTCGCGCAACTTCTCGCGGCCTTCCGGCGTGATCCAGTCGGTCGTCCAGGCGGGCGAGACGACGCGTTCCACGCGGGCATCGAAGCCGGCGTCGCGCAGCGCGGCCTCGACGGCGAGTTCGATGGCGAGCACCGCCGGACAGCCGGAATAGGTGGGCGTCACTTTTGCAACCGCAACGCCATCCACCATCTCGACCGAGCGCAGGATGCCGAGATCGGCGACGGTGACGCAGGGCACTTCGGGGTCTGGTACTGCGGCGGCAGCGTCCCAGGCGCTGCGTTCACCCTCCCCCTTGCGGGGAGGGTCGACCTGCGCAGCGGATCTGGGTGGGGGTAGTGAAACAGGTGCCGTTCCGGGGAGATGGAGCACGTCGCGTCCACCCCCACCCGGCCGCTCCGCGGCCACCCTGCCCGCAAGGGGGAGGGTTACGGACGCGCGCTCGCTCACCACGTCGCCCCCGGATAGGTGCGCTGCATGTTTTGCAGTTCGGCGAGCAGGTGCCCCATGGCCTCGCCGTGCATGCCCTTGCGGCCGCCGCGCTGCGCGTAGGGCGGCGTGGTGAAGCTCAGATTCGCTTCGGCGAAGATCGGGCCGACGATGCGGTCGAAGCCGGGGCGCAGCGACGAGGGCTGCGGCGCCACGCCGGCTTCGGCCACCGCGGTCGTCAGCGCGTCGTCCTCGAACATCTCGTCGACGAAGGGCGCCAGTTCCGCGATCGCTGCTTCCATGCGCCGGCGGCTCTCTTCCGTCCCGTCACCGAGCCGCACCACCCATTCGCCTGCATGGCGGATATGGTAGGCGACCTCCTTGACGGCCTTGGCCGCGATGCCGGCGAGCGTTGCGTCGCGGGATGTCGACACCGCCTTCCAGAACGGCTCCATGTAGGCGGCGAAATAGAGCTGGCGCAGCATCGTATGCGCGAAATCGCCGTTCGGCCGCTCCACCATCAGGCAGTTCAGATATTCCCGCTCGCGCCGCAGATAGGCGAGATCGTCCTCGGTGCGCCCCTTGCCCTCGAGGTCGGCGGCGTAGGCATAGAGCCCCCGCGCCTGGCCGATCAGGTCCAGCGCCATGTTGGGCATGGCGAGGTCTTCTTCCAGCATCGGCGCATGGCCGCACCATTCCGACAGGCGATGGCCGAGCACCAGGTGGTCGTCGGCGAGCCTGAGCACGAAGGTGATCAGCGTGCCCTGGTCGAGCGTCGATGCCATCACATGTGCCCCACTTCCTCGGGGACCTCATAGAAGGTCGGGTGGCGGTAGATCTTGGAAGCGGTCGGCTCGAAGTTTTCGTCCTTCTGCTCGGGATCGGAAGCCACGATCGCGGCCGACGGGATGACCCAGATCGAGACGCCCTCGCCCCGGCGTGTATAGACGTCGCGCGCCGCCTGCAGCGCCATCACCTCGTCGGCGGCATGCACCGAGCCGCAATGCTTGTGCGACAGGCCGTTGCGCGGCCGGATGAAGACTTCCCAGAGTGGAATTTCGTTCTTTGCCATGGTTCTTCTCCTTACGCGCAGCGCTCTTCCATCCAGCGCTTCAGATGCGGCAGACCTTCCCAGCCGAAGGCATGGTCGCTGCTGCCTTGCCTCGTGTAGTGGTCGAGCCTGTCGCGTGCTTCCGCGAGGTCCGGCCGGTGGCCGACGGGAACCGGCCACATGACGAAATACGGCTTGCCGGCGGTCCTGAACCACTCGGCCTTGCGATGGTAGATCCGCTTGTGGACCGTGTTCCAGACGAAGTGCTCCAGATGCTCCGCCGTCTCCCAGACCGACATGTTGACGACGGCATCCGGATCGTCTGCAAAGCTCGGATCGGCCGGGGCGTCTTCATCGATGATCAGGCGCCAGACGAAGCCGGAACTGCGCTCGGCCACTGCGTTGACGCGGTCCAGATTGTCCATGAATCCCGCCATACGTGCATCATCGAGCGGGAAGCGCGGATGAGCGACGTTCACCTGGGCGATATACATTGGTCCTACTCCGCCGCCAGCCGCGTCGCCTCCTTGCGCGCCTTGCGCTTTTCGGCATGCGCCAGCGCGGCCTCGCGCACCCAGGCGCCGTCGTCCCAGGCTTTCCGACGGGCTTCCAGACGTTCGCGGTTCATCGGGCCGCCGCCCTTCACCACGCGCCAGAACTCGTCCCAGTCGATGGTGCCGAAGTCGTAGGAGCCGCGCTCCTCGTTCCACTTCAGGTCCGGATCGGGGAAGGTCAGGCCGAGATACTCGCCCTGCGGCACGGTCGCGTCGACGAATTTCTGCCGAAGCTCGTCGTTGGTGAAGCGCTTGATCTTCCACTTCATCGACTGGTCGCCGTGCTGGCTTTCGGTGTCGTGCGGGCCGAACATCATCAGCGAGGGCCACCACCAGCGGTTCAGCGCATCCTGCGCCATCTCCTTCTGGTCCGGCGTGCCCTGCGCCAGCGTCATCATGATCTCGTAACCCTGACGCTGATGGAAGCTTTCTTCCTTGCAGACCCGGATCATGGCGCGGGCATAAGGGCCGTAAGAGCAGCGGCAGAGCGGGATCTGGTTCATGATCGCCGCGCCGTCGACGAGCCAGCCGATGGCGCCGATATCGGCCCAGGTGAGCGTCGGATAGTTGAAGATCGAGGAGTATTTTGCCTTGCCGGCCAGAAGCTCCTCGGTCATCTGCTCGCGCGACACGCCCAGCGTCTCGGCGGCGGAATAGAGGTAGAGCCCGTGGCCGCCCTCGTCCTGCACCTTGGCAAGGAGAGCCGCCTTGCGCCGCAGCGAAGGCGCGCGCGTGATCCAGTTGCCTTCCGGCAGCATGCCGACGATCTCGGAATGCGCGTGCTGGCCGATCTGGCGCACCAGCGTGCGGCGATAGCCCTCCGGCATCGGGTCGTTCGGCTCGATCTTCTCCTCGGCGTCGATGCGCGCCTGGAAAGCAGCAAGAAAGGCCTCGTCTTCGGTCGTTTCGGTCTTCGCGCCGATCAGTCCCTGGCTGTACATCGCATCTCCTCCATGGTCGGATGATAGCAGATCCGCCCGTTCGGGAATATGTAACGAAAAACGGGCTAGATTTCAAGTTTTCGTAACATAAAAAGCGAGGCATGACGTGACGGCATTCGGAGCGAGGGAGGCGGAGGAGACGCTGGCGCGGGTTTTCGCGCCGTGGATCGTCGAGATGGGGCTGAAACCGGTGGCCTTCGACGACAAGGGCGGCAGTTTCGTCCTGCCGGAAAACCGGGCGCTGGTCCATGTCGGCGGCGTCATCTGCGGCCAGGCGACGGCGGCGGCGGCCGACACCTGCTCGGTCGTGGCGCTGGCGGCGATGAACGGCCGCTTCCGGGTGTGCACGACGGTCGACCTGACCACCCACTTCATCCGGCCGCTGAAACCCGGCGAGGTCGAGATCAGGGTCGACGTGCTCTCCAACGGCAAGCGCATGGCCTACACGAAGGTGGAGATGCGCGCGAAGGGCGAGGAAAAGATAGCCGTCACGGCGACGAGTGCGTTTGCGTATCTGGAGGAGTGAGACGGACCCGTGACGGGAGCCCGAACGCGTACTATCTTGATGGCATGGACAAGAAATTCGTCATCGCACGTCTGAAGGCCGTCGAACCCGCCCTGCGGGACAAGGGCGTCGTCGCCCTTTATCTCTATGGCTCCTACGCCCGGGACGAAGCCAGGGCAGACAGCGACATAGACATCATCGTGGAGTTTGCTTCAGGCCAGTTGGGCGATCTGAGCAGGTACATGGCGCCTTATCACCTCCTCGAACAACAGTTGCCGGACGTGCCGATCGGCTACGGAACGACCGAGAACATCGTCCCGGAGTATCGCTCTACCATCGAAAACGAAGCGATCCGGATCTTCTGATGCCCTCGGCGAAGTCCCCGCTCGTGCGACTTCACCACATAAGACATGAAGTCGAGGCGCTGATCGCCTCGGTTGCCGATACGCCGGACGACGAAATCATCGGCAGCTACATCCATCGCCGGGCACTCGAACGCGCGGTTGGCATTATCTCGGAAGCCGCCAAGTCGCTCCCGGCATGGCTTCGCGAGAGCGAAGCGGGCATCCCCTGGAAAGACATCATCGGGATTGGAAATCTGCTTCGGCACGAATATTACCGGATCGACGACACCACGATGCTCGCGATCCTGCGCCTCCACTTGCCGGAAGTTTCGAAAGCCGTGCTCCGGATGGAGCGTCGTCTTTCAGAATTCCCAGACGATCAGGGATAGCGGACGCTCTCAAATCCCCCCGAAACGCCCCTGAAACAGCTCCGGCTCCGCCTGCCCCGGCATTCCTACCTCGTCGAGCCATGCCTCGCTCGGCCCGGCCAGCGCCGAGTAGACGTCCCGCACGATCCTGCGTGCGTCCTCGCCCGGCCAGTCTTCGGGCAGCAGCGCGGCGGGAAGGCCCGGGTCGCGCAGCACGATGCGGCGCCAGGAATGGTTGACCAGCACGCGCGCGGCCATCGCGTCCAGTGGTGCAAGCGCGCTGCCGCGCGACAACGCGTCTGCGAGCGGGGAAAGCTCTTCCCGCAGGGCGCCATAGGCGTCTGCGACCCCGCCGAGTTGCCAGAGCCGCCCGACCTTGTCGGGGATGCGCACGGCGGCGCCGTCGATGACGAGCAGGTCTTCGGGAAGATCTTCAAGAGGATCGGAACCTTGGGTGTGCGGCTTCAGCCAGGCCCTCGGGCCGGTGGGAACGAAGCCCAGTTCGCCGAGCGCAAGGTCGCGTCCGCTTCGCTTGCCGCCCTCGCCTTCTGGCGCCACGGCGACGATCCAGCGGCCGTCCCATCCCGGCGGACCCGCGGCATAGATGCGCCGCGTGGCGAGATCGAAGGCATGCCGCCCCTCGTCCGCCAAACGATAGTAGCTGTTGCGGCCATCGCGCTCGCGCGTCACCCAGTGGTCGGCCGCGAGCCGCGACATCGCCGTTCTCACGGCGCCGGGTTCGATGCGCAGCCGCGCCATCAGCGCTTGCAGCGTCGACAGGCCGACCCGGCCACCGCGCAGCAGGATCGCATCGCCGAACACGGTAATGACCAGCGACCAGACCCGCAGCCGGCCGCGCTCGTGCAGGCGGTCGATCATGCGATCGAGGATCATGGGCGCGGATCGTGGCTCGATATCCATTGCGTCCAGATGGCATGCCCGGTTCGCATCAGGCAAGAAGCTGCTTTCTCCAGAGACAGCGCACGGGTAGCAAGTCGGCCAGATGAAGCCGCGGCGAAACGTGCTATGGCTAGCATTCCCGACGTGAGGCGGAACACCGACATGACGGACAGGCAGCAGATACTGGATGCGCTGGAAGGTCTGGTCGATGCCTTCAATGCGCATGACATCGACCGGATCATGGGTTTCTTCGCGGAGGATTGCGCGCTCCAGATGCCGCGCGGCCCCGAACCGTTCGGACTGCGAGCGGAAGGCCATGAAAAGGTCCGGTCGACGCTGATGACCCGGTTCGAAGGTCTGCCCGACGTGCACTACGCGGACGCCAGCCACCATGTCGACGGCGACGTCGGAATGTCGAGATGGCTGCTCACGGGAACCACGAAGGCGGGCGAGCCTGTGAAGGTTCGCGGCTGCGACTTCTATCACTTCCGCGACGGGAAGGTCGTCCTGAAGGACTCCTACTGGAAGATCGTTGTGTAAGCGCGTCGCGATCCAGGCCTTCGGAATGGATCCCGGATAGCCGTTCCTCGCTCCGCTCGTTCCGCCTTCCGGGATGACGCAGCGGGGATGCTCCGACTGCGCCGGTCGCCAGTTCAGGACCGGTCCCGCAGGCCGCGTACCCCACCGACGAGCAGCTTCGTGGCGAGCCCGGCATAATCGCGGCGGCTGACGGGGCCGCCGTCGCGGAACCACATGTAGAACCAGTTCAGCATGCCGAAGAGGCTCATCGTCACCGGCTTGAGCAGCGGCGTCCCTTCGAAGATTGCGGGTTCGACGGCACGTATCGCGGCAGCGAAACGCCCGACGAGATCGCGCTCCAGCGTCTTTAGCTGCGCCTGGTCCGCCTCGGGCAGCAACTGCATGGCGCCGACCTGCAACTTGTGCTCGGCGTCGGCGTCCCGGTAGGCCTCGAGCAGCGCGGCGACGAGCCGCTCCAGCCGCTCCTGCGGAGGCAGACCGGGATCGTCGGCCGCGTCCACTGCGTCGACAAGTTCTTCCAGATGCGAGTTGATGATGTCGAAGAGCAGCGCCTCCTTGGAGGCGTAGTAGTGGTAGAGCAGCGCCTTCGACACGCCGCACTCGGCGGCGAGACCGGACATGGAAGCACGGTCGTAGCCGTCGCGCGCGAAGACGCTTGCCGCCTGGTGCAGCATGGCCTGGCGCTTGTCGTCGTAGTCCTTGGCGCGGGTCCGGGCCACCTTATTCCTTCGGCCGGTTGTCGACGATGCGCTGTGCCTTGCCCTGGCTGCGCGTGACCTTCTCCGGCTCGGTGACGTTGACCCGGACACTGACGCCGACCACGTCCTTGATCCGTTCGCGCAGCCTGTGGCCGACGCTCATGCGGGCGTCATCGGCGGTGTGCGTCAGCGTCGCCTCGACATGCACGATCATCTCGTCCATGCGCCCCTCGCGCACCAGCTCGATCTGGAAGTGCGGCGCCAGCCCTTCCACGGCAAGGATCTGCTCCTCGATCTGGGTCGGGAAGACGTTGACGCCGCGCAGGATCATCATGTCGTCGGAGCGGCCGGTGATCTTTTCCATCCGCCGCATGGTGCGCGCCGTCCCCGGCAGGAGACGCGTGAGGTCGCGCGTGCGGTAGCGGATGACCGGGAAGGCTTCCTTGGATAGCGACGTGAAGACGAGTTCGCCCTGCCCGCCCTCGTCGACCGGATCGCCCGTGATGGGATCGACCACCTCCGGATAGAAATGGTCCTCCCAGATGTGCAGTCCGTCCTTGGTCTCGACGCACTCGTTGGCGACGCCCGGCCCCATAACCTCCGACAGGCCGTAGATGTCGACGGCGTGCATGTCGAAGGCTTCCTCGATCTCCGCCCGCATGGCATTGGTCCAGGGTTCGGCGCCGAAGATGCCGATCTCAAGCGGGCTCTTGCGCGGGTCGAGGCCCTGGGCGCGGTATTCGTCGAGGATGGAAAGCATGTAGGAGGGCGTGACCATGATCGTGGTGGCCCGGAAATCCTCGATCAGAGTGACCTGCCGCGCCGTCATGCCGCCTGAACAGGGGATGACGGTGCAGCCGAGCCGCTCCGCGCCGTAGTGGGCGCCGAGCCCGCCGGTGAAGAGGCCGTATCCGTAGGAGATGTGGGCGATGTCGCCCGGCCTCGTGCCCGAAGCGCGCATCGAGCGGGCCACGCATTCGGCCCACACGTCGAGATCGTTGCGGGTGTAGCCGACGACAGTCGGCTTGCCGGTCGTGCCCGACGAGGCATGCACGCGCACCACCTTCTCGCGCGGCACCGCGAACATCCCGAAAGGATAGTTCTCGCGCAGGTCCTGCTTGGACGTGAACGGGAATTTCTTCAGGTCCGAAAGCTGCCTGAGATCGTCCGGATGAACGCCGGCGGCATCGAAGCTCTTCCTGTAGTGCGCCACGTTGTCGTAGGCATGCCTGAGCGACCATTTCAGCCGCGAAAGCTGCAGCGCCCCGATCTCGTCGCGCGAGGCGATCTCGATCGGGTCGAGGTCCTGCCTGTTCGGTGTCAGATCTTTCATGTCGTTCCTCCCGGGGTCGCCCCCAGACCGCGAAGTTCAGGCTGCGTCTTGCCCCATGCTGCTCAAGCCGCGTCTTGCTCCATCCGGCTTAAGCCGCGTCCTCGTCGAAATGCCTGCCCTCGATCGCCCGCGAGGCGCCACGAAACTCGGCGATCAGCCTGCCGTCCTGACTGGTCACGCGAACGTCGTAGATGCCCGACCGGCCAAAGCGGGCGATTTCCTTCGCCGTCGCCTCCAGCCGGTCGCCCAGCTTGCCGGGTGCGATGAAGGTGATGACGTTGTGCTGCGCCACCACGATCTGGTTGTAGGAATTGCAGGCGAAGGCGAAGGCCGAATCGGCCAGCGTGAAGATGTAGCCGCCGTGGCAGATGTCGTGCCCGTTGGTGTGGTGCTTTTCCACCGCCATGGACATGGTCGCGGTGCCTGGACCGACGGCGTCGAGCGAGGCGCCGAGCCATTTCGAGGCGTCGTCGTTCGCCCACATGGCGTCCGCCGAGCGCCTGGCGATTTCCTCCGCCGACAATGCCATCCGAGCCTCCCCTGCCCGCTTCCTCCCGGGCGACTTCGGCGAAAGACTTGCATAAACCGACCGGCCGGTCAATAATACACAAGCCGACCGAAAAGCCATTGGTCAGGCCGCCTGGGAGGAGCGAAGACATGCGGGCGGAAAGCTGCCTCGCCGAGGAATTCGACATCAACGCGCTGCCGCCGCAATTTTCGGAAGACCCCTTCCCGGTCTACTGCGCACTGCTCGAGCACGCGCCCCTGAAGCGGTTCCCGGACGGTTCGGTGATGCTCTCGCGCCATGCCGATCTCGACCGCGTCTACAGGGATACGAAAACCTTCTCCTCCGACAAGAAGGTGGAATTCCTGCCGAAGTTCGGCCACACGCCGCTTTACGAGCACCACACGACGAGCCTCGTCTTCAACGATCCGCCGCTTCACACGCGCGTGCGCAAGATCATGATGGGCGCGCTGACGCCGAAGGCGATCGCCGCAATGGAGCCGGGCCTCGTCGCGCTGGTGGACCGGCTGCTGGACCGCGTCGGCGAGAAGGGCGAGGCTGACCTCATCGAGGATTTCGCCGCCGCCATTCCCATCGAGGTGATCGGCAACCTGTTCGTCATGCCGCACGAGGAGCGCGGGCCGTTGCGCGACTGGTCGCTGTCGATCCTCGGCGCGCTGGAGCCGGTGCTGACGCCCGACCAGAAGGAGCGCGGCAACCGCGCCGTGACCGACTTCAAGGCCTACCTCGGCGAACTGGCGGCAAAGCGGCGCGCCAGTCCCGGCGATCCCGCCACCGACGTGCTGACGCGCCTGATCAACGGCAATGACGGAGAACTGCTTTCCGACACGGAACTCCTGCAGAACTGCATCTTCATCCTCAATGCCGGCCACGAGACCACGACCAACCTGATCGGCAATGCGCTGCACGAGCTCACGCAATGGCCCGAGGAGCGCCGCCGGCTCATGGAAGATCCCCAACTGATCGACACGGCGGTCGACGAGTTCCTGCGCTTCCAGAGCCCGAACCAGCTCGGCAACCGCATGACCGTGGAGGCGTGCGAATTCCACGGCGAGACGATCGAGCCAGGCACGCGCATTCATCTGGCGATCGGCGCGGCCAACCGCGACCCGCGCCAGTTTCCCGATCCGGACCGGCTCGATGTCGGCCGCAAGCCGAACCGCCATCTCGCCTTCGCCCAGGGCCCGCACCTGTGCGCCGGCTTCTCGCTGGCGCGCATGGAAGGCCGCATCGCGGTTTCCCGCTTCCTCGAACGTTTTCCCGATTATCGTCTGGCCGGCGAGCCGAGACGCACCGGCCGCGTGAGGTTTCGCGGGTTTTCGAAGCTGCCAGCGCAAGTCGCCTGAACGACAGGAGTTTTCCGATGACCGTCCTCTCCCTGAACAGCTTTGCCGCCGGCAAGTGGGTCGCGCCTTCGGGCAAGGTTTCGCAGCTGAAGAGCGCCGTCGACGGCCGCGTGATGGCCGAGATCGGCGCTCGGCTCGATTTCGGCTCCATGACCGACCACGCGCGCAAGGTCGGCGGACCGGCGCTGCGAAGCCTCACCTTCCACCAGCGTGCCGCGATGCTGAAGGCGCTGGCGCAGTATCTCAACGAGCGTCGCGACGCGCTCTACGAGCTCTCCTACGACACCGGCGCGACCAAGGCCGATTCGATGATCGACATCGACGGCGGCATCGGCACCATGTTCGTCTACGCCTCCAAGGGACGGCGCGAACTGCCGGACGACGTGATCTACATCGATGGTAATCTCGAGCAGCTCGGCAAGACGGGGGCCTTTCTCGGCCAGCACGTGGCAACGTCGCTGCAGGGCGTGGCGGTGCACATCAACGCCTTCAACTTCCCGGTCTGGGGCATGCTGGAGAAGCTCGCGCCGACGCTGCTTGCCGGCGTTCCGGCGATCGTCAAGCCGGCATCGGCCACGGCCTGGCTTGCCGAGGCTGCGTTCCGGATGATCGTCGAAGCCGGCATCCTGCCGGACGGCGCGGTGCAGTTCGTCGCCGGCTCGACCGGCGACCTGCTCGACCGCCTGGGCTCGCAGGACGTGGTCTCCTTCACCGGCTCGGCGGCCACCGCCGGCATGCTGCGCTCGAACGAAAACCTGCTCGGGAATGCCGTGCGATTCGTGGCCGAGCAGGACTCGCTCAACGCCACCATCCTGGGGCCGGACGCCGCGCCGGGCACGCCGGAGTTCGATACCTTCGTGCGCGAGGTGCATCGCGAGATGACGGCCAAGGCCGGCCAGAAGTGCACGGCCATCCGCCGTGTGCTGGTTCCAGCCGAGCATCGCGACGCCGTCATCGAGGCGATTTCGGACCGGCTGGCGAAAACGGTCATCGGCGATCCGCGCGCCGAAGCCACGAAGATGGGCGCGCTGGCGAGCCTCGCGCAACGCGAGGACGTGCTGGAGAAGGCCCGCCTGATCGGCTCGCAAGCCCGGCTCGTCTTCGGCAACACCGACGGTTCCTCCCCGGCCGGCGTCGATGCGGGCGGCGCCTTCGTCTCGCCGATGCTGTTTGCCTGCGACGATCCGGACAATGCCGAGAAAGTGCATTCGGTCGAGGCATTCGGACCGGTCTCTACCGTCATGGCCTACCGCGACCTCGACCATGCGACCGCACTGGCCAATCGCGGTTCGGGCTCCCTGGTCGCCTCGGTCTTCACGCACGATCCACAGGTCGCCCGCAAGGTCGTGCTGGCCTCCGGCGCCTGGCACGGCAGGCTCTATTTCGCCGACCGCGACACCGGCCGCGAGGCGACCGGCCACGGCTCGCCCCTGCCCCATCTCGTCCATGGCGGACCGGGACGGGCCGGCGGCGGCGAGGAGATGGGCGGCATCCGCGGCGTCATGCACTACATGCAGCGCACGGCGATCCAGGCGAGCCCGGACCTGCTTGCCGGCATCACCGAAGACCTTCGTGCCCGGATCGAAGACCCTGCCGAAGGATGTCCATCCCTTCCGGATGACCTTCGGGGAACTGGAGATCGGCCATACGCTGGAGACGGCCTCCCGCGAGGTGACGCTCGCCGACATAGAACATTTCGCCGAGTTCACCGGCGACAATTTCTACGCCCACATGGACGAGGAGGCGGCGAAGGCAAATCCGTTCTTCCCCGGCCGCGTCGCGCACGGCTACCTGATCCTGTCCTTCGCGGCTGGGCTGTTCGTCGACCCCGCACCCGGCCCGGTGCTCGCCAATTACGGTCTCGACACCCTGCGCTTCATGAAGCCGGTCTCGCCCGGCGACGCGTTGAAGGTGCGGCTGACGGCAAAATCGAAGACGCAGCGCAATGCCGAGTACGGCGAGGTGCGCTGGGACGTGGCGGTGACCAATCAGGACGGCGAGCAGGTCGCGACCTACGAACTCCTGACGATGAACGCGATGTAGTTCGTGACAGAGGGCGGCGATCTCAATTCCGCCGCTCTCCTCCGCGCCTCCACGCGAGCAGGCCAGCCAGGCAGAGCGTGCAGATGGCGAGCAGCGTCCAGCAGAACGCGCTGACGCTGTCGCCCGTCAGGACGACGAGTACCGCCACGATCGCCGCCGAGCCGATCTGGCTGACGAAGCCGTAGAAGGCCGCCGTGAAGCCGGCGATGTCGCCATGCGGGTCGAGCACCATCGCCGCAGCGTTGGAATAGACGATGAGGTAGCTGGTCGCATAGAGAATGAGCAGCGCCGTCATGACCGGCGGGTTCATCATCCCGGCCCAGATCGCCGCCAGCATCAGCAGCACCGAGAGCAGCAGGACGAGGTTGCCCGCGACCATCGCATCGACGATGCCGATGCGCCGGATGAGCCGACGGTTCGCCGCCTGCCCGATGATGATGCCGAAACCGTGGAAGGCGAAGTAGAGCGCGAACGCGGTTCCGGTCAGCCCGAATGCATGCTCGTAGATGCGCGGTGTAGCCGCCAGAATCAACAGCATCGACGACATGATGATGGCCGACAGGAACAGGAAATGCCGCGACTGCGGATGGTTCAGCAGGCGCCCGGCCCTTTGCAGGAAGACACGTGGCCGGGTCGCCTCGGCAGAGGGCGTGCGCAGCGTTTCCGGCAGCCGCGGCAACACGACCAGCAGACCGCCGGCGAAGATCGCCAGCCCGAGGAAGATGAAGCGCCAGCCGGACAGCGCGGCGACCGCCGCGCCGATGAGCGGCGCCAGGATCGGCCCGACCGCGAATATCGCGGTTGCGAGCGCCAGGTTGCGGGCGAGTTCCTCGCCGGAGTGCCGGTCGCGAATGATCGCGCGGGACGACGCTATCGCCGAGGCCGCGCCGAGGCCCTGCAGGACACGGCTTGCCAGCAGCAGATGAATGGTTGGGGAAAGCGCCGCGACAAGGCATCCGACCAGGAAGAGGCCGAGCCCTGCCGCGAGTGCCGGACGGCGGCCGAAGCGGTCCGATACGGATCCCCAGATCAGCTGCCCGATGCCGGCGCCGATCATGTAGAGCGAGATGGTCCACTGGACCTGTTCGAACGGCGCGCCGAAATCACGGGTCATCGTGCCGAATGACGGCAGCGTGATGTCCACCGAGAAGGAGGAAATCGACATGAGCAGACCGCAATAGACGACGATCGAGCGTTCCCTCACCCGTCGGCGTCCCGCGCATGGAAGGAGACGTCCCCCGCCAGCTTCGTCGCCGTGACGAGCGCGGCCCCGCAGGCAGCCGCCATCTGCGGAAGCAGCATCCATTCCAGCGTCCAGGCGGCGCCGGAGCGTTCGTTCTCGTGCACCAGGGACTGGTGCAAGCCGGAAAGCAGCGTGGCGTTGAAGCGGGCGAGCGCAACCAGCGTCTCGGCGCCGACCGGATTGACCTTGTGCGGCATGGCCGACGAGCCGCCGCCCGAGGCGAGCCGGATTTCGCCGACCTCGCTCTGGGCCGCCAGCGCGATATCCTGGCCCATCTTGCCGAGGCTGCCGGTGACGAGCGAGAGCCAGGACGCGAGTTCGGCGATGCCGTCGCGTTCGGAGTGGCGGGGATGGTCGATGGCCGCGAGATGCAGCGCATCGGCAAGCCGCCTCGATATCGCGTCGCCCTTGTCGCCGAGCTTTTCCAGCGTCCCGGCCGCGCCCGCCAGATGAAGCACCGCTACGCCATCGCGAACCGCAGGAAGACGTTTGCGGTGCCGCTCCAGCGGATCGCGCCAGCTTGCGATCTTGCGCGCCGCCGCGACGGGAATGGCGGCCTGCATTCGCGTGTGCGCCATGACCTGCGCGGCTCCATCCCGCTTCTCGAGCGATCCCAGATCGGCGATCAGTATGGCGAGACGCCGGTCGAAGAGTTCGAGGAGGCGGGCAAGACGGATCGCCAGCCCGGTGTCGACGACGTCCTGGCTGGTCGTACCGAAGTGCACGTGCGCGGCTTCGTCGCCATCGATCGCGCTGCGCAACTGTCTGACGAGTTCCGGCACGACGACGCCATCGCGCCCGACACCGTCTCTCAGTCTTGCCGGGTCCGGCGTGAACCCTGCAAGGACTTCGCCGATCCGGTCCGCCGCCTCGGCGGGGATCACCCCCTCAGCCGCCTCCGCCCGCGCCAGCTCCGTTTCGAAGCGGAGCATTTCCTGCAGTTCCGCCTCGGCGGTGAAGAACGCCGCCGTTTCGGCATCGCCCAGCAGACCGGACAGGAAGGGATGGTCGAAGGGCGATGCGGGCATGAAGTCGGGCAGTTCTCAGATGTCGAAGAAGACGGTTTCCTTCTCCCCCTGGAGATGGATGTCGAACGTGTAGACGTTGCCTTCCCGCTTCGCAATCAGGGTCGGCACCCGCACCTTGTGCTCGATGCGTTGAAGGACGGGATCCTCGGCGTTCGCCTTCTCCTCGTCGCCGAAATACATGCGGGTGTGAAGACCGAGGTTGATGCCGCGCGCCACGATCCAGAAGGTGATGTGCGGCGCCTGCGGCCGGCCGTCGCGAAACGGCACCCGGCCGGGCTTGATCGTCTCGAAGACGAATTCGCCGGTGTCCATATCGGCCGGGCAGCGCCCCCAGCCGGTGAAGTTCGGATCGGCGGAACCGCGCATTTCCGAAGGCGAATTGTAGAGCCCGTCGGCGTCGGCTTGCCAGATCTCCACCAGCGCGTCGCGCAGCGCCGTGCCGGAACCGTCGATCACACGAGACTTCACCGTGACGCGCTCGCCTTTGGTCTTGTCGTTGACCATATGCGTGCCGAGATCGGTCTCGTATACGCCGCCGATGTCGCAGAAATTCGGCGTCAGCCCGATGTGGACGTAGGGCCCCGCAGTCTGCGAGGGCGTTTCCTTCAGGCGTTCCAGATACTGCATGGTCAATTCCCCTCCAGCCGGTTCTCGAACAGCGTCGAGCGGCGGCCGCGCAGCACGATGTCGAACTTGTAGGCCATGGCGTCCATGGGAATGGTGGATTCCATATCGAGCGGTGCGATCAGCGCCTCGATCGCTTCCTTGCTCGGGATGGTCGACACGATCGGGCATTTCCAGATCAGCGGATCACCTTCAAAGTACATCTGGGTGATCAGGCGCTGGGCGAAGCCATTGCCGAAGATGGCGAGATGGATGTGGCGCGGGCGCCAGTCGTTGACGCCGTTCGGCCAGGGATACGGGCCGGGTTTGATGGTACGGAACGTGTAGAAGCCGTCCTCGCCGGTGATCGTGCGGCCGCAGCCGCCGAAGTTGGGGTCGAGCGGCGCCAGGTAGCCGTCCTTCTTGTGGCGGTAGCGGCCGCCGGCATTGGCTTGCCAGAACTCCACCAGCACGTTCGGGACGCCCTTGCCGCGCTCGTCGAGGACGCGCCCGTAGACGATGATGCGCTCGCCTATGGCACTCTCGCCCGACTTGGCGAAATTGTGGATCAGGTCGTTGTCGAGTTCGCCCAGGATGTTGTGGCCGAAGGTCGGGCCGGTAATCTCGCTGATCGTGTTGTCGAGCGAAAGCAGTGCCTTCTGCGGCGAGCGAAGCACCGACGTCTTGTACTGCGGCGTATATGCCGGCGGATGCCATTCGCGGTCGCGCTGGAAGAACGATCCCGTTTCCGGTCTGCGGTTGGAAAGGTCCACCCTCTCGTTCATGTCTTGGTCTCCTCCATTTCGGCTAGCGTCTGCTTGACGATCTTGATGGCATGGTTCGCCGCTGGCACCCCGGCATAGATTGCCACGTGCAGCATGGCTTCGCGAATGTCGTCCGCTGTCGCACCCGTGTTGGCGGTGGCGCGCACGTGCATGGCGACCTCCTCGTGGTGACCGAGCGCGGCCAGCAGCGCCAGCGTGACGATCGAGCGCTCGCGCCTGGTCCAGTTCGGCCGCGACCAGACATGGCCCCAGGCGGCCTCGGTGATCAGGTCCTGGAACGGCTCGTCGAAACCGGTCTTCCTGGCCTCGGCCTTGTCGACATGAGCGGAGCCCAGGACGCTCCGCCTCGTCGCCATTCCCTGCTCGTACCGCGGAGATTTCGCGTTTTTCTCGGCCACATGGCTCTCCCTGATCAGACCCGTGTATACATAACCGGGAAGCGCCATCGCAGGAAACAGGTTTTCCGGCAGCTTTCGGAGTTTCCGGGACGTGCTTCCTTGATGCAGATCAATGTGCCGCCCGCCGTCGCTGCGCCGAACTCAGTACGGCAGCCCGACATAGTTTTCGGCGAGTGACATCGAGGCTGCGCGCGAGTGCACGAGATAGTCGAGTTCCGCTTCCTGGATCTTCTGCCCGAAATCGCCAGACTCGTGGAACTTGTGCATCAGCGACGTCATCCACCACGAGAAGCGCTCCGCCTTCCAGATGCGCCTCAGCGCCCGTTCCGAATAGCCGTCGATGCCGGCTGCGGATTTCTCCTGATAGAAGTCGCGCAATCCGTCGAACAGGTAGCGCACGTCGCTGGCGGCAAGGTTGAGCCCCTTGGCGCCGGTCGGCGGCACGATGTGGCCGGCATCGCCGACCAGGAACAGGCGGCCGAAGCGAAGCGGCTCGGCCACGAAGGAGCGCAGCGGAGCGATGGATTTTTCGATGGAGGGACCGGTCGTCATCTTCCCTGCCGCCTCTTCCGGCAGGCGGCGGCGGATCTCGTCCCAGAACCGTTCGTCCGGCCAATCCTCCACCTTCTCGTACAGCGACACCTGCACGTAGTAGCGGCTGCGCGTGTTGGAGCGCATGGAGCAGAGCGCGAAGCCGCGCGGATGATTGGCATAGATCAGTTCGTGGTTCACAGGCGGCACGTCGGCGATGATGCCCAGCCAGCCGAACGGATAGACGCGCTCGTAGGTCCTCAGCAGCGCCTCCGGCGCCGATTTCCGCGCCACCCCGTGATAGCCGTCGCAGCCTGCGATGAAGTCGCAGTCGATACGCTTTTCCGTGCCGTTCTCGCGATAGGTGACATAGGGGTGCTCGCCGTCGAAATCGTGCGGCGTCACGTCGGCCGCCTCGTAGACGGTGACGCCGCCGGTCGCCTCGCGCGCGTCCATGAGGTCGTGGGTGACCTCCGTCTGACCATACACCATGACGCGCTTGCCGCCGGTCAGCCCATGCAGGTCGATGCGGTGACGCCTGCCGTCGAAGGCGAGGTCGAAGCCGTCGTGCGGCAGGCCTTCTGCATGCATGCGCTGGCCGGCGCCTGCCTCGTCGAGCATGTCGCACATGCCCTCCTCCAGCACGCCGGCGCGAATACGCGACAGCACGTAGTCCCTGGTGACGCGTTCGAGGATGACGTTGTCGATGCCCGAATTGGTGAGCAACTGCCCGAGCAGCAGGCCCGCCGGCCCCGACCCGATGATGACGACCTGCGTGCGCATGGTTCCTCCTGATGCCTCCACCCGAATGCCTGAGTGGACGAAGGCGGCGGACGTCTCAATGGACAGTCCGCGCAAACCCTTGCACTATCCGCGCATTGATCGGATGACCGCGCCCATGAACCGCCCTGTCCCTAACTACCGGCTCTACGGCGAGGCCGCCGACCGCAGCGGCGAATTCCTGCTGCATTGCGAAACGATCCCGGAGCGCAGCCGCCTGCACGAATGGGAGATCCGGCCGCATCGCCACCAGGCCTTCTTCCAGATGTTGTACATTTCGGACGGCAGTGGCGAGGTTCTCGGCAACGGCCGGTATTTCCCCTTCGGCGCCTCGACCGCGATCTTCATGCCGCCCGGCGAAGTGCACGGGTTCCGGTTTTCCCGCGACATCGGCGGGCTGGTGGTCACCGTCGTGCGGGAGCGGCTGGACGCGCTCTGCGCCGCCAGCAGCGACGTCGCCGCCTTCTGCGCCGCGCCGCGCGTGATCGCCGATGCGCAGACGCGTGCGCCGCAGGCATTGGCGAGCCTGCGCCGCATCGAGACAGAGATGGCCGGCCACGGCATGGCCCGCATGATCCTGCTCGATGCCCTGGTGACCTCGGCCGTGATCGATCTCGCCCGGGCCGGGGAGCCGCGGGCCGGTCGCGGGGCAGATGGAGGAGACCGCGACCAGACCCGGCTGGAGGAACTGGCAGTCCTGATCGGCACCCATTGTCGCGAGCACCTGCCGGTGGGCTTCTATGCAGAACGGATCGGCGTCTCGGCCGCGCACCTGAACCGCATCGCACGGGCAAGGACCGGGCGCAGCCTGCAGGGATTGATCGACCTGTACCTGATGGAGCAGGCCCGGCGCGACCTCGTCTTCACCTTCCTGCCGGCGCAGTCGATCGCGCTCGGCCTCGGCTTTTCCGATCCCGCCTATTTCAGCCGCTTCTTCCGCAAGCACGAAGGCGAAACTCCCGCCGCGTTCCGGGCAAGAGAGCGGGCACGGCTGAAGTTCTGAGGGGCGGTCGAGCAGGACGCTTAAGAGAACGTTTACCGTCGGGTGCCAAGGCTTCGATGTCCGCACGGACAATCTTCATGGAAACCTATCCGGATGTTTATCAAGGTCGCCCGGCTGTCGCTGGTCCTGTTCTTCCTGTTCGAATACGGCGCCGTCAGCCAGGAGCGGGTACAGGTGATTCACCGCGAATCCTTCCGCTGACGGGCCGGCACCTTCCAAGGCGAAGTCCCGTGTCATCAGGTGATACCAGGCGCCCGTCAAAAATGGCGACCAGGCCCGTCCGGGCGCTCGCCGAAGAGCGCTCCGCGCTGACCCCGCCGTCTCAAGCCGCGGCGCGGGCGTCCCTGAAAGAGACCAGCCGGCGGGCATTTTCGTCCCACAGGACGAGTTTCACGCATTTGAGGCTTTCGAGGAGCGTGATGCGGCCGACGTTGCGCAGGTCGGGATGGTCGCGCAGGACTTCCGGCAACCGGTAGAACGGGATCTTCGCAGACAAATGATGGACGTGGTGGATCCCGATATTGCCGGTGATCCAGGCGAGCGGCCATGGCAGATCGTAATGCGAGGAGCCGTGCAGGGCGGCGTGCTGAAAGCTCCATTCGCCCTCGCCCGACCAGTGCGTCTCCTCGAACTGGTGCTGGACGTAGAACAGCCACACGCCCGCGGTGGCCGCCAGGATGGTGATGGGCACCTGCACGACGAGGAACGGGACGAGCCCGACGAGCCAGATCATCGCGACAACCGGGACGGCGATGCCGAGATTGGTGGCGATCGCCGACACCCAGGGCACCACACCGGCGCGCATCAGTCCGACCGGCAGGCGGTACTGGCACAGGAACAGCCAGGCCGGGCCGAGGCCGAACATGACGACAGGATGGCGATAGAGCCGATAGCGCACGCGACCGAGCCAAGGCAAGGCGCGGTATTCGCGCACCGTCAGCGTGTCGACGTCGCCGATGCCGCGCCGATCGAGATTGCCGGCCGAGGCGTGGTGGACCGCATGGGTGCGGCGCCAGTAGTCGTAAGGGGTAAGCGTGAAGACGCCGATGACGCGGCCGGTCCAGTCGTTGGCGCTGCGTCGAGAAAACAGCGTGCCATGGCCGCAATCGTGCTGCAGCGCGAACAGGCGCACCAAAAAGCCGGCCGCGGGCACCGTGAGTACGAGGCTCCACCAGTGGCCGTACACCACCCCGAGTGCTGCCAGCGCCCAAAGGGCGACGAACGGGACCACGGTCACGACGATCTCGAACGTGCTGCGGGCGGTGCTCGGCTCCCTGTACTGCGCCAGCAGCGCGGTCCAGGACGGCTTGGCCTTTTCGGCGGGGGAAGAGGTGACGACTGTATCCAACGCGTGCTCCAGAAGGTCGCGGCTTGCTCAAGATGCCGGGATATCGGCCATGTGGCCCGAATCAGGCCCGTGGACCAGTATAGAAACAAAAAGGCCGGGCGAAGGCCCGACCTCTCCTTGCCGTCTCGTTGCGCCGTGCCGGTACATCCGCGGTCACGGCGCCAAGACGAATGCCTTATGCGGCCTGCAGGTTTTCCGCGGCGTTCTTGCCCGAGCGGTTGTCCCTGACGACGTCGAAGGTCAGCTTCTGGCCTTCCACGATGGTGCGCATGCCGGCGCGCTCGACGGCCGAAACGTGAACGAACACGTCGGTCGAGCCGTCTTCGGGCTGAATGAAGCCGAAGCCCTTGGTGGCGTTGAAGAACTTTACGGTGCCTGTGGTCATGACGATTTCCTTTCAATCGGTCACGAAAGACGCCCGCCGCGCCGGATGCGCGGCAGTGCGTTCGAAGTCGACGTTGAAACGGAAGATCGTCGTTGTCGCGGAGCTGCCGCGCGGTAACAAAGTTCAATTCGCAAAATCGATGGCGCTTACATAGGCGGAACTGATGTCCGAAACAAGGCGCAATGCGAAATGGAACCGGCGGCCCGCAGCGCTATCCGACGATGCGCAAGTTCGACAGTTCGTCGGCGATCTCCTTGAACTTGTCGGCGAGGTTGGCGCCGGTCGCGTTCCAGTAGAGCTTGGCCGCACTACCCGAAGCGTCCTTGCGGAAGCGGGAATCCGACGAGCAGGCCTTGAGCGCGTCGATCTGCGCCTTCTCGTCGCTCTTCGACGTGCTGAGATCGAGGGACACGGTCATGACGATGACGCCCTTTTGCTTGGCGGTCTCGCACAGCGCGTTCATCTGCTGCGTCATGGCGGTGCCGTAGTTGTCGTTGGCGTAGGTGGTCTTGCCGACCGTGGTGCCCATGAACATGCGGGTGTAGGAATCGCCCGGCTGCTTCACGGCGGTGTAGCCGTAGGCCGAATAGGTCGACTTGTTCCCGGCCGCGTCGTTGTAGCCCAGCGAACTCGGCGTGTAGTAGGTGTTGGCCCCGTCCGTCAGCACGATGATGACCTTGTCGTTGCCCTTCTCGCTCTCGGCGCGGCCGTCGGTGAAGGGAGCGGCGTGGGAGATGGTGCGCCATCCCCAGGCGATGCCCTCGGGGACATTGGTCGCGCCGAGCGGCGCCATGGCGTCGATTGCCGCCTCGATCTGGCTCTTGCCGGCGGCAACGCTGACGTCGACGAGCGGCGTGATCGGCTTGGTCGTGCAGGAATCGTTCGGGCCGCTGCTGGCGGCGGAGGCGGACGTGCCCTCGCCGGCGGGCGTGAAATATTTCGGCATGTACTTCTGCCGGGTGGACGCGGTGGTGGACGTGGTCACGTCGTTCCACCAGCTGTTGGGCGCCGATCCGCCCGTGGTCTGGTCCGTCTCGTCGGGCGCGAACATGGGAACGAAGAGCGTCGCCGGCGTCGCCTGGAGGGGCGCGGTGTCGTTCAGATTGTATGGATTCGGGCGGGCCTCCACGCAGCCCTGCCATGAGGCGAAGGCGCCGTAGGAATACTGGTAGGCGCCCTTGTCGACCCAGCCATAGGTACGGCACGAGCCGTTGGAGCGGTACTCGGTGCAGACGTACTGCCAGTCGCTCGCCCAGGATTTGCCGGTGACGCGCATGACGTCGTTGAACATGGTGAAGCGCGTGACCTTTTGGTTCTCCTGCGCGCCCCAGTCCGCTCCCTTCTTGTAATAGACGCCGCCGGAGAGCTGCACCTTCTTGGTCGAAGGCATGGTCGTCCAGTCGAAGTCCTCATGGTGGATCGGGGAGCGGCCGTCGACGTCCATCCACGTCGCGGTTGCGTGGGAGGGGCCGACGTTGACCGACGCCGCGAATGGAACGAGCGAGAACTGGACCGGCCTGTCGACCTGCTTGAGCTGGTTCGCCTGGGCGGCCAGCGTGGTGATGAGCTGCTTGGCGGCGTCCTTCAGCAGCACGATCCGCTTCTTGCCGGAGCCGGAGCCGGTGTAGTCCATCGAGCCCGAATTATCGAGCACGAGCGCGACTTCCAGCGTGTTCTTCAACCGCACCCTGGTTTGCGCCTCGAAATCGAGGGTCGCCTGGTCAGCGCCGATGACGCCCGCGAAACCATCGAGGAAATAGGGCTTGAAGCGGTGCTTCGCCGAAAGGGTCAGGACGCCGCCGCCGGTCTCCTCGTTCGGCAGGACCAGCGAGAAGGAGGCGCCGTCCGCGTCGATCCCGTTCAGGTTCGCGATGAAGAAATCCTTGGCGTAGGCGAGCGTCGCCTCCTTCGTCGCGCCTTCGACGTAGTAGCGCGCGGCGGCGATGCCGGCCGCGTCGAGCGCGTTGTGGACGATCGAGCGTTCGCGCGACATTTCCGTGTAGTCGACCGCCAGCGCAAGTGCGCCAAGGATCGGAACGATCGCTATCGCCGTGGCGATTGCATAATCGCCACGGGCATCCCGCATGAATTTCCGGAACATTGCCTGCACCCGCTAAAACGAGCCCAACCGTCATGATTGGTAGCGGCCATGCGTTAAGGAAGCGTCCTCGGATTCCCGAAGGTTTTCGCAATCGCATCGGAACGAACGACGGAGGGCTCCGCGCAGGCGGCGGGGCCTTCCGACGTGAAAAAGGGGCGGTCGCCCGCCCCTTTCCAGTTTTCGTTTCCTGTCGGAGACGACTACATCGCGTCGGTGATCTCCGACGTCCAGGCGCCTTCCGGCTCCTTCTGGATGATGCCCTGATTGAGGAGGGCGTCGGCGGTGCGCTTGTAGGCGTCCTCGCGCAGCTTGGCATCCGGCTCGCCGATCAGCTTGGCGACCTCGCCCATCATGCGCTGCTGGTGGTTCTCGTCCTGGCCGCCATTGTCCATGACGATCTCCGCCGCTTCTTCCGGATTATCGATGGCGTATGCCCAGCCCTTCATCGAGGCACGCACGAAGCGCACCATCTTGTCCTTGAATGCCGGGATCCTTCAGGTCGTCCTCGAGCGCGTAGAGGCCGTCTTCCATCAGGTCGTTGCCCATTTCGGTGTAGTTGAAGACGATCAGGTCCTCGGGCTTGTAGCCGGCGTCGATGAGCTGCCAGTACTCGTTGTAGGTCATGACCGAGATGCAGTCGGCCTGCTTCTGGATCAGCGGCTGCACGTCGAAGCTCTGCTTGAGGACGGTGACGCCCTCGGGCCCGCCTTCGGTCGAGTAGCCGAGCTTGTTCATCCAGGCGTAGAACGGATATTCGTTGCCGAAGAACCAGACGCCGAGCGTATGGCCCTTGAAATCGCTCTCCGACTTGATCGGGCCATCGGCGGGGCAGACCAGTTCCATGCCGGCCTTCTTGAACGGCTGGGCGATGTTGACGAGGCCGACGCCCTTCTCGCGCGCGGCCAGCGCACCGCCCATCCAGTCGACGATCACGTCGGCGCCGCCGCCGGCGATCACCTGTTCGGGGGCGATGTCGGGACCGCCGGGCTTGATGGTGACGTCGAGCCCCTCTTCCTCGTAGAAGCCCTTGTCCTTGGCGACGTAGTAGCCTGCGAACTGGGCCTGGGTGACCCACTTGAGCTGCAGCGTGACCTCGTCGGCGGCGAGCGCCTGCGACGGCGGCGAGCGACATGGCGCCCGCGAGCATGGAAACGATTGTTTTCTTCATGTTTCTTTTTCCCTCTGAAGTTGTGTCTATCCACCGCGGACAGACGGATGCCAGAACGTCACGGCCCGCTCGAGGAGGGCCAGGACACCGTAGAAGATCGAACCCGCCAGCGCCGCGACGGCGATCTCCGCCCACACCATGTCGACGTTCATCCTGCCGACTTCGGTGGAGATGCGAAAACCCATGCCGACCACGGGCGTGCCGAAGAACTCGGCCACGATAGCGCCGATCAGCGCCAAAGTGGAGTTGATTTTCAATGCGTTGAAGATGAAGGGCGCCGCGG
This sequence comes from uncultured Alphaproteobacteria bacterium, assembly GCA_963747465.1. Lineage (GTDB taxonomy): Bacteria > Pseudomonadota > Alphaproteobacteria > Rhizobiales > Rhizobiaceae > Aquibium. The sequence goes on from CAVVFC010000001.1 coordinate 562,880, forward strand.
CGGGAAGCCGCAGCTTGGCCAGCGTCTGCCAGTAGCCGGCGGCGTAGGTGCGCATCAGGTCGCGCTCCATGGCGCCGGAGGCCGCCAGCCCGGCGACCGTGTTCACCAGCATGGGGAAGAAGGTCATGACCACGACCACCGCCGCCTTGGAGGGCCAGTCGAAGCCGAACCACATGACCATGATGGGCGCGATGCCGATGATGGGCAGCGCGGAGACCATGTTGCCGATCGGCATCAGGCCGCGGCGCAGGAACAGGAAGCGGTCGGCCAGGACGGCGACAGCAAAGCCCGCGCCGCAGCCCATGGCGTAGCCGATCACCACCGCCTTGAAGATGGTCTGATGCACGTCGGCCGCGAGCACCGGCAGAGAATTGGCGATGCGCGCGCCGATCGCGCACGGCGGCGGCAGCAGGATGAAGGGGACGCCGGCGCCGCGGGTGACCGTTTCCCAAAGGATCAGCAGCCAGGCGCCGAAGATCGCCGGCACGAGCAGCCGCAGCGCGCCGTCGACCCGACTGGAGGACGACCTGACCTCCGAAAGCACCGTCACCAGCCGCCAGGCAAGCAGCCAGGCGGCGGCAACCAGCGCGAAGAAGGCCAAAGTGGCCTTGCCTTCCTTGCCGGCGACGGCGGCGATCAGGAGCCATGCGGCTGCATGCACCGCGACGAAGAGGAGCGCACGCCTCGGCGAGCTTCGGAAGACCGGCAAGCGGCAGGAGCGCCGCCGCGACGATGAGAGCAAAGACGAGGACGGTGGTGCCGGCACCGCCTTGCGCCGCGACCAGCGGCAGGCCGAACAGCGCGGCGAGGCACAGCAGGAGCGCCGGGATCGACTGCCAGGGGAGACGGGTTCGCAGCGAGGTCATCCCGCCCTCACCCCCATGGCGCGTTCGGTGATGCGCCCGGCGAAGCCGACGAGGCTGACCAGCAGGACCGCCACGATAGAGCCGGCGACGAGCGCGGCGAACATGTCGATGGTCTGGCTGTAATAGGAGCCGGTGAGCAGCTTGGCGCCGATGCCGGCCACCGCGCCGGTCGGCAGTTCGCCGACGATCGCGCCGACCAGGCTCGCCGCCACCGCCACCTTCATCGAGGCGAACAGGAAGGGCACGGAGGCCGGCACCCGCAGCTTCCAGAAAATCTGCGAAGGGCTGGCATTGTAGGTGCGCATCAGGTCGAGATGGGTGATTTCGGGCGAGCGCAGGCCCTTCACCATGCCGACGGCGACGGGGAAGAAGGAGAGATAGGTCGAGATCAGCGCCTTGGGGATCAGCCCGGTGATGCCGACTGGCCGCGAGGACGACGATGATCATCGGCGCGAGGGCGAGGATCGGGATGGTCTGCGAGGTGATGATCCAGGGCATCAGGCTGCGGTCGAGGCTGGTGACGTGGACGATGCCGACCGCGATCGCGATGCCGAGCGCGGTGCCGAAGGCGAAGCCGAGCAGGGTCGAGGAGAGCGTCACCCAGGCATGGTAGACGAGGCTGCGGCTGGAGGTGACCTTTCGCAGGAAGGTGTTCTCGAAGAAGTTGACCGCGACCTGATGCGGCGCCGGCAGCGTCGGCTTGGGCTGCGTCATGGTCTTGACCACGAACTCCCACCGGGTCGGCGTCTCGCCCGCGCGCCGGTCGAGATCGCGCTGGAACGGCGCGTTGAGCGCGTAGGCGCCGATGTACCAGGCCACAACGATCAGGCCGAGGATCACGGCGACCGGGATGATCTTTTGGTGGAAGCGGTCAGTCATGGTGCCATGCCGGCAATGACGCGCTCCCCTCCCCTTGCGGGGAGAGATTTGAGGTGGGGGGGCCACCGGCGAGACCGCCGCCTGTCTCCTTCGAACTCAATCCTCATAGCTGTGCCCTGCCCTCAGACCCTCGCGCACGCGGTGGGCGATGGAAAGGAATTCGGGAGACTCGCGGATGTCGAGCGGGCGCTCCTTCGGCAGGGTCGAGTCGATGACGTCGGTGACGCGGCCGGGACGCGGGCTCATGACGACGATCTTGGTCGAGAGATAGACGGCCTCGGGAATGGAGTGCGTGACGAAGCAGATCGTCTTCGTCGTGCGCGCCCAGAGTTCCAGGAGCTGTTCGTTGAGATGGTCGCGGACGATCTCGTCGAGCGCGCCGAACGGCTCGTCCATCAGGAGCAGGTCGGCGTCGAAGGCGAGCGCGCGGGCGATCGAGGCGCGCTGCTGCATGCCGCCGGAAAGCTGCCAGGGGAACTTCTTCTCGAAGCCGGAGAGGTTGACGAGGTCGAGCGTGCGCTTCACCCGTTCGCGCTGCTCGGCCTTCGACATTCCCATGATCTCGAGCGGCAGGGCGACGTTCTTCTCGATGGTGCGCCACGGATAGAGCGCCGCCGCCTGGAAGACGTAGCCGTAGGCGCGGCGTTCGCGCGCCTCGTCGGGCGTCATGCCGTTGACGGTGATCGTCCCGGCGGTCGGCTGTTCGAGGTCGGCGATGACCCGCAGGAAGGTGGTCTTGCCGCAGCCCGAGGGGCCGATGAAGGAGACGAATTCACCCTTGCCGATGTCGAGATCGACATCGGAGAGCGCATGCACCGGACCGTCGGCGGTCTCGAACGTCAGGCCGAGGCGGCTCGCCGACACGACGCTTTCCGCGACTTGTCCATCCGCGCCGTCCCGCAGCGCTTTCCCGCTTTCCATCCTGTCATCCACCATGCGCGAAGGTCCCGCGGCGGCCATTGCCCGCGCCGACACAGGCGAGCCGGAGAACGTCACTCCACTGCCGAACCAGAACGGCCCGGCGGGCCGGGGCCGCCGATCTGCCGGTCATCACGAGCACGGTTTCACCTCGTCCCACTGCGCACCGTACTCGTCGTGGATGGTCAGCGCGCTCGGGTCGGCCCTGCTCGGCCCGACGCTGAAATGGTTGATCGAGCGCCCCTCCTCGCCCTCGATGTCGCAGAGCGCAGTGAGGACCTTGGTTCCGTCCGGCGCGGCGAGCACCTGGACGAAGACGCAGATGCTGGCCGCCGCCTCGAACCTGTCCGGGCGCACGACCAGCGCCTCGTCACTCTTCGGGGCCTCCCCCTTTACCACCCGGCACCCGGCCTCGTTGCCGTAGGGTACGGCAATATCGAGGGTCTGGGCGAGTGCGGGAAGCGGGACCATGCCCGCCGCAAGCGCGCCGGCAAGGAATGCGGTTCTTCTCGTCAACTCAGAACTCCGCTCGCAGGGATGCCCGTGCGCTCGACCTTGCGCGGCGCCGTGACTTCCTTCCATTTCGACAGCGCCTTGTTGACCGCCTGGTGCGGCTCGCGGCCGACGAACTGTCCATGGCCGGGCTTCGCCTTCACCTCGAAATTCTCCACCGCGATCTCGCCGCGCGACAGCACGTATTTCGGCAGGCCCTTCACCTCGATGCCTTCGAAGACGTTGTAGTCGATTGCCGACTGTTGCGTACCGGAGGTGATCGTCTTGGTCTTCTCCGGATCCCACACGATGATGTCGGCATCCGCGCCTTCGACGATCGCGCCCTTCTTCGGGTACATGTTGAGGATCTTGGCGATGTTGGTGGAGGTGACGGCGACGAACTCGTTCATCGTCAGGCGGCCGGTGTTGACGCCCTTGGTCCACAATACCGGAAGCCGGTCCTCGAGCCCGCCAGTGCCGTTCGGGATTTTGGTGAAATCGCCGACGCCGGTGCGCTTCTGCTCGGTGGTGAAGGCGCAGTGGTCGGTCGCCACCACCTGCAGCGACCCGGCCGAGAGGCCCGCCCAAAGCGAATCCTGATGCTGCTTGTTGCGGAAGGGCGGGCTCATGACGCGGCGCGCCGAGTGGTCCCAGTCCTTGTCGAAATACTCGCTCTCGTCGAGCACGAGGTGCTGGATCAGCGGCTCGCCGTAGACGCGCATGCCCTTCTGGCGCGCCCGGCGGATCGCCTCGTGGCTCTGCTCGCAGGAGGTGTGCACGACATAGAGCGGCGCGCCCGCCATGTCGGCGATCATGATGGCGCGATTGGTCGCCTCGCCTTCGACCTCGGGAGGACGCGAATAGGCGTGCGCCTCCGGGCCATTGTTGCCCTCGTCCAGAAGCTTCTGCTGGAGTTGCGCGACGACGTCGCCGTTTTCGGCATGGACCAGCGGCAGCGCGCCGAGTTCGGCGCAGCGCTGGAACGACGAATACATCTCGTCGTCATTGACCATCAGCGCGCCCTTGTAGGCCATGAAGTGCTTGAACGAGGTGATGCCCTTGTCGACCACCTGCTGCATTTCGTCGAAGACCTGCTCGCCCCACCAGGTGATGGCCATGTGGTAGGAATAGTCGCAGCAGGCCCGCGTCGACTTGTTCGACCACATGTCGATGGCTTCGAGCAGCGACTGGCCGGGCGACGGCAGGCAGAAATCGACGACCATCGTCGTGCCGCCCGACAGCGCCGCCCGCGTCCCGCTCTCGAAATCGTCAGAGGAATAGGTGCCCATGAAGGGCATCTCCAGATGGGTGTGAGGATCGATGCCGCCCGGCATGACGTAGCAGCCGGTGGCGTCGATCTCGTGGTCGGCGGTGAGGCCGTGGCCGATGGCGACGATCTTGTCGTGCTTGACCAGGACGTCCGCCTTCCAGGTCCGGTCGGCGGTGACGATGGTTCCGTTTCGGATGACTTTGGACATGGGTTCCCCTGTTAATTCGGATTGGTGGACCAAAGGCCAAGCAGCAGAACGAGAGATACGTTCAGTGCCTCGATCGACTTATCGTCGATCCGCCCGATTGGCCCTCGGACCCGGTCCAGTGGATAGGTCGTGATCTTATCCACCATTATCTGCGATGAAAGACGCAACCCATTCTCCGGCGAGGGTTCGAGCGAGATACGGGCGAATGTTTCGACATCAGTCGAATGAGAACTCAGCGGGCAAACGATCAAGCTGTTCCACACGCGCGTTACGGCGTCCGCCTGAACCACGATTGCCGGGCGGACTTTGCCATAGTCCGGTCCGCCGGGAACGATTACGACATCGCCCTTCCTCAATCGCGATCATCCGCCTTGTCGAATGCATGAATGGCCGCGAGCCACTCGAAAACGCCATCCTTCTCGTCGGCTTCCGCTATGGCTTTCGCCTGGCGTTTCAACTCTTCCGCCATTCCAGGTGCATCGAGATCCGGAACCCATATTTCGATCGGCCTAAGACCCTGCTCGCGCAGGCGCTGCCTCTCCTCTTCCGTCAGTTCTCTCGGCCGACCCATGACGACCTCCTGTTTGTGAAAGTCTTATTATCAACCTTCCGCCATCATCAATCAACGATCCCCGCCGTTTCCACCACCGCATGGAACAGCACATCCGCGCCCGCCCGGGCCCAGTCCTTGGAGATCTCCTCGGCCTCGTTATGGCTCAACCCGTCGACGCAGGGGCACATGACCATGGCGGTGGGTGCCACGCGGTTGATCCAGCAGGCGTCGTGCCCCGCTCCCGAGACGATGTCGCGATGCGAGTAGCCGAGCCGCTCGGCGGCGTCGCGCACCGCTTTCACGCAGCCCTCGTCGAAGGTGACGGGATCGAAATGGCCCACGGGCTCGACCTCGAAGGAAATGTCGAGCGCCTCGCAGATGGTGGCGATGCCGTCCTCGATGCGCGCACGCATCTCGTCCAGGACATGCTTGTCGGGACAGCGGATGTCGATGGTGAAGACCGCCTTGCCGGGAATGACGTTGCGCGAGTTGGGATAGACCTCCACGTGGCCGATCGCGCCGACGGCGTTGGGCTGGTAGTCCATCGCGACTTCGTGGACGAGTTCGGTCACGCGCGCCATGCCGAGGCCGGCGTTGCGGCGCTTGGGCATGGGCGTCGAGCCGGTGTGGGCGTCCTTGCCGGTCAGCGTCACCTGCAGCCACCACAGGCCCTGTCCGTGGGTGACCACGCCGATGTCGACGCCTTCGTCCTCCAGGATCGGCCCCTGCTCGATGTGCAGTTCGAAGAAGGCGTGCATCTTGCGGTTGCCGACTTCCTCCTCGCCCTTCCAGCCGATCCGCTCCAGTTCGTCGCCGAAGCGTTTTCCCTCGCGATCCTGGCGCGCGTAGGCCCAGTCCTGCTCGTGCTGGCCGGCGAAGACGCCCGAGGCGAGCATGGCCGGCGCGAAGCGCGTGCCCTCCTCGTTGGTCCAGTTGGTGACCACGATCGGATGTTTCGTCTTGATACCCAGATCGTTGAGAGTGCGGACCACCTCCAGCCCGCCGAGCACGCCGAGCACGCCGTCATACTTGCCGCCAGTCGGCTGGGTGTCGAGATGGCTGCCGACATAGACCGGCAGGGCGTCCGGGTCGGCGCCCTCGCGGCGGGCGAACATGGTGCCCATCTGGTCGACGCCCATGTCGAGCCCCGCCTCCTCGCACCAGCGCTTGAAGAGATGGCGCCCCTCGCCGTCGGCGTCGGTGAGCGTCTGGCGGTTGTTGCCGCCGGCGACGCCGGGGCCGATCTTCGCCATCTCCATGAGCGAATCCCACAAACGGTCTGGATTGATTTGCAGATTTTCGCCCGGTGCGGCCATGCGGCAGGTCCTCAGTTCTTCAGTTCGGTCTCCACGAAGGACATCGGCAGGGTCCCCGCATTGATCACGTTGTGCTCGACGCCTTCGTCCCGGCGGTACGTCGCCCCCGCCTCCATGTCGACCCGGCGGGTTCCGCCGCCGGGCTCCTCGAGCAGGAAGGCGCAGGGCGTCAGGGTCGTCACGACATAGTCCATGCCGTGACGATGCCATCCCGTCTCCGCCCCCGGCGCGAAATCCCAGCGCGTGATGCGGACCTTCGCGTCGTCGACCAGGACTTCGTGCGTTGCCTGCGGGCGCGACATGGGACTATTCCACCTCGTTCAGCACCGTGCGCACGCAATCGACCAGTTCGTCGATCTGGCCCTTCTCGATGATCAGCGGCGGCGAGAGCGCGATGATGTCGCCGGTCGTGCGGATCAGGCAGCCCTTCTCGAAGGCCTTTACGAAGGCCGAGAAGGCGCGCTTGGTCGGCTCGCCACCGATCGGCGCAAGCTCGATCGCGCCGACGAGACCGATGTTGCGGATGTCGATGACGTTGGGCGCGTCCTTCAACGAATGCAGCGCGTCGGCCCAGTAGGAGGAGAGCTCGGCGCCGCGCGTCAAAAGCCCCTCCTCCTTGTAGGTGTCGAGCGTTGCGAGTGCCGCGGCCGAGGCGATCGGGTTTCCCGAATAGGTGTAGCCGTGGAAGAACTCGATCAGATGCTCCGGCCCGGTCATGAAGGCGTCGTGGATCTCCTTCTTCACGAACACCGCGCCCATGGGGATGACGCCGTTGGAGACGCCCTTGGCTGTCGTGATGATGTCGGGGATCACGTCGAAATAATCGGCCGCGAAAGGCGTGCCGAGACGGCCGAAGCCGGTAATGACCTCGTCGAAGATCAGGAGGATGCCGTGCTTGGTGCAGATCTCGCGCAGCTTCTTGAGATAGCCCTTCGGCGGGATGAGCACGCCGGTCGAACCCGCTACCGGCTCCACGATCACCGCAGCGATGGTGGAGGCATCGTGCAGGGCGACGATCCGCTCGAGTTCGTCGGCCAGTTCGGCGCCATGCTCGGGCTCGCCCCTGGTGAAGGCGTTCTTCGCCCGGCAGGTGCGTGTGCGGCATGTGGTCGACGCCGGCAAGCAGCGTGCCGAACATTTTTCTGTTGGTGACGATGCCGCCGACCGAGATGCCGCCGAAATTGACGCCGTGATAGCCGCGCTCGCGGCCGATCAGCCGGGTGCGCGAGCCCTCGCCCTTCACGCGCTGGTAGGCGAGCGCGATCTTCAGCGCCGTATCGACGGATTCGGAGCCGGAATTGGTGAAGAAGACATGGTCCATGCCCTCGGGCGCGATGTCGACCAGCCGGTTGGCCAGTTCGAAGACGATCGGATGGCCCATCTGGAAGGCCGGCGCGTAGTCGAGTTCGGCGGCCTGGTGTGCGATCGCCTCGGTGATCTTCGGGCGGCAGTGTCCGGCGTTGACGCACCATAGCCCGGCCGTGCCGTCGAGGATCTTTCGGCCGTCGGTCGTGGTGTAGTGCATGTCCTTCGCGCCGGCGAGCATGCGCGGGGCCTGCTTGAACTGGCGGTTGGAGGTGAAAGGCATCCAGAACGCGGAAAGATCGTTCGGCGCCACATTCAGACGGTTCGACATACCAAGCCTCTTCTTTTTTCCCGCCCCACGCTGCGTCCGGTCGATGCTTGGTCTGTCCGCCCTGGGGCGCTTGCAATTTTTGACCGGTTGGACAAACGTTAGCATCGCCACATGAGCGGTCAAGGGAATACTATCCCCAAGCCGCTCTCCGGAGCGCGCTCCACGGGCGGGCGACGAACTGGTCCAGTCCGTTGGGCCACCGCAGCAGTGAGGGAGGCCGGACCGGCATGGACGAAAAGGTGCGCAAGCCGCGTACGCGCATTCAGCTCGAGAAGCGCGAACTCATCGTCGAGGCCGCGCTGGAATGCTTCTCGCAGCACGGGTTCCGCGGCGCGACCATCGACCAGATCGCCGCGGCGGCAGGCATGTCTAAGCCGAACCTGCTCTATTACTTCAAGAGCAAGGACGACATCCACCGCACCCTTATCCAGCGCCTGCTCGACACCTGGCTGGCGCCCCTGCGCGAGATCGACGACATCGGCGACCCGGTGACGGAACTCAGGAGCTACATCCGCCGCAAGCTGGAGATGGCGCGCGACTATCCGCGCGAGAGCCGGCTGTTCGCCAACGAGATTCTGCAGGGCGCGCCGCGCATCCTGCCGATGCTGCAGGGCGAATTGAAAACGCTTGTGGACGAGAAGAGCGAGGTCATGCGGCGCTGGATGCGGGCGGGCAAGATCGCCCGCACCGACTCCCATCACCTGATCTTCGCCATCTGGGCGACGACCCAGCACTATGCCGACTTCGACGTCCAGGTCCGCGCCGTGCTCGGTCCGGGGCATGCCGGCGAAGGCCGCTTCGAGGATGCTGCACGGTTCCTGGAGCAGCTGTTCCTGGAGGGGCTGCGGCCGAAGGGGTGAAGCGGGACCATTCGCCAAATTGCACCTTTCTGCGAAAGCAGACGTTCAACCCTGCGCTGTATGGTAAAGGCTCCAGGGGAGCTTTTCATGGCGAAGATGCCCATTGCCGTTCTCATTGACGGCGAGAACGTCGCCGCGAGCCACATCGGCGCAATCATGAAGACAGCGGAGGACATCGGGGAGCCGGTGGCCAGATGCGTGGTCGGCGATTTTTCGGCGAACAGGTTGGGAGAGTGGGGAAGAGCCGCGCCCCGTCACGCGCTCGAACTCGTCTGCCAGCCGTCATGCGGCAAGGGCATGAATTCGGCCGACATCGCGCTGACGATCCGCGCCATGGACCTGCTGGCCCAGAGCGCGTTTCGGGGGTTCCTGATCGTTTCAAGTGACTGCGATTTCGCCCCGCTGGCCCTGCGTCTTCGCCGCTCGGGTGTGGCGGCTTACGGCATGGGCGAGGCGAAGGCGGAAAGCCTGCACCGGCTTTTTCGATCTGGTCGCCACCACCTCCCGCGATCCGGCGATCGCCGCGGGTGCAAAGCCGGCTCCTGCCAAAGGGCAGGCCGCAGCGCCGAAGCCGGCGTGGAGCCGACAGGACGGTGAAGTACTCAGGAGAATCGTTCGTGATGCCGCCGTCAGCGACTCAGCCTGGGTGATGTTGGCGCATCTTGGCAATTCCGTCCGCCAGGAACTCGGAGCACGCTTCGGCAAGGGGAAACTTCTGAAAATGCTGAGAACGGACACATCCTTCCAGCTAAGCAAGCAAGGCTCGTCCCATGTGGTGAGGCTGAAGCCCTGCAGAGAGCCCGGTGGTGCGACGAAGGCACCTAAGGCTGTTCCGCTCCCTCCAGGCAAGAAACAGTCCGCCGGCGCGGCGTCGGCGAGCGTCGAACAGCTGCCCGACGCATCCATTTCGAAATTGCCAGCGTTTTCCGTTCAGTAGCCCAGCCACACCACGCCGAACACCACGGCCGCGAACAGGACGATGAACGCGATGCCGAGCCTGACGGAACGGCTGTCGGCGTGGGTGAGAGACTTCTTGTACCCGGCTTCGCCGAGTTCCTCGCGCGCAAGCCGCTCCTGCAAGGCGCGCGCGGCTTCGTTGTTCCCGTGCTGCATCTGCTTGTAGTATCGGGACATGGCTGCTTCCTTTCGTTTCGCGCAGTGTCCCGAAGGATTGCCACGAGGTGCGAGATACCGGGCGGGTATCGGATAGGGCGGAACCCGCCGGAAAGCGTGTCGGCAACGTACCACCCCTTCCCCGCAACGCCACCTGTTCCTGCGCGCAAGGATTCACCGATTGCCTGCGCGGCGCGAACAAATTATCTTACACGATTACGATCGATGGACCGGAAGTAAGAACATGAGCGGTGATACCGCGACTCTCTCATCGAAGTTCCAGATTTCCATTCCCAAGCGTGTTCGCGAACAGCACGACTGGAAGGCGGGTCAGGAGTTCGCTTTCCTCCCGAAGGACGGAGGCGTCATGCTGGTGCCTGTCCCCCGCCTGGAACAACTGCGCGGCATAGCAAAAGGTGCCGACAAGACAAACTATCGTGACCGGAACGACCGCTACTGATGCGCGTCATCGATACGTCTGCCTGGATCGAATGGTTCGACGACAGTCCGATTGCGGAGAGGATCGAAGCCTATCTGGTCCCCCGGGAAAACTGCATCGTCCCGACGGTGGTGCAGTTGGAACTGGCGAAGTGGCTGTACCGCGAACTCTCGCCCGACGCGGCGGACATGGCGCTCGCCTACATAGGTGACTGCAAGCTGGTGGTTCTCGATTCATCGATCGCGCTCGTCGCCGCGGAATACTGCCGCTCGCTTAAGCTGGCCACGGCCGATGCGATCATCTACGCCACGGCGCGAGAAGCGGGCGCCGACCTCGTCACCTGCGATGTGCACTTCCGGGATCTGGACGGCGTCATCTATATTCAGAAATAAGGCTGGCCAGGTCCCCTGCCCCGCCTCGCAGCGGTTGCCGGTGGCAGGGCACCGTCTCATGCTCCGTCGAGAGTTGCGCCCGGAATGCGTCCGTCGCATTGTCCCGTGTGAAACCCGCGCGTCGTCTCGCGCCCGACGGAGGAAAACCGATGGCACAGATGTTTGCGATGTACCGAACGCCGGCCGACCCGGCGGAATTCGACCGCTACTACTTCGGCACGCACGTGCCGATCGCCAAGAAGATTCCCGGCCTGCGGCGCTACCAGGTCAGCGACGGCTCCATAGGTACGCCGGGCGGCGTGTCCGACTACCACCTGATCGCGACGCTGACCTTCGACAGCCGCGCCGACATCGAGAAGGGCCTGGAATCGCCCGAAGGCAAGGCGGCGGCCGCCGACCTCGCCAATTTCGCAGGCGCCGGCGTGGAACTCTTCTTCTGCGACACGAAGGAAGTCTAGCGACTGCCCCGCTCTCTCAGCACAGCGGCGCGCGAGGCGCCGCAGCCGAGCCCCGGAGGAACGCCGCTGCCCGCAAGCCCTACTCCGCCGCCACCCGCGTCGCCGGGTTGTTCGGATGCGTGGTCCAGTTGGCGTAGGTCGGCTTCACGACCTCGCCCGTCCGCTCGTCGAGCGCGCCGGCCGCCAGCGGCTCCATCGTGATGCAGTTTTCCACCGGACAGACGTTGACGCACAGGTTGCAGCCCACGCACTCGTCGTCCATCACCTCGAAGTGGCGCTTGCCGTCGACCATGGACGTGATCGCCTGGTGCGACGTGTCCTCGCAGGCGATGTGGCAGCGACCGCACTTGATGCAAAGGTCCTGGTGGATGCGCGCCTTGGTGACGTAGTTGAGGTTCAGGTACTGCCAGTCGGTGACGTTGGGCGTGGCGCGGCCGACGATGTCGGCGAGCGTCCGGTGGCCCTTTTCGTCCATCCAGCTCTCCAGCCCCGCAATCATCTCCTGGACGATCTTGAAGCCGTAAGTCATGGCCGCCGTGCAGACCTGTGCGTTGCCGGCGCCGAGCGCCATGAACTCGGCCGCGTCGCGCCAGGTGGTGATGCCGCCGATCGCCGAGATCGGCAGGCCCGCGGTTTCGGGATCGCGCGCGATCTCGGCCACCATGTTCATGGCGATCGGCTTCACCGCCGGGCCACAATAGCCGCCATGCGTGCCCTTGCCGTCGATCATCGGCTCGGGCGAAAAAGTGTCCAGGTTGACGCCGGTGATGGAATTGATCGTGTTGATCAGCGACACCGCGTCCGTGCCCCCGGCATGGGCAGCGCGCGCCGGCTTGCGGATGTCGGAAATGTTGGGGGTGAGCTTGGTGATCACCGGCATGCGGGTGAAAGCCTTGCACCAGCGCACGACCATCTCGACATATTCGGGCACCTGGCCGACCGCCGAACCCATGCCGCGCTCGCTCATCCCGTGCGGGCAGCCGAAGTTGAGCTCGATGCCGTCGGCTTCGGTCTCCTCGACCAGCGGCAGGATCGCCTTCCAGGCCTCCTCCTCGCACGGTACCATCAGAGAGACGACGATGGCCCGGTCCGGCCAGTTCTTCTTGACCTGCTTGATCTCTCGCAGGTTCACGTAGAGGTCGCGGTCGGTGATGAGCTCGATGTTGTTCAGGCCGAGCAGCCGACGGTCGGCACCCCAGATTGCGCCGTAGCGCGGGCCGTTGACGTTGACCACCGGCGGCCCCTCCTCGCCGAGCGTCTTCCAGACCACGCCGCCCCACCCCGCCTTGAACGCGCGCTCGACATTGTAGGCCTTGTCGGTCGGCGGCGCCGAAGCGAGCCAGAAGGGATTGGGCGACTTGATGCCGACGAAGTTGCTGCGGATGTCAGCCATGGGTGCGTTCTCCGTTGGGCTTGGATTGTGAGGAACTTCCAAGTATTCTATGAACCGAAGTTTCACGGTCGCCGGTATTCGAATGACAACGGAACGACGCTACACGATCCATCTCCGGCCTGAGCCCGAAGGCGGCTATACCGTACTTGTCCCGGCTATTCCGGAAGTCGTCTCTTATGGGGAGACATATGCCGAAGCGATGTCCATGGCTCAGGAGGCGATCGAGGCCGTTCTCGAACTTTACCGCGAGCAGGGTTGGGAAATTCCCGAGGACGTCGAGATGCGGATTGATCATCTGACCATCGCCGCCTGACCGTGAACCCGAAGGCTCTGCCGACGATATCCGGGAAGCAGGCCGTGCGCGCCTTGTTGCGGCTCGGCTTCAAGATCGATCGCATTCGCGGAAGTCACCACGTTCTGCTTCACGACGGGCCCCCTGTTCGAGCCGTCAGCGTCCCGGTCCACGGCAGCAAGCCACTGCCCCGAGGCACCCTGCATGACATCGTCAAGAAGGCGGGGGTTTCCGTCGAGCAGATCATTGCGGAACTCTGAAAAAGTCTTCGCAATCTGGCACCGGCAATGATCCTGCGGATGAAGGCCATGGTCCAACTCACTTGGCGTTATCGGCGCCGCTTCCGCCCAGATTGATCTCAGCTTCTTGAGCAAGGCGATTATCCCATCAACACCCGATGCATGCTCTCCGCGGCATCCCTGCCCGCCGCAACCGCGGCCACCGTCAGGTCTTCCCGCGCATCGACTACGCAGTCTCCTCCGGCCCAGACCTTGGCCATGGAGGTACGGCCCTCCGTATCGACCTTGATGCGGCCGCGCTCCAGCGCGATCGAATTGCCGCTGCCGTCGAGTGGTGCGGCGTCGAAGCTCTGGCCGATCGCCTTGAACACCTGGTCGGCGGCGAGGGTGATCGTCTCGCCGGTGCCGGCCAGCGTTCCGTTCTTCATGGCCGTGTATTCCAGTTCGATCCCGACCGTGATGGCGTTGACGCCGACGATGCGCTTCGGCTGCAGCCAGTGGCGGATGGAGACGCCGTTGGCCGCCGCGAGGTCCTGCTCGTAGTCCGACGCGTTCATGTGCTCCTTGCCGCGCCGGTAGCAGATGGTCACTTCCTCTGCGCCCAGGAGCTTGGCCTGCACGGCCGCGTCGATCGCCGTCATGCCGCCGCCGAGAACGACGACGCGCCGCCCCACGGGAAGCGAAGAAAGATCGCTCGCCTGGCGCAGTTCGGCGATGAAATCCACCGCGTCCTCGACGCCCGCTGCGTCCTCGCCCTCGCCGCCGAGCGCGTTCACGCCGGCAAGCCCCATGCCGAGGAAGACGGCGTCGTATGTCGCGGCGAGGTCGGCCAGCGAAACATCGCGGCCGAGCGCCTTGCCGTTCTCGATCGTGATGCCGCCGACCGAAAGGATGTAGTCGACCTCGGCCTGGGCGAAGCCGTCGACGGTCTTGTAGGCGGCGATGCCGTATTCGTTGAGTCCGCCGGATTTCGGCTTCGCCTCGAACACCGTGACGTCATGCCCCTTCACGGCCAGCCGATGCGCGCAGGCCAGCCCGGCCGGTCCGGCGCCGACGACGGCGATCTTCTTGCCCGTGGAAGCGGCGCGCGGGAAGAACTGCCTGTCCTTGGCCATCGCCGCATCGGTGGCGTAGCGCTGGAGCATGCCGATCTTGACCGGCTTGCCTTCGGCGATCTCGCGCACGCAGACCTCTTCGCACAGCGTCTCCGTCGGGCACACGCGGGCGCACATGCCGCCGAAGATGTTCTGTTCGAAGATGGTCTTCGCTGCTCCCAGTGGATTGCCGGTCGCGATCTCGCGGATGAAGAGCGGGATGTCGATGGCGGTCGGGCAGGCCTGCATGCAGGGCGCATCGTAGCAGAAGTAGCACCGGTCCGCCTCCACGAGTGCCTCGTGGCGGTCGAAGGATGGATGAAGATCGGAAAAATTGTCCGCGTACTGCGCCGCGGGGAGCCTCCCGGAGGCAATCCCTTCCTTGAAAAGGCCTTCAGCCATTCCTGTTCCCCATTATTGCTTTTGAGGAACGCTAACCCAGTTTGCGTTTTTGATCAATTGGTCAATTTTTGCATTCGTCTGCAATCCATTCTTTTCATGACTAGTTCCATCATGTTTCGCGGCGCAGACTGGACGCCTCCGGCGGCCTTCTCTAAACCTGCCTCACCTGCACTCGGGAGGTCGCATGTCCGGTCTTGTCCTTCACAACTACTTCCGTTCCTCGACGTCCTACCGCGTGCGCATCGCGCTGAAGCTGAAGGGGCTGGACTACGAGTACGCCGCCCATCACCTGCGGCACGGCGGACAAAGGGCGCCGGAATTCCTGGCGGTCAATCCGCAGGGGCTGGTGCCGGCGCTGGTGCTCGAGGACGGCACGATGCTGTCGCAGTCGCTGGCGATCTGCGAGTATCTCGACGAGGTCCATCCCGAGCCGCCGCTGCTGCCGGCCGACCCGCTCGGCCGCGCCCGCGTGCGCATGATCTCGCAGATGATCGGCTGCGACATTCATCCGGTGAACAACCTGCGCATCCTCAACATGCTGCGCACCCGCTTCGGGGCCGACGATGCGGCGGTCGCGGAATGGTTCAGGCACTGGGTGGACGAAACTTTCGAACCGCTTGAGAAGATTCTGGCTTCCGACGGCAAGGCAGGCCGGTTCTGCCATGGCGACAGCCCGACGCTGGCCGACCTGTGCCTCGTCGCGCAGGTCGCCAACAACGGCCGCTTCGGCGTCGACATGAGCCGTTATCCGGTGATTTCCCGTATATATGACGCCTGCATGGAGATCCCGGCGTTCGCAGAGGCGGCACCGGGGAATCAGCCGGACGCGGAGTGAACGCTTAAGGCTCCCCCGCCCCGATCTCCTCCTTGCGCCTCGCGACATAGGCGTCGAGTTCCTCTCGCACCGCCGGGTCCATGACCGGCTGCCTGTATTCCGCCAGCGCTTTCTTCCAGATGCCGGTGGCGCGTTGGGTCGCGTCGAGGCTGCCTGCCTCCTGCCAGGCTTCGAAATTCTGCCAGTTGGACAGGATCGGCTGGTAGAAGGCGGTCGAATAGCGCTCCAGCGTGTGCGGGTCGCCGAAGAAGTGGCCGCCCGTCGGCACCCGTGCCAGCGCGTCCAGCGCCAGTTCGCCCTCGTCCACCGCGATGGGTTTCAGGAATTCGATCATGTGCTGGATCATCTCCACGTCCATGACGAATTTCTCGAACGAGGCCGTGAGCCCGCCCTCCTGCCAGCCCGCGGCGTGGTAGACGAGGTTGCCGTGGCCGAGCACCGCGCCCCACAGCGCCATCATCGTCTCCCAGGCACCTTGCGCATCGGCCGCGTTGGAGGCCGAACCCGGCGTGGTGCGGTACGGCAGGCCGTAGCGGCGGGCGAGCTGGCCCGAGGCGATGTTGGCCTTGGTGTTCTCCGGCGTTCCGAAGGCGGGCGCGCCCGAGCGCATGTCGACGTTGGAGGTGAAGGCGCCGTAGATGACCGGCGCGCCGGGCCGCACGAGCTGCGTCAGCACGATGCCGAACAACGCCTCCGCGTTCTGCTGCGCCAGCGCGCCGGCGAGCGTCACCGGGCTCATGGCGCCCATCAGCGTGAACGGCGTGACGCAGACCGCCTGGCCGTGCTCGCTCATCGCCATCATGCCCGCCACCATCTCGCCGTCGAAACGGCGCGGCGAATTGACGGAGATGATGGTGGTCAGCGCCGGATCGGACGCCATCTCTTCCAGCGTCAGCCCGCGCGCGATGGCCATCATGCTCATGCCATCGAGCGCCCTGCCCGCCCCGATCGCCGAGACGTGGAAACTCTTGTCGGTCAGCGTGAGATTGGCGCGGTAGGTGTCGAGGTGGCGGCTGTTCGCCGGCAGCTCGACCGGCGCGCAGACCTGGTTGCCGAGCATGGTGATGCAGTCGAAATGCTGCGCCAGGCTCACCAGCTCGCCGTAGTCGCGCATGTTTCCGGACCGCCGGCCGCGTTCCATGTCATGGACGTTCGGAGGCCCTGCGACCAGCGTGAAGTTGATGCGGTCGCCGCCGATCTCGACGCGGTTTTGCGGGTTGCGCGGGGTCAGCGTGAAGTTCTGCGGCACGCTCTTCAACGCCTCGGCGACGAGCCCGCGCTCCAGCCACACGGTCTCACTCGCATGGTCGACCTTCGCCCCGGCGCGCGCGAAAATGTCCAGCGCGCGCGGACTCATCAGCTCGATGCCGAAGTTCTCAAGGATGTGCAGCGAGGCCTCGTGAATCGCCTCGACCTGGTCGTCGGAGAGCAGCCGCATCGGCGGATATGGATTGCGCACGCTGCGCCGGCCGAGCTGGGGGATGCGGCTTTCTCCCCTGGCGGCGGATCGGTCGGCGGAACGGCGTCGGCGTGGTTCGGCGGGCATGGCTTCATCAAAGCCTTGCCCGTTCCGCCTCGCTGTCGGGAAAACGGCGCCTCCGGCCGTTGTCGTCGCGCTCACGACGGGAACTGCTGAAAAAGCGACGTGCCGCGTCGCTTTTCCCGCAGGACCGCACCCGACGAGGTTAACGCTGCGCGCAAGACTCCCTTCAGCATTTGCCGGTACTGCTGACGGAATGTCTGCGTACGTTTTTAATCGAGTTGTAGTGATCGCGCTTGCCGCCTCGCTCGCCGGCTGCGCCACGCCGCCGAGCCACATCAACAATGTCTGCTCCATCTTCGACGAGCGTGACGGCTGGTTCGACAACTGGCACCGCGAGGCCAAGAACGCGGAGCGCAAGTACGGTGTACCGGTGCCGGTGCTGATGGCGACGCTGCGCAAGGAATCCGGCTTCAAGCACAACGCCCGCCCTCCCCGGACCAAGCTTCTCGGCTTCATTCCCTGGAAGCGCCAGTCGAGCGCCTACGGCTATTCGCAGGCACTGGACGGCACGTGGTCGCAATACCGCCGCGAGAGCGGAAACATCACCGCCCGGCGCTCCAGTTTCGCCGACGCGGTCGATTTCGTCGGCTGGTATCATTCCAAGACCGCCGACAGCTACGGCGTCGCAAGGAACGACACCTACAATCTCTACCTTGCCTATTACTTCGGCTGGGGCGGCTACAAGAACGGTGCCTGGCGCAGCAATTCCAGCGTCCAGCGCTACGCCCGCGACACCGACGAGATGGCCCGGAACTATGCCGCGCAGATGCGGCAGTGCGGGCTGTAGAGATCCCGAACAAGCGGATGTGATCGGAAGCGGGCGATCGGCAATTCCCGCCGGTCGCGACTTGCGGTAGCCTCACCTGAACCCGGATCGGAGATCAGGCGATGCGTCTGACGGAACTGCTTCTTGCCCTCGGTATCGCATGTGCGACGCTCGCAGGTGCAAACAGCAACGCCCTCGCCGCCGAATGCAGCGGCACGGAGTGCACCCAGCAGGACGATGGCGGATCGGGCTGTCACCGCACCAAAAGCGATCCGGTCACCTCCTGACCGTGCGGATCTCCACCCCGTGTCTGAAGGCCAGACGTGGGAACCGCCGAGGACCTCGAGCTTCCGCAGCCGGTATCATCCATGTCGAGGTCGGTGATTGACCTGCGGGACTCATCCGGCACATTCGGCACCAACTGATCTTCCGTGGAGACCCGCTTGCGCGCCCTGATCGCCCTTCTTCTCGCCACCAGCCCCGCTTTCGCGTCGAGCGACGATGCGTGGGCCGAGTTCCACCAGGAGGTCGAAGACACCTGCCGGGCGCTCGTCCAGGGCACCGTCGAGCGGATCGACGTGAACGTGGTCCCCTACGGGTCGGAGAGCTACGGCGCGGCCATCGTGACGGTGACGGCGAGCTGGGGCAGCGAGCGCTCGATCTGCATCTTCGACAAGGCGAGCCGGAAAGCAGAGTTGACCGGCGCCTTGCAGGAATAAGCGGTCGCTCGTCGGCCCGACCAAGCGACTGAACCTGCCTCGGCTCATGCGCAAAGGGGCTGAGGCCGAGCCACTGCTGAATCCCCCTGCTGAACCACGACATCTCGACCTGCACGACCGGGCCCGGGACGGGTCGAGGGGGAGTGGACGCTCACCCCCACCCAGCGTCCGGAAATACGCTTGCGCCACCGGCATGTTCCCTCAGCCTGGAGCCGGCCGATAACCGCTCCTTAAGGCGAGGCACGTATCGTGCTGCGATGTCTGATACGCCCCGACCGTCGAAACATGAGCCGGACTTCTCGCCGCGCGGCCGGGCGCGGGTCTACCTGCTCACCTGCCTCGGCACGCTTTTCTGCATCTGCGTGGCTTTCGTCTTCGACAGCTACTCGTTCGAGACGGGCTGGCGGTGGGGTGACGATCCGATGAACAATGTGCTCATCCCGCTCGTGCTGGCACCTCCATTGTTCTATGTTCTCCTGAGCAAGTTGCGGGAACTGGCGCTGGCACATCAGGAACTCCTGGAGATTTCGGCCACCGACAGCCTGACCTCCTGCTACTTCGCCGCGCCTTCACGGCACTGGTGGAAGGTTATCTGCAGAAGCTGGAAGGAACCGACCGGGGAGGTGCCCTGCTGGTGATCGACGTCGATCACTTCAAGGCCGTCAACGACAACTTTGGGCATGAAAGCGGCGACGACGCCCTGAAGCTGATTGCGGGCTCGATCAAGGGAGCGGTGCGGGAAGGCGACATCGTGGGCCGCATCGGGGGAGAAGAGTTCTCCGTCTTCCTGCCCGCGGCGCCACCCGCGCTGATGAAACTCGTCGCCGAGCGCGTCAGGCTCGCGGTCAGCGAGCTGGCATATTCGCCGCAAGGCGAACTCCATCCCCTGAGTGTAAGCGTGGGGTGCGCCGCATTCCGCTTCAAGACGACATTCACCGATCTCTTCCGGCACGCCGACAAGCAACTTTACGATGCCAAGCACGACGGTCGCAATCGCATAGCGATCGACCTGTCGCTGTACGACCGTCCACTGATGGCGCTCGCGTCCTGATGCGAACGGACTTCCGGCTGCATCGGGCTCCGAAACGGTGACATGATCGACCTGCACGACCGCAACGGGTCGAGGGTCGTGGTACGGCCGAAAGCCGAGCGCAACTGCTCGACTCCGGCGAAAGGAGGACGCTGTTCGGCTCCCCTACGCCTGCCGCCGCGATGCGAGGCTACTGAACCCGCCTCGGCTCATGCGCGAAGGGGCTGAGGCCGAGCCACTGCTGCATCGAACCGGCAAGCGACGGGTCGCCTTCGACCTCCAGTTCGCCGCTGTCAGCTTCCTTCCGGATCGTGGACAGTCCCATCCAGATCGCCGTCATGGAGCGCAGCGAGCTCCTGACGAGGAGATCGAGGTCGTGGCCCGGGTCGAAGCTGCACAGGTCCGCCGCGCCGTCCTCCACCACGAGCCACCAGCTTTTCTGCGGCGGCGGCATCTCGGAGTACAGAAACTGTATCGTGCAGCGCCGCTCCGGCAGCAGCTTTACGATGACGTGGCGGCGCATGTCCCACATGAGCAGCGACGGATCGAGGTTCTTCAGCGACAGCCGCGACTCCATCCAGCGCTGCGCCCAGTTCCCGAGCCCCATGATCAGCGGCCGCAGGTCCTCGCCCGCCTCGGTGAGGTGGTACTCGACCGAACCGTTGGGCTTGCGTGAAACCGTTATCACTCGGGCCTGCTGCAGCTCCTTGAGCCGTTTGGAGAGCAGCGCCGGCGACATCTTGGGGACGCCCCGCCTCAAATCGTTGAAACGCGTGCTTCCGCAAAGGAGTTCGCGCACCACCAGCGTCGTCCAGCGGCTGCACAAGATCTCCGATGCCATCGACACGGGACAGAACTGGCCGTAGCCGCCGCGCTCCTGCACCTCGATCTCCTTTCATTGCCGCTTCCCATACTACACCAAGAGCAGCCCGCGGAAAATGGCGCCAGTACAGTTCCTGAACTGGAAGCGTTGGGACCGCTCATGCGATCTTGGTGCATCACACAAGTGGAGGACGCGAAAATGTCTACCAACACTGCGCTGAAGGACTATCCCACAGCGACGTTCGATGCCGTACCGAACGGCAACACGGATGTCATTGCAATCGCCGGCCGCCTTGCCCCGACACTGGCCGAACGGGCGGCCGAAGTCGATCAGAACGACCGTTTCGTGACCGAAAACTATGCGCTCCTGAAGGAAGCGGGCCTTGTCGAGGCCGGCGTTCCCGTCGAATTCGGCGGCGGCGGAGCCGAGGTGCCGGAACTCGCCGAGATGCTGCGCGTGCTGGGCCGCTCCTGCGGCTCAACCGCACTGGCGTTTTCCATGCACACGCACCAGGTGGCGGTCCCCGCCTGGCGCTGGCGCCACCAGAAAGTGGCGGCCGCCGAACCGCTCCTCAAGCGCATCGCGGCTGAACGCATCATCCTCCTGTCCTCGGGCGGATCCGACTGGATCGGCGGCTCCGGCAAGGCCGAGAAGGTCGACGGCGGCTATCGGGTGAACGCGCGAAAAGTGTTCACCTCCGGCGCGGAGGCCGGGAACGTCCTGATGACCGGGGCGATCCACGAAGCCGAGGACGGGAGCCGTTCCGTCATCCACTTCGGCGTCCCGATGAAGGCGCCGGAAGTGCGCATCGAGGAGACATGGCGCACGATGGGCATGCGCGGCACGGCTTCCAACGACGTCGTGATCGAGAACCTGCTCGTGCCCGACGCCGGCGTCGCCTTCTCGCGCAAGGCGGGCGAATGGCATCCGGTGTTCCAGATCATAGCCACGATTGCCTTCCCGCTGATCTACGCCGTCTATCTCGGCGTGGCGGAAAGCGCCCGCGACATCGCGATCGAGATCGCGAAACGCAAGCCGCAGCCGGACCTTTCGCTGGCCGGCCGCATGGACACCGAACTGCGCGCCGCGCAGATCGCGCACCGCTGGATGCTCGACGCGGTGGCCCGCAACGAACCATCGGCGGACACGGTCAACGAGGTGATGATCGGCCGCACGCTGGTCGCCCGGCACGCGATCGCCGCCGTCGAACTGGCGATGGAGCTTGCCGGCGGCGCCTCCTTCTACCGCGCCAACGGCCTGGAACGCCGCTTCCGCGACATCCAGGGCGCCCGCTTCCATCCGTTGCAGGCCGGGCCGCAGGCGGTCTATTCCGGCGCGACGGCTCTCGGGCTCTCGACTGCGGCGGTGTTCTGATTTCCCGCCATTGAACCATAACAAACCGCCGCCGGCTCCCATGGACCGGCGGCGGCTTGAACCTGGCTCCCTCCAACGATCGAGCGGCTAGCGACTGCGGCAGCGGCCCGTCTTGGTCGTTTCCTTGTCTCCGTCGTCATAGGCGATGCCGATCTTCTCGCCTGCCAGGGCGGAGATCGTGCCGGGATACCATTTTCCGCCGCCCTGGAAATTGCACTCGACCTTCATGCCGATCATCCAGTCGTAAGGCCTGACGGCATTCATGCCGACGGTCTCGCGATCGCCGTCGTCGTAGCGCACCGTCACCGTTCCGTTGCCGATCTTTTCGACGACGCCGGGGAACCAGTAGGCGCCGCCCTTGTAGTTGCCGAGCACCCAGTCACCCACCGTCTGCGCACCAGCATTGGTCGCAAGCGCAGCAAGGATGCCGGCCGCCAGAATAATCTTCGACTTCATGGAAAATACCCGTGGGAGCAAGCCTCCCCTGCCCGCTCCACGTGGCTCGGGCCGGCCACATTATCCCGGCGTTTTCCCTGACGGCAATAGGTATGTGCACGCTAAAGAAAGCTCGGCGCCGCGGTCGGAGCGCGCACTCGCCTCATGGGGCGAGCCCCCTTTCCAGGAAGGCGATCAGGTGTTCGTGATGTTCGTTTTCGGCAGCACTTCCCGGAATGTGATCCTGCCCATCGTAGTAGCGGATCTCGGGGCTCCTGCCATGGCCATGAAGCCGCTCGGCGAGCCGCCGCGTCATGTCGACCGACCAGACGCGGTCCGCGGTACCGTGGCTCAGGAACAGCGGCCCTTCGTAGTTCTCGATGGCGATCGGCGTGGTCGGAAGCAGTCCCTCCGTCGAACCGCGCCAGGACCACGCGCGATGGGCAGGATCCCACGACTGCCAGCCGGGGTCGCCCGCGTCGCGCCATCTCCTGGCATCGAAGGCGCCGCAGACGACATCCGGCGGACTGTGGGCCGCGACGGCCTCCGGCACGCCGCCGACACCGTCGCGGAGCATGAGCGAGACCAGCAGCAGCGCATGTTCGGCGCCTCGCGAAACGCCGTATATGCCGATCTTCGGGCCTGCGAAACGGAACGCCCGAAGCGCGGCGAGCGCCTCGACCGTCCGGTCGAGCGGCACATCGACGATGCTGCCGGCATTCCACGCGTTGCCGCCGCTCGAATATCCGAAAGGAAAGGCGAGGAAGCCGTGGGCGGCAAGGATGGCCGCGTTGCGATGGCTCCACCCGGACCATGCGCCCTCGGAACCATGGAGAATCATCACCGCGGGAAAGGGTCCCTCACCCGGCGGGCCATAGGTCGTGCCCCAGTCCGGGATCAGACGGCGGACGATCTTCAATGGCATGTGGCGGGCAAGCTCTCGTGCGGGACGGCGTCAGCATAGCTCCCGCGGCACCGTGCCGGAAGACCGTCTTCGATCGATCCGGGCAGAACCACGACGAGCCGGTTGACCCTATCGCGGCTTCTTCCCGAACACCCGCACGTATTCTTCGGTGCCGCCCTTCTTCAATGCCTTGGCCTGCCTGACCCAGTCATCGCGGTCGATGCGGCCCCTGAACCTGAGGAAGCCGTCGACCCACTGTCGCTCGGCCTTCTTCCATGAGGCGATCTGGGCGTAGGTGTAGATGCCGAGGCCGTTGAGAGTGGCCTCGATCTTCGGGCCGACGCCCGAGATCAGCTTCAAGTCGTCCGGCTGGTCCGGGCGCGGGATGCCGGCGGGCCGGTTCCTGTCCGCCGCGGTCAGCCCGACCGCCGGCGAGGCCTCCTCGTAGGGATGGATCGGCTCTTCCACGGCAGCCGCGGGCTTCTTCCGCGTCGCACGCTTCGGCTCGGTTTCGCCCGGCCTCACCTTGGGATCGACGCCCTGGCGGCCGGAGCCGACCTGTTCACCTCGGCGCTTCGGCGAGGATTCGCCGGGGATCGCGGAGCCGGCACCGGTCTTGCGCGACCTCGCCACAGCCTCTTCCGCGCGCGGGCCCTCCTCGTCGAGCGAACTGGCGCGGGGGAGCCTGCCCACCGTGCGGGGAGGCCTTTCCTGTTCCACCGGCGCCGCGTCCCCGGCATCGGCGGGACCTGCCTTGGCGATCCTACGCAGCGCGGATGCGGAGGCCGGCTTCGCCGCCTCGTCCCTGCCTTGTCCGTCGAGCGTGATGACCGGCTCCATCGAGGCAAGTTCCTCGTCGTCCAGCCAGCACAGGCTGCGATGGCCATTGCCGAGTTCGCGGAACGGCGGCACCTGCGTCTCGCACAGATTGTCCGGCACGCGGCTCTTCCAGCGGCAGCGCGTCTGGAAGGGACAGCCGCTCGGGGGGTTCATCGCCGACGGAATGTCGCCCTCGAGCACGATGTGCTTCTTGACCACGCTGGTGTCGGCGATCGGGATCGCCGAAAGCAGCGCCTCCGTATAGGGGTGGTAGGGCGGCGCGAAGATCTGGTCCGTCGTGCCCTGCTCGACGATGTAGCCGAGATACATGACCACGACCCGGTCGGCGAGATACCGCACGACGGAAAGATCGTGGCTGATGAACAGCATGGTCGTGCGGTTGCGCCGCTGCACGTCCATCAAGAGTTCCGTCACCGCCGCCTGCACCGAGACGTCGAGCGCGGAGACCGGCTCGTCGGCGACGACCACGCGGGCATTGCCGGCGAAGGCGCGCGCCACGCCGATGCGCTGCTTCTGGCCGCCGGAGAGCTGGCGCGGCATGCGGGTGGCGAAAGCGCGCGGCAGCTTCACCAGGTCGAGCAGTTCCAGCATCCGGTTCTGGCGCTCCGACTGGCTCTTGCCGACCTTGAATTTTTCCAGCGTGCGGACGATCTGCGAGCCGACCGAATGGCTGGGGTTCAGCGTATCGAACGGATTCTGGAACACCATCTGGATGGACGAGATCGTGTCGACGTCGCGCTCCTCGATCGGGGTGTTCTGGATCTCGGAATTGCCGAGCCGGATGGTACCGGAGGTCGCCGTCTCGAGGCCGAGCAGCACCTTGGCGAGCGTGGACTTGCCGCAGCCGGATTCGCCGACGATGGCGACGGTTTCGGATTCGCGCGCCTCGAACGAGATGGATTCGTTGGCCTTGACCGTGCGCGGCTCGCCGCCGCCGAAGATCTCGTTGGCGGCGACACGGTAGTATTTCTTCAGATCGTCGATCCTGAGCACCGTCGGGCCGGGCGAGACGGGCTCGTTCTGCACGATGCCTGCAGGCAGGGCGTGCCAGTCGACGTCCTCGAAGCGCACGCAGCGCGAGAGATGGTCCGGATGCCCTTTCACCGGATACATCGGGATCTCGCGCGCGTCGCAAAGGCCTTCGACGAAGTGGTGGCAGCGCGGTCCGAAATTGCAGCCCCTGGGGCGCTCGTGCGGCAGCGGCAGCTGGCCGGGAATGGCGATCAGCGGACGCGAATTCTTGTCGGCGCCCGGCAGCGGGATGGAGCGGAACAGGCCCTGCGTATAGGGATGGCGCATGCGGTCGAAGACGTCGCGCACCGTGCCCTCCTCCACCGCCTCGCCCGAATACATGACGGTGATGCGGTCGCAGGTCTCCAGGATCAGGCCCAGATTGTGCGAGATGAAGAGCATCGAGGTGCCGAACTCCTTGCCGAGGTCGCGCACGAGCTCGACGATGCCGGCCTCCACCGTGACGTCGAGCGCGGTGGTCGGCTCGTCGAGCAGAAGCAGGGCCGGCTTGGACAAGAGCGCCATGGCGATGACCACGCGCTGCTGCTGGCCGCCGGAGAGCTGGTGCGGATAGGAGCCCATCATGCGTTCGGGGTCGGGCAGCCGCACCGCCTTCAGCAATTCGACCGAGCGCTTGTAGGCCTCCTCCTTCGACGCCTTCTCGTGCAGGATCGGCACTTCCATCAGCTGGCGCCCGACCTTCATGGCCGGGTTCAGGCTCGCCATCGGCTCCTGATAGATCATCGCGATCTTGTTGCCGCGGATGGCGCGCAGCTCCTCGTCGCTCATCTCGCCCATGTCGCGGCCCATGAACTTGATGCGGCCGCCGACGATCCTGCCGCGATTGCCCATGTCGCGCATGATGCCGAGCGCGACGGTGGACTTGCCGCAGCCGGACTCGCCGACCAGCCCCATGGATTCGCCGGGCATCACCTTGCAGGAGAAATCCATGACGGCGGGAATCTCGCCGGCGCGGGTGAAGAAGGAGATCGACAGGTTCTCGATCTCGAGGATCGGCTGCGCGTTGCCGCCGTTCGTGGTTCTGAGGGCTTCGTCCATCGTCGTTCTCCCCTCAATCCTTCAGCGACTGTTCGCGCAGCGCGTCGGCGAGCAGGTTGAGGCCGAGCACGAACGACATCAGCGCGATCACCGGCGGCAGCGCCGGGTGAATGTAGGCGCGCAGCAGCCGGCTGGAATCCTTGATCGCCGTGCCCCAGTCGGGGCTCTCGGGCGCCAGGCCGAGCCCGAAATAGCCGAGCGTGCCGAGCAGGATGGTCGTGTAGCCGATGCGCAGGCACGCATCGACGATCAGCGGACCGCGGGCGTTGGGCAGGATCTCCCACAACATGATGTACCACGGGCTCTCGCCCCGCGTCTGCGCAGCGGCCACGTAGTCGCGCGTCTTGATGTCCATCACCAGCCCGCGCACGATGCGGAACACGCCGGGCGAGGACGCGAAGACGACGGCCACGAAGATGTTGAGCTCGTTGGGACGGATGGAGATGATGCCGAGCGGATCGGCGTCGAACACCAGCCCTGCGTAGATCCAGAGCCCGAGGACCAGCGTGATGGCGATCTGCGGGTAGAACCGCTCGGGGCGGTTCTTGTAGCGGGTGTAGAACAGCACCGAAAAGAAGATGATCGGGAACAGGAAGAAGACGCCCGCCATCGAATAGGGGATGGGCGTGTCCATGATGCCGGGCGTGACCAGCAGGTAGAACAGCAGGATCACCGGAAAGGCGAGCACGAGGTTGGCGAGGAACGAGAGGAAGGAATCGATCCGCCCGCCGTAGTAGCCCGCCGGCAGGCCGAGCGTGATGCCGACCATCAGCGCGAACGCGGTCGCGGCCGGCGCGATGATGAGCACGATGCGGCTGCCGTAGACCATGCGCGAGAAGATGTCGCGCGCGAGCTTGTCGCCGCCGAAGAGGTAGACGCCGCCGTCGCCCGTGACGGCGCCGGGCAGTGCGTCCTTCATGAAGACGTCCTGCGCGAGCGGATCGAAGGGCGAGATGGTTGCCGAGAAGATCGCGGTGAACAGCCAGAACAGGCAGATGACGACGCCGGCGACGCCGACGCCGGTGTCGAAGAGCTGGCCGTAGAGGCCGAGGCGCTTCTTGAACGAAATGCTGGCGACCAGGACGATCGTCAAGGCGAGCCAGACCGGCCAGAAACGGACGATCACGCCCAGGATGATCTGGGCGGTTCCCACATACTCGTGCTGCATCCGCGTCCCCTCTTATTGAACTCTTATGCGCGGGTTGAGATAGGCATAGCCGACATCCGAGATGAGCTGCGTGGACAGAACCACGAAGACCGAGACCAGCGAACAGCCGAGCAGGAGGTCGATGTCGTTGTTGCCGGCCGCCTCCACCAGCGTGTAGCCGAAGCCCTGGTAGCGGAACATGACTTCCACGATGACGACGCCGGTGAGCAGCCACGGGAACTGCAGCATGATCACCGTGAAGGGCGCGATCAGCGCGTTGCGCAGCGCGTGCTTGACGACGACCGAGCTGAAGCTCAGACCCTTGAGACGCGCCGTGCGGATGTATTGCTGCGTCATCACCTCGACCATCGAGGCGCGCGTCATTCGGGCGATGTAGCCGATGCCGTAGATGGCCATCGTCATCACCGGCAGGGTGAAATTGGAAAACGTGATCCCCCCCGGCCCGGTCGCCGATGCGGCCGATCCGTTCAGCCATCCGAGCCAGGAGGCGAAGACGACCGTGAAGATGACGCCCGAGACGTATTCCGGCGTCGCCGTGGTGGTGATCGAGGCGACCGACAGCGACCGGTCCGTGCGCGTCCCCTCGCGCATGCCGGCAAGGATGCCGATCAAAAGCGCGATCGGCACCATGGTCGCCATGACCCAGAACATGAGGATGCCGGTGGCGCCGAGCGCGGGAAACAGTTTCTCGGCGACCGTCGTCTTGAACTTGGTCGAGCAGCCGAAATCGCCCTGCAGGATGCCGCCGTAGTAGGGCTCCGCCGGCTCGTTGCAGTAGGAGAAGCGCGGGACCGGCTCGCCTTGCGCGTTGACGTTGGGTTGCTTCTGGACGACGCCCAGCCAGCGGCCGTAGCGGATGAAGAAATTGTCCCGGTAGCCGTTCTTCTGGAGCCAGCTTTCGATGTGCTCGTCTGAGGAACGCATGTCGAGCTGGCTGATCGACAGCTTGCGGAGGTTCGGCTCGAGATTGACCATGAAGAAGACGACGAGCGTCAGGCACAGCATCGTCAGAACCATTGTGCCCAGTCGACGAACTATGAATGCAAGCATGTGCCCCCCTGCCAACCGGGTTGGGGTCGTCGAAAACCCTCCGGATAGAACGGGAGGGCCGCTGGGGCCCTCCCGGACGTCGAGTTAGACGATCAGGCGTCCTTCAGCCAGACCTTGCCGAAATCGTGCTCGAAGGTCGGGTGCATGCCGTGGTTCTGCACGACGGGCATGGAGTGGTTGTAGAGCTTGCGCCAGTAGGGCTGGATGATGATGCCCGAATCCTGGAGGATCTTTTCGATGTCCGCCATCACGGTCTTGCGCTTCTCCGGCATCAAGCGATGGACAGGGCCTCCCCGACCTTCGCGTCGAAGTCCGGATTGGAGTACGCCGTCTCGTTCCAGGCCTCGCCGGTGCGGTAGGCGATCGCGATGACCTGGATGCCCAGCGGGCGCATGTTCCAGTTGGTCATCGAGTAGGGATACTTCGTCCAGTCGTTCCAGAAGGTCGAGCCCGGCAGCACCGTGCGCTTGACCTTGATGCCGGCCTCGCGGATCTGGGCGGCGATGGCGTCGCCAGTGTTCTTGTGCCAGTCCTCGTCGACGGTGATGAGTTCGTGTTCGTAGTCCATCTGGCCGGCCTCTTCCATCATGGCCTTGGCCGCCGCGATGTCGCGTTCCTCCTTCGGAAGCTCGACATATTCCGGATGGATCGGGGCAGACGTGATGGTTCTCGGCAACGGTCGCCGGCATTGCCGTAGCCGAGCGCCAGGACCACCGCATTGTCCACGGCGACCTGCAAGGCCTTGCGGACCTTCTGGTCGTCATAGGGCTTGTTGGCGACGTTGGTGCGGGCCACGATCGTGGAAGCGGTCACGGCTTCCGAGGTCTCGGCGCCGACCCCTTCCAGGATCTGGACGTAGTCGGCCGAGGTCTCGTGGTTGGTGTGGACCTCGCCGGCCTCGAAGGCCGAAACCATCGCGGACGGGTCGGTGCCGTAGTCGATGAACTCGACGCCGTCGAGATAGACGTCGCCGTTCCACCACTTGCCGTCCTCGCGGCGCTTGTAGACCACGCGCTGGCCGACGTCGTAGGACACGAGCTCGAACGGACCGGTGCCGATCGGGTTCTGGACGAAATTCGCGCCGGTCTCGTCGAAGGAGCGGTGCACGACCAGTGCGGGATAGTCGCACAGGTTGGGGACGAGCGCGATGTCCGGCTTGGTCAGCATGAGCTTGACCGTCATGTCGTCGACCTTCTCGATCGACCCTTCGCGAAGCTTTCCGGAAGCCTCGTCGACAAGCGTGCCGAGACGGCCGGGCATCGAATTGCCTTCGGCGCTCTTGTCGGCCCAGCGGGTGAAATTGAAGATGACGTCGTCGGCGTTGAACGTGTCGCCATTGTTCCAGGTCACGCCCGGGCGTACGTGCAGGACGTACTCGGTGGCGTCGTCGTTCACGTCCCAGCTTTCAAGCAGATAGGGCTCGAAGGTGTATTCCTTGGTGTACTTGACCAGCGGTTCGAGCGTCTGGCGCTCGGCGTTGGCGATCTCCGACCAGTCGGCGGTGCGCGGATCCTTGGGATCCTTGACCCACATGGCGACCTTCAGCACGCCGCCCTTCTGCGGCTCGTCCTGCGCGAATGCCGGTGTCGGCGCGGCGAGGCCGAGCATGCCGTAGGCCATCGCCGTCGAGGCGCCGAACACGCTCGCCATCGCGAGGAACTCGCGCCGGTCGATCGTTCCGGCCTTCGCCTCCTCGGCCAGGGCCTCGATGTGACCGGGCACCCGGTCGCCGTTGCTCTTGTAGAAACTCATTGCAATCTCCCGTTATTTTTCGGCTTTCCGCCTGATAGCATTCCCCATCCGGACATCGATGTCAAAGCGCCATCGGGCCGGTTCCGCAGCGGAATGTGCAACTTCGGCGACGTTCGAGATGCCGTGATTGCGACAAGTTCGGTGCGAATCCGGCATGTGGTGTCGAATCTTGGGGACTGCCCGGAAACGCGGGCCGGGATGCAGCAAAGTGCCGGTTCGGGGCGCGGCCGATCGGGCGACGCTCAGCCGATCCAGTCGGAGAGTTTTGCAGCCCGCACGTCCAAGAGCAGCCGCACGAAGCCGGCCGCCTGATGCTGCGCCGTCGCCCTGCCCTTTTCGGCGGTCGCGATGGAGGCATTGCCGGCGACGCCGGCCGGATTGATGTCGCTGGCGATCCAGGCGAAGGCATGCGTGCCTTGCGGCTTCAGGAACTCGAAGGTCTCGTCGGCGCGGGTCGTGGAAGACGCGAAGTTCTCGGCCTTGGCCATGTCGACGAGATCGGGCCGGAAGTGGAGCATCAGCGAGGTCTCGACGTCGCCGCCATGGATGCCGAGCCGCTCCTCCTCCTCGGTGTACATGCCGGCGGGGCGGCCGAAGCGCTGCCAGCTGGTCTTCACCGCCAGCATCGCCGCCCGCACCCTGAGTTCGCGCGCGACGATGCCCATGATCTCCTCGTTTCCGCCATGGGAATTGACGAAGACGATCTTGCGCACCCCGGCGCGGGCGACGGAGAGGCCAAGCTCGGTCCAGGCCTCGATCAGCAGCGGCGCGGGCAGCGTCAGCGTGCCCGGCGCATGCAGGTGCTCGTTCGACTTGCCCACCGCCTGCACCGGCAGGAAGCGGACGTCGAGATCATCCGGCAGAAGCGGGATGACCGTCTCCAGCATGCCCTGCATGATCGTCGTGTCGGTCGAAACCGGCAGGT
This sequence comes from uncultured Alphaproteobacteria bacterium, assembly GCA_963747465.1. Classification (GTDB taxonomy): domain Bacteria; phylum Pseudomonadota; class Alphaproteobacteria; order Rhizobiales; family Rhizobiaceae; genus Aquibium. Next base: position 593,934 of record CAVVFC010000001.1, read on the forward strand.
GCGGTCCGTGCTGCTCGATCGCCGCGACCGGCAGGACCGCGATGGTCGTCTCGGGTTCGATCGACCCGAATTCCGTGGTCGGATGCTCGCCCCACCAGATCTTTCTCGTCATGTCGTGCCGTCCTTCCCGGCGGCCGTGCCAGCGGCCGCCCCCGCCACTATCGCGGGTTCGGCCCGGACATCAAGCCGGCGTGAAGAGGAAGGCGGCGGCGATGGACTCGCGCCGAAAAAATGGGCACGCTGCATCCATGACCGGCACCGATGGATCTGCGAGACGAGCGATGCGCCAGCGGCGCCGGCCTCGTGCGCGGTCCGCGTCATGGCATGCGTCTTGCGTATCGAAAGTCCGGGTTTCCGCACCCGCCCGCCACAGGCGGGCCAATGCAAAAGAGGGATCGTGCCATGCATAGAAGGTTCCGTTCGGCCGTCGCCGCGATCGCCGTCCTCGCGTTGTCTCCGATGGCGGCAAGCGCCGCCGAGAAAGTCGTCTTCGGCACCAACTGGCTCGCCCAGGCCGAACACGGCGGCTACTACCAGGCCGTGGCCGACGGCACCTATGCCGAATGCGGGCTCGACGTCGAGATCATGCAGGGCGGGCCGCAGGTGTCCGGCCGGCCGCTGCTACTCGCCGGCAAGATCGACTTCTACATGGGCGGCAACATGCTGCAGGCCTTCTCGGCCGTCGAGCAGGACATTCCGCTCAGGGTCGTCGCGGCGACCTTCCAGAAGGAGCCGCAGGTGCTGATGAGCCACCCCGGCCAGGGCCTCGACACCTGGGAGAGCCTGAAGGACGCCGACCAGTACATCCTCGCCGACGAGGGTTTGCAGAGCTTCTTCCAGTGGATGATCGCCGATTTCGGCTTCGACGCGGCCAAGCGCACGCCCTACATCTTCAACCCCGCTTCCTTCATCGCCAATCCGAAGTCGGTGCAGCAGGGCTACGTGACCTCCGAACCCTACGCCGTCGAGAAGGAAGGCGGCTTCGTGCCGAACCAGTTCCTGCTGGCCGATTACGGCTTCACCACCTATGCCACGACTATCGAGGCCATGCAGGAGACGATCGACGAGCGTCCGGCGGTCGTGCAGTGCTTCGTCGATGGCTCGGCCAAGGGCTGGTACAAGTATCTGTACGGCGACAACACCGCCGCGAACGAACTGATCAAGGCCGACAATCCGGACATCACCGACGAGCAGATCGCCTTCTCGATCGCCCAGATGAAGAAGTTCGGGATCGTCGATTCGGGTGAGGCGGAGGAGAAGGGCATCGGCGCGATGACCGACGAGAAGATCGCCGACTTCTACGCCAAGATGGTCAAGGCCAAGGTCGTCGCCGACGGGCTCGACATCAAGAAGTCCTACACGCTCGACTTCGTCAACAAGGGCGTCGGCATGGACATGAAGAAGTAGCCGAAGGCGGCCGATCCACCTTGTCGGTTCGTCCATCCATGCTGGTGCCGGCAGGCGGCGGGGGGTGTTCCGCGCCGCTCCTGGCTTTGCGCGGTGTCGGGAAATCCTTCTCGAACGGGGTAGACGCCCTGCGGGGCGTCGATCTCTTCATCCGCGAGGGCGACTTCGTCAGCCTTCTCGGCCCCTCGGGCTGCGGCAAGTCGACGGCGCTCAGGATCGTCGCCGGCCTGTCTTCGCCCACCACTGGCCGGCTGGACTGGCAGGGCGAAGGCATCGGACAGAAGGATGTCGGCTTCGTCTTCCAGGAGCCGACGCTGATGCCCTGGGCGAGCGTCTTCGACAATGTCTGGCTGCCCTTGAGGCTGCGCGGCGTCTCGCGGCGCGAGGCGGAGCCGGCGATCCGCGAGCTTCTGGAGCGCGTGCACCTGTCCGGCTTCGAGGAGGCGGTGCCGCGCGAACTCTCCGGCGGCATGAAGATGCGCGTCTCCATCGCCCGCGGGCTGGTGACGAAGCCGCGCGTGCTCCTGATGGACGAGCCGTTCGCGGCACTCGACGAAATCACCCGCTTCAAGCTCAACGACGACATCCTCGAACTGTGGCAGGACCAGCGCTTCACGGTCGTCTTCGTCACCCACAGCGTCTTCGAGAGCGTATTCCTGTCGAACCGCATCGTGGTGATGGCGGCGCGGCCCGGCCGGGTCCATGGCGAACTCGCGGTGGACGTCCCCTATCCCCGCGACGAGCGCTTCCGCACCTCGCCGGAATATGCCGCGCTGTGTCGCGAGACCTCGGACGCGCTGCTCGCCGCGATCAGGGCCAATGATGCCCCCGGAGCCGCGCATGGCGTCCGTTGAGGAGCATCGTCCGGCCACCATGGTCGACGCCGAGGAAGCCCGCCGCGCACGCACCGAGCGGCTGGAGCGCATCGGCAGATGGGTCCTGCCGCTGGCGATCATGGTCGCGGCGATCCTCGCCTGGGACCGGATCTGCGTCTGGAACGAGATCCCGCACTACATCCTGCCGCGCCCCGGCGTGGTGCTCGGGTCGCTGGTCGATGACCGCGCGCTGCTTTTCTCCTCGCTGCTCACCACGCTTCGCATCACGTTCCTCAGCCTGGCGCTGGCCGTGTTCGGCGGCGTCGGGCTGGCCGTGCTGTTTACGCAGTCGAAATGGGTGGAGATGTCGTTCTTCCCCTTCGCAGTCGTGCTGCAGGTGACGCCGGTCGTGGCGATCTTTCCGCTGATCAACATCTATGTCGACAACCAGACCGCCAAGCTCCTGCTGTGCGCCTGGATCGTCGCCTTCTTCCCGATCCTGTCCAACACCACGCTGGGGCTGAACTCCGCCGACCGCAATCTGCGCGACCTCTTCCGGCTGAACGGCGCCTCGCGCTGGCAGGAACTGTGGCTGCTCAGGCTCCCTTCGGCGATGCCCTATTTCCTCGGCGGGCTGAAGATCGCCGGCGGCCTGGCACTGATCGGCGCGGTGGTGGCCGAGTTCGTCGCCGGCGCCTCCGGCCAGTCCTCTGGGCTGGCCTCGCGCATCATCGAGGCAGGATACCGGCTCAACGCACCGCGCCTGTTCGCGGCGCTGATCCTGATCTCGGCCACCGGCATCGTCATCTTCCTCGTGCTGTCCTTGATCTCCCACCTGGTCCTGCGCCGCTGGCACGAGAGCGCGCTGAAGCAGGAGCGGTGAGGACGTGTATACCGAAACCACCCCCACTCCGTCTCGCTTCGCGAGCCACCTCTCCCCCTGCCCGGGGGAGAGGAAGTGTGCACTTCATTGGCCCGTGCCGACCTTCTCGACGCTCAGAGCTTGGGCACGACAGGCCACGCCGCATTTCCTCTCCCCCGGGCAGGGGGAGAGGTGGCCCGAAGGGCCGGAGTGGGGGTGCTTTCCAGCCGGGAGCGCCAATGCCTGAGTTCGACCTCCCCTCCTCCGGTGACTACGTGCTGGCCAATGCGCGGGTGCATTCCTCGCTGACCACCGCCGACATCGGCACGACGAACGCAGACGGGTTCGCGCTCGTCGATATTTCGATCTCCGACGGCAGGATCACGGGCATCGCGCCGCGCCGCGACCAGCCGGTCCCGCCGGATGCGGTGGACCTCGCAGGGAGGATCGTCTTCCCGGCGTTCGTCGACTGTCATACCCATCTCGACAAGGGCCACATCTGGCCGCGCCACCCCAACCCTGACGGCTCCTTCATCGGCGCGCTGGAAGCGGTCGGCGCCGACAGGGCGGCGAACTGGTCGGCGGCCGATGTCGCGGCGCGGATGGAGTTCGGGCTGAAGTGTGCGTTCGCGCATGGAACCAAGGCGATACGCACGCACCTTGATTCGATACATCCGCAGGAGACGATCTCCTGGCCGGTGTTCGAGACGATGCGCGAGCGCTGGGCCGGCAGGATAGAGCTCCAGGCGGTCTGCCTGCTGGGCATCGACGGCGTGCGCGAGGCGGAGTGGTTCGAGAACCTCGCCGGGCGCGTCGCCGCCGCGCGCGGCGTGCTCGGAGCGGTGACCTACATGGTACCGGATCTGGAAGACCTGCTCGACCGGATGTTCGAAACCGCCATCGAGCGTGGTCTCGATCTCGACTTCCATGCCGACGAGACCGACGACGTGTCGGCCGTCTCGCTGAAGAAGATTGCCGAAAAGGCGCTGGAGCATCGGTTCGAAGGAAAAATCCTCGTCGGCCACTGCTGCTCGCTGGCGCGCCAGCCCGACGCGGACGTGCTCGACACGCTGGACAAGGTGGCCCGCGCCGGCCTCGCCGTCGTGTCGCTGCCCATGTGCAACATGTATCTGCAGGACCGGCGTACCGACGGCACGACGCCGCGCTGGCGTGGCGTGACGCTGCTGCACGAGATGAAGGCGCGAGGGATTGCCGTCGCCGTCGCCTCCGACAACACGCGCGATCCCTTCTATGCCTACGGCGACCTCGACATGCTCGAGGTCTACCGCATGGCGACGCGAACACTGCATTTCGACCATCCGGTCGCCGACTGGCCGGCAACGGTCGCGACCACGCCGGCCGACATCATGCGGTTGCAGGATGCGGGGAGGCTTGCCGTCGGGGGCACGGCCGATCTGGTGATCTTCAGGGGACGCAGCTGGACCGAACTGCTGTCGCGGCCCGAAAGCGGCCGCATCATCGTGCGAAACGGCCGCGCGATCGAGGCCACCGTGCCCGACTATGCCGAACTCGACCATGTCGTGGAATAGGAACTGATGGATATCGAAGCACTGAAGAGCGAGATCGAAGGGATCCGGATCGAGGACAACCCGGCCGTCGTCAAGCAGAAGAGCCGCGACTTCTTCTGGTATTCGCCGGTGCTGAAGGAGCAGCTCGACCACGTTACCGCCGACCTCGTGGTGTCGCCCAGGGACGAGGCCGAGGTGATCCGCGTGCTCGCCGCCTGCTGCCGGCTCGCCATCCCGGTCACGCCGCGCGGCACCGGCACGGGCAATTACGGCCAGGCCATGCCGCTCTCGGGCGGCGTCGTGCTGAACCTTGCCGAGATGAACGCAGTGAAGGAGATCGGGCCCGGCCGCGTGGTCTGCGAGCCCGGCGCAGTGCTCGCCCAGATCGACCGGGCGACGCGTGCTCATTCCGGGCAGGAGCTTCGCCTGTCGCCCTCCACCTACCAGACCGCCTCGATCGGCGGCTTCGTGGCCGGCGGCTCGGGCGGCATCGGCTCGATCCGCTGGGGCGGTCTGCGCGATTTCGGCAACATCCTGCGGCTGCGCGTCGTGACCATGGAGGAGGAACCGCGCGTCCTCGAACTCACCGGCGAGGAACTGCACAAGGTCACCCACGCCTACGGCACCAACGGCATCATCACCGAGGTGGAGATGCCGCTGACCGCCGCCTGCGACTGGGTCGACGTGATCGTCGGCTTCGACGACTTCATGGACGCCGCCCGCTACGGCAACGCGCTGGCCCGCCAGGACGGCATCCTGACCAGGCTCGTCTCGCCGATCGCCGCACCGGCGCCCTTCGACTATTTCAAGCGGCACGGCAAGTTTCTGCGCGAAGGCCAGAGCATCTGCCTCGTGATGGTGGCGCCGCAGTCGCTGGATGCCTTCCTCGCCTTCACCGGGCGCGAGGGCGCCGAGGTCGTCTTCAACGCGGCGACCGCGAGCGCGGAAGACACGAAAGGCCTTCCGCCGGCGGCCGAACTCTCCTGGAACCACACGACGCTCAGGGCGCTGCGGGTCAATTCGGCGATCACCTATCTGCAGGTGCTCTACCCGTTTCCGAACCAGCTCGCGCTGGTGGAGAAGGTGCATGCGATGTTCCCCGACGAGATGATCGGACATCTCGAATTCGTGCGCTTCGACGGCGACATCACCTGCTTCGGCCTGCCGATGATCCGCTATTCCACGGCGGAGCGGCTGGACGAGATCGTCCGCCTGCACGAGGAGAACGGCTGCCCGATCTTCAACCCGCACCGCTACACGCTGGAGGAAGGCGGCATGAAGCAGACCGACGAGGTGCAGCTCGCCTTCAAGCGCGAAGCCGACCCCAAGGGCCTGCTCAATCCCGGCAAGATGATCGCCTGGGAGAACCCGGACTACGATTTCCGGTCCGACAAGCCGTTCCTGTTCCCGCGGCTGCAACGGGCGTCGTAGCGGCATGATCTCTCGACCGCGCTTCGATTCTCCTGCTTCGGCTTATGGCGGGCAAATCACCGCGGTCATCGTACGGCTTGTCCGTACGCATTCACCCATCCCGTTCCAGCACCTCGCGGTGGCGGCAAAGCACCCCCTCACCGTCTCTGCACAGATGGGTGAGTCCGATATGGCTTGTCCCGCGGCTGACCGCCCAACGCGCACCCCTCCTCCACGCGGCGAACAAGCATGAGAATCCTCCTCCTCCATGCCCACCCGGTGGATACGAGCTTCAACGCAGCGCTGCACCGGCTGATCGTCGAGCGGCTGTTGGCGAAGGGGCATGAGGTTGACGACTGCGACCTCTACGCCGAGGACTTCGACCCGCGCCTGTCGCGGCAGGAGCGGCTGGACTACCATAACCTCGACCGCAACGTTTCCCACGTGCGCGCCCATGTCGAGCGGCTGCGCTCGGCGAATGCACTGGTCATGTGTTTCCCGGTCTGGAACTTCGGCTATCCGGCGATCCTGAAGGGGTATTTCGACCGGGTTTTCCTGCCCGGCGTCTCCTTCGCCATGGTGGACGGCAAGGCGCAGCCCTCGCTGCACAACATCTCCAGGGTTGCGGCCGTCACCACCTATGGCGGCGACAGGCTGCGCGCATGGCTGATGGGCGACCCTCCGCGCAAGCTGGTGCAGCGCCTGCTGCGGGCGACCATCAGGCCGGGTGCGCCGGTGAAGTACCTCGCGCACTACGACATGAACCGGTCGACCGACGGGAGCCGCAGCCGGTTCATGCGCAAGGTCGGAAAGGCGATGGACGCCTTCTGATGCGGGTGCTGGTCGTCCACTGCCATCCGGTTCCGGAAAGCTTCTGCGCAGCGCTGCGCGACATCGCCATCGAAGCGCTGAAAAAGGCCGGGCACGAGACGCGGCTGATCGACCTCTATGCCGAAAAATTCGATCCGGTGATGGGCTGCGAGGAGCGCCGCACCTACAACGACCACGCCCCGACCGATCCGGCGTTGACGCCGCACATCGAGGCGCTGCGGTGGGCCGAGGGCATCGTTTTCGTCTATCCGACATGGTGGTACGGGCTTCCGGCGATGCTGAAGGGGTGGCTCGATCGCGTCTGGGCGCTGGACGTCGTGTTCGAACTGCGTGAGGACGGCGCACAGATACGGGCACTCCTCACACACATCCGCAAGATCGCGGTGGTGACGACCTGCGGCGCGCCGCTCTGGTGGTCTCATGTCGTCGGCCATCCCGGCAGACGCACGATCATGCGCGGCATCCGCGCGCTTTGCGGATGGCGCTGCGGCACGATCTTCATGGCGCACTACCGCATGGACCAGTCCACGCCGCACTCGCGCGCCGCCTTCCTGGAGAAGGTCGAGGCGAGGCTCTCCGCATTTTAGGCGCAATCTCGCGCTTGCCTGACGCAAGGTCACGAACGGCGAAAAATACCGTATCGCGACCACGGTCATCGGGAGCGCGCGGGGCGGGAACCGTGTACGGTCACATGACGAGACGCAGGACGCCACAGTCCTGAAACACGCCCTTGCTATTCGGCAGCCTGGGGTTCCGGAGGAATTTTTTCGATGCGCGCATATCGGGTCTTCGCCTTCTTCCTGTCCGTGCTCCTTGCGACGGCCGCGGCCGCGCATGCCCAGCAGGCACGACAGATCGTGACCACACAGGACAGCGACTATTTCGGGTTCGACCTCAGGACCGAGCAGAACATGTCGCTCGACCAGTGCAAGTCGACGTGCCTCGGCGACCCGTCCTGCCGCGCCTTCACCTACAACACCCGCGCGCAGTGGTGCTTTCTGAAGTCGGACTTCAACACGCTGAATCCCTTCCCCGGCGCGGTTGCCGGCAAGGCGGTCGACGTCACCGGCGAGCCTGACATCGGCGCGCCGTCCGAGCTTTCCTTCGTGCCGTCCTACGTGCTGGACGATGCCCGTCCGTATCGGTTGAGCCTTCTCGGCGATGCCTCGATCGGCGGGGCGGGACTGGTTTCGCTCGTCGATGCCGCACAGGGCGCCATGGCAAACGGCGATGCACGCGCGGGCCTGCTGAACTATACCAACGCGCTCGCGATCCTGCCCGACGAGGCGGCGCTCTGGACCGGTGTCTCCGAAGCGGCGAACGCCGTGGTGCCGCGCGGCGGCGAGAGTTCATACTACTTCCAGCGCGCGGGCACCGGCGCCGCGATCAACGGCTATCTGCTCTCGCGCACGGCGAGCGAACGCGCCGCGGCGCTGAATGCCCTGGCGGAAGCGCTCGAGAAGCGCAGCATGCATCGCCCGGCGATCACCGCCTATCAGCGCAGCCTCGAACTCGTCTCCTCCATGGAGGTGCAGGAACGCTACACCGACCTGAAGAGCCGCTGGGGCTTCCGCGTCGTCGACCACGCCGTCGATGCCGACAACGCCAGTCCGCGCGTCTGCGTCCAGTTCTCGGAAGAGCTGGTAAAGACCGGGACCGACTACGCGCAATTCGTGACCGTCGACGGCGCGCCAGGCACGGCGGTCGAGAAAGGCGAACGCGAACTTTGCATCGAGGGTCTGGAGCACGGCGGGCGCTACCGCATCGTGATCCGTCAGGGGCTTCCGGCAGCCCTTGGCGAGGTGATCGGGGAGCCGGTCGCGCTCGACATCTACATCCGCGACCGCTCGCCCTCGCTGCGCTTCACCGGCGACAATTTCGTGCTGCCGAACAGTGCCCGCCGCGGCATCCCCGTCGTGTCGGTCAACACCGACAAGGCAAAGATCGCGCTCTACCGCGTCGGCGACCGTTCGCTGTCGCGTCTCCTGACGCAATCGCAGTTCCTGCGTCAGCTCGATTCCTACGAGGTCGACCAGATCGCCGAGGACCTCGGCGAACCCGTCTTCGAGGGCACGCTCGACATAAGCTCGGCGCTCAACGAGGAAGTCGTCACCGCCTTCCCGGTGGACGAGGCGATCCCCGAGCGCGAGCCCGGCGTCTACGTGATGACCGCGCTGCCGGAGGGTGAAAACCGCGACAGCTGGGATTCCCGCGCCACGCAGTGGTTCGTGATCTCCGACATCGGCCTGGTGACATTCGCCGGCGATGACGGCCTGTCGGTCTTCGCCCGCTCGCTGGACACGGCCAGGCCGAAGGCAGGGCTCGACCTCGAACTGGTCGCCCGCAACAACGAGATCCTCGGCACCGCCACGACCGACGCCGACGGCCGCGCCGTCTTCGATGCCGGCCTGATCCGCGGCGACAGCGGCCTTGCGCCGGCCGTCATCATGGCCAGCGGCGGCGGCGATTTCGTCTTCCTCGACATGACCCGCGCCGGCTTCGACCTGTCGGACCGCGGCGTCGAGGGCCGCGCCTCTCCCGGCCCGCTCGACGTCTACGCCTGGACCGAGCGCGGCATCTATCGCGCCGGCGAGACGGTTCATGCCGCCGCGCTCAACCGAAATACGGAAGCGGAAGCCGTCGACGACCTGCCGCTGACCTTCATCTTCCAGCGCCCGGACGGCGTCGAGGACCGCCGCGTCGTCTCCTCGGGCGCCGAACTCGGCGGCCATGCCGTCGATCTGGACCTGTCCGCCAACGCCATGCGCGGCACCTGGAGCCTGCGCATCCACGCAGATCCGAAGGCGGCGGCAATTGCCGAGAAGACGTTCCTGGTCGAGGACTTCGTGCCCGACCGGATCGAGTTCGACCTGACGAGCGACACGGACGAGGTGGCCGTCGGCGAACCGGCGACGCTGACCGTGGACGGGCGGTACCTGTACGGCGCACCGGCCGAAGGGCTTTCGCTGGAGGGGCAACTCACCGTCACCCGCACGCGCGAATGGGAGGAGTTCCCGGGCTACTTCTTCGGCCTCGAGGACGAGGAGGACGTCGAGGATGCCCGCACCACGCTCGAAAACCTTCCGCAGACCGGCGCGGACGGCAAGGCCGAGTTCGAGGTCTCCGTCGATGCCGTGCCGTCGACCACGCAGTTCCTGATGGCCGAGGCTTCGGTGCGGCTTGTGGAAGCCGGCGGCCGCGCGGTCGAACGATCCATCGACGTCGAGATCACGCCCGAGGGCGACATGCTCGGCCTGAAGCCCGAGTTCGAGGGCGGATCGGTGCCCGAAGGCGGCACCGCAACCTTCCGCGTCATCGCGGTCGATCCGGCCGGCGAACGCGTCGACGTGAAGAACGTCCGCTGGTCGCTGATCAAGCTGGATCGGCATTACCAGTGGTATCGCAACGGCAACAGCTGGAACTACGAGCCGATCACCTCGACCACGCTCGTCAAGGACGGCACGGTCGACGCCACCGCCGCCGCCGAACCGATGATATCGGTGCCGGTCGACTGGGGCCGGTATCGCATGGAGATCGAGACGGACGATCCGGACGGCCCGACGACCAGCGTCGAGTTCGAGGCGGGCTGGTACGTCGAGGCGAACTCGACCGAGACGCCCGACGGGCTGGAGGTTGCGCTCGACAAGGATTCCTATTCCGTCGGCGAGACCGCGAAGCTGAACATATCGCCGCGCTTCGCCGGCGAGGCGCTGGTGACGATCGGCGCCGAGAAGCTGCTGTCGACCATCACCGCGACCGTGCCCGAGGGCGGCACGACCATCGACATTCCCGTCACCGAGGAACTCGGCGCCGGCGCCTATGTCATGGCGACGCTGTTCCGGCCGGGCAAGACGCAGGAATCGCGCATGCCGATGCGCGCGATCGGGTTGAAGTGGCTGAAGGTCGACCCCGGCGAACGCAAGCTTTCCGTCGCGATCGAAGCGCCGGAAAAGACCGAACCGCGCCAGCCGCTGGTGCTGCCCGTCTCCGTCGGCGGCCTCGTGCCCGGCGAGGAAGCATACGTGACGGTGGCCGCCGTCGACGTCGGCATCCTCAACCTGACACGCTATGAGGCGCCGGATCCGGCCGCGTGGTATTTCGGCCAGCGCCAGCTCGGGCTCGAGATGCGCGACCTCTACGGCCGGCTGATCGACGGCTCGCAGGGGGCCTTCGGGCGGCTGAGAACCGGCGGGGACGGCGGCGCGATGGCCCCGCAGGGCAGCCCACCGAAGGAGAAGCTGGTCGCCTTCTTCTCCGGCATCGTGAAGGTCGACGACCAGGGACGCGCCAGCGTCTCCTTCGACGTCCCGCAGTTCAACGGCACGGTCCGCGTCATGGCGGTGGCGTGGTCGAAGGGAGGCACCGGAAGCGCCTCGAAGGACGTGGTCGTGCGCGACCCGGTCGTCGTCACGGCGAGCCTGCCGCGCTTCATGGCGCCCAGCGACCAGGCGCGGCTGCTGCTGGAGATCGCCAATACCGACGGCCCGGCCGGCGACTACCGGCTGGCGGTGTCGACCGGCGGCGCATTGCTGCCGACGACGAGCGGCGTTCCCGCCTCGCTCAACCTGGCGGCAGGCGGCAAGACCGAACTCTCGATCCCGCTGACGGCAGACACGCCCGGCACGGGCGAGATCACGATTGCCCTCACCCACGCGTCCGGGCTGACGGTAAACCGCAATGAGACCGTACCGGTGCGCCCCGGCGTGATGCCGGTGACTACGCGCCAGACGGTGACGCTGGCGGCCAATGGCGGCAGCCTGAGGATCGACGGCGAACTGCTCGCCTCCGCCATCCCGCAAGGCGCGTCGGTGGCGGTCAACGTCTCGCGGACGAGCGCCTTCGACGTGCCGGCGCTGCTGATGTCGCTCGACCGGTATCCCTATGGCTGCGCGGAACAGACGACCAGCCGGGCGCTGCCGCTGCTTTATGTCAGCGAACTGTCCAGAACCTCCGGCATGGAGGACGATCCCGACCTGCGCGCACGCGTCCAGGGCGCGATCGAGCGCGTGCTGTCGTTTCAGTCCTCCTCCGGAAGCTTCGGCCTTTGGGGGCCCGGTTCGGGCGACATGTGGCTCGATTCCTACGTCACCGATTTCCTGACCAGGGCGCGCGAACTCGACTACGAGGTGCCGGAGCAGGCGATGTCGCAGGCGCTGATGAACCTGCAGAACTCGCTCGCCTACGACGTCAACGTCGAGAGCAACGGCAACGAGATCGCCTACGCGCTCTACGTGCTCGCCCGCAACAGGAAGGCGTCGGCCGGCGACCTGCGCTATTATTCCGACACGCAGATCAACCAGTTCCAAAGCCCGCTGTCGCGCGCCCAGCTCGCCGCGAGCCTGGCGCTCTACGGCGACCCCGTGCGCGCCGAGAGCACGTTCGCGTCGGCCTTCCTGCTCGCCAGGCAGACCACCGGCGGGTACACCGCTCGCAGCGACTACGGCTCCAGGCTGCGCGACGGAGCCGCCATGCTGGCGCTCGCGGCCGAAAGCCGGCCGGAACCGGCGCTCGTCCCCAGCATGGTGCAGTACGTCGCCAACGTGCGCGAGCAGACGCGCTATCTCAGCACGCAGGACGAAGCCTGGATGCTGCTTGCCGCGCGCGCGGTGCAGCAGTCGAACGACGACATCAGGCTCGAAGTCGCGGGAACGCCCCACGAGGGTGCGTTCACGAAGCGCATGGAAGGTTCGGAACTGATTGCCGATCCCTTCGTCGTGATCAACCGCGGCGCCGAACCGGTCGACGCCATCGTGACGGCGGTCGCGGCGCCCGAGCAGCCGCTCCCGGCCGGCGGCGACGGCTTCTCGATCACGCGGACCTACTACACGCTCGACGGCCAGGAGGCGAACGTCACCCAGGCCCGTCAGAACGAGCGCTACGTCGTGGCCCTGAAGGTGCGGGAGGTGAACCCCTGGCCCTCGCGCATCCTCGTTTCCGACCTGCTGCCGGCCGGCTTCGAGATCGACAACCCGCGCCTCGTCGACAGCGCGGCACTCGCCAACTTCGAATGGCTCGGCCAGACCAGCGCCGTCCACACCGAGTTCCGCGACGACCGCTTCATCGCGGCCTTCAACCGGAACCCGGGCGACGCGCGCGACATCACGCTGGCCTATGTGGTGCGCGCCGTGACGCCTGGCGTCTTCATGCATCCGGCGGCCAGCGTGGAGGACATGTACCGCCCGCAGCTCTCCGCCCGCACCGCGACGGGTCTGATGGAGGTGCGGGGCGAATAGGCCCCGCATCGGCATGAACCCTTCAGTACCCCCACTCCTCGGAGAGATACCGTATTTCCATTTCTCGGTTCTTGGCTCGTTTGATCACGATCAAGCACCCCCTCACCGACCCTTCGAGCCACCTCTCCCCTGCCCGGGGGAGAGGAACCCAGGCTGGAAAACCGCCGGCGTCGCGGCAGCCTTTTCCTCTGCCCCGGGCAGGGGGAGAGGTGGCATGCGAAGCATGACGGTGAGGGGGTGCTTCGCTCGCTTCCGATGATTATTCGAGATGCTTGAACCGGCTAGCCGCAAGGAGGAGTTGAACTCCGTTGGGTCGGCTACTCTGCTCAGCGAGGTTGCGCGTATCCTTCCACGCCCAGGAGCGGTCGCTCGCATCCTGCCCCGCTTTGCCGCCGCCGCCACGGTCGCGCTGATCATCCTGACAGCCGCCGCCTACACCCTCGACCGCGCCTACCCTCCCCCCCTTGAACAGGCGGCCGTGATCTCGCCGGAAGTCGTCGACCGCGATGGCGCATTGCTGCGCGCCTATGCGACCGATGACGGCCGCTGGCGTCTTCCGGCCAACCTGAATGCCCTCGATCCGCAGTTCAAGAAGATGCTGGTCGCCTACGAGGACCAGCGCTTCTGGAGCCATCGCGGAGTCGATCCAGTCGCGGTGCTGCGCGCGGCCTGGCAGCTCGCCACCAACGGCCGGATCGTGTCGGGCGGTTCCACCATCACCATGCAGCTGGCGCGCCTGATCGAGCCGCGCGAGGAGCGGAGCCTGGGAGCAAAACTGCGGCAGGCAGCGCGCGCGCTGCAGATCGAGCGGCGGCTTTCCAAGGAGGAGATCCTGCAGCGCTACCTGACGCTGGCGCCCTATGGCGGCAATCTGGAGGGCGTTCGGGCGGCGAGCCTCGCCTGGTTCGGCAAGGAGCCCAACCGGCTGTCGCTGCACGAGGCGGCACTGCTGGTCGCCCTGCCTCAGTCGCCGGAGGCGCGCCGGCCCGACCGGCACCGGGAGACCGCGAAGGCGGCGCGCGACCGCGTGCTGGCGCGCATGGCCGAGGCCGGCGTGATCGTCGAAAGCGAAGTGGAACGCGCCTCGGCCGAGGCCGTCTCGGGCCTTCGCCGCCCCCTGCCCGGCTTCGCGGCGCATGTCGCCGACGAAGCGCTGCGCCGCGAGCCCCGGGCGACGCGCCACGAGGTCACCATCGATCGCGGCGTGCAGGAGGCGCTGGAGAAAGTGGCCAGCGCTGCCGCCGCCCGGATCGGCCCGAAGGTATCGGTTGCCATGGTGCTGGCGGACGCACAGACCGGCGAGGTCCTGGCCAAGGTCGGCTCGGCCGATTATTTCGAGCCGCGCCGCTCCGGCTGGATCGACATGGCGCGCGCGCAGCGCTCGCCGGGCTCGACGCTGAAGCCCTTCATCTACGGGGTGGCGATCGAGGACGGGTTGGTCATGCAGGAGACCATGATCGAGGACCGGCCGGCGAACTTTTCCGGCTACCGGCCGAAGAATTTCGACATGGACTACCAGGGCGACGTGACGGTCCGCCAGGCGCTGCAGCTGTCGCTCAACGTGCCGGCCATCCGCCTGCTCGAAGCGGTCGGGCCGGTGCGGCTGGTGTCGCGGCTGAAGCGCGGCGGCGTCACCCCTGCCCTGCCGCGCGGCGAGACGCCGGGTCTGGCGATCGGGCTCGGCGGCGTCGGCCTGACGCTGGAACAGCTTGTGCAGCTCTACACCGGGCTCGCCAACGGCGGCCGCGTTTCGCCGCTGCGCTTCTTTCCGGACGAAAAACCCGCCGCGCTGCCCGACACCATCCTGTCGCGGCAGGCGGTGTGGCAGGTCGCCGACATGCTGTCGGGCGTCGCGCCGCCGAAAGGCGCACCGCGCCTCGGCATCGCCTACAAGACCGGCACCTCCTACGGGTTTCGCGACGCCTGGTCGGTCGGCTATGACGGGCGTCATGTGCTGGGTGTCTGGGTCGGGCGGCCCGACGGCGGCTCGGTGCCGGGCCTCACCGGCTATCTCGCCGCCGCGCCGGTCCTCTTCGAGGCATTCTCGAAATCCGGCCTCGGCATCGAACCTCTGCCCCGCCCGCCGGCCGGCGCGGTGCGGCTGTCGCGCACCGACCTGCCGTTTTCGCTGCGCCGCTTCGCCCCGCCGGCACAGGCGCTGGTGGCCGGCGCCCCGACCGAGCCGGCGCCGGAGATCGTCTTCCCGCCGGCCGGCGCCCGCGTTGATCTCGGCCTGGCCGGCGGCAGTACCATGCCGCTGGCACTGAAACTCAACGGCGGCCGCGCCCCCTTCCGCTGGCTTGCCAACGGCCGGCCTGTGCCTGTCTCCGCACGGCGCCGCACCGGCTCCTGGACCCCGGACGGCGCCGGTTTTTCGACGCTGACGGTGATCGACGCCGCGGGACGCGCGGCCAGCGTGCGGGTGTTCGTGGAGTAGAGCCGCGGCGAAATCATTGTATCTCCTCTGCTTGCCGGTACCATGCCGCCTTGCCGGATACGGTCCAAAGTAGCGAGGTTTCATCTTGCGCTTGCGCAGGCTTCTTCGAGCGGGATTGGCCGTTTCCTTGCTGATCGGAACGGCGGCTTCGCTGCACGCCGCTCCATTGCCGCTTGAAATCTCCGCAGAGCAGTTGCTCCGCGTCGATCCCGCAGAGATCGTCATCGTCGACATCCGCTTTCCCGGCGAGAAGCCACGGCGGTACGAGGCCGGTTCCTTCCGGATCGTCCGCCTCCAGTGGACGCCGGCATCCGGCGGCAGAAATCTGCCGGAACACGCCCGGTTCTTCACGCATTTGAAGAGCCTCGTGGCGGCCGACCCGGCAAGGACGTTCGTCCTGCTGTGCGAAATCGGCCGTCGGAGCGCCGAAGCGGTCCGCCTTGCCGGCCAGTACGGAATCCGTTCCCGGATCTCCCATCTCGGCGGCGGACTTGAAGGACAACCGGGCCAGACGGGCCTTCTCGAAGAGTTGCAGTTCCAGCGCAGCACGAACGACTGAGGCCGGTCCTTTACAGGCGCGTACAAACCCCAAAGCTCCTCATCCTGAGGTGCGAGCCCGCAGGATCTTTGCCGTCTAAACACGATCCTCAACGGGCGCGCCTCGAAGGACGCACCGGACCTGCGCCGGCGTCCCGGGATGGTTCTTCCGCCCGGGCATCCGTATCCGACAATGCAGAGTGTATGGGGGGCGTCAGGACGTATCGTCGGGAACCGGCGCACGGCGCAAGGACATGACGATTTGCCGGGACGCCACGGGGCGGCGCGGCGCGTGTGGTGGCGGATGGTGCAGTCGGCAGAGGTCGAGCAGGGCGCCGAGCACGGCCGCGAGCATGCGGAAGCGCAGGCCGAGCCATGCCGCGTCCTCGGGACGGCACCCGATCTGCGGATCGTCGTCGGAGAGCGGCCAGTCCGCCTGCGTCGCCTCGACGACGAATTGCAGCGCCACGGCTTCGGCCCGGCGCAGGATCAGGAGCACGAGCCAGCGGACGGGAAAGGACCGGCCGGCGGCGCGCTCGGCGATGGCGGCGAAGGAGACGAGCATCGCGATGATGCGCCTCAATCCCCGATCGTCCAGTACCGCCGCGTGCATTCCGGTGTCTCCTTGACCCGGGGACATTGTGGGTCGGGTCGCCGGAGCGTGGATGGAGGAAATTCGTGTAGACGGTTGGTTTCGTTGGAGTGGGGGTGGACTCTGTGCACGTGGTGCGTCCTTCGAGGCTCGCCCTGCGAGGCTCGCGTTCACTGACGGAGATCGTGCGGGCTCGCGCCTCAGGATGAGGAGCTTTGGTGAAGCGCTTGGCTTGATTGGCGACCCTTCGAGGGTCGCCCTGCGAGGCTCGCGTTCGCGTGGAGGAAAATCGTGCGGGCTCGCGCCTCAGGACGAGGAGCTTTGGTGGAGCACTCGGTTGGTCTGGTGCGTCCTTCGAGGCTCGCCTCTCGACGTTCGTGATCGCGTGGCGGAGATCGTGCGGGCTCGCGCCTCAGGATGAGGAGGTCTGGTGAAGCGCTCGGCGTGGCTGCTCGTGCTTCAGGCGATCCCCTGCCGCCCTACCCCAGGATCCCCCGCTCGCCGATGGCGGCGAGCACGTCGGCGAGGCTTTCCTCCAGCGTCCGCCCCGACGTATCGACATGCATCCCCGCCTGCGCGTAGAGCGTTTCGCGGCTGGTCAAAATCGTGCGCAGTTCTTCCATGGCGGCGGGGTTGCCGGCCATGGGGCGGGTGTCGCCCTGGGCGCGGACGCGGCCCATATGTTCCTCGGGCCGCGCCTTCAGCCAGATCGTGTGGTAGTGGCGCAGGAGGTGGTTGAAGGTCTCGGGTTCCGAGACGATGCCGCCGGCCACCGCCAGCACCAGCGCCTCGCTGGTGGCGGCGATGCGCTCGACCGACTGGCGTTCCAGCCGCCGGTAGCCCTCCTGGCCGTAGAGCGCCATCACCTCGTTGACCGGCATGCCGCTCGCCTGCTCGATTTCGGCGTTGAGTTCGAGGAAGGGCAGCCCGAGCGCGTCCGCCGCCAAGCGGCCGAGCGTCGATTTGCCCGCACCGCGCAGGCCGATCAGAGCGATGCGCCGCCCGCGCCGCAGGCTCGGATGCTCGGGATCGAGGATTTCGAGCACGCGCTGGCGCTGCTCGGCGGTGGCGCCGCGGTAGAGCGCCATCACGTTCACGACGTCGGAGTTCCACGGATCGTCGGCTCCCACCAGCCACTCGATGCGGTGGTCGAGCGCTTCGGCGACGCGGCGCAACAGCACGATGGAAATGTTGCCCTCGCCCGCTTCGAGCTGCGCCAGATAGCGCTGCGAGACGCCGGAGGTTTCGGCGAGCCGCTTGCGCGACAGGCCTTTTCGCGACCGGGCGGTGCGGACGCGATCGCCGACCATGGTGAGCAGCGCGGCGTTGGCCGCATCCTCGGCCGGCGCCGTCTCGGGCGCGCTCGCCTTGCCATCGAAACCGACGATCTCGTCCATTGCAATCGCTATCCGCTCGCTCAATATGCATTATATTGCATATATTCGACTCGGATGCAATATGTCCCGGAAGATCAGTAGGTCTCGAGGTGGTAGCGGCCCGAACTGCGCATGGCATCGCGGATCGTCTTCCAGTTCATGCCCGCGCTCCGCGCGATGTCCTCGAAGGCGCTCTCGACGCCGATCTCCATCGCCTTCAGTCCGCAGACGTAGACATGGGTGTTTTCGGATCCGAGCAGGTCCGCGATTCGTTCCTTCTCCGCGCGCATGCGGTCCTGGACGTACTCCTTGGGCGAGCCCTCGACGCGGCTGAACACGAGATGTTTTGCCAGCAGCGTGTCGGGCACCTTCTTCAGCGGCCCGAAATAGGGCAGCGAACTCGGCGAGCGCGCGCCGAAGATCAGCGTCATGCCGCCCGAGGGGCCGCCGACGGTGCGCTGGCGGCGCATGGTGAAGCCGCGGAAGGGCGCCGATCCCGTGCCCGTGCAGATCATCAGGACGTTGGCCTGCGGGTCGTTGGGCATCAGGAAGGTCGAGCCGAACGGCCCGGTGAGTTTGACCGCGTCGCCGCGCTTCAGGTCGCAGACGTAGTTGGAGGCAACGCCGTTCGGCTCGCGCTTGACCGTCAGCGACAAATTGTTGGTGTTCGGCCGCTCGCCGTCGCGCGGCGAGGAGATCGAATAAAGCCGCATGCGGTGCGGCCGGCCATTGGCGTCGTTGCCGGGCGGCGCGATGCCGACGCTCTGGCCTTCGAGCACCGGGAAGGACGTTGTGCCGAGGTCGAGGATGATGTGGCGCACGTCGGAATCGGCATCCTCCGCCGTCAGGCGATAATTGCCCTGCACCGTCGCCACCGCGGGATGCGCGGAGGAGAAGAGGTTGACGCTCGGCTTCGAGGCCGAGGCGGGCGCCTTGGCGGCACCGCCCGCGCCCTTGTGTGCCTCGGCCAGAAGTGCCGCGACCTCGTCGTCCAGCGCCTCGATCGTGGAGCCGGTGCCCTCGCCCGCCGGAGACAGCTCCGCCTGCTCGGGCAGTTCCATCCAGGACAGCTGCTCCTCGAGCGAATAGGGCGCCGTCACCACGCGCCAGTTGTCGATCGAGCCTGTCGGGCACGGCGAGATGCAGTCCATGCAGAAATTGCAGATCGAGGCATCGACCACGACGTTGTTGTCGTCATGCGTGATGGCGCCGATCGGACACGCCTCCTCGCAGGTGTGGCAGCGGATGCAGATCTCCGGATCGATCAGGTGCTGCTTGACGGGTGCGTTCATGGGGCCGGCTCGCTGGCAATCATGGTGCGGTTCGGGCATCTACCCCCGCCCCTAGCCCCTCCCCTCAAGCTATCGGATCCAGACATTTCCTGCATGGCAGGCAGACTGATCTTCCAAGGTCGGCGGGCTGCATGAAGCACCCCCTCACCGTCTCGCTTCGCGAGCCACCTCTCCCCCTCCCCGGGGGAGAGGTGGCCCGAAGGGTCGGTGAGGGGGTGCTTGACGGGTATGTTCATGGGGAGAAATCTTCTCCGGTTGCGGTCAGATATGCCTCAGGCCATGTGCAGCTGGACGTATTCGTAGTCGCCCGGCTTATTGTCGATGCCGATGCGCGGCGGGGCGATCCAGCCGGCGAATTTTCCCGGTTCCCAGACCGGCTTCATCAGCGAAGCGATGTAGTCGCCGTCAGCCGTCGTCGGCAGCCACTCGTCCCTGCGCTTTTCCCATTCGGCGTCGGAAATGACCTCGCCGTCGGGCGTCATCCTGATGGCGCCGAAGACGCCGATCTGGCGGTGGAAGCCGGGATGCGGGAGCTTGAGGTCGAAGGGCACGCCGATCTTGGCGATGGCCGCGTTCCAGCGCTTCACGCCGCCAGCCGCGTCGTTCACGTAGTCGTCCCTCAGCCGCATGTTGATGGCCGACAACGCCGGCACGTCCACGGTGACGACCTTGCCGTCGACCATCTGCACGACCGGATAGGTCGAGCCCTGCAGTCTGTGGTCGTCATCGATCTTGATCTCCTGGTAGCGGCCCTTGATGCCGGCATTGAAGGCATTGGCCGCGTTGGTCGAGACTTCCGAGCCGAACAGGTCGAGCGACAGCGTGTAGTGCAAATTGAGCTTCTTCTGGATCGTCGGCAGGTCGATGACGCCCAGCGCCCGCACCGCGTCGATGACGTAAGGGTCCTCGATGCCGGCTTCCTTCATCGCCTCGCAGGTGCGCTGGATGACGCGGCCGACGCCGGTCTCGCCGACGAACATGTGGTGCGCCTCTTCCGTCAGCATGAAGCGGCAGGTGCGCGACAGCGGGTCGAAGCCCGACTGCGCCAGCGATTCCAGCTGCATCTTGCCGTCGCGGTCGGTGAAGTAGGTGAACATGAAGAAGGAGAGCCAGTCCGGCGTCGCCTCGTTGAAAGCGCCGAGCATGCGCGGCGCTTCCTCCGAGCCCGACGAGCGGCGCAGAAGGTCGTCCGCCTCCTCGCGGCCGTCGGCGCCGAAATACTTCTGCAGCAGGTAGACCATGGCCCACAGGTGCCGGCCTTCCTCGACGTTCACCTGGAACAGGTTGCGCATGTCGTAGAGCGACGGCGCGGTCTTGCCGAGATGGCGCTGCTGCTCGACCGACGCCGGCTCGGTGTCGCCCTGGATGACGATCAGGCGCTTGAGCATGTTGCGGTATTCGCCCGGCACCTCCTGCCAGGCCGGCTGGCCGAGATGCTCGCCGCACGGGATCTTGCGGTCCTCCACCTGCGGGGCGAGCAGGATGCCCCAGCGGTATTCCGGCATCTTCACGTAGTCGAACTTCGCCCAACCCTTCGGATCGACCGAGATCGCGGTGCGCAGGTAGACCAGCGATTCCTGGAAATTGCGCGGGATCAGGTCGTTCCACCAGTTGATGTAGCCCGGATGCCACTTCTCCAGCGCCTTCAACACGCGCTTGTCGGAGGAGAGCCCGACATTGTTGGGAATCTGGGTGTCGTAGGAGACGTTGATCAGGTCGAGCATTGGGCGGGGTCCTCCGGGTGGGGCGGGCGTCGGGGTTGGCGAATGGCGAATGGCGAGTAGGGAGTAGGGAGTAGGGCAAAGAGACTATTCGCTATTCGCTATTCGCTATTCGCTATTCGCCATTCGCTACACTCTCTTCATATCGAACTCTCCCCGCACGCCGGTGCCATAGCGCTGCAATGCGCCCTTCTCGCCGACGGCGTTGGGGCGCTGGAAGATCCAGTTCTGCCAGGCGGTGAGGCGGCCGAAGATGCGGGTTTCCATGGTTTCGGGGCCGGCGAAGCGCAGGTTCGCTTCCATGCCGGTGAGTGCGTCGGGCGAGAAGGAGGCGCGTTCCTCCAGGAAGATGCGCACTTCGTCTTCCCAGTCGATGTCGTCGAAGCAGAAGGTGACGAGGCCGAGTTCGTTGGCGTCGAAGGCTTCCAGCGCCTCGCCGGTGCGCTCCTTCGCCTGCCCGACCTTCTCCGGTTCGCCGAGGAAGCGGGTCTCGAGCCGCGTCAGGTCGTTGGACATCGGGTAGTGACCGAAATTGCCTTCGGTCAGGGTGATGGTGGCGACCGGGCGGTTGTCGCCCTCGAAGTCGCCCTCGGCCATGTAGGAGCGATCGACGGCGAAGAGCAGCTCGGCCAGATGGCCGGCGAAGCAGGAGCCGGGCTCCACCAGCGCGACCAGCGAGCGCGAGGTGAGGTCGACGCGCTTCAGGACGCGCTTCCAGTAGAGCAGCATCTCGTTGGCAAGCCAGTGCTCGCGGTTCTCCAGCAGGAACCGCTCATGCGCGGCGACGAGCTGCGGATCGCCCTGCGCGCGGAAGACGACGACGCCGGTTTCCAGCTCGTTGTTGCGAAGATGCAGGATCGCATCATCGAGCTCGCGCGCCACGCGCAGCATCCATGTGGACGCGCCCTCTTCGTGCAGGGCATCGAGGGAGGCCGGCGCGGCATCGGTCGGGCCGTGGATGGTGACGCGCGCGATCCGCTTGTCGCGGTCGATCTCGACTTCGACGCTGGAATAGGTGACGGAACCATCCTCGCCGATCGTGCGGTCGAGCGGTGTCAGTCGGACGCCCTTCGCATCCGCGGGACGACCCGATTTCGCCGCGAATTCCTTTGCGCGCTGCGCCACGGTCTCGTCGAACTTCGTGTTGGCCACCACGTCGTCGACCAGCTTCCACTCCCTGGCGCGCTTGCCGCGAACACCCTCCTCGGTGGAGCAGAACACGTCGGCATGGTCGCGGCGCACCTTGCGCTTGTCGGTAACGCGGGTGAGACCGCCGGTGCCCGGCAGCACGGCGAGCAGCGGCACTTCGGGAAGCGAGACCGAGGACGAGCCGTCGTCGGTCAGGATGATATGGTCGCAGGCGAGCGCCAGTTCGTAGCCGCCGCCGGCGCAGGCGCCGCGCACTGCGCAGATGTAATATTGCCCCGACTCGCGGCCCGCCGCCTCGAACGTGTTGCGGGTCTCGTTGGTGAACTTGCAGAAATTGACCTTGTGGGAATGCGCCGCGCCGCCCAGCATGCGGATATTGGCGCCAGCGCAGAAGACGCGCTCCTTGCCCGACTGCAGGACGACGACCTTTACCTCGGGATGCTCGAAGCGCATGCGCTGGACGACGTCGGCGAGTTCGATGTCGACGCCCAGGTCGTAGGAGTTCAGCTTGAGCTCATAGCCCTCGAAGAGCCCGCCGGTCTCGTCGACATCCATGAACAGATGCGCGACCTCGCCCTCATAGCGGATCTTCCAGTGCCGGTACTTCGACGGATCGGTCTGGAAATCGATTGCCTTGGCCAATGTCTGCTCCCTGGGTCGTCGACTGGCGGCACCTTAATGCACTATGATGCTGGATGCCAGCTCTCTAGTGACTTCAATCGTCCCATTTTATCGAATAAACGCGCTGCCGCAGCAGCATATGACGCATTATAGTGCAGAATCCGCGATCCCAAGCACCGGCCGGTCCGCCAGGATGCCATCCGGGCTCCGTTCCGCCCACGTGTCGGCGGAGGCACAGAAGGTGGTTGTGTCCGAAAATACCGCTGCCAGATCGAGGCCCATCAGCCGGTCCGCGCCGCCGCTGCGAGCCTCGCCGAGACGCTGCTGCGCTTCCCGTACGAGGCGCTTCGCTGCCTTCGGCCGGTCCATCGCGATCTTCAGGCAACCGTTCGCAAGCTGGATCAGCCCCTGCACCATCTGGCGCTCGGCGCTGTTGGGCCGCGTGCCCATCCAGACCGGCTCCCAGACCTCGTGCGTCTCCCAGAAGAAGCCGGCCCGGTAGAGCGTGAAGCCGTGGAGCCAGGCCACGTTCTGCTGCCAGAGGTGCGGATCAGTGGTCTTCGGCGCACTTGCGGCGATCTCCATGAAGGCGCCGGACGCAGGGCGCGGGGTGCGGCCGGGGATGTAGGGGTAGGACAAATTCTCGATTTCCTGCGCAGCGGCTCGCTCATTACCCCCCTTTGTCGTCCTGAGCTCTCGTCGAAGGGCCGACATCTCCCCCTCAAGGGAGGAGATCAGCGGGTGCGGGGTGCGACGAAGCGCCAACTGGTTGTCTCGCCCGGACCTACGCCGCCTCGGGCTCGGCCGCTTCGATCCGGTCGAGCCGTTCGACGAACTCGGCGACCAGCGCCAGCGTCCTGTCCGGCTGCTCCACGAAGGGGGCGTGGCCGCAGTTGTCGAGCATGGCGACGTCGACCGGATTGTAGCTCTGTTCCGTCAGCGCCGCGATCTGGGCCGCCGTTCCGTATTGGTCCTGCACGCCCTGGATCGCCAGCACCGGCACGCGGATGTAGGCGATGACCTCCTCGATGTTCCAATCCTTGAACGCCGGGTTTAGCCAGGCGTCGTTCCAGCCGCGAAAGGCGTTGTCGACGTTGGCGTGGTATTTCGACAGCTTCGCCTTGAGGTCGCCGGTATCGTAGGCCTCGCGCGCCTTCCCGATCGCCGCAAGGCCCATCGGCTCGGTGAAGAAGTGCGGAGCCATCAGCACCAGCCCCCTCACCCGGTGGTCCTGGATCGAACCGGCATAGATCGCCGCGATCGAGGCGCCGTCGGAGTGGCCGAGCAAAATGCCTTCGGTGAAGCCGATCGCGCCCAGCACCTCCGGCAGCACGTCGACGGCCTCGCGCGTCATGTAGTCGATCGGCCGGGGCAGCGCCGCCGGGTCCGACGCGCCGTAGCCGCGCCGGGAGTATGTGAAGACACCGTAGCGCGTCGCCTCGGCGAGTTTTTTGGGAAAATCACGCCAGAGATCGACGCAGCCGAGGCCCTCGTGCAGCATCATGATGGTGGGCGCGGTTTCCGGCGAGGGTCCGTGGCACTTGCCTTCGAGCCAGCCGCCGTCGGCGCGGAACATGACGCTCTCGCCGTCCTTCCACATCGCTCACGCTCCTTCTCTGAGCTTGAACCGCTGGACCTTTCCGGTCGCCGTCTTCGGCAGGTCGGGCACGATGTCGATCCAGCGCGGATATTTCCAGGCGCCGACCTTGGCCTTCACGTGCTCCTTGAGGTCGTCGGCGAGACCGTCCGCTGCCTGGCCGTTCTTCAGCACCACGAAGGCGCGCGGCTTTTCCAGTCCGGTCTCGTCCCGGTGAGCCACGACGGCGGCTTCCAGCACGTCCGGGTGCGAGACCAGCGCCTGCTCCACCTCGAACGGCGAGACCCAGATGCCGGAGACCTTGAACATGTCGTCGGTGCGCCCGCAATAGACGTAGCGGCCCTCGGCGGTGCGCTCGTACTTGTCTCCGGTCCGCGTCCAGTGGCCCTCGAAGGTCGAGCGGCTCTTGTCGCGCTGGTTCCAGTAGTTTTCGGCGGCCGAAGGGCCGTTGACGAGAAGTTCGCCGACCTCGCCGTCGGCGACCTCCCTGCCGTGCTCGTCGACGAGCCGGACATGGTAGCCGGGAACGGCGACGCCCGACGTGCCGTAGACGATGCTGCCCGGTGCGTTGGAGAGGAAGATGTGCAGCATCTCGGTGGAGCCGACGCCATCGAGGATGTCGGTACCGGTGCGTGCCTTCCACTTGTTGCCGATCTCCGCCGGCAGCGCCTCGCCGGCCGACACGCACATGCGCAGCCGGTCCAGCCCCGTCGGCGCGTTCTGCGCCATGTGCGCAACCATGCCGGCATAGAGGGTGGGCACGCCGCAGAAGATCGTCGGGCGCACCTCGGCCATGGCCAGGAACATGTCGGCAGGCGTTGGCCGGCCGCGGAAGAGCGCGGCGGTGGCGCCTGCCGCCATCGGGAAGGTCATCGCGTTGCCCAGCCCGTAGGCGAAGAAGAGCTTTGCAGCCGACAGGATGACGTCGTCCTCGCGCGTCCCCAGCACCTGCGCGCCGAACGTGTCGGACGTCGCCTTGAGGCTGCCGTGGACGTGGCGGACTCCCTTCGGACGGCCGGTGGAGCCGGAGGAATAGAGCCAGAAGGCGCATTCGTCGGCTCCCGCATCCACGGTCCCGCCGGGGCTGCCCGCCGCAAGTTCGTCGGCGAAGGAAAGATGCTCGCCCGCCTCGCCGCCGATGACGAAGACCTTCGTCAGGTGCGGCAGGCGCGGCAGGATCGGCGCCACCGTCGGCAGGAGTTCGGCCGAGACGAACAGCGCCCGCGCACGGCTGTCGTTGAGGATGATCTCGTAATAGTCGGGCGACAGCAGCGTGTTGAGCGGCACGGGAACGACGCCTGCCTTGAGGCTGCCCCAGAAGATGATCGGAAATTCGATCTGGTCGAGCACGATCATCGCCGCCCGGTTCTCCGGCTCGATGCCGTGGCGGCGGTAGAGATCGGCCATGCGGCCGGCCTCATCATGCAGGTCGCCGTAGCTGATCGTACGCCCGCTCGCGCCGCACTCGACGAAGGCAGGCTTGTCGCCCCTGCCCTCCTCGACGTGCCGGTCGACGAAATACGCCGCGGCGTTGCCGTTCGCTGGGTTCAACTCGGATCCTCCCCGATCAAGTCTGTCCTCGCACGCCGCGCTCGTGTCTCCTCCACGCGACGTGCGATATCATGCAGGAGGAGGCGGATACAGGCAAGCCGTCATGTGGAGAGCATACCCGGAACGATGCATTTTGTTGCATCATTCTTTGGCGTTCCGGGCGGCTCTCCAGAAGGACTGGGATTCCCGCCGCCAGCATCATGCACTTTCGCGCACCTTAGGACTTCTTGCGTCCGCCGGGGCCTTGGCAGCGGGCAATCCGGCAGACAATATCCAGCCTCGGCGCACTCCGGACGGACGAGGCTCGCATGGCGTGGGACGACCAGAAGCTTAAAGAACTCCGCCGCCGCTATGGCGCGGGGCATGGAGGCGAGGTGTTCGACCCGCGCTTCCGGCGCGTCGCCGACCATATTTTCAACGCGGCCGGCACACGCGCCGCACCCTATGCCGGCGTCCCGACCTTCCTTTCGGCGCCGCATCTGCCGGTCGATCCTCAAAATCCCGACTTCGGCGATCTCCAGGTGGCCTTGCTGGGCGTTCCCATGGATCTCGGCGTCACCAACCGGCCCGGCGCGCGTTTCGGTCCCCGCGCGCTCAGGGCGATCGAACGCATCGGGCCGTACAATCACGTGCTCGACTGCGCGCCGGTGCATGAACTCAGGGCCGCCGACGTCGGCGACGTGCCGTTCCGCAGCCGCTATCGGCTGGAACAGAGCCACGAAGACATCGAGGCGCATGTCGGCAAGATCGTATCGGCCGGCGTCGTGCCGCTGTCGGTCGGCGGCGACCATTCGATCTCGCATCCGATCCTCAAGGCGGTCGGGCGGGAGCGGCCGGTGGGCATGATCCACATCGACGCGCATTGCGACACCGGCGGCGCTTTCGACGGCACCAAGTTCCACCATGGCGGTCCCTTCCGCAACGCGGTGCTCGACGGCGTGCTCGATCCGGCCCGCACCATCCAGATCGGCATCCGCGGTTCGGCCGAGTATCTGTGGGAGTTCTCCTACGAGGCGGGGATGACTGTGATCCATGCCGAGGAGATGCCGGCGCTGGGCATCCCGGCGATCATCGCCAGGGCCAGGGAGATCGTGGGCGACGGCCCGACCTACCTCTCCTTCGACATCGACAGCCTCGATCCGGCCTTCGCGCCGGGAACGGGAACGCCGGAGATCGGCGGCCCGTCGACGCGCGAGGTGCTGGAACTGCTGCGCGGCCTGAAGGGCGTGAACCTCGTCGGCGGTGACGTGGTCGAGGTCGCGCCGCAGTATGATGCCACGACCAACACGGCCCAGGCCGGCGCGCAGGTGCTGTTCGAGATCCTCAGCCTGATGGTCTTCAGCCCGGGTTTGGCGGCCTCGGGATCTTGAACGGGACGGCGCGCGCCGACCTCTCCGTCCAAATGCCGACTTCTAATTGCGTGCGCGATGGATTATCCATCATCAACGGGAGGGAATTAATCCCGCCGGAGACCGGATCCCGGTGCGCTCGCGGAGCGGCCGGCGAGACATGAAGATAGCGGCCGAATGGCCCAATTGTGGAGGAATGACATGAAAAAGCTACTCGGCGCCGCCTCGGCGCTCGCGATCACCATGATCGCCGCACCGGCCTTTGCGGATCCCGCAGGCTGCGACAGCGGCGAGATGGTCATCAAGTTCAGCCACGTCGTGGCCGAGAAGGGCCACCCGAAGGGCGAGGCCGCCAAGCAGTTCGCCGACCGCGTCAACCAGGAGATGGAAGGCACCGCCTGCATGGAGGTGTATCCCAACACGACGCTGTACGACGACGACAAGGTCATGGAAGCCCTGCTCCTCGGCGACGTGCAGGTCGCCGCACCGTCGCTGTCGAAGTTCGAGGCCTATACGCTGAAGTACCGCATCTTCGACCTGCCCTTCCTGTTCGCCAGCCTCGACACGGTCAACGCCTTCGCGAAATCGGACACCGGAAAGAGCCTGCTCACCGTGATGGAGGACGAGGGCTATACCGGCCTCGGCTACTGGCTGTCGGGTCTCAAGCAGTTCTCGGCCAACAAGCCGCTGCTGGTGCCCTCCGACGCCAACGGCCTGAAGTTCCGTATCCAGACCTCGGACGTCGCCAACGCCATGATCAACGCGATCGGCGGTTCGGCCCAGAAGCTCGCCTTCTCGGAAGTCTACGGCGCCCTGCAGACCGGCGTCGTGGACGGACAGG
This sequence comes from uncultured Alphaproteobacteria bacterium, assembly GCA_963747465.1. Lineage (GTDB taxonomy): Bacteria > Pseudomonadota > Alphaproteobacteria > Rhizobiales > Rhizobiaceae > Aquibium. The sequence continues at coordinate 622,084 of CAVVFC010000001.1, forward strand.
AGAATTCCTGGTGCAACATCTACACGCAGAAATTTTTCGAGGTGCAGGACGGCGTCACCGAGACCAACCACCAGACGCTCGCCTATCTCCTCGTCACCTCCACCGAATGGCTCGAGAGCCTCGATCCGGCGGTTCGCGAGCAGTTCCTCAAGATCGCCGACGAGGTGACGCAGGCCGCGAACGCGGACGTCGCCAACAAGGAAGCCGCCTGCCGTCAGAACATCCTGGACGCCGGCGGCACGATCCGCGAACTGACGCCCGAGCAGCGTGCCGAGTGGGTCAGCACGATGAAGCCGGTGTGGGGCCAGTTCGAGGATGACATCGGCAAGGACGTCATCGACGCGGCGGTGGCTTCCGGATCGTAAACAAGACATAGGGCGCGTCCGCCACGAGGCGGGCGCGCTTCTTCACGGCCAGGGCGAACAATCGGAAAAACCGGCGTCCGCGGCCGATCCGCTGAGGGGAGGATCAAGTGGAGCTTCTGTGGCCGTCGGCGGCGCTCGTCGTCCTGGTGCTGGTGCTGTTTTTCGCCGAAAGGCGATACCCGGAGGCGATAAGCCATCTCGAGGAGAACATCCTCGCCATCCTTCTTGCGATCATCACCCTCATCTCCTTCAGCCAGGTCATCGCCCGCTACGGCTTCAACACCGGCTGGGGCGGCGCCCTGGAACTGACCCGCATCCTCTTCGCCTGGATGATCCTGTTCGGGATGGGCTATGGCATCAAGAACGGCATCCATCTCGGCGTGGACGCCTTCGTGCGCATGCTCTCGAAACCGACCCTGCGGTACGCCGGCATGTTCGGCGCCTTCTGCGCCTTCCTGTACGCCTTCATGCTGCTTTACGCCGGCTGGCTGGCGCTGCTCGGCGCCGACGTCTCGACCAACTGGCGCCAGACCGGCGCGATCGGCTACTGGACCTTCATGTTCGAACGCGGCACGGGCCTCGACGACCTGCGCTACCCGCTGTGGGCTCAGGAGATGTTCGGCGTCCAGGACCGCGTGCAGCGCTGGGTCGCATACCTGATGCTGCCGGTCGGGCTCGCCCTCCTCGCCTTCCGCTCGCTGCAGGGCATGGTCGCGATCTGGCGGGGCGATCGCGAACTGATCATAGCCGGACATGAAGCCGAAGACCTCGTCAGCGAGGCCAAAGGCACGTTGCGGGACTGAGGACAGGCAATGGAACCGCTCATCCTCTTCATCCTCGTGCTGGTGCTGCTCTTCGCCGGCGTCCCCGTGGCGGTCTCGCTCGGCCTTTCGTCGCTCATCATCATCGCGTTCTTCTCCGCCGATTCGGTTTCCTCCGTCGCCCTGCAACTCTTCACCGCGTCGCAGAACTACACGCTGCTCGCCATTCCCTTCTTCGTGCTGGCGTCGGCCTTCATGTCGACGGGCGGCGTGGCCCGCCGCATCATCCGCTTCGCCATCGCCGCCGTCGGCCATTTCCGCGGCGGCCTCGCCATCGCGTCCGTGCTCGCCTGCATGCTGTTTGCCGCACTCTCCGGCTCGTCGCCCGCGACCGTGGTGGCCATCGGCACGATCGCCATCGCCGGCATGCGCCAGGTCGGCTACACCAAGGAATTCGCCGCCGGCATCATCGCCAATGCCGGTACGCTCGGCATCCTGATCCCGCCCTCGATCGTGATGGTCGTCTATTCGGCGGCCACCGACGTCTCGGTCGGGCGCATGTTCCTGGCGGGCGTCGTGCCGGGCCTCGTCGCGGGGCTCATGCTCATGGCGACGATCTACGTCATGGCACGCGTGAAGAACCTTCCGGCCGAGGAGTGGAAGGGCTTCGGCGAGATCGTCGCCGGCGGCAAGGATGCCGGCTGGGGCCTGTTCCTGATCGTCATCATCCTGGGCGGCATCTACGGAGGCGTGTTCACGCCCACCGAGGCGGCAGCCGTCGCCGCGGTCTACGCCTTCTTCGTGGCGCTCTTCGTCTATCGCGACATGGGGCCGCTCAAGGGGGTAAGCTGGCTTCAGGATACCGACCCCAAGCGGGCCCGCGTGGGGTTTTCAGCGCTCGTCTATGCGGTGGGCTTCTTCTTCGTCTGGATGATCCTGTCCTTCTTCGTTGCCTCCAACTGGGAGGGTGTCACGATCGGCGGCCGCGCGCTGGTCGGCCTCGTCCTCTCGATCGTGCTCATGATCGCCTATGCGGTCCGCCGCGATGGCGCGTCCAACCCCTTCAACATCCCAGGTTACCTCGCCGCCGGATTGCCGATCTGGGGCCGCAACCTCTCGCTGATGGGCCGCAACTTCCACCGCATGTTCTTCAACGACGAGACCCGCAAGGTGATGGTCGACGCGGCACGCACCACGATCATGCTGATGTTCATCATCGTCAACGCGCTGCTCTTCGCCCACGTGCTGAGCTCGGAACGGATCCCGCAGGCGATCACCGGCCTGATGCTGGACGCCGGCTTCAACTGGTTCACCTTCCTGATCGCGATCAACCTGCTGCTGCTGCTCGGCGGCCAGTTCATGGAGCCCTCGGGGCTGCTTTTGATCGTGGCTCCGGTCGTCTTCCCGATCGCGATGGAACTCGGCGTCGATCCGGTGCATCTCGGCATCATCATGGTGGTCAACATGGAGATCGGCATGATCACCCCGCCGATCGGGCTGAACCTGTTCGTCACCTCCGGCATCACCGGCATGAGCCTGATCCAGGTGGTGAAGGCCGCCCTGCCCTTCGTTGCCGTGCTGTTCGTGTTCCTGATCATCACGACCTACGTGCCGATCATGTCCACCTGGCTGCCCTACAGCCTGATGGGGCCGGAGATCGTGACGCGCTGAGCCGGTATTCGGGACAGGAAAGGGTGCCTACGCCGCGACGGACCATCCCACCGCGAAACCGGTCATCGCAAGATAGGTGAGCTGGTGGACGAGCTGGTCGGCACCGTGCAGTGCCCAGTAAGATGCCGTCGCCGGCCCCTTCTCGCTTCCCATGGAAATGCGCGCCTTGATGTGGTCGACGGCGAAGTGGACGACATATTCGCCTGCCAGCAGCAGCAGGAGCGGAGCGAACGGGAGCCCGGCGAGAAGCAGGGCCGGAACCGAGCCGACGACATGGATGCCGGCATGGACATAGCCTCCCGCATTGCCGAAATGTCCCTTGCCCCGGATAAGCCATGGCGGCTGCAGAAGGTAGTCCGCGACGAAGTGCTTGACCTGGAAGCAGACCAGAACGCCGATCGTGAGCGTCAGAATGTCGTCCAAGCGTTTCCCCCGCGGCCGGCCCGCCTGGCAGCACCGGCGGAACTTCGCGGCGTACTCTTGCCGCGAAAAGCGGCATTGCCAAGAGGAAAAAGGCGCATTGAGGCGAGTTGCGGCAGCCCCGACAGGAAATGCCCGGCACTACGGGCGCTTCCGGCGACGACGTCTTGATCGGGCACGCGGGTGCGCCTATGCACCGCGAGACGATCCACATGCGATCGGGAGGAGATACCGGCATCATGAACCCGAAGAGGCTCCACGGCGTCTTTGCAGCCCTGCCCACACCGGTGACGCCGGGTGGCGAACCGGACATCGAGCGCTTCCTAAGGCATGCGCGCTGGCTGCTGGAGAACGGCTGCGACGGGCTGAACGTCCTCGGCACCACCGGGGAGGCGAATTCCTTCTCAGCCTCGCAGCGCAAGTCGGTCATGGTCGCGGCGGCGAAGGAACTAAACCGCGAACGGCTGATGGTCGGCACCGGCACGCCGGACCTTGCCACCACGGTCGACCTCACGCGCTTTGCCCACGAGGCGGGATTCGCGGCGGTGCTGATCCTGCCCCCGTACTACTACAAGGGCGTTTCCGACGAAGGCCTGTTCCGCTGGTTTGCGCAGGTGGTCGAAAGGACCACCGACGCCCCGATCCCGATCTATCTCTATAATTTCCCGCAGATGACCGGGCTGACCTTCGCCCCCGCACTTGCCGCCCGCCTGCGCCAGAGCTTTCCCGAACGCATCGTTGGCGCCAAGGACAGCTCGGGCAATCTCGCCTACGCGGCCGAGATCGCGCGCATCGACGGGTTCGACGTGTTCCCCAGCAGCGAGACGGCTCTCGCCAGCGCCGACGCGGACGGCTACGCCGGCTGCATTTCGGCGACCGTCAGCGTCACCGCGCCTTTGGTCGGACGGCTCTGGAAGGATCGCTCCAACGCGGAACTCCTGAGGCAGGCCGGCGAGGCGCGCGCCGCGATCTCCTCGGTGCCGCTGATCCCTGCCGTCAAGCACATGGTGGCGCGCCTTCAGGACGACGAGGAATTCGAGCGCGTCCTGCCCCCCCACCTGCCTCTCGACGAGGCGGAGAAGCGCGTGCTGGCAACGGTCCGCATCAGCTGAAAAAAAGGCCGGCCACAACGGGCCGGCCAGGAATGGAAGTGCCGTAGAAACGGCGAAACCTCCAGAGGGGAACACTCGCCGACGCCAATGGGAGGAGGAATGCGCCAGCGAGATGGCGGCTATATGTGCCGGAGCTGGCGATTTGGCAAGCAACTGATTTGCATTTCACCCATGCAAGTTTGCGGCAACTGCCGCATCGTTGTGCATGGCAACATCAAGCCCGACGCGACCCCTTTCGGAACGGCGCCTAGTACGACCAGCTGCGCGCTTTCGAGAACAGGAAATCGCGGAAAGCCTTGAGCTTGGCCTGGTTCTTCATCGCTTCCGGATAGGCGAAATAGGTATCGAAGGACGGCACCTCCATCTCGGGCAACAGCTGCACGAGGCCTGAATCCTTGTCCGCCATGTAGTCGGGCAGCATCGCGACCCCCGCTCCGCGCTTCACCGCCCGGCGGATGGACATCAGGTCGTTGATCTGCAGGACGGCGGGCCGCCTCTCCCCCTCGGGCATCCCGAAGGTCTGAAGCGAGTTGAGGTCCTTCAGGAAGGCGGGAACCGGCTCCCCGAACGTCACCAGCCGGTGGCGGTCGAGTTCCTCGACCGAATTGGGTTTGCCGTGCCGGTTGATGTAGGCGGGCGCGGCGAAGACGTGGAGATGGACGGTGAAGAGCCGCCGCTGGATCAGGTCCGGCTGCTGCGGCTGACGCAGGCGGATGGCGCAGTCGGCCTGCCGCATCGTGAGATCGAGTTCCTCGTTGGCGAGCAGCAGCTGCACCTGCACATCGGGATAAAGCTCGAGGAATTCCTGCACACGCTGCGTGAGCCACCCGGCGCCGAGACCGACGGTGGTGGTCACGCGCAGCACGCCCGTCGGTTTCTCGGTGGTTTCCAGCAGACGGGCGCGGACGCTGTCGAGCTTGACCAGCACGTCGTGCGCCGTGCGGTAGAGCAGTTCGCCCTGCTCCGTCATCACCAGCCCGCGCGCGTGCCTGTGAAACAGCGGAACACCGATTTCGTGCTCCAGCGCGCTCACTTGGCGCGAGATGGCCGATTGCGACAGATTGAGCCGTTCGGCAGCGTGCGTGAACGATCCCGCCTCGGCGGCAGCATGGAACACGCGCAGCTTGTCCCAGTCGAACGGCATCGTTCCCCCTCCTGCGAAGCGCTGGTGCCGATTTATTCGGCCGCTTCGCGGTGCGTCTCCATCTCGGCGAGATACTTCTCGGCTTCGAGTGCCGCCATGCAGCCCATGCCGGCGGCCGTGACCGCCTGGCGGTAGATGTCGTCCGTGACGTCGCCCGCCGCGAAGACGCCTGGCACGTCGGTCCGCGTCGAGTCCGGCGCGGTCCAAAGGTAGCCGTTCGCCTTCTGCTTCAGCTTGCCGGCAAAGAGTTCGACCGCCGGCGCATGGCCGATCGCCACGAAGACGCCGTCGATCGGCATGTCGCTGATCTCGCCGCTATGCCTGTTGCGCAGCCGGATGCCGTTGACCGACGGCGGCATCGGCGGCTTGCCTGGCTCGCCGACGACCTCTTCCACGACCGTGTCCCACAGCACCTTGATGTTGGCCTTCTTGAAGAGCCGGTCCTGCAGTATCCGCTCGGCACGGAACTCGTCGCGCCGGTGGATGACCGTGACGGACTTCGCCAGGTTCGACAAATAGAGCGCCTCTTCGACGGCCGAATTGCCGCCGCCGATCACCACCACGTCCTTGCCGCGGTAGAAGAAGCCGTCGCAGGTGGCACAGGCGGACACGCCGAAGCCCTTGAAGACCTCCTCGCTGTCGATGCCGAGCCACTTCGCCTGGGCGCCGGTCGCGATTATCAGGGCGTCACAGGTATATTCCGTGCCGGAATCGCCCTTCAGCCGGAACGGCCGGGTGGAAATGTCGGCTTCCACGATGATGTCGCTGACCATGGCAGTTCCGACATGCTCGGCCTGCCTGAGCATCTGCTCCATCAGCCATGGCCCCTGGATCGGGTCGGCGAAGCCGGGATAATTCTCCACATCCGTGGTGATCATCAGCTGGCCGCCCTGCTGCATGCCTGCGATGAGCATCGGCTCCAGCATGGCGCGGGCGGCGTAGATCGCGGCCGTATAACCGGCGGGACCCGAACCGATGATGATGACCGGCGCGTGCTTCTTCTCCATGGCATCCATCCTCTGGCACATGGCGCGCAATGGCGCCGCCCGGCTGTTCGCCCGGCAGGTTCAGGCCCTGATCTAAGGTTTCGCGGTATGCCTGTGCAAGTGCACAAAGCCGTTTCGCACAGGTGGGCTCTCGCTTTGCACTGCCGGTGGGGCGGCGCTTGGCTCCATCCCCCCTTTCGCGTATGTCTGCGGCGACGAAAGATTCTTGCGCAGAGCTGCGTCGAGCAGGTTCCACATGCCTTTGAAGGCCGATCTAGACGCTACGGACTGGAAGATCCTGCGCGAGTTGCAGAACGAAGGGCGCATGACGAACGTCGAGCTCTCCAGACGCGTCGGCATTTCCGCTCCGCCCTGTCTGCGGCGCGTCAAGCGGCTTGAAGAAACCGGCATCATCCGGGGCTACCGCGCCCTCCTCAATGCACCCGCGCTCGGCTACGATCTCGTTGCGTTCTGCCTGGTGGGGCTGCATCATCAATCGGATGCAGAGCTGAAATCGTTCTCGGAACTCACCCGCGCCTGGCCGCTCGTCCGGCGTGCGTGGATGGTGTCAGGTGAATCGGACTTCCTTCTCCACTGCGTCGCGACGGATCTGACCACCTTCCAGACCTTCGTCATCGAGGAACTCACCTCGGCGCCGAACGTCGACACCGTCCGGACCGCGCTGACGATCCGCCAGGTCAAGGATGAAGGCCTGGTGGATATTTCAGGCGGCTAGAATACCGACAGCAGGGCGCCACGGTACTAGGCCTGTGCGGAGAGGTCCCGTTTCAGGTGCAGCGTCTTGTGCGCACGCTCGGCGATTTCAAAGCCAAGCGCATCGAGATGCGACAGCATCCTGTCGATCGCCTCCTGGCCGGTGACCTGCGGATGGATCTCGACGACGATGTGAGTGACGCCCGAGAGTTCCCCTTGCGACAGCAGATCGGTTTCGATCCCCTCCACGTCCATGATTATGACGCCTGGCCGGTGCTCCCGCACGATCGCGTCGAATGCGACCGCGGGCACTTCGATCACCTCGGCGGATGAACTCCTTCTCCCGACCGAGGACGAGACGATGTTGTCGTCACGGTTGAACCTGACCGGCTGGCCGTCCAGGTTGACCGCGCGCATGACCAGTCGCGGCTCAAGTCCGTTCAGCGCGAAATTCGAACGGATCAGCGGTTCGAGCTTCGGATTGGCTTCGTAGGAGACAAGATTCTCCGCTCCGCAAAGCCGCGCCGCCAGCGACGCGACGACGCCCACGCCCGCGCCGATCTCGAGCACCCGGTCGCCCGGCCGCACGATGCTGCGTACGAGCCTGCGCTCGTGGATCTCGTAGGCGTCCTTGAAAAGCAGCGAACGCACATGGTGCGGCACCTGGCGCTCGTCGGTCGATATCCTCAGCCCGTCCAGCACGATGAACTGGCGGTTCATCAAACGGCGCCAGTAGAGTTTCAAGTTGCGGAATGGGTTGCTCATCCGACGATCATTTCCCCGTGGGGTTCGATGTGCCCCGCTTTCGCCTTGCCTGCCGCCGCCTTTTCGTGCTCAAGGGTCCGCCAGCGCTCCCAAGGGGCCGGCGTGATATAGCAGACACGGCCAGCCCCACAAGGCACGGGCCGATTGCCGAACCACTCGATGTCAAACCGACTTCCAATCTCCGCCTTCATCATCTGCCAGAACGAGGAGACCTATCTCGGCCGCTGCATCGAGAGCCTCGACCTGTGCGCCGACATCGTCGTCGTCGATTCCGGCTCCACGGACGGGACGCTGGACCTGATCCGGTCATATGTCGCCCGCGGGTTCCCGATCAGGCTGTTCGAGGAGACCTGGCGCGGTTACGCGGGCCAGAAGCAGTTCGCGCTGGAACAGTGCCGCGAAGCCTGGTGCCTGAACGTGGATGCCGACGAACGCCTGGACGATGCGCTCAGGACGGCACTTCCGTCGCTCATCCAGGCGCCCGCCGACGTCGTTGGCTGGAAGGTGGCGCGTCGACCGTATCTCATCGGCTACGGGTTCACGCCGGAAAAGGTGCGCGAGCGCAAGAACCTGCGCCTGATCCGCAACGGTCACGGACGCTACGACCTGTCGCAGCGGGTTCACGAAGGCATCGTGCCGGATGGCGGCGTCAGGCCGTCCCGGAAGGGAAGCCTGCTCCACTTCCGGCCATTGCCGATCGACGAGCAGATCCTGAAGGAGAACAAGTATTCCTCGCTGAAAGCCGACCAGATCGTCGCCGCAGGCGGCGGACCCCGACGCCTGAAGATGGTCTTCAATCCGCCTCTCTACTTCCTGCGGCTGTACCTGCGGAACGGACTCTGGAGATGCGGATTTCCGGGCTTCATCGAGGCGATGACCGGCGCCGTCTACTCGTTCCTGACCGAATCCAAGGTCTTTCAGCGCAATGCCCTGAAGGCCTCGCCTGCCCGTGAGCCCGCGCATGACCAGGCAGGCGACGCGCGGGGCGACGATCGATGAAGGTCATGCATTTCCATTTCGGGAAGGACGGGGGAGCCGAGCGCTTCTTCGTGCATCTCCTGAACGGTCTGGCCGAGCGCGGCGTCGAGCAGCGCATCGTGATCAGGCCCGGCCGGGCCTGGAAATCGAAGATAGATCCTTCGGTGCGGATCATCGAGAGCCACTTCCGCACCGCTTCGCCGGACAGGCTCCTGCTCCCGCTCCGCATGAGCGCCATGGCGCGCTCGTGGAAGCCCGACGCGATCCTCGGCTGGATGCCGAAGGGCGCCAAGCTGGTGCCGAACGTCGAAGGACCGCTGAAGCTCACCCGGCTCGGCGACTATCCGACGACGCTGAAGAAGTTCCGCACCATAGACACGGTGGTCTGCAACACTCCCGGCATCGCCAAACACGTGCGCGACATGGGCTGGCAGCAGGACGTCTGCGTCATCTCGAATTTCACGGATCCCACTCGCGCCCAGCCCGTCTCGCGGGCGGAACTCGATACTCCCGAAGATGCCTTCGTGATCTCGGCGTCCGGCCGGTTCGTGCCGAGGAAGGGTTTCGATGTGGTGCTGCGGGCCGCCGCCCGGCTTCCCGACGCCTATCTGTGGATAATCGGAAACGGTGAGGAGGAAGAAAATCTCCGCAGGCTGGCGGATGAACTCGGCGTCGCGCAACGCGTGCGTTTCGCCGGTTGGCAATCCAACCCCGGGGCCTTTGTCGCGGCATCAAATTGCTATGCGGTCGCATCCCGTCACGAACCACTCGGCAACGTCGTCCTGGAAGCCTGGGCGCAGGACGTGCCGGTCGTTTCGACGCGGTCCGAGGGGCCGACATGGTTCATGCGGGATGGTGCAAACGGGCTTCTGGTCGATCTCGACGACCACGAAGCCATGGCGGACCGCATCGCGCGCATCCGCAACGACGCGACCCTCGCCGAGATGCTCGTGGAAGGCGGACGGCAGACACTTCGCGACCGCTTCTCGAAGGAAGCGATCACCCAGCGCTACATGGATCTTTTCGCGCGCCGCGACCTGGCTCCGCTCGACCCGGCGCCGGCGACCCGCGCATAGATTTCCGCGAGCATCCGCGCCTCCCGTTCGAGCGGGAAATGCTCGCGCGCACGACGAAGGGCTTGCTGCCCTGCGGCCAGCCTCATCTCGTCGTCCGACATGAATGCGCCGGCCGCGGCAGCCATCGCCTCGGCGTCGCCGGGCGGGATGATCGTGCCGGTGACGCCGTTCTCGACCAGTTCGCTGAAGGCGCCGACGTCGGTCGCCACCACCGGAACCGCGCAGGCCATCGCCTCAAGCGGTGTGAGACCGAATCCTTCCCACCGTTGCGGCGCAACGAAGAGGTCCAGCGCCCTGTACCAGTTGTGGATGTCGGTGTGCTCCCCGACGAAGAGGATGCGTTCGTCCAGCCCCGCGGCGGCGACCTTGTCCCGCAGTTCGCGTTCGAAACCGGAGTGCGCGCCGGTCGTGCGTCCCGCGACGACGGCCGACCACTCGGGATTGTCGGGCAGCACCTCGATCATGGCTTCCACGAACACGTCGGTCCCCTTCTGCCGCCGCACCCGTCCGAAGCATCCCACATAGCGACGCGCGGCATCCAGCCCAACGGCGGCCCGGGCTTCCCGGCGCTCCGCCGGCGGACGGAAGCGTTCGGTGTCGATGCCGTGCATCACCACGGTGTTCTCGACCTCGAGGTAGTCGGCGGTGCGCCGGCTCGTCGCGACAACGGCGTCCATCCTGCGGATGAGGAACCTGGTCCAGCGCGTGTGCCGGCGCTGGGACGCCGACGTGAAGACGACGCCCAGCGGCATCCGGAGCAGATCGCGCAACAGGACGCCCGGCAGCATCTCGACATTGCGCCGCGCGTGCCACACCCGTGCGCTGCCGCCGGACGGCTTGCGCCAGAGACCCGGCAGATCGCGCAGCCGCAGCTTCGGGAGATGGTCCGGGAGCCCCGGCCCGAGGACCGCGATGCGGGTGCCCATCTCGCGCTGCTTCGGAACCAGTTGCACGATGGTGGACGTCACGCCGGAAAGGCGCTTCTTGAAATTCGGCGCGATCACGTCGATGTCGCGCACGTCCACGAAATTGCCCCGCCCCGGAGCCGCTCCTGGCATGGATGCAGGCTCAGGCCCACTTCACTTCGAGGATCTCGTAGCCGCGTGCGCCGCCCGGCGCGTTGACCTCGATGGTGTCGCCGACGCCCTTGCCGATCAGCGCACGCGCGATCGGCGAGGAGACGGAGATGCGCCCCCCCTTCACGTCCGCTTCCTGATCGCCGACGATCTGGTAGGTCTTGGCCTCCTCGGTGTCTTCATCGACGATCACGACCGTCGCGCCGAATTTCACCTTGTCCCCGGACAGCTTGGAGACGTCGATGACCTCCGCACGCGCGATCAGATCCTCGAGTTCGGATACCCGGCCCTCGTTGAGGCTCTGCGCTTCCTTGGCCGCGTGGTACTCGGCGTTTTCCGAAAGATCGCCATGCGCGCGCGCCTCGGAAATCGCTTCGATGATGCGCGGACGCTCCTCCTGCTGACGCCAGCGCAGTTCCTCCTTGAGGTTCTGGTATCCGCCTGCAGTCATCGGCACCTTGTTCATTCTCGCGACCTTTCCTTCGCCTGGTCCCGCCCGCCGGCATGGTCTGCCTCTCGACGCGGGCACAAAAAAGAAAACGGTCCGCGAGCGTGGGCAAGCGGAACCGCAACCTCTGAATCGATGCAGGATATAGCAGCGGATGGTTCGAAATTCACGCTAAAAATGAACCGGCGGCCGTCAGCTTCCCGCCCTTGCGGCCGGCTGATCGGCCTTCATGCTGCCCCGCGGCGGGGCAATTCCGCGGGGAACCTCCTCGATGCGGCGGCCAATCACCGCCAGCGCCTCGGATGGGCGCGCGAGGTCGGAAACCGAAATCACACGCCCGCCAGACAACTCGAAGATCAAGGTGCCGCTCCGGGTCAGACGTTCCACGGGTCCGCGGCTGAGCGTCAGGCGGCGGATGAGCGCATATGGAATTTCATGCGGCTCGCTGCGCGGGAAGCCGGTGTGAACGAAGACGGCATGCGACATCGCGTCGACACGGGTGGTGAAGCGGCGCAACAGGGCATGTGCGATCAGGAACGGCCCCCCGAGGGCAACGACGATCAGGCAGAGCCTCCCCAGCGCACCATCGGCGCGCCCCGCCAGGGCAACGGCTGCATAGGCCATGCTGTAGCCCGCGATGATCACCCCGGCAGGCAGAAAGACGGACCAGGACGACGGGAGGAAGGGCCCGCCGGCGCCAATGTCTCCGTTGTCGTTTTCGCCCTTCATGCGGCCTGATTCGCATTTCCCACCGTCCCGCAGGATACACCTCTTTTCGCCACAGTCACGGAACAGAGTTCCTCTGGGGAATGCGGTTGGGCTTCACGCGTCCGGGTGTGCCGGACGCCGACATGCGCGGAACTTGGTGATGAAGAAACCGACGCTGTTTGCCGCTCTCTTCGGAATAGGGCTTTCCGCAGCCATGCTGATCGGCGAAGGCGTGAACGCGAACCAGCGACCGCTGATCACGTCCACCTCGCTGTGGGCCCTCAGCCAGATGCCGTCCGGAACACACCCCAGCGATGCCCGGTCCTTCGCCGGGTGGTTGCCAGGAGGACCGTCGCCAGTACGACCATGAGCAGTTCCGAAGTCGGACCGGCCAGCCATATTCCGGTCTCGCCCAAAAGCACCGGCAGGCAGAAGGTCAGCGGGATGGCGAAGAGGTAGGTGCGCGTGAGGCTGAGCAGGGCCGAACGCCCTGCATCGCCGATCGACTGGAAATAGCCGGACAGGACGAGGAGCGGTCCGGCGACGAAATACATCATGGTGGCGATCGGCAGTATCCTCTCGACCTCCGCGATGGTCGCAGGATCGTCGACGAAGATTGCTCCGAGGCTCCCGCGCAGGAAGAAGAACAGCGACTGCATGCCGGCGCAGTAAAGGAGCGCCAGCACCGCACCGAGCCGCAGCGCCCCGTCCGAGCGGTGCCATAGCGACGCTCCGAAGTTGTTGCCGGCAATCGTCTGCATGGATGCGCTCAGGCCCATCAGCGGCAGGAAGGAAAAGGTGAGGAGGCGCGTCATCACGCCGTAGGCCGCGACGGTCGCCGCGTAGTTGTCCTGCGCCCAGAGTTGCAGCGCATAGATGATCGCCGCCGAACCGAGCGATATGCCGATGAAGCTCAGGCTTTGCGGCGCGCCCAGCGCCAGCAATCTCTTCCAGCCCCGGTTCCATCCCTCGAGCGACAGTTCCTGAAGCCGCAGGACGGTCCGGCCTCTCAGCCGGAAGACCACGACCGCACCGAGCGCTGCCGTCTGCGCGAGCACGGTTCCGACGGCGGATCCCGCCACGCCGTAGTCGAACACGACGATGAGGCAGTAGTTGAAGGCGATGTTCGCCAGGGAGGTCGCCAGGCTCACTGCCGCCATCAGCCCCATCCGCCCCTCGCAGCGCAGCGCGTCGGCGTTGAGCGAGAGGGCGAAGGCGATCGGCGAACAGAAGATGAGGATGGAGATGTAGGTATATCCCATCGCGGCGAGCGGGGCGGAGCCGTTCGCCACCCAGCGGGTCATCGCCGATCCGGCCAGCAAGAAGCCGGCCACCAGAAGCCCGCAGACCAGGATCGCGAGGGCATGCGCGCTGACGAAGGCACGGCGTGCGCCCGCATGGTCGCCGGCTCCGAGAAGCCGCGCCAGCACGCTCGCCAATCCCCCCGCCACGATGGTGGAAAGCGAGACGAGCAGCATGTAGACGGGGAACATCAGGGTGACGGCCGTCAGCGCTTCCGCGCCGACGAATTCACCGAGGAAATAGGCGTCTATGACGGTCAGGAGACCGTTCATGCCCATGATGAAGATGATGGGTGTAGCCGTCGTGACGAACAGCTTCGGCAAGGAACGCGTCAGATACGCATTCTCGCCCGCGTGCGATGACGCAGTCATGGAAATCTCTCCCGTATCGCATCGGACGGGATGTGAATGGTGCCCGCATTGCCATTTTGCCGATGCGTCGGTTGAGACGGTCATCGAGGGAGGACTTCACCTGAGCGGAACGCTCGCGGGCGGCCGGCGCCTCCAGCCGCGCGAGGCATTATCTTCGCGCGGCTGGATTGTCAAAGGGCAAACGATGCGGCGGAAAGGCTTCGGGGCTCGGTAAAGCCCGAAAGCAAGGTCTAGCCGTTCGGTGAAGCCCGAAAGCCTAGCCGTTCTTTGCCTCGTAGTCGGCGATCCGCCTGGAGAGTTCGGCGAACTCTGCGCTTCCGCGCCCTGCCCGCTTCTCGATCTCGCCGAGTTCCTGCCTGGCAGAGGCGACATCACCCATCTGCAGGTGCGCCTCGCCGAGATATTCGCGCGTCAAAACGTGGTCGGGATCGATCCTGAGCGCTTCCTCGTAGTAGCCGAGCGCAACCAGCAGCTTGCCCTGCTTGCGGTTCGAATAGCCGAGCATGTTGAAGATCCGGGGATCGCCGCGATCTTCCGCGAGCTTCAGCACCGAGATTGCGTCGTCGTATTTCCCTGCATAGGCGAGGGCGCGGCCGTTCTCGAAGAGCGTGTCGGTATCAAGCGAACTCGACTTGGGAACGCACTTCTTCTGGGAGGAATTGTAGACCTCGCCCTTCTTGCACGTCGGTGTTTCGGAGCTGCCGCCGGCTGCGAGCACGGGCGTCGCCGCGAGCGAGATGGCGATGGCAAGCAGAGGCGTTGCGCGCAGTATCCTTGTCAGCATGACGTTTCTCCTTGGGAACAGGCGGATCTCAGAAAGTACAGGCCGACCTTCTTCGAGCCAGTCACCGGTGACATTACGTCAATCGCGGCGGCGACGCACTCACATTGCCGTGACGGCCCTCAAGCCCGGAAGATGACCGCCGCACCAGCCGCGATCAGCGCAAACCCGATCAGGTGGTTCGCGGTGAACGCCTCGCGCAGGTAGAGGACGGAGAATGCGGCGAACACGCACAGCGTCACCACTTCCTGGATCGTCTTCAGTTCCGCCGCCGAATAGACCTGATGGCCGATCCGGTTGGCCGGTACCGCCAGCCAGTATTCGAAGAAGGCGATTCCCCAACTGGCCAGCACGACCGCCCAGAGCGCGGAAGACCTGAACTTGAGATGCCCGTACCAGGCGAAGGTCATGAAGATGTTCGACGCCACCAGCAGGAGGACGGGCAGAACCTTGGGCGACAGCAGCGCGGCCATGGCGAGATGTTCCGGGAGGCGGCAGGAAGGCGCATTTCAGTCTTGCCCGTGCCGCTGTCAATGCCCGATTCGCACCGAAGATGCAGTTCGGATTGCAACGCGTCGGCGTTGAATCCATTATGCGCGTGGTCCGCAGTATCAAAGGAGATGTCCGGTGCAGAAGCCGGTCGAGAAAGAGTGGGAACTTGCGATCGGCGCGGACACGGTCCGGCTGTTCATCCAGAAGGCCAAGACGATCAGCGCGGCCGTCAGCGATACGTATCAGGACGGCAGCGAACACGAGATCGAGCTGGACGACCAGACCCACGACGGACATCACCACGACGGACTGGCCGAGGAGGAATCCGAGGATCTGACCGCCGAGGAACTGCGCGAACTCATCGATGATCTCAACATCGACGAAGCAGCCGAGCTCGTGGCGCTGGTCTGGGTCGGACGCGGCGACTACGACGCGGCGGAATGGCGTGAAGCCGTCGCCGAAGCGCGCCAGCGGTCGAACAAGCGGACGGCGACCTATCTCCTCGGCATGCCAAACCTGGCCGACTGGCTCGAGGAAGGTCTGGAAGCGATCGGGGCGTGAAGGGGCCTGCGACCCGCGCCGATCCGGCTTGATTCATCTCCTGAACGGGCGGAATCGCTTTCTCTGGAAGCCTGCCCATCCGGTTGTTTCGAAACCCGATTCGGCACCGGCCCGAATTCCGCCGCAACCATGAACCCTCCCGCTGATCTTTCCTTTACCCTTCCCGGCTAGTCTCGCGGGACTTCGGACGGGAACCAGGGTTCATGCGTATGTCGTTCCTCCGCCGGGTGCGCTGCCGAGCTGCGGCCCAGCGCTCCAGAACAGTCGCCCGCGCCTTCACCCTCGCGGGGATGGCCGTGCTTTCGGCCTGCTCCGTATCGGATGTGATGCGCCCGAACGTGGACGTGGGTCAGACCACCGCCGCCGTTCCAAGGTCAGGGCTGCAGGCGCTCGTGCCTTCCAATCCGTTCATGGCGGCCTACCCGCGCTTCGGTTCGCCCATGTCGCAGCCCATCGTCATGCCGGCCGACGAACGCGACTGCCGCCGGCAGCTGAAGCGCCTCGGCGTCAAGTTCAGGGACATGGCGCCGATCCGCGACAGCGCCTCCTGCGGCATCGATTGGCCGGTGGAGGTGTCGGGCTTTTCGGGCAATGTCGGATTGAAGCCGTCAGCGACGCTGTCCTGCGACATGGCGCTGGCTTTCGCGAGCTGGACCAAGGACGAACTCGCGCCGGCCGCCCGCTGGCGCTATTTCTCAGGTGTAAGGACGATCCACCAGGGGTCGAGCTATTCCTGTCGTTCGATCGCCGGCACGGGCACGATCTCGGAGCATGCGAAGGGCAATGCGCTGGACATCATGCGCATCGAGCTGAAGAACGGCAAGGACATAGACGTGCGCAAGCCCGGCTGGTTCGCCTTTCGCCAGCGCGGACTGCTGAACAACGTCCGCTCGGACGCCTGCGGCTATTTCTCGACGGTGCTGGGGCCCGGCTACAATGCCGACCACAAGGACCATTTCCACTTCGATATCAAGGAACGCCGCAACGGCCACCGCGCCTGCAAGTAGCCCGCCCCGGGCCGGGCCGAAACATCCGTATCGAAACCAAGGGGAACAGTCCCGCCGCATGAATGTTGCCCCCTGAACAGGGAGAGCCATGCATGTTCAACTGGATAGTCTCGTTCATCAATTCCACCGGCTTCCTCGCCGTCGCCGCGCTGATGTTCGCCGAGAACGTCTTCCCGCCGATCCCCTCCGAACTGATCATGCCGCTTGCCGGTTTCGCGGCGGCGCGGGGCGACATGAACTTCATCCTCGCCCTTGTCGCGGGCTCGATCGGGTCGCTTCTCGGTGCGGTCCTCTGGTATTGGATCGGCATGAAGCTGGGCGCCGAGCGGCTGAAGCGGTGGGCGGCGCGCCACGGACGGTGGCTCACGCTGTCTCCCCACGAGATCGACCAGTCGATCGACTGGTTCGACAGGCATGGCGGCAAGGCGGTGATGATCGGGCGGCTGGTTCCCGCGGTGCGAACCCTCATTTCCGTCCCGGCGGGGATCTCGGGAATGAAGTTCATTCCGTTCCTGATCTATTCGAGCATCGGAACGGTCGCGTGGACTTCGCTGCTCGGCATTGCCGGCTACCTGCTCCAGGATCAGTACCAGAAGGTGTCGACCTGGATGGGTCCGGTCTCGAACGTGATCGTTGCCGGGCTGGTGGTCTGGTACCTCTACAGGGTCGCCACCTTCAGGCGGCACACGCCCAAGCCACAGCACGGCGCCGACTGACGCGGCGGCATCCTTATGTGGATGCCTTTAGCCGCATCGCGACCGTTTCGATGTCCGGTCCCGAAACCTTCGGCACCACCCGGTAGGCGGCGTTGACGAAGCAGAAGAGCGCGAAGCCGGCCAGTCCGAGGCATATGACGACGACGAGCACTTGCCCGAAGGGCTGGCCCGTCAGCCACGAAAAGGCGTCTCCGACCCCGCCCGCAGCCTGCGGGTTCGCGCGCCAGGCCGCGTAGAGGATCAGTCCGCCGATGATGGCGACCACCGCACCATGCGCGAAGAGCCCGCCCCGCAGGAGCCAGTTCCAGTTGGTCGTGAAGCGGTTCGCCACGAGACGCTTGCGGTAGCTCTGCGTCCATCCCTTGTAGATGTAGTAGATGGCCGCTCCGATCACCACGAGGCCGATCGCAGCCACGACGAAGCGCCCGGCCGGCCACTCCATTATCTTTCCGATCCAGCTCTCGATGGAGGAGCCGCCGCCGCCCTGCCCGCCTCCGCCTTGCCCACCGCCGGCGAAGAGCAGGGAAAAGGCGACGAAGCCGATGGCAAGGTGCACGAGACCGCTGACCGCGACGCCGATGCGCGCGGCAATGCCCTTCCCGTCCGAGCCGTGGTTCTCGAGATCGTACCAGGCGTTGATGAGTCTCCACACGGCATATGCCAGCATTCCCAGGAAGATCAGGAAAAGCACGATGCCGCCGCCCGTCGTGTTCTCGAGGTCGCCGAGCGCGGACGAGGTGCCCATCGCACGCCCGCCGCGCCAGATGGCGTAGAGCGAGAAACCGGCCAGTACGAGATAGACGAGTCCCCGTCCGGCATAGCCGGCCCGCATGACCGGGACGGTCCAGGAAAGATCGTGCTGCGGCATGGTTGGCTCCCCTGCTGTTCCATATTCAAGCAGGGACAACAAGCTTGGCCGGCCATCGTTCCTTTTTTGTCCGGAATAAGGCCGTTGCGTGGGAACCGGGCTAGCCGTCAGGCGGCTTTGGCCTGGGCAGCACCTTGCTCGCGGGCGTTCTTCAGCGCCTTCGCCCACCAGGCGAGCTGGTCGAGCATGCCTTTCGCGCTCTCCTCGAGATGCGGGAGTTCGCCGAGCTTCTTCTCGCCTTTCATCAGGACCATGAAGTCGGGCATCAGGATCTGCACGGCGGCGGAGACCGGGACCATCTGGAGCACGCTGAGGAGGTTGCGAAGCTGCGAGACCGCGCGCGCGGCGCCCGCCGCGCCATAGCCGACGACGGCTTCTTGTGCCACTCGGCGAAGGCGTAGTCGATGGCGTTCTTCAGCACCGCGGTGGGGCTGTGATTGTATTCGGCGACGGTGAAGATGTAGCCGTCGAACGAGGCGATCTTGCGCTGCCAGGCGAGCGCCGTCTCGTTCTTGGCCGGCACCATGGCGAGCGAGGCCGCCTCCTCGAAGAACGGCAGCGGATAGTCGCGCAGGTCGACGATCTCGATCTCGAAATCGCCGCGCGCCCGAGCAAGATCGGCGATCCACTGCGCCGGCTTGTCGGCGAAGCGGTTCTCGCGGGTCGAACCTATGACGATGCCGATTTTCGGCTTGGACATGGTGGTCTCCTTCGGAAAACGAATGTTGGTATCGGATGGATACCGACGCTATATAGGTGACTGATTTTGCGGCGCACAAGGAGGCACTTTCTTGAAACCGAGGCACCTTCACCTGACCGAGGACTGTCGCGCTGTGAGCGACGTCCTCCAGCGCGTGGGCGACAAGTGGACCGTGCTGGTCGTCAGCCGCCTGGGCGCCGGGCCAAAACGCTTCAACGAGCTGCGCACCACCATCGGCGGCATATCGCAGAAGATGCTGACGACGACGCTGCGCGGGCTGGAGCGCGACGGCTTCGTGACCCGCACGGTGTTCCCGACCATCCCGCCGCGCGTCGACTATGAGCTGACCGATCTCGGCCGCGAACTGCTGGTCCCGGTCCAGGCGCTGGGCGACTGGGCGCTGAAGAACATCGACCGGGTGAACGCGGCGCGGGAACGGTTCGATACGGAGCGAGGCATGTAGACATGACCGCTTCACGTCCGGCTTTCCTTCTACGCCCCGCCACCGCAGCCGACCGCGACGTGATCGCCGAGATCTGGCACGCCGGCGCCAGCCTGGCCGGGGTCGGCCCGCCTCTCATGCCGGCCCTGGAAGAGCTTCGGAAGCGGGTCGATTTCGAGATCGCCATGGACTGGGAGGTGACGGTCGCCGTCTCGGGCAGCCATATCGTCGGCTTCCTGGCGATCAGGCCGCGTGACGCGACCTTGAACGAACTTTTCGTGAAGCCGGGACATCTCGGCGGCGGCATCGGCAAGGCGCTGTTCGCCCATGCCAGGAAATCGATGCCGGACGGCTTCACGCTGTTCACTCGCTCGGCCAACGCCCGCGCCCGACAGTTCTACGAGAGGGCGGGAATGGTCGTCCTGCGGGAGGATCGGCATCCACGGTCGGGCGATCCGGTCATCCACTACGGATGGAACTGGCGCTGACCCTCACCTCAGCTGGTTGCCGCTACAGGTCGCCTACACCTGCGGGATCGGCTTCGGCTTGCCATCCGCGTCCAGCGCCACCATGACGAAATCGGCATCCGTCACCTTCTCCATCAGGTCGGAGAGGTATCGCTGCGCCCAGGCCTCGACCTTCAGCGTCATGGAGGTGCGCCCGACGCGGTTGACGTGGGTGTAGATGCACAGAGTGTCGCCGATCTTCATCGCCTTGGCGAAGGACATTTCCTTGACCGCCGCCGTGACCACGCGGCCCCTGGCACGCTCGGCGGCGCGGATGCCGCAGGCGAGGTCCATCTGCGCCATGACCCAGCCGCCAAAAATGTCGCCGGCGGCGTTGGCGTCGGCGGGCATGGCAAGCGTGCGCAGGGTGAGTTCGCCGGTGGGATTGTCTGCTTGGTCGTTCATCGCCCTGTCCTGATCCGCTACGCTCCCGCCGGTTGGTAGCCACCGCCCTGCCCCGCGTCAACGCGGGCCCCATCCGGACTCCGTCGCATTTTCCACACAGTGCGGCGCGCCAGCGACAGGACGGACACCCCGGCGGGAGGCTAGTGTCCTGCCGGTACGGGAGGCGCGCGCGTCGGCAAGACATCCATGCAGACATACGACTTCATCATCGTCGGCGCGGGTTCCGCCGGATCGGTGCTGGCCGAGCGCCTTTCGGCGAGCGGCCGCTATTCCGTGCTGGTGCTGGAGGCCGGCGGGCACGACCGCCGCTTCTTCGTCCAGATGCCGCTCGGCTACGGCAAGACCTTCTTCGATCCCGCCGTGAACTGGAATTTCAAGGCGGAGCCCGATCCCGGCCTCGCCGGCAATTCCGACCATTGGCCGCGCGGAAAGCTGCTCGGCGGATCGAGCTCGATCAACGCCATGGTCTGGGTGCGCGGCGCGCGCGAGGATTTCGACGAGTGGCGCGAGGCAGGCAATCCCGGCTGGGGCTATGACGACCTCCTGCCGGTGTTCAGGAAGATAGAGCACAACGAGGCCGGCGAATGCGCGTGGCGCGGACATGGCGGCCCCGTTCATGTCTCGGACATGCGCCGCAAGGTCGCATCCGCTGACGCATCTCTTCCTCGAGGCGGCGCAGGAGGCCGGGCTGCCGCTCAACGACGACTTCAACGGCGCCGCCCAGGAAGGCGCCGGCATCTACCAGCTCACCACCCGCGACGGCCGGAGGATGTCGGCTGCCCGCGCCTTCCTGCGCCCGGCGATGAAGCGCGGCAACGTCCGTGTGGTGACCGGCAGTCACGCGAGCCGCATCCTCTTCGAGGGAAACCGGGCCGTCGGCGTCGAATACGAAAGGCGCGGCGCTGCGATCCAGGCGCGGGCGGGTCGCGAAGTCATCGTCGCATGCGGCTCGGTCTGCTCGCCGCAAGCTGCTGGAACTTTCCGGCATCGGCGACCCTGCCCTCTTGTCGGGCCTCGGCATCCCGGTCGTGCATGGAAACCGCAACGTCGGGGAAAACCTGCAGGACCATCTCGGCATCAACTACACATGGAAGGCCAGGCGCAGGACGCTGAACCAGTTGCTGCGGCCCTGGTGGGGAAAGGCGCTGGTCGGCATGCAATACCTGCTCCTGCGCTCCGGCCCGCTGTCGATGTCGATGAACCAGGGCGGCGGCTTCTTCCGCAGCGATCCATCGCGCGGCCGGCCGAACATGCAGCTCTATTTCCAGGTCTTCTCGACCGTCATTCCGAAGGTCGGCGAGCGTCCGATCCTGACCCCCGATCCCTGGCCCGGCTTCTCGATCGGGCTGTCCAACTGCCGTCCGACGAGCCGCGGCTCGATCCACCATCCGCTCGGCCGATCCGTCCGCACCGCCGAAGATCGTCGCCCAACGCCTTCTCGACCGATCAAGACGTCGCCGAGATGCTGGATGCGGTGAAGTACATCCGCCGTCTGGCCGTCACGCCGGCGCTTGCCGCAGATCATCGCCGAGGAGGTGTTGCCCGGGCGCGTCGGTGCAGGCCGACGACCGACCTGATCGCACGATTTCCGCAAGCGCTCCGGAACGGTCTATCATCCCGTTTCGACCTGTCGCATGGGTCCGGATCCGGCCTCGGTCGGTCGTCGATCCGCGGCTGAGGGTGCACGGTATGGAAGGCCTGCGCGTGATCGACGCCTCGATCTTCCCGAACAACATCACCGGCAACACCAACGCCGCCGCCATCATGACCGGCTGGAAGGGCGCGGAGATGGTGCTGGAGGATCAGGGGTGATGGCCATTTCGTCATGAATGATCGACCGGTATCCCCATTGCACGAGGCAAAGCACCCCCTCACCATCTCGCTTCGCCGAGCCGCAGCAGGCGGAAATCCGGGTGGGGCGCTTCCTTCCACGCACGTGCCCAACAGCCTAGCGATCCAGCGTCTCACTCAGGAGGAAATGAATGAAGATCACCGACGTGAAGACCTGGGTCGTGGGCAACCCGCCGCCGCGGCATCGGCGGCCGGTATTTCATCTTCGTCAGGCTGACGACCGACGGCGGCGTGGTCGGCTATGGCGAGGCCTACAACGCCACCTTCGGGCCGCACGTCACGGCCAGGATGATCGAGGACGTGGCCGAGCGCTATCTCGTCGGCCGCGATCCGCACGACATCGAGAGCTTCTTCCGGCCGCTGCTATTCCTCCGGCTTCACGCAGCGCCCGGACGTGTCGATGATGGGCTGCTTCTCGGCGCTCGAGATGGCCTGCTGGGACATCATCGGCAAGGAGGCGGGCAAGCCGGTCTACAAGCTGCTCGGCGGCCGGGTGCACGAGGCGCTGCGCTCCTACACCTATCTCTATCCGCACACCGGCAGCGTCTATCCCGACGGAGGCCGACAGCCCGAGAACGTCTACAACGATCCCGAACTCGCCGCCGAATGCGCCGCTCGAATGCGTCGAGCAGGGCTTCACTGCGGTGAAGTTCGATCCTGCCGGGCCCTATACCGCCTTCGACGGACACCAGCCGCGGCTGGTCGACATCGATCTCTCGGCGCGCATGGTGAAGGCGGTCCGCGAGGCGGTCGGCACGCGCTGCCGACATCCTGTTCGGCACGCATGGCCAGTTCACCGCCGTCCGGCGCGCTGCGCATGGCGCGCGCGATCGAGCCCTACGACCCGCTGTGGTTCGAGGAGCCGGTGCCGCCGGATCATGCCCGAGGTGATGGCGCAGGTCGCGCGCGGCACCTCGATCCCGGTCGCGACCGGCGAGCGGCTGACGACCAAGTACCGAGTTCGCCCGCGTGATCGAGACACCGCGCCGCCAGCCATCCTGCAGCCCGACCTCGGCCGCTCCGGCGGCATCCTGGAGACCAAGAAGATCGCCGCCATGGCCGAGGCCTATCAGCATCCAGGTCGCGCCGCACTGCTATTGCGGGCCGATCGTCGGCGCCGCCAACATCCAGCTCGCCGTCACGCTGCCCAATTTCCTGATCCTGGAATCGATCAAGAACTGGGACGGCTTCCATGCCGAGCTCCTGAAGAAGAAGATCGAATGGCAGGACGGCTACGTCATCCCGTCCGAAGGAGCCGGGCATCGGCGTCGAACTCGACGAGGCGGTCTGCGAGGCCCATCCCTATGAGCGGCAAGGACCTGCACCTGCAGATGATGCAGACGCCGCTGATGCCCTGAAATGGGCCTCCCGG
Source organism: uncultured Alphaproteobacteria bacterium (assembly GCA_963747465.1). GTDB lineage: Bacteria > Pseudomonadota > Alphaproteobacteria > Rhizobiales > Rhizobiaceae > Aquibium. Next base: position 645,682 of record CAVVFC010000001.1, read on the forward strand.
CGCCTGAGAATTCCGGGTCGGGCGGCACTGCCGGACTTCGATTTCTGCGGGAACACTTTCCCCTTTCTCCCAGTTGGCGGGGCAGGAGCGCGAAAGACGCTCCGATGGGAGCGACATGCTCCCTCCCAAGCAAAACCAACAGGGAGAAAATACGATAAGTCATCTCATACGATCGACCGCCATGGCGCTGGCGACCGGCGCCTTTGCCTTCGCCGCACATGCGCAGGACAATGCCAACTCCAATCAGCAGCAGACCGCTTCCGCACCCTCTTACTGCGACACCCAGTGGATCAAGGTGGATGGCAACGAGGACGGCTTCGTCTCGCGCGAGGAGGCGTCGAATGCCGTTTCCAGCCAGTTCGGCCAGATCGATCTGGACGGCAACGGCCAGATCACCAAGACTGAATGGGTCGACTGCATGACCCGGACCCAGGGCCAGCAGTCTGCGAAGACGGATCGCTCGGCCGAGAACTTCGCGCAGGCCGACGCCGACCAGGACAAGTCGATGACCCGCGACGAGTTCCGCAACGCCTCCCAGCAGGCATTCGACGAGAGCCGGTCCGCGACCGACGCAAATGCCGAGCCGGTGATCGTGCTTCGCCGATACGTCTGGCTGACGCCGGAAGAGAGCCAGGACGCCTCCAGTCTGCAGGCGATGAGCGAGGATGAAGCCGCCGGGCGTTCGGTGCGCACGTTCAATGCGCTCGACGAAAACGGCGACAAGATCATCGACGACCAGGAATGGTCGGCCCAGAGTGCCGCCTCCGGCCCGAGCGAAGACGAGGCGAACCTGTCGTTCAACCAGATCGACAAGGACAGCAGCAACTTCATCGACGCGGAAGAGTATCAGGAAGCTCGCAACGACCTCATCGATGCCACGACGACGGGCTCGATCCAGAACAGCGGCAGCAAGAGCGATGCGGCCCAGCAGAATGGAACGGGCATGAGGCCTTACGTGTACCATTTCTGGTACTGACGTCCGTCGCAGAACAATGACCACGGGCCCGGCACGCCGGGCCCGTTTCCGTAGCCTCGCGATCGCCCGCGGCACGGGTCGTGACACTCCCTTCGGCACCACGGCAGATCGGATTGCAGGACGGCAACCTCATCGCATCGAGGCAGCCGGACATCGGCTTTTTACGCACCGGAGCCGACCGCTTCCGACCGCGTGGCGGGCGCTCCTCCGGCTGCCGTCTCGAGACCGAAACCCCGGCCTGAGCGGTCCGCAACGATCGCGAGCGGGAGAACCAGGAGGCCTCGGGAAGGCCCTCGTCGCGCTTCCGCAGCGTCACGGCGGCCGCCCGATCGCCGTCCTCGACGCGTTCCCGAACCGGCCCGAAGCACCGATCTCACATGAATTCAATGACTTGCGGGGAATGTATACCTGTGGACGATAATCATCGCGGAATAGCGACCGCGCCGAGGGCACTTAGTCGAATTTAGATGAAATTCTGAAAAATTACACGGACAGCAATCAACCACGGCCGGAATGCATGAAAATGCCGCCATTTCAATTTATGTATAATGCTTTTCCCAAGTATTTATCGGATAAATCTTCGCGGCGATCCAGCGATCAAAAAGTCAGAATTTACCAATTTCTTATTTAGGAAACACGCCACCATTCACTCCGGAGGGAAAAGGAGTATGTGTATTAACAACCTGTTAACGCCGAGCCGGGCTTCGGCACCGGGATGTGAAGGACGGCCGACATGCTGACGAACTTTTTCAAGAGCAAGAATGTATCCGAGAGCGCCATCGACACGATGGAAGAAGAGATCGACCAGATGATCACGATGAACCTCTCCGCACCGCCTCTCGATCCATCCAGCGGCGGCGAATCCCCGGATGACGATTTCGCGTTCCCGAGCCTGCGTTTGCCGGCTGTCCAGACGCCCGACAGCAGCGACGAACACCGGCTGACATCCTACAGCCAGACCCGTCTGGCGGGGCTCACGGCTTTCCAGGACATGCAGTTGGACGTCGCCGATGACCTCCAGTCCATATCGGCCGCCCTTGCCCGCATCGACGCCGCCAGCAGCCGGACGCGCGATTTCATCAGCAGCACGCATGCCAGCATCCATCGCGCCAACGAGATCGAACTCGGCAACGCCGCGCTTCTTTCCGAGAACCGCAAGCTGCAGCAGCAGGTCGAGCAGGTGAAGCGCCTCAAGAGCCAGCACGAGACGCTGGTCGAGACTTTCCGCCGCAAGGAAGCCCGCCACGAAGAGGAAGCGGGTACCCTGAAGGCCGAGCTCGATACCGCTCGCCAGGAACTCGATCAGCTCCATGCAGAGGTCGCCGCCCTGGAGACCGAGCGGGCGGGCCTGCTCGGCGAACTCTCTTCCAAATCGTCGCAAGCCGAACGATACGGCCGGGAAAACGAACTCCTCCGCGAGAAGCAGGTCAGCCTCAATCACGACCTCGAGAACGCCGAGCGCCGCAGCAGGGAAATGGAACGCAAGTCGGACGAAATCGGCGCGATCAACTCGACGCTGTCCAGCCAGCTTTCGGATCTGCGGGTGCGGTTCTCCGCCAGCGAGAAGGAAGCGCTGCGGCTTCAGAAGCAACTCGATGCCGCCAATGCCAATCTCGCCGAAACGAGGGACGCGCTGCCTGCCCTGGAGCAGGAGCATGACGAGGTCATCAAGCGCCATTCGGCCGTCGTGCAGAAGATGAAGGGCGAGGCCGAGACGCTGAGGGCGCGCGCCGAAGTCGCAGCCAGAGCGCAGGCGCAGGCCTCCGACGAGATCGGAGACCTGAAGCAGAAGCTCGCCACGAGCGAGTCCGAGAAGCGCCTTGCCCTCGAGCGCCTTGCGATGGCCAAATCCGAGCTGGACGCCAAGCGTTCGCAACAGGCGCCGGTTGCCACCAAGGCAAGCGAGACCGGCCTGCTGGGCGAGACGGCCAGCAAGGCGCTGGACGCCCGCAACCAGGAGATCGAGGAACTGAAGCGCGAGCTCAAGGCGCAGAAGGACGAGGTCCGGAGGCTCTCGCTGTTGGAGCGGGTCCAGAAGGATTTCGGCAAGGTCGGACCGGTCCCGCAGGCGAAGGCCGCAGAGTAGATGTGCGTCGGTTGATTGCCTCTACCTGCCGCCGCGAAGAATCGCTATTCTATCCGCACGGCACTGGTTCGGGGGATCGCGGTCATGTCGCTAATTCAGAAGCTCGGCATCGCCTATGCGGCGATGTTCTTCGCGGTCGTCGCCATCGGCTACGTGCCTGCCTTCAACGACGAGAACGGCTATCTCTTCGGCCTTTTCTCGCTCCAGTGGTACGATGACCTGCTGCATGCCTTTTCGGGCGTATGGGCTCTCGCAGCGGCGCTATCGTCCCGCCAGGCCTCCGTCCTCTACTTCAGGCTATTCGGCTCGGTGTACTTCTTCGATGGCGTCCTCGGGCTCGTCACCGGCTCCGGCTGTCTCGACGGCGGCATCTTCATCGACGGCTTCCGTCCGCTGAACGACATCGAGATGCCGGTGCGCATCTTCGCCAACCTGCCGCATCTTGCGATCGGCGGCATTGCGATTCTCATCGGCTTCTGGCTGGCCAAGCGTGCAAGCCGCCCCCTCGCGATGGCCTGAGGCTTGTTCCTGCTGCGTGTCCTGTGGAGGATCGTCCGCGCGATCCTCATCCTCGTCGCGATCATCGTGGCGATCCCGCTTGCCGGGTTCGCCTATGGCTGGCTGACGACATCGCCGCTTCCCGCGCAGGCGGATCCCGGCTCGAGGGTGGAAGCGCCCTCGCCCGGATCGGGAGAAGCCATCCGGGATGAGATCGCAGGCTACCAGCGGCCGGAGGAATCCAGTTTCCTCACCTACCCCGAATGGTCGATCGTCTATGCGGCGCGGGAGTATGCGGACTTCGTCTCGAACCGCAGCGAAAGCGACTTTCCCTACTGGAGCTACATCGGCCGTTTCTGGCAGGACTACGCGATGGTGGTGCGGGCGACCGAAGACTACCCGCTCAACCCGCAGAACCACCTGATGCTCGTCGTCATCGGCACCAGCCACACGATCGAGCACGCCGTCCATTGGGCGTGGGAGAACACGATCGGTCGGCTAACCGAATGGGCGGCAGGCTGGAAGAAGACGCCGCAGGACGTCTATCAGGCCGAAGTCGCGCACGACTATGCGGCGTTCCTCGACCAGACCCCCTGGTACCGCTATCCCTATGCCGAGAAGCGCGCCGGCCTGTGGCGGCTGGCCAACGCGGATGGAGCGGCGACCCTGCGCTCGCGCGAGCGCAAGCTCGCCTTCGGCCTCTCCTATACGATCAAGCAGGCCTATGCCGACCTCATCACAGCCGTGCTCGCAGCGACATCCGATCCGGCCTTCCTCGACATCCATGTCTGGGCGCAGGGGCCGGTCGAGAAGGCGATTGCCGGCGAACCGGACACGCTGCTGGAGAAGGATCTTGGGGCGGATGGCGCCGTCTTCGTGACCAGGCGCTATCAGGTCTTCACGCAGATGATCCCGCGCCTGATCGAGCGAGGCATCCGCCTCGTCGAGATCGGCGGCAACGATCTGATCTTCATCACGGTCCTGTCGAACGATGGGATCGTCATGCCGGAAGGCGCATCCGAACTCTTCGCCTACCAGCTCCCGGCCGATCCATCGGTGCGCCGGACAGGCTTCGTGGCCTCGGTACCCCGCCTGCACGAGATCCTGCCGGCGATGATGCTGAGCGGCGCCGCGCTGGAGCACGTTTACGACTACTGAAGGTTGATCGCGTAGGGTTGGCCCATGTCGAAGCTGCTGCGCAACCTGATCCTGTTCGTTCTCGCAGCCGCGGTGATCGCCTCCGTGACCTTCCGCATGCTGGCCGGACTGCGCGAACAGTACGATCCCGTGACCGCGGCCGGAACCAGCGCGGCCTTCGCGGAGGTGAAGGGCCTGCGCATCCACTACAGGCAATGGGGATCGAAGGACGGAATTCCGATCCTGCTGGTGCATGGCACGATGGCATGGTCGGAGACATGGCGCGATGTCGCGGCGCCGCTGGGAGACGCCGGCTACCGTGTGATCGCGCTCGACATGCCGCCCTTCGGCCTGTCGGACAGGCCTTCCGCCCAAAACTACTCGCGTGAAGCGCAGGCCGCGCTCATCCGCGGCTTCGCCGATGCGGTGGGACTGGATAAATTCGTTCTGGTCGGACATTCCTTCGGCGGCGGAGCCACGATCGAGGCCGCCTTTTCCATGCCGGAACGCGTGCGGCAGCTGGTTCTGCTCGACGTGGCGCTGGGTCTTGGGCAGGAAGGCTCCGCGCCGGCGTTGACGGCAGTGCTGCAGGCGCGCTGGCTCCGCAACCTGGCGGTCGCGAGCAGCTTCACCAATCCGCTGATGCTCGAACAGGGGCTTCGCAGCTTCGTGCACGACGACGGGATGATCACCAAGGAGCGGCTCGCCATCTATCAGTGGCCGCTCGTCATGGCCAACACCACGGACGCTGTCGGCGACTGGATGATGACCGGCCTCTATGGAGACGAAACCGCCTCCAGGGCGGCCGACCTCGCGAGCTACGCCGCCTTCCCGCGCCAGGTCCTGCTGATCTGGGGACGTGAAGACGACGTCACGCCGCTCGCCCAGGGTCAGGAAATCGCAGGCCTGTTCCGCGACGCCCGCCTGGAAGTGCTCGACGGCGTCAATCACATTCCGCAGGTCGAGAAACCGGACGAGGTCGTGCGCCTGATCTCGAAGTTCCTGCGCAAGCCATCGGGTGGCAGCACGAAGGCCGCCCCGCCCCTTGCCTCGTCGTCCTTGCTGCGCGGTGCGGTCGAAGGTTCGGAATAGATCAGGCGCTTCCGATCGCATGCGTCTCGGTCACGATCGCATCCATCGCAATGTCGTGATCGAACGGGTAGATGGTCGGCAGTGCGGAGAAAGAATAGCCCACTCCGACGGCCTGGGGCTTCGGCGCGATGGACGCCAGCGTGCGATCGAAATAGCCGCCGCCGTAGCCCAGCCGGTAAAGCTTCGGATCCCAACCGACCAGCGGCGCAATCGCGATGTCGGGAACCACCGGCTCTCCGTCTTCGGGATAGGGGATGTTCCAGACACCCCGGGCGAGGCGGTCGCCCGGCTGCCATTGCCGGAATTCGAGCGGCCGTGCCTTTTCGACGACAAACGGCAGTGCGATACGACCGCCCCGCCCGATGAAGCGCGCCGCCCAGCCGCGCAGGTCCGGCTCGCCGCGGAAGGGCCAGTAGAGGCTCGCGATGCGTCCGCCGGGTTCGCCGATCACGTCGTCGAGCCCCTCGGCGATCCTGTTCGCCATCTCCGAACGTTCCGCTGCCGGGATCGCCAGCCGCGCGTCGATCAGTCGCTGGCGCTCCGCCTTGCGCCAGCGCATCACGTCGGAGCGTGCCTGGCCGTCCCCCTCCTGCGGCCGGAAACCAGGTTGCAATTCATGCATGAAGCAGGGCGGCGACGCATACTGCCCGCCGTCCGAGCCACCCTTCGGATCCGACATCTTCGCATTCCTCCGCAATGGATGATCAGCCTATCCTTGCCCATCTCCAGCCCGTTGGCCGGATGCGACGTCCAGCGGTCTGGCGGCGTCTTCAGGCATGATCGAAGTACACAGATCACGCACCGTCGCCCGGAGCTTTTCGAGGCCGCCCGGGCACCAGCCGAGCCCGCGCAGCCGGTCGGTCGCCATGACATCGAGGCCAGAGACGTCTGCCCTGTCCGGCAGTGGCGCGGCCGCTCCGGTGAAATCGCGCACCATGGCAAGCAGGTCGCGCCGGTCGAGCACGATGTCGGAAACGTTGAAGACCCTGCCGCGGACCGCCTCGCTCCGCGTGGACAGAAGCAGCCGGACCGCGCGCGCGACGTCTTCGCCGTGCACTTCCGTGGCGATGCGGGGCGCCATGTCCGCGCCTGCGACATAGTCGCGGAAAAGTGCCGACCATTTGTGTTCCCGCCTCGGTCCCGCCGGCCCGTAGACGCCGGTCACACGCATGCTCGTGCCGCTGAATGACCCCGCGTCGCAAAGCGCGAGCAGCGCCTGCTCGGCTGCGAGCTTCACCTCGCCGTAGAGCGTGTCCGGCCGCGGCTCCATCTCTTCCGAGAGCACGGTGCCCGGCTGCCGGCGTCCGTACACGGCCCGGCTCGACAGGAAGACGCAGCGCCTGACGCCGGCCTTTCTCGCCGCCCCGAACAGCGTCAGGGACCCCTCCAGGTTGCGCTGCCGGAACCCTTCCGGATCGTCCCCCTCGCCGCCCCGGTACTTTCCGGCGACATGATCGAAGGCAGCGTGGACGAAATGATCCACGCCGTCGAACGCGGCGCCGCACGCCGCCGCCGCATCGAGGCTGCCTTCGACGAACTCGACATCGCCGCCGAAAAAACCCGGCGGGGGAGAAGTCCGTCCCATGACGCGGACGCTGTGTCCCGCCGCGAGCAGATCCTCGACGACGAAGCGCCCGACATAGCCGGTCCCGCCCGACACCAGCGTTCTCTGCCGGGCCATCATCCCTCAGGTCTGTCAGCGGGACTTGGAAGACTGCCGAGGTCGGGGATCCCCTCCCCCCTGTAGAATGCCTCCCAGAGATCGATCAGCGGACGCAGCGCGGCCGATTTCGGATGCGCCGCCTCCCATGGCTTTTCGTACTGATAATGAATCACGCGGACGGAGTTCCAGTCCCACAATCCGGGCAGGTTGAACCAGACGTATTGCAGCATGTTGTAGAAGACCGGGAGACCGTGCCAATCGGGGAAATAGTGCTGGAGAAACGTCTGGTCCGTGCGCGACCAGAAGGCATCGGGTGCATCGAGCCTCGCCAGCATGTCTTCGAAGGTCGCACGCGACGGCTTTGCCACGAAGACGCCGGAGTTCAGCCGGTGGAAATCGGCGAGGCTCTCGTAGACGTTGGGAGCGGCGGAGAATTCCGGATAGGAGAACAGCCGGTCGATGGCGCGCAGCACGATCGCGTCGGCGTCGACGAAGACGATCCTGTCATACTCCTCCATCTCCCAGAGCCGCAGCTTGACGAAATTGTCGAGCGGCGTGTGGAAGTCCGGCTTCCTGCCTTTCGTGAAGGGAGCGTTCGTATGCAGCCGCGCCCGCTGGTGCCGTTCGTCGAAGGCCTCGGAAGTGGGCAGGAGATCAGCGCGGCGCAACCGCGCACCAAGGTCCGCCAGCGGCGCCAGTGCTGCCGGATCGACGCCTCCCGTGTGGAGGACGACGATGTCCGCGCCCGTCCCTGTGAACTTCAGCGACCGAACGAGCGCTACGGCTCCCCTTGCGTAGTCGCTGTTGGTGACGAGCGTCGCGAAGGCATGTCGGCCCTCAGGCATTCCGGTCTCCCGCTTTCTTCCGCTTCTATCAGCCGCCTTCCGAAGATGCGATCCGCTCGTTTGCAGCCATCGGCCGTGCCCGGTCTGCGCATCCGCCACAATTCCTCCCGGCCGGGAGCCAAATTGAGCCCTCATCCGCGCGTAGCACGATACCGGCGGAACCGCCCGGAGGTCTGTCATGCTGAAAACTGCCCTGGTCGCGATGACCGTGATGGGCTGCGATTGTGATTCGCGGATCTGCCTGCCGGTGGACGCGCCTTCGCGGCAATTCGCTTCCGTCGGTGAATGCGAATCGGCGATCGTGGCCCTGATGCAGACCGGCAGCGACGAGTACCCCCTGCTCGAAGCCCGCTGCACGCCGGTCGGCCTCAAGCCAGCGCCGCTCGTTGCCGAAGCCACGGAAGAGGAGCGCACCGTCGCACTGACCGGCGACAGTTCACGCGACCAAGGCCTTCTCGTCCACGGGCTGGACTATGCCGTCCTTGCGGGCAGCTATGTCCTCTACAGGACCGCCGATGGCATTCTGGCGGTCCGTGGTGGCCTTGGGGTGGCCTATGACCGTGCGGCGCGAAGCGCGGGAGACGCGGCATCCTGGGTCGTCGGCAGCCAGTCAGGCGGACATCCATTCTGAGCGCCGCCGCAGTGGAACCGCCAGCGCGTGCGGAAACGGATTGCATGGCGCGCAAGTCGATTGCATATGATGGCAGTCGAGCGGCTGGGGCCGCATGGAGCGGCATTCAGGCCCTGCGGCACCGGCTGCCGGGCACCGGACGAGGGAGTACAGGGCAGTTGCGGCAACCGGAATTCCTCCGGAGGAAGTCTCGCAGCGCCGCGAACGCTGCGTTTCCACCTGATCGCATATGCCGCGATCCTGGTGCTGCCGCTGTTCGTGATCGCCATGACCGGACTGATCTGGTTTTCGCGCTCGGAACTGGCTGCCAACGAGGCGCGTCTCCAGCGCATGGCCTTCGACGTCTCGGCATCGGTCGATCGCGACGTGACCGGTTGGCTGACGGTGCTGGAAACCCTGGCAACCTCGGAACTGCTGCAGGAGGACCGGCTGGCGGCATTCCACAGCCGTGCCAAGGCCGCGCTGCGCAATCGCGACGTCCACGTCCTGCTGCTCGATACTGAATTCAACCAGTTGCTCAACACCCGCGTGCCGTATGGAACCACGCTGCCGAAGACGGCCGATCTGAAAAGCGCGGAGATCGTCGCCAAATCGCGCCGGTCCTATGTTTCCGATGCGTTCATTGGACGCGTTTCGGGCGAGCGGGTCGTGAACGTAGAGATACCTGTCCTCAGGGACGGTGAACTCCGATACGTCCTTCTGATCGCCTTCAACGTCGAACGGATCGGCAAGATCATCGCCCAGGAACAACTGGGCAAAGACTGGAACGTGGTCGTCTCCGACCGCGGCGGCAACGTGATCGCACAGGATCCGTCGGCGGGCATCTCCATAGAGCCTCCCGCACTCGACGAGTGGAGCGGCGAGGGCGCGGGCGTGGTCCGGCAGGAAGGCGCTTCCGACGACTGGGTGGAAGGTTTTCGCTGGTCGCCGGTGACCGGGTGGCGAACCTCGGTGCGCGTCCCCCGCGCGACACTCGACGCGCCCTTCTGGAACAGCCTCTACGGCCTGGCCACGCTGGCGCTGCTCGCCGTGCTCGTGACCGTCGCACTCGCGACGGTCCTTGCGCGGCGGATGTCGCTTTCGATGTACAAGCTGAGGCTGGCCGCCAGCGATCTCGCGGCCGGGCGTGCCATCGAGGCGGCACGCCAGCCGATCGCCGAGACGAACGTGGTGCTGGATGCGATCCGCAACGCGGCGAACGTCATCAGCGATCGCACCCAGGCACTGGAGGCGAGCGAGGAGCAGTCACGCGGACAGGTCGAGGAAATCCGCCTTCTGATGGGCGAACTCTCCCACCGCAACAAGAACGTCATGGCGGTCCTGCAGGCGATCGCGCGCCAGATCAGCCGCCGCAGCGAAACACTCGAGGAATTCCAGACCAGCTTCGACAGCCGCATCTCCGCGCTGGTGCGGTCCAACGACCTCCTCTTCGGAGCCGTTGGCGCGAAAGGCCAGCTTCGCGAACTCGTCCGCCGCCAGCTTGCACCCTTCGTCGAGGGCGAGGCGGAGCGCGTCGAGACCCGGGGACCCGATCTGGCGTTGCGTTCGGAAGCCGTCCAGAGCCTCGGACTGGCGTTCCACGAACTCGCCACCAATGCGACCAAGTACGGCGCCCTGAGCAATGCCACCGGAAAGGTGGTGGTCTCCTGGCGGGTATCGGGCGGCGACGGCCTCGACCTCACGTGGCGGGAGGAAGGCGGGCCCGCCGTGACGCAGCCGACGAAATCCGGCTTTGGACAGGTCGTGATCGAGCGACTGACCGGTCAGAACCTCGGTGGCGAGGTCGAGTACCGGTTCGAGCCGGCAGGCGTGGTCTGGCACTTCAAAGCACCCGCCGTGGTCGCCTCCGCCGCCGAAGAAGGACCGCTGCGGTCGACGGCCACGGCGGATGCCTGAAGGAGACTATGCCGGTCCGGGCAGCGGCGCATCGCCCGCCATGGATTTGAGCACGCGGTAGAAGACCGAGGTGAACCGCTCTTGCGGATCGTACTGCCGTTTCGCGTTCAGGAAGAGCGGCAGTTCCGGGTAGCTCTCCAGAAGCTGGCCGGCGGTGTAGTGCGGCTGATAGGGCAGGAAGAATTGCCCGCCATGCTGCAGCGTCAGGTCGACCAGCGCGCGCGTCAGCCGCCGCATTCCCGCATTTCCCGCCTCGTCGGTGCTCTGGTTGATGTAGAGCACCAGGGAGAACGCCGGCTCCACCGCATAGGGAAGCGCGATGTCCTCGGCATCGACGACGCGGATCGAGGCGTTCAGCACCGGCAGGTCCTGGCTGCGCAGGATGTCGCGGGCACTTTCCATGAACGGGCGATATGCGGCGCGCGGCACGAAGTATTCGTGCAGGATGTCCGTCTCGTCGCCGAGGTCGTTGAACAGGTACGACACCGAGTCATGCATGGGATTGTTGCGCGAGACGAGGCAGGCCTCGCCCTCGCCCATCGCCTGCGTGCGGGGGACGGTGCAGGATTCGAACTCGGGCTCCAGGTTCTTCTCGGCGTACCACTTCAGCCGCTGGAAGAGATCGCCCTTCTTGGCAAGGTTCATGATCAGGCGCTTGACCGCGACCGCACCCGGCTCGGCGAGCGGCGGCATGTCGGACGGCGCCTCGTCCGCCACCGCGTCGTAACGGTACACGATCATGTCCTCGAGGAAATTGCCCGGGGCGGTAGAGAGATGGCCGTAGAAGAGCGCCGTGCCGCCCTGCGCACCGATCTCGCTGGCGAACAGGTCCGGGAACTCCTCCGAGCGGATGATCGAGCGCGAGGTGCGGTAGACGGCGTTCGGCACGATGTCGAGCGTCGCCGAGAGGATGACGCCGAACAGGCCGTAGCCGCCGACCACGTGGCGGAACAGATCCACGTTCTCCTCGCGCGACACGTCGAGGATGGTCCCGTCGGCGAGCATCACCCGCATGGAGCGGATGCTTCCGGCGATCGAGCCGGCGCGATGATCCATGCCGTGAGCGTTGACGGAGATCGATCCGCCGACCGAGAAGATGTCCGTCGACTGCATGGCCTTCACCGCGAATCGCGGATGGATGCGGTTCTGGATGTCGTGCCAGGTGGCGCCGGGCTGCACCGTGACAGTGCGCGACCTTTCGTCGACATCGATCCGGTTGAAGGCCATCATGTCGAGGACGAGGGCATGGTCGTCGAAGGCATGGCCGCCCATCGAATGACGCACCGCCGCCATGGAAACCTTCAGGCCGTTCTCGCGCGCGAAGACCAGTGCGCGCGCCACGTGAGCTTCCTCCCCGACCTTCACGATCCCGTAGACCGGCGTACGCGACAGCGCGCTGGCATCGTTGAGCGCGCCGCCCTTTGCGCGCCAGGGCAGATCCGGATCGTGCGGCGGCGGGTTGGCGGGTGGAGGACTGGCGAGATCGAGGCCGTCGGCGTCCCCGATCCTGCCGGCATCCTTGGGGCCGGATGGATCGCGCGCCAGCCGCGCGAGCGTCGTGCCTCCCCAGGCAAGGCCGCCGGCCAGCACGGCCCCGCCTAGCATCAGCCGGCGCGAGACCGAAAAGCGCTTTCTGTCGTGAGCCATCGTCCCTCCGGCCGCCCAGTTCCGCAAATCCTTCTGACGCGGCACTGTATCCGATGGGTGACGCCACGGGAACGGAACGCAACCGGCCACGGCGTTGAAAGGAAATGCGCGGATGAGGAGGGATGGGAAGCGGATCCGGCGCGGCCAGCGACCATAGGGGTGGGGTTGAACGCTGGCCGCGCACCAGACGATCAGAAAGAGCTCTCCCACTGACCGTATGGATACCGGAGATCGATGTCGCCGGTGGGGCGATTTGCTCGATCCGCACCGAATAGTGGCCGAATTCCACAGGCGCCGCGATTACGTGATTACGTAACAAGCGCCGAAAAAATTCCATCGCGGCGTGGGAGCGCGCGTCGAGGTGACGTCCCTAGACGTGGTGTAGCTGGGTAGCGCGGTGGTCATCGGCGCTTTCCGGTAGGGTCTGGTTGTCGAAGCCAACCTTTCTGGGAGACCACCGATGACCGACGACATGATGAACCTGCGCGCGCTTGTGGAGAAGAGCGCGGATGCGGATCTGCTGCGCGAGATGATCGGCTTCGCTGCCGAGAAGCTGATGGAGATGGAGGTGGGCGCGGCCACCGGCGCCGCCTGGGGCGAGAAGTCGCCGCTCCGGATGGCCCAGCGCAACGGCTACCGTGACCGGGACTGGGAGACGCGCGCCGGAACCGTCGAGCTGCGCATCCCGAAGCTCCGGAAGGGCTCCTACTTCCCGGGCTTCCTCGAACCGCGCCGCATGGCCGAAAAGGCGCTGACTGCCGTCATCCAAGAGGCCTATGTCCAGGGCATCTCGACGCGCTCGGTCGACGATCTCGTCAAGGCGATGGGCATGAGCGGCATCTCGAAGAGCCAGGTCTCCCGCCTGTGTGAGGAGATCGACGGCAAGAGCCTGCCCTCGGGCTTGACCCTAGGGTGAAGGCCTTCCTCGATCGGCCGATCGAAGGCGACTGGCCCTATTTGTGGATCGACGCGACCTATCTCAAGGTCCGTCGAGGCGGGCGCATCGTCTCGGTCGCCGTCATCATCGCGGTCGGCGTCAACAGCGATGGCCGACGCGAGGTGTTGGGCATGGAGATCGGCACGTCGGAGGCCGAGCCGATCTGGACCGAGTTCCTGCGAAAGTTGACACGCCGCGGTCTGCGTGGCGTCAAGCTGGTCGTCTCAGATGCCCACGAGGGCCTCAAGGCTGCGGTCACCAAGGTGCTCTCGGCCACCTGGCAACGCTGCCGCGTCCACTTCATGCGCAACGTGCTGGCGCATGCCGGCAAGAGCGGCCGTCGCGTCGTCTCCGCCTTCATCGCTACTGCCTTCGCGCAGGAGACACCGGAGGCCGCCAGCACCCAATGGCGAGCCGTCGCCGACCAGATCCGGCCGAAGGTGCCCAAGCTCGCCGCCATCCTCGACGACGCCGAGCCGGACGTGCTCGCCTACATGACCTTCCCGAAGGAGCACCGGGCAAAGCTTCACAGCACCAATCCGATCGAGCGTCTCAACGGCGAGATCAAGCGGCGCACCGACGTCGTCGGCATCTTCCCCAACGACGACGCCATCGTCCGCCTCGTCGGCGCGCTGCTGCTCGAACAAAACGACGAGTGGGCCGTCCAGCGCGCCCGCTACATGACGCTGGAAAGCGTCGGCCAGTTGAGCGATGATCCCCTCATCAGCCTGCCAGCCGGGGCGCGCTGATCAGCCCGGCAATGCCGGAAGCACGGCGACCAAGGCCGCCAGCTACACCACGCGGTGGGACACCATCCGCGTCGTGCTTCCGTTCGGTCCCTTCCCATCGGCGGCGCCCTGCCGCAAGGTGCGCCGATGAAGGAACTGCTGCTGCTGCGCCATGCGAAGTCCGACCGGGGCGACCCGTCGCTTGCCGATTTCGACCGGCCGCTGTCGAAGCGCGGGCGACAGGCAGCGCCGATGATGGGAAGGCTTCTCGCCGAGCGCGGCTGGGTCCCGGATTTCGCAATCGTCTCGCCGGCGAAGCGGACGCGCCAGACGTGGGATCGCCTTGCGGCGGAACTGCCCGAGCCGTCCGCAATGCGCTTCGAGGAGGAGCTCTACGATGCATCCGCCGCGCAGATCCTGCCGCTCGCGATGCGGGCACCGCCGAAAGCCGGCCGGCTCCTCGTCGTCGGACACAATCCGGGGCTGGAAGACCTCGCCGCAATGCTCGCGGGACCGGGTTCCGATCAGGAGGCACTGGCGCGGATGCGGGAAAAATTTCCGACGGGGGCGCTGGCGCGGCTCACTTTCGAAGGCGGCTGGTCGGACCTTTCGGCAGGCGGTCTCAAGCTGGCCGGCTTCCTGACGCCAAGGGAACTTCCGGAATGATGCAGTCGACCACCTCCTGACACCCTCCTGTCAGGAGGTGGCCTGGTCTGGTCGCGTGCGGTGAACGCGCCCTTCCCATTTTCCCCCACACTCTCCATATTCGGGCGATGGCCCGATCCCCCGAGAAGAAGAGCCCGCGCCGCGCGGACAACGACCAGCATGGCGGGGAGCGATCCGCCGCGCCGAAGCGGCGCAGCCCGCTTACCGACTTCATGGACGCCTCCGAGCCGCTGCACCCACGCGGCTTCGAGGAAGCGCCGCAGGCGGAACTGACCGGCACACCGTTTTCCGGCTCTGTGTCGGACTGGGCGCGCGAGATGGAGCGCGCGGCGGAGGCGGAGACGCGCGCCGCCGAGACGCGGGAGATCCGTTCCAGGGCCGGCAAGCACCGCGTGCAGGTTGCCATCGACGCGGAGAAGGAAGCCGCCCGCAAGCCGGCGAAGAAGATCCCCGAACGTTCCTCCGCCCCCACCAAGACGGCGCGCGGCACCTCGATGGGCGGCGCGGCGACGGCGAAGGAACGGGCCGCCGCCGGCCTCAACCCCGTGGCCGGGATGGACATCTCGCTGGAGGACGCCGGCTCGCTGTCGAATGCCGGCGTCACCGCCACGGTCGCGGCGCTGTCGGCGCTGATCGAGAGCGGCAACCCGCTGCACAAGAACGGCCAGCTGTGGACGCCGCACCGCCCGGCGCGGCCGGACAAGTCCGAGGGCGGCATCACCATCCAGATGAAGTCCGACTACGAACCGGCGGGCGACCAGCCGACGGCGATCAAGGATCTCGTCGAGGGCGTGAACGCGACGGACCGCACGCAGGTGCTGCTCGGCGTCACCGGCTCGGGCAAGACCTTCACCATGGCCAAGGTGATCGAGGCGACGCAGCGCCCTGCCCTGATCCTGGCGCCGAACAAGACGCTTGCTGCCCAGCTCTACGGCGAGTTCAAGCAGTTCTTCCCCGAAAACGCGGTGGAGTATTTCGTCTCCTACTACGACTACTACCAGCCCGAGGCCTACGTGCCGCGCACCGACACCTTCATCGAGAAGGAATCCTCGATCAACGAGCAGATCGACCGCATGCGCCACTCGGCGACACGCTCGCTGCTGGAGCGAGACGACGTCATCATCGTGGCGTCGGTATCGTGCATCTATGGTATCGGCTCGGTCGAGACCTACACGGCCATGACCTTCCAGATGCAGGTCGGCGATCGGCTCGACCAGCGCCAGCTGCTCGCCGACCTCGTCGCCCAGCAATACAAGCGCCAGGACATCAACTTCGTGCGCGGCTCCTTCCGCGTACGCGGCGACACGATAGAGATCTTTCCCGCCCACCTGGAGGACCGCGCCTGGCGTATCGTGCTGTTCGGCGACGAGATCGAGCAGATCACCGAGTTCGACCCGCTGACCGGCCACAAGACGAGCGAGCTGAAAAGCGTCAAGATCTACGCCAACTCGCACTACGTGACGCCGCGGCCGACGTTGAATCAGGCCATCAAGTCGATCAAGTCGGAGCTGCAGCATCGGCTGCAGGAGCTTGAAAACGCTGGACGTCTCCTGGAGGCGCAGCGGTTGGAGCAGCGCACGCGGTTCGACCTGGAGATGCTGGAGGCGACCGGCTCCTGCGCCGGCATCGAGAACTATTCGCGTTATCTCACCGGCCGCCAGCCGGGCGAGCCGCCGCCGACGCTGTTCGAATACATCCCCGACGACGCGCTGGTGTTCATCGACGAGAGCCACGTTACCGTGCCGCAGATCGGCGGCATGTATCGCGGCGACTTCCGGCGCAAGGCGACGCTGGCCGAATATGGCTTCCGCCTGCCGTCCTGCATGGACAACCGGCCGCTGCGCTTCGAGGAGTGGGACGCCATGCGCCCGCTCACCGTCGCCGTCTCGGCAACGCCCGGCGGCTGGGAGATGGACCAGTCGGGCGGCGTCTTCGCCGAGCAGGTCATCCGTCCCACCGGCCTGATCGATCCGCCGGTCGAGGTGCGGCCGGCCAAGAGCCAGGTCGACGACGTGCTGGGCGAAATCCGCGAGACCACCGCGAAGGGCTACCGTACGCTCTGCACGGTGCTGACCAAGCGCATGGCCGAGGACCTGACCGAATACCTGCACGAGCAGGGCATCCGCGTGCGCTACATGCACTCCGACATCGACACGCTGGAGCGCATCGAGATTTTGCGCGATCTGCGCCTCGGTGCCTTCGACGTGCTGGTCGGCATCAACCTGCTGCGCGAGGGTCTCGACATTCCCGAGTGCGGGTTCGTGGCCATCCTCGACGCCGACAAGGAAGGTTTTCTCCGCTCCGAGACCTCGCTGATCCAGACCATCGGCCGCGCGGCGCGCAACGTCGACGGCAAGGTCATCCTCTATGCCGACCAGATCACCGGTTCGATGGAACGCGCCATGGCCGAGACCCAGCGGCGGCGTGAAAAACAGCTCGAATACAACACCGCCCACGGCATCACGCCCGAGAGCGTGAAGAGCCGCATCGCCGACATTCTGGACTCCGTCTACGAGAAGGACCACGTGCGGGCCGACATTTCCGGCTTCACCAAGGGCGGCAAGGACAATCTCGTCGGCAACAATCTCAAGGCGCACCTGGAGCACCTCGAGAAGAGCATGCGCAACGCCGCCGCCGATCTCGACTTCGAGAAGGCGGCGCGCCTGCGCGACGAGATCAAGCGCCTGCGCGAGACGGAACTTGCGGTCATGGACGACCCGCTGGCGCGCGACGTCGGCGTGGAGAACACGCAGAAGAGCCGCAAGGACAAGGCGAAGGGCAAGCCTGCCGGCAAGGGCGGCAGCTTGTTCGCCAAGCCCGACCTCGACCAGATGGGCACCTCGGGCGACCACGCCACGCCGGCCGGCGCCGTGGATCGCTCGCTGTTCAGGAAGCAGTCGCACAGCGAGGCGCACGGCTCGGACTATGGCACGCCAGGTGACGGCGGCACGGGCGAGGGAAAGTCGCTGTTCCGGAAGAACACGCTGGACGAGATGACCGTGCGCCGGACGGAAAAGCCGGTGGAGGGCGCCAGGCCGGCGAAGCCGGAGGACAATGCGAAACCGCTCGTGCGCGGCAAGGTCGGCGCGGGGTCGTACGAGGATGCGGGCGACGAGAAGCGCCAGAAGCGCCGGCCGGGCAAGACGGGGCGGCCGGGGCGTTAGCACGACGTTCGGAACAGGCGCGCGGGCAACGCCGGGCGCGCCGCGCGGCGCTTGCGCCGCCGGCTTGGCCGGATCGAACGTGGGGAATTGGTCTGGCGGGAGCAGCCGCCTCAAGAGGTGTCGCAGAACCAGCGCGCGTGGCCACCGGCCATCGGCCGAAGGCTCGGGCCGCGCGGCGATGGGCTCCGGGGCGCGCCGTCGATCCGGTTCTGCCGGCGGCCGAAGCACAGGGCCGGCGGCAGCAGGAGAGCCAGCATCGCGGCGAGCAGCCTGAAGCGCAGGGCGACGCAGGTCGCATCCGCTGGACTGCTCTCGGCGCAAGACGGGCGGTCGAAAAACGACCCGTCCATTCCCGTCACCTCGGCGACATAGGCCAGCGCCACGGACTCCGCCCGGCGCAGGATCTGAAGCACGAGCCAGCGGACGGGGAAGGAGCGGCCGGCGGTCCGCTCGGCCAGCACGGCGAACGCCACGAGCATCGCCATGATGCGCCTCAGTGTCCGATCGTTCCTTTCCGCGCCGTCCATGCCTCGACCTCTCGTATCCGGCATCCATGCTACGGAAGACTGGGAAGGCGTGGACAAGATGCCGCCGGATTGAGGCTAAGGATCTGATTTGCCTGGGGCTGCCGTCATGCTCGATGCACCTGCGTGGGCGGCGAGGACAGGCGATCGGGGAAGACCGGAGCGGCCGGGGCGCTGGGGCGAACGGCTTCCGTGGTCACCGATCAGGTGCTAAAGTGAAGACATGACGAAGCTGCAGCAAATCGAAAAATCCGTGGAAGAACTCTCCGACGAGGAGATGAAGAGCTTTGCGGCGTGGTTCGAGGAACTTCGCTGGCAGCGCTGGGACCGTCAGATCGAATTGGATTCCGAAAGCGGGAAACTGGACCGGATCATAAAGGAGGCTCGGGCCGAGATTGCGCAAGGCAAGACCACGCCTCTGTGACACCATCGAGCGACCGTTGCAGCCGTGTGGTCGGCCCGCGTCAGCCGGGATTGGCGTGCGCTGGCATTGGAAGAAAACGACGGATTGCACTGGTTCTGGATCGGCGATCACGAGGAATACGCCAGATTGATTCGGTGAGGACGACTCGAAGAAGAAACTTTCCCAGCCGGTCTGCCTCCCACTCGTTTACCGAGGTCGTGTTCCTCATGGATCGCTGACAATTTCCACGAAATGTTTCACGCCTCCTCCACGTTGATCCTCCGATAGACCGCCTCCAGGAACGAGTACGCCGCGAACGCGATGAGGCCGAGGCCGGTGGCGGCGAGCAGCCAGATGCCGCCGGGGAGGCTCTCGATGTACTGCAGGGCGTCTTCCGACCCGGGCGCGTCGTTGTCGCCATTGCCGCGCCAGGCGGCGAGACCGAGCATGAATCCGGCGACGCCGAAGACGGTGCCGCGTGCGATCAGCCCGATCTTGGCGATCGGGTGGATGAAGCGCATCTTGTCCGGACCGGCGGCGAAATGGGGGGCGTAGCGCTCCTTCAGGGCTTTGTAGAAATGGGCGAAGGCGACGCCGATCAGCACGGCGCCGATGATCGTGGCGGCCCAGCGGGAGCCGACAAAGCCGGCGAGCGTCTGCGCGATGCCGCCTCCCTCGTCGCCCGACGAGGCGGCGCCACGCGCCGCCGAGAAGGTGTAGAGGGCGAGCGCGCCGTAGGTCAAGGCAGCCGCCACGAGGCCGCCACGCACCGCGAGTCCCCTGGCGCCGGTGCCGTGATCGTCGGTGTCGAAGATCGCCTGGATCAGCCGCCACAGCGCGTAGGAGACGAGGCCGATCGTGAGCACCCAGGTGAGGATGCTGCCGGTCGTGGTGCCCATCAGCGTCCGCAGCGCCTCTTGCGAACCCATTGCCTCTCCGGACCCGATCGCAGCCAGCGCGGCGAAGAAGCCGATGACCAGATAGATCAATCCGCGCGCGGCATAGCCGAGGCGGGCGAGTGGCCGGAACCAGTCTTTCGCCGTGGAAACGGCGGAAGCGGACGGTGGGCTGGAACTGACTGGCATGACGGATCCCTCGATCCGAGACAATGCGCCGGCGAAGGAGCGGTTCCACCACCCGGGCGCACGTGCGCCGCGCACGCTTCCGCCGGTCGGTCCATGCCGCTATGGTCCGGCCGCCTCTTCCGGAGTTCGCCCGTGCCGCACGCCCTCGCCATTCTCGTCCTGCCGCTTCTCCTGCTCGTGCTTGCCTTCGGCGCCTCGTTCGCCGCGGCGGCCGAATGGCAGGCGGTGGAGCAGGAGAAGACCTATGCGATCTCCGGCACGACGGGTCCGGCGCTCTATGCCTCGATCGGCGAGCGCGGCCCCGTCGTCGGCGGCGGAAGGCGCACCATCGCCTACACCACCTTCGACCTGAAATGGTCGCGCGACTACCGCCCGCAGCCGGACGGCTCCTGCACGCTGGTCTCGGCGAAGCCGTGGCTGACCATCACCACGACACTGCCCAAGCCCTCGCGGAAGCTGACGGGAGCGGTCGCAGGGGAGTGGAAGACTTTCATCGACGGAATGCGCCGGCACGAGAAGGTGCATGGCGAGCACATGAAGGAGATGGTGGAGCGCATCCTGGCCACGACGGTCGGCGTGACCGTCGCCGACGACCCGAAATGCCGCAAGATCCGGCAGGCGCTGCAGACGCCGCTGTCGGAGGCGTCGCAGGAGCAGCGCGCCCGCAGCCGCGACTTCGACCGCGCCGAGATGAGCCAGGGCGCCAACGTGCACCGTCTGATCCTGGGCCTGGTGAACGGCGGCTGAAGTTCGCCCGCTTCGCCATCGACATCCCGGTCGGCATCTGGTCTGTTTCCGCCGAAACGGAGAAGACTTGCATGAATACGATTCTGGTTGCGCTGCTCGGCGCCATGGCGCTCCTGACGGCTCAGGCGCTTGCCGCGCCGCCCGCGCCCGATGTCGCCTCCCCGGGGCGGCCATTCGTGCGCACGGTCTCGGCCAGTGCGGACTTCGACCGCGACTGCGTCACCTATTACCGCCAGAACAACGATCCCGAAGTCTCTGCCCGGGCCGCGCCGGGCTTCTGCGCCTGCCTGGCCGAGGAGTATGCGGCACGCGGATTGCGCAAGGACGCCCTCGACTTCTTCGCCCGGACCTATTCGGACGACCTGACGACCTTCATCGACGACTATTCCTCGGGAGAGGCGTGGATGGAGGCGTCCTTCGCGGTCGAGCCGATCTGCAAGGCCGCCAGCCGGCCCGAAACCGGGCTGGTGTACCCGCGCGCCGCCGGCTCGTGGGGCGGCATCGTGCGCAGCGGTCCCGGCCAGCAGTACCAGCGGCTCGGCTCGCTTCGCGAGGGCGAACGCGTCACGCTGCTGGAAAACACCGGCGTGATGGAGAATGGCTATCCCTGGCTGCGGATCAGCTACCGCGAGGGCCGGGAGGGGTACAAATGGGGCGGCATCCTGTGCTCCCTCGGTGAGGCTTCGCCGGACGTCTTCGAAGTCTGTCCCTGAGGCGGCGGCCGCGTAGCGGAAGGAACCTGCCCGCCTCCACGTCGTTCGCTCGCCAGACGGGAGCGACGAACATGGCCTACAGGTTCAAGCAGAACGACAAGTCGGTGCAGAAGGGCGTGCGGCGGATCGCACGCCGCGAGCTGGAAAAGGCGGTCGCGGAGATCGACGACCAGGCGGTCGACGATGCGGCGACCGTTCATCAGATCCGCAAGCGCTGCAAGAAGCTGCGCGGCCTGATCCGGCTCGTGCGGCCGGCCTTTCCGGACTATTTTCACGAGAACGCCGCCTTCCGCAACGCCGCCCAGTCGCTCTCAGGCATCCGCGATGCGGAGGTGATGACCAAGACCTACGATGCGCTGATGGATACCTACGCAGGGGAGGTGGACCGCAGCGCGCTTGCTCCGCTGCGCCGGGTGCTTACGGCCCGCGTCAGGGACGCGCAGGCCGCCGATACGCTTTCGGAGCGTCTCGATCTCTTCCGTCAGAACATGGTCGCCGCGCAAGAGCGCGTGCGGAACTGGAAGATAAAGGACGAGGGATTCGATGCGGTGGGTGCCGGGCTTTCAAGAACCTTCGCCACGGCACGCAAGGCAATGGCGCATGCGCATGACGAGCGGACGGCGGAGAGCATGCACGAATGGCGCAAGCGCGTAAAATACCATTGGTATCATACGCGGTTGTTGGAGCCTTGCTTCCCCGCCGCTCTGTCGGCGCACAAGAAGGCGACGAAACGGCTGGGCGCCCTGCTCGGGGACCATCACGACCTGGCGGTGTTCATCGAGACACTGGGGTGGGAAGAGATCGGCGATGCCGAAAGGCGCTCCGTGATCGTTGCGCTGGCAACGCAGCGCCAATCCGCAATCGAGGCGGAAGCGTTTCCGCTCGGCGCCCGTCTCTTCGCCGAGCCGGCGGGAGACCTTGCCGACCGCTGGGAGCGCTGGTGGGAAATCTGGCACGCGGAGAAAGAGCTGCCCGCAGCGGCATGACCGCCGGACAATTTTCAGGTCTCGACCGAAACAGGCCGCACGCCCGAAACCGGTTCGCTCCGGATCAGCCTCTCAGGCCGGCGCTCACCAGATCGAGCGGCTGTCGCGGACCGCGCTGCCAGGCGGACATGATGCGCTCCTCGACCGCGGCGCGGCGCGCGCGCTCCTTCGTGGAGATGCCGAGCTCGTCGCAGACGGCATCGACGACGGGGCGGATCGCCTCCCGGCTTCTCCTCGGAACGGGCGAACCGGGCGGGCCTGCGCCCTGCAAGGTGTTCATCATGTGCGGCCTCCTCTGCGGCGGTCGGCGCGCCTTCAGCGTCTGCTTCCGCCACTCCTTTAACCTGTACTTCCTCCGGGGAAAGTACACCGTGGAGAATATCACACTTCGAGGCGCCACGTAACAGATGCGCGAGCATTGCACCCGGGCTGGAGATCTGCAGGGGATTGCGATCTGAGCTTCGTTGTCTGGTTCCTTCACGCACTTGCCGCACGCATCGGGTGGTGCAAGCCAGGGGATTTACAGCGGCGGTCTGGCGGAGATCCTCCATTCCGCTGCGGAAGACGCAGTAAGATGTTGTAATCCATAAGAAGTTTTGACGGCTCGCGTCGACGCACCACAACAATCGTCTTGCCATGGGCAGCTTTTCGTGCAAACTTTCGCTTGTTCGGGTTCACCAGACCCGGAGACTGGAACGTTAGAGGACGACCCTTTCCCCGAAAGTTTGAACGCTCGATCCAACCGCTGACCCGGAACCGTTCCGTGGCCAAGCCTCGGTGCCGTTCCAAGACCCATGAACGGGAAAAGGAGTTTCCCAATGGCCCAGACGGGCACTGTCAAGTTCTTCAACAACGAAAAAGGCTTCGGCTTCATCAAGCCGGATGACGGAGCCAAGGACGTTTTCGTGCACATTTCGGCCGTGCAGGCCTCCGGAATGGGGGAACTCGCCGAGGGCCAGCAGGTGACGTTCGATACCGAGCCTGACCGGATGGGCAAGGGTCCGAAGGCCGTCAACCTTCGTCCGGCCTGAGCAAGGCATTATCCGCGCTCCATCGCGGCTCGAAGCTTCCGACCAAGGTGCAGGCCGCCCGGCCTGCGCCGAGGTGATTTTTTCGGGTAGGCTTTCGCTGCGCCTTGAAAAATTCCGCTTGCCTCAACCGGACAATGCATCAAGGATCAGGTCGTCGGGCATTTGCCGGCCCGGAGACTGGAATGGCATGCCCCGGCTATGGTTCCGCGTCTCTTGATGCCGGGGGACCCGCGAGAGAGAGGGCCCGGCAGTGGCCCCGACGTGCGTCCGACTGTTTCTTCTCCTTCGGTGAATGGCCGATGACCTTCGTGCTGTTTTCTGCACGGCGATCAACCAGGGGAGAAGGGAACTTCGCATGGCCCAGATGACCGGGACCGTCAAATTCTTCAACCACGCCAAGGGCTTCGGCTTCATCACGCCGGATGGCGGCGGCAGCGACGTGTTCGTCCATATTTCGGCCGTCCAGGCATCCGGCCTGGAGGGCCTCGAGGACGGCCAGAAGGTCTCGTTCGACACCGAGCCCGACCAGCGCGGCAAGGGCCCGAAGGCCATCAACCTGGCGGTCGGCTGAACAGGCACGTTTTCGAGCGCGATCGCCGTAAGGGGGGCCTGCAAGCGACGCCCTGGCCGCGAGTGGAAGAACCGCGCCGATTTGTAGCCGGCGAGGCCGGCTGCGCCGTTCAGCCTGCATTCAGCCTGGAACGGCTATCCCTTCGAGCACCTCCGGTCCCACAGGCGGCCGGAAAAGCCGAAGGAGATCCGTCTATGAACCGTTTCGTCAAATCATCCGTCCTGGCCGCGGCCGTTGCCGCCACGACGCTCATCCCGACCCTCGATGCGAGCGCGGGCCAGCGCTGGCGCGAGCAGCGCCCCCGGCATCCGGGCATCCACCATCGCGACGACCAGCGCGCCGATCTCCTGGCCGCGGGCATCCTCGGACTGGCGGTCGGCGCTATCGCGGCGGGCGCCATTGCCAACAACGGCAGCACCTATACCGGCTACGCCGGAAGCGACTACTACCCGCCCGCGCCCGCCCCCTACGCGCAGCCGCGCTATTCCTACTCGGCCGGTCTCGAGCCGTGGTCGCGGGAATGGTACCGCTACTGCTCGACGCGCTATCGCAGCTTCGATGCGGAGACGGGGACCTTCAGGGGATACGACGGGCAGGATCACTTCTGCGTCGCGAACTGATGCGGCAATGCCAATGACGCAGCGGTCCCGCCCCGTGGCGTGGCCGCTGTGTTCCGGCAGCGGCTCCGGCTCCGAAAACGCATCGCGATCTTCCAAGTTCGCTCGCTGCGCCTTGGTCCGGTGTCTTGCGCCTGTATTTGGTCCGAAACCGGTGCCCGGTTTCGGAGGACATGCTCAGGTCAGGAACGGGTTGGAACGGCGCTCGTCGCCGATGCGGCCGCCCGGCCCATGCCCGCAGATGAAGCCCACCTCGTCGCCGAGCGGAAAGAGTTTTTCCCGGATGGAGCGGAGGAGCTGTTCGTGGTTGCCGCCGGGCAGATCGGTGCGCCCGATCGAACCGCTGAACAGCACGTCGCCGACATGGGCGAACTTCGCCTCGCGATTGTAGAAGACCACGTGCCCGGGCGCATGGCCCGGGCAGTGCAGCACCTCGAAGACGTGATCGCCGAACGAAACCGTCTCGCCTTCGGCCAGGAACCTGTCGGGCGTGCAATTCCGCACCGCATCCGTAAGGCCGAACATGCGGGCCTGGGTCTCGAGGTTCAGCAGCATCTGCCGGTCGTCCTCGTGCGGCCCGACGATGTCGACCCCCAGGGCGTCCCTGAGGTCCATGGCCCCGCCGGCGTGGTCGATATGGCCATGGGTCAGCCAGATCTCCTTGACCTTGAAACCGTTCTGCTCGATCGCAGCCCGGATGCGCTCGATGTCACCGCCCGGGTCGACCACCACCGCGTCCTTCGTCTCGTCGTCGAACAGGATGGTGCAGTTCTGCTGGAACGGCGTCACCGGGATGACGCCGGCGTTAAGTTTTCCCATGGGCTTCCCTCGGTTGTCGCCGGTCAGACATAGGCACCGCGACCGGATGCGTCCACCGTCCCCCGGGCCCAAAAACGAAGGGCGGCCCGAAGGCCGCCCGATCTTCCGGTCGGTTTGTCGCAGGTCCGCCGGCTATTCCGCCGCCATCGCGTGGCGCGGCTGGACCTCGGCCGTATAGTCTTCCATCAGGTTCCTGGCGATCTCGCCGACCGTGAAGCGGTACGGACCGATTTCGGAGACCGGCGTCACCTCGGCCGCGGTTCCGGTCAGGAAGCACTGTTCGAAGCCTTCCATCTCTTCCGGCATGATCACCCGCTCGACGATCTCATAGCCGCGTCGCCTAGCGAGTTCGATCACCGTACGGCGGGTGATGCCGTCGAGGAAACAGTCAGGCGTGGGCGTGTGGATCACGCCGTCCTTGACGAAGAACACGTTGGCGCCCGTGGCTTCGGCGACCTGTCCGCGCCAGTCGAGCATCAAGGCGTCGGCATATCCCTTGGATTCCGCAGCATGTTTCGACAGCGTGCAGATCATGTAGAGCCCGGCCGCCTTGGACTTGGACGGCGCGGTGCGCGGATCGGGGCGGCGGTATTCGGCCATGTCGAGGCGGATGCCCTTGAGCTTCTGTGCCGGGTCGAAATAGCTCGGCCACTGCCAGATCGCGATGGCGCAGTTGATGCGGTTGCTCTGTGCCGAGACGCCCATCATCTCCGAGCCGCGCCAGGCGATCGGCCGCACGTAGGCGTCGGCGAGCCCCTGCTTCTTCAGGAGCGTCCGGCAGGCCTCGTCGATCTCCTCGACGGAGTACGGTATCTTGAAGCCGAGGATGCGGGCGGATTCGTGCAGCCGCCGGGTGTGCTCCGTGAGCTTGAAGATCTCGCCCCCGTAGGCGCGCTCGCCCTCGAACACCGAACTTGCATAGTGAAGTCCGTGGGTCAGCACGTGAATCCTGGCATCGGCCCACTTTACGAATTCGCCGTTCATCCAGATGAAGCCGTCAAGCTGATCGAAAGGAACGGATGCCATGCTGACCTCCCGCGGACCTCTTCGTCCGCAAAGTGTTGGATTGATCTTCGCTCCGGTGGCGCAAACCGCGGCCGGACCGCATTGTTGCCCATCGTCGCGAAAAAGCAAAGGAAGGAAGCGTCTCGAATTCCGCCCCGCACTTGCCTTTTTGTTCGCGTTCTGACGAAAAGCTTGAGGAAAATTACCAGCCGCCTCGATATAAGTCAACAAGGCTGACCCATTTTGACGGAGCTCCACCGCAGATGAACAGGCACGAGGCCCCCGGCGAGCAACCAATCCGTTCGGCGCTTGCGGCCGGAGACGCGCTCGAACTGGACCTCATCGAACTGCTTTTCTTCGCCTATCGCGATTTCACATCCGATCCAGACAAGCTGCTGGCGGGTGACGGCTTCGGGCGCGCGCACCATCGCGTCCTGCACTTCGTCAACCGCATGCCGGGCCTGACGGTCGCGGAATTGCTGGACGTGCTCAAGATCACGAAGCAAAGTCTCGCGCGGGTCTTGAAGCAGCTGATCGACACGGGTCACATCATGCAGGTCCAGGGACCGAAGGACAGGCGGCAGCGGGAGCTCTATCCCACCGCGAAAGGCCGCGAGCTCGCCTTCGCCCTTGCATTGCCACAGTCGCGACGCATCCGTGCGGCGTTGCAGGAGACCGGCGACGAGCAGCGGGAGGTGATCGGACGCTTCCTCAAGGCCATGGTCAATCCGGAACTGCGGGCCCAGGTCGATCGCCTGCCGGGTGCGCACACGTCCGACCGCGATGGAGAACCGAGGGATGGCTGACGAACTGATGGTCCCCACCGACGACGCGCCCCACCTGCTGGTCGTCGACGACGACACGCGCATCCGCACCCTCCTCAAGCAGTTCCTGACCACCAACGGCTTCCGCGTGACCATCGCCTCGACCGCGGCGGAAGCCCGCCGGCAACTCGCTGGGCTGGATTTCGATCTGATCGTGCTGGACGTGATGATGCCGGGGGAGAGCGGCGTCGACCTGACCAAGGCGCTGCGCGCGGACAAGAACGTGCCGATCCTCATGCTCACCGCCCTGTCGGAGACCGACAACCGCATCACCGGCCTGGAGGCCGGTGCGGACGACTACCTGCCGAAGCCCTTCGATCCGCGCGAACTGATCCTGCGGATCAACAACATCCTGCGGCGCGGCGGCCCGCCGCTGACGCCGAAGGTCGAGCAGCTCGTCTTCGGACCCTACACCTTCCAGATCGCGCGCCGCGAACTGAAGAACGGCGGCGAACCAATCAAGCTGACCGATCGCGAGCAGGAGATCCTCGCGATCTTCGCCGAAAGGCCGGGCGAGACCATCCCGCGCCACGAACTCGTCAGCGGCGACACCGAGGTGGGCGAACGCACGATCGACGTTCAGATCAACCGCTTGCGGCGCAAGATCGAACGCGATCCCGGCAATCCCGTCTGGCTGCAGACCGTCCGCGGTGTTGGATACCGGCTGAGCGTGGAATAGACTGTCCGCTTGCCGGCCGTCATCGCACATGCGATGGCGATCGGCCTTCAGCGGAACGGGCGGGATGGCAAGCACGGAGACGACATCGATCGAGAGGCGGCGCCGGGATGGCTGGCTGCTGCGCGCGCTCGGCCCTGCACCCACACTGTGGCGGCGCTTCTGGCACCGCGTGTCGCGCCGCATGCCCAAGCGGCTCTACGCCAGATCGCTGATCATCGTCATCGCGCCGATGATCCTGCTCCAGTCGGTCGTCGCCTTCGTGTTCATGGAGCGGCACTGGCAGACCGTGACCCAGCGGCTGTCGATGGCCGTGACGCGCGACATCGCCGCGATCATCGACATGATCGAGACCTATCCGGGGGAGGACGGGCATCAGGAAGTGCTGCGCATCGCGCAGGAAAGGCTCGGGCTCAAGGTCGACCTCATGCCGCCGGACCCCCTGCCCGCCCCCGGTCCGAAGCCGTTCTTCTCGATCCTCGACGAGGTCCTGAGCGAGGAGATCACACGCCAGATCAACCGGCCGTTCTGGCTCGACACCGTCGGCAATTCAAACATCATCGAGATCCGCATCCAGCTCGAGGACGCCGTGCTGCGCATCTTCGCGCGGCGCAGCCAGGCCTATGCGTCCAACACCCACATCTTCCTGCTCTGGATGGTCGGAACCTCGCTCGTGCTGATCACGATCGCAGTGCTTTTCCTGCGCAACCAGATCCGCCCGATCCAGCAGCTTGCGGCCGCCGCCGAGAGTTTCGGCAAGGGCCGTCCGCCGCCGCCCGACTTCCGTCCGCGCGGCGCCGAAGAAGTGCGCCGGGCGGGCGCGGCCTTCATCCTCATGCGCGAGCGCATCGAGCGGCAGATCGAGCAGCGCACCGCGATGCTCACCGGCGTCAGCCACGACCTGCGCACGATCCTGACCCGCTTCAAGCTGCAACTGGCGCTGTCGGGCGAGCGGCCGGAAACCGAAGCGCTCGACAAGGACATCCAGGACATGCAGTCGATGCTGGAAGGCTATCTCGCCTTCGCGCGCGGCGAGGCGGCGGAGGACGCCGGGCAACTCGACATCGCCGCCCTGTTCGAAAAACTCAGACACGAGGCGAAGCTGCGCAAGCGCAGCCTGTCGACCGAGCTTTCCGGACCGCCCGAACTGCTTGTTCGCCCGGCGGCCTTCTCGCGCCTCATGTCGAACCTCGTCGGCAACGCGTTCCGCTATGCCAAGGCCGTACGGGTGTCTGCCGTCCACTCCCGCGGCTCGCTCACAGTCACCGTGGATGACGACGGACCCGGCATCCCGCCCGAGAAGCGCGAGCATGTCTTCAAGCCCTTCGTCCGGCTCGACGACGCCCGCAACCAGGATGCGAGCGGAACCGGCCTCGGCCTTTCGATTGCCCGCGACATCGCGCGCAGCCATGGCGGAGACATCGCGCTCGGCGACAGCCCGATGGGCGGCTTGCGGGCCACGGTGAAGCTGCCGGCTTGATTTCTGCCATTTGGCGCGCTATTTTGCGCCTGTTGGCAAGGATGGTGTTCGATGGCTCAGGCGGCCCGCGCGGATGCGCGTCCCTACCCCTCCCGGGATGAGGGTCCGGCGATGGCCGTCGCGGCGAAGGCTTTCGTCCGCGTCGCCGAAGCCTGGATGCTCAGGAACCACGAGGCGGCGGGATTGCTGGATGTCTCTCCCCGCACCTGGAACCGCATGAAGACGGGCGACTGGTCCGGGCGGCTGTCGCGCGACCAGTTGCTGCGCGCCAGCGGCCTCATCGGCCTTTACAAGGCGCTGCATCTCTATTTCAGCGAGGCACTGGCCGACGAGTGGGTAAGGCTGGCCAATTCCGGACCGGCATACGCCAACCGCAGGCCCCTCGACGTGATGGTGTCGGAAGGCTTGCCCGGCATCCTCGCCACGCGCGACTATGTGGACGCGCTTCGGGGCGGCGCTTGATCCCTCCCCTCACCGCCATCGCCGAACCGGCGACGGTGCGCATGATATCGACCGCCTACTTCAAGCCGCCCGTCCTGCGCAGGCTCGTCGACACCGACGAGGAGTTCGCGTTGCTCGCCGAGATAGAAGGGCTGACGAGCCGCCGGCTGAAGGCCGAGACGGTCGGCGCCGGTTCGCTTGACCCGCGCGAAACGGTATTTCGCGCCTGGGGCCACACCTACATCAACGCCGCCTTCGCCTACACGCGCGCGGAGGGGAACCGCTTCAACTCCGGCGACCGCGGCGCATGGTACTGCGCCTTCGACGAGCTCACGGCGATCGCCGAGGTCGGCTATCACCGCACCCGCGAACTGGCCCGCATCGGCCGCTTCCGCGACGAAGCCGTCTACCAGGCGCTGCTTGCCGGGTTCATCGGGGACTTCCACGACCTGAGAGAGGTCGCGGAAAAGCCCAAGTGCCTCGATCGCGAACCGGCGATCGGCTATCCGGCCGGGCAGGAAATGGCGCGAAGGCTTCGCGCGATCGGCAGCCGCGGCCTCATCTATCCCTCGGTTCGCCGCAGGAGCGGCATCTGTCTGGCCGCGTTCGAGCCCCATACGGTCCAGAACGTGCGTCCCGGTGCCCGCTGGAAGCTGACCTGGAGCGGCGATGCTCGCTACACGGTGACGACCGACTGAGACGAGGGATCCGGTTCGCCGGCCTTCTCACTCCCCGTCATGCGAGGCCGAGGGCTGCTCGGTGAAGCCCTTCATGCCGGAGATCTCCTCCAGGTCGCGCTTGATCTCGACCGGGCTCGTCACATAGGTCGCCACGAGTTCCGCGATCGATTCCAGCGCATCCATGTGGATGCGTTCGTAACCGTGCGAGGCATCGACGCCGAAGGCGACGAGAGCCGTGCGGACGTCGTGGCCGGCTTCCACGGCGGAGGCGGAATCGGAGCGGTAGAAGCGGAAGATGTCCCTCTGCATCGGGATGTCGTTTTCCCGGCAGAGATCGATCAGCTTCTTCGTCAGGTGGTAGTCGAAAGGCCCGGTCTGGTCGGCCATGGCGATGGTGACGCCGAATTCTGACGAGTTCTGGCCTGGAGCGGACGTCCCGTTGTCGATCGCCACCATGGAGGCCACCTCCGGAGAGACGATCGCGGTGGCGCCGACGCCGACCTCTTCCGCAATCGTGAACAGCCAGTGGATGTCGACCGGGGTCGAGACTTTTTCGCGCTCCATCGCCTGCAGGGCCGCAAGCGAGGCGGCAACGCCGGCCTTGTCGTCGAGGTGGCGCGACACGATGAAGCCGTTGTCCATGAACTCCGTCTCCGGATCGATCGCGACGATGTCGCCGATGTCGATGCCCAGCGCCAGCGTCTCTGCCCTCGACTGCGTGCGGGCATCGATGCGCATCTCGAGATTTTCCCAGCTCACCGGCTGCTCGTCGATGCCTTCGTTGAAGGTGTGACCGGAGGCCTTCAGCGGCAGGATGGAGCCGCGATTGGTGGCGCCGTAGGAGTAGATGTTGGCACGCGCGCCTTCCGCGAAGCGGGAGGACCAGTGGCCGATCGGCACCAGTTCGAGCCGGCCGTTGTCCCTGACCATCTTCACCTGGGCACCCAGCGTATCGAGATGCGTGATGATGGCACGCGCGCCGGACCGGCGGCTGCCCTGCCTTACCGCGCGGATCGCGCCGCGCCGGGTCAGTTCCACGCTCATGCCGAGCCGTTCCAGTTCGGCAGTGCAGTAGCGCACGATGGTATCGGTGAAGCCGGTCGGACTGTCGATCGCGAGCAACGCCCTCAACTGATCCGCCAGATAGTCGGTGTCGATCCTGAGTTTGGTCACGCCGGCGCCTCCTGCCGCCCGGATGGTGAACTGTGGGCATGGATGGGTCTGCGAATGGGGAAAGAGCAGGTCTACGAAGCGCTCGGCCGTCGGCTGCGGCTCGTGATTGGCGAGGCCCGGCCGCTCGTTCGCCTCGATGAATACATAGTCCGGTTCGGTCGGCGTCCTGACCATGAAGTCGATGCCGACGACCGGGATCTTGATGGCACGCGCGGCCGCGCAGGCCGCATCCACCAGGCGTGGATGCACGATGCCGGTAACGTCGTGGATCGAGCCTCCGGTATGCAGGTTCGCGGTCTTGCGCACGATGATTTCGCGGCCGGACGCCAGTACCGTGTCGAGGGAGCAATCCTGTCCCTTGAGACACCGGATCGTGTCCTCGTCGATGGGGATCGTGCTTTCGCCGCCCGTGGCAGCGGACCTGCGGCGCGACTGGCGCTCGATCAGTGTGCGCACGTCGCGCTCGCCGTCGCCGACGACGGATGGCGGGCGCCGCACGGCGGCAGCGACGAGACGGTAATTGATGACGACCAGGCGCAGGTCCTCGCCGTCGAAACAGGCTTCCAGCAGCACGCGGTTGGAGACCTCCCTCGCGGAGGCGATCGCCCTGGCGGTATCCTCCAGCGTCTCGAGCCCCACCGAGACCCCCCGCCCCTGCTCTCCGCGCGCGGGTTTGACCACAACCGTGCCGTGATCCTTCAGGAAGCCCTCGATCGCGGGATCGTCGGTCGACTGGACGGAGATCTGCTCCGGAACCTTCAGCCCGGCATGCTCGACCACCCGCCGCGTGACCGCCTTGTCGTCGCAGATCGAGACCGCGACGCCCGAGGTCATCTCCGACAGGCTCTCGCGGCAATGGACGGAACGGCCGCCATAGGCGAGCCGGAAGAAGCCGCCCTCCGCGTCGGTCACCTCCACCTGCACGCCGCGGCGGCGGGCCTCGTCGACGATGATGCGCGCATAGGGGTTGAGCTGGTCATAGCCCTCGATCGGCCCGGCGAACAGGCGTTCGTTGATCGGGTTCTTGCGCTTCACGGCGAAGATCGGCACGCGGCGGAAGCCGAGCTTCTCGTAGAGCGCGATCGCCTGCTCGTTGTCGTGCATGACCGAGAGGTCCATGTAGGCCGCGCCGCGGGCCTGGAAGTGCTCGGCCAGGCGACGCACGAGCATCTCGCCGACGCCGGGATGCCGGCATTGCGGATCGACCGCCAGGCACCACAGCGAGGAGCCCCGCTCGGGGTCGCCGAACAGGCGCTGGTGATCGACGCCCGTGACGGTGCCGATCACGTCCCCGCTCGCCTCGTCCTCGGCGACGAAATAGGTGATCGAGCGGCTGTCGCGGTTGGCCCAGAAGAACTCGGGACTGACCGTCACCATGTTGCGCGCGGAGTAGATCGCGTTGACCGATTCGGCGTCGGGTTCGCGAGGTCAGCCGGCGGATGAAGAAGCTCTTCGGCTTGCGGCGGCTCGGCCGATAGGTGGACAGGTCCAGCCGGTAGGTGTGGGACGGGTCGAGGAACGTCTCCTGCGGCGCGAGCGCCAGGAGCACGTGCGGGTCGCGGACGTAGAAGGCGATATCGCGGCGCTTGTCGCCTTCGTTCGCAAGCGCCTCCACGATGCCTGCATTGTCCGGGAAGGTCTGCGAGAAGATCAGCCTGCCCCAGCCGCAGTCGAGTGCGACGGACTTCCGCATCGGCTCCGCGCCCGCCGGGCTGATGCCCGATCGGCTTCTGCGATTCGTTGCGCATCCTCTTCAGGCGATGCCCCAATGCACGCTCGGCGTTGCCCTGGTTGCGCCGGGCGTCCGCCGTCTTCGTCTTCGCCATGATCAGACCCCGTGCGTCTGCAGCCAGAGTTCCAGCAGTCCCGCCTGCCACAGTTCGGATCCCTGCAGCGGCGTGATGTGCTCGGACGGAGCGGCGAACAGCTCGTCCAGCCATTCCTGCCGAAACAGTCCGCGCTCCCGAGCGGCCTGCGACGACAGCGCGTCGCGCACCATGTCGAGGTAGGGGCCGTCGACATATTTGAGCTGCGGCACCGGGAAGTATCCCTTCTTGCGGTCGATCACCTCGGAGGGGACGATCCTGCGCGCCACGTCCTTCAGCACGCCCTTGCCGCCGTCGCGGATCTTCTCCTCCGGCGGTATCCGGGCGGCGAGTTCGACGAGTTCATGGTCGAGGAAGGGAACGCGTGCCTCCAGCCCCCAGGCCATGGTCATGTTGTCGACGCGCTTGACCGGGTCATCGACCAGCATCACCGTCGAATCGAGCCTGAGCGCACGATCGACCGGCGTGTCGGCGCCCGGCCGCATCAGCCGTTCGGCGACGAGGTCGCGGCTGTAGTCGCCGCCGTTGATCCACTCGGCCCCCAGCTGTCTCTTCAGCGTGGCATGGTCCCGGTCGAAGAAAACCTTCGCGTAGTCGCCGACGACGTCGTTCGAATTCATCAGCGGCGGATACCAGTGGTAGCCGGCAAAAATCTCGTCTGCGCCCTGCCCCGACTGCACGACCTTGATGTGCTTCGAAACCTCCTTCGAGAGCAGGTAGAAGCCGACATTGTCGTAGGAGACCATGGGCTCCGACATCGCCGCGAACGTACCCGGCAGCGCGTCCATCAACTGGTCCGAGGGAACGAATATCTTGTGGTGGTCGGTGCCGAACTTCTCCGCGATCAGGTCGGAATAGACGAACTCGTCGCCCTTCTCGCCATTGGCTTCCTCGAAGCCGACGGAGAAGCTCATCAGACCGTGCTGGCCCGCTTCGGCGAGAAGTCCGACGATGAGAGACGAATCGACCCCGCCGGAGAGCAGCACACCCACCGGCACGTCGGCGACCATGCGCCGCTTCACCGCGAGCCGCAGCGCCTCGAGCACCCGATCCACCCACTCTTCGCGCGACACGCCGCTGTCGACCGGATCGCGCTCATGCGGCGGGTCCCAGTAGATGCGGTCGCGCGTCGAGCCGTCGGGCTCGATGATGCGGATCGTCGCCGGCGGCAGCTTGCGCACGCCGTTAAGGATGGTGCGCGGCGGCGGCACGACGGCATGGAAGGTCATGTAATGGTGCAGTGCGGCGCGATCGATCGAGGTGTCGACGTCGCCCGCCGCCAGGATCGCCGGCAGAGAGGAGGAGAAGCGGATGCGTCCCGACGTCTCAGACAGATAGAGCGGCTTGATGCCGAAGCGGTCGCGCGCCATGACGATGCGGCCCGAATCGCGCTCCTGCAGCACGAAGGCGAACATGCCGTGGAATCGTTCGACGCACCCCTCGCCCCATTCGCGCCAAGCCTTGAGGATGACTTCCGTGTCGCCGGTCGAGAAGAAGGAATAGCCTTTTCCTTCAAGCTCCTGGCGCAGTTCGGGGTAGTTGTAGATGCAGCCGTTGAAGGCAATCGTCAGCCCGAGGCCCGAATCCACCATCGGCTGCTGGGCGCGTTCGGAAAGGTCGATGATCTTGAGGCGCCGATGCCCGAAACCGGCATTGCCGTGCACGACCAGCCCGGCGCCGTCCGGCCCGCGCGGCGCCATGCTCTCGGTCATTCTGGAAATCGCAATCGGCGACGGCGCCTGGCCGTCCAGTCTTATTTCGCCACAAATCCCGCACATCGGCGCGCGCCAAACCTCCGGTGTCAATGTCTCTTGTCTTCGTCGCGCAGTTCATTATAACTCTAATCATTAGAAGTCAAATTGATTGGCGACATTTCGATGGATGATGCTTCGGCGAACGCCGCAGGCGCAAATGTGTTCCATGTGGAAGATGTTACACCGGCCGACCTGCGGGCGATGATGAAGGCGGTGCGGCGGATCGTACGCGCAAACGACCTCCAGTCCAAGGCGCTTGCGCGCGCCAGCGGCCTGACGGCGCCGCAGCTGGTGGTCTTGACCGGCGTTGCCGAACTCGGCGAGGTGACGACCAATGCATTGTCCGACTACGCCGATCTCAGTCCGGCCACGGTGGTGATGGTGCTCGAAAACCTCGAAGGCCGCGCCATCATCGAGCGGTACCGCTCCACGACCGACCGCAGGGTGGTCTATACCCGCCTGACCCCGAAGGGTCGCGAGATGATAGCGGCGACGCCCGGACTGTTCGGGCCGGAGTTCTCGAGGCGTTTCGCCGCCCTGCCGATCGAAAGGCGCCGGGCGATCATGGAAGGGCTGACGGAAGCGGCCAGGCTGATGGGCCGCGACTGAACGCCGGCGGCCCGCCGCCTCACCGGAACATGAGCACGGGGACCTTGCAGCGACGCACCAACTCGGCGGTCGTCGAGCCGATGACGTAGCTGCGGATGCGGGAATGCCCGTAGGCGCCCATGACCAGGAGGCCGGCATCGCTACTTTCCACGCAGGCGCCGATCACTTCCTCCGGATCCCCGTTTTCCAGCCTTGCGTCGACCTCGAACCCGGCCTCCGCAAGACGTCGCGCGGGCGCATCCAGGCGCGAGCGGTTTTCAGGAGTGTCCGCGCCAACCGAAAGAAGCGTGCAGGCAAGCCCTTTCAGGAGCAGGCTCGCGGCAACGTAGTCCACCGCGCGGTTTGCACTCCGGCCGCCGTCATAGGCGATCACGAAGCGTGCGAACGACGCGTGGCTCCGCGCCGCCACGAGAACCGGCTTCCCGGAGCTTCGCACGACGCGCTCAAGGTTCGACCCGAGGTGCAGCCTGGCGAAATCGGCCGCCTCGCCGCGCTTCCCGATCACCACCATCTCTGCGTCGGCTTCGAGATCGCCGAGCGCTTCGAGCAGATCGCCATTGCGCAGCTTCGTCGACACCTCCACTCCGTCCATGGCTTCGACCTCGGCGCGCGCCGCATCGAGGATGGCGCGGCCCTTCTGCTGCGCCAGCCTGCCGTGCTGCTCGTCGAGATCTGCCATCTGCCGGAGCAGGTTCGTCCGCGCATTGGCGTCCAGACTGCCGCTGAGGTCGAAGTTCGTCGCGATGCGCCGGCCGAGCACATGCGCGATCTCGACGGGCAGGCCGAGCCGGGACCCGACCCAGGCCGAGAGCCCCCCGACGCTCCGCGCGTAGATCGATCCATCGACCAGCGCCAGTATCTTCGCCATCGTCTCCTCCCCTCAGTGTTCCATAAGGCGGTCGAAGCCGCCGGGCTTGTCGTGCACCGCCAGCTTGTCGACGATGGTGGCGCTGGCCTCGTTCAGCCCCACCAGTTCGACCTCGGTCCCTTCGCGGCGGAACTTCAGAACGACGGTGTCGATCGCGCCGACACCGGTCAGGTCCCAGATATGCGACCGGCTGACGTCGATGGTCACGCGTTCCACCGCCTCCTTGAAGTCGAACGCGGCGAGGAACGCTTCCGAGGAGGCGAAGAAGACCTGGCCTTCGACGACGTAGGAGCGCGTCGTCCCGTCCTCCGAAAGCGTCGTGGTGACGCGGAAGATCTGCGCCACCTTGGAGGCGAAGAACAGGCCCGACAGAAGCACGCCGACGAGTACGCCGATGGCCAGGTTATGCGTGGCGACGACGGTGATCACGGTGGCGAGCATGACCGTCGACGAGCGGCGCGGATGTTCCCTGAGATTGCGGATGGACGCCCAGGAGAACGTGCCGATCGAGACCATGATCATGATCGCCACCAGCGCGGCCATCGGGATGATCGACACCCAGTCGCCCAGAACGACGATGAGGAACAGGAGGAAGACGCCGGCCGAAAAGCAGGAGAGCCGCCCGCGACCGCCCGACTTCACGTTGATGACCGACTGGCCGATCATGGCGCACCCGGCCATGCCGCCGAGGAAACCCGTCGCGACGTTGGCGAGGCCCTGGCCGACGCATTCGCGGTTTTTGTCGCTGCCCGTGTCGGTCAACTCGTCGATGATCGAGGCCGTCATCAGCGATTCCAGCAGCCCCACGACGGCGACCGCCGCCGAATAGGGCAGCACGATCATGAAGGTTTCGAAATTCAGCGGCACGTCCGGCAGCAGGAAGAACGGCAGCGTCGACGGCAGTTCGCCCATGTCGCCGACGGTGCGAAGCTCGTCCATGCCGAACCAAAGCGAGACGCCCGTCAGGACGAGGATGCAGATCAGCGGCGACGGCACGGCCTTCGTCAACCTCGGGAACAGGTAGATGATCGCCAGCCCGGCGGCCACCATGACGTAGGTCGTCGACGGCACGCCGATGAGTTCGGGCAACTGGGCCATGAAGATCAGGATCGCGAGCGCGTTGACGAAACCGGTGATCACCGACCGCGACACGAAGCGCATGAGATCGCCCAGCCGCAGCAAGCCGGCCGCGACCTGCAGCACGCCGGCAAGGATGCTGGCGACCAGAAGGTATTGCAGCCCGTGGTCCCTCACCAGCGTCACCATGAGAACGGCGGTCGCGGCGGTCGCCGCCGAGATCATGCCCGGGCGTCCGCCGGCGAAGGCGATGACCACGGCGATGGAGAACGAGGCGTAGAGGCCGATCTTGGGATCGACGCCGGCGATGATGGAGAAGGCGATGGCCTCGGGGATCAGCGCGAGCGCCACGACGAGCCCTGCGAGCAGGTCGCCGCGAACGTTGCCGAACCATTCGGCGCGATAGGCGGTGAGAAAATTCATTCGAAACCGGAGAAAGCGAAACCGCGCAGGCCGGCAAGAGCCGTCCTGAGGCTGGAGATGCGGTCGGGTTGTCCGGCGGGTTGGCGGCCGGAAGAGCCACCCGGAGTTTCACCGGGTCCAGTACGTTCCCGTTCTTAGCGGCGGCATTGCTGCACTGCAACCGGAAATCGCCGGCCGCAACGTGCGACGGCCCTTGTCGGTCGAATCTCTGCCTAGAAAAGCCGGCGGCCGTCGGGCACCTTGCGCTCGATCGTCGCGAGCACGACCGCGCCTTCCTCGTCGGGAAAGCCGAGCGTCAGCACCTCCGACATGAACTTGCCGATCTGGCGCGGCGGGAAATTGACGACGGCCATCACCTGGCGGCCGACGAGTTCCTCGGGCGTGTAGTACTTGGTGATCTGCGCCGAGGATTTCTTCACCCCGATCTCCGGTCCGAAATCGATGCGCAGCTTGATCGCCGGCTTGCGCGCCTCGGGGAACGGCTCTGCCTCCACGATCGTGCCCGCCCGGACATCGACCCGGTCGAAATCCGCGAAGCTGATCTCCGGCTTCCTTGCCTCTCCGCCCGACACGGCTATGCGCAGCCGTGCGTCTCGAACAGCACGCTCCGCAGCGCGTCGCGGGCCGGGACGCCCGACCAGACGACGAACTGGAAGGCCTGGAAGTAGCATTCGCAGGCTTCGAGCGCGGTCGAAAGCAGCACCTCGACCTGCTGTCCCGTCGGCTCGACACCGCCGTTCAAGAGCAGCGCCTGGCGGAACATGATCGCGCCTTCCTGCTCCCAGAGATCGAAATGCCCGAACAGCATCTGCTCGTTGATCAGTGCGAGGAGGCGCATGACCTCGGTGACGCGCGTCTCCGTCACCTTGATGTCGAAGGCGCAGGCGAGATGCAGCGCCTCGAAATCCTCCATCCAGGAAAAGGAGATGTGGTAGTCGGTCCAGTTGCCGGCGACCGAGATCGCGATCTCGTCGTCACCGGCGCGCTCGAAAGCCCACTCGTTGGCGTTTGCGACCTGCTCGATCACATCCACGGGATGCGCCTCGCGCGTCAGGTCGATTTCCAGAAGGCTCATGAATTGCTTCCTGTGGTTGTGGGAACGCGGTCCGCCCGTTTCGTCCTGGGACGCAACACGCGACGCGACTTCGAACTCGCGGGGGACACTGAAGGCCCTTCATGGACCTCGTCCGGGCCACCCCTGCCCCGGCGCATGAGCGAATCATGCTGTAAATTCAGTGTATTGATGACGAGTCGCGGTTCCAGAGATTTTTTCGTCGAGCCGCTTTCGCATGTGGATAGCCGCCTGGCCTGCTATCCGGCACCCCTGCGTAAGGGATTCTCCACGAAGGCCTTTTTCGTTTGCCGACCCTGTGGAAACCGACAATTATTTTTTTGTTCGCGGCTTCGCCGGAGCGGCTTCGGACGACGCTTCGGCAACGGCGCCGCCCATCGTTGCGAGCTTCGCCTCAAGCTCGTCGAGGCGCGCGGCAAGTTTCTTGTTCTCGGCGCGCGCCTTCACGGCCATGTCCCG
Source organism: uncultured Alphaproteobacteria bacterium (assembly GCA_963747465.1). Classification (GTDB taxonomy): domain Bacteria; phylum Pseudomonadota; class Alphaproteobacteria; order Rhizobiales; family Rhizobiaceae; genus Aquibium. The sequence goes on from CAVVFC010000001.1 coordinate 685,511, forward strand.
CATGGCCTCGAATTCCTCGCGCTGCACGATGTCCATCGAATTGAGCAGGCGCTCGGCCTGGGCCCGGACGGCGCCTTCCATCTCGCGGCGCACGCCCTGCGCGGCCCCGGCCGCGTCGGTCATCAGCCTGGCGAAGTCGTCGAGGATGCGGTTCGGTCCGTTCGTCATGGCATTGGCCTCGTGTTTCCCGCCCGGCGGCGGCGGAATATCGGCCGCGCGCCCTTGGCAGAAGAACTAGGCAGGCGGTGCGCCTCTTTGCAAGCACGCAGCGCGAAACTCCCGCGCTCTTGACCTTTGCCGCCGGCATCGACCATGGTCCGCGCGCTTTCGAAAGCCGGAACCCGCCCTTGGAAACCGCCCTCCTTCCTCTTCGCCGCGCTGCCTTTCCCCGACATCGATCCCGTGCTCGTGCGGCTCGGGCCGCTGGCGATCCACTGGTACGGGGTCGGCTACGTCGTCGGCATCGTGTTCGCCTGGTGGTACGGGAAGCGGCTGCTCTCGAACCCGAGACTGTGGCCGAACGGCATCGCCCCGCTGAGGCCCGAACTACCTCGACGATTTCGTCGTCTGGGCCGCGGTCGGCGTCGTTCTGGGCGGGCGCGTCGGCTACGTCCTGTTCTACGACCTGCCGCGGTATCTCGACGATCCCTTCGCGGTCCTGGCGCTCTGGCAGGGCGGCATGTCCTTTCATGGCGGGATGCTCGGCACGATCGTGGCGATGGCGCTGTTCGCACGCTCGCGGGGCGTCAGTGTCTGGAGCATGTTCGACGTGATCGCGGCCACCGCCCCGGTCGGGCTCGGCCTCGTGCGCTGTGCGAATTTCATCAACTCCGAACTCTGGGGCCGGCCAACGGACGTTCCCTGGGCCATCGTCTTCCCGAACGGCGGCCCCGAGCCGCGTCATCCGAGCCAGCTCTACGAAGCAGCCCTCGAAGGGCTGGTACTCTTCCTTGCACTCCGGCTCCTCACGCACAGCTTCCTGAAGCTGAAGACCCCCGGCTTCGTCGCGGGTGCCTTCATCGCGGGCTATGGCGCCTCGCGCATCGTGGTCGAATTCTTCCGCATGCCAGATCCGCAGCTCGGCTACCTTTTCGGCGGCTGGCTGACGATGGGCATGGTCCTGTCGCTCCCGATGGTGCTTGCCGGCATCTGGGCCATGGCACGCGCGCGTCCCTCACCCTCGCCCGCCGCATGAACGCTTTGCAGGAAAAGATCCTCGCCCGGATCGAACAGGAAGGGCCGCTGACGATCGCCGACTACATGGCGCTGTGCCTGTTCGACCGCGATCACGGCTACTACACCACGCGCGAGCCGTTCGGCGCGGCGGGCGACTTCACCACGGCGCCCGAGATCAGCCAGATGTTCGGCGAACTGGTCGCGGTGTGGCTCTATTCGGTCTGGCAAGCGGCCGGCGCGCCACGGCCGGTCTGCTTCGCCGAGATCGGCCCCGGCCGCGGCACGCTGATGAAGGACATCATCCGGACCATCTCCCAACTCGACGCCGGCTTCCTGAACGACGCCCGCTTCGCGCTGGTCGAGGCGAGCCCCCGGCTGGCAAAGGTGCAGAAGGAGACCCTCGCCGGGTCGCCCGCCTCCGTGGAATGGCACCACGGCGTCGACGGTCTCCAGCATGTCCCGACCTTCTGGTTCGGCAACGAGATCTTCGATGCGCTGCCGGTCCGGCAATTCGTGAAGCAGGGGGGACGCTGGCGCGAACGCTGCGTTGCGCGCTCGGAGGACGGCGGGTTGCAGTTCGTCCTCGGCGCCGGGGAACCGGACCCGCGCCTGCTGCCCGCGGATGCGGCAGCCGTCGAGGACGGTTCGATGGTCGAACTGGCCCCTGCGCGGGCGGCGTTGATGGAGATGGTCGCCGGGCGCATCGCGCGCGACGGCGGCGCCGGTCTCTTCCTCGACTACGGCCACCTGCGACCCGGATACGGCGACACGCTGCAGGCGGTGCGCCGCCATGGCTTCCACGGCGTCCTCGACGATCCGGGCGAAGCCGATCTGACGTCCCACGTCGATTTCGCCATCCTTGCCGCGGCGGCCCCGCGGCACAGGCTTGCCGCGCATCTGACGACGCAGGGCGAATTCCTGCTGGCCATGGGCCTGCGCGAGCGCGCCGGGCTGCTCGGGCAATCCGCCGATGCCGAAATGCGCGAGCGGATCGTCGGCGAAGTCCGCCGGCTCGCAGCGCCGGAAGAGATGGGCGACCTGTTCAAGGTCCTCGCCGTGACGCCGGCCGGCGTGGTGCCGCCCGGTTTCGGCGGCCCTGATTGACTTGGCCACACCCCTGCCCCACGATCCGCGCCGCCCGGAGAAGAAAACGACAAGGTCGCCGATGAGGAACGATCACGGACCGGAGCCGCTTCGGTCGCCAGAACTTGCCGGACTGTCGGGCAGCGGTATCCGACACGGCTTCTTCACCCGCATCGGAGGCGTGTCCTCGGGCCTGTATGAGGGCCTCAATGTCGGGCTCGGTTCGGGCGACGAACGCGAATCGGTGCTGGAGAACCGCGCGCGCGTCGCGAGCGTGGCTGGGCGTGCCTGTCGCGAACCTCTGCACCCCCCACCAGATCCATTCCGCACGTGCCGTCGTCGCCAGAGAGCCCTGGCCCGAGCGCCCGCAGGCGGACGCCGTCGTCACCGACCGGCCGGGCATCGCGCTCGGCGTGCTGGCGGCGGATTGCGGGCCGATCCTCTTTGCCGATGCCGAAGCACGCGTGATCGGGGCCGCGCATGCCGGCTGGAAAGGCGCGCTGGACGGCGTTCTGGAAAGCACGATCGAGGCGATGGAGCAACTTGGCGCGACGCCCGAGCGGATCGTGGCCGTGCTCGGCCCCTCGATCAGCCAGGGGAATTACGAGGTCGGGCCGGAGTTCGTCGAGCGCTTCACGACGGCGGAACCGGACAACCAGCGCTATTTCCTGCCGTCCGCCAGGCCCGGACATGCCAAGTTCGATCTCAACGGCTATACGGTCGACCGGCTCCGCCGGGCGGGTGTCTTCGCCGCGCATCTGGGCGCATGCACCTACGCCGACGAGGAACGGTTCTATTCCTACCGGCGGACCACACATCGAGGCGAGCCGGACTACGGCCGGCAGATATCGGCGATCGTTCTGGAGGAAATCTGATGGCGCTTCACTTCGAACGCACCGAATTCGACGCGCGGCGCGACCGCCTCGTTATCGAGATGGCAGACCGCAAGCTCGACGCGATGCTGCTGTTCGCGCAGGAGAGCATGTACTGGCTCACCGGCTACGACACCTTCGGCTACTGCTTCTTCCAGTGCCTGGTGGTGAAGGCCGACGGGTCGATGGTGTTGCTGACGCGCTCCGCCGACCTTCGCCAGGCGCGCCACACCTCGACCATCGAGACGATCAACCTGTGGACCGACCGCGCAGGGTGCCAATCCGGCGGTCGACCTGCGCAACCTCCTGAACGAGATGGACCTGCTCGGCTGCCAGATCGGCGTCGAGTACGACACGCACGGGCTGACCGCCTTCAACGGCCGCCGCCTCGACGAGCAGTTGCAGACCTTCGGCAAGATCGTCGACGCGTCCGGCATCATTCCGAGGCTGCGCCTGTTCAAGAGCCCGGCCGAGATCATGAAGGTCACCCGGGCGGCCGCTCTGGGCGACGACGCCCTCGATGCCGCATTGCCGCTCATCCAGCAGGGCGGCGACGAAGGCAGGATACTGGCCGCCATGCAGGGTGCGATCTTCGAGGGTGGCGGCGACTATCCGGCCAACGAGTTCATCGTCGGCTCGGGGGCGGACGCCCTGCTGTGCCGCTACAAGGCCGGACGCCGCAAGCTGAACAAGAACGACCAGCTGACGCTCGAATGGGCAGGCGTGTTCCACCACTACCACGCGGCGATGATGCAGACGATCGTGCTGGGCAAGGTGTCCAGGCGCCATCAGGAACTCTACGAGGCGGCGCGCGACGCCCTGATGGCGGTGGAGGCCGCGATGGTGCCCGGCAAGACGTTCGGCGACGTCTTCGATGCCCATGCGCGGGTGATGGAGGACCACGGCCTGACGCGCCATCGCCTCAATGCCTGCGGCTATTCGCTGGGCGCGCGTTTTTCACCGTCGTGGATGGACACGCCGATGTTCCACGCCGGAAACTCGGAGCCGATCGCGCCCGACATGACGCTCTTCGCCCACATGATCATCATGGATTCCGAGGCGGACACGGCGATGACCCTGGGGCGGACCTATCTCACCACCCAGAGCGAGGCGAAACGGCTTTCGCGTCATGATCTGGACTTGATCGTGCGATGAAAGCATAAGACGAACGAATTTCGCCTCGATCGACGGGAGAAGCAGGGAGATGCGCGAAAGGACGCTCGCCGCGGCTCTTCTTGTCGCCATGCTGATGCTCGCCGCCTGCAACACGCCGGATGCGCTCGATCCTTCAGCCATTTCCCCGACGGATGCCGCGACGAACGGCGCCGGCACCATCACCGACACCACGGCGAACGCACTGCTACCCACCCCTGCCGCCCTGCCTCCCTCGGGACCGGTCCGCGAAGGCGTCCGCCTGCAGTTCGCACCCGTCGTCGGCGCGACGCTCGACGCCGCGACACCGCTCGCCAGGCGGCTTTCGACCCGGGCGGCCGAACGCGGGCTGGTCATCGTCGGCAAGAGCTCGACACCCGCCAGCCACCTCCTGAAGGGCTATTTCTCGGCCATTTCCGAGGCCAACGGCACGATCGTCATCTTCGTGTGGGACATCGTGGGACCGGACGGCAACCGGCTCCACCGGATCCAGGGCCAGGAGCGCGTCGAGGCGTCTGCCGACAACGCCTGGACGGTCGTTCCGCCGCAGACGATGGAGACGATCGCCGATCGCACGATAGACGAACTGTCGCGCTGGCTGTCGGAGCAGGGATGAGCCCCGCGGAAACGCTTTTTTGGGATTAGCCGACAAATCGCGCGTCTGGTGCTTGCAATAGCGGATCGCAACGGTAAAAGCCGCCTCACGATCCGAACTTGGCGTTCGCCGGGGAAGCTTTATGAAACTCTTTGCGGGCAACTCCAATCGGGTGCTGGCCGAAGCCGTCGCCCGGTACCTGAACATTCCCCTCGGGCGGGCGAGCGTCAGGCGGTTCGCCGATCAGGAGATCTTCGTCGAAATCCAGGAGAACGTGCGCGGCGAGGACGTCTTCGTCCTCCAGTCGACCTCCTACCCGGCCAACGATCACCTGATGGAAATGCTCATCATGATCGACGCTTTCCGGCGCTCCTCGGCCCGCCGCATCACGGCCGTGATGCCCTATTTCGGCTATGCCCGGCAGGACCGCCGCGCTTCCGGCCGTACCCCGATCTCCGCCAAGCTGGTCGCCAACATGATTACCGGAGCGGGAGCCGACCGCATTCTGACGCTCGACCTCCATGCGGGCCAGATCCAGGGCTTCTTCGACATTCCGACCGACAACCTCTTCGCCGTGCCGGTGCTGGCGCGTGACGTGAAGTCCCACTACCAGCTGTCGAACGTCATGGTCGTCTCGCCCGACGTCGGCGGCGTGGTCCGGGCGCGCGCCCTGGCCAAGCGCATCGACGCGCCCCTCGCGATCGTCGACAAGCGCCGCGAGCGGCCGGGCGAGTCGGAAGTGATGAACGTGATCGGCGACGTGCGCGACAGGGATTGCCTGCTGATCGACGACATCGTCGATTCCGGCGGCACGCTCTGCAACGCCGCCGACGCCCTGCTCGCCAACGGCGCAACCAGCGTCACCGCCTACATCACGCACGGCGTCCTTTCGGGCGGCGCGGTCGCCCGCATCACCGGTTCCAAGCTGAAGGAACTGGTGACGACGGATTCCATCCAGCCGACCTCGGCGGTGGAAGCCGCGCACAACATCCGCGTCGTCTCGATCGCCGATCTGATCGGCGAGGCCATCTCCCGAACCGCGACGGAAGAATCCGTCTCGAGCCTGTTCGACTGACGGCTCCCCGGCATCGTCTTGCCGGCCGCGGATGTTCCTTGAACTATCATTAACCAAACCCGTTGGCCGGCTTCTTAACCTGATTACGCTACGTCATTCATCATGGCGCAGGAGCTATTCGATCCGACTGGCATCAGCGACCGCCGTCTGCCCGGACAACGCCGGCGCCGGTCTGCAACGCGATTTCCATGGAACGCCTACTGCTGGATTTCCGCGGTCCCGGGCATGGACGCGCCGCAGGTGCGCGAACGTCTGATCCGCAGCATCTTCGAGCGCCGTGCCGTCGTCGTCCTGGGTGCCGTGACGTCGACGGTATCCGCCATCACCGCCCTGATCCTCACCGGAGCCGCCTGGCCGTATCTCTGGCTGGTTGCGGAAGCCGTGCTCTTCCTCACGCGCATGAGGGGGCTGTCCGCGACCGACAATTCCTCGCCCGACCATGCGGAGCGCTGCTACGCGGCTCTCGTCTTCCTCGGCATCGCCTGGGGCCTTGCTTTCGGGCTCGGCAGCTTCGGCCTGATATCGACGGGGAATCCGCTGCTGGTCATCCTGGCCGCGATCAATGTCGCCGGAGCGGTCGGCAACATCGCCTCGCGCAACGCGCCCCTGCCGCGCTTCGGCGTGCTCGTGATGGCCGCCACCTGCATCCCCTTCGCGACCGCACTCCTCGTATACGGTCCGGCCGAGATGTGGGTCGCGCTCGTGATGGGACCCGTCTGGGTCGCGGGCATGATCTTCGTCATGCTGCAGAACCACGAGATAACGGTTCGCATGATCGTCGCCGAACTCGACAACCGCAGGGTCGCACGGACCGATCGGCTCACCGACCTGCCGAACCGGATTTCGCTGGAGGAGCGCCTGGGGCAGCTTTGCGACGCGCTTCGACCGGACGGAACGGAACCGCCCTTTGCGGTCCTCTGCCTCGACCTCGACTGCTTCAAGCCGGTCAACGACGAGTACGGACACGCGGTGGGCGACAGGCTTCTGTCGGCGGTCGCCGGACGGATCCGCAACGCCATCCGCGAAGTGGATACGGCATACCGGCTGGGCGGCGACGAATTCGTCGTGCTCCTGCCGGACACCTCGCGCGCCGAGGCCGCCTTCGTCGGTGCCCGGATCATCACGGGCCTTTCCCGGCCGTTCGACGTCGGAACCGGCGGGCTGGTTCACATCGGAGCCAGCATCGGCAGCACCATCGCCGACCGTCCGCACGAGAACCCGCAGGCCCTCCTGGACCGCGCCGACCAGGCACTCTATGCCGCCAAGGCAGCCGGAAAGGGCGTCTATCGCGACTGCCAGACCGGCACGGTCGGATAGTCCGCAGCACCTGCCGGTATCTCTCTCCGATCCGCAGCGGAAGACCCTAGAAAAGCAGCGTGGCCGCGCCGGCGATCGCCGCCAGGACGAGCACCACGATCAGGTTGGCATGGAACCGCAGGAGCGCGACCGCGGCTGCGAGCGCGATGGCGGCGGCCGCCGGGTCGAAGCTGGTGAGTTCTGGTGCGGAAACGCCGAACGGTCCGAGCGCGACTTCCTCCACCTTCGCGAACAGCACGTGCAGACCGAACCAGACCGCCAGGTTGGCGATGACGCCGACGACGGCCGCCGTGACGGCGGCCAGCGCCGCCGCCAGCCAGCGAACGTTGCGCACCGTCTCGACGTAGGGCGCGCCGGCGAAGATCCACAGGAAGCACGGGACGAAGGTGAACCACAGCGTCACCAGCGCGCCGGCCAGTCCTCCGACAAGCGGATCGAGGCCTGCGAACCGCGCTCCCCCAGATAGCCGACGAAGACCAGGACGAGGATGAGTGGTCCCGGCGTCGTCTCCGCCAGCCCGAGGCCGGTCAGCATCTCGTCCGGCCGCAACCATCCATGCACTTCCACGGCCTGCTGTGCGACATAGGCCAGCACCGCATAGGCGCCGCCGAAGGTCACTGCCGCCATCTTGGAGAAGAAGGAAGCTTCGACCGCGAACACCTGCCGGCTGCCGAGGAAGACGTGGAGCAGGAGGAGGGGTCCGATCCACAGGGCGAGCCACGTCGCCACGGTCGAGACAAGACGGCCGAGGCTCGGCCGCGCCCAGGGCTGGAGCGGCGCCTCCGTGGCGGCGCGGTCATCTTCCTGAGGCACGTCCGTCCGACGGACGCCCTGAGCTCTGAAGGCGTGAAGCAGGGCCCCGACCACGGCCGCCCCGAGGATGATGGCGGGGAACGGCAAATGCAGGAACGCGATCGCCACGAAGGCCGCCACGGCGACGGTCGTCATCGCCGGGCCTTTCAGGGCACGCCGGGAGACCTTGATCAAGGCTTCCAGAACGACCGCGAGTACCGCCGCTTTCAGCCCGAACAGCAGCCCCTGCACGATCGTGAGTTCCCCTGCGAGCATGTAGGCGGTGGTCAGCCCGACGAGCACCAGAGAACCGGGCAGCACGAAGAGCAGTCCCGCCACGAGGCCGCCGCGCACGCCGTGCAGCAGCCACCCGGCATAGGTCGCGAGCTGCATCGCCTCCGGCCCCGGCAGGAGCATGCAGTAGTTCAGCGCATGCAGGAACCGCGCCTCATCGAGCCATTTGCGCTCCTCGACGAGGTAGCGGTGCATGAGCGCGATCTGGCCGGCCGGTCCGCCGAAGGAGAGGAGGCCGATCCGCGCGAAGACCGACACGGCGTCCGAAAACGGCACCGCGGCCGCAGGCGCTTCGACAGCGCCCCCGGCGGCGTTCATGGTTCGGCTCCGACCATCGCCACGGGATTGTGCGCCGTTTCCCACGCCGCAAAGCCGCCCTCGAGATAGACGGCATCGATGCCGAGTTCCGTCAGCCGGTCGGCAATGCCCTGGCTGATCTCGTGTCCATGAACGCAGAACACCACGACCTTGCGCCCATGCAGGGCGCGGCCCCATTCGGCCACCTCGTCCGGCCTGCCGCGAAGCGCCTGCGGGATGGTCCTGCCGGAGGAGGCCCGTGCTTCAGGCCTTCGTACGTCGACCGGCAAACGCTGTTCGAGGGACGAGAGAAGATCGGTGAGAGTAACGGCGATCGCCATGGAAGGGCCTCCGCATGCGGTGCGAAGGCGGAGCTTGGGCCGGAGCCTCTGGCGGGGAGTCCACCCATGCCCCCGCGCATCCTTCGTAGTCCCGATCCAGGTCGGGTTCAATCCCGCCGTGACCGGATCGCGCCTATCCGGACGCTCCCGCATACTGTGCGTCGGTGACCGGCTCCATCCAGTCGATGTGCTTGCCGTCGAGCGTCTCGTGGATGGCGATGTGGATCATGGCCGTGTCCGGCCCTGCCCCGTGCCAGTGCTTTTCGCCGGGCGCGATCCACAGCGTATCGCCCGGACGCAGTTCGACCACTGGTTCCCCGAGCTTCTGCGCCAGCCCGAAGCCCGACACGACGTGCAGCGTCTGGCCGAGCGGATGCGTGTGCCAGTTGGTTCGTGCTCCCGGCTCGAAATGGACCGAGACCGCCCTCACCCGCGACGGTTCGTCGGCCTCCACGATCGGGTCCTGCCAGACCGTCCCCGTGAACCAGTCGGACGAAGCCTTCTTCGAGGGGCGCTGGCCGCTCCGGAAATGCTGCATGGTGTCTCCTCGAGGTTGCTCGCGCTGCCGGTCGCCCGGCCCGCTCGACATGGCAGGCACATTGGATTGCCGTCGGCCGCTTTGCAAGGCAACCCCGGGACCTCTGATCGAGCCGCTGGCCGAAACGAATTGACGGTCCTCACCCGCCCGCCTGCGCGAATGCAGGCGGGCGCTTTTTCGCATGCTGCGGCGCGCGCGCGTAATCTTGCGCTCACCTGAGGCTTCCGCTATAGGACCGCCACCCGCGTAGACACCCTTGGAGGCAACGCGGCTGAGGGCCGCCTCGCGAGGCGGCTTTCGACGTTTCGGCCGGCTTGCCGACCGCAAACGCTCCAGCAACACGTGAAAGGAAATGCCATGGCTCACGAAGCTTATGAGCTGACGGCCGAGGCGCGCGAACGGGTCGGTAAGGGGTCCGCCCGGAATGTTCGCCGCAACGGAAAAGTGCCCGCCGTCATTTACGGCGACAAGCAGGAACCCCTTGCCATCGCCCTGCCCTACAAAGAAGTGTACATGAAGATCCACGGTGGTGGTTTCCTGACCACCATTGCTACGATCAACGTGGGCGGCAAGAAGATCCAGGTCCTGCCGAAGGATTTCCAGCTCGATCCAGTCCGCGACTTCCCCATGCATGTCGACTTCCTGCGCATCGGCAAGGACACCGTCGTCACCGTCGAGGTGCCCGTGCACTTCGTCAATGACGAAAAGGCTCCCGGCATCCGCCGCGGCGGCGTCCTGAACATCGTGCGTCACGAAATCGAATTTACCTGCCCGGCCAACGCGATCCCCGAGTTCATCACGGTCGATCTGGCCGGCGCCGAGCTCGGCGATTCCATCCACATCTCCGCGATCAAGCTGCCGGAAGGCGTGAAGCCGACGATCACCGATCGCGACTTCACCATCGCGACGATCGCCGCGCCCGCGGGCCTGCGGTCGGAAGAGGATGAGGAAGCCGAGGCAGCCAAGGCCGAGGCCGAGGAAGAAGGCGAAGAGAACGAGGAAGCCGAAGAAGGCGAGGAGTAATCCTCCCTTCGCTCTAACGGGAAGCTTGAACCATGCAGATCATCGCAGGTCTCGGCAATCCCGGCTCGAAGCACGAGAACAACCGGCACAATGTCGGGTTCATGGCGGCGGACGCGATTGCCCGCCGCCATTCCTTTTCGCCCTGGTCGAAGAAGTTTTCTGCCCTGATCGCCGAGGGGATGCTGGGCGGCGAGAAGGTCCTGCTGGTCAAGCCGCAGACCTTCATGAACCTGTCCGGCCAGTCGGTCGGCGAAGCGATGCGCTTCTACAAGCTCGCTCCCGCCGACGTGACCGTGCTCTACGACGAGCTCGACCTCGCGCCCGGCAAGGTCCGCATCAAGACCGGCGGCGGCGCCGGCGGCCACAACGGCATCCGTTCGCTCGACAGCCACATTGGCAAGGATTATCGCCGCGTCCGCATCGGCATTGGCCATCCCGGCGTGAAGGAACTCGTGCACAACTGGGTGCTGGGCGACTTCGCCAAGGCCGACGGCGAATGGCTGGAGCCGCTGCTCGACGCCATCGGCGACAATGCGCCGATGCTGGCGAAGGGTGACGAGAGCGGCTTCATGAACAAGCTGAGCCTCGCCGTGCCCGGCTCCGCGAAAGCCGGACAAGCGTCGAAAGAGGGCGAGGACCGCCCGGCGAAAGGCAAGAGCCACATCCGCCAGGCCCGGCCGCAGCAGCCCGAGGTGAAGGTGCCGGAGACGGGGCCGATGGCGACGATGCTGAAGAAACTGTTCGGGAAGAAGGGCGATTAGGAACTCGGCGGCTATATCGTCGTGATCTGAAACAGAACTGCGCATTCGGTTTCAGCATCCGGTTCCGATCCATTGCGGACCTTGAAGAACGAATTTAAGCTTCGGGAATGCGCCACTCCTCGCTCGTCTCGTTCTTGCATGGTGAAAGCTCGGCAAGCCAGCTTTGGCAGGAAATCGAGGCTGAGGTCTCGAATTGTTTAGCGGCAGCCTCAAAAGGCAGCGTTGGCCACGTCATCATAACAGACGGGCCAAGAACAGTCGTCACTCGAGATCACGTCGACAGGCTTCTCGGGGTATTCGCTGACGATGAACTTCCGCTCAAAGCTGCCAGCTACGTCGCCGACGCGCTCATCATGAGCGACAATTTCGACTTCGCAGAAGACGCCGTTTCCGAAGCGCTGTTCGGTCTCTCCGACGATACTGGTCCGCTGTCTCGCGAGTGTGTTGAAGGACTGCATAGGCGTCTGTCGCGCGCGTCGTAGTGTTCGCTCGCCACTCACTCCGGTCCGCGAAGACGGGAATCCGGGTCAAGCTCAAGGCCCCACGAGATACCGCAATCCGCGAGCAATCTGAGCGTAGAAGCTCCGAGCCACACTTTACATTAACAAGCATCAACAACGAGTTCTCCCCATATTTCGACAGTATCAGGATCAACTCTCTCGCGCAGGTTGGCAAAAGCCGCTTCCCTACCACGCAAGTAAGCCGCGAAATTTGGAATGCATCTTCATGACCCTTCCGAGGATTAGTACGGCTTTAGTTGAGGCCCCCGAAAGTCAATAGATCAGCATATTCGAGCATGTACTCGGCTTGCCGGCGGGATTTGCCGCAATGGCGAGGAGCCGGCTGCTCTGTTGCACAACCAGGCAACACGAGCAAGGCTGCGAAGCTCGACCGCCGAATAGTCGTCGATGGAACCTCAGCCGTAGAGGCCGTTGACCTGCTCACCTTCGCCAACACGATACGACGCGGTCATAGGCTCAAGATGACGAAGGAGACAGAAGCCGACCAGGTGCTGACATAGGTAAAGTCCGACAGCCAGAGCATGTTCGGCGCCGGGGCATGAAAGACCCGGTTCACATGGTCGCGCGGGCACTGGGCGGCCCTGTCCTGCACCGTGGTGCGGACAGGCTTGCCGCGGATGACGCCGTGAAGGCCGAGTTCGGCCATCAACCGTTCGACGGTGCAACGCGCGACATCGAAGCCCTCGCGCAGCATCTGCCGCCAGACCTTGCGCGCGCCATAAACCTCGAAGTTCTCGGCGAAGACGCGTTCGATCTCGGGCTTCAGCGCAAGGTCCCGCTTCGCCCGCGCCGAAAGTTTCTCGGGATCCGCGCGTTTGGCGACGTGGTCGTAGTAGGTCGACGGGGCGATCGGCAGCACCTTGCAGATCGGCTCGACCCCGTGGACCTCGCGGTGATCGTCTATGAACGCGATCATCGTTTGAACGGGCGGTCGAGCTCCGCCTGGGCAAAATATGCGGAAGCCTTGCGCAGGATCTCGTTGGCCTGGCGAAGCTCCCGGTTCTCTCGCTCCAGCGCCTTCAGCTTCGCGGCCATCTGCCACCTGACTCGTCGTTTTCCATGCTCCACTGCTATGAAGTGGTCCGGCAGAAAACCACCTCATCAGCGCCGCTACGCAGCGGGCTAGAATGGAATTCGTAGCCCCAACTGTTGACCCGCCGATTCCGGCCGTTGGCTAGCGGATCTCCTTTGCGCGCAGTCCTCGTCGGCGTGACTTCGAGAATTGCGTAACTACGTCCCAATCGCGGAACTCCCCGCTTGACGGACAGGTACGGCGCGCAGTCCGGTGGCTGGAGTACCTGATTGGGAGCCGCCGCGGCGTCGTCAATCTGCAGGTGCTGAACCAAGTCACCAACGCCCTATTCAAGCGCAGCGTCCTGCTGGCGGAACAGGTCTAACGCGTCGTCTTCGACAGATACGGCGCGTCGGTACGACACCGATCTCTCTCGAAATCACCGCTGCCGCGCGCCTCATGCGACTGCGGACGAACTATCAGTGGCGGGATTGCCTGCTGCTCGCCCCGGCGATCGACCTGGGCTGCGAAAGCTTCCTTTCCGAGGACCTGAGCGAGGTAGATGCCATTCCCGGGTTGACGGTCATGAGCCCGTTCCGGCATAGCCCTCCGCACATACCGCTCCACTAGGAATACCAAGACCATGGGCTTCAAATGCGGCATCGTTGGCCTGCCCAACGTTGGCAAATCGACCTTGTTCAACGCGCTGACCAGGACGGCGGCGGCGCAGGCGGCGAACTATCCGTTCTGCACCATCGAGCCGAACACCGGCGAGGTGGCGGTTCCCGATCCGCGCCTGAAGGCGATCGCGGCGATTGCCAAGTCCAAGGAGATCATCCCGACGCGGATTTCCTTCGTCGACATCGCCGGCCTCGTGCGCGGCGCCTCGAAGGGCGAAGGCCTGGGCAACCAGTTCCTGGCCAACATCCGCGAGGTGGACGCCATCGTTCACGTGCTGCGCTGCTTCGAGGACGACGACATCACCCATGTCGAGGGGCGCATCGACCCGGTCGCCGACGCCGAGACGGTCGAGACGGAGCTGATGCTTGCCGATCTCGACAGCCTGGAGCGGCGCATCCTGCAGTACCGCAAGCGCGCCAGCGGCAAGGAGAAGGAGGCGCTCACCGTGCTTCCGGTGATGGAGCGTGCGCTGTCGCTCCTGCAGGACGGCAAGCCGGCGCGCGTGATGCTCGACGGCATCGCCGCGGAGGATCTGCGCATCCTGCAAGGGCTTAACCTCCTGACCGCGCATCCGGTGCTCTACGTCTGCAACGTCGCGGAGGGGGACGCCACCGCCGGCAACGAACACACGCGCGCCGTCGAGAAGATGGCGCAGGCGCAGGGCGCGCGCACCGTGGTGATCTCCGCCGCGATCGAATCGGAAGTGGCGCAGCTTCCCGACGAGGAGGCCCGCGAATACCTCGAGGCGATGGGCCTGGAGGAACCGGGGCTCGACCGGCTCATCCGCGAAGGCTACGCCCTTCTCCACCTCATCACCTATTTCACCGCCGGCCCGAAGGAGACGCGCGCCTGGACGGTCGAGAAGGGGTCGAAGGCACCGCAGGCCGCCGGCGTCATCCACACCGATTTCGAGCGCGGCTTCATCCGCGCGCAGACGATCGCCTTCGACGACTACGTCTCGCTCGGCGGCGAGGTGGCGGCCAAGGAAGCCGGCAAGGCTCGCGACGAGGGCAAGGAATACGTCGTCCAGGACGGCGACGTGATGCTCTTCAAGTTCAACACGTGACGTCGCGACCCGGTTCTCCGGAACCGGTCCGCGCCTTGTGTGAACTCGCGCACAGACGCTCGCCTGTCGGAACCCCATGAGTTCCACCCGCTCGCTTCGTTGCCTCTCGGCACGAGTTCCGCGAGCGTGCACTGATTCGCCCCCCCCGCGGCGGCGGACCGGTTCGTTCCAGCGGCATGGTGTTCGATGACTTCCAACGTGCTTGCGCCTTCCCCGCAAACCGGCCAGAAACCGTTCGGACTTGAACAGGTGCATGCGATGACGGACAAGAAATGGGCGTATGAGGATTTCGAGGTCGGACAGGCGATCGAGTTCGGCCCCCGGACGGTGACCGCGCTGGAGATGATCGATTTCGCCGATCAGTTCGATCCGCAGCCGATGCATCTGGACGAGAAGGCCGGACAGGAAAGCATCCTCGGCGGCCTTTCCGCGTCGGGGCTTTTCACCACCTCAGTCTTCATGCGCATGATGTGCGACGCCTACATCCTCGATTCGACCTCGCAGGGCTCGCCCGGCGTGGATTACGTCAATTTCCGCCACCCCCTCCTGGCCGGCGATACGATCACCGGCCGCACGACGGTACTTTCCAAGCGCACGTCCGCCTCCAAGCCGGGGATCGGCTTCATCTCGGTCAAGCACGAACTCTTCAACCAGCGCGGCGAGGTCGTGTGCGAGATGGCGAATTCCGGCATGTTCCTTCTGCGCCATCCGGGAGCGGCCGCATGAGCATCGACCGGCAACTCGGGATCGGCGAGACTGTGAACCTCGGCAGCCACACCTTCGGCGCGGAGGAGATCAAGACGTTTGCGCGCAAGTTCGACCCGCAGCGCTTCCACATCGACGAGGAGGCGGCCAAGCACAGCGTCTTCAAGGCGCTCTGCGCCTCGGGCTGGCATACGATCTCGATGTGGATGAGGTACAACGCCGCGACGTTTCCGGCCACGGTCGAGCGGTCCGCCGCGTTCGGCGAGCCCATCGAATTCGGCCCTGCCGCCGGGCTGCGGGATCTCAAATGGCTGAAGCCGGTCTATGTCGGCGACACGATCACCTTCACCCGCACGCCGCGATCCCATCGCAAGCTCGCCAGCCGGCCCGGCTGGCGCATGCTCACCACGAACAACGAAGCCTTCAACCAGCACGACGAGAAGGTGATGTCCTTCACCACGATGGTATTGATAAAAGCCGGGTGACCCCCCTCACCGGCTTCCCCGCCGGTCCGGACATCGCCCGAACGGGTGAAGCGGCTACTCCGTGCGCGTGCAGGTGAAGGCGTCTCCGCTGGCGTGCGAATACCAGCCCATCGTTTCGCCGTCGAAGCCGGACAGCGTGATCACGTAGTCGTCCGGGAGGAACAGCGTGTACGACCCGTCGGTGCCTTCCTGGATTTCCGAGATGGGCAGGTCTTCGGAGCCGTTGTTGTAGACATCCGGCGTGAAGCTGAACGTCGCCACCTCGCAATCCCACGTGCCGACGAAGGGATATTCGTCCGGCTGGGATTGCCCGGAGGTGGAGGACGAAGACTCCAGGAACACTTCCATGGAATTCCGGTAGACGTCGACGCAGATGTACGGGTTTGACCTGACGATGGCGCGGAACACCGACGGGTCGGTGCCGCCATTGTCCAGCAGTCCGGGAATGCGCGACCGCGCCTCGGCCGTCCGGAACGTCCGGTCGCCCTCGTCGTGCTGATCGCGCATCTTGAACTTGTGATAGTTCGCCCGGTCCTGCCGGATGATCGAGGCGGCATCGGTCAGCTTGAAACCGTCCGAGGCAAACTTGTCGTTGTCGCTGATCTGCGTGCAGTAGCTGTCCGTGACATTCTGGGCGGATGCCCCTGAAGCACCGGCGACCAGACACACCGCGGCACCGGCTACGGCGAAAAACATTCTCATTGGGGGCCTTTCAAGCAGGAACTCCTGTCCGGCGGGGAATCCGGCGGCTCAGTGACCTTCAAAAGCGATCAGGGTGCGCACCTCGACGCCGAGTCCCTCCAGCTTCGCGCGTCCGCCGAGGTCCGGCAGATCGATCACGAAGCAGGCGGAGACGATGTCCGCGCCCATCTGGCGCAGCAGTCTCGAAGCGCCTTCGGCGGTGCCGCCGGTGGCGATCAGGTCGTCGACGAGAATGACCTTCTCGCCCTCCTTCACCGCGTCCTTGTGCATCTCCATCTCGTCGACGCCGTATTCGAGGCTGTAGGCCACGCGCACCGTCTCGTGCGGCAGCTTTCCCTTCTTGCGGATCGGGATGAAGCCGGCGGAGAGCTGGTGGGCGATCGCACCGCCGAGGATGAAGCCGCGCGCCTCGATCCCGGCGATCTTGTCGATCTTCATGCCGGCATAGGGATGCACGAGCTCGTCCACGGCGCGCCGGAACGCACGCGCATTGCCGAGCAGGGTCGTGATGTCGCGAAACAGGATACCCGGCTTCGGGTAGTCCGGAATGGTGCGGATCGCCGAGAGCAATGTGTCTTCGAGGGTGGTTTTCATCGTGGGTACCGTTGGAGCCGAGCCTTCTTAGCGGGGCTGCCCGCCCATGGGAAGCGTCCCGGATCGGCGAACAGGAAAAGAAAAGGGCGCCCTCGCGGACGCCCTTCGGAACCCTCGCGACAAGCGGGAGTCAGTGCGCGATCTCGTGCCAGACCTTGCGCTTGGTCAGGTAGATCAGGCCGGCGAAGATGACCAGGAAGATCATCACCCGGAACCCGGTCCGCTTGCGATCCTCCATGTGCGGCTCGGCCGCCCACATCATGAACGCCGAAACGTCCTTCGAATACTGGTCGAGCGTCTCGGGAGCGCCGTCGTCGTACGTCACCTGGCCGTCCGACAGCGGCGGCGGCATGGCGAGCGACTTTCCGGCGATGAAGTATGGATTGTAGTAGGTGCCCTCGGGAACCTCCATGCCGGCCGGCGGCTCGAGACCATAGCCGGTCAGGAGCGAGTAGATGTAGTCCGGGCCACCCTCCGCATACTGGGTGAAAACGTCGAAGACGAACCTGGGAAACCCGCGCTCGACGACACGTGCCTTGGCCAGGAGCGAGAAGTCGGGCGGCGCGGCGCCCCCGTTGGAAGCCGCGGCGGCCTGCGTGTTGGGGAATGGCGAGGGGAAATAATCGGAGGGGATGGCCGGACGTTCGAACATGTCGCCGTCGCCGTTCGGTCCATCGGTCACCGTGTATTCCGCCGCCACGGCCTTAACCTGCTCTTCCGAATAGCCGAGATGCTCCAGCATGCGGAATGCCACGAGGCTCATCGAATGACAGGCGGCGCAGACCTCCCGGTAGACCTTGAAACCACGCTGTATCTGCCCCTTGTCATAGGTCCCGAACGGGCCCTCGAATGACCAGGACAGTTCGTGCGGCGCGAAGATCGGAAAGTGCGTCGGCTCTGCCACGGCGTGGTGTTCGTCCTGCGCCGCTGCAACGCCGGCCGCCATGCCGAAAGCCACGCCGACCGCCGCCAGACCGCCGAGAATCTTCTTCATTCGAAAAGTCCTTTCAGGATTCACGGATCTGGCTCAGGCGCGCTTCTCGGGCGCCGCGGCGGCGCCCTCGGGGGTGGTGGTCGCCCTTCCCCTCTGCTTCACCAGCACCGCCTCGGTGATCGAGTTCGGCAGCCTGCGCGGCGTCTCGATCAGGCCGAGCACGGGCATGATGACGATGAAGAAGGCGAAGTAGTAGAGGGTGGCGATCTGCGCCATCACGACGTAGGTGCCTTCGGCCGGTCGCGAGCCGAGCCAGCCGAGGAAGATGGTATCGATCACGAACAGCCAGAAGAACAGCTTGTACCACGGCCGGTAGACGGCCGAGCGCACCTTCGAGGTGTCGAGCCAGGGCACGACGAAAAGCACCGCGATCGCACCGAACATGGCGAGCACGCCGCCGAGCTTGGAATCGATCGGCCCGATGTTGAAGGTGATGGCCCGCAGGATCGCGTAGAACGGCAGGAAGTACCATTCGGGCACGATATGCGCCGGCGTCTTCAGCGGATCGGCGACGACGTAGTTGTCGGGATGCCCGAGGAAGTTCGGGATGTAGAAGACGAAGTAGGCGAACACCGCCAGGAACACGATCATCGCGAACGAGTCCTTGATGGTCGCGTACGGCGTGAAGGCCACCGTGTCCGTCTTTTCCTTGACCTCGATGCCGGTCGGGTTGGTCTGGCCGGTGACGTGCAGCGCCCAGACGTGCAGCACCACCACGCCCGCGATCATGAAGGGCAGCAGGTAGTGCAGCGAGTAGAAGCGGTTGAGCGTCGGGTTGTCGACCGCGAAGCCGCCGAGCAGCAACTGCTGGATCCATTCGCCGACCAGCGGAATGGCGGTGAAGAAGCCGGTGATCACCGTCGCGCCCCAGAAGCTCATCTGGCCCCACGGCAGCACGTATCCCATGAAGGCCGTCGCCATCATCAGGAGATAGATGATGCAGCCGAGAATCCACAGCAGCTCGCGCGGCGCCTTGTAGGAGCCGTAGTAGAGACCGCGGAAGATGTGGACGTAAACGGCTATGAAGAAGAACGATGCACCGGTGGAGTGCAGGTAGCGCAGCAGCCATCCGGAATTCACGTCGCGCATGATCTGCTCGACCGAAATGAAGGCCAGCTCCGTGTTGGCCGCATAGTGCATGGCCAGCACCACGCCCGTCAGGATCTGCACGATCAACATGATGGAGAGGATGCCGCCGAACGTGTAGGCGTAGTTCAGGTTGCGCGGCACCGGATAGGCGACGAAACTGTCATACATCATCCGCGGAAGCGGCATGCGCTTGTCGATCCAGCGCTCGAATCCCGTGTTGGGCGTATAGGTCGAATGTCCACCGGCCATTATCGTCGCTCCCCAGACTCAGCCGATACGGATCGTGCTGTCGGAAATGAATGCAAAAGTCGGAATGGCGAGATTCTCGGGCGCCGGACCTTTGCGGATGCGCCCGGCCGTGTCGTAGACCGAACCATGGCAGGGACAGAACCAGCCATTGTATTCGCCTGCCTGCCCGAGCGGCACGCAGCCGAGATGGGTGCAGGAGCCGACCATCACGATCCAGTTCTCCATGCCCTCGCCCGCCGACCGCGCCAGGTCGGTGGCCGGTGCGTCCGCGGGGATGTTGGCATTGCGGGCGATGGGATCCTTGAGTTCCGTCAGGGGAACCCCGGTCGCGGCCTCGATTTCGGCGGGCGTGCGGTTGCGGATGAAGATCGGCTTGCCGCGCCATTTCGCCGTGATCGACATGCCGGGCTCGATCGCCGAGACGTCGACCTCGATCGTCGCCAGCGCCAGCGTCGAGGCGTCCGGCCGCATCTGGTCGATGAACGGCCATACGACCGCTCCGGCGCCGACGACCGCGGCTGTTCCCGTCGCTACGTACAGGAAATCCCTGCGGTTGGGTTCGGTGATGTCGTTTGCGCTCACGGGCCCTTTTCCTCTCGTCACCAATTCGCCGGCGCGGAGTGCCTGTACGATGCTTCCCCTCGAACGTACCTGCACAGACACGGCTACGCAGGCCGGTCGGAATCCCCCGGCGATTGGCGTTGGTTTCTAGGCGCGATGCCCTGGCTTGTCCAGACGATCGCAACTCGGGTGGGCAGTTTGTCGCGGGAGGAGCGGCGCGAGTTTGCGGCGCCTCATCAGCGTGCGCCCACACGTGTCGGAGAGGCGTCCGCAAAACCCAGCAAGGACCGCGCGGGCGATCATCACAGGTAGTTGCGAGGGGCCTCTAAAATCCTGGATTGTCTTTCGGGATCTGCGTAAGGTCCGCTTGGGTAAACTCACGCGAATAGTACAGGAGGAACTATCCATGGTCGGGCAGCGAACCGGAACCTTTGCCTTTATTGCCGCCTGCGGGCTCGCGATACTACCGTTGTCATTCGCATCGGCACGATCGGGTCTGTCGGGCCAGGAAGGAGACGTCTACCGCAAGGTGATGTATATGAACAACGTGAGCGGAGGATGCGCCAGCCTCTACAGGCGGTACATCAACGCTTCGGGCCATTCCGCCTTTGCAGCCACGACGATCCACTACGGGGTCGGCCCTGGTCACGTCTGCGGCATATCGGTCAACGCGGGCAGCCAGAAGACCGCAGAAAAACGCGCGATGGCAAGCTGCGAGGCGGCTCGAAAGAAGTACAAGGGGGCGGGAGAACAGAAGATCGTGAGTTCCTGCCTGGTTCACATGTCGAAGTGACGGCGACGCACTTTCCTACTTCGCCCCCAGCCTGACCAGCACCGCGCGCGGGATGGCGTATTCGCGGATGACGGCGTCATGGCGCCTCAACCCGCAGAGTTCACGCTGGATGAAATAGGCGTGGACGGCATCGGTCGCCTGCCTCAGGAGGCGCGCCCGTTCGCTTTCCGGTCCCTCGCAGGCCCGCAGAGCCGCAAGCGACCGCTCCACCTTCTCTCCCGCCCGTCCGAGCGAGGCTGCCTTCTCGCCGAGGATCTCGACGCCGAGCGGATCGAAGATCGATTCGCCCGGCCGCATGGCGGGAGGACGCAGTGCCATTGCCCGCAGCTACTCCGCCGCGAGCCGGCTTGCCAGGAAGCCGCCCGACTGCCGCTTCCAGAGCTGCGCGTAGAGCCCGTCCCGGGCGAGAAGCTCATCGTGGCTACCCTCCTCGACGATCCGTCCACCGTCGACAACGATCAGCCGGTCGAGCGCCGCGATCGTCGAAAGGCGATGCGCGACGGCGATGACGGTACGTTCCTCCATCATGCGGTAGAGATTGTCCTGGATTGCCGCCTCCACCTCCGAATCGAGCGCCGAGGTCGCCTCGTCGAGGATCAGCACCGGCGCGTTCTTGAGCATCATGCGAGCGATGGCGATGCGCTGGCGCTGCCCGCCTGAAAGCTTCACGCCCCGTTCGCCGACATAGGCGGAAAGGCCCTCTCGTCCCTTGGGGTCGGTCACGTCCCTGATGAAGTCGTAGGCTGCCGCGCGCCTCGCCGCCTCGACGATGTCCGCCTCCGAAGCACCGGGCCGGCCGTAGCCGATGTTGTCGCGGATCGAGCGGTGCATCAGCATCGGCTCCTGACTGACGACGCCGAACTGGTCGCGCAGAGATGCCTGCGTCAGGTCGCGTATGTCCTGTCCGTCGAGCAGGATGCGCCCGCTCTCCACGTCGAAGAGCCTCAGCAACAGGTTTATGATGGTCGTCTTGCCGGCGCCGGAAGGGCCAACCAGCGCGACGCGCTCGCCGGGGCGGATGTGGAGGTTCAGATCGTCGATGACGCCGCCGCCCTTGCCGTAGTGGAAAGTGACGTTCTCAAAGCGGATGTCCCCCGTCGTGCGCGGCGCCGCGACCGCGCCGGGCGCATCCCGGATGGCGGGCTCGACGGAGATCGTGCCGGTGGCATCCTGCACGGTGGCATAGGAGCGGATGAGGCCGTTGATGTTGAACATCATCCAGCTCGACATGTTGTTGAGGCGGAACACGAGGCCGAGCGCCGCCGCGACGGCGCCGGTCGAGATTTCTCCCTGGGTCCAGCCCGCGACCGCGATGCCGGCGATGGCCGCCATCATGGCTCCGTTGAGCAGCGCCACGCAGGAGCGGACCGTCGTGATGTTGCGCGTCAGCCGCGTCACCGCCCGGTAAAAGTTCTCCAGCCCTTCGCGCACGAAGGCATGCTCGCGCCGCCCGCTGTCGAAGAGCTTCACGGCCACGATGTTGGTGAAGGAATCGACCAGGCGGCCGCTGAAGATCGAGCGCTGGTCGGCGGTGGCGCGGCCGGCCTTGCGCAGTTCGGGCAGGAGGAAGCGGATGATCAGCGCATAGCCGCCGCACCAGACCGCAAGCACGACCCCCATCAGCGGGTCGAGCGCTGCCAGGAGCGCGGTTGCCAGGAACAGGAAGGTCAGAAACGCCCAGACCGACTGCAGGATGGCGACGATGAAGTCGCCGACCGCCTCGCCGCCCTGCATGATCTTCTGCGCGATGCGGCCCGCGAAATCGTTCTGGTAGAATTCGTAGGGCTGCTCGATGACGCGCCGGAAGGCCTGCCAGCGCACCATCGCGAAGAAGCCGGGCACGATGATCTGCTGCTCGACCAGGGCCGAGCCGATCATCACCGCCGCGCGCACGAAGAGCACGAGCACGAGGAGCCCGGCAAGTTCCGGCCAGTGGTCGGCGAACAGGCTTGCCGGATCGGACTTGTCGAGCAGGTCGATCAGCCAGCCGATCGCCCAGTAGAGGCCGGCATCCACCGTCCCGACCAGGCCGCCCATGATCAGGAGCAGGATGAACGGCCCCTTCGCCTGCCGGGCGAAATAGAGGATGAAATGCCAGGCGTCCGTGGGCAGCACGTCGCGATCGGTGTCGTGGAAGGGATCGACGACACCTTCCACCCGGCTCCAGAACCGGTCGCGCAGGCGGCGATCATCGCTGTCTTCGTCGTCTGTGATTGCCATCTATCCTGGTTCTTGCCGGTTTGGGCGCGGCCGCTCCGTTCCGGGCGGCCGCCCTTGTCCTATTCCGCCGCTTCCGCCGTATCGAGGTCGAGGAACCCGCCCGACTGCCGCTCCCACAACTGGGCGTAAAGCCCCTTGTGCGCTATCAGTTCCTCATGCGTGCCCTCTTCGATCACCTCGCCCCTGTCCATCACGATGAGACGGTCCATCGCGGCGATGGTGGAGAGGCGGTGCGCGATGGCGATCACGGTCTTGCCTTCCATGAGGCGGTAGAGGTTTTCCTGGATTGCGGCTTCGACCTCCGAATCGAGCGCCGACGTGGCCTCGTCGAGGATGAGGATCGGCGCGTCCTTCAGCATGACGCGCGCTATGGCAATTCTTTGGCGCTGGCCGCCCGAAAGCTTGACGCCGCGTTCGCCGACATGGGCGTCGAAACCCGTGCGTCCCTTCGGATCGCTGAGCGTGGCGATGAAGTCGAGCGCCTCGGCCCTGCGTGCGGATTCCAGCATCATCTCCTCGGTCGCATCGGGCCGTCCGTAGAGGATGTTCTCGCGCACCGAGCGGTGCAGCAGGGAGGTGTCCTGCGTCACCATGCCGATGTTGGCCCTGAGGCTGTCCTGCGTGACGCCGGAGATGTCCTGCCCGTCGATCAGGATGCGGCCGCGCTCGATGTCGTAGAAGCGCAGGAGCAGGTTCACCAGCGTCGACTTGCCCGCACCCGAGCGGCCGACGACGCCGACCTTCTCGCCCGGCCGGATGGTCAGCGACAGTTCCTCGATGACGCCCTTCTGCTTGCCATAGTGAAAACGGACCTTGTCGAACGCGATCTCGCCGCGCCGCACGACGATCTCCCGCGCGCCGGGCTTGTCCTCGACCAGCCGCGGCAGCGAGATCGAGTTGATGCCGTCCTGCACCGTGCCGATGTTTTCGAACAGCGCCGAGAGCTCCCACATGATCCACTGCGACATGCCCCACAGGCGAAGCACGAGCGCGAGCGCCACCGCCACCGCGCCAATCGACACCGCCTCCTGCAACCAAAGCCAGATGCCCAGGGTGCCGACCAGGAACAGGCAGATCGAGTTCAGAAGATAGAGCGTGCCATAGAGCCCGGTCACAAGCCGCATCTGGCCATAGACCGTGTCGAGGAAGCCCTTCATGCCGTCGCGGGCGTAGGAAGCCTCGCGGCGCGCGTGAGAGAAGAGCTTCACGGTCTGAATGTTGGTGTAGCTGTCCACCACGCGTCCCGTCATCAGCGAGCGCGCGTCGGCCTGCCGTTCGGCCACCTCGCCGAGGCGCGGAACGAAGTAGCGCATGAGCAGGACGTAGCCGGCGAGCCAGCCGGCGATCGGCGCCGCGAGCCTGAGATCGGCCGACCCGACGATGATCAGTACGCCGGTGAAATAGACGACGACGTAGTTCATCACGTCGATCAGCTTGATCACGCATTCGCGCACCGCGAGCGCGGTCTGCATCAGCTTGGTGGCGATGCGGCCGGCGAACTCGTCCTGATAGAAGGTCATCGACTGCTTCAGCAGATAGCGATGCACCTGCCAGCGGATGCGCATGGGATAGTTGCCCATGAGCACCTGCTGGTTCAGCAGCGAATGGAACCAGACCATGAGCGGCAGCGCGATCAGGACGATCAGCGCCATGCCGGCGAGCTTCGGCCCTTCCTGCTCGAGGAATGTGGCGCGATCCCTCTCCGACAGCCAGTCGACGATGTTTCCGACGAAGGAGAACATCCAGACCTCGGTAATGGCGATGAGCGCCATGAGGATGGCCGACGGGACCAGCCACTGCCACGAACCCCTGGTGTAGTGCAGGCAGAACCCGACCAGCGTCCTGGGGGGCTCCTGCGGCTCCTCGGGCGGAAACGGGTCGAGGCGGCTTTCGAACCAGCGGAACATCGTACTCTTCTCGTCTTTTCTCATTTGTGACCGGTGCGCGGGCCGGCTTTCACCGGACCCCCGGCCGCTGGCCTGGCGGTCACGTTCGCACGCTGATCCCTCGCCGGCGCATCCAGCCTCCTCGCGCCGCCTCCGTCGACCTCAAGATGGTCTGGATGCCCGGCTCCGCCAAGGGCGGCCCGGAAGGCTGCTGACAGGCCGTCGGCAGGAGCCGAGGCGGGATTTCGGGCGAACGGCTCCGT
This sequence comes from uncultured Alphaproteobacteria bacterium, assembly GCA_963747465.1. Classification (GTDB taxonomy): domain Bacteria; phylum Pseudomonadota; class Alphaproteobacteria; order Rhizobiales; family Rhizobiaceae; genus Aquibium. The sequence continues at coordinate 710,648 of CAVVFC010000001.1, forward strand.
CGCGTGATCGCCAGCAGTCGGATGGGACGGGGCTTTGTTCCCCAGGGGCGACTTGTTCGGCATCGCATGAACCTCTCGCGGTCGGAAACGGTGTTCCGGCAGGAATTCGGGCGATGAAACCGTCTATGGGAAAGTTCGTCGTTCCGAAGCCGCCGTCAGAGCGGGCGCTTGTCGCGCAGGCAGAAAGAAGATGAAAACATGATGACGTCCATTTCTGCCTCCTGTGTTCGGGGTTGACGATGGAAGAGGCCAGTAGACCATTTCCTCCGGCTTGGCTACCGCTGCCGGACCGATGATGGCATGCACCCGGAAAAGTGTTGCCCTTCCGCAACGTCATGGATCGATGAAGTGCCCGACAGTATCCGCATCGCCCTCTACCAACCCGACATCGCCGGCAACACCGGCGCGATCCTGCGCCTTGGCGCCTGCCTTGGGATCGGGGTGGACGTGATCGGGCCGACCGGCTTCGACATGTCCGACCGGATGCTGAAGCGCGCCGGCATGGACTACCTCGCGATGGCGGCGCTGACGCGGCATGACGACTGGACGGCCTTCGAGGCCTGGCGGCGTTCGGAAAGCCGCCGGCTGTTGCTCTTCTCGACCCGTGCCACCCTGCCCTACACGCGGTTCGAGTACCGGGCCGGCGACATCCTACTGTTTGGCCGGGAATCTGCCGGCGTTCCGGACCACGTGCACGAAGCGGCCGACGAGCGCCTGCTCGTCCCGATGCCGGGCGGCGGAAGGAGCCTCAATCTGGCGATGGCGGTTGCGATGGCGGCGGGGGAGGTTGTGCGGTAATCGAGCCTATCCAACTAGATGTAGCATTCTACTCCCATTAGTTGTATAAATGGTATTATACAACTATGGGAGGAAGCTATGAACTTGCCGCATCGTCGTTGGAAATTCAGCCTGTTCAGCTCCGCCGTAGCCGGATGCACTGCGATTCTCTTGCTGGCTGCACCTGAGGCCCACGCGGGAAGCAAATGGCGAAAGGCAAACGACAAGGCGGCAGAAGTCGCTCGCGACCTCTCCCGCACCCGGCTCGGCAACAAGAACCCGCACGTCTGGATCACCAAGAAGAACGTTCAGATCTACGATCGCCTCGGCTGGGAGGCTGGACGCTACATGTCCGTGAAGAAGCATGGACCGGCCGGCGATCCAGGCCGCTACCCGGGATTGAAGCGACGGAACTAGGCGCAGCCCCTCGTCGTCCGGGCATCATCGTGCGTTACTGCCGACGTGCAGGTCAATCTGCCGTCGGCAGCCGTCTCATCGTGAACTCGATCACGTCCTCGGGCCGCTCGCACCAGCTTTCGATCGCCGTCCAGTAGGCCTGCTTGGGCCAGCGGTCGAACCATTCGCGCGCCTTTTCGCGTGCCGCCGTGCGGGGAAGCGAGAACGTCTCGCGGACGAAGCCGTCCCGCGGCAGGCGCGCACCTTCGCTGCGGTGGCGGTCGAGCCGCTTCTTGAGCCCATCGAGCGGCGGTCTTGGCGGTGTGCGCACAGAACCTCTCCTCGCTATGCATAAAATCTATGGCCGCATGCGCGAAAAGGCGAGTCGATTCTGTGCCCGCGCCGGAGCGCGTGCGGCTTGCGGGAAATGCACGCCACGGCCTATGTCAGGGCTTCAGGATGCGCTCAGCGGAGACGAGAATGGAACGCCCCGACATCCCGGCGGACATGCCGCCCGACCTCGAAGACAAGAAGGAGGCGGCGAAGACCTGGTTCGAGGAATTGCGCGACCGCATCTGCGCCCTCTTCGAACGACTGGAGGACGAGGTCTCGGGCCCGCATGGGGATCGCGAGCCGGTCCGTTTCGAGCGCACGCGGTGGCAGCGCGACGAAGGAACGGGCGGCGGCGGCGTCATGTCGATGCTGCATGGCCGCGTCTTCGAGAAGGCCGGCGTCCATACGTCCACCGTGCATGGCGAGTTCTCGCCCGAGTTCCGCAAGCAGATGCCGGGCGGCGAGGAAAACCCGGCCTTCTGGGCCTCCGGCATCTCGCTCATCGCCCATCCGTGGAACCCGCACGTGCCGGCGGTGCACATGAACACGCGCATGGTGGTAACGGCGCGGCAGTGGTTCGGCGGCGGCGCGGACCTGACGCCGGTGCTTGACCGGCGCCGCACGCAGGAGGATCGCGACACGGTGGATTTCCATGCGGCGATGAAGGCGGCGTGCGACCGCAACCCCTCGGCCGCCGAGTACGACCGGTTCAAGCGCTGGTGCGACGACTACTTCTTCCTGCCGCATCGCAACGAGCCGCGCGGAGTCGGCGGCATCTTCTACGACTGGCTTCACTCACCCGCCGAAAGCGGCGGCTGGGAGGCGGATTTCGCCTTTACGGAGGACGTCGGGAGGAGTTTTGCCGAAATCTATCCGGAGCTGGTGCGGCGCAACTTCGACAGGCCATGGACCGAAGCGGACCGGGAGGAACAAATGATACGCCGCGGCCGCTACGTCGAGTACAACCTGCTCTACGATCGCGGTACGACCTTCGGGCTCAAGACCGGCGGAAACGTGACCTCGATCCTCTCCTCCATGCCGCCGATGGTGAAGTGGCCGTAGGCGTCGTGCAGACGATGCACTCACCGCTCGAGTGACGACACTTGCGAAGTGGCCTAAATTGCCAGCGCCGAAATCACTCTTCCTGCTTCATCCATGATCTCGCGGACGATCTCCGCCGCCGGCTGGACGCGCCGGACCATCCCGGCCGACTGTCCGGCCCACATCGAACATGCTTCGATGTTTCCTGTCGCGTCCGGGCCGGGCGTGAAAGAGCAGTAACGCTTGATCTCTCCGCGGCTCAGCGTGTTCACGATCACTTCGCCTTCGCCGGGACGTGCGCCCGGCCGAGGGCACCCTGCCGCTTCCCATTCGTCGACGGTGGAATTGCGTATGACGCGGTGCGGCGCATTCGGCCAATCCCCATCGAAAAGATTCATCAGATGCACCGTGTCGTTCTCGGAGCTTTGAAGAACGTGCTTCCGGTATTCCGGGTGAATTGTCGCTTCTTCGCTTGCCAGGAATCTGGTGCCGATCCAGCCCGCCCCGGCACCCAGCGCCAGAGCGGCCGCCAGCCCGCGCCCGTCCGCGATGCCGCCGGCGGCGACAACCGGCGTATCGCCCACGCTGTCGACGACCGCCGGAACCAGCGCCATGGTTGCCACCATGCCCTTGACATGGCCGCCGGCTTCCCAGCCTTGAGCCACGATGACGTCCACGCCGTCGCCTACCGCGCGCCTTGCGGATTCGGCGTCGCCGACCGTGTGCATGACGATCGCACCCGCATCCTTGGCTTTCCGGACCAGGCGTCCCGGATCCTGCCAGAAGAACGAGACGATGGGCACGCCCTCTTCCAGACACGCTTCGAGCCGTTCTTCCTGCGGGAACTCCATGTTGAGGTTCGCGGCAAACGGCGCCCGGGTGAGGGCCCGGGTCGACCTTACGATTTCACGCAGCTTGCCGATGTCCTGGTACCAGAGCGGAAGGATACCGAGCCCGCCGGCATTGCTCACCGCAGCAGCCAGTTCCGGTCCCACCGCGCCACCCATGGGGGCGAGCACGATCGGGAGCCTGATTCCCAGGCGATCACAAGCCTTCGTGGTCATTGACCGCGCCCCATCCGGCGTAACGCCTAGTGCGCTGCCGCGTTGGCGGGGAGCCTGTGCCTTGGCGGGCAACCCGCTGACGGTCGGGTCCGGGGCTGGATCGTGATCGTCCCCGCCGCAACAAAACCATCAGGTTGATGTTATACTGGATACCCCTCGATGACGAGAGGCTATGAGGAGGAAGGTCATGAAGGAGTATCATTGCGGATCGCTGGTGCCGGGATGCGACTGGCACACCCGCCACGAGGAGGAGGCGGAGGTCATGCGCCGCGCGGTGGAGCACATGCGCCAGGCCCACGGTGAGACGGTCATCCGCGAATCAATGGTCGACGCTATCCGTTCGCGCATCGAGAAATCGCGCAACGCCGCCTGAGCGCTGGCGAGCAATACCCGCGGCCGGCATCGATGTCGGCCGCTTTTCGTGGATGCGGTCACAGCGCCGTCAGACGTACCTGTCCTTGATGGTTTCGGCGAGCGTCAGCAATCCGTCACGATCCGGCGAAAATCCGGCATCGACCCACTTCTCTTCCATGTCACGCAGCAGATTGCCCATCTTCGGTCCCGCCGGCACGCCGAGCGCGATCAGGTCGGCGCCGGAAACGGGAAATCCGGGTGTTTCCCAGCCGGCCAGAAACTTCTTCAGGCGATACCAGCCGCCGGCCTCCCGCAACGCCTCGTCGTCGATTGCGGCGCGCGCCCGCGCGGACGCCAGCGCGAGATCCAGCCTGTCGAGGAGTCCATCGCGCCCGTTTCGGTACGCGAGCCTGGCCAGTTGGCTCTCGGACATGGCCGGGTCGAGCGCGGGCGAAGCCGCCCAGGCGACGAGCCGGTCGCGATCCGCGTTGGAAAGCCTCAGGCGCTGCGCCATCGCGGCAACGCGCACCGGATCGGGCGGTATGATCCCCGCCAGCCTCAGGATGTGGTCGGGCTTCCATCCGAGATCACGCTCGGCGGCAACGAGCCCGTGGATCGCGTCGATGCCCCACTTCTCGCTTTCCGGCAGGATGCGCGTCAGCACGCCCGCCTGCCGCATCCACAGGAGCGCGCGTGAAGGATCGGGAGCCGAAAGGAGCTTGCGCAACTCGCTCCAGACGCGCTCTGCCGACAGCGCATCCATCCCCTCCTTCAGACGCGCACAGGCCATCAACCCCTCCGCGTCCGGACGTCCTGAGCCGTAGTAGGCGAAGAACCGGAAGAAGCGCAGGATGCGCAGGTAGTCCTCGCGGATGCGCGCCTCCGCATCGCCGATGAAGCGGATCGTCCGGCTCTCGATGTCGGCCAGTCCGCCGACGAAGTCGGTCACCCTGCCCTCTGCATCGGCATAGAGCGCGTTCATCGTGAAATCGCGCCGCTCGGCATCCTGGCGCCAGTCGCGACCGAAGCGGACCGTCGCCTTGCGCCCGAAGGTCTCCACGTCGGCGCGCAGGGTCGTCACCTCGTGCGGCACCCCGCCGCCGATCACGGTGATCGTCCCGTGGTCGTATCCGGTCGGAACCGCCTTGAACCCGGCCCGTTCGGCGCGGGCGATGGTCTCGTCCGGCAGCGTTGTGGTTGCGATGTCGATATCGCCGGCCGGCTCGCCGAGCAGCGTGTTGCGCACCGCGCCGCCAGCGATGCGCGCTTCCTCGCCGCCTTCGTTGAGGATGGCGAGCAGCGTCTGCAGCGCCGGATCGGCGATCCATTCGGCGCGGCCGGCGATCGAAATGTCGCTCACGCGTAGAGTCTCTCGTAGAGCGTGCGGATGATGCCGGCCGTGACGCCCCAGATATGCCGCTCGCCATGCGGCATCGTATAGAAGAAGCGCTCCCGCTCCTGCCAGATCCGGCTCTCCCGCCGATGGTTCGCCGGGTCCATGAGAAAGCTCAGCGGGACCTCGAAGGCGTCGTCCACCTCGTCCTCGTTGATGGTCAACATGAAGCCGGGGCGCACGGTCGCCAGCACCGGCGCGATGCGGTACCCGCTGCCGGTCAGATAATCCGGCATGCGACCGATCACCTCAATGAAGGAGGCGCCGAGGCCGATCTCCTCCTCCGTCTCGCGCAGCGCGGCATGCTCCGGGCTCGCGTCCTCCGGATCGATGCGCCCGCCGGGAAAGGCGACCTGGCCGGAATGGCTGCGCAGCTTCTCCGTGCGTTTGGTGAGCAGGACCGTCGCCTCCTCGCCCCGGTCGATGACCGGGATCAGCACCGCCGCGTCGCGCAGCCGGTCGCGCGCAACGAGATGGTCGAAACCGGGGTTGAGCACATGGTCGCCGAACTCGACGTCGTGCGGCGCTTGTTCTCGCAACGCCCGCTGCCGGAAATCCGCGGCCGAAAAGGTGGAAACGGTCGGAGCATCCATGGTCAGCGGCTCCGTCTCTCCAGCTCTTCGGCCGGCATGATCGGGAACACCTCGCCCTTGGAGCGGATCGCGAACATCGCGCGTCCGTCGATCTCGATTTCCTCGCCGTGCTCGACCAGTTCGTACATTACCGGCCGCGCCACGAGCGCTTCCAGGCGTCCTCTCACGAGGAGGTACGGCTTCAGTCCGCCGGTCTCCTTCTCGTCCACGAACCGGATCGGGTGTTCCGGTCCGGCCTCCACGAGATCACCGACATTGGTACGGAACGTCATCACCTGGCCTTCGCCTTCACCAGAGACGTCGACCTCGACGGCGACGAACGGCGCATCCTCGACCCGGATAGCGACCCGTTCCACAGGCGTCACGAGGTAGGTCTTCCCGTCCACGTCCTTGCGCAGGACCGTGGAGAAGAGCTGCACCAGCGACTGCCGCCCGATCGGCGTTCCCATGTAGAACCAGGTGCCGTCGGCCTTGATCTCCATGTCGAGCTCGCCGCAGAATTCCGGGTTCCATTTGTCGACGGGCGGAAGGCCCTTGCCGGCACGCGACGCGCGCGACACCAGCGCCGCCAGCCCGGGCGCATCGCCGGCGGCCTTCAGGCCCGCACCGTCCTTGTGGATTTGTTCAGCCATGGTCACGAAATAGTCACTCTCGTTCCGCTTGTCAGCCGGTGTGGTGGATTTAAGTTCAACGCAGAGATACCGCAAAGGTGCGAATTGGGGGATCATTGCGTCGGGGAACCAGTCCATAGGCCGGCAGAGGAAGTGACCGCATGAGCGTGATGGCTAAGGAAAAGGCGATCGGCGGCAAGGAGATGATCGCCGAGGCGGAAAACGCGCTCGCCGATCTGTCTCGCGTCCGCGAGGGCGTCGGAAAGGTCATCTTCGGCCAGGAAAGCGTCGTCGAGCGCACCATGGTGGCGATACTCGCCGGCGGGCACGCCCTCCTCGTCGGCGTTCCCGGACTGGCCAAAACCAAACTCGTGGAGACGCTGGGCACCGTGCTCGGTCTCGACTCCCGCCGCATCCAGTTCACGCCCGACCTGATGCCGTCCGACATTCTCGGCTCCGAGGTGATGGAGCAGGACGAGGCTGGCAAGCGCTTCTTCCGCTTCATCCCGGGCCCCATTTTCGCCCAGCTCCTGATGGCCGACGAGATCAACCGCGCCAGCCCGCGCACGCAGTCGGCGCTGCTGCAGTCGATGCAGGAGTATCACGTGACGATCGCCGGTGCGCGCCACGACCTGCCTGCCCCCTTCCATGTGCTGGCCACGCAGAATCCGCTGGAACAGGAAGGCACCTATCCCCTGCCCGAGGCACAGCTCGACCGCTTCCTGATGCAGGTCGACATCCTCTATCCGGAGATCGATGCCGAGAGGCGCATCCTGCTCGAGACGACGGGCGTGCAGGACGCCCGCGCCGAGAACGTGCTCGCGGCGGAACGGCTGCGCGCGATCCAGACGCTGATCCGGCGCATGCCGGTTCCAGAAAGTGTCGTCGAGGCGATCCTGAACCTCGTACGTTCGGCGCGTCCCGGCAACGGCAATGCCGATACCGACAAGCACGTGGCGTGGGGACCCGGCCCGCGCGCCAGCCAGGCCTTGACGCTGTGCGCACGCGCCCGCGCGCTTTACGACGGCCGTCTGGCGCCTTCGGTGGACGACGTGCGTGCGCTCGCCGAACCGGTGCTCCAGCACCGCATGGCGCTGACCTTCGCCGCGCGCGCCGAGGGCATGAACGTTCGCGACGTCGTGGCGCGGCTGGTCAAAGCGGCCGGCTGATGGCGCGCATCGGCGAGGTAACGGCATCCGTCACGTCGCGTGACGCGCTCGCGCGCGGGCGGCTTCGAGCCTCGCTGATCCCCGACCTGCTGGTCGACGCGCGACGCATCGCCAACACCGTCATCTCGGGCTGGCACGGACGCCGCAAGCAGGGCGTCGGCGAGAATTTCTGGCAGTTCCGGCCCTATGTCGAAGGCGAGGCGATCGGCAGGATCGACTGGCGCCGCTCCGCGCGCGACGACCAGCACACCTACGTGCGCGACCGCGAATGGGAGGCCGCGCACACGATCTGGCTGTGGGCCGACCCGTCCCCCTCGATGCTCTACAAATCGTCGCAGGCGTCGGTGTCGAAGGAGTCGCGCGCGCTGGTCCTGATCCTCGCGCTTGCGGAACTGCTGTCGCGCAGCGGCGAGCGCATCGCCTGGCCCGGCCTATCCGATCCATTCAACGCGCGGAACGGCGCCGAGCGCCTCGCCTCCATCCTGGCGCAGGCCACCGATGTTCCCGCCCGGCCGGAACTCGTCTCGGTCCGCCGTTTCTCCGACGTGGTCATCGCCAGCGATTTCCTCGATCCGGTCGAGGAAACCATGGAGTGGCTCGACGTGCTCGCCCGCCAGGGCGTCCGCGCACATCTGATCGAGGTCGCCGACCCGGCCGAGGAGAGCTTCCCCTATGCAGGCCGGACGGAATTCGTCGATCCCGAAACCCGGCAGAAGGTCACCGCCGGCCGGGCCGAGACGCTGACGCACGAGTACCGCAGGCTGTACCTCGCACGCCGCGAGGCGCTCGTAGCCTGGAGCACGCGGCTCGGCTGGAGCTATACGGTCAACCACACGGACCGTCTGGCCTCCGAGGCGCTGGTGCGGGTGCACATGGCGCTTTCGGGCGGTGTCGGCCAGATGGCGGGAGTGCGCGCATGAGCCTGCTCGCCTTCGGCCAGCCGCTTGTCCTCCTGGGCCTGTTTGCCCTGCCGGTGATCTGGTGGCTGCTGCGCCTTACCCCGCCGAAGCCGCAGACGGAAATCTTTCCGCCGTTGCGCATCCTGCTGCGCGTCATGCGCAAGGAGGAGACGCCGCATCAGAGTCCGTGGTGGCTGACCCTGCTCAGGCTCCTCCTGGCCGCACTGGTGATCTTCGCCCTCGCCGATCCCGTGTTCAATCCGCGCGAGCGGCTGGAGACGGGCGGCGAGGCGGTGGCGCTCGTCATCGACAACGGATGGGCGTCGGCGAACGACTGGGATCTGCGCGTTGCGACCGCCGAGCGGCTGATCGCGGACGCCGAAGATGCCGGCGCGCCGGTCATCGTGGCCTTCACGGCGGAGAAGCCGAACGTCGAGATCGGCCCGTTCGACGCCGAGCAGGCGCGCAATAGGCTGCGTGCCGCCGAACCGCGTCCCGTCGCGGTCGATCGCGCCGGCGTCTATGGCCGCGTCGCGGGTGCCTTGCAGGCAGTGCCCGGGGCTACCGTCGCGGTGCTTACCGACGGCCTCGCCTCTGCCGGCGACGAGGCCGCCTTCTCGGCCCTGCTGGGCGAGAACGCAGGGCGGGTCGTCTGGATCGAGCCGGATCGGCTTCGCATGACCGGTCTCACGACGGTGGACAACCAGCCCGAATTCTTCGAGGTGACGGCGATCCGCCCATCCGGCGATCCGGCGCCGAGACAGGTCACCGCCGGCGCGTTCGACGATCGCGGCCGCCGCATCGCCGATACCGTCTTCTCGTTCGGACCCGCCGAGACCACCGCGACGGCCGAGATCCGTGTTCCGTTCGAACTGCGCAACGACTTCTCCTCGATCCGCCTCGACGGGGAGAACCAGGCGGCGGCGGTGCGCGTGCTGGACGAAAGCTCCAGGCGGCGGCGCGTCGGGCTGATTTCCCAGTCCGAGGCGGACCAGGCGCAGCCGCTTCTGTCGCCGCTCTATTACATCCGCCGCGCGCTGCAGCCTTTTGCCGATCTCGTCGAACCGGAGACCTCCGATCTCGCCGAGGCGATCCCGCAGATTCTGGAGCAGAAGCCCGCGATGATCGTCATGGCCGACGTCGGCACCTTGCCCGACGGCGCGCGCAGGCAGCTGATCGACTGGCTGAACGACGGCGGGACGCTCGTGCGCTTCGCCGGCTCCCGGCTGGCCGCGGCTGAGAACGACGAGGACCTGCTGCCGGTGCGGCTGAGGCTCGGCGAGCGCTCGCTGGGCGGCTCCCTCTCCTGGACGGAGCCGCAGCCGGTGGCCGAATTCCCCGCGAGCGGCCCCTTTGCGGACCTTGCACCGCCGCGCGACGTCATGGTTTCGCGCCAGGTGCTCGCCGAACCGACCGTCGACCTGTTCGAGCACACCTGGGCCAGTCTCGCCGATGGGACGCCGCTGGTGACCGGCGCCAGCCGCGGCGAAGGCACGCTGGTGCTGTTCCACGTGACGCCTGAGGCGACGTGGTCGAGCCTGCCGATCTCGGGAAGCTTCGTCGAGATGCTGCGCCGCGTCGTGCAGCTGTCGCGCAACCAGGGTGCGATCGAGGGCAGCGAGCGGGCCGGCGAGCGCACGCTCCCGCCCTATCGGATGATCGCCGCCGACGGCTCGCTCGTGCCGCCGGGTCCCGATGCCCAGCCGCTCGTGATCGGTGCGGGCGAGCGCCGGGTGACGATCGAAAACCCGCCCGGGCTTTACGGAACAGAGGAAGGTGTCATCGCGCACAATCTTCTCGCGGCCGATGCCTCTCTCGCGGCAATCGAGCGGCCGACGACGGACCTGCCGGTCACGCAGGCCGGCTACTCCGCCGACGAATCCCGGAACCTCAAGGGCCTGCTCGTCGCGCTGGCGCTGCTCCTGATGGCCCTCGACACACTGGCGGTGTTCTGGATGGGCGGCATGTTCGCGCGCCGCCGTCGCGGCACCGGGCGCGCCGCAAGCGCCGCGGGCGCGGGCCTGATCGCGTTCCTGGCCGCGGGACTGTTGCTGTCGCCGACCGGAGAGACGCGTGCGCAGGGCGACGGCGCGGCGGCGACGCAGGTCAGCGAAGCCGAGGCCGTCGACGCCATATCCACGACCCGCATCGCCTACGTCCTGACCGGCGATTCCTCCACCGACGCGATCAGTCGCGCCGGCCTGACCGGGCTGACGCAGTTCCTGATCGAGAAGACCGCCCTGGAACCCGGCGAGCCGGCCGGCGTCGACATCGCCACTGACGAACTGTCCTTCTATCCGCTCATCTACTGGCCGATCGATCCCGACGCTGCCATGCCCTCGGAAGCCGCCATCGCCCGCGTGGACGCCTACATGCAGCAGGGTGGCAGCGTCCTCTTCGACACGCGCGACCAGTTCTCCACCGGGTTGAGCCTTTCGGGCGGGGCGAGCGTCTCGACGCAGCGCCTGCGCGACATCCTGTCCAGCATGAACGTGCCGCCGCTGGAGCCCGTGCCGGAAGACCACGTGCTGACCAAGTCCTTCTTCATCCTCCAGAACTTCCCCGGCCGCTACAACGGCAGCCCGCTCTGGGTCGAGGCATCGCTCAATGCCAGCAATTCGGAGGACCGCCCGGTCCGCACCGGTGACGGCGTCAGCCCGATCCTCATCACGGCGAACGACTTCGCGGGTGCGTGGGCGGTCGATGCCAATGGCGATCCGCTCCTGCCGACCGTGCCTGCCGATCCGATGCAGCGCGAATACGCCAAGCGGGCGGGCGTCAACATCATGATGTACATGCTGACCGGCAACTACAAATCCGATCAGGTCCACGTGCCGATCCTCCTCGAGCGGCTGGGCCAGTAGGTGTCGCTGCAATGAACTGGTCCATCGCCTTCGAACCCCTGCTCTCCTGGACCTGGCTTGGTGTTGCCCTGGTCCCGCTTGCGCTGCTGGCGCTGGCCGGATTGCTGCTGCGCCAGCGCGGCGCATTCTTCCGGCTCGCCGCTTTCGCGGCGCTGGCACTGGCGCTGCTCAACCCCGTGCTGCTCGACGAGGAACGCGAGCCGCTGAAGAGCGTCGTCGCGCTGGTTGCCGACCGCAGCCAGAGCCAGGACATCGGCGACCGCAGGGACATGACCGACGCGGCGATCGAGGAACTGCGCGCCAAGCTCGGGCGCTTTCCGCAATTCGACGTGCGTGTCGTGGATGCCGGACAGGCGAACGACACCGACGATCGCACTGAGACGCGGCTGTTCGGCGCCCTCGACGGCATCTTCCGCGACGTCCCGCAGTCACGTGTCGCCGGAGCGATCCTGGTCACGGACGGACAGGTCCACGACGTTCCGGAACGGGTCGAGGGCACCAATGCCCCGATCCATGCGCTGATCACCGGCGAGGACGACGAGCGCGACCGCCGCGTGCGCTTCGAGAACGCGCCGCGCTTCGGCATCGTGGGCAAGCCGCTGCAGATGACCTATCGCGTCACCGACACGGCCGGAGGACAGGAAAATGTCGACGTCCGCGTCAGCGTCAACGGCGAACAGGTCACGGTGGAGCGGGCCATCGTCGGCGAGGAGATGGCGCTCGAGATCGTGGTGCCGAGTGCCGGCCGCAACATCATCGAGCTTTCCGTCGATCGCGTCGAAAGCGAGATCACCGACACCAACAACCGCGCCATCGCGCTGGTCGACGGCATCCGCGAGAACCTGCGCGTGCTGCTGGTCTCCGGCGAACCTCACGCAGGCGAGCGCACCTGGCGCAACCTCCTGAAGTCGGACGCCGCAGTCGATCTCGTCCACTTCACCATCCTGCGCCCTCCCGAGAAGCAGGACGGGACGCCGATCAACGATCTGTCGCTGATCGCCTTCCCGACGCGTGAACTCTTCGTCGAGAAGATCAACGATTTCGACCTGATCATCTTCGACCGGTACCAGCACCGCGACGTGCTGCCGATCCTCTATTACGACTACATCGCCGAATATGTCGAAAACGGCGGCGCGCTGCTGATCGCCGCGGGCCCCGAATACGCCGGCAACCAGTCGATCGCGCGCACGCCGCTGATGGCCGCCCTGCCCGCCCTGCCGACCGGCGAAATCGTCGAGGAAGGCTTCTACCCGCGCCTGACCGACACAGGCGAGCGACATCCGGTGACGCGCGGCCTGGAAGGCTCTGAGCAGGAGCCGCCGCACTGGAGCCGCTGGTTCCGCCTCATCGGCATCCGCCAGCCGGAAGGACAGGTCGTGATGAAGGGGCCGGGCGACCAGCCCCTGCTGATCCTCAACCGCAAGGGCGAAGGCCGCGTCGGCATGTTCCTGTCCGACCAGGGCTGGCTGTGGGCGCGCGGCTTCGAGGGCGGCGGACCGCACGTCTCGCTCTATCGCCGTATCGCCCACTGGCTGATGAAGGAGCCGGAACTGGAGGAGGAGCGGCTGACTGCGAACGGGCGCGGCATGACGCTGGACATAAGGCGCCAGACCATGAACGACGATCCGGGCACCGCGACCGTGCTCAGTCCCTCGGGCGAGAGGACGGACGTCCCGTTGACGTCGGAGAGCCCCGGCATCTTCTCCGCCAGCATGACGGTCGACGAGATCGGGCTTTACCAGGTGGCGAACGGCGATCTGTCGACGCTCGCGCATGTCGGTCCGGTCAACGCGCCCGAGTTCGCCGAGACGGTGTCCACCGAGGACGTGCTGCGTCCCGTGGCCGAAGCGACCGGGGGCAGCGTCCGGCGGCTGGAAGGTCTTGCGGGCGGAGTGAACGTACCCGGCATCGTGCCCGTGCGTGCGACCGGCCAGGCATCGGGCCGCGAATGGATCGGGCTGCGGACCACCAATGACAGCGTCTTGAAGTCGGTCAACCGCGTGCCGCTGTTCGGCGGCTTTTTCGGTCTTGGGCTGCTGCTGCTGGCGCTGGGCTCGATGTGGTGGCGCGAAGGGCGCTAGAGGCGCCCCGCGATCGGGAAATCCCATGGCCGGAGGGATCGCGCCAGCCTCGGGGTTGGCAGACTCACTCGGCAGCAGGCCGGCGCGATGCTTCCCCGAGTGCCGCTGGCACGAAGGCCATATCGGCGTGCATCATGGCGCCCTCCAACCCTTCCAGCGCGCCGTCCTTGATCTCGTGGATCAAAAGCCGCCTGTAGTCCACCGGACGCGGCATCGTGATGCGCCCTATAGGGATCTGACGGAAGCCGAGAGGGCCGTAGTAGGGCTCGTCGCCGACCAGGATGACCGATTTCCTGCCGGCCTTCGCCGCCGCCTCGACCGCCATCCGGACCAGCTTTCGGCCGATGCCGAGATCCTTGAACGCGGGCCTGACTGCAAGCGGACCGAGAAGCAGAGAGCGTCCCGTGCCGATGGCGATGCGGGTCAGGCGGACCGTGCCGACCACCGCATCGTCCCGGAGGGCGACGAAGGATAGGTCGCGCTCGTGCGGGCCGCCCTCGCGGATATGGTAGGCCGCACGCGCGAAGCGTCCCGGCCCGAAAGCCTCGGCGTTGATCTGCTCGATGTCATGATCGTGGGCGGCCGTCTCGGCCACGTAGGAGATGTCGTGCATCGCAGTGTTCCGTGTCGTCGCGAGGAATGAAGCCGCCATGGCGCGGCGGTTTTGCGCGCTCAGGCGCGAGCGCTCATTCGTCGTCGTACGATGCGGGTCGGTATCACGGCCGGTTCTCCTCCGATGATCTCCGCTAACACCAAAGGCAGATGCCGTCCATTGGCTTTTTGTGCAGTCTACCCGCCTGGACCGGCGAGGTGACGAACTGTTCAAGTCCACCCGCGTTGGGCTTTCGCATGCGGTGCCTTAAGTCAGGGGCGGACAAGGAGCGAAGACAATGGGATTGCTGGTCGACGGCCAATGGCAGGACAAGTGGTACGACACGAAAAAGAGTGGCGGCCGCTTCGAGCGATCGGAATCGCAGTTCCGCGACTGGGTCACGCGTGACGGCAGCCCGGCACAGGGTCGCGAGCGCGGGTTCAAGGCGGAACCCGGCCGCTATCACCTCTATGTCTCGCTTGCCTGTCCGTGGGCCCACCGGACGCTGATCTTCCGCAAGTTGAAGAAGCTCGGTGACGTGATCTCGCTCTCGATCGTGGATCATTTCATGGGCGAGAACGGCTGGACGTTCCTCCAGCGAGAGGGATCGACCGGCGACACGCTCTACGGTTGCGAATTCCTGCACCAGATCTACACGAAGGCCGACCCGAATTACTCGGGCCGGGTGACGGTGCCGGTGCTTTGGGACAAGAAGGAAGAGACCATCGTATCCAATGAATCCGCCGAGATCATCCGCATGCTGAACGGCGCCTTCGACGAATGGGGAGACGCATCGCTCGATTTCTATCCGCCGCGCCTGCGCGAGGAGATCGACGCCTGGAACGAGCGGGTCTACGGCGCGATCAACAACGGCGTCTACAAGACCGGCTTCGCCACCACGCAGGATGCCTACGAGGAAGCCTTCGACGAGCTGTTCGGCGCGCTCGATGCCGTCGAGGCCCGGCTCGGGCTGCATCGCTATCTCGCCGGCGACCACTTGACCGAGGCCGACTGGCGCCTCTTCACGACGCTGGTGCGCTTCGACCCGGTCTATGTCGGGCACTTCAAATGCAACCTGCGCCGGATCGCGGACTATCCGAACCTGTCGAGCTACACCCGCGACCTCTACCAGGTGCCTGGCGTCGCGGAGACCGTCGATCTCTTCCACATCAAGCACCACTACTACGGCAGCCACAAGACCATCAATCCGACCGGGATCATCCCGCGCGGACCGCAGATCGACTATTCCGCCCCGCACGACCGCGACAGGTTCGCCCCGTCCGCCTGAGCCGATCACCAGTGGTGGGAAGGCGCCCGGCCATCGAGGTGCTCGGCCAGCCGCTCCCGCGTCGCCCGCGTCGTTGCGTCCGGCAGCGAAGCCAGCGGGAAGAAGCCGGCGTCGGCGATCTCGCGATCGGGCTGCTTGGGAGCACTCTGCCGGAAGTCGGTCGCGAGGAAGAGTGCGACGTGGTCGCGCCGGCTTGCGCTGCTGTTGTGGTACATTCCGAGCAGCCGCGGCGGCTCGGTCATCTCGAGGTTTCCCTCTTCGGAAAGCTCGTGGGTGAGCGCCTCGAACAGCGTTTCGCCGGTCTCCACGCCACCGCCCGGCAATTGCCAGCCGGGCACATAGGTGTGCCGCACGAGGAACACCGAGCGTTCGGTCTCATTGTAGACGATGCACCGGACGCCGAGCGTCATCGGCCGCCTCAGGAGGAAATAGGTGTGAAACAGCTTCCCGCGGATGCGCGGCCACAATCCGCGCCCGAACGGGCTGTCGTCCCGGCGCGGTCCGCTCATCGAGCGAGGCCATACGTCTGGAACGGCGCCACCGGCTGCCGTAGAAGGTAACCATGTTCCGTCTCGCCCATCTCTCCGACATCCATCTCGGCCCGCTGCCCGATGTAACCTATCGCGAACTCGCCTCCAAGCGGATCACCGGCTACGTCAACTGGCAGCGCAACCGGCGCCGCCTGCTGCACAACGGCGTCACGGACGCGCTGCTGGCCGACATGGAGGCGAGCGAGATCGACCATGTCGCGGTCACCGGCGATCTGGTCAATCTCGCGCTCGATGCCGAGATCGATCTCGCGCGCGAATGGCTGACCACGGTTGGCAAGCCCGACCGGGTGTCCGTCGTCCCCGGCAATCACGATGCCTACGTCCCGGGTGCGCTTGCGAAGGCCTGCAAGGCCTGGCGGCCCTACATGTCGGGCGAGAAGACCGACGTCAGCCAGAGCCGCACCGGTTTTCCGTATCTGCGGACGCGCGGGAAGATCGCGCTGATCGGGGTGTCGTCGGCCCGCGCAACCGGGCCGTTCATGGCGCTCGGGAATTTCGGCGCCGAGCAGGCCATGCGGACGGGCCAACTGCTCGACATGGCTCACGAACGCGGGCTCTTCCGCATCGTGCTCATCCATCATCCACCGGTTCGCGGCGCGACGACCGCGCACAAGCGGCTGTACGGGATCGGCCTGTTCCAGAAGACGATGCGGCGCCACGGCGCCGAACTGGTCCTGCACGGACACACGCACCTCCCCACGCTCTACTGGATCGGCGGCAAGGAGAACAACATTCCGGTGGTCGGGGTGCCGGCTGCCGGACAGGGACCCGGAGGCGAGAATCCGCCCGCGCAGTACAATCTGCTGGAGATCAACGGCGACCCCGGAAACTGGCAGGTGAACCTGACGCGTCGCGGCGTGACCGGCGGAACGCCCGCTTTCTCCGTCAAAGGCGAAGAGACCGTGGATCTCTTCGCAGCACCTCAGTACGCGGCCACATAGGCCGCGACCTCGTCCCAGTAGACCGCCGCCAGGATCGCGAGCCCCGCCGCGGCGCCGAAAAGCACGATTCCCGCCGCGGACATGAAGGAGCGGAGCCTGCTGGCTCCAGGCTCCGCCGCTGCATGCCTTCTGGAATCAGGGAGGGACGCGTAGGCAAGGAGCGACTTTCCGTTGCGGGGTTCGGTGCCGGCAGCGTTGGCAGGTGCAGCCACCGGTTCGCGACGCGTGTGCGAGATTTCCGCCGTCGCGCCCTCGGCCGCCTTCTCCCGCGCCTCGATGGGCCGGGCGGTCTCGACCGTACCGTCGAGCCATCGCTGCCGCTCGACCATGCGCTCGGCGATGTATGTCGTCACCCGATCGGCGACTGGCCGGATATCCGTCGACTCCGCCAGGACGACCCGGCCCATGCGCGTGTCGCGCACGAAACGATACGTCCGGCGGTCGCGTCCCAGCGCGACGTGGCTGACCGCATCGATCCACAGGCGCGGCTGCGTCCCCGACGATATCGCGAAATCGAAGAGTATCTCCTCGGCGGGGACTTCCGCGAAGACCGGCTCGAGTTCCTGCGCGAGCAGTTCCAGCCGCATCCGGGACGCTTCACGCAATTCGACGACCACGTCGTCCCGTTCCGCCGCGGCGACCTTGACCTCGCGGATTGCGTCCGCGAGCCTGCTCTGCCGCTCGGCGGCACCCCTGTCCCTGTCGTTCATGTCGGGCCTCCGCCGGAGGGTTCATCGTTTACGAAACGTTAACACAGTCTTTTGGGCGAACAAAAGGCGAATTTCTCCAGCGGTACCTGCGTTGCCGGCAAGCGCTTTGCATCCTGTAGGCCGGCAATCTATCTTCCGCGCATCGAACTCTGGCTGGAATGGACGGAATGGCTCTGGCGGAACGCGTTGGATCGGCGATCGCGACCCGCAGGGCACGTCGTCGCGCGAACTTCCCCCAGTTGCTCGACGAGACCTTCCGCAGCCATGAGCGGGAGGGCCGCCGCCTCCAGTTGCGCGGCCGGACGTGGTCGCTCGCGGCAATGCTCGTCGTGCTGGGCGTCGTGGCCCCCTACCCCGACGCGATCTACTACCAGATCCTGGTCCTCTTCTTCATCACGACCGGTTTCATACCCTCCCTCGTGGAGCGCCTGGGGCACCTGCGGCGTTGGCATCTCTATGCCTTCGTGGCTCTGGATTTCGCGCTGCTCACCTTCGCCGTCATCTATCCGAACCCGCTTGCGCCGGAGAACCTGCCGCCGCAACTGACGCTGCACTTCGACACCTCGCTCTATCTCTTTCTCCTGCTCGCCGGTCTCGCCTATGCGGACAGCCCGAGGCTGGTGCTCTGGGGCGGCTTTGTGGGCGCGGTGAGCTGGGCGATCGGGGTGGGGTGGCTGGCAACCCTTCCCGACAGCGTCGTCATCTGGCCCGGCAATGGCGACATCGGCTTCGCCGACGTCATCACGCGCATGCGCCTGCTTGGCAGCCCGACGTCGGTCGATCTCGGCGTCCTCTTCCAGACCGTGGTGATATTCGCCATCGTCGCCATGATCATGGCTGGCGGCGTCGGGCGCTCGAGACGGCTGGTCTGGCGCTATGCGATCATCGAACGCCAGCGCCTCAACCTCGCGCGCTATTTCCCGCCGTCCACCGTCGACCAGTTGGCCCGGCAGGACGAACCGCTCCAGCAGATCCGGGAGCTCAATGCCGCGATCATCTTCGCCGACCTCGTCGGCTTCACCCGCTGGGCGGAACGCCACACGCCGGCGCAGGCGATCTCGCTGCTTCGGGAAGTCCACACTTTGCTGGAAGAGGCGGTCTTCAAGCACGACGGAACCCTCGACAAGTTCATCGGCGACGGCGTGATGGCCACCTTCGGCACGCCTGAGCCGAAGCCGGAGGACTCGCGCAACGCCATGGCCTGCGTGAAGGCCGTGCTGGCGGACACCGCAGCCCTCAACGACCGCCGTCTCGCGCGCGGAGAGGAGCCCGTGCAGATCGCGCTCGGAGTTCATTACGGACCGGTGGTCGTCGGCAACATCGGGACGGAGCGGCGGCTCGAACTCGGCGTGATCGGCGACACGGTCAACGTCGCAAGCCGGCTCGAGGAACTCACGCGTCTGATCGGCCGGATGGCCGTGGTCAGCGACGGGCTGGTCGCCGACATAAGGCAAAAGCAGCCGGACCAGGCCGCCGATATCCTTGAAAGTTTCGAATTCCTCGGCGCCAATCACCTCGAGGGGCGGCGGCAGGACATCGCGATATGGGCGAGCACGCAGACCCTCGTCGCATCCGAAAGCCGCGCGCGCTGGGCACGCTCCGCTTAGGCGCTGCGCGGGAGCCTATGAGCGGGCGACCTTGCGGATCGCGCGGATCACCGTCTCCTTGGCTTCTTCCAAGAGCATGTGGCCCTTCCCCGGCAGGGTCTCCAGGGAAATGTTCGCCGGCAGTGCCGACGTCTGCGCGTAAGGAAGGACGGTGTCCTCCGTTCCCCAGATCACCCGCGTCGGCATGGCGAGCGATGCCAGCGAATCGCGCGGGATCTCGCCCTGCCTGTCGCCCTTCGTGATGAGCGAGGCGATCTCGATCAGCTTGTCGCGCTGGCCCGCGACCCCTCGGGTTGCAACCAGGCCGGCGACGTACTTCGTGGGCATGGAAAACCCCGGTGCCGACATCTCGTCCATGCAGGCGCGCAGATCGTCCGCGTTGGTAGCGGCCGCATAACGCCTGAGGAGATCGAAATTGATTTCCGGGCCGAAACCGCCCGGCGCGAGTAGCGTGAGCGAGGCGACCGCTTCGGGCGCTCTCAAGGCGGCGAGGACGGCGACGGCGCCGCCCATCGAGTGGCCGACGAAATGCGCCCGCGCGATGCCGCGGGCGCCGAGGTCGGCCAGAACGGCCTTCGCGGCGACATGCGCCGGTCCCGCGCCGGGATAGTTCAGAGAACGGCCATGGCCCGGAAGATCGTAGGCGAGCACCCTGGCGCCGGCGGCGAGCGCCGGCTGGATGTCGTACCAGACGTCGTGATGCCCGCCGAAGCCGTGCAGGAGGACGACCGTCGACGGCCCCTTCCCCTGCACGCGCGCATGGATGTCACCACTCATCTTTCCCCCGGATCATGCGCGGCCGAGCCGCTCCGCTATTGCGCCGCGAGGATGCGGTTCGCCGCCGACACCACCGCCTCGAGCGAGGCCGCCACGATGTTGGTGTTGATGCCAGCGCCGAAAAGCTTGCCACCCGGATGCTCGACTTCCATGTAGCTGATGGCCGCGGCGTTGGAGCCGCGCTGCATGGAGTGCTCCGAATAGTCGAGCACCGTCATCGGGATGCCGATGTGCCGTGAGAGCGCGTCGACGAAGCCGTCGATCGGTCCCGTGCCGGATCCGGTGATGGTCACCTCCTTGCCGCCGTCCGTGATCGTCGCCTCGACCATGCGCCGCCCCTTGGTGGACGTGTCGGGGTAGGTGTGGTGGTCGAGGAACTTGAGCCGGGCCGCCGGCTGGTCGACATACTGTTCCAGGAACCGCTCGTGGATGCGCTTCGACGACAGCTCCTTGCCCTCGGCGTCGGTGACGGCCTGGATGTCCTTCGAGAACTCGATCTGCAGGTTGCGCGGCAGGTTCAGCCCGTAGTCGGCCTGCATGATGTAGGCGATACCGCCCTTGCCCGACTGCGAGTTGATGCGGATGATCGCCTCGTAGGTGCGGCCGACGTCCTGCGGGTCGATCGGCAGGTAGGGGACCTCCCAGAGTTCCTTGTTGGCCTTGGCCTTGGCCTTCATGCCCTTGTTGATGGCGTCCTGGTGCGAGCCGGAGAAGGCCGTGTAGACCAGTTCGCCCACATAGGGGTGGCGCTCCGGGATGACCATCTGGTTCGAGTACTCGTACACCTCCTTCATGCGGGTGATGTCCGAGCAGTCGAGTTCCGGATCGACGCCCTGCGTGTACATGTTGAGCGCCAGTGTGACGATGTCGACGTTGCCGGTGCGCTCGCCATTGCCGAACAGCGTGCCCTCGACGCGGTCGGCCCCCGCCATCAAACCGAGTTCGGTGGCGGCGATGCCGGTGCCGCGATCGTTGTGTGGATGCAGCGAGACGATCAGGCTCTCGCGGTTGTCCAGGTTGCGGCACATCCATTCGATCATGTCGGCATAGATGTTCGGGGTCGACATCTCGACGGTGGCGGGCAGGTTGAAGATCAGCTTGTTCTGCGGCGTCGGCTTCACGATTTCGGCGACGGCGTTGCATATCTCCAGCGCAACGTCGAGCTCCGTGCCGGTAAAGCTCTCCGGCGAATACTCGAAGCGATAGCCGCCGCCCGACTTCGCCGCCATGTCGGTGATCATCTTGGCCGCGTCGGTCGCGATCCGCTTGATACCCGCCACGTCCTTCTCGAACACCACGCGCCGCTGCAACTCACTGGTGGAATTGTAGAAGTGGACGATCGGCGTCTTCGACCCTTCCAGGGCCTCGAAGGTGCGGGAGATCAGTTCGGGCCGGCACTGCACCAGCACCTGAAGGTCGACGTCGTCGGGAACGCCGCCTTCCTCGATGCACCAGCGCGCGAAATCGAAATCGGTCTGCGAGGCCGACGGGAAGCCGATCTCGATCTCCCTGAAGCCGATCTCGAGCAGCAGGGCGAACATGCGCGCCTTGCGGTCGTGCCCCATCGGGTCGATCAGCGCCTGATTGCCGTCGCGCAGGTCGACCGAGCACCAGATTGGCGCTTTCTCGATCCGCTTCGAGGGCCATGTCCGGTCGGCGAGGTCGACCTGCGGATAGGCGTGATACTTGCGCGGCGCATCGGGCATTCCCTGCTGCGCCGGAACCGCCTTAAGGGCGGCGGTGAAGGTTTCGGGCTTGTTCATCGTCGTCTCTCCCGCGCTGCCGAAATCGGAAACGGAGCGCTCATGTCACGGATTGGCTGAAATGGGGCTTCGGGAGCATGGCGCATCGGCGTCACATCGATCGCCGGGCGCTCCCTTTCAGCGGACCCGGCGATCGCCGATAAGGCCGAGAAGAAGGAGCGTCGAGGAAAACGCGCGCAGCGTCGCACCGGCGAAATGCCGCCGGTCGGAACACTGTGCGATGTCGCGCGGACTGGACATGCGAGGCGATATAGCCGAGCCGGCGTGGGGAGGCAAGCCGAACGTCTTCCGGTCAAAGCAGTTTGAGGCCGAGATATCTTTCGAACGGCACAAAGTCGCGGTCCTGCTGCAAGAGGAGGTGATCTCCACGGATGCAATAGCTGGCAATGATCAGGTCGATGGTCTTGCGGACCGTGATGCCCAATCCGCGTAGTTCTCGATAGTGAGCCGTCGCCTCCACGGCGAGTGCCACGTCGCACAGCGACACGACCCTGAAGTTCCTGAGGTTGCGCTCGATGATATCTGCGTGCCGCCGGTCGCGTGCACCTTGCAGAAGCTCGAGCAGGATCAGGTCTCCAACAAGTACCGAATCTGTATCGTCGAGTAGAGTTATCTTCCGAGACGCTTCGCAATCCACTCCGCGGAAGAAGGCAATCCACGCCGAAGAATCGACGACGATCATCTGACCCAGTCCGGAAAGCGTTCTCCCCGCGTTTCCTCCAGATCGCCCTCCCAGCCTATGCCATGCAGCTTTTCGATCGCTTCACGCTGCCGATGGTGACGCACATAGGTCTTGAGAGCTTCCTCGACCGCGGCTCGCTTCGTCCTAAGACCGCTGACGACCATCGCCTCAGCTAAAAGATCATCGTCGATAATGATGTTCGTACGCATCTGCGGCCCTGAATGTGTATAATGGTGCTACAACATACACATCGATGGCGCTTCCGCAAAGCCTCGCTCTCGGCAAACGACCGTTGTAAGATCGCTTGGGACAACAGAACGGTACTTGCACGCCGCAACATACTCGGTAGTATGTCGCTCATATCGGAGGAGGTTTCATGGCGTTTGCGCGCGTGAACGATGTCGTCCTGCATTTCGAGGATCGCGGCGACAAGGCAAAGCCGGCACTGGTGTTCGCCAATTCGCTGGGCACGGATTTCCGCATCTGGGATGAGGTGGTCGGGCTCCTGGGCGACCGCTTCCGCTTCATCCGCTACGACAAGCGCGGCCACGGACTTTCCGAAGCCACGCCCGCGCCCTACGCCATGGACGATCACGTCTCGGACCTGGAATCGCTTCTACAGCATCTCGGCGTAAACAGTTGCGCCGTCATCGGTTTGTCGGTGGGTGGGATGATCGCGCAGGGACTGGCGGCGAAGCGGCCGGAACTCGTGAAAGCCATGGTCCTGATGGACACCGCCCACAAGATCGGCACCGAAGAGATGTGGAACCAGCGCATCGAAGGTGTGACGAAGGACGGCATCGGCTCGCTCGCCGATGCCATCATGCAGCGCTGGTTCACCCCCGCCTACCGCTCGCCCGACAATCCGGATTTCGTCGGCTACACCGCCATGCTGACACGCACCACGGTCGACGGCTATGCCGGGACCTGTGCGGCCCTGCGCGACGCCGACTATACCGAGAGCACACTTGCGCTGAAGCTTCCGGTGCTCGCGATCGTCGGCGACCAAGACGGCTCGACGCCGCCGGATCTCGTGCGTTCGACCGCCGATCTGGTCAAGGGCGCGGAGTTCCGCATAGTTGCGGATGCCGGCCACCTGCCCTGCATCGAGCAGCCGCAGGCGGTTGCCAACCTCGTCTCGAACTTCCTGGTACAAGCACGTTTTCACTAGAGAAGACCCGATCGCCGGGTCCACCCGTTCCGCCTGGAGAAGAGCATCATGACCGAATACGTGACCGTGAGCCGCGATGAGGGCATCGCCATCGTCACGCTCGACAATCCTCCGGTGAACTCGATGAGCCACCACCTGAGGAAACCGCTCAACGAGGCATTGGTGAAATTGCGCGAGGACGCCTCCGTCGAGGGCGTGGTGGTCGCCTGCGCGGGCCGGACGTTCGTGGCGGGCGCCGACATCACCGAGTTCGGCTCCCCCAAGGCGATCGCGTCCCCGAACCTGCGTGAGCTCATCGTCACGCTCGAGAGCTTCACCAAGCCGACGGTCGCAGCGATCCACGGAACGGCCTTCGGCGGCGGACTGGAACTCGCCATGGGCTGCCATTTCCGCGTCGCAGACCAGAACGCGAAGTTCGGTCTGCCGGAAGTCAAGCTCGGCCTCCTGCCGGGAGCGGGCGGCACGGTCCGCCTGCCACGCCTGGTAGGACCCGGGAAGGCGCTGAAGATCATCGTTTCGGGCAATCCCATTGGCGCGAAGGAGGCGCTGGCGGAGGGCCTCGTCGAGGCCGTCTACGAGAGCGATCTCGTCACCAATGCCGTTAACTTCGCGAAGGAAAAGGTGCGCTCGGGCACGCCCCTGGTCGCGGTCCGGGACCGGGAGGACAAGATCGCTGCGGCGAAGGCGGATCTCGCCGGCTTCGACGCCACAGCGGCAGAACTCCTGAAGAAGTCGCGCGGTCTCGACGCGCCGAGGCGCTGCGCCGATTCCGTCCGCAACAGCATCACCATGCCCTTCGACGAGGCGTTGACCAAGGAGCGCGAGTACTTCGTGGAACTGGTCGAGGGCGACCAGTCGCGCGCCCAGCGCCATCTCTTCTTCGCCCAGCGCGAGGCGGCCAAGGTCGCGGGCGTCGGGCCGGAGGTGAAGCCGCGAGCGATCAAGCGCGCCGGCATCATCGGCGCCGGCACCATGGGCGGCGGCATCGCCATGTCGTTCCTCAACGGCGGCATTCCCGTAACCATACTGGAGATGACCCGCGAAGCGCTCGACCGCGGCACGGCCAACATGGCGAAGAACTACGACATCTCCGTCAAGCGCGGCTCGCTGACCGAGGAGGTTAAGGCGAAGCGTCTCGGCCTGCTGAAGGGCACCACCGACTACGCCGACCTCGCCGACTGCGATCTGATCATCGAGGCCGTCTTCGAGGAGATGGCGGTGAAGAAGGAAGTCTTCGGCAAGCTCGATGCGGTGGCGAAGCCCGGCGCGATCCTCGCCTCCAACACCTCCTATCTCGACGTCAACGAGATTGCGGCCTCCACAAGCCGCCCGGCCGACGTGCTCGGCATGCACTTCTTCTCGCCGGCCAACGTCATGAAGCTGCTGGAGATCGTGCGAGGGAAAAAGACCGCGCCGGACGTGCTCGCCACCGCCCTCGACGTGGCCAAGCGCATCGCCAAGGTGCCGGTCGTGGTCGGCGTCTGCCACGGCTTCGTCGGCAACCGCATGCTGGCCGCGCGCTCCGCAGAACTGGAAGACCTGCTGCTGGAAGGCGCGACACCCAGCCAGGTCGACAAGGTCTTCACCGACTTCGGCTGGCCGATGGGACCCTTCGCCATGGGCGACCTCGCGGGCCTGGATATCGGCTGGCGCAACCGCAAGTCGCTCGGCAAGTCGGCAGCGATCGGCGACGCGCTATGCGAACAGGGCCGCTTCGGCCAGAAGACCGGCAAGGGTTACTACATCTACGAGGCCGGTTCCCGTGCACCGAAACCCGACCCGGAGGTCGAGGCGCTGATCGAGGAGAAGGCGCGCGAAAAAGGCGTCAACCGCCGCGAGATCTCGGCGGACGAGATCGCCGAGCGCACCATGTACCCGATGGTCAACGAGGGTGCGAAGATCCTGGAAGAGGGCATCGCGGCCCGCGCCTCCGACGTCGATATCGTCTGGATCAACGGCTACGGCTTCCCGATCGGCAAGGGCGGGCCGATGTTCTGGGCAGAACTCGAAGGGCTGGGCAGGATCGTCGAACGGCTCGAACACTGGCACGGCAAGACCGGGAAGGATGTCTTCGAACCGGCAGCACTCCTGAAGCAGGCGGCGGCCGACGGCACCGGCCTCTCCGGCTCGGCCAAGGGCAAGGCCGCCTGACCATGGATCTCGCCGCCGCACCCTGGCGTTCCGTCTATCCACCCGGGCTGACGCCGGACGTGAAGCTGAAGGGATTCCCCATCCACGCGGTCGTCGACGAGGCGGCCGCCAAGTGGCTGGAACGGGAGGCGGTGGTCTTCCGGGAGCGCCGGATGAGTTTCGGCGACCTGAAGGCCGAGGTCGACCGGACGGCGGCAGCCTTCGTTGCGGCGGGCATTGGCCGGGGCGACTGCGTCGCGCTGCTCCTCCCGAATACGATCTATCACCTGCTCGCGTTCTTCGGTGCACTGAAGGCCGGCGCGACGATCGTGCACCTCTCGCCGCTCGACGCGCCGCGGGTCCTGATGCACAAGCTGACCGACAGCGGCGCGCGCCTGCTGGTAGCGACCAACATCGGCGGGATGGCCACCGGTGCGGCGAAGCTCCTGGCGGCGGGCGCCATCGATGAACTGGTGGTCGGCGAGGACGAGGCATTCGGCCCCTCCCCGCTCACCGGACCGATGCCGGAAGACAGCAATTACAGGTCCTTCGCTGCATTTCTGGAATCAGGCCGGAAGGATGCTGGAGCCGGTTCTGAACCTGCCGGGCTTTTCCCGCAGGTGTCGCTCGACGATCTCGCCCTGCTTCAATACACCGGCGGCACGACAGGCATGCCCAAGGGCACCATGCTCACGCACCGCAACCTCTCCACAGCCGTCGAGAGCTACGATCTCTGGTTCGAAGCCTGGGGTCTGATGCGTCCGGCCGAGGATCGCGTGCTGCTCTTCCTGCCGCTGTTCCACATCTACTCGCTGTCGGCGGTCATGCTGCGCTGCATCCGAAACGGCCAGACGATGGTCGTCCACACCCGCTTCGACGCCGCAACCGCGCTCAACGAGATCGAGGCAGGTGTCACGAGTTTCCCTGGCGTGCCCACGATGTGGATCGCCATCTGCTCGACGCCGGGCTTCGAGAAGCGGGATTTCTCCTCGCTGCGCTACTGCGCCTCGGGCGGCGCGCCCCTTCCCGTCGAGACCGCGCGCAGGCTCAAGGCCGCGACCGGGCACGACATCCTGGGCGGCTGGGGCATGACGGAGACGTCGCCTGCCGGTACGAACATCCCGGTCAGCCGGCCGGACAAGGTCGGCACGATCGGCGTCCCCCTGCCCGGCATCTGGCTCGACGTCGTCGCGCTCGACGATCCGTCGCGCGTGCTGCCGCAGGGCGAGACCGGCGAACTGCGCGTCTACGGACCGAACGTGACCGCGGGCTACCTGAACCGGGACGCGGAAAACCGGAGTTCGTTTTCCGATGGCGGGTTCCTGACCGGCGACATCGGCTTCATGGACGAGGAAGGCTTCTTCACCATCGTCGACCGCAAGAAGGACATGATCCTATCAGGCGGCTACAACGTCTATCCGCAATTGATCGAGCAGATGATCTACGAGCATCCCGACGTGGAGGAAGTGCTGGTGATCGGAGTGCACGATACCTATCGCGGCGAGGCGGCGAAGGCCTTCGTGACTTCTCAGGTCCGGCGCAGAGACGCTGACGCTCGACCAGTTGCGTGCCTTCCTCAAGGATCGTCTCGGCCCGCACGAGATGCCGTCGGCACTGGAAATCCGCGACGCGCTGCCCCGCACGCCCGTCGGGAAACTGTCGAAACTCGAACTCAAGCAGGAAGAAGAGGCGCGGCGCATGTCTGCCCGCGCGTCCTGACCGAACAGGGAGAACAAAATGGCTGAGGCCGTCATCGTATCCACCGCACGCACGCCGGTCGGCAAGGCCTACCGGGGCGCGCTCAACGACACGCCGGGAGCCACCTTGGGCGGCCACGCGATCGAACATGCGCTGAAGCGCTCCGGACTGGAAGGCGGCGAGATCGAGGACGTCATCATGGGCTGCGCCATGCAGGAAGGCGCGACGGGGCTCAACGTCGCCCGCCGCGCGCTGCTGACCGCCGGGCTGCCCGTCAGCGTCGCCGGCACCACGATCGACCGCCAGTGCTCGTCGGGTCTGCAGTCGATGGCGCTGCTTGCCAACGCGATCCGCAACGACGGCGTGAAGGCCGGCATCGCCGGGGGACTGGAATCGATCAGCCTGGTGCAGAACGACAAGCGCAACACTTACCGGCTGATGGACGACAAACTGATGGCCATCAAGCCCGACGTCTACCTGCCGATGATCGACACGGCCGAGAACGTCGCCAAGCGCTACGGCATCTCGCGCGAGCAGCAGGACGAGTACGGCCTGTCCTCGCAGAAGCGCGTCGCGGCAGCCCGCGAGGCCGGGCGCTTTGACGCCGAGATCGCGCCGATTTCCGTCCGCATGGCCGTTGTCGACAAGGAGACCAAGGAGGTCAGCCACAAGGACGTAACGCTCGCCCATGACGAGGGTCCGCGTCCGGAAACGACCGCGGAGGGCCTGGCCGGCCTGAAGCCGGTGCGCGAGGGCGGCTTCATCACCGCCGGCAACGCCAGCCAGCTTTCCGACGGCGCCTCGGCCTGCGTCATGATGGAGGCGAAGGAAGCGGAGCGCCGCGGCCTGACCCCGCTCGGCATTTTCCGAGGCTTCAACGTCGCGGGCTGCGAGCCGGACGAGATGGGCATCGGCCCGGTCTTCGCCGTGCCGCGCCTGCTCGAGCGCCACGGGCTGACGGTCGACGACATCGGGCTGTGGGAACTCAACGAGGCCTTCGCGGTGCAGGTCATCTACTGCCGCGACAGGCTCGGCATCGATCCGGAAAAGCTCAACGTCAACGGCGGCGCCATCGCGGTCGGCCATCCCTACGGCATGTCCGGTTCGCGGCTGGCCGGCCATGCGCTGATCGAGGGCAAGCGACGCGGCGTGAAGTATGCGGTGGTCACGATGTGCGTCGGCGGCGGCATGGGTGCGGCCGGGCTGCTCGAGATCAACCAGTAAGCACATGAAGCATCCCCACTCCGCTTCGCTGCGCTCAGCACCTCTCCTCCCGTCGATCGGGGGAGTGGTGGCCGCGAAGCGGACGGAGTGGGGGTCGATCACCGCCAAAGGGAGTGCATGAGATGGACCTTCGCTTCACCGACGAGGAACGCGCCTTCCGCGAGGAGGTGAGAACCTTTTTTCGCGACAACGTTCCGGACGAGATCCGCACCAAGATGGTTGACGGCGAGCATCTGGGGAAGGAGGATTTCGTCCGCTGGACGCGCATCCTGAATGCCCACGGCTGGGGCGTGCCGCACTGGCCGGTCGAGTATGGCGGCACGGGCTGGAACCCGATGCGGCAGTACATCTACCTCGAGGAACTGCAGAAGTATCCGGCGCCGCAACCCCTGCCCTTCGGCGTCAACATGGTCGGTCCCGTCATCTACACCTTCGGCTCGGAAGAGCAGAAGAAGCATTTCCTGCCGCGCATCGCCAATATGGACGACTGGTGGTGCCAGGGGTTTTCGGAGCCCGGCGCCGGCTCCGACCTCGCCTCCCTGAAGACGCGCGCCGTGCGCGAGGGCGACCACTATGTCGTCAACGGCCAGAAAACCTGGACGACGCTCGCGCAATACGCCGACTGGATCTTCTGCCTGGTGCGCACCAACACGGAGGCCAAGAAGCAGGAGGGCATCTCCTTCCTGCTGGTCGACATGAAGACGCCCGGCATCGAGGTGCGCCCCATCGTCACCATCGACGGCGGCCGCGAGATCAACGAGGTCTTCCTGACCGACGTCAGGGTGCCGGTCGAGAACCTCGTCGGGCAGGAGAACAAGGGCTGGGACTATGCCAAGTTCCTGCTCGGCAACGAGCGCACCAACATCGCGCGCATCGGTATGTCCAAGCAGCGCATTGCCCGCATCCGCGAACTGGCGGGCAAGGAGATGTCGGGCGGTCGCCCGCTGATCGAGGACGAGCGCTTCCGCGAAAAGCTCGCCTCCATCGAGATCGACCTGAAGGCGCTGGAGCTGACGCAGCTGCGCGTCGTGGCCGCCGACGCCAAGCGCGGCAACACCGGCCGGCCGGACCCTGCCTCGTCGATCCTGAAGATCAAGGGTTCGGAGATCCAGCAGGCGACGACGCATCTCCTGATGGAGGTGATGGGCCCCTACGCGGCGCCCTACATTCCCGAGCACGACGATCGCTGGAACGAGCCCTCCGACGTGCCGGATTACGCGCTCACAGCCGCGCCGAACTACTTCAATTTCCGCAAGGTCTCGATTTACGGCGGCTCGAACGAGATCCAGAAGAACATCATCGCCAAGGCGGTGCTGGGGCTTTGAGCCTCGGCTACCTCGATTGTCGACAAGCGACCGGGACAAGAAATGGACTTTGACCTTTCAGAAGAACAATCGATCCTGAAGGACTCGCTCGACCGCCTTCTGGCCGACACCTACGGCTTCGAGGAGCGCAAGCGTCACATGAAGGCGGACGAGGGCTGGAGCACCGAGGCCTGGAACCGCTATGCGGAAATGGGCCTGATGGCGCTGCCCTTCGCGGAGGAGGACGGCGGCATCGGCGGCGGGCCGGTCGAGACCATGATCGTCATGGAGGCGCTCGGCAAGGCGCTGGCGCTGGAGCCCTATTTCGCGACCGTGGTGCTGGGTGGTGGTTTCCTGCGGCTCGGCGGTTCGGCGGAGCAGAAGGCGGAACTCGTGCCGCAGGTCGCGGAGGGGTCGCTAAAGCTCGCCTTCGCCCACACGGAGCGCAATTCGCGCTTCGATCTTTCGCGTGTCGAGACGAAGGCACGGAAGGACGGCGACGGCTGGGTGTTGTCCGGTTCAAAGAGCGTGGTGCTGCACGGTGATTGCGCGGACAGGATCTTCGTGACGGCGCGGACCGGCGTTGACACCGCCGACGAGACCGGCATCGGCGTCTTCCTCGTCGACGCGAATGCCGAGGGCGTGTCGCGCCGCGGCTACGCCACGCAGGACGGGCTGCGCGCCGCCGAACTGACGCTGGAGAACGTCCGCGTCCCGGCAGGCTCGGTCTACGGCGATCCGTCGGATGCGCTGCCGCTGGTACGCCAGGTGGTCGACCAGGCGATCGCAGCCCTGTCGGCCGAGGCCGTCGGCGTCATGTCGGCGATGCACGCGCTCACCCTCGACTACATGAAGGTGCGAAAGCAGTTCGGCGTGCCGATCGGCGCCTTCCAGGTGCTCCAGCACGCGGCCGTCGACATGTATGTCGCCATCGAGCAGGCTCGCTCCATCACGCTCAATGCGACCATGATGGCCAATTCGGACGACGATGCGGAGCGGTCGAAGGCCATGCACGCGGCCAAGGCCGAGATCGGGCGCGGCGGGCGCCTCGTCGGCGAGAACGCCATCCAGATCCACGGCGGCGTCGGCATGACGATGGAATACGCCGTCGGCCACTATTTCAAGCGCATGACCATGATCGACGTCGCCTTCGGCAACGGCGACCATCACATGCGCGCGCTGGCGCGCGCGGGAGGGCTGTTCGGCGCAGCTGCATAACGGCTGCATGGCAGACTTGGAATACCTCCTGACGCCGCGTTGTCAGCAGGACGGTTTTACCATTGCCGAGGATGTCCGGAGGCAGACTTGGCGATCACCGATGCAGCAACCAGCGAGTGGCGGACGGGAACGATCCTCGTCCTTGCCTCGGCGGCTTTCTTCGGCCTCACGGGTGTTCTGACGAAGTCCCTCCGTCAAGCCTCCGCTTCGGCCGGCGCCCTTTCGCGGCTGCGCAGATAGGCCGGCTCGCAATAGAGCCCGTAGAGCGTCTGCAGCACCTCGGCGACCTCCTGCGAAGCGACGCGATAGTAGATCTCGCGCCCCTGCCGACGGGTGGTCACCAGCTTCGACAGCCGCAGCTTGGCGAGTTGCTGCGACAGCGCCGACTGCGACATGCCGACGGCGTCGGCGAGCGGCTGGACTGCCATCTCGCCGTTGAGCAGATTGCACAGGATCATCAGCCGGTTCTTGTTGGCAAGCGCCGAAAGCAGCTCCGCCGCCCGTTCGGCAGAGGCATCGAGCTTTTCGAGGTCCATCTGCATAAGGCCATCCCTTGAATACATGAACACCTTGGCATATGTAGCGAACCACACCGGTTTCGCAACCTGTCGGACAAAGGAATCGCAATGACCGAATTCACCCCCTGGCTCTCGCTGGCGGGCGGCGTCCTCATAGGCTTCTCCGCCGTGCTCCTGATGGGCCTGCATGGCCGGATCGCCGGCATGACGGCAATCCTTGCCGGTATCATCCCGCCCTTCCCCTCCGACTGGACGTGGCGCGCGGCCTTCCTGGCTGGCGCCGTGGCCGGTCCGCTGGTCTGGCTGGCCGCCGGCAACGACATCGAGTTCGCCGTTCCGCTCACCATGCCGACGCTGATTGCCGGTGGGCTTATCGTCGGGATCGGCGTCACCTATGGCTCGGGCTGCACGAGCGGACACGGCGTCTGCGGCATGGCGCGCCTGTCGCGGCGCTCGATCGTCGCGACGCTCGTCTTCATGGCGTTCTCGATCGCGACCGTCTACGTCATTCGCCACGTCGCGGGGGCATGAGATGAAGAAGATCCTCTCCGCATTCCTGATCGGCGGCATCTTCGGGATCGGCATCGCCATCTCGGGCATGGCGAACCCGGCCAAGGTGCTGAACTTCTTCGATGTCGCAGGCACCTGGGATCCAAGCCTGCTCTTCGTCATGGGAGGTGCGCTTCTGGTCACCGCGATCGGCTACAGGATCGTGTTCGGCGCCCGCAGGCAGCCCGTCTTCGAGACGCAGTATTCGCTTCCGGGAACCAGCGGAATCGACATGCAGCTCGTCGGCGGCGCTGCAGTCTTCGGCATAGGCTGGGGCATCTCCGGCTTCTGCCCCGGCGGCGCCATTCCCGCCCTCGGCCTCGGCCATGCCGAGACACCGATTTTCATCGCCTCCATGATCGCCGGCATCATGATCGCACGCGCCGTGAAGGATCGTGCGAGCACGTCCGGCGACGGCCTGAACCACACAAAGCGAAGGAGAAACGACATGACCTCCGCCCTGCCCTTCACCCCCGACACCTCCGTCAAGCCGCACGTATTCGGCTTCTTCGATCCGGCGACGAACACCGTCTCCTACATCGTCAAGGATCCGGCCTCCGACGCCTGCGCGGTGGTCGATTCGGTCATGGACATCGACTATGCCGCGGGCCGCATCACCTACGACCATGCCGACGAGATCATCGAGCACATCCGCAAGCACGGCTGGAAGCTCGAGTGGATCATCGAGACCCATGTCCACGCCGACCACCTCTCGGCCGCGCCCTACATCCAGCAGAAGCTCGGCGGCAAGCTCGGCATCGGCGAAAACATCACCATCGTGCAGGACACTTTCGGGAAGATCTTCAACGAAGGCACCGAGTTCCAGCGCGACGGTTCGCAGTTCGACCGCCTTTTCAAGGATGGCGACAGCTACACCATCGGCACGATGACGGCCCATGCCATGCACACGCCCGGCCACACGCCGGCCTGCATGACGCACGTGATCGGCGACGCGGCCTTCGTCGGCGACACGCTGTTCATGCCCGATGGCGGTTCGGCCCGGGCCGATTTCCCCGGCGGCGACGCGCATGTGCTCTATCGATCGATCAAGCGCGTCCTCTCCCTGCCGCCGGAGACTCGCCTCTTCATCTGCCACGACTATGGTCCGAACGGCCGCGACATCAGATGGGAAACAACCGTCGCCGACGAGCGTACCCACAACATCCATGTCCGCGACGGGGTCTCCGAAGAGGAGTTCGTCAAGATGCGCGAGGACCGCGACAAGACACTGTCGATGCCCAAGCTCATCATCCCGTCGCTCCAGGTGAACATGCGCGCGGGCCGCTTGCCGCCGAAGGACGGAGACGGCAAGACATTCCTGAAGGTGCCGGTCAACGGCCTCTGAGACAATCACACGCATCAACGCGAGGAATTACGGAATGGAAATCCGCAAGATCAACGACGACATCGCCGTGGCGCCCCAGATCGGGGCCGAGCACGTGAAGGCGATTGCCGATGCCGGCTTCAAGAGCATCGTGTGCAATCGGCCCGACAGCGAAGACGGCGCGGTGCCGCACGACCGCGTCGAGGATGCTGCCAAGGCGGCCGGACTCGAGTTCCGGTTCATCCCGGTGGTCAGCGGCGCGATCACCGATGAAAATGTCCGCGACATGGCAACGGCGCTGAAGAGCCTGCCGACCCCGGTACTCGCCTACTGCCGCACTGGCGGGCGCTGCATGAACCTCTACGGCCTCGTGCAGCAGACCAGCGCCTGACCGAAGCCGACGCCGGCCGAAATCGACGATCGAGCCTGCCAACGCGCGTCCTATCGGGCACGCGAAGGCATTTGGCTGGCCTGAAGAAAGGCCAGCCCTGCTGAGGAAAGGAATGAAGCATGGGCCGGGCGGGGCAGCGGAACGGAATCGGGCTGAAGCGCTACCTGCCCATCCTGGAGTGGGGCCGCGCCTACGATCGCAACACGCTGGCAAACGATCTGCTGGCGGCCGTGATCGTGACGATCATGCTCATACCGCAGTCACTGGCCTACGCGATGCTCGCCGGCCTGCCGCCGGAGATGGGTCTCTATGCGTCGATCCTTCCCCTGGTCGCCTATGCGGTTTTCGGCACCAGCCGCGCGCTGGCGGTCGGCCCCGTGGCGGTGGTCTCGCTCATGACCGCGGCGGCCGCCGGCGGCATCGCGGAACAGGGCACCGCCGGCTATGTCGTGGCCGCCATCTCGCTCGCCTTCATGTCGGGGCTGTTCCTGCTCCTGATGGGCATCTTCCGGCTGGGGTTCCTGGCCAATCTCCTCTCGCACCCGATCGTGGCGGGCTTCATCACCGCATCCGGCCTGATCATCGCCGCGAGCCAGTTGAAGCATATCCTGGGAACCGGCGCGGGAGGTCACAGCCTTCTGGCACTCGGCATCTCGCTCGTCCGGACAATCGGCGAGACGAACCCGGTGACGCTGGCCATCGGCCTGGCGTCCCTCGCGTTCCTGTTTTGGGTGAGGAAGGGGCTCAAGCCCCTGCTGATCCGCCTCGGACTGCGGCCGCGCCTCGCCGACGTTCTGGCCAAGTCGGGACCGGTCGCGGCGGTGGCAGTCACCACACTCGCCGCATGGACCTTCGACCTCGGTGAAAAGGGAGTGAAGCTGGTCGGCGGTGTGCCGCAGGGGCTGCCGCCGCTGACCTTGCCCTCCGTCGCGCCGGACCTGATCTGGAGCCTTGCCGGACCCGCCGCCCTCATCGCGTTGATCGGGTTCGTCGAGTCGGTGTCCGTCGCGCAAACCCTTGCCGCCCGCAGGCGTCAGCGCATCGACCCCGACCAAGAACTGATCGGCCTTGGCGCATCCAACATCGCCTCGGCCTTCACCGGCGGTTATCCCGTGACGGGGGGCTTTGCCCGCTCGGTCGTCAACTTCGATGCCGGGGCCGAGACGCCGGCCGCCGGCGCTTTCACCGCCGTCGGCCTCGCGCTGGCAACGCTGCTCCTGACGCCGCTGCTCGCATACCTGCCGCAGGCAACGCTGGCCGCCACCATCATCGTCGCGGTCCTGTCGCTGATCGATGTCTCCATCCTTCGCAAGACCTGGGTCTATTCGAAGGCCGACTTCATCGCCGTTGCCGCCACGATCCTGTCGACGCTGGCGCTCGGCGTGGAGATCGGCGTGACGACGGGCGTGGTCCTATCCATCCTGATCCATCTCTACCGGACTTCGACGCCCCACATGGCGGTCATCGGCCGGGTGCCGGGCACGGAGCACTACCGCAACGTGCTCCGCCACGAGGTGGCGACCGTGCCGGGCGTGATCTCGCTGCGTGTGGACGAAAGCCTCTATTTCGCCAATGCGCGTTTTCTTGAGGACTACCTCTACGATCTGGTCGCATCGCGCACGCAAGTCCGGGACGTGGTGCTTGCCTGTCCGGCGGTGAACCTGATCGACATGAGCGCGCTGGAATCGCTCGAGGCGATAAACCACCGGCTGAAGGACATGGGTGTCCGGCTTCACCTGTCGGAAGTGAAGGGGCCGGTGATGGATGCGCTGAAACGCACGGATTTCCTGTCCCACCTCACGGGCAAGGTCTTCCTGTCGCATCACATGGCGATGTGCGAACTCGCCGGCCCCGAAGTCCCAGGGGCCGCCGCGGCTCAGTAGAGCCACCTCAGCAGTAACAGCGAGATCGACGGGAAGATCACGAGGATCGCCGTGCGCACGAGATCGGTGATGACGAACGGTGCCACGCCCCGGTAGGTCGACGAAATCGGCGTGTCCTTCGCCATCGAGTTGATGACGAAGAGGTTCATGCCGACCGGCGGCGTTATCAGTCCCACCTCGACGACGATCAAGACGATGATACCGAACCAGATCGCGAACTCCTCCGGATTGAGCCCGTAGTCGAGCGAGGTCACGATGGGGAAGAAGATCGGGATCGTCAGCAGGATCATGGACAACGAATCCATGACGCAGCCGAGCAGCAGATACAGGATCAGGATCACCGTCAGCACGATCCACGGGTTGAAGCCCGATTCCACGATCATCGAAGCGACTTCCTGCGGCACCTGCGAAAGGGCGAGGAAGCCGTTGTAGATCGACGCGCCGAAGACGATGAAGAAGATCATCGCGGTCGCCACGGCGGTGGCGAGCACGGAATCGATGAAGGTGCGCAAGGTCAGGCCGCCATTGACGAGCGCGATGATGCCGGTGCCGGCCGCGCCGATCGCGGCGCCTTCCGTCGGGGTGAACCAGCCGAAGTAGATGCCGCCGACGACCAGAAAGAACACCATAAGCACCGGCCACACGTCGAACAGCGCCTTGAAGCGTTCGCTGTAGGGTGCGCGCGGGCTGTCGCCGGCGGAACCGGGGAAGATGCGGACGTAGATGGAGATGGCGATCATGTAGCCGATCGCCGCCAGCACGCCCGGCACGAAGGCCGAGAGGAAGAGCTTGGCGATGTTCTGTTCCGCCAGGATGGCGTAGATCACCAGCACGACGGACGGCGGAATGAGGATGCCGAGCGTGCCGCCCGCGGCCAGCGTCCCGGTCGCAAGCGCGCCGGAATAACCGTAGCGCCGCAGTTCCGGCAGGGCGACCTGCGCCATCGTCGCCGCCGTCGCCAGCGAGGAGCCGCAGATCGCACCGAAGCCGGCGCAGGCGCCGATCGCCGCCATGGCGACCCCGCCCTTCCGGTGTCCTAGCCAGGTGTTGGCGGCGCGGAAGAGCGACTGCGACATGCCGCCGAGACCCGCGAACTGCCCCATGAGCAGGAACAGCGGGATGATCGAAAGGGAATGGCTGGAGAAGGTCGAATAGGTTTCCGCCTTCATCTTTGCCAGGATCGGATTCCAGGTGCCGAGCACCAGCCACGTTCCCACCATGCCGCAGCCCAGCATCGCCAGCCCGATGGGCATCCGCAGGAAGATGAGGATCAGCAGGACCGGAAAGGAGGCAATGCCGATTTCGAGACTGGTCAATGCATGCCCCCATGCGTCGGCGCGAAGAAGGATCGCCCGGTGCGCACTTCCTGCACGCGTATCCAGGTCATGTACAGCGACACGATGACGACCACCACGGCGCCCACCATCGCGGTCGCGAAACCCCACCACACCGGATACTGCAGGATGAAGGTGGTCTCGCCGTAGCGCAGCTTGTCCATCATGCCCGCCCAGAGCCGCCAGGCGATGACGATGAAGACGATCGACATCAGCGTCTCCGCGATCAGGTCGATCCAGCGGTTCGCCCCGTCCGGCAGATAGCTCGTGAAGAGGTCGACGGCGGCGTGCCCGCGGTTTAGCTGGCACCACGGCAGGAAGGCGAAGACGGCGAAGCCGGTGCCGGCCTCCACGAGTTCGAAATCACCGGGGATCGGCCCCAGCCCCGCCCAGATCATGGCGCGGCCGGTGATACTGACCACGGTCATGACCGTGATCAGGATGAGCACGACACCACCGAGAATCGCCATGAGACGCGCCAACGCGCTTACGAACCCATGCAATCTCATGGGAGACCTCCCCACCCTTCTTCGTAGCCGCGCAAGCTAGCTTCTGGCGGTTGCGCGGACAAGCACGTTCACGCTGAAATCGCTATGTCCGATAACAATTTACGACTTGGAACGAAT
Organism: uncultured Alphaproteobacteria bacterium; assembly: GCA_963747465.1. GTDB lineage: Bacteria > Pseudomonadota > Alphaproteobacteria > Rhizobiales > Rhizobiaceae > Aquibium. The sequence continues at coordinate 748,504 of CAVVFC010000001.1, forward strand.
CTCGACGCCCGCGGGAAGGTTTGTCATACAACGAAGGCCGCCGGCAATGAAGCCATTGTGCGTTTCGCCGCGGATACCAGTCTTCCCACATGATTCGGGGCAGGCATCGCTGCCTGCCCCGGTTGCCGGAGGCGGTCGGACCGACCCTACTTGTTGGTGTACTTGTCGATCAGAGCACGGGCCTCGTCGATCAGCGCCTGGCCGTCGATGCCCTTGGCTTCCATCTCCTTTACCCAGTTCGCATAGACCGGCTGGGCAGCTTCCTTCCAGCGATCCACCTCGGTCTGGTCGAGCGTGATGATGTTGTTGCCATGTTCGACTGCGATCTGACGCGCGGGACCGTCGGCGCTCGCCTGGGTGCGGCCCGCGAAGGCCGAGAATTCCTGGCCCGAATTGTCGTCGATCACCTTCTTCAGGTCATCCGGCAGCCCCTCGTAGCGGTCCTTGTTCATGGCCAGCACGAAGGCCGTCGTATAGAGCGCGTGATCGCCGCCGAACTCGGTGTGGTTGTTGACGAGTTCCGGCACCTTGAGCGCTGTCGTCACCTCCCAGGGGATGACGGCGCCGTCGATCACGCCCTTGGAGAGCGCTTCGGTCACGGCGGGCACGGGCAGGCCGACGGCCGTGGCGCCGAGTTCGCCGAGAAGCCCGGTGATGATGCGGGTCGGCGCGCGCAGCTTCAGGCCCTTCATGTCCTCGAGCTTGGCGACCGGTGTCTTGGAGTGGATCATCCCGGGACCGTGGACCCAGGTTGCGAGGATGTGGACATCCTTGAAGTCGTCGTCCTTCATCTCCTTCTCGAAGACATCCCAATAGGCGCGCGAGGTCGCGTCGGCATTGGTCATCATGAAGGGCAGTTCGAACACTTCGACGCGGGGGAAGCGGCCCGGCGTATAGCCGACGACGGTCCAGACAACGTCGACGGTACCGTCGATCGCCTGGTCCATCAGTTGCGGCGGCGTTCCGCCGAGTTGCATCGACGGATAACGCTCGACCTTGATGCGGCCGTTGGAATCGGCTTCCACGTCATCGGCCCACTTGTCGAGCACCAGCTTCGGCACGTTTGCCTGCGCCGGCAGGAACTGATGCAGCCTCAGCGTGACTTCCTGTGCAACACCGGCTGCCGTGCTCGAAAGCCACGACGCCGCAGCGACGGCGCCGGCAAGCGCCAGCGACTTGATGGATAGGGTCTTCATTCTTTTCCTCCCATTGGATCAGCGATCTCGACCGGGGACGAGTATCGGCGAAAACCGGCAAGCGGTCGAGGCATATCCTTAGCGAATATTGCGTGACAATAAAGCGCGAAACTGCGTTTTTATCGTAACATCTCCCGGCGAACACCAGCCGACGCTCCGCATTATCTTCCGGAATCGGTCGAGACCGGCAGTCCGCCGCCTTCCTTCAGCGTCTCCAGGACGATAGCGGTCTTCACGTGCTGGACGGAATCGTGCGGCAGCAGCACGCCGTTGACGAACTCGGACAGCGACTTAAGGTCGGGTGTCACCACCTTCACGAAGTAGTCCATCTCGCCGGTCAATGCGTGCGCCTCCTGCACTTCCGGCAGCCGCGACAGGAGATCGGCGAAGCGCTTCGCGTTGTCGCGATTGTGCGTGGCCAGTGTCACCGAGATGATGTTGACCAGCGGAAACCCCATCTTTTCGCGGTCGAGGACGGCGCGATAACCGCGGATGTAGCCGTCCGTCTCCAGTCTCTGCCGGCGTCTCGAGCACTGCGAGGGCGAAAGGTTCACCCGCTCGCCGAGATCGTTGTTGGTCAGTCGAGCGTCATCCTGAAGAAGAGCCAGGATCTTGCGGTCAAATTCGTCCATCCTGTTTGCTCCATGCGTTAAACAAAAGACAACATGCATTCTTCGTGCATGAAGACGCCATCTTCCGGATGCCTTTGCAAGCCCCTTGCATCCGAATTCGCCTATGATGCGTTGACGTTCATTGCCGCTGTGGCGGTTCCAGATTGGAGGCTTGACGATGGGTCCCTTCCCGCACGACGCACCCCCCGCGAAGATTTCGGACGAGAATCCGGCCGGCACCGACGGCTTCGAGTTCGTCGAATTCGCCCACCCGGAACCGGCAAAGCTTTCGGAGCTCTTCCAGCGCATGGGATACACCCCGGTCGCAAGGCACCGGACGAGAGACGTCACGGTCTGGCGGCAGGGCGACATCAACTACGTGGTGAACGCCGAACCCGGCTCGCATGCCATGCGGTTCGTGGAAGAGCATGGCCCCTGCGCACCGTCCATGGCCTGGCGCGTGGTGAACGCCAAGCATGCCTTCGACCATGCCGTCTCGAAAGGCGCGGAGCCCTACGAGGGCGACGACAAGGCACTCGACGTGCCGGCGATCGTCGGCATCGGCGGATCACTGCTCTATTTCGTCGAGAAGTACGGCGACAAGGGCTCGGCCTACGACGATGAATTCGAATGGCTCGGCGAGCGCGATCCGAAGCCGGAAGGCGTCGGCTTCTATTTCCTCGACCACCTGACCCACAACGTCTACCGCGGCAACATGGACAAGTGGTGGGCGTTCTATCGCGAGCTCTTCGCTTTCAAGCAGATCCACTACTTCGACATCGACGGCCGCATCACCGGCCTTGTCAGCCGCGCCATAACCTCGCCATGCGGCAAGATCCGCATCCCGCTCAACGAATCGAAGGACGACACGAGCCAGATCGAGGAATACCTGAAGAAGTACAACGGCGAAGGCATCCAGCACATCGCTGTCGGCACGGACGGTATCTATGAAGCGACCGACAAGCTGGCCACCAACGGGCTGAAGTTCATGCCCGGCCCCCCCGAGACCTATTACGAGATGTCGAAGGAGCGCGTGCAGGGCCACGACGAGCCGATCGACAAGATGAAGAAGCACGGGATCCTGATCGACGGCGAAGGCGTGGTGAACGGCGGCATGACCAAGATCCTGCTGCAGATCTTCTCGAAAACCGTCATCGGCCCGATCTTCTTCGAGTTCATCCAGCGCAAGGGCGACGAGGGGTTCGGCGAGGGCAATTTCCGCGCGCTGTTCGAATCCATCGAGGAAGACCAGATCCGTCGCGGCGTCATCAGCAAGGAAGCCGCTGAGTAACCGACGCCGACTGCGCGAGAAGAAATTGGACGCTCCGGCATTATGACTTATATTCAGGTCATATTCCGGAGCCGGCAATGAACATTCCCGTCGCTGAAGCCAAAGCCAGGTTTTCCGAGCTCGTGAAGAGGGCGCAGGCAGGCGAGGAAATCGTCGTGACACGTCGTGGAAAGCCGGTGGCGCGGGTGATGCCGCCGGCGGTCGAAGCCACACTTCCGCGGATCGGTGCCCTGAAGGGGCAGATACGCATTGCGGATGACTTCGATGCTCCCCTCGAAGAGTTTGCCGAGTACATGAAGTGAGCGAGGCGTATCTCGCCGACACCAACGTCCTTCTCTGGTCGCTGGCGGATGATCCGCGACTGAATGACGTCCACCGCGCAATCCTTGCTTCCGACGCCGTCGTGCACGTCAGCGCCGCGAGCGTGTGGGAGATATCGATCAAGAAGGCGCTCGGCAAACTCGACGTTCCCGACGACCTGCCGGCCTTCCTGCCGCGCATGGGCTTCCGGCCATTGCCGGTGTCGATCGAGCACGCAGACGCGGTGGCACGGCTGGCGCGCATCCATGGAGATCCGTTCGACCGGTTGCTGGTCGCGCAGGCCAGGCTAGAAGGCCTGACGCTACTTACCGTCGACGCGCAACTCGCAGACTATGACATCCGGACCGCGTAGCACTGTAGCGAACTCTAACCGCTCGCCTCGCGAGGGCCGGGAACTACTCCGCCAGACCCATGGCTTTCCGCAGCGTCACCTGCCTCTTCGGGATTTTCCGCAGGTGGCCGGCCGCGAGCACGTCGCTCCTGGTCGACGGCTCAAAGAACTCCCGAGACAGGACCTCACGCGCAGGCCGTGCATGAGGAGTTCGCCGTCGGTCAGCTCCGGGCTGTCCGCGGCATCCCAGTCTGCCCGGGTGTAGCCGCGCCCTTCGACGAATTCGCTCAGCAGCTTGTTCTTAGGCGTCGACGCGCATCCCCTTGATCATGCCGCTCCAACGAGGCGCAGGAAGATCCATAGCACGAAGAAGCCGATCAGGATTCCGGCGAGAATGCCCAGCATCCTTCCCCGCAGCGCCTGCGTCTCGTCATCTCGCGCGACCTTGAAGTTGGCGGCGGTGAACGGCATTGCCGCATAGCGCGGCAGACCCGTCCTGTTCATCAGGTCCGGCGAGCGTTCCTCGATCCGGTAGGAGAGCCGGATGGCCTGGATGAACGCCGCCAGCGAGGCGACGGCCCAGGCTCCGGTAATCACAAAGAACCACGCACTTGCGGCCATGCCTTTTCCTCCGCCATCCCGGCCGGCAGAATACAGCGACCGACCGGGTTGGCAATCCGGCGAAGAACGGCCTCAGCGCTCGTATTTCTTCACCGCCTGCTCGATCGCACCGAAGATCGAGTGGCCCGCCTCGTCCTTCATCTCGATGCGCACCGTATCCCCGAACCGCATGAATGGCGTCGTCGCCCTGCCGGCGTCGATCGTCTCGATTGTGCGGAGCTCTGCGATACAGGAATAGCCGGCGCCGCCCTGTTCGACCGGCTTGCCGGGACCGCCGTCCAGCTTGTTGGAGACCGTGCCGGAACCGATGATCGCGCCTGCCGACAGCGGCCGCGTCTTCGCCGCATGCGCGACGAGCGTCGGGAAATCGAAGGTCATGTCCACGCCGGCGTCGGCCCGCCCGAATGGCTTGCCGTTCAGGTCGACCATAAGTGGCAGGTGCACCTTGCCGCCGTCCCAGGCCTCGCCGAGTTCGTCGGGCGTCACCGCCACCGGCGAGAAGGCGGACGAGGGCTTCGACTGGAAGAAGCCGAAGCCCTTGGCCAGTTCGGCCGGGATCAGGCCGCGCAGCGACACGTCGTTCACCAGCATGACCAGCCGGATCGCGTCCCGCGCTTCATCGACGCTGGCACCCATCGGCACGTCGTCGACGATCACCGCCACCTCACCTTCCATGTCAATCCCCCAGGCCTCGTCCGCCATCACGATCGGGTCGCGCGGGCCGAGGAAGGAATCGGAGCCGCCCTGGTACATCAGCGGATCGGACCAGAAGGTTTCCGGCATCTCGGCGTTTCGTGCCTTGCGCACGAGTTCGACGTGATTGACGTAGGCAGACCCGTCCGCCCACTGGTAGGCCCGCGGCAGCGGCGAGAGCGCATCGTGCTCGTGGAAACGCTCGACGGGAACGGAGCCGTGTTCCAGGCTTTCGGCCAGAGCTTCGAGATGCGGCGACACGCGCCGCCAGTCGTCGAGCGCCGCCTGGAGGGTGGGCGCGAGGAAGGAGGCATCCGTGCAGCGGGTCAGATCACGCGACACGACCACCAGCCTGCCGTCCCGCTTTCCGTTCCTGATCGTCGCAACTTTCAATGCCGTTCCTCCATGATGATCTGCCCGTTTGACCGGGTGGAAATTTCGTTGCATCCGTAACCGCCCAGTTTGCGACTATCAACCAGGAGCGAGGGATGGATAGCGAGAAGGAGCACGCGGGAACCGGCGCGGCAACCCTGGATCTGGAGAATTTTCTCCCCTACCGCATGAACCGCCTGGCCGATGCGATCAGCCGTGAGTTTCAGAAGATCTACAAGGGCCGATACGGCCTCACGCGTCCCGAATGGCGGCTGCTCGCGACCCTTGGCCAGTACGGCACGATGACGGCGACCGAGGTCGGCGGCCATTCCGCCATGCACAAGACCAAGGTGAGCCGCGCCGTCTCCGGGCTGGAGAAGCGCAACTGGCTGGCGCGGGAAACGGACCGCATCGACCGCCGGATCGAACGGCTCAGCCTTACAAAGATCGGCGAACGGACCTATCGCGAACTCGTGCCGCTCGCCCGCTCGTTCGAAGCCGATCTCCTGGCCGGCCTCGGACCGGAGGACCGGCGGGCGCTGCTTTCCGGCCTTCGGGCGCTCGAGCGGTGCCTGTCGAAGTGAAGCCGGTCGCCGCCTTCGAGGAGCGGCAATATCGACCCCTGCGGCGTGGAAACGTCAACGCGCGCTCCGGCTGGGGGGACGGAACATTTGCGCCGGCGACCGGTTACCCGAACCTCGATGAAACAGCGAGGCTTCGAATGAAACGCATGATCCTTCTTGCCGCCACCCTTGCCGCGGGTACGGCCCACGCCCTTGCACAGCAGACGGCTTCCACCGGCGGAGACGAAGCGATCGATCCGCAGTCCTATGCCGGTCTGTGGTACGAGATCGCCCGCACGCCGGCCCCGTTCGAGGACCAGTGCGACGGCGGCGTCACCGCATCCTACGAGATCATGGACGACGGCACGGTCGGCGTCACCAACCGCTGCGACCTGCCCGACGGCACCGTCAACAGCGTGGAAGGTATGGCCGACGTGGTCGGGGACGGATTCCGCCGGTTGAACGTCGACTTTCCGCAATCCCCCGATGAGCAGGGCGCAAACTATGTGATCGAAGCGGTCGGCCCCCGGGAGGACGGACATTATGCATGGGCGGTGGTTCGTGGTCCCGGTGAGGGCTTCGGGTGGATCCTCGCACGGTCGCCGGAACTCTCCGAAGAAGCGCGCGCCGACGCCGAGGCAGCCATGCAGTCTGCGGGCATCGATACGGGGCGGCTGACGGAAACGCCGCAGCCTCCGCAGAACTACGCACCGGAAGGCAACTGATCGCCTTTTGCGCGGCGGCGGAAGACTGTGTCTCCTGCCGCCGCCTGTGCTCACCAGTCCAGCACCACCTTGCCCGAATTGCCGCTCTTCATCGCCTCGAAGCCCTCGATGTAGTCGTCGACACCCAGCCGGTGCGTGATCAGCCCGGAGACGTCGAGCGGCCCCTGCACCAGCGCGATCATCTTGTACCAGGTCTCGAACATCTCGCGGCCGTAGATGCCTTTCAGCGTCAGCATCTTGAAGATGACCTTGTTCCAGTCGATCTCGAAGCCGGTCGGCGCGATGCCCAGGATGGCGATCTTGCCGCCATTGTTCATCGTGTCGATCATGTCGCGGAAGGCCGCGGCCGAACCGGACATCTCGAGCCCGACGTCGAAGCCCTCGCGCATCCCCTCCTCGGCCATCACGTCTGAAAGTTTCTCCTTCGAGGCGTCGACCACGTGATGAATGCCGAGCTTTCTTGCCAATGCCAGCCGCTGCGGGTTGATGTCGGTGATGACGACCTTGCGCGCGCCTACCGCCTGCGCCACCAGCGCGCCCATGATGCCGATCGGTCCGGCACCGGTCACCAGCACGTCCTCGCCGATCAGGTCGAAGGAGAGCGCCGTATGCACGGCGTTGCCGAGCGGGTCGAAGATAGCGGCGATCTCGTCGGGTATGTCGTCGGGGATCGGCACGACGTTGTTCTGCGGCAGACAAAGATACTCGCCGAAGGCGCCCGGCCGGTTGACGCCTACGCCCAGCGTGTTGCGGCATAGGTGTCCCCTGCCCGCGCGGCAGTTGCGGCAGTGGCCGCACACGATGTGCCCCTCGCCCGAGACGCGCTGCCCGACCGGTAGTCAGTCACCGCGGACCCGAAATCCGCCACCGTTCCGACGAACTCGTGCCCGGTCACCATCGGCACGGGCACCGTCTTTTGCGCCCACTGGTCCCAGTTGTAGATGTGGACATCGGTGCCGCAGATCGCGGTCTTCCTGACCTTGATCAGGACGTCATTGGGTCCGATCTCGGGGACCGGGACGTTCTCCATCCAGATGCCGGGTTCGGAGCGGGCTTTTACCAGGGCGCGCATCATGTTGGACATCAGGGATTTTCCTTCTCTTCCAGACGCGCCTTCAGCCGCACCAGATCCTTGTCGGTCGCCCGCTTCATGGCGATCGCCATGAACGGTGCCGCCAACCGCGAAAAGCCGGCGGGTTCGCCCCTGTTGCGCAGGGTCATGTGCGTCCGCCCCGGCCCGGCGTCCCGCCACTCGTAGATCGTTTCCATCGGGAAGGGTCCCTCGGCTGTCCGCATGACGAGCCGAACGCCCGGCTCCAGATCTTCCATCGTATAGGTATAGGCGAGCCGGCGACCGAGGAATTGGGCGACGAAGGCGACCTTCGATCCCCGCCGCATCGGCGGGTCCGTCTTCCATTCCACGGATTTGATGTTGGCATACCAGAGCGGCACGTTGGTGGGGTCGGCCGCAAACGCCGCGACTTCGGCGCGCGACTGCTCGATGATAACCTCGCTGGTGACGTCGACTGCCATGAAGGCCTCCTCAGGCGATGATTCCCAGTTCCTTCCCCACCTCGCCGAACGCCTCGACCGCCCGGTCGATGTCATCGAAATCATGCGCGGCCGACATCTGGGTCCTGATCCGCGCCTGCCCCTTTGGCACGACGGGAAACGAGAACCCCACCACGTAGATGCCGCGTTCCAGCATCTTCTCGGCCATCGCGCCGGCAAGGCTTGCATCCCCGATCATCACCGGGATGATCGGATGATCCGCGCCTGCAAGCGTGAAGCCGAGCTTCGTCATCGACGACCGGAACCGCTCCGCATTGGCGTAGAGCCGTGCCCGCAGCGCATCCCCACGCTCGACGATGTCGAACACCTTCAGCGAGGCCGCCGCGATCGCCGGCATCAGCGTGTTGGAGAAGAGATAGGGACGTGATCGCTGGCGCAGCCAATCGACCACCTCGCGGCGGCCCGCCGTATAGCCGCCCGATGCGCCGCCGAGCGCCTTTCCGAGCGTGCCGGTGATGATGTCGATGCGGCCTTCGACGCCGCAATGCTCCGCCGAGCCGCGGCCGTGCTTTCCCACGAACCCGACGGCATGGCTGTCGTCCACCATCACCATGGCACCGTACTTCTCCGCCAGATCGCAGACGCCTTCGAGGTTGGCGATGATGCCGTCCATCGAGAACACGCCATCGGTGGCGACCAGCTTGAAGCGGCATCCCTCCGCCTTCTTCAGTTCCTCTTCCAGCGCCGCCATGTCGTTGTTTGAATAGCGGAATCGCCTCGCCCTGGAGAGTCGAACGCCGTCGATGATCGAGGCGTGGTTCAGTGCGTCGGAGATCACCGCGTCCTCCTCGCCGAGCAGTGTTTCGAACAGCCCGCCATTGGCGTCGAAACAGGAGGAATAGAGGATCGAATCCTCGAAGCCGAGGAACGCGGCGATGCGTGCCTCCAGTTGCTTGTGCTCCTCCTGCGTGCCGCAGATGAAGCGTACCGACGCCATCCCATAGCCGTAGCGGTCGAGACCCGCCTTCGCAGCGTGGCGCAGATCTTCCGAATCGGCGAGACCGAGATAATTGTTGGCGCAGAAGTTCAGAACCTTGCCACCGGCAACCTCGATCCGTGCGGATTGCATCGAGGTGATGACGCGTTCGGACTTGTAGAGCCCGGCCCGCCGCAGTTCGGAGAGTTCTCCCTCCAGATGCGTGAGAAATGCCTTCGTCATGGACCACCTCGCCGCTCCCTTGTCGCGCATTCCACTGCCGCAGACAATCGCAGAGGGGCCGCTTGCCCCACGGCGGGCAGCCGCCGGAGGCAATCCTGTCGTCGGGGAAAGCAAATGTTAGGACTGCCGGAATAGCCTTCCGGGCATTGAACGAGGAGACATGCTGCCGTGATCGGAGGGTCGGCCGACAGGGAAGAACAACGCGCGATCCTTTCGATGCGGATGGACGCGATGCTCCAGTCGTCGCCGGCATCATTCCTGAGCGTCGTCGGAGCTTCCTTCGCCGTCTACGTCTACTGGGCGCCTTCTACCGCGATCGTTCTGCTGGTATGGCTCGCCTGCATCGTGGCGGTGGCCGTCACCAACCTGCTTTCGACTCAATTCTACGCCCGACGCATCCCGGCGGCCTGGAGCACCCGGGGCTGGTCCCGGTTCGTCAGCGTCATGCATCTGCTGTCCGGCCTCACCTGGGGCATCGGCGGTGGCTGGATGCTGAGTTTCGCCAACGAGCACCAGGCCTTGCTGACCCTGTCCATCGGTCTGGCCGCGGTCACGGTCTCGATCCCGTCCGTCGTTCATCTGCCGGCGTACAACCTGTTTCATCTGCCGATCTTCTGGTCCTACGCCATCGGCCTGGTTTTCGGTTCGCTGCAGTTCAACTGGCTTATCGCCACCGGCTTCTTCCTGCTCGGCATCTTCGCCGTCATCATCGGTCGCGTGCTCGGCGACCAGATATCGAACGCATTGCGGCTTTCGATCGAAAACGAGCGTCTTGCCCAGCGCCTCGAAGAACGCAGCGCCGCGCTGGAGATCGCCAACCGCGAGCTTGAAATCCAGAGCCATACCGATCCGCTGACGGGCGTGGCAAACCGCCGCCACCTGATGAATTTTGCGCGCGCCATGCCGGGGCGCTGCGCCTTCATGATCGTCGATATCGATCGCTTCAAATCCTACAACGACAGCTTCGGCCACGTGGAAGGGGATGCCTGCCTCGTGACCGTGGCGGAGACCCTGGTACACAGCGTGCGGCCGGAGCGGGATCTCGTCGCCCGCCTGGGCGGCGAGGAATTCGCCATCGTCCTGTCCGAAGTGACCCCCGAGGAAGCCTCGAAACGCGCAGAGTCCATCCGCGCCAGGGTCGAAACTCTCCAGACCTATGCTGCGAACCGGCTGAGGCGACAGGTGACCGTCAGCATCGGACTGTCGACGCGCGATGCCGACCAGCAGAAGCCCATGTCCGTCCTGATGGAAGAGGCGGACGCAGCAGTCTATCGCGCCAAGTCTTCCGGACGCAACAGGGTCTGCGTCGAAGGCAGACCGCAGACGCGCGACGTGGCCTGACGGGATCTGCCGAACATCTCGCACCGGCTTTCCGGAAGCGCGACGCGAGCGAAAGATCGGCGGGTTGCGACTGGTCGCTCCAGGCGACAGTCGAGCGCTTCCCGGTATCCATCCATCGAGGTCCGCGATGCGGATTTCCCGCTACGCGTTTCGGCTTCTCGCGGGCACCGCCTCTTGCTAGAAGAACGCCTGGATGCCTGTCTGCGCGCGTCCGAGGATCAGCGCATGCACGTCGTGCGCACCTTCGTATGTGTTGACGGTTTCCAGGTTCTGCGCATGACGCATCACGTGGTAGCCGATCTGGATGCCGTTGCCGCCATGCATGTCGCGAGCCTGCCGGGCGATGTCGAGCGCCTTGCCGCAATTGTTGCGCTTGACGATCGATATCATCTCCGGCGCCATCTTGCCCTCGTCCATCAGCCGGCCGACGCGCAAGGAGCCCTGCAGCCCGAGCGCGATATCGGTCTGCATGTCGGCGAGCTTCTTCTGATAGAGCTGCGTGGCGGCGAGCAGCTTCCCGAACTGCTTGCGGTCGAGCCCGTACTGCCGTGCCCTGAACCAGCAGTCCTCCGCCGCGCCCAGTGCACCCCAGGAGATGCCGTAGCGGGCGCGGTTCAGACAGCCGAAGGGCCCCTTGAGACCCGAAACGTTCGGCAACAGCGCATCCTCGCCGACCTCGACGTTCTCCATCACGATTTCACCGGTGATGGACGCGCGAAGCGAAAGCTTGCCGCCGATCTTCGGCGCCGACAGGCCCTTCATGCCCTTTTCGAGAACGAAGCCGCGGATCTGGTTGTCGTGCGCGGCAGACTTTGCCCAGACGACGAAGACGTCGGCGATCGGCGCATTGGATATCCACATCTTGGAGCCGGAGATCCGGTATCCGCCGCCGGTCTTTTCCGCACGCGTCTTCATGCCGCCGGGATCCGAACCGGCATCGGGCTCGGTCAGCCCGAAGCAGCCGATGAACTCGCCCGACGCGAGCTTCGGAAGGTATTTCTTCCGCTGCTCCTCGGAGCCGTAGGCGTGGATCGGATACATGACCAGCGAGGACTGCACGCTCATCATGGAGCGGTAGCCGGAATCGATGCGCTCGACCTCGCGCGCAACCAGCCCGTATGTCACGTAGCTTGCGTCCAGCCCGCCATATTCTTCCGGGATCGTCACGCCGAGGAGCCCGGCCTCGCCCATTTCCCGGAAGATGGCCGGATCGGTGGTTTCGTTCATGTAGGCCTCTTCGACCCGCGGCGCGAGCTTGTCGGCCGCGAAGCTCGCTGCCGCATCACGCATCATGCGTTCGTCCTCGGAGAGCTGGTCCTCCAGGAGGAAGGGATCGTTCCAGGCAAAGCTCGCAGCCGTGGCCTTGGCCGGGTTCTGGATGTTCATGGTCGATTCCGCCGTGTCTCTTTGTGCTGCGCCTATCTAGAACAAGCCGTGTCTGTTTGGAAACCGAAACGCGACCGCCGCGCGCGCCCGGACCTTTTTTAGCCGAAGGTAATCCTTCCCTAACCACCCGGCGAGGTATCAGTCCCGAAAACAGGTGGCATACCCACGAGTTAACCAGATGCCTTTAGGCTTCACTCGGGCAAGGACTACCTGACGCGGGGACCACGGGACGCAATGATCAGAGTGCCGAATTTGAAAGCCGGTTTGGGCAAACCGGTCACGCTCATCAAATTCGCCTACTGGGTGGCCCTTCTCATCATCGCCGCGATGCTGCTCGCGTCGTTCATGCTCCTGCAACAGATGCTTTCGGCGCAGCAGCGCAACGAGCAAGTCATCGCTCTCGCGAGCGCACAGCGCGCGCTCTCCCAGCGCGTGGTCTTCCTGGCGAATGCCGCCGACACGGCTCCGGCCTTCCGCCGGCCTGAACTGGTCAAGGCACTGCAGCAGGCGACCGCCGAGTTCGAAACCAACTATGATGTCCTGCTTGACGAGCTTGATGCCGACGCGCTGTCCGGCGCGCCCGAGGACGCCGCCGCTGTCGAAAGCGTCCTGTTCGCCAAACCCTATCATCTCGACTACTTCTCCAGCAGCCTGGCAGCCAACGGATGGCGCTTCGCGTCGGCGCTGGAAACCGAACTGAAGCAGGACAACAGCGCCATCGGCTATCGCGCCGGCAAGGAACGGGCGCGCCTAGACGAGGTCGTCGCCACTGCGACCATGGACGGCTATGCCGCGCTCGGAGAGCGATTGGTGGCCGCTGGCCGCGAAAGGCTTGCGACGCTGCTTCAGATGCATCGTGCGCTGTTTTTCATGACCCTGGCGGTGATTCTGCTGGTCGCCATCTTCATTTTCCGCCCCATGGCGGCGATGATCGGCAAGCGTACCGATCAGCTCGTGGAAGCACGCAATTCGATGGCCCACAACGCCATTCATGACGGGCTGACCGGGCTCTACAACCGTGCCTTCCTGAAGCACCGGTTTGCGACGCTGATCGAGGAGGCGGAGGCACAGGGCCAGGGTCTGGCCGTCATCCAGTTCGACCTCGACCGCTTCAAGCAGGTCAACGACACGCTCGGACACGCGGCCGGCGACCACGTTCTGGCGGTCACTGCCGAGCGGATGCGAAAAGCGAGCCGTGACACCAATCTCTGCGTCAGGCTCGGCGGCGATGAATTCGTCCTCGTGGCCAACCGGCGCGACGGCAACAACAACGAGATCGCAGCACTCGCCGAAGGTGTCCTTCGTGCCATCAACCAGCCCATCGACTACGAGGGGACGACGATCAAGCCCGGCGCCAGCGCCGGTATCGCCATCTCTCCGGAAGACGGCGGTCGCGGCTCTGACCTTCTGGTCCGCGCCGACGTGGCGCTCTATGCGGCCAAAAAGGCCGGCGGCGGGAATTACTCCTTCTTCACCGACGACCTCAGACGCGAGATCGCAGACCGCCAGGAGATTGAACGCCGGCTTGTCGTCGCCATCGCCAACCGCGAATTCAACGTCTGCTTCCAGCCGCAGGTTTCGCTGGAGGATCGCACCGTGAAGGGGCTGGAGGCGCTGGTTCGGTGGAAGTCCGAGGTGGATCTCCCCGTCCGCCTTCATCCCCATCGCGGAAAGGAGCGGCCTCATGCCTGCGGTCGGCCGCATCGTGTTCAGGAAGGCCATCGCGGCGGCAGCGGCCTGGCATCGCGACGGGTTCGATTTCGGGCGCCTCGCGCTCAACGCCTCGGGCGACGAACTGTCACAGCCGGACTTCGCCGAATTCCTGTTCCAGGTCCTGAGGGAAGAAGGACTTCCGCCAGAGAACCTGGCCCTCGAGATCATTGAATCCGTCATCCTGGACGACGAGAAGACAGGCATCGCGGCAACCCTGCGCCAGTTGCGCACGGCCGGCATCCAGCTCGAACTCGACGATTTCGGAACCGGCTACGCCTCGCTCACTCATGTCGATCCGCGCGAGATCGACCGGCTCAAGATCGACCGCCGCTTCGTTCAGAACATCGACAGCAATGCGCGGCATGCGCAGATCGTGCGGGCCCTGACCGAACTTGCCCAGGGACTGGGCATCGGGATAGTGGCCGAAGGTGCCGAAACGGATGCCGAGCTGACGCAACTGGCCGAACTTGGCTGCAACGAGGTACAGGGCTATGCCATCTCGTTCCCCATGCCCGCCGAGAACATGCGCGACTGGCTGGCACAGCACGAACCGAAACGCGCCCAGCGGCACAACCCGTCCGAAGTGACCGCCGCAGGGCAGGCCGCCTGATCAGAAGCGAAGTGCGTACCTGATGCCGTCATAGATTGCGGCATGGATGTTCCGCGATGCGACGGCGTCGCCAACTCGGCAGAGGTCGAACCGGCCTTCCGGCTCGCGTTGCGGGAATATCCCGCCGTCACCCGTCATATTCCCGTAGTCGATCGCGCCAAGGTTGCGCGACAGGGGCTTCATCGCGAAATAGAGCTCGTCGTTCGGCAGCGTCCCGTGTTCGGTCACCACCTGATGGACACGCCGTTCCGACCGCCATCCGGGTTCGAAATCGGAGGTCAGCGTCGCAACGAGCATGTTTCCGTCGCGGCGCACCCCCGCCAGCCTGGTGTTGATCGTGACGGTGACGCCGTGGCGATGGAAGGCACGCATGTAGGGCACGTGGTTCATACCGCCCATCTCCGGTGCGAAGAAGCGCTCCGGCGAGACCAGTTCGACCGCGGCCCCCGCACTGGCCGCCATCTCGGCCGCCGTCATGCCCTGGTGCCCGCCATTGTCGTCGTAGATCAGCATGGTCTCGGCCGGCTTCACCGTTCCGGCCACGATGTCCCAGCTGGAGGTGACGAGGTCGTCGCCTTCTTCGAGCGGCGGGTTTTGCGGCATGCCGCCGGTGGCGATCACCACCACGTCCGGCTCCAGGGCCAAGACGTCCTCGCTCCCCGCCCACAGATCGTAACGCGTCTCGACCCCCAGTCGCTCCAGTTCGGCCAGCCGCCAGTCGACGATGCCGATCAGTTCCCGGCGGCGCGGGTTGAGCGCGGCGAGCCGGGCCTGCCCTCCCGCCTGGGACGTTGCTTCCAGCACCGTCACCACGTTTCCGCGTTCCGCCGCGACGCGGGCCGCTTCCAGCCCGGCCGGGCCGGCCCCGACCACGACGATTTTGCGCGGGGATCCCTCGGCTCGCGCAATCACATGCGGAATGGTCCTTTCGCGGCCGGTCGCGGCATTGTGGATGCACAGCGCCTCGCCGCCCTCGTAGATGCGATCGAGGCAATAGGTGGCGCCGACGCAAGGGCGGATGCGGTGCTCCTCGCCGGCCATGACCTTCCGCACGATGTGCGGGTCGGCGATGTGCGCGCGCGTCATGCCCACCATGTCGAGCTTGCCCGTCGCGATGGCATGCCGCGCGGTGGCGACATCCGAAATGCGGGCGGCATGGAAGACCGGGAACTTCGTCGCTGCGCGCACGTCGCCCGCGAAATCGAGATGCGGCGCCGAACGCATGCCGGTGATCGGGATCACGTCCGTCAGCGCCGCGTCCGTTTCGATGTGCCCGCGGATGAGGTTGAGGAAGTCGAATTTGCCGGACGAAACCAGCCGCCGCGCGATCTCGACGCCATCCTCGCGCGAAAGCCCCTTCTCCCAGTCCTCGTCGGCGACCAGCCGGATGCCGACGACGAAGTCCGGTCCGACCGATTGGCGAACCGCATCGATGACCTGCATGGAAAAGCGGATTCTGTTGCCGAGCGTGTCGGCGCCGTATTCGTCGGACCGCCGGTTGGTCGCCGGCGACCAGAAGGAGTCCATCAGGTGGCCGTATGCCTCGAACTCGATGCCGTCGAGCCCCGCCTCCTTCATGCGCTGCGCGGCCGAGGCATAGTCGGCTATAATGCGTTCGATGTCCCAGTCCTCCGCCTCCTTGGGGAAGGCGCGGTGCGCCGGCTCGCGCACCGGCGAGGCCGACAGCACCGGCAGCCAGTCGGCCTTGTTCCATCCCGTCCGACGCCCGAGATGGGTGAGCTGGATCATCACCTTGCAGTCGTGCTCGTGACAGGCATCGGCGAGTTCCGACAGCCATGGGACGATTTCGTCCTTCCAGGCGTGGAGGTTGCCGAACGCGGCCGGACTGTCGCGCGACACCAGCGCGGAGCCCGCCGTCATGGTCAGTGCCATGCCGCCCTTCGCCTTCTCGGCATGATAAAGGCGGTAGCGCTCCTTGGGCAGCCCGTCTTCGGAGTAGGCCGGCTCGTGCGCGGTCGACATGACGCGGTTCTTCAGCGTCAGGTGCTTCAAATGGTACGGCTGGAGAAGAGGGTCGGTCATAGCTCGGCTAACGGGATCTGGCGGGCATGGTTCGAGGATTCCGAGCACCGTGGCGGACGGCGATTATTTCCACCTCGCTGCGCGATCTGCGCAAGAAATCCTATCACGCACCCGCCGCCGCTTCCACATTCCGTGCAACGCGCCCGAATCTCCGGGCGCGCCGGCAGCGTTACTCCTCTGGCGGACAGCTGAATTCGCCCAGCCTCCAGCCGCTGGCCGGCGAGGCGATGTCGGCGACCTTCCAGGCGCCGCTCTCCTCGACCAGGGACCATTCGATGACGCGGCGCAACTCTTCCTCGCCAGCAAACAGCTGCAACCGCGCCGTCACCGTGGCGCTGCCGCCGTTCACTGCTTCCTCCAGCTCCAGCGTCTGCTCCACGGTGGCGTCGTCATAGTCCTGCCCGTCGATGGAAGGGGCAAAGTCCAGGCAGCCCATTTCGCCCTCGGGCATGGTGTCATTGGCGTCGAACAGCACCTTGGCCGGGCCGGTGAAGCGGTCGCGGATTTCGGGATCGGCCTCCCAGCGAACCGGATCGTAGAAGAAGCGCACCGCATCGGACGCGGGGCCGGCCTGCGCGGACGAAGCCGCGGCGAGAGAAAATAGGACGAGGCTCGTGAATGAATGGCGGCGCATGTGGTTCCCCGGCTGTGGCAAGGCCGATGACTAGCAGGAACGGCTGCGGCACGCTTGCCTGTTCTTCCGTTCCACGACAGGCTGCGTTACCCGCAAAGGAATCGATGCCCATGCGCAGACTGGTGGCCCTGCCGATCATCTCCATCGCCATGTGCGCGCCCGCCATCGCAGGAAGCGGCTGGTATGCGGGCGAAGACGAACGATGTGCCAAGTCCGACAGCGCCGAAATGGTCGGATGCACGTTTGCCATCCTCGACGAATGGGACGTGCGTCTGAACCTCGCCTATCACAGTCTCGACACCAGCCTTTCGGGCGAGGCGCGCGAGGCGTTCCACACAGCGCAGCGCAAATGGATCAGCTATCGCGACGCCAACTGCGAGTGGTACCGCACGCGCGCGGGTGCGGTCGCCGAGGTCGAGGGAGCTGCCTGCATGCTGGGCATGACGCGCGAGCGCGTGCTCGAAATGGAGGATTGGCTCGAGCGCTGACCGGTCAGTACCACGCGTCTTCGGTCTGCGCCTTCCTGCGCGCCATGAAATCCTGGAGCGCATCGTCGATTGCCTCATCGAGGGGCGGCGCCTCGTAGTCCGCCAGCGCCTGCTTCCATTTGCGGTTGGCGCGGAAGGCGGCATCGTGGCTTCCCGCCGCCTCCCATTTCTCGAAAGGCTCGTTGTCGGCCACCCCGGAATCCCAGAAGGCCGTCTCGTAGTTCGCCATCGTGTGAGCGCAGCCGAAGAAATGGTTGCCCGGCCCGACCTCCCGGAAGGCCTCAAGCGCCAGTTGGTTGTCGTCGATCGTCACGCCGTCGAGATAGGTGTGCAGCGCGCCACAGTAATCGGCGTCCATCATGAACTTCTCGTAGGACATGGACAGCAGCCCGTCGAGGAAGCCGGCCGAATGGAGGATGAAGTTGGCGCCGCAATGCACGGCCGCCAGCATCGACATGGTGCTTTCGTTCATCGCCTGCGCGTCCGGCAGCTTGGACGTGGTGAAGGACCCCGAGCAGCGCAGCGGCAGGCCGAGCCGGCGCGCCAGCTGGCCGATCACCATCGAGCCGATCGCCGGCTCCGGCGTGCCGAAGGTGGGCGAGCCCGAGCGCAGCGACATGGACGACAGGAAGTTGCCGTAGATGACCGGCGCGCCGGGACGTTCGAGCTGCGTCAGAGCGCATCCGGCCATCGTCTCGGCATGCGCCTGCGCAATCGCGCCGGCATTGGTCACCGGCCCCATGGCACCCCCCAGGATGAACGGGACGATCACCGCCGCCTGATTGGCCCGCGCATAGGCGCGCAACGCGGCTGTCATGGTAGCGTCCCAGACCAGCGGCGAATTGACGTTGACGTTGCCCAGGATGACGCAGTTGCGGTCGGTGAATTCTTCGCCGAAGACGATCCGCGCCATCTGAATCGAGTCCTCCGCGCGGCTCTCCGCCGTCACCGAGCCCATGAACGGCCGGTCCGAATAGCGGATGTGGGAATAGACCATGTCGAGGTGGCGCTTGTTGACCGGCACGTCGACGGGTTCGCAGATCGTGCCGCCCGAGTGGTGCAGCCAGGGCGAGGCCTGCGCCAGCTTGATGAAGTTGCGAAAGTCCTCGATCGTGCCGTAGCGTCGGCCGCGGTCGAGGTCCATGACAAAGGGTGAGCCGTAGGCCGGCGAGAAGACGACCGACCTGCCGCCGATCGACACCGATTTCGCCGGGTTGCGGGCATGCTGGGTGAACTCGGCGGGCGCGGTCTTCAGCACCTCGCGCAGCAGCCCCGGCTCGAACTTCACCAGCGCGCCGTCGACCTCGGCGCCGGCCCGCTTCCAGTGGTCGAGCACTGCCGGATCGTCGCGGAACTCGATGCCGATCTCGGCGAGGATGCGGTCGGCCGTCGCTTCGATCCGCACCAGGTTTTCTTCCGACAGGATGTCGTAGGTCGGGATGTTGCGCATGATGTAGGGGCGTCCCGGACCGGCCGAGCCGTGGCTGCGTTGCTCCCGGCGGGCCTGCCGGCCGGATCGCTCCCGTCGAGTCCGGCTCTCATCTATCGTCGGCATCATGGCACCTCCCGATCACGCCACCAGCCTATTTCGGGGGGAATGCCGCGCGATAGCCCGTGTAGCGCCCTGCGATCACCTGTTTGCGCCTCGCCGCATCCGCACGCCGGCGCTTCTTGGCGCACGCGAATCCGGCTATGGTGGCGGGATGTCCATCCGCCAGCTTTCAGAGACCATCATCAACCAGATCGCCGCCGGCGAAGTGATCGAGCGGCCCGCCAGCGTCGTCAAGGAACTGGTCGAGAACGCGCTCGATGCCGGTGCCACCCGCGTCGAGATCGTCACGGCCGGCGGCGGGCTGAACCTCATCCGCGTCGTCGACGACGGATCGGGCATTTCCGCGGACGACCTGCCGCTCGCCGTCGCCCGCCACTGCACGTCCAAGCTCTCCGACGACATCCACGACATCCGCTCGCTCGGCTTCCGCGGCGAGGCGCTGCCTTCCATCGGTTCGGTGGCGCGGCTGACGATCCGCTCGCGCACCGCCGAGGCCGGCCAGGCCATGGAGATCGTGGTCGAGGGCGGCAGGCTCTCCGGCCCGCGCCCCGCCGCCGCCAACCGCGGCACGCAGGTCGAGGTGCGCGACCTCTTCTTCGCGACCCCGGCGCGGCTGAAATTCATGAAGGGCGAGCGCGCCGAGACCTCGGCCATCACCGACGTCGTGAAGCGCATCGCGGTCGCCTTTCCGCAGGTGCGCTTCACGCTGACCGGCGCGGACCGCATGCGGCTCGATCTCCCGGCGGAGAGCGACGACGGGGATGGACGCCTGCGCCGCCTCGCCAAGGTGCTCGGAAACGAATTCCCGAAGAACGCGCTCGCCCTCGATGCCGCGCGCGAAGGCGTGCGCCTCGCCGGGCAGGTCTCCATACCATCGTTCACACGCGCCAATGCCCTCCAGCAATATGCCTATGTCAACGGCCGACCGGTCCGCGACCGGCAGGTGGCGGCAGCCATCCGCGCCGCCTACGCCGATGTGCTGCCGCGCGACCGCCATGCGCTCTGCGCACTGTTCTTTTCGCTCGATCCGGCGCTGGTCGACGTCAACGTCCATCCGGCCAAGGCGGACGTGCGCTTCCGCGATCCCGGTCTGGTGCGCGGCCTGATCATCGGCTCGATACGCGAGGCGCTAGCCGCTGCCGGCATGCGTCCGGCGACATCGGGAACCGCTGGCATGCTCGCCGCCTTCCGGGCCGGCCCGCCGGCCGACCATGGCAGTTTCCGACCGCCCCATGACGCTCCCGGACGAAGCTGGCCAGGCGGCAGCTACGACGTCGCACAGTCGCCGGGACGACCGCTCGCCGGCGGCTTCGGCGAGGCGGCGCAGGCCGTCTTCGAACATGCGCGGCAGCCGAGCGCCGATGCGCGGGCCGACATCGCCGAGGCGCAGGCGCACCTGCAGCGGACGCCACTCGGCGCCGCGCGCGCTCAGGTCCACGAGAACTACATCGTCTCCCAGACGGAGGACTCTCTCGTCATCGTCGACCAGCACGCCGCCCACGAACGCCTGGTTTACGAGGCGCTGAAGCAGGCGATCCATTTGCGTCCCCTGCCCGCCCAGATGCTGCTGCTTCCGGAGATCGTCGACCTGCCGGAGGACGATGCGGAACGGCTCGCTGCACACGCCGACACCCTGAGGCGCTTCGGCCTGGGACTGGAGCGTTTCGGCCCCGGCGCCGTGTCCGTGCGCGAGACCCCCGCCCTGCTCGGTGAGACCGACGTGCAGGGACTGGTCCGGGACCTCGCCGACGAGATCGCCGACACCGATTCGGCGGACGGACTGAAGCAGCGGCTCGACGCGATCGCCGCCACCATGGCCTGCCACGGTTCGGTTCGCTCGGGTCGGCGGCTGCGGCCCGAGGAGATGAACGCGCTGCTGCGAGACATGGAGGCGACGCCGGGCTCGGGCACGTGCAATCACGGTCGGCCGACCTATATCGAGCTCAAGCTCGAGGACATCGAACGGCTTTTCGGGCGCCGGTAGGAGAATCCTGCGTCATCCCTCCCCATCCCGCACGTCGCGCCCGCTTGACCGTCCGGAAGAATTATGGCGCTTAGGCGCGGAAGAAAGCATTACGAATGAACCGTTTCGAAGGCCCCGGCGCGAAGGAAGCGCGCATCCGCTATCTGGACGGCGACTTTCAGGTCGCCAGCCCGGGATCGTTCGTGCGTTGCGCTGTGACGGGCGAGTCGATCCCGCTCGACGAGTTGAGATACTGGTCCGTGGCCCGCCAGGAAGCCTATGTCAGCGCCGCCGTTTCGCTCGCCCGCGAGATCGACGCCAATCCGGGTCTGCGCAAGCGCGGCTGATCCATCGCGATGTTCACATCGCCGGTCCGAGTTGCTTCCTGTGTTGCTCGAACTTGGCGGCGGTATCGCGTCAGCTGGTGCGCGAAACGCCATGCTGGCGGCGCGCGAAGGCGCCGAGCGTCGATTCCACGACTTTTCCCGGCACACGCGGATCCTCGAAGACGAGAGCGATCTCAATCACCAGCGTACGCTCCGCCATGGAGCGGGAGGCTGCCGACCCGTCGCGCAATCGAACCGCGTCCTTGGTCGTCGTCACCAGCCGCAGCCCTTCCGCATCGGCTTCGGCTTCGAGTTCCGCGATGTCCGTTTCCGAAAAGGCGTGATGGTCGCCGAAGCTCCGCGTCCTTCTGAGGTCTCCGCCGGCGCTCCTCACGGTCTCGAAGAATTTTTCGGGATCGCCGATGCCCGCGAACGCGAGCAGGGGCAGGTTCTCGAACCTGTCGGAATCGCGCGGCTCGATCGCGGCGCGGTGGGCCGGGCGGCCTGCGCGGGCTGCCTTGCGCACTGCCTCCTCCGCAGCGTCACCCTCGCCGATCGCAAGCAGCGCATCGGCGAACCGCAACTGGCTGACCAGCGGCGCACGCATCGGACCGGCCGGCAACGTGTAGCCGTTCCCCAGTCCCCGCCGCGCATCGACCACCAGCAGGGCATGGTCGAAGTGTATGCGCGCGCTCTGGAAGCCATCGTCCATGATCAGGAAGTCGCAGCCGGCATCGATCAGCAGCCGGGCCCCCGCCGCGCGGTCGGGCGTGACCGCCACCGGGGCGTGTGAAGCCAGAAGCATCGGTTCGTCGCCGACGTGGCGCGCGCTGTCGTGTCGGGGGTCGACGACGTGCGGCCTGGAGAGGCTGCCGCCATAGCCGCGCGACAGGATGCCCGGTTTTCTGCCGGAACCGCGCGCCGCTTCCGCGAGGGCAATCACCGTCGGTGTCTTGCCCGCTCCTCCGACGGTGAAGTTTCCGACGCACAGCACCGGCACCGGCAGCCGCTCTCGCCGGGCGGTTGTCATCCTCTGCGAGGCGACGAGGCCGTAGACGGCGGAAAACGGTGAGAGGACCAGCGCTCGCCAGTCCGGCTTCTCCCACCAGAACGGAGGCGCTTCACCGCTCACGGGCTCACCGTCTCTTGCCGTTGCCGTCCTCGAGACGGGCCTTAACGATCAGCGGGTGGATGAAAGGTTCGAGGGCCTTCAGCGTGGCCTGAAGTGCGCCGCGCATTTCGCTCACCGCCTCGACGCCGGCATTCATCATCTCGTGCCGCTTGGCCTCGTTGCCGAGCAGGAAATTGACGGCGCCGGCCAGCATGTCGCGGTCGGCGATGAGCCGCGCACCGCCCCGTTCGATCAGCTTCTGATAGGCGACCCTGAAGTTCTGGACGTTTCGGCCCGACAGCACCGCCGTGTTCAGCATGGCGGGTTCGAGCGGGTTCTGCCCTCCGTCCGCCGTCAGCGACCGTCCGACGAAGGCAATCTCGGTGAGGCGCAGGTAAAGCCCCATCTCGCCGATTGTATCGCCGAGCAGGATGTCGGTGTCAGGCTCGATGGCTTCGCCGCGACTGCGTTGCGCCACCTTGAGGCCGCGCCCTGTCAGCAAGCCCCGCAGGCTCTCGCCGCGCTCGGGATGGCGCGGGACGATGATCGTCAGGATGTCGGGACGCTTCTTCTTGAGGAGTTCGTGCACCTCGGCCGCGGCGTCTTCCTCCCCTTCATGCGTGGAAATCGCCGCCCATATCGGCCGTCCCGCTATGCTCGCCTGGATCTGGTGCAGGCTTTCGTCCACGACGACGGGCGGATCGGTATCGACCTTGAGATTGCCGGAGACCGATACCGGGCGGGCGCCGAGTTCGCGGAACCGCTCTCCATCGATTTCCGACTGGGCGGCCACATGCGCCAGATTCTCGAACAATGCCTCCGCCAGATAGAGCCGCTTCTTCCACGCCGCGAAGGATGAATCCGAAAGTCTGCCGTTGACGAGGACCTGGGGCACGCGGCGTGCGCCCAGTTCCAGGATGGTAATCGGCCAGATTTCCGATTCCGCAATGATCGCGAGGTCCGGCACCCAGTGGTCGAGAAAGCGGCTCACTGCCGGCTTCAGATCGAGCGGGACGTACTGATGCAGAACACGATCGCCGCAACGCTCCTTGACGACGCGGGCGGAGGTCACCGTTCCGGTCGTGAAGACCACGTTGATGCCGAAACCGGCGATCCGTTCCACGAGAGGAATGACCGCGTTGGATTCTCCGACGCTCGCCGCATGCACCCAGACCAGCGGACCGGCGGGCCGCGCCACGGTGGAGAACCCGTAGCGTTCGCGGCGACGCGTCCGCTCCTCCTTGCCCTTGGTGGTTCGCCAGGCGATGTATCCGCCCACCAGCGGATAGGCCGCCGCGCCTGCGAAGCGGTACGCGGTGAGCATGGCTCGAGCCCAGCGTTCGCTCATGACGGGTCGTCGACCAGCCGGTAAGCTTTTTCGGTTGCGGCATTCAGGCTGGCGGTCACGGCGACCCGCTTCGCCTCCAGTTCCTCGTCGCTGGCATTCGCAGGCACGTAGATCGGCTCGCCGGCGACGATCGCCTTGCGGCCGAAGGGCAGGTTGATCGTCGTCTTGTCCCACGTACCTTCCAGCACCTTGCGGCGGCTCGTGGCGAGCGCGAGCGGAACGATCGGGCGGCCGGAGAACCGCGCGAGCATGACCACTCCCAGCCCGGCCTCGCGTGGCGTGCCGTGCGGAATGTCGGCGATCATCGCGACCGAGGATCCGCGGTCGATCGTCCTCTTCAGGGTGATGAGAGCGCGGGCCCCGCCTTTTTGGCGGCTCCGAGAGGAGTCTCGGCCACCCGAACCGCGAACCGCGATGAACCCGAAGCGCTCGGCGATGCGTGCATTGAGCTCGGCATCGCGGCTGCGCGAGAACAAGGCCGACATGGTCAGGGATTTCGGCTTCAGGCAGGGACCGAGAAGGTGCTGACCGTGCCAGAAAACGACGATGCCGGGCGCATGTTCGGCGTAGATCGGATCGAGATCGTCGGAGCCCGGATGCCGCCGGTTGGTGGCGAAGACGAAGCGAAGCGCAAGTGCGAGCACCGAGGCGATGGCATCGGCTGCAAAACGCGAGTCGGCCAGTGGGGCGCGAATCGATCGCCACAGCGATTTCGAGAGCTTCCGTCTGGAGGCTTTCGGTTTGGATACGCCGCTCATGTCGCGAGCGGACGCGATCGGGCCGCTCTCGCTCATCGAGCCTTGCCTGGCGTCAGGCTCACTCCCGCGGCCTCGGGATCGAGAAGCCTGTGCAGGTGCACGATGAAGTAGCGCATATGGGCATTGTCCACCGTTTCCTGCGCCTTGGAGCGCCAGACGGCCTCCGCCGACTTGTAGTCGGGATAGATGCCGACGATGTCCATGTCGTTCAGGTCGCGGAACTGCGTGCTCGTCAGCGACGACAGTTCGCCGCCGAACACCAGATGCAGGAGCTGCTTTTCGCCAGCTGTTTCCGTCATTCTTTTTCCCGCATGTGCGAAGTTGAGAAACCGGGACTGATTAGATCATTCCACGGGCATTTGGAACCATTCCGCGGTCGCGCGAGGCCAGCGCGTCCAGTATCTCCGAAAGCAGCGGATCGCTGCCGGCCACCA
Source organism: uncultured Alphaproteobacteria bacterium (assembly GCA_963747465.1). Classification (GTDB taxonomy): domain Bacteria; phylum Pseudomonadota; class Alphaproteobacteria; order Rhizobiales; family Rhizobiaceae; genus Aquibium. Next base: position 773,666 of record CAVVFC010000001.1, read on the forward strand.
GCATGTCGTGCCGCACGTCGGGCCCCGCATAGGTGAGGTTATGCCCGTGCTCGTCGACCACGCTTCCGCCGGCCTGCCTGAGGATGAGGTCGGCGGCGGCGAGATCCCAATCATGGGAATTTGGCTTCACGAGGGCGGCATCGAGGCTGCCCCGCGCCAGCAACGCCAGCCGATAGGCGAGCGAAGGCACGTAGCTGGCCGTCGCGACCCGCTCCCTCAGGGCGTCGGGAAGCATCTTGAAGATCGTTCTCGGCCCGCCGATCTCCGGCCGTGCGAGCGTCGGGCGTACGGATATCGCCCGTCCATTCTGGAACGCAGGCCCCGTCGCGGCGGCCCAGTAGATCTCGTCGAGCGCGGGACAGTCGAGCACGCCGGCGACGGGAACGCCTTCCTCGACGACCGCGATGCTGACGCACCATGTCTGCTTGCGTTCCAGAAACGCCCGGGTACCGTCGATCGGATCGACGACGAAAGTCCGCGCCGCCGACAGCCGCCCGGGCGAATCGGCGGTCTCCTCCGACAGCCAGCCATAGTCCGGCCGGGCTCTCGTCAGTTCCTCGCGCAGGAAACGGTCGACGGCGTAGTCCGCCTCGCTCACCGGCGAACTGCCCTCTTTCATCCAGACTTCGGGCGCCTTGCAGAAGTAGCTCATCGCGATCCGCGCGGCCTCGCCGGCCGCCCCGCGGATGAGGTCGAGGTCGGCCGTTATCCCTGGGTTCCCGGCGTCACTCTCCTGCAAGGGTCATCCCTTCGATGAGCAGCGTCGGTGCCGCGGTGCCGAAATTACGGTCGATGTCGTCAGCAGGGACCATGTTCATGAACATGTCCTTGAGGTTGGATGCGATCGTCACCTCCGAGACCGGATAGGCCAGTTCGCCGTCCTCGATCCAGAAGCCGGACGCGCCGCGGCTGTACTCGCCCGTCACCATGTTGACGCCTTGACCGAAGACTTCGGTCACGTAGAAGCCGCGCTTCAGCGATCCGATCAGATCCTGAGGCGTGGCCGAGCCCGGTTCGATGGCGAGATTGGTCGAGGACGGGTTCACCGAAGAGCCCGACCGTGAGCCGCGCCCGTTGGTCTCGAGCCCGAGTTCGCGCGCCACCGAGGTCGACAGGAACCAGTGCTTCAGCACGCCCTCGTCCACCATCGTCAGCGTCTCGCCGCCGACCCCCTCGCCGTCGAACGGCCTGGAGGCGGGTCCGCGCGGCCGGCGCGGATGGTCGGTGACGGTGATGCCGGTCGAGGCGATCTGCTTGCCCATCATGTCGCGCAGGAAGCTGGTCTTGCGCGCCACCGAGGCACCGTTGATGGCGCCGGCGAGATGCCCGGCGATGCCGCGCGCCACGCGCGGATCGTAGACGACCGTCACCGGACCGCTCCTGACCTTGCGCGCGCCGAGCCGCTTCACCACCCGCTCCCCGGCACGGCGGCCGATCGCCTGCGGCGAATCGAGTTCGCCGAAATAGAGCCGCGAGGAGAAATCGTAGTCCCGCTCCATCCCGGTTCCCTCGCCCGCGATGACGCTGACCGAGCGCGAGAACCGCGAGGTGACGTACCGGCCGAGGAAGCCGGCCGAGGTTGCGAGCACGAGGCCGCCGATGCCGGCACTGGCGCCGCCGCCGCTGGAGTTCGTCACCCCGTTGACGGCGAGCGCCGCCTCCTCGGCGGCCAGGGCATCCTCGCGCAGCCGGTCCGCCGAGACCTCCGTCGAATCGAACAGGTCGAGGTCGGGTATGTCCCTGACGAGGCGGCTTTCGTCCGCAAGGCCCTGGTACGGGTCTTCCGGCGAAACCCTCGCCATAGCCACGGCCCGCTCGGCAAGCATGTCGACGTCCGCATCGATCGTGGCCGAGACGCTCGCCACGCGTTTGCCGAGAAAGACCCTCAGGGCGATGTTGTCGCCTTCCGATGCCTCGGTCGATTCGACCTTTCCAAGACGCACGGTGACGCTGGTCGAGCGTCCGAGCACCGCCACGGCATCCGATCCGTCGGCTCCCGCGCGCCGGGCAGCCTCGACGAGCGAAGCCACCACATCGTTGAGTTTGTCTGTGTTCAAGGACATGCAATAGTTCCGGTTGACTCGCCCTGGCGCGAGCGCATCGCCCGCTTTCGAGACGGGCTTCTCGTTACCGGACCATCTATGGCTCCGGTCGGACATGTGCAATGGGCGCCGGGCGGCAATCTGGCCGGCCGGCAGCGGCCGAAGCTTAGCGGGGAACGTCGATGGCTGCCGAAGCGAGCGAGTTCACGGAAGTGCTCCTGCTCCTCGGTGCAGTCGCCGTCGCCGCACCGACGTTCAAGAGCGTCGGGCTTGCGACCGTCCTCGGCTACCTCGCGGCGGGCATCATCATAGGCCCCGTGGCGACCTTGATTGCCGGCGGCGAGGAGTTCCTGGATTTCGGCGAAATCGGCGTCGTCCTCCTGCTCTTCATCATCGGCCTGGAACTCAAGCCGTCGCGGCTCTGGGCGATGCGCCGCGATATATTCGGGCTCGGCGCGGCGCAGGTCGTCGTCACCGGCGCCGTGCTGACGGGACTGGCGCTGGCGCTCACGGATCTCACGTGGCAGATCGCGACGATCATCGGCTTCACGCTGGCCCTGTCGTCGACCGCCTTCGCCCTGCAGCTTCTGGAAGAGAGCGGCGATCGCAACCACCGCTATGGCCAGACCTCCTTTTCGATCCTGCTGTTCCAAGATCTCGCGATCGTCCCGCTGCTGGCGCTGCTGCCGCTGTTTTCGCCGGGAACCGGCGAGACGGAGCCGGGCGGCATCGAGGATTTCGCCATCGCGATGCTCGCCATCGCGGTTCTGCTGGCCAGCGGCCGCTATCTGCTCAATCCCCTCTTCCGCATCATCGCCAACACCGGCGCCCGCGAGGCCATGATCGCCGCCGCGCTCTTCGTCGTGCTCGGCGCGGCCGCGCTCATGCAGTATGCCGGTCTGTCGATGGCGATGGGCGCATTCATCGCCGGCGTCATGCTCGCCGAATCATCATACCGCCACGAGCTGGAGACCTCGATCGAGCCCTTCCGCGGCATTCTGCTGGCGGTGTTCTTCATGGCCGTCGGTCTCTCGCTCGAGCTCCAGATTATCGTCGAGAATTGGCTGACCATCCTGATTGCCGTCCCCGTGATCATGACGGTCAAGGCCGTTATCGCCTTCGGGCTCTGTCGCGTCTTCGGATCGAGCCACGCGGACGCGGTGAGGGTCGGGCTGCTGCTGCCGCAAGGCGGCGAGTTCGGGTTCGTGATCTTCTCTGCAGCGGTGGCCGGTTTCATCTTCCCGCAGTCGACCGCCTCGCTGCTGATCGCGATCATCACCCTGTCGATGGCCGCGACGCCGCTCACCATCGGCATGGCCAGGTTCCTGATCCGGGTGGAGGAAGACGAGACGATCGACGAGGATTTCGAGGGCGCCGGTTCGGACGTCCTGATGATCGGATTCTCCCGTTTCGGCCAGATCGCCTCCCAGATCCTGCTCTCGGGCGGCGCACGCGTCACCATCATCGACCATTCCGCGAACCGCGTGAGGGTGGTCGAGAAGTTCGGCTTCCGCATCTACTTCGGCGACGGCCGCCGCAAGGACGTGCTCGAGGCGGCTGGCATCCGCCAGGCGCGCATCGTCGCGGTCTGCACGCACGGACGCGAGGCGACCGACAGGATCGTCGATCTCATCCAGCGCGAGTTCCCGCACGTACGGCTCTTCGTGCGCTCCTACGATCGCAATCATACGCTCTCGCTGCGCGCCCGCGATGTTGAGTACGAGATCAGGGAGACGTTCGAATCCGGCCTCACCTTCGGCCGCAGGACCCTGGAAGCGATGGGATTCGACGATGCCACGGTGACCGGGGTGGTCGACGACGTTCGGCGGCGCGACGAGGAACGCCTGTCGATCCAGGCGGCCGAGGCGAGCGGCCGCGAGGATCGCCCTTCCACGCCCGAGCCCCTCGTCAAGCCGAGGCGCGAAAGCCGCCGGCTGGACAAGGTGGCGGAGCTTCCCGACGGCGTCGAGGAGCAGCCGAGGTAGTTCCCGGCCGCCGCACGCTCGTCATTGGCGCGCGATGCTATATGACAGGCAAGACATGCGGCACCCATCCGGAGGGTGCCGTTGCAAGCGCGAGGAGCCGCGGGTGACATCGCAACAACGACCCATGCCGGCGCACAGCGCCGGAGGGGCTGCCAAGTTCACCACCGGTTCCACCTTGCGGCACGTCATCGTGATGACCGCGACGGGCTCGATCGGCCTCATCGCCATCTTCATCGTCGACGCCCTGAACCTCTTCTACATTTCGCTCCTCGGTGTCCAGGAACTCGCCGCGGCCATCGGCTTCGCGAGCACGCTGATGTTCTTCACCGTCTCGGTGGCGATCGGCCTGACCATCGCGACCTCCGCCGTGGTGTCGCGGGCGCTCGGAAGGGGCAGCAGGCCGGAAGCGGCGGCTCTGGGGGGTGCGGCGATCCTCTTCACGGGAGCGGCGCTCGCCCTCATCACGGCCTGCGTCTGGCCCTTCCTCAATCCGCTGCTGGCGCTGCTCGGCGCCACCGGGGAGACGCTGGCGCTGGCGACGCGCTTTCTGCAGATCGTGCTGCCATCAGCGCCGGTCGTGGCCATCGGAATGGGCACCACCGGTATCCTGCGCGGCACCGGCGACGCGCGTCGCGCAATGTACGTGACGCTTGCAAGCGGCTTGGCCGCCGCGATCCTCGATCCGCTTCTGATCTTCGGCCTGGATCTCGGTCTGGACGGAGCGGCGATCTCGACCGTCCTCTCACGCCTGGTCATGGTGGTCGTCGGCCTGCATGGCGCACGCACCGTCCACGGGCTCGTCGCCATGCCCGACCTGAAACGCCTGTCGGCGGTCGCGCGGCCCTATTTCGCGATCGGCATCCCGGCCGTCCTGACGCAACTCGCCACGCCTGTCGGAAATGCGTACGTGACGGCCGAGATCGCGCTTTTCGGCGACGATGCGGTGGCGGGCTGGGCGATCATCGGACGCATCGTGCCGGTCGCCTTCGGGGCGATCTTCGCGCTTTCGGGTGCCGTCGGTCCGATTCTCGGCCAGAACTTCGGCGCACGGCGCTACGACCGCCTGCGCGCCGTCATGCGCGACAGCCTGATCGTGACCATGGTCTACGTCCTTGGCGCCTGGCTGCTGCTGGCCCTGTTCCGGCATCAACTCGCAACCCTCTTCGGCGCGACCGCGGAGGCCCGCGAACTCATCGTCTTCTTCTGCCTGTTCGCGGCGGGCAGCTTCCTGTTCAATGGAGCGCTGTTCGTCTCGAACGCGGCCTTCAACAACCTCGGCCATGCCGGATACTCGACCATCTTCAACTGGGGACGCGCCACCTTGGGCACGGTCCCGTTCGTCTGGCTCGGCGCCACCCTCTACGGCGCGGTCGGCGTCATCGCCGGCTGGGCGCTCGGGGCGGTCGTGTTCGGGATCGTTTCCGCCGTCACGTGTTTCCGGGTCGTCGCCCGAATCGGTTCCGAACCGCCGCCCGGACCGCCACTGCCCGGACCGCCGCCGTCCTCCCATTCGCCCTTCACCACCGGAAAGGCGGCGACGGCGGGCTGACCTCAGGCGACTTCGATCTGCTCGTGCGTTCTAACGGCCTGCTCGATCGCCCGCTTGAGATCGTCCTTCACCGGCGCGGTATGCGCCATGACCAATTCCATCTTCATGAAATCCAGCACCCGGTAGCGCGAGACGGGCGGTCGCAGGAAGATCGAGGGACGGCAGGTCTTCAGCTGCAGGGTGATGATCGACTGCATCATCAGCTGGCTCGATCCGAAGACGAGGTCGAGTGCGGTCAGCATCCGCTTGCCCGAGGGCGTGGGGGCGCCGACGACGTCGATCGCGATGGTGATGTCGGCCTTGCCCTCGATGAGGTCGAAGGGGACAGGATTGTAGATGCCGCCATCGATGAGGATGCGGCCGTCGCGGCGGACCGGACGGAACACGGCGGGTATGGCGGCGGACGCGGCAAGCGCCGACAGCAGCTCTCCCTCCTCGAAGACGACCTGCTCGTGGCGGAAGAAGTCCGTCGCCGTCACCTGCAGGGGGATTTCGAGTTCCTCGAAACTCGGGGGAATCTGCGCCGGCAGGAATGCCCGTACGATCCGCTCCACGTTGAACTGCGTCACCCGCAGTCCGCCGTCCATGAACTCGGCGAAAGTGCCGGGCCGCGCCCGCCACATCCTCGCAGCGACTTCGGCGCGGCGGCTCAGGACGGAGTGCGCGTAGCGGTGGATGTCGCGGCCCGTCATGCCGGCGGCCATGCCTGCCCCCAGAATCGCGCCGATGGACGAGCCGGCGATGGCGACCGGCCGGATGCCGAGTTCGTCCATCGCCTCGATGACATGGATGTGGGCGAGGCCTCGCGCACCGCCACCACCGAAGGCGATGGCGAAGGTGGGATTCGTCCGGCTTCCAACCCCGGAGGCCACGCGCCCGTGCATCATCTCATCCCTTGCCGAACGACACCGTCGGTCCGACGATCATGACGGCTGGTTCGGTCGACAGCAAGCGCTTGGCCACTGCCTTGACGTCCTCCAGCGTCACCGCTTCGATCAGGTCGGCCCGGCGCTGGATATAGTCGATGCCGAGACCTTCGATCTGCAGCTCGACGAGCGTGCGCGCGATGGCGCTGGACGTGTCGAGATTGTTGATCGCGTAGGAACCGACGATGTATTCCTTGGCATCCTGGAGTTCCTGCTCCGTCGGCCCCTCCTGCGCCATCCGCTTGACCACGTCGCGAATGACGCCCAGCGTCTCCTCCGCACGATCCGCACGTGTCGACGTGCCGATCATCAGCGCCGAGGAATAATCCCGGTTCACCAGGGACGAGCCGATGCCGTAAGCAAGGCCCCGCTTTTCGCGCACCTCGTCGAACAGCCGCGAGGAGAACGTCCCGCCGCCCAGGATGTGGTTCATCAGGTAGGCGGCGAAGAATTCGGGATCGTCGCGCTCGATGCCGGGATAGGCGAGCCGCAGCGACGCCTGCGGGATCGGGTAGGCAAGTGCGATCTGCTGGTCGAGCTTCGGCTCGACCTTCTGGACGTCGGCGACGTCGGGTTTCTCCGGGAGCGATCCGAAGACGCGATCGAGTTCGGTCTTCAGAGTCTCGGCGTCGATCGCGCCGACGACGCTCACCACGAGGTTGTCGCGCGCGAACAGGTCCTCATGCAGTTCCTCGAGGTCGTCCCGGGTGATGGTCGCCAGCGTCTCCGGCGTGCCTTCGTCCTGGCGCGAATAGGGATGATCTCCATAGATCGCGTTCGCCCAGGCGATCGCCGCCTCGGTCTCGGGATCGTTGGCGTGGGCCTGGATACCGGCCACCATCTGGGCGCGGATACGCGAGAGCGGCTCCTTGTCGAAGCGCGGCCGGTTCACCGCAAGTTCGAGCAGGTGGAACGCATCCTCGCGGTCTTCCGCCAGCATGCGCATCGATCCGTAGAAGGCATCGGTGCCAGCATCGAAGGACATTTCGGCGCCGCTCTCGTCCAGTTCCTTCTGGAACTCGACGCGGCCGAGATCGCCCGCGCCCTCGTCGAAGAGACCGCTCATCAGCTGCGCCAGGCCTTCCTTGCCGACCGGATCCTGCGTGCTGCCGCCCTCGAACGCGAAGCGGATCGAGATGATCGGGACGGTATAGTCCTCGACCAGCCAGGCGGTGACGCCCTTGTCGCTGGTGACTTTCTGAATATCCACGGCGGACTGCGCGGGCGTGATGGCCGGCAAGAACGCAAGGCCGAAGCCGATGATCGATGCGAAGAGTGCTTTCATGGGTCTTTCCGTCATGCGCCAGGATGGGATAAGCGTCGTCGTCACGAGCGTTCTCCTTCGGCCGGCAACAGGTACCCGGTCACTGACCGGCTCTGATCGAGATAGCGGCGTGCGACGTCCTGGATCTCGTCGGCGGTGACCGCCTCGATGCGGTCGGGCCACTTCTCGATGTCCTCGATCGTCCCGCCCGTGGTAAGCGTCGATCCATAGATCCGCGCCATGCCGCTCTGGCTGTCGCGGGCGAAGATCAGGCTACGTACGTAGCGCTTCTTGGCCTGATCGAGTTCCTCAGTCGTGACGCCGTCCGCCACGATCTTGGCGATCTCGGCATCCATCGCCTTCTCGACGTCGTCGATGGTCGCATCCCCACGCGGCGAGGCATAGATCTGGAACGAAGTCGCATCGAGAGCATCGGACTGGTAGTAGGCGCCGACGCCCGACGCGATGCCTTCGTTAACGACCAGCGCTTCGTAGGCGCGCGAGCGCGGGCCGCCGCCGAGTATCTCGGACAGGAGATCGAGCGCCTCCGCCTCGCCCGGTTCGGCCGTCGTATAGGATGGAACGACCCAGGCCTTGCGCACGCTCGGCGTGCTCACCCGCGGATCTGACATCGTCACGGTGCGCTTGGTGTTCTGCTCCGGTTCGGTGGGGCGCAAGCGCGGCGGGAGCTCCGGACCGCGGGGGATCTTGCCGTAGGTCGCTTCGGCGAGCCGCTTCACCTGTTCGGCGTCGACGTCGCCCGCCACGACAAGCACCGCGTTGTTGGGAGCGTAGTAGCGCTGGTAGAAGTCGATCGCGTCGACGCGGTTCAGCTTCTCGATCTCGTGCTCCCATCCGATTACCGGGATGCGGTAGGGATGGTTCTGGTAGAGCGTGGCGTCCATCTCCTCGCCGAGCAGCGCACCCGGCTCGCTCTCGATGCGCGAGCCGCGCTCTTCGAGAATCACATCGCGTTCCGGCCCGATGACCTCGTCGGTCAGGATCAGGTTGCGCATCCGGTCGGCCTCGTAGGACATCATGGTCTCGAGCGCATCCGGCGAGACCTGCTGGTAATAGGCCGTGTAGTCGTTCGACGTGAAGGCGTTCTCCTGGCCGCCAATCTCGGCGACGCGGCGCGCGAATTCGCCCGGCGTGTGGTTCTTCGTCCCCTTGAACATCAGGTGCTCGAAGAAGTGCGCGATGCCCGACTTGCCGGGAGCCTCGTCGGCGCTTCCGACCTTGTACCACAGCATGTGGGTCACCACCGGGGCGCGGTGATCCGGAATGACGACGACCTGAAGTCCATTGTCGAGGACGAAGCTCGAGACTTCGGCGTCGTTCTTCTTCTGCTCGGTTTCGGCTGCCGCCGGTGACTCGGCCGCGAAGGCCTGCGCGGCCAGTGGAAGGGGCGACACGCCGACGGTAAGCGCGATCAGCATCGCCGACAAAAAGGGCTTGCCGCGCATGCCGGTTTGGTTGGATTTCATTGAACACCTCGAATTGCCAGTCGCGCGGAAAGTGGTGGCTTTCGGGAGCGATGTGAAGCTACCGGAGCATGAAATCTCCGTAATGCAGGCCCGCCGCGCGCTATTCAGCTTCGATGAACCGGATGATCGTGTCGCCATAATGGCGCTCGTCGAGAACGATGAACCCCGCGCCCGGCAGGAACGGCGCCGAAGCGGCTTCCTCGACGATGCAGAGCGCCGCCGGCTTCAGCCATCCTCCGGCCTTCGCGGAGCGCAGCGCCGCCTCGCCGAGACTTTTGCCATAGGGTGGGTCGGCGAAGAGCACGTCTAAGGGAGCGATGGTTCCGGCTTCGCCGAGATCGGTCGCGTCACGCCGGAAGATCTTGGTGCGCCCCTGCAGCGCGAGCGCCTCGACATTGGTGCGGATAAGCCCCCGCCCCTCAGCGGAATCCTCCACGAACAGGCAGTGCGCCGCGCCGCGCGAGAGCGCTTCGAGCCCGAGCGCGCCGGTCCCGGCAAAGAGATCGAGCACCCGCGCACCCGCGATCCGGTTTTCGAACCGGTGCGCCAGCACGTTGAAGACCGCTTCGCGCGTGCGGTCCGTGGTGGGGCGGATCGCATTGCTACGCGGCGTCGCCAGCGTGCGGCCGCGCAACTCGCCCCCCACGATGCGCATGAACTAGCCGTCCCTGCGCGGCTTGCGCGGTCCCGACCGCGCGGGCCCTTGTCCGGGGCCGCCGCCTTTCGGCCGGTCGGAACGGAAGCGCCCGCCCTCGCCGCGGCCGCCATCTGACGGCTTGCGGTCGTCCCGCCTGGCCGGCGAGCGCGCGTGACGCGGCTCCCTTTCCGCCGGAGCTTCCTCTTCCACGATCTTCTTCTTGCCCTGCGGCCGCGCGCCGGGAGCCATCCAGACGTTCGACGCCCGGCCGCGTGGCGGCTGGAACTTCTTCTCCTCGTCCTCGTGTTTGCCGCCACCCGCGCGCTTCTTGTCCCGGAACGGCGGCTTCGACGTCTGCAGCCGCCCGAGCGCGTGCTCGCGGCGATGTTCGCGGTCACGCTTGCGGTTCTTGATGAGCCCGCCCTCGCCCGGCTCCTGGAATCCGCCGCCGCCGCGTGGCCGGTCCGGCGAGGCCTCGCCACGAGCCGCCGGTGCGACGGTCGGCTTGTTGGAGAACGGCTTCACGATGGGCGCGTCGAAATTGGCTCCGGCCTCCTCGATCAGCCGCTCGCCGAGCTGGTCGCGCAGCATGCGGCCCTTGAGTTCCTGCACCGCGCCTTCCGGCAGTTCGCCCAGCTGGAACGGACCGTAGGAGACACGGATCAGCCGCGTCACCTCGAGCCCAAGGGAAGCGAGAATGTTCTTGACCTCGCGGTTCTTGCCCTCGCGCAGGCCGAGCGTCAGCCAGGCGTTCGAGCCCTGCTCGCGATCGAGCGTCGCCTCCACCGATCCGTAGAAGACTCCGCCCACGGCGACGCCCTCGCGGAGCGAGGCGAGTTGCGCCTCGTCCACGGCGCCGTGGACACGAACGCGGTAGCGCCGCAGCCATCCCGTCGCCGGCAGTTCCAGCATCCGCGCCAGCCCGCCGTCGTTGGTCAGCAGCAGCAGCCCCTCCGTGTTGATGTCGAGCCGCCCGACCGTCATAAGCCGCGGCAGTTCGGCGGGCAGGACGTCGAAAACGGTCCTGCGCCCCTCCGGATCCCGGTTGGTCGTAACCAGCCCGGCGGGCTTGTGGAAGAGGAACAGGCGCGTGCGCTCGATCGCCGGAATCGGATCGCCGTCGATGGTGATGGCGTCGCCGGCGGTCACGTTGATGGCCGGGCTGGTCAGCACCTGGCCGTTCAGCGTCACCCGGCCGGCCTCGATCAGCGCCTCCGCGTCGCGCCGCGAGGCTACTCCGGCGCGCGCCAACCGCTTCGCGATCCGCTCGCCTTCCTCGGAGGCGGAAGGGTCCCGGCTGACGTCGCTTCGTCCTGGCCTCCTGGTTCCGCCGTCCGCCTGCCCACCGGCCGGTCGCTCCCTGCCGGGGGCTCGTTCCCTGAATTCACGCTTCTCGCCGAAACCCGGCTTTTCGCCGCCTGGCCGCCGATCCCCGGCACCCGACGTGCGATCGTCGCGCCGCTTGAAGTCCGGCCGCCCGCCGTCCTGCCGTTTGCCACCCGATCCGCCACGCTCCCCGCGCGCTGCGCCTTCACCGCGCAACGGCCTGCGGTCGTCGTTTCGCTCGCCGTCCTCGCGCCGCGGCCGGAAGGTACGCTCACCGCCCGCGTCCTGCTTTCTTGCCCGGTACGGCTTGGCATCACCGGACGGCTTGCGGCCTTCCCGATCGCCCCGGGGGCCGCCGAAGCTTTTCGGCGGCGGGGCATCGCCCTCGGCCGCACGACGCGGCTTGTAGGGCTTCTTGTCGCCGTCGCCGCTGCTGCGGGAGCGGAAGTCGCCACTTTCCGCCCGGGCGGCAGGACGTCCGCCGGCCTTGCCCGGCTTCTTGCCTGCAAACGGCTTTCCCGGCCCCTTGCGCGGACCCTCGCCGGAGCTCCGGGCTCCATCCCTTGATCCGCGGCCAGCGCCCGCGCGCCTCTTGTCCTTGTCGTCGTCCATGTGGCCTTTGCCTTTCCGCGCGGCTAACTATCAGCAGTATAGGCTTGGCGCGAGTGGGAATATCGGAGTTTTCGAACGGTGAACCGTCCTGATTTCATGGGAGAGGCGCTGGCACAGGCGCGCCTTGCCGCGTCTCGCGGCGAAGTGCCGGTCGGTGCCGTGCTCGTGGCCGATGGCCGCATCGTGGCGCGAGACGGCAATCGCACGCGCGAACTGAACGATCCGACCGCCCATGCAGAGATGCTGGTCATCCGGGAAGGCTGCCGGCAATTCGCCTCCGAGCGGATCGGTTCGGCGGATCTCTACGTGACGCTGGAACCCTGCGCGATGTGCGCGGCGGCGATTTCCTTCGCCCGCATCCGGCGGCTCTACTTCGGGGCCGAAGATCCCAAGGGCGGCGGCGTTGCCCACGGCGGACGCTTCTTTTCCGCGCCGACCTGCCATCACGCGCCGGAAGTCTATTCCGGCTTCAGCGAGACCGAATCCGCGGCCCTTCTGAAGGAGTTCTTCCGGGAAAGACGGGCTGGCGGCTGACGGTCAGCTCCAGGGAATGAGGTTTTTCAGGCTCCAGCTGTTGCCTTTGGTGGCGCCGGCCTTGGCCCGTTTCTCCTTGCGCCACTCGTCCTCGCCGATGTCGCCCGCCGGAGCGGTCGCAGCCGGCTGGCGATAGTCGATAGGCGGCTCGCTGAGATAGCGGCGCGATTCGGCGCTGCCCTGGTTGTTGGCTGCCAGGCGGCGGTTGAATTCCGCCCGCTGGTTGCTTCCGGAGCCTTCGACGAGACTGCTGCCGTCGGGACGAAGGTCATCGCCGCGCGTCCTGAGGAACGTCCGCTTCGGCGTTGCGCGCGCGGCAGCGTCGTAGACTTCCGGCTGGAAATCGACGTCGTCGCGGTTGATCGTCGCCTCGGCACGCAGGCGGGCGCGCCGCTGTTCGGGCAATTCGGGCCAGGCCGGGTTCGAGGCCGTGCTGATCGGGTCCTGCGGCTGCGGCAGCGCGGCCGTCGAAGCCGGCTTAACAAGTTCGGGGCGCGGCTTGTACTCGATCGGCGGCTCGCCCTTCGGCCCGAGCGACAGGACGCCGGTGACGTCCTCGAGGAGCTGCACGTCTGCAGGCTTGTCGGTGCCGTAGGTCGGCGAGCCCATGCAGCCCGACAGCGAGGCGACCACGGCCGCGAGAGCCACGCCCTTGGCCGCGTTTCCGCTCAATGCGTTGAGAACGCCAGATATCATGCCGATGTTTGCCTTTCCCGACGGCCGTTCCACCCTTGCCGTCCAAGTCGCCGACTGTCTATCGCAAATCCGGCAACAAGATGACGCATGCGCGTTAACGGCTTGTATAGCAACCCGCCGTCCCCGACAATCGCGCCGCGGCCTCGCCAGCGGCGCGATCTGCCGTCAGAGGCGCCCCAGTGCCTGCAGTTCCTTCAGCGCCGCGGCGTCGCGCGCCGAGACGTCCGGGAACTCCGCATCGGCTCCCACATCGTCCGTGTAGCGCCACGAGCGCGCGCATTTCGTGCCGCCCGCCCGCGCGAACATCACGCCGACGCCCTTGACGTCCTCCAGCCGGAATGCTTCCTCCGGCGCCTCGCCCGCGCGCACGGAGATGCCGCTGGTGATCGAGATCTCCGCCATGTCGGAGCCTTCGAGCGCCGCCATCAGCACCGGATCGGCCACGTAGACGATCGGCGCCGCCTCGAGCGACGAACCGATGGTCTTCTGCGCCCGTTCCAGTTCCAGCGCTCCCGTCACGACCCGGCGCACCTGCCTGATCTTGCGCCATTTTTCCGCCAGCGCCTCGTCGCGCCATTCGGCCGGCAGATCCGGGAACTGCGCCAGATGCACGGACACCGCGTCCATGTGCCGGTCGAGCCATGCTTCCTCCATCGTGAAGGGCAGCATCGGTGCCAGCCATTTCACCACGCAGTCGAACAGGTGCCGGACGACCACGATCGAGGCCTTGCGTCGCACGCTCGAAGGCGCATCGCAGTAGAGCGCATCCTTGCGGATGTCGAAATAGAAGGCTGACAGATCGACGATCATGAAGTCGGTCAGGGACTTCGCGATCCGCTTGAAGTCGAAGGCGTCGTAGCTCCTGCGCACCATCTGGTCGAGTTCGGCCAGCCGGTGCAGCATCAGCCGCTCCAGTTCCGGCATGTCGGCCAGCGCGACGTCCTCGCCCTCGTCATGGCCGAGCGTGCCCAGCATCCAGCGGATCGTGTTGCGCATCTTGCGGTAAGCGTCGACATTGGTCTGGATGACGGATTTTCCGAGCCGCTGGTCCTCCCAGTAGTCGGTCGTCATCACCCACAGACGCAGGATGTCGGCGCCGGACTGCTTCATCACGTCCTGCGGGAAGACCTGGTTGCCGAGCGACTTCGACATCTTGCGCCCGTCCTCGGCCATGGTGAAGCCATGGGTGATGACGGCGTCGTAGGGTGCGCGACCGCGCGTGCCGCAGCTTTCGAGCAGCGAGGAGTGGAACCAGCCACGGTGCTGGTCGGACCCTTCGAGATAGACGTCCGCCGGCCATTTCAGGTCCGGCCGGTCTTCCAGCGTGAAGGTGTGGGTCGATCCGGAATCGAACCAGACGTCGAGGATGTCCCTGACCATGGTCCATGGTTCGTTGGCGCGCGCGCCGAGGAACCGCTCGCGCGCGCCCTCCGCGAACCAGGCGTCGGCACCCTCGGCCTCGAAGGCGTTCAGAATGCGCGCATTCACCGCCTCGTCCTTCAGCACCTCGCCCTCTTCGCTGACGAAGACGCAGATCGGCACGCCCCAGGCGCGCTGGCGGGAAAGCACCCAGTCCGGCCGCTCCTCGATCATGGCCCTCAGGCGGGTCTGACCGGCGGCAGGCACGAAGCGCGTGGCGTCGATGGCCGCAAGGGCGCGGGAGCGCAGCGTCGTCCCATCGCCGAGTTCCTTGTCCATGTGGACGAACCACTGCGGCGTGTTGCGGAAGATCACCGGCTTCTTCGAGCGCCAGGAATGCGGATAGGAGTGCTTCAGCCGTCCGCGCGCGAACAGCATGTTTCTCTCGATAAGCGCGTCGATGACGGCCTTGTTGGCGTCGCCCTTCTTGCCGTTGTCGTCGATGACGCGCGCCGCGCCGCCCTCCCGGTCCGGCCCGAAGCCAGGCGCATCCCTGGTGAAGAACCCGGCGTCGTCGACGGTAAAGGGGATAGTGGTGTCGATGCCGCGCGCCTTGAGTTCCTTGCCAGCGTCCATCCAGGCGTCGAAGTCCTCGCGGCCGTGGCCGGGTGCGGTGTGAACGAAACCGGTGCCGGCATCGTCGGTGACGTGGTCACCTGGGAGCATGGGAATCGCAAACTCGTACCCGCCCCCTACCTGCCGCAACGGGTGCAGGCATACCAGGACGGCAATCTCATCCGCTGCAATGGTGCGCAGCATTTTGTACTGCAGCTTTGCCTTGGCGAAGGACTCGTCAGCCAGGTTTTCGGCAAAGATCAGCTTCTCACCAGCCTGCGGTCCGAAGTCGTTCTCCGCCGCCGTCACCTCGTACAGCGCGTATTCGACGCGCGGAGAAAAGGCGATCGCCCTGTTGCCGGGGATCGTCCAGGGCGTGGTGGTCCAGATGACCACGAAAGCTCCCTGCAAATCGCCGAGCGCGCCGCCATCCGCGTTCTGTGCGATGACTTCCTGGCGAAACTCGTCAGGAGAACCCAGCGAAACTCCCGGCTGGCCGCGTCGGACAACGGGAAACTTCACCCAGACCGTATCCAACTCGTAGTCATGATACTCGACCTCGGCCTCCGCCAAGGCCGTGCGCTCCACCACGCTCCACATCACCGGCTTCGAGCCGCGATAAAGCTGGTCCGACATGGCGAACTTCAAGAGTTCGCCCGCGATGCGCGCCTCGGCGTGGAAGGCCATGGTCGTGTAGGGATTGTCGAAATCGCCCTCGATGCCCAGGCGCTTGAATTCTTCCGACTGCACGGTGATCCAGTGCTGTGCGAACTCGCGGCACTCCTTGCGGAACTCGTTGACCGGCACCTGGTCCTTGTCGAGCCCCTTTGCGCGGTACTGTTCCTCGATCTTCCACTCGATCGGAAGGCCGTGGCAGTCCCAGCCGGGTACATAGTTGGAATCGTAGCCGCGCATCTGGAACGAGCGCGTGATGACGTCCTTCAGGATCTTGTTGAGCGCGTGCCCGATGTGGATGTTGCCGTTCGCATAGGGCGGCCCATCGTGCAGCACGTAGAGCGGCCGTCCCTTCGCGTCTTCCCGCAGGCGCCTGTAGAGGTCGAGCTCCTTCCAGCGGGCCACGATCTGCGGCTCCTTGTCGGGCAGACCCGCGCGCATGGGGAAATCGGTCCTGGGCAGGTAGAGCGTCTTGGAATAGTCGAGCTTTTCAGCAGTGTCGGTCATGGTTCGCCATCTCGTGGGCCGCGGGCGCAAGGCGGGGCCGGGCCGGCAGGATTGGATCGGAAATGCAAAATGTCCCGGACCTTCCGGCGGCGCTCAGGGCTGCCGGACGGCCGGGCCGGTAATTCGTATCGCAAAGAGGCGAAGGCCGGCGCTCTGTATCATGGCCGCGCTATGTAGCGGACGATCGGCTCGGAATAAAGGCCTTTGGGCGCGCTTGTCGCTGTTTGCGCGGCAGTGGCGGCCCATCACATCGAGAAGTCGAAGCGATAGGTCGCAGAGATGCCGAGCAGGAACTGGTTTTCGTCTCCGCGCTGGTTCACCAGGCTTGAGTCCGCCGCCGGTCCCATCAGCCGTGAGTACTCGGCGAACAGGCTCGTGGTGGCCTTTTCGGTCGCCTTCCAGGTTACCGCGCCGCCGAGCCCGATCGACCGGACGCCGCCGCTGGGATCGTAGATTGCGAGGCCGGACGCCGCCGACTCCGCGGGCGTCACCCCATAATAGGCGTCGAAGTAGTCGCTCGAAGCAAAGGACAGGCGTGGACCGCCGGAAAGCCGAATGGTGGACGTGACGTCCGTGAATGCGTCGGCGGCGAAATCCGCCACGATGCCATCGTGCGAACGGATGCCGTGGCGCACCTCGCCGCGCAGGCGCAGGAAGTCCGTGGGATAGAACTCCGCGAACGCCCCTATCTCTCCGCCCCAGCGAACCGGATCGAGCCCGGCAAGGTCCGCCGAATCCCCCGCGTCGCGGCCGAAGAGGAATTTGCCGGTGGGACCCGCGCGGAAATTACCCGTGTCGATAAAGCCGAGCGAGATGTTGTCGTTGCGCGAGGAAAACCGGCGCGCACTCCCTGCCTTGCCGAGCGAGATCAGCGGCGAGGCTTCGATCAGGTAGTCGCGCGCGCCCTCGTAGTCCGGCGCCGTAAGCACCTCCGCACCGATCGACAGGTACCAGTCTCCGGAAATCCAGCTACCCTCCTGCGCGAAGGACTGCGGCGATGCCGAGAGAATGACTACAGTCGAGAGGACAAGGGCGGCGGCATTCAGTCTTGGCATGTCGTCTCCGGAGGCGCGTCGGTCATACGATGGCAGTGCGTTACCAGTACGTAAACCATCAAAGTGTGGACCAATGGTTCACGTCTTCGTCCCCGCGAACGCGATGTCCCCGTCCAGTTCCGACAGCGGCCGCACGCCCGACAGCAGCGCTCTCGCCTCTTCCTCGTCGCGCTTCATCCGCACCACGAGGTCGTCCAGCGAGGCGAATTTTTCCTCCCCGCGCAGATGGCCGAAGAGGGAAACGCGCACCGTCTCGCCATAAAGGTCGCCGGAAAAATCGAAGACAAACGTCTCCAGGAGCGGCGCCCCGTCCTCGTCCACCGTCGGGCGGCGGCCGAAGCTCGCAACGCCGTCGTGCAGGGTTCCGTCCGGCCGCCGCAGCCGCACGGCGTAGATACCGTGCCGCAGGCCGGTCTCCGGCGGCAGCGCCATGTTGGCCGTGGGATAGCCGAGTGTCCGGCCAAGCTGTTTGCCGCGCGCGATCTGCGCCTCTACCGTGTAGCGGTAGCCGAGCAGCCCGGCGGCTTCCGCGACGTTGCCGCTCGCGAGCAGGTTCCGGATGCGGCTCGACGAAACGACCTCGGCGCCTTCATCGCGGAAGGCATCGACGAGCGTGACGCCGAAGCCGTTCCGGTCGCCGGCCGCCATCAGGTAGGCGGGTCCGCCCTGCCTGTTCCTGCCGAAATGGAAGTCGAAGCCGGTCACCACGTGCGAGATGCCGAGCCCGGCGATCAGTATCCGGGTGACGAACTCCTCGGCGCTCTGGCCGGCGAAGTCCCTCGTGAATTGCTGCTCGACGATGCCATCGAAGCCGATCAGCCGTATGAGATCGGCCTTCAGGTTGGCCGGGGTGACGCGGAAGACAGGCTCGTCTGGGCGGAACACCGAACGCGGATGCGGTTCGAACGTCAGCGCCAGGGCCGGCACGCCCTCGCGATCGGCCAGCACGCGCGCCCTGTCCAGCACCGAGCGATGGCCGCGGTGCACGCCGTCGAAGTTGCCGATCGCCACGACGCCGCCGCGCAGGTGCGCAGGCAGGTCGGCCGGGTCGGCGACCCTGGTGAACATTCCGCTCATCGGCGCCCCGGCGACATCGCTCGCCCGCTCACTTCAGACGCGGAATGACGGCGACGGGTTCGTGGCCGTGCTTCTCCAGAAACGCGGCCAGCCGCGGCAGGTCGGGCTCCAGCGTCTCGCCGTAGTCGCGCGCATGGATACCTCCCGACACATAGAGCGCATCGATGCCGTTTTGCGACGCCCCCTTCAGGTCGGTCAGGGCGCCGTCGCCGATCGCCAGAACGTCTTGCGCCCCGATCTCCCGGCCAAGCACCTCGCCGGCCGCCTTCAGCGCAGCTTCGTAGATCGGCCGGTGCGGCTTGCCGGAGATCAGCGTGCGGCCGCCGAGCTGGCCGAAATCGCGCGCCAGCGCTCCGGCGCACCAGATCAGCCGGTCTCCCCGCTCCACCACGACATCGGGATTGGCGCAGATGAAGGGCAGGTTCCTCGACCTCAGTCTCTGGAGAAGTTCACCGTAGTCTTCCGGCGTCTCGGCCTCGTCGTCGTAGAGCCCGGTGCAGACGACGACCGATGCCTCGGGTTCCTCGCAGAGCTCCACGTCGAGGCCATCGTAGATCGTCATGTCCCGGTCGGGTCCGATATGGAAGACCATGCGCGGTCCGATGGCAATGAGGTCCCGCGTGACGTCGCCAGACGTGACCACCCTGTCATACGCCTCCGCCGGAACGCCGAGCGCGTCGAGCTGCGCCTCCACGTCCGGATGCGGGCGCGGCGCATTGGTGATGAGGATGACCGCCTTGCCGTTCACGCGCGCACGCGACAACGCGGCCGAAGCCTCCGCGAAGGCACGCTCGCCATTGTGCACGACACCCCACACGTCGCACAGAAGCGCACTGTATCCGCCGGCGATCTCGTCAAGCGAACCTGTCATTCGCGGCAATTCGGGCATCGGATCTCCTGCTGGACGCGCCGCCAAGCGGCCGTTTCCGGACGGGGCATTAACCGAACCTGTTCACGCTGTCATCAGGTTTCACTTAACAGCCCGGCTCGACAATGCGACAAGCGGGGTCGATGCTGGGATGTGGGTGAGGCATGGAACGAACAGGGGCTTAGGGGATGCGACCTTTCGCACGCGTGGCCTGTGCTGTGGCCTTTCTCGGGACAGGTCTCTACGGCGCCAGCGCACTGTCGCCGAACGCACCGACCGGAATACACCCGTCCGATGCGGCCGTCGCGATGGCAAGTCTGGCCATTGCGGCCTTCGCGCTGGGCATCGCGGCCTACGTGCTCCTGCACACGCGCAGGCAGACCGCCGAGTTCACGCGATTTTCCCGCTCCGCCGACATCGCCCTTTCGAGACTGTCGGCCCAAGGCCAGGCGCAGGCCGAAACCATCGCGGAAATGGAGGAATGGCTCGACCGTCAGAGCGGCCACGCCGGCACGGATGATTTCGATGGTGCGCAGGCGTCTCAGGACCGACCGAAGAACGTCATCCAGCATCCCTCTGCCACGAAGGCAAAGAAGGCCGGCGCCGCGCTCGTCCGCAAGAGAGGCGAAACCGCCGAAGCCGCCCTCGCCCGCGCCGTGTCCGAGGAAAGCCTGGAACTGAGCCTGCAGCCGATCATCTCGGTCGCTGGCAACGTCGCCGTGGGTTTCGAGACCTTCGCTCATGTGGAACTGGAGGATGGGACCGGAGAAGACGTCTCGCGGCTTTCTGCGAGCGCCCGCGACATCGACACGGCCTCCCTGGAGCGCCTGATGATCGTGCGGGCTTCCGAGACCGCCCGCCGCCGGCTTGGCACGAAGAGCGGCACCATGCCCTTGCACTGCGCCATTTCCGAAGCCCTGCTGGATGTCCCCGACGCTTCCGCCAGGGTGATCGAACTGTTTTCCGCTTACCCCGCCCTGTGCAACTCCATCGTCCTCTCGGTCCCCACCACGCTCCTTTTCGACGAGACGCCCGCGAGGCGACAGGCTTTGGCCGACCTGCTGGGAACCGGCGTCACGTTTGCCGCGGAAGATTGGGAAGCAGCGGGGGACGAGCTGCCGCGCCTGCGCGATCTGGGCGTCGTCTATCTGAAGCTGCCCGCCAGCCGGCTTCTCGACCGCGACGGATCGCGGCACAGCAAGGTCTTAGGCCTCGACATCGTCACGGCCGCATCCGAGTGCGGCATCAAGACCATCGCCTCGGGCATCGAAAACGACGAGGATGCGGTGAACCTGCTCGATCTCGGCATCGACCTGATGGTCGGCAACCGGTTCTCCGAACCCAAGCGGCTGCGATCGGCCGATCAGGCAGCCGGCAGGGTCGCCTGAGGCGAATGCCTTAACGTCAACTGAATCCGACACTTCCGTTTCGAACTTTCCGTCGAACAAAATCGTAGGTTTCCCCTGTCATAGTCCCGGAGGATTCCAGACAGGCAGGGGTGCAGGCAATGTTTCGAAAGTTCCTACGGGACACCCGTGGCGACTATGCCATCGCCACGGCAATCGCCATCGTACCGATACTGGGCGGACTTGCCCTCGCGGTCGACTACTCGGACATCAGCCGGCAGCGCGCGATGACACTGAATGCGCTCGACGCGTCCGGCATCGCCGCGGCGCGGTTTTTCGTGCAGGGCGGCTCGAAGCAGGCGACGATCGCCTATGCAAAGAGTTTCTTCGAAGCCAACATGAACGGCCTCGACACCAGCGGGGTGACCTTCGATCTCGTCCTTCCTACCGAGGAGACCGGCGGGGGACTGCTCACGGTAAAGGCGACGCAAACCTACAAGCCGCACTTCCTCGGCGCGTTTGCGGAACTGATCGGCGTCGGCACCGACGCGTTGACGTTCTCCTCCGAGACGAAGGTGCGGCTGAAGAACACGCTGGAAGTCGCGCTGGTTCTCGATAATTCGGGCTCCATGGACTACAACGGGTCCGGCTCCGGGAAGAAGCGCATCGACCTCCTGAAGGATGCCTCCAAGCAGCTGGTGACGACGCTCGCCGGCCAGGCCGCCCAGATCAAGCAGGTCGACAAGCCGGTCCAGTTCTCGCTGGTGCCGTTCGCCGCTTCCGTAAACGTCGGGCCGGAACATGCCGGGGACTCGTGGATGGACACCGACGGCCGCTCGCCGATTCATCACGAGAATTTTGACTGGTCGACCATGCCGGGCAACCAGAAGGTCCAGCTTTCTTCCGGCATCTACTACAAGACTGGTTCCGGCTGGGGCGCCGCCGAGGGCCAGAAGGTCACGCGGTTCACGATGTTCAACGACCTGAAGCGCGTCACGTCGAAGTCCTGGGAGAGCAAGTGGGAGAACCAGTGCGGCTGGACCTACTACGGCTACAGGTGCAACTGGGTCGACAACGGCTCCTACAAATACTCCTACGGCTCATTCGCATCCTGGCAAGGCTGCGTCGAGGTCCGCCCCTATCCCTACAATCTCGATGATACGCCGCCGAGCAGTTCCACTCCGGCGACGCTCTACGTGCCCATGTTCGCGCCCGACGAGACTGACCAGTACTCGGGCGGCTACGCCTCGAACAACTGGTGGAACGACCTGACCGGCTCCAGCAGCAACAGCTCTCGCCAGAAATACATGCCCAAGTATTTCGAACCGGCTGGCCAGGGAACCTCCGCCTCCGGCAGCGGCCAGGGCCCGAACTCCTCCTGCACGACCAAGCCGATCACGCCGCTGACGGACGTCACGACGTCGGCCGGCAAGAAGCAGATCGAGGACGCCATCGATGCCATGGCGCCGCTCGGCGCCACCAATGTGCCAGAGGGCATCGCGTGGGGTTGGAAGACCGTTTCGCACGGCGCCCCCTTCACGGATGGCCGGGCCGAATCCGAGAAGGGCAACGACAAGGTCCTGATCATTCTCACCGACGGCGCCAACACCTACTACACGCCGGGATCCCTCGGCTATGCGGACGCCGCCGGCAACAAGTCGACCTATTCGGCCTATGGGTACGTGGACAAGGACCAGCCGGGCGAGAGCCGCACGCGCATGTTCATGGGCACCTCGGTCAGCACGTCGGACCATTCGAATGGCAACTACACCACGGCCATGACGCAGCAGATGAATGCGATGTGCGAGAAGGCCAAGTCCGACGGGCTGATCCTGATGACAGTGTCGCTCGACCTGAGCACCTCGAAGTCGGATGAGAAGGGCCAGATCGAGGCACTGAAGGGTTGCGCTTCGGACTCCCGCTTCAAGAAGGACGGCAGCGGAAACGCATTGAAGCTGTTCTGGAACACGACAGGCGGCGATCTCGAGCAGACCTTCAAGTCGATCGCGGACGAGTTGTCCAACCTGCGCATCGTGGGGTGACGATGCGCCGCCCGGGGCGTAGCGGGATGCGCGAAGCGGTGTCAGGCGGCATCCGCAGGCTCGCCGACGCAACCCGGCGTTTCCTGCCCGACCGGCGCGGCAATTACTCCATCGCGCTCGCACTCGGCATGCTGCCGATCCTCGGCGGCGTCACCCTGGCGGTCGATTACACCGACATGATCCGCCACAAGCAGGCGATGCTCAACGCGCTCGATGCCGCCGGCATCGCCACCGCGCGCCGCATCGTCGAAGGGGCGACGGAGGCCGAGCTTCGCACCTATGCGAAGGACTTCTTCGAAGCCAACCTGGGACCGGTCAACCCGAACGACACGGCCCTGACCGTCCAGTTGCCAACCAACACCAGCGGCGGTGGCACGCTCAAGCTGTCCGCGACGCTCGACTACAGGCCCTACTTCCTGCCCTCCTTCCGCTTCCTGCTGACCGGCTTGCCGGACAACGATCCGGTCGCCTTCACGGCGCGCAACGAGTTGCGCCTCAAGAACACGCTGGAAGTGGCGCTGGCGCTGGACAATTCCGGTTCCATGTCGGAACTCGGCTCCGGCTCCGGCCAGAAGCGGATCGATCTCCTGAAGACCGCCGCAAAGCAGCTCGTCGATACGCTCGTCCAGCAGGCCGCGCTCATCAAGCAGGTGGACAGGCCGGTCCAGTTCTCGCTGGTTCCCTTCGCGGCATCGGTAAACGTCGGTCCGCAGAACGCGGGCGCCGGCTGGATGGACGTCGAGGGCGTCTCTCCCGTGCACCACGAAAACTTCGATTGGACCTCGATGAGTTCGGGCAACAGGCGCGCCGAGAAGATCGCCGGCGTCTGGTACAAGAGGGGCAATGACTGGGGCGTGGAGGAGAACGAGATCCTCTCCCGCTTTTCGCTCTACAAGGACATGAAGAAGGTCGATACCCGTGAGTGGGTGGTCACAGGCAAGGAATATGTCTGCACGCGCTACCGTTCGAACGGCACCTGCCGGGAGGGGTACTGGCGCGACACGGGCTACTACGAGGAGACGCTCGGGCCCTATGCGAGCTGGCAGGGCTGCGTCGAGGCCCGCCCCTATCCCTTCAATCTGGACGACACCCCGCCGGCAGTCTCCTCCGGAGCGACCGGCGTCTGGAACGGCGACCCGGCGACCCTTTTCGTGCCGATGTTCGCGCCCGACGAAGCGGGCGACCGCTGGGCGACCGAAACTGATTCCAGCCCCGACAACTACTCCGCCCCGAACAACTGGTGGAACGACGGCACGGAGGCGAGTTCGGCCGCGACGCGCCAGAAAAGCATGGGGAAGTATTTCGACGTGCGGCCGTACGGCGCCAGTTCGCCTCAGGGAACCGGACCGAACTACTCCTGCACGACCAATCCGATCGCGCCGCTGACGGACGTATCGACGGCGGATGGGCTGGCCGCGATCAAGGATGCCATCGAGGCGATGGCACCCAATGGCGGCACCAACGTTCCGGAAGGACTGGCCTGGGGCTGGCGGACCGTGTCCGGTGGAGAGCCGTTCACGGAGGGACGCTCCGAAACCGAAAAGGGCAACGACAAGATCGTCATCCTGCTCACCGACGGCGCCAACACCTACTATACGCCCGGCTCGCTCGGCTATTCCGACCAGGCCGGAAACAAGTCGATCTATTCATCCTACGGATATACCGGCCAGGCCTACGGCACCGGCTCCGAGACGCGCCTCTTCATGGGTACGAGCAGCGCGATCGGGGATTTCGACTTCACCAACGCCAACTACACGGCCGCCCTCAACGAGCAGCTCCAGACGCTGTGCGGAAACGCCAAGTCGGCCGGCGTGCTCGTGATGACCGTCGCCCTCGATCTGAACGCTGCGAATGCGACGGAAAACGCCCAGATCGACGGCTTGCGGGCCTGTTCTTCGGCTTCCCGATTTCGCAAGGATCCGTCCGACCCAACCAAACCCGCCAAGCTTTTCTGGAACGCCACCGGCGCGAACCTTGCCGAAAAGTTCAGGGAAATCGCGGACGAACTCTCCAATCTGCGCATCGTGGGTTGACCCCCCGACCGTTCGTCGCCATCTGCGGGGCGCCGGCGGCGTCCGCCTTCGCGGAAATGGTCTGCAACCTGCACCTCCGGCAGCTTCCCGCTTGACAGCGACCTTCCTCGAATATATGTCACCGCCGCATAGTTAGCACTCGGCCATCGAGAGTGCTAGCAGCGCTCCGGCACCGCCGGAACGCAGGAAACTCTTCAACATCCGCATCGAGGATATTCAATATGGCACAAACGAATTTCCGCCCGCTTCACGACCGCGTGGTCGTCAAGCGCGTCGAATCCGAAGAGAAGACCAAGGGCGGGATCATCATTCCCGACACCGCGAAGGAAAAGCCGCAGGAAGGCGAGATCGTCGCCGTCGGCTCGGGTGCCCGCGACGAGAGCGGCAAGCTCGTTCCCCTCGACGTCAAGGCTGGCGACCGCGTGCTGTTCGGCAAGTGGTCCGGCACCGAGGTCAAGCTGAACGGCGAAGACCTTCTGATCATGAAGGAATCCGACATCATGGGCGTGATCGCCTGATCGGCATTTCCAATATTCCACTGAACATCCGGTCCCATCGGGACCTGCACACAGGAGCTGAGACATGGCTGCCAAAGACGTGAAATTCTCCCGTGACGCCCGCGAGCGCATGCTGCGCGGCGTCAACATCCTCGCCGACGCGGTGAAGGTGACGCTTGGTCCCAAGGGCCGCAACGTCGTCCTCGACAAGTCCTTCGGCGCTCCGCGCATCACCAAGGACGGCGTCACCGTCGCCAAGGAGATCGAACTCGAAGACAAGTTCGAGAACATGGGCGCCCAGATGGTGCGCGAAGTGGCCTCGAAGACCAACGACATCGCCGGTGACGGCACCACGACCGCGACCGTTCTGGCCCAGTCGATCGTTCAGGAAGGCCACAAGGCCGTTGCCGCCGGCATGAACCCGATGGACCTGAAGCGCGGCATCGACCTCGCCGTGACCGAGGCCGTCGCCAGCCTCGTGGCGAGCGCCAAGAAGATCAACACCTCCTCGGAAGTCGCCCAGGTCGGCACGATCTCCGCCAATGGCGAGACCGAGATCGGCGAGATGATCGCCGAGGCCATGCAGAAGGTCGGCAACGAGGGTGTCATCACCGTCGAGGAAGCCAAGACCGCCGAGACCGAACTCGAGGTCGTCGAAGGCATGCAGTTCGACCGCGGCTACCTGTCGCCGTACTTCGTGACCAATCCGGACAAGATGGTCGCCGAGCTCGAGGACTGCTACATCCTCCTGCACGAGAAGAAGCTCTCCAACCTCCAGGCGATGCTGCCGGTTCTGGAAGCCGTCGTTCAGACCTCCAAGCCGCTCCTCATCATCTCCGAGGACGTCGAGGGCGAGGCTCTGGCCACGCTCGTCGTCAACAAGCTGCGCGGCGGCCTCAAGATCGCTGCCGTCAAGGCTCCGGGCTTCGGCGATCGCCGCAAGGCCATGCTCGAGGACATCGCCATCCTGACCGGTGGCCAGGTGATCTCCGAAGACCTCGGCATCAAGCTCGAGAACGTCGGCCTCGACATGCTGGGCCGCGCCAAGAAGGTGTCGATCTCCAAGGAGAACACCACCATCGTCGACGGCGCCGGCAAGAAGGAAGAGATCCAGGGCCGCGTTGCCCAGATCAAGCAGCAGATCGACGAGACCACCTCCGACTACGACCGTGAGAAGCTCCAGGAGCGTCTCGCCAAGCTCGCTGGCGGCGTCGCGGTCATCCGCGTCGGCGGCTCCACCGAGGTGGAAGTCAAGGAGAAGAAGGACCGCGTCGACGACGCCCTCAACGCGACCCGCGCGGCCGTCGAGGAAGGCATCGTTCGCGGGCGGCGGCGTCGCGCTGCTGCGTGCCTCGCTCGCCATCAAGGGCGAAGGCGCCAATGCCGACCAGAAGGCCGGCATCGCCATCGTCCGTCGCGCCCTGCAGGCTCCGGCTCGCCAGATCGCCTCGAACGCAGGTGCCGAGGCATCGATCGTCGCCGGCAAGATCCTCGAGAACTCCGGCGCGACCTACGGCTACAACGCCCAGACCGGCGAGTATGGCGACATGATCGCCATGGGCATCGTCGATCCGGTCAAGGTGGTTCGCACTGCTCTCCAGGACGCTGCTTCGGTTGCCGGCCTGCTGGTCACCACCGAAGCCATGATCGCCGAAGCTCCGAAGAAGGAGAACGGCGGCGGCGGCATGCCGGGCGGCATGGGCGGCGGCATGGGCGGCATGGGCGGCATGGACTTCTAGGTCCTGCTTTCCATCGCGGATACGGAAAGGGCGGCTCGCGAGGGCCGCCCTTTTCTTTTGCATGGCGCAACCTCCTCGCCCCCGACCGCGTTCTCCTGAGCACTAGACACAAGGAGACACCGACATGAACAAGGACCAATCGAAGGGCGCGGCCCACGAAGCCAAGGGCGCGATCAAGGAAGCCGCAGGCAAGGCCACCGGCAACCGCGACACCGAAGCCGAAGGCAAGGGCGAGAAGACCGCCGGCAAGGCCCAGAAGACCTACGGCGACGCCAAGGACACGGTGAAGAACGGCGGACGCTGAGCCGCGGACTCCGCACATCGCGACCGGGGCGGCAGCGATGCCGCCCTTGTCCCTCGTCGGGGAAGCCAAACCTCGCCTGATCGCTTCGGCAGCCCCGCTTGTATATCTGCCGATGGCAGCCCCCGTACGATCGTCGAAGGGTCCAGGCTACCCCTTCCGCTCGGCCAGCACCTTGTCGATTCGGCGGCCGTCGAGATCGACCACCTCGAAGCGCCAGTTGCCGATCTCGACCGTGTCGCCCATCTGCGGCAGTCGCTTGAAGGCATCGAGCAGGAAGCCGGCGACGGTGTCGTAGCCGCGCCGTGCGGGCAGTTCCAGATAGAGCAGATCCGCCATCTCGTCGGCAGGCATGGACCCCGAAATCAGCCATGAGCCGTCCGCCCGCTGGCGCGCCTCGGGTTCCTCGTCCTCCTCGTCCGACCGGAAGGCGCCGGCGATTGCGTCGAGGACATCTGCCGGCGTGATGAGTCCCTCGAAATGGCCGAATTCGTCGTGGACCAAAATCACCGGAACATCGGCCTTCTGCAACGTATCCAGTACGGCGAGCGCCGTCATCGTGTCGGGGACCACCGGCGCGGGCCGCACATGGCCCGAAACGCCGGTCCCCGGCTGCGTGAGCAGGCCGGCCACGGCATCCCGCACGCGCGCGATTCCCGTGATCGCATCGATGTCGCCTTCGTGCACAGGCACGCGCGTGTGCGTCGTGGCGAGCAGCGCCGTCTGCAACGCCTCGGGCGAAAGCCTCGCATCGATCATCTCGACTTCGGTGCGTGGGGTCATCAGCGCACGGGCAGTGCGATCACCGAGCCGCATGACGCCGGAGATCATCTCCTGCTCGGCGGTCTCGATCACCCCGGCGCTCTCGGCTTCGGCGATCACCGTGCGGATCTCCTCGTCGGTAAGCGCGTTGCCGCCCTCGGCCGACATGCCGGTGACGGCGAGGATTGCCTTGGTCGTCGTATCCAGAAGCCAGACGACCGGTGCGGCGACCTTCGAAAAGAACTCCATGGCCGGTGCGACCATGCACGCGAAGCCCTCCGCGTTCTTCAGCGCGAGATGCTTCGGCACCAGTTCCCCGATGATCACCGAGAAGAAGGTGATCGAACCGATCACCACGACGTAGCTGGCGACTTCGGCGACGTCGTCGGAGAGCCCCCACCCTTCCAGCACGATCGCGAACTTTCCCCCGAGCGCGGCGCCGGATACCGCTCCGGCGAGGATGCCGATCAGCGTTATTCCGATCTGGACCGCTGACAGGAAGCGCCCCGGCTCCTCTGCGAGCCTCAGCGCGGCCCTTGCGCCGGACTTGCCCTGTTCCGCCATCAGCGTCAGCCGTGGCTTGCGCGCCGACACGACCGAGAGCTCCGAAAGCGCGAAGACGCCGTTCAGGAGGATGAGGCAGGCAGCGACGATCAGCTCGAACATGACCATTCAGGCGGTAGAGCTTTGGCGGGTGCGGGTCAACAGACGCGGCTCGGGGCCGCCCTGCCGCCCGGTCCGAGACCGGGTTTTCCCTTTCGGGAAGATGGTTGGACTTCAACCACTTCCTCTGCCCGCCTGAATCGATTTGAGAACCGGGCGCCGCCAATCTTCGCTTGATGCGGGAAGGCCCGCGCGATAGGCGAAAGCCTGGAGCACATCAGGAGGCCGCCTTGTCCGACGCCCGCGCCAGTACCCGCACCGAAACCGACACCTTCGGCCCCATCGAGGTCGCTTCGGACCGCTACTGGGGCGCGCAGGCGCAGCGTTCGCTCGGCAATTTCAGGATCGGCTGGGAGAAGCAGCCGCTCTCGATCGTTCGCGCGCTCGGCATCGTCAAGCGCGCTGCGGCGGAAGCCAACATGGCGCTCGGGCGCCTCGATCCGAAGCTCGGCGAGGCGATCATCGCCGCTGCGCAGGAAGTGATCGACGGCAGGCTGAACGACCATTTTCCGCTCGTCGTCTGGCAGACCGGCTCCGGCACGCAGTCCAACATGAACGCCAACGAGGTGATCTCCAACCGCGCCATCGAGATGCTGGGCGGCGAGATGGGCTCCAAGAAGCCGGTCCATCCCAACGATCACGTCAACATGAGCCAGTCGTCGAACGACACCTATCCGACGGCCATGCACGTCGCCTGCGCCGAGCGGATCGTGCACGACCTGCTGCCGGCGCTGAAGCACCTGCACGAGGCGCTGGACCAAAAGGCCAAGGCGTTCGACCACATCGTCAAGATCGGCCGCACGCACACGCAGGACGCCACGCCACTGACGCTCGGCCAGGAATTCTCCGGATATGCCGCCCAGGTCGCCTCCTCGATCAAGCGCATCGAGCTGACCCTGCCGGGCGTGTGCGAACTCGCCCAGGGCGGCACGGCCGTCGGCACCGGGCTCAACGCCCCGGTCGGCTTCGCCGAAAAGGTCGCCGAACGCATCGCCGACATCACCGGCATCGCCTTCGTCACCGCGCCCAACAAGTTCGAGGCGCTGGCCGCGCACGATTCGATGGTCTTCGCCCACGGCGCCATCAATTCGGCGGCGGCCGCGCTGTTCAAGATCGCCAACGACATCCGCTTCCTCGGCTCGGGCCCGCGCTCGGGGCTCGGCGAACTGGCACTGCCGGAGAACGAGCCGGGCTCTTCGATCATGCCGGGCAAGGTCAACCCGACCCAGTCGGAGGCGCTGACGCAGGTCTGCGTACAGCTCTTCGGCAACAACGCGGCACTGACCTTCGCCGGCAGTCAGGGTCATTTCGAGTTGAATGTCTACAACCCGCTGATGGCCTACAATTTCCTCCAGTCGGTGCAGTTGATGTCGGACGCGGCGCGCTCCTTCACCGACAATTGCGTGGTCGGCATCGAGGCGCGGGAGGACAACATCAAGGCGGCGCTGGACCGCTCGCTGATGCTGGTCACCGCCCTTGCACCGAAGATCGGCTACGACGCGGCCGCCAAGATCGCCAAGACCGCGCACAGGAACGGCACGACGCTGCGCGAGGAGGCCATCGGCGGCGGCTACGTCTCCGACGCAGACTTCGACCGGCTGGTGCGGCCGCAGGACATGACCCGGCCGGGGTGATCCGCGTACGCGCCACGGTCACCCTCGGTCTTGGGCCGAGGATCGGCCTTGCACTTCGTCGTTCACTATTGTTGAACGTAGAGTAGGCGTTAGCCCACCTATCGGTTTCCGACGGAGCCGTTATCTTCCGGTCTTCCGCAACCGGAGACACTTCCAATGTCCAACAGCGCCCTCCTCCTCCTCGCACGCATTCTCCTGTCCTTCATGTTCATCATGTCGGGGCTGTCCAAGTTCGGCGACATCGCCGGTACTGCCGGCTACATCGGCTCCGTCGGCCTGCCTGCGGCCACTGCGCTCGCCTGGCTCACCGCCATCTTCGAGACCCTCGCCGGCATCGCCGTCCTCGTCGGCTTCCAGACGCGCATCGCGGCGCTTCTGCTCGCAGCCTTCTGCGTAGTGGCGGCGTTCCTGTTCCATGCCGACTTCGCCGACCAGGCCCAGATGATCTCCTTCATGAAGAACCTGACCATCGCCGGCGGCTTCCTGACGCTGTGGGTCGCCGGACCCGGCACAATCTCGCTTGATGCCCGGTCGGGATCGCTCGTGACCGCCTGACGAACCGCTCCCGCCCAATACGGCCCGGCCTTGCGTCGGGCCGTTCGCATCCGGCACCGCTCCTCTTCCTGGAAAGTGTGCGTCAGCCATGACGGCGTGACTTCCCACCGTTTCAAGCGCATGATGCGCGGGCCATGGAGGGATCCGCCATGCTCCACGACGCCGGCCTGCTGATTTCCCGCCTGCTGCTCGGCAGTCTGTTCGTCATGGCGGCCATCTCGAAGCTGTCGAACGTGGACGGCACCACCGCCTATTTCGCCTCGCTCGGCATGCCGGTGCCGATGCTCGTCACCTGGGGTTCGGCCGGCTTCGAACTTATCGCCGGTCTCGCCGTGGTCGCCGGCTTCCAGACCGCGGCTGCCTGCATCCTTCTCGCGCTGTTCAGCGCGGCGGCCGGCTATCTCGGCCACTACGGCCAGGGCGGCGGCGACCCGATGCTGACTCTCATGCACGACCAGGCGTTCGCCAAGGACATCGCTCTTGCAGGCGGGTTCGTTGCGCTGGCGATCGCCGGGCCGGGTGCCGTCTCGCTCGACACCCGCCGGTCAGGCCGCGAAGGTCCGGCGGAGCGCCAGACCGGAGGGCATCCGCTCAAGCTCGGCTGAGCCGGCGCCCAACCTCGCCGAGCGTCGCCAGGTCTGCCTCGCCGCGCTCCCGCCGCGACGATACCAGGCAGGCCTGCGACTTCAGGATCACTCCGTCCTCCAGCACCCTCAGATGGTTGGCACGCAGCGTCGAGCCGGTAGTGGTGATGTCGACGATCACGTCGGCGGAACCCGCGGCCGGCGCGCCTTCGGTGGCGCCCAGGCTCTCCACGATGCGGTAGACCTGGATGCCGTGCATCTGCGAAAAGAATTTCTGGGTCAGCCGCCAGTATTTGGTGGCGATCCTGAGACGCCGTCCGTGGCGCTGGCGGAACTCGGCCGCGACGTCGTCTAGATCGGCCATGGTCGTCACGTCGAGCCAGATGTCGGGCACCGCCACGACGACGTCCGCCTGCCCGAAGCCGAGCCGGGCCTCGATGGAGACCCGCGCTTCCCAGTCGGCGAGGCTCTCGCGCACCAGATCCTCGCCCGTCACACCGAGATCGACATTGCCCTGCCCCAGTTCACTGGCGATCTCGGAGGCCGACAGGAACGCCACCTCGACGTCGTCGCGCCCTTCGATCCGGGCCCGGTAGCGGCGCTGGTCCGACGGCTCAATGATAGGCAGCCCGGCGCGTGCGAAAACCTCCAGCGCCTGCTCGCGCAACCGGCCCTTCGAGGGGAGTGCGATGGTGATGCTCATGGGGCGCTCGTCTCAGATTGCAGTCGCTCTCGAAGAGGAAGCACCCCCGCTCCGTCTCGCTGCGCGAGCCACCTCTCCCCCTGCCCGGGGGAGAGGAATCCAGGCTGGCTGAGCACCGGTGTCGCGGCAGCGCGTTTCCTCTCCCCCGTCGATCGGGGGAGAGATGGCTCGCGCAGCGAGGCGGAGCGGGGGCCGACCAGCGATGTACCGGCAACCACCGCAACTGCCAAAGGCATCACCCCTCCCCCCGCAGCGCCTCGATGCGGTCGAGCCAGACGGAAAACCCGACGCCGGGGATCGGCGTCTTCGCGCCGAGCAGCGTCAGCAGCCGGTCGTAGCGCCCGCCGCCGGCCAGCGGCCGCGCCGCGTCGTTGGCCGAGATCTCGAAGACGAGCCCGGTATAGTAGTCGAGCGGCCGACCGAAAGCGGCGTCGTAGGTGATCGTCGGCCGATGCCAGCCCATGGCCCCGCACTGCCTCGGCGCGGGCGGAAAACCGCTCCAGCGCTGCGCCCAGCGATATGCCGGCGCCGGCCGCGAAACCTTCGAGCGCATCGGCGGCCGTGTCCAGCGGCGCGCGAATGGCGAGGAAGGTCTTCAGCGCCTCGAACGCCTCCGACGACAGCCGCACGCTTCTGAGTTCCGCCTTTTCGATCAACCGCCGTGCGATCTCGTCGGGCGTGCGCCCGAGCGCTGGCGACAGGCCGGATCCTTCCATGCCGTCCGAAATATGCGCGGCGAGAGCCGCCGGCTCGCCCTCGGCCACGAGTTCGGCCACCCGCGAAGGCAAAGGCGCATTCTTCGGCGGGTTGGCGAGGTCGGCGAGTGCCGCAGCCAGCATGTCGGCCGATGCCGAAGGCGCGCGCCAGCCGCATGCGCCAGCCGCGCGGCAGGCCGAGTGCCGCCAGCACAGCCTCGAACACCGACTGGTCGCCGAGCGTCACCGCAAGCGTGCGCCCCGGCAGCGCCAGCGACAGCAGCGCATGCGCATCGGCCACCGAGCGCGCGTCGGCCATCGCGGCGTCCGTCTCGCCCAGATCCTCGATGCCGGCCTGGAAGAACTCGTTGCCGCCCTCGCGCCGCTGGCGGAACACCTCGCCGAGATAGGCGTAGCGGCGCGGCGTGCCGGCCTGGCTGGCGATGTGGTCGAGGCAGACGGGAATGGTGAACTCGGGCCGCAGGCACAGGCTCGCGCCCGTCTCGCTTTCGGTGAGGAAGATGCGCCGCCGCAGATCCTCGCCCGCCATGTCGAGAAACGGATCGGCCGGCTGGATCACCGGCACGTCGACCAGATCCGCCCCGCGCGCGGCGAAGAGCGCGGTGATGTCGGGCGCGATGGCGGGGAACGCGGGTCATGATGGGCAATCGCGGCCATGGCCGAGCCGGATGTTTCCCCCCTCCGTCTCGGGCTTCGCCGGACGGCGAAGGGGTTTCCCCCCTCCGTCTCGGGCTTCGCCCGATCCACCTCCCCCCCACTTCGTGGTGGGGAGGATAGGCGCCAGGCAAGCAACCGACGATGCTCCAACCCGGAAGGCACGCGGCAGGATGGGCGCCAGGCAAGCGGCCGGCCATCCGCCACCCCGCAACGCGGGGGGGAGGTGGATCGGGCGAAGCCCGAGACGGAGGGGGGGCCTTCCAGCCGCGCTGATCGCCGCGCCCGTCATCAGCCCCGCTCCGCCGCCTGCGCGTCGATGATGCCCCGCACCGTCGCGACCAGCTCGCTCTCCGCCACCTCCACCTGCGCCGGACGGCCTTCGCGCCACTCGGCGTTGTCGGTGATCTTTTCGGCCAGCCGCGCGCCCTCGACCAGATCCTTGACCTGCACCACGCCCTTGGCGCGCTCGTCGCCGCCCTGGATGACCACGCACGGCGCGCCGCGCCGGTCGGCATATTTCATCTGCGGCTTCATGCCCGAGCCGCCGAGATACATCTCGGCACGGATGCCGGCGGCGCGCAGCTCCCCCACCATCTTCTGGTAGCGGCCGAGGCTTTCCGTGTCGCGGTCCATGACCAGCACGACCACCGGGCCTGACGACTCGCCGCGACGTCTCGAGCTTGCCGAGGTTCTTCAGCGCCGTCATCAGGCGCGAGACGCCGATGGAAAAGCCCGTCGCCGGCACCGGCTCGCCGCGGAACCGCGACACCAGCCCGTCATAGCGCCCGCCGCCGCCGACCGAGCCGAACCGCACGATCTGGCCGTCCTCGTTGGGGATTTCGGCCAGCAGTTCGGCCTCGTAGACGGGGCCGGTGTAGTATTCGAGGCCGCGGACGACGGAGGGGTCGATGCGATGCGACTCTTGTCGTCCGTAGCCAGCCGCTTCAACTAGAGCGTGCAATTTGGTCAAGCTCAGTTAATCCAGTCAGCGCGAGAGACTGTCGCCGAACCTATGCTTTAGATATCGAGTCTGCTCCAATTCCGCAGAACGAAAGGCTCTCCGTCGATCACGGTGATCGCCATATCCTCCAATGCAGGATCATCAGGATCTGAAACGTCGTCGAGATCTGTGAGGGAGACTGCGTCAACAAATGACAGAATTCTCTCAATCTGCTCCTCGTTCAACCCCGCACCCTTCGTAAAATCACCCTCGCCTTCCTTGCCGCCGTCCCAGCGCCCTGCGCCCAGCAGCAGCCGCACGCCTTCCGGTCCGAACTTGTCCAGCTTGTCGATCGCCCGCAGCACCGTCAGCCGCCGCCCGGCATTCTCCTCGCCGCCGAGCCCGATCGCCTCCAGCACGCCGTCCAGCACCTTCCGGTTGTTCACCCGGATCACGTAGTCGCCGCGATCGATGCCCAAGCGCCTCCATCACGTCGGCCATCATCATCGCCATCTCGGCGTCCGCCGGCCACGCCCGGCGTGCCGACCGTATCGGCGTCGAACTGCATGAACTGGCGGAAACGCCCCGGCCCCGGCTTCTCGTTGCGGAACACCCAGCCCTGCGCGGTAGCTGCGGAAGGGCTTCGGCAGTTTCTCGAAGTTCTCCGCCACGTAGCGCGCAAGCGGCGCGGTCAGGTCGTAGCGCAGCGACAGCCACTGCTCGTCGTCGTCCTGGAAGGAGAACACGCCCTCGTTCGGCCGGTCCTGGTCGGGCAGGAATTTTCCCAGCGCGTCGGTATATTCGATCATCGGCTGCTCGACCGGCTCGAACCCGTAGAGTTCGTAGACGGCGCGGATCTTTGCGCACATCTCGTCCACGGCGCGGATGTCGACCGCCTGACGGTCGACGAAGCCGCGCGGCAGCCGCGCTTTCGTCCTGTCGTTCTTTCCGGTCATTTTCTCGCTGTTTTCCGCCGGTTCGCGGCCGCTCGGGCCGCCAGAAGAAGTCCTGCGCGCGTGTAACCGATGCATTGCGGAGCGGCAAGGGTTCGCGCGATGCGGACGAGCGGCGGACCGGTCGGTGCGCCTCCTCGCGCGATGCAACGGTTTTTTGTCTGCCTGGCGCCGTCGTGCCCCCTTCCTGCGTCGTCATCCTCATGCCCACGCCGTCATCCTCCGGCTCGTCCCGAGGATCTACCGCCGCCGAAACATCCGAACCCTGGCCGGCCACAACTCCGCCCCCCAGATGACACTGGCATTCCTTCCGCAGATCCTCGGGACGAGCCCGAGGATGACGACCCGGCATCGATTGCAGCCCACTCTCCTCCGCAGCGCCGGCGACGAGGACAGCGACGCTTTCATTTATCTTCACTCTCTTTCGTTTCTACTGTGAAACTTTTCGCTGCCGCCACGGCACGAAGACGATACCCGAAACACCGATATGCCCCTCGGGGCGTCTTCTTCAGGAGGCGAAAACAATGGAAAGCACGAAGAGAAATCCGTTTGCGGGACAGATGCGGACGGCGTCGGCATCCGGCCTTCTGCCGATCGGCGGACCCAGGGCTGCGATCATCTCCCGCGACAGCGAAGCCGGCGAACTGCGCCGGGCCGCGCTGACGCTGGCGCTGGCGCTCTATCCGCTGGTGGGGTCGGTCACGATCGTCCTTGCGGCCATCATGGTGGCAAGCGGAGCCAACGGGGGATGAGCGCCACCGGCACCGAGCGCCGTTCCCGCCAGCGCGGCAGCGCCAGCTCCTGGGGCGCGGTCGCCCTCCTCGCGTCCGGCGCCGCCCTCTCCGCGTGTGCGCAGACCGCGACGCCTGTCGACGGCTGCGCCCCCGGCAATCCCGTTTATGTCGGGCACTACTATCTGAACGGGGTGCGCGAGGTCGGGTCCGAGATCCTGCTGAAACGCGACGGCTCGTTCGAATTCATGCTGGCTTACGGCGCAAACGACCAGTACGGTCGCGGCTGCTGGACCCTCACCGGCTCAACGCTGTCGCTGGTGCCAGCCGGGCGCAGTGCCGCCTCACGCATTCACACGCCCCACATTCGCGGCTTCAAGGGCCTGGTTCTGCAGGCGCAGGGCCGCGATCTCGTGTGGGACATCGCCGGCTCCGGCCACAGGGGCCGCTATGAAAAGGGCACCCTGTGAAGAGCGCCGTCATCGTCGCGCTGTTCACCATCGCGGTCGCCGCGACCCTGCTGGGATGCGGCAGCCGAGGCACGCATTGCACCCCCTTCAACAAGGGCTATCCGCTCTGCGGCCTATGATCGTCCCGGCCGCCTGAACTGCTGCCGCTCGCGTTCCACCAGCGGCCGGCACGCACATCCCTCTATGTGGTCGTTGACCAGCCCCATGGCCTGCATGAAGGCATAGACCGTCGTCGGGCCGACGAAGCTCCAGCCGCGCTTCTTCAGTTCCTTCGAGATGCGGGTGGAGGCCTCCGTCTTCGGCATCGCCATCAGCGCGGCGCGATCGACGATCGCCGGCCGTTCGTGCTTCTGCGGCTCGAACCGCCAGAACCATGCTGCGAGCGATCCCACCTCTTCCGCCAGTTCGCGCGCCCGCCTGGCATTGTTGATCACCGACGCGATCTTGCCGCGGTGGCGCACGATGCCGCTGTTCGTCAGCAGCCGCTCGACGTCGCCGTCCGAAAACAGCGCCACGCGCTCGAAGTGGAAGTTCTCGAACGCCTCGCGGAAATTCTCGCGTTTCCTGAGGATCGTGATCCAGGACAGCCCTGACTGGAATCCTTCCAGGCAGATCTTCTCGAACAGGCGCCGGTCGTCCGCCACCGGATATCCCCATTCGTGGTCATGGTAGCGCAGGTAGAGTTCGTCGTTGCCCGGCCATGCACAGCGTAGCGCCCCGTCAGCACCTTCGATGAGGCCGGTCTTCTCCTCGCCCATGCGCGCTCCGATCCGTTAACGCCACAGGCGGCGCTTAAGCCGCGCTTTACCAGATTCCTGAACCACGCGGTAACCACACCGAAACCTTTCCTGACATTCGCGCCTTTTAGCGAATTCGATTCACCATTCCGACTCTCTCCCTGCCGGAGAATTGCCAGTGGTTCCGGACCGTTGCCCCGATCTTTTCGCGTCCGGCAATCAGACGATCTGTGGAGAGTACGTCCGATGAAGAATTCCATCCTGCTTGCCTGCTCGGCGCTTGCCGCCGCGCTTTCCATCCATCCCGCGGTCGCCCAGGACCGCTATCGACAGCGCCCGCCGCTGGTCGTCAGCCCCGACCTGTCGGCCCCGTGGGTGCTGCAGCTGCGCGACAAGTCGCAGCGGCAGGGCTTCCTCAACCGCGCACCCGCGCAGGCTTACTATCCGGCGCGCGAACGCATCCTGGTCGATCGCAACGCATTGCGCGTGATGACCCAGCCGCGGGCGCGCCAGCCCGTCCGTAACGAACGGAGCCTGCAGACGGCAGCGATCCCGCGCCCCGCGCCGAAGGCGGTCACGCCGCAGATGAACCCGATGTACCTGCCACAGACCGTCGCCTACGACGGGCCGGAAAAGCCGGGCACCATCGTCATCGATACCACGAAGAACTTCCTCTACCTCGTGGAGGCCGGAGGCCAGGCACGCCGCTACGGGGTGGGCACCGGCAAGCCCGGCTTCGAGTGGGCGGGCACCCACGAGGTCACGCAGAAGCGCGAATGGCCGGATTGGCGTCCCCCGTCGGAGATGATCGTACGCGAACGCGCCAAGGGGCGCGAACTGCCGGTCCACATGGCCGGCGGCCCGGCCAATCCACTCGGTGCGCGTGCGCTCTACCTCGGCTCCACGCTCTATCGCATCCACGGCACCAACGCGCCCTGGACCATCGGCCAGTACGTCTCGTCGGGCTGCATCCGCATGCGCAACGAGGACGTGATCGAGCTCTACGATCAGGTCGGCGTCGGCACCAAGGTCGTCGTCATCTGATCCACATGCTGCCGAGCTGACCGGCGGCAGACCGCGCGGGGGCGTCCGGCAAAGGGGCATCGGCCGGGCGACGACGCGGGCCCGAAGGGCGGTACGCACCACGCGCGCCGTCCTTTGCTATTTGGACGGGCGTGGACGATTTCCCGGGCCTGTGCGGCGATCACGGAGAACCGCCGAAATGTTCTCTCGATCGCGTGGCGAGGGTCTACTCCGCCGCCGCCAGTGCCGGCGCCGGCACGCCATCCGGCTTCGGTCCGCCATAGGCCCAGTCGAGCAATTCCACCGTATGCACCACCGGCATCTTCGCGGCCGAGGCGATCTGGGTGATGCATCCGATGTTGCCGGTGGCGACGAGGCTTGCCCCTGTCGCCTCCAGGTTCTTGACCTTCCGGTCGCGCAGCGTCGCCGCGATCTCCGGCTGCAGGATGTTGTAGGTGCCGGCCGAACCGCAGCACAGATGCCCCTCGCGCGGATCCTTCACGACGAACCCGGCCTTCGCCAGAAGGTCCTTCGGCAACCGCGTGATCTTCTGGCCGTGCTGCATGGAACAGGCCGAGTGGTAGACGAGCGTCAGACCCGGCGCATGATCCGGTGCGGGCAGGTCGAGCGTCGCGAGATACTCGGTGACGTCCTTCGCCAGCATCGAGACCCGCGCGGCCTTCTCCGCATAGGCCGGGTCGAGCCGCAGCATGAAGCCATAATCCTTGATCGTCGTGCCGCAGCCCGAGGCGGTGATGACGATCGCATCGAGCCCCTCGCCTTCGATCTCGGCCGTCCACACATCCACGTTGCGGCGCGCGGCGGCCAGCGAATCCTCCTCGCGCCCCATGTGATGGACCAGCGCGCCGCAGCAACCCTCGCCCTTCGGCAGCACCACCTCGACGCCGAGGCGGGCGAGTAGCCGCAGCGTCGCCTCGTTGATGCCGGGTTTCAACACCGGTTGCGCACAGCCCGACAGGAGTGCGACGCGTCCCCGCCCTGCCCCGTCCGCCGCACGCGTGCCGGGCTCGGCGGAGGGCGATTTCGGCGGAACCCTGTCCGGCGCCAGCGCGAGCATCGCCGCGAACGGCTTCAGTCCGAGCATCCTCAAGACCGGCACGAAGGGCCGTCCGAGCCTTGCCAATCCCAGCGCTGCCCGAAAGCGCGCCGGATGAGGCAGCACGGCTGCGAGCAGGCTGCGGGTCAGCCGGTCGAGCGGCGGCCGGCGGTAGGTCTTCTGGATGTGCGCGCGGGCATGGTCGACGAGGTGCATGTAGTTCACGCCAGACGGGCAGGTCGTCATGCAGGCCAGGCAAGACAGGCATCGATCGATATGGGTGACCACCTCCTCGTCGGCCGGCCGGCCGTTCTCCAGCATGTCCTTGATCAGGTAGATGCGCCCGCGCGGGCTGTCGAGCTCGTTGCCGAGCGTCACGTAGGTCGGGCAGGTCGCGGTGCAGAACCCGCAATGCACGCACTTGCGCAGGATCTTTTCGGATTCTGCGACGTGGGGATCGGCGAGTTGGTCAGGGGTGAAGGAGGTCTGCATTATTCGCCTCGGCCTTTTCGTCCGCTCATATGGACGACGGGCTTTCCATCGATGTGACATTTGTCGTCGAGTACGACGAAACAGCCGGGGAACGGCTGTCGCAGAACCACTCGGATGTTCTCCTTCAGCAGCCCGATCCGTGGGAGCCGCTGGTCGGGCAATACCAGAACCGAAATTGTCCGACTCCGAAGATGTTGCTGGAAAGGCATGTTCTTGTCGCAGGTGATTAACCAGCGGTACGCTGCCGCTGAGGCACGATCGATTAGTTCATCGTCGCTCAGGCTCCGCCACGCATCGGGAAACGGATCGACCTCACGATCTTCTTCCGACAAGATGGCGGCGATGTCCGAAGGGACCGCTTCATCCAGTACGGCGAACTTCACGCAGCGGCTCGGATCTTCTTTCCCGCCAGCAGGATAGCCGCCTCCGCGCGCTCACGCCCGATGGCCGGATAGTTCCTGAGCAAGTCACCCAAAGAGAGACCTGCGGCCAGATTCTCGAAGAATGCCTCAACGGGGATGCGCGTGCCTTTGAAGACAAGTGCGCCGCTCACCACCTCCGGATTGCTCTCGAACAGGTCTTCTGAAGTGAGTTCCGTCATGCCACGAAATCCATCTTTATCACCGGCACTATTTCCTAGATCACCCAGCTGTCCGGGTTCTTTATCGGCAGGTTGCGGCTCGATGCCTGCAGTCCGATCACGCAACGTATCACGAACCACGCCGCCACCGCGATCATCAGCAGGAATCCGATCAGCACCACGGCCAGCACCATGCTGATGAAGGCGTAGAGCAGGCCGATCCAGAAGGTCCGGATGGCCCAGGTGTAGTGCGTCTCGACCCAGCCGCCCGCCTTGCCGCGGTTCATGTAGGCCATGACGATCCCGATCAGGGGTGTGAAGCCGATGGCGAAGCCTACGAGATAGAGGATGTAGACGACCTGGACGTTCGTGCGGCCGGGTTCTAGCCATCGGTCCGTCTGCCGCCCGCCTGTCGGATTACTCTCGCTCATGACACCGCCTCCTTGATGGTCGATCCGACCTGACCCGAAGCGTCCGGCAGACCCATCCGGCCCGGATTGAGAATGCCTTTCGGATCGAACTGCTCCTTGAGCCTCGCCGAAAGCGCGGCGAGTGCCGGCGCCTGCGGCTGGAACACCGGCACCGCGGCGCGTTCGGCAAGGCCGGCGCGCACAAGTGTGGCATGCCCGCCGCCGAACTGCCTCACCAGCCGCCGCAGCGCCGCCGCTTCGCTGTCGCCGTCCAGGCGCAGCCAGACCAACCCGCCCTGCCAGTCGTAGAAGGCATCGGCCGCGGCCTCCATGCGCAATGCCATCACCATCCGGTGCGCCTCGCCCGGCGCCATCGAGACCCGCCAAACCGGCTTTTGCGTTCCATCGGCAAAGGGCCTGCAATCGCGCACCTCGCGCCAGAGCCGCCGGGAGTGGCTTTCCGCAATCTCGTCAACCTCGATCCCCCGAAACATGTCCTTCAGCATGGTCGCACGGTAGACAACGGATGGCCCGAAGCCCTCGATGCGCAGCAGCGTCGACGCCGCGCCCGAAAGCGCGTCCTCGAGCACCTTGCCCGTCACCGTCTCCGGCAGGTGTGCCGCGGCCGAGACTTCCGCGCTCGAACCCATAGCCGCGGCCATGGCCGCCGCCGCCTCTTCCTCGATGAGGCCGCGCAAGGCCAACGTGGTTTCGGTCTCGGATTTCGGCAACACCTTGAAGGTGACGTCGGTCACCGCTGCCAGCGTGCCCCACGACCCCGCCATCGCCTTGGAGAGATCGTAGCCGGTGACGTTCTTCACGACCCGCCCGCCCGACTTGAACGCCTCCCCCCGCCCGGAGACGGCGTGCACGCCGAGGATGTGGTCGCGCGCGGCGCCGATCTTCAGCCGGCGCGGCCCGGAGAGGTTGGCGGCCAGCACCCCGCCGATGGTCCCGCGCCCGGGCTCGCCTCCGAGCAGCGGCCCGTAGTCCATCGGCTCGAAGGCCAGTTCCTGGCTTCTTTCGGCAAGCAGCGTCTCGATCTCGGCGAGCGTCGTGCCGGCGCGGGCGGACAGCACCAGCTCCTCCGGCTCGTAGAGCGTCACACCGGTCAAGCCAGACAAGTCGAGCATGTGCTCGGTCTGGACAGACCTGCCGATCCCGCGCTTGGTGCCTTGGCCGACGATCTCCAGAGGCTCGCCCTCGCCGGCAGCCCAGATGACGGCGGCAAGCACCTCATCGGTCGTGGTCGGGGTGAAGGTGGTCATTCGAAGTCTCGCGCATCTCGGGCCGGGAATCCGACCGCTCCGACGCGATCGACGGCCCTTCGATCGAACGAAACGAAAATCTCGCCACCCATGGAAACACCCGCCGCGGCAATGATCCCATCGGCGAAGTCGCCGCCGGATTCGAGAACGCCCAGACCGGCATCCACGGCGCGAGGATCGGTTGTGACATTCGCCCGCTGAGTGATCGCCCGGATGGACAATGCTATGCTCTCTCTTGGGAGTTTGTAGGTCCTGTCGAGAACCCAGGCGAATTCGCAGAGGCAGTGCAGCGGAATGACGACAGCGTCCGATACGGTGAGGATACGCAGCGCGATTCGAGCCTGAGCAATGTCGTCGCTGACAACGACGCGCACCAGGATGTTCGTGTCCGCGGTAATCCTCACTTCTCGCCGGCCCAACCCTGACGGATTGCTTCATTCATCTCTTCGATCGTCGCGACTTTGTTCGTCTTGCCTGCCAACAGACCGAAGATGTCCTCCCAACCACCCTTTCGCGGAACCGCCCTTATCGCGAGTTTCCCGTCAGGCAGGGAATCGACCTCCACTTTCTCCCCCGGCTTCACACCGAGATGCAGCAGCAGTTCCTTCTTGAGCGTCACCTGGCCCTTTGCTGTCACGGTAAGTGTCGTCATCGCCATCTCCGTCAAACAATCCAGAGAGTAAGGCATTTTTGCCTTACTTTCAACCGATAGCTCAAAACCTCGGTATCTCCGGAAACGCCATCTGCCCCCTATGCACGTGCATCCGCCCGAGTTCCGCGCAGCGCCTCAGTTGCGGAAACACCTTGCCGGGATTGAGCAGGTGGTTGGGATCGAAGGCGCATTTGACTCGCATTTGCTGGTCGAGATCGGCCTCGGTGAACATGGTGCCCATCAGATCGCGCTTCTCCACGCCTACGCCGTGCTCGCCGGTCAGCACGCCCCCGACTTCGACGCAGAGCCGCAGGATGTCGGCGCCGAAAGCCTCCGCCTTCTCCAGTTCGCCGGGATTGTTGGCGTCATAGAGGATCAGCGGGTGCAGGTTGCCGTCGCCGGCGTGGAAGACGTTGGCGACGCCCAGCCCGTAGCGCTCCGACATTTCGCGCATGCCGGCCAGCACCTTCGGCAGTTCCTTGCGCGGGATCGTGCCGTCCATGCAATAGTAGTCCGGCGAGATGCGACCGACGGCGGGGAAGGCCGCCTTGCGACCGGCCCAGAACGACATCCGCTCCTCGTCGGAGGTCGAGACGCGGCAGGTCGTCGAGCCGTTCGCGGTCGCGATCCGCTGCACCTCGCCGATCAGGTGGTCGATCTCCGGCCCAGGCCCGTCCAGTTCGACGATCAGCAGCGCGTCGACGTCGAGCGGGTAGCCGGCATGGACGAAATCCTCTGCGGCGCGGATCGCCGGCCCGTCCATCATCTCCATGCCGCCGGGGATGATGCCGGCGCCGATGATGTCGGCCACGCACTGCCCCGCCGCTTCGCTCGACGGAAAGCCGATCAGCAGCGCGCGCGCCGCCTCCGGCTTCTTCAGGATGCGCACGGTCACCTCCGTCACCACCCCGAGCAGGCCTTCCGAGCCGGTCATGATCCCCAGCAGGTCGTAGCCCTCGGCGTCCAGGTGCTTGCCGCCGAGCCGCACCACCTCGCCGTTCATGAGCACCATCTCGATGCCGAGCACGTTGTTGGCCGTCAGCCCGTATTTGAGGCAGTGCACCCCGCCGGAATTCTCCGCCACGTTGCCGCCGATCGAGCAGGCGATCTGCGAGGACGGGTCGGGTGCGTAGTAGAAGCCCTCCTGCTCGACGGCGTGGGTGATACCGAGATTGGTCACGCCCGGCTGCGCGACGACCGTCCGGTTTGCGTAGTCGATGTCGAGGATGCGGTTGAACCGGCTCATCACGACGAGAACGGCATCCTCGAGCGGCAGCGCGCCGCCCGACAGCGACGTTCCGGACCCGCGCGGCACGACGCGGATGTTGCGGTCGTTGCAGTATTTCAGGATGCGCGAGACCTGCGCCGTCGTCTCGGGCAGCACGACGACCAGCGGCAGTTGCCGATAGGCCGTCAGCCCGTCCGTCTCGAA
Source organism: uncultured Alphaproteobacteria bacterium (assembly GCA_963747465.1). Taxonomy (GTDB): domain Bacteria; phylum Pseudomonadota; class Alphaproteobacteria; order Rhizobiales; family Rhizobiaceae; genus Aquibium. The sequence continues at coordinate 817,857 of CAVVFC010000001.1, forward strand.
GGCGCGCATGCCGTTGACGGCATCCACCACGCCTTCGTTCGGCACGATGATCTTCATGTCCGCGACGATCTCGGCCCGCCGGTCAAGCGTCGCGGCGTCGGGTTTCGGCATCGCCAGTCCGCTCATGAAGCACTCCATAAGAAAAGTGGTCAAAACTCTTTACCAGTATTTCGGCCACGCGCAAATGGCCCCTCCTCCCGACCGAAGTTCCTCGCCTGCTGCCTTTCTGGCCTATTCCCCTCCCTCCCCATGCCTCCGTCTGATCCGCCGCACCATCCACCACACCCCCGCAACCACGGGCATCACGAGCGCCGCGGTCAACAGCTCCGGCTTCAGGGCCAGGCCGAACGGTGCCGTGCCCTTCGCGAGATAGCCGATCAGCCCGATCACATAGTAGGAAACCGCCGCCACCGAGAGCCCTTCCACGGTCTGCTGGAGCCTGAGCTGCAGCTTCGCCCGGCGGTCCATCGAGGCGAGCAGGTCGCGGTTGCCCTGCTCCACCTCGACATCGACCCATGTGCGCAGCAGCGTCGCGGCGCGCGCCAGTTTGCGCGACAGGTTTGCCTGCCGCTCCTCGACCGAGCGGCAGGTGCGCATGGCCGGCGCCACGCGCCGTTGCAGGAAGCCCGACCAGGTCTCGCCGCCCGGCGCCGGCGTCTCGCCGAGCGCCGCCAGGCGCTCCTCAACGATCCCGTGATAGGCCCGGCTCGCGCCGAAGCGGTAGAGGCTGGCCGCCGCGTCCGCCTCCAGTTCGGCGGCAAGTTCCGTCAGTTCGGCCAGCATGTCCTGATTGCGCCGCTGCGCGGTCGCCCGCATCCGGCTGGTGATCAGGGCCAGTCGGTCCTCGATCCGGCGCATGCGCGGCGAGAGCGACTGCGCCAGCGGAAGCCCGAGCATGGCGAGCGTCCGGTAGGTCTCGATCTCGATCAACCGCTGCGCCAGCGCGCCGATGCGGGCCGGCGCCAGGCCCCTGTCCAGCAACAGGATACGCGTAAGACCGTCGCCGTCCTGGCCGAAATCCGTGATCGCCGCCGCCATCCCGTTCTCGACCAGCGAATGGCACAGGCTCGCCGGATCGAAGGTGCCGATCCGCGCCTCGTTCTCGTCGGTCCAGGGACGGATCACCAGGCGCGCCCCGGAGATCACCAGCCCCGGCGCCGAAAAGCCGTTGCCGAAAGGATTCTCGTCTTCCTCGCCCGCGGACGGCGGCGGGCCGTCCCAGAGGTAGGTCGAGAACTCCGTGTGCCTTTCCCAGCGCAGCGTGCCGCGCGCCCATCGCACAGCGTGATGGCGCGCCTGACGGTCGGGCGGCGCCACGCCCAGCCGCCGCGACAACTCGCTGAGCACGGCATGGTCGACGGTCGAGCCGCCCTCGGTCATGAAGGCGAGCTGGATCAGGTTGCGCGGCGCTTCGATGAGCGGATAGGGGCGAGCATGCACTTCGCCCACGGCACTCGCCCGCGCCTCATGTGCACGAAAGCCCATCACCGTCCCGGTCAGCGGGGTCTCCGGCGGCACCGCGCCCGCGTGCTCGTTCATCGTTGCACCCCGCAAAGCCCGGCCGCTCCCGCCAGATCGGAGACGGGAGCTTAGCGGCCCGGACAAGAACGTCCATGTGGCATCGCGTCCGGCGTTTCGCGGGCAGCCGAAGCAACTGGACAAGATTTTTGACCAGTAATAGGGTCGGCCGTGCCGCGTGCCGAGCGGCCGGAGCGTGAACTTGGAAGAAATCTTCGCACCCATCGAGCATTCCCGCACGTCCGACGAGGTGGTCCACCAGATCGAGGGCCTGATCCTCGAAGGCATTTTTCGCGCCGGCGACCGGCTGCCGGGCGAGCGCGAGCTTTCGCGACGGTTCGACGTGTCGCGGCCGATCCTGCGCGATGCGCTGAAGGAACTGGAAGCGCGCGGCCTGCTCGTCTCGCGCCACGGCGGCGGCACCCATGTCGCCGACATCATCGGCGAGGTGTTCACGCGGCCCGTGCTCGACCTGATCGCGACCCACAAAAAGGCATCTCGCGATTTCTTGGAGTACCGGCGCGAGCTTGAAGGCGTTGCGGCGGAGTTTGCCGCCCGGCGCGCGACCACCGACGACAGGACGCTGCTGGGCGAGGTGCTCGGGCGGATGAAGGCTGCGCATGGACGCGCCGATTTCGCCGAGGAGGCGGCACTCGACGTCGAGTTGCACGGAGCGGTCGGCGAGAGCGCGCACAACATCATCCTCCTGCACACGCTGCGCTCCTGCTACCGGCTGCTGGCCGACGATGTCTTCGTCAATCGCACCCTGATCTACGCCTTGCCCGGCGCTCGCGACGACCTGTTGGCGCAACATCTGGCGATTGGAGAGGCCGTCATTGACGGCGATCCGGCAGCGGCACGAACCGCCGCGCGGGACCATATCGACTATGTCGAGCGCGCCATGAACGAGGCGGAACGCAGTGAAGGCTGGCAGAAGGTATCGCGGCTGAGGCTGATGCACCGAAGCGGTACCGAGACGAGAAAAGCCATGGGGAATGCGCATTGAACGCGACGAACGACAAACCGAAGGTGGGTCTCTTCGTGACCTGCCTAGTGGACCTCTTCCGGCCGGTGGTCGGCTTCGCGGCCGTGAAACTCATCGAGGATGCCGGCTGCGAGGTGGACGTGCCGATGGCGCAGACCTGCTGCGGCCAGCCGGCCTACAATTCGGGCGATCGTGCCGACACCCGCGCCATCGCCGAAAACACGATTCGCGCCTTCGAGGGATTCGAGTATGTCGTGGCGCCATCGGGCTCCTGCGCCGGCATGCTGAAGAAGCACTATCCCGCACTCTTCAAGGGCGATCCGGACTGGCAGGCGCGTGCCGAAACCTTCTCGACAAAGGTGCACGAACTCGTCTCGTTTCTCGTCGACGTGCGCGGCATGGACCGGGTGACGGCGGCTGATGCCGGCGCGGTCACCTACCACGATTCCTGTTCGGGCCTGCGCGAACTCGGCATCAAGGGCCAGCCCCGGGCTCTCCTGTCCTCAATGGCCGGGACTGAAATCCGCGAGATGCGCGATGCCGACGTCTGCTGCGGCTTCGGCGGCACCTTCTGCGTCAAGTATCCGGACGTGTCGAACGCCATCGTCGAGACCAAGACGAAGACGATCGAGGCGAGCGGCGCCGACACACTGCTGGCAGGCGATCTAGGCTGTCTCATGAACATGGCCGGCAAGCTGAAGCGCCAAGGCTCGCACGTCGAGGCACGCCATGTCGCCGAGGTGCTCGCCGGCATGACCGAGACCGCGCCTATCGGCGGGAGGGGCTGACCATGCAGATCACCTCCCCCGCCTTCAAGGACAATGCCCGCCACGCTCTCGACGACGCCCAGCTCCAGAAGGCGCTCGGCAACGTGCGCGGCGGCTTCATCGATAAGCGCCAGAAGGCGGTCGACGCGCTGCCGGAGTTCGACGCACTGCGCGACAGCGCCCGCGACATCAAGAACCACACGCTGGAGAACCTCGACCTCTATCTCGAAGCCTACGAGAGGCAGGTGACCGCCACGGGCGGCCACGTCCACTGGGCCGAGACGGCCGAGGATGCCCGCCAAATCGTCCTCGACATCTGCCGCGCCGCCAACGCCCGCACCGTCACCAAGGGCAAGTCGATGATCACCGAGGAGATCGAACTCAACGATTTCCTCGAAGCTGCCGGCATCGAGCCGATCGAGACGGACCTCGGCGAATACATCATCCAGTTGCGCGGCGAGCATCCGAGCCACATCATCGCGCCCGCCGTCCACGTCAACAAGGATCAGGTCGAGGCCGATTTCCGCCGCGTCCACAGCCATCTGGCGCCCGACCGCGACCTGACCGAGCCCGAGACGCTGCTCGACGAGGCACGGCGCATCCTGCGCGCCAAGTATTTCGAGGCAGACGTCGGCATCACCGGTGCCAACTTTCTCGTGGCCGAGACCGGCTCCTCCATCATCGTCACCAACGAGGGCAATGGCGATCTGACGCAGATCCTGCCGCGCGTCCACATCGTGCTGGCTTCGATCGAAAAGATCGTGCCCACGCTGAACGACGCCAGCCAGATCCTGCGCGTCCTGGCACGCTCCGCGACCGGACAGGACATGAGCGTCTATACGACCATCTCGACCGGCCCGAAGCGCAAGGGCGATCCCGATGGACCCGAGCAGTACCACGTGATCCTGCTCGACAATGGTCGCTCCTCCATGCTCGGCACGGAGTTCCAGGAAATGCTGCGCTGCATCCGCTGCGGCGCCTGCATGAACCACTGCCCGGTCTATCACGCCATCGGCGGCCACGCCTATGGCTGGGTCTACCCCGGCCCGATGGGCGCGGTGCTGACGCCCGCCCTCATCGGCGTCGACAAGGGCGGCCACCTGCCGAACGCCTCCACCTTCTGCGGCCGCTGCGAGGCGGTCTGTCCGATGAAGATCCCGCTGCCCAAGATGATGCGCCACTGGCGCGAGAAGGAGTTCGAGCGCGGCCTGAACCCCGCCACGCAACGCTACGGCCTCGGCCTCTGGGCCTGGTTCGCGAAGCGTCCGAAAGCTTACGGCCTCGCCACCTCCCTGGGCATTCCGGTTCTCTCCCTTCTCGGTGGCCGGAAGCGCCGCTTCTCCTGGCTGCCGCTGGCAGGCGGCTGGACGAAGCACCGCGATCTGCCGGCGCCGGAGACCCGCACCTTCAGGCAACAATGGCGCGAGCGGGATGCCGTCCGGCAGGGAGCACGTTCATGAACGGCCGCGACGCCATCCTTGGCCGGATCGGTGGCCAGCTTGCGGGCGGCAGCAGCGACGAAGCGCGCCGCAGGGCGGTCGAGGCCCGGCTCTCGCGGCCACCCAAGGGCGTCATCCCGGCGCGCGGCCAGCTCGACGACGAAGCCCGCGTCGAACTGTTCTGCGAGATGGCGCAAAAGGTCACCGCCTCCGTGGTGCGGGTCAAGACGCATGACCGCGTGCCGAACGCCGTCAGCGAGTATCTGCGCGCGAAAAATCTCCCCTCCTCGATCCGCATCGGCGACGACAAGCGGCTGAAGACCATGCCCTGGGACAAGTTTCGTTCTCTGGAGCTGAAGCGCGGCGCCTCGGATGGCTTCGACGAGACCGGCGTCAGCCACGCACTGGCCGGAATAGCCGAGACCGGTACTGTGGCGCTGGCCTCCGGCAAGGACAATCCCACGACAGTCAATTTCCTGCCCGAGCATCACATCGTGGTGGTCGACGCAAAGGACATCGCGGGCGACCTGGAGAGCGTCATGGGCCGTATTCGCCGCAAGTTCGGCAAGGGGGAGATGCCGCGCACGCTCAACCTCATCACCGGCCCGTCGCGTTCGGGCGACATCGAGCAGAAGATCATCCTGGGCGCCCATGGCCCCCGCGCGGTTCACCTGATCGTGGTCGGATAGTCTTGGGTGTTCACTTCCTGGATGCATCGGGGCCGGAAGGCAGCCGCATCTACGCGATCGGCGACGTGCACGGCCGCCTCGACCTGCTCGAACGAATGCACGAAACCATCCGCGCCGAAATCCGGCGGGACCGTCCCTCGGACTGGCGCATCGTTCATCTCGGCGACTACGTCGACCGTGGACCGCAATCGTGCGGCGTCCTCGATTTTCTGGCCGACGCGGTCGCCTCGGACGAACGCGTGATGGCGCTTGCCGGAAACCACGACCTCGGTTTTCTGCAATTCCTGGCCGAACCCGACCCTTCCGGGCTGTTCATCAACTTCGGAGGTATCGAGACCGCCGCTTCATACGGCGTCCTCCTGCCTGCGAAAGGCCGGCGCGGCTTCGCCGAAGCGCATGGGCAACTTTGCCAGGCCGTGCCGCGCGAGCACATCGAATTCATCGCGGGACGCCCGCTGACGGCGAGCTTCGGCGACTTCTTCTTCTGCCACGCCGGCATCCGGCCAGAGGTGCCGCTGGACCGCCAGGACCCGCACGATCTGGTCTGGATCCGCGATCTCTTCCTCGACTGGCCGCACCTGCATCCCAAGGTGATCGTGCACGGACACACGCCGCAGCCCGAGCCGCAGGTGATGGCCAACCGGGTCAACGTCGATACGCTGGCCTACCGCTCCGGCAGGCTTACCGCGCTCGTCGTCGAGGGGAAGGAAAAGCGCTTCATCTCGACTTCATGAGGAAGTCGAGCGCGCTTCAGGAACATATTGTTCGGTATCGGGAATACCGGACTACCGGATGGCCGCGCTGACCCCGTAGCCATCCACGACCTGATGGCCGGAAGCTGCGTCGGCAGCATAGATGCCTGCGCCCCACAGGGCGATGCCGGAGAGCATGAAAAGGGAGAGCAGCGTGGCTTTCACGGGTGTCATCTCGGTTTCTCGTTGCGTCGCATCAGAAACGATTGCGGTTACTATTCGGTTTCGTCGCCGCACGATTTCGTAACGGGACTGTTCCGTCCCGAGATTACGGTTTGCGCTGCAGATGGTTCCCGTCGCATTTCGCTCCGGGCGGCGTTTCCATAGTTTGATAGCCGGTGGCGCGCCAGAGTTCCGTGAAGTCTTCCACACGGATTCGTCGCCGCGTGCCAAAAATGTCACGCCCTCGTCGCCAACTCGATCCGGAGAGACCTCGAAAGGCGAAATCAGACTGGCGCGGTGGCGACCTTCGCCAGCCAGGCGCGCGCGATGGCGAGCCCCACCTCGTCGGCCTGGTGCCCATGGCGGGCGGCTTCCGCCTCGAAACGTTCCGGCCAGCCGGGATGGCGTTGCACCAGATAGTCCGCGAAACTGCGGTTCCATTGCCGCACAAGCTTCCGGTCCGCCTCGAAATGGAACTGGATGCCGTAGGCGGCGCGCCCGACGCGAAAGGCCTGGTTGTGCGCCGCCATGTTGCCGGCGAGCCGCACGGCACCCCTCGGCAGGGTGAAGGTGTCGTCGTGCCACTGGAAGATCGGAAAGCGCTCGGGCACGCCTCCCAACACCGGATCGGCGGCACCCTCCTCGGTCAGTTGCACCTCGCGCCATCCGAATTCGTGCGCCACACCGATCAGATTGTCAGCGCCAAACGCCCTCGCCAGCAGCTGGGCGCCGAGGCAGACGCCGAGCACCGCCCGGTCCGCCAACGCGAAGTCGCGCATAAGCCCGACCAGGCGCGGCATGTATGGAAATTCCTCGTCGGCGAGCGCATTCTGGCTTCCGCCGAGTACGATCAGCCCGTCGTGGCCGTCGCCGAGCGCGGGCAGCGGTTCACCCCGGTATGCCCTCACGACGTCCACGTCGGCACCGGCCTCGCCCAGCGCGGCCCCAATCTGCCCGAGGCCGGTGTCGTCGAAATTCTGGACGGTGAGAATGCGCATGATATTCCGTTTCAGGTGGCGGGAGAGCTTGCGCCAGCGATAGCATGACGGTTTCCATGTGCAACCCGCCGCGGCGGGAGAGGGACCTGATGCCGCTTCAAAACCGCGTCGATCCGTTCGGCGACATCAGTGCGCACCCCGCACGCGGCCTTTTCACGGGCAATCGCGGCGTCATTCACGACCCTGCGACGAAGACGCTGCTTCGCCGGCGCTGGACGACGAAGGCGTGGATCGTCTGCCGGTGCGAGTTCCGCGGGCGCCGGCGGGAGGTGATGGGCTCGACCGCCCCCTCCGGACGCGCCGGCTGGACCGAACTGTTCTTTCTGGACGAGGTGACCGCGCTCGCCGCCGGACACCGGCCCTGCTTTTACTGCCGGCGCGAGGATGCCATCATGTTTGCGCGCTGCTTTGCGGCAGCACAGGGCTTGGTAAATATCTCCGCGTCCGGGATGGACGCCATTCTCCACAGGCAGAGGCGCGCCTGCGGCGCACCAGCCATCGAGCTGCCCGATTTCCGATCTCTGCCTGACGGAACGATGCTGGCGATCGGGGGCGTGTGCTACGTGATCCGCGGCCCGCAGCTTTGCGAATGGTCGTTCGACGGCTATCGCCTCGCAGCGCATCCGCAGGAAAACGCCACCATTGCGCTGCTGACGCCGCCCGCGACGGTCGCGGCGCTCGCCGCCGGATACCGGCCCGTCTGGCATCCGTCGGCCTCTTAAGCCCATCGAAACCATGCGACGTAACCTGACGGTAGGCCGAACCTGCCATAATGCAGGAGCAGTACGGAGAATACCGGCAGGTGAACGGCACATTGGCACTCGACACATTTACCCTGTTCGCCGCCAATGCCGTCTGCATGGTCATCATGGCGGCTGCCTTCCTGCTGGCGGGCCGGGGCGGACACGGACAACCGTTCTGGAAGTCCTGGGCGGCGGCAAATCTCGTCATCGCCGCCGCGATCCTGTTCTACATGTTCGCCGGACCGGTCTCGCAATGGGTTTTCTCGGCGATCCCGAACAGCCTGCTCCTCACCGGCTTCGGGCTGAGATGGCAGGCCGCACGCGAATTCGGCAGGCGCGATCCGGCACGATCCTTCGTCTGGGGTCCGGCACTTGTGGTCTTCGCAATTTGTCTGGTGCCTTCGCTGGCTTCGTCTCACGCCCTCGTCTACACGAGCACCAACCTGCTGCTGACCGTTCTTGCCGCCGCCACCGCCTGGGAATTCTGGCGTGATCGGGCCGACGGTCTGCCGTCGCGATACGGCCTGACCATCGCCTACGTCTTCATGGCGTTCTCGTTCGGCGCGCGCACTATCCAGGGCTACGTGACGGGTGAATCGCTGAGCGACTATCTTCCCAACGACAAGCTGCTGATGGTCCATCTGATGCTCGGCCTCGTCTACACCTGCGCAAGCGGTGCGTTCGCCCTCTCCATCGCCTATGAAAGGAACGCTGCGAAGCTCCGTCGGGCGGCCATGTACGATGCGCTCACCGGGCTTTTGAACCGCGGCGCGTTCGAGGAACTTTCCCGCCAGAAGCTGGCCGGGAGCGACGCATGCGCCGTCATCGTGTTCGATATCGACCATTTCAAGCGGATCAACGACCGCTACGGCCATGCCGCCGGCGACGAAGCGCTCCGGCAGTGCGCGGCCCTGTGTCGCGAAACAGCGGCCGACGACCACGTCGTCGGCCGGATCGGGGGCGAGGAGTTCGCCGTCTTCATGTGCAATGCCCGGCCCGAGGACGTGGCGCTGCTCGCGGAACGCCTGCGGCTTGCGGTCGACGCTGCGATCTTCCACTGCGGCGACCGTGTCCTTCGTCTCACCGTCAGTCTGGGCTGCTGCTGGCGCCAGTCGCCCGCATCGGAGTTCGAGGCGATGATGCACGAGGCCGATGCCGCTCTCTACCGCGCCAAGGATGCCGGCCGGAACCGGGTCGACCGCATCGTCGCCTGACGGCGCGACGGGGGGTGGCGTGCTCCCCGGCTTGCCTTGACGGCGCCACAAGCCTCCCGCATGGACGCGCCCCATGCGCGCGAATTACCGGATGCAAAGGCTCTATGTCACGGCGGATCTCGCCCAGGGCAAGCCGTTCGAGGCCGACCAGTCGCAGGCCCACTACCTCCTGAATGTGCTTCGGATGAGCCAGGGCTCCGAACTGCTGGTCTTCAACGGCCGGGACGGCGAATGGCTGGCTGCGATCGGCGAGACCGGCAAGAAGAAGGCGCAGCTCGTTCCCACGGCCCAGACCCGCCCTCAGCCGAAGCTGCCAGACCTTCTCTACTGCTTTGCGCCGCTGAAGCAGGGCCGGCTGGACTACATGGTCCAGAAGGCAGTCGAGATGGGCGCCGGCACGCTCCAGCCGGTGATCACCCAGCACACGCAGATGTCGACCGTCGGCACGGAACGGCTCCAGGCAAACGCGCTGGAGGCTGCCGAACAATGCGGCATCCTCGCCGTCCCGGTCGTCCGCGAGGCGATCAAGCTGGAGCGGCTCTTGTGGGAATGGGAGCCGGGCCGTCGGCTGATCTTCTGCGACGAGGGCGTGGCGACCAACAACCCGCTCGAGATCCTCTCCAGGCTCACCGATCGCCGTCTCGGCCTGCTCGTAGGGCCCGAAGGCGGATTCTCCGAGGAGGAACGCAAGCAGTTGCGCAGCCTGCCATACGTGACGCCGATCCCCCTCGGCCCCCGCATCCTGCGCGCCGACACCGCCGCCGTCGCCGCGCTCGCCGTCGTGCAGGCGACGATCGGTGATTGGCGGTAGGTGGAATCAATGCGCCAGCCGCTTCGTCATCCACACCGAAGTTCCGCCCATGAATGGTTCGCTCCTGGTCACGGCGTATCCGCGCCGCTCGTAGAGCGCTACGTTCTGAGCGAAGGCGGCATTCGTCAGCAGGCGAAGCTCGTCCAGCCCTGCGCCCATGGCCTGCCTCTCGGCCTCGTCGAGAAGCGCGCGCCCGATTGCTCGCCCCTGGCAGGCGGGCAGGACCGCGACGTTTTCGATCCAGAGATGATCCACTCGCACCTGTGTCTCGATCAACCCGGCGAGGACGCCGCCCGCGTGAGCAAGCACGATGTCGTGCTCGCCGATCGCCGCGCGATAGCGACCTTCATCGGCATCGGCTCCCGGCCGATCACCGGGACCCACTTCGCATAGGCCGCGCGTACCAGATCTCGCACCGCCTCCGCATCTTCCTTCCTGGCGACTCTGAATTTGACCCTGTCCATCCAACGCGAACCTTCCTGACACATGAAAAACCCGCCGACAGTGCGGTGGGCGGGTTGGAAGGGATGCGGCGCGGAACACGCTCTCCCGCTATTCCATCGTCGAATCCGCACCTGTCGGCGCAACCTGCCTCGCCGCGAGGGGTCGGCATCGGAGTTGGAGATATGCGCATGCGGCGGCAAACATCGCCCTACGCTACAAGCAGCGATGGCGGCGTCAACCGACCTTTCCTCCACATCCATTGATCCACGACATTGCGCGTCTTTGCCGACAGGGAAGTCGCTTGCGTTCCGCGCCCGACCGTGCGACCAGCGCGCCCTCGTCCGGGAGGCCTCCGCCGCCCCGCGACGTTCGGAGTGCCAGCCGCTCCGTCCCAGGCACAAATCGGATGAAAGGACGCTGGCCATGGCACGTGCGCTCGGGCTCGATTTCGGCACGACCAATTCCGTCCTTGCGGTTGCGGATCGGGCCGGCGGCGCCACGCATTCGCTCCCCTTCACCTCCGCGGCCGGCACCACCGATACGATGCGCACCGCGCTCGCCTTCATGAAGGAGGGCCGCAGCACCTCATCGCTCCGGGTCGAGGCGGGGCAGGCTGCGATCCGCCTCTTCATCGACCATCCCGGCGATTGCCGGTTCCTGCAGTCGATCAAGACCTTCGCCGCCAGCGTCGCCTTCCAGGCGACCATCGTCCACGCCCGCAAGCAGAGCTTCGAGGATTTGATGGAAGCCTTCCTGCGCCGATTGATCGCCTATGCGGGAGATGCGTGGCCATCGGACGTCTCGAGCCTGGTCGTCGGCCGTCCTGTGCGCTTCGCGGGCCCGAACCCCGACGCGGCGCTGGCGCTCAAACGATACCAGGCGGCGTTGTCGCGCCTCGGGTTTCCCGAGATCCGCTATGTCTATGAGCCGGTCGCGGCGGCCTACTGGTTCGCACAGTCGCTCGAACGGGATGCCACCGTGCTGGTGGCGGATTTTGGCGGCGGCACGACCGACTACTCGCTGATCCGTTTCGAGCGCCATGCGGGAGAGTTGCGTGCCACACCCATCGGCCATTCCGGCGTGGGCATCGCCGGTGATCACTTCGACTACCGCATGATCGAGAATCTGGTCGCGCCGGAGATCGGAAAAGGCAGCCATTTCAGGAGTTTCGGCAAGGTACTCGACGTTCCGGGAAGCTATTTCGCCAGCTTCGGACGCTGGAATCAGCTCTCGATCTTCAAGACGACAAGAGAGTTCGCGGACCTGAAGAGCCTGGTCCGGCATTCGACCGAGCCAGACAAGCTCCAGCTCTTCGTCGACCTGATCGAGTATGACGAAGGCTATCCCCTCTACCAGGCGATCTCCGCCACCAAGATGGCGCTGTCGCAGGCCGACGATGCCGAGTTCGTCTTCTCCCCGCTCGGCCCAGCCGGCCGCAAGACCGTTCGTCGCACCGACTTCGAGACCTGGATCGCCGACGATCTCGCCCGCATCGAAGAGGCTTTGGACGAGGTGCTGACCTCGACGAACACCTCGGCCATGGCCGTCGACAAGGTCTTCCTCACCGGCGGCACCTCTTTCGTCCCGGCCGTGCGGCGCATGTTCGAGCGGCGCTTCGAGGCTTCACGCATCGAGAGCGGCGGCGAGCTTCTGTCCATCGCCCACGGGCTGGCGCTGATCGGCGAAAGCGGCGAGGTCGATCGCTGGGCTGCCTGACGCGCCCTTCCCTTCAACTTGCCTTGAACGCAGCGTCAGATTTTTTCGCTTGATCGGATCGCCCCTGTTCGGCCATCACTCGCGCGCCGACGCCGGATCGGCCGAAAGCACCCGCGAGGAAATGCCGATGGCGCGCGACACGACCGATTCCACGTCCGATCGAGGGCTTCGACGAACTCGTCGCGCACATGGCCGAGGGCTGCAAGCCCAAGGACCAGTGGCGTATCGGCACCGAGCACGAGAAGTTTCCCTTTTACGTCGATGGCAACGCACCGGTCCCCTACGAGGGCGAGCGCGGCATCAAGGCCTTGCTCGAAGGCATGCAGCGCGTGCTCGGCTGGGAGCCGATCCTCGATGGCGGCCGCATCATCGGCCTGGTGGAGCCAACCGGCCAGGGCGCGATCTCGCTCGAACCCGGCGGCCAGTTCGAACTCTCCGGTGCGCCGGTCGAAACCATCCACCAGACCTGCCGCGAGGGAAACGCCCACCTCGCCCAGTTGCGCGAGATCGCCGAGCCGCTCGGCATCCGTTTTCTCGGCCTTGGCGGCAGCCCGAAATGGACGCTGGCCGAGACACCGAAGATGCCGAAGTCGCGCTACGACATCATGAGGGCCTACATGCCGAAGGTCGGCAAGCAGGGCCTCGACATGATGTATCGCACCTGCACCATTCAGGTGAACCTCGACTTCGAGAGCGAGGCCGACATGCGCCGCAAGATGCAGGTCTCCCTGAAGCTGCAGCCGCTATCGACCGCGCTCTTCGCAAATTCACCCTTCACCGAAGGCCGCCCCAACGGCCTGAAATCCTGGCGCGGCGAGATCTGGCGCGACACGGACAACAAGCGCTCCGGCCTGCTTCCCTTCTGCTTCTCGCCCGAGTTCGGCTTCGCGGACTATGCGGAGTGGGCACTCGACGTGCCGATGTACTTTCTCATCAGAAACGGCCGGTATTACGACTGCACCCACGTCACCTTCCGCCAGTTCATGGACGGCGCCCTGCGCAATTCCGTGCCGGACGGTTTCCCGACGATGGGCGACTGGGCGAACCATCTCTCCACGCTCTTTCCCGACGTGCGGCTGAAGCGCTTCCTCGAGATGCGCGGCGCCGATGGTGGCCCATGGCGGCGCATCTGCGCCCTGCCTGCCTTCTGGGTCGGGCTGCTCTACGACGGCGACGCGCTCGACGCGGCCGAGGCGCTGGTCTCCGCCTGGACCTACGAGGACGTGCTGGCCCAGCGCAACGCCGTGCCGGCACAGGGCATCGACACGCCGTTCGGCGCCGGCACCCTTCGCGATGTCGCACGCGACGTATTGGCGATCTCCCGTCTCGGCCTGGGAAACCGCGCCCGGAAGAACAGCGAGGGTTTTGACGAGACCCACTTCCTCTCACCACTCGACGAGGTGGTCGCCCGCGGTACCACCTCCGCCGACGAGATGGTCAGCGCCTACCACACGCGCTGGGGCGGCTCGATCGAGCCGGTGTTTTTGGAGTACGCGTACTGAGAGGCCTGCCCCCAGGGCTCAATTCTGCACGAGCGCCAGCGAGTCCATGCTCACATTATGGCTTGGGATGGCTAACTCATAGCAAGGCGGTCGTAGTGGTTGAATTCGCTGCCGCGGCGGTGTTTGCTGGAACCGGAAGAGGAGTTTCCCATGCTGCCGCTCTATGACATGCTGGCTACGCAGAACGGCCAAGCCTTCGAGGCTCTGGCGCGCCAGTTCGACCTGTCGCAGCAGCAGGCGCGCACGGCGGTCGAGGCAGTCCTGCCCGCCTTCAGCCAGGGCCTGAAGCGGAACACCACGGACCCGTACGGGCTGGGCACCTTCATCGCGGCACTCGCCGGCGGCCAGCATGCCCGCTATTTCGAGCATCCTTCCAATGCCTTCTCTCCCGCCGGCCTTGCCGACGGCAACGGTGTGCTCGGTCATCTCTTCGGCTCCAAGGATCTGTCGCGCGCCATCGCCCAGCAGGCGTCGACCGCGACCGGCCTCGGCGAGGAAGTCATCAAGCAGATGCTGCCTGCCATGGCGGCCATGATCATGGGCGGTCTCTTCAAGCAGATGACGGGCCAACTCGGTGCCGGACCGGCGGTCCAACCCAATTTTGGCAGCGCCAGCTTCGGCGGAAGCAACGCGTTTGCCGAGGCCATGGCGGAGATGATGCGCCAGGGCACCGCAGCGATGACCGGCCAGATGTCCCCGCGCGCAGCCGAACCGCCGAACCCGATGGACAACCCCTTCGGCAAGATGATGCAGGAGATGTTCGCCGGCGCTTCGGGCAAGCCGCCCCAAAGCGAGCCGCCGCCCAAGAACCCCGGCACCGACAATCCCTTCGGCAAGATGATGGAGGATTGGATGCGCATCGTGCAACCCGGAGCGGCGCACGATCCCGAGCCGAAGGAGCCGCCGAAGAACAATCCGAGCGGCAGGACGCGCACGCCGTGGGACGATCTTTTCGGCGACATGTTCGAGACCGGCGCGAAACAGCGCGACGATTACCAGAAGAACATGGAGACGATCGTCGACCGCTACCTCAGGAACGTGGCCCGGAGGCACTGAAACGCCCCCACCTTGTCGAATCCCTCTTTTCTCGCGCGCGCGGCGGCAGCACTATCGCGCCCACCGCGGAGCCGCGAGATGGGACGCTGCTCTTCCACGAGGGCCGCTGGCGCATCGTCGCCAAGGTCTTCCACCTGCGCGAGGCGCGGTGAGGCGACGCCCTCGCCGGACGCTGATCACCAGGGAAAAAGCCCGGCCTCGCTGAGCAAGGCCGGGCAGTCGGCAGGCGGGCCGGGGGGAGCCGGCGGGAGTATCGGCCGCGGGTAACGGGTTTTCGCGAGCGGCGTCGCGGCTCAGGTCACGCGCCGTGACGCGGCTTCGAGGGCACGCATCCGCGACGCCGAAATCGTTCCCAGCCGCTCGGTCGGATCGACGCCGAGTGGCGCGTTCCAGACGACGTGGAGGTCGCCGCGCGTGAGCCCGATATCGGCAAGCTGGGCATCGTTCATCTCTCCGAGCTGATAGATCTCGCGTCTGTTCTTCCAGGCGCGGATCAGTCTTGACACCGGGTTCACCCCGCGCAGGCCGAGTGCCGGGCGCACATGGGCGGGCATCGTTGTTGCGCTGTGTTCCAAGGCGGTCATTTCGTTCTCCATCGTTGCTTCGACGACACGCGAGAACCTTCGGCACGGAAAGCTATTCCGCCCGCCTGCTATCCTGGCGCGTCAACTCAGTGGACGATGTTCTTTTCCCAGAGGCGGATTGATAAGTCGAACGAATGTTTTTAATCCTTAGCATCAAAGATGATGATGGGATTGATCCGCATGGCTGCGCAGCTCGACCTCGACCAGCTCCAGACCTTCATTGCGATCGCCGATACCGGCTCCTTCACCCGTGCCGCGGAAGAGGTCTTCCGCACTCAGTCGGCGGTCTCCATGCAGATGCGGCGGCTGGAGGAACGGATCGGCAAGCCGCTGTTCGAGAAAGACGGCCGCACCAACCGCCTGACCGAGGACGGCGAGCGCCTGCTCGCCTACGCACGGCGCATGATCCGGCTGAACCGGGAGACGCTCGCCGCCTTCGACGACAACCGCCTGGAAGGCCACATCCGTATCGGCACGCCGGACGACTATGCCGACCGATTCCTGCCGGAGATCATGGCCCGGTTTGCCCGTTCCAATCCGCGCGTCGAGATGTCGGTCGTCTGCGAGCCCACGACCAACCTCGTCGAGCAGATCCGCCGCGGCGCGCTCGACATCGCGTTGATCACCCATGACGGTGAAAAGGGCGCATCGGAGGTCGTCCGCCGTGAGCCGTTGCTGTGGGTCGGTTCGGCAAACCACTCGGTGCACGAGGAAGACGTCCTGCCTCTGGCGGTCGGCCGCCCCACCTGCGTGTGGCGCCGCGCCGCCATCGACATGCTCGACCAGATGGAGCGCGACTATCGTGTCCTGTTCACGAGCTGGTCGGCGACGGTCATCATCGCGGCGGTCATTTCGGGGCTCGCGGTCTCCGTGTTGCCCGAATGCGCGCTGCGGCCCGGCATGCGCGTACTCACGGAGAGCGACGGCTTCGGCGCCTTGCCGGATTGCCGCATCGGCATGCTGCGCGGCCACACCTCGCAGCCGGCCATCGTGGAAGCGCTCGTGCGCCACATCACCGAAAGCCTGGACAACATCACAGTCGCCGCGCCGGAAGACGGTTCCAGCTTCGACTTCGCCGCGGTCGGCATGTCCGTGCGCGGGCGCCGCCACAAGCCGGGCACGATGGCCGGCTGGTGACGAGGGGCGGCGTCATTCCTCGTAGACCACGACCAGTTCTTTCAGGGGGATCTCGATCTCGCACCGTAAACCAGTCGGCTCGAACGCCAGCCTGGTCCTGCCCTTGAGTTCGTAGGCGAGTGTTCGTTCCAGGATTTCCGTGCCGAACCCGCGCCGTTGCGGCGGGATGGTCGGCTTGTTCGCCCCAGCCTCCCGCCATTCCAGGGTCATCACCGGCTTGTCCTTCCCGTCGCTGATCCGCCAGCCGACTTCTACATGGCCTTTCGTCCCCGACAGGGCGCCATGCTTCATCGCATTCGTCGCCAGTTCATGGATGGCGAGCCCGAGCGTCTCCGCCGCTTTCGGCCGAAGCCGCAGTTCCGGCCCTCTCACGCTGAGTTCGCGGCCTTCATGGGTGCCCGTGGCCAGGAACTCGTCGGCAATGATGGACGCGAGGTCCACGCCCGCCGCCGGGTTGCGCGTCACCGCAGACTGGACGCGCGCGAACGCATCGACCCGCCCCTCGAGGTGCATCGCGAAATCCTCGACCGTGTCGCTGGTCCGCGCGGTCCGGCGGATTATGGAACGGATCACCGCGAGCGTGTTGCGAACCCGGTGCTGCAACTCGGACAAGAGCAGCCGCTGGTGCTGTTCCGCCTTTTTCAGCGCCGTGAAGTCCTGGCAGATGCCGCCGATCCGGAGTACCCGGCCGTCCGCGTCCAGCATGGGGAAATCGGTGTCCCGCAACCAGCGGATCTCGCCGTCAGTGGGCCGTTCTATGCGGAATTCGTAGGTTCTGCGTTCGCCTGCGAGCAACCGTCTCATCTCGTCCTGGATGCGCTCCCGATCCTCCGGCACCACCACGTCGAGCCATGACAGGAAATTGTCGCCCGCCGCCGCGGTCGCCTCGCGGCTGACGCCGTTGATTGTTTCGAAGGCCGGCGTGAGATATTCCCACTGCAGGTTCCTCGCGTCCCTGATCCACAGCACGTCGGACGACGCCTCCCCGAACTGCCGTAGCCGCTCTTCGCTCTCGCGCAGGGACTCGCGAGCCTGCACCTGGGCGGTGACGTCCTGCATGACGCCGATCATCCGCACCGCATGGCCGTCATCGTCGTAGAAGTATTGCCCCTGCGACGTACACCAGACGATCCGACCATCCGGATGCACGTAGCGAAAATCCCTGACGTAGGACTGGCGGCTCTCTCGGGCCTCTCGGAGCGCTGCTTCGGTCGGCGCGAGATCATCCGGATGCACCCTCGCCGACCATGCCTCATAGCTCGGTTTCAACTCGCCTGGAACGTATCCCAGCATCCAGAAATGCTCTTCCGACCACGCGATCTCGTTGGTTCGGAGGTTCCAGTCCCACGACGCGAGACGGCCGACCTTCAGCGCTATTCGCAGTCGCTCCTCGTTGTCCCGCAGCGCGCGTTCGGCGCGTTTGCGTTCGGTGACGTCCCTGCCGATCTTGATGAAGCCGAGCAGCGATCCGTTGTCGTCCCGCAGGGCGGTCACGCTGCCTTCTATGAAGACGCGCCTTCCGTCCTTTCGCAAGTGCCATCGCACGTCCGGGGCGACCCCCTCCCTGACGGCGGTTTCCGTTTCCCTCCCGGGTTCGCGCGTCTCCCGGTCCGCCTGCGTGAACAGTATCGATGCCGGCTGTCCCAGAGCCTCATCGGCCGACCACCCGAAAACGGCTTCCGCGCCGGCCAGCCAATCGGTGATCCTGTCTTCCTCGTCGGTGACGAAGATCGCATAGTCGCGTGCCATCTCGACGATGTAGCGATAGCGCTGCTCGGTGCGCTTCAGCGCCTTCACCGTCAAGAGCCGGTCGATGACCGGGCCGAGGATCATGGCATAGGTGCGCAGGAACTCGGTGTCTTCCGCCTCGAATTCCCTCGGCCGCGTGTCGTCGACTTCGAGCAGCCCGTACAGCCGTCCGCCCGGCAGGAAGATCGGCACGTTGGCGAGCGCGACTACGCCGGCTTCCTTCATGAAGGCCGGAATATCGAAACGGTCTTCCTTTCGGATATCCTGCGTAATGACTGGTTCGCCCGCCTCGATGGAATAGGTTTCCGAAGAATGCTTGTTCATCGGAAGGCGCAGCTTGCCGACCACGTCCGTGTCCCAGCCAACGCCTGCGCGCACGAACAGGCACTTGCCCTTATCCTCGATCTCCAGCACCTTCGCGCGCCGCGTGCCGAGCGCCTCTCCCACCAGCCTGCAGGCTTCGTTCAGGACCGCATCCATATCCGAGCTGCGGAGCGTGAGCTCGCCGAAACCGGCAAGCACGCGCTGCCTCGCCAGCATCTGTTCTGCGTCAAGCATCGTGGCACTCCCGGAGCGGCTTGCCGCGGAAACTAGGATGCCGCGATGCCGTGACAATGCTTCTCCCGCTCATGCGCAGTCGGCCAGCGCGTCGCCAGTTCATGCATCCTACCTCTCGTTCGCATCGAGGTGGCTGCCTTCGCCACCGAGGTGAAGATAGTTTTCGTTGAAAAGGGCGGCATGCTGCAGCGCCGCCAGATCGGGGATCGTCAGTTTCCGCTGCTTGAGCACGATCAGATTGGCAGACCGCAATTCCTGCAGCACCCGGTTCACGTGCACGTTGGAAAGTCCGGTCGCTTCGCCAAGATCGCTCTGCGTGAGCGGGAAATCGCAACTGTCGCCCTCCGACATCCCCACGCTGCGCAGCCGGATGAAGAGTTCGCACAGCAGATGCGCCACGCGCTCGAAAGCATCGCGCCGGCCGACATTGACCGT
The DNA here is from genome assembly GCA_963747465.1 of uncultured Alphaproteobacteria bacterium. GTDB lineage: Bacteria > Pseudomonadota > Alphaproteobacteria > Rhizobiales > Rhizobiaceae > Aquibium. The sequence continues at coordinate 837,116 of CAVVFC010000001.1, forward strand.
CCATTCACGCTGGATCGCCGCGGAGACGAGCGATTCCCACCACAGCGCCTGCGCGATCCGAGGCGAGGCTCCCATGAGTTCCTCGAACATTTGCTTCGAGATCTCCGAGAGCGTCACAGGCGTGATCGTTCCGATCGAATGGTCGAGTTCCTGCAGCACGAAGACGTTGAGATCGCAGAGGTCGCCAGGGAGGAAGAAGCTCACGATCTGTCGCCGTCCGTCCTCCAGCACCTTGTAGCGGCAGGCCCACCCGTCCTGGATCAGATTCATGACCTCGGGCTTTTCGCCCTCTATCGAGATGTCCTGGCGGGCATCGAAGCGACGCACCCGCTGACCCGCGGCGACGGCCAGCGTCTCCCTGTCCTGGGAGGACAGTTTCGAGAAGTGGTTCAGTTTCCTGATCAGAGGATCGATTTGCGCCTCCAGTTGCAGGGAACCCGACCTGATCCCCTGCATTGCGTTATAGAATCTGAATGACGACGACCCGCTCCCGGTTCATTCCGTTTGCAACTTTAGAACAAGGGAACGATCATGAACACCGGACTTGCAGGCAAGTGCATCCTCGTGGTGGAGGACGAGTATTTCCTTGCGGACGACATCGCGAAAGCTCTCCAGGACGCCGGCGCCAACATCGCCGGCCCGATCGGCAATCTCGCCGAGGCCGTCGCCTGGCTTGAATCCAGCAACGCAGACATGGCGGTAATCGATCTCAATCTGGAAGGCACATTCGCCATCGAGATCGCCGACGTGCTGAAGCAGCGCGGCGTCCCCTTCGTTTTCGCGACCGGCTATGACGAGGAGGCCATTCCCGAGCGCCACCGCGATGTCGCCCGCTGGGAGAAACCCTTCGACGTGAATGCGCTGGTCCGCGCAATGGCCGATCGATCCGCTACACCGCAGGACGCCTCCGCCGACTGATTTCACCGCGACGACGGGGTCTCAAACAGTTCCGACCGCTTCTGGCCGCTGTCGAATGACACGTTGCAGCCGCTTCGGACCGCGGCATCGGAAATCATTCTGGCCAGTTCCTTGTCGCTTTGTCCGCGCTGCGGATAGAGATAGTGCATCGTCCTCACTGCATCCGATACCGACACCATCTGGCCTTTCCGGCGGCTGCGCACGTATTCGAGAATCGCCTCGTCGATCGTGTGTCGAGGGAAGCTCCCGTTTGCAATTGCCATGATCGTGTCTCCTTCCGAGACACAATCCGCCAGTCCGCATCCCGGCACATTAACTTTTGTGAGACCGGGCGCGATTTGAGGCATTTCGTGATCGGCCGCGCTACCAGCCACACTGCCGCGCCGCCCCGCTTTCACCCATCAGTGGCTCCAGGCCAGGGAGATTCGAATCGGCCCGCCGCTGTGTCCGGTGCAAAGTGAATGCTCGTCACGGCGACCCGATTCGGCTAAAATTCCGCTGCTGCCATTGCGGAAGCGGAGAACGCCTTGTCCCCAGTTCCGGAAAACGTCCGCCCTGCGGATCGCCTGTGGCTGCAGATCGCCGAGCGGCCGTGGCTGTTCGCGGGACTGATCGTGCTGGCGCTCGTGCTATTGCCGGTCGCCGTCTGGCTCGACCTGAAGAACCTGTCCGACAATGCGCTGACCACGCAGGCCCGCACGCTCAACGGCATGTTGAGCGACATCCGCGGCTACTACGGCGCCAATGTCGTGGGCCGCGTGCAGGGTTTCGAGGGAGACTCGATTGCCGCGCACAACTACGAGGACATTCCGGGCGCCATCCCGATCCCGGCGACGCTCTCGCTCGAACTCGGCAACGTGATCGCCGGGCGCGGCGTCGAGGACATCTCCTACCGCTTCGTCTCAGATTTTCCCTTCGCCAATCGCGCGCCGCACAATCTCGACAGCTTCGAGACGAAGGCGCTCGCCGATTTCCGCTCCACGCGCGATCCCGAGCAGGTGGCGACCGAGATCACCGGCTCGCTGTTCGAGCGCCAGATCCGCATGGCCGTCCCGGTGGTTCTCGGGCAAGCCTGTGTATCCTGCCACAACAGCCACCCCGAAAGCCCCAAGCGCGACTGGCAGGTCGGCGACGTGCGCGGCATCCAGGCGATCACCGTGCACCAGCCGATCGCCAAGAACCTGTTTTCCTTCAAGTATCTGTTCATGTATTTCGCGGGCGCCGGTGCCTTCGGCATAGCCTTCGCCGGGCTGCAGTGGCGCCAGGCCAACGCCTTCCGCCACATGAACCGCGAACTCGAGGATGCCAACGGCTTCCTCGCCGCGGTCTCCATGAAGATCTCGAAATACCTCTCGCCGCAGATCTACAAGTCGATCTTCTCCGGCGAGAAGGACGTCGTCATATCGACCGAGCGCAAGAAGCTGACGATCTTCTTCTCCGACATCAAGGACTTCACCGAGACGGCCGAGCACCTCCAACCCGAGGAACTGACCAGCCTGCTCAACGAATACTTCACCGAGATGTCCAGGATCGCGCACGAGCACGGTGCCACCGTGGACAAGTTCATCGGCGACGCCATCCTCGCCTTCTTCGGCGATCCCGAGACCAGGGGTGCGCGCGAGGACGCCAATGCCTGCCTCGACATGGCGATCGCCATGCAGCGCCGCATGGTCGAGCTCAAGACGGAATGGCGCCGCCGCGGCATCGAAAAGCCCTTCGAGGTGAGGATGGGCATCAACACGGGCTACTGCAACGTCGGCAATTTCGGCTCCGCCGACCGCATGGACTACACCATCATCGGCGCGGAGGCGAACCTTGCCGCCCGCCTCCAGCACATCGCCGAGCCCGGCGGCATCGTCATCTCCTACGAGACCTGGGCGCACGTGCAGGACCGCGTGCGCGTGCACCGGCTCGAGCCGATCACGCTTAAGGGAATCTCGGGCGAGATCGTGCCCTACGCCGTGGAAGGGATCCACGAAAACGCCGGGCTGACGGCAGGCACGATCAGCGAGACCGAGAACGGCCTCTCCCTCTTTCTCGACCTGACCAAGCTCGACGGCGAAGCCCGCCGCCGCGCCGAAGCCGTGCTGGAAAAAGCGCTGGGCGCGGTGAGGATGGGCAAGCAGGCCTGAGGGACAAGAGCGGTCCTTGATCGTCTTGCCCTACCGCTGAGGGTCGGCCGCACGCTTCGCCGGCGCCCAGTTCGGCCTCGTCCCGCGCATCCAGATCCTGATCATCCAGCCCGCTGGCAATCGCGAGTTCGCGCGCCTGCCGGCGGTCTATCCCCCCGCCCTCATGGCAGTGCGTCGAGGACATTAAAAAATCTCGACGCAAGCCAAACGCCGGTCCCCTCTCATGACCCGGCATGCCAGCGCGGAAATGCACCCGCATTTTCTCTCTTGGCCGCTCCCGTTCCGGACCGTCCATTGCGCGTTCGCCATTCGTTGTCGGCTGCGCTAGAACCCCTCCCATGCCCGATCTCCTCGCTCCCGAATCGCCGACCAACGCTGCCGAGTTCACCGTCTCTGAAATATCCGGCGCGCTGAAGCGCACGGTCGAGGATGCGTTCGGGAACGTTCGCGTGCGCGGCGAGATTTCCGGCTATCGCGGGCCGCATTCCTCCGGTCACGCCTACTTCTCTCTCAAGGACGACCGCGCCCGCATCGAGGCGGTGATCTGGAAGGGCACCTTCTCGCGGCTGAAGTTCCGCCCGGAGGAAGGCATGGAGGTGATCGCGCAGGGGCGCCTCACTACCTATCCGGGCTCCTCGAAATACCAGATCGTCATCGACAGCATCGAACCCGCGGGCGCAGGCGCGCTGATGGCGCTGCTGGAAGAGCGCAAGCGCCGGCTCGCCGCCGAGGGGTTGTTCGAGCAGGCGAGAAAACAGCTCCTGCCTTTCATGCCGAGGGTGATCGGCGTCGTCACCTCGCCGACCGGTGCGGTGATCCGCGACATCATCCACCGCATCTCCGACCGCTATCCGCTGCACGTTCTGGTCTGGCCCGTCCGCGTGCAGGGCGAGACGACGGGCGCGGAAGTGTCGAATGCGGTGACCCGCTTCAACGCACTGGCTCCGGGCGGCACGATCCCGCGTCCGGACGTGCTGATCGTGGCGCGCGGCGGCGGCAGCCTTGAAGACCTCTGGGCCTTCAACGACGAGGCGATCGTGCGCGCCGTCGCCGCTTCCGGCATCCCGGTGATCTCGGCCGTCGGGCACGAAACCGACTGGACGCTGGTCGACCTCGCCGCCGACGTGCGTGCGCCGACGCCGACGGGTGCCGCCGAGATGGCCGTTCCCGTGAAGGCCGACCTGGAGGCGACGCTCGCCAGCCTCGGCGCACGGCTCAGGAACTGTTCGACCCGAAATGTCGACCGCAAGCGGCAGTCCTTGCGCGCGGCCGCCCGTGCCCTGCCCTCGGCCGACCAGTTGCTCGCCTTGCCCCGCCGCCGCTTCGACGAGGTGTCGGCCCGCCTCGACCGCTGTCTCGACGTCGGCATCGAGCGCAAGCGAGCCCGCTTCGCTGGCCTGCGGCTGACGCCCGCCACGCTGGAGCGCCGCATGGCCGAGGCCGGCCGTCATCTCGTCCGGCTCGACGCCCGCATGCCGGCGGCACATGCCGTCCTGTTGCGCGACCGGGCCTACCGACTGGCCCGCTCCACCGCCCGGCTCGGGCTGGAGCCGTTGCAGCGCCGTCTGCTCGGTTGCGGCGAGAACCTCGTCAACCTGGCGCGCCGCAGCGACCGCGCGACCGAGGTTCGCATCGGGCGCCTCGGAGACCGGCTTTCGCAGGCCGGACGGCTCGTCGACACGCTGTCCTACAGAGCGGTGCTTAGCCGCGGCTTCGTCCTCGTCCATGACACCTCCGGTGCGCCGGTGAAGCGGGCTGCGGCGCTCGCTGAAGGCGACAACGTCTCGCTGGAGTTCGCCGACGGCTCGACGGGCGCGGTGATCGCCGGTTCCGGTGCGGCACCCGCCAGGTCCAGGCCGAAGGCGGCGGCGACAGGCAAGGCGGGCCCGGGCGGCCAGGGATCCTTGTTCTGACGGGGAAGCGGTCCTTTTCGCAGGCGCGAAGAAGGCTTTGCACAATGCGTAGGCGCCCTGCAAAAAACGCAGGCGATCCATGCGTTTTCGTCTCTTCTCGCACTGCACAAAAATAGCTATCTGCGCGTCATCAGATTGCATTTGCCCGAGAAAGACGCACCGATGACCTTCTTCCAGAACTTCCGCAACTGGCGCCGTTACCGGAGTGCCGTCGACGAACTGAGCCGCCTCTCGAGCCGTGAGCTCAACGACATCGGCATCACCCGCGCCGACATCCCGCACGTCGCGCGCCGCGGCCGCTGAGGGCATACGTGTAGTACCTGACCGGGCTCCTCCCGCCTGGTCGGAGACGGCCGGCGAAGTTCCTCCCATTCGTTGCCAGCCTCGAACGAGAAGGCCCGCCGGTCCAACCAGCGGGCCTTTTCGGCGTCCCGATATCCGTGAAGGCGGCTGCGCCGTGGCCCACGACGGTCAGTCGTTCAGGAGCACGCGCGCTTCCCTCGCGGCCTCGACGAAATCCCGGCGCGCGCGATACGGCTTGATGTCCCCCTTGAGGGCGGACAGGCATGTCGCCATTGCCTTTTGCCGCTTCAGCGACTCTGCGCTCGGCCAGTCCCGCAGGAGCGTTTCGGCCGCCTCCCTGAGGGTGCGGACCTCGCGAACGCGGCCCAGCCGCGGCTCTATCGTGATCGACGATCTGAAACGCCTGTCCTTCATCATGTTCGACTTCATAGCTGCTCAAGCTAAGCTACGAAATACACTATGTTAATATCCTCCATGCGAGGGAGCTCTCCGCCCGGTCAACACCCCAGCGGATCGTTCGGCCCGGAGCCGGGGAGTCTCCCGCCGCATCGGCTGGGGCCGGCTATCCGATCCGCTGACAGGCGGTCTCGACCTGGGCGCCCTGCTGAGCGAAATAATTGTACATGTTGTTCATGTCCTGCGGGATGACGAACAGCGAAAACACTGGCCGGTTCGGCGGGAATATCTGGATACGCACCATCGTCTGGCCATTGCCGGCCGGTCCGATGCTCCATCGCCCCGGTGCCTGGGTGTAAGGGAAATAGCCGCTCGTTCCGTTCAGAATGATCAATCCATTGGCTACGAGCGACGTATCGGGGGCAAGATAGACGGTGGTTTCGACGGTCGCGGGGGCCGAATTCATCACGCAACGCCAAGTCCCGCTCAGCGCCGCCGCGTTCTCAGCATGTACCCGGATAGGTGTGAGCGCAACGAACGCCGCCATTGCTATTGTCCAAGACCGTCGAGACATAGAAGTCCTCCCGCTCTCTTCGGATCTGCACCTCACGGTAACCCAGCGCAGCGTTCATGGCCAGAAGAAGAAAGCTTCCTCCATCTCAAAGCAAGCAGCCGAGTGTCGGTGAAATTCAAGGAATCAGGACATTTCACCTGCGAGATGGAAGCACCATGGCACGGCATCGTCAGCAGCCTTCGCCGCTAAGCCAGTAAAACAACTGAAAAAATCGAAAATTGAATGGTACGGTTGCTCGGGATCGAACCGAGGACCTCCGGATCCACAATCCGGCGCTCTAACCATCTGAGCTACAACCGCACGCCCGGTGCATCGAAGCGAGTGTGCAAATACGGTCAAACGATAGCGAATGCAAGCGCAGAACCGTCGTGGATCGTACCCAGGATGCGGCGGGATGTCACCACCCGCGTAGGCCTGCCGCCCACCCTGAAAAGGAAAAAGGCCGGTGCGAAACCGACCTTTTCCTGTGACCCGGCGGGCGGGAGGAGGTGCCTGCCGTGGCTCCGGGCGCGTGGGAGGATCGCGCACCGGGTTACTTGGCGTTTCGAACGTCTCAGGCGACCTTGAGTTCCCTCATGGTCTTGTCGAATGCATCCTTGGCCGGCTTGGCCAGTTCGTCGACGGCCTTGGTGGAGGCAGCCTGCATGTCCTTGGCTTGATCGACTGCCATCTCGATACGCTTGCGCATGTAGGAGGTCTGCAGTTCGATCACTTCCGAGAGCGACTTCGCGCCGAACAGCGATTCCATGTACGAGAAGTCGGCTTCCGTGTTCGCGCGCATCGCGGCGATGGACTTCAGCGACATGTCGGTTCCGGTCTTCTTCATCGTCTCCATTGTCGATTCGAGGGACTTCTGCGCCTCTTCGGCATTCGACTTGAACTTGGCGTAGGCCTCCTTCGACTGCTCGACGCCCTTCTCGGTGAAGGAGCGGATCTGGTCGGTCGCCTTGGTGGCGTCGAAGGTCGGGAATTCGATGGTTTCGGCGGTCTTTGCTGCTTTCGACATTTGCGGTATCCTTCGGGTTCGCGGAAGCGGCCTGACGCGGGGACAGTTCTTCGGCCGCTCGATGCACACGATATAGGCAGGGTTTTTGTGCATTGCAACATTTTTCTTGCAATGCAGCATTCGAGGCGGCTGCCGGTTAACCAACGTGCCATAAAACGGTCCTCATAGGCCGCTCGATTGTGGACCTTCGGCAGGTCGTGACCTATTAACGAAGCCTTAACGCCGGGGGTGGGGCCGCCATGGCGGGACAGGAACTGGTGGGGATGGCTTCCAGCGAATACTCCTTCATCGACATCGCCGTGCTGGACGCGGTGCGCGCGCGGTTTGCCGCCGGCGATGCACTGGCAATCCTTTCGGCCGACCTGGAGGAAGTGATCTGGGCGAACGGCCCCGGGGCGAGGCTCTTCGGCTACCCCGACATCGAGGCGATCATGGGCGCTTCCGCCGGCCTCGGCTTCGCGCAGCGTCGCCAGATCGCGGCGACCTCAGGCTTTCCGGAGATCGGCAAGGACCGCCCCGTCATGATCCGCCTCACCAGGGGCGTCAGCAGCATGGCGGTTCCCTTTCTCGCCAGCAGCCTGGTCCTGCCGGATGGCAACTCGGCGATCCTGCTGGCATCTCCCGCTGCGGCGCAACAGCGCGACCCCGAGGAAATGGCCCGGCGCGCGATCTCAGGCTTCACCGAGGCAGGATACTATGCAGCCCTCGTCTCGAGGGGCCGGATCGTCGCGGTCACGCCCGGGTATGAGGCCCTCGGTATCGCCGCCGAAACCATTGCCGCTCTGGTGGAAGAAGTTTCGACTGCCGAGAACCGCCTGATCAAGCGCCGTATCCCGGCGAGCGAAGGGCGGATTCCCGCCGGAATTGCCCGGCTGACCGACGAACCGGCGACGCATCTTCTGGTAGCTGTCAACGACCCCGAACTCTTCCGCCAGCAGGATTTCCCCGTTGCGCCGCGCGAAGAGGAACGGGAAGACCTTCCACCCGCCGGCCACGAAGGGGAGACCGAAACCGGGCAGCGGGGCCACATCGACGAATGGTACTTCGAGGCCAATACGGTCAAGGATCCCGCCCCGCCTTCATCCGGCACATCGGCCGTCGACGAAGAAGCAGTCCCCACAGACGTCGATGCCGCGCAGCCGGATGAGTCTTCAGCCGGAACGGCTCCGTCGGAACCGGCTCGCATGGAGTTGCCGCCCCGCGATGCTGCTCCGGTGCGGTTCGCTTGGCGCACCGATGCCGAGGGGCGGTTCAGTTCGATCTCGCAGGAATTCCTGCACGCACTCGGGATTTCGGAGGCGTCCGTCATCGGGCACTCCTTCGCCGACATCGCCGAGGCACTGGCGATCGATCCGAGCAGGGAAATCGAAGGACTGCTCGACCGCCGCGACACATGGTCGGGCAAGACCGTCAACTGGCCGATGGGAGACGGCGGCATCCGCATCCCGGTCGATCTTGCAGCCTTGCCGGTTTATTCGCGCAACCGCACTTTCGAAGGTTTCCGCGGCTTCGGCATCGCTCGGCTATCGGACGCCATTGCCTCTCCGGTCACGCTCGCAGTCGTCGCGGACCCCGAGCCCGCGCGGCAGGAGGTTCTCGACACCGAGACCCCCGATAACACAGCAATTGCGGAGGAGGTCGTCGAGCCCTCCCAGCCCGATCAGCCGGATCCCGCTCGCGAAGTTCCCGATGAAAGACCGGGCGATCAGGCGGATGGGGAGTTCGCAGCCACTCCGCCGCCGCCGGCCGATCCGTTCCGCGGCGAAGCTCCCGTCATCGCCATCGAGGAGGCGCGCAGCCGGCGTTATTCGGACAAGATCATCAGGCTCGCCGAACATAGAGCGCCCGCGACTGGAAGAGGCTTGTCCACCGGCGAACGAAACGCTTTCCGCGAGATAGGCGACCGACTGAAGGAAGTCGCTCGGCTCCGCGCCGAAAACGGAGCCGGCGAGGAAGCATCCGCAGGCGCCTCGCCCGCGAACGATGCCGAACGCCCGGAGCAGATCGAGGAAGCCGCAAGCCCGCCCGGGAGGGACGAGACCGCGCGCGCCGCAGCCGGGCTTTCGACAAGCGGAATATCAGAATCGCCGTCCGGTTCGGCGGAAGACGCGACCGAGGCAGCATCCGCCCCTGAGGAGGAGGACTATTTCGAGGTCGAGGAAGAGTTCCTCGACGCGCCGCTGCCCGCCGAGACCACAGATGCCGCGTCGGTCGAGCCGGCGGAGGACGCCACGATCTCAAAGGCGCCGGAACCGGAGATCGTCGACTTCGCCGACGGCGGACGAAAGCCGGCGAGGGCAGCGGGCGAACTCCACGCCGGCGCTATGTTCGACCCTTCCGTCGCCGCGACCGTCTCGTCGGCAGAAAAGAACGCGCGGGACGCGGCCATGTCGGCTACCCCGGATCGCCAACAGGATCGACCGGTCGCCGAGCTTTTCCCCGCCGAACCGGCTCGGGTCGCAGTGGCCGAGGCCGCCGAAGTTCGGAAAGAACCGGAAATCGTTCCCTCCGCGTTCGCGGAGGCTCGGTCGGAAGCGGCTTCCGGTATCGAGGAAAGCTTTCTCGCGGGACTGCCCTCCCCGATGCTCGTCCATGCGGGCGACACGCTCCACTTCGCCAACCAAGCCTTCTTCGATATGACCGGCTACGACAGCCTGCGGGATCTGGAAGATCATGGCGGACTTGGAGAACTGTTCGCCGAGCCCTACGCGCAGGATGATGTGGCGCCGACCGACAACCCCGGCGCGATCCTCTGCACGAAGGACGGCCAGAGCTTCCCCGTAAGGGCGCATCTGCAATCCATCCCCTGGCGCGGCGGCAAGGCGTTGCTTCTGGCATTGGCCGGCGCAGCCGAACCGGGCTCGCGCATCGTCGCGGCGGAGCGGCGCGACGGCCTCTTGGATGCCCGTGTCGAGGAAATGCGCACCATCCTCGATACCGCCACCGATGGCGTGGTGCTGATCGCACCCGATGGCTCGATCCGCTCCATAAACCACCCAGCCGAAGCGCTGTTCGGATACGAAGACCGGGAGATCGCCGGCAAGCCTTTCGCTACGCTTTTTGCGCTGGAGAGCCAGCGGGCGGCACACGAATATCTGCAGGGCCTGTCCGACAACGGTGTCGCCAGCGTACTCAACGACGGCCGAGAGGTCATCGGACGTGAAGCCCAGGGCCGCTTCATTCCGCTGTTCATGACGATCGGCCGCCTGCCTGGCGGCAACGGCTTCTGCGCGGTGCTGCGCGACATCACCCAGTGGAAGCGAGCCGAGGAGGAACTGACCCAGGCGCGTGCCATGGCAGAGCGATCCTCCTCGCAGAAATCGGAGTTCCTGGCGCGCGTCAGCCATGAGATCCGCACGCCGCTCAACGCCATCATCGGCTTTTCCGAGTTCATGATGGACGAGAGGTTCGGCCCGATCAGCAACGACCGCTACCGGGATTACCTTCGCGATATCAACCGCTCCGGCAACCATGTGCTGGACCTTGTCAACGATCTGCTCGACATCTCCAAGATCGAGGCCGGCGAGCAGGAGATGAACTACGAAGCGGTCTCGCTCAACGAGGTGCTGGTGGAAACGGTCGCCATGATGCAGCCCCAGGCCAACCGCGAGCGGGTCATCATCCGGTCGAGCTTCGCCTCGCGACTTCCCGAGATCGTGGCAGACCTGCGCAGCATCCGCCAGATCGGGCTGAACCTGCTATCCAACGCGGTCCGCTTCACCCATCCGGGCGGGCAGGTCATCGTGTCCACCGCCTACGAGGCCAGCGGAGACGTGATCATGCGCGTCCGCGATACGGGCGTGGGGATGTCGGGCGCGGAGATCGAGCAGGCCCTGAAGCCGTTCAAGCAGATCAATTCCCTGAAGCGCAAGCGCACCGACGGCACCGGTTTGGGCCTCCCACTGACGAAAGCCATGGTCGAAGCAAACCGCGCGCGTTTCGCCATCACTTCCACCCCCGGCGAAGGCACGCTCGTCGAGGTGACTTTTCCCTCCACCCGAGTGCTCGCGGATTGACCCGCGCGGCTCGTTTGAAACGTTCGGATTTGCCGGGCGGGATACTTGAGCCTTTGGCTCTGATATTGCAGGATAATTCCTGACAGTATCAGTTTAGAATTGTTCTAAACAATTGAAATCGCTACCCTTTAGGTTGACCGTGGCTGTGGTTTGCAGCAAGAGGTGTCTTCTGTTCGGGATGCGGCACACATAACCGGCATCCCGTGGTTCGAACATCGAGGAGACATCCATGGCCTTCGGTATTCCGCGTTTCGACGGCGCACGCCTTGCTGTCGTCGCCCTTTCGGCATCCCTCGCCTTTCCAGCCGTACCGGCAATGGCAGAGGGCGTGGTCAACATCTATTCCTATCGCCAGCCCGACCTTATCGAGCCCGTCCTCGAGGCCTTCACGGCCGAGACGGGCATCGACACCCAGGTGCTCTTCCTCGACAAGGGCCTCGAAGAGCGTATCGCGGCAGAAGGTGAAAATTCGCCGGCGGACATCGTCCTCACCGTGGACGTCGCGCGGCTCACCAACGTCAAGGAAAAGGGTGTCACGCAGGCGGTGGAAGATCCCGTGATCAACGCCGCGATCCCCTCCGAATATCGCGATCCGGAGGGACACTGGTTCGGCGTGACCCGCCGCGGCCGCGTCATCTATGCGTCGAAGGAGCGCGTGAAGGACAAGGACCTGTCCTACGCGGACCTGGCTGACCCGAAGTGGAAGGGAAAGATCTGCATCCGCTCGGGCCAGCACGACTACAACCTCGCCCTGTTCTCGGCTCTGATTGCCCACTGGGGCGAGCAGAAGACCGAAGAATGGATGGAAGGCCTGAAGGCGAACCTGGCGCGCAAGCCGGAAGGCAATGATCGGTCGCAGGCGAAGAGCATCATGGCCGGCGAATGCGATCTCGCGCTAGGCAACACCTACTACGTCGGGCTGATGATGACGAACGACAAGGAACCCGAACAGAAGGACTGGGCGAACGCGATCGATGTCGTCTTCCCGACGATCGACGATGCGGGAACGCATGTGAACATCTCCGGCATGGCGATGGCGAAAAATGCGCCGAACCGTGAAAATGCATTGAAACTGATGGAATTCCTGGCCAGCGACGAGGCACAGCACGTCTATGCGTCCCAGGTCTTCGAATACCCCGTCAAGGAAGGCGTCCAGCCCTCCGACATCGTCAAGTCGTTCGGAACCCTGAATGCCGACAAGCTTCCGCTCTCTGAGATCGCCGCACACCGCAAGGCAGCGTCCGAGATGGTCGACCGCGTTGGTCTCGACGATGGCCCGGCCAGCTAGCATCTTGCTCGCGAGCCGCAAGAAACGGGCCGGATCGTTGATCCGGCCCCATTCTCTTGCCACCCGGGCGCAGCGGTAGCAGCGCAGGAATCGATGTCGCCCCAGGGCCCCACCTCCGCTGCCTCGAGCCTTGCCCCTCGCTCCCGGGGCGAACGACACCCGACAGCGCTGCTGCTGGCGCTACTGATCGCGGCCGTCGTGCTCGTCCCGATCGGCGCGGTGCTCCTGATCGCCCTGTCGGGAACCGGGGCCGACTGGCCGCATCTCGCCGAAAACGTGCTGCCGCGCTCGACCGCCACGACCCTCTGGCTGCTTGCGATGGTTTCAGCCGGCACCGCGTCGATCGGTGTCACCTGCGCATGGCTGGTGGTCGCCTACGACTTCCCGTTCAGGAAGATCCTCGCATGGGCGCTGGTCCTGCCTCTTTCGATTCCCACCTATCTCGCCGCCTATGCCTTCGCGGAGTTCTTCCATTTCACCGGTCCGGTCCAGACCGCCATCCGCGCGCTGTTCGGGTTCGAGACGGTAAGGGACTACTGGTTTCCGGACATCAGATCGACGGAAGGGGCCGCCATCGTGCTCTCCTCGGTGCTCTATCCCTACGTCTACCTCACCGCGCGCGTGGTATTCATCATGCAGGGCCGCAACATCGCCGACGTCGCCCGCACCCTCGGGGCCTCACCCTCGAGGGTGTTCCTGCGCATCCTGCTGCCGGTCGCGCGTCCGGCAATCGTCGCCGGCGTAGCGCTCGTGCTGATGGAGACGATCAACGACATCGGCGCGGTCGAGTACCTGGGAGTGCGCACCCTCACCTTCTCGGTCTATTCGACCTGGCTGAACCGCGGCAGCCTCGAAGGCGCGGCGCAGATCGCCACGGTGATGCTGATCCTCGTCCTGTCGCTTCTGTATGCGGAGCAATGGGCGCGGCGCAAACAGCGCTTCCATGGCGCCCGCTCCACGCACATGCGCGTGCGCCCGTCGCGCGTCGGGCTTTCCGGCTGGAGAGGCTGGCTCGCCGCATTCGCGGCACTGTTGCCGGTGCTGGCGGGTTTCGGCATACCGCTCCTCGTGTTCGGTGACTATGCAAGCCGTCGGCTGGAGCAGTTTTCAGACCCGGCGCTCCTGTCTGCCTTCGCCAACAGCGTCATCACGGCGGGTATCACAGCGCTCCTCACGGTCGCCGCGGCCATCATGATGATCAATGCGACGCGCCTTTCCCGCTCGCGCCCGAGCGTGGCCATCGCACGCCTCGCCTCGAGCGGCTACGCCTTGCCGGGAACGATCATCGGCGTGGGGTTGCTGTTCGCACTAGCCCGCTTCGACAATGCGGTCGACGGGTTCATGCGGCTCAACTTCGGTCTGTCGACCGGGCTACTGCTGACAGGCTCGGCAGGCGCAGTCATCCTCGCCTGCTCGATCCGCTTCCTGGCCCTGGCGGAGGGTGCGATCCGTTCGGGGATTGAGAAGCTTCCGCCGCACCTCGATCAGGCAGCGCGGAGCCTCGGCCGAACGCCATACGCCACCGCGCGCGAGATCCTGCTCCCGCTGTTGCGCCCTGCCCTTTCGACGGCCGCAGTGCTGGTTTTCGTGGACACGGTCAAGGAACTCTCGGCCACGATCCTGCTGCGCCCCTTCGGGTTTTCCACGCTGGCCACGCACGTATACGAAAACGCATCCCGCGGCGTGATCGAGGACGGCGCCGTTGCGGCGTTGCTGATCATCGCGACCGCGCTCGTGCCGGTTGTACTTCTGAGCGGTGCGCTGATGCGCGACAGCCAAGCCTCCCTGTAGCGACGACAAAAAAAAGAGGCGCCCGCATCAGGGCGCCTCAAGGTCTGGAATTGCTGTCACAACGAGGACTTGAGCGAAACGACGATCCTGCAGTCGGCGGGAATTTCTCCCTCAAGTTACGCACGAATATCGACGCTATCCCTTAATAATTCCTTACCAGGTTAAGAACAGGTTTATCCGACCGTCCCAAGCTTCACGCTTAGGTAAATTTTGGATTCACCTTTCGTTAACCACCCGAATTCAGGATTCCAGCGCGGGGACGCCGCGGAAGAGGTCAAGCGCTTCCGGATTGGCCAGCGCCTCCTTGTTCTTCACTGCACGGCCGTGAACGACATCCCGAACCGCCAGTTCGGTGATCTTGCCGGACTTCGTGCGCGGGATGTCCTTCACCGGCACGATGCGGGCCGGCACGTGGCGCGGGCTCGCACCGGTGCGGATCTTCGTCCGGATCTTCCTTTCGAGCGTTTCATCGAGTTCCACGCCCGGCGCAAGCCGGACGAACAGGACGACGCGCACGTCGCCGTCCCAGTCCTGGCCGATGCAGATCGCCTCGACCACCTCCTCCATCTGCTCGACCTGGTTGTAGATCTCCGCCGTTCCGATGCGCACGCCGCCGGGGTTCAGCGTCGCGTCCGAACGTCCGTAGATGATGAAGCCGTCATGCTC
Organism: uncultured Alphaproteobacteria bacterium; assembly: GCA_963747465.1. Lineage (GTDB taxonomy): Bacteria > Pseudomonadota > Alphaproteobacteria > Rhizobiales > Rhizobiaceae > Aquibium. The sequence goes on from CAVVFC010000001.1 coordinate 852,119, forward strand.
TGTGAGTTCGGCAAAGTCTCCGTGGCACCAGATGTTGTCGAACCGGTCGAAATAGGCCGAGTGGTATTTCGCGCCGTCCGGATCGTTCCAGAACATGACCGGCATAGACGGGAAGGCTCTGGTGCAGACGAGTTCGCCCTTCTCCTGCCGGACCGGCTGGCCATCGTCGTTCCAGACCTCTACCGCCATGCCGAGCCCCGCCCCCTGGATTTCGCCTGTCCACACGGGACGTGTCGGGATGCCGAGCACGAAGCAGGAAACGATGTCCGTGCCGCCCGAGATCGAGGCCAGATGAACGTCCTTCCTGATTCCCGAATAGACGAATTCGAAGCCCTCCGGCGAGAGCGGCGATCCGGTCGACGAGATCACGCGAACCGTGGACAGGTCGTGCGTTCTGATCGGCTCCAGGCCCGCCTTGCGGACCGCGTCTATGAACTTCGCCGAGGTGCCGAGATACGTCATCTTCTCCGCTTCCGCGAAGTCGAAAACGACGTTGCCATCGGGATGGAAGGGCGATCCGTCGTAGAGCAGCAGTGTAGCGCCGGACGCCAGTCCAGACACCAGCCAGTTCCACATCATCCAGCCGCAGGTGGTGAAATAGAAGAACCGGTCACCCTCCCGGATCCCCGCATGCAGCCGCTGTTCCTTGACATGCTGCAGGAGCGTTCCGCCCGCCGAATGCACAATGCATTTCGGTATCCCCGTCGTCCCCGACGAGAACAGGATGTAGAGGGGATGCGAGAAAGGCAGTCGCTCGAAAGCGAGTTCGCGCGGCTCGTGGCGCGACAGCGCCGCCGAGAACGGTACCCCGTCGCGCACACCGCCTGCGACCGCCGCAGCCTCGCCCAGGTAGTCGACCACAAGCGTCCTGCGCACCGTCGGAAGCTTGTCGACGACCTTTGCGACCTTCTCGGCGATCTCGATCCTCTTTCCCGCGTACCAGTAGCCATCCACGACGACGAACAGTACCGGCTCGATCTGGCCGAAGCGGTCGAGCACGCCCTGCTCGCCGAAATCAGGGGAACATGAGGACCAGATTGCGCCAAGCGATGCGGCGGCGAGCATGGCCGCGATCGTCTCGGGCATGTTCGGCATCATGGCCGCCACCCGATCGCCAGCCTTCACGCCCTCTGCCTGGAAGACCTGCTGCAGTTGCGAGACCATCGCGCGCAGTTGGTCCCACGACATGCGCCGTTCGACCTTGTTCTCGCCGCGGAAGACCAGCGCATCGGCGCCGCCGCTTGTCGACAGGAGGTTTTCCGCGAAGTTCAGTTTGGCGTCCGGAAAGAAGGATGCACCCGGCATCCGGTCGCCGTCGATCAGGATCCGGTCGCCCTGATCGCCGACGACGCCGCAGAAATGCCACACGAGTTTCCAAAAGGCTTCACGGTCTGTTACAGACCAGTCATGAAGTTGGTCATAAGTTGAGAATGATCGTCCCGCTTGCTTGGAAGCCTCCTTCATGAATGCCATCATAGGTGACTGATCGACGGCGTCGGATGAAGGCGTCCACAAGGGTTCGGAAGCGGGCATCGAGGTTCTCCGGCTGAATGGCGCGGTTATGCATACTGGGCTTGCAGAGGGCAAGGCAGCGTCTGGTCCGTTCCTCGAGAACTCCCCGTCCAGCAAGAGCTGTATGGGGCGGCAGGCAGAAATCTGCCACGACGCGATTTCGCGTATTCTAGTTTGACGAGGCAAGATGCCATCCAAGGCGGCACGACGAAGCATCTGGATTCTCGCGGGCTTCGCGGTCGTTCTCCTTGCGATCGTGGCCCTGATACCCTTCGTCGCTTCCACGCAGATCGTCCGCAACCGGATCGCGCATGAACTGAGCGACTGGAGCGGCTATCGGGTCGTCCTTCGCGGTCCGCCCCGTATCCACGTCTGGCCATCGTTCGAGGCGGTCCTTCAAGACGTGGCTTTCCTGGAGTGGGGCGGCACCGACAGCGCCCCGATCTTCCAGTCCGACCGCATCGAAATCGAACTCTCCGCGATCGCCGCGTTGCGGGGCGACGTCGCGTTCTCGGAAGTTTCGGTTCTGCGTCCCGTCCTGCATCTGGCTTCGTCCGCCGAGGGCCTTGTGATGCCGGCGGCTCCCGGAGGCAGCAGACTGGTGCGGGCGATCGATACCGCGCGGACGATCGTCGATGCCAATCCCGCCCAACCGGACTGGTCGCTGATGCCCGCCGATCCGTTCGGTATCATCGATTTCACGGACGGCCGCGTCTTTGTCGCTGAGAAGGATGGCGAGCGCGAAGTGGTATCCAGTCTCTCCGGCCGCGCGTCCTGGCCGGCCCTCAATCGCGCCGGCAGCCTCTCCGTGAAGGCGATCTGGCGCGGCGAGCCCATCGCACTCGACATCTCCGCGCAACAGCCGCTTGCACTTTTCGCCGGCGGGAACTCCCGCCTCACGGCCTCCTTGAACTCGCCCCCGTTCGTCGGCCGCTACGACGGGCTCGCTACGCTGTCCAAGAGCGGCTTCTTCGATGGCGCGGTAAAGCTGTCCTCGCCGTCGCTGCGGCGGGCTCTTGAATGGTCGCGCACCGAAATCCAGCCGGGCGCGGCCGTGGGCACGGCGTCCATCGGGGGACGGCTCATCGGCGACTTACAGCGCGTGAAAATCGAGAACGCTCAGCTGGTGCTGGGCGGCCATCCCGGGAATGGAGTGCTGGAGTTCTCGCGCTCCGGAAGACTTCCGGCCGTATCCGGCACACTCGCCTTCGATTCGTTCGACATATACTCCTTCATGTCGGCCTTCATGCGCCTTCCCGGCGACGGCGCCAAATGGTCGGATCCGATGGACACGGCCTTCACCCGCCAGCTGAACCTCGATCTGCGGCTGTCCGCCGGCAAGGCCGTGGCCGGTCCCATTTCGATGACCGAAGTCGCCGCGACCGTCCAGGTGAAGGACGGGCTGGCAGCCTTCGACATTTCGGATGCGACGGTTTTCGGCGGCACCCTCCAGGCCGGAATTCGCATCAACGACCGGGGTCAGAGCGGCGGTACCGAAATCAGGCTTCTGGCGAGCGACGTGGATCTGCAGGGGCTTGGCGCCGCCGTCAAGGCATCGGCTCCGCTTCCTAAGGCGAAAGGAACGATGTCGCTCACGCTTCAGGGGCCGGTCTCCCGGTGGGATATGCTGCAAGACAATCTGAGCGGGACCGTCTCCCTCAAGCTCGGACCCGGCAGCCTGGCCGCCGTCGATCTCGCCGCATTCGTGAAGCGTACCAAGGAAGGGGGCTTCTTCCCGCTGGAGGACATCCCGGCCGGCGTGGTCGCCTTCGAGGCGGCCGATTTCCGCGCCAGCGTGGCGGACGGGATAGCGAGGCTCGATGTCGCGAAGGCGGCGCTTGCCGACCGGACGATCTCGTTCACGGGGATCATCCCCTATGTGGGGCGCGGCCTCGCCCTATCCGGAGTGGTCGCGCCGAAGGAAGGCGTAACCGCATCGGTCAGTGACAATCCCGCCTCCGCATTCTTCGTCGGAGGCTCCTGGAGTGCCCCGTTCATCTCTCCGATCATGCAGACGTTCCCACTGGAATAACAGTACCGAGACGCGCGGTTTCTCGCGAGCCCCGAATCGCGGTAGCTTGCCGGAAGAAGCGGAGGCATTTCGACAGTGAGTTGTCGAAAGTGGCGCTGCGGATCAGCGCCCGGAGGGGGCAAATTGCTGCGTCTGACTTCGATTGTTCTGAAGATCGTCGTCGTTTCGCTCCTGACGGGCGTGGCCCTCTCGGCATTCGATGTGACGGCCGGCGACATCCTTTCCGAACTTGGCATGACGCCTGAAAACGTGCTCGAATACCTGGAGCGGGGTGTAACCTGGGCGGTGCCGAACATCGTGCTGGGCTCGATGGTCATCGTGCCGGTCTGGCTCGTGATCTACCTGCTCAGACCGCCCCGCGGGTAGGAAGCGTTCGCCCCCTACCCCACGAGTTTTCCAGGCCGGGATCAGGCATTTCCTTGCGTCACCACCACCGGGATGAGCAGGTCCCCCCAGTTGCCGTTGCCGCCATGGTGGCGGGCGGAACGCACCAGTTCCACCGACACGCCCGACTCCACCGCCTTCATGACGGACTGGTTCAGCCGGTGCAGGTCGTTTGCCACCATGCGGATCATCGCCTGCTGGTCGGAGTTCATGCTGGAGGACTGTTCCTCGGCACGTTCCTTGACGCGGGTATTGGGAGCCATTGGAGTTCTCCTGTCCGTCCTTGTGCCCTTCGGGCGTTTCCTGTTGTCCTGAGACGCTATTCGGCGGCCGGCCTGAACTGGTCGTGCTCGGTCGATTCCTTCATGGCGGTGGTCGACGAGGTACCGCCGGTGATCGCCATGGAGACCGCGTCGAAATAGCCGGTGCCGACCTCGCGCTGATGCTTGGTCGCCGTGTAGCCGTTCGCCTCGGAGGCGAACTCGGCTTCCTGCAGTTCGGAATAGGCCGCCATCTGGCGGTCCTTGTAGCCGCGGGCCAGTTCGAACATGCCGTAGTTGAGCTGGTGGAAGCCAGCCAGGGTGATGAACTGGAACTTGTAGCCCATCGCACCAAGCTCGCGCTGGAACTTGGCGATGGTCGCGTCGTCCAGGTTCTTCTTCCAGTTGAAGGAGGGCGAGCAGTTGTAGGCGAGCAGCTTGTCCGGGTGATGCTTGCGCACGCCCTCGGCGAACTTTTTCGCCTGCCCGAGATCCGGCTTCGACGTTTCGCACCAGATCAGGTCGCAGAAGGGTGCATAAGCCACCGCGCGGGCAATGCAGGGTTCCAGTCCGTTTTTGACGTTGTAGAACCCTTCGGCGGTACGGCCGGCATCGTAGTCGACGAACGGCTGGTCGTTCTCGTCGACGTCGGAGGTCAAGAGCTTGGCGGCTTCCGCGTCGGTGCGGGCGACGACCAGCGTCGGCACGCCCATGACGTCGGCGGCGAGACGCGCGGCGTTCAGGTTGCGGATGTGCGCCGCCGTCGGGATCAGCACCTTGCCGCCAAGATGGCCGCACTTCTTCTCGGACGCGAGCTGGTCTTCGTAGTGGACGCCGGCGGCACCGGCCTCGATGTACGCCTTCATCAGTTCGAAGGAGTTCAGGGGACCGCCAAATCCGGCTTCGGCATCGGCCACGATCGGGGCGAACCAGGTGTCGACCGAGAGACCGTTGCCTTCCGAGGTCTCGATCTGGTCGGCGCGCTGCAGCGTCTTGTTGATGCGCTTGGCGAGTTCAGGACCTGCATTGGCGGGGTAAAGCGACTGGTCGGGATACATGGCCGAGGCCGTGTTGGCGTCGGCCGCCACCTGCCAGCCGGAGAGGTAGATCGCCTTCAGCCCGGCGCGCACCATCTGCATGGCCTGGTTGCCCGACAGCGCACCGAGCGCGTTGACGAAATCTTCTTCCTGGATGAGCTTCCACAGCCGGTTGGCGCCCATCTCGGCCAGTGAATACTTGATTTGGACGGAGCCACGCAGGCGCTTCACATCCTCGGGCGAGTAGGGCCGCTCGATGCCGTCGTAGCGGCCTTCCGGCGCCGAGGGGACGAGGTTGTAAAAATCTGTCATTACTGTCTCCGAGTGCTTCTTGCTAGGCTGTCCGGCAGCTCCCGCTTCCGGACTTGGACGCGACACCATTTACAGTGCGGTGCGGAAGAGAACGAGGAATATGGTGTTTTCGTTCAACAAATTCGGGTGAAGCTGTATTGCAATTGACATTCCTTCTTTGTAATTCTGTCAAAAACGTCAAAGGCTCCAGCTTGTAATACCGGGTAAAGGAACTGCGATGGCCGAGCAGAAGATTTTCGCGGGTCCCCGAATCCGGCGCATCCGCAACGCGAAGGGCCTGACGCAGACCGCCATGGCGGAGGGTCTCGGAATATCGCCCTCCTACCTGAACCTGATCGAACGCAATCAGCGCCCTCTCACCGTGCAGCTGATCCTGAAACTCGCGTCCGTATACAAGATCGATCCGGAAGAACTGCTGGCCCAGTCCGGCGGCTCTATCGCTGCGCTGAAGGAAGTGTTCGCCGATCCTCTGCTTGCCGGCGAGTTACCCGGCGATCAGGAACTGATCGAGATTGCGGAGGCGGCGCCGAACGCCTCGGCGGCGATGGTGAAGCTGTTCCGGGCCTATCGCGAACAGGCTGAGAGACTGTCCGACCTCACCGAACTTCTGGCCCGCGAAGGGCGCGCGACGGCGGTGTCGGGTGCACGCCTGCCGATCGACGAGGTGCGCGAGGTCTTCGAACGGCGTGCAAACCATTTTTCGGCGGTCGAGGAAGAGGTAGAGGCTTTTCACGCGCTGTTCGATACGGGCGAAGACCTGATCGTCGCGCTCAAGGACTGGCTGAAGCGTGAGCACGGGATCGTCGTGCGCGTTCTGCCCGTCGCCACCATGCCGAACTGGCGGCGGCGCTACGACCGGCATTCGCAGCGGCTGTTCATATCGGAGCGCCTGTCTCCCTTCGACCAGTTGCGGGAGATCGCGATGGAGGCCTGCCTGCTACGCATGAACGTGGCGGTGGCGGGCGAGATCCAGGCGCTGAAACTCTCTTCCGACGAGGCGCGACGGCTGGCGCGGTTCGAGATCGGCCGGTATGCGGCGCATGCCCTGATGATGCCCTACCAGTCTTTCCTCGCCGCGGCGCAGCGCTCGCGATACGATCTCGACGTTCTGCGATCGCGCTTCGGGGTATCCTTCGAGCAGGCGGCAAACCGGCTCACCACGCTGCAGAAGACCGGCGCCGCGGGAGTTCCCTTTTTCATGCTGGAGGTCGACAACGCCGGCAACCGCTTCCGCCGGGCCGGCGCGCAAGGCTTTCCGCAGAGCCGTTTCGGCGGGGGCTGTCCAAAGCTCGCCGTGCATGCCGCCTTCACGCAGCCGGGACAGATCCTGGTCGAGGCGGTGGAGATGCCGGACGGGGCGGAGTTCCTGACCATCGCGCGAACGCTCGAAGGGCCGCAGGGCGCCTTCTCGGAGCGGCCTCGCCGCACCGCGATCCTGCTCGGTTGCGATATCGGGTTCAGGGACGAGATCGTCTATTCGGGCGCCCTGGCGGGCGTTTCGACCGGCGCGAGGACCGGCCATGTGCCCGCGACCCCAATCGGCCCCGCCTGCCGGTTGTGCGAACGCTCCGGCTGTCTTGCCCGTGCCGAGCCGCCGGTGACGCGGCCGTTTGGACTGGACGAGATGGTAACGGGACTGAGCGCGTTCGATTTCAGATGAGCGGGCGAGTGCGAGGTCCACCGGCGCAACCTGAAGCGCCTGAATCCGTGGGAGCACGCAGGTTGGAAGATAGGGGGATGGGATGTGATGGAGCCGAGCGCGTTTGACTTCCGTCGACGAGATGTCAAGCAGGCGGCGCGGTTGCAGAGCGGTGGAGGTATGATATCATGACGTCGTTAGTCAACAATTGCAGCAGCTAGAGCTGAACGTATCGGGAGCCCGGCATGCCCACAGCCACCGACCACGTGCCCACAGCCAACGCATCACGTTACCTGCAGCAGCTATGCAAGCACTGGAGCCACAAGCTCGAAGTGGCGTTCGACGAGCGGGCGGGGACGGTGCGCTTCCAGGATGCGCTCGTCTCAATGTCCGCGAGCGAGGAGGCTTTGTCGGTGACGGTCGAAGCCGCGAGCGAAGATATCCGCGACCGGATCGAGGGTGTCGTGCAGAGTCATCTCGACCGTTTCGCCTTTCGCGAGGCGCCGCTTTCGTTTCACTGGTCGTAGCGCCGCCGCCGGTTCCGAGCCGCCAAGTTCCGAGCCTAAAGGTCCACCACGACGTTTCCGATCACCTTCCCCCTCTCCACCGCCTCGTGCGCGGCGGCGATGTCGTCCAGCGGGAAACGGGCGCCGATCGTGTGCTTCAGCGTTCCGGCCTCCAGCATCCATGTCAGGTCTGTGATGGCGGCGCGGCGCTCCTCCGGCGTCAGTTCGTAGACCAGGTAGAACTGGATCGTCAGGCTGCCCCAGAGCCCGGCGGTGAACGAGATCGGAATGTCGGCGGGAACGTTCGAGCCGTAGCAGACGAGCTTGCCGTACTGGGCGAGCACGCCCTGCGGCAGGAGCGGCGCGGTGGTGGAAAGGTCCATGTCGAGAATGGCGTCCGCGCCCTTGCCGCCGGTGAGTTCCTTCACGCGCGCGGCGACGTCCTCGTTCTTGTAGTCGATGATCTCGACCGCGCCGGCTGAGTGGGCATGATCGGCCCGCTCCTTCGATGCGGTGGCGATCACGCGGGCGCCTCGCTGGACGGCCATCTGGGTGGCGTAGTGGCCGACCGCCGCCGCTCCGCCGGTGACGAGGATCGTCTTGCCAGGCGCGGCTCCCGCCAGCGTCACGCCATGGATGGCGGTCAGCGCCGGTATGCCGAAGCATGCGCCCTCGGCGAAGCCGGTGTTGTCCGGCAGCTTCACCGCCTGAGGGTCGGGAACGACGATGTATTCGGCGGCCGTGCCGAAAGCCCGCTTCCACTGGCCGTTCCAGATCCAGACACGCTCCCCGATCCGGCTGTCGGCAACACCGTCGCCCACCGCGTCGATCACGCCCGCGCCGTCGGAGTGGGGGATGATAAGCGGCGCAACCAGCGGCCGGCCGCGTCGGCTCTTCACGTCGGACGGGTTGGCGCCGGACGTCTTCAGTCGGATGCGCACCTCGCCCGGTCCCGGCTTCGGCGTCTCGATCTCGCCGACCACGAGCACCTCTCGCGCTTCGCCGTTCTTCCCGTACCATGCCGCCTTCATGAAATTTCTCCGTCGCTGATCCAGTGCATGGACCGACTTCTAACAGAGGCCTTGACCCGACCGCCACCTGGCCACAGTTTGATTTCCGAGGAGTGGCAGATGCCCGAAACCAAAAGCACGGTGGCGGTTCGCGTCACGGGACGGGTCCAGGGAGTGAGCTTCCGCTGGTGGGCACGAGAGGAAGCCGTCTCGCTCGGCCTGATGGGCTGGGTGTGCAACGAGAGAGACGGTTCGGTGCGCGCGCTCCTGCATGGGCCGGAAGAAGCCGTGAAGCGGATGATCGAGCGCCTTCATCGGGGTCCTTCCGGCGCTCGCGTCGATGCGGTGCTCGTCGAGGATACGACCACGGAAGAGACACCGGCTGGGTTCGAGATCCTGCGCTGAAGCGCTCCGCGGGTCCTCCCGGAAGAGAGCCGCGTCAGGTCATAACGTGTCGGCTGGTGACGCACGTCTTCGACTGGATCACGTCCAAACCGGCGCTGGCGCTAGGCGCGCCCCGTTCGTCGTGCTTCCGCGAATTGATTTTTCCGTCCGGTTCCGGCCATGGCTCCTGTGCAACCCGCCTCTCCCGTGTCGACGCCTTCGGCGCGTGAAGAACGCGTCGGACTCCTGCTCGTCTTCCTCTCCGCGCTCGCCTGGAGCTTCGGCGGCGCGATCGGCCGCTTCATTGAAGCCGCGGACCCGTGGACGATCGTCTTCTGGCGCTCCTTCTGGGCCGCCGCCTTCCTGGTCGCTTTCATGCTCTGGCGCGACGGCGGGCGGGGCATGCTGGTCCTGTTCCGCTCGATCGGAATTCCCGGCCTTGCGGTCGCCTGCTGCTTCGCGACCGCCTCGACGTCCTTCGTCGTCGCCCTGTCCTATACGACGGTCGCAAACATCCTGCTCATGCAGGCGGGCGTTCCCCTGCTCGCCGCCCTGCTGGCCTTCCTGTTCTTTCGCGAGCGCGTCTCCGGCGCGACATGGGCGGCCATTGCGGCGGTCATCGCCGGTGTCGCGATCATGGTCTCCGACTCACTCGACGCAGAGGTGTCGCCGGTCGGCGACGGACTGGCGCTCCTCATCGCGGTCGTCTTTTCGATCGCTACCGTGATCACCCGCCGCTATGCACACGTGCGGATGACGCCGGCGACCTGTCTCGGCACGATGATTGCCGGAACCTTCGCCTTCACCCAGGTAGAATCGCTCGCCGTGTCGGTTTCGGACATGGGATTCCTCTTTGCCTTCGGAGCGCTGAACCTCGGGCTGGGCCTGGCCCTGTTCGCCACCGGCGCGCGGCTCATCCCTGCCGCCTATGCCGCGCTGCTCGGCACGTTCGAAACCCTGCTCGGACCTGTCTGGGTGTGGCTCATCCACGGCGAATTGCCTTCGACGCGCACCATTCTTGGCGGCAGCGTCGTCTTCGTGGCCCTTCTCGTTCATATCGGCATGGAATTCCGCAGGCAGAGCCGGCCGGCGAAGCCAGGTGCCACGGGGATGCCCGCCCCGAACTGATGCTCCGGCGGCGCGCCCGGCATTGACAAGCCATCGCCGCCAAGGGCAGCTTGTATCATCTGAAACAACAAGACAGGCTTATCTTGCCCCTCCCGGACACCGGCGCCGTGCTCGCCGGAACAAAACCGCTCCCGCATAGACACGCCACGGCGGACGCCCCTGACGACGGGATCGCCTCTCCCAAAAATCCCGAAACTTCATCCTTCATCTCCGCCGACCATGAGACGGAATACCGTGCCTTCGTCGAGAAGCATCCCGACATAGAGGCGGTGGAGTTCCTGCTGGTCGATCCCAACGGGGTCATCCGCGGCAAGTGGGCGCCGGGCGACGCGCTCAAGAAGGCATTCCAGGAGGGCGTGAACTTTCCCATGTCGCTGCACGGGCTCGACGTCTGGGGCCGGGAAGTCAGCGAAACCGGGCTGCACATCGAGACAGGCGACAAGGACGGCTACTGCCGGGCGACCGGCGGGTCACTTTCGGTCGTGCCCTGGGCGAAGCGCAAGACCGCACAGGTCCTGCTCCAGACCTTTACGCCCGAGGGCGAGCCCTACCTCGCAGACCCGAGGCAGGTTCTGAAGAAGAAGGTGGCCGAGGTGAACGAGAAGGGCTTCTTCCCCGTCGTCGCCTTCGAACTCGAATTCTACCTGCTCGATCCCGAAATCGATAGGGACGACGGAATGCCGGGACCCGTCGGGGCCGTCGCCGGCCCGGACCGCCTGCGCATGTACGGCCTGGACGATCTGGCCGAACATGCCGATCTCTTCGACATGATCCGTGACGCCGCCGACGAGCAGAGCCTGCCGATTGATACGATCATCAAGGAGGCCGCGCCGGGACAGTTCGAGGTCAATCTCAAGCACCGCGGCGACCCCCTTCGCGCTGCCGACGACGTGATCATGCTTCGACGCATCGTGACGGGTTGCGCCCGGGCGCACGGGCTGCAGGCGACGTTCATGGCCAAGCCGTTCCTGGAGTATGCCGGCAACGGCATGCATGTGCATGCTTCCATGCTCGACGCGGACGGCAAGAACGTCTTCGCCGGTCCGAACGGTCGCAAGACGCTGGAATCGGCGGTTTCCGGTTTGCTCCGGACGATGCCGGAATCGCTGCTTCTCTTCATCAACACATGGAACGGGTTCCGCCGCATAACGCCCGGCTCCTACGCTCCCACCCGGGCGGTCTGGGCCGAGAACAACCGGTCGGTGGCGCTGCGCATACCGGTGTCGAACGATGCGAACCGGCGTGTCGAGCACCGGATCGCCGGCGCGGATGCCAACCCGTATCTGGTGATGGCGGCGCTCATCCAGGGCATGGTCGAGGGCATCGAAGGCGGATTGACGCCGCCGCCGCCCGTAGAGGGCAACGCCTATGACGAGGACGGTCTCTCGCTGCCCGACGACATGGATGACGCGCTTCAGCTGACCGCCAGGAGCGAGTTCGTCGACCGCGCGCTCGGCCCGCTGCTGGCGAAAGTCTATCGAGACTTGAAGCGCGCTGAAATCATGGCGTTCTGGAGCGAGATCACGCCTCTCGAACGCTCGACCTATCTATGAGTGCCGACTGGAAATTGGCGCTTGTCGCATTGCAAAAACGCCAATAGGCTTTCTGACGATACCCGGCCGGAGATCACTTCCACATGAGCCGGGAACAGGGACAACAGAGGAGAACTCTTCCATGAAAAGCTGGGGCTATCTGCTGGCCGCGACTTCGTTTGCCGCGCTCACTTTCGCCGCGCAGGCACAGGACCGCGTCGTCAATGTCTACAACTGGTCGGACTACATCGACGATTCCATTCTCGCCGACTTCACGAAGGAGACCGGCATCAAGGTCGTCTACGACGTGTTCGATTCCAACGAGATCCTCGAGACCAAGCTGCTTGCGGGCGGCACGGGCTACGACGTCGTCGTGCCCACCGGAACCTTCCTAGCGCGCCAGATCCAGGCCGGCGTCTTCCAGAAGCTCGACAAGTCGAAGCTGTCGAACCTGTCGAACATGTGGGACGTGATCGCCAAGCGTACCGAGAAGTACGACCCGGGCAACGACTACTCGATCAACTACATGTGGGGTACCACCGGCATCGGCTACAACGTCAACAAGGTGCAGGATGCGCTTGGTATCGAGAAGATCGACAGCTGGGACGTCGTCTTCGATCCCGAGAAGATCGCCAAGCTCGCCGACTGCGGCGTCTACATGCTCGATGCGCCGGCCGAGATGATCCCGGCCGCGCTCAACTATCTCGGCCTCGACCCGACTTCGACCAACCCGGACGAACTCGCAAAGGCGGAGGAACTTCTGCTGAGCATCCGCCCGTCGATCCGCAAGTTCCATTCATCGGAGTACATCAATGCGCTCGCGAATGGCGACATCTGCATGGCTATCGGTTGGTCGGGCGACATATTCCAGGCACGCGACCGCGCAGCCGAGGCCGACCAGGGCGTGACCATCTCCTATGCGATCCCGAAGGAAGGCGCGCAGATGTGGTTCGATCAGATGGCGATCCCGGCCGACGCGCCGCATACGGCGGAGGCGCACGAGTTCCTGAACTACATCATGCGGCCCGACGTCATCGCAAAGGCATCGAACTACGTCTTCTACGCGAACGGCAACAAGGCCTCGCAGGAACTCCTGGACAAGGAAGTGATCGGCGATCCGGCCGTCTATCCGGACGAGGAGACGCTGAACAACCTCTATACGACCGTGCCGCTCGATCCGAAGACACAGCGCCTCACCACGCGCATCTGGACCCGGGTGGTCACCGGACAATAAGTCTCAGCCTTTGTCCGCGGCGGCTTCCGCCGCGGCCCTCTGCCTCGGCCCGCATGCAATCGGGGAACGATATGAAGTCGCTCGGCAGCATCCGCAGAAGCTTCTCGCCCTGGGCGGATCCGGGCGCGAAGCCTTATATCGTCTTCGAGAACGTAACCAAGAAGTTCGGCGGCTTCACCGCGGTCAACAACCTGTCGCTGACGATCTACGAGCGGGAATTCTTCGCATTGCTCGGCGCTTCGGGCTGCGGGAAGTCGACGCTGTTGCGGATGCTGGCCGGGTTCGAGGAGCCGACGGACGGCCGCATCCTGCTCGACGGACAGGATCTGCGCGGTATTCCGCCCTACCGCCGCCCCGTGAATATGATGTTCCAGTCATATGCGCTGTTCCCGCACATGAACGTCGAGCAGAACATCGCCTTCGGCCTGCGGCAGGATGGAATGCCCAAGCCACAGATCGAGGCCCGCGTGGCCGAGATGCTGAAGCTCGTGAAGCTGGAACAGTTCGCCAAACGCAAGCCGCATCAGCTTTCAGGCGGGCAACGGCAACGCGTGGCGCTGGCGCGATCCGTCGCCAAGCGCCCGAAGGTGCTGCTACTCGACGAACCGCTCGGCGCCCTCGACAAGAAGCTGCGCGAGGAAACGCAGTTTGAGCTGATGGACCTGCAGCAGAATCTCGGGCTGACCTTCGTCGTGGTGACCCACGATCAGGAAGAGGCCATGACAATGGCCGACCGCATCGCCATCATCGACAAGGGCGAGGCCATGCAGGTCGCCACGCCTGCCGAGGTTTACGAGGCACCTGGTTCGCGCTTCGTCGCGGATTTCGTCGGCACCGTGAACCTATTCGAGGGCCAGTTGACGGGCACCGCCAACGGAGCGGTGAATATCGACAGCGGCAACGGGTTCGTCATCCAGGCGGAGGCGCCCGGGCAGGTCTCGCCGGGGCAGGTATGGTTCGCGATCCGGCCCGAGAAGATCCGAGTCAGTTCGGCAAGGCCCGAGGGCAGCGTCAACGCGGCCGAGGGCGAGGTCTACGACATCGCCTATCTCGGCGACATGACCGTCTACCACGTCAGGCTGGACGACGGCCGCATCGTCAAGGCCAGCGCGATGAACAGCGCCCGCGCCAGCGAGGAAGCCCTGTCCTGGAACGACCGCGCCTGGGTTTCTTTCCGGCCGGACGCCGGCGTCGTGTTGACGAACTGACCGATGGCCCAGCTCGCAGCCGAAACCGAAGCGGGACCCGGACGGAACACGGCGGCGGGACGGCGTCGCTCCAGGTCCATCGGCGCCGCGATCGGCAACCGGCTCGTCATCGCGGTCCCCTATCTCTGGCTGTTCGCGTTCTTTCTCGTCCCCTTCCTGATCGTCTTCAAGATATCGCTTTCGACGACGGCGATCGCGATGCCGCCTTACCTTCCCACATTCGGCTTCACCGAAGGGATTTCGGGGTTCATCGGCAATCTGGGCGAACTCACGCTCGACAACTACCTCTGGCTGACGGAGGACGCGCTCTACTTCAACGCCTACATCTCCAGCATCACCATCGCCGGAATCTCGACGCTGATCACCCTGGCGGTGGGCTTCCCGATCGCCTACGGCATGGCCCGGGCACCCGCTTCCCTTCGCCCGACGCTGCTGATGCTGGTCATCCTGCCGTTCTGGACGAGTTTTCTGATCCGGGTCTACGCCTGGATCGGCATCCTGAAGCCTGAGGGACTGCTGAACCAGTTCCTGCTCTTCACCGGCATCATCGACGAACCGCTGATCATCCTGAATACGCATACCGCGATCTTCATCGGCATCGTCTATTCCTACCTGCCCTTCATGGTCCTGCCGCTCTATTCGTCGCTCGAAAAGATGGACTACTCGCTGATCGAGGCGGCACAGGACCTCGGGTGTCCGCCGACCTCCGCCTTCTGGAGGATCACCTTCCCGCTGGCCCTGCCCGGCGTGGTTGCCGGATCGCTGCTCGTCTTCATTCCCGCTGTGGGCGAATTCGTCATCCCCGACCTGCTTGGAGGGTCGCGGACGCTGATGATCGGCAAAACCCTTTGGACCGAGTTCTTCAACAACCGGGATTGGCCTGTGTCCTCCGCCGTCGCGGTCATCCTGCTCCTTCTCCTCGTCGTGCCGATCATGTTCTTCCAGCAAGCACAGGCGCGGGCGCAGGAACGGTCGCAGTGAAGGACGGGCGATGAACACCACCTGGTCCCGCTTCAACATCGCCTCGGTCGTGCTCGGCTTTGCCTTCCTCTACCTGCCGATCGTGCTTTTGATCGTCTTCTCGTTCAACGAGTCCAAGCTCGTCACCGTATGGGCGGGCTTCTCGACCAAATGGTACGGTGAACTCTTCCGGAACCAGAGCCTGCTTGACGCCGCCTGGGTGACCGCCCGCGTCGGCTTCATTTCGGCCAGCGTGGCCACGCTCCTCGGGACGATGGCGGCGATAGCGCTGACCCGTTACACGCGCTTCCGGGGCCGGGTCCTGTTTTCGGGAATGGTCTTTGCCCCGCTGGTCATGCCCGAGGTGATCACCGGCCTTTCGCTGCTGCTGCTCTTCGTCGCGGTCAATCTCGACCGCGGCTTCCTGACCGTGACGCTGGCGCACATCACCTTTTCGATGTGTTTCGTCGCAGTGGTGGTGCAGTCGCGCCTGATCACCTTCGACCGATCGCTGGAAGAGGCGGCGATGGACCTCGGTGCGCCGCCCGTCCGCACCTTCTTCGCCATCACCCTGCCGGTCATCCTCCCCGCCATCATTTCGGGATGGATGCTGGCCTTCACTCTGTCGCTCGACGATCTGGTGATCGCAAGCTTCACCTCCGGACCGGGTGCGACCACGCTGCCGATGAAGATCTACAGCCAGGTCCGGCTCGGCGTAACACCTGAGATCAACGCTGCATGCACGCTCCTGATCGCGATCGTCGCAGCGGGTGTGCTGATCGCATCGGTGGTCAACAAGAGCCGAGAGGCCCAGCGCCAGCGCGACGAACAGGCAGCGCAGCGGGCCTGATGTCTCCGCAAGGATGACGGCGCAGACAATTCACCCGATCGACCCATATCCAAGCTTTCCTTCGCAAGGTCACCGGAATTCGTAGGCGGCTTATCAGGTGTTAATGACGCCGGCTGGCACGTCGTGGAGTTTCCCTCGTCGTTCCGTCCGCGTTCGGGAGGAGTGCGGAGGATGAAAGTTCGATCTTCTGGGAATCCGCTGTGGTCAGAGACGTTTTCCGGCTTGCCGAGCAGCGTTGCAGCGCCTTAATTGCAATCGATCGCGCAACTCTGCATTGTGAGGTTGGCGCGACAGGAATCCTCAATTGAAAAGGCCTGAAAGTGCATGGCTCGGATCGATGACGTCGGCGAAACACACGTTCTTGTTGTTGGAAACTCCTCTGTCAATTGTGTGGTCGTGTCCCGCGTCGTCGAACGGATGGGCCTGAAGGTACGTACGGAACGACCGGAAAAGGCGTCGGAATCGCTGCGAACAATAAGGCCGGCGATCGTGATCCTGGACGGAGGTCCGGAGAACGCGGACTGCGACGGACTGATGGACGCCCTGTCGACAAGCCGAAACGCGTCCGATGGCGCACTCCCGGCGGTCATCCTGCTTTCGGCAGCCGACGCCGGCCTGTCAAACGGCACTGCATCACCCGTGATAGACATGGTCGTTGCCAAGCCGCTGTCGGTCGACCGGCTGCAGCCGGCCATCGAAGCCCTTCGCGCGCGCAATGGGGACTTCGCCCGGAAAAGGCCCTGAAGCCTTTCCTTCGGGGGTAGGCAATGGCTATAGTCATGTCATTGCTACCATCTGACCTGGTGATTGATGCCTCCCGAAAAAAAGGAAGTCCGGCCGTCCGGACGCAGCGCACGCGTTCGCACACCGGCGTTCGTGAAGAACCTGCGGGGCGTGAAGAACTGGAAGGAGGCCCAGACCTGGCTCGAATGGCGTGGCATCGAGGACATCGAGTGCATCACGCCGGATCAGGCCGGTGTGGCACGCGGCAAGATGATGCCGTCGAAGAAGTTCACCTCGAATACCTCGCTGGCGCTCCCCTCCGCCGTTTTCATGACCACAATCACCGGCGGATATCCCGAAGACGGCAACGGCTTCGCCTATCCGAAGGATGACGGCGACCTCAAGCTTGTTCCCGACCTGTCGACGCTCTCTGCCGTGCCGTGGGAATCCGACCCCACGGCGCAGGTGATATGCGATCTCGTTCACCAGGACGGCCGGCGCGTCGAGTTCACCCCGCGCAACGTTCTGCGCCGTGTTCTCGCCGCTTACGAGCGCCGGGGCTTGAAGGCGGTGGTCGCCCCCGAGATCGAGTTCTACCTGGTGCGCAAGAACCCCGACCCGGATTACCCGCTGACACCGCCCGTCGGCCGCTCCGGCCGCCCGATCGGCGGGGGCCAGGGCTATTCGATCGCCGGCGTGAACGAATTCGACGAGCTGATCGACGACATCTACCATTTCTCGGAAGGCCAGGGCCTCGAGATCGACACCTTGATCCATGAGGAAGGCGCCGGGCAGCTCGAGATCAACCTGCGCCACGGTGATCCCGTCGAACTGGCGGACCAGGTCTTCCTCTTCAAGAGAACGATCCGAGAAGCGGCACTCAAGCACGAGACCTACGCGACTTTCATGGCGAAGCCGATCCAGGGTCAGCCTGGCTCGGCCATGCACATCCACCAGTCGATCATCGACAAGAAGACGGGCAGGAACATCTTTACCTCCGAGGAAGGCGGCGAGTCGGAGGCGTTCCTGAACTTCATCGGCGGCATGCAGCAGCACATGCCGAACGCGCTGGTCATGATGGCCCCCTACGTCAATTCCTACCGGCGCCTGACTCAGGCTGCCTCGGCGCCCGTCAACACGAAATGGGGCTACGACAACCGCACCACGGCCTTCCGCATCCCGCGGTCCGACCCGGCCGCCCGGCGCGTCGAAAATCGCATCCCGTCCTCCGATGCAAATCCCTATCTGGCGCTGGCGGGCTCGCTGGCATGCGGCCTTGCCGGCATCATCGCAGGAACGAAGCCCGATCAGCCCGTCGACACCAGCGCCAACGAAGCCGAGATCGACCTGCCGCGCGGCCTGCTCGAGGCGGTAGGGCATTTCGAGGCCGATACCAGCCTGCGCGACATCCTTGGCGATGCTTTCGTATCCACCTACGCCGCGATCAAGAAGGCGGAGTTCGAGACCTTCATGGAAGTGATATCGCCTTGGGAGCGGGAGTTTCTGCTGTTGAACGTGTGAGGCTGCTGGTCGCCGGTTTCCAACGAAGTAGTCCTCCCTGATCCTGCCATTGCCCGAGGCCGCGATGCCCTACTCCTCCCCAATTTCACCCGGCCACTCCTGGTACGAGGACACCGTTGGCGAACGTCCGGAATACCCGCGGCTCGACGGCGACCTGTCGGTCGATGTCGTCATCGTCGGCGGCGGCTTCACCGGGCTTTCGGCGGCCGCACATCTTGCCAAGGCCGGCGTGCACGTCGCCCTCATGGACGCGCACCGCTTCGGCGACGGCGCGTCCGGCCGCAACGGCGGCCAGTTGGGCACAGGCCAGCGCGCCGGCGCGGAGGAGATGGAGGCCGAATACGGCTTCGATCGCGCCAAGGCACTTTTCGATCTCGCGGAAGAGGCCAAGACGCACCTGCTGGAATTCGCCGAAACCAACGCCATCGAGATAGACTTCCGGCCCGGCCATCTAAATGTGACGCATAAGAAGCGCGAACTTCCCGAATACGAGGAGCATGCGGAGGCGATGACGACGCGCTTCGGCTATCCGCATCTGTCTGTCATGGACGCGGCCGAGACCGCCGAGCGCGTCGGCTCGAGCCACTATGTCGGCGGCGTACGCGACACTGGCACGGGGCACATCCACCCTCTCAAGCTCGTTGTCGGGACGGCGCGCGTGTCTGCCGCCGCGGGCGCGAAGCTGTTTGAAAACACGAAGTCCACCAGCATCATCTCATCGGGTGGCAAGGTGCGGGTAAGCACCGGTTACGGGAGCATCACTGCCGACAAGTGCTTCATTGCAACCAATGCCCATGGGGCGGATCTGGAGCCCGTCAGCGCGGCCCACATCATGCCGATCGGCTCCTTCATCGGCGCAACCGTCCCGCTCGGCGACGACAGCCCGGTCCTGCCCGGCGGCGAGTTCGGCCTCCGATTCGCGCTTCGTGGTTCGCTACTTCCGCAAGTCGAAGGACGGCCGGCTGCTTTTCGGCGGCCGCGAGATCTACGCCGTCGATGATCCGAAAGACATCGCCATCCACATCCGCCGCCAGATCACGGAGATCTACCCGGCCTTGAAGAACGTCGAGATTTCCCACGCCTGGGGCGGGTACGTCGGCATTACTCTGCCGCGCAAGCCGTTCGTCAAGGAGGTCATGCCGAACGTGATCTCCGCGGGCGGCTATTCCGGTCACGGCGTCATGCTTTCGAACTTCACCGGAAAGCTCTACGCCGAAGCGGTCGCCGGCAACCGCGATCGTCTGAAGCTGATCGAGGACCTGAAGATTCCCGCCTTCCCGGGCGGGCGGCGGTTCCGTGCGCCGCTGCTCTTCCTGGCGCTCAACTGGTATGCGTTGCGCGATCGCTTCTGAGCACGGACGGAACCGCTTGATCTTCATCAATGACGCGATCCTCTTGCCGGTCCACATGAAGAGCGCATGATAAGCGCGTGTCGCGCTGGTTCGCCGGTGTTCGGGAGGAGACCATGGCGGAAGTATCGACCGGGACACCCCCCGGGAACGCCTCACGCCCCTCGGGGATGCCGCAGATCAGAGAACTGACCGCGAAGGATATCCGTGGCGCCCTCATGCAGGGCCTGTCGGATTTCGCGCACGCGCCGCACTACGGGCTCTTCTTCGGCGGCGTCTTCGCGCTCGCGGGCCTGGCGATCGTGCTGGCGCTGACACGCTGGAACATGTCCTGGATGATCTATCCGTTTGCGATCGGTTTCCCGCTGATAGGCCCCTTCGCCGCCGCCGGCCTCTATGAAGTCAGCCGCCGTCTGGAAGTTGGAAGGCCGCTTGTCTGGAGCGAGGTGTTGTCGGTCGTCTGGGCACAGCGCAGCCGCGAGTTGTCCTGGATGGCATTCGTGATGCTCTTCGTCTTCTGGATGTGGATGTACCAGGTCCGTCTGCTCATAGCGCTCTTCCTTGGACGTATGTCTTTCGCCACGCTGGAGAAATTCATGACCGTCCTCCTCACCACGGAGCAGGGATGGATCTTCCTGGCGGTCGGGCATGTCTTCGGCGCAGCGCTCTCGCTGGTCCTTTTTGCGGTAACCGTCGTCTCCATTCCGCTCCTGCTGGATCGCGACGTGGATTTCGTTACCGCCATGATCACCAGCGTGAAGGCGGTGATCTCCAGTCCGGTCCCGATGATCGGCTGGGGCATCCTCGTCACCCTGTCGATGCTGCTCGCCTGTGTTCCGTTCTTCCTCGGGCTTTTGATCGTGCTGCCCGTGCTCGGCCACGCCACCTGGCACCTCTACCGGCGAGCCGTGTTGCCGCCGATCTGAGGCCGGTCAGCGGGTTTCCAGCGGACCGGCAGGTTGAACACGCCGCGGAAGGCCCAGCCGCCGATCAGGACCTCCTCCGCGTCGTCGAGCTGCAGGGTGTCGAGCCGCTCGAACAGCTTCGGCAGCGCCACTTCCGCAACCATGCATCGCGAAGCCCACGCGCCGGCGCAGAAATGCGGTCCGGCTCCGAAGGCGATCGACTTGGAGGTGTCGCGCAAGACGTCGAACCGGTCCGCCTCCTTGAAATGCGCTTCGTCGCGGTTTGCGGACCCGAACATGAAGAAGACCCGGTCCTCGGGGTCGAAAATGACGCCGCCGTAATGGTGCTCCCGCGCCACGCGCCGCGGCGACATTCCGATCGGCGCCAGCCATCGGCAGTATTCGTCGAATACCTGCGTCCAGCTTGCCTCTCCTGTGTCCACCATTACCCGTTGCGACGGATGGGTCAGCAGCGCCCAGACCGCACCGGAGATCGCATCGCGCGGCTCGTTCTGTCCGCCACTGATCGCAAGCTTCACGTTCGCGCGCACGCTCTCCATCGGCATGCCTGCTCCAAGTATGACGCTGAGCAAGCTGTGGTCCGGCGTCTTGCGCAGCACGGGAGCCATGTCGTCGATGGCCGCGTCGATGCCCGCCGTGGCTTCGTGGCAGCGCGCTTCGACATCTGGATCACCGGCATAATTGGCGATGCCGTCGATCATCGCCTGCGACCAGGCGTCCATGTCCTGGTAGCGCATGTTGACGAGCCCGGTCAGGGACTTGAGGCACTCGGCCGAAAACCGCAGAGCGAACTCCTTGACGAGTTCGGCTCGTCCGTTCGGCTCCAACTCGTCCAGAACGGAATCCGCATGCCGCTCGAATGCCTGTCTCCAAACGTCGCGCACCGTCTTCGGCGACACCGTGGCAAAGATGGCGCGGCGCTCGGCCATGTGCTCCTCGCCGTCCTTTCGCATCATGTTGTGGCCCATCAGCCGGTTCATCAAACCGTTCGGCTGATGCGAGGAGAAGACGGTGACGTTCTTCTCGCAGACGAAAATGTCTTCGCGCCGCGCAATCAACGTCGCACCGAGTTGCGGAACGAACGCGATCGGCGCCTCGGCGCGCATGCGCGCGAGGTCGGGATAGGGGTCGCGCCAGAACGCGGGCAGATCTATCTGGTAGGGCGGTGCATCCGACATGCTCTCCTCCAGTCGCCAGATGAGCAGCGGGTGCCCGATCGCGCAAGAGCGTCGTTGGCGCGCTTGATCAGAGCGGCCAGAAGAAGAGGATGGCAGGAACCGACACGGCGATGATGATGGCTTCCAGCGGCAGGCCCATTCGCCAGTAGTCGCCGAACCGGTAGCCGCCCGGCCCCATGATGATGGTATTGTTCTTGTGGCCAATCGGGGTGAGAAAGGCGCAGGATGCCGCCACCGCCACGCCCATCAGAAACGGATCGGGCGAAACGTCGATCGAATTCGCCACGCCGACTGCTATCGGCGCGGCAATCAGCGCCGTCGCGACGTTGTTGAGAAAGTCCGACAAGGTCATGGTGACGATCATCACGATGGCCAGGATCGCCCATGTCGGAAGGAACGAGGTCTGCGCCACGATCGTGTTGGCGATCAGCGCGGTGCCGCCTGAATCCTCGAGCGCCAGGCCGATCGGGATCAGGCAAGCGAGCAGCACGATGACCGGCCACTCCACGGAATCGTAGATTTCGCGCGGACCGACGATGTTGAAGATTGCATAGAACCCGACCGCCGCCGCCAAGCCGATCGCCAGCGGTACGAAGCCGATCACCGCAGCCGCGATCGCCGCGACAAAGATACCGATCGCCAGCAGCGCCTTGCCGCGCTGGATCACCGTGTGACTGCGCTCGGCGAGCGCCAGGACGCCCATCCACTCCGCGGCTTGCGAGACGCGGCTGGCCGGACCGATCAGGAGGAGCACGTCGCCAGGCCTGACCTGCACCCCGCGCACCCGTTCGCGAAACCGCTTTCCCTGGCGCGATATGCCCAGCAGCGAGACGCCGTGCCGCGAGAGGAGGCCCATTCCGTCGGCCGTCCTGCCCACCGCGCGGGCTCCGTCCGGCACGATCGTCTCGACCAGCGCCAGGGACTTGCTGGTCAGTCTCTCGTCCTTTTCCTCCGAGGCGATTTCCAGCTTCGTGGCTCCGATGAAGGCCTCGATCGCCTTGGGGTCGCCTTCGAGCACCAGGCGATCGTCCTTCCGGATTTCCTCGTTGAGCGCAAATCCCGGCAGCCGCCTGCCGCTCCGGACGAGGCCGAGTATCGTGACGTCCTGCTCGCCCGCTGCATCGACCATGTCGCGCGGCGTCTTCCCGATCCATTCGGACCCCTCCGGCACGCCGGCCTCGGCCACGAATATGTCGCTGCTTCCCTCGACGATGGGCGTGGCCTTCTGGGCGTGTTGGGGGATAAAGCGCCACCCGACCGTCGCAACGAAAGTGATGCCCGCAACCGCGCAGACGAGCCCCACCGGGGAGAAGTCGAACATGGAAAAGGGTTCGCCGAAAGCCCGGTCGCGGTACTGCGCAATGACGATGTTCGGCGGCGTGCCGATCAGCGTGATCATGCCGCCCAGGATTGTTGCGAAGGACAGCGGCATCAACGAAAGCGAGACCGGTCGCTCGGCCTTCCGGGCGGTTTCGAGATCGAGATTCATGAGGATGACGAGCGCGGCGACATTGTTGATGATCGCTGAAAGCGCTGCCCCGACAACCGCCATGATGCCGATATGGGCGGACAATGCCCGGCCCTTGTCGACGACATACTGCGCGATGAGTTCGACAGCGCCGGAGTTCATCATCGCCCGCGAGACGATCAGCACGAGCGCGATGATGACGACCGCCTCGTGGCCGAAGCCGACGAATGCCTCCTCCGCCGGGATCACGCCGGCCGCCACGCCGATGATCAGCGCGCCGAACGCGACGAGATCGTAGCGGATACGTCCCCAGACCAGCATGGCGAAGACGGCGCCGAGCAGCCCGAACAGAAACATCTGCTCGTATGTCATGCGATGGATTTCCCCCGAATCGCCCCTGTGAACGTCGCCTGCAGGGGCGGGTTCCGATTCGATGCCCGTCCCGAGGTGATCAGATGCAGCGTCCGCCGTCCACTTCGAGCGCCACCCCGGTAATGAACTCCGCCTCGTCGGAAGCGAGCCAGAGCGCGGCATTGGCTATGTCCAGCGGCGTGGACAACCGGCCGAGCGGGATCGATGCCCGGAACTGCGCCCGCTTTTCGGGCGTGTCCTCGCCCATGAACTGCGCCAGCATCCCGGTTTCGCCTGCGACCGGGCACAGGCAGTTGACCCGGATCTTCTGCGGCGCCAGTTCCACCGCCATCGACTTGGTCGCGGTGATCGCCCAGCCCTTCGACGCATTGTACCAGACGAGCCCGGGACGGGGCCTGAGACCGGCCGTGGAAGCGGTGGTGATGATTGAGCCGCCGCCCTGCTCCTTCATGATCGGCACGACGGCGAGCGCAGTCAGGTAGATCGCCTTCATATTGACCGCTCCGATCAGCTCGAATGTCTGCTCGTCGACGGTGAGCATGTCCTGGTTTCGGTGCGTGAAGCCGGCGTTGTTGACCATGATGTCGATTCGGCCGAACCGGTCCATGGCGGCAGCGACCATTGCATCGATGTCCGCCTTGATCGAAACGTCGGCGGTCACCGGCAGCGCCGCGTCCCCGATCTCTGACGCGACGCGCTCGGCGCCCTTGGCATTGAGATCGGCAACGACGACCTTTGCCCCCTCCTCCGCGAAACGCTTCGCCATGCCTTCGCCGAAGCCTGATGCTGCTCCGGTGATGACGGCGATTTTGTTCTCAAGACGGGCCATACTACCCAAACTCCCTGTGGTTCTGGGCGTTGCCGGTCGGCACGCCAGGCGTTCTCGGCGTAGAGCGAACCCGCTCATCCGTGATTAAAGACGATCGTCTTCGTCGCGCTCATATCATAGAGCGCTTCGAAGCCCTTCTCGCGCCCGTGGCCCGACTTCTTGAAACCGCCGAACGGCAGTTCGATGCCGCCGCCTGCGCCGTAGCCGTTGACGAAAACCTGCCCCGCGCGCACGCGCTTGGCGACACGATGCTGGCGCGCGCCGTCGCGCGTCCAGACGGCGGCGACCAGTCCGAATTCGGTCGCGTTGGCGATCCGGACCGCATCCGCCTCGTCTTGGAAGGGGGTGACCGCCAGAACCGGCCCGAACACCTCGTCCTGCGCAATCGCCTTCGCCGGATCGACGGATCCGAACAGCGCCGGCGCGAAATAGTAGCCCTCGGACGGAGCCTCGGCGCTGACCGAGCCGCGCGCCAGCACCTCGACGCCGGCGTCCTGCGCCGCCGCGACCATGCCGGAGACACGCTCCAGCTGCTTCGGATTGATCAGCGCGCCGAGGTCGAGATCGGCATCGTGCGGGCCGGCGACCAGGTTCGAGAACCGATCCGCCAGACCGGTCGCCACCTTCTCGTAGACCTCCTGCTGGACGAGGATCCGGCTGCCGGCCGAGCAGGTCTGGCCACCGTTCTGGATGATGGCATTGACCAGCACCGGCATCGCCGCATCGAGGTCGGCGTCGGCGAAGACGATCTGCGGCGATTTTCCGCCGAGCTCCATCGTCACGCCTCGGTTGTTGATCGCCGCCGCCTGCTGGATCGCCGTCCCCGTCATCGGCGAACCGGTGAAGGTGACGTAATCCACCAGCGGATGGGAGGATAGCGAGGCTCCGGCATCGCGTCCGTACCCCGTGATCACGTTGAAGACACCTTGCGGAATGCCTGCTTCCAGCGCCAGTTCGGCGATGCGTATCGCGGTGAGCGATGCATCTTCCGCGGGCTTCACCACGAGCGTGTTGCCCATCGCAAGCGCGGCACCCGCGACCCGCGCCAGGATTTGCAGCGGGTAATTCCACGGAATGATGCCGGCCACGACGCCGTGCGGCTCGCGCAGCGTAAGCGCGGTATAGCCGTCCAGGAAGGGGATCGTGTCGCCATGTATCTTGTCACCCGCGCCGCCGTAGAACTCGTAGTAGCGCATGGTGGCCGTAACGTCGGCCTTGCCCTGTCGGATCGGCTTGCCGGTATCACGCGATTCGAGCGCCGCCAGTTCGTCTCCGTTTTTCTCGACGAGATGGAACAGCCGCGTCAGGCAGCGACCACGCTCCACGGCAGGCATCCGGCTCCAAGGTCCCTGGTCGAATGCCTTGCGTGCCGAACGGACAGCACGGTCGACATCCTCGGCACCTGCCGCGGGTATGGATGCAAAGACGTGACCGTCCGACGGCGAGATCACGTCGATGCGCCTGCCGGATGCGGCATCGACCTGTTTGCCCTCGATCACATTCATGAAAGCGAGGCCCTCGGCCACAGTCCGCGAGAAATGCTTGCCCATCGGCGCCACTCCAATTGCTTTCCCCAACAGCCCCCTTATGCTGCAGTGCAGCAAGGGTTATCGTCTGAACAAGGTGAAACCCGTGCCGTTCGCACCTGTCAAGTCCGCGAGAGTGGGCTTGTCGGACTGGCGTTCCTAAATCGATTTGATTATAGCGACCGTGACGAAGCCCCCGAAAGCGCGGAGCCATGACGAGCCAGATCATCCCCGTCGACCCGTTCGACTTCATCGCCTTCGGCGGAACCGGCGATCTTGCCGAACGCAAGCTGCTTCCGGCCCTCTACCAGCGGCAGATCGCCGGCCAGTTTACGGAACCGACCCGCATCATCGGCGCCTCGCGCTCCAAGCTCAGCAACAAGGAGTACCGCGAGTTTGCCCGCAAGGCGATCACGGATCACGTGCCGTCGAAGGACATATACGCCGACGAACTCGAGCGGTTTCTCGAAAGGCTTTCATATGTCGCGGTCGACGCGGTCTCGGGCACCGGCTTCGAGGGCCTCCGGAAGGCGCTCGGCGACAGCGATCGTATCCGCGTCTTCTACCTGGCGGTCGCGCCGTCCCTGTTCGGGGACATTTCCCTGAAGCTGCAGGACCATGGCCTGGTGTCGGAGCAGGCCCGCGTCGTGGTCGAGAAGCCGATCGGCCGCAATCTGGCTTCCGCTCAGGCTCTCAACGACCAGATCGGCCATGTCTTCGCGGAGCACCAGATCTTCCGCATCGACCACTATCTCGGCAAGGAGACGGTGCAGAACCTCATGGCGCTGCGCTTCGCCAACGCGCTGTACGAGCCGCTGTGGAACTCCGCGCACATCGACCACGTGCAGATCACCGTCGCCGAGACGGTCGGGCTCGAAGACCGCGTCAGCTACTACGACAAGGCGGGTGCGCTCCGCGACATGGTTCAAAACCACATCCTGCAGCTTCTCTGCCTGGCAGCCATGGAAGCGCCGCCGAACATGGATGCCGATGCCGTCCGTGACGAGAAGCTGAAGGTGCTGCGTTCGCTCAGCCGCATCAACGGCAACGAGGCTAGCAAGCTGACTGTGCGTGGGCAGTACCGGGCCGGCGCTTCGTCCGGGGGAGCCGTGAAGGGGTATGCCGACGAACTCGGCGACGGCGCGAGTTCCACCGAGACCTTCGTGGCGATCAAGGCCGAGATCGCGAACTGGCGCTGGGCCGGTGTGCCCTTCTATCTCCGCACCGGCAAACGGCTCGCCACGAAGGCTTCCGAGATCGTCATCGAGTTCAAGCACATCCCGCATTCGATCTTCGGCGAACAGGCCGGCATGGTGTATGCGAACCAATTGGTGATCCGTTTGCAGCCTGACGAAGGTGTGAAGCAGTGGATCATGATCAAGGATCCCGGTCCGGGCGGCATGCGCCTGCGTCACGTTCCCCTCGACATGAGCTTTGCGCAGTCGTTCTCGGTTCGGAACCCGGACGCCTACGAGCGGCTTGTAATGGACGTGGTTCGCGGCAACCAGACGCTGTTCATGCGCCGCGACGAGGTGGAGGCAGCCTGGCGCTGGATCGATCCCATTCTGGAAGCCTGGGAGGATTCCGCGCAGCAGCCTCATGGATACACCGCGGGAACGTGGGGGCCCTCCGGTTCGATCGCGCTGATAGAGCGGGATGGGCGAACCTGGCACGATCCGCAATGACTGAGGAGCGTTCGCGTTGGACTGGAAGGAATTCGCATCCCAGGAAGAATTGGCTGAAGCCCAAGCCGACGAGATTGCCGGCTGGCTGAGGGATGCCGTGGCCGACAAGGGCATAGCATCTCTCGCGGTCTCGGGCGGCACGACGCCGGCGAAGTTCTTTCAGGCTCTTTCCAGGCGCACTCTCGACTGGTCCAAGGTGACTGTAACGCTCGTCGACGAACGCTTCGTTCCGCCCACGTCCGACAGATCCAACGAGAAGCTGACACGCGAAAACCTCCTTCGCGGCGAAGCCGCCGCGGCGCACTTCGTGCCCCTCTACTCGGACGTCGTGACGGTGGAAGCCGCGGCAGAGAAGGCCGAGTACCGGCTCGTGGAGGTCTTGTTCCCGCTGGATATCGTGATCCTGGGTATGGGAACGAACGGCCATACCGCATCCTTCTTTCCCGATGCCGGAAATCTCTCCGATCTCCTGGACCCGAAGTCCCCGCAGACCGTCATGCCCATGCATGCCGCGAGCGCCGGGGAACCGCGCCTGACGCTGACCCTGCCTCGCATAGCGGAAGCGCGCCATCTCGTGCTGCACATCGAGGGCACGGAGAAACGCCGGGTCTTCGAGGAAGCAACGTCGGCCGCATCGCCGCACCTTCCGATCCGCTCCGTTATGGACGCATCGGTAACCGAGCCTATCGTTTACTGGGCACCCAGCTAGGAGTCGGCAATGGCCGCCAGGAAAGCCGTCGAAGAGATTACCGACCGCATTCGCGAACGCTCCAGGCCGGCACGAGAGGCTTACCTGGCGAGGCTGGACGAGGCTGCGAGCAAGGGCGTGAATCGCTCGGTGCTGTCATGCGGCAATCTCGCACACGGCTTCGCCGCCTGCGCAGCGCACGACAAGTCGGCTCTCTCCGGCGACCGGGTGGCGAACGTCGGCATCATCACCTCCTACAACGACATGCTGTCCGCGCATCAACCGTTCGAGAACTTCCCGGCGCTGATCAAGCAGGCCGCTCATGAAGCAGGCGGCGTGGCACAGGTGGCCGGCGGCGTTCCGGCCATGTGCGACGGGGTCACCCAAGGCCAGCCGGGCATGGAACTGTCGCTCTTCTCGCGCGACGTCATCGCCATGGCGACAGCGGTCGGTCTCACTCACAACATGTTCGACGCGGCGGTCTATCTCGGCGTCTGCGACAAGATCGTGCCTGGTCTGGTGATCGGCGCGCTCACCTTCGGGCATCTGCCAGCCGTCTTCATACCCGCTGGACCGATGACCTCAGGTCTTCCGAATGACGAGAAGGCCAAGACGCGGCAACTCTATGCCGAAGGAAAGATCGGCCGCCCCCAACTGCTCGAGGCGGAATCGAAGTCCTATCACGGCCCGGGCACCTGCACCTTCTACGGGACGGCGAACTCCAACCAGATGCTGATGGAGATCATGGGCCTGCACCTGCCCGGCGCTTCCTTCGTCAATCCCGGTACGCCGCTGCGCGACGCGCTTACCCGGGAAGCGACGAAGCGGGCTCTGGAGATCACCGCTCTCGGAAACGACTATCGCCCTGCTGGCCGGATGATAGACGAGCGTTCCTTCGTCAACGGCATCATCGGCCTTCACGCGACCGGCGGCTCCACGAACCACACGATCCACCTGATCGCCATGGCCGCCGCCGCAGGCATTTCCCTGACCTGGCAGGACATCTCCGACATCTCGGACCACGTCCCCCTGCTGGCGCGCGTCTATCCCAACGGCCTCGCCGACGTGAACCATTTCCATGCGGCCGGCGGGCTTGGTTTCCTGATCCGCGAACTGCTGGACGCGGGCATCCTGCACGAGGACGTCGAGACGATCTGGGGCCACGGCCTGCGGCCGTACGCCGTCGAGGCGAAGCTTGCGCCCGACGGCACCGTCTTCCGCGACCCCGCGCCGGCAGTGAGCGGCGACGAGAAGGTGCTCGTCCCCTTCCCCAAGGCCTTCCAGCCGACCGGCGGATTGATGGTGCTGAAAGGCAACCTAGGGCACGCCATCATCAAGACATCCGCCGTCAAGCCGGAAAGGCGCGTCATCGAGGCGCCGGCCATCGTCTTCGACGGTCAGGAAGGCCTGAACGAGGCATTCAAGGCGGGCCGGCTCGACCGCGATTTCGTCGCCGTCGTCCGTTTCCAGGGGCCGAGGGCGAACGGCATGCCGGAGTTGCACCGCCTGACGACGGTTCTGGGCGTCCTGCAGGACAGAGGCTACAAGGTTGCGCTCGTCACCGATGGCCGCATGTCCGGCGCAAGCGGCAAGGTGCCGGCCGCGATCCACGTCACGCCGGAAGCCATCGAAGGTGGAGCCATCGGCAGGATCCGCGATGGCGATCTCATCCGCGTCGACGGCGAAAGAGGCACGCTCCAGGTGCTGGTCGACGATGCAGAACTTGCCTCGCGCACAGCACCACAACCCGACCTCGCGTCGAACGGACACGGCTTCGGCCGCGAACTCTTCGCCGGGTTCCGGGCCATCGCATCGCGGGCGGACCAGGGTGCCGGCGCGTTCGGGCAAGCAGCGTGAGCCGCCAAGCGCGACGCGTCGTTGACGGTGCTGCGAAATCGCGCTTAGTACCGGCGGCCATGAACAAGTTCGCGCTGCCAGTGCTCCTCTCCGCGCTCCTCCTGTCCGCCTGCGGCGGCGGATCGCCCTACCGTGTCGAAACCCGCGCTCCGCTGGCAAGCGATCAGGATCAGGACATCAACGTGCTGCTGAGGCAGGTCAAGCGAGAGCGTCAAGTCACAGATACCCGCAGCGGCACGTGACCACCCGGCGCCGACAGCGCGCAATCCTCAATAGGTGGTGCGTCGTTCCTCGCTCGGCGGGCGGCCGAATTGCGTGCGGTAGCTCTGCGCGAAATACGAATGTGACGTGAATCCCGTCGCGATCGCCACGTCCAGGATCGGCATGTTGGTCTGCCGCAGCAGTTCGCGGGCGCGCTCGAGACGCAGCCGCATGTAGTAGCGTCCGGGCGTCATGTTGAGATGGCGCAGGAAGAGCCGCTCCACCTGGCGCACCGAAAGCCCGGCAGATTTCGCGAGCTGCACGGCGGAGAAGGGCTCATCGAGGCTGTCGGCCATCAGCGCCACGATCTTCTTCAGTTTCTCGGATTTGCCCGTCAGGTCCCGTTCGGGACCGATTCGCTGCCGGTCGGTGGTGCCGCGGATACGCTCGTGGTGGAACTGGTTGGCGACTTCGTTGGCGACGTTGGCGCCGAAATCCGCCCGGACGATCTCCAGCATCAGGTCGATCGAGGTCGTGCCGCCGGCGCAGGTATAGCGCTTTCGATCGATCTCGAAGACGTTTCCCGTGCACTCGATGTCCGGAAATCGCTCCTGGAACCCGGCGCGGTTCTCCCAGTGAATGGTACAGCGATATCCTTCGAGTTGTCCCGCCTCGGCGAGCAGATGGGACCCGACCGACAGCGCACCAAGTGCTCCCCCGCGTCGGCCCCAGGATCGCAGCGCGCCGAGAACCTTGCTCTTGCCGGGAAATTCGAGCGCCAGCCCGACGCAGACGAACAGGATGTCGGCGGGTGGCATGTCCGCCACTGCGTAGTCGATCTTCAGCGGCAGCCCGTTCGACGCCATGACGGATTCGCCGTCGGCCGAGATCGTCTTCCAGGCGTAGTAGTCGCGACCCACCAGCCTGTTGGCCGACCGGAAGGTGTCGATCGCCGCTGAAAGCGAAAACATGGAGAACTTGTCGACGAGAAGGAAGGCGAACTGGCGGGCAGGCAGTGCGGGATCGGACATGGAGGTTGGTTCTACAGGAAGTGGGGCGCGCGGCAAAGCATGCCGCGCGCAACCCTCTGGTTGTCACAGGCGCGGCGGTTCCACGCCGGCCCGCCGGCAGGCCGACACCAGGGTATTCGCCATCAGCATGGCGATGGTCATCGGCCCGACCCCGCCCGGCACGGGCGTGATCGCGCCGGCGACCTCCGAGGCACTCATGAAATCGACGTCGCCGACGAGCCGCGTGTTGCGGCTGGAGCCGGGCAGTGCCGAAATGCGGTTGATGCCGACATCGATCACCGTTGCGCCCGGCTTGACCCAGTCGCCCTTGACGATCTCCGGCCGCCCCACGGCGGCGACGAGGATGTCTGCCGTGCGGCAGAGGCCCGGCAGGTCCTTGGTGCGGCTGTGCGCGATCGTCACGGTCGCATTGGCGGCGAGCAGCAGATTGGCCATCGGCTTGCCGACGATATTGGAGCGCCCGACCACGACGGCATTGAGCCCGGAGAGATCGCGGCCTAGCACCCGCTCGACGAGCAGCATCGAACCGGCCGGCGTGCACGGGACGAAAGCCGTTTCCATCTCCCCGGTGCCGAGCTTGCCGACATTGATGAAATGGAACCCGTCGACGTCCTTGTCGGGCGAGATCGTCTGGATGACCCGGCCAGCGTCGACGTGCTTCGGCAGGGGCAGCTGGACCAGGATGCCGTGGATCGCCGGATCATTGTTGAGTTCGTCGATCAGCGCGAGCAGGTCGGCTTCGGTGGTGTCTTCGGGCAGAGTGTGCTTGACCGAATGGAAACCGCACTCCTTCGCCTTCCGGGACTTGGAATTCACGTAGACCTGGCTCGCCGGATCCTCGCCCACGATGACGACCGCGATCCCCGGAACGACCTCGGTGTCGGCGATCAGCTTCGCCGCCGCTTCCTTGACCGAAGCGACGACCTCCTCGGCAACCTGCTTTCCGTCGATCACGTCCGCCATGCAGAACTCCCCGCGCTCTTCTCGATGCGGGGAGCCTTATCCGACATTTCGTTCCGCGATAAGCGCGACAATGCGCCGTTCCGTGCCGTAAACCCGAAAACGCTGCCGCTCAGAGGAAACGGCGGCGCCCCCGGTTTTCGGCGAGTTCCCTGAGCGCCTCGCGGAATTCGCGCAGACTTTCGCGAATTTCGTCGATGGCGGTCTTGTCGGGGTTGGCCGACGGACGAACCTCAGCAGCCGGTGCATGTGACGAATGCTCCGCGGGTAAATCATGCAGCGAGTTCCGCGGATAGACCTGCTGAGCGGAAGCCGGCTCGGCATACGCGGCCGGCGCATATGGCTGGCGCATATCGGCTGGCATCTGGCCGTGGGGTGCGGTCGGCGCGAACTGGTGCCCCGGGTGCTGGCCATACTGCCACGGATGCGCCGGCTGGCCGTACATCGCCAATGCCGGATCCATCGGCGGATAGCCCTGTGCCGCCGGGTACCCATAGAGAGGCTGCTGTTGTGCATGGGGGGCCGAGGGATACGGCTGCGGCTGCGCCGGATAGCCGCCGTGGCCGTAGGGGTGCGCATACGCCTGTTGCGGAGCATGCAAATGCTGCCCGTGCTGGGCATAGCCATGGGCGGGCGGGACCTGGTGCTGGAGATTGCCTTGGCCCGGCATGCCTGCCGGTTGCTGGGCAAAGTTTCCGTGCTGCGAGGGCCCTGCCTGCGGGTAATCAGGCCAGTTCGCAGCCGGCTGCTGCGGCCGGTCGTAGGACGGGTAGGAGGCCTGGTCGTCCATGGGACGGGACGGTCCCCAGGCATTCTGTGGCTTCTGGTGGTACATTTCTGCCTCCTCGGCGCTGACGGCCGCTTCCTCGGCCGGATTGACTTCCTGCGCTTCGTTACGCGCGCTTACCTCAAGCTCGTTTGCTTCATCGCCGGCGTCGGACATCTCCGCTCCGCCGGTCGCAGCAAAATACATTTCGTCTTCGCTCGCCCCGACATCCGGCTCCGCACCTTGCTTCGACGGTACTCGCCTGGCCGGCTCTGGCCGACGTGGCGGGAGCGGCGCCTCGGTTCGGGTCGGCCGTGGGCGGCGCGCCGGTCCCGCCCCCTCCGTCAGGCTGTCGACCGCTCCACGCCCCGCGCCGAACAGGACACCGACACCGAACCCGAGGACGGCGCCGAAGATCGTCGTGAACGACCGCGAGATGCTGGAGGCTTCCAACGGGGGCGTCGCCGGTGAAATCACGCTGACATTGGCGGTGTTGATATCCTTCTGCTCGCCGGTTTCGCGGGCTCGCAGGAGAAAGGACTCGTAGACCGCCCGCTTCGCGGTGGCCTCGCGTTCCAGTTCGCGCAGCGTGACCAGTTCCTCGCTGAGGTCCGCCTGCCGAGCCTTCAGCTGCGCGAGGCGAGCGGCGAGCTCCTGCTCGAGCTGGACCGCCCGGCGCAGTTCGACCTGGATCGAGGAGGCGACGAGGCGAAGTTCCTGTTCGATCCGTTGACGTGCAGCCGCGACCTGCTCTTCTATGGCAACACGCTCGGGATGACGCGGTCCCAGCCGCGCGGAGACCCGATCCGCATCCTGGCGCAGGAGCGAATACTGGGTGCGCATCTCGGTCAGGACCGGCGAACTCATCTGCTCGGGCAGATTGCCGGCGAGGATCGCGTCGACGGTCAGGTCGCGGGTAAAGTCTGCCCGCGCCTGCAACTCCAAGGTTCGCGCCCGGGCGATTGCCAGTTGGTCGTTGAGCTTGACGATCTCGTCGTCGGTGATCAGCCGCCCCTGGGCGTCGACGATGTCGTTCTGGGACTTGAACGCCTCGACCTTGCGCTCGGCGTCCTCGACGCCCTTGCGCAGTTCGGCCAGCCGCTGCGTCAGCTCGTCTGAGGCCCTACCCACCGTGCGCGACTGGATCGCACCGGAAATCTCAAGGAATACCTCGGTGACCGTGTTCGCGATGAGGGCGGATTTCTCAGGCGATTCGCTTCTCGCCCAGATCTCGACGACGAAAGTCCTGCCGCCGCGCTCCACGACGAGCGACCTGGCAAGTGAATCCACCGCCAATGCCTTGCGGCGAATGCTGGGATCGTCTGCCACGCTTTCGGAAAAGAATATCTCGCGCAGGTTGGGGATGTAGCTTCCAATCCCTGCGCTGGTCCCGTTGAACTCCGGATCCTTGTCGAGCCCGAGCTGCTCGACGACCTTGGTCAGGACCGACCCGGAAGTCAGCACTCGCACCTGGTTTTCCACGATCGCCAGCGTGGCTTCCGTCGAGAGACCCCCGCCGGCGGTGACGTCGTTTGCCACGATCTGCAGTTCGCGCGGATCGACGAGGAGTTCGGCAACTGCGGTGTAGTGCTTCGGGGTAGACATCGCGATCAGGGCAGCCAGCAACGCGCCGGCGATCGTCGTACCAAGGACGAGATACCGCGACTTCCAGATACCGCCGATCACCTTGGCCGGATCGATCAACGGACGCCATGCGTCATCGCTGCGGTGGCCTGAGCCACCCCGCCATTCGTGCCCTTCGGGACCATCGGCATAGGCCCGGAACGCAGCAGGATCCCGCTGCGGCAGGTGCCGCGCAGTCTCTCTCTCCCCCGTATCGAAATCGGTGTCTTCGGAAGTTCTGGCATCTTCCGTCGGCTCAGGCGATTCGGCGAGAATCCGGCGGAGCGCATCTTCCTGTTCCGAAAACAAATCAGCATCCCGCTCAGGCGGAAGCGGCGGATTGCCAAGAGCGGCGACGAGCGGACTCGTTGCCGCATCCCGTCGGGAGCGGGCCCGTTGGTGGCGCTCCATGGCCGCCGCCTTCCAGTCCTCCGGGATGTCGCCAACGCGATCTGCCGCAGTGAAGGCCGATGCCTCTTCGGCGCGGTCGCGCACGAGACTCAGGAGCGATCCCTTGCGTCCTGACAAATCGCGGCTTTCTGGTTCGGCCATCGGATGGAGGCTTCTTCAAAGTGTTTGCAAGCCCGGATCGGACTTCATTCGTTAAGGCAAGCTAAAGAGACGTAGGAAACAAATGGTTAATGGAATTCGGGACGTGGCTGGAATTGGCGTGTTTTGCCGAACCCGCCGTTAAGGTTTGGGTCCTAGTGTGCGGATCGACGCAACCCTTGCCCGTCAGGATCGAACATGTCGTGGGTGGGCGCATTCCCGCACACAAGCCGCATTCAGCGAATCATGGACATCGCCCGGGCGAGGTCGGAACTGCTGCGCGACTATTCCACGGCGATCACCGGAACCGCCGGCCGTCTGGTCTTTTCGCTGTTCTACTTCGTCGCCCTGGCAAATTCGCTGTCGATCGCCGAGTTCGGCCTTTTCGCAACCGCCTCCGCCGCCGGGGTCATGCTTTCGCGCATCCTGGCCTTCGGCTTCATTTCGCCTCTCTACCGGATCGCAACCGTGAAGCCGAGGCTGCTCGGCGTCTTCACCGGCGGTTTCCTCCTCATGTCGGTGCTGTCGCTGCCCGTCCTGGCGGGAGCGGGCTGGGCGACGTATGGAATCTTCTTCTCGGGCGAGATGGCGCTGCGCGCCTTCGCTCTGGTCATCGTCTCCGAAGCCTTGCTGTGGCGGCCGATCGAAATCACGCTGATCGTCAACAACGGCATGAACAGGTTCGGTCGTGCCGCCGCGCTGGCAATCCTGGCGACCTTCATCCGTGCCGTTGCAGCGGTGGCCTTTTCCTTTTCGACGGCGACAAACCTCGACAACTGGCTGATGTTCTATCTCGCCGCCAATGCGGTGGCTCTGCTGGTTGCCGTGATCTTCTTTTATCCGCGGCTGCGCATACGCCTTCGCCCCAGACTCTACCTGCGGCGCCTGACGGACGCGATCTACGTCGCAGCCGCCGACGTGGTCTTCTACCTGCAGATGGAACTGGACAAGCTCCTTGTCCTTGCGATCGGCGGGCCGCAACTCGCCGGCATCTATGCCATCATCATGCGACTCGTGGATCTCACAGCCATCCCGATCCGTACCTTCACCATGATGCTCATCCAGAAGATGATGCGGTCGAGACAGATGCTGGCGAGTCTGAAACTGCGGGTCGGGCTCGAGGCGGGCGTATTTGCCATTTCGACCTTAGGCCTGGCGACGCTTGTCGTGCTCCTGCACTTCTTCCCCCACATGCTGGGGCGAAATGTCTCGACGGCGGCGCCGCTGCTCGTGCTCGTCCTCGGCGTGCCGGGACTGCGCAACCTCGTCGAATATCAGGCCGAGCTTCTCTTCGCCCGTGGGCAGACATTGCTTCGGACCATCAATTTGACCTTGCTTGCCGGGATGAAGGCCCTTTTTCTGGCGTCCCTGCTGTTCTGCTCGGAAGACACGGCTCAGATGCTGATATGGCTCAACGCCGCCTTCCTGGGATTGTATATAGCCTCGACCGCGCTCAGCTACTCCGCGATCCGATTGCCCGCCAAGCGCTTCTGAAGACGTTTGCCGAGCGAGCGATACGCTACTTCAGGCCCGCGACGAGGCGCCTGATCCGCTTGATGTCCATGTTGATGAAGGACTGGAGTCCTATGGCGACCTGCTCCGGCGCCATGCTGTCCACGAACGAGCGGAAACTGGTATCGGTCAGCGCCGGTCCTTTCCAGTAGACCTTGCAGAGTTCATCCCGGGACAGGAAGTGCCCCCGTCCACCCTGCACCTCCTCGGCGAAGCGTCCATAGATCATGCATTCGGAGAATTTTCGGGACGAAGCGATCGCCTCCACCCATTGACGGCCGGTCACCTGTTCGATCCGTTCGCACATGGCGATGGCGGTGTCGCGCCGCCAGGCTATCAGGGTGGCGATGTAGTCGTGCGGAGAGACGAAGGGAGCCTCGATGCCAAGGATATCTCCGGCATGGTCGGACCACTGACGCTGTTCGCTATCCGGCTTGTCGAGCAGGGCGCCATCGCGCCTGAACAGCCTCAACTCTCCATCGCGCCAGAATACGGAGCAGTCGAAGTCCTTCAGGACGACCACATCCGAATCGCAGTAGATCAACGCCTCCTCATTGGCGTGCGCCGCGATCGCGATGCGACGAAGCTGCTGGACATGCCAGCCGCGCAGCGGCATCGTTCGCAGGCTGAGCCATATGTATCGCCGGAAATAGCTCGTCGGATCTCTGAACGAATGAAGCCATCCCGGCAGCATGTCGCGTTCGTCCACCACGATTCGTCTGGACGTTTCCAGTTGCCGGAACTGCGGCACGTCCGAATGCTGGACCAGGATATAGTGTTTCGAAAACCCAGTGACGTGGCGGTCGATGGTCTCGCATAGGAACCGGCAGCGCTCGAAATCAGGCGCATAGCTCGCCGTGACCAGCGACGCGCTGCGGGACGCCTGAGCCGATGTCGGGGACCGAGCGAGAGCTCCAACGGCCATGTTCACCGCAGCGTCCTCACTTCGACAGCTTCTGGCGCAGGACGCGCAGGAGGAAGGTCGGGTTGCCGATCATATAGCGCCGCCAGAGGCGGGAAGGTTCGTTCAGCATGCGGAACAGCCATTCCAGCCGGGCGCGCCTCACCCATAGCGGGGCGCGGGGAATGGCGCCGCTCATGAAATCGAGCAGCGCTCCCACCGCCAGTGCGACGGTGCAATGCTCTTCGGAAAGATTGCGGGAGATCCAGAGCTCCTGCCGCGGTACACCCATCCCAACCAGGAGCACGTCTGGCCGCAACCGGCGCAGATTTTTCAGGACAGAGCCTTCCTGTTCCTCGTTGAAGAACCCATCGGCGATCACCATGATTTCGTGCTGCGGCGTCATGGCGCGAAGATTCCTCGCCGCATCCTCTAGATTGCGGGCTGTCGTCCCAAGCAGCCCCACCTTGATCGGCTCCGTCTGCGCCTTCAGGAAGGCGGGGACGAAGTCGGTGCCATTGAGGTTCGCCGGAAAGTTCGAGCCGTGCAGAAGCAGCGAGGCCATGTCGACGCCCACGCCGTCGGGCAGGACGAGAAAGTCCTGCATGGCTTCCACGTAGTCGGCGCGGCTCGAGGCGAAATTCGCCGAATGCGCATTGAGGAAGCCGACCTTGGTGAAGCGACGGTCCCTCATCCGGCGTCCGAGCTCATCGATGGCCTCCGCCCAGGACAGCGGTTCGACACGCACCCCGAGGATGTCCCTGGCCGGCGAAGTCGCTGCGGCAGCGGACGAGGCGCTCGTGATGAGTTGCGCCGTCATGCTGCCACCCCTTCGCGTCGGGAGGCGAGCCTGGACAATCCGGCCGCGATCTTCTCGTCGAGCGCATGAAGCTGCGCCTTGTGGAACTCGCGACCGTCAGCGTCGGGCATCCGCTCGGCTGACGCTTCCGAAAGAGCGGCTGCGAACTCCGCCGGATCGTCCACCACGCGGCAGTTTCCGGGCAGATGGCTTACCCCCCGCAGCGAGCGCGTGGTGGCCACGCAGGGAAGCCCCAGTTCGAAGGCTTCGATCGTCTTCAACTGGACGCCGGTTCCCGCTCGCGCGATCAGAGGCAGGACCGCGGCACCGCGCACGAACGCGGTTGCGTCGTCGACCCGCCCGACGAACTCCACTCCGGCAGGCGCCGACAGTCCAGCCGGGATGTGTCCGGCCACGCGGGTTCGAAATTTCCTCGGCAGCCAGGGTGTGACCTCGTCGAGAAACCACTCGAGACCGATGCGGTTGGGTTGCCAGCTCCACGTCCCGATCAGTGCGGCATCGCAGATCACCGAGCGTTCGGCAGATTTCTGAACGTGCGGTCGCGTCACGAGGGGAAGCGCGGCCGAGCGGTCGTCGCCGTGAACCCCGAGCGCGATCCGGTCTTCCTCCGCGAGGGTGAAGACGAAGCGTGCCCGACGACAGAGGCGCTCCTCCACCTGACGCAGGATCCGGGCTTCACGCGAAAACAACAGGCGCTGGAACATGTCCGGGACCGCCTCGGCATTCTCGGCCGCTGAACGATGCTCGACATTGTGGGCGACGAAGATCGAGGGCTTGTCCGCAAAGACGTTCTCGAACGCGCCGGCAAGCTGC
The DNA here is from genome assembly GCA_963747465.1 of uncultured Alphaproteobacteria bacterium. Taxonomy (GTDB): domain Bacteria; phylum Pseudomonadota; class Alphaproteobacteria; order Rhizobiales; family Rhizobiaceae; genus Aquibium. Next base: position 891,405 of record CAVVFC010000001.1, read on the forward strand.
ACGGCGTTGATCACGTACGCGTCGAACGGTCCGATGCTACGGATCGCCCCTCTGACATGGCTTTCGCTCGCTCCGCGAAGCTTTGCGGACGCGAATGTGAGGCCGGACATCAGCGCCTCCGCGAGCCATCGTGCCTTCTGCAGCGCCGGAGCGCCTTCCGTACGCACGTTCACCTCGCCGAGTGAAATCGTGTTCTCCGGGTCAGACGGACGCTTGCCCGGCCAGGTGTAGCCGAGGATGGTGACGCGCGCTCCCGCCCGCCGCAGAGCAGCAATGATCGCGGCACTGGCTATCTCATAGCCTGTGGCCGGTTCTCCATCCGGGACGAGCGAGGTTACGAATACGAGATGCATGTCGGCTACCTGGTTTTGTTCTATAGCTTGGCGCCATGAAGTCTTGCTTAAGGCAGGCAATCGACGTGCCGAAGTGATCCGAATGTACGCTGTACGGGTGCCTTACCTCCTTCATTGCTTAACCATGTCTTAACGCCGGTGACGCTTTATGGGGACATCGCCAAGCCGGGTGTCCTGATGTCGCCGCTTCCCGAAGCCGAAAACGTGACGATTGTCGCCCGCTCCCCCGGGATTTCCGCCGATTCGGTGGAAATCGCGGTAACGCTGCCGACCTACAAGCGCCCGGAGCAACTCGTTGCGACGCTCCACTCGGTCATGCGGCAGCGCACCGAACGCAGCTTCGCGGTCGTCGTCATGGAAAATGACGCAGAACGGCACGCCGGAGCGGATGCCGCTCTGCCCTTGTTCGAAAACGGAACAGTACGCGGCATCTTGATCATTGCCCACGATCGCGGCAACTGCAGCGCCTACAATGCCGGATGGACGACCGCGCTCGCCGCATTCCCGAACCTGCGCTACGTGCAGGTCATCGACGATGACGAGATCGCGACGCCCGACTGGCTTGAGCGCATGTGTGCGGCAGCCGAATCCCTGGATGCTGACATCGTCGGCGGGCCACAGTTCCCCATCTTCCCGACGGCCGATGATGAGGACTGGGCGAGACACCCCGTCTTCGCGCCGCCGTACGGGAAGACCGGAAGGGTGGACGCGTTGTATTCTTCGGGAAATCTGCTGGTATCACGGCGCGTGCTCGACGCGATGCCTAGGCCGTTCCTCGAACCCGCCTTCAATTTCATGGGTGGCGGCGATGCGGATTTTCTCAGCCGCGCCTCCGCCAAGGGGTTCCGCCTTGCCTGGTGCGCGGACGCTCCTGTCATGGAGACGATCCCCGCGCGCCGCCTCGAATCCGACTGGATACGGGCCCGATCGCTGCGCAATGGCGTGATCTCGACCCTTGTGGAGAAACGCAAGCGTGCGGGCTCGCCGCTTGGAACCGCGCGAGTGGTCCTCAAAAGCATCGCCCTGCTCGGTGCCTCTCCGATCCGCGGTCTGGTCCGGCTCGCGCGGACCGGCTCGGCGTCAGCCGGCCTCTATCCCGTTTACGTCGCCCTCGGCAGGGTTCTCGCCGAATTCGGCTATGCCAATGAACAGTATCGTCAGGCCGAGAAGAACTGATCCGGAGGCGATCGCCTCGCGGATCCCCCGCCGGAGCGTCGCAACGGCGCTCGCAACCGTGCTGCTCTCGGTCATTCTCGTCTCGTTCCGTCCCTTCGATCCGGCGGGCAGCGACGCGTCCGGCGGCGACGTCGTCAACCAGATCGGTTTCAGCGCCCTCGGCGGCGCTGCGCTCTTCAGCCTCTTCACCTTCGTGGACCGTCGGAAGCTGGCATCGCTGGTCAGCCCCTGGTGGCTGCTGATGCTCTCCTTCTTCATGCTCTCGGTGCTCAACGCGACCGACCCGGCATCCGCATTTCGCACTGCGATGTTCACCTTCATCGGGATCATGACCATGGCGGCCATCGTCGCAGTGCCGCGCGATGCCGACGCCTTTGCCACGATGCTTTCGGTTGCCGGAATCGCCGTCGTGCTGATTTGCTATGCGGGTCTCGTCCTCTACCCAGACATCGCCATCCACACCTCGAACTCGGCGGAACCCCAGCACTCCGGACTCTGGCGCGGGCTGTTCTCCCACAAGAACGTCGCAGGGCCGGTGATGGCAGCGCTTTCCTTCGCGGGGCTCTACCTTTTCCGGCGCGGCCGGCACTGGTCGGGCGGTTTCCTGTTTCTGGCGGCGCTGTTCTTTCTGTCCAACACCGGTTCTAAGACCACCGCCGGCATCGTCCCGCTGGCGATCCTGCTGGTGATGGGACCCGGCTTCTTCGGGCTGCGAAAGCTCGTTCCGGTGTTGTTCGCCGGCGGATTGGTGCTGGCCGCGGTCGCAACCGTCGGCATCGTGATCTGGAGGCCGCTTTGGGACCTCTCGCAGGAATTGTCGCCGGGGCTTACCTACACCGGGCGCACCGCCCTGTGGAGCTTCTCTCTGGAGATGCTTGGCGACCGGCCGTGGACCGGTTACGGCTATGAGAGCTTCTGGGGAACGACCTTCCTCTTGAATCAGGATCAGCCCTTCGACCGCACCTGGGACATCCGCACCATCGTCCACGGCCACAACGGCTATCTCGACATCGCCGTCCTGATGGGAATTCCCGCCCTGGTCGTTGCGATCATCACCTTTCTCCTGGTTCCCATGGTCGATTTTTTGCGTGTCGAGAATCGCCGGGAAAACGTGCTCCTTGCAGATCTTTTCATGATGATCCTGATGTTCACCGCATTCAACGCCTTCCTGGAGAGCTTCTTCTTCCGGAGGGCAGATCCGGTCTGGCTCTTCTTCGTTCTGGCCACATTCGGCTTGCGGTATGTGGCGCGGTTCCCGATCCTCCGACGCATCCCGGACTGACGTTGCACGGCGGCCACCCGGGGTGCTAACCCGCTTGCCGAACGGAGACATCATGGCATGAGCGTCAAACTGCTACTCGTCGGCTGCGGCAACATGGGTTTTGCGATGCTGGACGGCTGGTTGCGCTCCGGCAAATTGGTGCCGGGCGAAGTGTTCGTCATCGAACCGAACCAGGCGCTGAGCGATCGCGCCGCCAAGCTCGGCGCTGCCGTCGCGGCTGCCGTCGACGAAGTGCCCGCCGCCACCGATCCGACCATCGTGATTTTCGCGGTGAAGCCGCAGATGATGCGCGACGTCGTTCCCGCCTATCGCCGCTTCAAGGGCAAGGCCGCCTTCGTCAGCATCGCGGCCGGAACAGGCGTTGCGACGCTCGAGGAACTGCTCGGCAGCGAGGCGCCGATCATCCGCTGCATGCCTAACACGCCCGCGGCGATCGGCAAGGGAATGATGGTCGTCTTCGCCAACGCCCAGGTGTCGTCCGAGACCAGGGACTTCGTCGCCGAACTGCTGTCGACGAGCGGCGAAGTCGCCGAGATCGACGACGAAAGGCTGATGGATGCCGTCACCGCGGTTTCGGGCTCCGGTCCGGCCTACGTCTTCCACTTCATCGAATGCCTGGCGACGGCCGGGGAGAAGGCGGGACTGCCCGCCGACACGGCGAAGCTGCTCGCCATGCAGACCGTCTATGGTGCCGCCAGCCTCGCCCGCGAAAGCGGCGAGGAACCCGGACGGCTTCGCGAGCAGGTGACCAGCCCCAACGGCACGACTGCGGCGGCCCTCGGGGTGCTGATGGGCGAGGATCGCCTGAAGTCGCTGCTGCAAGATGCGGTGGAAGCGGCACGTGCGCGCGGGGAAGAGTTGGGGAAGGGCTGACGCGGCGCCCGCCTTGCCGAGCTACAGCTCGAATCGTTCCTTGATGGCCGCGGCGCACTCCATGGCGGAAGCGGTGGAGGTATCCACCTCCAGATCGTACCGCATGCCCTGGTGGACCCGCCCGAATTGCCAACGGGCAAGTCCGGGGAGTCGGTCGCCGCGCGCGCTTTCACGCGCTTCCAGCACGTCGAGCGGCGCGAAGACCTTCACGGTATGAAACGCCGTTCCCTCGAGCTGGCGGTAGGCGTGGTCGTTCTCCCCGATCAGCACCTCGTCGACGATGAGATCGTTGCCGGCACGTGCCATCGCCGCGACCGCCGCGCGCATGCCCCGCAGCAGGCGAGCGCCCGTGGGACCAGTCTCGATGGCGACGACGGTCTGCCCGTCCTCGGTCATGGCGCGGTAGCGGAAGGCGTCAGGATGATCCTGCAGCGCCTCCGGCAGCATGTCCAGGAAAGCGTCCATCTGCACGTGCAGGAATGGCGTCCCGGCGATGGCCTGCAGCGCCTTCGCGATCGAACTCTTGCCGGCGCTGCCCACCCCGTTGAGAAGGATGACCCGGCCCGGCATCGTCTCAGCCTGCCTCGCCGTGGAGCATCTCGTCCTGCCGCTGCCTCAAGGCCCAGAGCCGCGTAGAGCGGTCCGGCGAGGCGTTGTCGGCGGTGATCAGTTCGCCCTTCCGCACGGCTTTCAGCACCTTGCCGCCCTCGAGCAGCCCGACCGGCACCGCCCGCGCCGCGCGCGCTTCGTCCGCGCGCATCGTCCAGGAGCGGTAGCAGGTCTCGCCGATGGCATCGAATGTCTCGCCCGGCTTGAGGTCGCGCTTGGCGACGGCGCAGACTTCCGCGACCGGCCTAGGCAGCGGCACCATGTCGGGCTTGCCGGTCAACATGATGCGCGCGGCGGTCAGCGGAACCTCCAGCGAAGTCAGATGGTACGGTCGGAAGAAGCTGTAATACGGACCTTTTCCGACGTGGAGATCGTCCATGCGCTCGATGATGCGAGGATGCGTGGCCTCCACGATGACGAAGACGCCCGGAGCCACGCCCTTGCCGATCGTATAGTCTACGACGCCCTTCCGCGTCAGGATTCCGCCGTCCTCCTTCGGGATCAGCACCTTCACCATCTCGTCGCGGTCGGCATTCGGTCCGTGCATGCCCGGCACGTCGGGAACGAGGCCGGTGGCATTGGCGATCGCGCACATTTCCACCATCGTCTTGGAGCCGTCGACGAACTCAACCAGCATGCGCGGGTTCATGTTGCGCCGGGTCGCCTCCTCGACATAGTCATCAGGCACCGCGTCGTGGTTGAGCGGATTGTTCTTGCCCTTGCCGGCCGAGACGATCGTGTATCCGAGCGCCGACGCGAACTCGATCAGTTCCATGCACGAGGAAGGCTCGTCGCCGGCGCCGACCGAATAGACCACGCCCAGCCGGTCCGCTTCGTGCTTGAGGTAGGGGCCGATGGTGACGTCGGCCTCGACGTTCATCATCACGACGTGCTTGCCGTTTTCCATCGCCATCAGGTCGAAATCCGCCGCCACGCCGGGCTTGCCGGTCGCGTCGATGACGACGTCGATCAGCGGATTCGTCACGAGCAGTTCGTTCGAGGTGATGCCGATCTTCCCTCCTTCGATGGCGGAGGTCAGCGCCGACACCGTCTCCGCCTCGCGCGCCATCGCCTCGTCGCCGTAGGCGATGCGGATGGCATCGCGGGCGGTGTGCGGGCGGCGGGTCGAGATGGCGCAGATCTCCACGCCCTTCATCAGCATGCCCTGGGTCACGAGGTCGGTGCCCATCTCCCCGGAGCCGATCACGCCGATGCGAACGGGGCGTCCCTCTTCGGCCCTGCGGGCGAGGTCCCGGGCAAGGCCGGTCAGTGCGACGTTGGTCATGCGGTTATCGGGTGAAGCGATGTCATGGCGGCAGATAGCAGATTTGCAGCGGCGATTGTCAAACCGGTGGGTGAACGTCGGCCGCCGCAACTTGTTTCTTGCAATGGAAGGCAGGCTTCGCGGATAGATCCCGGTCATGGCCGAAACCGTCCGACTTTCGATCCAGGAATGCGAAGCCATCTGCCGAGATGCCGCCGTGCGCGCCGGCGCTGGCCTGGAAGCGGCGACCGCCCTCGCCCGCGCGGCGGTCGCCGCCGAGGCGGAGGGCAATCGCGCCGTGGGTCTGGCGCACCTTCCGCTTTATCTCGAAGCGCTGCGTGCGGGACGGATCGACGGCCATGCCATGCCCGAAATCGTTCGACCGCTTCCGGCCGTCATGCATGTCGACGCTGGGCGGGGAACGGCGCATCTGGGCTTCGAGAAAGCTCTTGGAGCGCTTGTCGAGGCGGCGCGGAGTTTCGGCGTCGCGATCTTTGCCCAGAAGAACGCGTTCACCTGCGGGTCGCTGGGATATTTCGTGCAGCGGCTCGCCGAGAAGGACCTGTTCGCGCTGGCGGCTACAAACGGCCCTGCCCTGATGACGGTCATCGGAGCAAAGGAGCCTGTCTACTGCACGAACCCGCTTGCCTTCGCCGCGCCGCTGCCGGGCGGGGACATGCTGCTCGTCGACCAGGCCAGCAGCCCGACGGCCTTCGCCAAGGTGAAGCAGGCCGCCGGGCGCGGCGAGAAAATTCCGGAAGGCTGGGCGGTGAATGCCACCGGGCACCCCACCACAGATGCATCCGAGGCGGTGATGGGTGCGCTCGTCGCCTTCGGCGGCCCCCGCGGCGCCAATATCGCTCTCATTGTCGAGGTTCTGGCCGCCGGCCTGACGGGGGCAACCTGGTCGCTCGACACGGCTTCCATCTCGGAAGGTACGAGATCTCCCGCTACCGGTCTGTTCGTGATCGCGATCGAACCCGCCGCCTTCGGTTCCGGTTTTCGCGATCGGCTGGAGACGCAGGTCCGCAGACTGGAGGAAAAAGGCGTCTATGTGCCCGGCCATGCGAAAGCGGCCGCACGCGCGCGAGCGCAGAAGGACGGAATCTCGGTGCCAGGACACCTGCTGGAAGAAATCGAAGCTTTCGGGCGAAGCTAGACGGCCCTGCCATTGGCATGCGGGTCGGCAGGGGTCATAAGGGACCGAGATCAATCCTCCCCGCCTGATGAAAACTCCGCAGGACATTCCCAGACTAGCGAGCCTGCCCGCACTCCCCCAGTGGGGCCTGCTGCTTCTCCTGTCGGCGGCAATCGCAGCCGGCCTGGAATTGCTGCGCCTGCCGGCGGCCCTGCTGGTCGGCCCCATGCTTGCCGGCGTCCTCCTGGGCGTGAATGGCGCGACCGTGCGGCCATCGTTGCCGCTGTTCACCGGCGCGCAAGGCTTCATCGGAGCCATGATCGTCGCGGCCATACGGCCCGAGATGGCATCAGCCCTGCTGGGACAGTGGCCCCTGATCCTCGGTGCCGTCATCGCCACGCTCACCGCTTCGAGCCTTCTCGGAGCCATGGTCGGACGGTGGGGGTCACTTCCCGGAACGACGGCCGTATGGGGATCGGCACCGGGCGCAGCGAGCGCCATGGTCCTGATGGCCGATGCATTCGGGGCGGATGCCCGTCTCGTCGCCTTCATGCAGTATCTTCGCGTGATCTTCGTCTCGATCTCGGCGGCCCTCATCGCCCGGCTGTGGGTCGACGTCTCGGGCATGGAGGCCGCGCCAATCGACTGGTTCCCGGCGTTGGATCTGCCGGAGTTCGCGACGACTCTCTTCATCGCACTGGCAGGCGCGTTCGGCGGCAGGCTTTCCAGGATCCCCGGCGGAACGCTCCTAGGCCCGCTTGTCCTCGGGGTTCCGCTGCACCTCGGCGCGGGTCTGGACCTGCAGCTTCCCGAATGGCTGCTGGCCGCGAGCTACGCCGTCGTCGGGTGGTGGATCGGCCTGAAGTTCACGCGCCCGATCCTTGCCCATGCGGCACGAACGCTGCCGCAGATCCTCGCGGCGATCCTGCTGCTCATCGCCTTCTGCGCCGGCATAGGCGCCATCCTGTCGATCATGCTGGACGTCGATCCCCTGACTGCGTTCCTCGCCACCAGCCCGGGCGGCATGGATTCGGTCGCGATCATCGCGTCCGCGTCGCGCAACGTGGATATCTCCTTCGTGCTGACCTTGCAGATGACGCGGTTTTTGATCGTGCTGCTGCTCGGGCCGCCGGTCGCAAGGATGATCGCGGTCAGGATCAGCCGCCGGCAGCCTTGATGCGGCGGGGAGCAGTGTCTATGTGGCGGCGACACTGATTGCACCGCAGGGAATGCTTCGAAAATGGCCGGACCCGTCTCACGCTTTCTCGGCGACAGCCCGTTGCGGGTTCTGGTCAAACTTCTCGTCGTCTCGTTCCTGGTCGGTTTCGTCATGAACATCTTCGGCTGGACGCCGATCGACGTGTGGTACGGCCTTCGCGAGGCAGTTCTGGACGTATGGCATCTCGGCTTCGATGCTTTCGGCAAGTTCATCGGCTATATCCTGCTCGGCGCGGCGATCGTGATCCCCGCCTTCCTGGTCCTGAGACTGCTCAGCTTCAGGCGATGACGGGTTCGGCCGCGCCGGCTTCGGCGAATTCCGCCGCGACCTCGAAGAGGATCGCGTGCCGCTCGGCCAATGCCGGAACATCGGACGAATAGCCGCCGCCGATCACGCCGCAGACGGGAACGCCGCCGCGCCGTAAATGGCCGATGACGGCCGTATCCCTGCGACGCAGACCTTCGTCCGTGAGCGACAGCTTGCCGAGCCGGTCGCTTTCATGCGCGTCGACGCCGGCATTGTAGAAGACGATGTCCGGCCGCGCGTAGTCGGAAAGAAGCGGCAGGATCTGCTGAAGCTTTGCGAGATAGGCCTCGTCGCCGGTCCGGTCCGGCAGCGCAATGTCGAGATCTGACGGGATCTTGCGTGTGGGATAGTTCCGCTCGCCATGCATGGAGAACGTGAACACGCGCGGTTCGCCGCAGAAGATGTCGGCGGTGCCGTCGCCCTGGTGGACGTCCAGATCGATGACGAGAACGCGCCGAACCGTCCCGTCCGCAACCAGGGCGCTTGCCGCTACGCCGACATCGTTGAAGGTGCAGAAGCCGGCACCTTGCGCTCGTCTCGCATGGTGGCTGCCACCCGCGGTATTGCAGGCGATCCCCTTCTCGAGCGCCTTTCGCGCCGCGAGCAGCGTTCCCGAGACGGCGAGATGTGCCCGCCGTGCGACCCGCTCGTCGACAGGGAAACCGATCTCCTTCTCGATGGCCACCGGCACGGAAATCGAAAGGACCTGCTCGACGTAGATCGGGTCATGCGCCAGCGCCAGGACCTCTGCGCCGAGCGGTTCGGGAATGTGCAGCGCACCATCGATGACCAGCCCCCGGCGCATGAGCGCATCCATGAGGAAGCGGTACTTCCCCATCGGAAACCGATGATGGGCGGGGAACTTGGCGTCGTAGTCGGGGTGGTGGACGATTTCGAGCGGCATTAACGATAAGCTAGGTCTCGGCAGGATCAAGGAAAAGAGCTGCCGCACTTTCGCGCTGCATCGCGGCACTCTAGAAGGTTGCTTCCGCTGCGAAGGAACCCGGATGGAAGACGCTCTCGACCACAAGTCAGTCGCACCCCCGTCCGTCCCTCGGGAAGGGCCGGCCTTCGTGGTCACGCATCGGCTTGTCCTGTCCATCGCGGTGCCGATGACGCTGGCCTATCTGACGACGCCCCTCCTCGGGATTACCGACACTGCGGTCGTCGGCCAGTTCGGCGACGCGGCGATGCTCGGCGGCCTCGCCGCGGGCGCCATCATCTTCGATCTCGTCTTCGCCACCTTCAATTTCCTGCGCTCGGGAACAACCGGGCTCGTGGCCCAGGCGTTCGGACGCGGCGACGGCCGCGCCGAGCAAGCCTGGTTCTGGCGTGCCTTTGCGGTCTCGATCGGCATCGGCGTCGTCCTCGCGCTTGCCGGCCCCTTCGTCGCCTGGATCGGGGCGCTGTTCATCGACGGCGGTTCGGCCGTGACCGCGGCGATGAAGAGCTACGTCGTCATACGCCTGGTCTGCGCTCCCTTCGCGCTCGCCAACTATGCCATCCTCGGCTACGTGCTCGGCAGGGGCGAAGGCATGCTTGGTCTCTTCCTGCAGATCCTGCTCAACGGTGCCAACATCGTTCTGTCCATCTGGCTCGGCCTGGTGCTTGGATGGGGGCTGGAAGGCGTGGCCTGGGGCACCGTCTGGGGCGAGCTGATCGCCTGCATCGTCGGCTTGACCATCGTTCTGAGGCGCTTTGGAAAACTGCCTCGCCTGCCTATGGCCGAACTGCTGGACCGTACCGCGCTGGTACGCATGTTCGCCGTCAACCGCGATATAATGATCCGCTCCTTCATTCTCCTGTTCGCCTTCGCGCTGTTCGCGCGGCAGGGGGCCCAACTCGGCACCCTTACCCTTGCCGCGAATGCCGTCCTTATGAACTTCTTCCTCGTGGCCGGATACTTCCTCGACGGCTTCGCGACCGCGGCGGAACAACTGGCAGGCCGCGCCGTCGGCGCCGGGCAGCGCAAGGCCTTCGGCGCCAGTGTGCGGCTGAGTTCCTTCTGGGGTTTCGCAATGTCGGGCATTGTGGCTGCGGCGGTGTTGCTCTTCGGGAACCAATTGGTCGCCTTCATCACGACGGCGGCCGACGTGCGCGGGCAGGCTTTCGAATTCCTTCCCTGGGCGGCGCTGACTGCCGTCTCCGGCGTCCTCGCCTTCCAGATGGACGGAATCTACATCGGGGCGACGTGGTCGCGCGACATGCGAAACATGATGCTGCTGTCGTTCGCACTCTACGTCGCGGCCCTTTTCGGTCTCACCGCACTCTACGGGAACACAGGGCTCTGGGCGGCGCTCCACGTCTTTCTGATCGCACGTGGCGTGAGCCTCACGGCGATCCTGCCGTTCCGGATGCGCGAGACATTCCCGGTCGCGTCCCGGCTGGTAACTTCATGAAGATCAGATGATCGGCTGCGCCATCCAGTGATCGACACGGCTGTCGCGGATTTCAAAAACCGATCGAAGGCCTTCGCGGTCGCAGTAGGCAGAAAGTCCCCCGACGATCCGTCCCGGCAACGACGGCCCCGCATAGATCATGCCGGTATAGAGCTGGACGAGATCGGCACCGGCCCGGATCTTCTCCAGCGCGGCCTCGGCAGAATTCACGCCCCCCACGCCGACCAGCACGGTCTTCGCTCCGACGCGCTTCCGCATCCGGGCGAGCACCGCAGTCGAGCGGCCGAACAGCGGCTTGCCGGACAATCCGCCGTGCTGGCTCATCTGTGGATCCGGTTGCAGTCCGTCCCGGGAGATCGTCGTGTTGGAGACCACGACGCCATCGATCCCGTGCGCCTCAACCTCCGCGGCTATGTCGTCGAGATCGCCCTCGTGCAGGTCGGGCGCGATCTTGAGGAGGATGGGGACCGCCGGACTGGACGAATGTTTCCGAGCCTCGGCGACCCGCAAGAGAAGCTCGGAAAGCTGTTCGCGACCGTGCAGGTTGCGCAGCCCCGGCGTGTTTGGAGAGGAGATGTTGACCGTCAGGTATGAAGCGAGCGACGCGAAGCGCACGACACCCGCGACATAGTCTGCGATCCGGTCGGCAGAGTCCTTGTTGGCGCCGATGTTGACGCCGACGACGCCGCTGCGCCGCCGCGCGGAAAGCCTGCGGAAAGCCGCCTCGTGTCCTTCGTTGTTGAAGCCGAGCCGGTTGATGACGGCCTCATCCCGCGTCAGCCGGAAGATGCGGGGCTTCGCATTGCCGGACTGAGGAAGTGGCGTGACGGTGCCCACCTCCGCGAAGCCGAACCCGAGAGCGAGCAGCGCGTCGGGAACCTCCGCGTTCTTGTCGAAGCCGGCAGCCGTGCCGAGCGGGTTCTGAACAGAAATCCCGCCGATACGCAGTTCGAGGCGGGTATCGGCCTTCGCGCCGCAGCCGACCGGCAGCCCCGTCTTCAAGGCGGCGATCGAGAGTCCGTGGGCGAATTCGGGATCGAACGTGAAGAGTGCCCGGCGACCGACGGCGTCGAGCAGGTCTCTCACGCGGCGAGATCCGGAAAGACGTGACGGCCGTCCGGGCCGACCGGCAGCGGCCTCACCCAGAGCACGCTGCCGGTATAGAGCGGTGCATAAAGGTGCGGGAACAGCGCCCCGCCGCGGGAGACTTCGTACTTCAAATCCGTGCCAAGCCGGTTGGGATCGACTGCGACGAGGACGAGGTTCTCCTGCCCGGCGAAATGCCTGGCGGCGGTCTCCTCGACCTGCCCAGCGGTCGAGAAGTGGATGTAGCCGTCGGTGAGGTCGATCGCCACCCCCGCGAAGACGCCCTTCTCCTCGGCCTCGCGCCAGATCCCGGCCGGGCATATCTTGTAGATCGGTTCGGTCATGGCCGCGCTATAGTCGCTTTCGGGGGGAGAGGAAATGGCCGGCAGTACCTCCTGAACCCATTTCCGGCGCAATCCTGTGCATCTCTGGCCCTGGCAACAGGAGGACCTCATGCGGACGATCTTCATCGCATCGGCACTGGCCCTTGGACTGACAGGCGCACAGGCACAGACCGACGACCGCTACTCTCCTCCAGCGGACCGACGACGGTTATGTCCGCATGGACAGCCGCACCGGAGAAATGTCGATCTGCACGGAACGGAGCGGGCAGCTGGTCTGCAAGCTGGCCGCGGACGATCGCGAGGCGCTGCAGGCGGACATGGAAGACCTGCAGGACAGGGTCGGCGACCTGGAGGAAAGGCTCGCCGCGCTGGAAACCAGGCGCCGGGAGTTTGTCGGCGATCTGCCCACGGAGGACGAGTTCGAGAAGTCGCTGAGCTACATGGAGCGGTTTTTCCGCAGCTTCATGGGTATCGTCAAGGAACTCGACAAGGACGAAAAACCCGCACCGGACCGGACATAGTCCGTCAATCGGACGGCAGCGGCACTGTCTTGCGCGTCGAAAGATCGAGGACGATGGCCACTACCTCCCCCGTCACGACCGGCGCCTCGTCGCCGAACCGTACGAGTTCGTGGCGCAGGTTTATTGTCTTGCCACCCGATCGGGCCGGCAACGAGTAGAGCACCAGGCCATCGCCGGGCCGGGCAGCCATGTGATGGGTGATCTTCATCTCCAGCGCGACGCGGCCGAGATTACGCGCCCGAAGCAGCGCGATACCGACGCCGGCATGTTCCCATACATGCGGGGCGCCGTCGGTGAACCGGCCGACGTAGGATTGTTCCAGCATGCCGCCAGCCGCGTCGCAGTCGGCCGGCGCCACGATCGAGCGGTGCGCCACGAGACCGCCGCCCGCCAGGATCTCCCGGCCCGATACCGGCGTCGCAGGTGACGTCTCCACCCCGCGCGGCATGGCCGCCTGAACCGCATCGGCATCCACGCTGAATGCAGGCTCCAATGATCCGGCCGGCGAATCGAGCGCGGAAGCAGCCAGCTTGCCGGTCACCGGGTCCTCCATGAGGTGAACCCCGAAACCTTCGAAATCGCCATTCGCGATGACGGCCGAACGGGTGCGCGTGGTCGAGCCGGCATGCAGTTCGGCGTGGAACCGCACGTGGCGGGTGCGGGGCAGCGGTCCGTCGATACGGCCACCGCACATTCCCGAGAAGAGCCGCGCCGCCTCGTCGAAGCGCTTCAGGTAGAACTGCACGTTGAGATGGGCGTTGTCGTCACACTCCCACGTGTTGACGAAGGAGCGATGGCTCTCGGCGAATGAGCTCACAGGCGCACGCGTCTTTCCATCCGCTGCTCTTCCATTGCGATGTCCCGTACTTCAACCAACTCGCGAACACGTGGACGAAACTCTGCGGGAAGTCACGGTGCGGCAACGCTGGAACCCAATATTGCTGTGGGAAAACCGCCCTCGGACCCAACACTGGCGATGTCAGCCGGCAGCGAAAGCGAAGGCCTCCACTCCGGCCGCGTGAAGGAGAAGGGAGACCGCGAAGAAGCCGCATGCCACGAACAGCGTCACCCTTGCAAACTGGGCGTAGACCTCGCGTAAGGTTGTGGAGAACATCCGGTTCGTGCGATCGCAGGACGGTCGGGCCCGCTCGTCGAGAAACAGCCATGCCTCGGTGCGCCGGGGCGGCACGGCGTGCGCATGAAGTGCCTTCGCGGTCAGTATGCCGGACATGAGCAGCGTCGTGATCGCGCCGCACTTGAACGCGAGGACGGGATGGAAGGAGAAGGCAACCATCAGCATCACGATGGCCAGCGATCCGAAAAGGACTGCTCTTCCGACACAGATGTTTGCGACGTGCCTGACGGGTTCCATGCCCGGTCTCCGGTTGCGCCCGCCGACAAAATCCGGAGATCGGAATTCTGTTCCATCGGAAATCGCACGCTCGACTGCGCAGGCAGCGAACGCATTCGTGCCGATGGCTTGTAATCGCCCGATGAGCCCGCATAATCGAATTCCCGTCACCCGATCGGAAGGCACAAAGAGTCGGGTCCGGGCTTGGGAGGGCCCGTTTTGGCACCGGATCTGAAATTCGTCGTCGCCGACGATCACCCGCTGTTTCGCGGCGCGCTGAAACAGACGCTGGCGAGCGCCGCCGAGAACGCGGTCATCCTGGAGGCTGGAACGTTCGCCGATACCAAGGCGATCATCGCAAGCACCGACGATCTCGACCTCGTTCTTCTCGATCTCACGATGCCTGGAGCCAGCGGGCTTTCCGGCCTGGTGGCCCTGCGTGCCTTGAACGCCACGACCCCGGTCCTGGTCGTTTCCGCCCAGGACGACATCGAGACGATCCGAAGGGCGATCGATCTCGGCGCATCCGGTTTCCTCTCCAAGTCGGCCAGTATGGAAGAGATCAGGAAGGCCGTCGAAACGGTGCTCGCCGGCGGCGTCTGGACGCCGGCCGACATGGATCTCGGCACCGAGACCGATCCCGAGATGTCCGACCTCATCCAGCGCCTGCAAACTCTGACGCCGCAGCAGGCACGCGTATTGAGCATGATCGCCGAGGGGCTTCTGAACAAGCAGATCGCCTTTGAGCTCAGCATCTCGGAAGCGACCATCAAGGCCCATGTATCCGCGGTGCTGCAGAAGCTGAACGTGGACAGCCGCACACAGGCCGTCATCCAGCTTGCGCGCATCGGCTCAGAGGCCTTCCCGGGTTCCTGACCTGCCGTGAGAAGTCGCGTCGCTCGTCGAGGCGGCTACTCCGCGGCGGGCGTGAGCTTGCGGCTACGCATCAGCACCGTGCGCAGAGCGGCCGGCTTGACCGGCTTGTTCAGTATCGGAACGTCCAGCGAGGCCGCCTTTTCCCGCACTTCGGACGAACGGTCCGCCGTGAGCAGGATCGCCGGCGTGCCGTCGCCGAACCGCCTGCGCAGTTCGCCGATGGCGCGCAGCCCATCGTCGCGATCGAGGTGGTAGTCCGCCACGATCACGTCTGGCGGCTGTATCGTCGCCAGTTCGCTCGCGTCGGGAATATCCGGATGCGTCGACACGCGGCAGCCCCAGCCTTCCAGCAGAAGGCGCATGCCATCGAGAATGCGGTCGTCGTTGTCTATGCACATCAGGCTCAGCCCCTCGAGCGATCGTCCCACTCCGGGGGCACCGATGGGCGTGACGGTCACTTCCTGTTCGAGCGGCTCGGCGGTCGGCAGGACGACCGAGAAGCGGGTGCCCCGGTCCTTGAGCGACATGATCTGGAGTTCGAGCCGCAGCACCCGTGCGATGCGGTCGACAATGGACAGCCCGAGCCCCAATCCGTGCGCCTCGCGCACCCCTTCGTCCAGCCTGGTGAATTCGCGGAAGACCGTGTTCAGCTTGTCCGGCGCGATACCGATGCCGCTGTCGATCACCTGGATTTCGACAAGCGCGCCCCGCCGTCGCGCGCCGACGAGGACTGTGCCCTTGCGCGTGTATTTTATGGAATTTGAGACGAGATTCTGGATCAGGCGCCGCATGAGATTGCGGTCGCTCGATACGGTCAGAGAACAAGGCACGACTTTGAGTTCCAGACCCTTTTCGTGGGCCATCGGCATGAAGTCGTTGGCGATCTGACGGAACAATCCGTCCAGTCGGAACGAGGTGACGGAGGGCTTCATCGCGCCCGCGTCGAGCCGTGAAATGTCGAGCACGGCGCCAAGGATCATCTCGACGGACTCGAGCGCCAATTCGATGTTCGTCGCCGCGGCCCCTATCGGTCCCTTCCCGGCCTGTTCGAGAAGCGACGCGCAATAGAGGCGGGCGGCGTTCAGCGGTTGCAGGATGTCGTGGCCGGCGGCAGCGAGGAACCTGGTCTTGCTGAGGTTTGCCTCCTCCGCCAGCATCTGCGCCTGCGCCAGTTCATCATTGACCCGCATGAGTTCGGCGGTGCGGCGGGCTACGCGCTGTTCGAGGGTCTCGTTGGCGCTTTTCAGGGCCAGGTCTGCACGGACGCGGGCGGTGATGTCTGCATAGGTCGCCACGATACCGCCGTCGGGCATCGGGTTCGAACGCACTTCGATGATCCGGCCGCTGGCTTTCAGTTCGATATGCCACGGCGTGCCGAAGGTGTTCAGACGCTCCAGGGTGAGCCCTTCCGCACCGTGCGCGAGATCGCCGCGCCGCGCCAGATGATCGAGAACCTGCCCGAGCGAGACGCCGACCTGCCCCAGTTCGTCCGGCAGTTCGAACAGCAGCCGGAACTGGCGGTTCCAGCAGATCAGCCGGAAATCCTGGTCGAAGACGGTGACGCCCTGCTCCATCTGGTCGAGTGCGGTCTGGAGCAGGTCGCGGTTGTGCTGCAGTGCCTCGGAGGCATCGTCGAGCAGCTTGAACGCGTCCTTGACGGTCGAATCGCGGCGCTGGAGCAGCAGGGACAGGATCAGCCGGGCTGAGGAAGAGCCGACCGCGCTCGCCAGCAACTGCTCCGAAAAACGGATCGCGGTCACGTCCGCCGGCTCGCTGCCGTCGATGCGGCGCCCGGAACTTCGTCCGAAGGTCTCGAAGGACCGCTCCGTCCGTTCCGCACCGAGATAGCGGGAGATCGTGTCCTTCAGGTCGTCTATGGTCACCGCGGTGCGGAACCTCCGCAGGCTCGGCATCGGGCTGACCTCGCGCGGTACGAAGATCGATGCTTGGATTCGCTCCAGGGGCGATGCCGCGCGCGACAGCGATCCGAGGATGAAGCCGGCCGAGTTCAGAAGCAGGCTCCAGAAGACGCCGTGGTTCAGGGGCTCGGCCACGATGCCGAACAAGGCCTGCGGCCGCAGCGCTTCCAGCCCGAGGGGTCCGTGGATGATGAAGGAGGTTCCGGGGGGCGCCAGCGAGGGAAGCAGCAGGGTATAGCCCCAGGTCAGTATCCCAACCGTCATGCCGATGATCGCGCCGCGCGCATTGGCACGGCGCCAGACGAGCCCGCCGAAGAAGGAAGGCGCGAACTGCGCGATGGCGGCGAAGGAGATCAGCCCGATCGCGGCGAGCCGCGTATTGTGGGTCAATTCGCGATAGTAGAGGAAGGCCGCGAGCACGATTGTGAAGATCGCAGCCCTGCGGACGTTCATGATCACCTGCGCCCAGTTCTCATGCTCGCTTCGGCCGGCGCTGAGCAGGCGCCGGAAGAGCAGCGGGATGATCAGGTCGTTGGAAATCATGATGGAAAGCGCCACGCTTGCCACGATGACCATCGCCGTCGCGGCGGAGAGTCCGCCGATGAATGCGGCGACCGCCAGCAGATCGTGCCCGGTGAGCAGCGGCAGGGAGAGTACGTAGAGGTCGGCGCTCGTCCGGCTGCCGACCGTCACAAGTCCCGCGAATGCGATCGGAATGACGAACAGGTTGATCAGCACGAGGTATGCCGGGAAGACCCAGGTCGCGGTGCGCAGTTCGGAAGCGCCGCGGTTCTCCACGATCATCACGTAGAACTGGCGCGGCAGCATGATGATCGCAAAGGCGCTCAGGCTCGTCACGACGAACCAGGTGGCGAAGGACGTCGGGTAGGCGGACGCGGCAGCGACCTCGACATTGGCCCGCACCGCCGCGATCAGATTGACCGGGCCTTCGAACATCAGGAACACGACCGTCACGCCGACGGCGAGAAACGCCGCCAGCTTGACCACCGACTCGACGGCGACGGCAAGGACGAGGCCGTCCTGATGCTCCGTCGCATCGGCATGGCGGGTTCCGAACAGCACTGCGAAAAGCGCAAGCAGCAGCGCGACGAGCAGCGAGATGTCGCCGATGACAAGGTCGATCGATGGCGGCGCGCCATTGTAGTGCTCGACCATGAGGCTGACCGAACCGGAGATCGACTTGAGCTGCAGGGCGATGTAGGGGATCGCGCCGATCGTCGCGATGATGGTCGCAATCGAGGCGACGGCGAAGCTCTTCCCATAGCGCGCCGCAAGGAAATCGGCGATCGACGTGATCCTCTCGGCCTTGGAAAGGCGCACGATCCGCTGCAGGAGCTGGTATCCGAACAGGAACACCAGGACCGGACCGATATAGATGGCGATGAACTCCAGGCCGCGTTCGGAAGCGAGCCCGACGGAGCCGAAGAAGGTCCAAGACGTGCAGTAGATCGCGAGGCTCAACGAATAGATCCACGGACGCACCTGTCCGGACCCCAGGCGGGCCGCGCGACGATCGCCGAGGCTCGCGACGGCGAAGAGCAGCGTCACGTAGGCGATGGCGATGATGACGACGACCCAGCCGTGCATGAGCCCGTCCCTCCTGGCACGGATGTTCATCAAGTCCGGGAGAGAATGTAAACGCCCGTCCGCCCTTGTCATCCGCAGAAACATCGCCGGCGTATGCTTTCAGCGGCTTGATCTTGCCGTATCATGCAATCGCAGCGCGGGAGTCGCCGGTGCGCCTGCCCGTTCAAAGGAGAGGTTGGGATGTTGAAGGAATTCCGGGAATTCGTTTCGAAGGGGAACGTAGTCGATCTCGCCGTCGGCGTCATCATCGGCGGCGCCTTCGGACTGATCGTCAAGTCGCTGACCGACGACATCATCATGCCGATCATCGGTGCGATCTTCGGTGGCGTCGATTTCTCGAACTACTTCGTTCCGCTGGTTTCCGGGATCACCGCGACTACGCTGGAGGCGGCGCGGGAACAGGGCGCGGTTTTCGCCTACGGAAACTTCATCACGGTCGTGATCAACTTCCTGATCCTGGCATGGATCATCTTCATGATGATCAAGGCGGTGAACAGCATGCGCCGCCGCATGGAGGAACCGAAGACCACGCCGGCGCAACCGGCCCCTCCCCCGGCAGACATCCTGCTTCTGACCGAGATTCGCGATCTTCTCGCCGAGGGCAACGAGCCTTCGCGGGCGGCCTAAACCCACGCGCGGAGACGGGGGCGATCGGAAACCGCTTGCGGTTCCCGAGGGACCGCAAGGGTTTTCCTGTTGAGCAATTCCGGCTGACGCCGGCGCTACTTGCCTATTGGCGGCCGTTTCTCTATGCGCTCGCCATGAACACGACCGCTCATCCCGATACCGTCCTGATCATCGACTTCGGCAGCCAGTTCACGCAGCTGATAGCCAGGCGCGTGCGCGAGTCCGGCGTCTACTCGGAAATCGTGCCCTTCCAGTCCGCCGAGGAGGCCTTTCATCGCATCGGCCCCAAGGCGGTGATCCTGTCGGGCGGGCCGGCCTCGACCGGCGATGTCGGCAGCCCTCGTGCGCCGCAGGTGGTCTTCGATTCGGGCGTCCCGATCCTCGGCATCTGCTACGGCCAGATGACGCTTTGCGTGCAGATGGGCGGCAAGGCGGAGAGTTCGCCTCATCGCGAGTTCGGCCGCGCCTTCGTGGAGGTCGAAAAGGAGTGCGCGCTCTTCGACGGTATGTGGGCGCCGGGCCAGCGCCATCAGGTCTGGATGAGCCACGGGGACCGGGTCATCTCGCTGCCCGAGGGCTTCGAGATCTTCGCACGATCCGAAGGTGCGCCGTTCGCCGTATTCGGCGATTCGTCCCGGGGGATGTACGGCATCATGTTCCACCCCGAAGTGGTGCATACGCCCGACGGCGCCAGGTTGCTTTCCAATTTCGTCCATGGTGTCGCCGGGCTGAAGGGCGACTGGAGCATGGCGGCCTATCGCGAGCAGGCAGTCGAGGCGATCCGCAACCAGGTGGGAGACGGCAAGGTCATCTGCGCACTGTCGGGCGGCGTCGATTCCTCCGTCGCCGCGCTGCTCATCCACGAGGCCGTCGGCGAGCGGCTGACCTGCATCCTCGTCGATCACGGCCTGATGCGGAAGGACGAGGCGCGGGAAGTGGTCGAGATGTTCCGGCAGCACTACAACCTGCCGCTCATTCTGGTGGACGCATCGGATCGCTTCATCGGCGCGCTGGAAGGAGAGAGCGATCCGGAAAGGAAGCGCAAGACGATCGGCCGCCTCTTCATCGAGGTCTTCGAGGAAGAGGCCAGGAAGCTCGGCGGCGCCGACTTCCTCGCCCAGGGCACGCTTTATCCCGACGTGATCGAGAGCGTTTCCTTCTCCGGCGGGCCGTCGGTGACCATCAAGTCGCACCACAATGTCGGCGGTCTGCCCGATCGCATGAACATGCAACTCGTGGAGCCGCTGCGCGAACTCTTCAAGGACGAGGTTCGCGTCCTCGGCAAGGAACTCGGCCTGCCCGAAAGCTTCATCGGCCGCCATCCCTTCCCCGGCCCGGGCCTCGCCATCCGCTGCCCCGGTGGAATCACGCGGGAGAAGCTGGAAATCCTGCGCGAGGCCGACGCCATCTATCTCGACGAGATCAGGAAGGCCGGTCTGTACGACGCCATATGGCAGGCCTTCGCAGTGCTTCTCCCCGTCCAGACTGTTGGCGTGATGGGCGACGGACGCACCTACGAGTTCGTCTGCGCGTTGCGCGCGGTGACCTCGGTCGATGGCATGACCGCGGATTTCTACCACTACGACATGGCGTTCCTCGGCCGCGCAGCGACCCGCATCATCAACGAGGTGCGCGGCATCAACCGTGTCGTCTACGACGTCACCTCGAAGCCGCCGGGAACGATCGAGTGGGAATGATCCTCTTGGCGCCCTAATTCGGAGAGCTTGCACCCTCATGAACCAGATCGCCATCTTCTGGCCGATGCTCGCGCATGTGGCTCTGGTCTATGGCGTGTACTTCCTGATGTACCTGCGCCGTTCCGCGGCGGTCAGATCCGGCGGGGCCAGGGTCTCGCAGTTCCGGGAGAACCGCGAAGAACCGGCCGAGAGCCTGTTCGTGCGCAACAACCTGGCGAACCAGTTCGAACTGCCCGTTCTCTTCCATGTCTGCTGCCTGGCGCTCTATGCAACAGCCGGCGCGGGGTTGGTCGCGGTGGTGCTCGCGTGGGTCTTCGTGGCGTCCCGCTACGTGCACGCGTGGATACACGTCACGAGCAACCGCATACGTTTCCGGCAGCCGGCATTCTCTCTCGGCTTCCTTGCGCTGGGCGCGATGTGGATTGCACTCGCGATCCACATCATCTGAAAGCCATCAATCCTCGCCCTCTGGTGTGAGACGCAGCAGCCGGCCTCCGGCGCGATCCTCCAGTGCCCATAGCGCGCCGTCTGGCCCCTGCTCGACCTCCCGTATCCGCACGCCCATGTCGAACCGTTCTACTTCCTCGGCCATTGTTCCGTCGTCCTGTTCACCCACATCGACCCGGATGATCGCCTGCGCGGACAAGCCGCCGATCAGGGCGTCGCCCTGCCATTCCGGGAAAAGGTCTCCCGAGTAGATGACGAGCCCGGCAGGCGATATTACCGGTGTCCAGGATTCTTCCGGCGCCTCGAATTCGGGGCGGGTCTCGTGGTCCGGGATAGGCTTCCCGCTGTAATGTCGTCCGTTGGACACGACCGGCCAACCATAATTCTCGCCCTTCTGGACGAAATTCAGTTCGTCGCCGCCGCGCGGACCCATCTCGATCGCCCAGAGCCGCTCATCGCCATCGAAGGCGATGCCAAGCATGTTGCGATGTCCGACGCTCCAGAAGGTCTTGGAAAGTTCGCCCTGATCCTGGAACGGATTGTCCCCGGGAACCGAACCATCCGGATTGAGCCGGATGATCTTGCCCAGATTTGTATCCATTTGCTGGGCCGGCTTGCCCTTCTGCCGCTCGCCGGAGGTGATGAACAGGTGGTCCCCGTCGGGCGAGAATGCGATCCGGTGGGAATAGTGGCCCTGCCCGGTCACCTTCGGCTGCTGCCGCCAGATCACTTCGACGTCGTCGAGCGATGCCGAGCCGCCATCCCGCACGAGGGTCGCACGCGCGACGGCGGCGCCTCGCGTGTTTTCCTCGCCCGGTTCGGCGTAGGAGATGTAGACGCGATTGTTCTGTGCGAAGTCGGGATCGAGCACGACGTCACCCAGGCCGCCCTGGCCGCCATAGGCGATTTCCGGCACGCCGGGGACCTCCGTCTTCTCGCCGTCCTGGGTGACGACGAGAAGGTTTCCGGGCTTTTCGGTGACCAGCAGGTTTCCGTTCGGCAGGAAGGTCATCGCCCACGGTTCGTTGAACTCGGCCACAGGCGCCACGGAGAGCGTGGTCCCGGCGTCGCCGGTCACCGTGGCGCCTTGGGCGAGGGTGTTCGTGGAAACGAGGGGTACCGTCAGCGCGGCGATGGCAAGGGTTCGAATCGGCATGGTCTGAAGCCTCCAGATCTGGATTGGGTCGGGAGGACAGATAGGGCGGGCCCGCAGATGGTTCTTTCACGCCTGCGTGAGCATCGCATCCGCGCGTCACCCCGAGCCGGCCGTTTCGCTGCGATGCGCCGCCCTGATCAGTTGCGCGACCATCCGGCATTCGTCGTTGCGCGGGCTGTTCTTTCGCCACGCCAGGCAGATCGTCCGAGACGGCTGCGGGTCGGCAAAGGGAACGATCTTCATGTCGCGGGTTTCTCCGCCGGCCGCGATGGCCATTTCGGGGATCAATGTGATCCCGAGGCCGTGCGACACCATCTGGAGCAGGGTTGTCAGGCTCGTCGCACCGTAGCTCGCCATCGAGACCGGCTTGACCGAACCGCATACGGCGAGCGCCTGCTCGCGCAGGCAATGCCCCTCCTCCAGGAGCATCAGGCGCTCCAGCGCGGGGCTTTCCGGCGGAACCGGAGGCGACACGAACTCTGGATCGTTCGCCGGCACGGCGAGCAGGAAGCGGTCCTCGAACAGCGGCTCGACCCGCAAGCCTTCGTCCTCGATCGGCATGGCCGCCAGCAGCGCATCGAGCCTGCCGCGCATCGTGTCCTCGACCAGCGTTCCGGTGACCGCCTCGCGCAGTTCGAGGTCGAGGTCCGGAAAACGGCCCTTCACCTGCGGCAGGATGCGCGGCAGGAGATAGGGCGCGATCGTGGGGATCATGCCGAGACGGAAGCGGCCCTGCATGGGCCTACGTCCGCGCCTGGCGATCGCCTCCACGTCGCGGATGTCGGCCAGGATGCGCTCGATGCGCGGCCGCAGCAGCCGTGCTTCCTCTGTGATCTTCACGCCGCGCTGGCCGCGTTCGAAGAGACGGCAGCCCAGCCGCTCCTCCATTTCCGCGATCTGTGCCGAAAGCGCCGGCTGGGTGACGCCCACAAGAGTCGCAGCGCGGCCGAAATGCAGCGTTTCCGCGAGCGCGTCGAAATATTCCATCTGCCGGACGGACAGCCGTATCATAAGGATAGCCTATCGAAAACGATAGAAAACTCAATTTGTTTCTATGGCGCAAAACCGCTAGTTTGGAAAGGTTCCAAACTGAGGATGAAGGACCGGCCCGCCCGAGACGCCTTTCGAGCGTACGCCCGGAATACAGGACATGTCCGGACGAGATGGGATGGTGGAGACGCTTCGTGCCGCAGGGGCCGCCACGGACCACATCCGCACAGAACCGCAGAACACCAGGGAGACAGAACATGGACGCAAGAACTGAAGACGGCGCGGGCAAGTGCCCGTTCACGGGCGGCGGCAGCCGCGGCCACAGGAATCGCGATTGGTGGCCGGAGCAGCTCGACATCGAAATGCTCCACCGCAACTCGAACCTCGCGGACCCGATGGGTGAGGCTTTCGACTACGCCGAGGAGTTCAAGACCCTCGACCTCGATGCCGTCATCGCGGACCTGCGCAAGGTCATGACCGATTCCAAGGACTGGTGGCCTGCCGATTTCGGCCACTATGGCGGCCTATTCATCCGCATGGCCTGGCACAGCGCCGGCACCTATCGCGTCACCGATGGCCGCGGCGGCGCGGGCGCGGGACAGCAGCGCTTCGCCCCGCTCAACAGCTGGCCGGACAACGCCAATCTCGACAAGGCGCGTCGCCTGATCTGGCCGATCAAGCAGAAATACGGTCGCAAGCTCTCCTGGGCCGACCTGATGGTGCTGACTGGCAACGTCGCGCTGGAGACGATGGGCTTCAAGACCTTCGGCTTTGCCGGCGGCCGCGCCGACGTCTGGGAGCCGGAAGAACTCTACTGGGGTCCGGAAGGAACCTGGCTCGGAGATTCGCGCTACAGCGGCGAACGCCAGTTGGATGATCCGCTCGCAGCGGTGCAGATGGGGCTGATCTATGTGAATCCGGAAGGCCCGAACGGCAAGCCAGATCCGGTTGCGGCGGCCAAGGACATCCGCCTTACCTTCTACCGCATGGCAATGAACGACGAGGAGACCGTCGCGCTGATCGCGGGTGGCCATACGCTTGGCAAGACCCACGGCGCGGGCGATCCCTCGCTGGTCGGGGCCGATCCGGAAGGTTCGGCAATCGAGGACCAGGGGCTGGGCTGGAAGAGCGGCCATGGCACCGGATTCGGTCCCGATTCCATCACCGGCGGCCCCGAGGTCATCTGGTCGCAGACGCCCACGCAGTGGAGCAACCATTTCTTCGACAACCTGTTCAGGTTCGAATGGGAGCTGACGAAAAGCCCTGCCGGCGCCTATCAATGGGTCGCCAAGGACGCTCCCGAGGACGTGCCCGACGCTCACGACCCGTCGAAGAAGCGGCGCCCCACCATGCTGACGACCGATCTGGCGCTCCGCTTCGACCCGGAATACGAGAAGATCTCGCGCCGCTTCTATGAAAATCCGGACCAGTTCGCCGACGCCTTCGCCCGTGCCTGGTTCAAGCTGACCCACCGCGACATGGGCCCGAAGGTGCGCTACCTCGGACCGCTCGTGCCGCAGGAGACGCTGATCTGGCAGGATCCGATCCCCGAGGTCGACCACGAACTGGTCAGCCATGAGGACATCGCCGGTCTCAAGACGAAGATCCTGTCATCGGGGCTTTCGGTGTCCGAGCTCGTATCGGCCGCCTGGGCTTCGGCCTCGACCTTCCGCCGCTCCGACAAGCGCGGCGGCGCCAACGGCGCGCGCATCCGCCTCGAGCCGCAGAAGGACTGGGAAGTGAACGACCCGGCCCAGCTCTCCCGCGTGCTGGAGAAGCTCGAGGCGATCCAGAAGGACTACAACGACGCCCGATCCGGCGAAAGAAAGGTGTCGCTCGCCGACCTGATTGTCCTCGCCGGCTGCGCGGCGGTCGAGAAGGCTGCCAAGGACGCCGGTGTCGACGTGACGGTGCCGTTCACGCCGGGCCGCATGGATGCCCTGCAGGAGCAGACGGACGTCGATTCCTTCGCCCCGCTCGAACCGCGCGCCGACGCTTTCCGCAACTACCTCAGCGGCAAGCAGTTCATGATGCCGGAAGAGGCGATGATCGACCGGGCACAACTGCTCACGCTGACTGGCCCCGAAATGACGGTACTGCTCGGCGGACTGCGCGTTCTCGGCGCCAATGCCGGTGGCTCGGACTACGGGGTCTTCACAAACGAAGTCGGGAAGCTGACGAATGACTTCTTCCTCAATCTCCTGACCATGGACACCGAGTGGAAGGCGCTCGCCGACGGCACCTACGAAGGCCGGGACCGCAAGACGAACGAGCTCAAGTGGCGCGCGACCCGCGTCGACCTCATCTTCGGCTCGCACTCGCAGCTTCGCGCTTTCGCCGAGGTCTACGCTTGCGCTGATTCCAGGGAGAAGTTCGCCAGGGATTTCGTCGCTGCCTGGAACAAGGTGATGAACGCCGACCGTTTCGATCTGGCGTACGCAAGACAGGCCGCCTGACGGAAAGACAGCGTCGGGAGTGGGACGGGCGCGGAGCAATCCGCGCCCGTCCCTTTTTCGGCAGTCGCATCGTCTGGCCGCTTGTTTCGCCCGAGCGCCCGGTCTACCAGTCTGCCGCTCGGGTAGCCGAACACGGGGAAACCGCAATGCGACTAGGCGGACGGCTGGCAGCGGCCATCGAAGTTTTGAACGAGATCCGGACGAGACATCGCCCGGCAGCCGATGCGCTGCGGGACTGGGGCCTTTCGCACCGCTTCGCCGGCGCGGGCGACCGTGCCGCAATCGGCAACATCGTCTACGACGCGCTGCGGCGGAAGCGTTCTGCGGGCTACCTGCTCGGCTCCGAGGAGCCGCGTGCGATCGGGTTCGGCGCAGTTCTGCTCGAATGGAACGAAACGCCGCAGTCCCTGAATGAAGCGCTGGCTGGCGACCGCTTTGCGCCACCTCCCCTCTCCGATGCCGAAATCGAGGCCTTCAAGGCGACCCGTCCGGAGAGTGCGCCCGATGCCGTCCGCGCCGACGTGCCGGACTGGTGTGCGCCGCTTCTGGAAGCGCAGTTCGGCCCAGAATGGATCGAGGAAGGCATGGCGCTGTCGTCGCGGCCGCCGCTGGACCTGCGCGTCAACACTTTGAAGGCCGGCCGGGAAAAGGTGCTGCGGGAACTCTCGGGCATGCACGCATCCCCGTCGGCGATCTCCCCCGACGGCATCCGCATCCCGCCGATCGAAGGCAGCGGGCGGCACCCCAATGTCCAGGCCGAGCCGGCTTTTCGCAAAGGCTGGCTCGAGGTGCAGGATGAGGGGTCCCAGGTCGCCGCGATCCTCGCCGGGGCCGAACCCGGCATGCAGGTGCTCGATTATTGCGCCGGCGCCGGCGGCAAGACGCTCGCCCTGTCGGCGCAGATGGACAACCGCGGCCAGGTCTTCGCTCACGATGCCGAGAAGCAGCGGCTGGCGCCGATCTTCGACCGACTGCGCCGGTCCGAGACACGCAACGTGCAGGTCGTCGCGCGCGGCGAAGAACTAGCGCCCCTTGAAGGGAAGATGGACCTCGTGCTCGTTGACGCACCCTGCACGGGCTCGGGAACATGGCGGCGGCGGCCGGATGCGAAATGGCGCCTGACCGATCGCCAGCTTGAAGTCCGGATGGCCGAACAGGAGAGCATTCTCGCCGACGCCCATCGCTTCGTGCGCCCGGGAGGTCGGTTGGCCTATGTCACCTGCTCCGTATTCCCGCAGGAGAACGCCGACCGGACCGACGCCTTCCTTGCCGCCCACGCGGATTTCGCGCCCGTCGACCACGCCGCCCTCTATGAAAACCGCTTCCCCGGCATGAGCGGATCGGCCAGGGTAGACACTCGCAAGGGCATCTCGCTATCCCCCCGCCGCAGCGGAACCGATGGTTTCTACGTCGCCGTCATGTCACGAATGGCATGACGCTTTAGGGCACCCGAATGGACCAGTTCCTCGAGCAGTTCTCCGACCCGAGCAAGTTCGTCGGCCACATAAATTACATCCTCGTCATCCTGTCGGTCTCGATGAGCAGCATGCGCTGGCTGCGCATCTTCGCCATCGCCAGCGGCATCACAGGGGTGCTCTACTATGGCTTCATGGTCTCCGACCTGATCAGTGCCACGTGGGAATTCATCTTCACGACCGTGAATGCGATCCAGCTGGCGATCGTGCTCCTGGCCGGCCGCCGTCGGCGGCACTCCGACGACGAGCGGCTTTTCATAGAGACCGTGATGCCGACGCTCGACGGAAACCTGCGCGCCCGCATGCTGAAGCTCGCCCGCTGGGAGAGCAAGGAACCGGGCGAGATCCTCATCACGGAGGGCGAAATGGCGCCACGCCTGGTCTTCATAGCGCGCGGTGCGGCGAGCGTGGAGAAAAACGGCAACATGGTCGGCGTCTGCGGCCCGGGTGACTTCCTCGGCGAGATGAGCTTCCTTTCCGGAAAGCCCGCTTCGGCGACGGTGAGGGTCTCGAACGAGATCCGCTGCTGCGTCTACGAACCGGCCGTCCTGCGGGCTATGCTGCAGCGCAACCCCGGCATTCGCCAGGCGTTGGAGTTCAGCTTCAACCGCAATCTGGTCGGCAAGCTCGACCGCATGAACGACATCAGGCACGCCACGGTCTGACCTTCCGCGCCCGAAGCGCTGGTCCGGCCGCGCCGACGGCGAACCCCGCATGGAACGCACCCGGATCCCGGTACTGCTTGTTTTCCTGGCCCTCGTAGTGGGGGGCGGACTGACGATCGGGTACCTGAACACTCCCGGCGCATGGTACGCCGGCCTGGAGAAACCGCCGTTCAACCCGCCGGACTGGCTGTTCGCACCAGTCTGGACGATCCTCTACGTCCTGATCGGCATCGCCGGAGCGCGCATCTGGAGCCGGGACCCCAAAGGCCAGCCGATGGCGGCATGGTGGACACAGATCGCGCTCAATTTCCTTTGGTCGCCGGTCTTCTTCACCCATCACGACGTGCTGTCCGCCTTTCTGGTGATCCTGGCGCTTCTCGCCGCCACCACCGCCTTTGCCGCGCTCACATGGCGACTGGACCGCACCTCCGCGCTGCTCTTCCTGCCCTATGCTTTTTGGGTCGCCTTCGCGGCCTCGCTCAACGGCGCGATCCTCCTACTCAACTGATCGCTTCGCACTGCAGCATTAGCTGATTGCCTCGCCCCGGCGGCTTTGCGATAAGGATCGCGCGAAGGGGAGAGTTTCCGATGGCGGCGATGCCCGTATCAGACGTTGATTTCGAGGAACGCGTACGCGCCAGCTTTGCCCGCCAGAAGGTCATGGCCACGGTGGGTGCCGAACTGACCCAGGTCACGCCCGGCATGGTCGAGATCGAGATGCCCTTTTCGGAGGAACTCACACAGCAGCATGGCTTCCTTCATGCCGGCGTGATCTCGACCGCACTGGACTCTGCCTGCGGCTACGCCGCTTTTTCGCTGATGCCGGCGGACGCGGCCGTGCTGACCATCGAGTTCAAGGTCAACATGCTGGCGCCCGGCCGGGGCGAACGCTTTCTCTTCCGCGGCTCCGTCACCAAGCCGGGGCGCACGATCATCGTCGCCGATGGGCAGGCCTACGCGTTCGGGAGCAACGGAGAAGCCAAGCTGGTCGCCACAATGACCGGGACCATGATGGTCGTTCAGGGACGCGAGGGTATCGAAGGGTGAGTATCGGTCAGTCCGCACTGCCGCCGATCAGCCGCATGGACGGCAGAGCGATCCTCTTCGTCATGGCCGCGGAGCCCGAATATGGTCCACACCTGAAAGCCCGGTTCGCACCATTGATGACGGGCGTCGGACCGGTGGAAGCGGCCGTCCAGATGACCTTCGCTCTCGCGGCGCTCGGGCGGGCCGGTTCGTTCCCCGACCTCGTCGTCTCGCTCGGCTCCGCCGGCAGCCGCGTTCTGGAACAGACGGAAGTCCATCAGGCGGTCTCCGTCTCCTACCGCGACATGGATGCTTCCGCCCTGGGGTTCGAAAAGGGCGCTACGCCATTTCTCGACCTGCCCGCCGTCGTTCCCCTGCCCCTGCGCATCCCCGGCATCAGGGAAGCGACTCTCTCGACCGGGGCGAACGTCGTCTCAGGGTCCCACTACGATCTCGTTAAGGCGGACATGGTCGACATGGAGACCTATGCCGTGCTGCGCGCATGCCAGAAATTCTCCGTGCCGATGGTGGCCCTGCGCGGCATCTCCGACGGCGCCGCCGAACTGAGGCACGTCGGCGACTGGACCGAGTACCTGCACGTCATAGACGAGAAGATGGCGGATGCGGTTGACCGGATCGAGGCAGCGATCGCCGGCGGAAACCTTGCACTTGACGGCAGCTAGCTAGGCCCCGCTACGGCATGCCCGAGCCGAGTTCGGACCGGATGAACGCCTGGAAACCGCATGCACGGCAGCAGGGCATAACCTGTTCCTGCAGCAGCGACGACGTGTTCGGATGTGCGCTGTTCCGCCTGAGCCCTGGCTACTGCATCGGCGTGCGGCCTCCGCGCATGGCCAGCCCACCGCAGCGAATTGGGTGCCTCCCGCCTTTGGGACGCGCCCTGAGGCGCCGTGCTTAACGCACTCCGGAGACATTCGTGGATCGGGCTTCCCAAGCGGAGGCGGGATGCGGCCGTCGTAAACCGAGACCCTGCCCTCCTCGCTTCGCAATTCAGGTAGGCGCCGATACACTGCTTCTCGTCCAGATTCGCCAGGCGTCTCGTCGCCATTCGAACGCGCGCAGCACGGCGGGACTCCTTTTTTTTCAACGAAGGACGGCGACCACCCGCAGATGGCTGTCCCTCACTGGCAGTCCACCTATCTCAAGGGGCCTATCATCGGAGTGAGACTTCGCGAACATCCTCGCCGATCGCAGCCGCCGGCCCAAAAGCATCTGTCCCCGCATTGTAACTGTAGTCTGTGTAGGTCCAGCCATTGCTGAGGTAGGACCACAGCCTGACATAGACGGTTCCGCTTGACGGCAGGCCGGAGACGGTCTTCGAGGTGGCGGTGCCCGTGCTCTGGTTGACGAGGTCGTAGGATCCCGTGCCGGTCGTGCCGACGTAGAGCCAGTACTCGCTGGCGCCGTGGCCCGCGCTCCACGTGAAGGGAGCCGACGAGCCCAGCGTCGAGCCCGGCGCGGGCGAGATCATGGCCGCCTTCGCCGCACCCGTGCCGTAGGTGTAGTCGACGTACTGCCAGGTGCCCGAAATCAGCGACCAGAGCCGCACGTAGACCGTGCCCGTCGACGGCAGCCCTCCCACGGTGATGGTGTTGCTGGTCCCGTCGCTGGCATTGAAGAGGTTCGCCGAGCCGACGCCCGTCGAGCCGACATAGAGCCAGTACTGCGTCGCACCCGTCCCCAGGGTCCATTTGAAGACGGCGGACGTGGCGAGCGCGCTGCCCGGGGCCGGTGACGTCATCACCGCCCTTGGTGTAGCGGTATAGGTGTAGTCGTTGTAGACCCAGGTGCCCGAAATCAGCGACCAGAGCCGCACGTAGACCGTGCCCGTCGACGGCAGCCCTCCCACGGTAATGGTGTTGCTGGTCCCGTCGCTGGCATTGAAGACGTTCCTCGACCCCGCGCCGGTCGTGCCGACATAGAGCCAGTATTGTGTCACGCCCGACCCGGTGGTCCAGGTGAAGGTCATGGTCGAACTGACCAGCGCCCCCTGCAATGGCGAGGTCATGATCGCCTTGCCGCTGCCGGTATAGGTGTAGTCGTTGTAGACCCAGCTACCGCCGATCAGCGAATAGAGCCGCACGTAGACGGTGCCGCTCGCCGGAATGCCGGCAACCGAGCGCGACGTGGCCGTGCCGGTGTTCTGGTTGTAGAGGTTGGAAGAACCGACGCCCGTCGAGCCGACATAGAGCCAGTACTGGCTCACATTCGTGCCCGTCGTCCAGTGGAAGGTGGTCGGCGAGCCGATGGTGGAGCCCTGGGCAGGCGAAGACATGACGGCCTTGGTGCCGCTGCTCGCCGCCGTGTAGGTGTAGTCGTTGTACTGCCAGCTCCCGCCGATCTTGGACCACAGCCGGACGTAGATCGTCCCGCTCGACGGCAGGCCCGAAACCGCCTTCGACGTGCTGGTTCCGGTACTGGCGTTGTAGACGTTCGTCGATCCGGCGCCGGTCGAGCCGACGGTGAGCCAGTATTCAGCCACGCCGGATCCGGTCGTCCAGCCGAACGTCGCCGACGACCCGAGCGCCGAACCGGGCGCCGGAGATGTCATCACCGCCTTGCTGGCAGTCGCATAGGTGTAGTCGTTGTACTGCCAGGCACCGCCGATCTTCGACCACAGCCGGACATGGATCGTGCCGCTCGACGGCAGGCCCGAAACCGCCTTCGACGTGCTGGTGCCGGTGCTGGCGTTGTAGATGTTGGTCGATCCGGCGCCGGTCGAGCCGACGGTGAGCCAATACTCGGCCACGCCGGATCCGGTCGTCCAGCCGAACGTCGCCGACGACCCGAGCGCCGAGCCCGGCGTCGGGGATGACATCACCGCCTTCGCCGTGCCGGTCGCAGCGGTGTAGGTATAGTCATTGTACTGCCACGCGCCGGCAAGCTGCGTGAACAGCCGCACATGCACAGTCGAGCCGTTGGTCGGCAGGCTGGTGACCTGCCGCGAAAGCGTGCCGGCCGAGATGTTGCCGCTGTCGTGATACTGGCTGCCGCCGACCGATGAGCCGACATAGAGCCAGTAGGCCTGCGCGCCTGAGCCCGCATTCCACTGGAACGTTGCGGTCGCGCCAGCCAGGGTTGCACCCTGAGCAGGCGAAGACATGACCGCCTTGGTGCCCTGCGTCGCCGCCCTGAAGGCCGCGACGGTATCCTTCCGCTCCCGATGAACCCGCGCGACGTTGTGCGTCGCCGCGGTTCCGGTCACATCGCCCTGATAGGACACGTCCGGATTGGAAAAATGTCCGATCCGCGCACAGTTGCAGACATTGTAGGACTGGATCGTCCGCCACAGGTTCTGCGGATGGACATAGCCGTAGCCGTAGAGATACGGCGGTGTGCCGCCGCCGCTGTTTGCGACGTCGTGCAGTGCACCGAAATTGTGGCCGAGTTCGTGAGCGAAGGTGTGCCCGTTGACGCAGCTGTAGGTTATCGTCGAATAGGCGTAGGTTGCGGTGGAATCGACCCACGCGAGCCCGCAATACTGGGTGTGGTTGACGAACAGGGCCACCAAGTCGGCACCGAGCGTGTCGCGTTGCGCGTGGACCCCAGACATGACGCCCGTCCCACTCGTCACGTCGTTGAGCAGATCGTCATAGGTCTTGCCCGTCTCGCTATAGCCGGAAACTTGCATCGTGCCGACGAGCCGCAGGCTGACTTCGGCATTGCTGGCAGTGTAAGCGGCGTTCGCCATGTCGACGGCAAGCTGGATCGTGTTGACGATGTTGGGATCCGCCGCAAGCGTCTGAGTGTCTGAATCATAATGACCGCCGTGTTTTCAGGCTCTTGCGAGGCGTCGGGTGAGCATGCGGATGTTTGCAATGTGGATCCAGGCCTGTGCGGATTCGATGGTGCGTTCGAAGTCCTTGGCTAGCCTCCGGCATCTGCCCAGCCATGCGAATGTCCGCTCAATTACCCATCGGCGCGGCAGCACCTTGAAGCCCTTGGCGCTGTCGGAGCGCTTGACGATTTCCATCGTGAACTTGCCGATCTTTTGCAGGGCGCCCCGCAGTTTCGGACCGGCATAGCCGCCATCAGCGAAGACATGGCGCAACCACGGCCAGCGCTCGAGGATGGCTTTCAGAACGGCGGGCGCGCCGTCGCGATCCTGGATGTCAGCGGCATGAACGACCACGCCGACCAGCAGGCCCAGCGTGTCGACGATGATGTGGCGCTTGCGGCCCTTGACCTTCTTGCCGGCGTCGAAGCCTCGTATTCCGCCGCTTTCGGTGGTCTTGACCGACTGGCTGTCGATGACGCCGGCGGACGGGCTGGCCTCCCGGCCTTCCCGTTCGCGCGCCGCCATGACGAGTTCATTGTTGATGGCGCGCAGCAAGCCTTCGTCGCGCCAGCGCCAGAAGTATTTCTGCACCGTCGAGAACGGCGGGAAGTCCTTCGGCAGGAGCCGCCAGGCCCCGCCCGACGACGCCATGTAGAGCAGCGCGTTCACGACCTCGCGCAGATCCGTCTTGCGGGGGCGGCCGATCCGGTTCGGCGCCGGCATCAGCGGCTCGATCAGCGCCCATTCCGGATCCGTCAGATCGCTTGCATAGCGCAGGCAGCGCCGGTCATAGTAGGGGCGAGTGGTTTCGGTCCAGGGCATCATGATCTCCGTCGAATCTCAGCAATCCGACTGAATCACAACCCGCTGAAATCACTCACTTCTTTTTGGAACAGACACTGAGGTGTATAGGCGCCGAGGACGTCGACCTCGGTCGTTGCGGAAGTGCCGCCGTTGCCGCTTTGCTGGTCGCGCGACGTACGGGGTGCACGCGGAAGCGGTCCTGGCGGATGGTCCGGAGGGAATGCCGAATAATCCACCTTCGTCAGCGCATGCAGATCGCCGCCAAGAGGAGTGATACTATACTGGACGAACCCGTCGTAGATTATACCGGTGATCTGGCCATCGCGCACGACCAGCACGGACTGTCCGCCTTCGCCGATAGCCTCGCCGATCCAGGTGAAATCACCCGTCGAACGCTCGATACGGTTGACCAATCCAAGCGTGACCTCCCCTTTTGGCAGCGGCACCGAAACCGACCTGTCCTGCAGCGCCGCAGGTGCGGCGACGACATAGCTAAGGTCAGTGTGGGTCTTGTCCTGCAGGAGGGACGCCGCGCGACTCTCCTGCTCTGCCGTCAACGAAGGTGCGGTTCTGGCAACGACCGGCTCGAACAACTGTTCGGCAGCGGTGGAACGCCCTGCGATTCCGGCGAGGAGAAGCATCGCGAGTAGCAGTGTCGCCAGAGGGCCGCGCCAGTAAAGACTGACCTCATTGGAAATATTCATCAACCTCTCCTCCGATCGAAACAAGAAATGTCTTTGTCCGTCTTGGTGGGGATCGCGACGCCAACATTTGGTCAGAAACTTTCCGGGAACGGGCGTCGCTTTTGCTTCGAGAATCGAATTCAGCGGCATCTATCCGATACGAAGTTCGATAGATGCATACAAACTAAAATGGTCCCTTCCGCGCAAGTGAAAATTTCGTCGGTTGGTGAAACACCGATTTGCAAGTTCCCGCGACCTGCCGGCGGATGAAGACAACTCGGCTCATCGACGGATCAGCGCCGTTTGAGCAGGTCCGCCAATCGCCACCGCACTCGAGACAATTACAGCGGTCGCCTTGTGGAGCGAATGCACGGGCACGCCAGCCAGCCGGTTCTTGAAAGAGCCCGTGTGCCGGCCAGACCTTCCATCGCTCCCGAGCGAGCGGAACCGCGGGCGCTTGCCGATGATGCGATCGCTGTCCGCACCTTGGCATGCCGAGCGCAAGTTCGGAGGCCGCTCACCCGCGCCGGCGTCGTCAGGCTTGGCGTTGCGAACGTTGAATTCGGAGAGGGGGCTTCGTTGGGGGTATTGCCTCCCGTGGACCGCAAGATACCCCCACACGATACCCCCATTCTCGTGCGAAGCAAGGAAACGCCATGTTCAGCTATGGGCCACCGACCGAGGCAGAATCGTTTAGAACAAGGGCATATGTGCAGGTAAGGTCAGCGGCGAGAAGAGGTCGTGGTGCCCAGGGGCGGAATCGAACCACCGACACTGCGATTTTCAGTCGCATGCTCTACCAACTGAGCTACCTGGGCATGACGGCGGACCCTATGGAAACCACCGCGGGCTTGTCGGGCTTCGGCCCGAAAGCGCGTGGGTTATAGCATGAGATTTTTCGCTGTCCAGCGCTCCAGTGACGGAAATCCGACAATCCGCCGACGACACTGTCCGGGGCGTCCGGAATGCCTCGCTCGGCAATGGCGCGGCTGTGACGGCGCAGCGGTACGGCGCCGATTGTTCCGCTCAGTCGCCCTCTCCTTCGCCCTCGTCCTTGTGCCCGTCCAGCGGCTCGCCGGGAATGACGTAGCTTCCCGAAAGCCAGCGGTTGAGATCGACGTCCTTGCAGCGCTTCGAGCAGAAGGGAAAGGTCTCGCGCGACGATGGCTTGCCGCATTCCGGACATTTGGTGCGCGGCCTGAGCGGCGTCACGCTCGCTTTCGCTTTTTCGGTCATTCCGTTTGCCTCTTCGTCAGGCAGTGGTGAGGCCGGAAAGCCAGTTGAAATGGACCTTGTAGCCTTCGCCGGAGAGCAGGCTGACGGTCTCGTAGAGCGGCAGTCCCACGACGTTCGTATAGGAGCCGACGAGTTTGACCACGAACGTGCCCGCCAGTCCCTGCACCGCGTATCCTCCGGCCTTGCCGCGCCATTCGCCCGAAGCGAGATAGCTTTCCAGTTCCTCGCGCGAAAGCCGCTTGAAACGCACCCGGGTCTCGACCAGCCTCTGGCGCACCTTGCCCGCCGGCGTGATCAGGCACAGACCGGTGTAGACGCGGTGCGAGCGCCCCGAAAGCAGCCGCAGGCAATTGGACGCCTCGTCGAGCAGATCCGCCTTGGGCAGGATGCGACGCCCCACCGCCACCACCGTGTCCGCGGCAAGGACGTACGCGTCGCCCTCCCACCCCTCTTCCCTGGAGAGCGAGGCAAGCGCCTTCTCGGCCTTCTCCCTAGACAATCGCTTGGCGAGCGAGCGCGGGTGCTCCGCCTTGTGAGGCGTCTCGTCGATGTCGGCCGGGAAGACGCGGTACGGCTCGATGCCGGCCTGCTGCAGGAGTTCGATCCGGCGGGGGGAGCCCGAGGCGAGCACCAGCTTCTGGAAAATGCTCATCGAAATCCTGTGGCGGGACAGTCGTCTGCGAGGCCCGCAGGCCTACTTGAAGCGGTACGTGATACGACCCTTGGTGAGATCATAGGGGGTCATCTCGACCAGAACCTTGTCGCCGGTCAGAACCCGGATGCGGTTCTTGCGCATGCGCCCGGCTGTGTGGGCGATGATCTCGTGTTCGTTTTCCAGCTTCACGCGGAACATCGCGTTGGGCAGCAGTTCCGTGACGGTGCCCGGAAATTCGAGGACTTCTTCCTTCGGCATTCGATACCTTTTGATGAGTGATGCGTCCGGCGCCCGTCGGAAAGCGGGCCGGATTTTGCGCGGAACCTATATGATTATCCCGCGGATGTGAACACCGCTTGTTCAGGCACTTGCGCTGCCGTTTTCCAGCCCGAAGCGGGAGCGTATGCGGTTGGCCAGCCGCTCCCGCACGTCCCTGTAGGCCGACAGTATCTGCTCGCGCGTACCGGTCGCCGTGGACGGGTCGGGCATCGGCCAGTACTCCACCTCGACCGATAGCGAACGGGTCAGGTCGAGCGCGGCATGATGCGCCTCGGGCGCCAGCGTCACGATGAGATCGAAGTAGTCGTCCTCCAGATCGTCCATCGCCCGAGGGTTGTGGTCGGCAAGCTCGACCCCCTTCTCCGCCAGGACGGCATCGACGAAGGGATCCCGCTCGCCGGCACGCACGCCGGCCGAGGCGACGAAGATCCCGGGCGGCAGCATACGGCGCGCCAGGGCTTCCGCCATCGGAGAACGGATCGCGTTCATCCCGCACAGGAACAGGACCGAGTTCGGAGGCCTTCCCGACGGCGTCCCCGGCGGAACCGATGAGGGTGGCGGCGGACCGGCCAAGGCTCACCCGCGCCAGTGCAGCACGCAAACCAGCGTGAAGAGCCGGCGCGCCGTATCGAAATCGACCTGGATCTTGCCGGCCAGCCGGTCCATCAGCGTCTGCGAGCCCTCGTTGTGCAGGCCGCGCCGACCCATGTCGATCGCCTCGATCTGGGAGGGCGTGGAGGTCCGGATCGCGTCGTAGTAGCTCTCGCAGATCATGAAGTAGTCCTTCACGATGCGCCGGAACGGTGTCAGCGAGAGGATGTGCGTGACCACCGCCGTGCCGTCCTCGCGGCTGACGGCGAAGACGAGACGGGACTCCGCCAGCGACAGCTTGAGCTTGTACGGCCCCCCCTGTTCGTCCGCGGCCGGATGAAAGCTGTTCTCCTCGATCAGGTCGAAGATCGCGACCGCGCGTTCATGCTCGACATCGGGCGTCGAGCGGCCGATCGTCTCGTCGAGTTCGACGTCGACGAGCCGGTTCGTGCGATCGTCGTTTGCGCCCACCCGCTCGCCCCCTCACATGTTGAGGCGGATGGACACAGAGCGCGCGTGGGCGCCGAGGCCCTCCGCTTCCGCCAGTGCGACGGCTGCCGGCGCGAGCGCGCGCAACTGGTCGGGGCCCAGCTTGAGGATCGACGTGCGCTTGACGAAGTCTAGCACGGAAAGCCCCGACGAGAAGCGTGCCGAGCGCGCCGTCGGAAGGACGTGGTTCGAGCCGCCGACATAGTCGCCGATGACTTCCGGCGTATGACGTCCGATGAACACGGCGCCGGCATTGCGGATGCGGGCGGCGAAGTCCTCGGCGGCATCGAAGGCGAGTTCCAGGTGCTCGGCCGCGATGCGGTCGGCCAGGGGGATGGCCGCTTCCAGATCCGGCACGACGATGAGCGCGCCGAAATCGCGCCAACTCGCCGAGGCGGTCCGCCCTCGCGGCAGCGTTTCCAACTGCCGCGCGACCGCTGCTTCGACGGCTCCGGCAAAATCCTCGTCGTCGGTGATCAGGATCGACTGCGCGGCTGTGTCGTGCTCTGCCTGCGCCAGGAGGTCTGCTGCGATCCAGTCCGGATCATTGTCGCGGTCCGCGATGACGAGCACCTCCGAAGGTCCCGCGATCATGTCGATGCCCACGGTCCCGAACACCTGCCGCTTGGCCGCAGCCACATAGGCGTTTCCAGGACCGACGATCTTCGCCACCGCTCGGACCGTTTCGGTGCCGTATGCCAGCGCAGCCACCGCCTGCGCTCCGCCGATGCGGTATATCTCGGTGACGCCGGCGAGCCGTGCGGCGACGAGCACGAGCGGATTGAGCACCCCGTCCGGCGCCGGTACGGCGATGATGACGCGCTCGACACCGGCGACCATGGCGGGCACGGCGTTCATCAGCACGGAGCTCGGATAGCTGGCCGTCCCGCCCGGCACATAGAGGCCGACGGATTCGATTGCGGTCCAGCGCGATCCGAGCTCGACCCCCAGCGCGTCGCTGTAGCGGTCGTCCTTCGGCTTCTGGCGTTCGTGATGCGCGACGATCCGGTCCCGCGCGAGCATGAGCGCGTCCAGAATAGACGGATCGGCGCCGGCCATTGCCGCATCGATCTCGGCGGCGGGCACGGCAAGGTCGGCAGCGGAAAAGCCATTGCGATCGAACCGATTGGTGTATTCCACCAGCGCGGCATCCCCCCCGGAGCGAACGCGCGCGATGATCTCTCGCACCGCCTGGTCCACGTCTTCCGAGACCTCGCGCTTCGACGACAGGAATTCCGTGAAGCGGGCCTCGAAGTCGGGCGCGTCGTGGTTCAGGGTGATCGCCATCCGCCTAGACCCGGTGCGCCGGGCGGGACGTGGCCTCCCAGGCTCCGCCGAGATCGGCGAGCCGCGCCTCGATGCACTCCACCTCGATGCGCATTGCAGCGTTCCCGGAGAAGACGAGATCGACAAATCCACCGGGCGCCTCCGTCGCCGTGAACTTGATCGCCAGCAGGGAAAGCACCTCTTCGGGCTTGTCCCGTTCGATGCCCGCGGTCCTGACGCCGATGACGCGATCGAAATGCAGGACGCTTCGGCGGCGTTCGTTCTGCCGTCGGAAGAGACGGCGCGGCGCTTCCCAGACGAAGCGGTTCATCGCAAGCACGATCCGCTTCTCGCCCATCCTGTAGTCGATGTCGGAAACGCGCAGGACCGCGTCCTGCAGATGCACGGAGATCACCTGCAGGTCTTCATGGTCGAGGGCCAGAAGTTTCAGGGGCGGCATCGGCGGGCTCAGGTCAGGTACGGGCGTGCGTCGCGCCTCTGTTAGGGGGTATCGGCAAGGAGCGCAATGCAGCAAACAGCCGGAACCGGTCTGGGTTCCCGTCGTCAGGCGGAGATGCGCTCGATGGTGGCCCCGCAGCGGGAGAGCTTCTCCTCGAGCCGCTCGAAGCCGCGGTCGAGATGATAGACGCGGTTGACGGTCGTCTCGCCGTCCGCAGCCAGTGCGGCGATGACCAGCGACACCGAAGCCCGCAGATCGGTGGCCATGACCGGGGCGCCCTTGAGCCTCGCAACGCCGTCGACGATCGCTGACTGTCCGGCGAGGCTGATCCGGGCGCCGAGCCGCGCCAGTTCCTGGACATGCATGAAGCGGTTCTCGAAGATGGTCTCGGTGATCCTGGAGCGCCCGCTGGACATGGTCATGAGCCCCATGAACTGCGCCTGTAGATCCGTCGGAAAGCCAGGAAAAGGCTCCGTCGTGACATCAACCGGGGAAATGCCCGCGCCGTTGCGCACGATGCGGATGCCTTCGTTGGTCTGCGATACCTCGGCGCCCGTCTGCGAAAGAACCTCGAGAGCCTTCTCCAGAAGATCCATGCGCGCGCCTTCCAGGAGCACGTCACCGCCCGTCATCGCCACGGCCATGGCATAGGTGCCCGTCTCGATCCGGTCGGGAATGATCCGGTGGCGCGCGCCGGACAGCGCCGCGACGCCTTCGATGGTGATGGTCGGCGTTCCCGCGCCCGAGATTCGCGCGCCCATGGCGTTGAGGCAATCGGCGAGATTGACGATTTCCGGTTCCTGGGCGGCGTTTTCGAGGATCGTCTCCCCCTTCGCCAGGGAAGCCGCCATCAACAGCACGTGGGTTGCACCGACCGAGACCTTCGGAAACACGTAGCGGTTGCCGACGAGCCCCTTCGGCGCCCGGGCCATCACGTAGCCGCTTTCGATCTCGATCTCCGCGCCGAGCGCCCGCAGGCCATCGATGAAGAGATCGACCGGCCGCGTCCCGATCGCGCAGCCGCCCGGAAGCGAGACCTTCGCCTCTCCCATGCGCGCCAGCAGCGGCCCGATGACCCAGAAGCTCGCCCGCATCTTGGAGACGAGTTCATACGGCGCGGTGGTGTCGACGATGTTGCGCGCGGTGAAGTGGATCGTTCGCGAATAGACTGCGTCCTGCCGCTCGCGGCGCCCGTTCACCGAGTAGTCGACGCCGTGGTTGCCGAGGATGCGGATCAGCTGCTCGACGTCGGCGAGATGCGGCACGTTCTCCAGCGTCAGCGTGTCGTCGGTCAGGAGCGAAGCGATCATCAGCGGCAGCGCCGCGTTCTTGGCGCCCGAGATCGGTATCGCGCCTTTCAGCTCGTTTCCGCCGACGATCCTGATCCGATCCATGAAAAACCCCTTCGGCGCGAGCCTGTGCACGTGACATGATTGGTCGGCTCACCGCCGGAAAGGGGAGGTCCTAGCCCAATGCCAGCTTCCAGACAAGAAACGGCGTCACCGCGGGGGTCATTCTCCAGAGGAAGGCGGCGGAAATCGGGCCCCGTCAATCGGTCTTGCCCTTGCGGGGATCTTCCATCCCCTGCCTCTGGTCTGCCTCCCCTGCCCTGCGGGCCCTCGCCTGTTGTTTGCGGCGTTGAAGGTTCGCCCGCAACTGCTCCGCGACCCTTGCCTTCCGTGCCTCCGCCGGCCGCGCTTCATCCGCCGGTTTGCCGGTCTTGCCGCCATCCTGGGCCATGTCGTCCGTTCCCTGATCCGCTCCGGCCCCAACATGCCACACTCCGCTTGCGCTTCGAAGTCCGATATGCCAGAAGACCGCCGCATCAAAGGCATGCTGCGGTAGCTCAGTGGTAGAGCACTCCCTTGGTAAGGGAGAGGTCGAGAGTTCAATCCTCTCTCGCAGCACCATTCCACAATTCAATTGTGTTTTGCTTTCGCGGGCCGCTCCCTTCGCGCAATGCCGTTGGAAGTGGTTTCCTCCCTACACTTTCCACCAATCGCCTGACGCGCTTCATGCGAAAGAGCCGGATTACCGGCGGTAGCGGTGGCGACGACGACCCGGCCCTCCAAAAGCATCCGAGCTTCCGGTGGTGGAGCGGCGATGAAGACCGGCCCGCGGAGACCGGTCTTCATCATGCGCGTCCGGCTTCAACGCAGCGGCGTTCCCTCCGCCCTGAGTTCCGGAAAAGGGGAAGACGTCGCCAAGAATTCGTCAATAGGTCGAGCCTACGGAGAATTCGTAGTCCTTGGAGTACCAGACGTCCTCGATCAGCGACCAGAGCCGGACATGGACGGTGCCCTCTTCCGGGAAACCGGAGACATCGACAGAAGTGCTGTCACCGGTGCTCTGGTTGAAAATGTCATAGGTGCCGACACCCTTGGAACCCACGTAGAGCCAGTACTGGCTCGCATCCAGTCCTTCGGTCCAACTGAAGCGAATGCTTTCGGAATTGTGGTGATACCCGCCAGGTCTCGGGGTGCGCAATGCCGCGCGCGTGACGCCACCGCCTTGGTAGGTATAGTCGCGGTACCGCCATTGCAGGCTGTCGGATTGAGCCCATAGGCGAACATAGATCGCGCCGTTCGAAGGCAACCCGACCACCTCCACGGAGCTGACATCAGAGGTCTCCTGATTGTAGATGTCGGCAGATCCGGGTCCGGTCGAACCGACGTACAACCATGTCTTGCTCGGAAATAAAAACAATTCCCAGATGAAATTGGCCGAAGAGCCAATCGCCGAACCAGGTGAGGGCTCCCTCATTGCAACAACGGAGAACATACTTGCCTTATATTTATAGTCGTTGTATTCCCAAGTTCCTTCGATGAGGGACCATAGGCGTACGAAGACTTGATCGCGATCGCCCGTACCTCTCAACAGAAAAGAGTTCTCCTTTCCGGGGTTCTTGTCCAGAACATTATAGCTGCCGATTCCCTCGGTACCGACATACAGCCAGTTTGCCGCGACGCCCGTTCCTTGGGTCCACTGGAATGTTTCCCAATAACCGATCTCCGAACCCGGCGCCGGGGACAGCATCACCGACCTGTTCTCCTCGCGAGCCTCGTAGCTGTAGTCTATGTACTCCCAGCTACCGCTGATCAGCGACCAGAGCCGTACAAAGACAGTTCCGGAAGTCGGCAGCCCCATCGCCCTCGCGGTCGTGCTCCCTTCGGCATTCCTGTTGAACAGGGCGGCTGAACCCTCCCGGGACCCGACCTGGATCCAGTACTGATCCACACCCGCGCCCTCGGTCCACTGGAACGTGACCTCCTCCCCTATCGGGGTGCCCGGCGGAGGCGAGATCATCACCGCCTTGCTTTTTTGACCCCCCGTATAGGTGTAGTCCCGCGAAGACCAGGCGCCGCCGCCGGTGGACCACGACAATCGTGCATGGATCGTGCCGCTCGACGGCAATCCGGTCACCACCGCCGAAAGGTCGCTGGTCTCCTCCCCGTCATGGATGTCCGAGGGGTCGTCGGGATCGGTGCCCACGTCAAGCCGATATCTCGTCCCGGCCGCGCCCTGCGTCCAGTCGAAGGTCGCCGCCGAGCCGAGTTCCGTCCCCGGCGTCGGTGAATAGACCTCTGGCTCTCCCGGTTCGAGGGTGTAGGTGTAGTCGTTGTATCTCCAGTCGGCACCGATCTTGGACCAGAGCCGTACCTCCAAGCTTCCGTCCGAAGGCAGATCCTCCACGATCGTCGAGGTCGCTGAGCCGGTACTGCTGGCGAAGATGTTTGCGGATCCTACGCCTCGGCTACCGACATACAGCCAGTACTCGCCGACGTTGGTCCCGACGGACCAGGAAAATTCCTTCGACCAGCTCGTCAGCGTCGAGCCCGGCTCCGGCGAGACAATCTCGGCGGGTTTATCGGGATTCCTCAGCAAAGTAAGCGCGGCAGCCACGTTGATCCGCGGCTTGGTGATCGCCTGTGCGGTGTGGGCGAGCCTTTCATCACCTGGTGGTTCCGGCGTATGTGTGATGCCTGTGCCGGTTCTCTCCAACGCCTCCTCGATCTGCTCGACCGTGGCAGATGGCACTGCCGACAGCAGCGCCGTGAACGCGCCGGACACGTGAGCGGCGGCCATCGACGTACCGATGGCTTCGCGGAAAGCGGAATCGCTCTCGCTATGGGACGACAATATCCCGGCGGCCTCGTTGATGTAGCCCAACCCCCCGCCTGGCGCCACGAGATCGATGCCGGTGCCCCATCCGGAGTAATTAGGTATGGTATCCGATTTCGTTGAGGCAGCGACGGTTACGGCTGTGGAGATGCAGCCCGGCGCGGTGACCCTCCCGTAGGTAGTATTGCCGGCAGGAACCACCGTCGCTACGCCGACGTCCCGGAGCATGTCGATGATCGGCTTGCGACTGTCGTCATCGCAGTACGTCCCTTCGCTTGGCACCGGAACAATGAGATCTCCCGCACTCAGGTTCACAACCCGCACACCGCCGCCACCCCTTAGCGTGTAGATGAGTTCGAGCGCGCTTATCTGGTCGGAAGCAAAGCTTACGAGGCAATATGCGGGTTCCGGTTCCGGAGTGGTAACGGAGATGATATCGTAATTCTGGTATGGACACTCCATCTTGGAGTAGACGTTCATGCTGATCAGTTGTGCATCTCGGGCGACCCCGCTGGCTGGCTCCCCGGCGAGCCGCGCCTTGTTCCAACCGGCAACAATGCCGGAAACATGGGTGCCGTGCCCGCAACCGCGAGCTTCTTCCGGGTCGCAGTCGTTCGCAGAATCGATATCGCCGGAACTCTCCACGCCGCCGGGGCAGAGGCTGGTGACGATCCGTTCAGGATCGCTCGAATCATTCGTGCTGAAGCACCCAGCCAGATGAACCTTCCCATCGAGGAACTTGTGCTTCCGACGCGCGCCTGAATCGAGCACCACGACATAAAAATCTCTCCCGGTTGCCCCTCCCGCAAAGGCCGTCGGCATCCCGATCAGGGGAAGCGTGTCGTCGAGCATCGGCTTGCTCAGACTGTCCTCGTGGATGCGCACGACGGCCGGATCGGCGGCAAGCCTTTCCAGCGTCTCGCGGTCGACGGTCGCCGCGAACATGGGCGAGTAGCTCATTCGCTTGATGTTGGTTTTGTCTGAGGCGGCCGCTCCGTTCAGGGCCGCTTCCGAGCCGAAGACCCGGTCCAGGATGG
Source organism: uncultured Alphaproteobacteria bacterium (assembly GCA_963747465.1). Classification (GTDB taxonomy): domain Bacteria; phylum Pseudomonadota; class Alphaproteobacteria; order Rhizobiales; family Rhizobiaceae; genus Aquibium. The sequence goes on from CAVVFC010000001.1 coordinate 935,689, forward strand.
AATCCTGCACCTGATGAACCGCTGCCTCGCGCGCCGCATCCGCCGCCGTGGCATCGCTCGCCTGGGCGGCATCGGGGATGGCCGGCATCGCGAATTCCACGATGACGCGTACCCGCTCCCGTTTTTCCTCGAACAGCAGCGACTCGATACGGTCCGGCCTTGTGAGTTTCGCCGCCACGCCCTGTGGTAGGCTCTCCGCGGCGGACACCGGCGACATCATCCCGATCGTTGCCACGGCCGCCGCTGCCAGGAAACGCCCGGCAGATTTCGGTAGAATACGAGACAGCAATTCAGCCTCCCTTCGTTAACTCTCGCTAAAGTTAGGAGCGATGCCGTCTCGTGCGCATCATGCAATTGCATGATGCGCGGGCAAAACTTCAGGATGCACTCACAGGGAGGGCCGCCTTTCACGCAGCGGGCGGTCGCCCACCGTTCACTTCTTCTTGTCGGTGCGCCGTTCCTGCCAGGGCCAGCGACCCTCGATCTCGACCTCCAGCGAGAAGCTGAGGAAGGTCCTGATGATCACGATCCCGGCAAGGACGGCGACGCTCTGCATCGTGGGTTCGATGGCCACGGTGTTGATGATGTCCGCGGCGACCAGGAATTCGAGACCGAGCAGGATCGCTCGGCCGACATCGGCCCGATAGGAATGGAAGGTTCCGCTCCCGTCGGCGCTGGCCCTCTGGACCAGGTAGCGAACAGTCGCCCAGGCGATGCCGAGCACGATCACGGCAATACCGGCGATCTCGATCGTGCGGGTGGTCCAGTGCAGCAGAAACCCGAAGAAGTCCTGTTCCATGGAAGACCTGATTCCTCCTTCCGCCGCGCAGACGTTCAATCGACCCCGGTGCCGTCGTCTCGTCCCCCGCTGCCGCCGTTCGGCCCGAAGAAGCCCAGAAGCCAGAGCGTCACCAGGTTGAGGAGGCACAGTATGAGCGCAATGTTGCCCCGACCGAAGCCGATCGCAGCTCCGATCGCGCCCGCGTTCCAGATGCTGGCTGCGGTGACGAGGCCGCGCACGTCGCGGCCGGATTTCACGATCGCGCCGCCGCCGATGAAGCCGATGCCGGTCACGATCCCCTGCAGGACGCGCGCCCGCGCCTCCGGGTTCATGCTCGCCTCCAGTTCGACGATGATTGCGAAGCCGCAGGCCGCCATGGAAACGACGGGGAGCGTACGGAAACCGACGCTGTGCCGCCCCTTGCCCCGTTCCCAGCCGATGGGCAGCGCCAGCAGGAAGGCGAGCAACACCTTGGCGGCGTCCCGGATCAGGAGATGGAGGTCGAATCCCAGTCCGAGGTCCAGTCCGCCAGACACGTCGTTCCTCCATTCCTTGTCCCGCGATCCCCTTTCGGGAGCCGCCGCCACTACGTCCTCGGCCAATGAGCGAGAACCTCTTCGGTTCCCGCCACCTCCACCTGGGCCGAGAACCGGGAGTGGTAGAGCTCCATCAGCGCATCATGCGTGTTGTCGGCCGAACTGCACACCGCATCGGAAACGAGCACCACCCGATAGCCGCGGTCGATCGCGCCGAGCACCGACGCGAGGACGCAGATGTCCGTCTCGCCCCCGGTGACAACGAGCGTATGCACCCCGGCGCCTTGAAGGAACCGGTCTAGGTTGCCTTCCGTCCACGGCGAATAGACCCGCTTGTCGAGCACGCGCGCGGGCGGAACCAGGCGCACCAGCGGCTCGACGAGGTCGAGGTAGCCGGGATCCAGGTTCTCCAGCGTCAGATGCTCCCAGCGCTTGTAGTAGCGCGCCCACGTTCCCTTCGCCTCGGCCACCGACCGCGGCGGGATGAACCGCGTGAAGATCGTGGATGCCGCACACCATCCGGAAATCTCTGCGATGGCGGGCAGAACATTCTCCATCCACGGAACCGACCACGGCGAACCCGGTGCGAACAGCACCTGCATGTCGACGCAAAGGTGCACGCAGCCTTCGCCCAGCGGCCCATAGGCCAACCCGTTCTTCGCCATCATTCGCTCCGGTGGAATCGCGTCCCAAATCGGCCGGGAGCCGCGATGTTCCCAAGCGTTGATTGCGCGGCCGCGAGCGGGGATCCGGATAAGCGGCACGCGAATGCGAGGCAGCGGCAAACCGGTGCTACAAAGACATCGGCCCGGATGGTGCAGCCGCCTCCCGTCACTGCGGGAGCCTCTCGTTCGGATTCCTGGGACGCTGCGCCTTGGCGCCACTCACGGCTCTTCGACCGGCTCCTCCAGAAGCTCGATCAGGGCCGCAACCCGGGGACCCGGATGCGGTCTGTGGTCGTTGACGAGCGCCTCGTCATTCGCGAGCCAGGCGACGGCTTCGCCGAGTTCCTCCGCGCTCGCGCCCGTTGCCGCGATTTCGGCAAGGGTGGGCCGGTCGACCGGACCGACGATCGAGAAGATTTCTTTCTGGGTCAGTGCCATGAGACGCCCTCCAGAGCTCGGTGTTAGGACCGCGTTGCGGTCGCTTTCCAAACCTCCAGGACCATCAGGCGTTCCCCATGGGGCTCGCCAGGCAGCAGCGGCTGCCCGAGCCGCGCCATCTATATCACTGTCCCAGCGCGGCTCTGCTGGAATCGTGATGATGCAGGGAATCGGCCAGGGCTTCTGCGCGTTCGGACAGTCCATAGTCCCTCACCACATGTGCGACGCGAAGCCGATAGTCTGCGAAAATGCCTGTACGTCCGCGGGATTGCGCCGCCCGGTGCTCCATGGTCCGGCGCCACCGCCGCACCGCATCCTCGTCCTCGAAAAAGGATAGCGACAGGAGCTTCCTCGGGTCGGTCAGGCTCTGGAACCGTTCGACCGAAATGAAGCCTTCGATCTGTTCGAGCACAGGGCGCAGTTCTGCCGCTGTGCCGAGATAATCATCTCTCCGGCCCTCGTCGGGTATGAGTTCGAAGATCACCGCTATCATGCGGTTTCCCCATGCGGAACGGAAACCAGTTTCAGAAAGGTCCGATCCTCGCGCCGCAGGAACTTTTCGGCCTGAGCAAATTCGTAGTTTTCCCGACCGAGCGGATCGGCCGCCAGCCTTGCCCGGTATGCCTCGTAGTCGGCCAGGCTCGCCACGTTGTAGATGCCGTATGCCAGCGTGCTGGATCCCTCGTGCGGCGCAAAATAGCCGATGAGATCGGCACCACAGCGAGGGATCACCTGCCCCCAGTTCCGCGCGTAGCGGATAAACGCGTCCTTTTTCGTCGACTCGATCTCGTAGCGGATCACGCATGTCAGCATGGTGTGCTCCTCGGGTTGCCGTTCGAGTGTTACCCGATTGCGTCGCGTGAATGCTTCGACTACGATCGAACCATGAAGGCAGGACCCGACATCGCCCGCATCGCCAGTCTCATCGGGGATCCTGCGCGGGCCAACATGCTGACCGCCCTGATGGCAGGTAAGGCCCTGACAGCCAGCGAACTGGCGCATGAAGCGGGCGTCAGCCTTTCGACCGCGAGTTCGCACCTTGCAAAGCTGGAACAGGGCGCGTTGTTGCAGCTCCACCGGCAGGGACGGCACAAGTATTTTTCCCTTGCGGGCGACGAGGTCGCGCGGGCTCTAGAGGCGCTGATGGGTCTGGCCGCGGATGCAGGCCATCTGCGCACGCGGCCCGGCCCGAAGGACGCGGCGCTGCGAGAGGCCCGCGTCTGCTACAATCACATGGCTGGCGACATCGGAACACGGCTGTACGACAGCATGGTCGCAAGGCAGTTCCTGCGGCTTGACGGCGACGAGGTCGAACTCGCCCCGGCGGGCGCCGATTTCATGCATGCCTTGGGGATCGATCTCGACAGGCTGGAAGCCGCCCGGCCGCGCCTGTGCCGGCGCTGCCTGGATTGGAGCGAGCGACGGTATCATCTGGCCGGCAGCCTGGGGCGGGCGATGCTCGACCGGATCGAGGAACTGGGCTGGGCGAAGCGCGACACGGGCAGCCGCGTCGTGGCGTTCACACCGCACGGCAGACTGCGCATCGAAGAGATCATCGCGCCGGGATGACTACGATCCTGGAGACCCGTGTCAGGCCGCCGCGTTCTTTCTGACGAGGCTTTCTTCCCATGCCAGCGACGTCTCGATGATGTCGTCCAGCGCGTCGAACTTCGGCGTCCAACTGAGTTCCTTTCGCGCTCGACCTGCGTTGGCGATCACCGATGCTAGGTCGCCCGGACGCCGGGGGGAGAAGTCGACGCGGAAGTCGCTGCCCGACAGCTTCTTCGCGCTGGCGATCACCTCGCGCACCGAGTATCCGTGGCCATAGCCGCAGTTCGCAATGAGGTTGCCGCCGCCCGACCGGAGCCTCTGCAGGGCAAGCTTGTGCGCAAGGGTCAGGTCGGCCACGTGGATGAAGTCGCGAATGCCGGTGCCGTCCGGCGTCTCCCAGTCGCTGCCGTAGACGTCGACGTGGTCCCGCTTGCCCGCCGCCGCTTCGCAGACCACCTTGATGAGATGCGTCGCGCCCGCGGTCGACTGGCCTGTGCGGCCCTTCGGATCGGCGCCGGCCACGTTGAAGTAGCGTAGCGCGGCGAAGTTGAACGGATGGGCGATCGACACATCGCGCAGCATCAGTTCAACCATGAGCTTGGACATGCCGTAGGGCGTCTGAGGCGCGATCAGCGCATCCTCGTCCAGTGGTTCCGCGCCACCGGCGGCGTAGATCGCGGCGGTGGAGGAGAAGATGAAGTGCTTCACCCCGCTCTCGACCGCATGGCTGATCAGCGCACGCGACTTGCAGGTGTTGTTCTCGTAGTAGCCGAGCGGATCCGCAATCGATTCCGGCACGACAACGGACCCGGCAAAGTGAATGATTGCATCGACTTGGTGGTCGCGGATGATTCTGCGCACGAGCCGTTGGTCTGCGACGTCCCCCTTGTGGAAGGCGGCTTCGGCCGGCAGCGCCCATTCGAATCCCGTCGACAGATTGTCGAGGACGACGACGTCCTCGCCAGCGTCGAGCAGTTCCCATACCATGTGGCTACCGATGTACCCGGCGCCTCCTGTGACAAGCACAGCCATTTGACCGCTTCCCGCCCTGTTTCCTTTCCAGCATGTCCCTGCGCCGGATTGGATGCAGTATGGGCAGAATTGCTCTGAAGCGCCCTTAAGTCGCTCGGTGCAATTTTAAGTAAAAGACCGATTTCAGCGCTTGTTGATCCAGTCCGCGAGACGGTTCGCCGCTTCTTCCACCTGGTCGAGACTGCGGTAGAAGCAGAGCCTGAGGTACCCTTCGCCGCCAGCACCGAAGGCGGTGCCCGGGGCCAGTCCTACGTTGGCGCGATCGACGATCTCGAACGCCGCAGCCCTCGCGTCGGGCATGCCTTCGACGGCGAAGAAGAGATAGAAGGCACCCTGTGGTGCAGCCAGACGCACCCGGCCGGTGCCGCCGAGGATACTGCAGACGATATCGCGGGCCTGCCCGGCGCGCTGCACCTGTTCCACGATGTAACCGTCTCCTTCGTTCAGGGCCGCCACGGCGCCCCGCTGCAGGAATTCCGGGACGCCCGAGTTCGAGTACTGGATGAGGTTCTCGAAGCTTTGCTGAAGTTCCGGATGCAGACGCAACCAGCCGACGCGCCATCCGGTCATCGCCCAGTTCTTGGAAAAGCTGTTGACGAACAGCACCCTGTCCTCGGGCTCCATGACGTCGAAGAACGACGCCGCGCGCTGACCATCGTAGTGGAACAGCGAATAAATCTCGTCGGCGATGATCCAGAGCCCGTGTTTTCGGGAAAGTTCGAGGATCGCCTTCAGCGTCTCCTGGTCGGCCGTCCAGCCGGTGGGATTGGATGGAGAGTTTACGAACAGCGCCCGGGTCTTTGGCGTGATGGCTGCCGCCAGTCGTTCGGGATCGAGCATCCATCCATTGCCGGAGAAGCCGAGTTCGACGGGCACCGGCCTGGTGCCCGCGATTCCGGCGGCTGCGGCGAAGTTCGGCCAGGCGGGCGACAGATAGACGGCCTCGTCGCCCGAACGCACCGTGGCCTGCAATGCAAGCTGGATCGCATGCATGCCGGAGCCGGTGACCATGAACTCTTCCGGCCGGAACTCCCGGCCGAAGTGGCGGACGTGATAGTCCGCCAGTGCGGTGCGAAGTTCCGGAATGCCTCGCTGCCAGGTGTAGAAGGTCTCGCCGTTGCGAAGCCCGCCGATCGCCGCATCCGAGATGAAACCGGGCGTGGCGAGGTCGCCCTCACCGGCCCACAGCGGGATCAGACCGGGACGTCCCCTGCCGTAGTCGATGATGGTCGAGATGCCGCTGTCGGGCGCATGCCGCGCCTCGGCGGTGAGTTGGTCGAGAATGGTCATGTCGATGATATGGCGGTCGGAGTTGCGGAGAAGGGAGAGGGACCTGCGGCCCGGATCGAAGCACAGCGCGTTAGCTCATCCCGGGATAGTTCGGGCTTTCACGCGTAATCGTCACGTCGTGCGTGTGGCTTTCGCGCAGCCCCGCGCCTGAGATGCGTACGAAGGTCGCCTTCGTCCGAAATTCCTCAAGGTCCTTCGCCCCGACGTAGCCCATCGCAGCTCGCAGGCCGCCGGCGAGTTGGTGCAGCACGCCGCCGACCGGGCCCTTGTAGGGCACCTGCCCTTCGATTCCCTCCGGCACCAGTTTCAGCGTGTCGCGCACTTCCGCCTGGAAGTAGCGGTCCGCCGAGCCTCGCGCCATCGCCCCGACCGACCCCATGCCGCGATACGCCTTGAAGGAACGGCCCTGGTGAAGATACACCTCGCCGGGGCTTTCTTCGGTACCGGCGAGAAGCGAACCGACCATCGCAGCGCTTGCGCCGGCAGCCAAGGCCTTCGCCAGATCGCCCGAATACTTGATGCCGCCATCCGCGATGACCGATACGCCCTGCCTGTCGGCCGCCTCGACCGCGGCCATGATGGCGGTCAACTGCGGCATCCCGACGCCCGCCACGATGCGCGTCGTGCAGATGGATCCCGGTCCGATACCGACCTTGACCGCGTCCGCCCCCGCGTCGATCAACGCCTGCGTTCCGTCCGCCGTGGCGACGTTGCCGGCAATGATCCGCACCGAATTGGACAGTTTCTTGGCCCGGGCGACTGCCTCCAGCACGCGCTGCGAATGGCCATGCGCGGTGTCGATCACGAGCAGGTCGACACCGGCATCGATCAGCCGTTCCGCACGCTCGAACCCGTCGTCGCCAACAGTGGTCGCAGCCGCGACGCGAAGCCGTCCCTGCGCGTCCTTGGCCGCGTTCGGGTTGAGCTGTGTCTTTTCGATATCCTTGACCGTGATCAGCCCGACGCAGTGCCCGCGCTCGTCAACCACCAGCAGCTTTTCGATGCGGCGCTGGTGCAGGAGCCGCTTTGCCTCCTCCTGGTCGACGTTCTCCGACACCGTGACGAGGTTCTCCTTCGTCATCAGTTCGGCGACCTTCTGGCTCGGGTCCGAGGCGAAGCGGACGTCGCGGTTGGTCAGAATGCCGACCAGCCGCCCCATGGTCTGGCCGCCGAGGCCGCCCTCCTCGACCACCGGAATACCGGAAATCCCGTGCGCCCGCATCAGCGCCTGCGCATCGCCGAGTGTCGCTTCTGGTCCGATCGTCACCGGGTTGACGACCATGCCGGACTCGAACTTCTTGACCTGCCGCACCTCCTCCGCCTGCTGCTCGGGCGTGAAGTTGCGGTGGATGACGCCGATCCCGCCGGCCTGCGCCATTGCGATCGCCAGCCGCGACTCGGTGACCGTATCCATGGCGGCCGAAAGGATCGGGATGTTCAGGTCGATGTCGCGGGCGATGCGGGTGCGCACGTCGGTCTGCCCCGGCATCACTTCGGAATGTCCAGGCTGCAGCAGCACGTCGTCGAAGGTGAGCGCTTCGGCGCCGGTTGCGGATACGATGATTCTCGCCATTGCCATGCCCTGAATGTTGAAACCGGCGCCGGTCGTCTCGACCGCGCCGACTCTTCGGCTTCCCGTTCTGGAATGGCGCTGGCTGGTACCACGCCTGCATGACAATGAAAAGGCGCCGCTCGAGTGCTTCTTGCAGGAAATCCGCTACGCGTACACAGTACGGAAGAAGAGCAGGAGGCGGTGTCACCGTCCGATTCGATGAACGAGGCGGGACCCTGGTCCACCGGCGGCGGCGCATCGCCCGGCATGCAGCGGCACGCGTTCAGCTTTGCGGGAACGGGGCGCGAGTATTTCGGCATCTGGACCGTCAACGTGCTCCTGACCATACTGACGCTCGGCATCTATTCCGCTTGGGCGAAGGTCCGCCGCCTGCGCTATTTCTACGGCAACACCTATCTCGCTGGCGCGAGCTTCGAATACCACGCGCGACCCGTCCAGATCCTGATCGGACGCATCGTCGTCCTCGTCCTTCTCGCGCTCTACAATCTCGCGCTCAACTTCGTGCCGGTGGTTGGCGGCGCGCTCGGCGTCGTGTTCCTCTTCGCGGTGCCCTTCTTCGTCATGCGCGGCCTGAGGTTCACCGCCAGGGTGACCAGCTATCGGAACGTGCGGTTCGATTTCACCGGCGGCTACTGGGGCGCCTTCCTCGCCTATGCCCTCGGTGGCCTGCTCACCTGGGGATCGCTAGGCGTCCTGGCGCCGATCGCCTCGCAGTGGATGTGGAAGTACACGCTCGGAAACCTCACCTATGGCGGCCGCCGGGTCGAATGCGATCCGCGGATCGAACGGCTCTACGGTCAATGGTGGTTGCCGGCCTTCGTGCTGGTCGGCGGCATCGCGCTGTTTGCCATCGTCAGCGCCGCCTTCGGCCTGGCCTACGGATCGGCGCTCAGCGAACTGGTCGGCGGCGGCGGCGGCTCCGGCACTGCGATCGCCGCCGTCCTCCTGCTCGTCTATCTGGCGTTCGTTCCGCTCTTTCTGATCTACATAGTGGCCGGGCTCCTCTATCACGCGGGTTCGCGCAACGTGGCCCTCAACGAGACGGTCATCGACGGCCGCCATTCCATGGCCTCGAACCTCGGGCGCTGGCGCTACACATGGATCGCCGTTTCCAACTTCCTCGCGACGGTCATGACCCTCGGCATGCTGCGTCCCTGGGCGGCGGTGAGGATGTCCCGCTACCTGGCAGCGCACACGGCGCTCTATTCGATCGTGTCGCTCGACGACTATCTCGTCGAACTGCACGACGAGGGTCCGGCTGTCGGCGCCGAGTTCATGGACGTCGAAGGACTCGACTTTGGGTTCTGAGACGAGCGACCGCCTCGAGGGCAAGTGGTACCCTGCACGGTCGAGCCGGACGGTTCCTGCCTGGCTGCGGCTTGAACGGCAGGCGCGGTTCGCCGTCGCCGGCGCCGCGGACGACCGAACGCTTGCCGCAGGTGATGCCCGCGCGGTGAAGGTCTCGGCGCGGGTCGGCAACATCCCACGCCGGCTCGAACTGCCCGACGGCAGCATCTTCGAGACGCCGGACAATGACGGCATCGACCGGCTGTTCTCCTCGGCTCGCGCTCCCGCGGCCAGCCTGGCGGCGAGCCTGGAACAATTCCGCCCCCGTCTCTTCGTCTTCGTCGCGCTCATCGTCGCGCTTTCGATCGTTGTCTATCGGTATGCCGTACCGGTGCTCGTCGAAATCGCCATCGCGGTGACGCCGCCGGTCGTCCCCGAACTCATGAGCCGAAGCGTCATGATCTCGCTCGACCAGTCCGTCTTCGACGAAAGCGCACTGGCACCGGAGAGGCGGGAGGGCATCGCATCCGCGTTCCGCGATATTGCCGCCCATTCCGCGCGCGGGGCCGACGCCTACGTCCTGCACTTCCGTGATGCCGACTACGTCGGGCCGAACGCCTTCGCCCTCCCGGACGGCACGATCGTGGTGACCGACGAACTCGTGCTCCTCGCCGAGGGCGACGACGAGGCCGTGCTCGGCGTGCTCGGCCACGAGATCGGGCACGTCGAGCATGACCACAGCCTCCGCCGGCTTTACCGTGCGGCGGGCGTGGCAGGTCTCATCATGCTGATCGGCGGCGACATCGGCTCCGGCGCGCAGGACCTTCTCGTCCAGGGCTCGGCCCTTCTGTCGCTTTCATACTCGCGTTCCGACGAGCAGGACGCCGACCGGTACAGCGTCGAGATCATGGCACGGGCGGGCCGCGACCCGACGGCCATCGCCCGGTTGTTCCAACTGTTCGACAGGCGTTCTGGAAGCGGCGGCGCGACCAGCTTCTTCTCGACCCATCCCGCGACGCAGGAACGCATCGAAGAAACTATCCGGTACGCCGAGGAGGTGAAGGCGCGGCTTGCGCGGTAGTCTGGCGTCCGGTGGAACCCGGGCGTTCTTGGCGCTTTCTGGCAGAATGCATTCTGCGGGACAGTACGCCCAGCCCGTGTTAACGCGCCTCCCGGACAAGGACAGGAACTCACGTTGAACCGCACCATCCCGCTCGTGCTCGCGGTCGCTCTGTTCATGGAGCAGATGGATTCCACCGTGATCGCAACGTCTCTCCCGGCGATCGCCGCGGATATCGGGACGAGCCCGATCGCTCTCAAGCTCGCGCTGACGGCCTATCTGGTCTCCGTGGCGATCTTCATCCCCGTCAGTGCCTGGATGGCTGACCGCTTCGGAGCCAAGCGCGTCTTCTGCACCGCGATCGGCGTTTTCGTCGTCGGCTCGATCGCCTGTGCGACCGCGTCGTCGCTTGGCGGTTTCGTCATGGCGCGCTTCCTCCAGGGCATGGGCGGTTCTATGATGACGCCCGTCGCGCGCCTCCTCCTCGTGCGGGCGACTCCGAGGAGCAAGCTGGTCTCGGCTATGGCCTGGCTCACCATCCCCGCGCTCGTGGGACCGCTCGTCGGGCCGCCGGTCGGCGGCTTCATCACGACATTCGTGAGCTGGCACTGGATCTTCCTTATAAACGTGCCGATCGGCCTCGCCGGCATCTGCGCTGCCTGGCTGCTGCTTCCCGAGATGGACCACGGCACCGCAGGTCGCATCGATTTCACCGGGTTCGCGCTGTCGGGACTGTCAGCCGCAGGCATCGTCTTCGGCCTGTCGGTGGTCAGCCTGCCCGCCCTGCCGCCGGAATTCGGCGTCGCGACGCTCGCACTCGGCCTGTGCGCCGGCGCAGTCTACGTCCGCCATGCACGGCGCGTCGAAAGACCGATCCTCGACCTCAACCTCTTCCGGAACCGCGTCTTCCGCACCGCAATCGGCGGCGGCTCCCTGTTCAGGATCGGCGCCGGCGCGACGCCCTTTCTCCTGCCGCTGCTCTTCCAGCTCGGCTTCGGTCTTACGCCCTTCCAGTCGGGCATGCTCACCTTTGCCGGGGCTTTCGGTGCCATCGGCATGAAGTTTCTGGCCTCGACGACGCTGCGCAAGGGCGGCTTTCGGACCGTGCTCGTCATCACCGCGATCGCGGGCGGCCTCTTCATCGGAGTGGCTTCAACCTTCTCGCCCGCCACGCCCGCATGGGTCATCATCGCGGTACTGGTCTGCGGCGGGTTCCTCCGCTCGCTCTTCTTTACCTCGGCCAACGCCCTCGTCTTCGCCGACATCGGCGACGACAAGGCCGGTCAGGCGACGGCAATCGCCGCCGTGACCCAGCAGATATCGATCGCGCTCGGCGTGGCGTTGGCCGGCGGCATCCTTGAGGCAGTGGCGATGTTCAGCGGCGACGCTCTCGACGCAGGCGCCTTCCCGGTCGCCTTCGTGCTCATAGGCCTCGTCACCATGCTGTCGGCCCTGCCCTTCCTGACCCTTCCTCCCGATGCGGGAAGCACCGTCTCCGGGCACCGGGTCGGCGGGATGAACTCACGCTCCGAGGTTGTGCCGGCGAAGTAGGCCGGGCTACTCGGCCTCTTCCGCGCAGCCCTTGAAGCTCTTGGCCAGCAAATAGAGTTCGACGGACTCGTCGCGCGAGGCGGGAGGCTTGACGTGATGCACGCTGGCGAAACGCTTCTTCAGCATGTCCAGCAACTGGTTTTCCGTCCCGCCCTGGAAGGTCTTGGCAAGAAAGTGGCCGCCCGGTCTCAGCACGCTTATGGCGAAATCGGCCGCCACCTCGCACAGGTGCATGGTGCGGATGTGATCGGTACGGCGGTGTCCGGTGGTCGGAGCGGCCATGTCGGACAGAACGAGATCCGGCGCTCCTCCAAGCGCTTCCATCAGTTTTTCGGGCGCGTCCGGTTCGAGGAAATCCATCTTCAGGAAGATCGTGCCGGGCACAGGGTCCATGTCGAGGTAGTCGATCGCGACGATCGAAGGGTTTTCGTCCGTCGAGCCGGTCCGCCGGGCAGCGACCTGGCTCCAACCGCCGGGCGCGGCCCCGAGATCGATTACCTTGGCGCCCGTCTTCAGGAGCGTGTGGCGATCGTCGATCTCGATCAGCTTGAAGGCTGCGCGCGACCGATACCCCTCCGCCTTGGAGCGGTGCACGTAAGGATCGTTGAGATGACGCTCCAGCCAGCGCCGCGATGAGTTCTTCAGCCCGCGCTTCTTCTTGATCCGGGTCTTCAACGCCCGCGGGCCGGCGGCTCCGGTCGGCTTCTTCATGGACGCTGCTTCCTCTCCCGGCCGCGCCGCCATGCCCCGTCCTCGGCCATCAATTCGGCCAGGATGCCTTCGCGAAGCCCTCGGTCGGCGACCCGAAGCCGCTGCGCGGGCCACACCCGGCGGATCGCCTCGAGGATCGCGCATCCGGCGAGCACGAGGTCGGCACGGTCCGGCCCGATGCACGGGTTCGCCACGCGCCGGTCGAATTCCCACCCGACCAGGTTGGCGACCATCCGGTCGACGTCGTCGGAGTGCATCCACAGTCCGTCCACGCGCCGCCGGTCGTAACGGGGCAGATCGAGGAAGATGCCGGCGAGCGTCGTCACGGTTCCGGACGTGCCGAGCAGGTGGAAACGGTCGCTGCTTGCGATCTGCCCAAGCTTCTCCCGCCCCTCGAAAGCGTCGAGCATCGCCGTCACGTCCTCCACCATCGCAGCGAAGATCTCGGGCGTCACGTGTCGGCCACCGAACCGTTCCGAAAGCGACACGACTCCGACGGGAAGGGACGTCCAGGAGACGATGTGATCGGCGAGCCGGCCGGTACGCCTGGCCGAGATGTCGATGAGCGCAATCTCGGAGGACCCTCCCCCGATGTCGAACAGCACGACACCTTCCGTGTCCCGCTCGACCAGTGAGCCGCAGCCGGAAACCGCAAGTCGCGCTTCCGTCTCGCGATCGATCACCTCCAGGGCAAGGCCGGTGTCTTCGATGACCCGCGCAAGGAACTCAGACCCGTTGTCGGCCGAGCGGCAGGCTTCGGTGGCGATCAGCCTGGCCTTGCGGATATCACGGCTGGCGAGCTTGTCCGCGCAATTCTTCAGCGCCTCGACGGCACGATCCATCGCGAGTTCGCCGAGCCGCCCGCTGGCTGAAAGCCCCTCTCCAAGACGCACGATGCGGGAGAAGGCGTCGATCACGCGGAACTGTCCGGGCCTGGTCGGCACAGCGACCAGAAGACGGCAGTTGTTGGTTCCGAGATCCAGCGCCGCATAGGCTGGCGCTCCGCCGCCGGCACGTCGCCAAGCCACGACATTTGCGTTCGCAGGGGCACCTTTCGGAGCCTCCAGCGCAACGACCAACTGCGCGACTGCCGGCGTCGCGGAACCCTGCGCGCCAAGAACCGGTTCACCCGCACCGCTCGGCGAGGGCGCTCCGTCCCGCGCATACACTTTGCGCCCGCGACGGCGCTTGCGCCGCTTTCTGGTTTTCTGATCCTGCGCCGCGCGTCCTGCTTCCCGGGGAACGAGGCGCCCGTGCCGTTCGACGGTGCGGCTTGCCTTTGCGCCGCCTTTCGGTGCCGCCGACGCTTCTTCGCCCTGACACCTTGGGAAGCCTCGGCGTCCGGCGGAGACCCGCCGTCTTCGAGGTTCTTCAAACGCCCATCCTTTCGACGCCGCGCTTCCTTGCGGATGCTGCAGGCGCGATATCTTTCGAGTTGCACGCAATGTAACAGCGGCGGGGAAAATCACCAAGGAATTTGGAAAACCAGGTGTCTTGTGTCGATGGATCGCGGCAGTCGCGTTACCAGCGGTCGACAGCCTCTTGACTCCGATCGTGGATTAGTCAAACGTTTAATTAACAGGGAGGAGTAGAGGCTGCATGCTGACGCAGGCACGGCCGCAAAACGATGTCAGCTCGGCAATTCTGTTTGCCGGCGAGCGGGCATTTGCCGAGTACGGCTATAACGGCGCCTCGATGCGCGCCATTGCCCGCGATGCAGGCGTCAATCAAGCCATGATCGCCTACTACTACGGCTCCAAGGAAGGTCTCCTGAGGGCGATCATGGTTCGCCGCTCGACCTTCGTGAATTCGCAGCGTGAGGAGCGCCTCTCGATTCTCTTCGCCAATGGCGAGCCCACGGTCGAGCAACTGGTCGAGGCGTTCCTGGCCCCTCTGATCGAACTCGGCATGGACGCCGAGCTCGGTGGATACTCATATGTAAAGCTGCTTGCGGTTCTCACCCACTCGGTCGACGACCTCGCCAAGCGCATCGTTGCCGAGAACTTCGACGGGATCGCACGGCGGTTCGTCGATGCTTTCCGGGCGATAGAACCGGACATGAGCGACAGCGACGCGATCCGTGCCTATCTGCTCTCGCTCGGCGCCGGCATCGCGTCGGTCGGCATCGAAGGACGCGCCGGCCGCATGTCAGGCAGCTACGACCGCATAGGCACGCCGGAACTCGTCAGGTCCGTCGTCGCCTTTTCCAGCGCGGGGGTCCGCGCACTGATGAAAGACCACTAGACGCCAGATCGAACAAAGGGAGGTTTTTATGTTCGAGAACAGCATGTTGAAGTCCATGATGGCTGCCGCGGCACTCGCCGCTTCCGCCGTCGCCGTGCAGGCGGAGACGATCGATGCCACGATCGTCGCCGGTCATCCGCCGGTCTTCCGCTGGGTCAAGCACGCCAGCCAGACCTTCATCCCCACGGTGAACAAGGCGCTCGAAGGCACCGACTACACCATCAACTGGGACGAACAGTATGGCGGCTCGCTCGCCAAGGTCGGCGACGAACTCGAGGCCACCGAGGAAGGACTGGCTCAGATCGGCGTGATCTCGTCGGTTTTCGATCCGGCGAAACTGTCGCTGCAGAACGTCAGCTACTACACGCCCTTCGTCTCCAGCGATCCGGTCCTCGTCGCCAACACGGTCGACGCGCTGCATCGCGACAATCCGAAGATGCTCGCCACCTGGGAAGAGAACGATCTCGAATATCTGGGCGGTCCGTCGGCTATCGACGACTATCTGCTGATGACCACCTTCCCGGTCAATTCCATCGACGACCTGAAGGGCAAGAAGATCGGCGCGCCCGGACCGGCGGTGAACTGGCTGGCCGGAACCGGGGCCGTTGGCGTCTCCGGCAATCTCACGACCTACTACAACGAGATCAAGACCGGCGTTTACGACGGCGTCATCGTCTTCGCGACCGCCGCTTTGCCAGGCAAGCTCTACGAGGTGGCTCCCTACATCACCAAGGTCGGCTTCGGGGCGCAGTATGCGGGCGCGCTGGCGGCCAACAAGGACTGGTACGACGAGCAGCCGGAGGTCGTGCAGCAGGCGCTCAAGCAGGGCGGCGAAGCCTTCAAGGAGGCCTATCTCGCCGATCTCGGCGCAGCCGTCGAGGCAGGCCTGAAGGCCATGGCCGAACAGGGTGCCACGATCACGGAGGTGGACGACGAATTCCGCCAGAAGTGGGCCGCCGGCATGGACAACGTCGCCCAGACCTGGGCCAAGCAGGTCGACAGCGAAGGCAAGGCCGGGACCGAGATCCTGAAGGCCTACATGGACGCCATCCGCGCCGCCGGCGGCAAGCCGGTCCGCAACTGGGACCAGGAATAGTCTCGGAAGACTGATCCCATGTCTGTGGAAATATCGCCGGAGCCGCGCCGCGGCTCCGGGCCGATGAAGACCATCCGCCAGTGTGCCGACGCGATGTCGACGGCGCTGAACGTGATCGGCACGCTGCTGATCCTCGGCCTCGTCATCCTCGTCAACGCCGACGTGATCGGGCGCGAATTCTTCCTGTCGCCGATTTCGGGCGTGCCGGAGATCGTCTCCATGTCCATCGTCGCCATCGTCTTCCTGCAGGTCTCCCAGGCGTTCCGCATGGGCCGCTTCACGCGTACCGACGCTTTCCTCGACGCCGTGTCGCGCCGTTCGCCGCGCACGCGCAGCGCGATCGAGCTCCTGTACGTGGCAGCGGCTCTGGCCCTGATCTGGTTCCTCTTCTCCGCCAGCTACCCGCTCTTCGAGAAGGCGTGGGAGCGCGGAACCTATGTCGGCACTGTCGGCGACTTCACCGCGCCCGAATGGCCGGTCAAGCTCGTCATCCTTATCGGCAGCGTGGCACTGATGGTGCAGATGGTCATTGCTGGAGTGATCGCCCTGCTGGGCGTCATCCGCCCGGAAGAGATTGCCGGGGGCAGCCGATGAGCGCTTTCGAGATCGGCCTGGCGACCCTCGGCGCCATGATGGTGCTGGTCTACGCCGGCCTCTGGGTCCCCATAGCTCTCATGCTGTGCTCCTACGTCGGCGTTTGGCTGATCAAGGGGTCGCCGCTGCTCGCCGGCAAGCTTCTGGCACTGGCGGCTTCGGAAACAATTTCCTCCTATTTCTTCGGGGTCGTGCCGCTCTTCGTCATGATGGGCTTCCTGGTCTCGGTCACCGGCCTCGGCAGTGACGCCTACGATGTCGCAAACCAGCTCTTCCGGCGCCTGAAGGGCGGGCTCGGTGTCTCCACCGTCGCCGCCAACGCGATCTTCGCCGCCATCACCGGGATTTCCATCGCCTCGGCGGCCGTCTTCACCCGCATCGCGGTCCCCGAGATGGTCCGCCACGGCTATACCAAGAAATTCTCCGTCGGCGTCGTCGCCGGCTCCTCCGTTCTCGGCATGCTCATCCCACCGAGCCTCCTGCTCATTCTCTATGGTCTGCTCACCGAGCAGTCGGTTGGCGACCTCTTCGTGGCGGGCGTCCTGCCGGGCATCCTGCTGGCGACTGTCTTCGCTGGCGGCGTCATCTCGATGGCCTATTTCTGGCCCTCCTTCATCGGCGAGAACCTGTCCGAAGACACCGAGGACGATCTCGGCCCGCGCGAGATGATCACCAAGGGCCTGCCGATCGCGGGCTTGATCCTGCTGGTCCTGGGCGGCATCTACACCGGCGCCTTCACGCCCATCGAGGCGGGTGCCGTCGGTTGCCTCGGTGCCATCGTCATCGGCCTGTTCCGGCGGGCGCTCACGCCGTCCAACTTCTGGCAGGTGCTGACCGACACAGGGCTCGTCACGGCCTCCGTGTGCTTCCTCATCATCGCCGCGCAGATGTACTCGCGCATGCTGGCGCTGTCGGGCGTGCCCAACGAGTTCGGCGCCTTCGTCGCGACGGCCGACATCGGCTACTGGGGCGTCATCCTCGCCTATGTGGCACTGGTGATCGTGATGGGAACGATCCTCGATTCCTCCTCGATCATGCTGATCCTGGTGCCGCTGATGCTGCCCGTCGTCCAGCCCATGGGCGTCGATCTGGTCTGGTTCGGCATCGTCACGGTGATCGCGGTCGAGATCGGCCTGCTCACGCCCCCCTTCGGCATTTCCGTTTTCGTCATCAAGTCCACCCTGGACGACGACACCATCAGCCTCGGCGAGATCTTCCAGGGCGCGGCGCCCTTCGCACTGATGATGCTGTTCGTGCTCGTGCTGGTCCTGATCTTCCCATCCATCGCAACCCTTCCGCTCGGCCGCTGAGGAGACCCGAATGCCACGCCGTATCGTAGACCTGTCCGTCCCGCTGGAGATGGGGATCGCCTCCGACCCGCCGATGACGCTGCCGAAGATCGACTATTTCGATCACCAGATGACAGCCGGCCAGATCCTGCCCTTCTTCCCCGGCCTGACGAAGGACCAACTGCCGAATGGCGAGGGCTGGGCGGTGGAGCAGCTGACGGTCTCGACCCACAACGGCACGCATCTCGACGCGCCCTGGCACTATGCCTCGACCATGAACGACGGCGAGCGGGCGATCACCATCGACGAGGTGCCGCTGGAATGGTGCTTCAATCCCGGGGTGAAGCTGGATTTCCGCCACTTCGACGACGGCTACGTCGCCACCGCCGCCGACGTAGAGGCGGAACTGAAGCGCATCGGACACGAACTGCGGCCGCTCGACATCGTCGTGGTCAACACCGCCGCCGGCGCCCGCTACGGCCAGCCGGACTTCGTCTCCAGGGGCTGCGGCATGGGCCGCGAAGCGACGCTCTACCTCCTGGAGCGCGGCGTGCGCGTGACGGGAACGGACGCCTGGAGCTGGGATGCGCCCTTCGTGCACACGGCCAAGAAATTCTCCGAGACACACGACCCGAAGCTGATCTGGGAAGGCCACCGCGCCGGCATGGAGATCGGCTACAGCCACATCGAAAAGCTTTCCAACCTCGAACAGCTGCCGGCGACGGGATACGAGATCGCCTGCTTCCCCTTCAAGATCAAGGGCGCGTCCGCGGGCTTCACCCGCGCCGTTGCCATCTTCAACGACTGAGGAAACGGACCATGGCCCGCAAGAACGACAAGATCATCATCACCTGCGCGATCACCGGTGGCGTTCATACGCCGACGATGTCCGACGCCCTGCCGATAACGCCCGACCAGATCGCGCAGCAGTCCATCGAGGCGGCGGAGGCCGGCGCGTCGATCATCCACCTGCACGCGCGCGATCCCGAGACAGGCAGGCCGACGCCCGACCCGGCGGTCTTCATGCAGTTCCTGCCACGCATCAAGCAGTCCACCGACGCCGTGGTGAACATCACCACCGGCGGCGGCCTCGGCATGACCGTGGAGCAGCGGCTGGCCGCCCCGCTGAAGGCGCAGCCGGAACTCTGCTCGCTCAACATGGGATCGATGAATTTCGCGCTGCATCCGCTCGCAAACAAGTACAAGGAATGGAAGCACGACTGGGAGAAGCCCTTTCTGGAAGCCAGTGACGATTTCATTTTCCGCAACACGTTCCGCGACATAGCCTATATCCTGAAACATCTTGGCGAAGGCTGCGGCACGCGCTTCGAGCACGAGTGCTACGATGTCGGCCATCTCTACAATCTCGCTCATTTCGTCGATCAGGGGCTCATCAAGCCGCCGTTCCTGGTACAGTCGATCTTCGGCATTCTCGGCGGCATCGGCGCCGACGTGGAAAACGTCTCGTTCATGAAGCAGACCGCCGACCGGCTGTTCGGCGACGACTACGTCTGGTCGGTGCTGGCGGCCGGACGCTACCAGATGCCCTTCATCACGCACGCCGCCCTGCTGGGGGGACACGTGCGCGTCGGGCTGGAGGACTCGCTCAACATCGGCAAGGGACAGCTGGCGAAGTCGAATGCCGAGCAGGTCTCCAAGATCCGCAAGATTCTGGAGGAACTCGGCCACGGCATTGCGACTCCGGCGGAAGCACGCGAGATGCTCGCCCTCAAGGGCGGCGACCGGGTGGCGTTCTGATGAACGCTCCCGTTCAGGACAAGGCGATCGTCCAGTTCGATTGTGTCGGCACGGCAGTCGGCAAGATGCGCAACGAACTCGCCGTCACGATGTCCCTCCCATTCCCGGAAGGGCCGTTCGAGCTCGCCACCGACGAAGGATCTTTCCATGGCGGGGACGCCTCTGCGCCGCCCCCTCTGGCGCTCTTCGTCGGCGGACTGACCGGCTGCATCATGACGCAGATCCGCGCCTTCGCCAAAAGGCTGAACGTCAAGCTCGACGACCTGAAGGTCGAGACGCGGGTGCAGTGGAACTGGGAGGTTGCCGGCCGGGTCTACGAGACCGCGCCCAAGAGCTTCGAGATCGACGTCCTGATCGACAGCCCCTCCCCCGCAGACAAAGTGGTCGAACTTATCGAGACGGCGAAAAAAGGCTGCTTCATCGAGCAGACGCTCGGGAGGCAGAACACCATTCGCCACCGCATGAAGACGCCCGACGGCTGGGTGGAGGTCTGACATGACGAACCCGATCGAGGGCTTCACGGTTTCGCGCGGCGGACATCCGGTATGTCGGCCACGACCTACAGCGGCCCGAATGCATCCTCGCCGAGCGCGACGGCAGCCTGTGGGCGGCCGACGCACGCTCAGGCGTCATGCACATCCGCCCCGACGGCTCGCAGCAGCTGATCGCGCAGAGCCACGCCAGCGCCTTCGAGAGCGCTACCGACGAAGCCAGCCGCTTCACCGAAGGCACCTTGCCGAACGGCCTCGCCTTCGCGCGCGACGGTTCGATCTATATCTCCAATTTCGGCACCGACTGTCTGGAGATCATGACCCGGGACGGCGAGACCAAGGTGCTGCTCGACCGGATAGACGGCGAGCCGATCGGCAAGGTCAACTTCGTGCTGCGTGACACGAAGGACCGGCTCTGGGTGACGGTGTCCACCCAGATCAAAAACTGGATGGAAGCCGCCAGCCGGCGCATCGAGGACGGCTCGATCGTGCTGGTCGACGGCGACGACGTGCGCACGGTGGCGACCGGCATCGCCTTTACCAACGAGGTGCGGCTCGATGCCAAGGAGGAATGGCTCTACGTGGTCGAGACGACGGGCCGCAAGATCACCCGCTTCCGGGTCGCCTACGACGGCTCGCTGTCGGAGCGCCAGACCTTCGGGCCCGAGGACCACGGCGCTTTCATCGACGGCATCGCCTTCGATTCCTACGGCAACCTGTGGGGCACGCATGTCATGACCGATCGCATTTTTGCCATCACGCCGGATGGCGAACTGCGCATCATCCTCGACGACGACAATCCCGAGGCAAGCAAGCGGCTGCTGGACGCCTTCGAACGCGGGCAATCCACGCCCGAACTGATGCTCGCCGCCGGCGGCACGATCGCCCCCTGGTTCGCCAGCGTCACCTTCGGTGGCCCCGACCTGCGCAACGTCTACATCGGATCGCTTCGCGGCATCCGTATCCCGTGGTTCCGCAGCCCCGTTGCCGGTCTGCCGATGGTGCACTGGAATGACCCGCGTCCCTAGCCGCGGCAGGCGCACCGGTCGTCGTTGGATCGTTTCATCCTTGCCGGACGGGCGGCACCGGCATCGGCTCGGATGGAGGGAACGGGCGCGGACGTGGATCGGGGCTTGGGCCCGGATCATCGGGGAACGGCCTCGGAGGTGTCGGCGAAGGGAACGGTTCTCTCGTCACGCCGGGTTCCTCCGTCGCTGAAGGCATCGGGCACCGGCGGTGTTCCGCCGATGCACCGGGACGCCGCTTCGCTGCGGCTGGCGGTACCAGCCGCGCGCGCGACGCGCGAAAGGGATCATTCCGTGAGGATGATCTCCTCGGTTTCGCCGCCCTCGCAGACATAGCAGCAGTCGTCACAGGCTTCGGCATTGCCGGGACCCGTTCCCCAATACGTGCTCTCGTCGCCATCGATCCAGGCGCCGTAGCAGATCGTCTCGCCCTGGTTGCAGGAGAGCGACATCTCCTTGGTTTCGCCGTCGTCCAGATAGTAGTCCTGGCCGCCGCCCGGCCACACGTGGTTGCGGTCCTGGCTGTAGAGTTCGACGCGCAGCGCATTGGGGTGCTGGTTGCGCATGACGAAGGAGACATCGGCGGCGCTGGCTGCGCTCGCAAAGGCGGAGAGGCCGCTAGCAAGAACGAGAATCGCAGCCACACCGCGGGACGACTTGGAAAACATCTTCATTTCCTCAAACCAGGCGGCAAGATCGCCGCCGCATATCTGATGGCACACGCCGAACATCGAGGAAAGTGCCCGACACGCGGGGGTCGCTAATATTTCAAGGCTGGAGCGGGTGAAGGGAATCGAACCCTCGTATGCAGCTTG
>CAVVFC010000002.1:0-315000 GCA_963747465.1 uncultured Alphaproteobacteria bacterium
TTCTCGGTCTCGAGCAGCCGGGCCAGCGCCTCGGCGTAGAGCTCCGACCGCGAGATCCGCCGCCGTCGGGCCAGCCGGTCCGCCGCCTCGAAGATGGGGTCCGGGATCGACACGGCAGTCTTCACGACCGAAGAGATAACCGGGTCATACTCACCCGGATGAGCGATTAACGCAGTGGACATCACGACAGATGAAGTGATCGAGCCTCAGCGTGGCTCGATCTCTCGTGCCGCCTGCTCGTACCGTTCAGCGGCCGCCGGATCATCCGCGAAGAGCTTGCCAATTGCCCGAGCTGCCGCGGCGGCCACGCCGGGAAGCGGCGAACGCATGGCCTCTTCGAGAAGTACGAAGGCGAACTGCTCGTCGTCAGCTTCGGCCCCGAGCCAGAAGGCCGCTGTCGAGCGAGTGAGCGGATCCCCCTGCTCGTACGCCTCCAACAGCATCGAGCGCCATTCGTCATCATCGCTGGTGAGAGCCCCGATCTGGAGCGCGGCTTGGGCTCGCACGTAGCGATCCTGCGACGCGTACCCCTGGCGCGCGTACGGCATGGCTCGATCCTCAGGAAGTTCCTGAGCGAGGCACACAGCAGCACGATGGCTGATTTCAGGGTCGTCGTGTGCAGCCAACTCGATGAGCGGGTCGACGGGTTCCCCTGCGATGACGGCACCGTACAGCTGAGCATGAACCGCGAGGTCGCCATCGAGCGCATCGAGTGCCGATGACACCCCGTCCACCACGGCGACGCCTGCGTCGGGATGCCGCTCGATCGCCCAGGCGAGCTCGAGAGCATCGGCGCCTCGTCCATCTGCAACCAGCTCTCCGATGAACTGTGCGAGGTCTGCGGGATCCCGAGGCACTGCGCGCTGACGCTCGGCTGCAACTCGACCGAGTTCCTCGATGACCGGAACGAGGACGACGCCCGACACTGCAGCCGCCCCCTTCGCGATGTTGCATGGGCCACACAAGACCTGGAGGTTGTCGGCATCGTTGGATCCACCCTTGCTGTAGGGATAGATGTGGTCGATGTGCATCGGTGGGTCACCTGCGCCGCAAAGGACGCAGCGTCGACCATCGCGCTCCAGCACCTCGTTTCGCACCGAAACCGGAATGTGACGCGTCCGCGGGGGTGCGAGGAGGTCCGGTTCGGCAGGTAGTTCATCTGCCGGCCACTTCGCTGGCCGTCCGGGCGCCGGCAGGCCGAGCAGTCGAGCCTCGGATGACTCGACCTGCCTGAAGCCGTTCCTGCCGAGTTGACACCCGCGAGGAAGGGTGACCTCGACCGACCCCACGACGTCGCAGTCCCATGCAAGCAGCCAGCCCTCGGGCGGGACGCCGTGGTGATAGCCGTTGAGGTCCATCGGCAGCATCCCGAACCACCGCCGCAAACGGTCGAGGCCCCCGGCGACTGAGTGGTACTGGGACCGTCGGAGGTTGCGGACACGCAGCTCCCAGCAAACCTCACGGCTCCGCTGGTCCGCCCACCACAGCGTGTCGCCCTCGGCCAGGGTGTGATACGGGTGCTTTCGGGTGCGCCACATCTGGAAGAACATCGGTGTGCCGATGTCGTCCGGCTCGAGACCACGCGGCGGTGCTCCCTCCGCACGGGAGAAGAGGAACTCCGCCATCCCGTCCAGCGTAGGTGCGGAGGATTGCGACTGAGATGGAGGTGCGTTCATCGTGCGCGCCTCCGGCGACCCGGCAGACGGAACAGCGGGATCAGCCACTCGTGCCGGGCGACGAGGTCGTCACGGCATGTCACGCAGATGGCCGTCCCAGCGAGGAACTCGCCTTCCTCGTCGTCGTCACCGGCATCGGTCCACCGGCTCCAGAGATCGAATCGGACCGCGTGATTGGGCTGCGGATACCTGGCTGCCGTCCACGGGGGCAGCACATCGACGGGAAGCTTGCAGTTCGAGCAGCGGCGAACCGGGCGGATTGCCTCGAGGCGTTCGGCGACCCAGCGTGCCGCGAACGAGGAGGCGTCATGGTCGCCATCCACCTCCTCGAAGGAGATCAGTTCACCATCACTCCGCCTGACCTCCGCCCAGGTGGTCCCCTCGGGCTCGGTCAGGAACTGGAATGTCAGCCCGTCCCGGGTGGTGCCGGTGAAGGGCGCGGCAGGATGCGTGCCCGGGCCGTCGCTGCGTTCGTTCACGACGCCCTCCACGGTGCATCGTTCATCCGAATCTGACGAATGATGCGGACGGTGTCGTGAGGGTGACTGCGTCGCCAGTCCTCCAGCCGCTGTCGATCTCGTCGACGCTGATCCGTCGACACGGCGTTTCGATGATGGCACCAGCGGAGTCCGTCCTCCGCGTAGGCGACCGCAGCGACAGGTCGACATCGACGGATGTGATCGATGGCCGTCACCGGATCCCATCCCTGGTCCATCAGGATTGCGTGAGCTGCGCTCGGCCCTCGGTTGATGCCCATGTGGCAGTGGACGAGGACGGCCCCGGTCGCTTCCCCTTCGAGACGGGCAGCGGCGACGACGGCGACGAACCAAGCGTTGGGAATCCGCTGTCCTCGATCGTCCTGTGGAAGATGGTGGTACTGGATGTCCGGCGCCGTCGTGCGAACCAGTCCTTCGTCGGACCACTCGACTCGCGTGTCGATGATTCGGCGGATCCCGAGGTCATGCCACCACTCGATGGTGGCGTGCGCTCGGTCGTGGTCGTCGGGGAGATCACCGCCGACCCAAAGCCGGTCGGTGAGTTGGCTGATGTTGCGAACCGGTTCGGGCGAAAGCGCTCCTCCAGTTCGTTGGGTTGGGGGTCGATGCATGCAGAGATCATCTGCTTCCAGCGCGTGAGATGGCAGAGGGCAACACCCGCGACTTTCGGAGGAGCATCATGAAGACAATGCGGGAGGTTGAACGTCTCGCAGCGGGAGGCGATGCTGCGGCCGCCATCAGTGTGCACGTCACCAATCCTCGGCGAGACGGCGAGCGGATCTCACTTCTCGAAAGTGAGGAATTCCGTTTTGGTCGAACGCAGAAGGGCGTTGCGGGTATCAGCACGGACGAGTCGGTCAGCCGTCTCCACGGCATCCTGACCGTGACCACGCGCGGCTTCTCCTTGGTGACCATGGGCTCGCAGATCGGTGTGTCGGTGACGGATCGGACGACTCCTTCGAAGCTGGTCATTCCTCGTGGTGTCGGCCCCGTTCCGATCCCGTTCCGAGACTGCTCGATCATCGTTGAGTTGGGCGCGTCCGCGCGACTACCTCGACGTGCTGGTCGAGGGAAGCGAACTGGCCGACGCCTGGGACCAGGCCTGGGGTCCGCAGATGCGAGATCGGTGGTTCGACGACGGCCACGAGGTCGCGACTCCCACCAGGCGGTTCGCTCCCGGCGGTCAGCGCCACGCTCGATGGCAGAAGTCGAACGGCCGCCCGTACGCCTGGTTCCGCACCCTGGTTGCTCTCTGCGAGCCGGCACTCGGTGATGCGCCGGCAGGTACGCCGAGCAACCCCGAGTTGTGTCGCCGTCTGATCCAGAGCAAGAGCGTGACCGAGCGTCATCTGACGCAGATCTACGAGGCGTTCGGTCTCGTCGAGGACGCCCGTGATCGAAACGTCGTCGTGATCCGAGCGATCGATCTCGGCCTCGTGACACGCAGGGATCTCGAGATCCTGTAGCGCGAACCCTCATCCCATGGAGATACGACGGCGCAGACAACCAGCGTCGATTCGCGCCTCGCCCTCCGCTCTCTGCGCGTGACGAGGCCGCCCGCGACCGGCAGCGCTCAGTTGCGCGCTGCGCGGGTGCGGACGACGTCGATCTGGGATGGGGTCTGCGGTGCCGGTTGGTGGGCCTTGCGGGTCACGGACCGGCGGCGGTCGATGTCGGCGAGGGCGTCGTCGGCGTCGAGTCCGCCGTCGACGAGCAGACACCCGACGATGGTTGAGGTCCGGCCGATCCCGCCCCAGCAGTGCACGTACACCACGCCGGCGTCGGTGCTGTCGCGGATGGCGGCAACGATCTCGTCGTAGCCGTCGTGCGGGCGGACGCCCATGTCGGGGATCGGGAACGGGCGGTGACGCAACTCGAGCCCACGCTGCGCGCCGATCCGCTCGACGTGATCGACATACGGGGCGAGCCCGTCGACGGGCTCGGTGAGGTCGATGAACGTCCGCACCCCGTGGTCGACGAGCAGGTCGATCTTCGCCTCCGCAGCGTCCGCCGTCTTGGCGCCGGGGTACTCGCCGGCGAGCACGGCACCCGGCTCGGCCCACCATCCGTGGACGGTGTCGTCGTGGGGCCACGGTTCCTCGACCGGCGCTCCGACGGCAGTGTCGTGCAGCCTCCCGGCGATGCCGGCGATCCGTTCCGCCCGGACGATCCGCTCGCGCCAGCCGGCCGGGATGCCCGAGAAGCCCCAGCGGGCACCGGCGATCTGGCCGGCGATGGCGGCGGTGGTGTCGGCATCGTCGCCGAGGTTCGCGGCGCGCAGCACCGCACTGCGGAAGTCGTCCGCTCCCCCGACGGCCCACAACGCCGCTTCGAGCGCGTCGACGCTGTAGCCGGTGCCACGGATCTCCGGCGGCTCCTTCGTTTGCCACGACCCTCGAGCCACAGCCTCGACCGCGGAGTGCAGGTCGCCCCACTGCCAGAAGTCGGCGTCGAGCACGTCGGCGGCGTCGACACCCTGGATGAGTGCAGCGATGATCGCGCCGGTCAGTCGACACGCGTCGACGGGCCGCCCGGCGGGATGGGTCGTGCGGCTCGACTCGCCTGATCGGTCGGCAGCATCGGCGATGTCGGTGTGCCAGCGGATCGGCACCGCGGCCAACCGCATCAGCGAACCGTTGGCTGCCGATTGCTCGTCGATGACGGCGTCGATGACTTCGCCGGTGCGCTCGAAGCGCGACAGCGCCGCGGCGGTGGTGCCGCCGATGTCGAAGCACGTGCCGGTTCGACGACCAGTAGCCACCGCGCCACCATGCGACGTAGCGCCGGAGTTGGTCGGCGGGGTCGAGGTCGCCGGTGTCGAGGATCGACTCGGCGAGGCACATCGCCATCGACGTGTCGTCGGTCCACGCCCCTGCCGGGAGCCGGAACGGCCCGCCACCGACCATGTCGTCGACCGGCGCGAACGTGCCGGGCCGCCGGAACTCGAGGGTCGTGCCGACGGCGTCGCCGACGGCGAGCCCGACGAGCGCGCCGGTCGCCCGATCTCGCGAGTCAGTCGACAGAGGATCTCGATCCGGTCTGCTGGAGGAAGATGGAATCATGGTCTGGCTGACTATATAGTCTCCTTGACTATGAACGACAACGGCAGGAGCGAAGAGGTGCTCGGCGTGGCGGTGGGCAAGTTCAATCCGCCGCATCTCGGCCATCTCCACCTCGTGACGACCGCCGCATCGAAGGTCGACCGCCTGGTCGTCCTGCTGGGGGACCACGAGGAGCAGACCCTCGACGCCGGACTGCGACGTCGATGGCTGCTCGACGAGTGCCCCGTCCAACGTCGAGATCGTGATCACACCCGACGATCTCCCCGCAGCGAACGAACCGTGGGCCGAGCGAGCGCTGGCGATCCTCGGACGGTCGCCCGACGTCGCGTTCACATCGGAGCCCTGGGGTCCGGGATGGGCTGCAGCGATGGGCGCCCGCCACGAGACGGTCGACCTCGAGCGCGGGACCTTCCCGACATCGGGCACGGCGCTACGAGCCGACCTCGGCGCGAACTTCGAGTGGTTGGTCCCTGCGGCGCGAGCCGATCTGGCGCGTCGGATCGTGCTGGTCGGTGCCGAGTCGACCGGCAAGTCGACCCTCGCCTCGGCACTGGCGGCCGAGCTGGCGACGGTGTGGGTGCCGGAGTACGGCCGCTTCTACTGGGAGGGTCGCCGTCACCTGAGTGTCCAGGACTGGTCGACTGCGGAGTTCCGTCGGATCGCTCGCGGCCAGCACCAGCTCGCCGACGATCTGGCCCGGTGCGCCACGAACGGCGTCGTGGTGCTGGACACCGATGCGCTCGTCACCGCCGTCTGGCACGAGCGCTACCTCGGGCGGTCGGACTCGGAACTCGACGCGCTCGCCGCTGCTCGTCGAGCCGATCACTACCTCGTGTGTGCGCCGGACTTCGACTGGGTGCAGGACGGCACACGCGAGTCCCGTGAACACCGCGAGTCGATGCACGAGGCGACCCTGGAGCGTGTCCGTACGTCGGGCTCCCCGTGGACCGTGCTGACCGGCACGCCCGACGAACGGCTCGCGGTTGCCCGTGCGGTCGCTGCGCCGCTCACCCGATTCGATCCCTTGGACTGAGGAGACATCCCGATGACCACCACCGTTCCCGACACACCGCTCGACGCAGCGGCCGCGCCCTGGTTCGGGCGACCGTGGGAGCACCGTCAGGCCGCGATCGCGGGAGTCGGGTCGCTCGTCGCGTGCGCGGTCTACGCGTTCGCGGCCGATCGCTTGGCACCGCAGTTCACGCCGACACCGGTCGAATTCGTCGGCACGACCACGTCGCTGTGGTCGGTGTGGATCACACAACGCCGCAACGTGCTCGCCCTGCCGGTCGGCATCGTGTCGGTGGTCTTCATGGGCTGGTTCTTCCGCGACATCGGACTCGTCGGCCAGACCTGGTTGCACTGGGCGTTCTACCTCCCCGTGCAGGCCTGGGCATGGGCGCAGTGGACACGTGGTGGAGCCGGCCAGACCGAGCTCACGGTGACGACGCTGGGAGCGCGCTCGCGGCTGGCGGTGCTGGCCAGCGGTGTCGCAGGAACCCTGGTGCTCGGCCGAGTCCTCGACGCCGGCTGGGCCGACGCCCTCTACACGTACTGGGACGCGTCGATCGTCGCCGGGTCGATCCTGGCCATGCTGCTGATGTCACGGAAGAAGGTCGAGTCGTGGTGGCTGTGGATCGGACCGGTCAACGTGTCGGCGATCGGCCTGTACGTCGCCACCGAGGCCTACATGTTCGCTGCGCTCTACGTGCTGTTCCTCGTGATGGCGTGCGTCGGCCTCGCCCGGTGGACCGCCGCTGCGAGACAAGGCGTGACGTGAACTACGACCCACGAGCATTCCCGCCGTTCGCAGTCACGGTCGACATCGCCGTGTTCGCGCTCGACGAGCGGGGACTGACGGTGCTGTTGGTGCAACGCGGGGTGGAGCCCTTCAGCGGGTCGTGGGCGTTGCCCGGTGGGTTCGTCGGCGCCGAGGAATCAGTCGAGGAGGCGGCGTGGCGCGAGCTGCGCGAGGAGACGGGGATCGACACCGACCATCTGCCCGACGTGCACCTCGAGCAGCTCGCAACGTTCGGAGCGGTCGATCGCGACCCGCGCATGCGGGTGGTGTCCGTGGCGTACGCGGCGCTGTCGCCGTGGCAACCGACTCCGACTGCCGGCACCGACGCTGCGGGCGCCGAGTGGTGGCCCGTCGGCGAGGTCGATCGGGATGGGTTGGCGTTCGATCACGCCGAGATCCTGGACACCGCCCTCGACCGGGTGCGGGCGAAGCTGGAGTACACGACGCTCGCGTCCACGCTCGCCGGTCCGGAGTTCACGCTCGGCGAGCTGCAGGAGGTCTACGAGGCGACCTGGGGTGTCCGGCTGGAGCGGGCCAACTTCCGGCGCAAGGTCCTCGCGACTCCGGGCTTCGTGAAGCCCACTCGCGCGCGCCGCCCAAGCCACGGCGGCGGCCCACCGGCGAAGGTGTACCGCTCCGACGGCGGCGACGCCCTCGACCCGCCGATGCTCCGGCCACGCTCATAGGCAGCGAGACGTTGCGAACCGGTCGACACTTCGCGGCCGGGCGTTCGGCTGACGCAGGACGAACCGGTGTCGAGGTGGCGCTACGGGCTGCCCGGCCACGAACGCGCCGACCTCATTGCGGTCGTACAGCGGCGCCGACTTCGTGCGCGCCGCCCGAGGCCACGGCTCCACGATCCGATCGCCCTTGCCGAACGCCGCCCCCACGGACCCGTGTGCGTCGCACTCGTTGCCGATTTGTGCTGACACACGTCGCTGGCAGCGGCGAACTGACCGTCAGTTCGGGCCGAACCAGCCCATCGGCGGCCGTCCGGTGCAGAACACCTCGGGTTCGTCGCCGATGGACCAGCGCCGGTTGAACGCGTCGGACATGTGCTCGGTCTGTTGGAAGCCGGTGAGGCTGAGGTCCTCGCCGTCGACGCCCATGACGCCGTCGATCGGTCCCCGGTCGAGGCGGGCGACGGGCTCGGCGCGCCATCCGATGGCGAAGCCGCCGGGCACCATCTCGGGGACCTCGACGACGAGACCCCAGCGTCGGAGGATCTCGACGGCGAGGTCGTCGACCGATTCGTAGGGGACGGCGAACGAGTGCGTGACCCGGGTCTCCCAGACGATGCGCTGGCTCGAGGCGTCGACGAGCAGAACGGTGCCGCCGACCTCCACGTCGTGGACGTGCCACGGGCCGTCGGGCCACGAGATGAGCCAGGACGTCTCCGAGAAATCGGACTCGTGTGCGGGCATGCGGATGCCAGGGTCGTGAAGCAGGGCCATTAGGGTCTCCGTTCGAGAGGGGTGTGTGGAGTGGGTGCGGCGCGTGAGGCGCCGGTCAGAAGCTGACGAAATGGGCGTCGATCAGGTTGGCCTCGCCGTCCCATCGGTAGGCGACGAGCGGGCCGCCCTTGCCGGCGCTGTAGTCGACGCAGGCGACCTTGGGGTCGAGCACCTTCGGTGTGCCGGTCTCCCAGTAGTGCCCGACGATGACGGGCACGTCGCCGGTGTAGACGTGGCTGACGCCCTTGAGCTGTTTGTCGGGCAGCTCCGGGAACGGCGTGCCGTCGGTGCCGAGAGTGCCGTCAGGGATGAGCGCAGCCGACCGCAAGGTGGTCGCGGTGGGGTCCCACCACCGGCGCCGCGCGGCCCGGCGCTCGTGCCCACCCTTGTCGAGATACACCCGCCCGCCGAGGTCGACCTCCGGGCCCTTGAGGACCGTCTCGATCGCGACGTAGGTGGGGTGTTCTCGTTCGGGGTCGGTGCCGTCGATCACGATCTGGTCGGTCACGCCACCGGTGGGCGAGACGAGCCCGGCGAGGTGTGCGATGTCGGCATCGCTCCAGCAGGCGTGGACGACGCGCAGCCCGTCGAGGTCGAGCCACAGTGGGATCGTCCGGAACCAGTCGAGCATCTCGGTCGCCTCGGGGTTGTCGAGCCCGAACTCCGCGATGAAGGCCTTGTGCTGCTCATAGTGCTTCTTGCCCTGTTTGCCGATGCGTGACCGACAGAAGTCGGAACGCTCCTCGCTCCAGGTCGAGTAGGCGATCGCGTTGAACTCGTGGTTGCCGAGCACGATCTGCGCAGAGCCCGCGTCCACCATCGAGCGGGCGATGCGCACGGTGTCGCGCTGCTGAATGCCACGGTCGACCAGGTCGCCGACGAACACCGCCTGACGCTCGGAGTGCCGCCAGGCGCCGTCGCGTTCCCGATATCCGAGCTTGCGCAGCAACCCGCCCAGCTTTTCGGCGCGCCCGTGCACGTCACCGATCACGTCGTAGCCGGTCATGGCAACACCTCCAGTTCCTCGGCGATCGTCGCCTCGTCGTTTCGTTCGTGGAATCCAATTCGCTCCCGTTCGGCGCCCTCGGTGTCGCCGAGGTGTTCGAGCGCGACCGACAGCACTAGGCCGGGATCGAGGTCGGTGCCCGACACGCCCGGTGGCCAACACGGCCAGCTCCTTGGCCGCCACCCACTGGCGCAGGTGCAGGCACGTGATCGCCAGGCCGTACTGGGCGATGGCGACGTCGCACGGTCGACCGGCGCGCGGCGAACGCGTCGATCGCCCGGGCCTGGAGCGAGGCGGCGAGGTCGAACTGGCCGCCGTCGCGGGCGAGCGCGCCGAGCGAGCTGAGGCACACCGCCTCGTCGCCCGCCAGCCCGAGGTTGCGGTAGAGACTCATCGCCTCGAGGTAGCACTCGCGGGCCGCGTCAGGTTCCTCGATCGCGCCGAGCAGGTTGCCGAAGTTGACGAGCGCGTGCCCGAGGAGTTCGGGGTCGCCAGACCTCGCGCTGGGCGTCGACGAGTCGTTCCATGACGATCCGCGCCTCGTCGAAGCGGCGCAGACCGCGCAGCGCCGGGCCCATCGACAACCAGCAGGCGTGCAGGTTCGCCGGGTCGGGGTCGTCGACGAACACCTCGGCGGCTGCCGTCAGGAGGTCGAGCGCCCGCTCGTACTCGCCGACGTTGAGCGCCACGATGCCGATGTTCATGTCGACCAGTGCAGCGCCCTCGAGGTCGTCGGCTGCGGCGAACAGCGCGCCGGCCGCGGTGTAGTACTCGAAGGCCTCGTCGACGCGACCGAGGTCGCTCAGGCCGTGCCCGAGTTCGAGCAGCTCGTCGGCGTCGAGCGAGCCGTCGAAGCCGCCCGAGCGGCCAGTGGAACGTGGTGGTGTGGACATGGTCTTCTCCTCATCGGATCCGGCGTTGGCACCGTGCCCCTGCGGGCCGGTTGTCTGACCGTCGTCGAGCCGGGTCTCTCGGGTCATCTGGATGAACAAGGACAATTCTACGCGAGGGGTGTCGCAGGGTTCCGGGGGCCGTCGCCGCGCTGGTCGTCAACGGGTCAGGTGTCGTCGACCCCGGCGAAGCGCAGGCGTTCACCGATCTCGTCGTCGGTGAGGCCGTCGGCGGCGAGCATCACTCGGAGCTCCGCCGGCGCCATCGCGGCACGGGCCCGAGGCAGGTCGGTGGTCGGGCCGGCGACGACGCTCGGCGTGATCGCGACACCGCTGCCGGGTCGCACCCCGACGAGCCGGGCGCGCACCGGGCGGCCGAGCAGGATGGCGGCGAGCGAGCGGTGGTGCCCGGCCAGGATGATCGTGCGGCCCTTCGCGTCGGTGTAGAGCAGCGGGTAGCGGTTGGCGCGCACGTGCATGTCGGCCGACGTCCGGCCGGTGCGCTCCCACACACCGCTGAGGTAGTGACGCACGTGCGAGCGCAGCACCCAGGGCTGGGTGCACCACAGCGACGAGGGGTCGACGTCGACGAGCTGCGGTGGTTCGTCGACGAACGCGCCGACCAACTCGCGGTCGTACAGCGGCGTCGTCTTCGTGCGACCCGCCCGCGGCCAGGGCGTCACGATCTGGTCCCGATCGCCGAACGCCGACGCGAGCAGCGCATCGACATCGCTCACGAGACGGACCCGCAGGACCGGAGATCCCAGCGGCGACTGGCGTGGTTCAGTGGAGGGGCGGCCATCTTCGTGTCGCTCAGATCGAGAGGAGCCGCTTGAGGATCGTGGTGATCTGGTCGTGGACCGGCCTGCTCGCTCCCGATCCTGGATCCGACGTCGATGAGCGAGCCGTCACCACGCCGTGGCCTCGATTCCGTCATCCTCCTGCCCGCCGAGTGGTCCCGGCTCGAAGGCCCGCTGCCCGAGCGCGTCGAGGGCCTCTTCGTCGACACGAATGGTGGTGCGCACTTCGATGACGCTAACGAGTTGTCCCACATGGGTCGACGCATCCGTGCTGCTACCGATCTCCGATCGTGTGCACGAGCGGTGCGGTGGCTCGGGATCGGTGTCTGGCAGTATTCACCGGCCGTGCGATCGGCCATGATGGTCTCGTCGTAGGAGTTGTGATGTCTGGTGGCCAAGAAGCTTCCGCAGGTCAACACAACGACGGCTGCTTCCGTCGCTGGAGTGCCTACGTGAGATGGACTCCGGTTGGGAAGATGCGTCGCGACGCGCCTCGGAGGTCCTTTGCTCGTCCGGCGAGATCGCAAGCGAGAACATCGGCTTCCAGAGGACAGACACCGGCTGGGTGGCGGTGGTGCAGCTGAGCCCGGTTCCTGAACGTGGCACCAGCGACGCACGGTTTCGATCATCGATCACTCAGCCAAGGTCAAGACCGGACCATGGGCTGAGGTCTTCGAAGATCCCAACCTCTACCTCGTCCCGAGACACGAAGTTCATCGGTCCGATGTGGGAGGACTGCTTCGTCGACAGGAGCCTCCACTTCACCTGGATGCTGAGAGTTGGGCCGGTGCGGTCCAACCGTATGGCGAGGAGGGCGAGTGGCAGGTCTGGGTCGACGGCGAGATGCGCCAACTCGTGCTCGTGGGCCATGGCCTCTGGGGTGCAGATCCAGCCCGGATACCTGGCAAGGATGGCTCTCGATCGAGAGTGAGTACACCGGCATCGTCATTGAGAGCGACGAGTTCGGGTGCTTGCGGGGCTGGTTCGCCGAGCGATGCCGATGTCTTCTTCGGCCGCCCAGCGTCCGTCGGCGAGCGGGTGGTCGAGTACCTGTGGGATCTTCTCTCGACGCCGTGGACCGACGGTGACTTCACGGTGTCGTCCGTCGAGCTGCGACAGCCTCGACCCGGCCGGCATGTTGGAATTCGTCGATGCCGTGGGGGCCATGGACCCCGACTACGACGAGTCCGAGACCGAGGTCACTTGCGAGGGATTCTCGGGCACGGCCGAGGAAC
The DNA here is from genome assembly GCA_963747465.1 of uncultured Alphaproteobacteria bacterium. Taxonomy (GTDB): domain Bacteria; phylum Pseudomonadota; class Alphaproteobacteria; order Rhizobiales; family Rhizobiaceae; genus Aquibium. Next base: position 12,422 of record CAVVFC010000002.1, read on the forward strand.
TCCGTGCGCACGTGCTCGGCGACGCCGGAGCCGACGCCCAGAACTGAGCAGACGATCGAAGCGATCCTCGGCCTGATTGCCGAGTTCGCCCGATCCCATACTGACGGGCCTCGATCCGAGCACGAGATCGGCAATCACGGAGACCATCGACCACAAAGAAGAGATCCCGATGGGCGCCCCATCACACAAGAACCAGTTCATCAAGGCGTTGAAGACCTTTCCGCACGAGAAGGCGAACTTCAATCAACTCGCAGACAAGCTCGGCGACAAGTGGACGCCCGAGAAGGTCGAGGCGAAGGCCCGCGAGTTCGACGCCGACGCTTCCACTCCGATCAACGTCGTGAAGCACGGAGTGCAGTACTTCGGCAGCGAGACCGGCCAGAAGCCGGGGCTGTACAAGGAGGTGCGCCGGGGGATCAAGAATCGATGGGGCGAGGACAACGCAATGCGCAACATCGTCGATCCTTCACTGTTCACGCACCGCCGAGCGCCACCGTGGCGTGTGGTCGCAACCCGATCTCGTCGGCCAGGTCCGGCGACGTGCAGGCTCCAAGCCCGAGGTCGTCTACCTCGCGATCGAGGTGGAGCGGGCGGATGGCTTCGACGTGAGGTCGATCTATCAGGCGTATGAGTTCGGCCGCGGCGCCGACTTCTCCTGGGTGTTCTACGAGGGCCCGGTCTGCGACGGCCCCAAGTGGGAGCAGATCGAGATCGCCGCCCGAGAGCTCGGTGTCGGTGTCGTCCACGCTGCTCGGCCGACGCAACCATCGAAGTGGACGACGCAGGTGCCTGCGAAGATCCGCAAGCGGACGGCAGCGCAGCAGGAGGACTTCCTGAAGCGAAGCGGTGTCGCTGCTGAGGATTTCGACACGAAGGAGTGAGGGCCTACGAAGGAGCGAGTCGTTCAACCTCTCCACTGCAACGAGGGCGAGCGACATCGGCGGCGCTCGCCGTGAGCGCCATGACCGACGCGATCAATCGTTGATCACGGTGTAGCCGCGCGCCTCGAGGGCAGCGATCAGGGCTGGCAGCCGGTCGGCTTCCACGCGGTCGTCGATGTGGCCGGAGAACAGCGGTGAGTTGCCGTGGACCGACTCGCAGAACTCCTTGAAGAGGTCGGTCGGGATGTCGTCCGACATCGCCTTGGCGATGATGTTGTAGCCACGGAACTCCGCAGCCGGTGCTTCGTCGTCGACGTTCGAGTTCGTCATCGTCGGCCGGCAAGAACTCACACCCCTCCGATGGGTCGCACTCCTCCTCGGGCACCCCGTTGAACACGACGTCATCGAGCGCAGCGAGCCGCTGACCCAGGTCGCCACTCGTCAGGCTCTCGTTCGGCCGAGCGCTCGATCGCTTCGACGTATTCCTCGACGCTCCCCTGGCAGAGCCGGTCCAACCGATCGGCCAACTCATCCAGGTCACCGGACCGGCGTAAGTCTCCGAAGTCGACGAGGACCGGCGCATCGTCCGCCTCCGCGGCAAGCGCCATCGTTGCGCTGCTGACCACGTGAGCGACGGGTTCGAACGGACTCCAGTTGACGTGGAGCACCCTGTCATCTGCTGGCTGTGAACTCATCGGAGGTGGCAGTCAAGGATGTGGAACTCGAGTCGCATGTTCGAAGATCGACGAACGACGGTGACAACTTGAACGCGGAGCCGGCCGGATGGGGCGCCGGCACACGAGCGCCCCATCCGGCCGGCGGATCAACGCAGGTAGCGCAGGGTCGTCTCGGCGAAGTCCTGCTTCCAGCGCCACTGGTCCATGACGTACATGGCGAACTCGTCCTCGCTGAGGGTGATCGTGTCCTCGACGGACATGTGGGCCATCATGATGACCCGGTCGTAGTCGTCGGTGTGGTCCTCGGGTTCGGGGAGCCCGATGTACTGGTTGATGCGGCGGCCGGCCTTCAGGTCGCGGACCCGCTGGTCGAGTTCGGCCTTCAGCCGCCGGTGGTAGCCTCGAGGGCCTCCTCGAACACCTCCCGGTGGGCTTCCCGGTTGGCGGTGACTTCGACGAGGAACTCGTCGCGGTTGACGGTGACGTTTCTCATGGTGGTTGTCTCCTTGTGTTGTGTGTTGATCGGTGGTTCGGGATGGGGAGGGGCCATGACGGCCCCTCCCCGTGGTTCAGCTCGCCTCGCCGAGGCGGATCTGCCTGATGATCCGGACGACGTCGATCGGGTTCGCCTCGTGCCACGGCTCCAGGCGGTGCCAGTTGTCGAGCTGGGTCGGACGGCTGACGTCGCGGGTGCGGTGGTGCCAGTCGAGGGCGTCGTCGGCGTAGCCGATGGCGGCGATCGGGCGGGCCGTGCGGATCGTCGTCATCGCCTCGATCGGGTCCTGGCCGAGGGCGAGCAGGCAGGCGTAGGCCAGCGACGGGCCACGGTTGATGCCCATGTGGCAGTGCACGAGCACCTTGGTGTCGGGCTCGGAGAGGGCGCCGAGGACGAAGTCGGTGCCGGGGTCGAACCACTCGTCGGGCATCTGCTGGCCGGCGTCGTCGACGCCGTTGTGGAGGTACTGGATCTCCGGGCAGTGTTCGGCGACGAGGTCGTCGTCGTTCCACTCGAAGCGGTTGTCGACCACGTGGGTGATCCCGAGTGTCCTGCCACGCCCGGAGGACGCGGAGGGCCTCGTCGGGTGCGCTCCGGCAGGTCGCCGCCGGTGGCGAGGCGGGGGGTGATGAAATCGAGGTTCGCCATGATGACTCCTTGTTGTCGGGAACAGCACGTCGCTGCTCAAAAGGTCAGAGTCGGCGACCCGACCGGTTTCTCATCGCGGCCTTCAGGAGTTCTCGGGAGGTGTCGATGAACTCTGACGAGATGAGCTTCGAACTCTCCCGTGATCAGCAGAAGGAGTACCTCGCCGTCGCCCGCAAGGCCGCGGCTCAGGTGTCTCGTGACGACCAGGTGATCCGGGAGGCCGCCGACGTTGCGGTCACGCAAGCTCGAGGAGAACTGGGATCACGTCTCGACACGCCGAGCAACAGCGACGGGGCGTGGGTCGGCGTGGTCGCCCGCAACCATGCCCGGCGGCTGGGCAGAAGCTCGCATCGCGACCGCCGCATGGGTGAAGCCGGCAGCGAACCGCCACGGGCTGCACGACGAAGAGGACGACGATGGTGGGTCTGCTCATCGCCGAGATGAGGAGCGGAGAAGGTATGCGCTTCAGTTCGTTCGCTGCGGACCGAAGGTCGACTTCGACAGCGCCTGGGCGACTGATCTCCGGGGAGGATCAGTGCGCTGCTGCACGCGAAGTACGTGGAGGGTCTGTCGTCGAAGCAGATCGCCGAGGAACGCGGCGTCACCGCCGGGACGATCGACAACAAGCTGACAGCAGCCAAGAAGGCAGCGGGGCTGTTGTTCGAGGGCCTGATCGGATCGTTCGACCGTGACGAGGATTGGGAGGTTCTCTGATGTCCAACTGGCTGTTCCACGGCAACCCGAAGCGATTCCCGATGCTGGACCATCTGCACAACGGAGAGTCGGACATCGACTGGCTGATCACCCAGCACCTCGACGACGTGTCGATCGGTGACAACGCTGCGCTCTGGGTGAGCGGCCGTCCGCCGGTGTGTACGCCGTCGGGCGCGTCAGTGGGGCACCCTTCGCTGGATCGAAGGATGACGACTGGGTCGAATCCGACGATCGAGGAGTGCCGGGCAACTTCTGCCCGCTGCACTGGACCCACAACCTCGTGGATCGGCCTGTCCTGAAGACGGATCTCCTCGCAGCGGGTGGCTTCGAGAAGGCCCGCGTGATCCGTCAACCCTTCGCCGGCAACCCGATGCTCCTCACCGATACCGAGTGGAATCTGATCGAGCGGCTCGGTTGACGTGGTGGCACGACACCTCAGTTTCTGGGACTACGACTCCTCGGTTGAGATCACATGTCCGTCTTGTGGCTGGACCGGTCTTCCGCGTGATCACGAGGACGTTCACGCAGATCTCGTCGATGTGACGTGCGGTGCGTGCGATGCCATGCTCCTGATCATCCCCTTCCCGACGTTCGACGAGACTCGCGCCGCGGCTGCCGAGGGCAACGAGCGGGCGATCGCGAACCTCGGAGCGATGGAGGCTCAGGAGGCCAGGCAGAAGTGGAAAGAAGCGCAGCCACACCTACACGAGGCGGGCCAACTCCCCGATCTCCCCGGCGAGTCGCTTGTGATCGTGTGGGATGCGGTCACCCACGACGGCGAACAGTGGCAGATCCTCTCGCACGACGGAATCGAATTCTGGAGAGAACCTGCGTACTACGAGAGCATCGAACGGTTCCGTGAGGTGTTCGAGATCCTGCGAAAGCGCTACGGCGCCCGCCTCGCTGAGGTGCGGCCCGCAGCGGGGACCGAGTATTGGCTCTACGGCGACCGGATCAGCGCACCGTCCATCGTGATGCGCTTGAACGCCTCGCTGAGGCCGGCCGCCGGCCACTGACCCGACAGTGTCCTTCTCGGTCGGTGATCTTCTCGATCCCGAAGGACTCGATCGCGATTCGGGCCTCGGATTCGTTCACCCGCCCCACCTCCTCCGACCCTCCGTCACCTCACCGTTCAAGACGAGATGTCGCGAGCGGCACGCACCATCCCGGGCGTGTCGACGAAGCAAGCGTCCATCAACGTGGCGAAGTCCTCCCAGCGGACCTCGACACCGGACTTCGCGTTCCGGGGCCACCAGTCGACGGTCCCCTTGGAGATGTCGAGCGTTCCGATTTCTCGCCGTCACTGAAGATCTCGAAGGAGTAGTCGGCGTTGACCACCTCCCGTGTCGGCTGGCTGACTCTCACGACATGCTCTGCCATGGTTGCTCCTCTCGTCCTACGACGAACAGTAGGTCTGCAGCAATCCGACCACCGAGTAACCGGCAAACGATCAGCTCTCGGGCTCGGCCCAGTTAACGGATTCGTCCGATGGAAAGGCCTTGGTGGCGATTCGATCCACGAGCCCGGCGAGGTCGAGCGTCGTGTCGATCCTCGGGCGTCCTCGCTTCGGTGGATCGGTCTCGACGTCGAAGTAGCGGACGACTCCACGCGGTAGGTCGTCGGCGTAGTCGTACTCCCCGCCGGTCTCGACGTCACCGGGCACGTACAGCGCAATCGCTGCGGCGTCCACGCGGTCCATCTGGCTCGGCAGTGTCGGGTCGAGTCGACCGGTGCGGGCACGAAGGTGGGTGACAGCCCGAGCGAACGACGACGTGGAGCCCTCGGACCGCTTGTCGACGGTGGCGGCGATCGGCATGAAGTACAGGGCGACCAGAAACGCCGCCGGTTGGTACCGGTGGATGACCGACACCTCGTCCTGGAGTTCGTAGGTCCGGCCGGTGAGGTTCTTGTCGAACTGCATGCCCTTGCCGTCTCGGAAGTTCATGCCCTTCAACGAGAACCCGAGTTGGAGGCCCGACACGATCGACGACACGACGACGTCGACCTTCTTGCTGCGATCCCCGGCGACGAAGGTGAGCGGCTCGGCCGGCCCGACGTCCTGGGGCCGCACGATGAGCGACTTCAGAGTCGAGTGGCGACGCAACTCGTCGGCCACCATCACCGCACACGCATCGGCCAGGCGATTGCTCCAGCCGTTCTTCGTCGACGCGCTCGACACCAGCGCCTCGGCTCTCGATCCTCCGGCATCGGCCCGGTCGAGCGCGGCGACCATTGCCGGGTCCGGGTCGAGGTCCGCCCACTTGCGCTCAGTCATCGCCGTCACCGTACGACGAGCCGGGCCGCACCAGCTGCATCACTCGGTCCGCCGCTGACTCCATGTCTTCGTGTTCCCAGACCCGGATGACTTGCCAACCGGCCTCGGCGAGCTGCCGATCGGTGTCGCGATCCCGTGCCACGTTGGCCTCCAGCTTCTCGATCCACCATTCACGGTTGTTCTTCGGCACGGTGGCGTGCTCGGGGCAGGAGTGCCAGAAGCAGCCGTCGACGTACACGGCCACCTTCGCCGGCCCGAACACGATGTCGGCACGCCGGCGCACCCCTCGCAACGGTGCACGATCCACTCGATAGCGAAGGCCTCGGGCGAACAGGGCTCGCCGCAGACGCATCTCCGGTTCGGTGTCGCGCTCGTCCCTGCCGCCGCAGCCGATCGCGGACGGCATCCGTTGGAGGCGTCGAGTGCCCCAGGCTCGTCAGGCGACGGCACGCTCCCCCGACATGAGTGCGGCGTGTTGTGCCATGTCAGCGAGGAAGCCATCGGCGAAGTTGAGGGTGCTGCGCTCGGCTCGATTGAGGAAGCCGGCCGTCGCCCTGGCGGACAGCGGCGGTGCGTCGTCGAGGTCCACGACATCGGCGAGGTGTCGGTACGGCATCTGCTTCGGCCACAACGAGACGTCGACGGCCCACGCATCACCCTTCGATCCGTACGCCGCGGTCGGCCACTTCGATCCCGACGTCATGGCGACGCCCTCGACCAGCGGCTCGCCGGGCGTCATGAGCCGTTCTCCGACCCATCGAGACACACCGACAGTCACCGCGTTGCCGACGAGCTTCCACCGGGTGCCCTTCCGTGTCGAGACGATCCCAGCAGGCTCGGTCCAGCCGCGAGGGAACCCTGCATCTCCTCCGCATCACCGATCTGCGGTGTCACGATCAGACGATCCGCGTCGGCGCCAGGGTTCCAGATCGCTGGCGGCGATGGAATGCCGATGGTCGAACCAGCCTTGAGGGTCGGCACTCCGTCCTTGGCCCAGCCGACGCCACGAAGGCCCTCGGTCCAGTAGAAGCCGTAGGCGGTGTCGTCGAACCACTCGTCGTCTGGTTCGCCAGCCTCGTCGGCGAACAGCACCGTGCGGGGATCGAGGTCGAGTGCAGCGACGAAGATGACCCGCTGGCGCCGCTGCGGCACCCCAGTGAAGCGGGAGTCGACGAGTCGGTAGGCCCATCGATACCCGAGCGACTCGAGTTCGTCGACGAGGTAGCGCATCGCCTGGCCGCCATCGAGCACGAGCATGTTTCGCACGTTCTCGAGCACCAGCACTGGCGCTCGGCGGCCCTTCAGGAGCCGGAACACCTCGCCGACGAGACCCGAGGCCTCACCGGTGATGCCCTTCGTGCGACCCGCCTGCGACAGGTCGGTGCAGGGAAACCCGGCCGTGACGACATCGACGTCGGGAAGCCGGTCGAGTTCCCGAACGTCGCCGGCGAGCGGAACGCCGGGGAAGCGCTCGGCGAGGACGGCCTGCGCCGGCTCCCACCATTCGCACAGCAGTTCGGTGCGACCGCCGGATTCGTGGAGCCCGAGTTCGATCCCGCCGATGCCGGCGAACAACCCGGCAACGCTGAACGACCCCGACGACGACACGCCGAACCAAACTACACGATTGGGATTCAGATGGTCCGAGGTTGATATGGGGTGGCGCCGAGAGTGTGTGTCGTGCTCATGAGGGTCATCATCGCCATGGGGTGTCACACTCCACCCCCTGAACACCCACATTGCGAGAAACGCCGTCCGGAAACGTCAGTCCCCGACGTAGGCGCAGGAGGCGCCAAGCTCGCCGCCTCGACCGGTCCGGTGAGACTTCGTGCCAGATCCGTGGGTGTGGCCGTTCCCCACCGAAGCCCCGCTGGTGCGAGTCGGCCTCCAACTCAAACAAGTGCACGGGCTCGCCAACCACCGCTTCCCGAAGACCGTGAGCGTCGGTCAACCCATCGACCTTCACGGCCCGACCTGCGGCATCGATGACCAGCACAGTCGTCAATTCGCCACGAGTGTCGACTTTGTGAAGCCTGCCCCATGTGTAGCGAGGTGCACGGCCGACCTCCTCTGGAACGTCAGGCCACCAGATCGGCGCCGCCAATCGATAGCTCTGGCACGACGCTCTCACGTCACATGATGCGCAATCCGGGCCGGGCGTCGCGAACTCGTCCGGAACGATCTCTCCGACGCCAGGCAGCTGAGAGACCATCCGGCCGATCAGTTTCGCGTGCCTCATCGAGCGAGTCAGGGTGAGCAGCGACGCGGGTGACCTGTCCATTGTCGAGCGTGAGGATGACATCGAGATCCGGTTCTTGCTCGAGAACATCAAGGCGTACGCCCGGAGCTGGAGGGCGTACCCCGGATTGATTTCACCGTCGCTGTCGAGAACACCACCGGTCTTGAAGTCGACGATCTCGACGCTCCCATCATCATGATCTCGAATCTGATCGGCCCGTCCCGAGAGCCCCAGTGCCTCCGATTCGAGACCTACTTCCAGACCACGCCGGCGCGGAACGTTCCACGTCTTTCCTCGGCCCTGCGTGCCGGACGATGTGTGGGACTCGATCAGTTCGCGAGCATTCCGGTACTTCACGGGATCGATTGCCAGCCGGATGTCGGCGTAACTCGGGGGGATCTCGCCATGAGCCAGTTCTTCGGAACGACTGTCCAGGGCCTGCTCGAACCAGAGGAGCGGATCCGAGTCGCCTCGCTTCGCCCGTTCGATCGATTGGTGCACGATCGTTCCGAACTCGGCGTCCGGGCCAACCGGCAATCGTGGGACGACCGTTCGATTCACTCCGCTCGTCGCAATCAGTTTCAAGACACATCTCGACCAGTACCCGAGCAACGACGGGGACAGCCGTTCCGGCACGGTGAGCGATGTCGGCAGGGTGGGCAGCGCCGTCACGGCGATTCCAGTGCCTCGCGCACCTTCCACGGCCGTCGATCGAGATTGAACGAATCGACGGTCCTGAACCCTGCACCTATCTGCGAAGTCGCCTCTTCGAACGGAGCGGTCGTTGCGCCGACATCCCAGAGCGGGTGCACCACCACTGCCCACGGCGTCGACGGTCCGATCTTGAAGGCGAAGGCGTGTTCCAGCCGCTCGACCTGCGCAACGGGCACGAGAGAACTGAATCGCCTGAGCGAACCTTCGACGAGTGGCATCCAATCGGAAATCGAGGGGTGGCTGTCGTCGCCATCGAGGCCACAGGAGAAGACTGGATCTCGCAGTGCACCGACGAACGCAAGCCCGAGTCGCCAATCGAGCAAGCCGTGATGGCTCTGGTTGCTGTGCCGCAGCAGGCAGCGGTAGCAGGCTCCTGTGCACTCGTAGCGAATGCCGTGGATCGCCGAACGGCGTCAACGGATACTGGCCGGCATCGTCGATGATGTTCCGGACCAGGCGACCGATGACACTCTCGCCCGAAGCTGGATCCGACTGCCCGAGCGTGGCGCACAAGCCCGCACCGTTGACCAGGCGATCAGCGAATTGCAGAACGGGGACCCTGACGCCTGCCGGACACGCGATGCGAGGATCGATGATGTCGAACTCCTCCGGGTCGACGTCGAGGTGGAGCGCTGCCTTGCCCACGATGATGAATGCCGCCGACAGTGCAGCCACGCGAACTGCCGTGGCCTGCATCGCGTCGAGAAGTTCCTGGCCCACTTTCCCCTCGAGGGACCGCTCGCCGAGCAGCCTGTGGACCGCGAGGCCTGCGGGCGCGACGGTAGGAGAGACCGCTATCAGGTCGGTGGTCTTCGGCGCGGCAAGCCAGAAGTCCGACTCCTCCGGCCCGGCATCGAGGAGTGAGTTCGTGAAGCTGGTGTCGGCCGATGTCCGAGTGGAGATCCACTGGTTGGTGAGTTGGAGCTGTCGACGTCCGAAGCCGGTCGGTGTCGTGTGCGCCCGCACCGAGAACCCGGGCCATGCGTCCTGATCTTCGTCGAACCCTCCACGATTGACGCGGTAGGTACGCCCCGACGACACGACGTCGACGGACAAATTGGTGCCAGTCGACGGCTGGAGTGAGAGCGCCGAGTGCTCAGCATGGATCGAGCGGTGTCGACCGGAAGTCTGCTCGGAGTCGTCACGGTCCTTGGGCCGGAAGTCCGTCCGGAAGCCCAGCGGCTCGAAGACATCGACGCGCCCTCGCCGGCTCGAGCGGGGCCGAACACTCATCGCAGAACATTGCCTCCTCGATCGGTCGATCGTGACGGATCCACGAGTTGCAGCCAGGGCATTCGACCATCCAGAACGGTTCCCCGAAGGCCGACGAGACGGGGTCGACCGTGTCGTTCCAGCTTGCAGGCATCAGGGATCCGGTGAATCCCACGCAGAGGTGGGTTCGCTTGTCCTTGATGATGCTCGCACCGGGAGCGAACTCGTGGATCGCAATGTCGACATCGCGATCGATGACGGCCCAGTCGACGCCACCGAGTCCTCGACCCCTGGGGTCCCGGTAGAGGTTTCGGACCCGTGTCGGCATCCCGTACATGGGGAGCAGTCCCGCCTCGGCCAGTGAATGGGCGAGACCGGACTGCCGCACTTCTGGCCGGGCGACGGCCCGTTCGATCTCCGAGACGAGTTGATCGGCGTCCGGCAGGATCATGCCGACCTCGAGAACCGAGTGGTCGGCGATCAGTTCGGCAAAGCGGGTCGCGGCTTCCTTCGTGTTCTCGAAGTGCTGCACGAAGGTCGGCGGCCCGCGCCGGCTCAGCCTGGAACAGGTCGGTTGGCAGGAACTCCCCATGGATGTCGGCGGGCTCGTGTCGTCGGCCGGCCAGGTCGTGCCGCCCTGATCGCAGATGCTCGAAGGCAGCGTTCAGCCAGGACTTGTTGACGAAGCGATGAGCGATCTCCGGCCGCGAACGCGCAGGAAGGGCGGAGGAGGAACGTCTCCGGTCATCTTGTACGGCTCACGGAAGTAGTACAGGTCGTGGCTCTTCGTTCGGCACACGGTCAAGGCCATCGAGAACGCCTGACCCCGGCGCCCAGCACGACCGACACGCTGCTGATAGTTGAAGCGTTGCGGCGGCATGTTCGCCTGGAGCACCGCCTGCAAGGGGCCGATATCGATACCGACCTCCATGGTCGTCGTACGGCGAGAAGATCGATCTCCTCCGCTCGGGCCAGAACGAGCAGCGAGTCCAAGTACTGGATCTCGCCGTCGTCATTGCGAATGATGTCTCCGGCATGGTTGCGGCGGGGCCGGCGTTCTTGCAGCAACACGTCGCGAAAGGCGCGCTGTGGCTCAGGGCCCACTGTCGGTCTGTCCGGTCAATTCCTCACAGTGGAGACGAAAGACCGAGCCATCCGATCGGACGATCTTTCTCCCGACGAAGTTGCCCTGCCTCAGTGCACCCGCCGTGGTGTTGGCCTCGTCCGGAAGCAGCTCGAGACAACGTGTACAGCGCCCAGCACCACGGTGGAGATGGACACGGCTACAACGCAGGCATCGCCACGCTCCATCTTCAGAATCCACCAACTGCACGTGGAGACGGCTCGTCTGGATCAGGCCATCGGCGTGGCCCTCATTCCGCATTCTCTCGATGAACGCCGTCAAGTTGTCACCGGCGTCTGCTCCCCACACCTCCTCGGCGAACTGGTGAACCCGAGCACTCACGTCGTGCCCATCGATCCATGCCTTGGGGCTGTGGTCGCCGTACGGGCTGTCAGCGAATCGGTAGGCGTCTGCGAACACTCTCAACAGACACGTTCGAACGCGCGCGGTCCTGCTCCGACTCCCCTTCACGAAGTGCGAGACAGGGATATCCGAGTCCCGTCTCCTCCAACGAGAAGTAGGTCTTGCTGAAGATGATCTCGGTGACGGATCGTTCGACCTCCTGCACCAGCGCCGTGCGCGCCCCGTCGTAGAAGAGTTGGTCACCGCTGTGGTCACGCCAGTCCACGTCGCCGCCTGAACGTTCGAAGAGTTCGGGCCACTCGAACCACCGATCATCCGAACCGACGGTGCCCTTGATCCGCCGGATACCCGCCGGGTCGAAGGGGTGGATGCCGAGGGCAGCGTAGGTCGCAACCAGCGGGTGCAACGGTTCCCTGGAAGTCGACGGTCCCCGGTATCTGCCGTCTCGCGAGGCGTCGATCACATCGCTCAGCGGCACGATGGGAGCCGCCGTTGCATCACCAGCTGCCTGCAGTTCGTCGTGCTGACGGGTGAGCTCGGTGACGCGGGCGAAATCGTTCGCTTCCACCGCCACCAGCCGTTCGGCCGAGATCTCGGCCAGGCGTGTCGAGAGTTCCTCGGGCGATGGCCGATCACCAACCGCCCGCTCGAGTTCGCGCATTAGAATCGTGCGCCGCAGGTCCTCGTGGTGACGGGCTTGGATGTCGAGCGAACACGCGGGCAGCCTCCTGCCTACTGTCGGAGAACGACACCAGCTTCGCGGTGTCGGAATGGGTCTTCAGCAACTCGAAGAGCTCCGACGCGAGCAACTGTGTGGTCTTGGCGAAGCCGGGCCGGAAATGCCGCACCGGTGAGAGCCGGTGCTCCGCTCGACGTTTCGAGTAGTCGGTCCCGCACGATGGACACTGATAGGGCACATTCGTCCCCGGCGACTGCCGGGTCCGGCGGTGCGAGTCCTGACCGTTCGTTCGCTGGTAGCGCCACCCTGCGATCCGCTCCGACTGCCCCGACCAACCCTTCTCAGTGACACCTGTGATCGGATCGAGGTCACACTGCACCCACGACTCCAGTTGATGAGCAGACTCAGGCTGGTCGTGCCGCTCGTTCGGCCAGAAGATGGCGTACTGCTCGAAGGAAAGGTCTTCGAACCGACCTGTCCTCGCCATCTCCGGCAGACCCTCGAGATTGTCCTCGCTGGGCAGCAGCTCGACGAACTTGTTGCCCTGGGCTCGACGCAGCCCGCCGACGAGCAGGTCACCACAGCTCTCGCAGTACAGCAGGTCAAGGGCGCGTGCGTTCGATTCGCCGGCCACCCCGACGGAGCGTTCCACCGAGAGACGACCGAAGATCCGGTTCCCGTTGCGGTGCACTGGCTCACAGGACTCACCTCGATCTGCAGGGGCGTAGAGACCCTCGATTCCGCGGAAAAAGGTGCTGACACCGAAAGGCCGGAGCGACCGGCTGCGGTGATGCTGGGTACCAGGTCCGGAAGAGGTCGCCGAGGCCCCGGACGAGCAGGAGCCCTCGTACCGCGTCAGTGCGTGCCTCATCCCCGAAGAGTCTCCCAGCGAGCGTCGAGACCTCGGTCGCTCGAACGCGACCATCGACATCGGACCAACAGGCGAGCGACACTCTCCGGCCGAGCTCTTCGATGACTCGACGGACGAGTGACCCATCGGACAGGTCCCCCTCGACAGACAGGTTTGCCGCAACATCACTCCAGATCGCCGCCTCCGACGGGTGCGGCAGGGTGGTGGCGGGGTCGACGGGTGTCCCACCGAACGCACTGACGACACCTGCGAAGACGGCCGGGTCGAGGGCATGTGTCGTGCGAGGTTCGTCGGCGTGGGTCGAGCCCGGCACGATCGCATCTCGCCAGGCATCTGATGTGCTGGCGCGCTGCCCATCAGCGGTCGCAGTGCCGTGGTCGCCGAACATGTCCCACAGGAATTGCGTGCTTCGAACGCCATCCTCGCCCTCGACCGGCAGCGAAGCACTCGAAGCGAGGATCCTCAACTTGTGCCGGTGCGCTTCATCGGTCAGGCCGAGGCGTTCGAGCAGGAGTCGAACGAGGTAACCGACCTCGGTTCCAGCGGTTCCCCGGTGAAGGTGCAACTCGTCGAGCACGAGATGGAACCGCGCATCTTCGTTCGATTCGATCCACTCTCTGGTTGCATCGAAGATGCCGGCGTCGACTTCACGATTCAGCATCGCCCCGAGCATGCTGATGTTGCTGATCAAGATGTCGGGCGGCGTTGCCTGCATGTCCCACCGCGAGACGAGTTCAGCGCCGTCGACCGACGGGAAGAGGTACCGATCCTCGGGTCTCAAGTCGCCGGCCTCGATCATCTTGTCGAGCCGTTCCTGAGTGCGCTCCATGTCGAGACAGCGGTCGAAGAGTTCTTGCAGCTTGCGGCCTCGACGCTGGTAGTCGTCGATCGCTGCGCGCCGTGGGTGGCGGTTGAATCCGGTCACGGGCGCTTCGCTCGTGTAGCGCCCGAAGAAGATGCGGTTGTCGTTCAGTTCGTCGTGCATCAGCCTCCGAACTTCGGGACCGTCGAGCGCGGCACGCAAGCGACTGAGCTGGTCCTCCACCAGAGCGTTCATCGGGTACAGGATCAGACACCTCACTGCTGCCGGACGGTTCTCTCCGGCGCGGTGAAGCTCGAACGGATCGGCGTCTGGGTTGGCCTTGAGCGGGCGCTCGGTCTGAGGGATCTGGGTGTACTTGTCTCTCGGATCGCCGTTCGGATCGTGCCACCACCGCCGTGACAGGTACCCCTCGTCCGGTGGCGCCCATGAGGACGACTCGGCGAGGATCGTCGCGAGCACCGGGAGCAGGAACGCTTCGGTCTTGCCCGAACCGGTGCCGGACGTGACGATTCCCGGCGTGCCGTCCCGCGTGCCCCGTTCGAGCATCTCGACCTGGTGCTGGTGCAACGCGATGTCACCGCGATCGAAGAGCCCGTTCGTGACGAGGTCGGTATACAAGCTCAGGACACGCGCATCGAGCGCTGGAAGCGGCGAAGGATCGAGTTCGGCGAGCTGCTCGAGCTTCCAGTCGACCCCCTGGTATCGCGCCATCGGCTCGATCAGGGCTTCGGTGCACAGCTCGCCGGGGCGTTCGAGCAAGGCCCGGCGTTCCGCGCTCACGGCAGGGTCGGAGATGCGGAACGCAGTCTCGAGATACGTGATGTACTGCTCGCGGATTCGATGGAATCCGCCGAGTGGGTCATACATGTGGTGCTTCTCTCCTCGAGTCTGTGAGTGCGTCCAGTGTGGAGCGAACGAACTGGGTCAAGCCTGTCATGATGAGGTCGGTCGCCTGCGCTGACGGTGACCCATACACGGTATTCGTGTCCGTCCCCGACCGGACCGGGGAGCGGGCCGCCGATGGCGCTGAGCCATCGAGCGGTCGTGAGCGGGAGATGGGCCTTGGCGACATGGAGTCGACGATCGTCGATCCTCGTGACGCTTGGCTCGCCGGCGAACGCCGCTCCCCAGAACTTGGCAGCGTCGTAGAAGTGAGTCCACGTGGAGCGTTCGGGACCGACGACGGTCCAATGGCTCGGGGCTCCCTGTCTCCGCCACCGTCGCATCTCGACCGAGTCACCGATGTTGATCGACTGTCGTGTGTCGACGTAGCCACCCGGCTCTGGAATCAGCAGGTCTCGCGACTTGCTGACGTGGAAGGGATCCGGCCGAAGACTTCGAGCCTCGATTCTCTGAGTCGCGGCGAACTGGCGCAGTCGTTCGTGGTGGTCGCATCTGAACGCGAGACTGGCGGGGACGTACGGGCTCAGACTTCCGATCTCGATCACTTCGATGTCGCCCTGTTCTGCTGCCGCCCGCAGCCCTCGGCGGGTTGAACCCAAGGTCAGGCCGGACAACGTCGCCATGGCCACGCCGTCGACCTCGAAGAGTTGAATCGCTGGACGTCGGGCGATGATTCGGCGTCCAGACCAGCGTGTGTTCACGAGTTCGTCGATCAACGAGCACTCCTGCCAAGAACGAATGACGTCTCGAGCAAGGGACCATTCGATCCTGAGCACGTCGCAGAGGAGGCCGGTCAGCTGTTGCCGATCCATGCCCTGTCGCCGATTCGAGATCGCGGCGACGGCGCCGACGACTTGCTCGACCTCGTCGATCGTCCTGGCGATTTCTGCGTGTTGGACCGTGGGTCGCATGTCTGCCGGGAAAGTGGGCAGGTGACTGTCGGGCCGAGCGACGATGGATCTGAGCTTCGCTGCGATGGCGGGGTCGAGACCCGAGTCGTCGGTGCCGCCGAGCAGTCGGCGCCACCTCCGTCGATTTCCTCGATTGGCGCTCTGTGCGGTGGGATCAAGGTCGGCCTCGGGGACGAGGCAGCGCAGCGAGGACTTGTCGCCGAAGGTGGTGATCTCCCAGGCGGCTTCAGTCGCACAGGTCGCGAAGTGACCGACGTCGCGCCCCAGATACGTCCGGTCCGCAGCTTGCTTGACATCAGGGGGGTCCCCGGGGTCATCGTCACGCTCAGAGGTCAGTCGAACCGCTCGAGCGGAAGTCTCGACGACCCAGCTCTCTGGCCGTCCCACGACTCGGTAGTCCTCGGTGTCGGGCGCTGCCACGAAGTTGAGTTCCTTGTGTCGTACTGCGTCGCCGTACTCCACGAGAAGGTCGAACTTGCCTGCGAGATCCCGCGTCGAAAGTCGCCACACACCATTGTCGAAATCGAGGGAACCGACGTCTCCATCTCGTCCGAACTCGACCGCGCTCGCGCCAGGCGCAACCACGTGCGGCAGAAGCGCAGCGAGACCGATGTGGTCTGCCCCCACGGCGATGCCGCCTGACAACATCACACGTCGAGGTTGTGGACTTCGCCTGAGCAACCAGCAGTTGCGCAGCGCTGTCGAGTCGAGCGCCTCATCACTCTGCGTTTCGAGTCTGAGCTCTCGAACGGTGAACCAGCCGGCGTAGGAGCTCGCCCGATGTGTGGTCTTGGTGCCACCGAACCGCCCCAGAACCTCCTCCAGCACGGTCTCGGACACCATCGATGCCACGACGTCATCCAACTGGTCGCGACGGGCAAGTTCGAGAGCACCATGAGATTCCTCTCGAAATGGAAGAAGTCCGCCCGCAGCAATCGCACCCAGCACACCGAACGCTTCACTGCCATCCAAGAAGCGGACGACCGGATCCTTGCCGTCAGCACCTTCGGCAACGTGGCTCCAGTGCCCGTAGTCATCATCGAGTCCTCGGGTCGTTGTCGTCGTGTCCGGTCGATCGGTCACGAGCATCAGCTCAATGTCGTATCCGTCGTCCTCGGCGATCAAGGTCCAACGGTCTGCGGTGCGTGACCCAGATGCCTCGTCGGCTTCCACAGCCGATCGGATGGCGGACCAGAACGGAGCGGCATGGAGCTCGACGAGCGATTGACCGGCCGCGGCGTGCTGACCGGAACGTCTCGTACTCGTCACGGAATCGGTCGCTGAACGAATTGATGCGCTGACCGACGGCGTGGAGTACAGGGCCGAGCGGCGGGTCGGCCATGTCGAGCCCGACCCCATGGAGGCACTCGAAGAGTCGCTGTTGGTCGCGGCGGCTCGGAAATGCCAGACGCACGGTGTGTCCGATGCGGGTCCAGCCGCGGGTCCGGCAGCACCAAGGGCCGGTACTCGTTCGGCCGACCTTCGAGCCACTCCTGCAGTTCGCCCCAGAGTTCGGGGAGAGCCTCGAGATTCTGGTCTCCGGATGTCCCATCTGTCAGGTGCGCAATTCGTTCGATGTTGGAGTTCTCGTCAGCATCGGAGGCATCAGTGACTGCGATGCATGCCACGATGAGATGCGAGAGATAGAAGGGCTTGGCCATGCCCGTTCGTGACTCGGCGTGTGTCCAGAAGCTCCGATCGACCGACTTGGCCGCTCGCACCGTCGCGTCGATGAGCTGACTGCTCACTTCGGCCGGCTCGGCCGTCGGGTCGTCGACGATTCGTGCGAGTTCGGCGTCGGAGACGTTGAGTGTTCGAACGGGCCCCCCGTTCTCTCCGCTGCGAGCGAAGTAGTGCTCGAGCAGATGCTCAGCCCAGACCTGGTAGCTCCAGGACCGCCAGGACGGCTGTGCAGACTCGCCGCTCGCGTTCGGAAGCCGTTCTGCGTTCGCGGCGGACATCACGACACCCCTTCCAGTTCGGTCACGTCACGGGGAACTCCTTGCTCGCCCGAAGGTGCAGCACATCGGCCACACGGCGAATTCGCGCTGAACCCCTGACACGTACGACACCGCGGGCAGATGAACCGTGCGGCGTCGAGTTCGCACGGCGCCGACAGCGAGTCCGCGCCGAAGTGGTCGACGGGGCGGGTGCCAGCGCGGACCGCATGGTGGGGCTTGATGTACGGGATGCGTTCCCCGCAGGTCCCGCATGTCTGCAGACCCCACTCGGTCCAGCAACTCCGGCACGTACAGACGAACGTGTCCTGCCCTCGCGGCTCGAGCACGGTGTTGTCACCCTTGTTGTTGCACGGTTGCGTCGGGCACCGGATCACCCTGTCGAAGTACGAGCGCGCGGTTGAGGCGAACTCGACCACGTCAGTGAAGTCGGCTCGCCGTTCCTGAGTACGACTTCTCATGTGCTCGCTCCTCGACCACTTGTCGAGGTCGGGTCCGAGCCGTACCGACGGACGATCGACAACGATCAGTGACTGCTCGTCGATCCGGACGCCGGGGGCTCCGAAGGAGGCGACGAGACGCCGTTGGTCGAGCGAGAGATCGAACGTGGGTGGATAGGCGAGCAACAGTGGCTCGATCGTGTGGCGGCGGATGATCCGGCCGACCCTTTCGAGCGAATCCGCGGCGAGGGGACTCGCGGGAATGACGGCCACGTCGTCCTCGGGGTCGGGGCTGTCGGCGCCGGCGTGGTCGACGAGATAGCGATGAGGGACCGAGATCGATCGCATGTCGGCTCCGCTCGTGGCATGCACCACGATTGGGATCACACGATCGATCGAGAGTTCCCGAACAGCGCTCTTCAACTGGACGGCCGGGCGAAGAACGTCCACTGCGTTGGCGTCGACCAGAGGAGTCAGGATGCCCACGAACTGCAGCTCAGTCGTCCCCCTCGAGCTCTCCAATCGGAGCAGGGTTGTTCCTGCGACATCCAAGAGATGAGCGACGGCTAACGGTCCGTCGAAGACTGCGTCGCTGGCCGGCCTAGGCACGAACTCAAGGTCGGCAAGAGCCTTTCCGACGACGAGGCGCACGAAGACATCCATCGCCCGAGCGGCACGCTGTGCAGCCGCTACTGCCTCGTCAGGGGCCGACGCGATGGATTGCCCCGTCTCCGCCCAGAGTTGCCAGAGTTCTGCGACCTTGCGGTATCGGTGATCGTTTCGTAGCAGGTTTGTCGGATGCAGCTGCGGCACGTGCGTGCGCGGTGACGTCTCCTCGAAGAGCACGGAGCCATGAAGGCCGCGCAAGGATGCGATCAGGCTTCTCAGACGGTCCGCGACATCACCGAGTTGCAGAGCCACCGAATTGAAGTCGATAGTGCCCAACCCTGCTGCAATCCGATGCGCCCGGCGATGCCACCCGTCGATCTGTGCATCAGCCGCGAGTTGGCTGAGTGTCTGGTGATCCTCGATCTCTCGAAGCCGCTCGACCAGATAGCGGGAGAGGCTTACCACCAAGGACCGCGTCACCCGGTTCTCGTAGATGTCAACATCCTCCTCGCGCACGACACCCAGAATCTCCCGAGGCACGGGCAATGTCGTGGTCCGTCGAGACCACTGGCTGCTGTTCGACATCAGTTGGTCGATGGCATTCCGCGCGATTCGACGCGTCCGTTCGACCGGCTGGGTGATCGTGTCGTAACGAAGCTCGAGTTCAGGTTGCTCGCAGATCCAACCCAGGACCCGGAGGTTGTCCTCGATTGCCTGCTCCAGAGGATTCATCACGGCAAGGCCGCCACCGCGTTGGCTCAGGTAATGAGCTTCGTTGATCCACTTGGCCAAGGAGTACCCGTAATCGTTGGCCAACTCCCACTCGAGGAGCACCCGCTCGAGATCTTCGAGCAACGACGGCTCAACGAGTGGGAGTTCGACTGCCGCCCGGTCACTACGGTTCGGCTCAAGCTGCAGCTCCGACACCACCGGTGTCCCATCCGACAACGCCAGTAAGCCTGCCAACGGCGCGTCATCCGGCGAGACCGGTGTGCCCGCGAACCGTTCGAACGTGTCCGTCAAGATCGATCACCCATCTGACGGCGGAGTTCGAGGGCCGACTTCGAACCCTCGAAAGACTGCTCGTCGCTCGGCCAATTCTCCTGTAGGGAACCGAGGATCTCCCGGCGCGCACGGTCGTCGATCGTGTATCGGCCACGCATGCGCCTGACGAGTTTGGTGTACAGCAGATGATCGATCGCAAGATCGACCGTCCCACCCGCTTCGACCACGACCGGCACGAACCGGCGGACCTGCCGAGCGAGGCGTGGTCCCCACGTGAGGTCGTCGTCGATGTCGTCCATCCGCTTCATTGCGGAACTGAAGAAGTCGAGCGCTAGCTCAGCGTCGGCCTGGCGGGTTCGGCCCGCTTGAAGAAACGCCTCGCGGAGCCTTTCGTGTCGTAGATCTCCTTTGGCCTGCTTCATCGAGGCAGGGCCGATATTCATCTCAGAGTCAGTCGGCGGCTGACGGGGGAGTTCCATGACATGCGCTCGGGATTGGGTCTTGGGAGCGAATGACGCTGTGGTCTCATCGTGATTCGCGGTGCCGATGAACCACACGTTGTCACTCAACGGGAGACCGACGCCGCCGGACTCGAGCCGAGCGAGGTGTCGTGGCAACTCGCCAGCGAACGACCGCGGCACGAGCGGAACAGTGCCCTTGCCCTTGACGTCAGCTCCTTCGAGGTCCTCGAGCTTCGAGAGGTAGTCGGCGAAATATTGCTCCGGCTTGGACAGATTCATCTCGTCGAGCACAACGAAGAAAAGCCCATCGGCGTACCGCGGCGTCATCGCACGGTAGAGCGACCGCGTGAACTCGTGCTCGCGGAAACGTCCCTCGAACTCGTTGTAGAAGCCGATCAGGTCTTGGTTGTCACGCCACCCCGCCTGCACCTCGATCTTGGCGAAGCCGCCACCGAGTACTTCCGCCGCAGCGAGGGGCAGTGACGTCTTGCCAGTACCGCTCACACCTTCGAGGATGTGAAGCCGGCTCATGGCCAGACCGCCAATGAACACTCGGAGGTCGTCGAGCGCGAAGTTCAGGCCCGGAGACCGTTGGTACTTGAGCGCCCACTGGAGGTAGTTCGCCAGCCGCCCGAGATCGACGGACTCATCTCGCAATGTCGATGGCCGGAGTTGGAGCTCCGTGCTGGTGTCCATCCTCAGGCATTCCGGGAACGGGACGTCGGAACCTTCCGTGGCGTTCAATCCCTCGTAGTTGCGGGTGAGTCGTTCGATTTCCGTCGTGTAAGCATCGATCTCGGAACTCATCGCCTCGGCTGTCCGCTGAAGACGGTCTCGTTCGAGCACGGCAAGCCGTGCGGTCGAGACCTCGGTGCGCATGTTCTCGATCTCGTCCTGCAGCGACGCGACGACGCCCGCCAAACGGTTCCGCTCGGCCGACTCGACCTCGAGTTTCGCGAGGACGTCCGTTTCAGGGCGGCCGGACAGTTCGGCTTCAAGCTCTCTGAGACGAGCCTGGAGATCGTGAAGGCGGGTCACAGCGGACTGTGGTGAGCCACCGGTCAGTCGCTGCAACTCCTCGAGAGCGGAGTCCTGGTGCTGCCGATCCTGCAGTTCGCCCTCCAGCCGGCGACGTCGCTGGGTCTCGTCGTCCAGCCTCTGCCGAAGCAGCATGGTTGCGTCTGCGACGGAGTCAGCCAGGTCAGCCTCCAATACCGCCCGCTCCTCTTCCAACATCCGCTCTGCCTGCGCGAGCTTGCCCTCGCGTACCGATAGCATCCGCTCTGCCCGCTCGACCGCAGCCGTGCGCTCCTCAGCGGATTCCAGGAGCTCGCCGATTCGGGCCGCCGGCGTAGCCAGTAGATCGGCCCGCATCTCGAGCAGCGGGCCCAGTACCTCGCCCTGCGCTTTGGCTGTGACGTCGGCAAGCGTCTGCGACTCACGCGCCTCGATGGCAATCTCGCGTTCGAGCAGTAATGCTGCCGTCTGGTTGGCGACCTCCTTCGACTCAACGAGCGCGGCTTCTTCGCGTTCGACCTGTTCGATTCGTTCGTTCAGGTTGCTCTCCTGGGACGCGATCACCTGCTCCCTCGCAGCCAGTTCCGTTCGCGCTGAATCGAGCGACTCGAGTTCACGCTGGGCGGCCGCTGCCGCTTCGGCGTAGATCGCCTTGGCCTGCTGCAGTTCGTCGAAGAGCGCAGTGAGCTTGTCAGGGGTCAACTCTGTCGTGTGGAAAGGGCGACCACGTCGAGTTGGTCGGGCTCGATGTTGCGTTCGACTGCGACCTCCAATGCGCTGTCGGCCTCCGCCTTTGCCTTCGCGATGATTCGCTCACCGGGGAGAAGCTTCTTGGCCCTGTTGCGACCCCGATCGCTGTTGGCCGCCTCCTCCGGGCGGTGTAGTCCGGCGATTCTGCGATGCTCGTCGATTTCGGTTCTTGTTCTTGCCCATTGGTCAGTTGCTCCGTAATGCCATCAACGCGGCAGGGTCTTCGGGGGTGTCTTCGATCGCAGCGATGGCGTCGAGTGCCATCTGATGATCGATCGATCCACTCGAGTCATCGGCGAGGGCGAGGACCACCTGGACCAGATTCGGTGATCGCTCGGCGACGAATCGGGCGACGTCGTCGGGACAACCTTCGATCCATGCGATCAGCAGTTCGTGAAGGAGACCAGCGGCTCCGTCCGCGACCGCGCTGATCGCGCCAGGCGACAAAGGGGGCAGGTGCTCGGGCACGTCGAATCCGAGCCGAGCGAGCCTCACCCGGGCGAGCTCCCCGTCCAGCTCGGCGAGGCCCGCAAACGTCGGTGTTGGATTCCGGTCAATGGCCTCGCGTAGTGCGACAGCCAATCGTTGCCCGGCCTCGGGTTCCCATGGCGGGGCCAGGCTGCGCGTCGGGTTCGCGGAAAGCCGACTGCAGTCCGCGTTCGACGTATGCGTCGAGGTGGTCGAGTGCTGCAATCTCCTCAAGGATGGAGAACTCCAACGCTGGGAGATGAACGAGACCGAAAGGATCGTTGACCATCATCGAACTGTCGAGCGCGGAGGTGCGGTGTGACACCCGTACCAATACGCGTACCTGTTCTTCGACGCCGGGGATCAGTTTGACGTCGACATCACTCGATCGGGTGTGGCGCGCCGGCCGGGCGAGGTGATCGAATTCAGGACCCTGGATGGCACGGCGAGCGGCATGCATGGACTGGAGGTGCCGTTGGACCGCTGCGCGTACCTCATCGAACGTCGGCGGAGCCGGTGGGCGGCTGGGCCAACGCATTTCCCAGAACGACGTGGGGTGTGGTGCTCCCTGCGTGCCAAGCTCCGCTGTCCGTCGTGAACCTTCCGTCACCGAGTCGACCGGCGTGAACCGACTTACGGCTCGGCTCCACAGCTGTCCGGTCGTGGCATCCTGGAAGACGAACCACGAAGACTGGTCCATGGCGGCGTTGCGCTGCTCCACGATTCCCCGGCCGAGATCGGTGAGAACCAGCCGACGGCCGTTGCGTACGAGGTGATCCTGCTCGAGTCGCTCCACGATGTGTTCGATGAACCTGGTATCGGCGATGCCGAGATGCTCCGAGACCTCGGAGATGCCGCTCACCCCTGCTGCGATCAAGCCGAGGACCGCGTTCTGGAACGGGTCGACCTCCTCGGACACCATGGCGGCACTGGTCACCACCACCCGATGGACAACCGCAGGGACTGCCAGGTAGACGCCCCTGGGTGGGTGGTCGTGCTCGGGCTGACTCCCGACCCAGATCAATCGGGGAGTCATCGGGGATCTCCACACAGCCGTGCGAGCTCACGCAGCCCGACGACCTCGGCGGCCTGCTCGTGGTCGACCATCGATCGGTCGCCGACCACGAGCAGGAGGCGTCGTTGACGACTGACGGCAACGCAGAACCGGTTCTCACTCGTGAGGAATCCGAACAGACCTCTCGAGGTGCGTCCCTCAACTGCCCTGGTCGATCGGACCATCGACAGGATCACCACGTCGAACTCCTTGCCTTGGAAGGAGTCGACGGTTCCGATCCGAGCCGCTCGACCTCACGGCCTTCGTCGTTGCGCACGTAGCGCCACTCACGAGCGACGATGATCCCCTCGTCACCGATCTCGGTGTAGCCCTTGGGAAGGAGCGCCTCGAGGATCCGATCCCGCTGGCCCGCGTAGAACGTGATCACGCCGACACTCGGGTTGCCCGGGCTGGCGAGGACCTCTTCGACGAGTTCGACGATCTTGTCCGCTTCGGGCTCGCGATCCCACGAGCCGGTGTCGAGCCGCCGTGCCGGGCCGGCGTTGGCCGGAACGTCGAGCCACGCCGCGACTGTCCTTCGAACGAGGCGCACCTCATGGACCATCGTCGTCGGCGGCGAGACGCCCGACGTGAACGACTCGCCGTGAGGCGCGTAGAAGCTGTCGCTCACGAACTCGGCGAGGTCCGGGTGCATGCGGAACTGCTGATCGAGCGTCACGGCCCGCTGGACACCGGATTCGATTTCGAGACGGCGAGCGTGCCGGAAGAGCCGCTCGAACAGGCTCGAGTCGAGGAGTTCACCGTCGGCCGGTTCGCCGCTCGCCGTCACCAGCGAGTCGCGGAGTCTGCTCGTCGATCACCTGGGGGAGCTGGCGATGGTCGCCCACGAGGATGACTCGCTCGCTTGCCTGGGTCACGGGGATGAGCAGGTCGAGTGGGTTCGCTCTGGCCGCTTCGTCGACGATGACCGTCGGGAAGCTTGATCGCGGCATCTCCGGACATCCTCCACGAATCGTTCACGCTGGTGGCCGCGCCTTGGCAGGTGCTGGCCCACACTGCCGTGTATTCGCTGGAGCGCTTGCTCCACCGCGCCCGGATATACCTCGAGGTCGATCAGGTAGCGCTCGATCGTCTCCTCGACGGTGACAGGTCGCTCGTCGTCGCGAGCCAGTTCGGCTGCTGCAGCCTTGAGGAGTCGTTCGGCCACGGCATCGACGATGTCGTCCCGGATCGAAGACGTCGCAGCGACGATCTCGTCGAGCATCGCTGATCGGAGCTCGCGATTGCCTCGAAGTTGGGGGTCTCGGCGTCGACGAGCGACGCGATGCGGTCGTGCCAGGTCTCCTTCCAGGTGCCGCCGGACGAACCAACAACTCGCAGCAGGTCGGCGAGTCTGGCCGGACCATCGTCGCTGTACGAAGCTGCGGTTGTCCGCACCGAGCGAATGATCCGTTCGAGGTGCAACGAACGATTCGGATTCAGAGCGGGACGTTCGAGTTCTTCGGCCCGCGCCGCCATCTTGTCTCGGAGCGCGTCGGACAGCGAGGGCCCACAACGTTCGTCGACACTTCGAAGCAGGCTTGCAGTACCCGCTGGCCCTGACGGTGCCTGCCGATGCGCGACGATGACCTCAGAGAGCCATTGCGCGGTCAGTGTCGTCGAGGCGCCCTCGCGGAGGTGGGCGAGCGCAGCGATTCGTTCGCGCCTCCACACCTCGATCGGGTCCTCCACTCCTTCGCGACGTCGCCCGAAGCGGTGCGGCGGCAGCCCGAAGATGCGTGTGCGCGCTGCGATCTGGTCGACCGCGTCGTGTTGAACGCTGGTCAGCAGGATCATCCGGGGCGAGGTCTCGCCGACTTCCGCGAGACGTTGCTGGATGGCGGCGATCACCTGCGACTTGCCGGTACCCGGGGGCCCCTGGATGATCGCGATGTCAGGCGTGTTGATCGCAACGTCGATGGCCTGGCGCTGCTTGTCGGTGAGCGTGCCAGGGAACGAGCTGGCCAGGGTGGTGCTGACCGGGGGGTGGCGCTTTCCATTCCGGCGGGCCGGGGCTGGCCGCTCGCGCAGCATCGCTGCGACGCCGGGGATCATCGAGCCTCCGTCGATGAGGCGGTCGAAATGCCGAGGTGCGCCGCTGTGCCTGGACTTCGCCGCCGGCCGTCGCCACGGAGAGCCACCCGTCCACCGGCGGATGCTCCATCTTGTTCGACAGGGGTCGGACGATCACTCGGCCAGCTTGCGGGTCGACGAATTCGACACGGCCACGGAACAGGTCGCGCTCGTTGACGAACTCGCGAGCGACACCCTCGGGCGTACTGATCAGGTCGAGACGTGCTCCATCGCGTTGGAGCAACTCGAGGAATCGCTGATGCTCCGCGGCGGGCACTGGGAACTCGGTGGTTCCGTCGGGGTGGTCGCGTGGTCGGCCGTGTCGTGCCCGTCCGATGTCGTTGGCGACACCCTTGACGTGGTCGATCTCGAGTTGGTTGTAGAGATCCCACAGCTTGAAGAGCTTCTCGTCGGTGGTGAACGAATCCTGGAGTCGGACACAGGTGGCCGCGTCGTTCAGTGCGGACTCGTCTGTGAAGCTGAATTCTCCGACGAGCAGTCGGTGCCGTTCGACGCGATGCTGATCGGGCCTGTTGACGACCCGGTGGGCTCGAAGCACGCCATCATCCATTCGGACGTGCAGCTCCGTGCTGCGGCCTTGCACACCAAATCCACTCTGGATCATCGCCGCCGGTCGTTGCGACCATGCGGGTCGGCGTCCCATGAGCGCTGATGACGTATTCGTCAATGAGCGCTGCGTCGTCGACCGGTCTGTTCGACTGCCGTCCGAGCTCGCCACGGATCGCTTCGGGCACCGTGACCACGAGACTTCCGATCCGGGTCTCGTCGGCGAACGTTCGAAGGTCGACGACCAGGGAATCTGCGTCACCGACCACGGTGGCCAACGTCGGCACGCCGTTGGTCGCCATCGACAACAGCTCTCTGGTTCGTCGCCCCGCATCGACTTGCACGAGATGACCGTCGTGTTCCATGAGAAGCGCACCGGCACCCCCGCGAGCGGGAAACCGACTTCCGTTGGGTGCAGGATCGGGTGAGCGGGTCGAGGGGGCGCAGCACGATGGACCGGTCACGAACGCCAGCTTCGAGCTCAATCCGGTCTCATACCGGCTCCAGCCAGAGGTCGAGGCGCCAGCGACCGTCGATCGTGACCTCGATGGCATCACTGCCGATCAACTCACGACCCGTCACGGTCGCTCCGTCAAAACCCTCGAGCTCCACCACGTCGCACCACCGCGACAGTCGCACTGCGGGTGCGGCGAGGCCATTGCGTCGACGCTGGCTCACCGCGGGGACCAACAGTGCTCGACGTGACACATCGAGGCCAGCCCGACCTACTCTTCCACGCCAAATTGGCGCCGATCGATGGCCGCGGGCGCCCGCTGCGACGACGGGGGCTTCGACAATCGATTCGTGACACGCTGGACACTCGGCCGCGCCTTTCCACCAGGTGAATCCGCATGATGTGCATTCGCAGAGCAGGTCGAGAGTCTCGGAAAGGGCCCCGCGAGCTCTCCTGCGGCGGGCCGGCTCCGGGGATCGACCCGACCGGCACCGAAGCCCCGCTCGAACAGCCTGAGCAGTTGCGGCGACAGGAGCAGTTGGCGTTCGAGCAGCCAGTACTCGGAGGGATTCGTGGTCTGCGGATCGATGACGCTCGGGAGCAGCCCTTGGTGGGCGTCGAGTTCAGCTTGCCCCCCTGGCACGTGTCTGGAGAACTTGCCGACCGTCGAGAAATGGTCGCAGACCGGTGATGGTCTCGAAGGCCACGACCAGGAGCGAGAAGGCGTCGGACTCGAACGTGGCGATGTGCGGGAACTCTGCGTGCTCCGGTGCTGCGTAGCCGGGCGTGTACGGCGTGAAGCGCAGATCGTCGGCGTACTTCATGTTGTCGGTGTCGATCAGCCAGATCTCGTGTCCGATGTCGTCGTCGCTGACCAACACGTTGTTCGGGTTGAGGTCGCCGTAGACCACGCCACGAGCGTGGAGCATCGCAATCGAGGTCCGCGACCCGGGCCAGCACGGCGATGCGTCGCCTCGAGTCCCCCGGTATCCCGATACCAATCGATCGACTTGTCAAGCGCTCGTGCCGAATGCTTGCGCAGGTGACCGATGGGTCCATCCCTCGGACCATCGTCATCACGTACCCGGGCCACTTGCGGGTGATGGAATACGGCATGGCGATCGGAAGGTCGCGAATCGGCAACCGGCTCACCGAGCGGATCGTGTCGGCCAGCTCATGCGCCGACGCCTCGGACTTGAGCAGCTTGACGGCGACCTCGGGAATCGTGGTGGTGTAGACAGGCCCCTTGCCCACCCTCTGCCAGACCGGCGCGAGGTGGTGAATTCGGTGTTCGGTGTCGGTCACTTGCGCATCGACCCGGACATCCAGGCCAGGCTGCCGCTCGGCTCGAGTGCCGTCGGGCAGCGGCAGCGGTGGACGGTCGGGAACGGTCTCGGCGGTCATTGGATCAGGGTCGGGGAGCTCGGCTACGGCAAAGCGGTCCTGTGGTCGGTCGGCACTCCTCCGTGCGTCATGGTTGGCAGACGGCTCGTCACCGTGCGGGTGACGAATCGGAAGAAGCGGTCGATGTCGGCGATCTGATCAGTGCCGAGTACGCCGGCAACGCCATCGGATGCGGAACGCTCGATGATCTCGGCGGACGTCGGCGCCGATACCAAGAGCGAACCGGGGGCTCTCCGCTCCGAGTTCGGTCCGCTCGAATCGGTCGAAGGCCCGATCGAAGTCGTCGGTCGGATACCCGTCGGTGACAAGCACGATGATCGGATGGTGGGCGTTCGGCGGAATCGCGTTGTCGTCCGAGATGGTTGTGCTGCGAGTTCGATCGCCGAGCCGGTTGGAGTCCCACCCCCGGCGAGCAGTGGCTCGAACACGAACTGACTGATCGGCGTGAAGGGATGCCTGAGTTCCGCGACCTCACCGCCGATGCCGACGATGGCGAGGTGGATCTCGGAGTCGCGGTCGTCGGCTCCGGCAAGTACCCGGACCATCGTGCGGATCGCATGGTTGAGCGACTCGATCTTGCCGTCCTCGCTCATGCTGCCGCTGCAATACGCCAACAGGATCACCGGGAGCACCCGCGCTGGCGGGAACTGGCCGAGATGCGTCGTCATCGGTCGGCCGGCCCCTTGCCGGGATGACCGTGCCGCCGTGTCGTGGCCGCCTCTCGCCGCATTGCCCTCGTCTCGGTGGAATCGTCGCCCCGACCGGGTGATCGTCAGCGTGCTGCCGATTCGCACCCGGTCTCGGGGACGGAGCACCCAGATGTCGTCGACACGCTGTGCGGCCCCGTACTCGCGCGGTCGGTCCAGCCAGGGCTCGACGAAGGTGCCGTTGGTCGATCCGAGGTCTTCGATGGTGAGGTTCGAGCCGTCCCATCGCAGTGCCGCATGATGTCGGGAGATCTTGCGGCCTCGTCGCCGAGCAGCGCCACGATCTCGCGGGCAACGTCTCCGTCGCGCCGACGATCAGGGGTGCCGCGGGGAGACGCGCTCACGCGGGTCACGTCTTCGCCGCGGCCGCGGAGCTTGAGCTGGACCAGGCGCTCGATGACACCGAGGTCCTCGAGCACTTCGTCGCACCCTGGACAACGAGTGGCACCGTCTCGACCGACCACCGGCGATGACAGCAAGACGTCCGGGTTCCACTGGTGCCAGATGCAGGACCGGGTGTTGCATCGGTACTTGTGACGGGCGGCCTCGAGGATTCCGTCCTGATCTGACGTCGATGCCTCCCCCTTGAATTCACCCTCTTCTTCTCGCCAGCGACATCGTGAACTCAGTGGCCACGCCCATGTCGTGTGGTTCGAGTCGAACGCCGTCCGGCACCGCAGTCCAGACGAAGAATCGGTCGGAGTTGCCTTGGATCCACGGGAAGGTCGACCGATGATCCTTGAAGTAATCACGGCTGATGACCGCAGCGTCGTTGACCTCGGCGATCCCCAGGATCTCGGTGTCTGCCAGATCGTGCACGAGCACTTCCTTCGCCGTGCGGAGGCGGTTGTAGGTCGGACGGCAGTGATCACCGAGATGCCTGCCGAGGCTGGCGTCAGCGACCAGGAGTACTCCCGCGCCAGACCTGGTCATGTCGATCCAGGCCCGGCGCACCGACTCGACTCGATCCCAGCAGGCAGCCGCCCCGCAACCTGGAAGCCGATCGTCCCGTGCCACGTTCGACACGTCGATCACCACGTCGATCTCGGAATCCTGCGCTGAACGACGACTCATGTGAATACATCCTGTCCTGTTGTGACTTGCCGAATGAAGGTTCTGGGCGAGCGGTCCGCGAGAACTCCGCTCCCCCGATGGCGTCAAGTCGGCCCGCGGCCCGGTGTGACACACCGCCATCGAAACACTGCCCCGTCACACTGCTCGACCCGACTCGACACGAGAACGTCACCCGTCGAGCAGAGGAGAGCTTCCGTGCAGCAGAAGCCTTCGATCCGTCGCCAGGAGTTGCTGGCCCAGTTGTCATCCGTTCCGGGATACGGGGGGATGAACAGATTTGTCGGACCTCACGATTCGAGCGCAGATCGAATGGATCCTGGGGCGGACCAACCGGCGGCTCGGCCACGATCACCACGCTGGTTCGCGCGGGGGAACGGTCGGGCTTCAGCGCGTACCGGCGCCGGAGGGCGCTCATCGAGCTGCTGGCGGTCGTGTACCTGCGGCCCGTCGATCACGATGCGGTGTCGCCAACGATCTGTGGTCCGCACACGCCTCGCCACACACGATGAGCTCGGCCCGGTACGCGACGCCGCTCGGCGGATGCATGACCGAGATGTTCGATCAGGGTGATGTGCGGACCCGACGCCGGCTTCGACCACGCCCGGCTGTTCGTCTGGGCGGTCGACGAGGGGCTGGCATCAGGCCGTCGCGTCTCAGGATCGGGAGCTCCTCGTGCATTGCTGTTGCTGGCTCGCACAGCGAGGCTCGTCACGACGGATCGGCCGACGATGTCGCTGTTCTGGCTCGATCGAGCGGATCGTGTCATGGCAACGTTGCATCGCCCCGACCCGCTTCCAAGAAGTTCGGCTCGGCGGGAATCGGGCGTTGACGCTCGCCGCAGCGGACCAGCGCGAGCAGGCAGCCGCTCTGGCCGCGGAATTCGCGGTGTCCGGGCGTCGTCGATCGGCGCCGATCGCTGGGAACATCGGCTGCGGGCGCTGCTCGAGGAGTTGAACGAGCCGAGCTCGTGGCCTCACGACGAAGGGTGACGGCGATGGCACTTCCCTCCCGATCGAGTCGCTCCGGAACATCTGGGCGAAGAGTTACATCGCCGTCATCCCGATCGACCAAGATGGGCGGGTGGCCGCGGTCGACGATTCCTGGTTCGGTGAACCATCGGTCCTGGCTGTCCACGAATGGCTGCAGCGTCCCGAGGGCCAGTCGATGATCGCCAGGACGTTGAGGGCATATCGCTTGCCGCCCTCATTCGATGCCGATGTGGAACGAATGGTGATTCGATCGGCTGCCGGCGCAGTCTCGCGGGGCAAGACGATCGACTCCCCGCCCGCCTGGGCGACGAATTGCATCCGCAATCGCACGAAGGATCTCTTCCGGTCGCCGAAATCCAGACTTGCCCCGCGTCGAGAACCACGATGGCGAGGGGATCACCGACGACGAGGCCAGATTCGGGTCGGCAGTCGATGATCCGTCGATCGAGCGGTCGAGAACACCCAGGTCGCGGATGTGGTTCGGCGGAGGTTGCTGAGCGCGGGAACGCATGGCTGGCGGGTGGCGGCGGGCCTGGCGGTGGTCGCATACGACGTCGACCAGGCCGAACCCAGTGCGAGGTGCCCACGACCTGCAGGGGGTGCCGGGGAGCTGGAGTCCAGCAACTGGGCCGGCCTCTGGTACGCCGGCAAACACGATTGTTTCGAGGGTGAGAGCGACGCGGTGCGAAAGCGACGGAGCCGGGCATCGACTGAGCTTCGTCACGCCCTCGTCGAGGCTGGCCGTGCGGCCGGATTGAACGAGGTCCACGATGCCTAAGCCCCTGCTCGGTCATCAACAGCTCGTCGCGAACTGGGACCCTGCGACAGACCACGTCGAGATGGTCGGCATGGTTCCGGGTCCGGCCGGCGTTGCGACGCTCGAACTCGACGAACTGACCATCGACATCGACGTCGCCGAATCCAGCCTCCGTGGCGTTCGTCTTGATTCCCGACGTGTCGACTGCTGGGCCGACCGATCGGCTACGACAACTCCTCGTCCGGTTGATCGGGTCAACGTCGGCCGACGCGGTGCTCGGGATGTCGAGCGAAGCCGGCCGCCACCGCGTCGTCGTCGGAGGTGGCGCTACCACGCTGCCCGGACCGAGAGACGGGTTCGACCCGAGGTCGCCGCCCTTGCGATTGCACTCACGCAGGCCGGCACCCCGGGCCTCAGGCCTGCCGAGCGGCCATCGCGCTCGATGGAGTCGATCCCTCGCAGGTCAAGTCGACCTGCTCGCGCACATGACATGGCTGACCCGTGACATCGACGCAGCCGTCACGCAGCTCGAGGAGTCCGGCCTCGAGGAGCTCCGCGAATCCGGCACAGAGTTGGCGCGGAGCATCACCGAGATCTGCACCGAGGCCGCACGCCACGTCGCTTCGCCGACCGAAGCTTCCCGACTACTCGCGTTTGGGGACAGCCTGTCCAATGCCACGGACCAGACGAGACCCGAACGAGGCGACGAGACGCCGAGGGCACCGAACCCGCCGACGTCTCGCCCGACTCGTTGACGTTCGTCTCCGGGTCCCCCGACCTCGAACTCCGGCATACCGAGGCAGACGAGTTCGAGGCACGAATCGCCGACTGGGCCCATCGCGCCGAAGGCTGGTGGGTCAGGGCGTTCTCCGCCGACGGCGAAACGCCGATCGCAATGGCGCCTCTCCTCCCCGACGGCGGCGACGCTGCAGCACTCCTACTGATCCCCCCAGCCCACCAGAATCGCCTCCAGCTCGACGTGGTCGACGAACCGCTGCAGCCCCGACTGTCACCGACAGCGATCGCATTCCGGGCGGCGATCATCAACGGACAACGAGCCGCCCGGTACCAGCGGCTGGGCCGCACCGGGGACGCCATCGACGCCTGGAGGCAGTCGGAACAGTGGCACCGAGCAGCAGGCGATGAAGCCCGCGCCCGACAAGCAGATGCGATCGTCCGCCAACAGGGTGCAACGTCGCAGCGAATCGGACCGGCCCGCCAGTCACCAGTGATCACCGATCACCTCGACGCGACCCCGACACGAGCGCAACACGTGAGGAACTTTCCACCGCGATGTCACACCGTCTCCTGTTCACCGACAACTGTGCATGCCGCTTGCGATGAACGCTGATGCCTTGGCAGTGAGCCGGCGGGCCGAGATCGTCCCCGAGGACGTCAGCGGTGGCGCGAACACCAGCCACACGATCGTGGTGGATGCGCTCTCGTCCCTGCTCGCTGCCGTGCCGGCGCACGCCGAGGCTGACGCATACGAGTCGGCAGCGATCGAGGACAACGCTCTTGGCAAGTCCACCGATGGTTCTCGTCGGCGTACGTTCCGCTACCTCAAGGAGCTGTACTTGCTCCGCCCCGACTCGTTGTTGTTCAGGGCGCTCCGTGACCTGTGGCCCATGGACCCAGCAGCGGACCTCTTCCATGTCGGACGAGATCATCGAGGGTCGCCGGAACACCGTTGGCCGCGAGTTCGCGCATCATCGGGTAGATCTCGGTCTTCGCGCCGACGTCGATGCCGCGGGTGGGCTGGTCGAAGACCAGGACCTGCGGCGCCATCGCGAGCCATTTGCCGAGGACCACCTTCTGCTGGTTGCCGCCGGACAGGGCGCCGCGCGTGGCCGAAGGCGACGGCGTGCGGATGTCGAGCCGCTCGCGTTGCGATGCGGCTTCGGCTCTCTTTCGAGAGCCATGTCGATCAGGCCGCGGCGCGAAAAGCGGGCGACACTCGCCAGGGTGACGTTCGAGCGGGATCGGGAAGTCGAGCACGAGGCCGGACGGGTTTGCGATCCTCCGGGACCAGGAACAGGCCGCGCGCGATCGCCGCTCCCGGCCGGCCCGGCGGCAGCCGGCGCGCCATTGACCACACACCTCACCGGCAACCGGCGCGTCGAGGCCGAAGATCGTGCGGGCGAGTTCGGTTCGCCCCGAGACCGACCAGTCCCGCGAGGCCGAAGTCCCCGCGACGGATGCGCAGATCGACCGTCCGACCGGACGGTAGGATGTGCTCACGCCGCGCAGTTCCAGCACCGCGTCCCCGGGCGGGCTGGCGGGGGAGCGGTAGAGGGTCGTGAGATCGCGGCCGATCATGTGCCTGATCATCGTGTCCCCCGAATTTCGGCGCGCTCGAGCTCTGCCACGCAACGCCCGTCGCGCAGCACCACGACGCGGTCCGCCGCGCGCTCTACCTCGGCCAGGCGATGCGTGATGAGGATCACCGCCACGCCTTCCGCCTTCAGGCTCGCGATGACAGCAAGCAGCCGTTCCGTTTCCGACGCTGCCAGGCTCGACGTCGGCTCGTCCATGATGACGAGCCGGGCGCGCATCGAAAGCGCCTTGGCGATCTCGACGAGCTGCATCTGCGCCAGCGAGATTTCGAAACCGGCGTCGCCGCATCGAACCCGGCGCCGAGCTGGTCGAGTAGCGGCTGCGCCATCTGCCGCGTCCGGGCTTCGTCGACGAAACGAAGCATGCCGCCGCGCAGCGGCTCGCGGCCGATGACCACGTTGGCGCCCGCGGTGAGGTTTTCGAAGAGGTTGAGCTCCTGATGCACGAAGGCGATGCCCGCCGCCATCGAACGAGACACGGTCAGGTGAGTCATCGTCTCCCCGTCGAGTTCGATGGTCCCGGCGGATGGCGCGATTACTCCGCTGAGGATCTTCATCAGCGTCGACTTGCCGGCACCATTTTCCCCGACAAGCCCCATGACTTCGCCCGGAGCGACGCGGAGGTCGACGCCGTCGAGAGCCGTAACGCCGGGATAGACCCGGGAAATACCCTTCATCTGGAGAAAAGGCTCAGGCATACGGATGGGGGACCTGGGCTGGAGGATGCGTGGGTCCGGACAGGCCGGCCGGGAAGCAGATGGCCGGCCTGCGGCTACGAGGGGTCAGCCGTTGATACGCGCCTTCAGCTCCGCCTCGAAGGCATCGACGTTGCCCTTGTCGATCATCTTCGTGGGAATGATGATCAGTTCGCCGGGCGGCACCACCGACTTGTCGCCCTCGAGATACTTCGCCATCAGCTTCATGCCCTGATAACCCCACTCGTAGGGATCCTGGACGACGGTCCCCGCGATCGAGCCCTCGCGTACGCCGCCCAGCGTGATCGGATCCTCGTCGAACGCGATGACGGCGATCTCGCCGAGCTTGCCGGATTCCTTCAGCACCTCGTAGATACGGGGCGGATTGTAGGAGTAGAAGCCGACCATGCAGTCGATGTCCGGGTTCGCCGCGAGCGCGTCCTCGACGTTGCGCTTGGCGCGCGTCATGTCGATGTCGTCGCCTCGCACGTCGATCAATTCGACCTTCGAACCGGCGATCGTCTCCTTCATGCCCTCAATGCGTTCGCGGGCATTGTCCGCGCCAGGCAACCCGACGAAGCCGATGCACTTGCCGCCGTCGGGCAGGGCCTTGAGGGCGATCTCGCCGGCCTGCTTGCCGGCATCGGTGTTGGATGAGCCGATATAGGCGATGCGGTTGGTATCGGGTGCATCGGAATCGGTCGTGAACAGAGGTACCTGGCCGCCGATGCCGTTGAGCGCGTCCGTGGACGACTTGGGATCGACGGCGCTCACCATGATGGCGGAGACGCCGGCGGCCGCGAGGTCTTCCATCAGTCGCTGCTGGACCGCGGCTGCGGCCTGTTCCGGGTACTTGAACTGCAGGTCGTAGCCGGGCAGTTCGCCCTGGGCCTTCGTCACGCCGGCTTCGGCAAGCTTCCAGAAATCCGAGGCACCGTTCACGACGAAAGCGAGGGACTTTTTGTCCTGGGCACTGGCGGCGCTCGCGGCCATGACGGCGGCGATCGCCATGACGGCGGCGGAAACACGAAACTTCATGATGATCTCCATAAAACGTATGGCCCGCCCCAGTTGCAAGCGACAATTGGAGGATGGTGTGAACAGTCTGCACAAACGTATCCGGCATGTCGGCCTGACGGCCGCCGCCAAGATGGAAATCCGCGCGTTCCGATCCTCATAAACGTATGGCCCGCCCCAGTTGCAAGCGACAATTGGAGGATGGTGTGAACAGTCTGCACAAACGTATCCGGCATGTCGGCCTGACGGCCGCCGCCAAGATGGAGATCCGCGCGTTCCGATCCTCATAAAGGGGCCGGCCTCGTTGGGCCATTTTACGCCGGAGGTTTTCGGAACACCGATCGACTGTCAGGCCATCTTCCTTTCACCACTCGCAGCTCGTGATGTCCGGCGGTTAATATCCGGACGTTTGTTCCTCATCCCTACGTCGTCGCGACCTGATAAGTCCTTCCGTGGTGGAGCAGCGCCCACACAGTGCGAGCCATCTTCGCAGCCAATGCGACGACGGCGACGTTGGGATGGGTGCGAGCGAGGAGTGCGCGCAGCCACGATCCGACCGCCGTGTTGCTCTTGGTCAACGAGGGCATAGCCGACCGTGCGCCCTGGATCAGCATCTTGCGCAGATACCTGCTTCCGCGCTTCGTGATACCCAGGAGCTTCGGCCTTCCTCCAGTTGTGGCTTGCCGAGGCACAAGGCCCAACCATGCCGCGAGGTCGCGTCCCTTGTCGAATGTTGCCGCGCTGCCAACTGCGGCTACCAGTGCGGTGGCATTCAGCGCTCCGATGCCGGGAATGCCTGTCAGTCGCCGGGCGCGGTCGTCGGTCCGCGCCATGGTTGCGAACTCGGCGTCAAAGGCCGCGATGCGGCGGTCCAGCTCTTCCCAGCGCGAACGCATGTCCTCGAGTAGGAACGCCATCCGTCGGCTCAGCGCGTCGCCGCCGTTGTCCAGCAGTTCACTCAGCAAAAGACGCAGCCGGGCGTGACCCTGCGCCACAACGTGCCCGCGCTCCAAAAGCAGGCTCCTGATCTGATTGGTCAACGAGGTGCGTTCACTGACCAGGCGGTCACGCACTCGATGCAGGGTTTGAACGTCGAGCTGCTCTTCGCTCTTGAGTTCAACGAAGCGCATGGTGGGTCGCGTCGCCGCTTCGGCGATCGCCTCGGCATCGCGATCGTCGTTCTTTTGAGCCTTCACATAAGGGCGCACATATTCCGGAGACATCAAACGGACCTGATGGCCCAGCGCCGCCAGCGATCGCCCCATGTGATGTGCACCACAGCAGGCTTCCATCGCCGTGATGCAAGGCGACAGCTTTGCCGCGAATGCGATCACACCGTCACGTCGCATCCGTCGACGCACGATGACCGCTCCACTCTCGTCCAGTCCAACGACGCTGCAACTGTTCTTGCCCAGGTCAATGCCAAGGATCACTATGCTCATGGTCCGCTCCTTCCTCTCTTGAACACCGACATCCTACACACAGGCTTCGGCGGGAGGGGCGGGCCATCCATAAAGGGGGGTCTGAAGATCAGGCCCTTGGGCGTTCGCGTGGCGGACTGAGCACCAAGATCCACATGGCCGTCCGGGGCCTTGGCTGCCCGGTGCGCTTCTGATCGTGCCTCCGAAGTACAACTGGTCAATTCTAGGCGGGCTGAAGAACGCGATCGACTGGGTTTCACGGGCGACTATGGCGCGGCGATCTGGAAGAGACGTGCGCGACGATCTGGATGAGAACTCTCAGAGCGCGGTCCCAGGCAAGTTATCATGCTGATTGTCGCTGGCAAGATCGTGGTCGTTTTCTGATTGCCGCTCCGCGACAAGTTCGTGTGTGTTCTTGATTGTCGCGTAGGAGGCGGGCCTGCCGCGCTGGCGTTTTGCTTCCATGGCGGACCTGCGCCTGTAGCTCTCGACGTTCATCTCGAAGATCGTCGAGTGATGAACGAGGCGGTCCACTGCGGCGAGCGTCATAGCGGGATCGGGAAAGACCCTGTTCCATTCTCCAAAGGGCTGATTGGCGGTGATCATGATGGAGCGCCGCTCGTACCTTGCGCAGATGAGCTCGAAGAGCACACTCGTTTCGGCCTGGTCCTTGGTGACGTAGGCCAGGTCGTCGAGGATGAGCAGATCGAACTTGTCGAGCTTTGCGATGGCAGATTCGAGTTGCAACTCACGCCGCGCGACCTGGAGCTTCTGCACGAGATCGGTGGTCCGGGTGAACAGCACGCGCCAGCCATTCTCGATGAGCGTAAGGCCGATTGCTGCCGCAAGATGGCTCTTTCCGCCGCCGGGCGGCCCAAACAGCAGGATGTTGGCGCCCTTTGCGAGCCAGCTGTCGCCGGCGGTCATGGCCATGACCTGGGCCTTGGAGACCATCGGCACGGCGTCGAAGGCGAAGCTGTCGAGTGTCTTTCCGGGTGGCAGATGCGCTTCGGCGAGATGACGTTCGATCCTGCGATGCGCACGCTCGGCCAGTTCATGTTCGGCAATGGCCGAGAGGAACCGAGCGGCGGGCCAGCCTTCCTTGTCGGCCTGTTCGGCAAATTGCGGCCATAGGGTCTTGATCGTCGGCAATCTGAGTTCGTTGAGTATGATGCCGAGGCGAGCTTCGTCGATGATGTGAGCGTTGTTCATGCGACGTCTCCCACATAGGCCGCGCCGATCAGGGCTTCATAGCCATTCAGCGAAGCGAGCCGTACCGAGACGGTCGGTAGCCGCGCGGGGTCCGGGCCGAAGAGTGTTCGCAAGACGGCAATATCGGGCAGTTCGCCGGCGTTGAGAATCTCGGCGAGTTGCTCGGCAAGTTTACGCTCGCAGCCTCGATCATGGGCCAGCGCCAGCAACTCGACCATGATCTTGCAGGCCTGCTTGTCCGGCAGCCGCTCGATAAGCGCATCGAAGGCTCTACGGTATTCCTGCCGGGGAAAGAGCTTGTCGCGATAGACGAGGTTGAGAAGCGCCATCGGCTTTTTGCGCAGGGAATGGATGACGTGCCGATAGTTGACGACCTGATCGTGCCTTCCGTCGGCATGCCCTCGGCCTCTGGGCAGCGTCA
This sequence comes from uncultured Alphaproteobacteria bacterium, assembly GCA_963747465.1. Lineage (GTDB taxonomy): Bacteria > Pseudomonadota > Alphaproteobacteria > Rhizobiales > Rhizobiaceae > Aquibium. The sequence goes on from CAVVFC010000002.1 coordinate 50,840, forward strand.
TCAGCTTTGTTCCACCGACAAAGACCTCAAGGCGATCGTCGAACAGCCGGACGCGCAGCCGATGTCCGATCAGGCGGGAGGGAACGGTGTAGAAGACCTTGCGCAAGGTGAAGCCACCGGTTCGCGACACGGTGACGACCACCTCCTCGAAGTCGCTGGTCCGCCGGTCGGGCAGTTCTTGCAGATGAGGACGTTCGGCATCGATGCGCTTGCCATGATTGGCGTTATGCCGGCTGACGATCTCATCGATGAAGGCACGATAGGCGCCGAGATCATCGAAGTCCCTGCTGCCGCGCATCAGGAGAGCGTCCCGAATGGCACTCTTGAGATGACCATGGGAGCTTTCGATCGCCCCGTTCTCGTGAGCGATGCCCTTGTTGTTGCGCGTCGGCGTCATGCGGTAGTGGGCACATAGTTCCTCGTAGCGCCGGGTCAGATCCTCCTTCGCATCGGTGCTGAGGTTGCGGAAGGCGGCCGACAGGCTATCGCTGCGATGATAGAGCGGCGCTCCGCCGAGCGACCAGAGTGCGTTCTGGAGCCCTTCGGCCAAGGCCACGAAGCTCTCGCCGCCGAGAATGACATGGCTGTGCTCAAAGCCAGACCAGGCGAGCCGGAAGTGGTAGAGCAGATGATCGAGCAGCTGGCCGGCGATCGACACGCCGAGGCTGCCCATGTCTGTAAAATCCGACAACCCGAGCCGGCCGGGTTCGTGAAGCTGGCGGAAGATAACCTCCTGCTCTTCGCCGTGGATGGCACGCCATGACCGGATGCGCCGCTCCAGCGTCCGGCGAATGCCCGCGTCCAGTTCCGGGTGCCGCCGCCGCATCTCCCTATAGATGGCGACGGCACGGATACCAGGCGCGGCCTTCAAAAGGGGAACGATCTCGGCACCGAAGATATGCTCGAGAGGATCAGGCCGTCGCCGACCGCGAGCCTTCTGCTTTTGCGATGGCAGGTACGCGTCCTTCTTGATGCGATAAGCCGTCGCCCTGCTGATCGACGCCTTGGCGGCGGCGACCTCGATCGAATTGTTTTGTCGGTACTTCATAAAAAGCCTCGTCTGATGATCGGTTACATGACGGCCCGCCACAAAGGTGATTCTCCATTCCCAGAAAATCACCCACGCTACCGGGCCGACCGCGATCATGAGACGCCGAAAACTTGCGCCGCGGCGGGGGTGTAACTCCAGTCGGGCTACGCCCTCCCTTCGTCACACCCCCGCCGCAGAGTCTCATCTTGATTGACGCTGAATCTCACCTTGATCGCCGCGCCGCAGGCGACGCCGACTCACTTCGCGGGCAAGCCGATAGCCATCTGGAGCGTGTCGCCGGGCCTGCTCGGCGGCACGCGCGTCCACGAAAGCCTTCGTCACACGCTCCATTCGCAGGATGTGCACCTCATGGCGCGATCCGAGGTTCAGATTGTTCAGGCTCGCGGCAAGTTCGACATCGAAGCCGGGCAGGTTACCGCACCGGATACCCAGGACTTTCTGAGCGCGCCGATCGAGACGGTTGGCCAGCAGGCGGGACACGGCGGTGGGCGTGTAGAACTCGCCCGCCTTCTTTCCGGCGTCCGAGGCGAAGCGCGAGATCAGGTAGCTGTAGCACTCGCCGATGATGTCCTCGGTCACCCGCGACGGGCGCAGGTCGAGGGCAGGCTTGGCAAAGTCCTCAAGCCTCGGCCGCCTGTTTCGCGCAGCTAGGCCAGATACTGCCGCGTTGGCTGGAGGATTTTTACCGCCTCCCTGAGGCATTCTGCCAACTCGCCGTCGTTGCCGTCACCAAGCCGAAAGAGACAGTATGTCTCACGATAGTGGCCCGACAATTCGGCACCGTTGGGCGCTGATCGGCGATCACCTACCTTCCAGCTTCGGCTTTCCGGAATAGCCAGGCCTTGGTGACGTCCCTAGACGTGGTGTAGCTGGGTAGCGCGGTGGTCATCGGCGCTTTCCGGTAGGGTCTGGTTGTCGAAGCCAACCTTTCTGGGAGACCACCGATGACCGACGACATGATGAACCTGCGCGCGCTTGTGGAGAAGAGCGCGGATGCGGATCTGCTGCGCGAGATGATCGGCTTCGCTGCCGAGAAGCTGATGGAGATGGAGGTGGGCGCGGCCACCGGCGCCGCCTGGGGCGAGAAGTCGCCGCTCCGGATGGCCCAGCGCAACGGCTACCGTGACCGGGACTGGGAGACGCGCGCCGGAACCGTCGAGCTGCGCATCCCGAAGCTCCGGAAGGGCTCCTACTTCCCGGGCTTCCTCGAACCGCGCCGCATGGCCGAAAAGGCGCTGACTGCCGTCATCCAAGAGGCCTATGTCCAGGGCATCTCGACGCGCTCGGTCGACGATCTCGTCAAGGCGATGGGCATGAGCGGCATCTCGAAGAGCCAGGTCTCCCGCCTGTGTGAGGAGATCGACGGCAAGAGCCTGCCCTCGGGCTTGACCCTAGGGTGAAGGCCTTCCTCGATCGGCCGATCGAAGGCGACTGGCCCTATTTGTGGATCGACGCGACCTATCTCAAGGTCCGTCGAGGCGGGCGCATCGTCTCGGTCGCCGTCATCATCGCGGTCGGCGTCAACAGCGATGGCCGACGCGAGGTGTTGGGCATGGAGATCGGCACGTCGGAGGCCGAGCCGATCTGGACCGAGTTCCTGCGAAAGTTGACACGCCGCGGTCTGCGTGGCGTCAAGCTGGTCGTCTCAGATGCCCACGAGGGCCTCAAGGCTGCGGTCACCAAGGTGCTCTCGGCCACCTGGCAACGCTGCCGCGTCCACTTCATGCGCAACGTGCTGGCGCATGCCGGCAAGAGCGGCCGTCGCGTCGTCTCCGCCTTCATCGCTACTGCCTTCGCGCAGGAGACACCGGAAGCCGCCAGCACCCAATGGCGAGCCGTCGCCGACCAGATCCGGCCGAAGGTGCCCAAGCTCGCCGCCATCCTCGACGACGCCGAACCGGACGTGCTCGCCTACATGACCTTCCCGAAGGAGCACCGGGCAAAGCTTCACAGCACCAATCCGATCGAGCGTCTCAACGGCGAGATCAAGCGGCGCACCGACGTCGTCGGCATCTTCCCCAACGACGACGCCATCGTCCGCCTCGTCGGCGCGCTGCTGCTCGAACAAAACGACGAGTGGGCCGTCCAGCGCGCCCGCTACATGACGCTGGAAAGCGTCGGCCAGTTGAGCGATGATCCCCTCATCAGCCTGCCAGCCGGGGCGCGCTGATCAGCCCGGCAATGCCGGAAGCACGGCGACCAAGGCCGCCAGCTACACCACGCGGTGGGACACCATCCAGGCCTTCCACAATTTCAGCGGAATCGGCATCTGGGTGATACACCTGAAGAGAGACTTGGTAATCGAACGCCATGGCGCCAATCATTACTATTGAATCATCTGTCTGCAATGGGTCGCTTAACGGCTGAGCTTCCATACCACGCCATATTCGGATTCATATTCCGCATGAGCCGATTTGACCTGACCGACTTCGAATGGTGCGTGATCGAGCCGCTTTTGCCGAACAAGCCGCGAGGCGTGCCACGCGTAGACGACCGCCGGGTGCTGAACGGCATCTTCTGGGTTCTGCGATCCGGCGCGCCATGGCGTGATCTGCCGGAGCGATCCGGCCCGCGCACCACCTGCTAGAATCGCTTCGTCCGATGGCGAAAAGCAGGTGTGTGGGACCGCCGCGCTCACTTCCGTTTGACGAATGGACCGAAACCTTGGGGTCCGAACGTCTGACCGGTGCGCTGCTCGACCGCATCACCAACCACGTAAACATCCTCGAGATGAACGGCGAAAGCTATCGCGTCGCTCAAAGCCGCTCCCGAAAGGCCGGCTGAAACCCTCTCCAAAGGATCGCCGCGCAGGCATGACACCCCCGCTCGGGCTACGCCCTCCCGGTGGTCTCATGCCTGCGCCATAAGTGGCCGACATTTACTCCGCCGCGTGGCAGGATTTTGCTCCGGCGTTGACAGAGGCGATTGGAGAACTCGGTGGGGCACGATCGGAGCCATCAGGATCTTGCCTGTCGTCACCCGTTGCCAGGCTCACTTTGAACCGCCCCGGGTTTGCCGGAGGCTCCAACTCCTGAGAAGGTGGAGCCATCATGAGCAAGACGACGAACAAGTTTTCTCCGGAAGTGCGCCAACGAGCCGTGCGGCTGGTGCTCGACAATGAACATGAACATCCCTCGCGCTGGGCGGCGATCATGTCGATCGCGTCCAAGATCGGTTGCACGGGGCAGACACTGAACGAGTGGGTGAAGAAGGCCGAGGTCGACGCCGGCAGGCGGGCCGGTGTGCCTACCGACATGGCCGCGAAGCTGAAGGCGCTGGAGAGGGAGAACCGGGAGCTTCGGCAGGCCAACGAGATCCTGCGCAAGGCGAGCGCTTATTTTGCCCCCTCTCGGCGTTTGCAAGCAAACGCCTGCCGGGCAGCGGGACGGAGCTCGACCGCCCGTTCAAACGATGATCGCGTTCATTCATTGCCCGGCAGGCAAGCGTACCGCCGCCGAGAGGGGACGATCACCGCGAGGTTCACGGGGTCGAGCCGATCTACAAGGTGCTGCCGATCGCTCCGTCGACCTACCGCGACCATGTCGCCAAGCGCGCCGATCCCGAGAAGCTGTCGGCACGGGCGAAGCGGGACGTGGTCCGAGGCCGGAGATCGAGCGCGTCTTCGCAGAGAACTTCGAGGTCTACGGCGCGAGAAAGGTCTGGCGTCAGATGCTGCGCGAAGGCTTCGGCGTCGCGCGCTGCACGGTCGAGCGGCTGATGGCCGACCTCGGTCTTCAGGGCGCCATCCGCGGCAAGCCGATCCGCACCACGGTGCAAGACAAGGCCGCCCCGTGCCCGCTTGACCATGTGAACCGGGTCTTCCATGCCCCGGCGCCGAACCGGCTCTGGCTCTCAGACTTCACCTACGTCAGCACATGGTCGGGCTTCGTCTACGTGGCCTTCGTAATCGACGCCTACGCCCGCCGGATCGTCGGATGGCGGGTGAGCAGAACGGCGCATGCTAGCTTCGTCCTCGATGCTCTGGAACAGGCACTGCACGAACGGCGCCCCATCCATCGCGGCGGCCTGGTTCATCATTGGGACCGCGGATCGCAATATGTCAGCATCCGCTACACCGAGCGTCTCGCCGAGGCCGGCATCGAGCCCTCCGTCGGCAGCGTCGGAGACTCCTACGACAACGCTCTCGCCGAGACGATCAACGGCCTCTACAAGGCCGAGGTCATCCATCGACGCGGACCATGGCGCTCCTTCGAGGCGGTCGAGTTTGCCACGCTGATCTGGGTCGACTGGTTCAGCAATCGCCGGCTGCTGGAGCCTATTGGAAACATCCCGCCGGCCGAAGCCGAGGAACGCTACTACGCAACGCTGGAAAAACCAGCCATGGCGGCGTAACTCATATGTGGAACGGCCCTTCAGGCAAGTGCTTTCTTCAGTCAACTCATCACACGGGCACGGTGCGGTCATATGTCCGGCCTTTCAGCGCGGTTCAGGACCGCTGGCCTCGATGAAGTCCGCGATGCGAGGGGCTGATCAAACGAACGCGCTGTGAGCGCATTGAGTTCACGCGGCCTCTCTCGCTTCGGGATTTCGTCCCGTGGAATCATCGTCTGTTTCGTGCACCTCGCCTCTGCCGGCTACCGCACCGGTCAGTTCGTCGGGGGTCGCCTTAGCTCAAGCGCTCGCTGCGCTATTTGCCACTCCAAGACCCCGATATGTCCCGCCCTTGGTCAGAAGCGCCCAAATGATCCGGGCCATCTTGTTGGCGAGCGCGACAGCCACGACCTTGTATGGCCGCCGCTTCAGAAGACCTTTCAGCCATTTCGGCGCTTTGTCGTTGCCCCGCATATACCGCAGAATGGAAGTCGCACCCAGCACCAGCAGGGAGCGAAGCTCCGGATTGCCCATCTTCGATATTCCTCCAAGTCGCTCTTTGCCTCCGCTTGAATGGGACTTGGGCGTCCATCCCAACCAGGCAGCGAAGTGACAGCCGGATTTGAACCCGCCGGGATCTGGAACGAGCGCCTTGATAGTAGCCGCTGTGATTGCTCCGACACCTGGTATCGTAGCCATCCGCCGCATATCCCCGTCACGCCTTGCCTCACGAACAATCTCCCGCTCGAGATCATCGATCTGTCGCGTTAGTGACTCGACCTGGTCGGCGATGGCCGACAAAGCCAATCGGGCAGCTTTCGGCAAGCGGGCATCGGTCTCATCGCGGACGACATCGATCAATCCCCCAACCTTCGCCGAACTGATGCCGGCGATGATGCCCAATTCCGATAAATGAGCGCACAGCGCGTTGATCACCTGAGTTCGCTGACGCACCAGAAGGCCGCGCGTCTTTAGCACCATCGCTGCCGCTTGCTGATCGGCTGTCTTGACCGGAACAAAGCGCATCGTCTTGCGAACCATGGCCTCACTGATCGCCTCGGCATCGGCAGCGTCCGTCTTGCCCCGCTTGACGAACGGTTTGACATAGGCCGGCGGGATTAGCCGCACCTCATGACCAAGTGCTGCGATCGCGCGCGCCCAGTAATGCGAACCTCCGCAGGCCTCAAGGCCGACCAGACACGCCAGCTGCTTCTCGAAAAACCGCAGCACCTCGGCGCGGCGGAGCTTCCGGTTGACGATTGGAGAACCCTCGGCGTCAGCGCCGTGAACCTGAAAAACCTGCTTGGCCAAATCCAGCCCGATGGTGGTAGTCTGCGTCACCGAACGGCTCCTACCTTGTGGCGTTGAATGACGACCACGTCTTAGCACTCTGATGCTGCGGTAGCGGGCCGTTCCACCTCATCAAACGAAATGGCCTCCCGCAAAACCGGAGCGTCCAGGCTTGGGAGCGGCACTACATTGCATGAACCTGTGGTCAGGCAGCGATCTCCGCAAAGAAGCTCCCAACCCGATCGACGATGAGATCCTTGTCATTGTCCAGCGTGGCGACGTGGTAGGAATTTTCGAGCCAGAGCAGCCGAATGTCGGTCGAGCGGATGGTATTGACCACGAGCATCGCGTTGGCTGGCGGCACGACGTGGTCCTCGCGCCCATGCAGGACGAGCGTCGGGCAGGTGATGCGGTGCATGAGGTCGTGCGTCTGGGACGCCAGCACCACCACCTCGCGCATGCACGCGACCGGAACCTCGGGATAGGCCAACTCGACCACGCCTGGAGCCTTGATGTCAGAGCCGATGCCGGGGATGCGGGCGGGCGGCGGGTTGATGGCCAGCACTTCGGCGAACTCGGGCGAAAGCAGGCCGGCGGCGGGTGCAATCGGCGCGATCGCCTTCACGAGTTCGGGGAAGCGCGCTGCCATGTTCAGCGTGAGGGTGCCGCCCATCGAAAGGCCGGTGACGAAGACCATCTTCTTGCGAGCGGCGAGTTCGCGCAGGCAGCGCTCGACCTCGCCGGCCCAGTCGAGGTAGCCGGTCGTCTCCATGTCGTCGGGCGAAGTACCGTGGCCGGGAAGGCGCGGCCCGATGACCGTAAAGCCAAAACGGCGATGCAACTGCTCGCCGACGTAGCGCATGCTCTGGGTGGTGCCCGTGAATCCGTGCGAGACGACGACGCCGATGTCGTTGCCTTCGAAGGCGAAGGGCTCCGCGTCGGCCATGACTTCAACCATGTTTTCCTCCACTGATGAAATTGATCGGTTCAGCGATGTGCGCTGCGATTGGCGTATGCAACTGCGGCCAGGACGAGAATCGCGCCCTGAGCCATCTGCTTTCCTGGTTCTCCGAGGCCGAAGCTGGTCAGGAGGTTGAAACTGAACATCAGCATGAAGGCGGCGACTGCAGGCCCCATCATGCCGCCCCGCCCGGAGCCGAAGGTCACGCCGCCGAGAATGACGGCTGCCAACGAATTCAAGGCCAGGTCCGAGCCGAGGCTCAGGCTGCCGAATCCGACGAAACCGACCAGAAGAAATGCGCTGAAGACGGCAAAAAGGCTGGACAGGATGTGTGCGATGAAGATCACCCTGACGTAGGGAATGCCGGAGGTCCAGGCGGCGTTCGGGTTGGAGCCGATCGCGTCGACATAGCGACCAAAGACCGAGTAGCGCATGAAGAGCGCCATCGGGATGAGGACCGCCAGCCAGATCGGCAGGGCCAGTGGTACGATCCCGATCCGGGTCTGCCCGAGATAGCGCAGGATATCCGGCGCATCGCCCGGCGACCGGAACTGGGTGAACGCGGTGACCACACCGCCCAGGATCAGGACCATGGCCAGCGTGACCATCACCGATGACGCCCGGCGAATGGCGATGAAGTAGGCGTTGGTCAGACCAACTGCGAGGCCGAGCAGGATCGACAGAAGGATCAGGACGGGTTCCGAAACGGGAATGGCGCCGCTGGTCGTTATGTAGCTGACCGCCATCGCCACGCCGCCGAAGGACAGGTCGAGCGACAGGATCCTGATGCAGATCGACTGGCCGATGACGGCAAGACCAAGCGGCGCGGCTTGGCGGACGATCAGCATCAGCAGGAAGGGCTGCAGCAGGTTGGGCCGCATGAGGGCCGCGCACAGAAGCAGGATTGCAGTTGCGGCGTATGCAACGGGCAATCCCGCCAGCCGGACGGCGATGCTGCGCGCCCAAAGGGCGGGCGCGTTGGCGGTCGCTTCGGGACTGGTCATATGCCGATCACTTTTCGCCTCTGCAGGCTCACGGCCATGAGCAACAGTACACCAGTGATCGCCTCCCGGAAGAAGGGCGAGACGCCGAGCAGGTTCATGCCGTTGGTCATCAGGCCCAGTGTGATGGTGCCCAGAAGGGCGGCCGCCACGCTTCCCGTTCCGCCGGACAGAAGAACGCCCCCCAGCGCAATCGCCGTCACGGAATCCAGGCTGAAGGGCCTTCCCATCGTCGGGTCGCCGGTAGCTATGCGTCCCGTAAGGTAAATTGCGGCCAGCGCGCCGGCGACCGAACAGATGACATAGCAGGCGAGCCGAATGAACCGTACGTCGATACCGCTGAAGGCAGCACTCTGCTCGCCGCCACCGATCGCATAGATGCGAAGGCCGAACCGCGTCCTGCCCAGAAGCAGGGTTGCGAGTATGAGTACGGCGGCGCACCAGAAGAAGGAAGCGGGCAGGCCGAGGAATGTCGAGCGGGCCATCAGGACAAGTTCGGAGGGCACCGTGCCTCCGGCGCCGGAAAGGAACAGGAGCGCCATGCCCTGCCCGAAGGTCATCGTGCCGAGCGTCATGATGAGCGGGTGGACGCCGAAGTAGGCGACGCCGACGCCGTTGACGAGGCCCATCGCGAGCCCCGCCGCCAGCGCCACCGGAACGGCGAGCACGGGATCCACCGAGACGATCAGGGCGCTGCAGAGGCTGATGACGGAGCCGACGGAGATGTCGATGCCGCCGGTCAGGGCGACGAAGAGCTGTCCGAGCGCGACGATCAGCAGCGCCGTCACCTGACTGTTGACGTTGGCGATGTTCTGACCGGCAAGAAAGTTGTCCGCCTGGATCGAAAGCGCCACGAAGATGACGATCGGGAGTCCGATCGAGACGGGCCCGAGACCAGAGCGGCCGAAACGGCGCGCGCGGACGACGCTCATGCTCGTGCTCCTGTCTCATGCTGAGCGACGAGCGCATGCGTCATGACGATCTCCTCGGTGGCTTCGCGAGCATCGAGTTCGGCTACGATCGCGCCTTCGCGCACCACCAGGATGCGGTCGCAGAGGCCCAGATGCTCCGTCAGTTCGCTGGTGGTCAGCAGCACCGATCCACCCGCGTCGGTGAAGTCCCGCAGCAACCGGTAGATCTCGGCCTTTGCGCCTACGTCGACCCCGCGGGTGGGCTCTTCCACCAAGAGCAGATCGACGCCCGAGCTCATCCAGCGCCCGAACATGACCTTCTGCTGGTTGCCCCCGGAGAGGGAGGAGACCAACTGCCGTGTGTCGCGCGCCCGGATGCGCATGGACTGCATCAGACTGCCGATGCTCTTGCGGTCAATCACGGCCGCTCGCGCGAGCGGCGTGGTCCGCAGATGCCCGATCCCGATGTTCTGCTCGATGGATAGCGTGAGAAAGAGGCCTTCGGACTTGCGGTCTTCCGGGATGAAGCCGATCCCCTGGCGCGTATTGCCGACGGCAGACGACGACAAGGGCACGGCTGCGCCATCCTGACCGATCTTGTTGGCCAAGCCGCCCCCGGTGTGATGGAGGCCGGCAAGGGCGCGAATGATGTCGCGCTGACCCTGGCCCTCGATACCCGCGAGACCGACGATCTCGCCGCTACGGACCGTGAAGGAAACCGCCGGACCGCCCGTCCGCGCCTTGAAGTCGCGCACCGTCAGGAGATCGCCCTTCAGGCCTGCGCTACGCGACGGATACATCTGGCCCAGTTCCCGGCCGACCATCAGCGACACGAGCGATTCGCGCGACAGTTCCGCCGTCGGCCGCGTCTCCACGTGGCGGCCGTCCTTGAGCACGGTGGTGATGTCGCACAGCCTGAAGATCTCGTCGAGGCGATGGCTGATGTAGAAAACCAGCTTGCCCGCCTGCTTCTGTTCGCCAATCAGGTGAACGAGCTTGTCCACGCCGGGTCCGTCGAGTGCGGCCGTCGGTTCGTCATAGATGACGATGTCCGACCGGGCGACGGAGGCCTTGGCGACTTCGACCATGTGCTGTTCGGAGACGCTGAGATCGCCGCAGGTCACGTCCGGGCCAATCTCGAGGCCGATCCGGTCGAGCGCGGTCCTGGCCATGCGGCGCATGGCCCTGCGGTCCATCAGCCCGAAGACGCGCGGTTCGCGCCCGAGGAACATGTTCTCGGCCACCGTGAGGTTGGGCAGGAGGGTGAGTTCCTGGAACACGGTCGAAATGCCCGCCTCGCGGGCCTGACCCGCCCCTAGAAGCTGGATGGGAGCGCCGTTCATCCTGATTTCGCCCGCATCCGCAGACTGGACCCCGGCCAACAGCTTCATCAGCGTCGACTTGCCCGCGCCGTTTTCGCCCGTGATGGCGTGGACGGTACCCGCATGCCCTGCGAAAGATACCTCTCGCAGGGCATGGATTGGGCCGAAGCTCTTCGAAACCTGACGGAATTCGATGAGCGGGACACGCGCGCCCGTTGCGGGAGCGAGCCCGAGGCCGGTCATCGTGTTCGAACCCCGGACCTGAGGACGTCAGCGCTTGAAGCTCTTTTCGATCTCGTCCGCGGGAAGCGTGGACGGGAACCAGTAAGCGTCGTTGAGCTCCGGACGATAATAGTCGTCGAAGTTCTCGGCAGTGATCGGCTGGGGATCGGAATAGTAGTAGCGGTTGACTTCCTTGCCTTCCAGCAGGGCCACTGCGGCGCGCAGGATGGCCGGACCGAGGCCCGGTGTGAAGATCGGGCCGACGGAATCGGCCCCGGCTTCCTTCCATGCGCGCAGGAAGCCGTTGTTGGCCTCCCCCGTCATCGGCACGAGCGGGCTGCCGAGTTCATTGAAGACGTCGAAGCAGGCGCGCGTCATGTCGGCACCGGAGAACCAGATACCGTCGACGGGCTGACCCGTCGCCACCAGGTTCTCGCAGAGCTGCTTGGCCTTCGGATAGTTCCAGTCGCCGAAGACCTCCGCGCCGATCTTGATGTCGGTTCCGTCGATCGCCTCGCGGAAGCCGTTGTAGCGCGCCGTCTCCTCACCGGAACCGGCAATGCCGCGGAAGGCCCAGATCGTGCCCTTGCCGCCGAGACGATCCTTCAGGAACTCGCCGCCGGCACGTCCGAAGGGCTCGCCGCCGCCATAGACGTTGACCGTCGCACCCGGCAAATTCTGGAGCTTGGCGAAGACGACGACCGGAATGCCGGCCTTCACCGCCGCATCGACCTGAGCCTTGACGAGGTCGTCGGCGATTGGAAGCACGAGGAGCGCATCCACCTTGTTCGTCAGCAGATCCTCGATGTCGGAGACCTGCTTGGCAGGCTGCCATCCGGCGTCCACGAAGCGAAACTCCTTTATCGAAGGGTTCTGCGCGGCGGCGTAATTGATCTCCTGGATCGTCTGGACGATCCAGGTGTTGCCGGTGCCAGGCCAGGACATGCCGATGACCCAGGGCGCTTCCTTCTTGAACTTGTCGGCGGGAACCACCTGATCGGATTTTGCGGCAAGTATGTCGGGCGGGAGAAGTTCGACACCCTGACCTCTACTCGCAACATTGGAAGACAAGACAGCCACAGCAGCAATGGCGGCGGCGCTCAGAAAGCGCTTCAGAGACATTCCTAATTCCTCCCAGGATGCGCCGAAGACGGGCGCGAGAGCCGATGAATTCGACCTCGCGCGAGGCTATGCGAGCACCAAACGAACATCAAGCGAAAGTTGCCCGAAGTTGTATGCAGCGGAACGCCGGCCGAGCCGCAGTGCCGATGCGGGACAGGTCGCTCAGCCTCGGCTCACCCTTCCGTAAGAATTTCCCTGTAGGGACAAAGGCGGCCCCAAGCTTCGGTGTCGGGTCCGCGCGCAGGAAAATAGCTAGGATGCGACACTCCCGGAACCAGGACGTAGCCCGCCCGCGACCCGCGAAGTCCGGGAATGCCGGCGACGGGGCCGCGTCCCGGAGCTCCAGACTCCTCGATGACTTGATCCGCGACGAGGCGTTGATGGACGAGGCCGAGCGCCTGCTTTCAGGACGCACGCGGGATATTCGTCTCGGCCGCCGGGCCACAGAAGCTTTTCGCCTCCGTATCTGGTCAAGTTCCGCCAGCGTCGTCCGCTCCTGGATGTTCTGGGTCGCCCTGCTGGACGTCTTCATGCTGGGGATGAGCGCGCTCCTGCTCCCGCCTGGAACAGCCGCGGCCGTGGCAGTGCCGACGGCACTGATGCTCCCGTTCGCGCTGGGTGCGGCCTACGTGTGGCGAAGCCCCCGGTCATGCAGGCTCACGGACTGGAGCCTGATGGCGGCTGCGTTCGGCATTTTTCTGTCCGTCTGCCTGATGGGAGTGGCAGCGGGCGACTTGCTGCTCGAGCGCTACCTCAACATCATGCTGTTCGTTGCCACCACGGCGATCGTCATCTTCAGCATCCCGTTCGCGCAGACGCTCGCCATCGCCGGCACCGCGCTCGCCCTCTACCTCTTCTTTCAAATCGGCTTCGCCGGCTACGATACGGGGACGGCCCTCTCGGGCTTCATCTTCTTCGCCAGCGGGATGGGCGCGACCGTTGTCGCAAGGCGGACGATGAACATCCTCGCCCAAAAGTCTTTCCTGCTGGAACTGCGCGACCGAAAGCGACTGGCGGAACTCGCGCGGACCAACCTGCGTCTCGATCGGCTCTCGAAGACAGACGGTCTCACGGGCGCCGCGAATCGACACTTCCTGCAGGAAAGAACCGCCGATCTGTGGGCTAGCGACAGCCCGGTCGCCGTCCTCATGTGCGACATCGACGAATTCAAGGCGCTCAACGACCACCTGGGGCATCTCGAGGGAGACAGATGCCTGACCGAGGTCGCAAGGATTGTCGGCAGATGTACGCGCCCCGAAACCGACTGCGTGGCCCGCTACGGCGGCGAGGAATTTCTGGTGCTGATCCCCGGAGCGGACGAGGCGGAAGCCTTGGCCGCGGCGGAGCGCATTCGTCGCGCGGTTGCGGTTGCCAACCTCCCGAACCCGCGCTCGCGCGTAAAGCCTACGGTCACCGTGAGCGTAGGCGTGGCAGTAAGGCCGTCGCAGGAAGCGGCCCTCTCCTACGACGAAGTGCAAAAGCGAGCGGACGCGGCCCTCTATGCCGCCAAGCGTTCGGGGAGGAACCGCGTCCGCGCGTGGAACCCGCGCCTAGCCACCGACGGACTTAGCAGCGCCGCCTGAGTTCTTGCTCCACCGCGCGGCCATTCCCAGGCTGCGGACGCTACACACAGAGCTCGGCTCGAAGTAGCGGCAAGACTACGAGCGAAATCCAAGCTCGAGCAGACGGTCAGGGACGTCCTATCGGTTTGGTCCTGACAAGCGGAAAGACGATCCTTCATGTCCTTCGTCTGCGTTGCCGCACGACCCATGTGGCTGCGGGACTATGCCTACAGTCCTATTCCCGGTCGTCGTGACTGCCGCCACCCAGCAGTTGTTCGATCCGCGTAACGAGCTTGCGCATCGCTGGACCGTAGACCGTCTCCATCCGTTCGGCGGTGAACTGGTGAGGCGGCCCCCCGCAGTTCAGCGCATAGGTGCCCGATCCGTCCGCCGCGATGAAGGCCGCACCGACCGCATTGACATCGTGTCGCCACGTCGCACCCGTCGACACGAAGCCTTTCGCCTCGTGGTCCAGCCGCGCCTGCTCGATCTGCGCTAGGAGTTCCGGCCATTCGGAGGGATAGCGCTGCGCCAGTTGGTCGAGAGCGATGCTGCGCTCCCGTTCCGGCAGAACGGAGATCAGGGCGCGCCCCATCGCGGTTCTCACAAGCGGCACCTGGGCGCCAATCTCGAGACGAACGGTGTAAGTGGAGGAACCGCGCGAGATGTCGATGTAGAGCGCGCGGTTGCCGTCGATCACGCCCAGTGCGATCGGTGCGGCGAGCCTCTCGGCCGCCTCGTCCATCAGCGGATGCGCTATTTGCCGGATGCCCAGATTGGCAAGGGCGGCGTAGCCGAGGGCGATCGCCGCGGGCGCAAGCTGGTACTTCCCGAGCCGGGGGACCTGCGTCAGGTAGCCCAGCTTGCACAGCGTGTAGGTGATGCGCGAGATGGTCGGACGCGGCAGGCCGGTGCGCTCGGCGATCTCATGGTTCCCCAGGAATCCGTCGCGCACCCGGAACGCCCTCAGGACCTCCAGCCCGCGAGCCAGAGCCACGACGAACTTGCGGTCGGTCGCAATTTCTTCGTTCGCCCGTACGATTTCGTTGTCAGTGAGCGTTCGTTCGGTTTCGAAAATTTTCGTTTCCCGCAATCGTTGACAATCCACTGGATGGGTGTCTATCACTAACATCACAAAAAGCGAAAGTAAATTTCGCAGAGCGGAATTGGGAGGAGTTCGGCGTTGCTTAGGCGAACGCGCGCTTGTGTTTTGCCCCACCGCAGGGGGCGAGTGGATCGGCAGTCGGGGTCCGTGCCCGTCCTGGCCGTTCCTGTTGCTCGAAGCGGATCGCAATGAGCCGGGTCGCGCACGCCAGGGAGCCACTCCTTTCCGTGTGCGACGTTGCCGTTCAGTTCGGCGGCATCCGGGCTCTGGACGGCATCAGCTTCGAACAGGAGCACGGACAGATACTCGGCCTGATTGGCCCAAACGGCGCCGGCAAGACGACGCTCTTCAACTGTCTCAGTCGCCTCTACACGCCGAGTTCGGGCGACATCCTGCTGGAAGGCGCCACCCTGCTCTCCCGCCCGGCGCATCGGATCGCGCAATCCGGCATCGGCCGGACGTTCCAGAACCTGGCATCCTTCAAGCTGCTTTCGGTGCGCGACAACATCCGGATCGGCGCCCATTCCTGCTCGCGCAGCGATATGGCCAGCGACGCGCTGCGCCTGCCCTGGGTGAAACGGATGGAAGCTGCGATCGACGAGATCGTCGACGAGTTGATCGACTATCTCGAACTCGGCGCGGTGGCCGATCAGCCGGTCTCCGGGCTGCCGTTCGGAACACTGAAGCGTGTGGAACTCGCCCGCGC
The DNA here is from genome assembly GCA_963747465.1 of uncultured Alphaproteobacteria bacterium. Classification (GTDB taxonomy): domain Bacteria; phylum Pseudomonadota; class Alphaproteobacteria; order Rhizobiales; family Rhizobiaceae; genus Aquibium. The sequence goes on from CAVVFC010000002.1 coordinate 66,425, forward strand.
GCTGGCAAGCCGGCCAAAACTTCTTTTGCTCGACGAGCCGGCGGGCGGGCTGAACCATGACGAGATCACCGAACTCGGCGAGCAGATCCGGCGGATCAGGAATGATCGTGGTGTCACGGTGCTTCTCGTGGAGCATCACATGAACCTCGTCATGTCGGTTTCCGATGTCGTCGTGGTGCTGAACTTCGGCCGCAAGATCGCCGAGGGCTCACCGGAACACGTCCAGGCCGACCCCGAAGTGATCCGCGCCTACCTGGGAGACGGCAAATGAGCACCTTGCTGTCGGTGCATAAGCTCGAAGCCTTTTACGGCCCGCTGAAGGTGCTGCATGGCCTCGACTTCGATATCGCCGAAGGAACGGTGACGACGCTTCTCGGCGCGAACGGCGCTGGCAAGACGACGACGCTGAGGGCGTTGTGCGGCATGATCCGGCGCACCGGCACGATAGAGTTCGACGGCAAACCGATCGGGCGGCTGAAGACGGAGGATATCGTGCGGCTCGGCATCGCGCACGTACCGGAGGGGCGAGGCACCTTCACGTCGATGACGGTCGACGAGAACCTGCAACTGGGCGCCATGACGCGGAAGGCAGACGGCGGCGTCTCCGAGGACATCGAGCGCGTCTACCGATTCTTTCCGCGGCTCAAGGAGCGCGCCGGGCAGCAGGCCGGGACACTTTCCGGCGGCGAGCAGCAGATGCTCGCAATCGGTCGCGCCCTAATGCTGCGGCCGCGCCTGATGCTGCTCGACGAGCCCTCTTTCGGCCTCGCGCCGCTGGTCGTGCAGGAGGTCTTCGCCATCCTTGCCGACATCCGCGACAACATGGGCGTCAGCATGCTGCTGGTAGAGCAGAATGCATCCCTCGCGCTCGGTCTCGCCGATCAGGCCTACCTCATCGAGACCGGCTCGATTGCGATGTCCGGCCCCGCGGCGACGATCCGCGACGACGAAGCCATCCGCAACTCGTATCTGGGCTACTGAGGCGATGGAGATATTCTTCCACCAGGTGCTGGCGGGGATCGCTACGGGCGGCATCTACGCCTGCATGGCACTCGCCGTGGTGATGATCTACCAGGCAATCCATCACCTGAATTTCGCCCAGGGCGAAATGGCGATGTTCTCGACCTTCATCTCCTGGCAACTGCTTCAGTGGGGGCTGCCGTTCTGGGGCGCGTTCGTGCTGACGATCGGCATCTCCTTCGTCGGCGGGTATCTTCTGGAGCGGATCGTATTCAAGCCGATAGAGAACGCGCCGGTGCTGAGCCACATCGTCGTTTTCGTGGCGCTGTTCGCGATCTTCAACAGCCTCGCGGGCTTCATCTGGGACTTCACCATCAAGCCGTTCCCGAGCCCGTTCGGGAACGCCGCACTCTTCGGGGAGGGGCTGATCGGCGCCCATCAGGCAGGCATGATCGTGATCACGCTGCTCGTGCTGTTGCTGCTCTTCGTCTTCTTCCGCTACACCCGGGTCGGGCTGGCGATGCGCGCCGCGGCGGCCAACCCGGAATCCGCGCGACTGGTGGGCATCCGCGTCGGCACCATGACGGGACTCGGATGGGGAATGGCGGCTGCGATCGGATCGATCGCCGGCATGCTGATAGCGCCGGTCGTCTTCCTCGAGCCGAACATGATGCTCTCGATCCTTCTCTACGGCTTTGCCGGCGCTGTGCTTGGCGGCCTTTCGAGCCCGGGCGGCGCGGTGTTCGGCGGCTTCACCGTCGGCGTCGTGGAGAATCTCGCCGGAACCTACATCCCCGTCGTGGGGGCGGAGCTTAAGCTGCCGATCGCCCTCTTCTTGATCATCGCCGTGCTCGTCTTCAAGCCGACCGGCCTGTTCGGCCGAACCGTGGTGCAGAGGGTGTGACATGACGGTAGGAGAGCACAGTGTACGGGTAGCGACCGCAGGCTCCGGGACGTCGGCGAAGGGGTTGAACATCTCCTCGGCGGCTTCGCTTGCGGTGCTGGCGGGCTTGCTGCTGCTGCCGTTCCTGCTCGGTGGATTCCAGGTCTTCCAGATCAACCTGATGCTAATCTACGCGATCGCGATCTTGGGACTGAACCTCCTGACCGGGTTCAACGGCCAGTTCTCCCTTGGTCACGGCGCCTTCTACGCGATCGGCGCCTATACGGCGGCGATCCTGATGGACCAGTTCGGCGTCGGTTACGTCTGGACGATCCCCGCCGCCGGCGTGATCTGCTTCATCTCCGGGTTCCTCTTCGGGCTGCCGGCGTTGCGGCTCGAAGGCGTCTATCTGGCGCTCGCCACCTTCGCGCTCGCCGTCGCCACGCCGCAGCTCCTGAAGCTGTCGGTCTTCGAGCACTGGACCGGCGGGGTTCAGGGGATTGTCATCTTCAAGCCCGACGCACCGTTCGGACTGCCGCTCACCCAGGACCAGTGGCTCTATTTCTTCACGCTCGGCGTCGGCCTCCTTCTCTACTGGGCTGCCCGGAACCTCATCGCCAGCCGTTCCGGCCGGGCGATGATGGCGATCCGCGACAACCCGCTCGCTGCCCGGGCGATGGGCATCAACGTGGCGCTCTACAAGTCACTGGCCTTCGGCATCAGTGCGCTGTTCACGGGGATCGCCGGGGCGCTGGCCGCGATCGTCATCCAGTTCGTCGCCCCCGACAGCTTCACGCTGGTTCTGTCGGTGGCGCTGCTCGTCGGCCTCGTCGTGGGCGGCGTCGGCTGGCTGCCCGGCGCGCTGATCGGCGGCGCCTTCATCGTGTTCGTTCCCAACATCGCGGAGGAGATCAGCAAGGGCCTCTCCGGCGCGATGTACGGCCTCATGCTGATCCTCCTGATCTACGTGATGCCGACGGGAGCGGGAGGTCTGGTCCGGACCATAGCGGACCGTTTCCGGCGGCGTTGAGCCGCCGCAACGACAACCAGGGAGTGAAGCCATGAAGACCAGGAACAGCATGTCAGGACCGGCCGGCGCCGTCACAGCCGTCGGTTTCTCGATCATCGCCTTCGCCGCGGCGGCACAGGAGCCGGGCGTTACGGACTCCACCGTCAAGATCGGGCTCATCCAGCCCTTCAGCGGGCCAGCTTCCGCCTATTCGCAGATCGCATACACCGACAAGGCCTATATCGACATGATCAACGACACCGGCGGGGTGTGCGGGCGGCAGATCGAACTCATCAGCTATGATGACGGCTATAGCCCGCCCAAGACGGTGGAACAGGCGCGCAAGCTGGTCGAGAGCGACGAGGTTTTCCTGATCTTCAACGGCCTCGGTACGCCGACCAATTCGGCGATCCAGAAATACATGAACGTCAAGAAGGTGCCGCAGCTCTTCGTGGCCACGGGCGCCTCAAAGTTCGGCGACCCGGAGAACTTCCCGTGGACGATGGGATGGCAGCCGAACTACATCGCCGAGGGCAAGATCTATGCCCGCTATATCCTGGACAACCATCCGGATGGCAAGATCGGCATCCTCTACCAGAACGACGATTACGGGAAGGACTACATCAACGGCCTTCGCGCGGGGCTCGGAGACAAGGCGTCGATGATCGTCGCCGAGCAGCCATACGAGGTGGCCGACCCGACGGTGGACTCCCAGATCATCAATCTGAAATCCTCCGGCGCGGACGTCTTCCTCAACGTGGCGACGCCGAAATTCGCCGCGCAGGCGATCAAGAAGGCGGCCGAGATCAACTGGAAGCCGGTCCACCTCCTCAACAGCGTGTCCAACTCGGTCGGCTCGGTCCTCAAGCCCGCCGGCGTCGAGAACGCCGCCGGCATCATCAGCGCCAACTACGGCAAGGACCCGCAAGATCCGCAATGGGCCGACGACGAAGGCATGAAGAAGTGGAACGCCTTCATGGACAAGTACTATCCGGACGGCGACAAGACCTCGAGCTTCACGGTCTTCGGGTATGGAGTCACCCAGACACTGGAACATGTGCTGAAGGCGTCGTGTGAAAACTTCACCCGCGAGGGGGTGATGAAATCCGCCGCCAGCATGAAGGATGTGAAGACCGACACCGGGCTCCCGGGCATCACCATGAACACGAGCGAAACGGACTTCTATCCGATCGAGCAGATGCAGCTGATGAAGTTCAACGGCGAACGCTGGGAACTGTTCGGAGACGTGATCGACGGCTCCGCCGCGACAAACTGATGTTGTGAAAAGCCAGGCGGCGGCGCCATCGACCTCGCCGCCGCCTGTTATCGCGGCATAGACTGTCCAAGATGACTCGCCTGCTCAATTTCGGATGGATTTGTGTTGCTGACCTGTATCATCCGAACGATGCCGACGGTGAAATCCGGTCACAAGATCAACTCATGTCGGATGCGTAACTGATAGTCACGAGCTTCCACCGGGCGGTACAAAATCATGCCTCGCAAGGCGGGCGTAGATCAACGTGGCATCCCCGGCGACGTCGCAATGCTGCTTGGCAACTCAGTCCAATCGGAGCTATTCGACGTCGTCGGTTGGTACCGGAGAATGTCGCGCGCGAGCCCCGTGACGCCATCGAACGGCCTTCTAACGAAGATCAGGAGGTCGCACTGCCATCCGCTCTTATGTTCGCCCAAATACCGACTTTTAGGCGGTGAGCCAGTCGTTCTGGACGACGAGCTTGAGGCACGAAACAGACGGCTGCAATCGCGTCAATTGTCCGCCGATTCATGTGGCGCAGGGGACTCCTGCTCCTCACGGAGCGCGACCGTCGCGTTGACGGCGGCGAGGTAGTTGCGGTCGGAGAAGTCCAGCAGCAGGTCCAGTTCCGTCTCGGAATACCGTCCCAACTCTTCCATCCATGGATTGAAGGCACGACGGTTGATGGTTCGGATCTGTTCGATGCGGGGGGGTACCGGCTCCAGGAACAAGCGGCGGCGGTCGCCCGGATCGCGCTTGCGCTGGATGTACCCCGCGCGCTGGAGCCGATCCACGACGCCGGTTATCGCGCCGGTCGTCAGACCGGTTTCCACCGCCAATTGTCCGGGCGTCACGTCCTGTCCAAGTGTGATGATGAACAGACACTCCAAGTCCGTCTGGTGCATCCTCAACTTGCTGGCCAGGACGGCACTGTAGAGGGTCCGCTGGGCGCTCGCCGCCCGGATCTTCCTCTCCAGGGCGGCGATGCGGCCGGCCTTGCCCGGAGAAAGCCTCCCCAGAGATTGCTGCTTGACAGGCATCGCAAAACTTCTCTTAATCGCTGAGTATCTTAGCCACTAAGATAAAATCCGATGCTCTTCAAGGCCTCGGCGCATTAAAGGGCTAAGTCTTCGCGGGCATGCAGAGTGGGGGCATGACGGTTCCAATAATAATCGACACCGATCCCGGTCAGGACGACGCACTTGCGATCCTGCTGGCTTTGAGCGCGCGCGCCGAACTGGACGTGGAAGGCATAACAACGGTCGCAGGAAACGTCGGTGTCGCTCAGACTACCGTCAACGCGCTGCGCATCTGCCAACTCGCAGGGCGCGCCGACGTGCCGGTTCATGCCGGCTGCGCACAGCCGATCCTGAGGCCCCTCCATACGGCGGAATTCATGTGCGGAGCGGATGGCCTCGTCGGCATGGACATCCCGGCGCCACGGCAGCCGGCACGTCCGTCCCATGCGGTTGCGTTCCTGATCGAACGCCTGCGCGGCAGCAAAGCGCCGACGACGATCTGCGCGCTCGGGCCGCTGACCAATGTCGCGCTGGCGCTGCTCCAGGCGCCCGACATCAAGGACAGGATCGAGCGGCTGGTGATCATGGGCGGTGCACGCGACCTCGGCAACATGACGGCCGCGGCGGAGTTCAACTTCTTCGTCGACCCGCACGCGGCCGCCATTGTCTTCAACAGCGGCCTGCCGATCACGCTGTTTCCGCTCAACGCCACCTACCAGGCGGTCGCGACGCTGGCGCGGTTGGCAGGGTTCGCTTCGGAAGGTCCGGTCGGCGCCGCGATCCTGTCCATGCTCCGCCGCGAGCGACCCGGCGGAGCGGCGCTCGGCGGAGATGGCGGCCACCCGATGCACGATGCCTGTGTCATCGCCTATCTGCTGTGGCCGATGCTCTTCGAAGGCCGCGACTGCCATGTTACGATCGAGACCGCCGAGGGGCCGACGGTGGGCCGGTCGACGATCGACTGGTGGGGACGCGGCGGCCAGCACGCCAACGCGCATGTCATCGGCACGCTCGACGCGGACGCCATGTTCGCCCGCATCGCCACGAGCGTCCGTGTGCTGGACGAAACGGTTCACGAGAGAGCGAAGCTGCTGACATGACACATATGCTTGCCGATTTCACCGAGAAGGCGGACACCGCGATCGAGGCCATGAAGGAGGCCGCGATGCTGGCCCGTCACGAGCACGCCGCCGCCGAACTCACGCGCCACATGCTGCTGACGACGCGGAGGTTCGCGAATCTCGGTCGGGAGGGAGCGATCGAGGCCGTGGTTGCGGACTGGCTCGGCGCTTGGCACCTCGAGCGTGACGAATGGCCTGAGATCGCCGCGGAGATGGAAGCACTGACCGGAGCCTTCTACGACTACTGCATGGAGCCGTCGGATGCGGCGGACCGCGTCGTGCGCGATGCATGGGAAGGACTCAAGCGCGTGCACGATACCGAGGCCCGGACGCTGGAGGACCAGATGGCGTGGCGGTCCATGTGCGCGCATGGCTGGTGGGGCGACGTCAGCCCTCCACCCCGGGGATATCGCGATCACGATCTCGCACGGGCGAGGTTGCCTTTCTGGGCGAAGGGCTGCCCGCCGGAGTGCCTGGGATGAGGGCCGTGAGGGTCACTCCCCACCTCGCACCGTTCGATCCAAGCGCCGGCGTACCCGCAATCCGGAATTGTCCGGCATGAACTTCAAGAGCCTCATCGAAGTCTACGGCACCCTGCTCGCGGGGTGTTGTCTCTTCGTGTTCCTGCTCGTCTTCGCGAACAATTTCAGTTCGGCCGCGAACCTGCTGAACGTTCTCAAGCAGGTCAGCTTTCTCTCGATACTCGCGATCGGCTTCACCTTTGCGCTGATCACGTCCGAGCTGGACCTGTCCTTCGCCAACGTCTGCAGCCTATCCGCCGTGGTGATCGGCAGTCTGGTCTCGATCGACGTCCAGTGGCCGCTCGCCATCTGCGCGGGCCTCGCGGTTGGTCTTTGCGCCGGTCTGCTGAACGGTTTCCTGGTGACCATTCTCAAGGTGCCGTCGCTGATCTCAACGCTAGGCACCGCCTCCATCGCGAACGGGCTCGCCTTCATGATCACCGGCGGCGTGGCGTTCGTCGGCCGTTGGGATGCCAATTTCCTCTATCTGGGCAGGGGCAAGATCGGGCCCGTGCCGGTGATCATCCTCTTCACCCTGGTCCTGTTCCTGATCGCCATCCTGCTTTCCACGCAGACGCAGACGGGGGTTCACATGCAGGCGACCGGAGAAAACGAGGAAGCGGCGCGCCGCTCGGGTATCGACACCCGCCGCTGCAAGATCCTCGGTTTGACGCTGGCCGGACTCGCGGCCGGCATCACGGCGGTGTTCCTGGTCGCCAACCTGTCGTCGGCGGCGCCGCAGATGGCCGGAGACTTCCTGCTCAACGGGATTGCCGCGACTCTTCTGGGCATGACCATGTTCACGCCCGCGAAACCGAATATACTCGGCACCTTCGTCGGTGCGCTCATCATCGTGATGCTGTCCAACGGCTTGGTGCTCCTGGGCGCGCAGTATTACATCCAGGACATCATGCTGGGCATCATCATCATCGTATCGGTCGCCGTGTCGGCGTCCGTTTTGAAGAGGGCGGCGTTCGCTCTGTAACAAGTAGGGGAGAAGAAGAATGAGACAGTTCAAGACACTTCTGGCCGCCGGTGCCCTTGCGAGCGCCGCATTCTGGTCGTCGCAGGCCGCGGCTTTCGAGCTGGGCGTGGTCGCCTTCCAGATGTCGGCAGAAACCCAGGCGCGCTGCGCCAATACCGTGGGCGCGGAAGCCGAAAAACTAGGCTGGCAGGCGCAGGTGCTCAATTCCAACGGGGCGCTTGAAACCCATGCCTCCCAACTCGACAACCTGATCCAGAAGGGCGTCGACGGGCTGATCCTCTGCATGTCCAAGCCGGTGCAGTTCGACGCTCAGTTCAAGGCCGCGAAGGATGCGGGCATTCCCGTCATCACCATCTCCAGTGGCGCCAGCCCGTACACGCTCTTCGACGTTACGCCCAACGAATACATCATGGCGGCGGAAGCGGCGATCTACTTGCTCGGGACCATCAACTTCGAAGGCAACGTTCTCCTCCAGCGCTTCGAATCCAACACTGGCGCGCGCATCCGCGGCGCCATCCTCGATGCCGTCCTGGTGGAGAACCCGTCGGTGAAGATCGTGGGCGAACACTCCATGGCCCGCACGAAGAGCTGGCAGGACGACGTGCGCAATGGCATGAGCGCGCTGATTCTCCAGAACGCGGGCAATTTCGACGGCGTCTGGGCCTCCTTCGACGGGCAGGCGCTCATCATCGACGATCTTCTGAAGGAGAACGGGCTCAAGAAAGGTGACGTGTCGCTCGTCTCCATCGACGGAGGCCAGGAGGTCTATCGGCGGATCAAGGATCCTGAATCGATGATGACCGCGACCGTCGCGATCCCGTTCGAGGACATGGCGAGCAAAGCCGTCAACATGATGAACCAGATCGCGGTCGAGGGGAAATCCAAGGAGGAGTTGGTCCCCGGCCCATACCTGTTCATTCCGGCGACGCTGGTGGACAAGTCCAACGTTGACGAGTTCCTCCAATAGGAGAAAGCCTGCGCCGCCACAGCCAAGATGCGAGGACCCAATGCCGGTCAAGATTTCGACGCGGGACATTCACAAGAACTACGGCGCGGTCGAAGCCTTGCGCGGTGTCAGCGTCGAAGTTCACGAAGGCGAGATCCACGCGATCTGCGGCGATAACGGTGCAGGCAAATCCACCCTGATCAAGATACTGGCCGGGGTGGAACAGCCCGACCACGGCACCTTGGTGGTCGACGGGGCGGAGCGCCATTTTGATACGCCCAACGCATCTCTGCGAGCGGGGCTGGCCACCATCCATCAGGATCTGGCCGTGGCACCGGACATGTCGATCTATCAGAACATCTTCATGGGTGCGGAACTGACACGCAGGGTCATGGGGCTGCGGCTGCTCGACAAGCGCCGGATGCGGGGCGAGGCGATGGGCTACATGTCGCAGCTAAACGATACGATCACCGACATGAACGCCAAGGTCAACGCGCTGTCCGGCGGGCAGAGACAGGCTGTCGCGATCTGCCGCGCGCTGAGATGGAACGCAAACGTCGTGATCCTCGACGAACCCACGGCCGCGCTGGGAGTTCGCGAAACGGAGCAGGTTCTGGAGCTTATCAGGTCGCTGAAGAAGAACGGCAAGACCGTGATCCTCATCAGCCATGCGATGAACGACGTGGCCGCCGTCGCCGACCGGGTTACGATATTGCGCACCGGAATGGTCCAGATCACGCTCGAAGGCGGCACTCTGACCGCCGACAATCTTTCGCACTATATCTTGAGCGGTGAGGTAAACCGGGTCCACTAGTGCGAACGAAGCATGACGGGATCCAACATGCCACGGACTCTCGCCTTCGATCTCGGCGGCAGTAGCCTGAGACTGGCAATCGTCGCGGACGATGGCCGGTTCCTGGGCCTCGTACGAAAGCCGCTGTCCATCCGGAGCCCTGACGGGATCGCCTATGACGTCGATCCCATGGAATGGTGGCGCGCGTTCGTCGACGGCTGCGCGGAACTCGCCGCCAGCGGCCACGATCTTGCCGCGGTGTCGGCCATCGCCGGCTGTGGCTTCACCCGCACGCAGGTGTTCCTGGACGGGCAGGGTCATGTGGTGCGCCCGGCAATCCCCTTCCAGGATTCCAGATCGGCGAAGCTGCTGAAGGAGATGGCCGCAAGAAGCCCCGACGATATCCGCCGGCTGATCGGTACCCTCGGCCCCTACGATCCACTCTCCCGCATTCTTTGGGTCAGGAGATGCGAGCGGGACGGCTGGGCAAGAGTGCGCAAAGTGGTCGAGCCCAAGGATTTCCTGAATCTGATGCTGACGGGCGTCGTGGCGTCGGACCGAATTTCTCAAACTCCGATGACGCGTACGCTGCAAGGACGGGGTCACGACGTTCTGGCGGCGCTGGAAATCGACCCGGACATACTGCCGGACACGCTTTCTCCGTTCGCGGCGATAGGGGCCGTGCGGCCGGGCTTGCCCGGCCCTCTCTCGAGCCTGGCCGGAGTTCCGGTCCAATGCGGTTCGATCGACACCTGGAGCTGCGTCTTGGGATCCGGCGCCCTGGCTCCAGGCATCGCCTACGCCATTTCGGGGACCAGTGACGTTTCCGGCGTGATCTCCGAAGCCGCCCGCACCGCTCCCGGACTGCTGACCGTCGAATGGGGCTCGGGCCTCTGGCAACTGGGTGGGCCGAGCCAGGGCGCCGCCACGCGCTTGCAGTGGGCACTGGACAGGTTTTGTCCCGATGCCACTGTGGCGCAGATCCTGGAGACTGCAATCGCCCGAACCTCACAGGTGCCGCTGTTCCTGCCATACCTCGATGGCGAACGGACCCCGTGGTGGGACCCGAATCTGCGTGGCGCCTTCCTGGGGCTGAGCGCGTCACACGATGGAGGTGATTTCGTTCGCGCGGTGGCCGAAGGCATGAACTACCTGTCCCGTGAAATCCTGTCGCGGGCGGAAGAGGCGACGGGTACTCGCGTCAGTCATGTGTGTTTTTCCGGGGGGCTGGCCGGCAATCCCTCGATGTGCCAGCTCAAGGCCGACGTGCTGGATCGTCCCGTATTCGTTCCAGCCAATTCGGAAACCGGCCTCATGGGCGCCGCACGCATCCCATGGGCGAACGAAGTCACCTCGTTTCGAACGGGGGGCGTTGACGGGATCTTCTACCAGCCGGACCTCGACCGCCGCCAATATCACGATGACCGCTTCTCGGTGTTCCGTATAGCGTCCCTAGCCAACGCCGAAATCTCACGCCTTTTGGCGGCTCAGGAGAGGCACTGACACTCGCGCGGAATGCTTAGCTGGAGAGGCGCTCGCGGCACATCTTCTCGAAGGGGTCGGGGCCTGTCTCCGGGTAGGAGGAGGAGGCTCCGCGGGACCAACATCAAGACGCTCCAAGGCCAGGGCCGACAGAGTCTCCGCGGGAAGGTCCAATCCCTTGCCGCCACCCGGCTCGGCTGAGCATCACCGAGTAGGATTTCCTCCGCCGGGATGCCGCCGAGACGAACCGCAATCTCCAAGAGCAGTTCACGGCGCCGGGCTTGCAGCACATAGGGGTTGGTCGGAGCCTGCACGAGGTCGGCGCTCACGGTGCGTCGGGGTGTGCGGCTTTCGCTCAAGAAATTGACCCCCGAAGTCTTGGCCGCGAACAATCGGCGGGCTGGCAGGAATGACAGCTTCCAGGCGAAAGTCCTCACGGCCTGAAGGGATTCGGAGGCGGGTGTAGTGCGCGGCGACGACAATCGGACGTGGCGAATTCGCTGGTTAGAAGAAATCTGCTGTGCGCCTGCTTAACTGCTCGTGTAGGTCAAAGGAATGCGCCTCCGACTCTGCGCTCAGGGGATCTGAACCTCTTGCCAAAGCAGGCATGTCGGAGACCAGCGCATGATCCACTTGCTGATTGAATGCGATCCTGCCTCTTGACGATGGTGCTCGTCAAACACCGGTTGTTCTGTTCCGCACGCGCATCTTGAGGTGCTTCGATTCCCGAAAAGCCTCGATGCCCTCTCGGCCGAGCTCGCGTCCGATCCCGCTCATCTTCCAGCCGCCGAAGGGAGCCTGAAGTTCGCTCGTGTCGTTGACGTTGACGCCAACGGCGCCGGCCTCGATCCGCTCGGCGAGGCTCCAGGCCCGCTCGAGATCGGCCGAAAAGACATAGGCAGCAAGGCCGAAGGGCAGGGCGTTCGCGACCCGCAGCGCCTCTGCGTCATCCGCCACCGGCCGGATCGCGGCAAGCGGCCCGAAGGTCTCCTCCGTCAGCGCGAGCGCCTCGTCCGGCACGTCGTCGACCAGGGTCGGCTCGAAGAAGAAGCCGCGGTCGTAGAGGCCGCCGGACGGCGCTCTGCCGCCGGCGAGCAGCTTGCCGCCGCGCCGGACCGCATCCTCGAGGTGATTGCCGACTCGCGCGCGGACGTTTTCGTTCAGAACCGGCCCATAGAGCACGCCAGGCTCGACGCCATGTCCCAGCTTGATCTTGCGCGTTTCTTCGGCGAGCGCCTCGGCGAAGGCCTTGTGGATACCCCGCGAGACCAGGATCCGGTTCACCGCGATGCAGATCTGTCCCATGTTGGAGAAGGAGCGCCGCGCGGCCGCCGCCGCGGCTTCCTGCGGATCGGCGTCGTCGAGCACGATGAAGGGGCATTGGCCGCCGAGTTCGAGCGACAGCCGCTTCAGGTTCGAGGCGGCCGCGCGCATGATCGACTGCCGGCGGGCACCGATGCCGTCGCGGTGATCATGCGGATGCCCGGGTGCTCGGCCAGCGCGGCGCCGACCTCCGGTCCGGTTCCGGGAATATCGTTCAGCACGCCGGCCGGAAGGCCGGCATCGACGAAGCACTGGACGACTTGCCCGATCGCGAGCGGCGTCTCGTGCGGCGGCTTCACCACCAGCGTGCAGCCGGCCGCCAGCACGGGCCCGACCTTCCAGGCATAGAGATCGACGGGATAGTTCCACGGCACGATGCCGCCGACGACGCCGACGGGCGCCGTGGTCACCAGGCTGCGGATATCGGCGCGGGCCGAGGGGCGGATCGATCCGCCGAGGCGGCGGCCTTCCTCGGCATAGAAGCGGATCACCTCGACGCCGAAGAGGATCTCCTTCCTCGAGTCCGGAACGGGCTTGCCCTGCTCGCGCGTCAGCGTATCGGCGATCGCCTCGACGCGCTCGGCGATCAGGTCGGCCGCGCGATGCAGGATCCGGGCGCGCTCGTCGGGATGGGTCTCCGCCCAGACTGGCAGTGCTTTCGCTGCCGCGGCGACGGCCCGGTCGACGTCCGCGCGGGCGGCGAGCGCACTCGAGCCGACCGCTCGCCGGTGGCCGGATCGCCGATCTCGACGCGGTTGCCTTCGGCCGCATCGATCCAGGCGCCGTCGATGTAGAGCTTGCGTTCCATCTCGTTCACCGTGCCTTCAGCCGGCGCCACAGTTCCTCGTAGTTCTCGTCGTTCTGGCGGTTGGCCTCCTCCTTGCAGGTCGTGTTCGGGTTGACCATCACGTAGGGCTTCACGCCGCGCTGCACGAGCTTCTCGGCCGTCAGCGACACGATGGCGTGGGCGATGGCGATGGTGACGCTGGTCGAGCTCGCGCCGACCGGGTGCTCCAGTCCGTCGATCCGCAGCGCCGCGTCCGCCTTCGGGATGCCGGTGTCGATGACGACGTCGGCCACCTCGAAGAGCCGCTTGCCGGACGAATGCCGCGACGGCGTGCTGGAGGAGTGCGGGATGGAGGTGACGGCGACCACCTTAAGGCCGCGCTCTTTGCATTCGAGTGCGATGTCCATGATGACAGCATTGATGCCGGAATGCGAGAACAGGATCATGGTGTCGGCAGGATCGATCTGGTGCGAGCGCATGATCGCCTTGCCGTAGCCCTCCTGCGCATGGATGAAGCGATATTGCCGCGCGCCCATGTCGCCCCAGACGTGGTGGAACGAGATCATCGTGCTTTCGACGATCGGGCGGAAACCGACCACGGTGCCGGTGCGCGGGAAACTCTCGAGCGCGGGCAGGGCGCCGTGTCCCGTGCCGAAGGTGAAGACGAGCTTGCCGGCGGCGATGCTTTCGGCGCAGTGCTCCGCGGCCTCCTCGATGGCGGCCGCCCGGGTGCTGCGCACCGTCTCCAGCCGCTCGGCGAGCGAGCCGAAATAGCGGTCTATGAGCGAGGATGTCATGTCTGCTCCTTGTTCTGGTTCTTGTGGGAGAGGATCAGGCCGGCAATGCGGCGAGCGCGTCGAGCGCGACCTCGAAGAGCTCGACTTCGGCTTCGGCCATGGCGCTCTCGGCGATCTTCTCCTGGCTATGGGCATCGACCGTCGCCACACAGAGCGTCGAGGCGCGCGCGCCGAGCACGCGCGCGGCGACGAGCAGCGCGGACGTTTCCATGTCCGTCCCGATGAGCCCCATCCGTTCGATGTCCTTCTTGAGGCTCCCGATCATCTCGCGCCGGGCTCCGGAAAGTCCGAACATCTCGGTATAGAAGCCGTCATAGGTGCCGAAGATGCCGGCGTGCCACGGAACGGCGAGGCGGTGCTCAGCCGGTTCGCGCAGCGCGCTGTTCAGGTCGAAATCCGCGATGGCGGGAAAGCCGCGCGGGGCGTAGCTGTCGGAAGTCCCCTCGGCGCGCAGCGCGCCGTCGGCGAGCACGAAATCGCCGATCGGAGGCGGGCGGAATGGCCATGGCAGTGCCGATACGCAGGAAGGTGCGGATGCCGAGCGCATAGAGTTCGTGCAGCACGATGGTAGCAATCGGCGCACCCATGCCGAAGGCAGTCGCCGTGATGCGGCCGCCCGCGCTCGTTTGCCTGTCACGGTGCGCAAGTCCGCGATTCTCCGGGAGGAAGACGGGGTCGTCGAGATGATCGGCAATGCGGGTGATGCGTGCCGGGGTCGCCGATCAGGATGGCGGCTTCGCCGACATCCTCGCGGCTCGATGCCGATATACCAGGCGCGATCGGATTTTTTCTTCTTTGTTCATTCTAGGCACTTTCACTTGTTTTCGATCCGCCTGGCGGAGCAGCGCGCCGGCGGCGCGACTGGCCGGCCTCCACGATCGCCCGACGGATCGGTTTCGCCGCGACGAGCGCTGCGATCACGCCGCCGGCGAATGTATCGCCGGCGCCGGTCGGGTCGAGGCAGTCGAGCGGGGCGTCGGGACGTCGACGTGAGTGTTCACCGTCGCAGCGGATGCAGCGGCGCCCGACCCGCCCCTGGTTTCCACGACGATCTGATCGGCCGGGGCTTGCCCGGCGCTGCATCGCAGCGCCTCTTCCACGAAGTTGCGTTCCGCCTGGCTGTGGCAGATCAGGTCGGCGCGCGCTGCCATGCCGTGCCGCGAGATCGCGGCGGCATGGCGCGAGGATCGTCCTTCACGACCCAGACCAGCTTCGCCTCCTCGGCTGAGCGCATCGAGCGCGGCGCGCGTGGCCGCTGCCGGGCCGATGGTGACGCAGAGCCAGTCCGCTTCCGTCGATCAGGGCGCGCTGCGGTCCGGTCAGGTCGAGACCCTGCGGAAATGCCCGGGATCGTAGAGGCAGGAGCAGCCGCCGTCGGGGTCGTAGGCGAGGATGGCGATGGGCGTGCGGGCGCCGGGAACGACCGCCACGCCCCGCACGGGGATGCCGCTGGTCGCCAACTGCTCGAGGTAGCGCTCGCCGGCGGCATCGCTGCCGACCCAGCTCACCGGGCAAGGCGTCCGGCAAGGCCCGCCTGCACGAGGGCCGCGGCGACGAAGGCAGGGCTGCCGCCGAGACGCGGCCAGCCTCGCTCGGGCGGGCGAGGATCGTCGAGGTGCGCCCCGGCGTCGGCACGGAATCGAGCATCGCGACGTGGTCGAGGCTCGCATAGCCGAGGATCGCGACCTTCGACGTCACGACAACATCTCCACCGCCTCAGCGAGGGGACACGACACGCGCCCATATAGCGGTCGATGTCCTCCAGCGAGGCCTCGGCCAGATGCGGCCGGTTGGAATTGGTCGCTTCGCGCGGCACGACCGGCTCGAAGCCGCTGGCGAAGGCATCCTGCGCCGTCGCGCGGATGCAGACATTGGTCTTCACGCCGGCGATGCACAACGCGCGTGACGTCCTGCTCGTGCAGGAAGAGCGCGAGGTCGGTGGCGAAGAAGGCACTGAAGCGGCGCTTGTAGACCACCGTCTCGTTGGCGCCCTCGGGCGCGAAATCGCTCGAAGAATGCTGCGTCGTGTGCGCCTTCGAGATGGTGGATCGGCAGCTTGCGCCATTCGAAATCGCCGAAGCCCTCGCCGGTGCCTTTCGGCGGCATGGACGACGATGGCTCCGAGGCGCGTGCGCCGCCGCCGCAAGCGCACGCATCGGTTCGAGGACCGCCTCGACGCCGGCATAGTGGTTCGGATGGCCGGGTTCGAAGAAGGAGTTGATGACGTCGACGAGGATGAGCGCCGTCTTGTCGGGCTTTGGTCATCAGGAATGTCCTCTCTGCGCGCGAACGGCGGCGTGCCGATCGCCAGCGACGGTGAGCACGACGATGACCATCGACATAGGGCAGCGTCTGCGACGAGTTCGGCCGGGACGCCGCGGCCCTGCATGCGGATCTGGAAGGCGTCGAAGAAGCCGAACAGGAGCGCCCCGAGCGCGGTCGCCCAGGGATGGTTGCGGCCGAAATAGAACGCGGCGAGCGCGATGAAGCCGCGCCGGCGGTGATGCCTTCGTTGAAGATGCCGACGACGCCGATCGACAGGTAGGCGCCGGCGAGGCCCGACATCGCACCGGCAAAGACGGTCGAGGCATCGCGCAGATTCAGCGGCTTCAGTCCGAGCGCCCGTGCCGCCTGCGGCGCGGCGCCCGCCGCGCGCAGGCGAAGCCCCAGCGCGCATGCGCCGCAGGAACCACGCCGTGAGCGGCACCATGATCCAGGCGGCCCAGGTCAGCGGATCGTGCCCGGACAGGATGGCGCCGAGGACCGGCACGTCCGCTACGCCGGGATGACGATTTCGCGGCAGGCGGCGCCACGTCGGGCAGGTTGAGCGTGCCCGACGTGCCGTAGGCGGACTTGAGGAAGAAACGCACCAGCCCCGCGACGGCGATGTTGAAGCCCGAGGCCCGACGATGATCTCGTTCGCCTCCAGGCGGGTCACTGCGAGCGACATCAGGAGCCCGAGAAGCGCGCCGACCGCCGCGGCGCCGACCAGCGCCGCGATCCAAGTTCCGCTGGCCGAGGCGACGATCGGCCCGACCAAGGCGCCTGCCAGCATCATGGAATCCAGGCCGATGTTGACGATGCCGCCTACCCGGTTGATCAGCCCGCCCAGCGCCGCGAGCAGCAGCGGAGTCGTCATGACGATCGCGGCATGGATGATGTTGTCGATCATGCCGCCCGCCTCCGGCGCGAGGCGATCCAACCAAACCGGGCCACGGCGAAGATCATCACCATGCCCTGCAGCACGTTCACGATCTCGATCGGCACGTCCGAAAAGAGCTGGATCGTCGCGCCTGATGTCGCAAGCGCTCCGAAGAGGATGGCTGCAAGGAAGATCCCGACAGCCGATCCCCGGCCGAGCAGGGCGACCGCGATGCCGGTGAAGCCGTGCCGGGCGAGAAGCCGGAGACGAAGCGGCCAACGCTGCCAAGCGCATGGATGCCGCCGGCGATGCCGCCGATGGCCCCCGACAGGACCATCATCTTGATGATCAGCATCGGAACGTCGATGCCGGAGGCGATGGCGAAACGCGAGTTGAGGCCGGCGATGCGGGTCTCGAAACCGGAGACCGTGTTCCTGTCCCAGAGCCAGTAGAGCACGAGCAGCGCGAGCGCGATCAGGAACCCCGCGTTCAACGTCGACGGCGGCATCAGCTTCGGCAGGCGCGCGGCCGCGTCGACCATCGGCGTCGCCGAGTTGGCCGAGCCCGGCGCGAGCAGCGGCCCGTTCACGAGATAAGCGGTCAGGCTGATGGCGATGAAATTCAGCATCAGCGTGGTGACCACCTCGTCCACGCGAGCCGCGCCTTCAGCACGCCAGGCAAGAGCATCCACAGAGCGCCGACGACGACAGAGGCGGCAAGCGCGAGGGGGATCAGCAGCCCGGCCGGAAGTCCGACGAAGGTGAAGCCGACATAGGCGGCGGCGAGACCGCCGACGAAGACGCAGCCCTCCACGCCGACGTTGAAGGCCCCGGCCCGGAATGCGACGGCCGTTGCCAGGCCGGTGAGGATCAGCGGCGTGGCCGCGGCAAGCGTCGCGGCAACGCGCTTGTGCCGCCGAAGGATTCGATGGCGAGCAGCCGGTAGACGTCGAATGGGTTGTGTCCGGCGAGCGCCAGCACGAGCGGCGGCCGCCAGGAGAGCGATCAGGAGCGGAAGAAGCGCGCCGGCGAGATTGCGCCCAATGCCGCCGTGGCTGTCGCGGCGGGACTGCTCATGCATGTGCCCCCGAGCATCAGGCTGCCGATCCTCTCGATCTCGGCGGAGGATCGCGCGACCTCGCCCGAGCAACGGCCCCCGAAGAGCACGATGATGCGATCGGACAGCGTGATGCAGTTCCTCCAGTTCCTCGGAGATGACGAGGATGGCGCCGCCCCGGTCGCGGAAGTCGAGGAGGCACTGGTGGATAAAGGCGATGCCGTGGATGTCGACGCCGCGCGTCGGCTGGCAGGCAGCAGGAAACTGGGATCGCCGTCGAGTTCGC
This sequence comes from uncultured Alphaproteobacteria bacterium, assembly GCA_963747465.1. Lineage (GTDB taxonomy): Bacteria > Pseudomonadota > Alphaproteobacteria > Rhizobiales > Rhizobiaceae > Aquibium. The sequence goes on from CAVVFC010000002.1 coordinate 84,790, forward strand.
GCGCCACCGCGACGCGCTGCTGGTTGCCGCCGGACAGGCTGCCGGCCGGAAGATCCGCCGAGCCGCGTTGACGCGATACCGGTCGAGAAGGTCCTCGACGTGGCGGCGATTGCGCCGCGCTTCAGGACGCCTGACCGGCAGAATTCAGGCCAGCGATGGTGGCCGGCGATGGCGTTCTCGCGGATCGGGGCTGAGAGACAGAGACCTTCGGTCGCCCGGTCTGGACTGAGATAGGACATGCCGCGCCGGCGTCTTTCCGCGAGCGAGAGCCGCGTCACGTCGGCTCCCGCAGAGCCGGATGCTTCCCGCACGCGACATCGCCGAGGCCGGTGATTGCGAGCGCGAGTTCGTCCTGGCCGTTGCCGGCCACGCCGGCAATGCCGACGATCTCGCCGGCATGGACGGTGAGGTCGAAATCCTGAAAGGCGCAGGTTGCCAGCGAGATCGCATGCGGAGAGAGCTTCGATCTCGAAGGCACCGGGGCACCGGCCTTGCCTTCCCGCAGGCTCGGCTCCGCCAGCACCTCGCCGATCATCTTCTCGGCGAGTATCTCCTTGCTGGCCTCCGCCAGCGGGAAGGCTCGCCACCTTGCGGCCGTTGCGGATGACGGTGATGTCGTCGGCGACGTTCATCACCTCGTCCAGCTTGTGGCTGATGAAGATGATCGTGCGGCCCTCGTCGCGGAGCCTGCGCAGGAGAACGATCAGTTCACGCACCTGGGCGGGCGCGAGCACCGCGGTCGGTTCGTCCAGGATCAGCACGTCGGCGCCCCGGTAGAGCAGTCGAAGGATCTCGACGATCTGGCGCACATGGACCGGCGCATCTGTCCACGATCATGTCCCAGTCGAGCTCGACGCCGGCCTGGCGTTCGAGCCCGCGGGCCGCCTCGAGCGCCCGCGCCCGGTCAATCCGGCCCAGCCGGTCGACGGGTTCGTGGGACAGGACAAGGTTCTCCAGCAGCGTCAGCCCGGGAACCAGCATGAACTCCTGGTGGACCATGCCGATCCCGTGCGTCGAAGGCATCGGCGGGACCGGCGAACGACGACCGGCACGCCGTCCACGAGGACGGAGCCCTCGTCTGGACGGTCGAGCCCCTGGAGAATGCGCATCAGGGTCGACTTGCCGGCGCCGTTGCCGCCGACGATGGCATGCACGGTTCCGCGCCTCGCATCGAAGTCGATTCCCGTCATTGGCCACCACCGGACCGAACCGCCTGGTGACGCCACGCGCACCCAGGCGGCTCGGCGGCGGCCGCTTCCTGCGGATCATCTGTCCAAGGTTCATCACCGGGCAGATCGGCTTACTTGAGGTAGTCCGGATAGCCCTGGTCGACCACGTTCCAGACCTTCACCTTGCCTGACAGGATGTCCTGCTTCGTCTGCTCGACCTTTTCGAGGATCTCGGCAGGGATCATGTCCTTCGTGTGCTTCATTTCCGAGAGACCGACACCGTTCTCCTTAAGGCCGAAGGTGATGGTCTCGCCGCCCGGAAACTCTCCGGCCGGCGTAGTCCTTCACCACTTCCTCGACGGCGACGTCGGTTCGCTTGATCATGCTGGCCGAGGACTGCTCCCGGAGCGATGCCGTCCTGGTCGGTGTCGACGCCGATCGCGTAGTGGCCAGCTTCCTTCGCCGCCTGGATCACGCCCATGCCGGTTCCGCCGGCTACCTGGTAGATGATGTCGGCGCCTTCTTCGAACATCGCGTTTGCCATCTGCAGGCCGATGGAAGGGTCGCCGAAGTTGTTCGAGTAGGCGACCTTGACCTCGACATTCGGGGTTCGCTGCCTTGGCGCCTTCGATGTAGCCGGCGATGAACTTGTCGATGCCGGCCGACTTGGTGCCGCCGATCACGCCGATGATCGGCTTCGGGATTGATGCCCTCGATCGACATCCTCGGTCGTGACGAGCGCCGCGAGCGTGCCGGCGAGATACGAGCCTTCCTGTTCCTGAAAGAGGACCGAGGCGATGTTGTCGCCCTCGCGGACCTGGTTGAGGATGACGTAGTTGGTATCAGGATAGTCCTTGGCAACCTCGACGCATCGGCTCGCCGTGCGAATACTCCAGATCCACGACCAGTCCGAAGCCCGCATCCGAAGCGCGCCGCAGGATCTCGGCAGCCTGGGCGACCACGTCGTCCGATTCGACGGCGCGACCTTCGATGCCGGTTTCCTCGATGGCGCGCTGGAATCCCGAATTGGCGAGATCGTTGTAGGACTGGTCGCCCAGGCCGCCCTGCGCGACGATCAGCGCCGCGCGCTTGTCCTGCGCGGTTGCCTCAATTGCTCCAAGGCCCGAGGCGAGGGCCAACGAAGCCGTGCCGATGACTGCCAGTTTCTTCATTGTGTTGCTCCTGTTTCTGATAGTTCCCCGCATGATGCTGCCGGACGAGACGGGCCTCGTAGGAATACCGGCGCGCGTCATAGATGGCGCTGACGGCATCGAGCGGACGACCGTCGGCGGCAAAGGAATGTCGGGTGACGGAGACGACGACGCCGTCGTCCGGCAGTCCGAGCATAGCGCGGTCTTGCTTGTCCGCGCTGCAGGCGAACAGCCGTCTCGGTGGCGCTGGCGGCACGGTAAGGCCGTGGCGTCGAAATGGCGATAGAGGGAGAAGGACGGGATCGCGCGCGCTGTGTGGGTCAAGCCCAGTCGCTGCGACTAAGATTGGCGGCGATCCAGGATCGATGGCGGGCGACCGCGCGGCCATCGACGAGACGCAGGCGATCAAGCAGGATGAGATCTGTGCCCGCAAGGATAGGGGAGGGCTTCGTTCCACTCCGCCGGCTCGGAGGTGGAGAAGCCGATGCGAGGCGACGTGCCCGGCCGCTTCGACGGCCTCGGTGAAGCTGAGGAGGTATCCCGGTGCCCGCCTGAGCGGCGCCTCGGCCACGAAGGAGCCGCTGCCCTGGCGTCGCGTGATCAGGCCCTCGTCCACCAGTTGCTCGACAGCGGTGCTGACCGTGAAGCGGCTCACGCCCCAGTGCTTCGCGAGTTGCGGTTCGCTGGGAATGCGAGCGCCTGGCCCGAGATCGCCGATCCAGTCCTTCAGACATCGGCGATCTGCAGTAGAGCGTCGGATGGCGCGACGTTCGATCATCCAAACAATAGCTGTTTCAAAGATGTTCCAGTCAACTGAGCAGATATCGAGGAGAGGCGCAAGTGCCATATTCACCCGAGCACCGTTGCCGGTGGCGAGGATGTGGCAGCGGTGGGTGAGCCGATCGAGCAGAGCGGTGGTCATCCTGGGATCGCCGAAGACAGACGCCCATTCGCTGAAGCTCAGATTGGTGGTGATGACGACGCTGGTGCGCTCATAAAGTTTGCTCATCAAGTGGAAGAGCAGCGCTCCACCCGAGGCGCTGAACGGCAGGGAGCCCAGGGCTCGCGCCGGAGCATCAATGCCTGCGGGGTGGCGAAGTCGGGACCGCCGGTCGTCTTGCCGTCAATCAGTCTGTCCAGGAGGTTCAGCACATGGGGTCTTGGCCGCCACGCCCTCGGCGAGCGCTAATTCCACGGCGGCCAGAACCACCTGTTCGTCGTGCTGCAGGACGAGCGCCAGGATGTCGACCATCTCGCGGTCGCCACCCGGCTGTTGCCGCATCTGGTCCCTGTGATCCTGCCGAAAGGCGCGCGGCAGCTCCGCGAAAGGGTGCGCCGTTCCGCAGCGCGCTGGGCTCTGCGCTGGAGGACGGCGAAGGGAATACCTCCAGTCATAAACCGTCTGCGGCCGCAGATGGTGGCCGCGCTGGATCACTCGTTCGTGCTCGCACAGGATTTGCCCCTCCCGCGGCGACGACGATCCGTATGGGATAGACCTGCAGGCTGACGGGCCGTTTCTGGAGCGACAAGCAGAAAGAGGAAACGATCAAATAGAGACACCAATACATTATCGAACACACGTGAACGAACAAAGAACACGCCCCGACCGGAATTCGTAAGGAAAAGCTCGAGAATTTATTGGTGAGCGCGCAGGGGCTCGAACCCTGGACCTACTGATTAAAAGTCAGTTGCTCTACCGGCTGAGCTACGCGCTCCCGAGGGGCGGACAGCGCCCCGGAAAGTGCGGCGGAACATAGGGAGCATGCCTTTTGCGGTCAACCGGAAAAACCGGGCACGCTGACGGCCTCGCGGGTACACCCGAGGCAGCGAAAACCGACGGTGCGGGACAATTTGACCACGCAAGGGTGATTGGCCCGGCCGGGTCGGCCGTTCTATAGCGTCGCCACGAACGAAGGCGAAGGTCATGGCGGTCGATGTCGGATATGTGAGCGCGGTCGGGGCAGGGGCCCTGTCCTTCCTGTCGCCGTGCGTGCTGCCGCTGGTCCCGCCATACCTGTGCTACATGGCCGGCGTCTCGGTCGACGAATTCCGCGGTCAGGCACGCGATGACGGCGCCAAGCGTACCAGAGCAGCCCTGGTCGGTGCGTCGGTCGCTTTCGTTCTGGGCTTTTCCACCGTCTTCGTCGCGCTCGGGGCGGGGGCCTCCACGATCGGCGGTCTGCTGCGCGCCTGGCAGCAGGAACTGGCGATCGCCGCAGGCGTGCTGATCATCGTCATGGGCCTGAACTTTCTCGGCGCGATCCGCATACCGCTCCTGTCGCGCGAGGCGCGTTTCCAGTCCGGCGGCAAGCCGGCGAGCGCGCTTGCGGCCTATGTGATGGGCCTCGCCTTCGCCTTCGGCTGGACGCCCTGCATCGGGCCGGTGCTCGGGCCGATCCTGACGCTCGCGGGCGGACGCGGAACGGTCGGAGAGGGGGCGGCGCTGCTGTTTGCCTATTCGCTCGGGCTCGGCATCCCGTTCCTGGTCGCGGCACTTTTCTCGGGCGCCTTCATGCGCTTCCTCGCCCGTTTCCGCGTCCATCTCGGGCGCGTGGAGAAGGTCATGGGAGCGTTGCTGGTGATTGCCGGCGTGCTGTTCCTGACCGGCGGCATCCAGAGAGCCTCGTACTGGCTGCTGGAGGCCTTTCCCGTCCTTGGCAACCTCGGCTGACCTCGCTCACCCTTTCCTGCTGAACATGGTGGCCGGCAGAGTCGCCAGTACGACCCCGCCCATCACCAGCACGATGCCGAGCGCGTGAAAGGCCCGGAACTCCTCGCCGAGGAAAAGGACCGCCATGCCGACTCCATAGGCCGGCATCAGGTACATGAACACGCCGGCCGTCGGTGCGCCAAGGCGCCTGATGCCGAACTGGAAGCCGAGGAAGGCCAGGAGCGAGGCGAAGATCACGATGCCGGCGATGCCGGCCCAGGCATTGGCCGTCGCCGGCATCGACTGGCCGGAAGTGAATTCCCATGCGGCGAACGGCAGCAGCAGGCATGCGCCCGAGGCCGCGATCAGCGGCAGCAGGGCGAGGTTCGGCAGGCCGCCGACACGCGGCGAGCGCAGAAGCAGCGAATAGAGCGCCCAGGATATCGCCGCGCCGACGAAGATCAGGTCGCCGCCGTTGAAGCCCAGTTCGAACAGGGCGGCGGGATGGCCGCGCAGGACGATCGTGACGATGCCTGACAGTGCCAGCGCCGATCCCGCGGCCTGCCGCAGCCCGACCCTGCGCCGGTTCCGCAGGCTGTCGATGAGGATGATGAAGACCGGAGAGGTCGTGTAGATCAGGGTGCCATTGGTCGCGGTCGTGTTTTCCAGCGCCAGGTACACCAGCGCGCCGCAGATCCACATGCCGAGGAGGCCGAGCAGCAGCAGGAAGGGGGCGTGGCGGGCGAGCAGGATCCGGACAGCCTCGCGCTCGCGGAATGCGAAGGGTGCCAGCGCGAGCGCGACCGCGCTCCAGCGGATCAAAGCCAGCGTGAAGGGCGCCACCTCCCCGACGACGCCACGTCCGAAGATCAGGTTGGTGGAGAAGAACAGGGGCGTGGCTATCATCACCGCGATGGCGACGACGGGGCGTCCGTCGGGGGAAGGTGAAGGCAAGGGTGCTCCGCAGGCATGGCAGATTGGATTGGCCGCGCAGCGGTGATAGACACGGTGCCGTTTTCAGGCAACCGGATCAGGTATCCCATGAGCGAACGCAGCTGTCTCTCGATCATTCTGGCCGCCGGCGAGGGCACGCGCATGAGGAGCGCGCTGCCGAAGGTGCTGCATCCCGTCGCCGGCCTGCCGATGGTGTGCCACGTGCTCGACGCGGCTGCGGCCGCGGGCAGTGGCACCCTTGCGGTGGTCGTCGGTCATGGCGCCGACGCTGTTGCAAGGACCGTGCGCGGGCGCATCGACAATGCCGACGTGTTCCTGCAGGCGGAGCGGATGGGGACGGCGCACGCGGTGCTTGCCGCGCGCGAGGCGATCGCCCGAGGCCATGACGACGTGCTGGTCATGTTCGGCGATACGCCGCTGATCGAGAGCAGGGCGCTGGCGGCGGCGCGCGAGAAGCTCGCCGAAGGCGCGGCAGTCGCGGTCATGGGGTTCCGCACGGCCAATCCGACCGGCTACGGCAGGCTGATCGAGCGCGAGGGCGACCTAGCCGCCATCCGCGAGGAACGCGACTGCACCGACGAGGAGAAAAAGGTCACCTTCTGCAACGGCGGTCTGATGGCGATCGACGGGAGCGAGGCGCTGTCGCTGCTCGACGCGGTCGGCAACGACAATGCCAAGGGCGAGTATTACCTCACCGACATCGTCGAGATCGCGCGCGCCAGGGGGCTGCGCGTGGTTGCTACGGAAGCGCCCTTCGAGAACGTGCTCGGCATCAACAACCGCGCCGAACTCGCGCAAGCCGAGGCGATCTGGCAGGCGAAGCGGCGGGGCGCCATGATGCTCGACGGCGTCAGCCTCGTCGCCCCGGAAACGGTGCATTTCTCGCACGACACGCAGGTCGGGCCGGATACGATCGTCGAGCCGAACGTCGTCTTCGGACCGGGGGTAAGGGTGGCCGGCAATGCGCGAATCCGCGCCTTCTCGCATCTGGAGGGTGCGACTGTCGGCGAGGGCTGCGAAATCGGGCCGTTCGCCCGACTGCGCCCCGGCGCGCGGCTTTCGGAAAAGGCGAAGGTGGGCAATTTCTGCGAGGTCAAGGAAGCCGACGTGCAGGCCGGAGCCAAGATCAACCACCTGACCTATATCGGCGACGCCACGATCGGTGCGGGCGCCAACATCGGGGCGGGCACGATCACCTGCAACTACAACGGCTATACCAAGGACCGCACGGAGATCGGCGCCGATGCCTTCATCGGCTCGAACTCCTCGCTGGTGGCGCCGGTCCGCATCGGTGACAGGGCCTATGTCGCCTCAGGCAGCGTCGTGACGTTCGACGTTCCCGACGACGCGCTCGCCTTCGGGCGGGCGCAGCAGGTGACGAAGGAAGGCAGGGCTTCCGACCTGCGGGCGCGCTACAAGGCCGAGAGGGAAAGACGCGCCGCGCGGAAGTAGACGGGTGGCTTTGCGGAACCTGTCATGGGCTGAAAAGAAATTTTAGTTCCGTTCGGCTATCAATGATCCTACATCATCGCCGTCGATCGGCAGGCTGAATCGCGGGGGTCCGGGCGCGTCATGTGTGGAATCGTTGCAATCGTGGGCTCGACTCCGGTCGCCCCGCTCATCGTCGATGCGCTGAAACGGCTGGAGTATCGCGGCTATGATTCGGCCGGGGTCGCCACGAACCAGAGCGGCAGGCTCGAACGTCGGCGGGCCGAGGGAAAACTGGTCAACCTCGAGGCCCGGCTGCGTGACGAGCCGCTCGATGGTCTGATCGGTATCGGTCACACGCGCTGGGCCACGCACGGCGTTCCCAACGAGACGAACGCGCATCCGCATTTCGCCAAGGACGTCGCGATCGTCCACAACGGCATCATCGAGAACTTCGCCGAACTGCGCGACGAACTGATCGCCGACGGCTACGAGTTCACCTCACAGACCGACACCGAGGTCGTCGCCCATCTCGTCTCCCGGGAACTCGGGCGCGGCGAAACGCCGGAGAAGGCGGCCTTCAACGCCCTCAAGCGGCTCGAGGGAGCGTTCGCGCTCGCCATCATGTTCCGCGGCGACGACGACCTCATCATCGGGGCGCGCAGTGGCCCGCCCCTGGCGGTGGGACACGGGAAGGGCGAGATGTACCTCGGTTCCGACGCGATCGCGCTGTCGCCCTTCACCAACGCAATCACCTATCTGGAGGACGGCGACTGGGCGGTGATACGCCGCGCGGGCATGCAGATCTTCGACATGAACGGCAATCCGGTCGAGAGGCGCCAGCAGAAGTCGATCGGCACGAGCTTCATGGTCGACAAGGGCAACCATCGGCACTTCATGGAAAAGGAGATCCATGAGCAGCCCGAGGTGATCTCCCACACGCTGTCGCACTATCTCGACTTCGCGCAGGGCAAGGCCAAGCGCGAGCCGCTTCCCTTCGATTTCGCCAAGCTCGACCGCATTGCCATCTCGGCCTGCGGCACCGCCTATCTTGCCGGGCTCGTGTCGAAGTACTGGTTCGAACGCTACGCGCGGCTTCCCGTCGACATCGACATCGCCTCGGAGTTCCGTTACCGCGAGATGCCGTTGTCGAAGGAGAGCGCGGCCTTCTTCGTCTCGCAGTCCGGCGAGACGGCGGACACGCTTGCCTCGCTGCGCTACTGCCGCTCCGAAGGCATCCCGATCGGCGCCATCGTGAACGTGCAGGAATCGACGATCGCACGGGAGTCGGACTGCACCTTCCCGACTTTGGCGGGACCCGAGATCGGCGTCGCCTCCACCAAGGCGTTCACCTGCCAGCTTTCCGTGCTGGCTTCGCTTGCGGTGCGGGCGGCGAGCGAGCGGGGCACGATTTCTGCCGAGGAAGAAAAGCGGCTCGCGCGCGAACTGTCGGAAGCGCCGCGCTACGCCACGCAGGCGCTCAAGCTCGAGGAGCAGATCGATCGCGTCGCGCGCAAGCTTTCGCAGTACAAGCACGTGCTCTATCTCGGGCGGGGCACCAGCTATCCCATGGCGGTGGAAGGCGCGCTGAAGCTCAAGGAGATCTCCTACATCCACGCGGAAGGCTATGCGGCGGGCGAACTGAAGCACGGGCCGATCGCGCTGATCGACCGCGACATGCCGGTGATCGTCATCGCGCCCTACGACCGCGTTTTCGACAAGACGGTCTCCAACATGCAGGAGGTCGCCGCCCGCGGCGGCAAGATCATCCTCATCACCGACCAGGAAGGCGCGCGGCGGGCGGGCATCGATACGTTCGAGACGATCATCATGCCGAACGTGCCGGAGATCATCGCGCCGATCGTCTATGCCGTGCCGGTGCAGATGCTGGCCTATTATACGGCCGTGTTCATGGGCACCGACGTCGACCAGCCGAGAAACCTCGCCAAATCGGTGACGGTCGAATGAACCCGTTGCGGCGAGGGAACCGTCGGGCGAATTCCGCCATTTCATAATTTCGACCGGATGGACTATTTATCCTGAGGGTCCCGATCCGGAATTGATGATAATGTCAGAACAGCCCAAGCACCGCGGCATGATGCGCCTCAGGAATTATTTCCTGACCGGTTTCGTCGTTACCGCACCACTCGCCATCACCGCCTACATCGCTTGGTCGTTCATCGGCTGGGTGGACTCCTGGGTGAAGCCCTATATCCCCGGCCGCTACAACCCCGACAGCTACCTGCCGTTCACGGTGCCGGGATTCGGGCTGATCGTCGCGGTCGTCCTGATTACGCTGGTCGGTTTTCTCACCGCCAACTTCATCGGCCGCACCCTGGTATCCTACAGCGAGTACCTGCTCGACCGGATGCCGCTCGTCCGCAGCATCTACCGTGCGCTGAAGCAGATCTTCGAGACGGTCCTGTCCAACAAGTCCGAGGTGTTCAAGAAGGTCGGCCTGATCGAATATCCGCGGCGCGGCGCGTGGGCGATCGTGTTCATTTCCAGCGAGCGGCAGTCGGAGGTGAATTCCAGGATTTCGGGACATACCGAAGACTCCATCGCGGTGTTTCTTCCCTCCACTCCCAACCCGACCACCGGCTTTCTCATGTACGTGCCCCGCGCGGAACTGATCGAACTCTCGATGTCGGTCGAGGAGGCTGCGAAGCTGGTGATCTCGGCAGGGCTTGTGACGCCTGAGTACCAGAAGAAGACCGAGCAGCTGGCGGAACAGTCCCGGACCAATGTCGCGCCGCCGCTCTCGGCCGCCGAATAGGTCTATCCGGCCCGCAGCAGCCGCACGGCCTCGTCCCGTCCGAACAGATAGAGAAGCAGACGCAGCGCCTTGCCTCGTCCGGACGAGAGTTCCGGATCGCGGTCGAGCAGCAGGCGCGCATCGTCGCGCGCGATCTCCAGCAGGTCGCCATGCGCCTCCAGTCGAGCGACGAGAAACCCCGGCGTTCCCGATTGCCGCGTGCCCATGAGCTCGCCTTCGCCGCGCAGCTTCAGGTCCTCCTCCGAGATGACGAACCCGTCCTCGGTCTCGCGCATGACGGACAGCCGCCGCTTCGCCGTCTCGCCGAGCGGTCCCTCGTAGAGCAGGACGCAGGTCGACGCCTTGTCGCCGCGTCCGACCCGGCCGCGCAACTGGTGAAGCTGTGCCAGGCCGAAGCGCTCCGCGTGCTCGATGACCATGATCGTGGCGTCCGGCACATCGACCCCCACCTCGATGACGGTCGTCGCGACCAGTATGCGGGTCTCGCCGGCCTTGAAGGCACGCATCGCCTCGTCCTTTTCCGCACCCTTCATCCGGCCATGGACGAGACCGACCAGAGGACCGAACTGCTGCCGCAATGTCTTCGCTCGGTCTTCCGCCGACATCAGCTTGACCTCTTCCGATTCCTCGACGAGCGGACAGATCCAGTAGATCTTCTGGCCTTCGTCGATGGCGCGGCCGATGCGGGCAACCAGTTCGTCGAGGCGTTCCGTCGGCAAGGTGACGGTCTGGATCGGCCTTCGCCCGGCCGGCTTCTCGGTCAGCCGGGAGACGTCCATGTCGCCGAACGCGGTAAGTACCAGGGTGCGCGGTATCGGCGTCGCCGTCATCACCAGCATGTCGGGTGCGTCGCCCTTGGCGGTGATCGAGAGGCGCTGGTGCACGCCGAAGCGATGCTGCTCGTCGACGATCGCGAGGACCAGGTTGCGGTAGGCGACGGTCTCCTGGAACAGCGCATGGGTTCCGACGACGAAGTGGATCGAACCGTCCGCGAGGCCGGCCAGGATCTCGGCGCGCTCCCGGCCCTTCTCGCGGCCGGTCAGCACCCGGACCGAAAGGCCGGCCGTGTCGGCGAGAGGCGCGATGGTGGCGAAATGCTGGCGCGCGAGGATTTCGGTTGGTGCCATCAGCGCCGCCTGCCCACCCGCTTCCGCCGCTCTTGCCATGGCGAGCAGTGCCACGACGGTCTTGCCCGCGCCGACGTCGCCCTGGAGCAGCCGCAGCATGCGTTCGGGCTTTGCGAGATCGGCCTCGATCTCGGCCACCGCCGCCTCCTGTGATCCGGTGAGGCTGTAGGGCAGGGCGGCGCGGATGCGCGCGACGATCGATCCGTCTCCGGTCAGCGGGCGGCCGGCAAGCCTCCTGATTTGCGAGCGCACGAGTGCGAGCGAGACCTGGCCGGCCAGCAGTTCGTCATAGGCGAGCCTGCGCCGCGCCGGATTGTCGAGCGAGATGTCGAGCGCGTCGCCGGGCTCGTGCAGGCGTTTCAGCGCTCCGGCGAACTCCGGAAAGGATTGCCGCCGCGTCAGTTCCGGACCGAGCCACTCGGGCACGGCCGGAATCCGCCCCAGCGCCTGGGCCAGGATGCGGCGCAACACACGCGGAGAAAGCCCTGCCGTCAGCGGATAGACGGGTTCCACGAGCGGCAGGTCGGCGGACTTGTCGACCGGCACCATGTGGTCCGGATGAACCATCGAGGGGCGGCCGTTGAACCACTCCATCCGTCCGCTGACCAGGAACCGTTCGCCGACGGGCAGCGCCTTTTCCAGCCAGCCCCCTTTGGCATGGAAGAAGGTCAGTGCGATTTCGCCGGTCTCGTCGAAGGCGAAGACGCGGTAGGGCATGTTGCCCTTGCCGCGCGGGGGCGGCTGGTGGCGGTCGATGGTCACTTCGAGCGTGACGATGGCGCCCTGCGCGGCTCCCGCGATTTCCGGTCGGCTGCGCCGGTCTATCAGCGAATGCGGCAGGACGAAGAGCAGATCCCCGACCCGCAGTTCCCGTTCTCCCAGGTCGGCGGGCGCGACCTTCGCCAGAAGATCGGCGACCTTCGAGCCGACGCCTTCGAGGCTCGTGGCGGGCGCGAAAAGAGGATCGAGGAGGGTGGGACGCATCGGCCGCGACCTTATGGACTGCACCGGCGGATGCAAGGCTGACACCCGGCGCGATCCACTATATATGCGCTCACCGAAAGGCGGGCGACGATGAGCGGAACGACGAGAAGCAGCGGCGGGCTAGAGATCAGGCGCAAGAAGGCGCTCTATCGTTCCTGGCACCGGGGCATGCGGGAGATGGACCTCCTGCTCGGCACTTTCGCCGACGCGCGCATCGATGCCTTGAGTTCCGACGAACTCGACCGATATGAGGAACTGCTCGACCTGCCGGATGCCGATCTCCTGAAATGGATGACCGGCGAAGCGCCCGTTCCAGAGCAGCACGACCATCCACTCTTCCGCAGGATCCAGGCCTTTCGGCGGGTCATGCCTTCCTGAAGACAACAGAAAAATGAGCCTTATCGATTCTCTCGGCCTGAAACCGGGCCGCACCGGAGTGGTGACGATCGGCGGTGTCGCCGACGGCTTCGAAGCATTCGCGCTGGCACAGATCGCCGCGGAGGCGGCGGACGACCGGCCGATCCTGTTCATCGCCCGTGACGGCCAGCGTATCCCCTCGATCATCGAGGCGCTCGGCTTCGCTGCGCCGGGGCTGCCGGTGCTCGAACTGCCTGCCTGGGACTGCCTGCCCTATGATCGCGTGTCGCCCGGCGCGGATGCGGCCGCGCGGCGTCTCGATGCGCTGTCGGCGATGATCGCACTCAGGGAAAAGCCGCATCGGGCGGTGGTCATAACGACCGTCAACGCGGTCCTGCAACGGGTTCCACCGGCGGCTGTCCTTGCGTCGCAATCCTTCTCCGTGCGGCCCGGCAACCAGGTCGACATGAAGGTGCTGATCGACCGGCTCGAGACCAACGGCTTCGATCGGGTCGGCACGGTGCGCGACGTGGGCGACTATGCCGTGCGCGGAGGCATCCTCGATCTCTACGCGCCCGGCTGGCCGGAGCCGCTGAGGCTCGACTTCTTCGGCGACACGCTGGAATCGATCCGTGCATTCGACGCGGCGACGCAGCGGACCACGGGCCAGCGCAAGGAGATGTCGCTGCAGGCGGCGAGCGAGGTGGCGCTGACGCCAGAGACGATCAGCCGCTTCCGCCGCAACTACATCGAGGCCTTCGGCGCGCCGTCGCGTGACGACGCCCTCTATGCCGCCATCAGCGAAGGCCGGCGCTTTGCCGGGATGGAGCACTGGCTGCCGTTCTTCCATGACGGGCTGGAGACGGTCTTCGACTACGTTCCGGACGCGCCGCTCGTCTTTGACAACCTGGCGCATGAGTCGCTTGCGGAGCGGCACGCGCTCATCCTCGACCACTACGAGGCGCGCAGGCGCCAGGCCGACGGCAAGGTACTGGGCGATTCGACGCCCTACAACCCGACGCCGCCGGGCCGGCTCTATCTGACGCCCGAGGGGATCGTGCAGGAGGCGGGCGAGCGGCTGGTCTGCGACCTCTCGCCCTTCGAGGCGCCGCCGGCCGGCGGCCGGGCCGTCCTGAACGCAAGGTCGCGGGCAGGGCGGAGCTTCGCCACCGAGCGCGCCGACCCCAACGCGAACGTCTTCGACCATGCGGTCAAGCACATCGCCACCGAGCGCGCGGCGGGGCGAAAGGTCCTCGTCGCAGGATGGAGCGAAGGCTCGCTCGACCGTCTCGGGCAGATTCTCGCCGAGCACGGGCTCGGCAACATGAAGCGCGTGGAGAACCTCGGAGAACTGGAGAAACTCGGCGCCGGGGAGGCGGGCGTCGCCGTGCTTCCGGTCGAGACGGGTTTCGAGACGGCCCGGATGGTGCTCGTCGGCGAGCAGGACATCCTGGGCGACCGGCTGGTGCGGCGCTCGAAGCGCAAACGCGCCGCCGACTTCATCTCGGAACTGTCCTCGCTCGCGGCCGGCGACATCGTCGTCCACGCCGACCACGGCATCGGCCGCTTCATCGGGTTGAAGAACATCGAGGCGGCCGGCGCGCCGCACGACTGCCTTGAAATCCACTATGCGGCCGACGGGCGGCTTTTCCTGCCGGTCGAAAACATCGAGCTCCTGTCGCGCTACGGTTCGGATGCGGCTGACACGCCGCTCGACCGGCTCGGTGGCGGTGCATGGCAGTCGCGCAAGGCCAAGCTCAAGAAGCGCCTGCTGGAGATGGCCGGCGACCTCATCCGCATCGCGGCGGAGCGCAAGATGCGCGGTGCCCCCGCGCTGGTGCCGCCTGAAGGTCTCTACGGCGAATTCGCCGCGCGGTTTCCCTATGACGAGACGGAGGACCAGCAGACCGCAATCGATTCCGTCATCGACGACCTCGGCGCCGGGCGGCCGATGGACCGCCTGATCTGCGGCGACGTCGGCTTCGGCAAGACCGAGGTGGCGCTGCGGGCAGCCTTCCTCGCGGCCATGGAAGGGCTGCAGGTCGCCGTGGTCGTGCCGACGACGCTGCTGGCGCGCCAGCACTTCAAGACCTTCTCACAGCGCTTCTCCGGCCTTCCTATCCGGGTTCGGCAGGCCTCGCGCCTAGTCGGAGCGAAGGAACTGGCGGAGACGAAGAAAGGCATCGCCGACGGCACGGTTGACATCGTCGTCGGCACGCATGCACTGCTCGGGGCGGCGATCAGGTTCAAGAACCTCGGTCTGCTCATCATCGACGAGGAGCAGCACTTCGGCGTCAAGCACAAGGAGCGCCTCAAGGACCTGAAGAGCGACGTGCACGTGCTGACGCTCTCCGCCACGCCGATTCCGCGCACGCTGCAGCTTGCATTGACCGGTGTGCGCGAACTGTCGTTGATCACCACCGCTCCGGTCGACCGCATGGCGGTGCGCACCTTCATCTCGCCCTTCGATCCGCTGGTGATCCGGGAGACGCTGCTGCGCGAGCGCTATCGCGGCGGACAGAGCTTCTATGTCGTTCCGCGCATAAGCGATCTTGCCGAGGTGCATGGCTTCCTCCGAGAATCGGTCCCGGAGCTCAAGGTTGCCGTGGCGCATGGACAGTTGCCGCCGGGCGAACTGGACGACATCATGAACGCCTTCTACGACGGCAAGTACGACGTGCTCCTGTCGACGACGATCGTGGAATCCGGCCTCGACATCCCGACCGCCAACACGCTCATCGTGCACCGCGCCGACATGTTCGGCCTGGCGCAGCTCTACCAGCTGCGCGGGCGGGTCGGGCGCTCCAAGCTGCGCGCCTACGCGCTGTTCACGCTGCCGGCGAACCGCGCGCTCACGCAGACCGCCGAAAGACGGCTGAAGGTGCTCCAGTCGCTCGACACGCTGGGCGCCGGTTTCCAGCTCGCCAGCCATGACCTCGACATCCGCGGCGCCGGCAATCTGCTCGGCGAGGAGCAGTCGGGGCACATCAAGGAAGTCGGCTTCGAACTCTACCAGCAGATGCTGGAGGAAGCCGTGGCGGAAATCCGCGGCACCGGTGATGTCTCGGACGGCTCCTGGTCGCCGCAGATCACGGTCGGCACCGCGGTCATGATTCCCGAGGAGTACGTGCCCGACCTGCAGCTGAGGCTGGCGCTCTACCGCCGTCTGGCGGAGCTCGAGACGACGCAGGAGATCAATTCCTTCGGTGCCGAGCTCATCGATCGCTTCGGCCCGCTTCCCGAAGAGGTCCAGCACCTCCTGAAGATCGTCTTCATCAAGGCACTCTGCCGCAAGGCGAACGTCGAGAAGCTGGACGCTGGTCCGAAGGGCGTCGTCATTCAGTTCCGCGACAAGACCTTTGCGGATCCTGCGGGAACTCGTGAAGATGATCGCCGAACAGGGATCGCTGGCCAGGATCCGGCCGGACCAGAGTGTCGTGTTCATTCGCGACTGGCCGAAGCCGGAGAAGCGACTGGCCGGCGCAGCCGTCGTGATGACGCAGCTGGCGCGGCTGGCGGAGACGGCACCGGTCTGAGCCGGCCGCCGGCATCAGTCAGGTCGAGCCGTCGAACCGTTCGTCGCCGCCCGGCAGCATCCGCTCGGCGCGGCCGACCTGTTGCGGGTCGGTCCCGGTCGCTTCGCAGAACGCCATGAGGCTCGGCTCGTGGGCGAGCAGGAAGTTCAGCACGCCGGTGAGGAAACCCGGTTCTGCCGCCGCATGGCGGATGTCGCTCGCGTCGATGCCCGTGATCGCGAGGAAACGCGGCATGAGGACCGGATCGGATGCGATGAAGGAAAGTGCGCTGATCGCCAGCGCCTCCGCGTCCACCGCCGTCTTTCCGGGGGCAGGGGGCGTGTCCGACGCTGAGCGAAAGTTTTTCATGAAGAGGAAAATAGCCCGGTTCGGTCGCGTCAGGCAACGCCGCCGGAATGCGCAGTAGTGAATGCGCAAGCGCAGGTTTGCGTTTCGTCAATCAAATGGCGCTAGCTTGCTGCCAAAGCCGAATCATGTTCCGCCATCATCAGCAATGGTACGGACACAAGAATCGTGCCGGGTGGGGCATCAGAATGGCTAAGAAGGTGATGATCGTCGAGGATAACGAGCTCAACATGAAGCTCTTCCGCGACCTTATCGAAGCGAACGGATACGAGACCGTCAGAACGCGCAACGGCCTCGAGGCGCTCGATCTAGCGAGGAGCCACCGTCCGGATCTGATCCTGATGGACATCCAGCTTCCGGAAGTTTCCGGACTGGAAGTGACGAAGTGGCTGAAGGAGGACGACGACCTCCACAGCATACCCGTCATAGCCGTGACCGCGTTCGCGATGAAGGGCGACGAGGAACGTATCCGCCAGGGCGGCTGCGAAGCTTACATCTCCAAGCCGATCTCCGTCGGCAAGTTCATCGAGACGATCAAATCCTACCTGGGCGACGGCTGATGCCTCGGCCGGTCCACCGCATAGCCGGAACAATGAAATGACAGCGCGCATCCTCGTCGTCGACGACGTTCCTGCCAACCTGAAGCTGCTCGAAGCCAGGCTGCTGGCCGAATATTTCGAGGTGGTTACGGCGACAAACGGCGCCGATGCCCTGGAGATCTGCGAGAACGGCAAGGTCGATGTCGTGCTGCTCGACATCATGATGCCGGAGATCGACGGCTTCGAGGTTTGCCGCCGCATCAAGGCCGATCCGGCGACCGCGCATGTGCCGGTCGTGATGGTAACCGCGCTCGACCAGGTCTCCGACCGCATCCGCGGTCTCGAGGTCGGCGCTGACGATTTCCTGACGAAGCCCGTCAACGATCTCCAGTTGATGACACGGGTGAAGAGCCTCGTGCGGCTCAAGATGCTGTCCGACGAATTGCGGCTGCGCGCCTCCACGACGCGCAACATCGGCATCGAGGAACTCCTGTCGTCGCGGCCTGCCATCAATGCGGAACTGCCGCGTGTGCTCCTGGTGGACGAGAAGGCGTCGTCCTCGGGCGCGATCCGCAACAAGCTGGCCGACGCTGCGGTGGTGGATCTTGCGGATGATCCGCAGCATGGTCTCTTCCAGGCGGCGGAGGAGCCCCACGACTGCGTGGTCATATCGACCGGGTTCGACACCTTCGACCCGCTGCGGCTTTGCTCGCAGCTGCGCTCGCTCGATCGGACCCGCTTCCTGCCGATCATCCTGATTGCCGAACCGGGCGAAGACGAGCGCGTCGTGCGCGCTCTGGAACTCGGGGTGAACGACTACATCGTGCGTCCGATCGACCGGCAGGAGCTGGTCGCGCGGCTGAGGACGCAGGTGAAGCGGAAGCGGTACAACGACCATCTGCGCGCGTCGGTGACGCAGACGATCGAGATGGCGGTCACCGACGGTCTCACGGGGCTGCACAACCGGCGCTATCTCGACAGCCATGTGCAGACGCTGTTCGACCGCGCCCAGGCGCGCAGCCGACCGTTGTCGGTGATGATGACCGACCTCGACCGGTTCAAGTCGATCAACGACGCCTACGGACACGACGGCGGGGATGCGGTCCTGCGCGAGTTCGCGCGTCGGCTGAGGAAGAACGTGCGCGGCATTGATCTCGCCTGCCGCTTCGGCGGCGAGGAGTTCGTGGTCGTCATGCCAGACACCGACGGGGAGATCGCTGAAAGAGTGGCGGAGCGGGTAAGGTCCGAAATCGAACGTGCGCCGTTCGAGATCAGCCGGGGCGTATTCGTCACGGTAACAGTGAGTGTCGGGGTCGCGACTTTGATCAGAGCCGGCGACAGCGTCGATGCTCTCATGAAGAGAGCCGATAAAGGGCTGTACGAGGCGAAGAATGCAGGCCGCAACCGGGTCGTGGCGCGCG
Source organism: uncultured Alphaproteobacteria bacterium (assembly GCA_963747465.1). GTDB lineage: Bacteria > Pseudomonadota > Alphaproteobacteria > Rhizobiales > Rhizobiaceae > Aquibium. The sequence continues at coordinate 103,227 of CAVVFC010000002.1, forward strand.
CCGCCTGAGTTGTTCAAGGCTTGCGAAAGTACCGCGACGGCGGTTTTGTTTACGTTAACGTCAGGTGGGACGCCGCATCCTTAATAATTTGTTGATTTTCGCAGAATCTTGCGCGACTGTCTGGGTGAACGACCGGACAGGCGCCGGGAAGAAAGTCTTCCACCGCACTGTCGCTTCCGATACCCCATGATGCTCAGGTCCGCCGCATCTCCTGGGTCCCGTGGGGTTGGCCGGTCGGCGCTGACACTTAGTGGCCTCCTCGTACCGCTGTCAGATGCCGGCCGGCCCCCTTCTCCGTTCTTCCAACACGTGAAGGTGTATCCGCAGCGTCTTGAATGCGCTTCGATCTCCCGATGAATCGTCTCCGCACCCACTGCCAGACGGGAATGTCCGTTCGACTGAAATCCTGATCCGGAAACGAAAAACGCCGCCCGAAGGCGGCGTCGATCCGTCGGCGAAGGTTTAGTCGCCGATTACTTGATCTTTGTTTCCTTGAAATCGACGTGCTTCTTCGCGATCGGGTCGTACTTGCGGAACGACAGCTTGTCGGTCTTTGTGCGGCTGTTCTTGCTCGTCACGTAGAAGAAGCCGGTATCGGCGGTCGAAAGAAGCTTGATCTTGATGTTCGCGGCTTTGGCCATGGCAGGTATCCGTCCGTCCAGAGTGTTGGGGTTTCCGATCTCGCACCACGAGGCGCGCGACGGGTCGACCGTCCGCGGAAAGTTGGCGGAGACATAAACGAGCGCGGGTGAAAGTCAAGGGCGGCAGCGGCTCCGCTCCCGAGGATCATCCGCGTCACCTGCGGGCGATCCTCGACAGTGCCAGGACGAGATAGGCCGCGAAGAAAACGGCAAGGGCCCATGCGAACCCGTTCGGGCCGAACAGATCCATTCCCGTTCCGATCGCCTGCGGCCCCACGATCATTCCGATCCCGTAGCAGAAGACGAATGCCGCGTTCGCCGAGGCGAGATCGCGCCCGCTGAGGCGGGAGCCGAGATGCGCGAGACCGATCGTGTAGAGCCCGGCAACCACGCCGCCCCACACGAACAGGAGCGCGGCGGTCGCATGCCAGTTCCCCGCGACGAGAGGCAGCAGGATCATTCCCAGCAGTCCTGCGACGGCGCAGGCTGCAAGAATGGTGCGCCGATCGCGGGCGCGGTCGCTGATCATGCCGAGCGGCACCTGCAGGAGCACGTTGCCGAGGCCGATCGACGTTAGGAGCAAGGCGGCATCGGCTTCGCCGTAGCCGATGCGATTGCCGTAGACCGGAAAAAGGGCAAAGCCACCCGTCTCGACCGCACCAAAGACGAGGACGGCCGCGGTCGCCGTGGGAACGAGGAAGATATAGCCGGCGAACCCTCCGCCGGATCCGTGCCCGGATATGTCGGGGCTCTCGCGCCATGCGAGCAGCACCGGGATGGCAGCCAGGGCGATGATTAGGACCCCGGCGCCGAATGGTGCAAACCCTTCGCTGCCGATCTGCGCGAAAAGCCACGGCCCGAAGGCGAAACCGAGCGACAGCACGGTGGCATAGATTCCGAGCACCAGACCGCGCCTGTGCGCCGGGGCAGAGGCGCTGATCCAGAACTCGGAGAGGATGAAGAGCACCGTCATCGCCGCGTGCATGATCGCGCGCAACGGCAGCCACATCCAGTATTGGTCGGCGAAGTAGAAGCCGGCGAACGAGAGGGCGCCCGTGATGATGGATGCGACCATCGTGCGGGTCATGCCGAGCCGCGCCGCCAGCGGGATGGCGAAAGGTGCCATGGCGATCGACGCGACGCCGGCGACGGCGGTGTTGAACCCGATCGCGGTCGCGGAGTGGCCTCGCGCCTCAAGGATGATGCTCAAAAGCGGAATGCCGAGGCCGATGGCGACGCCGACCGCCGTGATCGAGGCGATGGCGGCGGCGAGCGAGAGCCAGCGCACCTTGTCCGGCGCCGCACCCTCGTCTGATGGAACAACGCTCGTCATGATGGAGAAGGGTCAGACGGTGTCGCGCACGAAGCGGTTGTGGAGCATGCGGTAGAACGGAGCAGGGGCTCCCGGCCGCAAGCCGGGATCGCCGGCAAGCCGCTTCTGGAGTTCCTCCAGGACCGTTCGGGTGATCGCCGGGATCTCGAGTTTCTTGGCTTCCTCGATCGGAAGCCAGCAGAGTTCCTCGAGTTCGTTCGTCGGCCCCCCGTCCGGCAGCGCGACGGCGACGTCGTCTCGCCAGGTCGCGAGGAAACGCGTGTCGAAGCGGCGCACGCGTCCCGGCGGCGTGATGGCGCGCGCGACGAACCGCAGCCGCGCAAGCGCCGGGCTCACGCCATGCTCCACGAAGCCCTGCCAGCCGGGACGGGTCGAACTGAACGGCGTTCTTTCGCCGATCAGGAGCCCCGCCTCCTCGTAGGTCTCGCGGATGGCGGACAGCGCGATCGCCCGTGCCCGCGCCCGCGAAGCACGGGCATGATGGCCGGCGATCCGCATTTCCTCTTCGGGCGGCAGGGGCGACGATGTCTCTACGCGGCTGTCGTGGGGGTCGGTACGGCCGCCGGGGAAGACGAACCGGCCCGGCATGAAGGCGTGCTTCTGGTGACGCCGGCCAAGCAGAACCTTGATCTCGTCGCCCGTCCGGTCGAGCAAGATCAGCGTGGCCGCGTCTCGCGGCCGCATCGGCTTGCCCCCGAGTGCAAAGTCCTTCGATTCGGCCTTGTCGACCTCGGCCCGCGTCATTCCGTCGGCCACGGCCTTCTTCTCCCCCACTGCCACTGCCCTCACGCCTCGGGATGCGTTTCGAGTTCGTCCGAATGGCCGCCGAACCCGTGCATGTGGAACGCCCACTGCAGGCCCACGACGGCGCCCTTGGTGGGCTGCAGCAGCGCGATGGCCGAAAGGACGGTCACGGGGATCCAGATCGCCAGATGCTGCCACATCGAAAGAGCGGTGACCGCCTCCGCGGCCATGAATGCACCAACCACGATGTGGCCGACGATGAAAATGACGAGATATGCGGGAAGGTCGTCCGCCCGGTGGTGGTGGAATTCCTCGCCGCAGGCCTCGCAGCGGTCCTTCGTCCTGGCGAAGGATGCGAAGAGCCTGCCTTCCCCGCAATTCGGGCAGCGCCCCAGAAATCCACGCTTCATGGCTTGCCATGCGTTTCGCGGCGGGTTGCCGGACTGACCTTCTCCGCCGAATGCCTGTCGTTCCATCATTTTCTCCTCGTGCGGCCGCCACCAGCCCGCCGTGGCGCCTGCGACGACAGCCGTCGGTCACGCCGCTTCGTCTTGTGGAAGGAACGGGTAGCCGGTGGCAAGGGCCGCGGGTCGCTCAACATTTCGAAGCGCATCGATCCCGCCAGCGGAGCGATTTCCACGAGCCGGACCTCGACGGCATCGCCGAGGCGATAGCCCTTTCCGGCTCTTTCCCCGACCAGCGAGTGCGCCAATTCGTCATAGATATAGTAATCATTGCCCAGCGATGACACGGGTATGAACCCGTCGGCGCCGAACTGCGGCAATCTGACGAAGAGGCCGGCCTTGGTCACGCCTCCGATCCTGGCCGCGAATTCCTCTCCCTTGCGCGAGGCGAGGTGGTCCGCAATCAGCCTGTCGACGGTGTCGCGTTCGGCGGCCATCGCCCGGCGTTCGGCCGCGGAGATCAGCGCGGACGTATCCTCCAGCCGTGCTTCCTCGCCGGGCGTCAATCCGTCCTTGCCGAAGCCGAGCGCCGAGATCAGGGCGCGGTGTACGACCAGGTCCGCGTAGCGGCGTATCGGCGAGGTGAAATGCGCATAGCGGCGCAGGTTCAGCCCGAAATGACCGATATTGCCGGGCGCGTACTCGGCCTGGCTCTGCGAGCGCAGAACCACCTCGTTGATCAGGATCTCGTTCTCCTCGCCCCTGGCCTTTTCCAGGATGTTGTTGAACTGCGAAGGGCGAAGCTGCGGACCTCTGGCGAGCGACAGGCCCACCGTCTGCAGGAATTCGCGCAGCGATTCCTGCTTGGCGAGAGAAGGCGCGTCGTGGATGCGGTAGATCAGCGGTTGCTTCCTGGCTTCCAGCGTCTCGGCCGCCGCCACGTTCGCCTGGATCATGAACTCCTCGATCAGGCGGTGGGCGGAAAGACGCTCCGGCACGACCACGCGATCGACGGTGCCGTCCGGCTTGAGCAGGATCTTGCGTTCGGGCAGGTCGAGTTCCAGGGGGCTGCGGTTCCTGCGCCCGCGCGACAGGACCTCGTAGGCTTCCCAGAGCGGCTTCAGGACGGTTTCGAGGATCGGCCCGGTCCGGTCGTCCGGCGCGCCGTCGATTGCCGCCTGCGCCTGCGGATAGGCGAGCCGGGCGGCGGACTTCATCATCACGCGATGGAAGGAGTGCCGCAGCTTGCGACCGTCCGCTGCGAAGGTCATGCGGACGGCGAGCGCCGGACGATCCTCGCCCTCGCGCAGCGAACAGAGATCGTTGGAGATGCGCTCCGGCAGCATGGGAACGACGCGGTCCGGAAAATAGACCGAATTGCCGCGCTTCAGCGCCTCGCGGTCGAGGGCGGAGCCCGGCCGCACATAGGCGGCGACGTCGGCGATGGCTACGGTCACGATGACCCCGCCAAGGTTCTCCTCGTCCTCGTCCGGATGTGCATGGACGGCGTCATCATGGTCCTTGGCGTCGGCGGGGTCGATCGTGACGAGCGGAACAGAACGCCAGTCCTCCCGGCCGTTCATCGTGGCGGACGTGACCTGTTCGGCCTCCTCGATGACCTCGCGCGGGAAGACGTGCGGAATGTCGTGGGCGTGGATGGCGATCATGGAGACCGCCTTCTCGCTCGTCAGGGAGCCGATGACCGAGAGCACCTTGCCGCGCGGCAGGCCATAGCGCGTGGGGCGCATGGGTTCGAGTTCGACCAGATCGCCCGGCTCGGCGCCGTCCAGGAACTCCGTGTCGACCAGCATCTCCGGCTGGCGGCGCTCGACGGGTTCGGCGCGATGGCTGCCGTCGGGGAAACGCCTGATCACGCCAAGTGCGGTTTCGCGCCGCTTGTCGAAGATCTTGATGATGCGGCCGGTGTAGTCGGGACCGTGTTCCTCGTCGGCCGGGAAGATGCGCGCGAGCACGCGGTCGCCGACGCCCGGAGCCGGTCCCTTGCCGACCTTCGGCGGCCGGATGGCGACGATCTCGCTCTCGGAGCCCTCGCGTTCCTCCGACGGACGCGCGAGCAGTCCACCGTCTTCGTCGCGACCGAAGACGTCGAGAACGGTCACATGGGGGAGGGCGCCGGGTCTATGCAACTTCTTCGCCCGCTTCTCGAGAATGCCCTCGGCCTGGAGATCCCGCAGGATGTCCTTCAGCCAGATGCGATCGTCTCCGCGCAGCGAGAACGCCTTGGCGATCTCGCGCTTGGCGGCGCGGTCCGGGTTTTCGGCGATGAACTTGAGAATGTCCTCACGCGAGGGACGGAACACCTGCTTTCGTCCTTCCCCGGCAACCGCCGACGCACCGGGTCCGCGCTTCGACTTGCTGCCTGGAATGCGTCTGGCCAAACCGTCAGTCTTTCTTCTTCGAGGCCGCGGCGGACTTGCGGGCAGGCTTCTTGGCCGGTGCCTTCTTGCTCGCCGGCTTGCCCGACTTGCCAGCCTTTTCCGCAATCAGCGCCAGTGCTTCTTCCACGGTGACCGAAAGCGGCTCCTTGCCCTTCGGCAGCGTCGCGTTGATCTTGCCGTGGTTCACGTAAGGCCCGTAGCGGCCCTCGCGGACGGTGATCTTTCCGCCCCCGTCGGGATGGTCGCCCAACTCCTTGAGCGCCGCCGGCGTTCCGCCCCGTCGTCCGGCGCCTCTGGAGGCGACCTTCTCGGCTATGGCCGAAACCGCCCGGTTGATGCCGACCGAAAACACGTCCTCCACCGACTCCAGGTTGGCATAGACGCCATCGTGCAGGAGGAAGGGGCCGTAGCGGCCGATGCCGGCCGAGATCATCTTGCCCGTCTCGGGATGCTGGCCGACGTCTCTCGGCAGCGACAGGAGAGCCATCGCCTTCTCGTGGTCGATCGAGTTCGGGCGCCCAACCCTTCGGCAGGCTCGAACGCTTGGCTTCCTTGCCCTCGCCACGTTGGACATAAGGCCCGAAACGTCCGTTCTTCAGCGCAATTTCCTCGCCCGTGTGCGGGTCGGCACCAAGCGAACGGTCGCCCGTCTCGGCCGCCGCCTCGCCGTTTTCGTTGGCATCTCCGAGCTGGCGGGTGAAGCCGCACTCCGGATAGTTCGAGCAGCCGACGAAGGCGCCGTAGCGCCCGAGCTTCAACGAAAGCTGGCCGGTGCCGCACTTCGGGCAGGAGCGCGGATCGGACCCGTCTTCGCGGGCAGGGAACACCAGCGGAGCGAGTTCCTCGTTCAGCGCCTCAAGAACGTCTCCCACCCGCAGTTCCTTGATGTCGGCGACGGACGCGGAAAAGTCCTTCCAGAAATCGCGCAGGACGTCCTTCCAGGCAAGTTTTCCGTCCGATATTTCGTCGAGCTTCTCCTCCAGCGACGCGGTGAAGTCATACTCGACGTAGCGCTCGAAGAAGCTTTCGAGGAATGCCGTCACCAGACGGCCCTTCGCTTCCGGGATCAGCCGGCGCTTGTCGATGTTGACGTATTCACGGTCCTCGAGGGTCTTGAGCGTCGCGGCGTAGGTGGAGGGGCGGCCGATGCCGAGTTCCTCCATCCGCTTGATCAGGGAAGCCTCCGAATAGCGCGGCGGGGGCTCGGTCGTATGCTTTGTGGAATCGATCTTCTCCCGCCCAAGGCTTTCGCCGGAGCGGATTTCCGGCAGTCGCCGGCTTTCTTCGTCCTCGGCGTCCTCTTCCTTCTGATCGGTGTAGGCAGCGATGAAGCCGTCGAACTTGACGACGGAGCCGACCGCGCGCAGCCCGGCTTTGTTTTGGCCGTTCGTGGCCTCGATTTCGACGGTGGTCCGCTCGATTTCCGCCGACTGCATCTGGCTCGCGATCGCACGCTTCCAGATCAGTTCGTAGAGCTTCGCCTGATCCGCATCAAGATATTTGCGCATCTCGGCCGGCGTGCGCGAGAAATCGGTCGGTCGGATCGCTTCGTGGGCCTCCTGCGCGTTCTTGGCCTTGGCCGTATATTGCCGGGGCTTGTCGAGAAGGTAGCGACTGCCGAATTCCGCACCGATCGTCTCGCGGGCCGCCGCCAGGGCCTCCGGCGCCATCTGGACGCCGTCGGTTCGCATATAGGTAATGAGACCGGCGGTCTCGCCGCCGATCTCGATTCCTTCGTAAAGGCGCTGCGCCACCTGCATGGTGCGCGAGGCCGAATAGCCAAGCCGCGACGACGCAGCCTGCTGGAGGGTCGACGTCGTGAAGGGTGGCGCCGGATTGCGCCGCGTCGGCTTCGCCTCGACCGAGATCGCCTTGAACGAAGCGCCTTCCAGCATGGATCTGATCGCGTCGGCCTGCTCCTGGCTCTTGATGTCGAGCTTCTGGAGCTTCTTGCCTTCGTACTCGGTCAGGCGCGCCTCGAAGCTCTCCTTCCGCGGGGTGGTGAGCTGGGCAGCGATCTGCCAATAGTCTTCCCGGACGAAGCGTTCGATCTCCGCCTCGCGGTCGCAGACGAGGCGCAAGGCGACGGACTGGACGCGGCCTGCCGATCGCGCTCCCGGCAGCTTGCGCCACAGGACCGGGGAAAGGGTGAAGCCGACCAGATAGTCCAGCGCACGGCGGGCCAGATAGGCGTCCACCAGCGGGGTGTCCAGGTCGCGCGGATTGGCCATGGCGTCGAGCACGGACTGCTTGGTGATGGCGTTGAAGACGACGCGCTTCACCGGCTTGTCCTTCAATGCCTTCTTCTGGCGCAGCACCTCCAGCACATGCCATGAGATGGCCTCGCCTTCGCGATCCGGATCGGTCGCGAGGATGAGGCCGTCTGCGTCCTTCACCGCCTTGGTGATCTCGCTGAGACGCTTGGAAGACGGGCCGTCCACTTCCCACGACATGGAAAAGTCCTCGTCGGGTCGTACCGAGCCGTCCTTGGACGGCAGATCGCGCACGTGCCCGAAGGAAGCCAGGACCTTGTAGTTCCGGCCGAGGTACTTGTTGATTGTCTTCGCTTTCGCGGGAGATTCGACGACGACAACGTCCATGACGGATGCGATTCCCCTCTGGCGCCGGTAGTGCCGGATCCTGTCCGCATACGCCGCCGATGTTAGAATTTCCCCGTCACATGGCGGGGCTTTGCGATGCGGTCAAGCCCGCCGCCTGAAAGATGAGGCGTTGCCACGGTGTAAATCACGGTTGTATTTGAAATTCAGTGCAACCTATAGTATCGTTCATCCCATGTCCCGATCTTCCAGCGAAGGCGGTTGAATGTCGTTCTCGCGCAGCCGGTTTGACAGAGCCAGGGATCACCTTTGTGGAAACTGCGCCGGGGGCGCAATGCAATGAGCAGCAACAATGCCGAAGGCCGCCTCGCGACCATCGAGTATCTGCACACCATGCTGGACCAACTCAAGGGTATGGCGGAAGCGCAGCGCCACGAGGTTCTCGCATACCTGATCGACATGGCCTCCGCCGAAGCCGGCGATATCCTTCGAAGCGAACGCATGCGCCAGGGGCAGGGAGGCCGGCGCGCCCGGTCGGCGAGGTCTACATAGAGGAACTGGCCGGCGGCGGGCAATCCGCGGCCCGAAACGGCGCACCGGGAAGAAGAGATTGAAGTGCGCGGGGGCTTGACCCTAGGGCGGCTGGATACTAGATCGCGTAAGTCGCTCGGGCGAGTCATCTGACATTTCAGACGCGAATCGCCGCTCCGAAGGGGGCGGGACAGTTCTTCGTCTCACGATTTGGCTGGCCTGCGGTAGCGCTTCATTGCGGCCGACGTCGTCTTGAACCGCTTCGAAACCCGCATCATGTATGCGGGCGCCACCCAAAACGCAGATGAAACCAGAAGGTACGACTTGAAGAACTACAGGGATAATTTCGCAGACCGGCGTCAGGACGCCATGGCGGCAAAGGCCGCGCTTCTCGAGAAATTCAAGAATCGCCCCGACGAGAACGATCCCGCCATGCAGGCACGCCTGGCGGAGCGCAAGGCTATTGCCGAGGCGCGAGCCGAGCGCGAGAAGGAGCGCGAAGCACGTCGCCAGGCCAAGCGCGCCGAAGAAGCCCGCATGAAGGCCGAGCTCGAGGCGAAGAAGGAAGCCGAGCGCCTGGCGCGCGAGGAAGAGGAACGCCAACAGGCGGAACTTCGAGCCGCCGAGGACGCCGAGCGGCTTGCGCAAGAGATCGCCGAGGACGCCTCGCGCAAGGCCAAGCGCGATGCGCGCTATGCGGCACGCAAGCAGCGGGTACGCAAGATCGGCTGATCCTCAGCCTCGATCCATCGCCCCGGCGAGCGCCGGGGCGAGGTCACCAGCGGGTCCGATTTCGATCCCGCCCAGCCCTAGCCACTCCGCCATTTTCCGCAGTTCGCCTGCGAGCACCTCTGCCGTGCGTGCGGGCGCATGCGGCTCGGCGAAGGATGCGTGGACGCGCAGGATGCCGGAACCCCGATCGGCTTTGATGTCGACGCGTGCCACGAGCGCCTCGTCGAGCAGGAACGGCAGGACGTAGTAGCCGTGCACCCGTTTGTGCGCCGGCGTGTATATCTCGATGCGGTAGCGGAACCCGAACAGGCGCTCCGTCCGGCCTCGCTCCCATACGAGAGGATCGAACGGTGCGAGTAGCGCCTGCGCCTGTGTCTTGCGCGGAACGCGCGAGCCTTCGAAGAAGAAAGCCTTTTGGCTCCACCCCTCGACGCGGACCGGCCGCAGGTCTCCATTCTCGACCAGTTCGGCAATGCGGCCATCAGCTTCCGAGGGAGACAGCCTGAAGTAGTCGCGCAGGTCGGCCGCGGTACCAACCCCCAGGGCGCGGGCGGATATTCTCAGGAGGTCACGTACCGCGTCGCGCGGGTCGGGCGTTGGCAGATCGTGGATCGCACGGGGTATCACTCGTTCCGGCAGGTCGTAGAGCCGCTCGAAGCCGCGCCGGCTCGCCGTCGTGATTCGGCCGGCCCAGAACAGCCATTCGAAGGCATGCTTCGCGTCGCTCCATCCCCACCAGCCGCCTTCCCCCTTCTGTCCCTCTATCTGCGATGCGGCGATAGGCCCTTCCGCCCTCACACGGCTGAAGATTTCCTCGATGTAGCCCGCCTTTTCGCGCCCGAACTCCGCAAGGCGTCCGTAGATGCCGCGATTGTCGCGTGCGTTCGCCATGCGCCACTGCATCAGCGGCCATGCGTCCACCGGCAGGTAGGATGCCTCGTGCGCCCAATACTCGAAGAGCCGGCGCGGAGCACGCGACGCGGCATCGTCCAGAACGGCCATCGGATAGGCGCCGATCCGCGAGAAGGACGGCATGTAGTGCGCCCGCACGACGGCGCTGACGGAATCGATCTGGAACAGACCGGTGTGTTTCAGAACGGGCTTCAAGTGCCGGTAGGTCACCGGTCCTTCCGGTTTCGCACGGCCAAACCCTTGCGCTGCCAGCGCAACGCGTCGAGCGGTGGCGAGCGACATCTTTTCCTTGGTCATGCATGATCCTGCGCGGCTGTGAATCGGAAGGCTTTGAAAGGTGCCAAGCGCCGCGTCAACCCGAAAGGCGCGGCATCGCGAACCCTGCCGACAGGGGCTCGGGAGCATGGGCGACAACCTTTGTCTTGCGTCCCCCAGCCGGCTGCGCTAACCCTCGCCGCGTTGCAACACGGGCCTCCCGCGGGCGCGGTTCCGACCAGCCCTGCGGATGTCTCCAGAGGTCGGCGGTACCGGCGGCGCGGCGGCCCCGGAAGGCTTTAGGCATGAACGAACTCCTGGTTTCGTATCTACCCATCGTGATCTTCATGGGCGTGGCGCTGGTCATAGGGATCGCGCTCATCGCGGCACCCTTCATCATCGCGGTCAAGAATCCCGATCCGGAGAAGCTGTCTGCCTACGAATGCGGTTTCAACGCATTCGACGACGCACGCATGAAGTTCGACGTGCGCTTCTATCTGGTCGCGATCCTTTTCATCATCTTCGACCTCGAAGTCGCGTTCCTGTTTCCCTGGGCGGTGTCGTTCGGCGCCGTGGGGTGGCTCGGCTTCTGGTCGATGATGATTTTCCTTGGCGTGCTGACCATCGGCTTCATATATGAGTGGAAAAAAGGAGCGCTGGAATGGGATTGAACGATAGTTCCCAGACCCTCGTCGCGCCGAAGCCGAAGGGCATCATCGACCCCAGCACCGGCAAGCCGATCGGCTCGGACGACCGGTTCTACGGCGAAATCAATTCGGAACTCGCGGACAAGGGCTTTCTCGTCACCTCTTCGGAGGCGCTGATCACGTGGGCGCGGACAGGCTCGCTGATGTGGATGACATTCGGGCTGGCCTGCTGCGCGGTGGAGATGATGCACATCTCGATGCCGCGCTACGATGCCGAACGCTTCGGCATCGCGCCGCGCGCCTCTCCGCGCCAGTCGGACGTGATGATCGTTGCCGGTACGCTGACCAACAAGATGGCGCCGGCGCTGCGCAAGGTCTACGACCAGATGCCCGACCCGCGCTACGTGATCTCGATGGGCTCGTGCGCCAATGGCGGCGGCTATTACCACTACTCCTACTCGGTGGTGCGCGGCTGCGACCGCATCGTGCCGGTCGACATCTACGTGCCCGGCTGTCCGCCCACCGCGGAAGCCCTGCTCTACGGCATCCTGCTCCTGCAGAAGAAGATCCGCCGCACCGGCACGATCGAGAGGTGACGTGATGGCAGAGGCGGACGACATTATTGTGCCGATGCGCGGATTGACGAGCAAGTTGATCGACTGGGAATTCGAGGGGGGGATCGCAACCGTCGAATGCAAGGCGGGAACGGTGCAGAATTCTGAAAAGCGCATCGGTGCGCCGGAAGCGCAGATATGAACGAAGCGCTGAACGACCTGTCCACCTATGTCGGCGAACGGCTCAACGTGGATGTTGAGAGTTCCGCCGTGGCTTTCGGCGAACTGACGCTGACGGTCGCCGCCGGTGATATCGTCGAGGTGCTGTCCTTCCTCAAACGTGACGTGCAGTGCCAGTTCATTTCGATCATCGACATCTGCGGCGTGGACTACCCCGACCGGGAGCGGCGTTTCGAGGTCGTCTATCACCTCCTGTCGCCGCGCCAGAACCTGCGCGTTCGCGTCAAGGTGGCGACCGACGAGGATACGCCGGTTCCCTCCGTCACTTCGGTATTCCCGGGTGCCGACTGGTTCGAGCGCGAGGCCTACGACATGTACGGCATCCTCTTCACCGGTCATCCGGAACTGCGCCGCATCCTCACCGACTACGGCTTCGAGGGACATCCGCTGCGCAAGGATTTCCCCACGACGGGTTTCGTCGAGGTGCGCTACGACGACGAGGTGAAGCGGGTCGTCTATGAGCCGGTCGAACTGAAACAGGAATTCCGAAACTTCGACTTCTCGAGCCCCTGGGAAGGCACCGACTACGTGCTGCCCGGGGACGAGAAGGCGAAGTGACGGGCCGGGCCGGTGGCACGACTTGTCTTCTTCGTCCTGGTCGCGGCACTCGCGGTCGCTGCGGTCTGGTACGTGATTTCGAAACTGCGGGGCCGTCCGATCGTCAACGACACGGCGGGCAAGGTTCTCGTCGCGGTGATCATTGCGGCGCTGGCATTCTGGCTATTCGGCGGCGGTGCCCTTCTGGGGCAGGGTATCGGCTGATGTCCGCCGCGGCGGCCATCGCGGTTCGGGAAACGGGAAAATGACCGAGCACAACGTTCGCAACTTCAACATCAATTTCGGGCCCCAGCATCCCGCTGCGCACGGCGTTCTGCGCCTGGTGCTCGAACTCGACGGCGAGGTGGTGAGCCGCGTCGATCCGCATATCGGCCTCCTGCATCGCGGGACCGAGAAGCTGATGGAGCAGAAGACCTATCTCCAGGCGCTGCCCTACTTCGACCGGCTCGACTACGTCGCGCCGATGAGCCAGGAGCATGCTTGGTGCCTGGCGGTGGAGCGCCTGCTCGAGATCGAGGTGCCGAAGCGCGGCCAGCTCGTGCGCGTGCTCTACGCCGAAATCAGCCGCATCCTGTCGCATCTCCTCAACGTGACCACGCAGGCCATGGACGTCGGCGCCTTGACGCCGCCGCTTTGGGGCTTCGAGGAGCGCGAGAAGCTGATGGTCTTCTACGAACGCGCTTCCGGCTCGCGCATGCATGCGGCCTATTTCCGCCCGGGCGGCGTGCACCAGGATCTGCCGGAAAACCTGGTCGAGGACATCGGCAAGTGGATCGACCCGTTTCACAAGACCCTGGACGACCTCGACGAACTCCTGACCGGCAATCGCATCTTCAAACAGCGCAACGTCGACATCGGCGTGGTCAGCCTGGAAGATGCCTGGGACTGGGGCTTTTCAGGCGTCATGGTACGCGGCTCCGGTGCCCGCTGGGACCTGCGCAAGTCGCAGCCCTACGAATGCTATTCGGAGATGAAGTTCGAGATCCCGATCGGCAAGAACGGCGACTGCTACGACCGTTACCTGATCCGCATGGAAGAAATGCGCCAGTCGACCAAGATCATGCGCCAGTGCGTCGAGCGGCTCCTGGGCAAGGAAAAGGTCGGCCCGGTGTCGAACCAGGACGGCAAGGTCGTCCCGCCCAAACGTGCGGCGATGAAGCGTTCGATGGAATCGCTCATCCACCACTTCAAGCTCTACACAGAAGGTTATCGCGTACCGGAAGGCGAGGTCTATGCCGCCGTGGAGGCGCCGAAGGGCGAGTTCGGCGTCTATCTGGTCTCCGACGGGACCAACAAGCCGTACCGCGCCAAGCTGCGTGCGCCGGGCTTCGCGCACCTGCAGGCCATGGACTTCATGTGCCGCGGTCACATGCTGGCAGACGTCTCGGCCGTGCTCGGCTCGCTCGACATCGTGTTTGGCGAGGTCGACCGGTAGCCGCGCTTCGGGACGGATCTCGGCCGGGATTCGCCGGCCCGATTCCGGCGTGATAGATTTGGCTCATGACAGCGTTGACCAAGCCGAAACGGATGGAGATCGCCGCATTCCTCGAATGGGCCGCCTCGCAGGACTCTGGCAGGTACGAACTCGTGGATGGCGAAGTGGTGGCGATGTCGCCGGAGCGATCTCGTCATGTCGACATGAAGATGCATGCGTGGGAGATGTTGCGAAACGCGGTCAAGGATGCTGGGTTCCCCTGCTTCGTGAAGGGCGACGGCATGTCGGTCGTGATAGATGAACACAATTCCCGTCAGCCTGACGTCTCCATACAATGGAGCGCGGTCGACCCGGAAGCCATGGTGCTCGACGAGCCGGTGCTGGTGGTCGAAGTCGTTTCGCCCTCGAGCGGACGCAGCGACACGGGCGCGAAGGTGGCGGAGTATTTCCGCGTTCGCAGCATCCGCCACTATCTGATCATCGATCCCTATGGGAATCACGTCGTGCGGATGAGCCGGAAGGAGGAGAACGGAGCGATCGAAACCAGCATACTGACGTCCGGTGTCGCCTCGATCAATCCTCCAGGCTTCTCGATCGACGTGGAGCAGTTGCTGAACGTCTGAACGGCACCTCCACCCGCTGTCTCCCAAGCGCGAAGACCCGGCTCAAGCGCGCGCATTCATCGCGCATTCCGTCCCAAAATGCGGCGTCACAGCACTGGCCTTTTGCCGTCCGTGTGTTAGAACGCGGCGCAACATAAGCAGCAAAAACATGGGTCGCCATGTCCGTCCGCCGTCTCGCAGAGCCAGCCGTCCAGCCCGCCGCCTTCGCCTTCAACAAGGCGAAGACCGCGGAGGCGAAGACCTGGATCAAGAAATATCCAAAGGGCCGCGAGCAGTCCGCCGTCATTCCGCTCCTGATGCTCGCCCAGGAGCAGGAAGGATGGGTCACGAAGGCCGCCATCGAGCATGTCGCGGACATGCTCGGCATGCCCTATATCCGTGCCCTGGAGGTAGCGACCTTCTACACGCAGTTCCAGCTCAAGCCGGTGGGTACGCGTGCGCACATCCAGGTCTGCGGCACCACGCCCTGCATGCTGCGCGGATCTGAATCATTGATGGACGTGTGCAGGTCCAAGATTCATCCCGAGCAATTCCATCCGAACGCGGACGGCTCCCTTTCCTGGGAAGAAGTCGAGTGTCTCGGCGCCTGCGTGAACGCGCCCATGGTCATGATCTTCAAGGATACCTACGAGGATCTGACGCCGGAACGCCTGGGCGAGATCATCGACGAGTTCGAGGCTGGACGCGGCGACAGCGTCCGCACGGGTCCGCAGACGGATCGCTTCTATTCCGCGCCGGCCTCCGGGTTCACCTCGCTGAAGGACGAGAAGGGCGTGCTCAAGGCGACGCGGCCGAAGCCTTCGGCGAAGGCGGCACCCGCCGTGGACGAGGCAGTTCCGCCGTCTAACGCCGCGAAGCCGAAGACCGATTCGCGCGTGACCAGCCCGGCGCTGAAGTCGCCATCCGACGTGAAGACCGATCCGAACGTCGAGAAGGCCGAGAGCGCGTCCGCTCCCAAGGAGAACAAGGCTGCGGCGAACATTGCCGAACCCCTGGTCGAGGACACGAAGAAGCAACGTTCGGCACGCGAGCCCTCGAAGGGCGATGCGCGAACCTCCGAGCAGGTGAAGGGTGCTCCCACGAGCCCGGACGCCGGATCGACGCTGTCGATCGCCGAGACCGCCAGGAGCGTACGGAAGCGGCCGCTCAGCGCTGGCGCTGACGACGCGGGCGACGTCAATCCTACCGTCGCGCTCGCCCGGACGGCGAAGGGCAGGCAGAAGCCGGCCGAGCCGGAGAAGCCGTCGCTCCTGGACAAGAACCGCCCCATCGGCATGGAGCGCCCCGCAGCGGCCGACGAGTTGCAGATGATTTCCGGCGTCGGTCCCAGGATCGAGCAGACGCTGCACTCGCTGGGTATCTTCACCTTTGCCCAGATCGCTGCGTGGACGCCTGAGGAGCGGGCCTGGGTGGACGGCTATCTCCGGTTCCGCGGCAGGATCGATCGCGAGGACTGGGTAAGACAGGCGGCCGCACTCGCCAAGGGCGGCGAGGCCGAGTACATCCGTGTCTTCGGAAAGAAGCCGCGATGAAGGGGAGGTTCTCCGCCGTGTCGATGACGGGCGCCGATGCCTTTTCCTCGAGTGAAGTGAATCGGATCTGAGCGATGCTCCAGGACAAAGACCGCATCTTCAACAACATCTACGGCCGCTTCGACAAGTCGCTGCAAGGCGCGATCGCGCGTGGCCACTGGGACGACACGGCGGGCCTGATCGCCAAGGGACGCGACTGGATCGTCAGCGAAATGAAGGCATCCGGCCTGCGCGGTCGCGGCGGCGCGGGTTTCCCGACCGGCCTCAAATGGTCGTTCATGCCCAAGCAGTCCGATGGCCGGCCGAGCTATCTCGTCGTCAATGCCGACGAATCGGAGCCCGGCACCTGCAAGGACCGCGACATCCTGCGCCACGACCCGCACACGCTAGTCGAGGGCTGCCTGATCGCAGGCTGCGCGATGGGCGCCGTGGCTGCCTACATCTACGTGCGTGGCGAATTCATCCGTGAACGCGAGGCGCTTCAGCGTGCCATCGACGAAGCCTACGAGGCGAAGCTGATCGGCAGGGGCAACAAGAACGGCTACGATTTCGACATCTACGTCCATCACGGCGCCGGCGCATACATCTGCGGCGAGGAAACGGCGCTGCTCGAGAGCCTCGAGGGCAAGAAGGGTCAGCCCCGCCTGAAGCCGCCGTTCCCGGCCAATGTCGGCCTCTACGGCTGCCCGACCACGGTCAACAACGTCGAATCCATCGCGGTCGCGCCGACGATTCTGCGTCGCGGCGCGGCCTGGTTCTCGTCGTTCGGGCGGCAGAACAACGTCGGCACGAAGCTCTTCTGCATCTCCGGCCACGTCAACAACCCGTGCACGGTCGAGGAGGAGATGTCGATCCCGTTCCGGGAACTGATCGACCGCCATTGCGGCGGCATCCGCGGCGGCTGGGACAATCTGCTGGCGGTCATCCCCGGCGGGGCCTCCGTCCCGCTGGTTCCGGCAGAGCAGATCGTCGACACGCCGATGGATTTCGATTCGCTGCGGGACCTGAAGTCGGGCCTCGGCACGGCGGCTGTGATCGTCATGGACAGGTCGACGGACATCGTGAAGGCCATCGCGCGGCTTTCATACTTCTACAAGCATGAGAGCTGCGGCCAGTGCACGCCGTGCCGCGAGGGCACCGGCTGGATGTGGCGCGTCATGGAACGTTTGGTGCGGGGAGAGGCGCAGAAGCGCGAGATCGACATGCTGCTCGATGTGACCAAGCAGGTCGAGGGCCACACCATCTGCGCGTTGGGCGATGCGGCGGCATGGCCGATCCAGGGACTGGTCCGGCATTTCCGCCCGGAAATCGAGCGCCGCATCGACGAGTTCAGCCGCAATGCGCACCGCGGCGAACCGGTGATGGTGGCGGCCGAGTAGGGTTCGAAGAGGCCGAATGGCCACAGTACGAGGAGACGGCAGGCGAGGCAGAGCGCAACGACAGGGAGACTGATCGATGTCGGTGTTTTTCGTGCCTGATGAACGGATGCCAGATGCAAGGACCATGGAAGCCAGTCGGAAGAAGATAAGCCAGGACTTGGACGCCCTGCTGCCGAACGGATTCGGCGGGGAGGGTGCGAGCCTGTTCGCGGCACCGGCGGCGTTCATGACGCTTGGCGCCAGCATGGCTGGCCATGTCTTCGGAACTTGGCTGAGCGCAGTTTCCAGTTCGCTGCAGTTGGCCGGGGAGATGTCCGCGAGGAAATCCCCGGATGTCGATACCGGAAGCGTTGCCGCGGACGTGGTCGCACCGGTGACGGCCGCACAGGAAGATGCCGGGTCGGCTCCGGTCGAGGCCGTATCGCGGCCGGCGGCGATGGACAAGCCGGACAGGGCCGACGATCTCAAGGCGATCTCGGGCGTCGGTCCGAAGCTGGAGAAGGTACTGAACGGGCTCGGCATCTGGACCTATCGCCAGATCGCCGATCTCGGCGAGCCGGAGGTTCGCTGGCTCGACGAGGAACTCGGCTTCAGGGGCCGGATCGCTCGGGACGAATGGTTAAAGCAGTCGAGAGAACTGGCGGCGAGGAACTGAGAACGCGCCGGGCGGCCGTCAATCCGCCGGGCGTGACATTTCCGTGCTTGATGACGGCATCCGCCTGACTATGAAAGACGGGTTAGCGGCTCCTTCTCGGAACCGCGAGGATCGGAATGTTCGAATGGCTAAACTGAAGGTCGACGGCAAGGAAATCGAGGTACCCGACCACTTCACGCTGCTGCAGGCGGCGGAGGAGGCTGGCGCGGAGATTCCGCGGTTCTGTTTCCACGAGCGGCTGTCGATCGCCGGCAACTGCCGCATGTGTCTGGTGGAAGTGAAGGGTGGGCCACCGAAGCCGGCGGCCTCCTGCGCCATGGGCGTGCGCGACATGCGTCCGGGCCCGAATGGAGAACTGCCCGAAATCTTCACCAACACGCCGATGGTCAAGAAGGCCCGTGAAGGCGTGATGGAGTTCCTGCTGATCAACCATCCGCTCGACTGCCCGATCTGCGATCAGGGCGGCGAGTGCGACCTGCAGGACCAGGCGATGGCCTTCGGCGTGGATAGCTCGCGCTATCACGAGAACAAGCGCGCGGTGGAAGACAAGTACATCGGGCCGCTCGTGAAGACCATCATGACACGCTGCATCCACTGCACGCGTTGCGTGAGGTTCACGACGGAAGTTGCTGGAATTTCGGAGCTTGGACTGATCGGCCGCGGCGAGGATGCCGAGATCACGACGTATCTCGAGCAGGCGATGACGTCGGAGCTTCAGGGCAACGTCATCGATCTCTGCCCGGTCGGCGCGCTGACCTCCAAGCCTTACGCCTTTCAGGCGCGTCCGTGGGAACTGACCAAGACCGAATTGATCGATGTCATGGATGCCGTGGGCTCCGCGATCCGCATCGACACGCGCGGCCGGGAGGTCATGCGCATCCTGCCGCGCGTCAACGAGGCCGTTAACGAGGAATGGATCTCCGACAAGACGCGATTCGTCTGGGACGGACTGCGCTCGCAGCGGCTCGACCGGCCCTACGTTCGCAGGGACGGTCGGCTGGTGCCCGCCTCCTGGAACGAGGCCTTCGCGGCGATCCGCGAACGCGTGTCGGGGACTTCCTCCGACCGCATCGGCGCGATTGCCGGCGATCTGGCGTCGGTCGAGGAGATGTATGCCCTCAAGCTCCTGGTGCAGGCGCTGGGTTCGCAGAACATCGACTGCCGGCAGGACGGTGCCGCCCTGGATCCGGCGTTCGGCCGCGCCAGCTATCTCTTCAATCCCACGATCGAGGGCATCGAGACCGCCGACGCCCTGCTGGTCATCGGCGCCAATCCCCGCTTCGAGGCATCGGTACTCAACGCGCGCATCCGCAAGCGCTGGCGCGCGGGCAACTTCCCGGTCGGCGTGATCGGCGACGTCGGGGACCTGCGCTACGATTACGAGATGCTCGGTGCCGGAGCCGAGACGCTGAAGGAGCTTTCAGCGGGCAACGTCAAGTTCCTGTCGGTGTTGAAGAAGGCCAAGCGCCCGATGATCCTTGTCGGCCAGAGCGTTCTGGCACGATCCGACGGCGCCGCGATCCTCGGGCTTGCGGCGAAGATCGCCGGGGACGTCAACGCTGCGACCGGGGACTGGAACGGCTTCGCGGTGCTCCACACTGCGGCCGCGCGCGTCGGTGGCCTCGATCTCGGCCTCGTGCCGGGCGAAGGCGGCAAGTCGGTGGGCGAGATGATGGGCGCGCTCGACGTGCTCTTCCTGCTCGGTGCCGACGAGCTCGACATGGCCATGATCGGCGATGCCTTCACCGTCTATGTCGGCAGCCATGGCGACGCCGGCGCGCACCGTGCCGACGTGATCCTGCCGGGCGCGACATATGCCGAGAAGTCCGGGACCTACGTCAACACGGAGGGGCGCGTGCAGATGACGACGCGCGCCGGCTTCGCGCCGGGAGAGGCGAGGGAGGACTGGGCGATCCTGCGGGCGCTGTCGGACGTGCTGGGAAAGAAGCTGCCGTTCGATTCGCTCGCACAGCTTCGCGCCAGGCTCTATGCTGATCATCCGCACTTCGCCGAGATCGACGCGATCGCGGCTAGCGACCCGGCCGACATCGCGAAAATGGCCAGCAGCGGCGGTCGGTTCGGCAAGAGCCCGTTCGCCCCTGCGGTCAAGGACTTTTATCTGACGAACCCCATCGCGCGCGCCTCGGCCGTCATGGCCGAGTGCTCGGCGCTGGCGCGGGGCGGATTCAAGCAGGCGGCGGAATAGGGCGGGCCCGATGGAAACCTTCTTCGAATTCTATGTCCTGCCGGCATTGATCATCCTGTTGAAGTCGACGGTGCTTCTGGTCGCGCTGCTGATCTTCGTCGCCTACATTCTCTACGCCGACCGCAAGATCTGGGCGGCGGTCCAGCGGCGTCGCGGCCCCAACGTGGTCGGTCCCTGGGGCTTGTTCCAGGCCTTCGCCGACCTGTTGAAGTTCGTCTTCAAGGAACCGGTCATCCCGTCTGGCGCCAACAAGGGCGTGTTCCTGCTTGCGCCGCTGGTGACGGCCGTGCTCGCCATGACGGCTTGGGCGGTGATCCCGATCGGGCCGGGCTGGGCGATTGCCGACATCAACGTCGGCATCCTGTTCGTCTTCGCCATTGCGTCGCTCGAGGTCTACGGCGTCATCATGGGCGGCTGGGCCTCGAACTCGAAGTATCCGTTCCTGGGCGCCCTGCGCTCGGCGGCGCAGATGGTGTCCTACGAGGTCTCCATCGGCTTCGTCATCATCACCGTCCTGCTGTGCGTCGGCTCGCTGAACCTCTCGGCGATCGTGCTCTCCCAGATCGACGGCGTCGGCACAATGATGGGACTGCCGCCGACCTTCCTCGACTGGCACTGGCTGCCGCTGTTTCCGATGTTCATCATCTTCTTCATCTCGGCCCTGGCCGAGACGAACCGGCCGCCCTTCGATCTGGTGGAAGCCGAATCGGAGTTGGTCGCCGGTCACATGATCGAATATTCCTCGACGCCGTTCCTGCTGTTCTTCCTCGGCGAGTACGTCGCCATCGTCCTGATGTGCGCGCTGACGACGGTGCTCTTCCTGGGAGGATGGCTGCCGCCCTTTTATTTCGCGCCGTTCATCTGGGTGCCCGGAGCGGTCTGGTTCATCCTCAAGGTCTGCTTCGTGTTCTTCATGATCGCGCTGGTGAAGGCCTTCGTGCCGCGCTTCCGCTACGACCAGTTGATGCGGCTCGGCTGGAAGGTCTTCCTGCCGATCTCGCTCGCGATGGTCGTAATCACGGCCGCCTTCCTGAAATTCACGGGACTGGTGGCATGAGCGCAGGTCTCCTCGGCGCCCTCGTCGGGCTCGTCATCGCGGCCGCGGACTACGCGCTGCTGCGGCTTTTGGCGACCCGCGTCGACCTGCCGGAGACAAAGCGCGTCCTTCAAATCACCGGCCTGAGCCAGTTTGTGCTCCTGCCGCTCGTGGGCTGGTTCGTCGGCCCGCTCGTTACTGGAGATTGACAATGTCGGCGTTGGCCCAAGCCGCGAAATCGCTGCTGCTGAAGGAGTTCTTCGGCGCCGTCGTGCTGTCCATGCGGCAGTTCTTCGCGCCGAAATACACGATCAACTATCCGCACGAGAAGAACCCGCAGAGCCCGCGTTTTCGCGGCGAGCACGCCCTGCGGCGATATCCCAACGGCGAGGAGCGCTGCATCGCCTGCAAGCTGTGCGAGGCGATCTGCCCGGCGCAGGCGATCACCATCGAGGCGGGCCCGCGCCGCAATGACGGCACCCGCCGCACGGTGCGCTACGACATCGACATGGTGAAGTGCATCTATTGCGGCTTCTGCCAGGAGGCATGCCCGGTCGATGCCATCGTCGAAGGCCCGAACTTCGAATTCTCGACGGAAACTCGCGAGGAACTCTACTACGACAAGGACAGGCTGCTCGCCAACGGCGACCGCTGGGAGCGCGAGATCGCACGCAACATCGCACTGGATTCGCCGTACAGGTGATCCGTCGAACGATGGACGAGCGCGGCATGCTCGTCTAAGGACAACGCGGATTCGGCCCGGCGCCGGATCGCAGGAAGGCGACGCGCAAGCGGCGCCGCGAAACCGGGGGAACCCATGCTGACAGGACTAGGGGCGATCTTCTTCTACGTGTTCGCCTTCATAGCGGTTGCGAGTGCGTTCATGGTGATTGCAGCACGCAATCCCGTGCATTCCGTGCTCTATCTGATCCTGACGTTCTTCAACGCCGCCGGGCTCTTCCTGCTGACCGGAGCCGAGTTCCTGGCGATGATCCTGCTCGTCGTCTATGTCGGCGCGGTGGCGGTGCTGTTCCTGTTCGTCGTCATGATGCTCGACGTCGACTTCGCCGAACTGAAGCATGGCGCGCTCCAGTATGCGCCGATCGGCGCGGTGGTCGGTCTGATCCTCGCCGCCGAACTGATCATCGTGATCGGCGGCTATACGCTGACGCCGGAATTCGCCGGGGCGATCACGCGTCCCATCCCGCCGATGGCGGTGCGTTCCAACACGGCCGCGCTCGGGGATCTCCTCTACACGGACTACGTCTTCTTCTTCCAGATCGCCGGCATGATCCTGCTGGTCGCGATGATCGGCGCCATCGTGCTGACGCTGCGCCACAAGGAAGGCATCAAGCGCCAGTCGATCCCTGCCCAAGTCGCCCGCAACCCGGCGACGGCCATCGAGGTGGTGGAAGTCGAGACGGGCAAGGGAATCTGACAGGAACAATCATGGAAGTCGGTATCGCGCATTTCCTGACCGTCTCGGCGATCCTGTTCACGCTCGGCGTGTTCGGGATATTCCTGAACAGGAAGAACATCATCATCATCCTGATGTCGGTCGAACTCATCCTGCTGGCGGTGAACATCAACTTCGTCGCGTTTTCCGCGGAACTGGGCGACCTGGTGGGACAGGTCTTCGCGCTGTTCGTGCTGACCGTCGCTGCGGCCGAAGCCGCGATCGGTCTCGCCATTCTGGTCGTCTTCTTCCGCAACCGTGGTTCGATCGACGTCGAAGACGTCAACTTGATGAAGGGCTGAGATGTATCACGCCATCGTCTTCCTTCCGCTTCTCGGCTTCCTGATCGCGGGGCTGTTCGGCAGCTCGCTCGGGGCCAAGGCGTGCGAATACATCACGTCCGGCTTCCTGGTGATCGCCGCGGTCCTGTCGTGGATCGCCTTCATTACCTACGGGCTGGGCGAGGGCGAGGCGTTCACCATTCCCGTGATGCGCTTCATCCAGTCGGGTGCGCTTGACGTCGAATGGGCGTTCCGCATCGATACGCTGACGGTCGTCATGCTGGTGGTGGTGAATACCGTCTCGGCGCTCGTCCACATCTATTCGATCGGCTACATGCACCACGACCCGCACCGGCCGCGCTTCTTCGCCTATCTATCGCTGTTCACCTTCGCCATGCTGATGCTGGTCACGTCGGACAACCTCGTCCAGATGTTCTTCGGCTGGGAAGGCGTGGGCCTGGCCTCCTATCTGCTGATCGGGTTCTGGTACAAGAAGCCGTCCGCCAATGCCGCCGCGATCAAGGCCTTCGTCGTCAACCGGGTTGGCGACTTCGGCTTCGCACTCGGCATCTTCGGCGTCTTCGTGCTCTTCGGCTCGATCAATTTCGGCACGATCTTCGCCAACACGACCTCGTTCATCCCGGTCGAGGGCGGTGCCGAAGCGGCAGAGCACGGTGCGGCGGTGCTGAATTTCCTCGGCTACCAGCTAGACCGGCACTCGGCGCTCACCATCGTGTGCCTGCTGCTCTTCATGGGCGCCATGGGCAAGTCGGCGCAGGTGCCGCTCCACACCTGGCTGCCGGACGCCATGGAAGGCCCGACGCCGGTCTCCGCCCTCATCCATGCGGCCACCATGGTGACGGCCGGCGTGTTCATGGTCGCGCGCCTGTCGCCGATCTTCGAACTGTCGCATACGGCGCTGCTGTTCGTCACGGTGATCGGCGCCTTCACCGCCTTCTTCGCGGCCACCGTCGGGCTCGTGCAGAACGACATCAAGCGGGTCATTGCCTATTCGACCTGCTCGCAGCTCGGCTACATGTTCGTCGCGATCGGGCTCGGCTTTTATTCGGCCGCGATCTTCCACCTGTTCACCCACGCATTCTTCAAGGCGCTGCTGTTCCTGGGTTCGGGCTCCGTGATCCATGCGGTTTCGGACGAACAGGACATGCGCCGCATGGGCGGTCTGCGGAAGCTCATTCCCTACACCTACTGGATGATGATCATCGGCACGCTCGCCCTGACTGGCGTCGGCATTCCGGCAACGATCATCGGCACTGCCGGGTACTTCTCCAAGGACGCCATCATCGAAGGCGCGTTCGTGGCGGAAAGCGCGGCCGCGCCGTTTGCCTTCACGATGCTGGTCGTGGCGGCCCTGTTCACCAGCTTCTACTCGTGGCGGCTGATCTTCATGACCTTCCACGGCAAGCCTCGGGCGACCGCCGACGTGATGCACCACGTGCACGAATCGCCGATGGTGATGCTCGTGCCGCTGTTCGTCCTCGCCGCCGGTGCGCTGTTTGCCGGCGTCATCTTCCATGACTTCTTCATCGGCCACGGCTACGACGAGTTCTGGCGTTCCGCTCTCTTTACGCTGCCGGCGAACGAGATCCTGCATGCAATCCACGAGGTGCCCACGTGGGCGGCCCTGTCGCCGTTCATCGCCATGCTGCTCGGCCTGGCGCTCGCCTACCAGTTCTACATCCGCTCCCCCGAGACTCCGAAGCGGCTCGCATCGCAGCACCGCGGCCTCTACGCGTTCCTGTTGAACAAGTGGTACTTCGACGAACTCTACGACTTCCTCTTCGTTCGCCCCGCAATGCGGGCCGGCCGCTTCCTCTGGAAGACCGGCGACGGCAGGATCATCGACGGACTCGGACCGGACGGCATCTCGGCCCGGGTCAACGACGTGACCGCCCGCGTGGTCAAGCTGCAGAGCGGCTATCTCTACCACTACGCATTCGCAATGCTCATCGGCGTCGCTGCGCTCGTGACGTGGATGATGCTCGGGAGCTCGTTCTAGACCATGAGTGAATGGCCTATCCTTTCGACGGTCACCTTCCTGCCGCTCGTCGGCGCTTTCCTGATCCTGCTAATCAGGGACGAGGGCAAGGCTGCACGGCGCAACATCCGCAACGTCGCGCTGTTCACGACCGCGTTCACTTTCGTGCTCTCGCTATTCGTCTGGGCCGCGTTCGACTATTCGAACCCGGGCTTCCAGATGGTGGAGAAGATGGAGTGGCTGGACTCCGGCATCTCCTACCACATGGGCGTGGACGGCATTTCGATGCTGTTCGTCATCCTGACGACCTTCCTGATGCCGCTCTGCATCCTCGCTTCATGGGAATCGGTGGAGAAGCGCGTCAAGGAGTACATGATCGCGTTCCTGATCCTGGAAACGCTGATGATCGGCGTGTTCTGCGCCCTCGACATCGTGCTCTTCTACGTCTTCTTCGAGGCTGGCCTCATCCCGATGTTCATCATCATCGGCGTGTGGGGCGGCAAGCGGCGCGTCTATGCGAGCTTTAAGTTCTTCCTCTACACGCTGCTCGGCTCGGTGCTGATGATGCTGGCCATCATGGCGATGTACTGGCACGCAGGCACGGCTGACATCCCGACGCTGCTCGCTCATGACTTCCCGGCCGGCATGCAGACATGGCTGTGGCTCGCCTTCTTCGCCTCGTTCGCGGTGAAGATGCCGATGTGGCCGGTGCACACCTGGCTGCCCGACGCGCACGTGGAGGCGCCGACCGCCGGTTCGGTCATTCTTGCCGGCATCCTCCTGAAGATGGGCGGCTACGGTTTCCTGCGTTTCTCGCTGCCGATGTTCCCCTTGGCCTCGGCCGATTTCGCTCCGTTCGTCTTCACGCTTTCCATCGTGGCGGTGATCTACACCTCGCTGGTCGCGCTGATGCAGGAGGACATCAAGAAACTGATCGCCTATTCGTCGGTGGCGCACATGGGCTTCGTGACCATGGGCATCTTCACCCTGAACGAGATCGGCATTCAGGGCGCGATTTTCCTGATGCTGTCGCACGGGATCGTCTCGGGCGCGCTCTTCCTGTGCGTCGGCGTCATCTACGACCGCATGCACACGCGCGAGATTGCCGCCTATGGCGGGCTCGTGAACAACATGCCGAAATACGCGGTTGTGCTGCTGATCTTCACCATGGCGAACGTCGGCCTTCCCGGCACGTCCGGCTTCGTCGGTGAGTTCCTGACGCTTCTCGGCGCCTTCCAGGCGAACACCTGGGTCGCATTCTTCGCCACGACCGGCGTCGTCCTTTCTGCCGCCTATGCATTGTGGCTCTACCGCCGCGTGGTCTTCGGCGCGTTGACGAAGGACAGCCTGAAGGGGCTTCTTGACCTGTCGACCCGCGAGAAGGCCGTGATCTATCCGCTGGTCGCGCTGACCATTTTCTTCGGCGTCTATCCGGCGCCCATACTCGACGCGACCGCGGCCTCCGTCGATGCGCTGGTCGGCCACGTTACTGCCTCGATCGAAGCCGGGCGGACGACCGCCGCGGCCGCGCTGGCGCACTAAGGGTCCCTGAGATGACGCCTGACCTTTCCATGAGCATGTCGCTCGCCGCACCGGAGCTCATTCTCGCCCTCGGCGCGATGGCCCTCCTGATGATCGGCGTGTTCAGCGGGGAACGTTCCAACACCCTGGTGACCGGCCTTGCCGTCGCGATCCTGATCGGCGCAGGAGCGTGGATGCTGTTCTTCGGCGACTACGGCAGGGGCTTCTACGGTGCCTTCATCAGCGACCCGTTCGCGCGGTTCATGAAGTTCCTGACGCTCGGGGGATCGATCGTCACGCTGGTCATGTCCGTCGGGTTCGCCAAGGCGGAGCGCTTCGACAAGTTCGAATTCCCCGTCCTGATCATGCTGTCGACGCTCGGAATGCTGATCATGGTGTCGGCCAACGACATGATCACGCTCTATCTCGGTCTCGAACTCCAGTCCCTGGCAGCCTATGTCATCGCCGCCATCAATCGCAATTCCGTGCGCTCGACCGAGGCGGGACTGAAGTATTTCGTGCTCGGCGCCCTTTCATCGGGCATGCTGCTCTACGGCATCAGCCTCGTCTACGGATACACCGGCAACACCGGCTTCGATGCCATCACGCTGGCGCTCTCGGTTGGGGAGCGGCAACTCGGTCTCGTGTTCGGCCTCGTGTTCGTGCTTGCCGGGCTGGCGTTCAAGATCTCGGCGGTGCCGTTCCACATGTGGACGCCGGACGTCTACGAGGGCGCGCCGACGCCGGTCACCGCCTTCTTCGCCGCCGCGCCCAAGATGGCGGCGATGGCCCTGATCGTGCGGGTTACGATGGGTGCCTTCGAGCCCGTGTCGTTCGACTGGCAGCAGATCATCGTCTTCATCTCGATCGCGTCCATGCTGCTCGGCGCCTTCGCCGCGATCGGCCAGCGCAACATCAAGCGCCTGATGGCCTATTCCTCGATCGGTCACATGGGCTACGCGCTGGTCGGGCTTTCCGCGAATTCGGCCGCCGGCGTGCGCGGCATAGCGATCTACATGCTGATCTATCTCGTCATGACGCTCGGCACCTTTGCCTTCATCCTCGCGATGCGCCGCAAGGAAGGCAATGTCGAGCAGATCGACGACCTGGCGGGGCTCTCGAACACCAATCCGATGATGGCGACGATCCTGACGATCCTGATGTTCTCGCTGGCGGGTATTCCTCCGCTCGCGGGTTTCTGGGCGAAGTGGTACGTGTTCCTGGCCGCGATCAATTCCGAGCTCTACACGCTGGCGGTGATCGGCGTGCTCGCCTCGGTGGTCGGCGCCTACTACTATCTGCGCATCATCAAGATCATGTGGTTCGACGAGCCTGTCGGCGGGTTCCAGCCGATGGCCGGCGAGTTGCGGCTGGTGCTCGGCGCATCCGGCGCTTTCGTTCTTTTCTACGTCCTCATCGGAGGGCCGATCGGCAACATGGCGGAAGCCGCTGCGAAGACTTTCTTCTGAGCCGATGGCCTTTGCGCTCGCGCCGACCGCGGAACAGACCGGATATCGCCTGGAGGCATTCGAGACGATCGGTTCGACCAACGCGCACGCTCTCGAACGGGCGCGGGCGGGCGATCCGGGCCGCCTCTGGGTGGTATCGCGCAGGCAGGAGACCGGCCGCGGCCGACGCGGCCGCGTCTGGGAGACGCCCAGCGGCAACCTGGCTGCGACCCTGCTCCTGGTGGACTGCTGTCCGCTTTCGCTCGCCGCCACGCTCGGCTTCGTCGCCGGTCTGGCGCTGTCGGATGCACTGAAGGTGGTTGCGCCCGATGCGCCGATCCGCATCGGCGCGGATGCAGGCGGAAGCCGCGGGGATCGGCTGCGCTTCCAGCTGAAATGGCCGAACGACGTCCTCGCCGACGGATCGAAGCTCGCGGGCATACTGCTCGAATCCGCCGTGCTCTCGGAGCGCAGCTTCGCGGTCGCGATCGGCGTCGGCGTCAATGTCGTGGCGCATCCGACCGACGTTCCGTATCCCGCGACGTCTCTTTCGGCGCTCGGGTCGAACGCCTCTGCCGAAACGCTTTTTCTCGCGCTGTCGGACGCTTGGATGCAGGCGGAGCGGTCGTGGAACGGGGGCAGGGGGCTCGACGCGATTCGCCGCTCATGGTTGACGCGTGCGGCGGGGCTCGGCTCCGAGGTCGCGGTCAGGGTCGAGGGAGAGGTCGTGCGCGGCGTCTTCGAGACGATAGACGAGGATTGCCGGTTCGTCGTGCGCGACGGGCAGGGCGGCATACGGCGCATTGCGGCCGGCGACGTGCATTTCGGCGCGGTCGCTTCGGCCGGCGCAGTGTAGTGAGGTAGGACATGGCGAAGAGCAACGGCGAGGAACTGGTCTTCGCACCGCTGGGCGGCGTCGGCGAGATCGGCATGAACCTCGCGCTCTACGGTTTCGGCCGGCCCGACGCGCGCGAATGGATCATCGTCGATTGCGGCGTGACATTCCCGGGTCCGGACCTGCCGGGTGTCGATCTGGTGCTGCCCGACATCCGCTTCATCGTCGAGCAGAAGAAGAACCTGCGTGGGATGATCATCACCCACGCGCACGAGGATCATTACGGCGCTCTGCTCGAACTGTGGCCGCAACTCGGCGTCCCCGTCTGGATGACGCCATTCACGGCCGGCCTTCTGGAAGCCAAGCGGGAATCCGAGCCGGGGGTGAAGCCGAAGATCCCGGTCGAAATCTACAAGGCCGGAGAACGCTTCTCGGTCGGCCTGTTCGACATCGAGGCCGTGGCGGTGACGCACTCCATCCCCGAACCCGTGTCGCTCGCGATGACGACGCCGCTCGGCACCATCATCCATACCGGCGACTGGAAGATCGATCCTGCGCCGGAAATCGGACCGATGACGGACGAGGCGCGTTTCCGGGCTCTCGGAGACGCCGGCGTGATGGCGCTGATCTGCGATTCGACCAACGCGATGCGCGACGGCGAATCACCCTCGGAGCAGGCGGTCGGGCAGGGCCTGCGACAGGTGATCGAGGCCGCGCCCGGACGGGTCGCGGTCACGACGTTCTCGTCCAACGTCGGACGTATCCGCTCGGTCGTGGAGGCCGCCACCGATGCGGGACGGCAGGTACTGGTGCTCGGCCGCTCGCTCAAGCGGGTCATCGATGTCGCTTCCGAGCTCGGCTATCTCGAAGGACTGCCGCCATTCATCTCGGAGGAGGAATACGGCTTCATTCCGCGCGAGAACGTCGTCGTTCTGTGCACCGGCAGCCAGGGAGAACCGCGTGCGGCACTCGCCAAGCTGGCGCGCGACGAGATGAAGAATCGTCGCACTCACCGCGGGCGATACGGTCGTGTTCTCCTCGCGCACCATCCCCGGCAACGAGAAGGCGATCCTCGAGATCAAGAACGGCCTGATCGAGCAGGGCATCCGCATCATCGAGGACGGCGAGGCGCTGGTGCATGTTTCGGGGCACCCGCGGCGCAGCGAATTGAAGAAGATGTACGAGTGGGTACGACCCCAAATCCTCGTGCCGGTCCACGGCGAGGCCGCGCATCTCGTCGCGCACGGCTCGCTCGGCGCGATGTCGGGAATCCCGGAAGTCGTGCAGGCGCGAAACGGCGATGTCGTGAAGCTGGCGCCGGGCAAGGCCGAGATCGTCGATCAGGTGCCTTACGGACGCGTCTTCAAGGACGGGCTGATCGTCGGCGGCGAGGATGCGGTCGGCGTGCGCGAGAGGCGCAAGCTGTCATATGTCGGCCACGTGGCGGTGAATGTGGTGCTCGACGAGAAATACGAATTGGCGGGCGATCCGGACCTTGTGGCCATCGGTCTTCCACAGACGGATCGCAGCGGCGAGGACTTTGAGGATCTGATGCTCGATGCGGCGATCGGCGCGGTTGAAAGCATACCCCGTGTCAGGCGAAAGGACCTTGACCTCGTCCTGGAAGCGGTACGGCGCTCGGTGCGCAACGCAGCCAATCAGGCATGGGGAAAGAAGCCGATGGTCACGGTTTTCGTCACGCGTTGACGGGTGCCGCCGCCGTCCCGGAGAGAAATTCATGCTCGGACGCCTGAACCACGTTGCCATAGCCGTGCCCGATCTCGCCGCGGCAAGCGCGATCTACCGCGATACGCTCGGCGCGAGCGTGACCGTCCCGCAGGCGCTGCCGGAGCATGGCGTCACGGTGGTGTTCATCGATCTCGGCAACACCAAGGTCGAGCTTCTGGAGCCACTGGGAGACGGTTCCCCGATCGCCGCATTCCTGGCGAAGAACCCTCGGGCGGAATGCACCACGTCTGCTACGAGGTCGATGACATCACTGCGGCCCGTGATCGGCTGAAGTCCACCGGTGCACGCGTGCTCGGCGATGGCGAGCCGAAGACCGGCGCCCACGGAAAGCCGGTGCTGTTCCTGCATCCAAAGGATTTCGCGGGAACGCTGGTCGAGTTGGAGCAGGTCTGACCCGTGACCTGGATCTCCTATTTCGCGCTCTTTTTCATCATCTGGTGGCTGGTGCTTTTCGCGACGCTGCCGTTCGGCCTGCGAACCCAGGACGACGAGGACGAGGTCACGCTCGGCACCACGTCCAGTGCCCCGCGCGGGCCGCATGTCGGGCGCGCCATGCTGCGCACAACGATCGTGGCGCTCGCCATTTGCGGTCTGCTCTGGTTCGTGACGCACCGGCTCGGATGGAGTTTCGACGACATTCCGCGATTCATGCCGGATTTCTATGCGCCGGCTTCACGCACCGACTGAAACGCCCGCGGCAGAAGACTGATTGCTCAAAAAAAATGCAAGGCCGAAGCCTTGCAGATGTAACGCGTCCGATCTGTTTCCGGTGTCCGGCGGCAGCGAGTGACCGCGCCTAGATCGCATCCTCCCAAGACTTTGACCGCGTGGGGAAAACGGATTGTTCTCCGTCTTCTCGGTTATTGCGGGAACACTAGCCCAGGGGTCACTGAATTGTCACGGATTTTTTTGCTTCGGCAGCCTCAATGTTGTGCTGCACTGCACAATGATGAGGCAGCAATCCGATCGACGCCGGTGTAGCTGAACGATCTCCTCCAGAAGCGCGGTTCGGGTTCCCAAGGCGCCACGAAATAGCTATGAAGCGCGTGCAACGACGCCAGTGTCGAGCCATCGATTCCTGCGGCTTCTTCATCCCTTTCGACGGAAACCTTCATGCGACTGTCGCGCTTTTTCCTGCCTATCCTGAAAGAGAATCCGCGCGAGGCGGAAATCGTGTCGCATCGCCTGATGCTGCGGGCGGGAATGATCCGGCAGCAGGCGGCCGGCAGCTTCTCCTGGCTGCCGCTCGGCAAGCGCGTGCTCGACAAGGTCTGCCGCATCATCCGCGAGGAGCAGGACAGGGCCGGCGCGCTGGAAATCATGATGCCGACGATCCAGTCGGCCGAACTCTGGCGCGAGAGCGGCCGCTACGACGCCTATGGCCCCGAGATGCTGCGGCTTCAGGACCGGCACGAGCGCGACATGCTGTACGGTCCCACGAACGAGGAGATGGTGACTGACATCTTCCGCAGCTACGTGCGATCCTACAAGGACCTCCCGCTCAATCTCTACCACATCCAGTGGAAGTTCCGCGACGAGGTCCGGCCGCGCTTCGGTGTTATGCGCTCGCGCGAGTTCCTGATGAAGGACGCCTATTCCTTCGATCTCGATTTCGAGGGAGCGAAGGCCGCTTACAACCGGATGTTCGTGTCCTACCTGCGCACCTTCACCCGCATGGGCCTGCAGGCGATCCCCATGCGGGCCGACACGGGACCCATCGGCGGCGATCTGAGCCACGAATTCATCATCCTGGCCGACACCGGCGAGAGCCAAGTCTACTGCCACCGCGATTTCCTTTCCCTGCCGGTGCCCGGCGCCGGCACCGATTTTGGCGACGACGCCGAGATCGACGGCATCGTGAAGGCCTGGACCACCCCCTACGCGGCGACCGACGAGATGCACGAGGAAGACATCTGGTCCGGCATCGGCGAGGGCGACCGCCTGTCGGCGCGCGGCATCGAGGTGGGCCACATTTTCCATTTCGGCCAAAAATATTCGAAGCCCATGGGCGCCAGCGTGACCGGCCCGGACGGCAAGGAGCATTTCGTCTCGATGGGTTCCTACGGCATCGGGCCCAGCCGGCTCATCGCAGCCATCATCGAGGCGTTCCATGACGACAACGGCATCGTCTGGCCCGAGAGCGTGGCGCCCTTCGACCTGACGCTGATCAACATGAAGCCGGGCGACGCCGAATGCGACCGCGTCTGCGAGGAGCTCTACGCGCAGCTCACTGCGGCGGGCAAGGACGTGCTCTACGACGACACCGACCAGCGCGCCGGCGGCAAGTTTGCCACCGCGGACCTGATCGGCCTTCCCTGGCAGGTGATCGTCGGCCCGCGCGGCGTGGCCGCCGGCGAGGTCGAGATCAAAAACCGCGGGACCGGCGAGCGCGAGACCGTTGCAGTCGCGGAAGCCGCCGCAAGGTTCGGCGCCCGCTGATGGCGCAAACCGCAGCAACGCCGCGCGGAGCCGGCCCCTTCTCCGTCTTCGAGCGGATGGTGGCCTGGCGCTACCTGCGTTCGCGCCGGAAAGAGGCCTTCATCTCGGTGATCGCCTCGATCTCGTTCGTCGGCATCATGCTCGGCGTCGCCACGCTGATCATCGTCATGGCAGTGATGAACGGATTTCGAGCCGAACTGCTCACGCGCATCCTCGGCGTCAACGGCCATCTGATCCTTCAGCCGATCGATCGGCCGCTGGACGACTATGCCGAAGTGGCGGCCCGGCTGAATGGCCTTGAAGGCGTGCGCTATGCCATTCCTCTGGTCGAGGGCCAGGTACTTGCATCCGGGAACGTGGGGCGCGGAACGGGGGCGCTGGTACGCGGCATTCGCGAGGAAGACCTGCGGAAGGTCGATCTCGTGGCCGGCAACATCCGGCAGGGGACGCTCGACGGCTTCGACGGCGGCGAAGGTGTGGCGGTCGGCTCCAGGATGGCCGAGACGCTCGGCCTGGCCATCGGCGATCTGATCACGCTGACCTCTCCGGAAGGGGACGTCACGCCATTCGGGACGACTGCGCGCCAGAAAACCTACCCTGTCACGGCCATTTTCGAGGTCGGCATGTCGGAATACGACGCCTCGATCATCTTCATGGCGCTTTCGCAGGCGGAGCTCTACTTCAATTCGGAAGGCGTGGCCCAGACGATCGAGGTCTTCGTCGACAATCCCGACGCCATCGATGACCTGAAACCGCTGGTCGAGACGGCGGCGGCGCGCCCATTCTTCATGGTCGACTGGCGCCAGCGCAACCATACCTTCTTCTCCGCCCTCGAGGTGGAGCGAAACGTCATGTTCATGATCCTGACGCTGATCGTGCTCGTCGCCGCGCTGAACATCATCTCGGGGCTGTTCATGCTGGTGAAGGACAAGGGGCGCGATATCGCCATCCTGCGCACCATGGGTGCGACGCGCGGCTCGGTGCTGCGCATCTTCGTCATGACCGGCGCTGCGATCGGAGTGGTCGGCACGGTCGCCGGCGTGATACTCGGCGTCGTCGTCTGCCTCAACGTGGAATCGATCCGGCAGTTCTTCTCCTGGCTCTCCGGAACGACGCTGTTCAACCCCGAGCTCTATTTCCTGAGCCAGTTGCCGGCGAAGATGGACATGAGCGAAACGGTGTCCGTCGTCCTCATGGCGCTGGCGCTGGCGTTCCTGGCGACACTGTTTCCGGCATGGCGAGCGGCCGGCCTCGATCCGGTGGAAGCGCTGAGGTACGAATGATGGCCGAAGGTGTGGCGCTCGCGCTGGTCGGCGTCGACCGGCGCTACCACGAGGGTGCGAAGCCGCTCGTGATCCTGGACGGTGCGGATTTCACCTTGCATCGCGGCGAGATGGTCGCGCTCGTCGCGCCCTCCGGCGCTGGCAAGTCGACGCTGCTGCATACGGCCGGGCTTCTGGAAAGACCCGATGCCGGCGAGGTCACCGTCAACGGCAAGTCATGCGGCCGCCTTTCCGACGACGAACGCACGTCCATCCGGCGAAACGAGGTCGGCTTCGTCTACCAGTTCCACCATCTCCTGCCCGAATTTTCGGCGCTGGAGAACGTGGTCATCCCGCAGTTGATCCGTGGACTCTCGCAGCAGGAGGCGGAGAGTCGAGCCATGCAGTTGCTGGACTACATGAAGATCGGCAACCGCGCCGCACATCGCCCTGCGGAGCTGTCGGGCGGCGAACAGCAGCGCGTGGCCATCGCCCGCGCCGTCGCCAACGCGCCGCTGGTCCTGCTCGCCGACGAGCCGACCGGCAACCTCGACCCGAACACCGCGGGATACGTGTTCGACGCGATGGAGGCTCTGGTGCGGCATTCCGGGCTTTCCGCCCTGATTGCCACGCACAACCACGACCTCGCCGCGCGCATGGATCGCCGGGTCACGCTCGCCGAAGGCAAGGTCGTCGATTTCTGACGCGACCCCGCGACCGCAGGAAATCGTTAACCCAAACTGGCAGGAGGAGTCCGCAAGGGCGGCGCGCGGTATTGCAAAATAGAACAAAAGGGGAACAATAAGGCTACAGACAGAGAAACGGGAGAACGCAAATGACCGATATCCTCCAGGACGTCGCCTCGCTCGTGTCGGTGAGCCTCTTCATCATCACCATGGCAATGTGGATCGGCGCCTATTGATCGCTTCTCCTCAGTCCCCGATGGCCACGCCTTCTCGCCGGGGGTCCGCGCCCCCTTCGAGAGTGCCATCTGGAAGGAATGCAACGCCGTGCAGGCCTGAGTTCATGTCAGTCGTTCGAGTGTCGTACCCGAGCGCCGCAAGGTCGTCGGCGAGGCTTTCCGCCGACGTGCCTACCTCGACGTCGTAGCGCCCGAAGCGGTTCGACAGGTGGGGCATGGAGACCGCCTGCTGCATGTCCATCTTCCAGTCGATCAGACCGATCAGGGATTGAGCGACGTAAGGAATGATGTTGCTGCCGCCAGGCGAACCCAGGGCAAAGGCGGGCTTGCCGTCGCGCAGCACGATTGTCGGCGACATCGATGATCGCGGCCGTTTCCCCGGCTCGACGCGGTTCGCCACCGCTTCTCCGTCTTCTTCAGGAGCGAAGGAGAAGTCCGTCAACTGGTTGTTGAGCAGGAACCCGGCCACCATCAAACGCGCGCCGAAGCCGTTCTCGACCGAACTCGTCATCGAGGCGATGTTGCCGTCGGCATCCACGATCACGAAATGCGACGTGGACGGGACTTCGAGCGTCATTCCCTCGATGCGCAATTGCGCCTTGTTCCAGGGCGGATCGCCGGCCTTCGCAGCGTCGGCGGGAAGCGCATCCGGACGCTTCAGCAGGGCGGCGCGGGATTTCAGGTAGTCCCGGTCCAAGAGACCTTGCGGGATGTCGACGAAATCGCTGTCGGCCACGTACCTTCCACGGTCGGCGAAGGCGAGACGGGACGCATCGCCGAACAGGCGCCAGCTCTGCGGATCCTCGGGACCGAGGGCGGCGAGGTCGAACTCGGCGAGTATGCCGAGGATCTGCCCGATGGCGAGCGCGCCGGAGGAGGGCGGTCCCATGCCGCAGACGTCGAAGCCGCGATAGGGCGCGCACACGGCGCCGCGTTCCTTCGCCTCGTACCTGGTCAGATCCGCGCGCGAGAGCTTGCCGGGATTGCCCGGGTGGCTGCGGACCGCCGACACGATCGCCTCGGCGACAGGTCCCTCATAGAAGGCATCCGCGCCGCTTGTGCCGATCGATCGCAACGTCTCGGCGTAGGCGGGGTTCTTCAGCTTCGCGCCTTCCCCGAGCGGCGCGCCCGTTTCGTCGAAGAAATAGGCTCGCGTCGAGGGCTGCGCGGCGAGCAGGGGGGCGTCGCCCCGGATGAGTTCCGCAAGGCGCGGCGAGACGTCGAAGCCAAGGTCGGCCATGCGCGCTGCCGGTTCGAACAGTTCGGTCCATTCCTTCTTGCCGCGCCAGTCATGGATCTTCTCCATCAGCCGTACGACGCCGGGCGTGCCGACGGAGCGTCCGCCGACGACGGCCTCGAAGAACTCCATCGGCTTGCCGTCGTCCCCGATGAAAAGGTCCGGCGTCGCAGCCATGGGTGCCGTTTCGCGTCCGTCGATCGTCGTCACCTTGCCCGTCGCGCCATCATACCAGACCAGGAACGCGCCGCCGCCGATGCCCGATGATTGCGGTTCGACAAGCCCGAGCATGGTCTGGACGACCACGAGCGCGTCGGCCGCGCTGCCGCCGTCGCGCAGCACGGCGAGACCGGCTTCCGCCGCCAGCGGATTGGCGGCGACGACCATGATGTGGTCTGCGCGGACCGCCGGCTTCGCCTGCTGCCCGGTCGCCCGCTCGGGCGCAAGAGCGTCGGCCGCCTGCTGGGCAAAGGCCGGCTGGGAGAGGGCGAGAACCGCAGCGGCCAGGAAGACGGCCAGCCTCGAATGGAACTGCGTCATCGTCAGGCGCTCCTCTCGCCGGTGACGCGGGCCGACGAGGCTGCCCCGAACACCTCCTCGAAGGCCTGCCTCATGGCTACGTCGACGTCGTCCATCGTGACCGGGAGGCCGAGATCGACGAGGCTGGTGACGCCATACCCCGAGATGCCGCAAGGCACGATGCCGGAGAAATGCGTCAGGTCCGGTTCGACGTTGAGGGAGATGCCGTGAAAACTCACCCACTTACGAAGGCGGATGCCGATGGCTGCGATCTTGTCTTCGGCCGGTGTCCCTGCGGACAGCGGCGGACGGTCCGGCCGGACCACCCAGACCCCCACGCGATCCTCGCGCCGTTCGCCCTTCACGTTGAATCTGTCGAGCGTGCGGATGATCCATTCTTCCAGCGCCCCGACGAAGACGCGGACGTCCTCGCGGCGACGCTTCAGGTCGAGCATGACGTAGGCGACCCGCTGGCCGGGCCCGTGATAGGTATATTCGCCGCCGCGGCCGGCGGCATGGACCGGAAAACGATCGGGCTCGATCAGGTCGCTCGCCTTCGCGCTGGTCCCGGCCGTATAGAGCGGCGGATGCTCGACGAGCCAGATCATCTCGCCGGCGCTACCGTCGCGGATATCGGCCGCGCGCTTTTCCATGAAGGCGACCGCTTCCGGGTATGAGGTCAGGCCAGGTTCGATCCGCCATTCGACCGGCGCACTGCCCGGCGAGGGGCGGAAATCGAAGCCGAGATGGTTGCGCTGAAGCATGGGGAGACGTCCTTCGGGACAACATATGGCGGCAAAGCGCCGCAAGGTCCAGCGGACCCGGCAGCCTGCGGGGAAATGGCGGCCGGGCGCTCGATTTATTGCGGGCGATGCACTTGTTTCCCCATAGGCGATTTGCTAAGTGCGCCGGGCCGGGAAGCTCCGGCCTCCTACCACGTGCGGTCGTGGCGGAATTGGTAGACGCGCAGCGTTGAGGTCGCTGTGGGGCAACCCGTGGAAGTTCGAGTCTTCTCGACCGCACCATCAGATTTTTTTTCAACATATGGGCGTTGCTGCTGATTGCTCTTTCCTGCCCTGAGACATCAGGGTGTGGGTTTTGGGCGCTGAACGCGCGGGCTCCTTTGCCGCCCGAGAAGCCATGAATTGGATCCCATCAAGGAGTGACGTCCGGCAATCACCTTACGACGAAGCCGGCCTTGATGAATGCTTCAGACTGCGGTGCTCTCACAACTGAAATGTACGATAGCGCTCCGCGACGCGTGCGGCGCCACGGAGGAAGGGACATCCGTCGCGTCAGTTCAAAACCTTCGATGGCTCCCCCTGGGCGGCGGGTTGTCGTCGCGGGTGTGATCGGCTAGCAAATCCGTCGTTTCGCGGCAGCGTCACTGCCACCCCGAGGGCCGTAGGATAATGTTGAGGCTACACCTTCCGTCGGAACGACGTGCTCCACTCGAGTGGGTCGGGGAAATCATCCTTGGCCGGATGCTGGGGTTGGCTTATCAAACTGTCGAAAGCGAAAGTGGGGCGGTTCAGATCACCTGTGGCGACCGCATGCTGCTTGTCGATTCGATTTTTCCTGAGCTGCTGTCACCTTCCACTTCCTGGCTCAAGCAGATGCCAAGTTTGCCTCTAACCAAACTCGATCCTGCAACAGCAGGATTCCCCCGACGCGGACATCGAGGATGACCTTCCTGTTCTATTCGGCGAGCCGACCATTCATGTCGCGGAGAACCGCATCCACTGCAAAGTCGATATTTTCGGCGCAGCGTTTTTCATGCTGTCTCGCTTCGAGGAGATCGTGATTGCCGAACGTGATCAGCACGACCGCTTCCCAGCGGTGGCGTCGCTGGCATGGAGCGCGGGATTTCTTTATCGGCCGATCGTGGACGAGTATGCCGAGCTACTGTGGTGCCTGATGAAGCGCCTGTGGCCAGGTCTGGAGAGACGTCGGCGCGAGGGCCAGATCAGAGTGAGTTGCGACGTCGACCAGCCTTTCGACCGCACTGCGAGGGATCCCGTCCTTCTGGCCAAGGTTCTGCGCCACGATCTTGTCAAGAGGCGAACACCAGGAACGGCTGCCAGGCGGGTGGCGAACGCCGCCTTCAGCGCGTTCTCCGACTACCGGTTCGACGAAGTCCATACCTTCGACTGGTACATGGATGCCTGCGAACGCAACGGACACCGCGCCGCGTTCTATTTCATCGCGGACCACAGTGCCGGCGCCATCGACGGGGCCTATGAGATCGACGAAGCCCGCATCCTGCGGTTGATCAGGAACATTGCCGACCGCGGCCACGAGATCGGCATGCACGGCAGCTACAATACCTTCCGCGATGCCGCCCAGATAAGGCGCGAGGGCGACAGGCTGGGGAAGGCGCTGGAAGCGGCGGGTCTCACATTGCCGGTCGCCGGCAACCGGCAGCACTACCTGCGATGGGACGCCGCGCAAACTCCCGACCATCTGGAAGAGGCCGGTTTCGGGTACGACACCTCCGGCTCGTTTGCCGACCGGCCGGGATTCCGATACGGGACGTCCTGGTTTTTTCCGATCTGGAGCTGGCAACGCATGGCGCCGCTCCGGATCCTGGAACGACCGCTCGTGGTGATGGAGTGCTCGGTGATCAGCGAAAGCTATCTGGGGCTCGGCCATTCCACGGAAGCGAACGAACTCATCGACACGCTTCGCAGACGTGCACTGCGATACGGCGGAGATTTCACCGTGCTCTGGCACAATTCGGAACTGAGTACGGGGGCGGACCGCGAGATATTTTTGCACATTGTTACGGCTGTCGGCCGCTCGACGGGTGGAAAGGTACGATATGTTTGATCAGTTCTTCGAGTTGGTCGAAAACTCTGGAACGTGGCTTATCGTTCTTCTCGGCCTCGGAAGTTTCATTTATGGTCTTCCAAGCAGCGAAGGCAGAGAGTTCTTATGGTATCGTCTGTCGACCCAGAAAGAGACTTGCTACGAGCCCGGTGCTCAGGTCTACCACGAACTCGCTTGGCGCATAATGACAGTCACAGAGAAGCTTTGCGACACGGGACAAGTCAGGGTTAAAGATGGGGAACGGATTCGGACGTTGCGGGTCGAGCATTTCTGGCCCGCTGATTGAGCAAAGGGATCCCGTCCAGTGAACTCAGATGAACGCGATGAAATGCTCGCCTGTTGATTTCCACCCAGAAGTGAGCCGGGTTGGCGCGTAATTTCCATTGAGAACTGAGCCATGTGACCCCTTCCCCTTCGCGGAGAGCGACAGGGGGCAACGGAGTGATCCACATGGGACTTTTGAACATCATCCGACGCATGGCGTTGCGTGAGAAGCTGTCGATCCGCGAGATCTCGCGGCGCACCGGCCTGTCTCGAAACACCGTCACGAAGCATCTGAACTCGGGGACTATCGAACCGAGATACGCCACGCCGGAGCGGCCGAGCAAGCTTGATCCGTTCGCCGACAAGCTGGCTGCATGGCTTGGTGCCGAAGCGGCCAAGTCCCGCAAGCAGAAGCGGACGCTGAAGCAGCTTCATTCCGATTTGGTGGCGCTCGGCTTCACGGGGTCTTACGGGCGCGTCGCCGCCTTTGCGCGCCGGTGGCGCGCAGACCGTCAGCGCGAACAGCAGACCACGGGACGTGGCACCTTCGTGCCCCTGACGTTCCGGGCCGGCGAAGCGTTCCAGTTCGACTGGAGCGAAGACCACGCGGTTCTGGGCGGCGAGCGCACGAAGCTCCAGGTTGCGCACATCAAGCTGTCGCACAGCCGGGCGTTCCTGCTGCGCGCCTATCTCCTGCAGACCCACGAGATGCTGTTTGACGCCCATTGGCACGGGTTCCGCGTCTTCGGCGGCGTGCCGGCACGCGGCATTTACGACAACATGCGCACGGCGGTCGATCGCGTCGGACGGGGCAAGGATCGGCAGGTAAACATTCGATTCCTGGCGATGGCGAACCATTATGTGTTCGCGCCCGAGTTCTGCAATCCGGCCTCGGGTTGGGAGAAGGGCCAGGTGGAAAAGAACGTTCAGGACGCCCGGCCGCGCCTGTGGCAGCCGATGCCCAACGCCGTGGATCTTGCGGCGCTCAACGCCTGGCTGGAGCGACGATGCCAGGAGTTGTGGCATGAGATTCCGCACGGCACGCTGCCCGGAACGATCGCCGACGTCCTGGCTGAAGAGCAGGCCGCGCTGATGCCGCTGCCAGCTGCCTTTGACGGCTTTGTCGAGCAGAGCAAGCGTGTCTCACCGACCTGCCTCGTCAGCTTCGAACGCAATCGCTACAGCGTGCCGGCGTCATTTGCGAACCGGCCGGTCAGCCTGCGGGTCTATCCCACGCGGATCGTCGTCGCCGCGGAGGGGCAAATCCTGTGCGAGCATGAACGAGTGATCCAGCGCGGCCACCATCTGCCGCCGCGGACGGTTTATGACTGGAGGCATTACCTCGCCGTGCTCCAGCGCAAGCCCGGCGCGTTGCGGAACGGCGCACCCTTCGCGGAGCTACCGCGTGCCTTTCGGCAGTTGCAGGACCAGATGCTGCGACGGCCGGGTGGCGACCGCGAGATGGTCGACATCCTGGCGCTCGTCCTGCAGCACGACGAACAGGCGGTTCTGGCCGCCGTGGAATTGGCGCTGGCCGAGGGCGTGGCGACCAAGACCCATGTGCTGAACCTTCTGCACAGACTGATCGACGGCAAGACGACCGGCGGTCCCGACATCGCCACCCCGCAGGCATTGATGCTCCGGCGCGAGCCCAAGGCCGATGTCGAGAGATATGACGGTCTGCGTGTGCGGATCGCGGGAGGCCGTCATGCGTCATGATCCCGCAAGCGGCGCCGTCGTCATCATGCTGCGCAGCCTGAAGATGTATGGCATGGCACAGGCCGTCGCCGACCTGATCGAACAGGGTGCGCCGGCCTTCGACGCCGCCGTGCCGATCCTGTCACAACTGCTCAAGGCCGAACTGGCAGAGCGCGAGGTGCGCTCCATCGCATACCACATGAAGGCTGCGCGGTTCCCGGCCTACAAGGACCTCGCCGGCTTCGACTTTGCGGCCAGCGAGATCAACGAGGCCACAGTGCGTCAGCTGCACCGCTGCGAGTTTATCGACGGGGCGCAG
The DNA here is from genome assembly GCA_963747465.1 of uncultured Alphaproteobacteria bacterium. GTDB lineage: Bacteria > Pseudomonadota > Alphaproteobacteria > Rhizobiales > Rhizobiaceae > Aquibium. The sequence continues at coordinate 145,379 of CAVVFC010000002.1, forward strand.
AACGTCGTTCTGGTCGGCGGTCCCGGCACCGGCAAAACCCATGTTGCCACCGCACTCGGCATCCAGGCCATCGAGCATCATCGCCGGAAGGTTCGGTTCTTCTCGACCATCGAACTCGTCAACGCGCTCGAACAGGAAAAGGCGAAGGGCAAGGCGGGGCAGATCGCCGAAGGTCTGGCCAAGCTCGATCTCGTGATCCTGGACGAGCTGGGCTACCTGCCGTTCAGCGCCTCGGGTGGAGCGCTGCTCTTCCACTTGATGAGCAAGCTCTACGAGCGCACCAGCGTCGTCATCACCACCAATCTGAGCTTCAGCGAATGGGCGTCTGTCTTCGGCGATCCCAAGATGACCACCGCTCTGCTCGATCGGCTCACCCACCGCTGCCATATCCTCGAAACTGGCAACGACAGCTTCCGCTTCAAGGCAAGCTCTGCGGCCGCAACAAAACGGAAGGAGAACCTACGACCCTTGACCCCAGCCTGAGCCAAAAACCATAGTCAGAGGTGGCTCACTTCTCGGTGAAAAACCCGGCTCACTTCTGAGCGGAAATCAACAGCGATGACATTGGCGCCCAGATCCGACAGAACCTGCCCATATGAGCCCGAGGCACGCACCTTGGCGCTCTCGAGATCATCGAGTGAGTTGAGGTTGAGACCCTTGCAATTGATCTGAACGGGTCCCGTGGATTGGTTGGCGATATAGACGAGGTTGAGGTCGTCGAACATCTTCTGCAGGGTCTCGTTTGTGGTGGCGAGTTCATACATTGCCCGCATGCCGACCCACGGATCCACGCCGATGAGTGGCAGGTCACCGACGCCATAGGGAATAAGTTCCTTGGGGGTGTAAGCCACGATGATCTGGCCGATATCGGCCGAGCCGCCACCAGAGGTGGCTCGGGAAATCTGAACAGCCGGGATAAGTGGATTTTCCGCGCAACGGCAGCATGATGCTGCGAGCGAGGAGAAGACCATGGCAAGACGACCGCGCCGGAACCACAGCCCGGCATTCAAGGCGAAAGTGGCGGTGGCCGCGATCAAGGGTGAGAAGACGCTGATAGAGCTGTCGCAGGACTTTGATGTCCACCCGAACCAGATCAAGCAGTGGCGAGATCAGCTTCTCGAGGGCGCGACCGGGGTATTCGGCGACAGTCTGAAGGCTGAGCCGGAACCGGAGATCGACGTGAAGACCCTGCATGCCAAGATCGGAGAGCTGACGCTGGAGAACGATTTTTTGTCCGGCGCGCTCGGCAAGGCGGGTCTGTTGCCGAGCGCAAAGAGATGATTGATCCCACCGCGAAGCTGAGCGTCAGTCGCCAGACCATCGTGCTGGGGATCAGCCGGGGCAGCGTCTACTATCAACCGCGTCCGGTCTCGGATGCCAATCTGAAGCTGATGCACCGGATCGACAAGTTGCACCTGGAGTTCCCATTCGCGGGCAGCCGGATGCTGCAGGGCCTGCTGGTCCAGGAAGGGTTCAAGGTCGGGCGGTTGCACGTCGCCACGCTGATGAAGCGCATGGGCATTGAGGCACTGTATCGAAAGCCGAACACATCAAAACCCGCACCGGGTCACAAGATCTACCCCTATCTGCTGCGGAAACTTCCCGTCACCCGGCCCAACCAGGTCTGGGCGATGGACATCACCTACATTCCGATGGCGCGGGGGTTCATCTATCTCGCCGCGGTCGTGGACTGGTTTACCCGCCGGGTTCTGGCATGGCGGGTGTCAATCACGCTGGAGACAGCCTTCTGCATCGAAGCCGTCGAAGAGGCGCTGGCCCGGCATGGCGCCCCGGAAATCTTCAACAGCGATCAGGGCAGTCAGTTCACGTCGACCGACTTCATCAAGGTGCTGGCCGCCCGCGAGATCAGGATCAGCATGGACGGCAAGGGCGCCTGGCGCGACAACGTCTTCGTCGAGCGCCTGTGGCGGACAATCAAATACGAGGAGGTCTATCTGCGGGCCTACGCCAGCGTCTCCGAGGCCCGCGCCGGGATCGGACGTTATCTCGGCTTCTACAACAGCCGCCGGCCCCACTCATCGCTTGACGGAAAAACACCCGATCAGGCCTACTTCAATCTGCGGACGCCAGAAATGGTGGCCGCATAACCGAGGCGGAAATCCACTTAGGAACCCCCCGGAACCTGTTCAGACAAACCGAGCCACCTCTTTCCTCCCTACGATGCGAATAACTTAGGAAGCTAACTTAACGAGCGTTAAGTAGGTTGGCAAGTGAGCTTAGGGAGCGAAACCTCCGGGCTGCCGAAATGTGGCAGCCCGTCTGGACTGCACGGATTGGCAATCATCCCTTGAGGTCGGGGGAGTGCTCGTCGATCTGCTTTCTGAGGTTAGCTTGAATCAGCCCGAGATACTGAAGCAGCGTTGAGCGCTCCCGGTCTGAGAACCCCTCTACTGAGTTGTCGACCACCAACCGGGCCAAAGGGAGAAGCTCGTCGCGCAATGCGTGGCCATGCGGCGTCAGATGAACGAAGATCTTCCGACGATCCTTCGTGCTGCGCTCGCGTTTTACCAGTCCGCTTTTTTCCATGGATCGGATGGCTGTCAATGTGGTCGGCTCCATCGTGCCGACGATCTCGGACAGCTCGCGTTGGGTCAATCCATCCTGATGCCAGAGCGCACGTAGAAAGTACCACATTCCGGGAGTGACCCCATGAGGCTCGATCTGCTGCTGCAGGTAGCGCTGCAGCAGGCGATGGGTCATTCGGATCTGATAGCCTACGCTCTCATCGAACGGCAGCATTGTGTCTGACGGTGTGCTCTCCGATGTGTCGTTCACTACTGCCATCCCTCAGGATCCGAACTCGTCCTTCACATCACGTCCTGCTGTCGAAATCGCTGTGCGGGCTGAACGAGAGCGTCAAAGACCTGCAAAACCTGCACGCGTTGTCCAGTAGTCCCATGCGCGCGCCAGCGGCATCTCGCCAAGAAGCATTTTGCCGGCCATTTCGATCTCGCCGGGCGTCAGGTATTTTGGGTCGCCTAGCGGAAGCGATTTCAGAATGAGCTCCGCGTTGTCCTTCATGGCGATCGAGATCATGCAGATGCCTCGTATGTCCGGCGCAGCGCAGATGGCGCCGTGACAGCGTAGCAGCGCCGCTCGCCGGTCGCCTAGCGTGCGCGCCAGGGAATGCCCCATCTCGAGCGTATCAACCAACATGTTCGTGTCGCCAAACTCAACCTGACTATCCCACACAGGGACTTCGGCGCCCATCACACTGGCCATGTGGAAGATCGGCTTAAGCGGCACGTCCGAAGCCGAGAAGGGAACGACTGATCGCGCATGATGATGCGATACCGCACCGACATCAGGCCGCGCCATATAGATGGCTCCGTGAATGAAGCGCTCGGCATAAGGTCGGCGCGTGTCATCACTGATCAACGATCCATCGAGCGCGAACTCCATGATGTCGTCGCGGGTGACATTTTGTGGACTCCGCGAACGTGACAGAAAGAAGCGACCGGCGTCGCAAGGATGTCGAACGCTAACATGGCCAAAATCGTCGATGACATCTTCGCGGGCGAGAATTCGGTTTGCAATTACCAGATCACGGATCGTGTGATCGACCACGGCGGTGTGGCTCATGGTTTGCTCCATTGTCGAGATTGACTGCGCGAGGGGAACGCCCGCACATTGCTTAGCATACTAAGTTCGCTAGTAGCGGTTGCTCCGTCTTCTGTCGAGCATCTGCATCCATAGCATCAGGGTACCGAGGTCCATACGGCAGGAGCGGAAAAATTGCTGCTTTTGCATTGACATACCTGCCTGCCGACGCATTACTGATCCGATGAGTTAGATTGCTAAGCATCTCGACATCCATCGACTCACGCCAGCAGTCTCAAGGGAGGAATATAATGAAGACGAATTGGATAGCGGCTGCCGCCGCGGCGATCGCCATCTCACTGGGCGCGCAGCAGGCATCAGCGCAGACCTACAATCTGACGCTTTGCGGAGCCAGCCCAGGAGGGCTTTGGACTCTCCTTGGTGCAGGAATAGACGCCGCGATGAAGAAATCTTTCCCCGGCTCGACTGTAACCTACCAGACCTCCGGCGGCGGTCTTGCCAACGTCGGTCTCCTGGACGACAAGAAGTGCGACATCGCCATCATACATGACGCCGAAGCCAAGGCCGGCGTCGGTGGACTGCCGCCCTTCAAGGCTCCGGTCGACAGCCTCGCTACCATCGCACAGCTCTATACGTGGGCGCCGATGCAGATCATTGGCAGCAAATCCTTCATCGAAGAGAACGGGCTGAGCACGCTCGAAGATGTGGCAGAAAAGAAGCTCCCGGTGCGCATCGCGCTGAACCGGCGTGGCAACATCGTCAGCGCCATTGGCGAGGCGATGATGGAGGCGGCAGGTCTCAGTCCCGAAAACGTTGAATCCTGGGGCGGAAGCGTCACCTATGCGGCGTCGAGCGAGCAGGGGGACCTCATGCGCGACCGGCGCGCGGACCTGATGATAAACTCGCTGTTCGTCAACCACTCCTCTATCCGCGAACTGGCCTCGGCGGTGGAATTGGGATTGCTCCCCGTCACACAGGAAACCGCGCAGGAGGTGATCGACGAGTGGGACATCAACGAATACACGATCAAGGCGAGCGACTATGACTGGAACGACAAGGACACACTGACGCTGACGGTCTCAGCGCAGCTCTTTGCGCGCAAGGATGCGGATCCGCAAATGGTGAAGGACGTCACCCAGGCATTGGTTGACAACGTAACCGAACTACAGTCGGTGCATAATGCAATGAAGCCGCTGGACGTGGAACTGATGTCGAAGGCCAAGACGGTGCCGTATCACCCCTCCGCCAAAGAAGTGTACACCGCGGCAGGTTTCTGATCCCGTAAGCTTCTCGCGTCCGCGGCCATACCGCGGGCGCGATCGCAATCCTATTTTCGTGGGCTGGATGGCGGCCCCGTTCTCCGGCACGGAGCATCATATTGCTTGGACTGCTATTCGATACCGGCGCTACGCGCTCGCCGTCGGGGGCAGTGGGACACGCCGTCAAGGCATTCGCAGCGGCCACCGCGGTATGGACTGTTTACGCTGCCGCATTCTCCCGATCCGACACGCTGTCTCTGACGATAACTTTCCTGTCTCTGATGCTGGTCCTGACCTTCCTGCTCATCGGACCATCGCCTCGCTCGGTCCAGACGAAGGTCGAGGTTCCAGATTGGGGCCTTGCGCTCCTCTCCGCCGTATCCGGGATCTATTTCCTTTCGAAATCCGACGAAATCTCCCGTCGCATCACTTTGCTCGATCCGTTGTCGAATTGGGATCTCGGCATCGCTAGCCTCATGCTGGTGCTGACGCTCGAAGCTATGCGCCGGACGGTGGGCTCAGGCCTGACCATCATCGTACTCGCCTTCCTCGCTTACAATCTCTTCGGCGATCGCCTGTCAGGTATTTTCAGCCATGGCGAAATTACCTACACGCACTTCATCGACATCACGTTTTTTACCACCGATGCCCTTTTCGGTGTGCCGTTGAGGGTCGCCGCTACATATGCGTTCCTGTTCGTCTTGTTCGGCACTGCGCTTTCAAAGGCGGGAGGGTCGCAATTCTTCTACAATGTCTCGGCGCTGTTGACCGGTGGCACGGTAGGCGGCCCGGCTAAGATCGCAGTCATCTCGTCGGGCCTGTATGGAACGATCTCGGGAAGCCCGACATCCGACGTGGTGACTACGGGAAGCGTCACGATCCCGATGATGAAGCGGATGGGCTACAACTCGGTCTATGCCGGAGCGGTGGAGGTGGCTGCGTCATCAGGTGGCAGCCTCTTGCCCCCAGTGATGGGTGCGGCGGCATTCATCATGGCCGAATACACCGGCGTAGCCTATTCGGAAATAGCGCTGTCGGCTGTCATTCCCGCGTTGCTGTTTTATGTGCCGATCTATGTTCAGGTGCATCTGCGCGCCAAGCGCATCAACCTCGCCGGTGTTTCCAAGGATCAGATCCCCAGTTTCACAGCAACGATGCGTGACGGCGGACTGTTCATAGTACCGCTCGTCGTCATCACCTGGGCGCTGATGCAGGGCTATACGCCCACTTACACTGCGGTCTACGGCCTTGCGGCGATCTTTTTCGTGTCGCTGTTGCGTCAGTCAACGCGCCTCGGACCAGCAGCAATCTATGACATCTTGGCCACGACAAGTGTGCGCACGGTAGCGGTGGCCGGGGCTTGCGCGGCCGCTGGTCTCGTCATTGGTGGCATTACTATGACGGGACTGGCGTCAAAATTCGGAGCGCTGGTGTTCCTGATCTCGGGCGCGGACGTCTTTTTCTCACTCGTTGTAGCGGCCGCCCTCACGCTGCTGCTTGGGATGGGCATGCCGACGCCCAGCGCCTACATACTTGCCGCAGTATTGGTATCTCCCGTAATCCGGACGCTGCAGATCGACATTGTCGCCGGTCACCTGTTCCTGCTCTACTTCGCGGTGATGTCGGCTTTGACCCCACCGGTGGCTGTCGCAGCATATGCCGCAAGCGCCATCGCCGACGAGAACCCACTGAAAATCGCGGCGCAGTCTGTCCAGATCGCAATCGGCGCATTCCTGATACCGTTCGTGTTTGTATTCAACCATGAATTGCTGATGCGCGGTTCGCCCTTCGCCATTGCATATGCGACGCTGAGCGCATTCTGCGGTCTGGTTGCTATTGCCTGCGCGGTGGAAGGCTACTATCGCAGCCCCCTGGCCGCGATACCCCGGCTGCTGCTGCTTGCGGCCGGTATCCTGCTTTTGTGGATTGACCTCTGGCTCGCGTTGCCGTCGGCAGTGTTGATCGCCGGTGCATGGCTCTCGCAGAAGCTGCTGCGGCCGGAGGTTGTCGCGAACGAACGGCCGGCCGGCAAATAGGGCAGGGATGCTGCGAGAATTTACCCGCGGCACAGGCGGCACAGGCGGCGCAGGAACTCCTCGATTGACAGGACCTCGCGAAGCGGGAAGTTTTCGGCCTCTGAAGCCGGCGCGGCGTCGTAAGTCAAGCTTTCGCCGTCCCAGAACCACCAGTATGCAACATTGGTGCGGACGCCTTCCTTCTTGTCGAGGATAGGCATGCGGAAGCTCGGGAACGCGCGCGCTGCCTCGGGCACCGCGGCACTGCCGATTTTCCTGCCGGTGAGGCGACCGCTATCGATGGCGCTGGCGAAGGGGACCATCGCGACCAGCAGGGTTTCCTGGCGGGCCAGTTCGTCGAGGTCGTACGGAGCGTCCGTCCTTGCCAGCATGCGTACCACCTCCGAAGATGTGGGGTGGAGATGCGTGACCTGAACCAAGACCGGACCCTCCGGCGTCTCGATTTCAAAGAGGTCGCCGGGTTTGATGGGTTCACGATTGTTCAAAGGCTGTACGCCTCCAGCGTTGCCGGGTGGAACAGGTTCTCGACTTCGACTTTCTGTGGCGAAAGCCCCTGATCGAAATGGTAGCCAAGGAAGGTCTCGAGCGTCTTCCGGTTTGCCGCGACCCCGTATGGCCAGATATCCGGGCCCATGAGCCGTTGCGCGCGGCTCAGATTGTCTTCGACGAACGGCATTGTCACCTTCGTTGCCGACGTGTCCCGAAGTGCTTCCTCGGCCATTTTCTTTGAGTGAGTGAAAGCTTTCAGCAACGCACCCGGAAGCCACGGGTGAGCATCGGCAAGGCTTCTGCGAAGGCCGAGTACGTGCATGATCGGGAAGATCCGCGTCTTGCGGTAATAAGCCTCGGCCTCGGCGATCGTGTCGGCAAACAGCCGGTCGATGTGAGCATGTCCCTCGTCGAAGCAGCGCGGCGCCCGCGGACCGATGAAGCCGTCGATCTCGCCCGAGCGTAGCATCGCGTCGAGAGTGGCGCCTTCGGGCGCCTCCTCGACCTTGATGTCGGCGGGCAGGCTGACCCTGATCTTCTCGGGGCGTCCGGCCGTATTCATGCCGCCGCGTACCCACGTGATCTCGCCAGGGGTCACGCCATAATCGTCCTGCAGGATTCCGCGAACCCAGACATTGGCTGATAGCTGGTATTCCGCGATGCCGATGCGCTTGCCGCGCAGGTCCTCTGGGCGTTTGATGCCCTTGTCGGTGCGAATATAGATCGAGGTATGGCGAAAGGCGCGCGACAGGAACACCGGTACTGCGACGTAGCGCGGATCTCCCCGCGCCACCGAGATGGAATAGGACGAGAGCGAAAGTTCGCTGACGTCGAAGGCCTGATGGCGGAAAGCGCGGAAGAACATTTCTTCGGGCGACAGCAGCATGAAGATCGGCATCGACGCCGTCGATCCTGACGCGGCCGTCGAATGGGGCGCGTGCGGTCGTAGTCGCCCATGGCGATGGAAAGCTGCAGATTGTTCAGCGTTCATTCCTCCCTGGCAACATCCCACCTGCTCGGCCAAACGCACCGGCATGCCGGTGGCCGACGCTTGCAGGATGGCGTGGCAAACTTCCAGACTGGCCAGACCCCACCGTCCTGTTTGTACAGGCGGCTTGCCCTGTCGCAACGCTGCGAAAAGAGCAGCAATCGACCTCCCCACGGGCATGGCGAAAAGGAGGAGCTGGCCGGAACTCCTGGCGTTCGTCGCCATAGACATGGATGCCGTGATGGTGTCAGCCGGAGGTCGCCCTTCTCGCACATGACGATGACCGGACCGAAATGCTCGTATTGGACGGAGGCTTCCGGTCCCGTGCCTCCGCCATAGGTGCGGGTCGATTTGAGGCGCGACCTCCTCCTCGGCGCCGGCGACGGTGCCGCAAGGCCGCGCCGCGCCTTGCCATAGGCCGCGCATGTCCTTGCGCGAACCGAGTTCGCCGATCCCAGTCCATCCATGTGTCGCTGTCGAAATGCGCATATCCGGAATAGGTGAGGGCCGCGAAGGCACCCGCCCTCGAACGAAACCAGCGCGGAATACGCCCCTTCGGTCGGACGCTCAGGATCCCAGGCGCCCGTCATAGCCGATCACGTCGCGTGCCGAGTCCCCGGCCAGAAGGCGGACGATGTCGATCTGGTGGACGCCCTGGCTGAAGATGACGCCGCCGCCCTCTTCGGTGCGCAGTTCCTCTGGGCGGCGCGGCCGATAGAGGAAGTCTGTGTAGTTGAACGCCTGGATCATGCGGACCGCCCCGAGTTCGCCGCTTGCGATCAGGCGGTGCGCCTGCGCGCACCGGCATATCGAAACTGTGGCTCGGACCGACGATCAGATGCGACGCCGGCTTGTTCCGCACGCTTCAACAATGCGTTTTGCATCCTGCATCGAGATGGCGAGCGGCTTGTCGATCAGGATGTGCTTGCCAGCCGCGCGGCCGCGACCGCGTGAGCGGCATGCATCTGGTGCGGAGTCGCGATATAAACCGCCTCGACCGCCGGGTCAGCCAGCAGGCTGTCGATATCGGCGTAGGCGTTACCGCCAAACTCCTCCACGAAAGTACGGCGCGATTCTTCGCGGGGTGCGCATGCCGCCACCAGCCTGACACGGGGATCGTTGCGGAACGCCGGCAGCGTCAGCACGAAGGCGCGACCAAGACCTACCACCCCGAGTCGTATAGGCTGCGCCTCCGCTCAGAGATCAAGGACGAGAGCTCCGCTGCGAGCCCGGGACACACAGATCATGATATTATCCTGCTTCTCGTCCTCCGTCAGGACCATGTCGCGATGGTCGGCGTCGCCTGCGAGCAGCTTCGTCCGGCAGGAACCGCAGGTGCCGCTTTCGCAGGAACTGACGGTCGGCACACCGGCTGCGCGCAGGGCCTCCAGGATCGACCGGTCCGCCGGCACGTGGACCGTCGTGGCCCGACGTGCGAGTTCCACCTCGAAAGCAACGTCGTCGGCACGAACGATCTCGATCGGCTTGAAGTCCTCGAAATGGACGCGCCCTTCCGACCAGTGGCCCGAGATCGCCTTGATCTCTTCCATCAGCGGCTTGGGCCCGCAGCAATAGACATGGATGGTCTGCGGCTTCTCGAAATCGTCCCAGAAATCATAGAATCTTGTCCGGATCGCCGTCATCGTGATGAACGGTCAGGCGGTCGCCGAAATCGGCTCGCATTTCGTCCAGATAGGCTGCCTCCTCGGCGTTGCGGGTGCAGTAGATGATGCTGAAACTTTGCCTCCGCTCGGCCAGCAAATGGCGCGCCATCGCGTAGATCGGCGTCACGCCGATCCCCCGGCGATCAGCAGATAGTTTGGCGCCGCGATCCAAGTTCGAAGTCGTTCTCCGGGCGGCTCGACCATCAGTTCGCGTGCCGACCGCTGCGTCGTCATGCATCGATTGCGAGCCACCCCGCGACTGGGCTTCGCGCTTCACCGCGATCACGTAGGTGCCCGGATGCGCCGCCCGCCGACCAGCGAGTAGCGCCGCATGGCGCCCGATGGCGTCTCGCACGGTGACGTGCGCGCCGGGACCGTAACCCGGAAGCGTCGCGCCCTCGGCGCGGGCAAGGTGAATTCGCGATGTTACGAGCCAGTGGCCGCCGGCGCGCCTCACGCGTCATCTGGATCAATGTCCTGTTCGCTGGTCATCAATGTGCCATGCCCGGTTGTCGAATATCCTTAGATATCTAACTATTTTGTGTCAACGGCTGGACTGACAGGCGGTCCGCTAGGCTATATTTCCTTAGATACTAATAAGTTCTGGAGCCTGCGATGCTGACCCCCGAAGAAAACGAACTACTGACGCCGCGTCACCGGCGAGGCGCCGATGGCGCAGCTCATGCGCCAGCACTGGACACCGGTCTGCCTGATCGAGGAGGTCGCCGAGCCGGACGGAACGCCGCTGCTGGTCGAGGTGCTCGGCGAGCGCTACGTGGCATTCCGCGATACCGACGGCCGCTCGGGCTTGCTCGACGAACTCTGCCCGCATCGCCGTGCTTCGCTCTGTTCGGCCGCAACGAGGAATGCGGACTTCGTTGCCTCTATCATGGCTGGAAGATGGACGTGGATGGCAATGTCGTCGCCATGTCGTCGGAACCCGAGGGCAGTCCGCTCATGAACAAGGTCAAGACACCGGGCCTATCCGGTGACGGAGTGGGGCGGCTTCGTCTGGGCCTGGCTCGGCGACAAAGCCGAAGTGCCCGAATTCGAGCCGCCCGCCTTCGCGCCCGACAGAAGATACGCAGATCTCCATCCTCAAAGATCCGCATTCCGGCAAACTGGGCGCAAATCCACGAAGGCCAGATCGACAGCGCACATTCGTCGAGCTTGCACTCGTCGGACATGGTGCCCGCCCGCGTCGAAGGGGCAGCCGCGGACGACAAGTCGTGGTACCGTCCCTCGACCGACAAGTCGCCGCGCATGCAGACCCAGACCACCAGCTATGGCTTCCACTATGCGGCGATCCGGCGACCGATCAAGAAAGCGGCTACGCATGACTATCTGCGCATCACCGAATTCGTTGCGCCCTACTACTCCCTTATACCGCCCAACAGCTCCTATAATGTTGCTAGCGTCATCGTTCCCATCAGCGACACTGAGACAGCGTTTCATTTCGTCGCCTGGGGCGGCAAGGCTTGCCCAACCACCGAGGATTGGCGGCGTTTCAACCACACCGTGAAGGGTCTCGATCTGGACGATCGTTGGGTCTCTCGCCGGACGCTGCAGAACAACTTCCTGCAAGACCGCGAATTGATGAAGCAGGGCAACTTCACCGGGATCCTCGGAATACCTAACCAGGACATCGTCATGTGGGTGTCCATGGGACCAATCGTCGACCGCACCAACGACATCCTCGGTGCATCGGACCTCGCGATTGTAGAGTTCCGACGGCTAATGGTTGATGCTGCCCGTCGCGTGGCGGAGGGCGGCAAGGCGATCGGCACAGAGGAGCCGCGTATTCCGCAGGCGCGTATTGCGTCCCATGAAGGGGTCCATCCGAAATCTGTAGACTGGCGCAACTTGGTCGATACGGCTAATGCAATTGCAGCCGAGTAAAAGACCATCGCCGCAAACTCGTCCGTTCTCCAAAGCTGTTCACCGCGGTGAAAAGGTGAATAGCCTCTAAGTGTCAGAGGAAGAACCACTTTTTCCAGCCATGTCACTTCGCGAATTCGCGTCGAACGCTTGGGCTCCGATGCGGACTGAGATCGGAAATGACACCAGTAGCCCGTCAGAAGCGTTGAGCCGAACGCCCATCCACCATGGCGACATCGGGACCGTTTCCAGACCCCCCGCTGCTGAACTCACAGCCTCGCATTGTTGCCCTCGATCGCGGCCTGATCTTCCATGGCAAGATGCGACAGGACGACCCTGAGGCCGCCTGCCCAGCGCGGAGTTCCAGCTTCAGCCTTGCTCCAAACTGCTGACAGAACGGCCAACGCCAGCACGCGTTCTCCCCGTGTAGTTGTTGCGAACGAAACGGAAACAGGGTTCATTCCGGTCATGAACATCGCAGTCCGTGATTCGACACTCGATCAAGAGCCGAAAGACCACCTCGCGCGGCTGAACCGCGAACAGCGAGCGGCGGTGGAGCACGGTCATGGAGAGGTCGCGGCTCCGCTGCTGATCATCGCCGGCGCGGGCTCGGGCAAGACCAACACGCTTGCTCACAGGGTGGCGCACCTGATCGTGAAAGGTGCCGATCCGCGCCGCATCCTGCTGATGACCTTCTCGCGCCGTGCGGCGTCGGAAATGACGAAGCGGGTCGAGCGGATCGCGGCCGAGGTGATGGGCGACAAGGCCGCCGTGTTGACGGAGGGCCTCACCTGGGCCGGCACGTTCCACGCCATCGGCGCGCGGCTATTGCGCGATTACGCGCTGGAAATCGGGCTCGACCCGGCCTTCACCATCCACGACCGCGAGGATTCGGCCGACCTGATGAACCTCGTCCGGCACGAACTCGGCATGTCCAAGACCGAGAGCCGGTTTCCGGCGAAAGGCACCTGCCTGGCGATCTATTCGCGCGTCGTCAACGCGCAAGCCGAGCTGGAGCCGATGCTGGCAAAGAGCTTTCCCTGGTGCGTCGGCTGGGCGGAGGAGCTGAAGACGCTGTTTTCGGCCTATGTCGAGGCCAAGCAGGCGCAGAACGTGCTCGACTATGACGATCTCCTGCTCTGGTGGGCGCAGATGTGCGCCGAGCCCGCGATTGCCGGGCACCTCGGGGAGCGCTTCGACCACATCCTCGTCGACGAGTACCAGGACACGAACCGTCTGCAGGCGGCGATCCTCACCGCGCTCAAGCCGGACGGACGCGGCCTCACCGTGGTCGGCGACGATGCGCAGTCGATCTATTCCTTCCGCGCTGCCGAGGTGAGGAACATCCTCGATTTTCCGAAGCTGTTTGCCCAGCCCGCCGAGATCGTCACGCTCGATCGCAACTACCGCTCGACCGACGTGCTGCTTGCCGCGGCCAACGCGGTAATCGGCGAGGCCTCCGAACGCTTCACCAAGGACCTATGGACGGAGCGGCATTCTTCGGAAAAGCCTCTGCTCGTGACGGTGCGCGACGAGGCCGAGCAGGCGAACCATGTCTGCGAGGAGGTGCTTCAGGAGCGCGAACGCGGAACGCTGCTCAAGCAGCAGGCGGTGCTCTTCCGCGCCTCGCACCATTCCGGGCCCCTGGAGATTGAACTCACCCGGCGCAACATCCCCTTCGTGAAGTTCGGCGGGCTGAAATTCCTCGATTCCGCGCATGTGAAGGACATGCTCGCCGCACTGCGCTTCGCGGAAAACCCGCGCGACCGTGTGGCCGGATTCCGGGTTCTGCAACTGATGCAGGGCATCGGCCCCTCGGCTGCCAGTGCTGCCATCGAAGCCATGCAGCGCGCGCTCGATCCCGTGCTCGGGTTGCAGGTGTTCCGGCCTCCGGCACGCGCGCAAGCCGACTGGCCAGCCTTCGTGGAGATGTTCTCGGGGCTGCGTTGCAAGTCCGCATGGCCGGCCGACCTGGAGCGGGTGCGGCTGTGGTACGAGCCGCATCTGGAAAGGCTGCACGAGGATGCCGCCGCGCGCCGCGCCGATCTCCTGACGCTGGAACAGATCGCGGGCGGATATCCTTCGCGCGAGCGTTTCCTGACGGACCTGACGCTCGACCCGCCGGACGCGACCAGCGACGAGGCCGGTCCGCCGCATCGCGACGAGGATTATCTCATCCTTTCCACCATCCACTCCGCCAAGGGGCAGGAATGGACCAAGGTGTTCGTGCTCAACGCCGTCGACGGCTGCATTCCGTCAGACCTGGCGACCGGGGAGCGCGAGGAGATCGAGGAGGAGCGGCGCCTGCTCTATGTCGCGATGACGCGCGCGAAGGATTCGCTGCACCTCGTCACGCCGCAGCGCTTCTTCGTGCACGGTCAGGCCTCGCGCGGCGACCGCCACGTCTATGCGCAGCGCACGCGCTTCATTCCCGACCACATTCTCGACCGTTTCGAGCGGACTTCCTGGCCGCCGCCATCCGCTGCGTCCGGAGGGCGATCACCCCAGCCGGAGATCCGGATCGACATGAAGGCCCGGATGCGCGGCATGTGGCGGTGAGTGGGGGCGAGAAGGCCGCGAAAGACGCCGTGTCGTTCACTATCATTAGCGCCGCCGCCGAAGTTCCGTGAACGCGCCACCGGCCGTCTGTGAGCAGCGACAAGCTGGAGAGCAGCGTATTCCGCGTCTATGCGGATGCTCTATGTTTCTGCCTCACTTGCCGATCCCATATTTGTCGATCATGCCCTCCAGATAATCAGCCGCCTCGGCGCCTTTGAGCGATTTAGACCATAGTCGCGCGGCTATCTCCTCGTGCAGCGCCATGGCCTCCGGTGCAGAGGTGATCAGGGCGACGCCGAGCCGGATGTTCGGTTGCTCGCCAAGACGAAACGGGCTGATCGCAAGCACCGAACGGTCCGTCTGGCGGAAGATCTGGAAGCTGGTCGCCGGCACCGGCTCGCGCACGATGCCGATCTGGATGCCGATGGGTTGGTTGCGCAGCATGCCGAGGATGTACTCGGCCTCGCGCCGCGCCTTCCGGCGGCGGTCGGCGATCTGGGCCTGCGGCAGGTCGTGCCGCCCAGCCAGTCCGTGCAGCAGGAACCGCTCAAGGTCGGCGGACGAGATCAGGCTGACTATCAGCGGCCGCCGCAGCCGGAACGCCGTCTTGCGCTCCTTCAGGATTGCCATCAGCGCGTCGGCCGCGCGCGCTCCGCCGCCATCGGGATCGCTGCTGTCCGGCGCCAACTCTTTAAGCACCTCGCGCAGCACGTGATCATAGGAGTCCGACGTCAGCAGGTAGGAGACGGGACTGAACAAGCCAATGATCTGCTGGCACTCGACCTCCATCTGCCGCATGCGCTCGAAGAAGGCGGTGGCGGTGGCGACATACTCGACGCCGACACCGAGCAGGCTCGGCAGCGAAACGCCGAGTTCGTCGGCGATGCTGGTCAGCATCTCGATCTTGCGTATCTCGCCTTTCTCGGCACGATAGAGCGCCGCCCTCGATATGCCGAGCCGCTCGGCAAGGATTTCTGGCGTCAGGCCGCGGCCCAGTCGATAGGCGCGCAGGCGCTCCCCGATTTCCCTGAACCGTATCCGGTCCGTCTGCGAGTACTCACCACCCACGCGCTGCCCCGATCTGTGAGTGTTCCTTATCCCCGGTCGCGGCTCTCGATGTCAACGCGCCGGATCAGTTCTCGTGACATCCAATCTTTTTCTGGACGTATATCACGACTGTCTCATTTTTGAGAAATTCGGTTGACAGCCTCGAATGCGCCTCATACGCTCGGTCCTTCGGCAACCAACGAGAATACGAGAGAGGTGGAACGACATGAGTAAAATGCTTGGACGGCTTCTTGCCGGCGCACTGCCGGCCGTGGTCGGCACATTCATCGCAACGGGTGCGTGGGCAGCCGAGTTCACTGCCAAGATCGGTCATCTGGAGTCGACCGCGCAGTCGCGTCATGTGCATCTCGAGAAGGTCGCAGAGCTGGTCAAGGAGCGCACCAACGGTGCGGTTGAATTCCAGATCTTCCCGCAGGGCCAGCTCGGCCAGCAGCGCGAAATGACCGAAGGTGTTCAGTTGGGCACGCTGGAGGCGACCGTCGCGCCGGCCGCCTTCCTCGGCGGCTTCAATCCGGCGATCTCGATCCTCGACATTCCCTTCCTGCTGCCCTCGGATCCTGCCGAGGCGCAGAAGCTGATCGAAGGCCCGTTCGGCCAGGCGCTGTGCGATTCCTTCGACAGCCGCGGCGTCGAGTGCCTGATGCTCTGGCCGAACGGCACCAAGAGCTTCACCTCCAACAAACCGCTGGCCAGCATCGATGATTTCGCCGGCCAGAAGTTCCGCGTCATGGATTCCAACATCCTGATCGAGCAGTTCGATGCCCTCGGCGCTTCAGCGATCGCATTGCCCTTCGGCGAGCTCTACACCTCGCTGCAGACCGGCGTCGTCGATGCTCAGGAAAATCCGCTCGACACCATCCGCGCGATGAAGTTCTACGAAGTGCAGAAATATCTCGTCCGCTCGGATCATGGCGCCATGGAGGACGTCATCCTGTTCAACCCGGCGTTCTGGCAGAGCCTCGGCGCGGAGAACCAGAAGATCATCGTCGACGCCTTCAAGGAGGTCATCCCCGACCTGATCGCACACAAGTCCGCGGCGATGGACTCGTCCTTCCAGACGATAAAGGAAGCCGGGCTCGACGTTCGCGAACTCACTGCCGAGGAAAAGGCTGCGTTCCGCGAGAAGATGTATCCGGCGACCCGCGAGGCGTATCTGCAGCGCGCCGGCGACGAAGGCGCCAAGCTGATCGAGCTCTACGAGCAAGAATACAAGCCGGCGAACTGATCCGACGATCGTGCCGGCGCCGCCAGGCGGCGCCGGCACAGATTTCAGGCACTTTCGTGGACCGGCATCCGCGGAGGGGTCGTCCACAGGGATTCATCGAAGGCGCTCCATGCCCAAGGCCCTCACCATATTGCGCAGCGTCGAGCGGACGATGGTCGTCGCGATCTTCCTGACCATGGTCGCGCTCTACTTCGTCAACGTGCTCGTGCGCGCCACCGGCAGCAACTTCGCCTCCGACCTCGCCTGGATCGAGGAGGCAGTGCGGACGCTGAACCTCTACCTTGTCTTCCTGGCGATCGGCCTTGCGCTTGAATATGGCCGCCACGTCGCCGTCGATACCTGGCGCGACAGCCTCGCGGCAAAACTTGGCCTGCCGATCCGCCGCGTCGTCGACGTCCTCGGTCTCGTGTTCTCGCTGTATATCGTCTGGCTCGGATGGAAGATGGTCGTCTTCGTCCAGTCGACCGGTCAGCGCAGCCCTACGCTCGGCATCGAGATGTACTGGCTCTACGTCGCGCCCATGACCGGTTTCGCGCTGCTGGCGCTGCGATACCTGCTCAGTCTCTTCGGCTCCATCAACCGCTTCGACAGCAAGCCCGTGAGCGAGGCATGATCCTGCTTCTCCTCGTAGTTGCCGTCGCCGCAATGCTGCTCGTCTTCGGGTTCGAGATGTTCCTCGTCCTCGGCGTTCCGGCGCTGATTACAAAGCAGTTCTTCTTCGGCTCGCTGCCCGACCCGGTGATCGTGCAGAAGATCGTGGGCGGCATCAATCATTCGACGCTGCTGGCCATTCCGTTCTTCATCCTCGCCGCCGAGCTGATGGGGGAAGGTCAGATCGCGCGGCGGCTGACAGCACTCGTCCAGGCGCTGGTCGGCCATCGCCGCGGCGGGATCGGCTATACCGTGATCGGCGGTTCGATGGCGTTCGGCTCGGTCTCGGGCTCGGCGCCGGCGACCGTCGCAGCAATGGGCCGCATGGTCTATCCGGAGATGCGCGCCAACGGCTTCAGCGAGAAATTCTCGCTCGGACTTGTCGCCTCCTCCGCCGAGACGGCGCTGCTCATCCCGCCCTCGATCACCATGATCATCTACGGATGGATGACGGGCGCCTCGATCGCCCGCATGTTCGTCGCCGGTATCGCGGTGGGCCTGGTCCTCGGGTTGGCCTTCGCGGTTCTCGTCGCATGGGAAGCGCGCCGCTCGGGCGTCACCGGGGGAGCACGCCTGCCGTGGAGCGAGCGCTTCGCCGCCGTCCGCCATGCCGGCTGGGCACTGGGCATGCCGCTGATCATCCTGGGCGGAATCTACAGCGGCTATTTCACGCCGACCGAGGCCGCGGCGGCCAGCGTCGTCTATGCCATCTTCGTTGAGGCCGTCATCTTTCGCGAACTCGGCTGGCGCAAGCTGTTCGACGTGACGGAGCGCGCGGCGATCTCCACCGCCATCATCTTCATCCTGCTGGCTCTGGGCGGATTGCTGTCCTACTTCATCACCCTGGCACAGGTGCCGAACACGATCCTGGCGTTCCTCACCGCCGTGGACGCCGGGCCGATCCTCTTCCTGCTGGTGATCAACGTGGTCTTCCTGATTGCCGGCATGTTCATCGATCCGAATTCGGCGCTGCTGATCCTGGTCCCCCCGCTCTATCCGGTGGCCATGGCATTCGGCATCGATCCGATCCATTTCGGCATGATCGTCACGCTCAACATTTCGGTCGGCATGATCACGCCGCCGTTCGGGCTCGACTTGTTCGTCGCGTCCTCGACCCTGAACAAGCCGGTGATCACGATCATCTCCGGGATCTGGCCCTTCGTGATCGCCAACCTCGTGGCTCTGGCCATCATCACCTACATCCCGCCGATCTCGACCTTCCTTCCCGACCTGGTGTTCGGATGATGGGCGCATCGAACAATCTTCCCGTGCAGGGGCGCAGCGCCGGGGCAAACAGGCCGGTTTCGCAGGAACTCGACCTGCCGGTCATCGCCAATGAGCCGGTCAACGGCGAATATCTGCGCCTCGTGCTGGAGGCGCCGCGCGACCTGCTCGAAGCGTGCCGGGCGGGCCAATTCTTCCACCTTCTCTGTCCATCCATCGGCGCCGAGAAGCCGTACCTGCGCCGGCCGATGAGCATCTACGGCTTCTACCCGGAAAAGGGCGAACTGCATTTCCTCTACAAGGTCACCGGTGCGGGCACGCGCGCGCTGTTCCACCTCGGCCCCGGCGATCGTCTCAACGTCGTTGGGCCGCTCGGCGTCGGCTTCCGCATCGAGCCGGACTGGCAGCGACTGATGCTGGTGGCGCGCGGCGTCGGCCTCGCCACGCTTGCGCCACTTGCACTGGAGGCCAACCGGATGGGCCGCCAGCTGACCGCCATCTGCAGCGCCCGCACGCCGGAGGTGCTGATGTCGACCGGCTATTTCCGCGATCTCGGCGCCGAGGTCGTCACCGTCACCGATACCGACGGCACGTCGACGATCGAGAATGTCGAGCGGATCATCGAGAGCCGCATCGCTGCGGAAGGTGTCGATGCCTTCTACACCTGCGGTTCCAACCGGATGCTGGCGCTGTTGAAGAAGCTCGCGCGCCGTCACGGCATACCGGGCGAGATCGCGCTGGAACAGCAGATGGCCTGCGGACTGGGCATGTGCCACTGCTGCGTACGTCCCTTCGACAAGGATGGCGAGACGGTGCAGCTGCGCGTCTGCCGCGAAGGACCGGTGTTCGACCTGCTGGAGGCGATGCCGTGGTAGATCTGTCGATCGAGATCGCCGGCCTGCGGCTGAAGAACCCGATCATGCCCGCCTCGGGCACCTTCTCGGAAGAGCTCGCCGATGTCTTCGACCTCGATCTGCTCGGCGCGCACGTCACCAAGACCATCACACGGGGCAAGCGCTCGGGCAACCCGACGCCGCGGGTGTGCGAGGTCGACGGCTCGATGCTGAATTCGATCGGCATCCCGAGCAAGGGCGTAAGATCGTTCCTCGACCAGGTCGTGCCGTTCTACCGGGCCTACGAGGCGCCGCTGGTGGTCAGCATATCCGGCAACACCGCCGACGAGTTCGCGACGCTGTGCTCGGAGGTGACTGTCGACGGGGTCGCCGCCATCGAGGTCAACATTTCGTGCCCGAACATCGAGGAGGATGGCAAGGCCTTCGCCATCCGACCTTCCTCGACCTACGACGTGATGACGAAGCTGCGCCGCGCCACTCACCTGCCGCTTTGGGCCAAGCTGACGCCGAATACCGGGGAGACGTCGGAGGTGGCGCGCGCGGCCGAGGACGGCGGCGCGGATGCGCTGGTGGTCGCCAATACGCTGCTCGCGATGGCGATCGACATCCGCACGCGCAAGCCGAAGCTCGGCAATCTGATGGGCGGCCTCTCCGGGCCTTCTCTGAAGCCGATCGCACTGCGCATGGCATACCAATGTGCCAAGGCGACCGGCATTCCGGTCATCGGCTGCGGCGGCATCTCGAACGCCGAAGATGTGCTGGAATATCTGATCGCCGGCGCGTCGGCCGTCCAGGTCGGAACGGCGACGTTCATCAATCCGACCGCCATGCCCACCATCATCTCGGACCTGGAACGGCTGCTGGCGCGGGATGGCGTAGCCTCCGTCCGCGAGATCGTGGGGTCGGTCCTTGACGGGGAGCAGTCGCAAGGCGTGGTGTTCATGGAGACGGCACCTTGACCGCCCACGGCCGCATCGCCGTCGACGACCGCGCGAAGGATCTGAAAACCGCGCGTTCGCTGTTCGATGGTATTGCTGCGCTGTCGCCGGACGTCGAGGGTGTCAGCCGCCCGGCTTTCTCCGACATCGAGAGCGAGACGCTGCGCTTCCTGGTGGACTTTGCCCGATCGCAGGGGCTGGAGGTCTGGTACGATTCCGGCCTGAACGCCAGGTTCTGCCTCCAGGCGGACCGCGACGCCGACCGCTACACTGTCGTCGGGTCGCATGTCGATTCGGTCCCGCAGGGAGGCAATTACGATGGTCTGGCCGGTGTGGTGGCCGGGCTGGTCTGCCTGACGCGGGCCAAACGGCGCGGCTCGAGGTTCGTGCAGCCAGTGCATGCGCTGGCAATGCGCGGTGAGGAAAGCGCCTGGTTCGGTCCCTGCTATATCGGGTCCAAGGCGCTGACCGGCACGCTGACGAAGTCCGAACTCGACGCCGCCCACAAGGGCGACGGGCGTACGCTCGGCGAGCATATGGGAAGGATCGGGCTGCCGGTGGACGCGGTTCGGAAGGGCGAGCCGCTGGGCGACCTCAGCGCCATCGAAGCTTATATCGAGCTGCATATCGAGCAAGGTCCGCTGCTGATCGGCAAGGACATCCCGGCCGCCATCGTCAGCGGCATCCGGGGCAACTTCCGCCACCGTGCGGTGCGCTGCATCGGAGAAGCGGGCCACTCCGGCGCCGTCCCGCGCGCCTATCGCCGCGATCCTGTCCTGGCGATGGCCGACCTGCTGGTGCGGCTCGATGAAAGCTGGTCCACCATCCTCAACATGGGCGACGATCTGGTGCTGACCAGCGGCATGGTAGGCACGGATCCGGCGAGCCACGCGATGTCGCGCATCCCCGACCGGATCACCTTCAGCCTTGACGTCCGCAGCCAGGACGCGACGACGCTCGACGCGATGCGGGCGCTGCTGCGCGCCGAGATGCGGCAGGTCGAGCGCGACCGCAAGGTCCGGTTCGAGCTGGACGAGGAAATGCGGGTCGAGCCGGCGATCTGCGATCCGGTTCTGGTCGAGCATCTCAAGGCGGCAATGGCGCGTGTGGGACAGGAACCCTTCGTCATGCCGAGCGGCGGCGGGCACGATGCGGCGATCTTCGCCGCCGCCGGCATTCCGTCCGCCATGGTCTTCGTGCGCAACCGGAACGGATCGCACAATCCCCAGGAGGCGATGGAACTGGACGATTTCCTCGCTGCGACGGATATCGTCTACGAATTCCTCACCTCGGCGCGCTGAGCCATGACCAGTCTGACCCTTCGCCGCCCCGACGACTGGCACCTTCACCTGCGCGACGGCGCGATGCTGAAGGCGGTTCTGCCCCAGACCTCGGCTCATTTTGCCCGCGCCATCATCATGCCGAACCTTGTCCCACCGGTGGTGACCACAGCGCAGGCTTCCTCCTATCGCGAACGCATCCTGGCGGCGCTGCCCGCCGGTCACGAGTTCACGCCGCTGATGACCCTCTACCTGACCGAGCAGACCGACCCGGACGACGTGGAGGCTGGCGTTCGCGACGGGCTCGTCACCGCGGTCAAGCTCTATCCGGCCGGCGCCACCACCAATTCGCAGAGCGGCGTCCGCGACATCATGAAGGTGCAGCCGGTATTGGAGCGAATGGCGGCAATCGGCCTGCCGCTCTGCGTTCATGGCGAGGTGACCGACCCGGCGATCGACATCTTCGACCGGGAGGCGGTCTTCATCGACACCGTGCTGGCACCGCTGCGTCGTCGCCTGCCGGAACTGCGCATCGTCATGGAGCACATCACCACCAGAAACGGCGTCGATTTCGCCCGCGCCCAGGATGACAGTGTCGCGGCGACCATCACCACTCACCACCTGATCATCAATCGCAACGCCATCCTGGCCGGCGGCATCCGACCGCACTATTATTGCCTGCCGGTGGCCAAGCGCGAGATGCATCGACTCGCGCTTCGCGCTGCCGCGACCTCAGGGGAGGGGCGCTTCTTCCTTGGTACCGATTCCGCGCCGCATGTCGATCCGCTGAAAGAATGCGCCTGCGGATGTGCCGGCATCTTCTCTGCCACCAACACGATGGCCTGCCTGGCACATGTCTTCGAGGAGGAGGGCGCACTCGACCGATTGGAGGCCTTCGTCTCGCTCAACGGGCCCGCCTTTTACCGCCTGCCGCCGAATGATGAGCGGATTACCCTGGTCAAGACGGAGGCGCCGGTGAAATTCCCCGCGAGGATCGAGACCGGCGACGGCCCGGTCACGCTCTTCGATCCGATGTTCCCGATCCACTGGAATGTGAAGGCGCGCACTGGCCATGCACCAAGCTAGTTGATAGCGAGGTGCTCCCGGTCAACAGCAGGACGACACCATGTTCTCGAACACCTTCCCAGATCGCGCGGTGATTTCAGAGACGGTGGCGAAGATGCTGCTGGAGATCAAGGCGGTGCATTTTCGCGCCGACCAGCATTATACCTTCACCTCCGGCCTCGCCAGCCCGGTCTATATCGACTGCCGGAAGCTGATCTCCTATCCGCGTATCCGCTCGGCGATCATGGATTTCGCCGCGTCGGTGATCTTCCGCAATGTCGGCTTCGAGCAATTTGACGCGGTCGCGGGCGGAGAGACTGCCGGCATCCCCTTTGCGGCCTGGCTGTCGGATCGCATGGGCCTGCCGATGCAGTATGTACGCAAGAAGCCGAAAGGTTTCGGCCGCGACGCGCAGATCGAGGGCGCGCTCGCCGAGGGCGCGCGGGTACTCTTGGTCGAGGACCTGACCACCGACGGCGGCTCCAAGCTCAAGTTCGCCGAGGCGATCGCCCGGACTGGGGCGCGCGTCACCGACACCTTCGCCGTCTTCTACTACGACATCTTCCCCGACACGCCGACGAAACTGGAAGCGGCCGGCATGCGGCTGCACTACCTCGCGACATGGTGGGACATTCTCAAGGTCTGCAAGGACGAAGAACGCTTCCCGGCCGGCACCCTCGCCGAGGTCGAGAAATTCCTCAACGGCCCGATAGAATGGTCGGCCAACCACGGCGGCATCTCCGAACTGCCGCACTAGCTTTGGAAGGAAACGCTGATGTTTGCATCGCTGGTCAAGGATCTGAACGAACAGGGCGCTAGTGTGCGCGCGTATGATGCCTGCGCCCGCACGGCGCGTGCTCGGCTGGCGAACGAGCCGGAAAATGCAGCTGCGCTGCTTTTGATTGCCTTTGCCGCGCAGCGCTTTGTCGACTCCTATGACGACCAGCCGCTTACGGTCGAGGCCGCCGCGGCCGAATTCGACCGCTTCCGGTCCTATGTCGATGCGCTCGACGCCGGATTTGCCCAGGGCACGGCCGAGGCAAAGCTGAATGCGCTGAATACGGTCGCCGCAAACTTTTCGGCCCCGGCCAAGGGCTGACGGCCTACCCCCGCTGCCCCCGCCAACCGAAGCAGAATACAACGACTGAAGCGGGTGCCCGGCTGGCGGGGCTATTAAGCGGCGGGACGTTCGACGCTTGGCGCGGGCGCCGAGGCGAGCCTCGCTAAGAGCAGGCCGAGGGACACCACCGCCAAGGGTCCGAATGCAATCACATAGGCGTAAGGGACAGGCTTGCCTGCGGTCGCGTTCCAAAGCCCGGCTGCAACCCCTCCCGCTCCGTAAGCTGCCGACATGGCCAGGACCATTCCTGCGCTGGTGATATCGCGTGCTCCGAGCATTGCCCCAATCGAAAGCGTGATCAGCATTACCGCGATCAATCGGCTAGTCAGCGCGTCCTGTGGCCAAAGCCAGACGTAGGGGAGTGGCCCATCGGGCAAGGTAAAGAGCGCCAGCCCCCACGCCCCCATCACAATCGCCATGAACGACAGCCATGCCCTTTCCGTGAACGGAGGCGACCACTTTTCATCAGGAGGCCGTGGGACATTGGGCAGTTCCGTGCCCCTCAACAGATGCCAGAGGGCGGCTGCTGACATGCCGCCCACGATCGCGAAGAAGCCATACGTGATCGGCGCGTTCCAATCGAAGCGATCGACATGCAGAACCGGCGCTGCCACGAGCAGCGGCACAAGATATGTCGCAAGCATGATGAGGTAGAGTCGGAAGACGTTGCGTTTGTCGCTCTCGAATGCCACCGCGCCGGCAACGGCAAAGGCGAGAGCCGCCGCTCCGAGCAGTCGGGAGGCAAGAGGCGGCAGGTCCCAGGAGAAGCTCGCCGGGTAATCCGCCCACCAGAACGGACTCCCGAGAAGCCCGCCCGCAAACGTCACCAGCAGCAGGATCATCATGCCCCTTTGCTGACCGTCCAGTCCAGCCCACTCGGGCCGCGCCCAGCGCCACCACGAAACGCCGACCACCAGAAGCAGCAGAAACAACGCAAGAATTTGCAGAACAATTGCGTCGCTCATGCTGATCCGCCTTTGGTTATTCTTGAGAGAACACCCCCGCAAACGCGGTGTCAACGTCTTCCGGCCTCCCTATCCGCAAGCGCTATTGGAGGGCAATCGGCATCAATTCCGAGCGTTCGGAAGGCACGCCTCGACGTTCTCCAGCAAACCTGGTTGCGGACCCTACGAATTTCGCCGAACTTCCTCGATCTCAGGGAGGCTAAAATGGCCGTCATCAGGATAGTCGCGAATCTGCACGCGCAAGACCCGATAGCTCTTGCTCGCTTCTATAAGGACGTTTTTGGGCTGGATCTGCCGTTCGATATGGGATGGATCGCGTTTCTCAGCAACGAGTCGACCCAGAAAATTGAACTGCATACCGCGTCTCAGGGCGGCCCGGACTTGGAACTGCCAGTGATCTCGATCGGCGTGGAGGACCTTGATGTGACAGAGGCCGCCGTCCGCTCTTCAGGGGGACAGGTGGTGTATGGTCCGGCCACCGAAGAGTGGGGCTTGCGTCGCTTCTTTTTCCGCGATCCGGCGGGCAATCTCGTGAATGTCGTAGATAGTTGAAGCAGGCGCCAACGTATCAGACTTGCCGCGATCTGCTGAAACGACAATGGTGTCGAGCCGCATTTGTTTTGACGTCCGCTTTCCCGCTCGGGACCGACAGGCAAGCAACGGATCCCGAGCGTCGAAGCGGCCGATCGTGGCGCGTCGGACGACCGTTCGAGGTCGTCAAGCCTTCGGCATGCCCTTCGGACGCATTCGTCGCTTCTGGGCGGCGATGCGGAAGGGGGCGTTGGGGCCGCCGTACCCGTCGTAGCCGCTGCGGCGCTCGACGATCTCGAAGAAGAAGCCTTCCCCGAATGTCGGGGTATAGATCTGGAAGTACTCGCCCGTTCCGTCGCGGTCGTAGAGGATGTTTTCACGTCGCAGCCGATCGGAGAATTCCGGTTCCAGTCCGAACCGCGCCTCCAGATCATCATGGTAGTTCGGGGAGATCACCAAGGGCTCCATCCCGTTCTGCCTGAGAGCGGCCGCCGCCGCGAAGATGTCGTCGGTCGCAAAGGCCAGGTGCTGGATGCCCGACCCGAAACTCTCGGCGATGAAGTGGCCGGCCAGCGTGCGCCGGTTCTCCGCGCCGTTGAGCGTCAGCCGCAGCGAGCCGCCTTCGTTGCCGATCGCCTGGCTGCGAACCAGTCCGGCCGGATCGACGATGTCGACCATCGGGTTCTTTCGGGTCCGGAAGATCGCGGTGTAGAAGAGCACCCAGCTCAGCATCTCGTCATGGGCCATCGTCTGGGCGACGTGGTCGACCGTCGTCAGCCCGGCGGTTCTGTCGGTCGCCGCGTCTTCGAAAGGCTCGAACTCGATCTCCCATACCCTTTCGAGGCCCGATTTCGCGTCGATGAAGTAGATGATGCCGCCGCCCACGCCACGGATGGCGGGGATGGCGAGTTCGCCGGGGCCGGGCGCCTGCACGAAGACCTCGGCGCCGAGGGCCCTGGCGCGCTCGACCGTCGCCTGCGCATCCTCGACCCTCAGTCCGAGCGCATAGGCCGAGGTGCCGTGGACCAGGAACGAGGAGTGGGCGAAGCCCTTCTGCTCGGTATTGACGACGAGATTGATGTCACCCTGCCGAAACAGCGTGACGTCCTTCGACTTGTGACGGGCAGCTCTGCGGAAGCCCATCGCCTTCAGCATGGCGGCGAGTTCGGCGGCCTCCTCCTCATCGGCGGCGAACTCCGCGAACTCCACGCCCAGCGCTTCGATCCGATCGGGCATGTCGGGCACGGCGATTGCCACATCGGGTTCGGCCCGCCGGACCTGATCCATCAGGTAGACGAGCGAGCGATGACCGTCGGCCGCGACGGTTTTCGGCGAGCCCCCTCGGAACTGGTCGTTGAAGATCTCCAGTGACAGCGTGCCCGAATATCCGGTCGCTGCGACCCCGCGCATGAAGTCGGTGACCGGCAGGTCGCCTTCGCCCGGCATGTTGCGGAAATGGCGGCTCCAGTAGAGCAGGTCCATTTCGATCAGCGGCGCGTCGGCGAGCTGCACGATGAAGATGCGGTCGCCGGGGATAGAGCGGATCGTATCCGGATCTATCCTGCGGGCCAGCGTGTGAAAGGAATCCAGGATCAAGCCGATGTTCGTGTGGTCGGCGCGACGCACCACCTCCCAGGCATCGCGATGGTCGCTGACATGCCTGCCCCAGGCCAGCGCTTCGAAGCCGACCCGCATTCCCCGCCGTGCTGCCCGTTCTCCGAGTTCGCGGAAGTCGGCGGCGGCGCGGTCGATGCCGCCGAGCGAGACGGGAGAGACGTTCGAGCAGACCAGCATCAGCTCGGTGCCGAGTTCCGCCATCAGGTCGAACTTGCGCTCGGCACGATCGAAGGTGCGGCTACGCTGCGGCTCCGGCATGCCCTCGAAGTCGCGGAACGGCTGGAACAGCGTGATCTCCAGACCGTGGTCGCGCACCATGCGCCCGACATCGGCAGGCGAGCCGTCGAAGGCGAGGAAATCGTTCTCGAAGATCTCGACGCCGTCGAACCCGGCGGCGGCGATCGCCGCGAGCTTCTCGGGCAGGTCGCCACTGATCGAGACCGTCGCGATCGAGGTCTTCATGCGTCGAGCGTCTCGTCAGTCGTTTCCATGGCCTTGCGCAGTTCCGCAACGTCGACCTCTTCACCCGTGAAAAGTCGGAAGGCGTGAACGCCCTGGTGGAAGAAGAGCTCCCAGCCGCTCATGACGGACAGCCCGGCCGCCGTGGCGAGTGTCAGGAATTCCGTCCGGACGGGTGTGTAGACCGCGTCGAACGCCCATGTCGCCGATCGCATGTGCTTCCGGTCTATCGCGGTGCCGTCGAACCCGCTCATGCCGAGCGGCGTGCAGTTGACGAGCCCGTCCGCGGTGTCCGCGGCGGCATCCATGGAAGACGCGACGGCCACCTGCATCGGCATGTCAGGGTCCGAGAGGACCCTTGCCAGCTCCTGCGCCTTCCGGTGATCCTGGTCGAACAACCGCAGTTCGGTTGCCCCCAGTCTCGCCAACGCGAAGGCTATGGCCTTTCCCACGCCGCCGGCGCCTGCGATGGCGACCTTTCCAGGCGAGCCGTCGCCGAAGGCCGCGCGGTATGCCGATGCGAAGCCGGAAAAGTCCGTATTGTGCCCGATCGGGCGCCGATCGCCGAAAACGACCGTGTTGCAGGCACCCATTTTTGCCGTCAGCGGATCAGGGACCGAAAGCCGCGGCACGACGACTTCCTTGTAGGGGTAGGTGATGTTGATGCCGCGGTAGTCTTCCTGTGCGCAGCGGTCGAAGACGGCGTCGAAATCGAGCCCCAGAAGCGCAGGTATCAGCCTCTCGTAGGAGAGATCGAGGCCGCACAGCCTTCCCGCCAGCACATGCAGGCGCGGAGACTGCGAACGCGTGATGTTGTCGCCGATGAGCCCGAGTTTCACGACGGCCACGATCCGATGCCCTGCCTCGTTGAATGGAAGCGGAAGGGTACGCGCTCAGCATCAGAGGCGCAACACACAAAACCTGTTCTGTCGGATGTTCCCGGTTTCGTATGTTTCTTCTTCTAGCGGATCGTCCCCGTCGCGAGCGCGTGCTCGACCCCGCCTTCGACATGCCGCACCAGCACTTGCCGCGCCTTGTCCGCATCCCGTTCCAGCGCCGCATCGTGCATGACCTTGTGCTCCTCGGCGGCGATGTCGCCCCGAAACGAGAGCGCGATCATCTGGTAGCGCAGGTACTTGTCGAATATGGCCGCGTGGGTTTCCATCAGCACCGCGGAGCCGCAGGCGGAAATCAGAGCCTGGTGGAATTCCCAGTCGTATCGCTTCCAGAGTTCGGTCTCGCTATGGTCCCCGGCGCGCATCCGCCGTTCCAGACTGGCGAGTTTGTGATGCGCGGCCACCACGCGGCCCTCCCATTCCATGTCGCCCGCCGCAAACGACTCCTCGAGCGCGTGGCCTTCCAGGAGAAGGCGCAGCGCCGCGATCTCGCGCAGATTGTCGACGGACACCGGCGCCACCTCGAAACCGCGCTGTCCCTCGGCCACCACCAGGCTTTCGGAGGAAAGACGGTTCAGAATCTCGCGAAGGGTGCTGATGCTGGCGCCGTAGCTGTCGCGCAAACGCTCGAGCTTCAGTTTCTGGCGCGGTGGCAGCCGCCCGAAGATGATGTCCGATCTGATCCGACGGTATGCATTCTCTCCGACCGTCGGGACCGGCTCGGCCGGGAGGGCGCTGACATCCTGTTTCATAGGTTCCTGTTAATGTCGGTTGAGCCATCCGGCAATGGAGCCTTGCCTCCTCAAGCCGGGAGCAGACCGTTTCGCACGGTGTGTTCGACGCAGGCACCGATGTGGCGTCGCAGTACCGACGCGGCTCCCGCATGGTCCCGCTCGAGCGCGAATGCGAGTAATCGGCGGTGTTCGGCGGCCGCCTCTTCGCCCCGGTAGATCACGGCGATGATCTGGTAACGCAGATACTGGTCGAAGATCTGCCGGTGGGCCGCCATCAGTTCGCGGGAGCCCGAAGCGGAGATCAGGGCGGCGTGGAATTCGCTGTCGTAGCGCTTCCAGTCTTCGGTGCCGCTGCGGTCGCCGGTGGCCATGCGGTTCTCCATCCGCGCCAGCTTGTGATGGGCGGCAAGAACCCGGCTTTCCCATTCCACGTCTCCGTTCTGGAAGGATTCCCGCAGCGCATGGCCTTCCAGAAGCTCCCGCATGGCGGCAACTTCACGGAAATGCCGTTGCGAGACCGGGGCGACAGCGAAGCCCCGCTGCTCTTCCGCGACCACCAGATGCTCAGAGGAAAGGCGATTCAGGATCTCCCGCAAGGTGCTCACGCTTGCGTTGTAGACCTCGCGCAGGCGCTCCAGGCGCAGGCGCGAGCCGGGCTTCAGATTTCCGAACAGGATGTCGTGGCGGATCTGGCGATATGCCCATTCGCCCGTGGTATCCTGCATGATCGCGATTGCCGACATCTCTTCCCCCGGCCCAGGGCCGAAGAACTATCTTCTGGCCGCCGAGCCATCAAGAGCATACCACGGGTGAATGACGGATTACAAAATCTATGATGTTTTCCGGAATGCCTATTGATCGGGCTTGTATCTAGTGGCAAGACTCTGCCCCGACGGTCTTCCGAAACGGTGCCGTCGCCAACTAGCTGGCCAGGGAGGATTGCCATGATCAATTTCACCAGACGGACTCTGATGGCGGCGAGCGCTGCCGCGGCGCTTGCGGTGTGCGCAACATCCGCGATGGCGCAGGACAAGATCCCGCTGCGCTTTTCCGCCGTGTTCTCCGAGCAAGACATCCGGGCGGACATGATGAAGAAGTTCGCCGATGCGATCGGTGAAGAGTTCGACTACCAGGGCTACTACGGCGGGACGCTGTTCAAGCAGGGCACCGAACTGGTCGCGCTGCAGCGCGGCAACCTGGAGATGGGCAACATCGCGCCGCAGGACATCTCCAACCAGATCCCGGCCTGGTCCATCCTGACGTCGGCCTATCTGTTCAGGGATGCCGCTCACCTGCGCACCTTCTTCAACAGCGAAGTCGGGCAGGAGATGAAGCAGATGGCCGAGGATCAACTCGGCGTGAAGATACTCGGGCCGACCTATTTCGGCACCCGGCAGGTGGGTCTGAATCTCGACAAGAAGATCAAGACGCCCGAGGACATGGCCGGCGTCAAGCTGCGCATGCCGGGCGGCGATGCATGGCAGTTCCTGGGCAAGGCGCTCGGCGCCAACCCCGTCCCGATGGCGTATGCCGAGGTATATACGGGCCTGCAGACCGGTGCGATCGACGGCCAGGACAATCCGCTTCCCAACGTCCAGAACATGAAGTTCTACGAGGTCATGAAGCAGATCGCGCTGACCTCGCATCTCGTCGGCTACGACCTTTTGACCATCTCTCTCGACGCCTGGAACAAGTTGACGCCCGAGCAGCAGCAGAAGGTGCAGGCCGCGGCCAATTCCGCGATCGAATGGAGCACGGCGGAACACCTGAAGCGCGAGGACGAACTCGCCGCCTTCTTCAAGGAACAGGGTCTCGAACTCTACAAGCCCGACGTCGATGCCTTCCGCAAGTATGCTCAGAAGATGTATCTGGAGTCGGACCTGGCGAAGGACTGGCCCGAGGGCATGATCGACAGGATCAACGCCCTCTGATCGTTTCCGGACAGCCGGCGTGGCCTGCTCCCCGGAGGGGCCACGCCGTCCTTGAAACGGCGCAGGCGCCGCCATCGCGATCGGGAGGGGTGCGGGTGTCAGGGATTACCGGGTTTCTCTACCGGCGGGCGGAGAACCTGCTGGCATTGATGCTGGCGGTCATGTTCCTCGCCTTCATCGCCCAGATCGTCTTCCGCTATCTCCTGAACCTGCCGATCGGCTGGACGCTGGAACTCACGGTCGTCATGTGGCTCTGGCTCGTCCTGTGGGGCGCCGCGCTCGTCCTGCGCGAGGACGAGGAGATCCGCTTCGACCTCCTCTTCGGCTCGGTCGGCGCCCGGGCGAGGGGCGTGATGGCCGCCATCACCGCGCTCGCCCTCCTGGCGCTCTACCTGTTCTCGCTTCCGGCGGTCGTCGACTACGTCACCTTCATGAAGGTCCAGAAGACGGCCTACATGAAGATCCGGTTCGACCATCTGTTCTCGATCTACCTCGTCTTCGTCGCGGCCGTGATCTGCCGCTATCTGTGGATCCTGTGGAAGGCGCTGCAGCTTGCCGTGCGCCCGCCGGACCGGGCTCCGAACCGTTCGGAAGGCTGAGGCATGCCGGATCCATTCCTGACCTGCGTGCTGACGATCATCCTGCTCAGCCTGCTCGGTCTGCCGATCGGCCATGCGATGATCGCGTCCTCGATCCTGTATCTCTACCGTGCCGGGCTCGACATGGGGACCGCCGCCGAGCAGCTGCTCAACGGCATGTACACGAGCTATATCCTGCTCGCCGTGCCGCTCTTCATCCTGTCGGCCGAAATCATGAATAGCGGCACGATGACCGAGCGGCTGCTGCGCTTCTGCAATGCCCTTGTCGGCCGTTTCCGCGGCGGGCTCGCGCAGGTCAACGTCGTCCAGTCGATCATCTTCGCGGGCATGTCCGGATCGGCGATCGCCGATGCTGCCGGAACCGGCAAGATGATGCAGAAGATGATGACCGACGGCGGGCGTTATCCGCCGAGTTTCGCCGCCGCGCTCACCGCCGCCACCGCCGTCATCGGGCCGATCATCCCGCCCTCCATCCCGGTCGTGCTCTACGCGCTCGTCTCAGACGCCTCGATCGGATACCTGTTCCTCGGCGGCATGCTGCCGGGCCTCCTCATGGGCCTGATGATGATGGCGCTGGTGGTCTGGGTGGCGCGACGGCGCGGCTTCCCCGTCGAGGACCCGGTGCCGCTGCGCCAGATCCCCGCCATCACCTTCCGCGCCCTGCCGGCACTGTTCATGCCCGTCGTCCTGCTCGGCGGCATCTATTCCGGCGTCACGACGCCGACGGAGGCCGCGGCCATCGCGGCGGCCTACGCCTTCCTCATTTCAGCGGTCCTGTACCGGACCGTCACGCTTCGCAGCACCTACGCGACGCTCCTGTCCAGCGCCCGCACGACCGCGTCGATCGGCATGCTGATCGCGGGCGCGCTCGTGTTCAACTATGTCGTCACCGTCGAGAACATCCCGCGTGCGCTGACGGTCTTCCTGCAGGGTTTCGATCTCTCGCCGACCGGGTTCCTGATCCTCGTCAACCTGCTCCTGCTGGTGCTGGGCTGTCTGCTGGAGGGCACGACGATCATCCTGATCGTGCTTCCGGTGCTCATCCCCACGGCCAACGCGCTCGGCGTGGACCTCGTCCATTTCGGCATCGTGTGCGTCGTCAACATCATGATCGGCCTGATAACGCCGCCCTACGGGCTGCTGCTCTTCATCATGACCAACATCGGGCAGGTCTCCCTGCGCTCGCTGGTGCGCGAGATCATGCCCTTCCTCTACGCCATGCTGGCCTCGCTGGCGCTGATCACGTTCTTTCCGGACATCGTCCTCTTCCTTCCGCGCCTCTTCGGCTATCAGGGCTGACCTTCCATGACGTCACCGATCTATGTCCTCAACGGACCAAACCTCAACCGGCTCGGCACGCGCGAGCCGGAGATCTACGGCCGCACGACGCTGGCCGAGGTCGAAGCCATGTGCCGGGAAGCCGCCGGCGATACGCCGGTCGAGTTCCGGCAGACCAACCGCGAATACGAGATCATCGACTGGGTCCACGAGGCGATCGACCGTCCGGCTGCCGGGATCATCATCAACCCGGCCGCGTTCACCTTCGTCTCGATCGCCATCCTCGACGCGCTGAAGATGTTTCCCCGGCCGATCATCGAACTGCACATCTCCAACATCCATCGCCGCGAGGAAATCTACCACCGCTCGCTGGTCTCGAAGGTGGCCACGGCGGTCATCGCTGGCTTGGGGCCGGACGGATACCGGGTCGCTGTAAAGGCGATGCGGGGGCTGGTCGGCTCCGAACGTTCGGAGTGAATTCGAGACCTCCGGCTGAACGACCATCCGATCGGCAGGCGGAACACCCGGCCGCGAGGTCTGAAAGGCTGTCTTCCGGATGGTGCTGCTCGGATCGCCCTCAGGCGGGATGGGTCGATCGCCGCGCTTGATCGTCATCAATGCGCGATGTCGGAAAAGGCCTTTCCTGTCTGGCGACGCCAGGAGGGTTGATCATGAGCAAGACAGCAGCGACCGGAAGCGAGGCGCTCGTCGTCCCCTTCGACGATGTCGGCCGCGGCGACGTTGGCAGTGTCGGCGGCAAGAATGCCTCGCTGGGCGAGATGATCTCGTCGCTCGGGTCGAAGGGCATTGCAGTACCGGCCGGCTTCGCCACGACGGCCGCCGCCTACCGGGATTTCATCCGCGCCAACAGCCTGGAGGAGAGAATCCGCCGTCACCTCGGCGATCTCGAGGCGGGCAAGAGATCGCTCGCCGAGACCGGCAGGGCCATCCGCGCGATGATCCTCGAAGGCGAGTGGCCCCAAACGACCGCGGCGGCCATCGGCTTCGCCTATACGGGGCTTTGCGGCCGGTCGGGGCGGGGGGAGCTCGACGTAGCGGTGCGTTCGAGCGCCACGGCCGAAGACCTGCCCGACGCGAGCTTCGCCGGCCAGCAGGAGACCTTCCTCAACATCCGCGGCCAGAAGGCGCTCCTCGATGCCTGCCGGCGCTGCTACGCTTCCCTCTTCACCGACCGGGCGATCAGCTATCGCACGGCGAAGGGTTTCGACCACATGGCGGTAGCGCTCTCGGTCGGCGTGCAGCGCATGGTGCGGTCCGACATCGGCGGTTCGGGCGTGATGTTCTCGCTGGACACGGAGACGGGCTTCCCGGCCGTGGTCGTGATCGACGCCGCCTGGGGTCTCGGCGAGAACGTCGTCCAGGGCGCGGTCGATCCGGACGAATACCAGGTCTTCAAGCCGCTCCTCTCCCGGCCGGGCCTCACGCCGATCATCCACAAGAGCCTCGGCGAAAAGAAGCAGAAGATGATCTATGCCTCGGGCGACACGCCGACGAGGAACGTTCCGACCTCCAAGGCCGAGCGTGCGGGGTTCGTGCTGGAGGATGCCGAGATCCTGCGCCTGGCGACCTGGGCGGTCACGATCGAGGAGCACTACGGCTGCGCGATGGACATGGAATGGGCCAGGGACGGCGAGACCGGCGAGATGTTCATCGTCCAGGCGCGACCAGAGACGGTGCAGTCCCGGGCCGACACGGCGGCGTTGAAATCCTATTCCGTCTCCGGACACGGAAAGACGCTGGCCAAGGGCCTTGCGATCGGTTCGGCGGCGGTCGGCGGCCGCGTCTGCATCATCGAGAACGCGCGCGACATCGACCGCTTCATCGACGGATCGGTGCTGGTCACCGGAACGACCGATCCGGACTGGGTTCCGATCATGAAGCGGGCGGCGGCCATCGTGACCGATCACGGCGGGCGCACCTCGCATGCCGCGATCGTCAGCCGCGAACTCGGCCTTCCGGCAATCGTGGGCACCGGCAATGCAACGCATGTGCTGCATGATGAACAGGACGTGACCGTCTCGTGCGCGGAGGGCGACGAAGGTTTCGTCTATGCGGGCATCGCCGGGATCCATACCGAAACCGTGCGCATGGACGACATTCCGGCCACGAAGACGCAGGTGATGCTCAACCTCGCCAACCCGGCCGCAGCCTTCCGCTGGTGGCGCCTGCCGGCGGACGGCGTCGGGCTCGCGCGCATGGAGTTCGTGGTGGGCAACCACATCCGTGTCCACCCGATGGCGCTGGTGCGCTTCGACGAGGTACGCGACGAAAAGGTCCGCGACGAGATCGAGCAACTGACGCGCGGCTATGCCGACAAGACGGACTACTTCGTCGATCGGCTGTCGCGCGGGCTCGCGCGGATCGCCGCCGCCGTCCATCCGAGGCCGGTCATCGTGCGCATGAGCGATTTCAAGACCAACGAATATGCGGGACTTCTCGGCGGGGCGCAGTTCGAACCCGATGAAGAAAACCCCATGATCGGCTTCCGCGGCGCCGCCCGATATTATTCGCCGCGCTACCGCGAAGGCTTCGCCCTCGAATGCCGGGCGATCAGGCGACTGCGCGAAGAGATGGGCTTCGACAACGTCGTCGTCATGATCCCGTTCTGCCGCTCGATCAGCGAGGCCGACCGTGTCCTCGATGTGATGGCCGAAAACGGCTTGAAGCGCGGCGAGAACGGCCTGGAAGTCTACGTCATGTGCGAGATACCTGCGAACGTGGTTCTCGCATCGGAATTCGCGAAGCGTTTCGACGGCTTCTCGATCGGCTCGAACGACCTGACCCAGCTGACCCTGGGCGTCGACCGTGATTCCGCCGAACTGGCGGGGCTCTTCGACGAGCAGGATCCTGCCGTCGAATGGATGATTTCGAAGGTCGTTTCGGAAGCGCGCAAGGCCGGCAGCAAGATCGGCCTGTGCGGACAGGCGCCAAGCGATCATCCGGAGTTCGCACGCTTCCTCGTCGGGTGCGGTATCAATTCGATTTCTGTCAGTCCGGACAGCTTCATCGCGATCAAGCGCATCGTCGCCGACGCCGAAGCCGACGACTGATCCCGACGCAGCAGATCGGGGCGGGGAGGGGCCGCACCATCCGCGGATGGCGGTAGGGTGAGCCGTGTGGTTCACCCCGCAACGTCGAGGAACTCCGCGGCTGCAGTCGGGGCGTGCGGTAGCGCCCGTCCTGAACCGGCGACTGCGTCGTGTCGCCGTTCAGTCGCGCCGCGCGACGAGCGCGCCGTCGCTCAGTGTATCGGCCGGATGCACCACGAGGGTGGCGCCCGGCGCGATCCCCGACAGGACCTGCGCGGTCCGGTCGTTCATCTGGCCGATCTCGATTTCCGCCTGGCGCAACCGCTCGCCGTCCACCACGAAGACGTTCCAGGCATCGCCGCTGCGGAACAGCGCCGAGATCGGCACCTGCACGCAGGCCTCGCAGTCTCAGACCGTCATCTCCGCGAAGACGCGGTAGCCGTGACCGAGGCGAGTGTCGCTTTCGTCGAGGTCGAGCACGGCGTTGACCCGCTGCTCCTCGATGCCGAGCGCGGAGACCTTGGTGAAGGCGGCCGGATCGACGCGGCGCACCGTCGCCTGCAAGGAACGGTCGCCGCCCCAGTCGCTGATTTCGGCCCTGGTGCCGGGGCCGATCCGCACGGCATCCGAGGACAGGAGATCGACGACGACCTCGAGATCGCCCGTGTCGCCGATCTCGGCGATCAGGGCACCGGCGGGGATTGCCTGCTCGCTCCTGGCATGCACGGCAAGGATGGACCCGTCGACGGGGGCGAACAGGCTGACGCAGCAGCTGTCGTCGTCGGAACCTGTCGCGTCCGGCAGGAGCAGCCGCGCCTCCGCGCTCGCCAGTTCCGCACGGCGGAAGGCGACGGTGGCTTGGGCAGATTCTTCCGCCGCCTTCTGCAGCTCGACCGCGTTCTGCGCCTTCTGCAGCGCGCTTTCGGATATGACGCCGGGTCCGAACAGTTTCAGCGCCCGCGCCAGTTCCTCCTCCGCCAGCCGCAGCGCAGTGCGCACGCGCTGCAATTCGCTCTCGGCGATGCCGACACCCGACTTCGCCGCATCGCGCGCAGCGAGCAGCTCGGCCTCGGTGCGCCGGTCGATCAGCGGCGGATCCAGCGGACGGATCGCAGCCACCACCGTCTCACCGCCGACGACCGGGTCGCCCTCGTCAAGAACGGTGCGCGACAGCCTGCCGGCGATGGGCGCCGACACGGTATAGACCTCGCGCACCTGGGTCTTGCCTTCCTCGCGTATCTCCACGCGCATCGGCGCCTCGACGACCTCGGCGACGTCGACAAGCGCCGGCTGCTCGCGCAGCGCCCAGGCGAAACCGGCCACGACCGCCAGCGCGAGCAGGGCCAGCCCCAGGCGCTTGAACCACTTGGATTTCATCTCGATCATTCCCTTGTCTTGAGCACGCGCACGAGGTCGAGGCGGTCGATCCGGCTGCGCACGATGAGCGCGGAAAGCACAGCGACCGCGACGACCACGAGGCTGGCGATGGCGAAGGTGTACCGGCTGACCACGAAGGGGATGCGGAACAGGTCGCTTTCGAAACCGCGCACCACCGCCCATGAAAAGCCGTAGCCGAGCGCCCAGCCGAGCGGCTGCGCCAGCGCCACCACGACGCCGAGTTCGATCAGGAGCACGCTCGACACCTCGCCGCGCGTGAAGCCGAGCACCCGCAGGCTCGCCAGTTCGCGCGCCCGTTCGGAAAGCTGGATGCGGGCGGAGTTGTAGACGACGCCGAAGGTTATGATCACGGCAAGCACGGCATAGAGCGTGGTCATGACCGTGATGTTCTGCTCGACCGTCTCGCGAAAATGCTGGCGCGACACCCCCTGGAGCGCGATCGAGGCGACCGCCGGAGTGCGCTTGACCGTCTCGTAGAGGTCGTCCAGGCGCGGGCGGTCGATGGCGATGCGGACTGCCGACAGCCGGGGACCATTGCCGGCCAGCCGGTCGAGCGCGGCGGAATCCATGTAGACCGCCAGCCCGACGAAGCTCTCGACGATGCTGGTGACGGGCACTTGTTCCAGGCGGTGGCCTCGTTCCAGGAGTTCGACCTCGACGAGGTCGCCGATCTCCAGACGAAGCAGCCTCGCCACCCGCTCCGACACCATGAGGCCGCTCGGCGGCGGCTGGACCGGGACGAGGTCCTCGTCGAGCACCCTTGCGAGATCCGAACCGGGCGTGACGCCCGAAATGGCTATGCGCCGCTCGCGGTGGCCCTTGCGCAGGATCACCGGCACCGCACGAAAGCCCTCCGCCAGCAGGACGCCAGGCATCTGCGCGACGGCCTGGAGGGCTCGCGGCGAGCGCTCCATTCCGAAACTCAGCGTCGCATCCTGCCGCTCGGTGCGGAAGAACACGGTATCGACCATGAACGCGATGGAATCGAAGGAGAACAGCGCCGTCACCAGCAGCGCCACGGCGAGCGACGTGCCGAAGGTGGTGAGCAGCGTGCGCACCGGCCAGCGCACGAGGTGGCGGAGCGCCATGATCGTCAGCTGCGAGAAGACGGTCGCGAGCCCTGCGCCGCCGGCAAGCAGGGTGTGGTACTGCGTCGGCGCAGGCGCCCGCATGGCGACGGCCGGCGGCAGCGAGACGACGCCCCGGATCGCCCG
This sequence comes from uncultured Alphaproteobacteria bacterium, assembly GCA_963747465.1. GTDB lineage: Bacteria > Pseudomonadota > Alphaproteobacteria > Rhizobiales > Rhizobiaceae > Aquibium. The sequence continues at coordinate 183,931 of CAVVFC010000002.1, forward strand.
TGCGGCGCCGGCGAGTGCGGCCGATGCGCTGACTGCGGCGGCGATCACGTAGAGATCGAGGCTCTGGCGGAAGATCAGGAAGGGGAAGGAGAAGAACTCGGCGTAGAGCCGCGTCATTCCGCGCCCGAGCCAGTTGCCCGCGAGAGAGCCGATCGCGATGCCGACGACGGAGATCAGCAGCGTCAGCTTGGCATAGTGCCAGGCGACAGCCAGCGAGGAGTAGCCGACCGCCTTCATCAGCCCGACCTGCTCGCGTTCCAGCGCGATCAGCCGCGTCAGGATCATGTTGACGAGGAAGGCCGAGACGAACAGGAAGACCGGCGGGATGATCGTCGCCATGGCGCGCAGCTGAACGAGCTCGTTGTCCAGGAAGGCATGCGAGATCTGGTCCGCGCGGTCATGCGCGCCGGTGCCGCCAAAAGGCATCAGGATCGCGTCGAGCGCATCGACGACATCGCGCAGGTCCGCGCCCCGGTGGGTGCGCAGCGCGACGTCGTCGAACGCACCCTCCATATCGAAGATGCCGGCGAGCGCCGTGCGCGGCATGAAAAAGACGCCGAAGCGGCGCTGGTCGGGCACCATGTCGCCGGGGCCGATGGCGTAGATGTATTCCGGCGAGAGTACGATGCCGGTGACGGTCAGCGTGCGCTTGCGCCCGTTCATGATGGCGGAAAAGGTGGAGCCCGGTCCCATTCGGTGGGCCAGCGCGAAGGGTTCCGTCACCGCCACCTCGCCGGTGCGGCCGGGCTCGGGCAGGCGGCCGCTGCGCAGGTAGACCCTGTTCACCGCCGGCTCCCCGCGGTCGGGAAGCGAGATGGCGAGCCCTGTCGCGGGCTCGGCCATGCCGGGCATGTCGAGGAGCACGGGCTTCACGATGCGCAGTTCTGCGCCGCTCACGCCGGGAATCGCCGCGATCTGCGGCCGCAATTGCAGCGGCGCGCGGGTCAGTCCGGAAAAGACGGTGGCAAAGCGGTAGCGTTCGTAGAAGGCGGCCCGCGTCTCGTCGAGCGAGCGGTAGGCGCCGATCGCGATGACGATGGTCATGACGCCGCAGGCCATGACGAGCGAAATCGCCAGCACCTGGGCCCAGATGCGGCCGATGTCGCGCAGGAGTTTTCTGTCGAGGACTGACATCGGCCTACCAGGTCACCTCGGCGGGCTTCACCCGCTCTTCGTTGACGGAGGCCTCGGCGATGCGCCCGTCCCTGAACGAGAACACGCGGTGCGCGATCTGCCGGATGCCGGCATTGTGGGTGATGATCGCCATCGTCGTGTTCAGTTCCTCGTTGATGCGCGACAGCGCCTCCAGCACGAGGACGCCGGTCCTGGAGTCCAGCGCCCCGGTCGGCTCGTCGCAGAGCATCACCTCGGGCCGCTTGGCGATGGCGCGGGCGATGGCGACCCGCTGCTGCTCGCCGCCCGAGAGCTGGGCCGGGAAGTGGCTCATCCGGTCCTTCAGCCCGACCATCGCCAGCGCCTCGTCAGGTTTCATCGGATGGGCGGCGATCTCGGTGACGAGCGCGACGTTCTCCCAGGCCGTGAGGCTGGGGATCAGGTTGTAGAACTGGAAGACGAAGCCGACATGGTCGCGCCGGTAGCGCGTGAGCTGCCGCTCGGAGAAGCCGGTCAGTTCCTGGTCGCGGAAGCGCAGCGTGCCCGACGTGGCGGTGTCGAGCCCGCCCATGATGTTGAGCAGCGTCGACTTGCCGCTGCCCGAGGGACCGAGCATGACCGCCATCTCGCCTTCCGCGAGGTCGAGGTCGACGCCGCGCAGGGCGAAGACCTCCACTTCGCCGGTGCGATAGACCTTCGTCAGGCCGCGTGCCGAAAAGATCGGAGCATCCATTCCAATACCTTCACCCGAGACCCGGAAGCCTACTAGGCAAGGCGCGCGTTCTCGCCTTGACCAGCATCAAAAGCGTCATCGCCGATGCTGCGAACGCCGGTCCGATCTGCCGGAAGGAACCGTTCCGCCATGCACCTTGGGCGATTTCTTCCTGCGTCAGGCAACCGCAACGATCTAGCTCCGGCAGGGGAATGCATCGATGGGCATCAACATGGTGCCCACGCGGCCCGCTCCCGCAGCGTGGCAAGCCGTGGACTTTCGAGATTTGAGATCGTCATTCTGAGGCCCCGCTCGCCCGGGATAGTGATTACCCGATGACCTGTACTTGGGTGCGGCGGGGATAACCCGGGGCTCGATACAGCGGAGGCACATCGCGAAGTGCGGCGATAATTCTGACGGATTCGGAGACGAGGCGTTTCGTGTCATTCGATTTGGAAATCGCTGTCCCCCCACACTCCGTGGATTGACCAAAGAATGAATGCCGGCTGCCGCTGAAGGCGAGCGTGAACCGCCATATGCCGCCCGGTCGGCCTCGGGCTGATGTCAGCCTGCGACCTCGTCCTCGCGGTAATGCGCTGCTGGCCCCGAAGCAGCTCCTCATCCTTGCGCAGGGAACAGGAACTTCGTGGGTTTCGCAAACTCAGTCGACCGATCGGATGCTGTCCAGAATTCTGCTCAGGACTTGATGAGTATCTTTCCCGACCCATTCCGCGGTGAGTTGCCCCTGCCATTGAAGTTAATGTGATTCGATCCCGCCCACCCATTCAAAGTCTGGACGGAAGCGCGATGCCAGATATCTTGTTCCGGCAAAACTCAGATGGTCGTCGTCCTGAAAGAGTGGAACACCGTCCGTATCATTTGGACGGCAAAGCTCCTCGTCACAGAAGATGCCGATCGGCTCAATCACACGCACGAAAGACAGTCCGTTCATCGCTTCAACGAGCCACTGGCGAGCCATTGCTCGTCGATTGTCTACGATCGAGCGAGGCACCGCGCACTTCCGGTCCACGTCGAGCCCGTAGGCGATCGATCGGACCACGCATTCCGGTGCGCGCATCCGGAACTCGGGATTTGGCAGGACAACTAGAATCCGCTCAATTCCTGCGTCGTGAAGGCGTTGAACGGAGTTCCTTGCGGCCGTGACGAAATGCTCTTGCGGCGTCGCATCTGCGGAGGGAACATCGTCGCTCGTGAAAGGCACCCTCTCTGATCCACCTAGTTCAATCTTCCAGGGCGTATAGATGTTCCAGCGCGCAAGCAGTATCGCGCCTCGCGTAGGTAATCCATCTCGCACCGTCTGAAGGACATCCGCCTTTGCCTGGTTGCAAAATTCCCGGTTCGCGGCCGGTCGTGTCGGTGTCTGGATGCCGTAGAACGGGAGACATGCGGCCGTATTTGCGCCGACGATTTTGCGACCTGAATAGAAGTCGGCAAAGCCCGGTAGAGCCGCGCCGACTTGGGAATCGCCAATGACGAAGACTGCCGTCTCTTTGCCACCAAGGCAAGCATCTATGTCCTTCCGGCAGGTAGCAACAGTGACGGGCCGCTCCCTGCTAGAGCCTCCTGCTCCAGAGGCGGTCGCGCCGATAACTGTCGGCAGCAAAAGCCCCAGACCAGCAATGAATGCGGACCCCAGCACGCCAGCTCCGACCGGACGCCAATTCAAGCGTATGCTTCCGACGCGTCGGGCGCGACCAAGAGGTTTTTCCACGATCCAGTACATGAGGAGCGATAGTCCAAACGCGACCAGCGACAGCGACAGATCGCGAGCGAGGCTGGGTTCCATGAACGAATAGATGCGTCCGAACGTCAGGAGAGGCCAGTGCCAAAGATACCAGCCGTAGGAAACTGCGCCAATGAGAACGACCGGCCCCACCGACAGAAGTCTCGTGATGTACCCGGACTGGCCCGACGAACCAGCGGCGATGATCAGGCATGCGCCCGCCACCGGGAAGGCTGCCCAGTAGGACGGGAATGGCATATCGCCTCTAAATGTAAGGACGGAATACCCGATCAAAACGAGTCCCATGGTCAACGCGAGTTCGTTCACCACCGCGGGAAGGTCTCTCAACGTCTTGGCTAGTGCAGCCATCATCGCTCCCGCGATAAACTCCCACGCTCTAAGCGGCATTTGAAAGAACGCGTGATTCGTCTCTCCTTCCGAGTGTCTGAATCAGAATGACCGCAGTGTTTTCAGGCCCTTGCAAGCCGTCGGGTGAGCATTCGGATGTTTGCGATGTGGACCCAGGCCTGTGCGGATTCGATGGTGCGCTCGAAGTCCTTGGCCAGCCTTCGGCACCTTCCGAGCCATGCAAAGGTTCGCTCGACGACCCATCGGCGCGGTAGGATCTCGAAGCCTTTGGCACTGTCGGAACGCTTGACGATCTCCATCGTGAACTTGCCGATCTTCTGCAGGGCGCCCCGGAGTTTCGGCCCGGCATAGCCGCCGTCGGCAAAGATATGGCGCAGCCACGGCCAGCGCTTGAGGATGGACTTCAGGACGGCAGGCGCGCCATCGCGATCCTGGATGTCGGCGGCGTGAACGACCACGCCGACCAGCAGGCCCGACGTGTCGACGACGATGTGGCGCTTGCGACCCTTGACCTTCTTGCCGGCGTCGAAGCCCCGAACGCCGCCGCTTTCGGTGGTCTTTACGCTCTGGCTGTCGATGACGCCGGCGGACGGGCTCGCCTCCCGACCTTCGGCCTCGCGCGCTGCCATGACGAGTTCATTGTTGATAGCCCGCAGCAGGCCCTCGTCGCGCCAGCGCCAGAAGTATTTCTGCACCGTCGAGAATGGCGGGAAGTCCTTTGGCAACAGGCGCCAGGCTCCGCCCGACGAAGCCATGTAAAGCAGCGCGTTCACAACCTCGCGCAAGTCTGTTTTCCGGGGCCGGCCGATGCGGTTTGGCGCCGGCATCAGCGGCTCGATCAGCGCCCACTCCGCGTCCGTGAGGTCGCTTGCGTAACGCTGGCAGCGCCGTTCATAGTGGGGGCGAGTGGTTTCGGTCCAGGGCATCATGATCTCCGTCGAATCTCAGCAATCCGACTAAAATCACAACCCGCTGAAATGACTCACTTCTTTTTGGAACGGACACCGACAGGCGAATGCAGAAGAAAAACAATACTAGCATCGCCAGGAGAGCCAGCGCCCATCCGACAGTACCCCGCGCTTTGGGCGGCAGGCGGCGAGCCAATATGCATGCTCCGCTGATGATAAGTGGCACCACCAGATAGAACTGCTCTTCAACGGCGAGTGTCCACAGGTGCAACAATGGTTTTGTTTCCGCCGCAATATCGAAGTAACCTTGCTGACCGAGAAAGAGGTAGTTCGCCAGCATCAGAGAAGACCAGACGACTTCCTGTCCGAAACGTTCTACTTCTTCATCGAACACAAGCACATAGTCTCCAATAATCACACTGGCGATGATGACTATATAGTAAGGCGGAAGTATCCGGATCGCTCGCTTGGCGTAGAACGATGCAAAGGTGAATACTCCTCTATGATGTTCAGCGATGATGTGGTTGATGATGAGGAACCCGGAGATGGCGAAGAAAACGTCGACCCCGACGAACCCGCCCGGGAGAAATGAAAGACCTGCATGATAGCCAACCACCGATGTTACGGCGATGGCACGCAGGGCTTGAATGATGGGATAACGCTCTTCGCCGGCCGCTGTCATTCCGCGGGATTAATCGGCAATAGCCGGGGACGCAAGCCGCGCTTTTTGTATACTTGACAACAGCCTCACCGCCGTGGCGGGCAACCCCGCCGAGTTGTCAATGCTGGCGCAATCCAAGATGTCCTTGAACGATACGAGGTTCGCACCATCGATAGCGCCAAGTCCGCCAAGTCAGGGGAATCGCTTCAGGTAGACGGGGTCTGGCGGATGAGGGTTTCGAGGTAGTCTGGATTGAGGTTTGCGCGTTTTCGTCTGACCTTGAGGCTATGTTTGTCCTTCGGGTTTCTGACGAGGTTCATGGCGATGTGTTTGACGACGGCCATGTTTTGCGGCCCGTTTCCGGTTCTGAGGCGGGCGAGGTCGTCGTGGAAGACGACGTCGAGGACCCAGTGGAGCCTGTTTTCGACGCCCCAGTGGGCTCGGGTGGCGAGCGCGAAGACGCGGGCGTCGAGCTTGGCGGAGGCGCCGTAGTAGCGTCGCTCGCGCATAGTTTTTGCCGGCGCGTTCGACCCTGGTCTCGACCACGCCGATCATGGCCAGATGCGGCAGGCCCGGCTCGTCGGGATAACGCCGGTCGGAGATCAGCCAATCGACCTGATGGCAGACGAGGTGGCGGCGCTCCTCGAGGGTACAAGACCCGCTAGCGCTGGCGTGGATCAGACAGCGCCGAAAAATGATCGAGGATGAAAACGGACGTAGCGGATCGCGGCATCGAACGGCTCCAGCCAGAAGGAGCCACCCATGAATCATATTCGCAAGCTCACTGCACCAGCCGGGTTAACCTGAGGTGATTGCCCTGTTCGCCAAGTCGATATGGCTTGTGCGGTCGACCGCCCTACCTGTACTGTTCTGGGGGAATCCATGATGGGAGGACGACGGGCGAATGGCCGGACACAGGCACGCGGGCGAGACCGGATCGACGCGGTGGGCTGACTGCCGACCGACCGGGCCGTGGGTTGCGACGAGGTCGTTCGGCCGGGAAATGGACCTGCGCTGACCGTGAGCAAGAATATCATTGGCCGCAAGATCGCCGAACGCATTCCCCTGAGCCGGAAGAAGGTCACCTGGCCGCAGGCACGCGCCTTTTCGGTGCATCTTCTGACGGCGTCGGGCTCGTTCCTGGCCTTCCTGTCGCTCGTGGCGGCGAGCGAGGAGCGCTGGACGGCCATGTTCTGGTGGCTGGGCCTGGCGCTGTTCGTCGACGGGATCGACGGTCCGATCGCGCGCAAGCTCCAGGTCAAGGAGATACTCCCGACCTGGTCCGGCGACATGCTCGACAACATCATCGACTACGTCACCTACGTGCTCATCCCGGCCTTTGCGCTCTACCAGCGCGGCTTCATGGGCGAGGGGCTCTCGTTCCTCTCGGCCGCCATCATCGTGGTTTCGAGCGCGATCTACTACGCCGACACGGGCATCAAGACGAAGGAGAACTTCTTCAAGGGGTTCCCGGTCGTCTGGAACATGGTCGTGTTCACCCTCTTCGTCATCGAGCCGGGAGAATGGGTGTCCTTCGCCGTCGTGGTCTTCGCCGGCTTCCTGACTTTCGTGCCGATCAATTTCCTGCATCCGGTGCGCGTCCAGAGGCTGCGCAACATCAACCTGCCGATCTTCTTCGCCTGGTGCGTCTTCGGGGCGCTGGCCCTCGTCCAGGACATGCGGGCCTTCGAACTCGTCAAGATCGGCATCGCGGTGACCGGGATCTATCTCTTCGTCATCGGCGGGATCATGCAGCTCTTTCCGAAGCTTGGAGCAAGGAGTTCAAAGAGTGCCTAAGGCAGTGCGGGTTCACAATCACGGCGGGCCGGAAGTCCTCGTCTACGAGGACGTCGAGGTCGGCGCACCCGGAGAGGGACAGGTTAGCGTCCGGCACACCGCCATCGGCCTGAACTTCCTGGACACCTATTTCCGCAGCGGGCTCTATCCGGCGCCGAACGGTCTGCCGCTCGTCGCCGGCAACGAGGCGGCCGGCGTGGTCGAGGAGGTGGGCGCTGGCATCGACTGGCTGAAGCCGGGCGACCGCGTCGCCTATGTCAGCCCGATCGGATCCTACTGCGAGGAACGGGTGATGCCGGCCGCGACGCTCGTCAAGGTGCCCGACGGCGTCACCGACGAGCAGGCCGCGGCCATGATGCTGAAGGGCATGACGGCGGAGTATCTCCTGCACCGGACCTTCAAGGTGAAGCCGGGCGACACCATCCTCTACCATGCTGCCGCCGGCGGCGTCGGCCTGCTGGTCGGACAGTGGGCGAAGCACATCGGCGCGACGGTGATCGGCACGGCGGGCGGACCCGAGAAGGTGGCGCTGGCCAAGGCCCACGGCTTCGACCACGTCATCGACTACAATTCGCAGGATTTCGTCGAGGAGGTGAAGGCGATCACCGGCGGCAGAAAATGCGACGTCGTCTACGATTCGGTTGGCAAGGACACGTTCCCGGCCTCGCTCGACTGCCTGCGGCCGCTCGGCCTCTTCGTCAGCTTCGGCCAGTCGTCCGGCCCCATCCCGCCGTTCAACCTCGGCATCCTGTCGCAGAAGGGCTCGCTCTTCGCCACGCGTCCGACGCTCTTCACCTATGTGGGCAAGCGCGAGGATCTGGAATCGGCCGCCGCGAACCTGTTCGAGGTGGTCGCGAAGGGGATCGTGAAGGTCGAGATCAACCAGCGCTACGCCCTGCGGGACGCCGCGCAGGCCCATGCAGACCTCGAAAGCCGCAAGACGACGGGGACGACGATACTCCTGCCTTGAAATTGCGCGTAAATTGTTGAAGCTCTTTCAATGAGCAGGTCGCTTTCCGCGGCGCAACCACCGCGCCTACGATCGCGATCGGGAACGACAAGAAAAATAATGGGGTAAGGCGGTTTGGCGGACGAACGCGCTCACGGGGGCGACACCCTTCTCGACGTCCGCGGTCTCACCAAGGTATTCGGGACCCTGAAGGCGTGCGACGGGATCGACCTCGACATCGCGCGGGGCGAGATCCACGCCCTGCTCGGCGAGAACGGAGCCGGCAAGTCGACCCTGGTGAAGATGCTGTTCGGCTCGCTCGAGCCCAACGCGGGCGAGATCCGGTGGCAGGGCCGCGCAGTGCGCATCACCAGCCCGAGCGAGGCGCGCAGGCTCGGGATCGGCATGGTCTTCCAGCACTTCTCCCTGTTCGAAGCATTGACGGCGGCCGAGAACATCGCGCTGTCGCTCGACGACAAGACGCCGATCTCGACCATCGCCGCCAAGGCTCAGGCGTTGTCCTACAGCTACGGCCTGCCGCTCGATCCCTATGCGATGGTCGGCGACCTCTCGGTCGGTGAACGCCAGCGCATCGAGATCATCCGCTGCCTGCTGCAGACGCCGCAGCTGATCATCCTCGACGAGCCGACGTCGGTGCTCACCCCGCAGGAGGCCGACAAGCTGTTCGAGACGCTGGAGCGGCTGCGCGGCGAGGGCAAGTCGATCCTCTACATCTCGCACCGGCTGGAGGAGGTGAAGCGCATGTGCGACCGCGCCACGGTGCTGCGCCATGGCAAGGTCGTCGGCCACTGCGATCCGCGCCAGGAGACCGCCGCCTCGCTCGCCAGCATGATGGTGGGCAGCGAAGTGCAGGCGGTCGTCCGGGAGCACTCCGATGATATCGCCGGCGCCGAAGTCCTGCTGCGCATCGACCGCCTGAGCCGCGCACCGGCCACGCCTTTCTCCATTCCCCTGCGCGACATCTCGCTGGATGTCCGGGCAGGGGAGGTCATCGGCATCGCGGGTGTCGCCGGCAACGGCCAGGGGGAGTTCTTCGAGGCGATCTCGGGCGAGGTCGTGCAGGACCGACCCGAAACGGTGTGCATCAACGGAAAGCCGGCGGGACGCAAGGGCATTTCCGCGCGCCGGCTCATGGGCGCGGCCTTCGTGCCGGAGGAGCGGCTCGGCCATGGTGCGGCGCCGGCCATGCGGCTTTCGGAAAACCTGCTCCTGTCGCGCCACACGACGGATCGCGGCTCCTACCTCGGCGCCGCCGGTACCATCCGCAACGGCGCGGTTTCGGCGGCCGCCAAGCGCATCAACCGGGAAATGGACGTGCGCAAGAGCGCCGAGGATCCGCCGGCTTCGGCGCTCTCGGGCGGCAACCTGCAGAAGTTCATCATCGGGCGCGAACTCGATCGCCAGCCTGCAGTGCTCGTGGTCAACCAGCCGACCTGGGGCGTCGACGCGGGCGCTGCCTCGCGCATTCGCCAGGCGGTGATCGAACTCGCCCGCGCCGGCTCGGCGGTGCTCGTGATCAGCCAGGATCTCGACGAGCTCTTCGAGATCTCCGACGCCATCGCGGTCATGCACAATGGATCGCTGTCGAGGCCGCTGCCGCGCGCCGAGGCAACCTTCGAGAAGATCGGCCTCCTGATGGGTGGCGCCGAGCCGGGCCACGTTCACGATCATGCGGCGGAGCCGGCCTGATGCGCATCGAACTCGTTCGCCGTCCGCTGCAGTCGAAGCTCTTTTCCGCGCTGTCCCCCTTCATCGCCTTCGCGCTCATGGTGGTGGCCGGCGCCATCATCTTCGCCGCACTCGGCAAGAACCCGGTCGATGGACTTTATGCCTACTTCGTCGATCCCCTGACGGAAGTCTGGTCGTTGCACGAGCTTGCCATCAAGGCCGCGCCGCTGATCCTGATCGCGGTCGGTCTATCGGTCTGCTTCCTGTCCTCGAACTGGAACATCGGTGCGGAAGGCCAGTTCACCATCGGCGCGATCGCGGGCAGCGCGATCCCGCTTTATTTCCCCGATTTCCAGAACGCCGCCGTCCTGCCGCTCATGCTGCTCTTCGGTGCCCTGGGCGGCGCGCTCTACGCCGGCATCCCCGCGATCCTGAAGGCGCGGTTCAACACCAACGAAATCCTGACCTCGCTCATGCTGGTCTATGTCGCGCAACTGATCCTCGACTGGCTGGTGAGGGGCCCCTGGCGCGATCCCGCCGCGATGAGCTTCCCCCAGGCGCCGCCGTTTCATTCCTGGGCGATCGTGCCGGAACTGTTCCCGATGTCCGGCCGCGCCAACTGGGGCATCGCTTTCGCGCTCGTGGCGGCGGTCGTGGTCTGGTTCATGCTTTCGCGCACGCTAAAGGGTTTCGAGATCAAGGTGATCGGCCAGAGCCCGAGGGCAGGGCGCTTCGGTGGCTTCTCGACCACGCGGACCATCGTCTTCGCCTTTCTCCTGTCGGGTGCGCTCGCCGGTCTGGCGGGCATCACCGAGGTCTCCGGCGCGATCGGACGCCTGCAGCCGTCGATCTCGCCCGGCTACGGCTTCGCGGCCATCATCGTCGCCTTCCTGGGGCGGCTGAACCCGCTCGGCATCATTGCTGCCGGCTTCGTGCTTGCGCTGTCCTATCTCGGCGGCGAGGCTGCGCAGATCGCGATCGGCATCACCGACAAGACGGTGCGCGCTTTCCAGGGAATGCTTCTGTTCTTCGTTCTGGCCTGCGATACGCTGATCCATTACCGCGTCCGCTTCGTGCGCCCCGCCCCGGCGGCGACGCCCGCTGCCCCCGTGCTGGAGACCGCCCATGGGCATGGCTGAGGCGATCCTCCTGACGATCGCGACGGCGGCGACGCCGCTGCTTCTGGCCGCCATAGGCGAGCTGGTGGTGGAACGTTCCGGCGTTCTCAATCTCGGTGTCGAGGGCATGATGCTCATGGGCGCCGTCGTCGCGTTCGGCGCCGCACTAACGAGCGGCAACGCCTGGATCGGCATCCTCGCCGGCGGGTTGGCCGGCATGGTCTTTTCGCTGCTGTTCGGTTTTCTGGCGCTGGCGCTCGTCACCAACCAGGTGGCGACGGGGCTGGCCCTCACGCTCCTCGGGATTGGTCTTTCGGGGATGATCGGGGAAGCCTTCGTCGGCCAGCCCGGCGTGAAGCTGGGCGTTCTCGACATTCCCGTCCTGACGGACATCCCGCTGGTCGGCCAACTACTGTTCGGGCAGGACCCGATGTTCTACATCTCGCTGCTGCTTACGGCGGGCGTGATGTGGTTCCTTTTCCGCACCCGCGCCGGCCTCACGCTGCGCTCGGTCGGCGACAGCCATTCGTCGGCGCATGCCCTCGGCATCAAGGTGATCACGATCCGCTACATGGCGGTGATGTTCGGCGGCTTCTGCGCCGGGCTGGCGGGCGCCCAGCTCTCGCTGGTCTACACCACCCAGTGGATCGAGAACATGACGGCCGGCCGCGGCTGGATCGCGCTTGCGCTCGTCGTGTTCGCTTCGTGGCGGCCATGGCGCGTGCTAGCCGGCGCCTACCTCTTCGGTGCGCTCACGATCGCGCAACTGCATATCCAGGCGACCAATCTCGCGGATCTCTCCGGGCTTCCGGGGCCGCTCTACTGGCTGGCGGGGCTCATCAAGGCGATCCCGTCGCAGTTCCTTTCTTCGCTTCCCTATCTGGCGACCATCGTCGTCCTTGTCCTGATTTCCCGGAACAGGCGGCTTACGATGATGAACACGCCGGCTTCCCTGGGGCTGCCGTTCGTGCCCGATCGCTAGAACGGCTGGGATGTTTGCCCCTATTAGAAACCAACAGAGGACCCGAAAAATGAAAAGAACAATGTTTGCAATCGCCGCCGCCGCGGCCGTGATGTCGGCGGGAACGGTGCTGGCGCAGGACAAGACCAAGGCCTGCTACATCTATGTCGGGCCGATCGGCGATTTCGGCTATTCGTACCAGCATCACCAGGGCGCTCTCGAAATGCAGAAGAACCTCGGTGAGGACAAGGTGGAGTTGTCCTACCTCGAGAGCGTTCCCGAAGGCGCCGACGCCGAGCGCGCCATCGAGCGCTTCGCGCGGTCGGGATGCGACATCATCTTCACCACCTCCTTCGGCTACATGGATGCGACGAACAAGGTGGCCGCCAAGTTCCCGGACGTGAAGTTCGAGCACGCGACCGGCTTCAAGCGCGACCATCCGAACGTCGCCACCTACAATTCGCGGTTCTACGAAGGTCGCTACGTGCAGGGCGTCATCGCCGCCAGCCTGTCGAAAAAGGGCGTGGCCGGCTACATCGCCTCGTTCCCGATCCCGGAAGTGGTCATGGGCATCAATGCCTTCGTGCTTGGCGCGCAGTCGGTCGATCCCGACTTCAAGGTCAAGGTGGTGTGGGCGAACACATGGTTCGATCCGGGCAAGGAAGCGGATGCGGCCAAGGTGCTGATCGACCAGGGCGTCGACATCATCACCCAGCACACCGATTCCGCCGCGCCGATGCAGGTCGCTCAGGAGCGCGGTGTCAAGGCTTTCGGCCAGGCCTCCGACATGATCAAGTTCGGTCCCGAGACACAGCTCACCTCGATCGTCGACGACTGGGGTCCGTACTATACCGAACGCGTCAAGGCGGTGATGGACGGCACCTGGGAGCAGCAGGACGTCTGGGGCGGCATGAAGGAAGGCCACGTCGTGATGGCGCCCTACACCAACATGCCCGACGACGTGAAGAAGCTCGCCGAGGAGACCGAAGCCAAGATCAAGTCGGGCGAACTCAAGCCCTTCGCAGGTCCGATCAACAAGCAGGACGGTTCGGAGTGGCTGAAGGAAGGCGAGACCGCCGACGACGGCACGCTGCTCGGCATGAACTTCTACGTCGAAGGCGTCGACGACCAGCTGCCGCAGTAAGGCTGTAGTCCCAGGACCAAACGGAAAGGGCGCCCGCTGCGGCGCCCTTTTTGAATTCGGTGCGACCGAAAAATCGCGGCTGTCACCCCACGAAGGCGCGCTCGACCACGAAATCGGCGGGCGCGGCATTGGAGCCCTCGACCAGCCCCGCCTTCTCGACCAGGTCCTTGACGTCGCGGATCATGTCCAGCGAGCCGCAGATCATCACCCGGTCCACCTCCGGATCGAAGGCGGTCACGCCGAGATCCGAGAACAGTTTCCCCGAAGCGATCAGGTCGGTGATGCGGCCGGTGTTTTCGGAAGGTTCGCGGGTGGTGGAGGCGTAGTAGGACAGCCGTCCTTGCGTGAGTTCGCCGATCAGCGGATCCTGAGACACACTCTGGAACAACGCATCGCCGTACTGCAACTCGGCGACGTCGCGGCAGGTGTTGGTGAGCACGATCTGGTCGAACTTTTCGTAGGTATCGGGATCGCGGATGAGGCTGGCGAAGGGCGCGATGCCGGTGCCGGTGGCGATCATCCACAGCCGCTTGCCGGGCTTCAGCGCATCGACGACCAGCGTGCCCGTCGACTTCTGGCGCAGCAGGATCGTGTCGCCCGGCACGATCTTCTGAAGTTCCGAGGTCAGCGGACCGTCTGGTACCTTGATCGAGTAGAACTCCAGTTCGTCGTCCCATGCAGGGCTGGCGATCGAATAGGCACGGAAGACCGGCTTCTCCGCGTTCGGCAGGCCGATCATGACGAACTCGCCCGAACGGAAGCGGAAACTCTGCGGACGCGTGATGCGGAACGAGAACAGGCGGTCGGTATGGTGCTTCACCGATACCACCGTCTCGGCATGGACGTTCGCCGGGATCGGGAATTTCAGCGGCTCGGCATTGGCGTTGGCGGGAACCGGAATCATCGGCTCGACCTCATGTCTGGAGTACGTGCGGCTTGACCTCTCGCGGCGTCTCCGCAGGCGGTCTGGATGGCTGAAAGAGGCCTCGCGAACCTCTCTCTTGCTCCCCGAATTTATTAGTATACAAATGAAAATTGGGTCAAGGCGCACGGGTAGACGCCCATTCCAAATGGCGCCGGATCCGTAGGGCGCGCGTTTCGGGAATCCGCCATGAACGAGAAAACCGGCGCTTCATCGGCCGGAGTGGTCGCCGGCGTGGACGTCGGCGGAACGTTCACTGACCTGATCCTCATCGACGGCAGGGACGGCGGCAAGGTCCGGCTTGCCAAGACCCCGACCACGATCGACAACCAGGCGTTCGGGGTGGTCAAGGCTCTGGAATCGATCGGTTTTCCGATCGACGGCATCGATCTCCTCGTGCACGGCACGACCACCACGACGAACGCCGTCCTGGAGCGCCGGCTTGCCCGGACCGGAATGATCACCACGGCCGGTTTCCGCGACGTCATCGAACTCGGCCGGCGCACGCGGCCGCAGCCCTATGGCATGACCGGCGTCTTCGTGCCGGTCATCCCGCGCAACCTGCGGCGCGAAGTCGCGGAGCGAATGGACGCTTCTGGCTCCGTGCGGGTCGCGCTCGACGAGGCGGGGGTACGGGCCACGGTCCGCGACCTGCTCGACGACGGCTGCGAATCCCTCGTCATCCACTTCCTGCACGCCTACGCCAACCCGGCGCACGAACTCCGCGCCGCCGAGATCGCCGCCGAACTCTGGCCGAACGGGCACATCACCACGGGCCATGCGCTGCTGTCGGAAGCGCGCGAGTTCGAACGCGGCGTCACGGCGGCGGTGAACGCCTCGGTGCAACCGATCCTCGAACGCTATGTCGGACGTCTGCGACGGGAATTGCAGGCGCGCGGCTACCGGCGCGAGTTCTTGGTCATGAACGGCAATGGTGGCATGATCTCGGCCGGCCTGGTCACCCGCGAGGCGGCCAAGACCGTCATGTCCGGACCGGCTTCCGGCGTCATGGCGGCCGCCTACACGGCGCGCCGAGCCGGATTTGCGAACGTCATCACCTACGACATGGGCGGCACCTCCACCGACGTCGCCCTGATCCGCGGCGCCCAGCCCGCCGTCTCCAACGAGATCGAGATCGAATACGCCATGCCGATCCACGTGCCGATGGTGGACGTCCATACGGTTGGCGCGGGCGGCGGGTCGATCGCGCGCGTCGACGATGCCGGCCTGCTGCGGGTCGGTCCGGAAAGCGCCGGCGCCATGCCGGGCCCCATCTGCTACGGCCGCGGTGGAACCGAGCCGACCATCTCGGACGCCAACCTGCTGCTCGGCCGGCTGAACGCGAGGAAGCTGCTCTCGGTCGACGGCCTGGTGGATCTCGGTTTCATCCGCGACACCTTCGACCGCACGCTGGGGCACAGGCTCGGCGTCGATGCGACGACGGCGGCCGGTGCGGTGCTGACGATCGCCAACACCCGGATGGCGGGCGCGATCCGCATGGTGTCCATCGCGCGCGGCAACGACCCCCGTGATTTCGCGCTCTTCGCCTTCGGCGGCGCCGGACCGCTCCATGCCACCGCGCTCGCGCGCGAACTCGGCATCCCCAAGGTCATGATCCCGGCACGGCCCGGCATCACCAACGCTCTCGGCTGCGTGGTGGCCGACCTGCGCCACGATTTCGTGCGCACCGTCAACCAGCCTGTCGCCGGCCTCGACGAGGCGGCGGTTCGCGACATCCTCGAAGCGCAGGCGACGGAAGGGCGCGAAGCCATCGGGCGTGAGGCCGTGAAACCCGCGGCAGTCAAAATCGTGCATTCCGCCGACATGCAGTTCGTCGGCCAGACGCATCTCCTCAATGTGCCGCTTCCCTCCGCCGCGGTCGACCGGGCCGTGCTGCAGGCGCTCTTCGAAAAGGCCTACTTCGCCCGCTTCAAGGTCGAACTGCCGGAGATCCGCGCCAATCTCGTCAACCTGAACACCTCCGTCATCGGCGAACGTGCGCCGGTGGACCTGTCAACCCTGATCGATCCCGCCGGCCGGCGCGCAACGCTTGCCGGCGCGCTCGCCGAAACCCGTCCCGTCTGGTTCGACGGCACCTGGCACGACACGCCGGTCTACGACCGCGAAAGACTGCCGCTGGATGCGACGTTCGACGGTCCGGCAATCCTCGAGCAGATGGACGCCACGACCGTGATCGAGCCCGCAGACCGGGTCCGCTCCGACGCCGACGGCAACCTGATCGTGGAGGTGGGACAGTCCGCATGAGTTCGCTCGACGCCATCACGCTGTCCGTCATCCAGGCCGGCCTCGCGCAAGTCTGCGACGAGATGGACCTGACCTTTTCGCGCGCCGCCTTCTCGCCGGTCATCGCGGAAGCCAACGACCGCTCCGACGGCATCTATTCGGCCGAGGACGGCTCCCTCATCGCGCAGGGCATCGGCGGCCTGCCGGTCTTCGTCGGCGTCATGCAGTATTCAACGAAGACCATCATTGAAATGATCGCCGACGGCCGCTGCCAGGCGCCGGAGCCCGGCGACATCTACATCGTCAACGACCCTTATCTCGGCGGCACGCACCTGATGGACGTGCGCTTCGCCATGCCGGTGTGGCGGGACAAAAAAATCTTCTGCTGGCTTTCCAACACCGGCCACTGGCCCGACATCGGCGGTTCGGTGCCGGGCGGCTTCTCCGCCTCGGCCACCGCCGTCGAGCAGGAGGGGCTGCGGCTGCCGCCGGTCAAGCTGTTCAAGCGCGGAAAGCTCGATCCCGAGATACACGCCATCATCGCCTCCAACATCCGCATCGCCGACCAGCGCATCGGCGACATCAAGGCGCAGGCCGCGGCACTCATGGTCGGCGAGGAGCGGCTCTGCCAGCTTCTCGACCGCTACGGCGACGACACGATCTCCGATGCCATCGCCGAATTGCGCCGTCGCGCGGCCGACCAGATGCGCATGCGCATCGCCGAAATCCCGGACGGCGTCTACCGCTCGACGGCCTATGTCGATTCCGACGGCGTCGTCGACGCGCCGCTGACCATCGCGCTTGCCGTGGAAAAGGCCGGCGAGACGCTGACCTTCGACTTCTCCGGCTCCAGCGCGCCATGCACCGGTCCGATGAACTCCGTGCTCGCCACCACGCTGTCGTCGGTCTACCTCGCCATGCGCCACATCTTTCCGGACGTGCCGATCAGCGCCGGCGCCTTCGAGCCGCTGGTGGTGAAGCGCCCGGAAGGCACCTTTCTCGACGCGCAGTACCCGCGCCCGGTGTCGGGCTGCGCGGCGGAGGTTTCCCAACGCATCGCCGAGGCCGTCTTCGCCGCCATGGTGCATGCGCTGCCCGACAAGGTGACGGCCGCGCCCGCCGGTTCGTCGGGCAATTTTGCCCTCGGCGGCTTCGACCCGGCGCGTGGCCGCGGCTTCGTGCTCTACCAGCTTTCCGGCGGCGGCTATGGCGGCAATGCCGGTCATGACGGGCTGTCCAACGGCTGCTCGACCATCGGCATCTCCAAGTCGCCGCCGATCGAGGTGATGGAACAGGCCTACCCGATCCTCTACCGCCACTATGCACTGCGGGAAGGCTCCGGCGGCGCGGGCAGGCATCGCGGCGGCTTCGGGCTTTCCTACGAGATCGAACTCCTGCGCGGCGAGGCGCGCGCCTCCTTCGTCATGGACCATGGCCGCTTCGGCCCGCAAGGCGCGCTGGGAGGCGAGGACGGCGCGGTCAACACCGTCACGGTCTGGCGCGGCGGCGAGCCGCACGTGCCCAAACACCTGTCGAAGGAACAGGACATCCCCATGCAGCCGGGCGACCGCGTCGCCGTCGGCACGCCGGGCGGGGGAGGGTACGGAGACCCGGGCCGCCGCGACCCGGCGCTCGTGCGCCGCGACGTCGAGATGGGCTATTACACGCCCGACGAGGCGGCTGCGAAATTCGGCTATCGGGGCTGAGCCCGCCGCCTCTCAGCCGAACTTCTGCTCCCACGGATGCAGCCGCGCCAGTTCGGCATCCTTCGCCTGCATGCGGCCATGGGCGGGGCGGGCGGTCGCGCGGGCGACATAATCGCGGAAGACCTCTGTGTCCGGCAGCACCTTCAGGACGTTCATCGTGAAGCCGATGCCGCTCGCAAGCTGGGTATCGGCGGCGGTGAAGCGGTCGCCCGCGACATATTCGCTGGCCGCAAGATGCCGCTCGAGGTTGCCCACCATGTCGTCGAAGAGCCCGAAGGAATAGTCGTTGCTGCCATAGGTCAGCCCGTGCGCGCGGGCGGAAATCGCCGGATCGAACACGGAATCGGAATAGACCAGCCAGGTGAGATACGGCCCCCGCCGGGGATCGCCGATCTCCGGCGCCAGCCCGGCCTGTGGAAAGGCGTCGGCCAGATGGATGCAGATCGCGGCGCGTTCGGTGACGGTGATGCCGTCATGGACGATCGCCGGCACCTTCTTGTTGGGTTGGATGGCGCGGTAGGCCTCGTCCACTCCGCCCTTGGCCCTGATGTCGACGATCTCCATGGCGTAGTGGACGCCGAGTTCCTCCAGCAGCCAGAAGACGCCGGAAGAGCGGGACCAGGGGGCGTGATGGAATGTCAGCATGGCGGCGGCTCCGGATTGCTCGAACGGTGGTGACCGTTACCACTTTCCAGCTGACAGCGGGGTGTCAGGAGCAGCAGGGCTGGTTCGCCGGCTCCCGGATTGCTCATAGGGGCAAGCCCTCCGGGAGCCGGAAAGTCCCCTGTCCAAGCCTCGTTCATGGACAGGGGGTGAGCCGCACCCGAATGTTGCCAGATCGCGTGGGAGATACGCTTTCGGGAGACGCGACACACGCCGGACATTTGTTCCGATTCCAGAGGCCGGCGATATTCCGTGATCGCGGAAAGGAAGGCGGCGATCGATCGCCCCCGCCGCCGCAAGCCCCGCGCGGCCTCCATCGAAGCCGATCGCCATTGAAGCTTTCGGCGGCACACCCTATATTCCCCCATATCGGATGTGCTGACGAACACTTGCTATCGCGCTGCGGCGCGTTCGGTTTTCCTGCTTGATTTCGATGCCCGACCGGTTCGGCACGCGGCCGACCGGCAACGATAGTGCCGATTGAAAGGAAATCGACATGGAAACCGGAACAGTCAAGTTCTTCAATTCAGCCAAGGGTTTTGGCTTCATCCAGCCCGACAATGGCGGCCAGGACGTCTTCGTGCACGTCTCCGCCGTCGAGCGCGCCGGCATGAACACCATCGTGGAAGGCCAGAAGCTCTCCTACGAGGTGGTCAAGAGCAGCCGCGACGGCCGCAGCTCGGCCGAGAACCTGCAGGCGGCATAGAGTTTCAGGCGCCTCCGGTCCTGACCACGGATGTACTGGCAAGACCGTGGAGGCGCTGAAGAGAAGGTCGGGGAACCCCCGGCCTTTTTTCATCAGAGGAGCACATCGATGCAGAATCCATTCGCCCCCGAAGCGGCCTTTGCGCCGAAACTCTCCAAGCACGAGGCCAAGGCCGACACGACCACCCGCGTGGCGCGCGAGATCATGGACACGGAGGTGAACAAGCGCGAGGCCAAGACCGAGCGCCTGCGCCTGGCGCGCCTCGCCCAGGAAGCCGCCGCCCCCGCCGAGGAACCCAAGAAGAGGGCCGCGCCGAAGAAGAAGGCCGTGAAGCGCGGGCAGGGCACCTGAGGCAGCCCCGCGCACCCGCCGGAGGCTGAGGCAGAGCGTCATCGCGCTGTCACGCACGCCCGTTACCGAAATGCCAGCCGCACCGCGGAAAACCGCCTGCGGCCCGCGCTCCCGGTCGATGACCACGGATGAACCGGCATCGGCCGTGACGGCGCTGAAGAGAAGGTCGGGCTGAGCCCGGCCTTTTTTCGTTCGCTGCCCCTCCTTCTCCCCTTGTGGGGTTCGAAGAACGGGCGAGACCATTGGCTCGCCCTTGGTGGCCGAGCGAAGCTCGGTCGGATGAGGCGTGTTGGACGGAGACCGCTCCCTCGTCTCGGGCCGCCATGACGCAACCTGCGCCTCCGGAATGGGCTTGATCGCCAAGCTGCCGATCTCCCCCCTCGTGGGGGAGATGTCGGCGCAGCCGACAGAGAGGGGCGCCTCGCGAGATCAGGCCGCCGCTCCTTCTCCCCCACGGCGATAGAGGGTAGGAAGGTGGAGCCGAACGACCGAGGAGACTGCCCATGCCGAAGATGCCGCTTCCGCTTTCCGGCTCGTGCCGCTGCGGCCGGGTCGAGATCCGCGTGTCGCAACCGCCGATCGCCACCGCCGCCTGCCACTGCCGCGGCTGCCAGAAGATGTCTGCGAGCGCGTACTCGCTGACGGCCATGATCCCCGCGGACGGATTCGAGGTGACGAAGGGCGAGCCCGTGGTCGGCGGCCTGCACGGCCCCGAGAGCCACCACTTCTTCTGCGGCCACTGCATGACATGGATGTTCACGCGCGCGGAAGGCATGGACTGGTTCGTGAACGTGCGGCCGACCATGCTGGACGAGACCGGCTGGTTCCGGCCGTTCATGGAGACCTTTACCAGCACGAAGCTGCCGTTCGCCGAGACGGGCGCGATAAAGAGCTTCGCCGAGTTTCCGACGATGGAGGAATACGAGGGGCTGCTGGAGGAGTATCAGGTGTGGCGCGGGTGAAGGGGCGCGACTCGCCCTTGGTGGCCGAGCGAAGCTCGGTCGGATGAGCGGTGCTGGATGGAGCGAGATGTTTGAAAGGCACGCACTCTACGTCGGAGTAGCGCCCGGACCTGTCCGACTTGTCTCCGGCAAACACCCCTCATCCGTCTCGGCGCTGGGGCGCCGATCCACCTTCTCCCACAAGAGGAGAAGGAATAGTCTGCCGCCATGCCGCATCAATCCGTTCCGCCGGACAAACGCCGCTTCGCCCAACAGATGCGCCGCGCGATGACCGAGGCCGAGGACCGGCTTTGGCAGGAACTGCGCGGGCGGCGGCTGGACCGGATCAAGTTTCGGCGACAGGTGCCGATCGGGCGCTACGTGGCAGATTTCCTGTGCGCGGAGGCGATGCTGATCGTCGAGGTGGACGGCAGCCAGCATGCGGAATTGGCACAAGACATCGAGCGTGACATCGAACTGAAGCGGCGCGGGTTCCGCGTGCTGCGGTTCTGGAACGACGAGGTGCTTCGGGAAATGAACGGCGTCTGCGACACGATCATCGCCTATGTCGGGACCAGTCGTTGCATCCGTGGCGGTGAAGTGCACTCTCCCTTCTCCCCTTGTGGGAGAAGGTGGCCTCGCGCAGCGAGGTCGGATGAGGGGTGCCGCACGGAATGAGGCATTCCAAGGGAACGTACCTTCCGCAGCGGTAGTGCGATATGCTCCATGGGCGCAAAATGCCCCTGTGGACGAGTTCCCTCGGCACTCCAACAAAATCAGCACCTTCAGCCAATTCCGCTCCCTTTCCATCCACGCCCACGATCACCCCCCCCACAATGCCCACCGGTTTTGGAAAGGCGCGGGCATGGCTGCAAATGGGACGATCGGACGCTGAGGCGCATCGCTGCGCTGCTCGTTGCGCTCGCCGTCCTGGCCGAGCGTGCCGCCGGCCAATCCTTTCCCGTGCGCTTTGTCCTTCTCTGTATCCTGCGCCAGGCCGAATCCGTGGCGCTGTCACTGGTGGCTGAGACGATCCAGGACGGCGGGACGTGCTTCGAGGACGATCCCGAGACGGGATATGGTTCCGTGGACGCGGTGGTGATCGCCCTTCGCCTGCGCGCGCTCGCGGCCCTGGTCTTTGCCCTGGTGGATCCGGGCTGCCGCCAGGCGGCGGGAGGCTCGGCCGGGAAGCGCCGCGCCTCGCATCCCATGTCCGGCCGATTTCCGTCACGCCGGGCGGCTGGAACGTGCGGTATCACGACACGTCGTGAGGCGCGCCGCCGGGGACAGTTTACTTTTTTCCGCCGAGAATCCTGACCGCTTCAAGGTTCCCGCGGGCGGAAAAAAGTAAACTGTCCCCTATGCTCCGGCTGCCCTATGAAAAATAGCTCTGCAGCGGCCGCACTTCCAGCGAACCCGCCTTGAGCGCCGCGATGGCTTCTGCTGCCGCGGCAGCACCCGCCATGGTGGTGTAGTAGGGCACCTTCTGCATCAGCGTGGCGCGGCGCAGCGACTTGGAGTCCGAGACCGCCGTCTGGCTGTCGGTGGTGTTGAAGACGAGCTGCACCTGGCGGTTGCGGATGGCGTCCTCGATGTGCGGACGGCCCTCCAGCACCTTGTTGATCTTCTCGGCATCGACGCCGTTTTCGCGCAGGAAACGCGCCGTGCCGCCGGTGGCCAGCACCCGGAAGCCGAGGTCGGAAAGCCGCCGGACCGAGGGCAGCACGGCCGCCTTGTCCTCGTCGCGCACCGACACGAAGACGCAGCCCGAGCGCGGCAGGTCGACGCCGGCGCCGAGCTGCGCCTTGGCGAAGGCGAGCGCATAGTCGGTGTCGAGGCCCATGACCTCGCCGGTCGACTTCATCTCGGGTCCGAGCAGCGTATCGATGCCGGGGAAGCGAGCGAAGGGGAAGACGGCCTCCTTGACCGCGATGTGGCCGAGCGCGCGCGGGTCGGGGCGGTCGCCGTAATGGCCGAAGGCGTCGTCGAGGCTCTCGCCGGCCATGATGCGCGCGGCGATCTTGGCGATCGGCCTGCCGATGGTCTTGGCCACGAACGGCACGGTGCGCGAGGCGCGCGGGTTGACCTCGAGCACGTAGATCTCGCCGTCCTTGACCGCGAACTGCACGTTCATCAGCCCGCCGACGTGCAGCGCCTTCGCGAGTGCGGCCGTCTGCCGCTCCAGCTCGTCGACCAGCGACGGCGCCAGCGAATGCACCGGCAGCGAGCAGGCCGAATCGCCCGAATGGATGCCGGCCTCCTCGATGTGCTCCATGATACCGGCGACATAGGTGGACGAGCCGTCGCACAGGCAGTCGACGTCGACCTCGATCGCGCCCGACAGGTAGGTGTCGAAGAGCAGCGGGTTCTTGCCCAGCAGCGTGTTGATCTGCCCCGTCTTGTCGTTGGGGTATTTCTGCTTGATGTCCTCGGGCACGAGCCCGGGCACGGTGTCGAGCAGGTAGGATTGCAGCATGCCCTCGCTGTGGATGATCTGCATTGCGCGGCCGCCGAGCACGTAGGAGGGGCGCACGACCAGCGGGAAGCCGAGTTCGCCCGCGACGGTGCGCGCCTGCTCGACCGACCATGCGATGCCGTTGCGCGGCTGCATCAGGCCGAGCTTGGTGAGAAGCTTCTGAAAGCGGTCGCGGTCTTCCGCCAGGTCGATCATGTCGGGCGAGGTGCCGAGGATCGGGATGCCGGCCTTCTCCAGCGCTTCGGCGAGTTTCAGCGGGGTCTGGCCGCCGAACTGCACGATGACGCCGACGAGCGTGCCGGCCGCCTTTTCAGCGCGCAGGATCTCGAGCACGTCCTCGGCCGTCAGCGGTTCGAAATAGAGCCGGTCGGAGGTGTCGTAGTCGGTCGAGACAGTCTCGGGGTTGCAGTTGATCATGATCGATTCGTAGCCGGCATCGGCCAGCGCGAAGGCGGCGTGGCAGCAGCAGTAGTCGAACTCGATGCCCTGGCCGATGCGGTTTGGGCCGCCGCCGAGGATGACGACCTTCCGCCGGTTCGACACCTTGGCTTCGTCGGCCGGTTCGCCGGCGAAGGGGCTCTCGTAGGTCGAGTACATGTAGGCCGTCGGCGAGGCGAATTCGGCGGCACATGTGTCGATGCGCTTGTAGACCGGATGTACGCCCAGCCGTCCGCGCAGCCGCGCGACGTCCTGTTCGTCCTTGCGCACGAGCGAGGCCAGCCGGGCGTCGGAGAAGCCCATGGCCTTGAGCATGCGCAGATTGGCCGTGTCCTGCGGCAGGCCGTGCTCGCGCACGCGTGCCTCCATGGCGACGATGGCCGCGATCTGTTCCAGGAACCACGGGTCGATGGCGCACATGGAATGAACCTCGTCCAGCGAGGTGCCCATGCGGATCGCCTGGGCTACCATCCTGAGCCGGTCCGGCGTGGCGGTGCCGAGTGCGGCGCGGATGGCATTGCGTTCGTCGCCGGAACCGATCCCCGGGATCTCGATCTCGTCGAGGCCGGTCAGCCCTGTCTCCAGCCCGCGCAGCGCCTTCTGCAGCGATTCGGCGAAGGTGCGGCCGATGGCCATCACCTCGCCGACGGATTTCATGGCGGTGTTCAGCACCGGCTCCGCACCGGGGAATTTTTCGAAGGCGAAGCGCGGGATCTTGGTCACCACGTAGTCGATCGACGGCTCGAAGGCCGCCGGCGTCGCGCCGCCGGTGATGTCGTTTTCGAGTTCGTCCAGCGTGTAGCCGACCGCCAGCTTGGCCGCGACCTTGGCGATCGGGAAGCCGGTCGCCTTGGAGGCGAGCGCGGACGAGCGCGACACGCGCGGGTTCATCTCGATGACCACGAGGCGACCGTCGGCGGGATTGACGGCGAACTGGACGTTGGAGCCGCCGGTCTCCACGCCGATCTCGCGGAGCACGCGGATCGAGGCGTTGCGCATCACCTGGTATTCCTTGTCGGTGAGCGTGAGCGCCGGGGCGACCGTGATGGAATCGCCGGTGTGAACGCCCATCGGGTCGAGGTTCTCGATCGAGCAGATGATGATGCAGTTGTCGGCCCGGTCGCGCACCACCTCCATCTCGTACTCCTTCCACCCGAGCACCGATTCCTCGATCAGCACTTCCGTGGTCGGCGAGGCGTCGAGGCCGGCCTGGACGATGTCGAAATACTCCGCGCGATTGTAGGCGATGCCGCCGCCCGTTCCGCCGAGCGTGAACGACGGGCGGATAATCGCCGGCAGGCCGACATGGTCGAGCGCCTGTGCGGCCACCGCCATGGCGTGCCCCATGTAGCGCTGCTTGCGGTCGCCCTCGCCGAGGTTCCAGCGGGTTTCCAGGTCGTCGAGCGCGGTGTCGAGGTCCGGCGGTGTCGAAGCCTTAAGTGCGGCGCGCTCTGCCTCGTGCTTCTTGCGGTCCTCGTTCTTCACGTCGCTGGCATTGGCAAGCCAGGAGCGCGGCGTCTCGAGGCCGATCTTTGCCATGGCCTCGCGGAACAGCGAGCGGTCCTCGGCCTTGTCGATCGCCTCGGCGTTCGCCCCGATCATCTCGACGCCGTAGCGCTCCAGCACCCCCATTCGGCGCAGCGACAGCGCCGTGTTGAGCGCGGTCTGACCGCCCATGGTGGGAAGCAGCGCATCGGGCCGCTCGCGCGCGATGATCTTGGCCACGACTTCCGGCGTTATGGGTTCGATGTAGGTCGCGTCGGCCAGCTCCGGGTCGGTCATGATGGTCGCCGGGTTGGAGTTGACCAGGATGACGCGAAAGCCTTCCTCCTTCAGGGCCTTGCAGGCCTGAGTGCCGGAATAATCGAATTCGCATGCCTGGCCGATGACGATGGGCCCGGCGCCGATGATCAGGATGGAAGAGATATCGCTGCGTTTCGGCATCAGGCGTCCACTCGTCGGGCTCCGCGCGAAAGGCCGGTGCGGGGAGGCCCGGCCGGTGCGCGAAGGGCAGATTCAGGTATCAGGCTAGGCGGGCCTTATAGGGGAGGAAGAAGGGGGAGGGAACCCCGGATATCGCCGCATGCCATCAGTTTGCACTAACAGCGTTCCGCAGCGTTCCCGGGCCGATGCGGCGGGTGACCAGAGGCGAAAGGAACAGCCACGCGAGGATGGCGGCGTACTCCGCATATTCGATCGCCATGGCGACGAACCGGCTGTCGTTCTCAAGGATGAAAAACGTCTGCCACGCGCAGGTCAGAGCCATGGCCGCATACCAGCAGGCCATCGTTTGGCGCAGGGGCGACCAGGCCATCGACCAGCCGAAGAGAAAGGTGAGCGCCGCACCGGCTACGAGCGTCCATTGCAGGAGAAGTGTCCCCGGGGAGAACAGGGGATTGGAAATCGGCGCCCACCGGACAGCGGGTACGAACAGTTCGGCCAGGCCGATCAAAGCCCATACCAGCAAACCGGAATGGACGACGAAGAGGAACACGGCAATGAGGCGATCGAGCCATGCAGGCAATGTGGTCTCTCCTGACGGAGGCGGTGGCAGCCCGGCGGAACAGTCCAGATCGGGCCGCCTTGCGGCCGCCAGGTTCGGGCCTATTGTCCCATCGGAATGGCGTCGAGGATCTCGAAACGTTCGCCGACTCCAACGCGGATCATGTTGAGGTCGGCTTCGCGGGTGAAGCGGAAATCCTGCAAGGTGTTTGCCCCCTCGGGCGTTCCGTCGCGGAATTGCAGGACGCGCTTGCCGCCGTCGGGCCAGAACACCGTCACGTCGGCATTGCCGCCGCCGCTGCGCACGACCTTGGCTTCGCAGCGTGTCATGGGCTGGCCGACATAGCGGGCGCAGGGTATGGCGGCATTGGCCGCGCCTGTCTCGTCCTGGGCAAGGTCCGTCTGGGCGACCGCGACAGGACCGATGCTCGCGGACAGGGCACCTGTCCGCTTCGGCAGGTTCCGGGCAACCGGCAGGTCCGGCGCCGGTTGCGCTCCGGGCGAGGTCTCAGGCCTTGCTTTTGCCGGAGCCGCGGCTGTCTCGATCGGCCGATCGTTCCGTGCCGGCTCCGTCGCGACGCGGGTCGCCGCATCGGGTTCCTGCCGGGGCGGAAGGGAAGCGACGGTCAGCGAAGCTTCGGCTGGGGATGCTTCCGCGGCGCCCCTCCCAACCGCCTCCGCGGCGACGGTAACTTCGGGCCCGTCCGGCTCTTCGCCGGCCATCTCCGGCGGCGAAGCGTCCGTGGCGACGTCAGCCAGGGCCGCAACCTCCACGTTGACGGGACCGTCCCCGGGACGCGCGGGACGCGGCGTCGGGATCGGTATCGCGGCAGCCTGCGCCTCTTCATCCCGGGGCATCTGCTCGACGGCGTTCCCGGACGTATAGAGTTCGCCGGCAAAAGGCTGCTCGCGGGCGGCGAGCGCGAGCGCGAAGGCGGAGCCGGCCTCGTCGACCTTGTCGCTCTCGCGTCCGGCGTCTATGGCGAGCAGCCGCTCGACACCCTTGTCCGGGGCAGGGGAGAGAAGGGCCGTCTGCACCTCGTCTTCCGGCGACCGCTCGACGCCGCCGCCAAGGCCGGCGATCGGCAGCGGATCCGGCAGGATGCCGGCAACGATCTGCGAGCGGTCGAACGTCTCCTCCGGGCGCGGCTCGGGCACCTCGGCGATGTCCAGGCCTTCCGGCAGGGCCACGTTGAGATAACGCGCCGGAGTTCCAGCCTACGAGCCCTTCCTCATTCTTCAGTTCGACCCTGCACCAAGGATAGCCGCTCACCTTGGCGCATTCGTAGCGCGTCAGTTCGGAGCCGTTCGGCACCCGCGCAAGGACGATGCCGGTCGGCGAGGCGGTGGCGCGGATGTTCAGGAGATCGTCCGCCGACAGTCCGTAGACCTTGGCCCCGATGGGCGCCGATTCGGTCACCGATTCGGGTCCGGGCGCGGCCGTCTGCGCCAGGACGGTAGCCGCGGAAACGCCCACAAAGGCGGCTGCAAGTGCACCGGAAAGCTGTCGCGGCATACCGATCCCCGAGGATTTCTTCTTCGTTGCAGGCTCCGATGATATTCTTATGCGAGCATCGCGATTGCTTCCACCCCGAAATCGCAGCCGGCCGGGATCACTCGCCGAGTTCATCCACCAGATCGGCAGCGCGTTGCACGCTTTCCTCCGCCGTACGCACCGCGTCTTGCTGTCCGCCGGCGGAAAGGGTCTGCAGGGCCTGACGGCATTCCTCGAGTGCCGCCCGAGCAGTCTCGGCACTGTTGGTGTGACGGGCGCGCTCGGTGCGGACCTCGCAGTTCGTGTTCTCGACGTAGCCGGCAATCTGCGGCAGCGCCTGTACGCCCCCTTTTGCTTCCGCGGCCAGTTCCTCGGCGCGCACCAGGCGCTCCTCGCTGAAGTCGAGACGCAGTGCCGTCACGAGCAGGTAGGCGAGGTCGTTGGCCGACAGCGCACTGCCCTGAGGATCCTCAATCCCGACGTAGATTTCGTGCAGTTCGGTATGAGTGGCGATCGCCCGTTCGAGATCGGCAAGCGAATCAGTCTCCAGCGCGAGGGACCCCGCCGCCTCTGCGTAGCTCTGATAGAGGTCCAGGAACGGACCCAGGTTGGCAGTGCGGGCGCCGAGCGCTTCGTTCTTCTCCACGGACGTGGCGAGAAGATCGATGCCGGCGCGAAGCTGGTCTTCCTCGCCGGCGATCCGGCCAAGGGCGGCGAGCGTCCGGCCCAGTTCCATGTCGATCCGCAGTGTGCCGTGCGGTTCCCCGGCCGAGGCGGAGTCCCGCAGCTTCCGGAAGACGTCGGCCGCCGCGCGCAGCAGCGCAGCGTCGCCGGTCTTGCCGCCGAGCGCCGATTTCGCGCGCGCCGCCTCGAAGTCCACCTGCCGCAACACCGCCTCGCTCGACCGCGCGTTTTCGGTGTCGCCGAGCTTTTCGAAGATAGCGATCGCCTCCTCCAGCCGCTCGTTGCCCGGCTCGCGCCGGCCGATCGCGGACAGCGTCTGGGCAAGCCGCCATTCGGTGTCCTGCACGGCGGTTTCCGCCTCTGCCTCACGGAAAACCTCCAGCGACGCCCTCTGCACCTTTTCCGCCTGCAGCAATCCTGAGCCGTCGCCGAAACGTTCGGCCCATTCGAGCGCGATGCGGCCGCCCATGCTCCGAAGCTCCGCGGCGATCAGGGGGAAGCGGTCCGCCTCGAAGATGCTCAGGGCCTCCAGGTTGATCTCGCCCGCGATGCCGAGGGCCTCGGGCGTGTTCTGGCGCATCGCCATGTCGAGCGCGATGTAGGTCGAACTGGCGACGTAGCGGGCGGCAAGCGGATCTGTTACCTCGTCGGGCATGATCTCGATCATGCCTGCCATGTTTCCGATCATCTTCTCCAGGAGCCCGACATCGGGCGCTGCCGACCAGCGGTAGTACTGCGACTGTACCTGACGGAAGCGCGCTTCGGCTTCCAGGGCCTTGTCGCCGGCGCTTCGTGCAAGCGTGGCAGCCTGCCCGAAGTCGGCTTCGGCGCTTTTGAGTCCCGCGATGTCGTTGCGGAGCAGCGCGAGTTGGCCAACGGCCCGGCCATGGTCGACGTGCATGCGTGCTTCGACTGCCGGCGGGAGGCTGGGTGCGCCCGTAAGCGCTTCCTCGATCAGGTCGCGGGCTTCCGGAAGCAGGGCCGCGCCGCCTTCGCGCGCGGTGCGCAGCATCAGCGTCAGCGCCAGCTTGTGGCGTAGTCCGGCTTCAACTGCTCCCGGCACGCGACCACCCGACTCGAGCGCCGCGCGGGCAAGCTTCTCGGCGCGGGCGATGGCGTCCTGCGAGCCCTGCAGTTCTGCGTGTGTCAGATAGGCGCCGATCTCCTCGGCGCGGTAGCGCAGGGCACGTTCGGCATCGATCTCGGCAACGATCTCCCGCGCGCCTCCGTAGTCGCGCGCCGCTTCTTCGAACCGGAACAGGAGCTTCTTCGTCTCGGCGCTACGGGCAAAGACCTCGGCGTCCTCAATGAAGCGCTGGCGCAGCGCCTCCAACTGGTCGAGGCGCGTGCCTCGCAGCGAAGCGACCCGGTCCTTCGCCTGTTCGCGGAAATCGTTGGCGGCATTGAGCGCGCCTTCGAGTTCGGCTTCGTCGGCGAGTTTCGTCAGGCGCTCGATCTCCGGATCGGGGTTCTGCATCGCGTCGCGTGTGCGGCGCAGCTCGGCGAAGCGCTCGATTTCCGTCTTCAGTCGGGCCTCGACCTTGTCGGGATCGTCTGCCGGGTCGAGACCGGCCGCGCGCATCATCGCATAGACGACGCTCATCGGCACGTGGCCGACATTCGCCAGGGTCTCGGCCTGTGCGCGCTGCGGCCCGGGAAGCGCGGCGATATGGACGAGAAGCTGCCGCCGCTCGGTCAGGATCTCGCCCTCGGCACCCCCGACGGGATCCGGCCGATCGCCGAGATAGAGCAGCCGTCTCAGGCTCTCGTTGATCCATGGACGCTGTCGCCCGCCCGTCTTCAGATAGACCTCCTCGGCGACCATGCGCATGACAGTGCCGAATTCTTCGCCCGCCATGGCGTCGATGTGGCGCAGCAGGGCCGCGGCGTAGGGACTGTGGCCGCCGGTTTCGCCATCCAGCGCCGGCATGCCCGGCTCGGCGGCAAAGCCGATCACCATGCCGAGATTGTCGTCCTTTGAAGATGCGGCATCGGCCAGCGCACGCGCGCCGCGTGTCCGGCCGAGGCCGCCCGCCGACACCGCGACGGGGTCCTCGCCCGCTTTGGGCCGGAGGGTCGCCGTGGGGGGAAAGGGATTGTCGCGGCAGGCGTCGAGGAGCAGGATCGTGATCGGCACGGTCTGCCGAAGCCGGGCAAGGATCGCCGAAAGCGGCACCAGGCGGTCGGCTGCGTCGTGCAGGGCGGAGAGGTCGGCGTCGACGGGCACGAGGTAGTTCTCGCCACCGGCCTCGATGCCGTGGCCGGCATAGTAGAGCACCGCCACGTCCGCATCCTCGGCATCCTCGACGAAGCGGTCGAGATCACGCCGCAGGTCCTGGGCATCGCGGTCGGCCCGGCGCACCGAATCAAAACCGAGATCGGACAGCAGTGCCTCGATCGCGTCCGCGTCATCGGGCGGATTTTCGAGCTTCGGAAGTGCCTCGTAGTCACCGTTTCCGATGGACAGCGCGACGCCGCGCAGTTCCCGCGCGTCCTGCGAATGGGCTGTGCCGGTCGCGAGGCAGGAGATCGCCAGGAAGAGCAGGACGGCAGCCGATGCGGCGCCGGCTTGAAAGCGTGTCCATCTGCCGCCGGCAACCAACATGCATCCAAATCCCGTGTCCGGAGGATTGTGTTCAGATGATTGCAGCGAGATCAAGCATGCGTATCATGTCCATGCGGCTGCAAGTGCCCGGAGATGTGGGTTGCGGTGATGACGCGTGAGAATGACCTCTATCCGCCGCTCGACACCCTGAAGGCGGTCGACGACGGCATATGGATCGTGGACGGTCCGGCGATCGAGTTCGGTCCGCCAGGCTTCAAGATGCGCTTTCCCACGCGGATGACGGTGGTCCGGCATTCCGATGGTGGTCTGTTCCTGCACTCTCCGACCCGGCTTGCGGGCAGGCTGGGAGGAGAGATCGAAGGCTACGGCCGCGTCTCCGAGATCGTCGGGCCGAACCGCATCCACTACTGGTGGATACCGGACTGGCACCGGGCCTTTCCGGATGCCGGCGTGTGGCTCGCGCCGCGCATCCGCGACCAGGCAGCCGGTCGCATCGATTTTGCCTGCGATGAACTGAGGGGCAATAGCGGCTATCCCTGGGACGGCGATATCGCGACATTGCCTGTGCCGGGAAACTACATGACCGAATTCGTCTTCTTCCACCGGGCGACCCGCACGCTCATCCTGACCGACCTGATCGAGAACTTCGAGCCGCCGAAGCTCGGGTTCGGCATGCGCCTGCTGGCCCGGTTCGGCCGCGTGCTCGCGCCAGACGGGCAGATGCCGCTCGACATGCGGTGGAGCTTCAGGCGTAACCGGCGGGAACTGAAGGCGGCGGTGAAGCGGATGATCGCGTGGAACCCGCAGCGGGTTATCCTGGCGCACGGCAAATGGTTCGAAACGGACGGGGCGGGCGAACTGAGACGTGCCTTCCGGTGGCTTCTTCGCGACGACGTCCCGCAGGGTCGTCACTGAGGCAGTGCGCCCGGGCGCTCCCGGTCGACGGGCTTCCGGCCATATCGCTTTGTCGGCGTGGAACCGGGCGCGGGAAGCAGCGTTTCCCCTCGCAGCGCGGTTCGTCCGGAGACCGCCTCGTTCCAGGAGGAAGCAATGGGAGTGAATCAGGCGCCGACGCCGAAGGGCAAGGAAGGCGCGCGCGAGTTTCGCGAGAGCACGGCTCGCGAGGAACGCAAGGTCGAGGAAGAGAAGGGCAGCGCTCTGAAGAAGGGCGCGGAGCGCTTCGACGAACGATCCGAGAGTTCCGACGGAAAAGACGCCGGCGACAAGCAGCGCGATCGGGGTTGAGGCCGTTCGGGGGCGAAATCTGCTGCCGTCGCCCCCGCTCCTCAGCAGGTTCCGCCCCCCGGCCCGTCCGCCGCTCTGGGTGAATAGTGGAAGCGGACTTCGCCGACTTTGTCTAAAATCAAAGACTGCATTTTTGTCGGCCACCACGCGCGCAGTATCCGGTCCGGACGACGCACCGCGGACGCGCGTTATCCTGCGCAGAATTTCCATGACTTGATGCAATCGGCTGAATAATCAGGTTTGATGCGTTGCGCCTACGCCTGAAGGGCGCCTGCGGCGGGTCTGCCGGATCGAGGAGAATTCCATGCGCTGGAGAGGCCGTCGCGAGAGCGCCAACGTGGAGGACCGCCGCGGACGCAGCGCCGGTTTTGGTCGCGGCGGAGGGCAGGGGGGCGGCTTCCGCATCCCTGTCGGGCGAGCAGCGCGCGGCGGCGGCATATCCGGCATCATCATCATCGTCATCGTCTTCTTCGTCCTCCAGTTCCTCGGCTTCAATCCGCTCGAGATGGTGGACGATCAGCCGAGCCGAAGCGGTACCGTCCAGACGGAAGCCTCGAACGAACTGGCACAGTTCGCCGGGGTCGTGCTGGCCGAGACGGAGGATGTCTGGAACGGCATCTTCGAGGCCAGCGGCGAAAACTATCCGGAGCCGAAGATGGTGCTGTTCTCGGACGAGGTGCAGTCGGCATGCGGCTTTGCGTCGGCGGCATCCGGGCCGTTCTACTGCCCGGGCGATTCCAGGGTCTACCTGGACCTTTCATTTTTCGGGCAGCTTTCGAACCAGTTCGGCGCGTCCGGCGACTTCGCGCAGGCCTACGTCATCGCACACGAGGTCGGGCATCACGTCCAGAACGTCCTCGGCGTGCTGCCGGAGTTCAATCGACAGCGCCAGCGCATGAGCGAGGTGGACGCCAACCGCATGTCGGTGAGGGTGGAACTGCAGGCGGATTGCTACGCGGGCATCTGGGCTCACTATACCGAGCAGAAGGGATTGCTGGAGCAGGGCGACATCGACGAAGCGCTCAACGCGGCAAACCAGATCGGCGACGATACGCTGCAGAAGAGGTCGCAGGGCTACGTGGTTCCCGACAGTTTCAACCACGGCACGTCCGCGCAACGGAAGGAATGGTTCGCAAGAGGCTTCGACAGCGGACGCCTCGATGACTGCGATACCTTCGACGCAGACCTCTGATACCACCCGCAAGCACCGTCGGAATGCCGAAGAAGACACATATTTCCTTCATGCACCGCTAAGCATTGCCCTTAGCAGTGATTTAAGGCGATGCAGCTAGTCTGATCGCTCCAGATATATTTTGTGGGGTGATGTCATGCTTGTGTCTTGCATCCGGAGACTGCGTCGCGACGAAAGAGGAAATTTCGGCATCATGGCTGCCATCGCCATGGTCCCGCTGGCCGTTGGTCTTGGTTTGGCGATCGACTTCTCGTCGATCAGCAACCGCAGGGCCGAACTCCAGAACGCGCTCGACGCGGCCGCCCTGGCCGTGGCGCGTGAAGGCGAGACGATCAGCGACAGCGAGGCAAACAGGATCGCCCAGCAGTTCCTGCGCGCCAACTTCGACATAGATGACGTCGACATCGCGCTGGTGCGTATAGGGACACGGGTGACGGTGACGGGTAGCCTGCGCCAGAAGCTCGCGTTCGCCGGGGTGCTCGGCTACGAGAATGCCAAGATCTCGGCCGCTTCCTCCGCCGACATCGCCTACAACAAGTACGAAATCGCGCTCGTCCTCGACACCACCGGTTCGATGAAGGGTGGCAAGTTGACGGCGATGAAAGACGCCGTCCTGGGACTGGTCGACACCATGTCGTCGCAGATCAAGGACGACGAGAAACTGAAGTTCGCGGTCGTCCCGTTCGCCAACTTCGTCAACGTGGGTACCGCTTTCGCACCCTCGTTCGACGAAAAGGGCAAGCTCAAGAAGAAGACCGGGGCAGAGTGGCTCGACCTGAAGGGCGAGGCGGAAATCCCGCAGTTGGAATTGAAGAAGGGCGTCAGCCGGTTCGCGGTGATGCACAATCTGGGCGACGACTGGACGGGCTGCGTGGAGACCCGCTACAGCGGCCCCGGCGAGGATTACGACGTCTCCGACAACCCGGCGACGAAAGACAAGAAGAGCCTGTTCGTGCCTGCGTTCTCGATCGACGAACCCGATAGCGGCGGCTATGGGAACAGCTACATCACGTCAAACGTCGATCCGCTGGACAAGTCCGGAGTTGCGGAGGTCAAGAAGCTCGTCAAGTACGGGGTGACCTCGATCGCCACCGATCTGGGAACGCTTCTGCCGATCCAAGGCTCGGGCGAATGGTTCGTGCCCGCGACGAACAAGAGTGGCGGCAGAGGCCCGAACCGGGACTGCGTGACGCAGCCGATCATGCCGCTCAGCAACGACTACAACGGCATCAAGGCCAAGGTGAACTCGCTGCAAGCCAACGGCACCACCAACATCATGGAGGGGGTCGCATGGGGCATGCGCGTGCTTTCCCCGCACGAGCCGTTCACCGAGGGCCGCGACAAGACCGAACTCGGGAACGAGAAGATCATGATCGTGCTGACGGACGGCTCCAACGTCTTTGGCAACAACTACTCGGCTCTGAAGTCCGGGTATTCGAGCAACGGCTATCTCGTCGACGGCCGCATCGGCCTCACTGGCGGTTCGTCCTCCGACACCAACAAGATCATGAACGCCAAGACGCTGGCGGCCTGCGAAAATGCCAAGAAGAACGGCGTCATCGTCTACACGATCCGGCTCGAGGAGCCCGACGTGAAGACCGGCATGATGCTGAAGGATTGCGCGTCTGACGAGGCGCACTTCTTCGACGCTCCGTCCCGCAGCAAGCTCGACGAGGTCTTCCAGGAAATCCGCGAAAACGTGGTGCGCCTGAGGATTTCGTCCTGAGGCACCGGGCCAGGTCGAAGCCGACCGGGTTCTAGTTTTCCGCGAGCGCGGGTTCACCCTTGCGCTCGCGGACGAGGTTCACGAAGCGCTTGAAGAGATAGTGCGAATCCTGCGGACCGGGCGAAGCCTCGGGATGGTGCTGGACCGAGAAGACGGGTTTCCCGGTCAGCGCGATGCCGCAGTTGGAGCCGTCGAAAAGCGAGACGTGGGTCTCCTCGACGCCGTCCGGCAGGCTGTCGCCATCCACGGCGAACCCATGGTTCATCGAGACGATCTCGACCTTGCCGGTGGTATGGTCCTTGACCGGATGGTTGGCGCCGTGATGGCCCTGATGCATCTTGGTCGTCTTGCCGCCGACGGCGAGCGCCAGCATCTGGTGGCCCAGGCAAATCCCGAACATCGGAATGTCGGCATCGAGAAGGTCTCGGATGACGGGCACGGCATATTCCCCTGTGGCAGCGGGATCGCCGGGGCCGTTCGACAGGAAGACCCCGTCGGGATGCATGGCCAGGATGTCCTCGGCCGGGGTGTTGGCGGGCACCACTGTGACCTCGGCTCCCAGCCCGGCCAGCAGGCGCAGGATGTTGCGCTTCACGCCGTAGTCCACGGCGACGATGTGCATCGACGGGTCGGACTGCTCTCCGTAGCCCTCGTTCCACGCCCAGGCCGTCTCCTTCCAGGTGGAACTCTGGCCCGACGTGACCTCCTTCGCGAGATCGAGGCCGACGAGTCCGTGCCATTCGGCAGCGCGGCGCTTCAGGTCGTCGACATCGAAGACGCCGTCAGGCGAATGCGCGATCACGGCGTGCGGCACGCCGAGGTCGCGGATACGGGAGGTGAGGGCACGGGTGTCCACGCCGCTGATGGCTACGATGCCGCGCCGCTTCAGCCAGTCATGCAGGTCTTCCGACGACCGGTAGTTGGACGGAGTGGTCACGTCGGCGCGGAACACGGCCCCGACGGCGCCGGCGCGCGCCGCAGGCGTCAGATCCTCGATGTCCTCGCCATTGGCGCCGACATTGCCGATATGGGGGAAGGTGAAGGTGACGATCTGGCCGGCATAGGATGGATCGGTCAGGATCTCCTGATATCCGGTCAGGGCGGTGTTGAAGCAGACTTCCCCGATCGCATCTCCGGTTGCACCCAGTCCGCGCCCTTCCACGACCGTGCCATCGGACAGCACGAGCAGGGCCGTGGCTTTCTCCGCGCCCCATGGCGCCGTGGATGCGGTCATTGTCGTCTCTCCGTTGATGCCGGTCCTGCCGGGCTTGAAAACCCGCGGGGAAGGGGCCACATGTCACGCCGAAACCTCGGCAGGCACACTTTGCCCGCTCGTTCCGTGCGCTAGATGTATGTCCGTGCAAGGCGCGGACAATAGGCAAATCGCACGGTGCGGTCAATGACCGCGATCAGGACCAAACAGAAAAGCTTTCACGAACAAAAACAGCAGCTTGGACCGTAAAAAATCGGTTTGCGTCGACCAGATGCCGGCGCTATGGTCCGTGCCGCCAAAGGAGTTCTCGTTCCCATGCGCGAGAAAATCGCGACAGCGCTCAAAGATGCGCTCAAATCGCACGACAAACGCAGGATCTCCACTCTCCGACTCATCCAGACGGCAGTGAGCGACAGGGACATCGCCAATCGCAGCGCCGGCAAGGATCCGGTGAGCGAGGAGGAGATCGCGCTGATCCTCGTCAAGATGATCAAGCAGCGCCAGGAATCGGCGCGGGTCTACGAAGAGGGCAATCGTCTCGAACTGGCCGAACAGGAGCGCGAGGAAATCAGCGTCATCCGCGGCTTCCTGCCCAGGCAACTGGAAGAGGAAGCCGTGAAGCAGGCCTGTGCGCAGGTGATCGACGAGATGGGCGCCGACGGGCTGCGCGACATGGGCCGGTGCATGAATGCGCTGCGTGAGAAATTCCCCGGCCGCATGGACTTCGGCAAGGCGAGTTGCATCGTCAAGGGCATGCTGCGCTAGCCCTGGCACGACAGTCGGCGCGACCGCGCCCGAACTCCCCCAACCCTCAACCCTCAACCCTTTGAACACACTCCGTGAATTGCTTTGTTGAAGACCGGCGCCCGACGGTGAACACCGGCGTGGGCGAGGGGTCTCCAAACTGGGGCGAAGCCGGATTCGTGGCGCATCCCGCAAGTTCTTTGCGGTCCCGGACCCGCCCGATTCCCTCGGACCGCACTCGCGGATAGCACCCGTACGGTTCACATCCGGTCAGAAACTCCTAAATTGGAAGAAGGCCGGCGCGACCGGCTTTCGCCCAGCGCGGTCCCAACGGGACCCGCAGAGATTCCTCAAGTCACAGGATCGATCCATGACCGATGTCCAGAGCGGCGACACAGTACGCGTCCATTACACCCTCAAACTGGCCGACGGAACGCCGGTCGAATCTTCCATCGGCCGGGAGCCATTGCAATTCCAGGTCGGAGCGGTACGATGCAGCCCAGGCGAACGCGCCGGGTCGACCGCGAGAGCGCCTGAACGGCTGCCGCCGCTGCGCGCTTGGGAGGGCGCGGCGAGTTCCGCCGCGCTTTCGAACCTGCCGCCGCACATCCTTATGCCGCATAAGATGGATTATGGAACTTACGGGCATCGCTGGAAAGCAGACCGATCCATTCCATGTGGCCGCGGTGGCCGCACGCAACCCGACGGTCAGCCCGAGATTTCCGCGACCTGGGCTTCCGCCGCCTTGATCAGTGCATTCGGTTCGCACGAAAAGACCGCGTCATGCGCGCCGGCCGCGGCCCAGACGACGTCGTAGGATTTGAGCCTGGTATCGGCATAGGCCTGGACGGGTCCGGTGTGGCCGATGGGCGCGACGCCGCCGATGGCAAAGCCGGTGCGGTCGCGGATTTCGCGGGGATCGGCGCGCACCAGCGCCTCGCCGACGAGTTGAACGGCCTTCTTCTGATCGAGGCGGCGATCGCCGGCAACGAGAAACAGATAGAGCGTGCCGCTGTCGCTACCCTTGAAGATCAGCGACTTGACGATCTGGCCGACACCAACGCCGCATTGCGCGGCGGCTTCCTCGGCAGTCCGGGTGGATTCGCCCATGCGGCGCACTTCGACGTTCAGCCCCTTGGCCTCCGCCGCCTGGCGGACGCGTTCCACGCTCTTGCTCATCCTGCCTCCGGAAAATCCATCTAAATCAGTGGGTAGGCGCCGGACGTTCGATCAACATGCCATCAAAGCCCGGCACGACGTTCGCCGGCGTCTCGCGCATCACGGTCTCGTAGTCCAGCGGGATGTGCATGTGCGTCAGCACGGCGTTTTCCGGTCCGAGCCGTTCTATCCAACCGAGCGCCTGTTCCAGGGACAGGTGTGACGGGTGCGGCTTGTACTGGAGCGCATCGATGACGAGTGTGTGCAGGCCGTGCAGGCGTTCGACGGTCTCGTGCGGGATGTCGCTGACGTCGGGGCAATAGGCGATGTCTCCGACCCGGAAGCCCAGCGAGAGGATGTCGCCGTGGATCTGCGGTAGCGGCTCGAAGGTGAGGGAGCCGCCCTCGCCTTCGATCGTGAACGGCTCGTCGTGGGCTATGCGCAACGGATTGAGGATCGGCGGATAGGAGCTTCCGGGCGGCGTCTCGAAGCAGTATCCGAAGCCGTGCTGGAGGCGTTCCATGGTGAACTTGTCGGCGTGAACGTCGATGAGGCGGCGCTGTGCGAGTGCATAGCCGCGCAGGTCGTCGATGCCGTGGATGTGGTCGGCGTGCGGGTGCGTGAAGACAGCCGCGTCGATCCGGCGGACGTTAGCGCGGATCATCTGCTCGCGAAAATCCGGCCCGGTGTCGATCACCACCGTGGTGCGACCGCGATCAGAAATCCGTTCGACCAGCGCGGCGGCGCGGGTCCGCCGGTTCTTCGGGTTGGACGGATCGCAAGCGCCCCAGTCGCCGGTAATGCGCGGCGTGCCGGGCGAGGAACCGCAGCCGAGGATCGTCAGGCGCAACCTGTCGCCGCCGGACATCAGGCCCTCGCACCTGCCGGGTGTTTCACCTTCCCGAACAGCCGAAGGAAGTTGTCCGTCGTCTGGCGCGCGATCTCGTCGTTCGAGACGCCGAGGGTCTCGGCGAGCACGGCGGCCGTATGGACGACGAAGGAAGGTTCGTTGCGCCGGCCCCGATGCGGCATCGGCGCGAGGTAGGGCGCATCGGTTTCCACGAGCAAGCGGTCACGTGGGATTTTCGCAGCGATTTCGCGCAGTTCCGTGGATTTCTTGAAAGTCAGGATGCCGGAAAGGGAGACATGGCCTCCGAGCTCGATCCCGGTCTCGGCCAATGCCCGGCCAGAGGAGAAGCAGTGCAGGATGAAGGGGAAGGCGCCCTTCCCCGTCTCCTCGCGCAGGATCGCAGCCATGTCCTCGTCAGCATCCCGCGAATGAATGACGAGCGGCAGATTGGTGTCGCGCGCCGCTGCGATGTGCCGGCGGAAGCCTTCCGCCTGCGCCTCCCGCGGCGAGCGATCGTAGAAATAGTCGAGACCCGCCTCGCCGATCGCGACCACCTTCGGATGTTCCGACAGGCGCACGAGATCGGCGGTCGTGACGTCGAGTTCCTCGGCGGCGTTGTGGGGATGTGTTCCGACCGAGCACCAGACGCTCTCGTTCGCCTCGGCGATGGCCAGGATCTCGTGGAAACGCTTCACGCGGGTCGAGATCGTCACCATCATGGCGACGCCGGCCGCGTGTGCACGCGCGACGACATCCGCGCGTTCGTCGGTGAAGTCGGGGAAATCCAGGTGGCAGTGGCTGTCGACGAGCATTCCTCAGCCGCTCGCCGCTTCCTGTTCGACATAGCGCGGAAAGACACCCGCGGGCGCGGGAAGCGGCGTTCCCGGCCGCAGCGCATCGGCATCGCCCGCATGCTGGAACAGTCGTCTGTCCGCCGGCACGGCCATCAGGTCGAGCAACTTGCCCGACGAGCCCGGGATGTAGGGCTGCAGCAGGATGGCGATGCGGCGCACGACCTCCGCCGTCGTCCAGAGTACCGTCTCCATGCGTTCGGGGTCGGTCTTGCGCAGCGCCCACGGCGCCTGTCCGGCAAAGTAGCGATCGGCCTGGGCGACGATCTCGATCACTTCCGCGAGCGCGCGGTGGATCGCCTGCTCGGCCATCGCCTTGCGCCCCGGCTCGAGCGCGTTCGCGGCAGCCGCGAGTATCGCCTCGTCCTCCGCGGCAAGCGCGCCCTTGCCGGGAACCTTGCCGTCGCAGTTCTTGGCGATCATCGACAGCGAGCGTTGCGCCAGGTTGCCGATGCCGTTGGCGAGGTCGGCATTGGTGCGGGCGACGATCGCATCGTGACTGTAGCTGCCGTCCTGTCCGAATGGGATGTCACGCAGCAGGAAGTATCGCATCTGGTCGAGGCCGTAGTGCTCGGCGAGCGCAAACGGATCGATGACG
Organism: uncultured Alphaproteobacteria bacterium; assembly: GCA_963747465.1. Lineage (GTDB taxonomy): Bacteria > Pseudomonadota > Alphaproteobacteria > Rhizobiales > Rhizobiaceae > Aquibium. The sequence goes on from CAVVFC010000002.1 coordinate 224,367, forward strand.
TTGCCGACCGACTTCGACATCTTCTCCCCGCGGTTGAACACGAAGCCGTGCCCGAAGACGCGCTTCGGCAATTCGATGCCGGCAGACATGAGGAAGGCCGGCCAGTAGATCGCATGGAAGCGGACGATGTCCTTGCCGATGACGTGCACGTCGGCGGGCCAGCGCTGCCACATCGGAGCATCGCGGTCGGGATAGCCGACGCCGGTGATGTAGTTGGTAAGCGCGTCGACCCACACGTACATGACGTGCTTCTCGTCGCCGGGAACAGGCACACCCCAGTCGAAGGTCGTGCGCGAGATGGAGAGGTCCTTGAGCCCCGATTTCACGAAGCTGACGACCTCGTTGCGGCGCTCCGGCGGGGCAATGAAGTCCGGGCGTTCCTCGTAGAGCTTCAGGAGCGGCTCCTGGTATGCGGAGAGCCGGAAGAAATAGCTTTCCTCCTCGACCCAGTCGACCGGCGTGCCCTGCGGTCCGTAGCGGACCCCGTCGCCGCGGACCTCGGTCTCCTCCTCGCCATAGTATGCTTCGTCGCGCACGGAGTACCAGCCGGCATAGCCGCCCTTGTAGATGTCGCCGTTGGCCGCCATCGCGCTCCAGATCGCCTGGCTGGCGGCGTAGTGGCGCTTCTCGGTCGTCCGGAAGAAGCAGTCATGCGAGATGTTCAGCGCCTCGGCCATGCGCTCGAATTCATCCGAATTGCGGGTCGCCAGATCGCGCGCCGGAATGCCTTCCTTGCGCGCCGTCTGCCACATCTTGATGCCGTGCTCGTCCGTGCCGGTCTGGAAATAGACGTCCTTCCCGTCGAGGCGCTGGAACCGCGCCAGCGCATCGGTGGCGATCATCTCGTAGGCATGGCCGATATGCGGCTTGCCGTTCGGATAGGAGATCGCAGTCGTGATGTAGTATTTTTCCTGGGGCATCGTGCTCGGCGGATTCTCGTGTGAGCCGAGCAGATAGCGCATCGCTGCTGCGAATTCTATCCCTGCCGGCCGCTGCCCGGGCCGAGAACATCATGCATGCGACGCGCCAGGCCGGCAACGTGCTGGCGCTTGTCGAGATTGTAGGTCTCGGTCTCGCCGATCGTGCGGTTCGCCTCCTGCCACAGGGCCGAAATGCGCTCCGCACGGCCGAGTTCTCCCGCCAGCGCCGCGGCGGAAGCGCATTCCCCGAGATGATCGAGCACGTGGCGATTGAAAAGTCTGAACTGGATCGACTGGTCGCGTCCGGCAACGGCGTCGGCGAGTTTCCAGGCTGCCCCGACGTCGAAAGGCCGCGCGGCTATCAGTTGATCGAGCGCACCGCCGATCTCCAGGCCGCCATATTCGGTCAGCAGGATCGCCTCACGGACGCTTCCCTCCGCATGCTGCGCAACCGATTCCGCGTTACTCCCCCCGCCGACGGCGAGACGGGCAAGGATAGACGTGAGGTGATCCGGGGACAGCGCATGGAAACGGACCGTCTGGCAGCGGGACCTTATGGTGGGAAGCAGCCCGCCCGCAGCGTGCGAGATCAGCAAGAAGACGGTCCTCGCCGGCGGCTCCTCCAGGCTCTTCAACAAGGCATTGGCCGCATTGGCGTTCATGTCGTCGGCCGGATCGATGATGACGACCCGGTAGCCGCCGTCATGGGCCGTCATCGAGAGGAAGCGATTGACCCTGCGGATCTCCTCCACGGTGACCGCTGCCCGGAAGGACTTCGTCTTCTCGTTGACCGGGCGGGTCAGATAGAGAACGCCGGGATGGCTTCCGCTCGCGATCATGCGGAAGAGCGACGAGGCCGGATCCGGCGCCACGAAGATTTCCGGAGCCGTCGCGCGGTCGGGATATTTCAGGATGTGATGGGCAAGATGGAACGCGAAAGTGGCCTTGCCTATGCCGCGCGGCCCCGAGAGGATGAGCGCGTGATGAAGCTTTCCGGCCCGGTAGGCAGATGCCAGCTGGATTGCCTGCGTCTCGTGACCGACCAGCATCGGATTCTCGGACGGTTCGGGCACGTCGGCGAGCGTGTCGTACTGCTCGGGAGCGATCCTGTCGAAGATCATTCGGCCGCGGTCCTGTCCTGGCGCCGTTCGACCAGGGCATCGACGGCCGAGGCGATCTGTTTCGCGACGGCATTCCCGCTTTGCGAGGCATCGACGACGACACAGCGTTTCGGCTCGCGACGCGCAATGTCTAGGAATGCCTCCCGGCGCCGTTGGTGAACCGCAAGCGTCTCCTTCTCGAAACGGTCCGCGGCCTCCTCGCCGCGCCTCTCGCCCGCCCGCCGCAGGCCCTCGGCCGGATCGAGGTCGAGGACCAGCGTCAGGTCCGGCATCATGCCGTTGATCGCAACCCGCTCAAGGGCGCGCATGAAAGTCGGGTCCAGCCCGCCCGTCACGCCCTGATAGACACGCGAGGAATTGAGGAACCGGTCGCACAGGACGACGGCACCCCGATCGACGGCCGGACGGATCACCTGTTCGACATGATCGGATCGGGCGGCAGCGAACAACAGGGCCTCCATCCTGGAGCCGAACGGTTCGGCCGCTCCCGACAGCAGCACATGGCGGACCGCTTCCGCACCCGGCGAGCCGCCGGGCTCCCGCGTGACGAGCACATCGAAACCACGGGCGCGCAGATGCTCGGCAAGCCGCTGGACCTGCGTCGACTTGCCCGCGCCCTCCCCGCCTTCGAAGCTTATGAACAGTCCGCTTTGCAAACGGCGATCCTTCGGCACCAAGCCCTGCCGTCTACATAGTCGCGCCGGGGATGAAGGTCCACGCCGGTGTTCAGCGCAGCCAGCCGATCATCAGTTCCTCGACCGCATCCAGCGCGCGGCTGTAGAGCGGCCCCGTCCCGACGCTCTCGGCGGCGTAGAGAGGCGTTTCCTGGCTCAGCGTATCGCCGATCCACACCTTGAGCGCACCGACCGGGGTGCCCTCCTCCACCGGAGCCTCGACCGGTCCTTCATACACGATCCTGGCGATCAGCCGATCGCGATTGGTGATCGGCACGAAGATGGCGATCGGGCTCTTTGCCTTGAGTTCGACACCGCCCTTGGCGCCGCCGTACAGCTTGGCTTCGCCGATCACTTCGTCCGCCGCGAAGATCTTCATCTTGTCGAAGGCCCGCATCCCCCAGTCGAGCATCTTCCGCGCCTCTTCGGCGCGCACCGCTTCGCTCGACATGCCGCTCAGGGCGGCGAACAGCCGGCGGTCGCCGCGTTCGACCGCGCCCACGATGGCGTAGCCGGAATCCTCCGTATAGCCGGTCTTCATCCCGTCGGCGCCGATGTCCATCTTGAGCAAGGGATTGCGATTCGATTGCCGGATGCCGTTCCAGGTAAAGTCCGGCTGGGAGTAGTACTTGTAGTATTCCGGATATTCGCGCCAGATGTGCAGCCCCAGCATCGCCAGTTCGCGCATGGTGACGACCTGGCCTTCGGCCGGCAGCCCGGTGGCATTCTTGAAGACCGATTTCGCGAGCCCGATCTCGCGCGCACGGCTCGTCATCAGTTGCGCGAAATTCGCTTCCGAACCGGCCATCCCTTCGGCAATGACGATGCAGCCGTCGTTCGCCGACTGCACGATGACGCCCTGGATCAGGTCCCTGAGCGGAATCGACGATTTCAGTTCCGCGAACATGGTCGACGTTCCCGACGGTGCCCCGCCCGTGCGCCAGGCGTTTTCGCTGACCAGGAATTCGTCGTCCATCGACAGGCGCCCGGTCTTCAGGGCGTGAAAGACGACTTCCATCGTCATCATCTTGGCCAGCGATGCAGGCGGGATCAGCTTGTCCGGGTCCTTGGCGAACAGGATGGTGCCGGTCTCGGCATCGATCATGAAGGCCTGCTCCGCCCGGGTCTCGAAGAGCTGGGCCTTCGCGGGAGCGGTGAAGAGGAAAGCCATCGCGGCAAAGGCAGCAACCGCCTTCAGGAGAAGGGACATGTGCGCGGTCCTGTGACGTGAACGAGCGACTGGAAACGAGCGACCGGACGCCTGGCCCGGTGTGCCGCCCAACCTAGCAAGGCCGCGGACGGAGAATCAATGGATTAATCGTCCGGCGGAACTCAGTCCCGGACCAGCATGGCATCGCTCGCGCCCGAGGCCCATGCCAGCGTGAGCATCCGGTCGAGCGACTCACGACCGTCTGCATGGAGATCAACCGTGTACCAGACGGAGCCGCCGGAGGGCTCGGCAACGATCTCCGCCTTGCCGACGCCGGACAGGGAGCGGACCTGCTCTTCGGCTTCCGCACGTTCGGCGTAGGTACCGACGCTGATGTATTCGTTCTGCGCCGGGCAGCGACGTCCCCTGCCCGCGCTCCCACGAAGCGACGATCTGCGCAGGCGTCATGCCGGCCGCAAAGGCGCCGAACGCTCCCGTGGAGCGACCGATCCGCTCGTCGGCGTAGGACAGCGACGCCAGTGCCACAGGCATGTTGCCGGCATAGTCCGGTCGCTCCGGAACGGCCGGCCCGACGGTAGGCAGGGACGGGTCGGAAGCATCGACCGTCGGCGCGAGCGGATTACCGAAAGCCACGGCCGTAGGTGCCGCGACATTGCCCAGGGTTCCCGCGAAAGCCACCGCCGCCGCTCCGATCGTGCTCGTCGGTGTGGGCCCGTTCATGGCGATCATGACGCCGGTCGCAATCTCCCCGCCCGGTACCGGATCGCCGCCGTTGCCCGGCCGATACGAAGCCATCAGGAAACGATCGTCCTGGCCATGCAGCGGTGCCCGGCCGACATACTCGACCTTCACCCGCGCGACGCCGTCATGCGTGTAGTCGAGGAGTTCGGCGGCCCTTCGCGAAAGATCGATGATCCGATCGTTGGCGAACGGGCCGCGGTCGTTCACCCGCACGATGACCGAGTTGCCGTTCTTGGTGTTCGTGACCCGTGCGTAGCTCGGCAGCGGCATCGTCGGATGCGCCGCCGTCAGATGCGTCATGTCGTAGATTTCGCCGTTGGCGGTCAGCCGACCATGGAAGGCGTCGCCGTACCAGGAGGCCTTCCCCACCTTGGCGTAGTCCGGGTCTTCCTTCGGCTTGTACCACTTGCCCTTGATCTTGTAGGGCTTGCCGACCTGTTCTCGGCCTCCGCCCCGCGGCAGGCGGGAGGTTTTCGTGGTAACACGCGGGCTCGCTTCGACGCCGTATTCGGCCTCGGAGAAATATTCCTTCGATTTTGCGACTTTGGAATTCGGGGCCGGTTGCGATGCACAGGAAGCGAGCGAGACGCTCGCGATCGCAATCGTCGTCAGGGCGATTGTACGGCTTGGGCGCGGACGCGTCCTGAAATGCATGTATCTGTCCCCTGACAGTCCCGATTCGAATGCTAACCCATCCCGGCTGGTTAGCAAGAGAAGGCCGGCATCCCCCGACGCCACCCGGCTGCCACTCCTAGACCGGAATTGTTTAGCAGCCTGTAAATCTCTTGTGGCGAGAACGGGGCGATATTGTGACGAAACGCCTCGCGCGGCCATGAAGTTGGGACGCTGATTTCAAAACGGTGTCCAAAAAAATGAGGGCGGCCACATATGGTGGCCGCCCTGCTTGGTCGATGGGATCACGCTAGCGAAGCGAACTCTGCCTTACGCCCGCCACGGTAACGCTCGGAGCTCCAGTGTCCGAGTTTACGAGAGCGTCGCTGCTTGGTCCAGTGAACTGGTAGTCATTGTACCGCCAGACGCCGCTGTGCAGTGTCCAGAGCCGGAAATAGAGGGGCTTGCTAGCCCAGTTGGTAAACGAGAGCTGAACCGAGGTAGACGTACCCCAGCTCTCGTCGACGTAGTTTGTCCCGCCCACGGTGGAGCCGAACTGGATCCAGTACTCGCTGGCGCCGCTTACCGAGGTCCACTGGAAAGCCTGTGGATTTGTTAGCGTGCTTCCGTCGGACGGAGAAACCAGCGTGGCCTGGTAGGATCCGCCCGCATTGTAGGTATAGTCATTGGATTGCCAGCTGCCGCCGATGAACGACCACAGGCGCACATAGATCGTGCCACTGGAAGGCAGCCCGCTTACGGTGCGCGTCGTGCTGGTGCCGTTGCTGGCGTCGTAGATGTTGTAAGAGCCCGCGCCGGTCGAGCCGACATAGAGCCAGTACTGCGTCACGCCCGAACCGGTGGTCCAGACGAAGGTCGCGGAGGAGCCGAGGGTGGAGCCCGGTGTCGGCGAGGTCATTACGGCCTTGCCGCCGCCGCCCGCACTGTAGGTATAGTCATTGGATTGCCAGCTGCCGCCGATGAACGACCACAGGCGCACATAGATCGTGCCACTGGAAGGCAGCCCGCTTACGGTGCGCGTCGTGCTGGTGCCGTTGCTGGCGTCGTAGATGTTGTAAGAGCCCGCGCCGGTCGAGCCGACATAGAGCCAGTACTGCGTCACGCCCGAACCGGTGGTCCATACGAACGTCGCGGAGGAGCCGAGGGTGGAGCCCGGTGTCGGCGAGGTCATCACGGCCTTGGTGCCGCCGCCGGCAGTGTAGGTGTAGTCATTCGACTGCCAGACGCCGGAAATCAGCGACCACAGACGGACATAGATCGTGCCGCTCGAAGGCAGGCTCGATACGGTTCGTGTGGTGCTGGTGCCGTTGCTGGCGTCGTAGATGTTGTAAGAGCCCGCGCCGGTCGAGCCGACATAGAGCCAGTACTGCGTCACCCCCGAACCGGTGGTCCATACGAATGTCGCGGAAGCGCCGAGGGTGGAGCCCGGTGTCGGCGAGGTCATCACGGCCTTGGTGCCACCGCCGGCAGTGTAGGTGTAGTCATTCGACTGCCAGACGCCGGAAATCAGCGACCACAGACGGACATAGATCGTGCCGCTCGAAGGCAGGCTCGATACGGTTCGTGTGGTGCTGGTGCCGTTGCTGGCATTGTAGATGTTGGACGAACCCGCGCCGGTCGAACCGACGTAGAGCCAGTACTGAGTGACACCGGAGCCGGTGGTCCAGACGAAGGTCGCGGAGGAGCCGAGGGTGGAGCCCGGCGTCGGCGAGGTCATGACGGCCTTGCTGCCACCGCCGGCCGTGTAGGTGTAGTCGTTGTACTGCCAGCCGCCACTGGTGAGGTAGGACCAGAGGCGCACATAGATCGTGCCGCTGGAAGGCAGGCTCGATACGGTGCGTGTCGTGCTGGTGCCGTTGCTGGCGTCGTAGATGTTGTAGGAGCCTGCGCCGGTCGAGCCGACGTAGAGCCAGTACTGCGTGACGCCCGAACCGGTGGTCCAGACGAAAGTCGCGGACGAACCGAGGGTGGCACCCGGCGTGGGCGAGGTCATGACGGCCTTGGTGCCGCCGCCGGCCGCGTAGGTGTAGTCGTTGTACTGCCAGGTGCCGGAAATCAGTGACCACAGCCGCACGTAGATCGTGCCGCTGGACGGCAGGCCCGACACGGTGCGCGAGGTGCTGGTGCCGTTGCTGGCGCCGTAGATGTTGGACGCCCCGGAGCTGGTTCCGACGTAGAGGTAGTATTCGCTGACGCCCGAGCCGGTATTCCACACGAACGTCGCAGACGAGCCGAGGGTGGAGCCCTGCGCCGGCGATGTCATGGCCGCCTTGGTGCCGCCGGCCGCCGCGCGGAAAGCAGCAACCGTTGCCTTCCGCTCCCGATGAACCCGCGCCACATTGTGGGTCGTAGCCGTACCCATCGCAACGCCGTTGTAAGAGACGTCGGGATTGGAGAAGTAGCTGAGACGCGGGCAACCGCCGCAAACGTCATACGACATGATCGTACGCCACTGGGTGCCATAGACATAGCCATAGCCATAGGCGAATGGCGGCGTGCCGCTGCTGCTGCCGGTGTCGTGCAGGGCACCGAAATTATGTCCGAGTTCATGTGCGAACGACTGGTTGGTGACGCAGTTGTGCGTCACGACCGAGAACGCGCTGGTCGCCGAGGAATTGATCCAGGCGAGACCGCAATAGGCCGAATGCGTCACCAACATCGACACCATGTCCGCACCGAGCGCGTTGCGCTGGCTGTGGACGGGAGCCATAACGCCAGAACCACCGGTGAGGTCGTCCAGCAGGTTGTTGTAGGTCTTGCCGGTCTCGCTGTAGCCGGTGACCTGAATGGTGCCGACCAGCCTCAGGCTGATCTCTCCGTTGCTGCGCGTGTATGACGCATTGGCCATGTCCACTGCCAGCTGGATCGTGTTGAGGATGTTCGAATTGGCAGCGAGCGCACTTGGAGTATAGGCGACGAGGATATCGATCTGCGTCGTTGCGGCGGTGCCATTGACGTCGGCACGCTTCTCACCGGAAACGCGCGGCGCCATCGGCAACTGCCCGGGCGGATGATCGGCCGGGAAGGCCTTCTGGTTGATCTTCGTCAGAGCATGCAGATCGCCGCCGAGAGGCGTGATGCTGTACTCCACCAATCCGTCGAAGATGACGCCGGTGATCTGGTTATTGCGTACCACCAGCACCGAATCGGCGCCGTCACCCGCAGCCGAGCCGATCCAGGTGAAGTCGCCCGGTCCCCGGTCAATTCGCTGGCTCAGACCGAGCGAAACGTCTCCGGCTGCCAGCGGTACCGTCACCGAGGCGTCCTGAAGAACAGCCGGATTGGCTATCACATAGCGCAGGTCCGTTTGCGTCTTGTCCTGCTGAAGCGCGGCGGCCCTCTGCTCCTGATCGGCCGTAAGCGCGAGATCCGCACCATTTCCCACGGGCGCGAACAGCTGGCCCGCCTGTGCGTATGAAACCACTGCAGGACCAAGCATAAGACAGAATGTTGTTAGTAGAGTTATGGCTATACCAGGCCAAGATATACTACTTATTGCAGCGCTTTTCATACGATTCTCCCTGTTGCCCTGCCGTACTCCCGCACACAATCCTCGGCAACTCGAATTGGACTGCGAGATGTTTCATACAGATGAAAAGATCTCGAAAAGCGGGTGCCCGATTGACTGGGATGCAAGTCGAATGCAGGCCACTTGGAGACGTCGCCGAATAGCCTATTCGGGACGCCGCAGTTCCCTACCCCCGTCCACATCGGACCTTCTTGTGCAAGATTGTTATACCAAGATTTATCTGACGCAACGGAAACTAACGAAGAAACGAAGATGGTCGGGATGTGCCGCTGACCGGCCGAGCAGCGCACCTACTACCGCGACATGCGTCCAGCAAAAGCGGGCCCCTCCCCGGCATCAAAAGTCCGGTCGTCATGAAAGGAACGGTTCGCGGTGTCTCTATATGAATAGCAGTAGAATCTGTTCCAAAACGGCGATCCGTACCGTATGACGTTTCGCGATCGGCAATATAGTGTTGGAAGATAATATATTAACGATACGAGCGCTCGGATAATGTATTTTCTTCTAGAAATGAGCATCAGCGGAATTCAAAAGGGGCCAAACGCATACAACATAAATACAAATCCTATATAGAATACGTGGGAAACGGTCGAAAAGGCGGTGGAAATCGCTGCCATGACCAATCTAATGCCGGTCGCGGCGCCTTCCTTTCCACGGAGGTAGGCAAGAGCGCGATCGTCACCAGCAGTGGGAGAGTGCGGAAAGCGTCAATGCTGTATCTGCGCAGCACGAGCAAAATCAGGCTAAATCGCTGCAATGAAACAAGGAAATGGCTGGGGAACCTGGATTCGAACCAGGACTAACGGAGTCAGAGTCCGTGGGTCTACCGTTAACCTATTCCCCAGCAGGCGGCACGGATGCCGCTTGGAGCCTTCGGCGCGGGCGCCGGTCGGCTTGGCGGGCCTTTTAACATATCCGGGACGGGGTTCAAGACCTTAATCGAACCTTCGAGCGCCCGCGCGGACCTGAAACGGCAGGCGCCATCCCGTTGGTGTCCAACGCGGAAGGGCGGCAGCCGTTCCGGCCGGAGCGCCCTCGCCTACTCGACGCCGAAGACCTCGGCGCAGCGCGACAGGCTGAAGCCCGCGCCTGTCGTGTCCCGGCTCGTCTGGATGTTGGTGATCGTACCGCCTGCATCGACGGTGATCTGCGCCTCGCAGAGAAGGTTCTCGACCCGCTCGGGCCGTACCATCACCTGCTGCGGCTGCCCCGATGGCATGCCGATGCTCATGCTGGTCGTGGTCGTCTTCGTCACCGTCGTGTTCGGGTTGGGATTGATCACGGTCGTCGTCGTTCGCGTGTTCTGGGCAAGCGGGTTCGGCGCCAGGGGCTGAGCGTCGGCGGGCTGGACCGTCTGATATTGCGCAGGGACAACCCGCGTGGTCTCGCCGCCGCGCCAGCTGTAGACGGCGCCGCCATTGTTCAGCGGGAAGGAGCGCAGCGGCGGCCCGTAGGCCGCGAAGAACGCGTCGCTGGGTTGGCCGATCCAGCGCGACTGGATGGCCTTGTTGGCCTCCTGCGTGGTGGCGCAGCCGGCCATGGTCACCATCACGAGCCCGAGCCCCAGAAGACGTCTCATTCAAAATCCCCGAACTTTCCCCGGGCCTTAGCGGCACCGGTGGCATTCGGTAAACGAAGACTTAATTAAGGCAAGTCTCATTTGATATTCCCGCGCGGATTTCCCCGATCAATTGCGGGCGGCACGTTCGGCTGCGGCGAGATCGGCGGTCGTCTTGGCAAGGCGGAAGGCCAATTCGCGGATGATCCTGCGCGCCAGTTCGGGGAACTCCTTGATCAGTTCAAGGAAGTAGCCCTTGCCGATCTTGAGCGCCGTCAGGCGCCCGTTCGCCCGAACCGTTGCGGAACGCGGTATGTCGCAGAAGACCGACATCTCGCCAAGCAGCGCGTGATCGCGAAGCTGCGCGACGACGACCTCGGCCCCGCCCGATTCGGAGATAACGTCGGCGATGCCGCTGAGCACGATGAAGGCGCTGTCACCCTGGTCCCCCTGCCGGAAGAGCACCTGCCCGTCCTCGAACTCCACCTTGTCGGAGGCATAGGCCAGGAGCTTCAGCTTGGACGGGTCCATGGCAGAAAACAGCGGTATCTTGCGCAGGACCTCGACTTCATCCGTCAACGTGCTCATTGCGATGCCTCTCAATTGACCGCGCTCGCCAGGGATGCGCCGGCGTTCTTCTCGCCTTCGCCGCTCGATCGTCCGGCAGCCCCGATCTCATGGAAACCGCCGTTGGAGAAGGTCAGCACGCGGTCGAAGCGTTCGGCCAGTTCCTCGTCGAGCAGAATGCAGAGGAAGCCGGGCGACCAGTCGTGGCCGAGCAGCGGCTTGTCGAACAGGCGCCCCATGATCTCGCGGCGCCCCGGAGCGTCCATGGCGCCCAGCACCTCGTTGAAGATGATCATGTCCGGTTTCTTCAAGAGCGCACGGGCGACGTGCAGCTTCTGTCGCTGCGTATCGGAGAGCCGACGACCGCCATTGCCCATATCGAAGCCCAGCCCGACGCGAAGCAGCCCGCCGGCGATGCCGGTGCGGGAGACGAGTTCCTGGACGGCGGCAAGGACCTTTTCCTTGCCGTCGACGACGGTCGAGGAAATGCGGCCGAGCAGGATGTTGTCGAGCACCGTCGCGGTCGGATTGTATCGGGCGGGATCGTGGAAGAACACGGGAGCCACGTCCATGCGCGCGATCTCTTCGCCCAGGTCCTTGCGGGCGGCGAGTATCCTCGCCTCCGACTGCGCGTCGAGCACCCCGAAGCGGCTCTGTGCCTCGCAGTAGTTGAACGCAAGCTTGAAGACCTGCTGGCGGTCGCTCACGGTTCGCGACGGCTTGCGCGCCTTCTCGGCGGACGCCTCACGATCGGAATCCTGGCGCTCCACCATCTTCAGCCGGGCCACGATCTCCTTCAGCCGCGACACTTCCTCGTAGGTGACGTCGGCGACCGTTTCGAAGATCTTGCTGTCGGGAGCGAGATCGCCGAAGAGCTCGATCCTCGCCTCCGCGATGCGTTGCCCCATTTCCTGGAACGCCGAGCGCAGGCCGTGCTCGTCCAGCACCTTCAGGACGACGGGGTTCATGTCGAGGGTCGACGGCGACCAGGCCGGATCGCTGGCGGTACCGAAAAGCAGGTTCTCGCCGATCGTGGCCTGCGGATTGTAGAGGTCCGGGTCGAACGGCTGGACGATCCCCTTCGCGCCGAGGCTTTCCGCATTGTCGCGGAATTCGCGCCTGACCTCGACGATCTTGTCGCAGAAGACGGGATCGTCGTCAGGATCGACCGTTCCGATGAGGCCGAGATCCTGGACCTGGCGGGACAGGCCCGCAAGTTCGAGGACGTTCACCACATGATGCTCGAGCCCTTCCCGGTCGGCCATTCCCAGGTCGGAAAGGTTGACCCATTCCGTATCCGGGTCCGGCGGGATCTCGTGCAGCATGCCGCCGGAAGTCTTGCGCGGCGGCGGCGGGTTTCCCGACGCCGATTCCACGGGCTGGTTCTTGAGCACCATGAGCAGATTGTCGGAGATGCTTCCCGCCGGGAAATAGCTGCCGCTGTCGGCATAGCCGATGCGCCGGCCCGTCAGGCTTTCGGGATGCTCGGCGAGCGGTCGGCCCTCGAGAGTGATCGTGCCCGCTGCCGGTTCGAGAAGGCGTACCAGCGAGGCGGCCAGAACACTGGCGGCGGTCCGGGCCGCATCCTGCCCGCCCGTCACGATGGCGATGCGGTCGCCCGGGCGGATTCGCAGCCGAAGGTTGTCCACGACGGTCCGTCCGGTCTCGTCCTCGAGCCTCACATGTTCGAGATCGAACCCTTCCCTGAGCCGGGGCACCGGCTCGTGCGGCATGCGCTGCAGTTCCGGCGCGATCAGCCCGTCGTCGCGGAACGAATCGATCGTCTGCTCGTAGCGCGCCTCGTTCATCAGGCGGATCTGGTCGTAGTCGATCAGGCCCTTGATCGGTCCGGGAAGGTCCTTGTAGGCGGCGATCACGGCCACCAGCTGGCCGATATCGAGGCGTCCGGTGATGACGAAATAGCCGCCGATCAGGTAGAACAGGAAGGAAAGGAACTGCATCAAGAGGTTGTTGATGTACTTGACCGCGAATTTCCGCTGGTAGAGTTCGAAGCGGATGTTCAGGATCGACTGCAACAACCCGTAATGTCGCGCGCGCGCATAGTTCGACATGTCGTTGACGTGGATGTCCGAGGCCATGTCGACGGTCTCGGCCACCTGTCCCGACAGCTTGCGCGCCTGCATCTGGCGCTGCCGCCCGAGCTGGATGAGCTTGCGCCGCATTCGCGGGATGATCCAGATCTGGAAGGCGACGATCGCGATGGTAAGTAGTCCGAAATAGACGCTCTGCAGGAACAGGAAGAGCAGCCCCGTGACGGCTTGACCGCCGAGGAAAAGCGGCAGCGAGAAGGCATCGCCGACGAACTCGCCGAGCGGCTCGACCTCGTCCTTGATGACCGACGAGACCTCCGCACCCTTCAGGTTGCGGAAACGCGCCACCCGGTAGCGCAGGACGCGGTCAAGCAGCGTGTAGCGCAGCTGGCGCAGCACCTCCTCGCCGAGCTTGCCCTTGTACGTGTTGGTGTAGAGCTTGAACCAGCCGTTCAGGAAGACGAAGAACATGAAGGCGGTGCAGAGGGCGAAGAGCATCTCTATACGGCCGAGCTGGAATCCCTCGAAAAGGATGATCTCGCGCCCGAACATCGTCTCGCCGTAGGGCAACGTCACCTGCATGAAGGTCTGCGTCGCATCGATCGCGTTGAAGTCGCGGCCCTGGATCGGCCCGTTGACGATCTGCTTCGGCAGCTCCAGCGACAGGAAATAGAACGGCATCGAGCCGAGGATGACGACGAGCAGCCACGCCTGCTTCAGGCGCGAGTTCTTCCAGATGAACTTGAGAAGGTTTCGTTCCACTGTCGACGGCGCCCGGGCCGGATCCCCCTCCGGCGCCCTAGTGTGCATGACGGAAGCCGGAGTTCAACCTGGCTTTCGAAAAACGCCTGTGGCTACCGCTGCGGCCTCAGCCGAAGAGCCGCTCGCCCTGCTCGTCTATCATCTGCCGCGCCTTGCGGAAGGAGACATCGACCGCATCGTCCAGAGACGCGAAACGATCGGCGCGAATCAGCCGGTGCTCCCTGGTCTCGCCGCCGACCTCCTTGGTGAGGATGGCACAGGTCTGGTACTGGCCTTCTGCCTTGAAGGGCGCGGCGCGGACGAGAAAGCCCTTGTACTCCTGCTCGGCCGCCGGCGCCGCTTCGCCCGGTGTCGCATCGCCGCCGATGCCGAACAGACGCTTCAGAAAGGACATGGTTCCGAGTTCCCTGACTTTCGTATCCTACGTGGCGCAGCCGCGGCGCACGGTCAATGGGAATGTCGTTCGCTTCAGTGGCTGGACCATTGCCACGAACGCTCGGGATCTGCTTCCGCTAGGCGCCGTCGCCGTCCAGAAATCGCGCTCCCTCAGCGGCCATGGCCTCGAATTCTATCGCGCGTCAGCGCGAAGGTGATCGATGGGACGCGCACGTCGGCGAGCGCCCGGTACCACCGGTCGGCTGCATCGTTCCTGCCGTCGACGGACCACCACATGTGATCGCGCCCGGCTCGCCTGGTCTCGGCCGCCATTGCGCAGAGCAATGCCCGGCCGATCCCGCTCTTTCTCTGCGCAGGGTCGACATAGAGATCGCTGAGATAAAACCCCTGAGCGGCGTAGCCCGATTCCTGCGTCGGCGATGCGGCCGCATAGCCGGCCATCACCTCTCCCGCCTGCATCGCCACGAGCACGATCAAGGGCAAGCCGGGCGTCAGAAAGTGCTCTGCGACGTTTTGCGGCGTGATCGCGTCCGGATCATACCCGTGATGGATCGCAAGTGCCTTCACCTGGACGCTGAGTTGATCGCGGTCATGCGGCATGGCCCGACGGATGAAGGGAGGCTGGCTCATCTCGACAGGTGTAGCACGATCTCGCGCCGATGTGGCCGGTCGCGATGCTCGAAGAGGTAGATCCCCTGCCAGGTGCCGAGCAGCATCTTGCCGCGCGCCACTGGAATTCCGACGGATGTCTGCGTCAGCGCGGCCTTTATATGTGCCGGCATGTCGTCTGGCCCTTCGGTGGTGTGGACGATCCAGCGCATGGCAGGATCGTCGGCCGGAGGCACCAGGCGCTGGAAGAACGCCTGCAAGTCGCGCTGGACGTCCGGATCGGCGTTCTCCTGGATCAGGAGAGAGCAGGAGGTGTGGCGTACGAACACCGTGAGCAGCCCCTCCTCCGCGCCGGTCTCGCCGACAAAGTTCGCCGCCTCGCGGGTGAACTCGACGAGCCCCGGCCCGCGCGTGTCGATGGCGAGACTGCGCTGCATGGTCAGCTCTGGCGCGAAAGCGGCAGTCCCGCCCCGAATTCGGCCATGGCCGCGATCACCGGTTCGATCCGTCGGCCGGCAGCGGTCAACCGATATTCGGTGCGCGGCGGGATCGTCGGATAGAGCTTGCGCGAGACCAGCCCGGCGGCCTCGAGCATGTCGAGGCGCTGTGCCAGCATGCGCGGGCTGATCCCGACCAGCGAACGCTGCAGTTGCGAATAGCGTCGCGGACCGGAGAGGAGATCGCGCACGATCAAGGTCGTCCATTTTCCCGAGAGCACGTCGGAGGCGCGTCTGACGGGACAGGCCTCCCCGCACGGTTCATTGCTGCCGTCGTCCGAGGTTTCGAGGTTCATGTCGCTATACTTTTTGTAACTACTTACTATCCTATAGTGTCTTCGCTATCCTGGCAAGCGCAAAACGACGGAGATACCCGATGTCCAGACTAAAGATCCTGCTCCTGCTGATCGCACTTTCACAACTCGTGCTCGCCGTGCTGACCCTTTTCTGGCCGGCCGCCTTCTTCGCGTGGATGGGCCTACAGGTACCTGCTCCCGACAATTTCTACATGATCGGAATGCTTGGGGCCCGGTTCCTGGCCTATGGCCTCGGCATGATCCATCTCGCCCGCAGCGACGCGCCGTCGGTGTTCTGGATCCGCAACATGGCGCTCGTGCAGGGGATCGATCTGGCGGTGGGCCTGTTTTACGTCGCGACCGGGGTCCTCACCATCGGCGTCGCCGCCTTTCCCATGCTCAATGCCGCCGCGTTCGCCATCCTGCTGGTGATGTGGCAGCCGCGGCGCGGGGCATCGGTGTCCTCACCGGTCCCCGCCTGAGCCGCCCCGTGGGCGCGGCGGCGATGCCGGCGGCCCGCCGGAGTGGCCACGCGACCGGCGTCAGTCGCGGTCCCACGGCATGACGCGTCGCTGAATCCACTGCAGGGCGATCGTCAGGAGAACGCCGAGCGCCATGACCACGAACAAGCCCGCATACATCTTTTCCGGATTCAGCACCTCCCAATAGTAGAAGGTCATGTAGCCGACGCCCTGCTTGGCGCGCAGGAATTCGACGGAGATGATGACGATCAGCGCCGTGCCGAGCGCCAGACGAAGCCCGGCGAAGATCACCGGCATCGCGGCCGGGATGATCACGTGCCGAAACAGTTGCAGCCCGTGCGCGCCGTAGTTGCGCCCCGCCATGATGAAGACGGGATCGATGTCGCGCACGCCGGCCATGGTGTTGATGGTCATCAGGAAGAAGACCGACAGGGCGACGACGACGATCTTGGGGCCCTCCCCGAACGGATCGGCGAACATCAGCATGACGATCGGGAAGATGGCGATCTTGGGCAGCACGTAGATGGCGGACAGCGTCGTATCCAGCATCAGCCGGACGGTCTGGTTGATGCCCATGACGATGCCGAGGAGGATGCCAGGGATCGCACCGATGACGAATCCGGCGAACACCCGACCGAGTGTGGCCCAGACATGACCTTCCGTCATCAGGCTCCACGCGCCGGGCAGACCATCTGCGGCGATGGCCTGGGGGATCAGCCACGGACGGCCGATCAGGCTGGTCTGCGAGAACCTGTCATAGGAGACGGTCAGGTCCCAAAGGGCGGCGGCGATGCGGGTCGGCTGCGGGAACCAGAGCGGGTTGAGGATGCCGGCATCGACGACAAGCTGCCATGCAAGGATCGCCAGGACGGGGAATCCCAAAGCGAGCGTACGCTCGTAGAGCCTACGCCTCCTCGGCGTCACGGCGCGGCCGATGCGCTCCGCGGCGAGCACGATCAGGACGAAGTTGCCGCTGAGCGCCAGCCACCAGACCGGACGCCACAGGCCGGTCGCCCACAGCGCCAGGTTCCAGGCCACCGCCGCGCCCGCCAGCAACGCCAGCGCTGCGCCGAGGGACGGTCCGCTTCGTGTCGTCGGCAACGGCGTCTCGACGGCGGCGGCCGGCTTCGGCGCGGCCTCCTGCATGGCGCCGCTCATCCCTGCATTTCCATCGCGCGCGTCACTTCCCTGCCGAGCAGGCTCCAGATCTCGCCGCGCAGTTCCGCAAAGCGCGGCGCGTTCATGGCATCAACGGTACGCGGCCGCGGAATGTCGACATGGAAGGTCTCCAGCAGGCGGCCGGGATGCGCACTCATCAGGATCACGCGGTCGCCGAGCAGGATCGCCTCGTCGAGGCTGTGGGTGATGTAGACCACGGTCTTCCTGGTCTCTTCCCAGATGCGCAGCAGTTCGTCCTGAAGGACGACACGGGTCTGCGCGTCGAGGGCACCGAGCGGCTCGTCCATCAGGAGCACCTCCGGATCGTTCGCCAGTGCACGGATGATGGAGACGCGCTGCTTCATGCCACCAGAGATCTGGCTGGGATAGTAGCCCGCGAACTTGCTGAGGCCGACCCGCTCAAGCCAGTAGCGCGCCGTCTCCAGCCGCTCCGCCTCGGAAACGCCGCGCATCTGAAGTCCAAAGGCGACGTTCTCGATCACGGTCTTCCACGGGAACACGGCGTATTCCTGGAACACGACGCTGTTCAGCGGCTTCCGTGGATCCGCGCCGGGCCGCACGACGATGGTTCCCGACGTCAGATCGTCGAGCCCCGCCAGGATGCGGAGGTATGTGGACTTGCCGCAACCGGAAGGACCGACGATGCAGACGAATTCGCCGTCGGCGACGTCGAGAGTGAAATCGTCGATCGCCGTCATCTGCCCGCGTGTGGTCGGATAGACCTTGGTGACGTTGCGGGAAATGATCCTGGGTTGCACCGCCCCGGTTCGCGGCGGCGCTTCGGAGACGGCCATGTCCATCGGTTCTCGTATGAAACGTGAGCGGCCGGCACGAGAGACGCGCCGGCCCGCTCTTCAGTTCTTGTAGGGCCCGAGAGCGGCGAGCGCCTGATCCACGAACTGCTCGTTGACCACCTTGGAGAGGTCGATCGGCTCTTCGTAGTCGGTACGGCCGTTCTCCCGGTGCACGCGCTCGACGTCCGTCAGTCCGTCGACCGGGATGGTCATGTTGGGATCGTAGACGACCGGAGTTCCCTTGCGCAGCGCCTCTTCCGTCGAGTTCGTGAAGGTCAGGTAGGCTTCGAGGTTCTCCGGCGAAAGATAGTCGTCGCCCTGCATCATACGGGCGGCTTCCGTCAGCGCCAGAACGAAGCGCTCGGCGGCTTCGGGTCGCTCCGAGATGAAATTGCCCGAGGCAACGTAGGCGACCGTCATCAGGCCCGGCGTCAGATCGGTCGCCAGCACGTTTGCCGTGCCCGCTTCGACCATCTGGTCCGAGAAAGGCGTCCCGGCCAGGGCCGCGTCGATCGAGCCTGCTTCCATCGCGGCCGGCATGTCCGGATTGCCGATGTTCATCAGTTCGACGTCGCGGATCGTCAGGTCGGCGCGCTCCAGCGCCTTGGCCGCGAGATATTCGCCGCCGCTGCCCGGTCCGCCGGCAACAGCCACGCGCATTCCCTTCAGGTCCGCGATGTCGCCCACCTTTCCCTCGTCGGCAAGTCCCTTGCGGACGAGTAGCGCGGTCGGGCTGTTCTCCATCGGCTCCAGAGCGCCCGGAGCGATCACCCGGATGTCGAGACCACGGTTCCAGCTGTTCCACAGCGACGTCACGATGGCGATGCCGCCGACGTCGACCGAACCCTGCGTCAGGAAGGCGATGGCCTCGGTACCCGACTTAACCCGCTCGAGATCGACGTTGAGCCCGTACTTGTCGAAGATGCCGCGCTGCTCCGCCACATACATGGTCGCGAACTTCATGATCGGCACGTAGGCGACCTTGACCTTCTGCGGCGGATCGAGCGGCGCCGGCGTCTCGGCACTGGCGGCCATGCCGCTCGCGATGAGCACCGCGCCGGCAAGTGCGGCTGCGAGCCCCTTGAGTCTCGAAAATGACAGCATGGCGGACCTCCCTGGATTTTTCTTGATCGGCGAGGATCAGGGAATTGGCCCCTGCCCCTTCATTCGCTTGTAAGCGGCCAAGGCAGGATGTCAACGCGAAGCGGATCGGCCTTCTGTTCTCAGCCGGTCAGAGCGAAGACAGGCCCAGCGTCTCCAGGCACATCGCAATCTTCGGGGCACGTACGCAGCGAAGCTCTTCCCGCGGCCCTGCTTCCGACTGGCTGCGATAGCCCTCCGCTCCGAGTTGGCGGTACACGTAGGTGACGAGGCTGTTCGCATCGACAACCCAGACTTCCGGAATGCCATACGCGGCGTAGACGCCAATCTTGCGCCCGCGATCATAGGTCATGCTCGTGTCGGCGACCTCGATCGCCAGAAGGACGTCGTGGCCGCGCATGTCGCTCGGGAAGATGTTTCTCGGGAACAGGCAGAAGTCCGGCTCGACGAAGCTCCTCTGGTCAAGGCGCAGCGTGGTCTCCTGCGCGATGTGGAGATCGTCTGGAGCGATCTTCTGAAAATGCCGGTTGAGCTCGAGCTTCACCATCTGGTGTCGGCCACCCTTGGGCAGCATCGGAACCACCTCTCCGCCGATCAGCTCGAAACGCTCGTCCTCGGCGAAAATCCCGGCCGCCACGATCGCCTCGATCTCCGCCACGGTGAAAGCGCGGCGCGGCAGGCCCTCGGCGGCCTGAGTGGAGCGAGGAAGACCAGAAAGGTCCGGAGTGAAACGCTCGTTCATGGGAGAAAACATAGCACAGCTCCCAAACGAAAGAACCCGGCGTCGCCGCCGGGTTCTCATCAGTCCAAAGCTGATGCGATCAGCTGTCCAGGAAGCTCCTGAGCTTTCTCGAGCGGCTCGGGTGCTTGAGCTTCCTCAGCGCCTTGGCCTCGATCTGGCGGATGCGCTCACGGGTGACGGAGAACTGCTGGCCGACCTCTTCCAAAGTGTGATCGGTGTTCATGCCGATGCCGAAGCGCATCCTGAGCACGCGTTCCTCGCGGGGAGTGAGCGAGGCGAGCACGCGGGTGGTCGTTTCGCGCAGGTTCGCCTGGATCGCCGCGTCGATCGGCAGGATGGCGTTCTTGTCCTCGATGAAGTCTCCCAGATGCGAATCCTCCTCGTCGCCGACCGGCGTCTCGAGGCTGATCGGCTCCTTGGCGATCTTCAGCACCTTGCGCACCTTTTCGAGCGGCATGGCCAGCTTCTCGGCCAGTTCCTCCGGCGTCGGCTCGCGACCGATCTCGTGCAGCATCTGGCGCGACGTGCGCACGATCTTGTTGATCGTCTCGATCATGTGCACCGGGATGCGGATGGTGCGCGCCTGGTCGGCAATCGAGCGGGTGATCGCCTGCCTGATCCACCAGGTGGCGTAGGTGGAGAACTTGTAGCCGCGGCGATACTCGAACTTGTCCACCGCCTTCATCAGGCCGATGTTGCCTTCCTGGATGAGATCGAGGAACTGCAGTCCGCGGTTGGTGTACTTCTTGGCGATCGAGATGACGAGGCGCAGGTTCGCCTCCACCATCTCCTTCTTGGCGATCGCCGCCTCGCGCTCGCCCTTCTGCACCTGGTTGACGATCTTGCGGAACTCGCCGATCGAGATGCCGGTCTCCTGCGCGAGATTCTGGATCTCGGCGCGCAGGTTGCGGATGGAATTGCCCTCGTTGCGGGTGAACTCCTTCCAGCCGCGCGTCGTCAGATTGGCGATCGCCTTGGTCCAGTTCGGGTCGAGCTCGGTGCCCTGGTACTCGCGCAAAAACTCCTCGCGGCGCACGCCGTAGCTCTCGGCGAGCCTGAGCAGGCGGCCCTCGTTCTGCACCAGGCGCTTGTTGATGTCGTAGAGCTGCTCGACCAGCGCCTCGATACGGTTCTGGTTGAGCGACAGCGACTTGACAGCCGTGATCAGTTCTTCCTTGAGCTTCTTGTAGGAGCGCTCCTGACTGGACGACAGGTTGCCGGACGCCGCGAGGCGGGCCTCCACCTGCTGGTCCTGTAGCTTGCGCAACTTCTTGTAGGTCGCGGCGATCAGGTCGAGCGTCTCCATGACCTGCGGACGCAGTTCCGCTTCCATGGCGGCCAGCGAAAGGCTTGCCTCGTCGTCCTCGTCGTCGTCGTCCTCGACGCGCGATTCACCGCCGACATTGGTGATGTCGTCGTCCTCGCGACCACGGCGCCCGTTGCGCTCTTCCTGCTTTGGCTTGTCTTCCTGGTCAACGCGCTCGACGACCGGCGCCTGCTTGGCCTCAGGCCCGGCATAGGTCGCTTCCAGATCGATGATCTCTCGCAGCAGGATCTTGGCTTCGTTGAGCTCATCGCGCCAAATGATGATCGCCTGGAACGTGAGCGGGCTCTCGCACAGCCCGGCGATCATCGTCTCGCGGCCGGCCTCGATGCGCTTGGCGATGGCGATTTCGCCCTCGCGCGACAGCAGTTCCACCGAACCCATTTCGCGCAGATACATGCGCACCGGATCGTCGGTGCGGTCCGTCGGCTCCTTCTTGGCCACGGTCGCCACCGCGCTGCCGGTCTGCTCGGCAACCTCGGTGGCTTCCTCCTCGGCCTCGGCCTGCTGGTCGCGATCGGAATCGTCGCTGGTCTCGTCGTCCTCGACGACGTTGATGCCCATGTCGGACAGCATCGCCATCGTGTCCTCGATCTGCTCGGAGGTGACCTCCTCGGACGGAAGGACGGCGTTCAGTTCGTCCATCGTCACGTAGCCGCGCTTCTTGGCGACCTTGATCATCTTCTTGACGGCATCGTCGGAAAGGTCGAGCAGCGGACCGTCGGCTGTGCCTTCGCGTTCGTTCTCGACCTCTTCCTTTTCCTTCGTCGCCATGCTTTCCTGTCTCCAACATGCCGGGGATCGCTGGACGGCCGTTCCGTCCGGCCGCAATGGACGCCGATGCGCCCGCCCCTGTTCAGCGAGTACCTGCCTCGCGTAAATGCGCCATTAACCCTGTTTCGCCGGCGCGCCTGATCCGTACGCCAGTATCACCGACGCCGCGCCGCGCGGGCCGGTATGCGTCTCCATCGCATCGGAACGATTGTAAACCGCCCTGATTCCGCCATTTCACCGTCAGGTCAAGTCGCCCTTGCACGATTCGCTTCGAAAAAGCGAATCACCTTCAACTTCCCGATACCCGTCCGGACGACACACCGAAGCCTTCGATCAGCGCTTCGGTGGCCTGTACGTCCCGGAACTGCATCTGTATGTCGAGGAGTTGCCGGTAGTTTTCCTCCGTCGGGTCGGAAGCGAGCGCCGCTTCGGCCGCCCTGAGTTCCTTATGTAGAACGCCGGCAGACTGGTGCAAGTGCAACGCCTGGGAGAAGGCGTCGCGCGCGTCGTCCAGGGCAGCCTCCTGCAGCGCCGGCCACTGCCTCGCGCGCCGCACCAGCGCCACCGCGGTTTCCCAGGCAGTCTCGAGCCCCGCCTGGCGCAGCCACGCGAGAATTGCTTCTCTGTCCGCCGCCTTTCCCTCCGCGATCGCGTCGAGCAGACCCGAGTGCAGCCGCCGCAAATCGGGATGCTTCAGATCGAGCCGTTCCACCGCCTCGATGCATTCGTCGATCAGCGGAGGATGATTGATCAGCGCCACCATGATGACCGTTTCGCGCATCGGCATGGCTCCGGTGGAACCGCGCACCAGAGTGGAGCGCGCCAGGCTGTCCGAAACGGCAAGGCGACCGTGCGTCTGCCCGTGCCGGCCGCGGCCGGACCCGCCTCCGCGATCGCCCTTCCTGTCGCCGTATCCCTGGCGCTGCGGACGTGTCGAACCGAAGAAGGCTTCGATCCGCTCACGCATCTCCTGGCCATAGTGGCGGCGCACGTTCTCGTCGCGGATTCTCGATGTGAGTTCGCGCAGCGACCTTTCCAGTTCGGCACGCCGTTCGGGCGTGTCGAACACCCCGCCGGAGGTCTCGCGCAGCCAGAGCAGTTCCGACAGCGGTCGCGCATCGCCGAGCACGGCACGGAAGGCCTCCGGTCCGCCGCTCTTCACCAGATCGTCCGGGTCCTGCCCCTGGGGCAGCAGCGCGAAGCGGACGGTGCGGCCGGGCTGGATCGACGGCAGGGCGAGATCGGCCGCGCGCCATGCCGCCTTCAGGCCTGCGGCGTCGCCGTCGAAGCACAGTACCGGTTCGGGTGCCATGCGCCACAGAAGTTCGAGTTGGTTCTCCGTCAGCGCTGTGCCGAGCGGTGCCACCGCGTTCGGATAACCGGCTTGCGCCAGCGCGATGACGTCCATGTACCCTTCAACCGCGATTACCGCACCGTCCCTGCCCTGCCCCTTTCGCGCCCGGGCGAAATTGTAGAGCACATCGCCTTTGTGGAAGAGCTCGGTATCGGGCGAATTCATGTATTTGGCGGCAACCTCCGGCGACATGGCGCGGCCACCGAAGGCAATGACCCGGCCCCGCGAATCCTCGATCGGATACATGATGCGATCGCGGAACCAATCGTAGGAGACAGGGATGTCGTCGCCGTGCCGGACCAGTCCGCAGGCCTCGATCTGCTCCCTTGCCACGCCCTTGGCCGTGAGATGCTCCTTCAGCGCGTTGCGCGATTCCGGCGCGTAGCCGAGGCGAAAAGCCTGCTGGGTTGCCGAGGAAACCCCCCGGTCGCGCAGATAGGCGCGCGCCTTTGCACCCGAGGAGGACTGCAACTGTTCCTGAAAGAAGCGAGACGCCATCTCCATGACGTCGTGAAGGCTGGCGCGCTGCCTATCGCGTTTTTCCATCTCCGGATCGCGCGCGGGCATCGGGACGCCGGCAAATTCGGCGATCCGTTCCACCGCCTCGGGAAAGCTCATACCGTCCAGCTCGGTGAGGAAGCGGAAATGGTCGCCGGAGACGCCGCAGCCGAAGCAGTGATAGCGTCCCTTCTTGTCCTCACAGTGAAAGCTCGGCGACTTTTCGCCGTGGAAGGGACAACAGGCCCAGTAGTCCCCCCTGGAAGCATTCGTCTTGCGCTTGTCCCACGACACACGCGTGCCGATGACCGAGGATATCGGTACGCGATCGCGTATCTCGTCGAGGAACTGGTTCGGGAAGCGCATGGGACCGTCTCTTTGCGGTCCTACATAATGGTTCGGGCGATAGCAGACGAGTTCCTTCTTTGAACTGGTACCGGTTTTCACAGGCCGGGGCGACCGGTCCCGGAGGCATGTCGTTCGACAGACCGTCCGGCGCCGGCATACGCTATCGACTTTGCAGCGGTTTTCGAAGATTATCCGGCTAAAGGGATGCAGCTCGGAACCTGCTGCGATTCGAATGGTTTGATGGAACATGATCTTCTTCGACAAGCCTGATTTCTCGCCCATGTGGAGCTTGATCAAGTGACCGGTTCGCTCATGTTGCTGCACCTCGCCGGCGCGGTCGCGCTCCTGCTTTGGGCGACGCGCATGGTCCGCACCGGCGTGGAGCGCGCTTATGGCGACCTCCTGCGCCATCGCCTGAGACGCATCCTGCGCAACGCGCCGGCAGCCGTTCTCGCTGGCGCCGGCCTTGCGGTCGCGTTGCAGAGCGCCACCGCCGTCAGCCTGCTGATCGGATCCTTCACGGGCGCGGGTATCGTATCCGGTACCGCAGGGCTGATAACAGTGCTCGGGGCGGATCTCGGCTCGGCGATGGTCGTCAAGCTGCTCTCCTTCGATCTCGGACTGCTCGTGCCGCTCTGCCTTGTTGCCGGTACCGCGATGTTCCTCACCACCGAGGCCCGCAAATGGCGTCAGATCGGACGCATCCTGATCGGCATCGGCCTTCTCATCCTCTCCTTGCAGATGATCGGGCAGTCTTCCGAACCGCTTCGCCACAGCCGCCTCCTGCCGGTCGTCGTCGGCTACCTCGCGGACGATCCGATCACGGCATTCCTGATCGCGGCCATAGTGACGTGGCTGTTCCATTCCAGCGTGGCTGCGGTCCTGCTGGTTGCCGCCCTCGCCACGCGCGGCCTGCTTCCTGCCGAACTTGGCGTGGTGTTCGTACTTGGAGCCAATCTCGGGGGATGCGCGGTCGCCGCGGTCCTGTCCCGGACCTTGCCGCCGGCAGCGCGATCCGTTCCCGTCGGCAATCTCGTCCTGCGCGGGGCGGGATCCGTTCTCGCGCTGGCAGGACTCGTGGTGTTCCAGCCGCCCATTTCGGCGCTTGGCACCACACTGCCGGAACAGTTGATCCACGCCCACATTCTCTTCAATGCCGTCCTCGTGGTCGTCGGCATGCCATTCGCCGGACTGATCCACAGTCTTGCAGCCCGGATGGTGAAGTCACCTGCGGCCGCTACGGATGGGCTTGGGATCGCCGATCTTTCCGCGCTGCACGAGAAGGCGCTAGACAAGCCGGCGCAGGCTCTCGCCAACGCGACGCGGGAGGTCGTGCGCGTCTGCGACACGATCGAGGTGATGCTGAAGCGCATCAACGAGCTCTACATCCATGCCGACGAGGAAGGCATCAAGGCGCTCGCCGCGCTCGACGACCGCGTGGACCGCAGCCACGCCGCGATCAAGCTCTATCTGGCGAAGATGACGATACGGCCGCTTTCGGAGGATGAGGCACTGCGCTGCCAGGAACTCATCGGCGCCTGCGTCAAGCTCGAACAGGTCGGCGACATCATCGTCCGCAACATGCTGGTCCACGTAAAAAAGAAGCTGGACCGCGGCCTGGAATTCACGGAGGAAGGCTGGCGCGAGCTCACCGATTTTCACGCCTCCGTCGCCGCGAACGCACGGCTGGCCTTCAACGTGCTGGTCTCGCGCGACAGCGAGACGGCGCGCCAGCTCGTGCTCGAGAAGGACCGGTTGCGCGACATGGAGAAATCCACCAGCCGGAGCCATTTCGAGCGGCTTCGCGACGGCACCGTGAAGAGCATGGAGACGAGTTCCATCCATCTGGACACGATCCGGGATCTCAAGCAGATCAACTCTTTGCTTGCGTCCATCGCCTACCCGGTCCTTGAGGAACAGGGACTGCTGCGTGACAGCCGGCTGAAGGTAAGCTGAGGGAGCCGCGTGTCACGTCGCGTTTGATTCCATTACATTCGTCTTCCTGGAAGGCTGCGGTGCTGTCGATCAAGAGAGCGGCGGATATCGCCGATCGATTGGCGCCGAAATCATGCGGCCTTGGCTACGCCGCAGCGGAGAGTGTCATCCCGTCGGTCTGAGACCGGGAACGGGAGGAGGCGCGGCGCCCGCCGCGATGTCAGACCGAAGCTTGCATATCGTCTGAATGCCGCCGCTGCACAGTACTCGCCCTCAGAAGCACGAAAACAGATCCGAGCAGGATTCCGAGCGCGGCGGCAATGCCGATTATCAGGACCGATCGTGCGGGGATTTGGGACTGCAGCACCATGGGACCAGCAGCGGGAATGTAGAGTTCGCCGATCTGGGCGCGAAGACGTACCCGGGCCTTCGAGAGCAGATCGCGATAGGTCTCGACCAGGTTTCCAAACTCCTCGGCAGCCCGTTCGCGGAAGCCTTCGATATTGATGACCTCAGCGTTTTGCGTCGCGAGGGCGATCTCCTTCTGAATGGCCGAAATTCGTAGCGCAGCGCTCTCCCGCCTCTGGAGCGCATCCCGCATGGACTCGCTCAGATTGGCGCGACTGGCCAGAGACAGTATCTCAGACAGCGCTGATTCGCCGATCTGAAGAGAATTCGTGTCGGGCGCCTGCAGCGGCTGATCCTGCCCTATTGAAGGGGTCGACCCCCGCTGGAATTCTCGAAGCTCCAGCAAAGTCCGGTCGTACTGCTCTATGTTCCTTGCAAGCTCTTCGGCATCTGCGCGCAGATTCATCACATAGGTCGTACCGACCGGATCCCCTGCTTTGAAATAGTTTCGCTTGATGACATCGAAATATGTGCGCCGGAAGTTGACGATATCCTTCAGCAATTCCTCGGGAGATGTCCCTTCGGCGGTCTGGACGAATGAAAGACGATTGTCGCGCGCCAGAATCTCGAGGCCGTCGCTCATCGTGCTGAGTGTTGCGTCGGCCACGAGGACGTTTGCGGTCGAGCTGAAGTCAATCGATTCCACGGCGACGGTGGCATCAGCCAGAAGCGTGCTTCCCATGATGCGGAACCGGGTCGAGAATATCTCCGACCACATTTCGGGGAGCGCTTTTGCCAATGCGGGCGGTCCTGCTCGATGGCGTGCCCGGTCTTTTTTTCCACGTCATGCCGTGGCGCTTGAAGAAGCGGTGCAGTCCCGCGATCGAGACTTCAAGGCCGATCTCTGAGAGTTCGGCACGAAGTTCCTCAAGCGTGATATCTCGATTGGCTTCCCAGAGCGCAAGAATATCGGCCGCGCGCTTCTCAACATGATGCGAGCGCATGTCACCGCCCTGGGATTTCGGCTCGAAATGGCCGACATCGCGCCGCTGCGCATGCCATCGGATCGCTGTCGATGGCGCAACGCCAAAGCGGGCCGCGGCCGCCCGGCAACTCATCCCGTCGTCAATCGCGGCGATCAACCGCGAACGCAAGTCAATCGAAAGAGGCTGTCCCATCCATGCCGACCTCCTGCATCCGGCAGGAAGCATAAATCAGAACCGTGATGATTTGGGAATCCCTGTCGATTCACGACGCTCGAAAACCGCTCTAAGAAAGCCGCTGGCGCCGCCGTGTCGGGAACGGGCCGTCCGCCGAAGCGGATCAGCAGGGTGACGTCCCTGGACGTGGTGTAGCTGGGTAGCGCGGTGGTCATCGGCGCTTTCCGGTAGGGTCTGGTTGTCGACAGCCAACCTTTCTGGAAGGACCACCGATGACCGACGACATGATGAACCTGCGCGCGCTCGTGGAGAAGAGCGCGGATGCGGATCTGCTGCGCGAGATGATCGGCTTCGCTGCCGAGAAGCTGATGGAGATGGAGGTGGGCGCGGCCACCGGCGCCGCCTGGGGCGAGAAGTCGCCGCTCCGGATGGCCCAGCGCAACGGCTACCGTGACCGGGACTGGGAGACGCGCGCCGGCACCGTCGAGCTGCGCATCCCGAAGCTGAGGAAGGGCTCCTACTTCCCGGGCTTCCTCGAGCCGCGCCGCATGGCCGAGAAGGCGCTGACGGCCGTCATCCAGGAGGCCTATGTCCAGGGCATCTCGACGCGCTCGGTCGACGATCTCGTCAAGGCGATGGGCATGAGCGGCATCTCGAAGAGCCAGGTCTCCCGGCTGTGCGAGGAGATCGACGGCAAGAGCGCTCGGGTGATAGGGTGAAGGCCTTCCTCGAACGGCCGATCGAAGGCGACTGGCCGTATCTGTGGATCGACGCGACCTATCTCAAGGTCCGCCGCGGCGGGCGCATCGTCTCGGTCGCCGTCATCATCGCGGTCGGCGTCAACAGCGATGGCCGGCGCGAGGTGCTGGGCATGGAGATCGGCACCTCGGAGGCCGAGCCGATCTGGACCGAGTTCCTGCGCAAGCTGACACGCCGAGGCCTGCGCGGCGTGAAGCTGGTCGTCTCCGATGCCCATGAGGGCCTCAAGGCCGCCGTCACCAAGGTGCTCTCGGCCACCTGGCAACGCTGCCGCGTCCACTTCATGCGCAACGTGCTGGCGCATGCCGGCAAGAGCGGCCGTCGCGTCGTCTCGGCCTTCATCGCTACTGCCTTCGCGCAGGAGACGCCCGAGGCCGCCAGCACCCAATGGCGGGCCGTCGCCGACCAGATCCGGCCGAAGGTGCCCAAGCTCGCCGCCATCCTCGACGACGCCGAGCCGGACGTGCTCGCCTACATGACCTTCCCGAAGGAGCACCGGGCAAAGCTTCACAGCACCAATCCGATCGAGCGTCTCAACGGCGAGATCAAGCGGCGCACCGACGTCGTCGGCATCTTCCCCAACGACGACGCCATCGTCCGTCTCGTCGGCGCGCTGCTGCTCGAACAGAACGACGAGTGGGCCGTCCAGCGCGCCCGCTACATGACGCTGGAAAGCGTCGGCCAGTTGAGCGATGATCCCCTCATCAGCCTGCCAGCCGTGGCGCGCTGATCAGCCCGGCAATGCCGGAAGCACGGCGACCAAGGCCGCCAGCTACACCACGCGGTGGGACACCATCCGCTTTCCAGAGGAGACGCTGGATCAGATTGTCCTGGATACCGTTCGCTCTCGAGTTCTAGATCACCGACATCTGACCGATCTCTTGGTGAAGCTTGATGCCCGCGAACGTAACCGTCGCATGGCCGCCTCGGAGGCGCTGCCGTCCTTGCAAGCAAGGCTAACGGTTGCAGAGAATGCGATGGAAGGCTTGCTGGCAAGCATAAGGATCGCTCCGAATCTCGCCAATGATCCACTCTTTCAGAGAAACCTGCGGATGGCGAATGAAGACCTGACTTCCGCTCGCAATCGGGTAACAGAGACGGTTGTTCAAACTGCCGATGAAGAGGAAGTGACGGAAGGAGCGATCGAGATCTTCAGGTTGCAGATGACTGAGTTACTGGACCGCGAGCATGCGGCGCGTGCGAAGATCTATTTGTCGACGATCGTCGAGCGAGTGGAGGTCGGTGACCGCTACATAAGGATATTCGGAAACATCGATGACCTGAAAACCGGAGTGATTAGCTCCACTCCGGCCGATGATGGTTTTTGCGGACCCGGAGTTCGCAGATATGTTCGCAGATGGCGGAGGGAGTGGGATTCGAACCCACGGTGAGCTCGCGCCCACGCCGGTTTTCAAGACCGGTGCCTTAAACCGCTCGGCCATCCCTCCGGTCGACCCGTCCTATGCGCGATGGCCGGGCACTTTTCAAGCGCGCCATGCGCCCTGCCCCTGGCAATGCCGGTCATCCTTGCGAAGCGTTGCCGTCGGAGGGGTACGTTCCTCGCGGGTCAGGTGGTGGCCAGGAAGTCCGGGCTGAAGGCGAGCACTGTGTCGAGCATCAGTCCGCCGTCGCCCTGGGAAATGCGGTTTTCGAGTGCCGCGCGCGAGGTCTCGAAGAGAGAACGTTCGGTCGCGCGCGACGGATCGAGCCGCTTGAAGCCCATGTCCCAGCTTCCGAAGACCCGCGCCGACACGGACTGCTCGCTCAGCACCATGAAGTGGCGGTGGCGCGGATCGTGCTGGATACGGCGTGCAAGCGTCTTCACCGCCGAAGTCTCGCCTTCCAGCACCTGGAGGAACATGCCTTCGCCCGCCAGCAGCATGCCGGTGATGCCGCGCCGGGCATTGTTCGACCTCGACGTTGACAGGATGTCGTCGAGCAGCGCGGCCGTCACCGGCTGGGCGGCACCGCTGACATAGAGCATCCGGAACATCTGGACCATGCGATCGCCTTTCCTGTCGCGCGTGGCAGGGATCCCCGATCCGGAAATCCCGCAGTCGGCCCATCTGTAGAATCCGCTCGTTGCGAATTCGTTTCCGAGAACCCTTGCCTCCGCGATTTCCGCTCCCGCACAGAGCGGCCACCGGTTGCCGGTATCGCGGACGGAACGACCGGCGAGCGATACACGCCGACGCCCGGATCCGATCCGCGCCGCGCAGGCATTCGCGACGCCTCCTCACATGGCTCGAAGCGCCTCCAGAAGGATGTCGTCGGTTCGCCTGGCGGTCTCCTCGTCGCGGAGGATGGTGTAGCCGAACGGGCTGGTCCACATGGCGATGACGGCCATGCGGCTGGCGCGGCTCGCCATCGTCACTCCGGTGCGCTCGTCCCTGATCCGGTGATCCTCCGACAGCGCCATGTGAAGGCGGCGCAGGTTGAAGTTGACGTGCCGTCTGGTTTCGTCCTCGCCATCCCATTGGTGATAGACCTCGTCGAAGATCTTCATCTCCACGTCCGAACCGCCGTTGCGGAGGTCCGCAACGATCTGGTTCGTGCGAGGTATGGAAACGTTCCGGTCGAGCCCGCCGAGCAGGATCTTGACGGGGGCGCCGGTCGTCGTCGGATTCGCCAGCCTCGGGATGCTGCAGCCATAGTAGGACAGGTGCGTGGAGAACCTCGGCCCTTGCGGCAGGAAGAGATCGGCGAGCTGACTGTAGCTCGTGAGCACGGAGACCATGCCGCCATAGGAGAAGCCGATGATCCCGATGCGGCCGGCATCGACGTCCGGGCGGGAAGCAAGGTAGGCGAGCCCGGCAAAGGCGTCGGCCAGCATCATCAATTCGGTGACCGTGTAGGCCCGCACCAGGTCTCCATTCTTTCCCACACCGCGGGATTTGAAACTGTCGATGACGAGGACGACATGGCCTTCCGCGGAGAGCTTTCGACCATAGCCGCGCTCCCGGCTGTCGTGGAGACCACCCAGCCCCTCCGAGACGATGACACCGGGTGCCCGGCCATCGACTCGTTCGGGCCGATAGAGCTCCGCCTCGACCTCGTAGTCGGGCTCCGGCCTGTCGCCGGCGATGTCGGAAAGAAGCAGCGGGTTCCAGGATTTCAGTCTGACGCGTTCGATGATCGATACCTCCATTGCCGAGATCGGCGCTTCACGCGCGGTGGCGCGCGATGGTCCGCTCCTGTGCGAAACGAAGCAGCCCCGCAAAAAGCTCCCCGTCGTTGATGACGCGCGGCACCTTGTTCTGGCCTCCGAGCTTGCCGCGGCCGTTCATCCAGTCAGCGAAGCTGCCGGGTTCGACGAGGATCACCTCCGGGGCGGCCATGCCGAAATCCTTGCCCCGATGCGTGGCATAGTCGTCGTTGCAACCGGAAAGGTGCCTGTCGATGGCTTCCGCCAGGGCGGCCGGTTCGGCATGGCTGGGCGGCGGCCAGCGCGGCTCGATGATGAAGACGTGCCGCCCGCGCGCGTCGCTCCCGTCGGGATAGATTGCGCCTGCCGCGTATTCGTTGACCTGCAACGCCGCATCGGTGGCCGCGTGGAGAACAGCCGCCTCGATTTCTTCCCCGGTCAGATGTTCGCCGAAGGCGGACAGGAAGTAGGAGGTCCGTCCGGTCACCAGCAGGCGGGGCGGGTCGCGATCGACGATGCGAACGGTGTCTCCAAGCACGTAGGACCAGAGCCCGGCGTTGCTGGTCAGGACCAGGGCATAGTCCCGGCCCTCCTCGACATTGCCGATCCAGCGGCGGTCCGGTTCCATCGAGCCGATCTGTTCGGTCGGCACGAATTCGAAGAAGAGGCCGTTGTCGAGCAGCATGCGCAGCCCCTCTCCCGGTCCGCGATCGGCGAGCGCGACGAAGCCTTCGCTGGCCGGATAGACTTCGCGCAGTTCCGCGCCGCTTCCCTCCAGCCAGTCCGCGAAGGCCTGCCGGTATGGAGCAAAAGCCACGCCGCCATGCGCGATCATCTCGAGCCCCGGATAGAGGTCGATCAGCCTGGTCCTGCCGGTGATCGCCCGCATGCGCTCGAAGAACAGGAGAAGCCAGCTCGGCGTGCCGGCGATCGTGCGGATCGGCTGGCCGATCGAGGCGCGGCCGATCTCCTCCATCTTGCGCTCCCAGTCGCCTTCCCGGGCGAGATCGTAGTCGGGGAAGATGTAGCTCTGCGCCCATCGCGGGGCTTCCCGCCGGGCGATGCCGGAAAGGTCTCCGCTCACCACGCCGTGGCCTTCGTCCTTCAGGTCCACCGTCCCGCTCAGCATGAAGTTGCTGCCGCCGAGGATGCGGCTCTGCGGCCGCCGTTCGAGGTGATGGACGAGAAGGTCGATGCCCGCGCTGGTGTTGGACCGCGCCATCTGGCGGCTGACGGGAATGTATTTCGTACGGCCGCTCGAAGTGCCCGACGTGACCGCGAGATAGGGTATGTGGCCGGGCCAGGTCTGCCCGTCGAGGCGGGGGAACGATCCCTTCCAGTACTGTTCCCAATGGTCTTCGTACCGGCGGAGCGGAACCCTTTCCTGATAGGCTTCGACCGAGTCGATCCCGGAGAACCGGTGATCTCTGCCAAAGCGCGTGTCCTTCGCCTGCCGAACCAGCTTCAGAAGCTGCCGCTTCTGGGTCTCGCCCGGGTCCTGGCGGCGCAACCCGGCAAGGCGCCGGCGCGCGTAGAGGCGCAGCAGCGGCGTGGCGTCAAGCATCGGCAGCCTCCACGGCCGGCGGCCGAAGCCTCGTGACGTGCGCAAACTCCGCGGCGACCGTGGCGGCACGAAGCGGCACCCGCACGTGCTCCCCTTCCCGCCAGAGTTCAACCTGGTCTGCGAAGGTCGCCGATCCCAGCCAGCCGTCCTGACCGCCCAGCAGGACGAAATGGTTTGCATCCGGGTCCGAAAGGTCGAAGATGTGCCGCGCTTGGGCCCCGAACCCGACGCGATGCCGCGAGCCCGCAAACCCGTGCCTGGTCTTCATCAGGGTCTCGTTGCTCCCGCCCACGGGATACTCCGCCGAAACGTAGCGGCGGCCGACCAGCGGGAGCCGCGACATCGGATGGGCGAGACGGAGGCGATGGAGATCGCCCCAGGATTTGCTCCGGTCGAACGTCTTCGCTGCCTTCTTCGCTGCCTTTCCGACGAGCGACCGCAGCCGCTCGGGCGCGATCCCGGCGAGATCGGCGCGCAGCAGGGACCAGGGATCCCAGCTCGCGAGGTAGAGATCGCGACCGTTCCTGCCGTGGATCGCGTCGATGAGGTGGAAGACGAGCAGTTCGAAGGCGAGAGCGCCTTGCGACGCCTCGTCGTATTCGCCGTTCCATGCCCGCAGCGCGCTTTGCAGGGGCCCCCGCGGCGCCTGCGCCGCATCCAGCAGATCCGCCAGTTCGTCGCGCATTGCTGCGGCCGGACGCGAGACGACGTCGCGCTGCAGCCGGGCGATGTCGGCGACCACCAGACCCTTCGCCCGACCCAATACTTCGCGCAGGCGCTCCACCCGGTCGGGAGGGGAGAAGAACCAACTGATCGCCACCGGTCCCTCCGGCGGCGCGTCATTGGCGGACGCGACATAGCCGCAGGCTGGGTCGAGGATGGATGGAAGGTCGTCGGCATCGAGCAGGTTCTGCCAGTGATCGAGTGCCGTTGCGCGGGAGATGATGTCGACGGGCCGGTCAATGGGCCTCGCCGGCAGCGTGGCGGCCATCGACTGGCCGATGTGGCCATCGGCGTCGGCATAGACCATGTTCAACGCCGGGATCGAATACCCGCTGGTCGCACCGAGGAACTCCTGCCAGTTGCGGGCCTTCGCCAGCTTCAGCAGCGGCGTGACGTCGTCGCCCGCGCGGTGGCCGATCCAGTGCAGCGCGACCGGCGTCTGCGGCGGGAAGCCGAGCAGGCTGATGTCGGATATCACCGGACCGAATTCGCTGTCCCGCACCTCCACCACGCGCTCGGTGCCGCCACGGACGGTCAGGCGTTCGCGGCGGCGGCGAAGCACTGGCCGCCCGGTCCCGGTGGAAAGATCGACCAGTTCGCTGCTCGCGGCGTGCAGGCTGGTGCCGCCCCAGGCGATGTGCCCGTTGCGGCCAAGGCCGAGGACGGGAACCCCCGGCACCATCATCCCGACGGATTCGAAAGACGGCGAGCGCATGCCTGCGATGAGCCAGAGGTTCGGCAGCTGGATCGAAAGATGGGGGTCGCCGGCGAGGATCGGTTTGCCGCTCTTCGTCCTGCTCCCGCCGACGGCGTAGGCGTTGCTGCCGTTGCGGCCGAAGGCATCGGTCATCGTCTCCGCCAAGGCGCCCGAACCCGCCAGGCTCGGCTCCGGCAGGAAGTCGCTTCCAAGCAGCCGCGACCAGGTCCGGTCCCAGTCCGTACGGCTGCGCAGCTTGAGCAGCCGCAGCCACACCTTCCAGGTGAAGTCGGTCGATGCCAGACGGCTGACCGCCATGGCGTCCTGCAGGGTCCAGGCCTCCGGTGCAAAATCCAGCACACCGAATTCGTGCGGAAATTCCCGCATGTGCCTGATCTGGTGGTTGAGGCCTTGTACGAAGCCCTGCATCCAGGTGCGTGCGGTTCCCGAAAGCGCACTTTCTGCCTGCCGGCCGGCACGGCGGAAATCGATCGTACGCAGTGCGACGTCCAGTTCGACGGCAGCGGCGCCGAAGACCTCGGCGAGGCGCCCGGTCGCAATGCGACGCATCATCTCGATCTGGAAGAGACGCAGGTGCGCATGTACGATCCCGAGCGCAACAGCGAGGTCGCGATCGTTTGCCGCCTCGATGAACGGGATCTGCCGGTCGTGCCAGCGGATCGTCACCGCCTCTTTAAGCGGAGCCCCCTCGGTCGCAATCATGGCGAGGCGATCGTTGACGCCAAGCGGTCGGGGCGCGCCTGCCCGCAACGCGGCAGCCACCGTCCTCACGACGAGGCCGGACGCGCGCAGCAGTGTCGTCGCCCGGCTGGCAGCGGGCTGCGGGGAAAATTCCTGATGCTGCTCGGCAGGCATGGACCAAAATAGCAGGTGGACCGGATTGTTCCGCGCTCCTGCGCACTTGCACGCGCTGCCCGGAACCGGTCGAGGAGGACGGAAGTTTTGAAACACAGGCCGGCGGGAGAACGAGGAATGGTCCATTGGTAGCGCTCGTCCAGCCCCGGCTGGTCAACGAGCCGTTCTCGGAGGCCGGCATCCTGCTCGACTTCCGCTTCGGAGGTCGCGCGATCCTGTTCGATCTCGGCGACGTCTCGCGCCTGTCGTCGCGCGAGATCCTGCGCGTCACCCACATCTTCGTCTCGCACCGGCACATGGACCATTTCGCCGGGTTCGATCAGGTGCTGAGGCTCTGTCTCTACCGCCACATGCGCCTGACAATCATCGGGCCGGAGGGGCTGTGCGACGCAGTGGAAGCGAAGCTCGGCGCCTATCAATGGAACCTGCTCGACGAGACCTCGCACGATTTCTCCATCCTCGCCTGCGACTGGCGCGACGGCGCATTCGGTGCGGCATCGCTGTTTGCCGCGCGTTCGGCGTTCCGGAGGAGCGGCGCGACACCGCCATCGTGTTGCGGCAACCTGCTTCTCGACGAACCCGAATTCCTGGTTGAGACCGCCACGCTCGATCACGGGCTGCCCTGTCTCGCGTTCGCCTTCCAGGAGAAGATGCGGGTCAACGTCCACAAAGCGCGGCTGGACGAAATGGGGCTCCCGGTCGGGCGGTGGCTGACCGAGGCGAAGCGGATGCTCCGTCACGGCGCAGATGGAGAGACTATTTTCGAGCCCGGGGCCGGCATGATCGTCAAGCTGGACGACCTGCTGGAAGCCGGCGTGTTGCGCACGGGCAAGGGGCAAAGGATCGTCTATGCAACGGACCTTGCCCACACGGACGCGAATGTCGATGCAGTCGTCGGTCTCGCGCGGGATGCGGACGAGATCTTCATCGAGGCGGGCTTTCTCGACGAGGACAGCGGCATCGCCGCGATCAAGAAGCACCTCACGGCCGCGCAGGCCGGCCGGATCGCCGGCCTGGCCGGTGCCAGGCGCGCGGTCCCGATGCACTTTTCGCCGCGCTATCTCGGACGGGAAGCCGATCTCGTCACGGAATTCCAGGACGGTTTCGCGCGGGCGAAGGCCGCTACGCGGTCAGGCGAGCTTTGAGAGCAGCCGCATCAGGGTGGCGGCCTCGCGCCCGTTGAGCGGCGCGAGCGTCTCGGACGTGATCCGCCCGGCCACTGGAAGCAGCTTCTCCACCGTCCGACGCCCCTCCTCCGTCAGGCTGACGACGATCCGGCGCTTGTCCTCCTTGTGGCTTTCGATCGCCACCATGCCACGCGCCTTCAGCCGGTCGATCACCCCCTTCACCGTCGCCGCGTCCATCGCGATCTGGCTGCCGAGCTGGTTCTGGGAGGTCTCGCCGATCTCGTGAAGTTTTGCGAGCGCCGCGAACTGCGGCGGGGTCATGTCGCCGATATGTGCGGCGAAAATCGCGATATGCCGCTGATTTGCGCGGCGCAGCGCGAAGCCGACCTGTTCCTCCAGGCAATAGGGGTCCGGCACCGCGGGACGGGCCAGCTTCAGCGGCGGCGCGCTCATCTGAGACCGTCCTCGCCAGTGACGTCCCCGGCTTCGAGGCCGCCCATGCGGGCATGGACGCGGCCGCCGCAACTCATCGCCAGGCAGAACAGGATCTCGTCCGGACGCGGTCCGTCGGGCGCGGTCACCGTGATTGCGTCGAAATGGCTGCGCACGTAGGCCGCGTTGACGTGGCCGAGCGGCACGTCGAGGGATGCGCCGAAGCCGCCGACCTTCATCGCCGACGGGACGATCGCCTTCGAGGGTGTGATCCGGTCGCGCATGGCATAGCCGCCGGGCACATGCCACAGCGCGCCGTGCTCGATCTCCCCCGCGATGCCCACGATGGCGCCCTTGCCGTAGGCGTCGACCTCGCCCGCGCGGTCGCCGAAGGCGGCGATCAGCCTTTCGGCCAACAGCGAGCCGAGCGGCTTCAGATCCTCCATCGCCGCCTGCAGATCGGGTTCATGACGCCCCGCGAAGGGATTGCGCACCAGCGCCATGGCGGCCCCGCGACGGCGCGGCGTCGCAGGCACCGGGCCACCATCGTGGAAGACGTCCTCGATGAAGGTCGCGATCTTCCGGATCGGAAACTCAGGCATGGGAGGGCACCTTCTGGACCGAGCGCGGCAATGCTTTTCCGGATCGACCGACGCGAGAAATCGGGGACGGCGTCTGTCGAAGGCCTGCCTTTACAAGCTCGCCGCAGATGCGCGTCTCTCCGGCCAGAAAGAGCGCCGCGGCGACGATCAGGCCGCGGCAACGGAAATCTTCCGCGGTGGCGACACCCCGCTCCAGTGCTTCGGAGATTTCGGCATTGGAGAGATCGTCGACCGCCGTCGTCACCCGCCGATGCCCGAGATCGCTGTCCGGCGAAAGTTCGACTGCGGGCACACGCTCGATCCCCGGATGCGCCGGCAGGTCGACCGCGTTGGCGATCAGCGTCGCAGCGACGTCGGCCGTCGCGCCGTCGGCCGCAAGCACGGTGACGGCATCGGCGATGCCGAGTGAATGGCTGCGCCCGCGCCAGCCCGAGGTGGCGATGCCGCGTACCGGATCGTCGGCGCCGAGCAGGATCCGGTCGGCAAGACCGTCGCCCTTCCCGCCGATCGCCAGCCGCATCGACGCCCCTTGCGCCAGATGCATGGCGATGTCGCCGCCGTCGTTCACATAGGCGCGCTCCAGCGTCCTGCCCTTCAGCATCGCCGCGAGCACCTCGTCGGCGACTGCCCCGGCGACGCCCGCCATCGGCGTGACGAAGACCGACCCGTCTCCGGCGAAACGGCACGCAGCCGCTTCCATCCTCCTGGCCGCCGGCCCGGCGAACGGCCGTGGTACCGACGAGGAAGCCTTGCGCAGTTCAGGCAGTTCCTCGACCAATTCGGCGAGGATGGTCACGAACCGCTCCGAAGCCTGTCGGTAGGCGGCGCGGCATTCGTTCCCAGGGCCGAAAGCTTCCACGATGAGATCGATCGGCCCGTGGTTCATGTGCAGCCTCCGCCCGTCAGGCAGCCAGGCGATCTGCGGCCCGCTCATGGCCGTCCACCGCGACGAAGCTGGGCCAGCGGCGGCCACAGATTGCCGGCGGACGCGGCGGCTGCGGTGCGCTGGTTTCGATACTCGCCGCCACGGTCCAGCACGTCCTCGACCGAGCGGATCTCGCTCTCGTAGCCGCCGAGGCGAACGTAATCCTCGCGCCGCAGCGTGAACTCGATCGGCGCGACGAGGGCCGGCGTCGGCACGTAGCCGAAAGAGTTTTCCGGCATGCGCATGACGTCGACCATCAGCGTGATGCCGCCGCCCGGCCAGACGTAGACCGCCGCGCCGCCGCAGGTGACGTAGGTCTTCAGCCCCTGCACGGAGCGGGTGAGGTTCACCGGGTTCTCCGTCACCCCCGCCCGCAGAGAGCCGCCCGCCCCGGCCATGAAAAGCACCGTGCACAGCGCCGGTTCGCAATTATCTTCAATGAGATCGACCGACTTCCTCAACCGCTCCGGAAACGGCCTTGCGACCGGCTTCAGGGTCTCGTCCAGTTCGAAATAGGCGAACTGCTCGCCGGTGGTGGACACCATCATGAGCGACAGGCCGGGTCGCGCGCCCTTCTTCGGGTTCCAGTCGCCGAGGATTTCGAGGGGGTCCGAGATCGTGGTGCCGCCCCAGCCGAGACCGGGTTCCGAGACCTTGAAATAGCGGCCGGGCGTGGACCGCCGCCCGACGATCTTTATGCCCGTGTCCTCCCAGCCGAGCACCTTGCCCGCCTGATGCTCGGATACGACCCCGGTGATATGGTCGTCGACGACCACCACCTCGTCGACGAGCCCGCGCCACTGCGTGGCGAACATGCCGATCGTCGCCGATCCGCAGCCGACGCGCATGCGCTGTTCCGCCTTGCCGTCGATCACCGGCGCCCGGCCGGCTTCCACGATCAGGGTGGCGCCGCCGTCGACGGAAAGTTCCACCGGCTTGCGGTTGCACAGGTCCATCAGCGTCTGACAGGTGACGCGCCCCTCCGTCTTGGAGCCGCCAGTCAGGTGGTGTACGCCGCCGAGCGACAGCATCTGGGAACCGTATTCGCCGGTCGTGACATGCCCGACCACCTCGCCCCCGGCGCGCACGGCGGCGCTCTCCGCGCCGATGTGGCGATCGGTGTCGATCTTCACCTTCACCCCGCAGTAGGAGAAGATGGCCTCGGTGACGACCGTGACCAGATCGACGCCCTCCACCTCCTGGCTGACGATGAAGGGGGCAGGCTTGTAGTCGGGATAGGTGGTGCCGGCCCCGATCGCGGTCACGAAGCGGCGGCTGCCGTTGACGAGTTCGCCGCCCCAGTCCTGCGCGCCGTCGAGGAACGGCACGACCGCCGCGCCCTCCTCTTCCGCGTGATGCAGGATGGTGAGCGGGTCCAGCCTGACGATATGTCCCTCGCGGTTGCCGTACCGGTCGCAGGCGCCGGTACGCCCTTCGGCGATGTAGCACATGACGGGACAGGCATCGCAGCGGATCTTGTCGCCGGAGGGTTTTGGCGTGGCCGGCTCGAAGCGTTCGGACAGTTCGCTCATCGCCGCGCCCGCATTGCTTCCAGCACCAGCGTTGGCGTTGCCGGAAGCTGCGTCACCAGCGCGCCGGTGGCGTCGCGGATGGCATTCAGGATCGCCGGCGCGGTGGGGATCAGAACGTGTTCGCCGAGGCCCTTGGCGCCGAACGGTCCTTCCGGATCCGGCACCTCGATCAGGATCGATTCGATCTCCGGCACGTCGCCGATGGTCGGGATCAGATAATCGTGCAGGTTCTCGGTGCGGCCCGGCACGTATTCCTCCATCAGGGCCATCCCGATGCCCTGGGCGATGCCGCCTTCGATTTGGCCTTCCGCGAGTAGCGGGTTGATCGCCCGGCCGACGTCGTGCGCGGCGGTGATCTTGATGAGCTTCACCGTGCCAAGCGCCATGTCGACGTCGAGTTCGACGATCTGGGCTCCGTAGCCGTAGACCGCATAAGGCTCGCCCTGCCCTCGTCCGTCGAGCGGCTTGGT
Organism: uncultured Alphaproteobacteria bacterium; assembly: GCA_963747465.1. Classification (GTDB taxonomy): domain Bacteria; phylum Pseudomonadota; class Alphaproteobacteria; order Rhizobiales; family Rhizobiaceae; genus Aquibium. The sequence continues at coordinate 264,783 of CAVVFC010000002.1, forward strand.
CGGCGGATCGTAGCTCTCAGCCGCGGCGAAGACGTAGCCATCGGCATCCGCCGGCAGGCCGGAGAGATCGATGCGCCGGCGCGCCTCCCCTTCGCTGACGACGATCGCCCCCTCTTCGAGTGCGATCCGCGCCGCCCCCGAGACGTTCGCCGCGCGCAGGATGTGCTCGCGCAGCACCCTGCCCGACCTTTCCGCCGCCTTGCCCGAAATGAAGGTCTGGCGCGAACCGGAGGTCTTTCCGGCATCCGGCGTGATCGCCGTGTCGGCACCTTCCAGGCGAATGTCGGACAGCGGCAGCCCGAGCGCGTCGGCGAAGATCTGCGCGATGACGGTGTTCGATCCCTGGCCCATGTCGACGGCGCCCTGGTGCAGGACGAGTTCGCCACGCGCCGTGATCCCCGCCTTGATCGTCGACGGGTTCGGGATGCCGGTGTTGCCGCAGCCGTACCAGCACGACGCGATGCCGACGCCCCGGCGGACGACGCCACCGGTTTCGGCATTGACCCGGTTCGCCTCCTTGCAGGCGCGCTCCCATGGTTGTTCCAGCGCCTCCAGGCAGGCGATGATCCCGACACCGCTTTCCATGACGTGACCGCTCACCGTCGGCATGCCGTCGCGCAGAGCGTTCTTCAGGCGGAAGGCAAGCCGGTCCATCCCGAGTTTCCCGGCGAGCGCGTCGTAGAGCGTCTCCTGCATGATGGCCGCCTGCGGTACCCCGAAGCCGCGGAAGGCGCCGGAAATCGGTCCGTTTGTGTGGATCGCACGGCCGACCGCCCGATAGTTGGCCGTGAAATAGGGACCCGACGCATGGACGGGGACGCGCACCGCGACCGTCGGGCCCCAACTGGCATAGGCCCCGGTGTTGAAATCGCCCTCGAAGACCATGCCGGTGACGCGGCCGTCTGCATCGGCGCCGATTGTCGCGCGCATGTCGGCGGGGTGGCGCTTGGTGGTCGACATCATGGATTCGGCGCGCGTGTAGGCGAGTGCTGCCGGCCGTCCCGTCTTCAGCGCCACGAGCCCGATCAGCGGCTGCAACGAGATGTCGAGCTTGGAGCCGAACCCGCCGCCGGTCGCAGTGGGCACGATGCGAACCCTTTCGGGCGGGAGGCCGAGCACCTTTGCGGTATCGTCGCGATCCATGAAGGGCGACTGCGTGCAGGCCTTGATGACCAGAGTGTCGCCGTCCATGGCCGCATATCCGGCCTCGGGTTCGATATAGGCATGCTCGACGTAGGCGGTGCGCATCTCTCCGGAAACGGTCACATGCGCGGCCGAAAGCGCCGCCTCCGGATCGCCGCGTTCAACCGTCCCTTCGATGAGCAGGTTGTCGCGGCGGCCGGAGTGGACGGGCTGCGACGCCTTGCGGGCCTCCGACTGCACCAGGACGTGCGGCAGTTCCCGCCATTCGATCGGAAACGAAGCAAGGTCGAACTGCTCGATCGCCTGGCGTTCGCCCGCGACCAGCGCCACCGCCTCGCCCCGGAAGCGGGCCTTGCCTTCGGCGAGCGCCGGCTGGTCGGCGAAGGCGGGGATGACGCCGAAGCGGTTCTCGCCGGGAATGTCCCGTGCGGTGTAGACCGCCACGATGCCCGGATGCGCCGCCACGAAGCCGTCGAGATCGCCGAAGGAGAACGCCGCATGCCAGTGCGGGGAGCGCACGACCACCACGGAAAGCGCGTCCGCCGGGCATTCGTCGGCTCCGAACATTTCGGCGCCGGTGACCTTGGGCAATCCGTCCAGCCGCAGCGCTCGGGCGCCGACCGCGAGGCCTGCTTCGGGCGGCGGATTGTTGTGATGCCGGCCCGGCAGATGCGCGTTCATGACCGCCGCGATCACCTTGCGGTATCCGGTGCAGCGGCACAAGACGCCGCCGAGCGCGTCCTTCACCTCCTCCTCGCAAGGCTGCGGATTTCGCTCCAGAAGGGCCGTCGCCGCCATCAGGAAACCGGGCGTGCAGATGCCGCACTGGGCCGCGCCATGGCGCAGGAAGGAATCTTGGACAGCCGTCAGGCTGCCATTGGCGAGACCTTCGACCGTCCTTACCGCGCGGTTGGCGACGCTCGCCGCCGGCGTCAGGCAGGCGCAGACCGGCTCGCCGTCGACCAGCACCGTGCAGGCGCCGCAGTCGCCGGCGTCGCAGCCCACCTTCGTGCCGGTCTGCCGCAGATCGTCCCGCAGAACCGCCGAAAGCCGGGCCGCCGGCGAAACGGAGACCGAAACCGGCGTGCCGTTCAGGTCGAAGGCGATGGGATGGCCCTCGAGGCTCATGCCTCCTCACCGAGTGTCGAATGGCCCGGCGACAATTCGCGGATTGCCCGCATGACGATCTCGCGTGCGGCATCCCTTCGATAGGCGGCGCTGCCGCGCACGTCGTCGATGGGGGCGAGTTGGTCGAAATGGCGGGCCTCGATGCAGTCGGCGGCATCTTCCACGCGGGTTCCGACCAGCGCGGATTCCAGCTCGCTCAGGCGCAGGGCGACCGGCGAGCAGGATCCGAGTGCGATCGCCGCATTCCGTATGTTCCCGTCATCGGCGAGATCGATCCGCACGGCGGCCATGGCGATCGAGATGACGAGATAGCGCCGGGCTCCGAGCTTGAGGAAACGGGAAGCTCCGGCAACCGAAGCCTTCGGGATGCGGATCGCCGTGACGAGTTCGTCCGGGCGGCGGGCTGTCTTGCGGTTCCCGAGAATGAAGTCGGACAGCGCGAGGTGCCGCACGCCGGCCGTCGAGGACAGTTCCACCTCGGCATCGAGGATCATCAGCGCCGGCACCCCGTCCGCCGCCGGCGAGGCGTTGCACAGGTTCCCCGCCACCGTGCCGGCATTCTGGATCTGCACAGATCCGACCTCGCGTGCAGCGAGTTTCAGCGCGTCGAAGGCCGGCGGCAGGTCGTGGCGCAGCACGTCTGTCCATGTCGTGCGAGCGCCGATGACGACGTGCCCGTCGGTCTCCCGGATGCCGCGCAATTCGTCGATGCCGTTGATGTCGAGCACGTCGTCGGTGATGGGACGCGCGCCCTGCGCCGGATAGAAGTCGGTGCCGCCGGCAAGGATGCGCCAGGCGCCTTCCGAAAGAAGGGCAAGTGCTTTGTCGGGCGATGAAGGCCTTGCGTAGCGTGCCAAACCGGCGGTTCCCTGCCCGCGTCTCCGGCTTTGATTCTGGCCGTCGCGCGGCTGCGAAATTCATTCGTATGCAAATGATATCAGCAAGCGGCGGCTTGTCAAAGCCGGCCTTCGTGCGCACGATGCTCCGGTTTGGCAACAGGGATACCGGGCAATGGCGGACAAGGCGCTGATCGTGATCGACGTGCAGAACGATTTCTGCCCCGGCGGAGCGCTCGCCGTTTCAGGCGGCGACGAGATCCTACCGCTGGTCAACCGCATGATTGCGGAGGCGCCGCACGTGGTCCTGACGCAGGACTGGCATCCCGCCGGCCATTCGAGCTTCGCCTCGAGCCATCCCGGCAAGAACCCGTTCGAGCCGGTGGCCATGTCCTACGGCGAGCAGACGCTCTGGCCGGACCATTGCATCCAGGGCTCCCAGGGCGCTGCCTTCCATCCGGACCTAGAATGGACGAAGGCCGAACTGGTCATCCGCAAGGGTTTTCGCCCGTCGATCGATAGCTACTCGGCCTTCTACGAGAACGACCACGAGACCCCGACCGGACTTGCCGGGTATCTGCGCGAGCGCGGTATCTCGCAACTGACCATGGTCGGTCTCGCGACCGATTTCTGCGTTGCCTTCTCCGCGCTGGACGCCGTGCGCCAGGGCTTTTCCGTCACCGTCGCGCTGGACGCCTGCCGCGCCATCGATCTCGGCGGTTCGCTCGCTGCGATGACCCAGCGCATGAAGGAGGCCGGCGTCAGGCTCGCCTGAAGGCTATCCCACGCCGACATAGTGTCGGACCATTGCCGGGTCGTCCTTCAGTTCCGCGACACCGACCGTCTTCCTGTTGCGCCCATTCTCCACGAAAGCGACGCGGTCGGCGACGGGAAGCACGGCATCCACCCGCTGCTCGACGAGGATCGTCGAAACGCCGCGGGCGCGCAACGCCGCCACCGTCTCTCGGATGCGGGCGATCATGGAGGGCATCAGCCCCTCCGTCGGCTCGTCCAGTAGCAGCACGTCCGGTTCCAGGCAGAGCGCCCTCGCCATCGCCAGCATCTGCTGCTCGCCGCCCGACAGCGTCCCGGAGCGCTGCGAAAGCCGGTCCCGCAGCACCGGGAAGAGGTCGAGCACGTCACGCCGCGTCGCCCCGCTCTTGCCGCGCGCCATCAACCCGATCTCGAGATTTTCCGCCACGGTGAGTTCGGAAAAGAGCCGCCTGCCCTGCGGCACATAGGCAATGCCGGCCTTGGGCACCTCGTGCGCCGGCAGGCGCGACAGGTCGGTCGAGCCCAGCATGATCGAACCCGACCGCACCGGCACCAGCCCCATGATGGCCTTCAGCGCCGTCGTCTTGCCCGCGCCGTTGCGTCCCAGGAGGCACAGCACCTCGCACTTGCGCAGGTCGAGCGAAAAATCACGCAATACCTGAACGTCGCCATAGAAGCAGTTGATGTCGTTGAGGTTCAGCGCATCAGGCATCTTCGGGCGATCCCAGATAAGCGTGCTGGACATGGGGATCGGCCCGGATCTCGTCCGGCGTGCCTTCGGCGAGCACGGCACCGCCGTTCATGACCGTGATGCGGTCGGCCAGTGCCATCACCACGGGCATGTTGTGCTCGATCAGGAGCACGGTCGCATACCGCGCGATCTCCTTCACCAGGGCGATGAAGCTCTCGATCTCGGCATCCGAAAGGCCCTGCGTCGGTTCGTCGAGGATCAGCAGGCGCGGCTTCAGCGCCAGTCCCATCGCCACCTCCAGAAGCCGCTGGTGGCCGTAGGCGAGCTTGCCGGCCCGCATGTCCGTGCGGTCGGCGAGATGCACCCGTGCCAGCGCCTCTTCCACGCCGCGCGCGAGTTCCCTGCCGGAAAACCGACCGCCGCCGCCCGCCTTGCCGTCGATCAGGCTGCGCTGCACCGACAGCGCCACGTTGTCGAATACGGTAAGGTTGGGAAACACCGAGGTGATCTGGAACGTATAGGCGATGCCGCGCCTCACCCGCTGATGCGCGGGAAGGCCGGTTATGTCCTCGCCGTCGAAGACCACCTCGCCGCTCGACGGCGCGACCCGCCCGCAGACGAGGCTGACGAAGGTCGTCTTGCCCGCCCCGTTCGGGCCAATCACCGCGCGGATCTGCCCGGCCGGCAGCTCGAAATCGACATGGTCGACCGCCGTCAGCCCGCCGAAGCGGCGCGTCAGCCCGCGCGTCACCAGCAGCGGCGTCACGGCAGCCATGGCAGCCACCGCTCGCGCACCGTGCCGAGCACGCCCTTGGGAAAGAACAGCACCAGCAGGATCAGCGCCACGCCGACGATCAGCAGCCAGGCGGACGTGTAGCCCGATGTGACGTCGACCACATAGAACATGAAGATCGTCCCGAGCAGCGGCCCGAGCGTCGTCGCGGCACCCCCCAGCAGCACCCAAAGGAGCGGCAGGATCGAATACTGGATCGAGGCGAAGGTCGATCCGACATAGCCGAACAGCAGCGCATAGGCCGCCCCCGACGCGGCGCAGAACACGCCCGACAGCACCATCGCCGACAGCTTGTTGCGCTGCACGTCGTAGCCCAGCATGCGCATGCGCTCCTCGTTCTCGCGGATCGCCACCAGCACCCGCCCGAACGGCGCCCGCGCGATGGCCATGGTGGCCAGAAGCACGATGGAGAAGAGCGCCAGCGCGGAAAAATACCGGACCGTCGGATCCCACAATTCGAGCGTGAAGCCAAAGGTGGAGATCATGCGCATCTCCGGCCCGAGAACCAGCCCCTCCTCGCCCCGCGTCCACGCAGTGAAATAAAGCGTCGTGAGATAGAAGACCTGCGAGAACATCAGCGTCACGATCATGAAGGCGACGCCCGTCGTGCGCAACGCGAGCAGGCCGACCACCAGCGCCAGCACCAGCCCGCAGGCGAGGCCGGCGGCGAAGCCGGCCGCGATGCCCCAGCCGAGATGGTAGAGCGCCAGCCCTGCGCCGTAGAGCCCGGCCGAAAAGAACATGGCGTGGCCGAGGCTGAGCAGCCCGGCATACCCGAAAAGCAGATTGTAGCCCATGGCGAACACCGCAAGCACCAGCACCCGCGAAACGACGCCGCGGTGGTATTCGGGCAGGATGAACTGCAGAAGCACCAGCACGCCGATGACGCCGAGATGCAGCAGGACCGCGCGTGTCCCCGCCCCCGCCATCATCGGGGCGCTGTTCCGAAAAGGCCCTGAGGCCGGAAGACGAGCACCATGGCGACGGCCAGCGTCGCGATCATCTTGGCGAGCGTCGGCGAGAAGAAGACGGAGATCACGCCGTCCGACACGCCGATCAGGACGGCCGCGACCACCGTGCCGCGCAGCGATCCGAGCCCGCCGATGATGACGACGATGAAGGACAGGAGCAGCGGGTCCAGCCCCATCAGGTAGTGCGCCTGGCTGATCGGCACGACCAGCACGGCGGCTACCGCCGCCAGCATCGCCCCGAGCGCGAAGACGCCGGCATAGACCCGGTCGACCGGGATGCCGAAGTTCTGCGCCGTCTCGCGGTCGTGCTGTGTGGCACGCATGACGAGACCGATCCGCGTCTTGGTCAGCACGAACCATGTCGCCGCCACCATGACCGCCGACGCCCCGATCACCGCCAGCTTGTAACCGGAGTAGCCGAACCAGGGCATGACAACGCGGTAGTTGAACGGCGCCTGCACCGGCCTTGCTTCCGGGCCGTAGAAGGTCAGCGCCAGCTGCTGGATGATGTAGAGCAGGCCGATCGTCGCGACGATCGTCGCTTCCGGATCGTAGTTCAGGCGCTTGAGGACCAGCCGTTCCGACACGAGCGCCACTGCGCCGACAACGAGCGGACTGAACACGAGCGCTACGAGAAATCCGAGCGCCGGATTGCCGGTGACGAGCGTGGAAAAGAACCAGGCCAGCACCGCGCCCAGCATGAAGAACTCGCCATGCGCGACGTTGACGATGCGCATCACCCCGAACACCAGCGACAGCCCCAGAGCCATCAGCGCCAGCACGGCCGACGTGACGAGGCCTTCGAGGGTTGCGAGCAGGAGGTGCGGTCCGAGCGCCATCAGGACGTCCCCTCCTCGTCCGGCGGCCACTGGCGCGCCGTGTGGATGATGCCGAGAATTGTGACCGCGTCGTCCGACACGGTGTAGATCAGCCGATATCTCGGGTGGGGCAGAAGTTCCCGGGTGCCGGGCATCGCCCCCGGCTTTCCCATGGCTGGAAAGTCAGGTAGCCGGGCCGCCGCCGAGACAATGAGGCCGTCTATCCACATTGCAGCCGTTGGGTTGTCGGCCGCGATATAGGCAACGATTTCCCCAAGGTTCCTCCGCGCCGAGTTCGACCAGACGACATTCATCCACGATCATTTTTCATTGAGGCCATGATCCTTTGGCGCCGGTCTTTCGCGTCCGCCTCGACCTCCTCCTGGGTCGAAAAACGCCCCTCGGCGACCTCCTTGCGGGCGATCTCGACCTTGCGCCGCACGAATTCCCAATATGCCGCGTCCGGTTCCGGGTGCGACTCGACGAACTCCCGCATCATCTCGCGCACGAGCTGCGAGGCGGGACGGTCGGCGCGCTGCGCCGCCGCCATGAAGGCGTCGCGCAGTTCCGGCTCCAGCTTCATCGTGAAGACCGCTTCCTTGGCCATGGCAATTCTCCGCATTCGGTACTGGCGACGTATATACCTCGTCAGTACCTGGAAGGCGATCCCTCGCCGTGCCTAGAGCGGCTGCGTCGTGTAATCCGCCTCCGGTTCGTACAGCCCGTCCTCGATCGAGGTCGTGTGCACCACCTTCAGCATGCCGCCTTCCACCAGCGAGATGTTCTGGTGGCCGTACGCTTGGTGGTTCTTGCCGTTGAAGACCTTGTCGCCCTGCGGATGCTCCGGTCCGGCCTCGAACTTCTCCAGCGCCTCGGTGGCCTCGATCAGCTTGGCGCGGTCGTCGGGACCGGAATAACCGGCGGCCTCCATCGCCTGCTTGATGACGTAGAGCGTCTCCCAGCAACCGAACATGTGCGCGGCCGTGGAGACGTCCTTCGGATCGGCGACCGATGCGCCTTGCTCGTTGATGCCGACCGCATCGCGGTAAGCCTTCACGTAGTCCGGCGCGTCCGGTTGCAGGTAGCGCGGCATGCCTTCCCAGAAATGGCTGCCCTGGAGGAATTCGAGGCCAGGGCTGTTGATGTCCACGGCTTCGAGCGAATCCACGAAGCCGAACAGCTTTGGCGCCGTCGGCCCGTAGAACTCGCCGAGTTCCTTGACGAAGGTCAGTACGGCCGGTCCCACCATCACGTGGTAGAGCACCTCGGTGTCCTGCGGGATGTTCGGGAAATAGCGCGTGAACGAGCTTTCGGTCGGCGGGATAGGCACCTGCGCGATCACCTCGCCGCCGGCTTTCGCCATGGCCGGCGTGAAGAAGTCGCGATGGTCGTGGCCGAACGCGTAGTCCGGATAGATCATCGTCACCTTCTTGCCGAGGTTCTGCGAAATCCACGGCGCCATGGCGCTCACCTGCGAACGCACGTCGGTGATCCCCGGCTGGAAGACGTAGCGGTTCAATTTGCCCGAGGCGACGTGATAGCCCTCGCTCACCACGTAGTACGGCATCTTCAGTTCACCCGCGACCGGCGCGGAACCGGCCACGACATGGCTGAACAGCGTGCCGAACACGACGTCCGTCTTGTGCTGGTTGGCGAATTTCTCGACCACTTCGGCGCCGCGCTTGGGGTCGGTGCCGTCGTCTTCGATGATGATCTCGATCGGCCGGCCGTTGATGCCTCCCGCGTCGTTGATCCGCTTGGCGGCGGCATTGGTGACGCGCTCGTACCAGCGGCCGTAGGCAGCGCCGATGCCGGTGCGATGGCACTGGAAGCCGATCCTGATCGGCTGCGACGACTGCGCCTGGGAATAGCGCACGAAGCCCGGAGCCAACGCCGCGCCGGCAACCGCGCCCAATCCGGCCAGAGCCGAGCGGCGATCGATCGACTTTCTCAGAAAGCTGGTTTTGCTGCTGTTTTCAGTCATGCCCGTTCCCCTGTGGTTTTCTGCATTTCGACCGAAGAAGCTTTCGCGTCCGGCCGTGTCCGAGGCACCAAAATTTGCATGTGTACAAACTAAATCACCAATCCCCCGACGTGGCAACAGCAACTGCCGGCACGGAACCCGGCAGGTGCGCCGGCGGCATCGGTCAGTAGCCCGTCGGCGTCGACAGCAGCCACAGTCCGAAGACCGTGTACGTCACCATGAGGATTGCCACCGGTATCTGGCTGAGCGTTGCGGCGCGGGCCGAACCGTGTCTCCGCCAGGCAATCAAGTGCGCGCTCGCCACGGCGAGCACGTGGCCGAGGATGATGGCGATCGCCTGGACGTTCCAGATGATCCAGGCGGATTCGGCGCCGAGCACCGACCCTGCCGAAACTTGGTATCCGCTCGTTCCGAACAGATCCCGGCCGGTCGCGAACGGATCAGAGGCTGCCGCCATGGCGTACTGGCCGTTGACCACGAATGAAGTGAGATAATGCGAGAAATGGAAGGCGAGCGAGATCGGCATGATGGACCAGACGAGCGCACCCGCCGCCAAGGCCGTGTTCCCGCTCCCCGCCATCCGTTCGCCGGCTGCAACGGCGAGATGGAAGGCACCGGCCAGCACGATGAACGCCGAGAGGAGGCCGACCGTGTTCTCGACCATGACTGCGCTGCGCCCCGGAAATTCCAGCGGATTGATCCCGACCAGCGCAAGCCAGGAAAAGGTGCGCATGAACCCGTCGAACGAAACCGAAGCAAGCGCCAGCAGCAGGAATGCGGTCCCGGCGACCGTCAGCGGATCCTGTTCGGCAAGGCGCGCGCCGGGAAGGTTCAACCGAAGATCGATCGAACTCCCGCCGCTTGACCGGGCAAGCACGCCGTTCTTCGAGACCATGCCCATGAACACGGTCAGGAACTCGCCGCTGCGGCTCCATCGCTCGAACCCGAAGACCAGCATCAACGCGAACGTGGCGGCCCAGTAGACCGCGACGACAGCCGCGAGCCGAGCCGGATCGTCCGGCGCCGCATCGATCAGTTCGAACCAGGCAAAGCAGGACAGGCCGAAGAAGGCCGGCCACAGGTCGACCCGCGACGGAAGCGCGACGATGCCGCCGCGCCCTGCCTTCAGCATCATGGTCACGAGACGCCACGGTGCATACCAGGGATCGAGCCAGTGCCACGCATTGCCGACGAGGCCCTGGACGAGAACGAGGCCGACCCAGAAGATCGTCCAGACGAACAGCGGCAGCGGATTGGAGAGAGGGTCGCGGCTGCCCCAGAACCCCGCGGCCACCAGCGCCGCGAGGAGACCGAAGGACAGCAGGCTGGACAGGAGCCGACCCTCGAATGGCAAGGTCAGGATGCGGCGCCGGGCGCGGGCAAGGCGATCGATCCGGCGCGGCTCGGCGAATGCGAGCAGCAGGAAGCTCAGCGCCACGGCGCAGGCGCCGGCGACGACGTAGTAGCCGGTCGGCAGCAGCATCACATGGCCGCGGTCCGACGCGTGCGCGAAGGCCGGCGTCGTCGCGACCAGGCAGGACAGGAGGCAGAGCAGGACGGTGGCGGGGTTTCTGATCACGTGCCCGGGCGGCGGCATGCGCTTTCGAATTGACGATTGCGTCACGTTCGCACGCCAGCGCCAGTTCGCAAAGAGCCGCGATGCTGTGCTGCCCGGCGAGTTCCACGCCCAGTTGCGGCTTCGGCAAGGGCGGTGGCCCATGAAACAATTTTAGTTGTCGCGAATTCTCAACTTGAATGGACGGCGCTCCTGCGTCTATCCGTCTGCCATCTGGATTGCAGGTTGGGACGAAATGCTCACGAGCGGTGACATCGGGATTGCCGACGACGGCGAGGCGCGGGCTCTCGACCAGGGGATGCTACTCGGTCTTTTGGGCCGCGAACTCCGGGTGACATATCTCGCCGTCTTCCGGGCCATCGAGGACCGGCTGGACATGCTGGGAATCACCCCGCAGCAGTTCGCCCTGCTCGTCGTCGTCGAGCGCAACCCGGGAGCACGCCAGACCCTGCTGGCGAAGGCGCGAGGCCTCGACAAGTCCACCCTCGTGCCCATGATCGACCGCCTCGAGCGCGACGGCCTCGTCGAACGGCGTCCACTTGAAAACGATCGCCGCGTGCGCGCGATCTGGATCACGGAGCACGGCAAGGAGATACTGTCCGGTGCGATCCCGGTCGTCCGCGAGAGCGACGATATCGCGCGTGCGAACCTCACCGACGCCGAAAGCGCGGAACTGCTGCGTCTCCTGGCCAAGCTCCGCAGTGGCATCGAAGACCGGCGGTCCGACCGGTTTCCCGCCGGGGATGGTGCGGCCGCCTAACCGAACGATTGGAACCGCGCCCCCGTCGCGCTAGGGTCGATCATGCTTCCCTCCCGAGACATATCCCGCCTGCTCGAAATCATGACGGCGCTGCGCACGCCGGATACCGGATGCCCGTGGGATCTCGAGCAGGACTTCGGCACCATCGCGCCATACACGCTGGAGGAGGCCTATGAAGTCGCCGACGCCATCGATCGCGGCGACCTCGACGACCTTCGCGAGGAACTCGGTGATCTCCTCCTTCAGGTGGTTTTCCACGCGCGCATGGCGGAAGAACTGGGAGAGTTCTCGTTCGGTGACGTGGTGGAGGCCATCACCACCAAGATGATCCGCCGCCACCCGCATGTCTTCGGCGACGCCGAGGCGCGCGCGGCGGGGTCGGCCAAGGGCATGTGGGACGCCATCAAGGCCGAGGAGAAGGCGGAAAAGCGGGAGCGGCGCCTGGCCCGGGGAAAACCGGCGGAAGACCACGGGCACGGCTTCCTCGACAGCGTGCCGGTGGCCCTGCCTGCGCTGGTGCGTGCGAAGAAGCTCCAGGAGCGGGCCGCGAAGGTGGACTTCGACTGGAAGGAAGCCGGGCCGATCCTCGAGAAGATCGAGGAGGAGATCGCCGAACTCCGGCAGGCGATGGCAGCCGGCGACCGTGCCGCAACCCAGGACGAGTTCGGCGACGTGCTGTTTGCGCTCGTCAACTTCGGCCGGCATGCGGGCGTGGAAGCGGAAACCGCCCTGCGCGGCACCAACGAGAAATTCCGCCGCCGCTTCCATTTCATCGAACAGGCACTCGATGCCTCGGGCGGCAGCCTGGAAAGCGCATCGCTGGACGAGATGGAAGCACTCTGGCAAAGCGCGAAAGCGGCCGAGTAACGCCGCCCGGATCTCCTCAGGTTGCCGTCGATCCGCCGGACAGGCGACCGTCGAGTTCCGCACGCGTGGCGCGGGTGGCGCGAATGGCCAGTTCGGCACCGCCGCTTTCGAGGTCCTTGCGCGAGAGCACCTCGGCGTTTCGATAGATCCAGTCGAGATGCCGCAGCGCATCGGGCGGCACGACGACGGTGATCTCTTCAATCTCGCCGGAGACACGGCTCTCGATGATGGCGAGCAGGTTCTCCATCCCCTCCCCCGTGATGGCCGAAACGGCCACCGGCGGCGCCACAGGACCGTGGGCAGCATGGTCGACCAGCCGCTCCCGGTTCTGCGGATCGAGCTGATCGATCTTGTTCCAGACCTCCACGACCTTGCCGTCCGGAGACGTGTCGACACCCAGATCACCCAGGATGCGTTCCACGTCGTCCGCCTGCGCCGCGGTGTCCGGATCGGAGATGTCGCGCAGGTGAATGACGAGATCGGCCTCGACCACCTCTTCGAGCGTCGCGCGGAAGGCTGCCACGAGGTGGGTCGGCAGGTCCGAGATGAAGCCCACCGTGTCCGAGAGGATGACGATCGTGCCGTGCGGCAGCCTCACGCGGCGCAGGGTCGGATCGAGCGTGGCGAACAGCATGTTCTCGGCCAGCACCTCCGCGCCGGTCAACCGGTTGAAGAGTGTCGATTTTCCGGCATTGGTGTAGCCGACGATGGCGACCACCGGGAACGGCACCTTCCTGCGCTTGGACCGATGCAATTCGCGGGTGCGCCGCACCGTCTCCAGCTCGCGCTTCAGCTTGGTGATCTTGTCCTGGAGGATGCGCCGGTCGGCCTCGATCTGCGTTTCGCCGGGGCCGCCGAGGAAGCCGGCGCCTCCGCGCTGGCGCTCGAGGTGGGTCCAGCTGCGGACGAGGCGTCCCTTCTGGTAGTTGAGATGGGCGAGTTCGACCTGCAGCGCACCTTCCTTGGTGCGCGCGCGTTCGCCGAAGATTTCGAGAATGATGCCTGTGCGGTCCAGCACCTTGGCATTCAGCGCCTTTTCGAGGTTGCGCTGCTGCACGGGCGTCAGCGGATGGTCGATGATGACAAGCGAAGCCTCGGCTTCCTTCATCCGCTCCGCGATTTCCGCGATCTTCCCGGTCCCGAGAAGCGTTGCCGGACGCGGGTCGTTGACGGTCACGATCTCGGTATGAACGGGGTCGAGGTCGATTGCCCTCGCCAGCCCCACCGCCTCCGCGAAGCGCGCCTCGGGGGAACGCGTCAGCCTGGGGCGCGTGCGGCTTTCTTCGTCTTCACGGGGAAACCGGGGCAGTACGGGCACGATGATCGCCGCGCGGGCGGTGGCGCCCTTCGGTGCCTCCGCCGGCTGCCGGTCCTTCGCCCCCTGTCGGCGCCCGCCCGGATTATCTGCGTCCAATCAGCTTTCCCGGCCGCTTTCCTCACCATCGAACATCTGAACCGGCTGGCTCGGCATGATGGTGGAGATTGCGTGCTTGTAGACGAGCTGCGAGTGCCCGTCGCGGCGCAACAGCACGCAGAAATTGTCGAAGGACGTCACCACGCCCGTAAGCTTGACGCCGTTGATCAGGAATATCGTGAGAGGATTTTTGCTTTTTCTGACCGAATTCAGGAACAGGTCCTGAAGATTCTGCGAACGTTCCGCCATTTTTCTTTTCTTTCGCCGTTCCCCGTCCCCCGTACACGACGGCGTCAACTCTCAAACGCGCGATCCAAATGTACGGTCGACAACCCACCTCGACAGGACAAGCGCAATTTGCATGCCCCACTCCGCCTCCCTGCGGTTATCAGGCTTGGCTTTTTTCCGCAACGTCAAAAAAAGCCTCGCGCAGCGAAAGTACCACCGAACCGGGGTGGCCGTTGGCGACCGCATTGCCGTCGATCTCCACCACCGGCATGGCGATGGTCGTCGCCGAGCTGATGAAGGCTTCCCGAGCGTCCTTCGCCTCGGCGACAGTGAAGCCACGCTCCTCGATCGTCAGGCCGAGCTTCGCGGCGACCTCGAACAGGGTTGTGCGGGTGATGCCGCGCAGGATGCCGTGATCGGCCGGTCTGGTGACGAGACGTCCGTCCTTCGTGACGATCCAGGCGTTCGACGATCCGCCTTCCTTCACGGTGCCGTCCACGTCGACGAACCATGCCTCCTGCGCGCCTGCGTCCTTCGCCGTCTGCTTGGCCAGCACGTTGGGCAGGAGGCCGACGGACTTCACGTCGACCCGGTCCCAGCGGTTCTCGGGCACGGTGATCACCTTGATGCCGGTCTCGGCCCGCCTGGCGGCAAGGGCGGGATCGACCTTCCTCGCGGTCACGACGAGAGCCGGCGCGGTGTCTCTCGGAAACAGGAAGTCGCGCGGTGCGACGCCACGGGTAACCTGGAGATAGACCAGACCGTTGCGGACGCCATTGCGCGCGACCACCTCGCGCATGATGAGTTCCAGCGCCCTGCGGTGCAGCGGCCAGTCCATCGCCAGTTCGCGCAGCGAGCGGTCGAGCCGGTCGAGATGGCGCGTCATGTCCATGATGAAGCCGCGCGCGACCTCGCAGACCTCGTAGACCCCGTCGGCGAACTGGTAGCCGCGGTCCTCGATGTGAACGGCGGCATCGGCGTGACGGACGTAACGTCCGTTGACATAGGCAGTTCTTGGCATGTTCCCCTCGGCTACGCCCGCGGCCCGCGGGCGTCGGATCGATCGACAAGGCTTCTAGAAGAACTCGAGACTGACGCGGAACATCTGTTCGACCTGCCGCACGGCGTTCGCCATGGCGAATATCACGACGCGGTCGCCCGGACGGATGACCAGCGATCCGCTCGGCTTGATCACCTGACCATCGCGATAGACGATGCCGAGGCGCATGCCGTCCGGCAGGTCGAGGTCGCGCAGCGGCGGCCCGACCAGCGGCGAGGTCTCCAGAGCCTCCGCCTCGATGATTTCCGCCGCGCCCCGCTGCACGCTGTGCACCGCCCTGATGCGGCCGCGGCGGACATGCTGGAGCACCCGCGAGATCGTCACCGAACGCGGATTGACGTGGGCGTCGATGCCGAGCGTCTTGGTGAAATCGTGGTAGGTCGGGTTGTTGATGAGAACCAGGTTAGACTTGCAGCCCAGCCGCTTCGCCATGACGCTGGAGAGGATGTTGACCTGATCGTTGTTGGTCAGCGCCACCATCAGGTCGGCGTCCTGGATGTCGGCCTCCAGCAGCAGCTTCTGGTCCAGCGCGCTGCCGTGCAGGACGACGGTGCGGCGCAGCTTGTCGGCGATCGTCACCGCCCGCTCCCGGGTATCCTCGATGATCTTCACCTTGGTCCGCGTCTGCCGCGCCTCGAGCGCCTTGGCGACGTAGAGCCCGATGTTGCCGCCGCCCGCGATGACGATACGCAGGGCCTCGGCCTCGTCGTGTCCGAAGAGGCCGAGCGTGCGGCGCACCTGGTCCTTGCGGGTCACCACGTAGGCGAGATCGCCTGCGACCAGCTGGTCGGCGGAATGCGGGATGAACAGCCGCCCGTTGCGCCACACACCCACCACGGTCGACGGCAGGTCGGGGAAGAGGTCCGAAAGCTGCGACAGCGGAGTGTTAATGACGGGACATTCCTCGAGGCACTCGATCGCCACCATGGCCACGTGGTCGTCGGCGAACCGCACCACGTCGGTGGCGCCCGGCAGCGCAATGCGCCGCAGCACCATCTCGCCGACCTCGATCTCGGGCGAGATGATGACGTCGATGGGAAGGTTCTCGCGCGAGAAGAGGTTCTGGTAGTGCGGGAGCAGGTAGGACTGGGCCCGGATGCGGGCCACCTTGGTCGGGATGTTGAACAGCGAGTGCGCGACCTGGCACGCGGTCATGTTCACTTCGTCGTAGAGCGTCACGGCGATGAACATGTCGGCCTGCTGGGCGCCCGCCATTTCGAGCACGTCCGGGTGCGCTCCATGGCCGACGAAGCCGCGCACGTCGAGCTGGTCGCGGATCGTGCGGACCAGTTCCGGCGAGGTGTCGATGACGGAGACGTCGTTCTGCTCCGCCGCCAGCCGTTCGGCGATGCCGTACCCGACCTGGCCGGCACCACATATGATCACGCGCATCTGATGCTCCGATCCGTCAAACGCCGAGCGACTTCAGCTTCCTGTGCAGGGCGGACCGTTCCATACCAACGAACTCGGCGGTGCGCGAGATGTTGCCGCCGAAACGGTTGATCTGCGCGATCAGATATTCCTTCTCGAACATCTCGCGGGCCTCGCGCAACGGCAGCGCCATGATGTGCTGGTCCGACTGGCTCGGCGCGCGTGGCATGACGTCGCCGATCTCCGCGGGAAGAAGGTTCGTGGTGATCGGAGCGTCGATGTCGTCGCCGCGCGACAGGATCATCAGGCGCTCGACGTTGTTGCGGAGCTGGCGCACGTTGCCCGGCCAGTTGTGCGCCTGGAGGACGGCCAGGACGTCGTCGCCGATCCGCCTGTTTCTGATGCCGGACTGGCGCACCACCTGCTTCATGAAATGGTCGACGAGGTACGGGATGTCCTCGCGCCGCTCCGACAGGGCCGGCACGATGACGGGGACCACGGCGAGCCGGTGATAGAGGTCTTCGCGGAAACGCCCTTCGGCGATCATCGCTTCCAGGTTCTGCGCCGTCGAGGAGATGATCCGCACGTCCACCTTGACGCGTTTGGCGCCGCCGACCCGCTCGAACTGCTGGTCGACCAGGACGCGGAGGATCTTGTTCTGCGTTTCGCGCGGCATGTCCGCCACCTCGTCGAGATACAAGGTGCCGCGATGCGCCTCTTCGAGCGCACCGACCTTGCGCTCGGCGCCGTTCGGCTCGGTCCCGAAGAGCTCGATCTCCATCCGGTCGGGCGTGATCGACGCGGAATTGATGGAGACGAAAGGTCCGTCCTTGCGCGCCGACAGCATGTGGAGCGCGCGTGCGGCGGATTCCTTGCCCGAGCCGGACGGGCCGATGATCATGACGCGGCTGTTGGTCGGGGCGATCTTCTCGATCGACTGCCGCAGGTGGTTCATCGCGGCCGAGTTCCCGATGAGATCGAAGGTGTCGGCGGTGCGCTTCTTCAGTTCGGTCACTTCGCGGCGCAGCTTCGAGGTCTCCAGCGCACGCTCGCAGATGAGGATCAGCCGGTCGGTCTTGAAAGGCTTTTCGATGAAATCGTAGGCGCCGCGCCTGATCGCCGAGACCGCGGTCTCGATGGTTCCGTGACCCGAGATCATCACCACCGGCACAGTCGGGTGGATGGTCTTGATCTCGTCCAGCAGGGCGAGCCCGTCAAGCCGCGATCCCTGGAGCCAGATGTCCAGCAGGATCAGCCGCGGCACGCGGTCGGCAATGGCCGCCAGCGCGCTGTCGCTGTCGAAGGCGGTGCGGGTCTCGTGGCCCTCATCGCTGAGAATGCCTGCGACGAGTTCCCTGATGTCCTCCTCGTCGTCGACAACAAGAATGTCAGACGCCATTGTGAACCTTCTCTTCCCGTTTTTCTCTGGTGTCCCGAAGCGCGGCGGCTGTCTCGGCCTCCGTCTCGGAAGCCGGCAGGACGACGCGGATCAAGGCGCCCTTTCCGTCGAAGAAGTCGGCGGGAGCATCGTGAAGCTCCAGACGCCCTCCGTGGTCCTCGACGATCTTCTTGACGATTGCGAGACCGAGGCCGGTGCCCTTGGCGCGCGTGGTCATGTAGGGCTCGAGCAGCCTCTGCCGGTTTTCGGCCGGCAGCCCCTTGCCGTTGTCTGCCACGTCGACGGTTATCCAGCCGCTGTCGCGCGAGGCCGAGATCCGGATGACGCCGCGGTGGCCGTTCTTTCGTTCGTCCGATTCGATCGCCTCGGATGCGTTCTTGATCAGGTTTCCGAACGCCTGGCTCATCAGCCTGCTGTCGAACCGGCCCACGAGCGGCACATCGCCGTAGTCGCGCCGGAACTCGATGTCGGAATTGCCGACCTCCACGAGGAATGAAGCTTCGCGCAGCGCCTCGCGCAGGTCCATCGGCTCCATCGCAGGCTTCGGCATGCGGGCGAAGGCGGAGAACTCGTCGACCATGCGGCCGATGTCTCCCACCTGCCGGATGATCGTTTCGGTGCACTGGTCGAACACCTCGCGGTCCTCGGTGATGACCTTGCCGTAGCGCCGCCGGATACGTTCGGCCGAAAGCTGGATCGGCGTCAGGGGGTTCTTGATCTCGTGGGCGATGCGGCGCGCCACGTCGGCCCAGGCGGAGGAGCGCTGCGCCTGGACCAGGTCGGTGATGTCGTCGATCGTCACGACATAGGACGGCAGATCGGATTTCGCTTCGTTCTCCTCGATCGTCACCTGGACGTTGAAGGTGCGCTCCGTTCCGGCGCGCCCGAATGCCACCTGTTCGCGGTGGATCGCCCTTCCCGACGAGCGCGCGAGCTCGAAGACGCGACCGAAATGGGGCAAGATCGACGACAGGCGCTCGCCTTCCGAGCCCGTCGCCCTGATCCCGAGCATGGTTTCGGCGGACCTGTTGACGATCGTGATCATCCCGTCGGCGTCGACGCCGACGATGCCTGCGCTGACGCTCGCCAGGACCGCTTCCGAGAAGCGCCGCCGCTCGTCGATCTGGTCCTTTGCCGAGAGGATCTCGTTGCGCTGCGATTTGAGCTGCAGCAGCATCTTGTTGAAGGTGTCGCTCAGCGAGGCGACGTCGCCGTCAGAATTGCGGACGGGAACGGAAACGTCGAGATTGCCGGTCGCGACCTCGTCGGCCGCGCCGATCAGCCGCCGGATCGGCCGGACCAGGCGGTCGGCGACGGCGATGCCGGTCCAGATGGCCGACAGGATGATGATCAGCGTCAGGCCGAGGTAGATGACCGCGAACGCCACCTGTATCGTGGTGCGGCTGTCCTCGAGCGCGCCATAGTCATCCGCGTTCGCCCGCACGATCTGGCGCGCGCGGATGACCTCGGGATCCACCAGCCGGATCGTATAGAGATAGGCATCCTCTATCTCGCGCAGCCGGATGATGGCTCCCACGATGTTGCGGGTGCGCGGCTCGATCAGCACGGGTTTTCCGTCGGCGGCTTCCTCCACAGCCCCGGCAGGAGCGGTCGGCATCTCGAATTCGGCCGGGGTGTCGGCCTTCATGATGAAGCGGCCGTTTCCGTCGATCAGGGCGGCATGGGCGAGCGCCCGACCAACAGCCTGCTGTGACATCAGCTGCTCGAAGCCGGTCCGGTCGAGCCCGTAGAGCGTACGCCGCTGGTCGAGATCGATCGCCATCGACAGCGTCGTGCCCTGAAGATTGCGGGCGTTCTCCTGGATGTAGGCCTCCGCGATCGACAGGGATGAGCTGACGATTGCCTTCGTCTTGACCTCGAACCAGCGGTCCAGCCCCACGTCCAGCGTGATCGAAGCGACGATCGCGACGACGATGGCGGGGATGGCTGCCACGAGCGAGAACAATGCGACGATCCGGACATGGAGACGCGAGGCCGCCTTGCCCCGCCGGCGCGCCTGGGCGATCTGAAGGATTTCGCGGCCGATGAAGACGCACAGCAGAAAGATCAGCCCGCCATTGATCCCGATCAGCGTCAGCATCACCTGTTTGGACGGAGCGATCGGACCGAGGCCAACGAGGATGACGAAGGACACGCCCGCACAGACGAGCGCCGCGATGACCGTCACCAGGCCCGGGACCAGCGAAAGCCGCCGGCCTTCGGCCGATGCGACCTGCTCGGGCGCGTTGCCCTCTACCGTCCCCGTATGTGCTGTCATTGCGCTGCGCTGTGCCCGAATCCCACGTGGAGATCATGCAACGCAATGTGGCTTTTCTGCAACAAGGCTGCCGCAGGGGGAGCCTTCCCCGCCTGCTATGACATGCGTGAGGTGCGATAGACGTTCACGCCGAGTTCGCGGATCTTCTTGCGCAGCGTGTTGCGGTTGAGGCCGAGCAGTTCGGCGGCCCTGATCTGGTTGCCGCGGGTGGCCGTCATCGAGGCCAGCACCAGCGGATACTCCACTTCCTCCAGGATGCGCTGATACAGCCCGGATGGCGGCAGTTCATCGCCGAAGGACGCGAAATACCGCTGCAGATAGTGTTCCATCGCCTGCCCGATGGTCAGGTTCTCCGGCATCATCCCGCCACTGGAGACCATCGCCTGCCGATCGGCCGTCTGGAGTTCGGCTTCGATCACCTCGGCCGAAATCTCGTCCTGCGGGTAGAGCGCGGCGAGCCTGCGGACGAGGTTTTCCAGTTCGCGGACGTTGCCGGGCCACGCATAGCGCTTCATCAGGTCGATGCCGGCGGTCGATATCCGCTTGGACTGCAGGCCCTCGGCCTCGACCTGACCGAAGAAGTGGCGCACCAGGTCCGGCACGTCCTCGGAGCGTTCCCTGAGCGCCGGAAGACGCAGCGGCACGACGTTCAGCCGATAGAAGAGGTCCTCCCGGAACAGGCCCTGGTTGATGAGGGTCCGCAGATCCTTGTTGGTGGCGGCGACGATGCGCACGTCCGTCTTGATCGGCGTGCGGCCGCCGACCGTGGTGTACTCGCCCTGCTGGAGAACGCGCAGAAGCCGCGTCTGCGCCTCCATCGGCATGTCGCCGATCTCGTCGAGGAACAGCGTGCCGCCCTCGGCCTGCTCGAAGCGGCCCGTCGAACGGTTCTGCGCGCCCGTGAAGGCGCCCTTCTCGTGACCGAAGAGCTCCGATTCGATCAGGTCGCGCGGGATCGCGGCCATGTTGATCGCGACGAATGGCCCGTTCCGGCGGCGCCCGTATTCGTGCAGCGCCCTGGCGACGAGTTCCTTGCCGGTACCGGACTCGCCGGTGATCATGACGGTCAGGTCCGTCTGCATCATGCGGGCGAGCATCCGGTAGATGTCCTGCATGGCGGCCGAACGGCCGACCAGCGGCATCAATTCCGGTTGCTCCTCGGGCCGGCCCTCGGACGAGGATCGCTTCGGCTCCGACAGCGCGCGATTGACGATGTTCAGGAGTTCGGTGAGGTCGAACGGCTTGGGGAGGTATTCGTAAGCACCCTTCTCCGAAGCCCGGATCGCCGTCATGAAGGTGTTCTGGGCGCTCATGACGATGACCGGCAAATGCGGTCGGGCCTTCTTGATGCGCGGCAGCATGTCGAAGGCGTTCTCGTCCGGCATCACCACGTCGGTGATGACGAGGTCGCCGTCGCCCGCCGCGATCCAGCGCCACAGCGTGGCGGCATTGGAGGTGACGCGAACGTCGTGGCCGACCCGCGAAAGAGCCTGGTTCAGGACCGTCCTGATCGCGGCGTCGTCGTCCGCAACGAGTATGCTGCCGCGGTTCATCGCGTGATGTCTCCGTCGTTTTCGTAGCCGGGATGGACGGCGTCCTCCTTCCAGGCCGGCATGAGGATACGGAACGTCGTCCCGCGCGGCGACGAATCGCACTCGATGACCCCGCCGTGCTCGCCGACGATCTTGGCCACGAGCGCCAGGCCGAGGCCCGAGCCGTTCTGCTTGGTGGTGATGAAGGGATCGAACAGGATCGGCCGGATGTCTTCGGGAACACCGCCGCCATTGTCGTGCACCGTGAACTGGAGCGGCAGCGAGACGCGGTCCTGCGTTCCCGGCACCGACAGCCTTATTCCGGGGCGGAAGGCCGTGGACAGCGTGATCTCTCCGGCCGGGTCGCCCGCGATCGCTTCCGCCGCGTTCTTCACCAGGTTCAGGAACACCTGCACGAGCTGGTCGCGGTTGCCGAACACCGGCGGCAAGGAGGGATCGTAGTCCTCGACGATACGGATGCGGCTGGCGAAGCCGGTGCGGGCGATCGCCTTCACTCGGTCCAGCACCACATGGATGTTGACCGGGTGACGGTCGATCGGCCGTTCGTCCGAGAAGACCTCCATCCGGTCGACCAGCGCGACGATCCGGTCGGTCTCGTCGGTGATCAGGCGGGTCAGCGCGCGATCCTCGTCCGAGACGGCGCTCTCCAGCAGCTGCGCGGCACCGCGGATGCCCGACAGCGGGTTCTTGATCTCATGGGCAAGCATGGCCGCCAGCCCCGTCACCGAACGCGCCGCGCCGCGATGCGTCATCTGGCGGTCGATCTTGTCGGCCATGGATCGCTCCTGGAACATGATGACGACGGACCCGGAAACCTCCGCAACCGGCGCCACGTAGATGTCGACCAGCTTGTCCGTCCCGATGCGGGGCGACGAGATGTCGACCCGGTATTCGTTGACCGGCGACTGCCGTTCCCGGACCTGATCGATGAGCGTGAGCAGCGGACTGCCGAACGGGACGAAGTGATCGATCGCGTTGCGCGCCAGGATCGTCGCGCTGGACCGGAAGAAGTCTTCGGCATCGGCGTTCGCGTAGGTGATCCGTCCCTCCCCGTCCACCATGATGACCGGATGCCGGATGGTGTTGAGGACGATCTGCGCCGGATCGGTCTCCGGCATCTTCGGCAGCGCACCGTGCTTCATGCGGCTTTCCTGGTGATGTGTGGCTGGGCGCCGGCAAGCAGCGCATCGCGCAGGCGTGCGCTCACCAGCCTCGCGTCGGTCGCGGTCATGATGGCGAGACGGTCGGCGGGGCTCGCGCCGGCGGCGTGGCGGTCGAGATACCAGCCGAGATGCTTGCGCGCATGCCGGATGCCGGGCCCGGTGCCGTAGAGCGACAGCATGTCCTCGTAGTGCGAGACGGCATAATCGGCGAGCGCAGCCGGCGTATCCGGCACGTCCGCGGCGTCCGTGCCCGCCGCCTGCGCGGCGATCAGGCCCGCCATCCACGGCGCGCCGCAGTGGGCGCGGCCGATCATCACCGCGTCGGCGCCCGAGCGGGCGAGCACCTGCCTGGCGTCTTCCGCGGTGTGGATGTCTCCGTTCGCGACGACGGGGATACCCACGGCGTCCTTCACCGCGGCGATCGCCGCCCAGTCGGCATTGCCCTTGTAGAACTGGCAGCGCGTGCGGCCGTGGACCATGACCATGGCGACGCCGGCCTGCTCGGCCCGCCGCGCCAGCTCCGGCGCGACGAGTTCGGTCTCGTCCCAGCCGAGCCGCATCTTCACGGTGACCGGCACTCCGACCGCTCCGACGACGGCGTCGATGAGGGACCGCGCCAGGTCGAGGTCGCGCATCAGGGCCGAACCGCAGTACCCGCCCGTGACTTTCTTGGCCGGGCATCCCATGTTGATGTCGATGACATCGGCGCCCTCGCCGGCGGCGATACGGGCTCCCTCCGACATCCAGCGCGCCTCGCGGCCGGCGAGCTGGACGACGTGGAGCGGCCCGTCGACGCGGCGGATGCGCCGTTGCGAATCCGTTCTGCCACGGGCGAGTTCACCGCTCGCGATCATTTCGGAAACCACCATTCCCGCACCATGCGCGTATGCACGGGAGCGGAAAGCCAGGTCCGTTATGCCCGACAGCGGCGCCAGAAAGACCCTGTTGCGGGTGACCGCCCCGCCGATCACGAGAGGCCGGGCAAGCTGTTCGAATTTCAACATGCACAAAAACCGCGCAGCACTTGATTTTGCTTATCCAATAGACATTCAGGGCCGGTGTTGCAACGCAAAAGCGCGGCATCCGATCCCGCCCTCCGAACAAACCGCTGGCCATTCCGGATCGGCCTCGGATAGACGCATCGGTCAGGACACGACCACGTCGGATGTACACCCATGACCAACCCGGATTTCCAAACCGACCGGATTTCGGCCGTCATCGTGGCGGCGGGCCGCGGCGAGCGCGCCGGCACGGGAGACGGTCCGAAACAGTATCGCAGCATCGGCGGTCGTGCGGTGCTCTCGCATGCGCTCGAGGCATTTCGAAGCCATCCCGCGATCGGGATGATCGCCATCGCCATCCATCCGGACGACGAGAGCCTCTATCGGCAAGCCATTCCCTCCGACGATGGCCGCACGATCGTCGTCACCGGCGGCCCCACGCGTCAGGAGTCGACCCTGCTCGCCTTGCGTGCACTGGCGCCGTGGAAGCCGGTATCGGTCCTGATCCACGACGGCGTGCGGCCGTTTGTCGACCATTACCTCATCGGCAGGGTGGCGGCCGCGCTGCAAGGCGGCGAAGGCGTATTGCCGGCGCTGGCGATCTCCGACACCATCAAGCACACCGCCCCCGGCGGGCTCGTCGAACGGACGATCCCGCGGGCCGGCCTCTACACGGCGCAGACGCCGCAGGGCTTTGCCTACGGCGCCATCCTTTCGGCACACGAGAAAGCCGAGGAGCAGGGTCGCCATGACTTCACCGACGACGCCGCCATCGCCGAATGGGCAGGGATCCCGGTGCGCATCGTCGAAGGCGCCGCCGAAAACGTCAAACTCACCTATGCACGGGACATCGCCATGGCCGACGAGAAGCTGAAATCGGACGCCACGCGCTATCCGGACGTGAGGACCGGAAACGGCTACGACGTCCATTCCTTCGCGCCCGGCGACCACGTTACCCTGTGCGGCGTCGACATCGTGCATGACCGGCGGCTGTCGGGGCATTCGGATGCCGACGTGGGTTTGCATGCGCTGACGGATGCCTTGCTGGCGACCTGCGGCGCTGGCGACATCGGCACGCATTTTCCGCCCTCCGACCCGCAATGGAAGGGGGCAGCGTCGCGCATGTTCGTGGAGCATGCTGCCCGGCTCGTCCGTGACAAGGGCGGACGAATCGCGAATGCGGACGTCACGTTGATCTGCGAAGAACCGAAGATCGGCCCGCGACGGGAGGCGATGGTCGGCGCGATGGCGGACATGCTCGGGATTGCCCCCGACCGCGTCTCGGTCAAGGCCACCACGAACGAGAAGCTCGGTTTCATCGGCCGGGGCGAAGGCATTGCCGCGATCGCGACGGCCACCGTCGTCTTCCCCGGCGGCCTGCCCGCATGAGCCCCCACGAAGACCTCGCCCGCCAGGTTCTCACGGTCTGCGAGCGGCTCGGCATCTTGCTGGCAACGGCCGAATCCTGCACCGGCGGAATGATCGCCGCGGCCCTTACCGACATCCCCGGCTCGTCGAGCGTCGTGGACCGCGGCTTCGTCACCTATTCCAATGAAGCCAAGCAAGAGATGCTCGGCGTTAGCGCGCGGACGCTTGCCGCCAGCGGCGCGGTGTCGCGCGAGACGGCACTGGAAATGGTCGAGGGCGCGCTCGCGCGTTCCAGCGCGGGCATCGCCGTCGCGGTGACGGGCGTCGCCGGTCCGGGCGGAGGAACCGGGGAAAGGCCGGTCGGACTCGTCTGGTTCGGAGTGGCGCTGCGCGGCGAAGACCCTGAAGCCGAATGCCGCCGGTTCGAGGACCGGGGCCGGGATCATGTCCGCCAGGAGACGGTTCGCACCGCCCTGGAACTCATGCTCGCGAAGCTGACGACCCGCTGACCGGCTCCTCGCCGGTGCCGTAGATCTGGTTTGCACGCCGCTCGAATGCGCCGGAGAACATGCGGAATGCACGGTCGAACATGGCGCCCATGACCATGCCCAGCATCCTGCTCTTGAATTCGTATTCAATGAAGAAGCAGATGTTCGTGCCGCCGTTCCCGTCCGGATCGAAGCGCCAGCGGTTTTCGAGATAGCGGAACGGTCCGTCGAGATACTTCACCTCGATGACCATCTCCTCGATCCGCGCGACGACCTGGCTCGTGAACGTCTCGCGGATCGCCTTGTAGCCGACGGTCATGTCGGCGACGAGCACCTCCACGCCGTCGCGCTCCTTGCGCGAACGGATCGTCAGCGCCTCGCACATCGGCAGGAACTCGGGATATTTCTCGATGTCGGCGACGAGCGCGAACATGCGCTCGGGCGAATGGCGGACGTGGCGGACGGTCTCGTATTTCGGCATCGGTCGTCAGGCTCAGGCGGCCGAAGCCAGCTTCTTCTCCCGCGCCGCGCGGAGGCGGGCGAAGTCCTCTCCCGCGTGATGCGACGACCGGGTGAGCGGTGAGGCCGAGACCATGAGGAAGCCCTTCGTGTACGCCACCGCCTCGTAGGACTTGAACTCCTCGGGCGTCACGAACGCCTTCACCGGATGATGCTTTTTCGTCGGCTGGAGATACTGGCCGATGGTGAGGAAATCGACGTCGGCGATCCGCAGGTCGTCCATGAGCTGCAGCACCTCGTTCCGTTCCTCGCCGAGACCGACCATGATGCCGGACTTGGTGAAGATCGACGGATCGAGCTCCCGCACCCTTTGCAGGAGCCGGATCGAGTGAAAATAGCGCGCACCGGGACGAACGGTCAGGTAGTTCGACGGCACCGTTTCCAGATTGTGGTTGAACACGTCGGGTCTCGCCGCGACCACCGTCTCGAGGGCACCCTCCTTGCGCAGGAAGTCCGGCGTCAGGATCTCGATGGTGGTGCCGGGCGCGTGCGCGCGGATGGCGTGGATGACCTCGGCGAAATGCTGCGCACCGCCGTCTTCGAGATCGTCGCGGTCGACCGAGGTGATGACGACATGGTTGAGCCCCATCTTCGCCACCGCCCTGGCGACGCTTTCCGGTTCCGAGCGGTCCAATGCCTCGGGACGGCCCGTCGCCACGTTGCAGAAGGCGCAGGCGCGCGTGCAGATCTCGCCCATGATCATGAAGGTGGCGTGCTTCTTGTCCCAGCACTCGCCGATGTTGGGGCAGCCCGCTTCCTCGCAGACCGTCACCAGGCCGTGCGACCGCACGATCTCGCGCGTCTCGGAATAGCCTTTGGAGACCGGGGCTTTCACCCTGATCCATTCCGGCTTGCGCAGCACCTCCTGGTCGGGCCGATGCGCCTTCTCGGGATGGCGCAGCTTCGGGCGCGCTATCGTGTCGATGACGGTGACCATGGTGCTCCCGTTCACTTTTCTCCCGTGCCCTGAATGGCGGGGCGCCGAGGAAACCTACAAGGGATATCTAGGCGCTCCGGGCAGAAAACGAAAGGCCGCCGGGCGAATGCCACGGCGGCCAATTCTGCATAGGTGCGGCGTTGGTCAGCGCCGGAACATGCGGGCGATCGCAATGAGAATGCAAGCACCGATGAAACCGGCGATGAGATAGCCGATCCAGCCGCCCAGTGCGACGCCGAACAGGCCGAGCAGCGCGTTGGCGATGATCGCCCCGACGATGCCGAGGATGATGTTCATGAGCAAGCCCATGTTGCTCTTCATGAACTTCTCGGCCAGCCACCCGGCGATACCGCCGATGATGATTGCTGCAATCCAGCCTACGCCTGCATCTTCCATGTCGTTCACTCCGGTTGCCTGTACGGGGAAATCCGCGGCGGAACAACGCAGCCGTACCCCGGCCGGTTCCAGAAGCACCGACACGGATCGAGCGGCATCGTTCGCGCGAGCATCGCCGGAGCGTGCGACAGGCGTGTGTCAACCGATGCAAAAGGGCGGCATAAGCGCCGCACGAGTTTCACTTGGCAGCATGTGCGACGGGCCGCTCATCCACTGCAACACTGAACACCGAATTTGTGTTACGGCGAGATGGGCCGAAGATCCATTGAAAACGTAATGTCGCTCGCAAGGCAAGAATGCCAAGTAGAGAACATATTTCCAATACGAAACTTTTCGCGGCTGCTGTGATATCAATTTCTTCAATCCACGGAGCGCTGGGTAAAAATTCAGTGTATGCTGGATGAGAGGCAATTGATGACGAACGATGAACACGAATTCGGCGGACAACACACAGACATCAAACTTGAGATCGTCGAGCGTTATCTCCAGCGCTATTCCGCTGCTCTCCATACTTGGTGCGATTCAGTCTGGTACATAGATGCATTCGCAGGAACTGGTAGTCGTACCGTGCGAACGAGAGCACGTGACGGCGATCTTTTCGACGAACCTGTGCCGGAACTTGTCGAGCAGCGCCGCGGATCAGCAAAAATCGCGCTCGACATCGAGCCGCATTTCGACCGGCTTATATTCATGGACATCAAGCCGAAGCACATCGCTGCGCTGGAGGCGTTAAAGGCGGAGTACCCGAACCGAAACATCGACGTGCTCCGGGGGAACGCCAATGATTTGATTCCCTCACTGATCAAATCGGATGAATGGAAGAAAACTCGGGCAGTAATGTTCCTCGATCCGTACGGGATGGAGGTTGAATGGAGCGCGCTGCAGCTGATTGCAGGCACCAAGGCAATCGATGTCTGGTACTTGTTCCCCTTGTCTGGCTTGTATCGACAGGCTGCTCGGAATTGGGACAAAATTGACCCTACAAAGGAACGAGCGTTGACGCGAATGCTCGGCACGGAAGGTTGGAAGGAGGAACTCTATTCCGAGGTTCCGCCTATGCCCGATCTTCTCTCCGGAATGGAAAGCGGTATGCGGCGCCAACGTGCAGCCGATGTTGCGGGACTTGAAAGATACGTCCGCGACCGGCTGCGAACAATTTTCCCCGCTGTGCTGGATCCTTGGCCTCTTCCGTCGATCGACCGCCCTCAGCGGTTTTCACTTTTCTGCGCGGTCTCGAACAGTTCGAAGCGTGCTATAGAGCTTGCTGAACAGTTCGGTGCGTCGATTAGACAGTCAATGTCGGCATCTCGTCATACGTCCGGCCGTTGAGTTCGCGTCCGGCGACCTTCTTGTTCCGTCCGCCCCACTGCTTGAAGAAGAATGCAGTTCCCGCGCGACGGCACAGAACTTCGATCTGATCGACCCACACCGGGTCCATGAACCGGGCCTTCGGGCCGGATTCGCCGCCGACGATCGCCCAGTGAATGTCGGAAAGGTTCGCAGCGGCGACCGACCCGATCAACGGCTCGAAGGAAACGAAGCGGATCGCTGCGGGAACCCGCCGCAGTTCATCGATGCGGTTCAGTACCCGGTCATCCTCGACGCTCGTTCCCAGCCATACATTGGGCAGCCGTGCCAGAGATGGCACGATGTCGATCATCCGGTCCGGACGCTTGGTCAGGATCTGATATGTGTGGCGCGGCGTATCCGCCATGACACGCCACACATCAGCTATGAAGCCCGGCGGCACATCGGCATGGAACAGATCCGACATGGAGTTCACGAAGACTCGCCGGGACTTCGACCATCTGGTGGGGAGAGCCAAGGATTTGCGATCGAGGACGATCTTGCCAGTCCATTTCGCGCGACCGCCCGACTTCCGCGTGAGCCCCGCATACTTCTCCGCCCCCATGGCTTCAAGTCGCGCCGCCATTCGCATGGCGTAGCAGTTGGTGCAGCCGGCTGTAAGGACGGTACATCCGGCAACCGGGTTCCACGTCGCATCCGTCCATTCGATCGAAGTCTCAGCCATAGGACGATCTACCTATTTTAGGATTGTGGGCAGAATAAGCTGCAAGGCTTGAGCGAGCATTGCACATCGTGGACAAAACCCGCCCCCAACTCCAAACAAACCAGCCCTTTGCAAGGATTCTGGTCGCCTCGCATCCACGCTCCGCCGGCCTGCCCCACAATGGCCGCGGGTTTTACAGAAAGGCGCGGACATGCATGATGCGGAAAGGGATGGGCGGGTGCTGGGGCGCGTCGTGACGCTGCTCCTCGCATTCGCCGCCCTTGCCGAGCAGGCCGGCCGACGGTCGTTTCCGGTCCGTTGGTTCGTGCTCGCCATATTGCGCCATGCCGAGGCCGTCGCGCGGGACTTCATCATCGAGACGACCGGCACCACCCTGCCCTGCGCCGAGGTTCCGCTCGGCACGGCGGGCGGTCCGGCGGACGCCGCGTGCCTCGCCGGCCGTCTGCGCGCGCTCGCCGCCCTGCTCCGCGCCTGCTTGCCGCCCGAGATCAGCATCGGCTCGCAGGTCCGCAGCGTTTTCGCGCCCCGCCGCCTTGCAGGGCACCCGCCCGCTACCTCGTTTCGCAGTCCCACCCGTCCGGCGCCCGACACGTCGTGAGCCCGACGACCTCCGCCGGACCATCCCGCACGTCATTTCCCGCCCGGACTTCGTCCGCCGGCGGCCGCACCTGCGCGCCTTGCCGGCGCATC
This sequence comes from uncultured Alphaproteobacteria bacterium, assembly GCA_963747465.1. Lineage (GTDB taxonomy): Bacteria > Pseudomonadota > Alphaproteobacteria > Rhizobiales > Rhizobiaceae > Aquibium. The sequence goes on from CAVVFC010000002.1 coordinate 295,021, forward strand.
GTCAGGCGTTCAGCGCCCGCCCGTAGGCGTCGAGCACGCTCTCCTTCATCATCTCCGACAGCGTCGGGTGCGGGAATATCGTGTGCATCAGTTCTTCCTCGGTGGTCTCGAGGTTCATGGCGACGACGAAGCCCTGGACGAGTTCCGTCACCTCGGCCCCCACCATGTGCGCGCCGAGCAGTTGCCCGGTCTTGGCGTCGAATACCGTCTTCACCAGCCCCTGGTCCTCGCCCAGCGCGACCGCCTTGCCGTTGGCCACGAAAGGAAAGCGGCCGACGCGCACCTCGTGGCCGGCTTCCTTCGCCTTTGCCTGGGTGAGGCCGACGGACGCGACCTGCGGGTTGCAGTAGGTGCAGCCGGGGATCGTGAGCTTGTCAAGCGGGTGCGGATGCAGGCCGGCGATCGTCTCGATGCAGATGACGCCCTCGTGCTCGGCCTTGTGCGCGAGCATCGGCGGACCGGCGACGTCGCCGATGGCGTAAATCCCGGGCACCGAGGTACGGCACCACTCGTCGATGACGATCGTGCCGCGCTCCGTCTTCACGCCGATCTCCTCCAGCCCGAAACCTTCGACGTTGCCGACGACACCGACGGCCGAGATCATCCGGTCCGCGGTGATCTTCTCGACCTTGCCGTCCTTGGTCTCGACATGCGCCGTGACATTGTCGGAGCCCTTCTCCACCTTCGTCACCTTGGCCTCGAGCAGGATCTTCATTCCCTGCTTCTCGAAGCGCTTTCGCGCCAGCTCCGAAATCTCCGGATCCTCGACGGGCATCACCGTCTTCATCACCTCGACCACGGTGACCTCGACCCCCATCGTCCGGTAGAAGGAGGCGAACTCGATGCCGATCGCGCCCGATCCCATGACCAGCAGCGACTTCGGCATCCGGTCCGGCACCATCGCCTCGAAATAGGTCCAGATCAATTTGCCGTCCGGCTCGATGCCGGGCAGTGCGCGGGGCCTGGCACCTGTCGCGACGATGACGTGTTTTGCCGTATAGGTGCCCTCGCCCTTGGTGTTCTTCGGCGCCGGGTGCTGCGGCTGCATCGGCTTCTTGGCGGGCTTGGACACGACGATCTCGGCCGGCTGGTCGCCCTTGCCCGCCTTCCCAATCTTGGCCTCGCCCCAGATCACGTCGACCTTGTTCTTCTTCATCAGGAAGCCGACGCCGTTGTTCATGCGCCCGGCGACCCCCCGCGCGCGATCCACCACGGCCTTCAGGTCGGGCGAGATGCGGCCCTCTAGGGTAAGCCCGTAGTCCTTGGCGTGCTCGGCCAGATGCATCACCTCGGCCGAGCGCAGCAAAGCCTTGGTCGGGATGCAGCCCCAGTTCGAACAGATGCCGCCCAGGTGTTCGCGTTCGACGATCGCGGTCTTGAAGCCCAGCTGCGCGGACCGGACGGCCGTGACGTAGCCGCCCGGACCGGCGCCTATGATGATGACGTCGTAGTTCTCGGCCATGCGCGCTTCCAATCCTCTCTGTCATCGGCGGGCGGCTGCACGCCGCCTGCCGGTTTCGGGAAGGCTGGAAGCCCGGCTTCTATCCTTCCGCCACTGGCGCCGGCGCAGGCTCGTGCTGCCCCAGCATCTGGTAAATCTCGTCCTTCAGCCGCATCCGCTCCTTGCGCAGGTCGGCCAGATGGAAGTCGTCGAGCGGCTCGACGTCGGTCTCGGCGCGGTGGATCGTCCGGTTCACCTCGTGATACCCGTTCGATATCCGCTGAAAATGCCCGTCGGTCTCCCGCAGATGGTGCATCAGAGCCACGTGCTGCGGGAATTCCTCGGCAAGTTCGTGTGGCGTGTGGGACATTCTTCTTCTCCTGTCTGAATGCCCTCACGCTAGCTCGCCCGCGTCTCCGCTCCTTGATTTCGATCAACGCTCCACGGTCTTCACAGTCCCAGCATCATGCGCACCATCGGCTCCAGTCCCTTGCCGATCGCGCGCGTACTCTTCGCATCCAGGTGCACCCCGTCCAGCGGCGTGGTCTTGGCGACGGATCCCGCGTCGTAGAACCCGCAGCCGGTATCGTCGGCAAGATCGGAATAGAGGCTCGCCAGCATCCGCGACTGCTCGATCATCCCTTCGAACATGGCCGCGAAGTCCGGATCGGCCGTCTCGCAGAGCGGCGGCGGGGCGACCAGCAGGATGTCGGGCGGCTCCTGCCCCAGCGGATAGGCCGTGCCGCGCACGACGTCGATCAGCCGCCGCATTCCCTGCGCCGCGCCGACCGCCCGGCCGCACACGAAGGGCTTCATGTCGTTGGCCCCCAGCATGATGACGACGAGATCGAGCGGCGCGTGCGTGACCAGCAACGTCGGCAGGATGCGCGCGCCGTTGCGGTCGGCCGACGCCAGATGATCGTCGAACGCCGTCGTACGCCCGTTCAGCCCCTCCGCGATCACCTGCACCTCGGGTCCCAGAGCGGCCTGGAGCACGTTCGGCCAGCGATCCTCCGGAGCATGCCGCGCCGGACCTTCGGCGCAATAGCCCCAGGTGAGGGAATCGCCATAGCAGAGGACGGTCTTCATGAAGCGCTCCACTCCACCCGTCCCCCTTGCGGGGGTCCGAAGGACGGGCGAGACCGGCGGCTCGCCCTGCCGGGGGTGGGGGTGGTCGCGGCCGAGGCGCCTCTCACACCAGCATCCCCATCGGCTTCTCGATGTGCCGCTGGAACGCCGCCGCCAGTTCCGCGCCCAGCGCACCGTCGATCACCCGGTGATCGAAGGCGAAGGTCGCGGTCATGATCGTCGCGATCTTGATCTCGCCGCCCTTCACCACCGGCTTCTCCACGCCGGCGCCGACCGAGACGATCGAGGCGTGCGGCGGATTGATGATGGAGGTGAAGTTCGACACGCCGAACATGCCGAGGTTCGACACCGCCGTCGTGCCGCCCTGGTATTCCTGCGGCTTCAGCTTCTTGTCGCGGGCGCGCCTGGCCAGATCCTTCATCTCGTTGGAAATCACCGACAGCGTCTTTTCCTCCGCCTTGCGGATGATCGGCGTGATCAGCCCGTCGGCGATCGCCACCGCGACGCCGATATCGGAATGCCTGTGCCTGACGCGCGCCGTCGTCGTCCACGAGGCGTTGGCCATCGGCACGTCGCGCAGCGCAAGCGCCATCGCCTTGATGATGAAGTCGTTGACCGAGAGCTTGTAGGCCGGCACGTCGCCCTTGTCCGTCTTGCGCATCGGCGCGGCCGCGTTGATCTCGGCGCGCAGTTTCAGAAGCGCGTCGAGTTCGCAATCCATGGAGACGAAATAGGCCGGCACGGTCTGGTGCGATTCGGTCAGCCGCGCAGCGATCGTCTTGCGCATGCCGTCATGCGGGACGAGCTCGTAGGAGCCCTCCTCGAAGAGCTTCAGCACCGCGTCGTCCGACATGGGCTTCGGCGCCGGTGCGGCGGCGGCCGGCTTTTCGCCCGCGGACTTCCCGGCAGGCGCCGCCTTCGCCGTGCCCTCCGCCGCGGCCGCCTCCACGTCGGCCTTCACCACGCGCCCATGCGGACCGGACCCCTCTATGGCGGACAGGTCGATGCCTGCGTCCTTTGCCATCCGGCGCGCGAGGGGCGAGGCGAAGACGCGATCGGCCCCATTCGCGGTCTTTCCGGGCGGGACTTCAGCGGGAGCCTTGGCGGATGCCTTTTCCGGCGCGGGCTCTCCCTCTTTTTCAGGCCCCGCCTTCGCCGCCTTCTCGGGCTCCGGCGCGGCGCGCGTCTTCTCCGGCTGGGCTTCCGCCTTCGCCTCGCCGCCACCGTTCGCCGCCGCCGAAACGTCTTCTCCCTCGCCGGCCAGCACAGCGATCAGCGCATTGACCTTCACGCCTTCCGTCCCCGCCGGCACGACGATCTTGGCCACCGTGCCCTCGTCGACGGCCTCGACCTCCATGGTCGCCTTGTCGGTCTCGATCTCGGCGATCACGTCGCCGGGTGCGACCTGGTCGCCCTCCTTGACCAGCCACTTGGCGAGATTGCCCTCCTCCATCGTGGGCGAGAGGGCCGGCATGGTGATGTTGATGGGCATCTATCGGTCTCCGGCGTAATAGGGCGTGGGGTCTTCGTTCAGACCGAGCGGCCGGTCGAATGGCCACAGGTCGGCGAGCGAGAAGGCAAGGGCGTCGAAGGGCGCGGCGCGGACTTCGTCGCTGGAATTCCACGCCCCGAGCTTCAGCCAACGTCCATCGGCGAGTTCGAAGGCTTCCAGAATTTGCTGACGCGGATCGATCAGCCAGAAATGCGCCACACCTTCTTCAGCGAAGATTCTCTGACTTGACCGTCTGGTCGCGCCGCTCCGTCGAACCGGAAAGCACTTCGCACACCCAGTCCGGCGTCACTCGGGAAAAACTGGTTTCGGGCAGGGCGGCCAACCTCTCCCGCCGCCACGCGGCAATATCCGGCACCAGGACATGCGGTCCGAGTTCAATTCCGGTTCGACGACAAAGATCCAGCCCCCAGGCCCGCTGGCCATCAAACTGAAACGCGCCTCCCAAGCGGATGTTCAGGGCGCTTGCCGCTCCACCATGTCGGAACGTCGGCCGCGGATGCGTCACCAACGCGCCGTCGATGATCTCCGCCACCAGGCTCCCCGGCACGGCCTCAAGGTCGGCGTAGGTCGCCGGCCGCTTGCTGTCCGTCGCTGATGCATTCATCGGACGATCCTCCGGTCCGCGATCAGCTACGGTAGCACACCGCCTTCACCGCCTCGACCACTTCGCCGACGTTCGGCAACGCGAGCTTTTCGAGGTTCGCCGCGTAGGGCATCGGCACGTCCTTGCCGCAGATGGTGATCACCGGCGCATCGAGATGGTCGAAGGCGCGCTGCATCACCTGGCTGGCGATGTGGTCGCCGACCGAGGATTGCGGATAGCCTTCCTCGACCGTCACCAGCCGATTGGTCTTCTTCACCGACTCGATGACGGTATCGAGATCCATCGGCCGGATGGTCCGAAGATCGATGATCTCCACGTCGATGCCTTCGCCGGCCAGCGCGTCTGCCGCCTTCACGGCGTAGGTCATGCCGATGCCGAAGGAGACGATCGTGGCGTCCTTGCCCTTCCTGTGCACCCGCGCCTTGCCGATCGGCAGCACGAAATCGTCCAGCTTCGGCACGTCGAAGGTCTGGCCGTAGAGGATCTCGTTCTCGAGGAAGATCACCGGGTTAGGGTCGCGGATCGCGGCCTTGAGAAGACCCTTGGCGTCGGCGGCCGTATAGGGCTGCACGACCTTGAGGCCCGGAACGTGGCTGTACCAGGCGGCGTAGTCCTGGCTGTGCTGGGCGGCGACGCGCGCCGCCGCGCCGTTCGGGCCGCGGAAGACGATCGGCGCACCCATCTGGCCGCCGGACATGTAGAGCGTCTTGGCGGCCGAGTTGATGATCTGGTCGATCGCCTGCATGGCGAAGTTGAAGGTCATGAATTCGACGATCGGCCGAAGCCCGGCCATCGCCGCGCCCACGCCGACGCCGGCAAAGCCGTGCTCGGTGATCGGCGTGTCGACGACACGCCTGGCGCCGAACTCCTGCAAGAGCCCCTGCGTGATCTTGTAGGCGCCCTGGTACTCGGCGACTTCCTCGCCCATGACGAAGACCTTGTCGTCGCGGCGCATCTCCTCGGCCATGGCGTCGCGCAGCGCCTCGCGCACCGTGGTGGGAACCATCTCGGTGCCGGAGGGGATGTCCGGATCGGCGGCGGTCTCGGCCTTGGGCGCGGCGGGCGCCTTGGCGGCGTCCTTCCGGGCGGTCGGTTCCTCGCTCGCCTCACGGGCCTTGCCGCCGGTATCGGCCGCGGCGGCCTTGGGCGTCTCGGCGTCGGTCTGCTGCGATGCCTGCGGCGCCTTGGCGGGCTTTTCCCTGGCGGAACCGATGTCGTCGGCGCTCTCGCCTTCCTGCAGCAGCACGGCGATCGGCGTGTTGACCTTCACGCCTTCCGAGCCCTCCGCGACGAGGATCTTGCCGAGCGTGCCTTCGTCGACCGCCTCGACCTCCATCGTCGCCTTGTCGGTCTCGATCTCGGCGATCACGTCACCGGCAGCGACCGCGTCGCCTTCCTTCTTCAGCCATTTCGACAGGTTGCCCTCTTCCATGGTCGGCGAGAGGGCGGGCATGAGAATTTCCACAGGCATGTCCGGCTCCCTTAGTGCAGAATGTCGGTATAGAGTTCGGACACGTCCGGCTCGGCGTCGTTCTGCGCAAACTCCGCAGCATCGGCCACGATGTCGCGAACCTCCTTGTCGATCGCCTTCAACTCGTCCTCGTTCGCCCACTTCCTGTCGATCAGGCGCGCCTTCACCTGCTCGATCGGGTCGTGCTCGGAGCGCATCTTCTGCACCTCGTCCTTCGAGCGATACTTCGCCGGATCGGACATGGAATGGCCGCGATAGCGGTAGGTCTGCATCTCCAGGATCATCGGTCCCTTGCCGGAGCGGCACCAGTCGAGCGCCATCTCGCCGGCGGCCTTTACGGCCCGCACGTCCATTCCGTCGATCTGCACGCCCGGGATCTTGAACGAAAGTCCGCGATGCGAGAAATCGGTCTCGGCCGACGAGCGCGTGACCGAAGTGCCCATGGCATAGCGGTTGTTCTCGATGACGTAGACGACCGGCAGCTTCCACAGCGAGGCCATGTTGAAGCTCTCGTAGACCTGGCCCTGGTTGGCCGCTCCGTCGCCGAAGAAGGTCAGGGAGACGTTGCCGTTGTCGCGGTACCGGTTGGCGAACGCGAGCCCTGTGCCAAGCGACACCTGCGCGCCGACGATGCCGTGGCCGCCGTAGAAGTTCTTCTCCTTGGAGAACATGTGCATGGATCCGCCCTTGCCCCGGGAGTAGCCTCCCCGGCGGCCGGTCAGTTCGGCCATGACGCCGCGCGGCTCCATCTCCATGGCCAGCATATGGCCGTGATCGCGATAGGCGGTGATCATCTGGTCGCCGTCGCGCATGGCGAGCCTGAGGCCGGTGACGACGGCTTCCTGGCCGATGTAGAGGTGGCAGAACCCACCGATAAAGCCCATTCCGTAAAGTTGCCCGGCCTTTTCCTCGAAGCGCCGGATGAGCAGCATGCCGCGATAGGCGGCGAGTTCCTGCTCCTTGTCGAAATCGGCTGGTGACGGCGCCTTCACCGCCGCGGCGACATCGGGCGCAGCCTTGGGTTTCGCGGACGTCTTCTTCGTCGCGGATTTCATGCGTTACTCCCTGGTCCTGTCTTCTGGCGGACATCGGGGAGATCGGCTATCTGCATTCCTCCCCAGGATAGTGGAAGGCTAACACGGCTTTGCGCTTTCAGCCACGCGGAAAAGCGCATGGCTGGCATGCAGCTAAGCACCTAGGAAGACTGACCAAATCGCGAATTAACTCGCGTCTGGTTAATTCGCTTGAGAGAACGCTCGCATGATGGTGAGTTCGTCCGGTGAAGACACGTTGAGCGCGCGACGCGTCTGCTCGTCGAGCATGTCCTTCTCCATCGTACCGTCACGCAGAAGCGCGACGCGGTCCTCGAGAGCCTCGCGCTCGCCGCGCTTCTTCTCGAGCATGACGGAGAGTTCGGTCACCCGCGCCTCGAGCTGGTACTTGGAGTAGATGCCGAACTCGCCGTGGAAGGCATGGTAGCCAAAATAGCCGAGGAACAGCGCCGTCAGCGCCGGAACGATCAGGCGGCCGGTGTTGCGCTTCTTGTATTGCCGGGTCCACATGGCGGGAGCATTTCCTTTACTCCCTTATGGCGCGATCGTGCTTAACGGGTGGTTACGCCGTCAGCCTTTCAGAATGCTCTTTCCCGCATAGCGTGCCTGGCTGCCGAGCTCTTCCTCGATGCGGATGAGCTGGTTGTATTTCGCCAGCCGGTCCGAGCGGGCGAGCGATCCGGTCTTGATCTGTCCGCAGTTCGTCGCGACCGCGAGGTCGGCGATGGTCGAATCCTCGGTCTCGCCGGAACGATGCGACATCACGGCGGTGTAGGCCGCGCGATGCGCGGTATCGACCGCATCCAGCGTCTCGGTGAGAGTGCCGATCTGGTTGACCTTGACCAGGATGGAATTGGCCACCCCCATGCGGATGCCGTCGCGAAGCCGCGCCGAGTTCGTCACGAAGAGATCGTCGCCGACGAGTTGGCACTTGCCGCCCGCCAGCTCGGTCAGGATCTTCCATCCTTCCCAGTCGTCTTCGGCCATGCCGTCCTCGACAGAGATGATCGGATAGTCGCCGACCAGCTTGGCGAGGTACTTCGCCTGCGCCTTCGGATCGCGGGACTTCCTCTCGCCCTCGTAGACGTAGGAACCGTCCTTGAAGAACTCGGTCGCGGCGCAGTCCAGCCCGATCGCCACGTCCTCGCCCGGCTTGTAGCCGGCTTTCTCGATCGAACCCATGATGAAGTCGAGCGCCGCGTTCGCATTCTTCAGATTTGGCGCGAAGCCACCCTCGTCGCCGACGTTGGTGTTGTGGCCGGCGTCCTTGAGCCCCTTCTTGAGCGTATGGAATATCTCCGAACCCCAGCGAACGGCGTCGCGCAGCGTCGGCGCGCCCACAGGCATGATCATGAATTCCTGGAAGTCGATCGGGTTGTCGGCATGCGCGCCGCCGTTGATGATGTTCATCATCGGCACGGGAAGGACATGCGCACCGGCGCCGCCGACATAGCGGTAGAGCGGCAGGCCGGCGGCTTCCGCCGCGGCCTTGGCCACCGCGAGCGAGACGCCGAGAATGGCGTTGGCGCCGAGGCGGCTCTTGTTGGGGGTTCCGTCGAGCTCGATCATCGTGTGATCGATGTGGATCTGGTTTTCGGCGTCCATGCCGCCGATGGCCTCGAATATCTCGCCGTTCACGGCTTCGACGGCGCGCTCGACACCCTTGCCGAGATACCGCGGACCCCCGTCGCGCAGTTCCACCGCCTCATGGGCGCCGGTCGAGGCGCCGGACGGCACGCCGGCGCGTCCCATCGAACCATCCTCCAGCACCACGTCGACCTCCACTGTCGGATTGCCGCGGCTGTCCAGAATCTCGCGGCCGATGATGTCGACGATGGCGGTCATGGAGCGTCCCCTTTGATGTCCGGAAAGATCGCGCTTCTCTTAGCGGAAGGCCGCGAAAAGGCAATGCGGCGCCTCGCCGGCAAGTGAGATCGAGGCCGGATATCGGCTCCGATTTCCACTGCGGCGGGACGGGAATCTGCACTGGAGGGACACGGGCTTGTCTGCTCGCAAAACCGCACCGCCGGCATCGGCGGTCACGCGGCAACATCCGCCGTCTCCATTCTTTATCGAAGATGGGCTGTCAGCCGTCGGCGACTCCGTTATCGTCGCTGATGCGCGTGGGGCGAAACGAAGGGAGTTTCGCCATGTCCGACTTCGCAGGGATCGTCAGCCTGTTCTTCATCGCGGCGGCACTGCTCACATCCTGTGATCCCGTGTCACAACCGCAGTCTGTCCTGATCATACCTGTCGCCCAATGACGGAGGCGGCGGGAGATGATCTTCCCCGCCGCCGCATTCGTCCGGCCTTTTGTCTCACCAGTAGGGTTCGACCTTGTAGTACTCGTAGGATTCGTCGCGCGCCGTCGTGCCGTTGTTCGACGTCAATTCGTTGATCGAATAGGAAGGCGCGGCTTCCAGTTGCTGGCGCGAGAACGGAACGACGTACCCGCCTTCCCCGGCCTCGTAGTCCAGCGACGACCATGGGATGGCATGGTATTTCTCGCCGATGCTCAGGAACCCGCCGAAGCCGATGACGGCGAACATGATCCTGTTCGACATCTTGTCCAGCACGATGTCCTTGATCTCGCCGATCTTCTGACCGGCCGTGTTGTAGACGTTGGTGCCTACCACTTTGGAGGCAGTGATCGCGCTCGTGTGCCCGGAAGGCGTCGACATGTCATTCTCCTCTGTCCCGAAGGCTCGCGTGACAATGAGGAGAAAGGGGCGAAGGTTCCGCGGGGAAGACCGATCACGATGGCATCGCGACCCGAGGCGATCACGCGCCCTTCGCGACGCGGTCGAACGCCATCAGCCTCTCGAGAAGGGCAGGCATGTCCTTCAGGGGGACCATGTTGGGTCCGTCCGAGGGCGCATTGTCGGGGTCCTGATGCGTCTCGATGAAGACGCCGGCGACGCCGACGGCGACCGCGGCCCGGGACAGCGTTTCCACGAACCGACGCTCGCCGCCCGAGGAGCCGCCCTGCCCGCCCGGCTGCTGGACCGAATGGGTCGCGTCGAAGATGACGGGCGCGCCGATCTCGGCCATGACCGGTAGCGAGCGCATGTCGGACACGAGCGCGTTGTAGCCGAAGGAGACGCCGCGTTCCGTCACGAGCACGTTCGGATTGCCGGAATCCGTGATCTTCGCCACGACGTTCTTCATGTCCCAGGGCGCGAGGAACTGCCCCTTCTTGACGTTGACGACCTTGCCGGTCCGGGCCGCCGCCACCAGCAGGTCGGTCTGGCGGCAGAGGAACGCCGGAATCTGGAGGATGTCGACCGCTTCCGCAACCGCCGCGCACTGGTCCTCGGCATGGACGTCCGTCAGGACCGGGAGCGACAGCTCGGAGCGGATGTCGGCGAATATCGGCAGTGCCGCATCGAGCCCGGCACCGCGCCGTCCGGACAGCGAGGTGCGGTTCGCCTTGTCGAAGCTCGTCTTGTAGACCAGGCCAATGCCCAGCCTCTCCGTCATCTCCTTCAGCGCAGCGGCCATGTCGAAGGCATGCTGGCGCGATTCGAGCTGACACGGTCCTGCGATCAGGGTGAGCGGCCGGTCGTTGCCGAACACCGCGTTGCCCGCGGCCACGTGCGTGTTGGGAGAAGTCATCGGAGTTCCTCGAAGATGAAGACGGCACCCTGTCCCGGTGCCGCGGGGACGGCAATGCTCGCGGCGGCGTTTTGGAATTGGATACCGCGGTCGGAGAAAAGGCCGCGTGCAGCCTTCAGATCGCGCACGCCGAACGTGATCGCATCGAAGGAAATGCCGCCTGCATCGGGCCCGGCTTTGGCTTCGCCGGACAGGATGTCGATCCTGGCGTTCGGCAGGCCGAGCCGGATGCCTTTCGCGGTGTCGGCGACCGCCGCGCCACTGATTTCGGCGACCAGTTCCGCCGCTGCGGCCGGATCCTTCGCCGACATCGTGAGCGCGGCAATTCCGACCGCACCATTGCCGTGGTCCTGGAGCGTGGAACGGTCGACCGACGGGGCGTTCACTCTCTCGCAGGCGAAGAAGAACGGGACCTCGTTCCGGCCGGCGGCAAATGCGAGTTTGAAGGACGCGGTATCGCTCTTGCCGGAGGCATCGGCGAAAGGCCGCGAGAAGAACAGTTCGTCTCCCCCGGAAATGCCGGCACGAACGAACCGCTCGTGATCGGCGGACGCATCGGCGGTCGCGAAGACGACCGCAGAGAACCCTTCCTGCCCGATCCTCTCGCGAAAGAGGCTGTCGCCGAGGATGAAGACGTTCCCATCGCGCTCGGCCTGCCGGCGAAGTGCGGCATCCCCGAAGGCGAGCGGTTCCAGGAACGTGCCGTCGCTGAAGTAGACGCAGGCGTTCCGTGTCCCGAACGGATGGACGCCTTCGGGCGCGACCGTGAAGCCGAGCGCCTCGAGGCGTTCACGGGCAAACTCGAGCGACTGCGTGGGCAGCACGAGATGGTCGAGTGCGAGCGCCTTGTCGGATGGATGAGACATGCTCCGCCATGTGCAGCAAGTGGTGGCCGAGTGCAAGGCACCGTCGGGAAGGCGAAGTGCCGGAGTGGGTGTTCTCCGAAAGCCGCACCATTTCGAAGTTTCGACCGTTGGCGTTGCACCTGTTGCAATCGCGAAGTGCGCGGCTAGGTTGGTAGGGAGGCGGCTGCGTCGGAAACGTGGCCTAGGGGAACTGGGCGGAGTTCGCAGCTTCCATGTCTTCGGTATACGGTACGGGGCATCGGCCCTGCACGCGCACGCTCGATTCGAGGCGTCTATTGGCATTCCTGCGTTCGATGGCGCTGCTTTTCGTGGCCGCCGCGGTCACGGCATGCTCGACCTCCGAGGTTTTGCGCACGAGCGCACCGGCGCCCACCTCGACCTCCTCCAAGTACGCGGCCATCGTCATCGATGCCAACAACGGCCGGACACTGCACGCCGTCGATGCCGATGCCCCGCGCTACCCCGCATCCCTGACCAAGATGATGACCCTCTACATGCTCTTCGAGGCGATGCAGCAGGGGCGCGTGGCGCCGTCGACGCAGATTCCGGTCTCGGCCTACGCCGCGTCGCGACCGCCGACGAAACTCTATTTCAAGGCCGGCCAATCGATCGACGTCGACACCGCGATCCGGGCGCTGACCACCAAATCTGCAAATGACGTCGCCACGGCCGTGGCCGAGTATCTGGGAGGAAGCGAGGATCGCTTCGCCGACATGATGACCGCCAGGGCGCGCCAACTCGGCATGAGCCATACCGTCTTCCGGAACGCTTCGGGGCTTCCCGACGGCCAGCAGCGAACGACGGCGCGCGACATGGCCCTGCTCGGGATCGCGCTACGCCAGCATTTCCCGTCGCAGTACCGCTATTTCGGCCTGAGGAGCTTCGCCTTCCGCGGCAAGACCATCAAGGGGCACAACAAGGTGCTCGACATGGTCCGCGGCGCGGACGGCATCAAGACGGGATACACCCGCGCCTCCGGCTTCAACCTGGTCACTTCGGTCAGTCGCGACGGCAAGCGGTTGGTCGCCGTCGTCATGGGCGAGGACAGTTCCCGAAAGCGCGACGCGCTGATGGCCGACCTCGTCGAGCGCTTCCTTCCGGAGGCTTCGCGGCGCTGAGATCAGGCGCCGACCACTTCCGGGGAGGACGCCCGGGAGCGGCCCAGCCTCGAGACCAGCCATGCGATCGCGAACGACGCGAGGATGATGGCGACTGCGAGAAGAGGCCGGTACCAGAACCAGGCGACGGCGATCGTCACGCCGCCGACCAGCACCGCCAGCACGACCGCGATCGCGCCCGTCCCCATTCGCACCAGGTTTCCGAGGAAGGGGACGACGTCGGCGACCACGCCGATCGGACCCATGATGAGGGCGAAACCGACGGCAAGCAGGATGAGGCCGACCGCGCGCAGGACCCAGGTGAGGACCTTGTTGCCGGTCACCGCCTCGTCGAACATCTGCCTTGCCGCCACGCTGCCCAGATCGACCATCAGCAACCGGTCGCCCGCTTCCGTCTGGTAGGGTGCGAACCCGTTCTGCGTCTGCCGCCCGATGACGCTGATGGGCGCAAGCGGCACGATCTGCCACCCGATGCGGTAATCGCCGACGCGCGGCGAAGACGGGTCGAACCCGACATAGGCGCCGCTGGCGGTCACATGGATCGCGCGCGGACCGGAATAGCCCGCCTTCACGGTCTCGATCATGGAATTGTCCAGGGCCAGGGTCTCGTCGCCGCCGATCCGGCCGAGCACGGCCTCATCGAGCCGGAAGGCCCCGAGCGTCGCTTCCGGTATCTGGAAACTCTCGCTTCTATAATTCATGCCCGGGTTGGAATGCCCGTCGGAGACCTTGAAGTCGCCCGAGTTGTTTGCCGACCCCGACCATTCCTTTTCGTAGGTATAGGTCGTGACCGTCTCCTCGCCGCCGCCGAGCTTGGTCCTGGTCTCGGATTTCCGGTGCTCCGCCCACTGGTACATCTCGACCTGGCGTTCGAGCCGAATGCCTGCAGCGACCACCCCGAACGTAGTGTCTCTCGGTTCCGCGGTCGCGGCGACCGGGCCGGTCACGTGCACCAGCATGCCTTCGAGCGCGGGATCGACCGCTTCGGCAGAGACGGACTGCACGATGCCGGCGCCTTCTGCCAGCGAGCGTGCCGTCGTCACCGCCCTGCCCTCGTTCCAGAACAGGCCGATGACCATGGCGAGGATCAGGACGATCCCGAACAGGACGCCGCCGATGGAGCGGCCGATCCGCCCGAACCAGGAGACGGACGTCACCTCACGAAAACTGTCGCTCATCTAGAAAAACTTCCCCGTCCCGTCCGCGCGAACGATGCCGCCGGAGCGCGCCCCGGCATCATCTATCGGCGATTTGACGTTTCACGGCAACGAGGAAGTTGCGCCGTCACACCAGCCGCGATTGTTCCACCGCAGCGGTGATGAAACTTGCGAACAAGGGGTGCGGCTCGAAGGGTCGGGACTTCAGTTCGGGGTGATACTGCACGCCAATGAACCAGGGATGGTCCGGATACTCGACGGTCTCCGGCAGCACGCCGTCGGGCGACATGCCGGCGAAGACGAGCCCGCATTGCTCGAGGCGCTCCTTGTAGTCGATGTTGACCTCGTAGCGGTGGCGGTGACGCTCCGAAATCGCGGTGCCGCCGTAGATATCGGCGATCTTGGAGCCCGGCGCCAGACGCGCCTCGTAGGCGCCGAGCCGCATCGTGCCCCCCATGTCGTCGGTCTCGCGCCGCTTCTCCAGCATGTTGCCCTTGAGCCATTCCGTCATCAGGCCAACCACCGGTTCCCTGGCCGGGCCGAACTCGGTCGACGACGCCGCCTCGATGCCCGCGAGCGACCGCGCCGCCTCGATGCAGGCCATCTGCATTCCGAAGCAGATGCCGAAATACGGCACCTTGCGTTCGCGCGCGAACTTCGCGGCCAGGATCTTGCCTTCCGACCCGCGCTCCCCGAAGCCGCCCGGCACGAGGATGCCGTGCACCTTTTCGAGCCAGGGTGCAGGATCTTCCTTCTCGAACACCTCGCTCTCGATCCAGTCCAGCTTCACCCGGACCCGGTTGGCGATGCCACCATGCGAGAGCGCCTCCATCAGCGACTTGTAGGCGTCCTTGAGGCCCGTGTACTTGCCGACGACGGCGATCGTCACCTCGCCTTCGGGATTGTGGATACGGTCGGAGACCTCCTGCCAGCGCTCCATGCGCGGCTTGGGGGCGGGATCGATGCCGAACGCCGCGAGCAGTTCGCCGTCGAGCCCTTCCCGGTGATAGGCCATCGGCACGTCGTAGATGTGCGAGACGTCGAGCGCCTGGATGACGGCCGATTCGCGCACGTTGCAGAACAGCGACAGCTTGCGCCGCTCATCGCGCGGGATCGGCCGGTCGGCCCGGACCAGCAGGATGTCCGGTGCGATGCCGATCGAGCGCAGTTCCTTGACCGAGTGCTGCGTGGGCTTGGTCTTCAGTTCTCCGGCCGCCGGGATCCACGGCATCAGCGTCAGGTGGACATAGACGGCGTTGTTGCGCGGCAGGTCGTTGCCGAGCTGCCGGATAGCCTCCAGGAACGGCATCGCCTCGATGTCGCCCACCGTCCCGCCGATCTCGCACAGCACGAAATCATAGTCGTCATTGCCTTCGAGCACGAAGTTCTTGATCTCGTCGGTGACGTGCGGGATCACCTGCACGGTGGCGCCGAGATAATCGCCGCGGCGCTCCTTCTCGATGATGTTCTTGTAGATGCGCCCGGTGGTGATGTTGTCCTGCTGGTTGGCGGACCTCCCCGTGAACCGCTCGTAGTGGCCGAGATCGAGATCGGTCTCGGCGCCGTCGTCCGTCACGAAGACCTCGCCGTGCTGGTAGGGCGACATCGTGCCGGGATCGACGTTCAAATAGGGATCGAGCTTCTTGATCCGAGCGCGATAGCCGCGCGCCTGCAGCAGCGCTCCAAGAGCCGCCGCCGCGATGCCTTTGCCAAGCGAGGAAACCACGCCGCCAGTGATGAATACATATCGCGCCATGGGAGTCTAGGGCTTAACGCTGGCTACTCGATTCCGCCAGAAGAAAATTCCCGCTTCCCACGCTTTCCCCCACAGGTGCCGGGCGCGCTTCGTCGAAAAGATCGGCGATCCCGGGAGACGCAACGGCATGGTCATCTAGGTGACCGCACCACCGGTAGACGCCGAGGAGAATGGGCCGCCGACCGGCTCTCGAGGCGAAAGGTCGTTATCGGACCGCCTGTCGAATGCAACGGCAGCCTCGCGTGGCGTGATGCCGCCCCAGTAGGAAGCGTAATCCTGAGGCGATTGCGGCCGCCGCTCCTTGCCGATTTCCGGCGCGAAACCGTTCAATGCCTGAAGCAGAGGTTCCATCGGCCTCCACCCGACGAGCCACGCCGGATCGGCGCCCGAGCGACGGAACCGCAGGCTCGGAAAACGTCCGACCCGCCGGTAGCGGGTTTCCTTGACGTCATCTTCCAGCGCGGCCCGGGCGGCGGCGGAGCCGTATTCCCGCCGAAAGCGCGCGCCATCGAAGACATCGGGGCGTTCGCGCTGGATGTCGTCGGACAATTCGAGCAGGACATCGTCCCGCGCGATGTTCCTGCTCTCGGTCATGACGGCAACGCGCACGCGCCGCAGATAAAGGTCGGCGGCCTGCGCCGACTGAAGACCAGCGGTCCGGATGGCGATGCTGGCCGGCCATGAAGATGCCGGCGGATCGCCGACCCAGATGCGTGCTTCCGATGGCATGCCCGTCATCGTCCCGGCCTGGATCCACAATGGTCCCATCTGTACCGGGCGATGGATGTCGTTGAGCGGATCGCCGAAGCTCTCCCAGTCCGGGATCATCCCGACGAGGCAGGTCCTCCATGCGATTCTGCCCGCGAAGCCGTAGCGCAGGCGGCGGAGCTGGGGCTCGAAGCCCCAGCTCCAGCAACACAGGGGGTCCGTGAAGTAGGTGATCTCCAGGACCGGTGCATCTGCGGAAGTTCCGGTCGAGGTCGCGTCCTGCCGCTCGATCGTGGTCTCCTCCACCTCAGACCTGCTTCGTCTCGGCCTTGAGCGGGCTTTCGAGCGATTCCTGCGGATAGGACGACCATTGCGTCGGGACCGTTTCGGTCTTCGACTTCACCTCCTCGCTTCGCTGCTTCGACAGTTCGCGGTTCTTCTTGTCCACCTCCGCCTGCGTCATCCTGGCACCCTTCGGCTGATGGTTGATCTCGCCTTGCGTATCTATGACGTGCTTGTGCGGCTCGTCGACGTATTCCCACTCCTCGCCCTTGCCCCACGGCCCCTGGCCTTCGTTCCACGGCCCGCGCGAATCGGCGCCGTTCGACAGGTTGAAATAGGTGTGGGTGTGCCGCGGATCGCCCTGAAGGATGCCCATGGGAAAGTTCGGCTGTATGGTCTCGAGCGCCGCGCCGAACATCTGGTAATGGGCGATCTCTCGCGTCATCAGGAAGCGCAGCGTATCCTGCACCAGAGGATCGGCGGTGAATTTCAGCAGATATTCGTAGGTGATCTTGGCCCGTGCCTCGGCCGCCATGTCCGACCGGAGGTCGACAGTGAGATCGCCGTTGGCGTCGATGTAGGTGCCTGAGAACGGCACGCCCTGGCTGTTGGTGAGGGTAGGCCCTCCACCGGACTGGACCAGGAACTGCGGATTGGTGAGTGCCTCGTGCAGCACCTCCTCCTTGCCCGCCTTGCCCTTCGTGAGCTTGCTGAGCGGGCTCGCTTCCGCGGCGTTCTTCAACTCGCCGTTGACGCCGTCGAGAAGCATCGTGATGGTGGCACCGACGATCTCGAGGTGGCTGAACTCCTCGGTCGCGATGTCCATCAACATGTCGTACTTGTCGGGGTATGGCTTGCGGGTCGAGAAGGCCTGGGTGAAATAGCGCATCGCCGCAGCCAATTCGCCATTGGCGCCGCCGAACTGCTCCAGAAGGAGCGCTGCAAACTTCGGGTCGGGTTCGGAAATGCGCGCGTTAAACTGCAGTTCCTTGACGTGATAGAACATGGACTGATCCTTCGGGTTCGTTCGGTGCGCCAGCTTTCGGCGGCCCCAGAACTTCCACAGGGGAGACATGTTCCACCGGGGATTTGCCGAAAAGGGACAGCACCGAAAACCGGCCGTCGGGGTGGATGGCGGGGATGGGGAGGATCGGTGGCCACGATATCGCCGACCCGGCCGTGCCGGGCGGGATCCGGCTGCTACCCGACCCCTGCGGGGCGAGACCCGGGCTCGTTCCGGGGGCGGGCGGGGAGGCGACGGGGCTGGCGGGGCCTGGCGGGTTTGCGGCGTTTTCGGAATCAAAAACCCCCGGGACTGGGGTCGCCGGGGGATCGGAAGAGGCTGGTTGCGGGGGTAGGATTTGAACCTACGACCTTCAGGTTATGAGCCTGACGAGCTACCGGGCTGCTCCACCCCGCGTCATCGCCGGTTTGCACCGGGGATTTGTTCGTTCTGCGAATGACGAAAGGCCGCTTTTGGCGGCCCTTTTGGTCCGCCTGGGAGCGGTTCTGGTTGTGAAGAGAGAAGATTTTCGTGTGCGTTTTATAGACCTGGCAGCGACCTACTCTCCCGCGTCTTGAGACGAAGTACCATCAGCGCTGGGGCGTTTCACGGCCGTGTTCGGAATGGGAACGGGTGCAGCCGCCCCGCCATGACCACCAGGTCGACAAAGCGCACACTAAAATTTTGAGAAGCTGGGTTTCTAAGGGAGTCGGAGTCGGCAGTCGGCAGTCGGCAGTCGAATGATGCCGTTTGCCGCGCTGACGCGATAGCATGCCCTCGTCTTTTCTGCACCGTTTGCGCGCGCACCGACGCTACGGCCGAAGGCCGCAAGCGTGACACGCGTCGCCGGTCGTCCGGCGCCCCCGCGGAGCATAGGCCCGGAAGGGCCGCTCATGCGCGAGCGCAAGGACCACCGTTCCATCGCGTATGCGATGGGCACGGGTAATGAGAATGATCAAGTCGATCGAGCTATTAGTACCGGTAAGCTTCACACATTGCTGCGCGTCCACACCCGGCCTATCGACGTGGTGGTCTTCCACGGCTCTGATAGGGAATACTCGTTTTGAGGCCGGTTTCCCGCTTAGATGCCTTCAGCGGTTATCCGTTCCGTATATAGCTACCCTGCTATGCGGCTGGCGCCACAACAGGTCCACCAGAGATACGTCCATCCCGGTCCTCTCGTACTAGGGACAGATCCTCTCAATATTCCTACACCCACGGCAGATAGGGACCGAACTGTCTCACGACGTTCTGAACCCAACTCACGTACCGCTTTAAATGGCGAACAGCCATACCCTTGGGACCTGCTCCAGCCCCAGGATGCGATGAGTCGACATCGAGGTGCCAAACAACCCCGTCGATATGGACTCTTGGGGGTCATCAGCCTGTTATCCCCGGCGTACCTTTTATCCGTTGAGCGATGGCCCTTCCACACGGGACCACCGGATCACTATGACCGACTTTCGTCTCTGCTCGACTTGTCTGTCTCGCAGTCAGGCAGGCTTATGCCATTGCACTCAGCGAACGATTTCCGACCGTTCTGAGCCCACCATCGCGCGCCTCCGTTACTCTTTAGGAGGCGACCGCCCCAGTCAAACTACCCACCATACACTGTCCCGGACCCGGATGACGGGCCGCGGTTAGACATCCATATCCACAAGGGTGGTATTTCAAGGGTGACTCCACGCAGGCTGGCGCCCGCGCTTCAAAGTCTACCACCTATCCTACACATGCGAAGACGAATGCCAGTGTAAAGCTATAGTAAAGGTGCACGGGGTCTTTCCGTCTAACCGCAGGAACCCCGCATCTTCACGGGGAATTCAATTTCACTGAGTCTCTGCTGGAGACAGCGGGGAAGTCGTTACGCCATTCGTGCAGGTCGGAACTTACCCGACAAGGAATTTCGCTACCTTAGGACCGTTATAGTTACGGCCGCCGTTTACTGGGGCTTCGATTCAAAGCTTGCACCTCTCCTCTTAACCTTCCAGCACCGGGCAGGCGTCAGACCCTATACGTCGTCTTGCGACTTCGCAGAGCCCTGTGTTTTTGATAAACAGTCGCTACCCCCTGGTCTGTGCCACCCACATCCACTTGCGTAGACATGGGTCACGCTTCTTCCGAAGTTACGCGTGCAATTTGCCGAGTTCCTTCAGCAGAGTTCTCTCAAGCGCCTTGGTATGCTCTACCAGTCCACCTGTGTCGGTTTCGGGTACGGTCTGTACGGAGGAGCTATTTCCCGGGACCGCTTCGCCGCCCGACCAATCCGATAAGGTCGAACGACACACGCAATCCGTCACTACCTCCA
>CAVVFC010000002.1:320000-818026 GCA_963747465.1 uncultured Alphaproteobacteria bacterium
CTCGGGAGTGAATAACGGAGGCCAGGAGAGCGCCCCGACAGGCGAAACGGCATCGGGTCCTTCGCCGACGGCGACACTGGGAAATGCCGGCGGGAAAACGTCCGCCACCGCTTCTTCATCGGCCGAGGCTGCACCCGGCCCCTCGCCGATGGACGGGATCGGCGCCGCTCGCGAGGCATCGGCTGACCAATCATCGTCAGCCGAGACTGCTGCGAGCCCTTCGCCCATGGATGGAATCGGGGCACCCGCGGGAGAAAATTCCTCCGTCGCAACGGAGCCATCTCAACCTCCGTCCGCCACGACCGGCACGACCTTGAGAACGGAAGACGCCGTCAAAAGTCCCGTTCCAGATGCGGTCCAGGACAGTTCCGCGGACAAGACGCCATCCTCGGAGGTGGCCGCTTCCCCGTCGCCCATGAGCGATGATGGCACCGCCGCTGCAAACACGACGGAACTGGCGCCCTCCCCCTCCGCTGTCTCCACATCTTCGTCCGACGCCGAAACCGCGGAGGATGCGGCCGGGTTGAGCACCGAAGCCCCGGTCGGTTTCAAGATGCCCGGCGAAGCCTTCGGACCTGGAACCGGTCCGGAAACGGCTTCGCAGAGCGAGAGCGGACAGGTTTCCAGACCGCCGTTGTGACGGCTTCCAGTTCGCATGAATGCCGCGGTTTGATCACCGCCGCTCTCTGCTCCAGACACCCGACCAATCCCGTTCAAGACACTCGAGGCACGGTCATGACCGAAGCGAACAAAAAGGATGTCATCGTCGCCGGGGCGGGACCTGCGGGCCTGATCGCGGCCCTCGCGTTCGCGGATGCCGGCTTCGACGTGCAATTGATCGGACCGGCAGCCGCATCCGAGGATCGGCGCACGACGGCCCTCATGTTGCCTTCGCTGCGGTTCCTGGAGGAACTCGGGCTTCGTGAAGCGGTCACGCGGCACGGCGCGCCTCTAAGGACGATGCGAATACTGGACGCGACCCGGCGTCTTGTCCGGACGCGGCCGGTATCGTTCCATGCATCGGAAATCGGCGAGGAAGCGTTCGGCTGGAACGTTCCGAACGGGCTTCTCGTGCGCGAACTCGAAGCAGCGGTCGCCGCGCGAGACGGGGTCGGCTGGACACGCTCGATCGTATCCCGCTGGCAGACGGGGCCCGATGCGATCACCGCCCTTTCGGCGGAGACGGCCTCGACCGTCGCCTCGCTCGCCGTCGCGGCCGACGGCCGGAACTCCGAGGCGAGAGAGGCCGCGGGGATCAGAGTCGCGCGGCATTCCTACGAACAGGCAGCCCTCGTGTTCAATTTCTCCCACGCGCGCGAGCACGGCAATGTTTCCACCGAATTCCATACCGAGACCGGTCCATGCACGCAGGTTCCGCTGCCCGGCCGCCGGTCCAGCCTGGTGTGGGTGCTCCGGCCCGAGCGGGCGCAGCACCTCGCCGAGGTCTCGGACGAGGAACTCTCGGCCCATGTCGAGGAGCAGATGCAGTCGCTTCTCGGCAAGGTGACGGTGGAGCCCGGGCGGCAGGTGTATCCGCTTTCTGCCGCGCTTCCGTCGAGCTTCGCGAGGAACCGCATCGCACTCGTCGGCGAGGCGGCGCATGTGTTCCCGCCGATAGGGGCTCAAGGGCTGAACCTCGGCATCCGGGATATCCGGGATCTCGTGGCAACCGCCTGCCGCTACAGGCACGATCCTGGCTCACCGACGGCACTCAGGGCCTATTCGCTGCGCCGCAGCCCGGACATCCTGGCACGGACGGGCGCGGTCAACGCCTTGAACCGGTCGCTGCTTTCCGATCTCCTGCCCGCGCAACTCGCACGTTCGGCGGGGCTCGGGCTACTGGGCGCGTATGCGCCCCTGCGGGCAATCTTCATGCGCGAGGGGCTCGAGCCGGGCTCGGGCTTCAGGAGCGCCTTGTCACGAACCGGGAAAGAGATCGGGCGGCAGCGCGCCGCTCTTGATGAGGTAGAGAAGGCCGGTGACCGTCAGGACGGATAGCACCGTCGTTATCAGCACACTCGCCGAGGCCCGTTCCACCCAGACGCCATACTGCTGTGCGATGACGAAGACGTTGGTCGCCGTCGGCAGTCCCGCCAGCAGAACGGCGGTGAATACCCACACCGGTTCGAAGTCGCCGATCGCGCTGAGCGTGAGATAGCAAAGCACCGGATGCAGGATCAGCTTGATGGCCGCGATCGGCGCCATGGCGTGCGGAATACGCTTCAGCGGCCGCAGCGCGAGCGTCACGCCCATGGCGAAGAGTGCGCAGGGTGCCGCGGCCCGTGCAAGCATTTCCAGAAGTCTCTGGAGCGCGTCCGGCGGCGTGAACGAGAAGCCGGCCGCGGTCACCCCGACGGCCGTCGCGATGATGAAGGGGTGCAGCACGATCCGCTTCACGACATCGAGGACGAGCGACCCGGCCCCGCGCTTCTCGCCGCCGGAAAGTGCCATCATCATGGGCGCTATTGCGAAGTGCATGATGTTCTCGAAGCAGAAGATGAGGGCAACCGGCACCGCGGCCTCCTCGCCGAAGGCGAGCAGCGCTATGCCGGGTCCCATATAGCCGATGTTGCCATAGGCCGCGGCCAACCCCTTGATCGTGCTCTCCGCGATCTCGCCGCGCGACAGGATCGCCGATCCGACGAACATCGTCGCAAACATGACATAGGTCGAGAAGACCGCGCCGAAGATGTAGCTCCATTCGGTCAGCCGCTCGATCGGCGTTCTGGACAGTAGCTGAAAAAACAGCGCCGGCAGGGCGACGTAGATGATGAAGATGTTCATCCATCCGAGCGCCTCGAGCGGCTGCCGCACGATGCGCGCGACGATGTAGCCGAGGAAGATCAGGCCGAAGAACGGTAATACGAGGCCCAATATGTCCGCCATGAGTGAATTGCCCCGCAATTGCCGCCGGCGCTAGCCGCTACTCGACGGTGCGTCAAGCGCAACCGCTATTGAAGTGGCGCTGCCGTTGCGCCACTTATGATCGCGGGTGGTGCAAGAATGGACTCAATGAAGAAAGCCAAGTTTCAGATCGGACAGGTGGTTTCTCACCGTCTGTTTCCGTTTCGCGGCGTCATATTCGACGTCGATCCGGAGTTCGCCAACTCCGAGGAATGGTACGAGGCGATACCGGAACACATCCGGCCCCGTAAGGATCAGCCCTTCTACCATCTTCTGGCGGAGAACGCCGAGAGCGAATACATCGCCTATGTCTCGGAGCAGAACCTGGTGCCGGACGATTCCGGTGAACCGGTCCGGCATCCGCAGGTCACAGAGTTTTTCGTGAAGACGCGCGACGGGCGCTACGAGCCGAAACCGACCGCCATGCACTGACCTTTCGCGAGGCGCGTTCCGTTCATTCGTCGCGTTTCAGCTCCAGCCTCGCGGTTTCCACCGGCCGGCCGCTGTCCGGGTGCTGTTCGACGGTCGTGAGCACCAACCGGTCCGGGTTCGGGCTGGCGAGTGTCATGGAGGCCCGCGGATGCCCCGGCCATTGAAGCGCGAGTTCCAGTGTCCTTCCTTTCCGGCTCCCGGCAAGGCTGGCGGTTCCACGCGGCGATCCCACGTAGGAGCCGGCGTAGCGGCCCGCCGACACCTTCAAGCGGGCTCCGAGCTTGCTCGAGAAGACCAGCATTGCGCGGCAATTGCCGTCGAGCGAGAGAGAATCCATTTCCGCATCGGTGACGATCCGGCACGACACGTCCACCGGTGCGGATGCCGCCGTCATTCTCACCGGGCCCCCGCCGACCCATTTCCCCTCCAGCGATTTCAGGAAATCCGATTCCGAAGCGGCGGCCGGAGAAGCAAAGGTCAGCGAAAGCGCCAGAAGTACGAATGCTTTCATCTTGATTGATCCCGATCTTCCGCTTTGCGGATCCTGGAATTGAGCTACATCGAATGTGAGCACGGTTCGGTTTCCGGCAAGCGGCGAGCCGAGGAATTCGCAACACTTTGTGTGACCGGCACAGGTGCTCGCGTGAGAACTCCTACACCAGTTCCACCTCGACAACGCCGGGCAGCGCGCGCATCGCGGATGCGATCTGCGGCGACACCTTGTAGCGATCCGGAAGTTCGATCTCTACCTCACCGCTGCCGCCGTCCTTGATGACGATCAGACTGACCTGCCCTTCCCCCTTCTGGGAAAGCCGCGAAGCGAGCGCCGGAACGGGCTCCGCATCACGGACATACACGCGCAGCGCCTGCTTGATGCGGCTCGCCTCGTCCTCCAGCGACTGAACCGTCTGGATGCGCAGGTTCACGCCTTCCGGCCGGTCCTCGGCCGCCACCGTGATGACCAGCGATCGGCCTGGTTCGAGCAGGTCGCGGAACTGTGCAAGCGTCTCCGCGAAGAGCACGGCCTCGTACTGCCCGCTCGTATCGGAGAAGGTCACCACTCCCATCTTGTTGCCGGTCCGCGTCTTGCGCTCCTGCTTCGACGTCACGGTTCCGGCTAGACGCCCGGCTGTCGCGCCGCGCTTCACGGCGGCCGAGAATTCCGCCCAGTTCTGGACCCGCATGCGCTCCAGAACCACCTTGAACTCGTCCAGCGGATGGGCGGAGAGGTAGAAGCCGACCGCCTGGAACTCCCGGTGCAGCATGTCGGCCGGCTCCCAGGGCTCGACCGCAGGAAGCCGCAGCGGTTCCCGCGGACCGGCAAGCGCCATGCCGAAGATGTCGTGCTGCCCGGACTGCGCATCCTCCGCGGCTCGCTGCGCAAGGCCCATCATCCGCTCGACGCCGGCGAAGAGTTCCGCGCGTCCGCGCTGGAAGCAGTCGAGCGCGCCAGCGCAGACCAGGCTTTCCAGCACCCGCTTTCCAACGACCCTGGGATCGATGCGCTCGCAGAAATCCTCGAGGGTCTCGAACTGCTTCTCCTTCCGCTTCTCGACGATGTGCTCGACCGCCGCCTCCCCTACGCCCTTGATGGCGGCGAGCGCGTAGTAGATGCGGTTCTCGCCGACCTCGAAGGCGCGGTAGGACGTCTTTACCGAAGGCGCCACGACCTCGATGCCGAGGCGCAGCGCGTCCTGCCGGAAATCGGCGAGCTTGTCGGTGTTGTTCATGTCGAGCGTCATCGATGCGGCCAGGAACTCGACCGGATAGTGCGCCTTCATGAAAGCGGTCTGGTAGGAAACAATGGCATAGGCCGCGGCGTGCGACTTGTTGAAGCCATAGTCGGCGAACTTCGCCAGCAGGTCGAAGATGAAGTCGGACTGCTGCTTGGAAACGCCGTTCTTCATCGCGCCTTCGACGAAGACGCCGCGCTGCTTGTCCATCTCGGCGCGGATCTTCTTGCCCATGGCGCGGCGCAGCAGGTCGGCTTGGCCGAGCGAATAGCCAGCCAATTCCTGGGCGATCTGCATCACCTGTTCCTGGTAGACGATGACGCCTTGCGTCTCCTTCACCAGGTGATCGATCTTCGGATGGATCGAGGCGATCTCCTCCTCGCCGTGCTTGCGGGCGTTGTAGGTCGGGATGTTCTCCATCGGACCCGGCCGGTAGAGCGCCACGAGCGCGATGATGTCCTCGATGCGGTCGGGCTTCATGCCGATCAGCGCCTTGCGCATGCCCGCCGATTCCACCTGGAACACGCCGACCACTTCGCCGCGCGCGAGCATCTTGTAGGTCTTCTCGTCGTCCAGCGGCAGCTTGGCGAGATCGATGTCGATGCCGCGCCGCTTCACGAGCTTGACCGCCGTGTCGAGCACCGTCAGCGTCTTCAGGCCGAGGAAGTCGAACTTGACCAGCCCGGCGTCCTCGACCTTCTTCATGTTGAACTGCGTGACCGGCATGTCCGAGCGCGGGTCACGGTACATCGGGACCAGTTCCGACAGCGGCCGGTCGCCGATGACGATGCCGGCGGCATGGGTCGAAGCGTGGCGGTAGAGGCCTTCGAGCTTCTTGGCGATGTCGAGCAGGGTTTCGACGATCGGCTCCCTGTCCATCTCCTCCTGGAACCGCGGTTCGGCGGCGATGGCATCTGCCAGCTTGACCGGGTTGGCGGGATTTGCCGGCACCATCTTGCAGAGCCGGTCGACCTGGCCGTAGGGCATCTGCAGCACGCGTCCGACGTCGCGCAGCACCGCCCTCGCCTGCAGCGTTCCGAAGGTGATGATCTGGGCGACCTGGTCGCGGCCGTACTTCTCCTGCACGTAGCGGATCACCTCGTCTCGGCGGTCCTGGCAGAAATCGATGTCGAAGTCGGGCATCGACACGCGGTCGGGATTGAGGAAGCGCTCGAAGAGCAGCGAGAAGCGCAGCGGATCGACGTCGGTGATCGTCAGCGCATAGGCGACCAGTGAACCGGCGCCCGAACCGCGACCCGGGCCGACGGGAATGTCGTGCGCCTTCGCCCACTTGATGAAGTCGGCGACGATCAGGAAGTAGCCCGGATACTTCATCCGCTCGATGACGCCGAGTTCGTATTCGAGCCGTTCGGCATACTGCTCGTGCGTATAGCCGGGCGAGGCGCCGAGCGTTGCAAGCCGCATGGCGAGGCCCTCGCGCGCCTGCCGCTTCAATTCCTCGGTCTCGGCCGTTTCGGCAGCTTCGGCATCGTCGGCGGACGAGGACGTGAAGCGCGGCAGGATCGGACTGCGGTTCCTGGGATAGTAAGAACACCGCATGGCGATCTCGACGGTGTTTTCGATCGCCTCCGGCAGATCCGCGAAGAGCACCGACATCTCGGCCTGGGACTTCAGGTAGTTGTCGGGGGTAAGCCGTCTGCGATTGTCGTCGCCGATAACGGAGCCCTCCGCGATCGCGATCAGCGCGTCGTGTGCATCGTAGTCCTCGCGAACCGGGAAAAAGGCTTCATTCGTTGCGACGAGCGGGAGATCGTGCCGGTAGGCAAGATCGACGGTCGCCGCCTCCACCTTCCGGTCGTATCCTTTCGGCCGCTGCAATTCGACATAGAGCCGGTCGCCGTATATGCCCTTGAGCTTCAGCAGCCGCTCCTCGGCCAACGCAGCCTTGTCGGACTTCAGGGCGCAGCCGACCGGGCCGCCCTCCCCGCCGGTCAGGCAGATGACGCCGTCCGCCAGCGGCGCGAGCCACTCCTCGCGCACCTGCACCGGGTCGCCCGAGGGCGTTTCGAGGTAGGCGCGGCTGACGATGCGGACGAGATTCGCATACCCCCTTTCGGTCGCGGCGATCAGCACCACCGACGATCGTTCCCTCCCGCTGCCGCGCCGGTTCGAGGCGTTTGCCTGCGGCTCTTCGCCCGAAAAGGCGAGTTCCAGCTGACAGGCCATGATCGGCTGGATTCCGTCCTTCGCGGCATACTGCGCGAATTCGAGTGCGCCGAAGAGGTTGGACGTATCGGCGACCGCAATCGCGGGTGCGCCGTCGGCAACCGCATGCGCCACGATCTTCTTCAGCGGCAGCGCGCCTTCGAGCAACGAATAGGCGGAATGGACGCGCAGGTGAACGAAGGTGCGCGCGGGCGCCGGCGGCGGAGCTTTCGCTGCCCGCGCCTCGCGCTTCAGAGGATCCTTGATCCGCCGCTCTTCTGACATTGTGGACGGTTTCCGATGATGGACTCAACCGGTCCATTGTTCCCGTTGCTGCTCGCCTCGTCCAGTTCGGATCATGGTATCCACACCTGAACCTTCCGGCAGTCAGCCGAACTCCATGATCACCGCGTCGACCGCAAGGCTCTCGCCCGGCTTGGCGTTCACCTTCGTCACCGTGAGGTCACGGTCAGCGCGGAGCACGTTTTCCATCTTCATGGCCTCGACGACGGCGAGCGTTTCGCCGGCCTTGACCTCCTGCCCTTCCTCGACCGCAATCGAGACAACCATGCCGGGCATGGGGCAGAGCAGCAGCTTCGAAGTGTCCGGCGGCAGCTTGACGGGCATAAGCCGGTCGAGTTCGGCGGTGGGCGGCAGCATCGCGCGTGCCGCGACCGACATGCCCTTCCAGGCTATGCGCAACCCGTTCGCGATCGGCCGCAGTTGCGCCGTGACGGAACGCGTGCCCACGGTTCCGCGCCAGACCCCCTCGCCAGGCCGCCAGTCCGAGGCGACCGTCATCGGTTCGCTGCCGGCAACACAGACATCCATCTCCAAGGGGATGGAGATCATGCCTTCCACGATCCTGAGAGAGATGTACTCGTCGCCGATCTTCACTTCCCAGTCCGGCTTCAGCGCACCCGTGTGCGGTGCAAGCCGGCCGGTCAGGCGATCGAGGCGATCCCTGCGGAGCAGTTCGACTGCCAATGCGACCGCCGCCAAGATGCTCTTCTCCTCCTCCGTCGGGACGATCGGTTCGAAGCCTTCGGGGTATTCCTCCGCGATAAAACCGGTCGACAGCCGCCCCTCCCGCCAGCGCGGGTGCTGCATCAATGCCGCCAGGAACGGAATGTTGTGCTCGATGCCATCAACCACGAAGGCGTCGAGCGCGTCCGACATGGCGTCGATCGACTCGATGCGGGTCGGCGCCCAGGTGCAGAGCTTGGCGATCATCGGATCGTAGTACATCGAGATCTCGGCGCCTTCGGTGACGCCGGTGTCGTTGCGCACGACGGTTTCGCCGAACCTGCCCTCCTCGGGCGGCCGATAGCGGGTCAGGCGACCGATCGAGGGAAGGAAGCTGCGGTATGGGTCTTCCGCATAGAGCCGGCTCTCGACTGCCCAGCCATCCAGCCTGACGTCGTCCTGGCGGATCGAGAGTTCCTCTCCCGCCGCAACCCGGATCATCTGCTCCACGAGATCGATGCCGGTGATCAGCTCGGTCACCGGATGCTCGACCTGCAGGCGTGTGTTCATTTCGAGGAAGTAGAAGTTTCGGTCCTTGTCGACGATGAACTCCACCGTGCCGGCGCTCTGGTAGTCCACGGCCCTGGCAAGCGCGACCGACTGTTCGCCCATGGCGCGCCGGGTCGCCTCGTCGAGGAACGGGGATGGGGCTTCCTCCACGACCTTCTGGTTGCGGCGCTGGATGGAGCACTCGCGCTCGCCGAGATAGATGACGTTGCCGTGACCGTCGCCCAGCACCTGGATCTCGATGTGGCGCGGATCGACGACGAATTTCTCGATGAAGACGCGGTCGTCGCCGAAGGAGGATTTCGCCTCGTTCTTCGACGACTGGAAACCTTCGCGGCACTCGGCGTCGTTCCAGGCGATGCGCATACCCTTGCCGCCGCCGCCGGCTGACGCCTTGAGCATGACGGGATAGCCGATCTCGCCGGCAATTTTCACCGCATGGTCGGCATTCTCGATGACGCCGAGCCACCCCGGCACGGTGTTCACCTTTGCCGCGTTGGCGAACTTCTTCGATTCGATCTTGTCGCCCATCGCCTCGATTGCCCTGGGCTTGGGGCCGATGAAGACGATGCGCTGTTTCTCGAGCGCCGCGCAGAAGGCTGCGCGTTCCGACAGAAAGCCGTAGCCCGGATGTACGGCTTGCGCGCCGGTCGCCCTGCACGCTTCGATGATCTTCTCGCCGACCAGATAACTCTGCGCCGCGGCAGCCGGCCCGATGTGGACCGCCTCGTCCGCCATCTCGACATGCACCGCATCCCGATCGGCATCGGAATAGACCGCGACCGTCGCGATGCCCATCCTCCTGGCGGTCTTGATGACGCGGCAGGCGATCTCGCCCCGATTGGCGATCAGGATTTTCTCGAACATCGACGCTGTGCTTCCCCCGCTCCGTTTCCCGTTTCTCTTATGGACTAGCGAAGACGGGCTCAATAGCCGCGGGAACATCCTCGTCCTCCCCGCCCGCGTCAAACCGGTATGCGTCATCCGTCGAGCCGCTGCCAGTCCATTGCGACACCGGGCCGGTCGAGGCGCTTCAGGAAATCCGTTCGCACCTCCACGAACGCATATCGTATCGAATTCTCCACGATCTCCCGATCATGCCGCTTCAATTCGTCGGCGATCGGCGCCCAGCGGATCAGCGCAGGCGCGCTCTCGATGAAATGCCGGTCGCCGCCGCCCGAGGCCCAGACGGTCCTTTCCAATCTTTCGTCGAATGCCCTCATCCACCCCTGACGCTCCTCGTGCGAAGCCTCGCCGGTGTTTTCCTCGATTCCCATCCGAAAGCAGACACGGGCGAACCGCTCCCGGTCCGGGCCGGAGAACACTTCCGATTCGCTGGCATTTGCCACGCAAAAAATCGTCATGTCTGCAAGGCTTGCGGAAAATACGTGAAGCTTCGCCACGTTTATGGAACGCACGAACATTTCATCCGTAAACATCTTAGGGTATCGTGTTCCAATCCTCTCCTTGAGGTAACCATACAGCTTCTTCTGCGAAATCAGCGCCGCGCGCGTTCGAGCAAAATGACAGACGCATTCTACGGTCGCGATCTGCGCATAGTCTCCGCGTATCGACAGTCTCGACTTGCTTTCCTTCACCCAGCGAGCCGCTTCAAGCAGTTGGTTTGCGATATGCTTCATGTGGTCCTAATGAACGAAAGCTCTTTTCGGTGGAAATGCTACGATAGGATCATTTGCACAAGAGGAATCAGGGCGTAATCATCTATACCGCCCCGATTCCATCCAAATCCGGGCGCCATGTCCATGCATCCCGCATGGGCATGCTCGAGGGGAGGAAACTTCGATGTCCAGCGCCGATGCTGGGGCCAGGGAACAGCACTGGGTCAAGACGAGAAATCTGACCTATGTGATCCTGGCCCTCTGGGTTCTCTTTGCGATCATCATCCCGTGGGCGGCGGCACCGCTCAACTCGTTCACATTCCTGGGCTTCCCGTTTGGCTACTACATGTGCGTCCAGGGCTCGCTCATCGCCTTCGTCGCGCTCATCTGGATCCAGAACTGGCGACAGGACCAGATCGACGACGAATTCGGCGTCGGCGATTGAGGGGGGGATCAGGCAATGGCTAACGCGACGGCCGGAAGGGGCCGCTTCATCGACAATCTGGGCAAGGTCTACGCGCTCTACACGCTTGGTTTCCTCGCCTTCTTCGCCTTCATGGCGGTACTCGAACAAATGGGTATGGGGGCCGAGGGGATCGGCATCGGCTTCCTGCTCTTCACGATCGCGATCTATGCGGTCATCGGATGGCTCTCCCGAACGGCGGAGGTCGATGCCTATTATGTCGCCGGACGCGAAGTCCCGGCGCTCTACAACGGCATGGCCACGGCGGCGGACTGGATGTCCGGTGCCTCCTTCGTGGCGCTGGCCGGCGGCGTCTACTTCGGCGGCTATCCGTATCTCGGCTTCATCGTGGGCTGGACGGGCGGCTACGTGCTGGTGAACTCGCTGATGGCGCCGTATCTGCGCAAGTTCGGGTGCTACACCGTGCCGGACTTCATCGGAACGCGTTACGGCGGCAACACGGCCCGGCTGTGCGCCGTCATCGTGCTCGTCGTGGCGTCCTTCACCTACGTGACGGCGCAGATCAACGCGACCGGAACGATCGCCGCGCAGACGCTCGGGGTGCCGTTCGAATACGGCGTCTGGCTCGGCCTGCTCGGCATCTTCATCTGCTCGATGCTCGGCGGCATGCGCGGCGTGACCTGGACCCAGGTGGCCCAGTACATCGTGCTGATCATCGCCTATCTCGTGCCGATCATCTGGATGTCGAACAAGCAGGGCTTCGGCGTCATTCCGCACTTCTCCTATGGAGATGCGGTCGGCCGCATCGCGGAACTTGAAGCGGTGTACGGGCTGAAACCCGCACAGGAGGCAATCGCGGGCGTTTCGGTCCTGACCCAGCCCCAGAACGCACCGTCTGGCAAGGGATGGGCGATGGTTTCGCTCGCCATCTGCATGATGGCCGGCACGGCGTCGCTGCCACACATCCTCATGCGCTACTTCACGACGCCTTCGGTCCGCTCGGCCCGCCGTTCGGTCGGCTGGTCGCTGGCCTTCATCTTCCTTCTGTACTTCTCGGCGCCGGCACTCGCGACGCTGACGAAACTGCAGCTTCTGGATCCGAACCTGGCGACTTCGGTCATCGGCAAGGCGTTCGATGAAGTCTCCAATCTTGCGTGGGTGCAACACTGGTCCTCGGTCGGCATGCTTGCAGTCGCCGACCAGAACGCGGATGGAATCGTTCAGCTGAACGAGTTCTTCATGCGGCCCGACATCGTCGTTCTTGCCACGCCGGAAATCGCCGGCCTGCCATACGTGATCTCGGGACTTGTCGCCGCGGGTGGTCTCGCCGCCGCGATGTCGACGGCGGACGGTCTGCTGCTCGCCATCGCCAACGCACTGTCGCATGATCTCTACTACAAGATCATCGATCCCAAGGCGGACACCTCGCGGCGTCTGATCGTCGCCCGCGTCCTCCTGCTGTTCATCGGCGCGGCCGCCGCACTGGTCGCCTCGCTGAGACTGACGGGAATCCTCGGTGCGGTCGCATGGGCATTCGACTTCGCCTGTTCCGGTCTGTTCTTCCCGCTCGTCCTCGGCGTGTGGTGGAAACGAGCCAATACCGCAGGCGCGATTGCCGGCATGGTCGGCGGCTTCGTTGCCGGTTCGGCGTACCTCTACCTGGTCTTCAACAAGATCATGACGCCCTGGTTCGGCATCGACGACGTGCGCTTCGGCATCGTCGGAATGGCCGCCAGCCTCGTCTGCATGGTCGTGGTGACGCTCATGACGCGCGCGCCGTCCAGGGAGATCCAGGAAATGGTCGACGAGGTGCGCATTCCCAGCGGCAAGACGATCCTTGGCGCAGCGCACTGATCACCCGTAACACGTCAGAAAGGGGCGGGACCGTTTCCCGCCCCTTTTCCTTGGAGGCAGAGTTTCTTGGAAGACCTCATCTTCATCCACCCGCTTTGGGTGATCGTGGTGGACTACGTCCTCGGACTGATCATGTGGACGCTGATCGGCCGTGCCGCGATGAACCTCTTCCTTGCGGAGGATTCGGATTTCTTCTTCATGCGGTTCTTCGTGCGGGCCACGAACCCGATCCTGCGGATATTCAGGCCAATCACGCCAGGTTTTCTCATCGAGCCGCTGGTACCGCTCTTCGTCGCCTGGTTCTTCTTCATGATCAGGTTCTACCTGATGCCATGGCTGCTCGGATATTCGGTCATGGGAATGCTGTCGTTCCCGCTCGAAAGCGACATCGCACAGTTTCTCTACGGTGTGAGCCAGGGGCGCTGACCGAAACCGGGGAGCGGCCCTCTCTGCCCCTCTCCCTCACCCTGCGGCCGATCGCACCTCGGCCACTGCACCGAGCGCCTTCAACAGCCGCTCGTCGCGGTCGTAGATGTCGTCGTAGTAGCTTACCTTCCCGTCCTGATCCGGCCATGCCGTGAAGTAGGCAATGTACACCGGGATCTTCCGGCCGACTTTCTCCGAAGAGTGTCCCTGACCGATCTTCTGCGCGACGTAGTCCACCGGTTTGCCGAGCACCGCAGCCGCCATGTCGCGCGGCTGGTGCAGGCGCACGCAGCCATGGCTGAAGGCACGTACATCCTTCTCGAAGAGGCTCTTCGAAGGCGTGTCGTGCATGTAGATCGCATGCTTGTTGGGGAACAGTATCTTCAGTTCGCCGAGCGCATTCGCCTCGCTGGGGGTCTGGCGGACATTGTACGGCACCTTGCTGTTGTACTGCCACCAGTTGATCGAGGACGACGAGATGTGACGACCTTTCGAGTCCGTCACCTCGTATCCGGCACGATCGAGATAACCGGGATCCTCCCGCAGGCGCGGCAGCATCTCGTTGACGATGATCGACTGGGGCACGCCCCAATACGGGTTGTAGTCGATCTGTTCGATCTCGTCGAAGAAGAAGCTGGTCTGATTGGAGACCTTGCCGACGACGACCCGCATCGAGAGCTGGTCGGCGCCATCGTCGTTGTAGGTGGCCGTGAAGGCCGGCTGGTTGATGAACACGCGCGGACTGCCGAGATCGGACGGGTGCCAGCGCAATTCCTCCAGCGCAACCTCGACCTTGCGGATGCGGTCGGCCTTGGACTCTCCCGCGAAACCCGAGACGGTACGCGGCCCGATGATGCCATCGGCGCTCAACCCCTTGAATTTCTGAGCATCCTTGACGAGTGGCACGAGATCGTCGGTGTAGGTTTCGCTGGCGGCATGCAGTTCGAGAACGTCCGCATGCCTGGTCCGGAAGGCTTCGTCCGTTTCGCGGGCGAATAACTCGAGCATCTTCGGCAACTCGGCGCTGGTGCCGCCTGGCTTCAGGAAAAGCTCCGAATCAACGACGATGTCGTTCTCGGCGCTTGCCCGCAGCACCTCGAGTTCGGCCACCAGAGCCTGGTACCGATCGTTCTGCGGGTGCCGCGATTCCAGGTAGGACCGGGGATCCTGCGTATGGGCCAGCTTTTCCAGCACCGCGACCAGGTCCAGCGGTTTTTCCGGGAAATCATAGTAGCCCGAGATCCGGTTCGGATCGACGCGCCCGGCGAAGACGTCGCGGACATAGCGCAGCACCTTGGCCGACATCGCCATCTCGAACCGGATCAGTTCCTGGTTCCGCTCGGGGATCTTCGACAGGTCGAACCCGGCAGGTGGCGGCGTTACGACGTAATCGGACGGCTCCAGCCCGTAGGCGCTCGATTCGCCGAGAACACGCACCGCCGCGGCAGAGCGTTCGTTCGCGTTGTAGCCCGTGACCCAGATGAAGGCGCGATTTCCGGCGTAGTATTTGGCGATCGCAGCTGCGATTTCCTTCTCGGCGGCCAGTTCGAAGCCTACCAGGCCGCTCACCGCGTCGTCGAATCCGGACCCACCCAGGGATGGTTCGAACGAGACGCTTCGCGGCTTCTCGACGATGTCCTTGAAAGAGACCTTCACCAGCCGATCGGCGGAGTATTCGTGATACGAGGGTGCGGAAATCTTCTTGACCGGCGCGGATTTCACCGGACGCCTCGGCTCCGGTTCCGGCGCGGGCTCGCGCCAGGTGCGCTGATCATTGCGGTAGTTGCGCCCACGGTCATCGCGGTAGTTGCGCCCTCGATAGTAGTCGCGCGCCTGCCTGTTCTGTATGCCCCCGCCGAAGAGCCTTTCGAACAGATTGTCGGCATGGACCGGATGCGCAGTGCCGCCGAGCATCGCGGCGACAATGGCGGGCAGGAGAATGCTGCTGTTCGATGACTTCATGATCTGTCCGATTTACGACGTTCGTTTCGCAGCCGCCCGGCAGGAGCGGGAGCGCCGGGAACAGCGGCCATAGCCGCTACCGCCCCACTATAATGAATGAGGCCGACAAGGTTAAGCTTCCATGAAAATGCGGCCTTGCCGCGGCGGCGGGCGCGCCGCTCGTGGACTTTTCCACAGTCGCGGCTAGAAGACCCCAGCCCCTTTGAGAGGAGAACTGTCTTGATCGCGCAGGTACTCACGGACCTCTTCCCGCTGTCTTCCGACACCACACCCTACCGGAAGCTGACCCCGGATCATGTCCAGATCGAGCGTTTCCGGGGACAGGACGTGCTCGTGGTGGAAGCGGAAGCATTGCGCCTCCTTTCCGACACGGCCTTTTCCGATATCAATCACATGCTGCGCCCCGGTCACCTCGGTCAGCTCGCGCGCATCCTCGAAGATCCGGAAGCAACCGACAACGACCGCTTCGTTGCCTATGACCTCCTGAAGAACGCCAACATCGCTGCGGGCGGCATCCTGCCGATGTGCCAGGACACCGGCACGGCCATCATCATGGGCAAGAAGGGCCGGCGCGTGTGGACCGAAGGCGGCGATGCGGAGGCGCTCGGCCGCGGCGTTCTCGATGCATACGAGCGCAAGAACCTGCGCTATTCGCAACTGGCTCCGCTGTCGATGTTCGAGGAGAAGAACACCCGCAACAATCTGCCCGCCCAGATCGACATCTACGAGGAAGGCGAGGACGCCTACAAGTTCCTGTTCGTGGCCAAGGGCGGCGGCTCGGCCAACAAGACCTTCCTCTACCAGGGCACGCCCTCCCTGATGACGCATGACCGAATGATCGCCTTCCTGAAGGAGAAGATCCTGACGCTCGGGACCGCGGCGTGCCCGCCCTATCACCTCGCCATCGTCATCGGGGGAACCTCGGCCGAGATGAACCTGAAAACGGTCAAGCTCGCCTCGACGCGATATTTGGACGGCCTGCCGACGCAGGGCAGCGGAACGGGGCACGCCTTCCGCGATCTCGCCATGGAGGCAGAGGTCCACCGGTTGACGCAGCAGATGGGCATCGGTGCGCAGTTCGGCGGGAAGTACTTCTGCCACGACGTGCGCGTCATCCGCCTGCCGCGGCACGGCGCCTCGGTGCCGATCGGGCTCGGCGTCTCCTGTTCGGCAGACCGGCAGGCGCTCGGAAAGATCACGAGCGACGGCGTCTTTCTCGAGGAACTCGAAACGAATCCGGCGCGGTATATGCCAGAGATCGACGAGGCGCGGCTCACGTCGGACGTCGTCCGCATAGACCTGAACCGGCCGATGAAGACGATCCTGAGCGACCTGTCGCAGCACCCGGTGAAGACACGGCTGTCGCTTTCCGGCACCATCGTCGTCGCCCGCGACATCGCCCATGCGAAGCTCCGTGAGCGGCTGGAGCGCGGCGAGGACATGCCGGACTACCTGAAGGATCACCCGGTCTACTACGCCGGACCGGCCAAGACGCCCGCAGGATACCCTTCCGGCTCCTTCGGCCCGACCACCGCCGGGCGCATGGATGCCTATGTCGACCAGTTCCAGTCTTACGGCGGATCGATGGTGATGCTGGCCAAGGGAAACCGGTCCCGTCAGGTGCGCGAGGCCTGCGCCCGCCACGGAGGCTTCTATCTCGGCTCCATCGGAGGTCCCGCTGCCCGCCTGGCCCAGGACTGCATCAGGAGCGTCGAGGTGCTGGAGTACCCGGAACTCGGCATGGAGGCGGTCTGGAAGATTGAGGTCGAGGATTTCCCCGCGTTCATCGTCATCGACGACAAGGGCAACGATTTCTTCAAGGAGCTCAACCTGAGCTAAGGTCTGCGGCTTGCTCACGCAACGTTGATCATCAATGCCGGTCACGGCCGCGGTGCGAGGTTGACTGCCCGCCGCGTGGCAGCATGATGAAGATGGGGTGGACGGACGGTTGTCCGATGATAGGAAGAGGCGGAATGAAGAAGCTTTTCTCGAGAATTCTCCTGGCCGTGGCGGCGGCCGCATTCCTGGGCGCGCCGGGTATCGACCTGATCGGATCGGCGCAGGCGGAGAGCGCTTTCGCGCGGTTCATCCGGGGTGGCCAGCCGAGGACCTCGCACAGCCAGTATCGCTCGTCGGACAAGTCGCCGATCCCGCGCGAGGTGGTCCGGTACAGTGGACCGCACGGCAAGAACACGATCATCATCGACACCTCGGAGAGACGGCTCTACTACACGCTGGGCAACGGCCGGGCGATCAAGTACGCCGTCGGCGTCGGGCGGGAAGGCTTCACCTGGGCCGGAACCAACCGGATCTCCCGCAAGGCCGAATGGCCCGGCTGGACGCCTCCCCCGCAGATGATACGGCGCGAAGCGGCCAAGGGCCGGAAGCTGCCCGCCTACATGCCAGGCGGCCCGGAGAACCCGCTCGGCGCGCGCGCGCTCTATATCGGGGGAACGCTCTATCGCATCCACGGCACCAACCAGCCCTGGACGATCGGACAGGCGATGTCGTCAGGCTGCATTCGCATGGCGAACGAGGATGTCATGGATCTCTTCGAGCAGGTCGGCGTGGGGACCAAGGTCGTGGTGATGCGCTGAAGCGGCGCACGCAGGGAGACCAGGATCATGCCGAGGAAAAACCTCCAGGCCATGCTCGACGAGGCGAATGCAGAGGTCGAAGCCTGGTCTCCGAAAGCCGCGTCAGAGATGATGGGTCGCGAAGACACCCTTCTGGTGGATATTCGCGACCCACGCGAACTCGAACGCGAGGGCAGAATTGCCGGCGCGTTCCACTGCCCGCGGGGGATGCTCGAGTTCTGGATCGATCGCGACAGTCCCTACCACAAGGACGCGTTCTCGTCCGACAGGCAGTTCGTCTTCTTCTGCGCGGGAGGCCTCCGTTCGGCGCTCGCAGCCAAGACCGCGCAGGATCTCGGTCTGGAGAAGGTGAGCCATATCGAAGGTGGCTTCTCCGCCTGGAAGGAAGCCGGCCT
Source organism: uncultured Alphaproteobacteria bacterium (assembly GCA_963747465.1). GTDB lineage: Bacteria > Pseudomonadota > Alphaproteobacteria > Rhizobiales > Rhizobiaceae > Aquibium. Next base: position 338,046 of record CAVVFC010000002.1, read on the forward strand.
GCCCCACGAACCGGGCAACCCCAGATCCCGCTCCTAATGCACCAGTGCGGGCGCCGGCCGACCGGCAACGAAGGACGTCAGTTCCGCCAACACGCCTGGACCGGCTACGATCCGGCGGTGACCCAGCCCGGGAGCCCAGACGAGGCGGACATGGCGGCCCGCACTCGCATAGGCCCTGGCGTTTTCGGCCGGGACCTCCTTGTCGTCCGGAGCGTGGATGACCAGCGTCGGGATCTCCACCTGCGCCAGTTGGTTGGCTCCGACGAAATCGTCCAGAGGATGGCCCGAAAGCCGTTCGATGTGGCCGACCAGGGCCGTCTGCGTGCGTGCGCCGAGCTCCATCATCCGGCCGAAGTCGGCGAAGTAGGCCGGCAACGAGTTCGGCGCGGAAATGAGGACGAGCCGCTCGGCCCCGATCGGCGCGATGCCCTGGATCGATCCGACGACGGCGTTCACCGCCACCGCTCCGCCGAAGGAATGGCCGACGACCGCATCGAACGGGCCGAACCACTCTGCGGCCTTGGCGGCGGCTTCCACGGCTATGGCCATGTTGAGACGGCGTCCGGACGATTTTCCGTGTCCCGGCAGGTCTATCGCGATGACACGCGAGCCGGAACGCCGCAGCGCGTCGACGAGCGCGGCCATGTGGTCGGTGCGCGAGTGCCAGCCGTGGATCACCAGCGTCGTACGCTGCCGCTCGACGCCTTCGGGGGGCCTGAAGTCGTGCGCCATGATGCAGCCGGACCGCGTGGTCAGGCGGTGCTGCCGCGCCTCGGCCATGAAGGGCGCGGCCTGTTCGAGGGCACGCCTTTCCTTCTTCGAAACCCGGTCGGGGTGCGGGGTGCGGCAGAACAGCTCGAAAGCGGCCCTGCCGGCAATCTGGGGGATGATGGGGTCTGCAACTCGAAACGCCGAACGGATGACAGTCAGGGGAAATGATGCCATGGTGGGATTCCGTAAATTAGTTCAAGCGTGAACATGTTAGTTCAAGAATGAACAAAAAACAAGACCTTCCCTGGGACAATCCCCGCTTCCGGAACTGGATAGCCGTCGTGCGTGCGGAAAAGGCCGTCGTGCGCGCGCTTTCTAAGGCGTTGGCGCCATTCGACCTGAAACTGGCGCAGCTCGACATGCTGATGAATCTCTACCGGCATCCTGGCATGTCGCAGCATGACCTGGCGCGCAAGCTGCTCGTCGGGCGCTCGAATATCACCATGCTGCTGCCCCAGTTGGAGAAGCAGGGGCTGCTGAGACGCGAAAGCGACGCCTCCGACAAGCGCGTCATGCGCCTCTATCTAGCGCCGGACGGAGAAGCGCTGCTGATGCAGGCGCTGGACGTCTATACCGGGCTGATCGACAAGGTGATGTCACGGTCCAGCCCACGGGAGTGCGAGGCGATGGGCGAACAGATGCGGCGCATCGAGGAGATGCTGGCCGACGACTGAACGGTCTCTCCGGCTGCCGGACCGCGTGACTTACCGGATCACCAGAACCGAGCAGCGAGCATGGCGCACCACGCGCGCCGCCGTCGAGCCGATGAGGTAGTCCTGGAAGCCCGGCCGATGCGAGGCGATGACGATCACCTCCGATCCGTGCTCGCTTGCCGCGGCAAGGATGGCAGAGGCAGGCTGGCCGATCCGCACGTCGATTTCCGCCCTGACGCCTTCCTGTCCGGCCAGTTCCTCAAGCGAGCGAACGGCTTCATCCCGTGAATTCTCCATGATGCCGCGAGGCAGTTCGGCAGCCACGTAGGTGGGCACGTCCTCGACAACGTGGACGAGCACGATCGAGGCGCCTTCGTCGCCCACGCGCCGAGCGGCGTCGAGCATGACCTTTGCCTTTCCGGCTTCGTGGAGATCGACCGGAACGAGAATTTTCGAGTACATGGGAATCCCTCCGCAACGAGAACCGGATTTTCGGTTCACCTTGCTTCCGCGGGCACGCCCGCGCATTGCGATGAATCAATCCCGCCTGATCGACGGCGGCCCGGCATCAAAGCGGGTGATCGCGATAGAAATCCAGAACGCGCTTCTTGAACGTCCGGTCGCCGACCGAAAGCATGTGGTCGCGCCCGTCTATCGCGAAGGCTTGCGCGTGCGGCATCAGCCCGGCGAGAAGGTCAGGCGAGCCTGCGATGTCGTCGGTCGTGCCGACCGCGATCAGCGTCGGCTGGTCGAGGCGCGAGGCGTCCGCTTCGGTGAGGAGTTCGCGTGACATGGCGATGCAGGCGGCAAGTGCGCGGCGGTCGCTCCTGGTCTGGTCGGCGAAGGCGCGGAAAATGCGTCCGCGTTCGTGGTCGATGGAAGTCGGGTCCTCGACCAGCAGGGCATCCGCAATCGGATCCCATTCGCCGACGCCCTCGACCATACCGATGCCGAGCCCGCCGAAGACCAGCGTTGCGACCCTGTGGGGATGCTCGAGGGCGGCAAATGCACAGACGCGCGCGCCCATGGAATAGCCCATGAGATGGGCGCGATCGATGCCCAGATGATCAAGGAGAGCGACGGCGTCCGCGGCCATCCTCGACGGATGGTAGTCGGCCGGATCATAGCTCCTCGACGATCCCCCATGACCGCGATTGTCGATGGCGATCACGCGATACCCGGCTTCCGTCAGCGTCTTGACCCAGCCGGGACCGATCCAGTTCACCTTGATGCTGGAGGCGAACCCGTGGACCAGGAGGATGGGGTCTCCCTGTCCCTGATCGATGAAGGCGAGGTCGAACCCTTCGTGCCTGAAAGAAGCCATGCCGCCGCGTGCCCGAACGCTCAGTTGCCGCCGGCGGCGTCGATGACGGGGTGGCTCAGCCTGTCTCCGACCTCGATGCCCTCTGCCTCGGCCGTTCCGGCATTCAGTTCGAGCACGAACCGAGCAGGTTCGCCCGGACCGGGCGAGATCGTGTCCGTCGAGTATGGCTCGCCCTCGAGGATGGCCTTGACCTCGCCGTCTTCCGAGATGAACAGGAGATCGAGCGGCAGGATGGTGTTCTTCATCCAGAACCCGAGCGGCCCCGTCTCCGGGAAGACGAAGAGCATGCCCTGGCTGTCCGGCATGCGCTCGCGAAACATCAGGCCGCGGCGGCGTTCTTCCGGCTCGTCTGCGATCTCGACCGCGAAGCGCCTGTTTCCTTCGGAGGTCTCGGCGACCAACGGAGCCGGATCGACCGGCAGGATCATCGGGCTTCCGCTTTCCTGCGCAGACGAGCGAAGGGTGGTGAAAGCCAAGAGCGCGGTGAAAACAACAAGGGCTGGCACACCGACCAGCCCGGCAAACTTGCGTATCATATCCTGTCCCGTCAGTTGGAGAACGGCAGGGTACCAACATCGGGGTGAATTTCGGCAGCCATAAGGCCCTTGTCGCCACGGCCGAACCGGACGAGCACGACCTGACCCGGCCGCAGCTCGGCGATGCCGAACTGCCGCAGCGTCTCCATGTGGATGAAGATGTCCTCGGTGCCTTCCCCGCGTGTCAGGAAGCCGAAACCCTTGGTGCGATTGAACCATTTCACCAGAGCACGCTCGAGCCCGCTCTCGGGAGCAACCGACACGTGGGTTCGTTGCGCCGGCTGTTCCTTGGGATGGACGGCGGTGCTCATGTCCATCGACAGGACCTTGAAGCACTGGAACCCGCGATCACCGCGCCGTATGAGGCAGACGATCCGCGCGCCCTCCATGGCGGTCTGGAAACCGTCGCGCCGCAGGCAGGTGACGTGGAGCAGGATGTCACCCAGGGCCGGGTCGTCGGGAAGGATGAATCCATATCCTTTGGCGACGTCGAACCACTTGATGGCACCGGCCATCTCGGTCAGATCTTCCGTCGTCCCGTTGCCGGCGTTCAGGGCATCCACCCTGAACAAGTCCCGCCCCTCCGAAGAGGAATTATCCCCCATCCGAACGCACCTTCCAATCGCCCACTCTACTGATTCCCGATTTCAAGATAACATCGTGGCCGTTCCTGTCAGCAGGCGTAGAGCATTTTTTTCAAGTTTTACGCAGTTCGATTCAAGCCCCGCGCAAGCTTCGGCAAGCTTAGCCGGCCGCAGGTTGCCTCGTCGCAACCGATGCGCCATATGCACGGCGGCATGCAAGCCCGGAATAAGGCAGGGAAAAACGAGATGCGCTATCTCCATACCATGATCCGCGTAAGCGACGTCGATGCCTCGCTCGACTTCTATTGCAACAAGCTGGGGCTGGAGGAGGTGCGCCGGATCGACAATGACAAGGGTCGTTTCACGCTGATCTTCCTCGCTGCTCCCAAGGACAAGGCGACCTCGGCAACCTCGCGCGCGCCGGAACTCGAGCTGACCCACAATTGGGATCCGGAGGAGTATTCGGGCGGGCGCAATTTCGGCCACCTCGCCTACAAGGTGGACAATATCTACGAGACCTGCCAGCGCCTGATGGACATGGGCGTAACCATCAATCGCCCGCCCCGCGACGGCTACATGGCCTTCGTGAAGTCGCCCGACGGCATTTCCGTCGAACTGCTCCAGGAAGGGGATCCCCTGCCGGTGCAGGAGCCGTGGGCTTCGATGCAGAACACCGGAAGCTGGTAGTTCCGCGCCACGCCCTCTCCGCTTCCCGTCGATACTCCGCAAACCCGAGTTGCGCTTGCACTCGGTTTGCGCCGTGCTAACAGGATTGCAGACAAATGAACGGTATTCCGGGGGGCGACGCTCATGAAGGACGTCTTGGTCGAACTGGAGCGCAGGCGCGAGGTCGCCCGCCAGGGCGGCGGAGCCGAGCGCATTGCCGCGCAACACAAGCGCGGCAAGCTCACGGCACGAGAGCGCATCGGAGTATTCCTGGACGAGGGCTCCTTCGAAGAGTTCGACATGTTCGTCGAACACCGTTCGACCGATTTCGGCATGGAGAAGACGAAATACGCCGGCGACGGCGTCGTCACCGGCTGGGGCACGGTCAACGGCCGCACCGTCTTCATCTTCGCAAAGGATTTTACCGTCTTCGGCGGCTCGCTGTCGGAAGCGCATGCGGAAAAGGTGGTGAAGGTCCAGGAAATGGCACTCCGCAACCGCGCCCCGATCATCGGCATCTATGACGCTGGCGGCGCGCGCATCCAGGAGGGTGTCGCCGCGCTCGGCGGTTACGCCGAGATCTTCCAGCGCAACGTGCTGGCCTCGGGCGTGATCCCGCAGATTTCCGTCATCATGGGCCCGTGCGCAGGCGGCGACGTCTACTCGCCGGCTATGACCGACTTCATCTTCATGGTGCGCGACACGTCCTACATGTTCGTCACCGGGCCCGACGTGGTGAAGACGGTGACCAACGAGACCGTCACGGCGGAGCAGCTCGGCGGCGCCTCGATCCACACGACCAAATCATCGATCGCCGACGGCGCCTATGACAACGACGTCGAGGCGCTCCTGCAGATGCGTCGACTGATCGACCTGCTGCCGGCCTCCAACACCGCGCCCCTGCCCGAGATCGAATGCTTCCAGTCCGTCGACGAGGTCGACATGTCGCTCGACCGGCTGGTGCCCGATAATGCGAACAAGCCTTACGACATCAAGGAACTGATCCTGAAGACCTGCGACGAAGGCGACTTCTTCGAGATCCAGGCGGCATTCGCGAAAAACATCGTCACCGGATTCGGCCGCGTCGAAGGCCGCACGGTCGGCTTCGTGGCGAACCAGCCGATGGTGCTGGCCGGCGTGCTCGATTCCGACGCATCGCGCAAGGCGGCGCGCTTCGTGCGCTTCTGCGACTGCTTCTCGATCCCGATCGTCACTTTCGTCGACGTGCCCGGCTTCCTGCCCGGGACCGCGCAGGAATATGGCGGGCTCATCAAGCATGGCGCGAAGCTGCTCTTCGCCTATGCGGAGGCTACCGTGCCGAAGATAACGATCATCACGCGCAAGGCCTATGGTGGCGCCTATGACGTCATGGCGTCGAAGCACCTGCGCGGCGACCTGAACTATGCCTGGCCGTCGGCGCAGATCGCGGTGATGGGCGCCAAGGGCGCGGTCGAGATCATCTACCGCAAGGACATCGCCGACCCGGAAAAAATCGCGGCCCACACCAAGGCCTACGAGGACCGCTTCCTGTCGCCCTTCGTGGCGGCCGAGCGCGGCTATGTCGACGAGGTGATCATGCCGCACTCGACCCGCCGCCGCGTGGCGCGCGGCTTGAGGATGCTGCGCAACAAGGATCTGGAGAATCCCTGGAAGAAGCACGACAACATTCCGCTGTAGAACAAGCCGCCATTTGTGAGCCACGCCACAGACGTACGTTGGGGATCAAGTCAGAAACACTCCGAAGGTGAACGCCGCGACGTCGTCGCAGTCCCGGAGGATCGCGCCATGCCCAACGTCGTCCAGAACAAGATCCAGCAGCCCCAGCCGTTCGACCTCGTCGGAGACCCCTTGCTCATCGCCGGGATCGGACAGGGTTTCGAAGCCACGCTGAACTGGCGCGTCCACGAAGGTCACGACGAGCGGACCGGCTTTTTCAACGTCGGCGGCGGCACCGGCGAGCACGGCCAGTTCCAGGTCCAGGCGGCGATCGGCAATGCTGCCTTCCAACTCGACCGGCTGTTCGTGGAAGTGTTCGAAGAAAGCGCACAGGACGGGTCCGAGATCAACAAGGTGATCGTGCCGGTGATCTACGGACCCCGCATCGTGCCAGGCTATGTCGGCTATCGCATCCACGTGGTGAAGCCCGGCGACACGCTGTCGAAGATCGCGCGGGACAATTACGGCGACGCTGGCCAGTTTACGCGCATCGCGCGCGGCAATCCGCAGTTGATCAGCGATCCGAACCAGATCTTCGTCGGACAGCAGTTGAAGGTGCCGATCGGCGCCTGAAGCGTGTCGCGATCGCTTGCTACCGAACGCCGAAAGGAGTGACCTCCTCGTAGGCGGCTGCGAGGTCCAGCACCGCCTGGTCGCCGCGCGGGCGGCCGATCAGCTGCATGCCCATCGGACGGCCCCTCGCATCGAAGCCCACCGGCACGTTGACGGCGGGGCAGCCGGCCATCGTGGCGAGCGCGCAGACCTCCATCCAGCGGTGATAGCTGTCCATCCTGCGGCCGGCGATTTCTTCCGGCCAATGGCGATCGATCGGGAACGGGAAGACCTGGGCCGTCGGCAGCGCCAGGAAATCGAAGCGGTCGAACAGACCGACGACATGCCGGTACCAGGCGGTGCGGACCTGCGAAGCAGCGTAGATCTCGGCTGCCACGAGTTCGAGGCCACCTTCGACCTCGTAGATCGCCTCCGGTTTCAGGAGGTATCGCCGTTCAGGGTTGTCATAGTGGACCTTCAGCGCACTGCCGGACGTAAAGTGGCGCAAGGTGACGAACGCCTGCCAAAGTGCCTCGAAGTCGAATGCAGGCACATGTGGTTCCACGGCCGCTCCGGCATCCTCGAGCAATTTCAAGCCGCCCGCACAGAGATCGAGAATTCCGGCTTCCGTTGCAAGATCACCATCGAGATCCCCGAGCCATGCGATGCGCGCATACTTTGCCTGCGGTCGCAGCGCGCCGACGAAATCGGCACGGCCGTCGAGGCAAAGAGGCGAGCGTAAGTCCGCGCCGGCCTGCACGGACAAGAGCAAGGCCATGTCGCGAACACTGCGTGCCAGCGGTCCTTCGACACCCATCTGGGAAACAAATGCTTCCGGCGACGGGCCTGGCGCGACCCTGCCCTGCGAAGGGCGGAGCCCGTATACATTGTTGTAGGCGGCGGGATTGCGCAACGATCCGCCCATGTCGCTGCCATCGGCGACCGGCAGCATGTGGAGCGCGAGCGCTACCGCAGCGCCGCCGCTGGAACCACCGGCGGTGAGGCTGTGGTCGAAGGCGTTCAGCGTCGGGCCGAAGACGGGGTTGTAGGTGTTGGAGCCGAGCCCGAATTCGGGGACGTTGGTCTTGCCGATGATGATCGCGCCAGCTTCGCGCAGTCTTTCGACGAAGAAATCATCCACGTCCGGCACGTTGCGTGCGAAGATCGGCGAACCGAAGGTCGTACGCAATCCCCTGGTCTGGGCAAGATCCTTGACCGCCGCCGGCACACCGAAGAGAGGTCCGACAGCCTCGCCGCGGGCGAGATGCCGGTCCGCTTCCTCCGCCTGCCGGCGCAGGTCGTCGGGGTCGCGCAGCGAGACGATCGCGTTGACGTGCGCGTTGACGTGATCGATGCGCGAAAGCACCGACGCCACGACATCGGCGACGGAGAAGGTCCGATCGCGGATCGCTTGCGCGAGGTCGGCAGCGCCGAGGCGGCAGATCTCGTCCGGCGGATCGAAGCGGCCTCCTCCAGCCGCCGGCATGTTTCCGGTCATGTCGAAATCCCCCTCCGAAGCCTAGGGGCAGGGATTCCCGACCCTCTGATGGATGTCATCCACCGCCTCCTGCATCTCTTCCGTCCACTTTACTTCCATGGAGTCAAGCGCGGTCGAAAGTTGCTCCAGCGAGGTGGCGCCGATGATGTTGGAGGTCACGAACGGCCTGTGCGTGACGAAGGCATTGGCGAACAGCGCCGGCTCCATGCCGAATGCGCGGGCGAGGTCGTTGTAGGCAAGGTGCGCCTCGGCCGCATGGGGCTTCTCATAGCGCTGCAGGCGGTCGAAGAGCTGCTTGCGCGAGCCCGTCGGCAGCGCCCCGTTGTCGTACTTGCCCGTGAGATATCCCTGGGCCAGCGGTGAATAGGCGAGCAGGCCCACCTGTTCCCGCCGACAGACTTCAGCGAGATTCACCTCAAAGGTCCGGTTCACGAGATTGTATGCGTTCTGGATCGAGGCCACCCGCGGCCCGGTTCCACTGTCGCTCTCTGCGAGAAAGCGCATGACGCCCCAGGAACTCTCGTTCGACAGGCCGAAGTGTCTGATCTTGCCCTGTTTCACCAGTTCGTCGAAGACGCCCAGCGTCTCGGCGATGGGGGTCTCGTCATCGACCTCCGCGACATCGCCTTCGATGCGTGTCGGGTTTGCACCCCAGGGGATCGCACGCTCGGGCCAATGGATCTGATAGAGGTCGAGGTGGTCCGTCTGCAGCTTGGCCAGTGACTTCTCGATGGCATCGAAAATGTCGGCGCGGACCAGACGTGAGGAACGTCCGCCGCGGAACCAGTCGTTGGCCGTGCGGCCCACCACCTTGGATGCCAGGACGATACGGTCGCGCCCGCCGTTCTTCTTCAGCCAGCTTCCGATGATCGCCTCGGTACGCCCTTGCGTCTCCGGCTTTGGAGGAATCGGATACAGCTCGGCGGTGTCGATGAAGTTCACGCCCCGGTCCAGGGCCATATCGATCTGTGCGTGGCCTTCGGCCTCGCTGTTCTGCTCGCCCCAGGTCATGCTGCCGAGGCAGATTGCGGACACGGAAAGGCCGGTGCGGCCGAGGGGGCGCTTCTGCAAGATTGTGCTCCGTTCTGATCTGTTTGCGAATGCGTCGCGGGCGGGAGGCACCCTTATAATGAAGTTCCTGCCGGGCTCAATGCAGAGAGCCGACGCATCCCTGTCGCCACTCAGTTCCAGGTGATCCCGGTTGTTTCGCGGAAGGTCGAGTGACCGGCGATCACACCACGCATTCGCTCCAGCCCCTCTTTGCTGGTCGCGCTCACCTCCAGGTGCAGGACATCGCCGTTCGCCGCGAGATCGCAGCGGCCGAACGCGTCCGTCAGCGGCGGCCCGAAAGCCGACGCTTCTCCTGGTCGATCAGCATGTTGGCGATCTGCATGCGGATCACCGCGCGGTCCCGCAACCGCGGCTCGACGCGATCGGGGTGATTGGCCATGGCGAATTCGCGTCGGATGCGATCGAAATCCTTTGGCCAACGGGCGTTCGCCATCCGGAGTTCGGCGGCGATCACGTCGGGATCGACGGGCGGCAGAGGCGCTGCGGCGGGCTCCGGCGTCTCCATTCCAGGAGTATCGCGAACCGTCTCCCGCTGGTCGGAGTCGCGGTAGACGCTTTCCACGAAGTCGCTGGGCATGCTCGCCCACAGTTCCTCCACGGCGTCATTCGGAGCCACGTAGCCGAAGGGCATGGATGGTCGCGCGGACGCGTCCTCCCGCTCGGATCTTGCGAGGAGTTCGTCGAGCAGCGATGTGAATTCGCTCGTGGTAAACGTGTTCATCACCAATCCTCCGCACCTACAACGCGGGCGGATGCAAACTGCTCCCAGACTATGCGAAATCACTTAACAATCCTCCGGACAAGCCGCTCTAAATTGAACGACCGCATCCGGTTGCGCGGATCACCAGGATGGTTCCCGCATGGGAGCCATGCGTTTTGCTGCAGTGCAATATCTGTCACGAATCACATCTATAGAAGCGACCGGGAGGAACCAGACAGGAGTTTGCACCATGGGCTTCCTCACCGAACTGTTCTCGCGACCGCGCCCGAGCGAAGAGCAGCGCTACCGAAGCGCGCTGCTTCTTTTGAACGGGATGAGCAATTCCGAAAGGGCAGACATCGGCGTGAAGCCGGCCGATTTCCCGAGGATCGCGCGGCAGATGGCGGCACGCTGACCGGCGGTCTCCCGGCAATCATTCCGAGGCCGTGGCGTAACCGGCTTCACAGACGCGCCGAAAACCGGGTCTACTGTGGCATATCGGACCGGAGATTCGCCATGATGACTCGCCCCATCGCTCTGCTCGTGCTCGGGATCGCATCCCTGCATCCCCTGGATGCCCGCTCCCAATCCGGGCCGTACTCTGACGATCGTTCGGACGCCGTCTCCCTGATCCAATCCTACTACAACGCCGTCAACAGGAAGGAATACGCCCGCGCCTGGGGCTACTACGGCGACAGGAAGCCTGCCGCCGATTTCGACGCCTTCGCGCAGGGATATGCCGACACGGCGCAGGTGGAACTGGTCACGGGCGCCGTCAGCGAGGAAGGGGCCGCGGGCAGCAGCTTCTTCAACGTGCCGGTGGCGATACGGGCAACGAACGCCGATGGAAGCGAGCAGGTTTTTTCCGGTTGCATGATGGCACGGCTGGCCAATCCGCAAATCCAGGGCGTCCCGTTTCAGCCGCTGCACATTTCCGAATGGTCGTTCTTGCAAGCGGAGGAGCCGCTGGAAAACGCGGTGCCGGAACGATGCGGCGACGTGCCTGCTCCTGCGAAACGTGATGCCCTTCTCGATCAGGCCCGGAAACGATTCGAGATTTCGTATGCGGGATCCTGCGGCTGGGGCGCGGGCCAGGAGGAGGCGGCAAACGCACCCGAAGCATATACGATCGAGTTCCGGACGTCATACTCCAGCCCCGACGAGCCTCCGCAGGAGGCGCATCTCTTCCGCTTCTTCTGCGGGATGGGCGCCTACAACGAAACGCATGTCTATTATCTATGGACCGACCCGGATGGCCTGCGCCATATCCAGTTCGCGACGCCGGACCTCGACATCGGGCGCGAAGACGAGAGCGATTTCGAAAGCGCGGTGGAAGAAATCCGGATCAACGGCTATTCGGCGCAGGACCAGCTCGTGAACTCGTTCTACTCAGCCGAAGACCATACGATCACCTCGAACTCGAAATGGCGCGGAGTGGGTGACGCCTCCTCCTCTGGCCTGTGGCTCTTCCGGGACGGGCAGTTCGTGTTGGTGAGATACGAGGTCGATGCCTCCTACGATGGCGAGATCAATCCGCAGACGGTGCTGGACTACTTCACGGCACCCTGAGGCGAACTACTCACCGAAACCCGCTCCAGCCTTCTTCGGCGCCAGCCGGATAAGGCGGGAGTCCTGGACGGCCGCCTGCCGGTGCACGACCGCTCTCTGATACTCGGGGTCCTTGACCATCTCCACGAAAGCGGCGCCCGATGGATACTCGGCGATGAAGCAGTGGTCCCAGCGCTCGTCTTCCGGACCGATCAGCATGAGCCGGAAGTCGCCAGTCCAGGCGATACGGCCACCGACGCGCCGGAAGACGGGTCCACTCTCGCGGCCGTATGCGGCATAGGCTTCCGCGCCAGTCGCTTCGCGACCGTCCGGATAAGCGGCCTGATCGCGCAGCCGCACCAGGTTCAGCATGTGGATCGGACCTTCCTCTGGAAGCTTGCGGAATTCACCGAATTTCTCGCGCGTGGGATCGATATGGCCGGTCATCGTGATCATTCCTTCTGTGGGATAGCGGTCAGCGGGCAGAGAGCATCCAGTTCAGCGTCTCTCGCCAATCGGTCATGCGGATGGGCGTTCCGTGCGTGCCGGTCTCGAATCGTACCATCCGGACCGGATAATCGGGAGCGGCAGCGCGGATCTTTCGGAAGAAGGATTCCTGGCTTTCGACCGGGAATACGGTGTCCCGGCTCCCCTGTGCGATGAAGAGCGGCACGCGTGCCTTGAAGGCGGCGCTCTTCAGGAATCCGTCATCCCACATCGAGCCGAGAAGCAGCAGGCCCCCGAGCCGCGGCACGATCCCGCTATCTTGAGCAAGCCGGTAGCAGAGGGCCCCGCCCATCGATCCGCAGGCAATGAACACCGGTGCGCCGGGCGAATTTTTCGCATAGTGCCCGACCAGGCTCGCGACGCTGGAAGCGCCCGCTTCACCGAAGTCGGGAAAATCCGGAGAGAGGTACAGTCCGCCATTCTCCACCATCAGGTTCTTGATGCGATTGAAGTTGCCGCCGAACGTGAAGTCGTCGACGCCTTGCTTGCGACTGCCGCCCTGCCCGTGCAGGTAGACCGTGATGATCCTGGCACCGGAGGTCGGGCCGACAGCCACGTGCGGAATGCCGTCGAGCGAGAGATTCTGCTGCTGCCGGCGGACGCCGAGCGAGACGTAGCGGCCATGCGCCCGCCGTTCCGGAATTTCGTCACGCTGGTTGATGTCGCGCATCTCGCGATAATCGACCACCCGGTAGGCGCCGTCGTCCGATGACGACAGGAGACCGGGATAGGCGAACAGATTGTCCTTGAACGGCTGCAGCTGCAGGTTGGCGGCGAATGCCGCGAGAGTCATCGACAGGAAGATGACGAAAGCTGCGTGGAGGGTGGTCCGGACGAAGGTCATGCGCCGCTGAATAGCCGCCGTGCGGCGTTCAAGGCAAGGTCAGTCCTGGAGAACGCCGCCGGCTTCCAGCATCGCTTCGGGCGTGTCGACATCCAGCGAAGCCCCCTTCCCGATCTCCACGTCGACGACTTCGGCGGCGCCGCCTTCCACGATATGCCGCGCGCCCGTATCGCCCTCCAGCGCCTCGACCGCCGGGAACAGGCTGCGCGGCAGGATCACGGGATTGCCGCGCTTGCCGTCGTGTGTCGCTCGAACGATGCAGTTCCCGCCTGATCTCTCGAAGGCCTCAATCATCCGGTCAAGTTCGTCGGTGCTCACCTGTGGCATGTCACCGAGAGTGACGAGAGCACCCTGCGTATCTTCGGGAAGCGCCCGGATGCCCGCCTTCAGCGACGAGGAAAGGCCCGACCCGAAGTCCGGGTTCTCGATCGTTCCCACACCCGCTCCCTCAAGCGCCATCGACACCCGCTCGGCCTGATGCCCGAGCACCGCGATGGCGGAAGCCGCGCGACTTGCCGTCACACGATCGGCGGTCCGCCGGACCAGCGGCTCTCCGTCGAAGGAGGCAAGCAGCTTGTTCGGCCCTCCCATGCGGCTCGACCGACCGGCGGCGAGGATGACTGCGCAGACCTTCGGCAGTCGGGCCGGCGCGGCCTTCTCGCGCGGTTGTGGACGGGTCGCGATCTCCATGAGCAGGCCGCCGACGCCCATGCGGGCGATCTCGTCGGACCCGATCGGAACGCCTGCCACGATGCGCTCGAGGACCCAGTCGAAACCGTTGACCTTGGGACTGCGCGCGCAGCCAGGCGCGCCCAGCACACAAACCGCGCCGATCCGTCCCAGCACCAGCAGGTTGCCGGGATCGACCGGCATCCCGAACCGCTCGACCACGCCGCCGGCGCGTCGGATGGCGGCCGGAATGACGTCGTCGATGTCACTGACGGCCGAAGCGCCGAAGACGAGCACGAGATCGGATGACGCCGCAGCTTCCCCGACCGCGGTCGCGAGTTCGGTTTCGTCGTGCGCCGTTCTCCGTTCTCCGAGAATCGTGCACCGAAGGCGCTGCAGCCGCTCGCGCGTGATGCGGGCCGTCTTGTCGAGGACGCTTGCCTTGAGCCCCGGCAGGATGGTCTGGATCAGGCTGGCCTGTTTCGAAGCAAAGGCGTTGACCGCAAACGCCTTGCCGCCTGCGCAAAGCGCGGTCACCCGCTCGACGAGTTCACCGGCGACCGCGAACGGGATGATCTTCACGGTCGCGACCATCTGCCCGGCCTGGACCGCGGAGTACTCGGCGACTGTGGCGACGGTGATGGCCGGATCGACTGCATTCACCGCATCGACAAGGGTGCGACTGACTGTGAACACGCCGGCTTCGGCCGCGTGGAGATTGACCCGGCCGGTGGCCGGCGACTTCACCTCGACGAGGCTCGTTTGCAGCGCGACGGCAATGCGACGGGCCGCCTCGTCTTCCCCAAGATCGCCGGGATCGAGGACGGCCGCAACGATCCGGCGGTGGCCGGCAGCAGAAAGCGCCGCCAGGTCATTGGCCGAAAGGCGGTGTCCCTTCTTCAGCTTGCGCCCGTCGACAGCGGTCGCATGCGCCAGGATCGCGCCTTCCGCCTGCTCGGTCGGGACAAGGCCGAACCTCATGCCGCGCGGCTTCTCGCCTCTTCCCGCAAGCCGCGCGAGCGGAAGGCCGAGATCACTTCGGCGAGCACCGCGACGGCGATCTCCGCCGGGCTGGAGGCACCGATATCGAGACCGATCGGAGCCCGGATGCGCGAAACGACGTCGTCCCGGAGCCCCATCCCGGCAAGGCGCTCGACGCGCTTGCCATGCGTCTTGCGGCTGCCGAGGGCACCGACGTAGAAACATCCTGCCTCCAATGCGGCCTTGAGCGGGAAGTCGTCGATCTTGGGATCGTGCGTCACGGCGGCCACCGCGGTGTAGGCATCGAACGGCCGGTCTTTCAGCACGATCTCGGGCCACTCCGCATGCAGCGGGACATCGGGGAAACGCTCCGGCGTGGCGAATGCGGTGCGCGGATCAATGATCTCCATGTCGTAGCCGGCGATCCGCGCCATGGGCGCCAGGGCTTGGCTGATGTGAACAGCACCGATGACCACCAGGCGGGGTGGCGGCAGATGCACGTTGAGGAACAGGGACCGGCCGTCGGCCTCGACCATCCCCGATCTGCCCGATCTGAATGCCTTTTCGACCGCTCCGCCGAGGCTGCCGGTAACGCGATCGTCCTCGCGCAGGACACGACCGCTGCCATCCGAAAGATCGGTGACAAGCATGACGGCTTCGCGCGCCTGGCGGGCGGCGTTGATGGTCTTGAGCGACTGCGGATCCATCGCTACCTCCGATCAGCCGAGCCGTTCCACATAGACCTTGATGCGGCCGCCGCAGGAGAGCCCGACCTGCCAGGCCGACTCGTCGGCAACGCCGAACTCCAGCATCTTCGCCTCGCCACTCTCGAGGATATCGACCGCTTCGGCGACGACCGCGCCTTCGACGCATCCGCCTGAGACAGATCCCTGGAAGTTGCCGTCCGCGTCGATCACGAGATGACTGCCGACGGGGCGCGGTGCGGAGCCCCAGGTCTCGACCACCGTCGCGATGGCCACGTCCCTGCCCTCGTTCAACCAGTTTTCCGCCGCTACCAGCGGATCGAGCGATTCATCGAGTACTGCTGCTTGCATGGCGTTCTCCTCCGCGGAATATGGTCACGCCACCTGCCGGTTGCCAAGCAGCGAAATGTAGCGACGCGGGTCGGCTTCGCGCGAACGCGTCCGTGACAGGGATGCACAAAGGTCTTGCAGCGCATCGAGCGTGTGGACCGGACGGAATTCGTCCACATGGGGAAGCATGGTCCGCACGCCCCTCGCCTTCGGCTCGAAACCGTCGAACCTCAGCAGCGGATTGAGCCAGATCAGCCGGCGGCAGGACTTGTGCAGCCGCTCGATCTCCGTCCCGAGCATGGCGATGTCCTCGCGCTCCAGTCCGTCGGTAATGAGGAGGACGGTCGCGCCCTGCCCCAGCACCCGCCGCGACCAGACGCGGTTGAATTCGTGCAGCGTCTGGCCGATGCGTGTGCCTCCGGACCAGTCGCGAACCGCCAGCGAACTGTCGGCCAGCGCCTCGTCCGGGTCGCGATGCCGCATCTGGCGCGTCAGGTTGGTCAGCCTCGTACCGAAGACGAAAGTGTGCACGCGTCGGCGTTTTTCGGTCAGTGCGTGAAGGAAGTGCAGGAAGATGCGGGTGTACTGGCTCATCGAACCGGAAATGTCCGCCAGCACGACCAGCGGCGGATGGATTTCCCGATGCGACCGGAATTTCGGCAGAATGAGGTCTCCGCCCGTTCTGAGCCCGCTGCGCAGCATGGCGCGCGCATCGGTGCGCCGGCCGCGCGGATCGGACCTGTATCGACGCGTCTTCACGAGATCGAAAGGCAGCCGGAGATCGGATATCGCCCGCTTCGCCTCGGCGATCTCGCGCGCCGTCATCTGCGCGAAATCCTTTCCGCGCAGCACCTCGCTGCCGGAGACGGTGAAGCGTGCGTCCACCTCTATCTCCGGCATCTCCTGCGGCTTGCGCTTCTTGTCGTGCCCCTCGAACATGGCGTCCGCCACACGGCTCTCGGCGGCGCGGGGCTTCTGCTTTTCCCGCATGTCGGGCGCGACGGGCGAGAACATCGCCAGCATCTTCTCGATCAGCTCGCGCGACTTCCAGAACAGCCGGAAGGCCTCGTCGAACGTCGCGTGGTCCTCATGCCGCGTCACCAGAACGGAATGGAGCACCCAGTAGAAGTCCTCCCGCGTGCCGATGCCTGCGGCGAGCACCGCCTCGATTGCATCTTTTACGGAAGCCGGCCCGACACGCATGCCGGCCTTGCGCAGCGCACGGGCGAAATAGACGATGTTGTCGGCAAGCCGACCATCAGCCCTGGCGGCGTTCGAGACAGCGGCAGCGTCCAACGTTGTTACTCCGCCGCGGCCAGTTCGGCCTGTACTTCCTTGAGAAGGCGCCGGCCCTCGCCCTGCTCGATCCGTGCGATGTCGTCCTGGTACTTGAGCAGGACGCCGATCGTGTCCGAGACCGTCTCGGGATCCAGCGCGATCTTGTCGAGTTCCGTCAGCGCACTCGCCCAATCGATCGTCTCGGCCACGCCCGGCGACTTGAAGAGGTCGAGTTCGCGAAGCTTCTGGATGAAGCGAACCAGTTCGGCGGAGAGCTGCCGGTTCGCACCGGGAACCTTCCGGTGCACGATCTCCAGTTCCCGCGCCGCGTCGGGGTAGTCGACCCAGTGATAGAGACAGCGCCGCTTGAGCGCATCATGGATTTCGCGGGTCCGGTTCGTGGTGATGATTACGATCGGCGGCTCCTCCGCCTTGATCGTCCCGAGCTCGGGTACGGTGACCTGGAAGTCGGACAGGATTTCCAGCAGGAAGGCCTCGAAGGCCTCGTCCGTCCGATCGAGCTCGTCGATGAGAAGCACCGGGGACCTGCCGCCCGTGCCCGACAGCGCATCGAGGATCGGGCGCCGTATCAGATATTTTTCGGAGAAGACGTTCTTCTCCATGAGATCGCGGTCGGTCTGGCCGGCGGCCTCGTCCATCCGGATCTCGATCATCTGGGCGGCATAGTTCCACTCATAGACGGCGGAGGAGACGTCCAGTCCTTCGTAGCACTGGAGCCGGATCAGCCGCCGCCCGAGTGCGCTTGCCAACACCTTGGCAATCTCCGTCTTGCCGACGCCGGCCTCTCCCTCCAGGAAGAGCGGCCGCTTCATCCGCAGGCTGAGGAAAAGCACGGTCGCAAGCGCACGGTCGGCGACGTAGTCGGCGCCTTCGAGCAGCGCCGTCGTTTCGTCGATGGACTGCGGAAGCTCGTGCCTGATCGATTCGCTCATGCTTTCTCCATGCGATGATGCGCCGCTAGAGGACGTGGTACGAACGGCGATGATACAGAAGCGGGCGCGCGTCGTCGCCGACATGCAGCGCCTTCACCCGCCCGAATAGGACCCGGTGCGTGGCGAAATCCTTCGTGTCGACGACTTCGCAGTCGAAGACCGCAAGCGCGTCGGCGAGAGTAGGAGCGCCCGTCGCCAGGGTCTCCCACCGGCCCTGCCGGAAACGCTCCTCCTGTGATTTTCCGGTGAGGCCCGAGAAATCGGACGATATGGGCTCGTGCCGCGTCGCGAGCGTGTTCAGTGCGAATACGCCGTTGTCGCGGAAACTGTCGTTCGCTTCGTTCTCCCGGTTGAGGCAGACCAAGATCGTGGGCGGATTGTCGGAAACAGAGCATGCGGCGATGACCGTCACGCCGCGCCGCCCGGCCGCCCCGTCGGTCGCAACGATATGCACCGCGCCGGCGAAATTCGCCATGGCATCGCGATAGAGCCCAGCTTCGACCTGGCTCTTCTTCAACACGCGCCTGCGCCTTCCGGAAGGTGATGGAACATGGGCGCCAATATAGGGTGATGGGGAAAAGCCACAAGCGGTGCGGCTGCGTCGGATTGCGCGCCCGACGAACGTTCTTTACCAGATTGCTGACCAGACGGCGATCACGTGAAAAAGCGAAGCCATGTTCAACCATCTCCCGACGGCGCTCCTGTTGCTCGCCTTGTCCTCCGGGACCGCCGCGGCCGCCAAGATCGGCCTCGCGGCGCCGCTTTCGGGAAGCTCCGCCCTGTTGGGCGAACAAATGCGGGCAGGCGCCGCCGCCGCTGTCCGGGCAAGCAGCGCCGATGCCAGTCTGGAAGTACGCGACACCGGATGCACCGCCGAAGACGGCAGCGCCGCGGCCCACGACTTCGTCGATTCTGGAGTGTCGGTGGTGACCGGCTTCCTCTGCATCGAAGCGATCGAGGCCGCGATGCCGATCCTCGCCGAGGCCGGCATCCCAGCCATCACGGTCGGTGTCCGGATCGACAGCCTCACGGATCGGCGCGAAAAAAGCGGCTGGCCCGTCTTCAGGCTGGCACCGCGCGCCAGCGACGAACTGGAGGCAGTCGCAGCAATCCTCACCGATCGCTGGCGAGGTGAACTCTTCGCCATCATCGACGACGGCACGATCTACGGTCGGGAGCTCGCGGAAGGATTTCGCCTCTCCGCGGAGCAGTCGGGCCTGAAGCCCGTCTTCACGGACACGTTCCGGCCTCAGCTCGAAAACCAGATCGCCCTGGCGGGTCGCCTGCGCAAGGCCGGCGCGACCCACGTCTTCGCCGGCGGTGACCGCTCCGACCTCGCGATACTGGGCCGGGACGCGGCAGAACTCGACTACGACCTCGTGATCGCCGGCGGGGAAGCCCTGCGCGCCGCACGCGACGACGTCGACCTGGTTCCCGGTACGCTGATGGTAGGACTGCCGGACTGGGCGGATGTCGCAGACGACGGTGTGGTGTCGGACATGAGGGAAGCCGGAGTGGATCCGATCGGCTATGTCCTGCCCGCCTATGCCGCCGTCGAGATCGCGCTGTCGGCTTCGCTCGCGGCCGGGAAGGACGGCAGACCCGCTTCGGATGCACTCGCCAGCGGCTCGTTTGCGACCGCTCTCGGAGAAATCCGTTTCGACCAATCGGGCGATTGGGCGGGAAACCAGTACCGGCTGTTCCAGTATGACGGCCGCGATTTCGTGCCTGTGAAGTGAGTGAAGAGAATGGTTCTTCGGACTGGCCCACGCAATTCATTGACCGACGTCGCCGGATTGCGCGTGGGCAATGCACATGAACGAAAAATCCGTTCAGGTGTGACCGCCGTCCTATGCGATCGTCTGACGGTCGGAGCGGTCCAGATTCTGGGCGGCGCACCCGGTACGCGGGAGACCGACCTGCTCGAACCTCACAACACGGTGGAGACGGTCGATGCGATCGTCCTGGCGGGCGGGTCCGCTTTCGGGCTCGACGCGGCGTCGGGTGTCCAGGCGTTCCTGCGCGAAAGCAACGTAGGCGTGAAGGTACGTGGTCTTTCGATTCCGATCGTGCCCGCGGCAATCCTCTTTGATCTCGTCAACGGCGGCGACAAGGACTGGGGGCGCTTCTCGCCCTATCGCGACCTTGGGTACGAGGCCGCCGTTTCGGCCGCCGACCGCTTTGAAACCGGCTCAGCCGGAGCGGGCTACGGCGCGCTCATCGCCGGCCTCAAGGGTGGCCTGGGAACGGCGTCGTCGATGACGGCAGACGGCGTCACCGTCGCGGCACTGGTTGCGGTCAACGCCGTCGGCTCGGCCACCGTCGGACTGACGCCCCACCTCTGGGCCGCTCCCTTCGAGATCGGCAACGAATTCGGCGGCCTGGGCCTGCCGGCGCCGATGCCGCCGGATGCCTCCGAGGTCCGGTTGAAATTCCGCGACGGGAACGCGCCGGGTGCGAACACGACGATCGCGATCATCGCCACCGACGCGGCCCTGACCAAGGCTGCCGCGAAGCGTCTGGCGATGGCTGCCCATGACGGCTTCGCCAGAGCGCTGTGGCCGGCTCACACGCCGGCCGACGGCGACCTGGTGTTCGCGCTGGCGACCGGTGCGAGCGGACAGACCCCGCCCGGCGACCGGATGATCGACCTTTGCGCGGCCGCTGCGTCGACCGTGGCGCGCGCCATCGCACGCGGCGTGCACGATGCAAGCCCGGCCGAAGGCGACCTCTTCCCGACCTGGTCGCAGCGCATGCGGGCAAGCCGCGGCGAATCCTGATAGGCTGAGAAGCCGCGCCGGGCACGGCCGCCCCATCCGGAGTCTTACGATGACCAGACTGCTGACAGCGATTTTCCTCCTCCTCCCGATGCTCGCCAGCGGGTCCGCCCATGCGGGAAACGTCTCGGAGCTCAATATCCTGGGATTCAGCGCCGACGGCTCGATCTTCGCCTTCGAGGAGTACGGAATCCAGGACGGCTCGGGATTTCCCTATGCCAACAGGTTCTACGTCGATGTCGAGACGGACACATTCGTTCCCGGAACACCCATCCGCATAGCGGTGCAAAGCGAAGACGCATCGCTGCGGGATGCACGCGAACAGGCGCGGGCTCCCGCTCAGTCGATCGTATCGGATGCCGAGCTTGAGGCGAACAGCGGTCATACCGCCGGTGCCAACGCAATCACGGAACTGTCCGCCGACCCCTTCCGCCTCGCAGTCAACCCGCGCCCGGTCATCCCGGCCGTCGATCGCTCGATCGAGTTCCGGCTGGAGGAGTTCACGCTCGATGCTCGAGGTTGCGAGAATCTGGGTCCGACGATGGGGTTCAGGCTCTTGCGCATCGATCTGGCAGAAGGAGCGCAGATGAAACTGCTCACCGAGGATACGTCGATCCCCCGGAGCCGCAACTGTCCGACAGGTTATCGGCTCGGAGCGGTCCAGACGATCTTCCCAGATGCGGGACAGCCGTCCTTCGCGGTGCTGATCGCGGTCGAGAGCGTCGGCTTCGAGGGACCCGACTATCACTGGATCGCCGTGACCGGGCGCCTGTGAACGACAGACGAGGCTCCCCGCCCGCGATCCCGGACGTCGTGCGCACTTCCCTGGTCAAGCCGGCGAGCCTGCGGATATCGCGCCTTCTGATCGGTTCCATCGCATGGGGCGGCATCATGTCTGCCAGCGCCGCGGTCGCTGTCTGGCAACGGGGATGGCAGAATGAAACGGCGATCCTCTCGGTCGCCGCGCTCTTCGCCCTCGGCGGGCTCGTCTCCTATCTCCCCGCCATTCTGGCGGCGGGCTTCGTCTCGCGCAGGAGCCGTTCCGACACCCGGTTCGCGGCGTTCCTGGTGACGCTCGCAGTAGCCACGATCGGGGCGACCGCCCTTCTGTTCGCCATGCACTACCGGCTTTACTATTCCTCCTGGCACGAGCCGGCTCTGACGATCGGCTGGATTTTCCAGTTCGTCTTCACCTCGGCGGTAGCGATCTATCATTTCGCCGTCCTTGGTGTCCGCATGTTCCTGCCTATCGGACTCCCGGCTCTCCTCGCCGTTTCCCTGTGGCGTGCCGTCGGGGCGCGTTGAGGAAGGCGGCGGTGTCTGCTAGAGCGGCGTCTGCTTCCGGAACGTCAGGAATGAACGCATGATCCCCCGCTATTCGCGGCCCGAGATGGTCGCCCTCTGGTCGCCCGAGACGAAATTCAGGATCTGGTTCGAGATCGAGGCGCATGCATGCGATGCCCTCGCGGAGCTGGGAGTGATCCCGGAGACAGCCGCGCGGACGATCTGGGCCAAGGGCGGATCGGCGGAATTCGACGTCGAGCGGATCGACGAGATCGAACGCGAGACGCGACACGACGTGATCGCCTTCCTGACGCATCTGGCCGAGATCGTCGGGCCCGATGCGCGGTTCGTCCACCAGGGCATGACGTCCTCGGACGTGCTCGACACTTGCCTGAACGTGCAGCTCGCGCGTGCATCCGACATCCTGCTGGCCGATATCGACGGCCTGCTCGCGGCGCTGAAGAAGCGTGCCTTCGAGCACAAGGATACCGTCATGATCGGCCGCTCACACGGCATTCATGCCGAACCGACGACCTTCGGTGTCAAGCTCGCGCAGGCCTACGCGGAATTCGACCGCTGCCGGTCGCGGCTGATTGCGGCACGCGAGGAGATCGCCACTTGCGCCATCTCGGGCGCAGTCGGCACCTTCGCCAACATCGATCCGCGCGTCGAGGAACACGTGGCGGAAAAGATGGGGCTGAAACCGGAGCCGGTATCCACTCAGGTGGTCCCGCGTGACCGCCATGCGATGTTCTTTGCCACGCTCGGTGTCGTCGCATCCTGCATCGAACGGCTCGCGATCGAGATCCGGCACCTGCAGCGGACCGAGGTCCTGGAAGTCGAGGAGTACTTCTCTCCCGGTCAGAAAGGCTCTTCCGCCATGCCGCACAAGCGCAATCCGGTGCTGACGGAGAACCTCACGGGCCTTGCCCGTATGGTGCGCTCCTATGCCTTGCCGGCCATGGAGAACGTGGCGCTCTGGCACGAGCGGGACATATCCCACTCCTCGGTGGAGCGCATGATCGGACCGGACGCCACGATCACCCTCGATTTCGCGCTGGCGCGCCTCACAGGGGTCGTCGAAAAGCTCGTCGTCTATCCTGACAACATGCTGGAGAACATGAACAAGTACCGCGGCCTGGTGCATTCGCAGCGGGTTCTCCTGGCGTTGACGCAGGCAGGCGTATCGCGGGAAGATGCCTATCGGCTCGTACAGCGCAACGCCATGAAGGTCTGGGAGGAAGGCAAGGATTTCCTCGAGGAGCTGCTCGGCGACGAGGACGTCCGCGCCGCCCTGTCCGAAGAGGTCATCCGAGAGAAATTCGACCTCGGCTACCACACAAGGCACGTCGATACGATCTTCTCGCGCGTCTTCGGAGCCGCCTGAACGGCCGGGAACCGTCCGCAGGCAGGGTCGTTCTCTGCCCATCGGGGCCATGGAGACCACTGATGGCGAGATACGACTACGACTTCGAGGAGCGCCGCGCCGGCATAACGCGGTACGTCGTGTGGGCCTTGGCGATCTGCCTTGCCGTGGGAGGTTTCCTCTACGCCGACGGGTATTTCGATGAATTGACGGAGCAGACCACGCGCGCCACCGCGAGCGGCCCGGACGCTGGCTGACGCTTCGCTTTTCGGCGGCGGCACCGCCTTGCGGGCGCGAGAGTGCCCCTCTACATGGGCGCCATGAAAGCCAAGGACGCCGACATCCTCATCATCCCCGGCTACACGAATTCCGGGCCAAACCACTGGCAGACGCGGTGGGAGACGAAGCTGTCCACCGCACGACGCGTCGAACAGGCGCAGTGGTCGAAGCCGGTGAGGGAGGAATGGACAAATGCCGTGGCAGAGGCGGCAAACTCTTCCGACCGGCCGCTGGTTCTGGTCGCGCATTCGCTCGGCATTCCGACCGCGATCCATGCTCTGCCCGAGATCCGAATGCCGATCGCCGGAGCCTTCTTCGTCGCGCCGCCGGACGTGGCCAATTCCAACATCCGCCCGAAGCACCTGATGACGTTCGGACCCTATCCGCGCGACCCCCTGCCCTTCCCATCCATCGTGGTAGCCAGCCGAAACGATTCCTTCTGCGACTTCGACGTGGCCGAGGACATAGCCGCTGCCTGGGGCTCCCTTTTCATCGACGCGGGCGCCGCAGGTCACATCAACGCGGAAGCCGGGTTCGGGCCATGGCCCGAAGGATCGATGGTTTTCGCGAAGTTCCTGTCGCGGCTTTGATCAGATCAATACGGCTTTCGGGGGATGCCCTGATCATTCGAGGGCGGCTTCAGTCCACTCCGCCGGCCGATGTCACGGTTGGCCGAGGGAACCTTGCGCTTCCTTGATCAGCATGTCCGAACCGGCCGCGATGACCCGGTGTTCGGATGCGATCGCCTGGAATCGGAAGCCCATCTTCGAAAAGCGGCCTACGGTATTCGTGTTGGTGATGTAGATCGCGGCCACCTTGCCGGCAGCAGTCGTGCGCCGACCGATGTCGGCTAGCGTCTCCATCATGTCCTCGCGGGTCGGATCGATCGCGGTACCCTTTGTCCAGGCGATGGAGAAATCCGAGGGACCCACGAATATCCCGTCTATTCCGGGCGTCTCCAGAATGCCGTCGAGGGCATCGAGCGCCTGTCTGGTCTCCACCATGGCAAACGCGATCGTGCGGGCATTGGAGTTCAGGAGCCACTCCTGCGCGTTCCTGACGGCGCTGCGCGGCAGGGCGAAGGTGGGACCCCAGGAGCGCTCGCCGAGCGGCGGATACTTCATCGCCGCCGCGAATGCCTTCGCGTCAGCCACGGAATTCACCATCGGCGCGATCACCGCCTCCGCGCCGAAATCGAGTGCGCGGCTCGCCATGTCGAAGCGACCTACCGGGATCCGGACGACGGGATGGCTGCGCGCCCTCAGGATGGCCGGGATGCTGCGCAGGACGCTGTCTTCGTGATGACCGCCGTGCTGCATGTCCAGAGTGACGGCGTCGAAGGCCTGTCCGGCAAGTATCTCGACCGTAAGCGGATCGGGGACGCCCGACCAGGCCGTGAAAACCGTCTCGCCCTCGTTCAGCCGCTCCAGAAGCGTCTTCATCGGTATGTTCCCTCCCCTTCGATCGCCGGTCATGTAACCCGAGCAGCGGCGCCCGAAAAAGAGAAAACCGCCCGGACGGGCGGTTTTCCGATTGCTCCAGGAACCTGGAAGTTCAGGAACTGCTGATCTGCTCGGCGGCGATGACCAGCAGTTCGTCCATCGTGCGGCGGATCTGGTGATCGGACTGATCCACGCCGCCCGCATCGAAGTCCTTGCGGATCTTGCGGAACACGTCGTGGTCGCCAGCCTCCTCGAAATCGGAATTGACCACTTCGCGGGCATAGGCCTCGTGCCTCGTCGCCGCTCTTGCCGAGCTTTTCGGCGGCCCATAGTCCCAGCAGCTTGTTGCGGCGGGCCATGGACTTGAACTTCAACTCCTCGTCATGCGCAAACTTGTTCTCGAACGCATCCTTGCGGCTTGTCAGATTGTCCATGGTTCGTGCCTCCGGCCGGGGATCGAATCTTCTCGGTTTCCAATATGGCGACTGGAACGACAAATCAAAAGGATTCCGCCGGGTCAATCGCCGCTTCGTCGCAGGGCCACCATCACGTTGGGCGGGCTGTGCATGCAGCCCCCCGCCAAGCGATTGCGCATTGAGAAAGGGGCTCAAGTGCGCTAGAGACCGGCTTCAAGATACCGTATCGGCGAATTCCCCGCCCCACGACCGGTCCCCGTATCATCAGAAGGACCAGAGCAACCAAATGAACCGTCGGCGCCGCATATACGAAGGCAAGGCCAAGATTCTCTACGAGGGTCCGGAGCCGGGAACGCTCGTTCAGTTCTTCAAGGACGACGCGACCGCCTTCAACAAGAAGAAGCATGAAGTCGTCGACGGCAAGGGTGTGCTCAACAACCGCATTTCGGAGCACATCTTCACGCACCTGAACCGCATCGGCATTCCGACGCACTTCATCCGCCGGCTGAACATGCGCGAGCAGCTGATCAAGGAAGTCGAGATCATCCCGCTCGAGATCGTCGTGCGCAACATCGCGGCCGGTTCGCTTGCGAAGCGGCTTGGCCTGGAGGAAGGCACGCTGCTGCCGCGCTCCATCATCGAATTCTACTACAAGGCCGACGCGCTCGACGATCCGATGGTTTCGGAAGAGCACATCACCGCCTTCGGGTGGGCATCGCCGCAGGAAATCGACGACGTCATGGCGCTCGCCATCCGCGTCAACGACTTCCTTTCGGGCCTTTTCCTCGGAGTCGGCATCCAGCTCGTCGACTTCAAGATGGAGTGCGGCCGCCTGTTCGAGGGCGACATGATGCGCATCGTGGTTGCCGACGAGATCTCGCCGAACTCATGCCGCCTGTGGGACGTCGCCACGCAGGAGAAGCTCGACAAGGACCGTTTCCGCCGCGACATGGGCGGCCTCGTCGAGGCCTATCAGGAAGTCGCGCGCCGTCTGGGCATCATGAACGAGAACGAGCCGCCGCGTCCGACCGGACCCGTCCTGGTCTCGTCCGGAAACGGCAAGGGCCGCGGCAAGCCGCACTGAGCTTCGGCACTGGAACGCACGGAAGATGGATCGGGCGAAGTGATCAAGGCGCGAATCACGGTCACGCTGAAGAACGGCGTGCTCGACCCTCAGGGCAAGGCGATCGAAGGGGCACTGGGGGCACTCGGCTTCGACGGCGTCGGCCACGTGAGGCAGGGCAAAGTCTTCGACATCGAGCTGGAGGAATCCGATCCGGCAAAGGCGGAGGCGGAACTGAAGGCGATGTGCGACAAGCTTCTGGCGAACACGGTAATCGAGAATTACCTCGTGACCCTGACCTGACGTCGCAGCGGAACCAAGCGAACTCGCAGAACTTCGGAAACCATCCGATACCAGCACATGAAATCAGCCGTCGTCCTCCTCCCCGGCCTCAATCGCGACCGCGACATGATCGCAGCGCTGACGAAGATATCCGGAACGCCGCCCGTCACGGTCTGGCAGACGGACACCGATATTCCGGCGGTCGACCTCATCGTCATCCCCGGCGGATTCTCCTATGGAGACTATCTGCGGTGCGGCGCAATCGCCGCGCGGATGCCCGTGATGCGGGCGGTCGCCGAAAAGGCCCGGGAGGGCGTCATGGTGATGGGTGTCTGCAACGGCTTCCAGATCCTTCTGGAGGCCGGATTGCTCCCCGGCGCGCTGATGCGCAACACCTCGCTGAAATTCGTCTGTCGCGAGGTGAAGCTGGAAGTGGCGAACGCCAATACGCCATTCACCCGCGCCTACAGGCCGGGCCAGATCATCCGCTGCCCGGTCGCGCATCACGACGGGAACTATTTCGCCGACACCGAGACGCTTGCGCGGATCGAAGGGGAAGGCCAGGTCGTGTTCCGCTATGCCGAAGGCACCAACCCCAACGGCTCCGTGAACGACATCGCCGGCATCGTGGACGCGCGCGGCAATGTGCTCGGCCTGATGCCGCATCCCGAAAACCTGATCGAGGCCGCGCATGGCGGGAGCGACGGCCGCGGCATCTTCGAGAGCGCCCTCGGTATCGCCGCGTGATCGAGAAAATGCATCAATCCTTCACCGGAAGACGTCCGACCGGCGCGTTCGGCGGCACGATGTTCGCGGCCGCCCTCCTGGTCGCATGCCAGTCCGCCCCCTCCGGTCCCGGAGCCATTTCCGCGAGTTCCAAGAGCGCCGCACTGCGCACGATGGAAGATATCGCCACGAAGGCACACAGATGCTGGTTCGCCAGCGACGATGCCGCCTTCCGGGATTACAGCTTTGCGAACGAACTGAATTCATTCTCCGGCCGGCCGCGCTTTCTCCTGGTCCCGAAGCGAAACTACGGGGGAAAGCCGTTGCTGGTCGTCCAGGCCGAAGGCGACCCGGCTGGAGTGGACGCGTTCGGGCCGCTCATGGATCAACCCGTCGGGAGTCGCGTCTCCGCCGATCTGAAGCGCTGGATCGGCGGTTCGGATTCGTGCACGCAGACAGCCTGAACCGACCGCTCCGAAGACGGCAAGAGGTTTAGGCTGCTATTCCCAGAACGGCCGGGACGCCTCGCGAAAAGCCATCGACCGGGAAACGCCGATATCCTTCAACTGCTGATCGGTGAGCGCCATCAGATCTCGCCGCTGGCGCCGCCGTTCGAGGGCTTCGTCTATCCTTCGGAAGAATGCTGACAGGGCCCGTTTCAACCCGGATCGCCGGACATCCACATGCCGATCGTTCATCTCGGACCCCGAGGCGACTGGGCCGATTGTGTCTATTGTACGCATTGATTTTCTCCTCAATAAACATCCAGCCCGCCATGCCGACGGGTGCTGTATGGATTGACTCTTCTTGGGGTGCAATATAGAGAATTGTCATGAGTACAAATTGGACGCCAAAGCTCGCGGAGGGGTCGGAGCCGCTCTATCTCCGGCTCGCCCACCAGATCGAGGCCGATATTGCATCGGGCACGCTGACTGCCGGCACGAAGCTCCCGCCTCAGCGCAACCTCGCCTATGACATCGGCGTGACGATCGGCACCGTCGGGCGCGCCTACTCGCTCGTACGGGAGCGCGGCCTCGTCTCGGGCGAAGTCGGACGCGGGACTTTCGTGCTGGGTAGCGGCACCGCCACGGCCCCTGCCCCTCCCCCGGCGGAATCCTTCGGCGGCACCCGCGCACTCGTCTCGCCCGACGGTCGATTGCGGCTGGACTCGACCGCTGCCACGGATGTCGGGCAGTTGGCCATCATCGAGACGCTGACGACACGCATCGCACGCGAGCATTCCCGCGAGAACCTGGACTATGTCCGGGCACCGGCGTCCGCCTGGCTGGAATCCGGCAAGACATGGCTTGCGACAGGCGGATGGCAGCCCAGGCCGGAGGACATCGTGCCGGCGCTCGGCGCACATGCGGCGATCCTTGCCGTCATCGCGGCCGTCACCGCGCCGGGCGACCGTATCGTCTTCGAACAGCTCACCTATTCCTCCGTAGCACGAAGTGCAGCCCTGATCGGCCGGCGTCCGGTCGCGGTGGAGACGGACGCGGAGGGCATGTGCCCGCAGGACTTCGAGCGTCTCTGCGCCCAGCAGCACCCGAAGATGGCGTTCCTCATGCCGGACATGCAGAACCCCACGCTTGGTGTCCTCTCGGAACAGCGGCGGCGGCAGATCGTCGAAATCGCGAGGCGCCACAACGTCTGGCTGATCGAGGATGCGGTCTATGGCGCCCTCATAACGGATCGGGGGACGCCTCTCGTCGCCCTGGCGCCCGATCGCACCTTTCACGTCGGCGGGCTTTCCAAGTCGGTGGCCGCCGGCATTCGCGCCGGATGGGTCGCGTGCCCGCCCCACTATGCCGCACGCGTCCAGACCGCCTACAGAATGCTCACGGGCGGAAAGCCATTCCTCCTGACCGAACTCGCCGCGCGGCTGGTGCTCTCCGGCGAGGCCGATGCGATACGGGTGAAGGTGCGAAAGGAAGTCGCAGAACGCGAGATCATGGCCCGTACCACCTTCGCCGGTCTGGATTTCGCCTCCGCACCACAGGCGCCGTTCCTCTGGATGAAGCTTCCGGAGCCCTGGCTCTCCGGTATCTTCCGCAACGCCGCGGCAAGCGAGGGCGTGCTGATCGACGAGGAGGACGAGTTCAAGCCGGCCAGAACCGAGAAGGTCTTCCACCGCGTCCGCATCGCGTTCTCCGCTCCCTCGTCGCGCGACGAGGTGCGGCTCGGCTTCGAGACCGTCCGCCGCCTGCTCGAAGGCGGTGCTGCAGGACACGACACTTTCGGGTAAGGGCAATCGAAAGCATTTTCGATAGCATTTTGGCCGAACTCCGGTGTCATCCCGCGCGTCCTTGCGCTATGGGAGCGAAAGCACCGCGCCTCCGGAGTTCTCGCTCGCATGAACATCGCGAACACCATCCCGATCACTCCCGAACTGATCGCCGCGCACGGACTTAAACCGGAAGAGTACCAGCGCATCCTCGACCTGATCGGGCGAGAGCCGAGCTTCACCGAACTCGGCATCTTCTCGGCGATGTGGAACGAGCATTGCTCGTACAAATCCTCCAAGAAATGGCTGCGCACCCTGCCCACCAAGGGTCCGCAGGTCATTCAGGGACCGGGCGAGAACGCCGGCGTCGTCGACATCGGCGATGGCGATTGCGTGGTCTTCAAGATGGAGAGCCACAACCACCCGTCCTTCATCGAGCCCTACCAGGGTGCGGCGACCGGCGTCGGCGGCATCCTGCGCGACGTGTTCACGATGGGTGCACGGCCGATCGCGGCGATGAACGCGCTTCGCTTCGGATCGCCGAATCATCCCAAGACGAGGCATTTCGTGGCGGGTGTGGTGGCCGGCGTCGGCGGCTACGGCAATTCCTTCGGCGTTCCGACGGTCGGCGGCGAGGTCAACTTCGACCCGCGCTACAACGGCAACATCCTCGTCAACGCCTTCGCGGCCGGCATCGCGAAGACCGATGCCCTCTTCTACTCGAAGGCGGAAGGCGTCGGACTGCCAGTCGTCTATCTCGGCGCCAAGACCGGACGCGACGGCGTTGGCGGCGCGACCATGGCGTCGGCGGAATTCGACGACAGCATCGAGGAGAAGCGGCCGACCGTCCAGGTTGGCGATCCGTTCACGGAGAAGTGCCTGCTGGAAGCCTGCCTGGAACTGATGGCGTCAGGAGCCGTCATCGCGATCCAGGACATGGGCGCGGCCGGCCTGACCTGCTCTGCCGTGGAAATGGGTGCGAAGGGCGACCTCGGCATCCGGCTCGAACTTGACAAGGTGCCGGTGCGCGAGGAGCGCATGTCGGCCTACGAGATGATGCTGTCGGAAAGCCAGGAGCGCATGCTCATGGTGCTGCGTCCGGAGAAGGAGGAGGAGGCAAAGGCGATCTTCCGAAAGTGGGGGCTGGATTTCGCCGTGGTCGGCCGCACGACCGACGACCTCCGCTTCCGAATCCACCACCAGGGCGACGAGGTCGCCGACCTGCCGATCAAACAACTCGGCGACGAGGCACCTGAATACGATCGTCCCTGGGTGGAGCCAGAGACCCCGACCCGGCTCGAAGCCGACGACATACCGCAGGCGGACGTGGCCAATTCCCTCCTGAAGCTGCTCGGCTCGCCGGATCTGTCGAGCCGCCGCTGGGTCTGGGAACAATACGACACGCTGATCCAGGGCAATTCGCTGCAGATGCCTGGCGGCGACGCGGGCGTCGTGCGCGTCGAGGGGCACCCGACCAAGGCGCTCGCCTTCTCCTCCGACGTCACGCCGCGCTACTGCGAGGCCGATCCCTACGAGGGCGGCAAACAGGCCGTCGCCGAGTGCTGGCGCAACCTCACGGCCACCGGCGCGCTGCCGCTGGCTGCGACCGACAATTTGAACTTCGGCAATCCCGAGCGGCCCGAGATCATGGGGCAGCTGGTGCGCGCGATCGCCGGGATCGGCGATGCTTGCCGGGCGTTGGAGTTCCCGATCGTTTCGGGCAACGTGTCGCTCTACAACGAGACCAGCGGCACCGGCATTCCGCCGACGCCGACCATCGCCGGCGTCGGCCTGCTGCAAGACTGGTCGAAGATGGCGCGGATCGGGTTCGCCGCACCGGGTCAGATGATCCTGCTCGTCGGCGCGCCACCCTCGTGGGGAACGCATCTGGGGCAGTCCGTCTACCTGCGCGAGGTGCACGGCCGGGCCGACGGTCTACCGCCTCCGGTCGATCTCGCGCACGAAAGGAAGATCGGCGACCATGTCCGCTCGCTCATCGAACGCGGAATCGTGACCGCCGCGCACGATCTTTCGGACGGAGGTCTGGCCGTCGCGCTGGCAGAGATGGCGATGGCCTCCGGCATCGGCGCGACGATTCCGGGGCTCGTCGACGCCGATCCGATTCCGGTCTTCTTCGGCGAGGACCAGGGGCGGTACCTGCTGACGTTGGGCATCGATCCGCAGAGCGAGCAATGGGACGACGTGCGGGCCGAGCAGGAACGCCTCGGCGTTTTCGCGCCCTGGATCGGCTCCACGGGCGGCAATGCGCTGAAGCTCGGCGACGCACCTGCGATCCTTGTGGAAGAGCTGAAATCTGCGCATGAAGCATGGTTTCCCGAGTTCATGGACGAGCGGGTCGGCCAGACGTGAAAGCAGTGGACAGCGCTCTGGAAAAGAGGACGGAGCGGCGCACCTCGCTTCCGGCATTCCTGCTGCGCAAGATCGGCTATCACCTCACTCGTCCTGCCCCGCTTGTCCATCCGGTGCCGATCAAACAGCCGGTGCTCGTCGTGGGTTCCGCGCCGATCTCGACGAAGCCTGAAGGTTTCGGGCCGCACTGGATGGTGTTCACGATCAACGGTTCGCAATCCGTCGCCGCGGACTGGGGCGTCGCGGTCCCGGACGTCACGTTCCTCCAATTCAATCAGGTCGAAGGCAAAGGTTCGAACGCGACGGCTGTGCGCCGCGTCCTGTCGGGGCGCCGCACTCGACGCCTGTGCGTCCTTCGCTGGAAGCACGATCGCGAGCGGCTGGAACGGGGTTTGCGGGCTTTCGACTATGGCACCGACGACCTCGTGATCGTCGGCCGCTACGCCCGGATGGCGCTGTTCCAGCGGGTGATGGGCCGCACGAACCTGGAACGGGACAACGCTCAGAAGTACTCCAACGGCATCACCGCCGTCCTCTACGCAATTGCTGCCGGCGCTCCCGCGGTGATCATCTCCGGCATAGATCCGACGTCCAGCGGTCATATCTACAACGATCTCGGCCTTCGGCGCCTGCACGCAGCAACCGACGCATCGCTCCTGAACGAATTGAGGCTTCGCGGGCTACCGCTTTACACGGCCGACGCCCATGTTGCAGAAGGAACGAGCCTGCCGCTCTGGACGGGCCGCGACGAGGAGACGGACTGATGCCGATGAACGCCGGCGATATCGAACGGATGATCAAGGACGCAATCCCGGATGCGAAGGTAACGATCCGCGATCTTGCAGGCGATGGCGACCACTACGCAGCCGAGGTCGTGGCCGAGAGCTTTCGAGGCAAGAGCCGGGTAAAGCAGCATCAGATGGTCTATGACGCGCTCAAGGGCAACATGGGCGGTGTCCTGCATGCTCTGGCCCTCCAGACCAGCGCACCCGAATAGGACGTGTCCCCGGCGCGCACCGCGCGTCGCCTGCCGCATGCGACATCTCCACCGGAAGAAGGTATCCAGTGACGACCAAGCTTCGCCTTGCGCAAGCCTGCTTTTTCCTGACGCTCGCGCCTTTGACGGCGGCGGCACAGGCGCAGGACGCAGAATGTCATTCGAACGAATCCTTCGCGGTAGCGGTCAAGGCCTACGACGACGAGCCGGGCGCACGGTTCGCCGTGAGGGCACTCGAGGGCAATGCTGCACCAGCGGAGTGCGTTTTCGACGAAGTAGCGGCGGACGTCGTGATCGGAAAACCGGGGGATCCTCTCTGGTTTGGCGAACTCGCCGGCGATTTCCTGATCGCGACCCGCTCCACCGGACCGCAGGGTGATCTGGTCGTATTTGAACTGCCCTCGGGCAGGACCGTCCTCGACGTGCCGGCCGACGACTACATCGTCGATGACGGGCAGGTCTCCTTCTGGCAGCGCGTGAGCGAAGGCGACGAAGAGAACTGCCCGACCTTCGTGGAGAACGAGGAGAATGGTCTCGGCTCCGCTATCGTGCGACACGGTTTCTTCGATCTCGGGCTTGGCAAGGTCGCCATGACGGACGAGACCCGGTGTGACGCAACTCAATAGAACCGGGCAATAGAGGGCCATTCCGCGCCGGCCCGCATCCTGCGCGGCCTCGACAATCCGCCGCCTATCTTCTATCTATCTGTTCAATCTCCCATTCCAATCTCCGGCCTTTAACCGGACGAACGAGGAAAATAACGCCATGAGCGCGATCAATCAGTTCATCGACAACGAAGTGAAGAGCAACGACGTGGTCCTCTTCATGAAGGGCACGCCCGGCTTCCCGCAGTGCGGGTTCTCCGGTCAGGTCGTGCAAATCCTCGACTACGTCGGTGTGGACTACAAAGGCGTGAACATCCTGACCTCCGACGAACTGCGTCAGGGCATCAAGGAATATTCCGACTGGCCGACCATTCCCCAACTCTATGTGAAGGGTGAGTTCGTCGGCGGCTGCGACATCATCCGCGAGATGTTCCAGGCCGGCGAACTGCAGAGCTTCCTCGACGAAAAGGGCGTCAGCGTCAAAGGCGCCGCCTGACCACGGCCGACGCTTAGCGCACGGGCCGTACGGGCCGGTATCAACGCGCCGCCGAGCGGCGCGTTTTCTTTTTTGCTCCCAATTCTTTCCTGGTGGACGTCATGGATCGGAAGGTTGCCCCAACCGCGCGAGCAGCGCCTGTCCTGACGATTCCCCGCTGGGAATTCATCGCCCTTGCGGCGGCGATGATGGCGCTCAACGCACTCGCCATCGACGTCATGCTCGTCGCCCTGCAGCAGATCGGTGCCAGTCTCGCCGTCGATGACGAGAACACACGGCAATACGTCGTGACCGCCTATGTCGTCGGGTTCGGACTGATGCAGCTCTTCTTCGGGCCGCTTTCGGACCGTTTCGGCCGCCGGGGGCCGCTGCTTGCCGGACTGGGCGTCTATGTCGTCGCAGCCTTTGCCTGCGCGTTCGCGCCGAGCTTCTCGATGCTCTTGCTTCTGCGCTTCGTGCAGGGACTGGGCGCGGCGGCAACGCGCGTCATCGCGGTTTCGATGGTGCGCGACGTCTATGGCGGCCGTGCGATGGCCGAGGTGATGTCGCTGGTCTTCATGGTCTTCATGATCATCCCCATCGTCGCACCGGGGATGGGTCAGGTGATCATGCTGTTTTCGGAATGGCAGATGATCTTCGTCTTCATCGGCGTGGTGTCGGGTGGCTTCACGCTCTGGACCTGGCTGCGGCTGCCGGAGACGCTTAGCGAGGAGAACCGGCGCCCCTTCACCCTTTCGAGCGTTTCGCAGGGCTTCCGCATCGTCGTCACGCAACGCGTCGCGATCAGCTACACGATCGCCATGACCGCGGTTTTCGGGGCGCTGTTCGGCTTCATCAACTCCGCGCAGCAGGTCTATATCGGTATCTACGAGACCGGTGAGATGTTTCCGATCTACTTCGCCGCCGTTGCCGGCATGATGGCGGTGTCATCCTTCCTCAACTCGCGGCTCGTCGGCAGGATCGGCATGCGGCGGCTGGCGCATGGTGCGCTTCTCGGCTTCCTCGCGGTCAACACGATCACCTTCGTGCTGGCACTCATGGGCCCGATCCCCTTCTGGCTGTTCCTGACCCTGTTTTCCGTCGCGATGGTCCAGTTCAGCTGGATCGGATCGAACTTCAATGCACTTGCCATGGAGCCTCTCGGCCATGTGGCCGGTACGGCCTCCTCGGTGCAGGGTTTCCTCCAGACGGTCGGCGGAGGCATCATCGGCGCATCGATCGGACAGGCATTCGACGGCACGATCGTACCGCTGGCGGGCGGCTACTTCTTCGCTTCCCTGGTTGCGCTCGCGATGACGCTTGTTGCGGAAAAGGGCCGGCTGTTCGAGCCGCAGAACGTTCCGGTCTAGGAAGCCGCGCCCGGAACGGGCGACAAACTCAGGAAATCGAACAGCTTGCGGTCGAGAAGATGGCTCGGCCGCACGTTGCCCAGCGCGCGTATCATGGTGTCCTTGCGGCCGGGCATTCGGCTTTCGATATGGTTCAGCATGGCCTTCATGGCGTTGCGCTGCAAACCATCCTGGCTGCCGCAGAGGTCGCACGGGATGATCGGGAAGCGCATCGCCTCGGCGAAACGCGAAAGATCCTTCTCGTCGCAGTAGGCGAGCGGGCGCAGCACCATCGTATCGCCCTCGTCGTTCAGCAGCTTCGGAGGCATGGCCGCCATTCGTCCGCCGTGGAAAAGGTTCATGAAGAAGGTTTCGAGGATGTCGTCCCGGTGATGGCCGAGCACGAGCGCCGAACACCCCTCCTCCCGCGCAATCCTGTAGAGGTGGCCGCGCCGCAGCCGCGAACACAGGGAACAATAGGTCTTGCCTTGCGGGATCTTGTCCGTGACCACCGAATAGGTGTCCCGGTACTCGATCCGGTGCGGCACCCCGACCGACTCCAGGTATTCCGGCAGGACATGCTTGGGGAAGTTCGGCTGGCCCTGGTCGAGATTGCAGGCAATCAATTCGACCGGCAGCACGCCGCGCCATTTCAGGTCGAGCAACAGCGCTAGGAGCCCGTAGGAGTCCTTGCCGCCCGACAGCGCCACGAGCCAGCGCTCGCCCGGTCTAGCCATGCCGAAATCGTCTATCGCCTGGCGGGTGTTGCGAAACAGGCGCTTGCGCAGCTTGTTGAACTCGACCGAACTCGGCGCCGCGTCGTAGAGCGGGTGCGATCGGGGCTCGTCGAGCACTGCCGACGCGGTCGTCATGGTCATGGCTGCCTCCGGTGTCGTGCGACTGCGGGACTATCCGACGCCAAGGCCAAAGAAAAGGCCGCCTCGCGGGCGGCCTCTCCGATCCGGCAATCCGGATGTCATCAGCGCGAGTAGAACTCGACGACCAGGTTGGGCTCCATCTGCACCGCGTAGGGCACGTCGCCCAGGCCGGGCACCCGCGCGTACTTCGCCGTCATCTTGGTGTGGTCGACTTCGATGTAGTCCGGCACGTCACGCTCGGCGAGCTGGACCGCTTCGAGCACCAGCACGAGCTGCTTGGACTTCTCGCGGACCTCGATCACGTCGCCGGGCTTGCAGCGGAAGGACGGGATGTTCG
Organism: uncultured Alphaproteobacteria bacterium; assembly: GCA_963747465.1. GTDB lineage: Bacteria > Pseudomonadota > Alphaproteobacteria > Rhizobiales > Rhizobiaceae > Aquibium. Next base: position 374,804 of record CAVVFC010000002.1, read on the forward strand.
TGCGCCGGCCGTTCACGTCGACATGGCCGTGGTTGATGAACTGGCGCGCCGCCCAGATCGTCGGAACGAACTTGGAACGGTAGACGACCGCGTCGAGGCGCGATTCGAGCAGGCCGATGAGGTTTTCCGAGGTGTCGCCACGGCGGCGGTTTGCCTCTTCGTACGTCTTGCGGAACTGCTTCTCCGAGATATCGCCGTAGTGGCCCTTCAGCTTCTGCTTGGCGCGCAGCTGCAGGCCGAAGTCGGAAAGCTTGCCCTTGCGGCGCTGTCCGTGCTGGCCCGGGCCGTATTCGCGCTTGTTGACCGGCGACTTCGGGCGGCCCCAGATGTTCTCGCCAAGACGGCGATCGAGTTTGTACTTTGCAGATTCGCGTTTGCTCATCGCATTCCCTTTCAAACGATTGTGTCCGGAACTTCACGTACCGGACGAAGGAAACGCGCCCTCCTTTGGCTCCGGCTTCGGAACCTGACAGGACCTCCCGCACGCTGCGCGATCGGTCCGCGGGACACGTTAAATGAATGCACCGGCCCTCGCGGACCGGTGCAATGCGGGCTCCCTATGCCAATACTGGCGGCAAGTCAACGACCGCGGTTGGGGTTTGCCGCCGGATTCTGCGGCGCAGGCTCGGGCTTCTTCGGGTCTTCGACTGAGGAGACGACGGAGACCGTCTTCACGGTTTCTTCCGTCTTCCGCTTCTGAACCGTGCGGCTGATCGAGGCGCGGGGTTTGCCTTTTCCGCCTAGGAAACTCTTGTAGATGTAGCCGGTACGACCGTCATAGCCGACCTTGCACCAGGAATCGCAGCCATAGAGCTGCACCGCCGCCTTGCCGGGGATGACCAGAATGACGCCATGCCCGCTGCCAGGTCCGGACCGCATGTTCACGGCCGTGTTCACGCGAGCCTGTTCGGAGTCGGGCATCGGATCTTCGGGCGCCTTTATCTTCCCGGCGGCCGGGTCGACAGAGGCTGTTTCCTCTCCGCTCGTCTCGTCCTGGAGCGTCGCGGCTTCCGTTTCGGGGGAAGCGTAGGCCATCACTCCGGAAGCGTCTTCCGTTTTGGTGGGTTGGCCCTTGTCCGCCATGAGGGCCTTCATGGCAGCTATGGCGGCGGCACCGGATTGCGCCGTGGCCTTCGCCCAGCGCGGATCTTCCGCCGCGGGGACCTGGACCGGCGCATCTTGCGTCAACGCGGCCTCGCGGACCACGCCGGGCAGCGATTGCCCGGCTGGTTCCGGCGGCGTCTTTATCGATGCGATGACCGTATTCGCCGGCGCTTCGGCCACACCGGTGGTCTGCGCGTCGGTCGATGCGACCGGGGTTTCGACTTCGATTTCGACGGCAGCCTGCGAAATCGCGCTCGCATCACCCTCCGCGGAGCCGGGCAGCATGTAGGCCGCGGTCGCTGCGAAAGCAGCGGCCAGGCCTATGACCGCCGACAGGATCGGCATGGCAGCGCCATGTCCACGCCTGCGATGCTGCGGAAGAAATATTGCGACCGGCTTCTCCTGAGCCGGAGTGAACACTTGCCGCGATGTAGTGCCGTCGTTTCCAGTATGAACCGTCACACGCCCTTCTCCACGCAGAACCGATGCCAGTATTGGCGATTGCTACAGCGCCCCCGCACCTGCATCTGCTTAGAATGATTCGGTTGCCCGAACCGTGCGGCTCCGAAGATGTTGCGGTCTTGGAACCCCTCCGTTGGCGTTTCTGGCCGCGGAATGTGGCGATCATTTGTTATGAGCGGCCGGAGGGTCGAGATCACTTGCTTTCGATGACGACAAAGGTCGCTCGACGGCCTCGATCGGCGCATGCACGCGCGCCTTGAGCCCGAAACCCTGCATCAGGCGCTCGATGGCACGGTTCGGAGAGGACGAGGTGAAGACGGCCAAATCTTCGTGGAAACCTGATTTGTCTCTCAAATCGGTTTCTGCATGGACGGCGTCACCGGACAGCAGCGAGAGCGTTCGCCGAGCGATCGCTTCGGCGGGGTCCAGCCAGTCGACCGGCCACGGTGCAGTCTTGCGCATGCGGTTCACGAGGAATGGATAGTGCGTGCAGGCCAGCACCACGATGTCGGTGCGGGCACCTTCGTGCTCGACGAAGCAGGGCTCGATCTCGGCCCGCACCGCCATCTCGTCGACGAAACCGTCACGCATGTAGGTTTCGGCGAGCGCGGCCAACCGATCGCTGCCCACCAGCCGCACATGGCACTTTCCAGCCCATTCGCGGATCAGGTCGCGGGTATACTGCCGCTTCACGGTTCCCGGCGTCGCGAGGACGGACACCAGTCCGCTCCGCGTGCGCTCGGCCGCCGGCTTGATGGCCGGAACGGTGCCGACGAACGGCGTCGACGGGTACGCGGCCCTCAGATCCGGAAGAACGAGCGTCGAAGCGGTGTTGCAGGCAATCACCGCGACCTTTGGGTGGTACTCCCGGATCAGGTTCCCGAAAAGCCTCACGATCCTCTGCCGCAATGCCGATTCGTCCCAGGCGCCATAGGGAAAGCCCGCATCGTCGGCGACATAGACGAAGCGGCGGTCCGGCATGAGCACGCGAGCCTCGCGCAACACCGTGAGACCGCCGATGCCGGAATCGAACATCAGCACCGGCCGCCTAGTCATCTCCGCTCCGGTCGACCGCTGCACGATCCGCCGCCTCCTTGCGCTCGGGATATCCTGCGCCGCGCGGCTCCTTCGGGGAGAAGTAGTCGAGCGATGACAGCACACCCCGCAGGACCTTGATCTCCACCTCGGCGAAACCCGGCCGCGTCAGCACGGAGCGGAGGTTGTCCAGCATCTTCGGTTTCTTCTCCGGCGGGCGGAAATAGCCGCGCACGTCCAGTGCCTTTTCCAGATGCGACAGGAACGACTGCAGGTGCTCCTTCGCCGCCGGCTTCAGGTCCGGCCCGGCAAAGGCGGTCTGCGTCTCCGATTCGAGGCCCGACTTCATCCACTCGTAGGACATCAACAGCACCGCCTGGGCAATATTGAGCGATGAGAAGGCAGGGTTTACCGGAAAGGTGACGATCTCGTCCGCGAGTGCGACCTCTTCGTTGGACAGTCCGAATCTCTCCCGCCCGAACAGGATTCCGGTCCGCTCACCCGCCTGCTCCCGGCGCCGCAGCATCCTGCCCGCCTCGACCGGCCCCTTCACGGGTTTGAAGTTGTCGCGCGGCCTCGCCGTCGTGGCGAAGACGTGGTTCAGGTCGCTCACGGCAGCTTCTGCCGTTTCGAAGACCGACACGGCGTCGATGACATGGTCGGCCCGGCTCGCCGCCGCGCGCGCCTTCTCGTTGGGCCACCCGTCGCGCGGGTTGACCAGCCGAAGCTCGGAAAGACCAAAATTCGCCATGGCGCGCGCAACCATACCGATGTTTTCCCCGAGCTGCGGCTCCACGAGGATGATGGCGGGTCCGGCTGCGGCTTCCGGCTTGGCGGCGGCGTGGTCGTTCATGCGTTCTTTCGGCGGACTTGGAACCTGTCGGCAGGGCGTCAGGAGTGCGCAACCGACCTCTGTTCGCCATTTGCGGCGAATGCGCGTCCCTGCCATATTCCGCGGTGAAATTGAAGTTTCCGGAAATCCCGATGGCGGACGATCTGGCCGAGCGCATCCGCGCCATTCTTTCGGACGATCCGAACGCCGGAGAAATCCGCATGTTCGGCGGCATCTGTTTTACCCTGAACGGCAACATGCTCGTCGGGTCGATGAAGCGCGGCGACCTTCTCGCGCGCGTCGGCACAGATCGGGAGGCGGCGGCTCTTGCCCGCCCCGGTGCGCAACGCATGGCTTTCACCGGACGCGAGATGAAGGGCTTCGTGGTGATTGCCAACGAAGCGGTCGCGGACGACGACGTGCTTGCCCGCTGGATCGCCATGGCCACGGCCTATGTCGGACCAATGCCAGCAAAGGCGAAGACCGCCGCCAGGAAAAAAAGAAGCGCGAAAGCCACGTCCGTCTAGCTGCGACCGACGAATGCAGCGATCGCCGCCGCGACTTCCGCCGGCTTCTCGTGCAGGATCCAGTGACCCGCGTCGGCAATGTGGCGGATCTCCAGATCGGGTGCGAAACGATCCAGTCCGTCGAGGCAGGCAGCGGTCAGCGCCTCGTCTGCGTCGCCCCACACGACGAGATGCGGCACGCGCACCGTCACCTTCTCCGGCGGAACCGAAAGCAGCGGCGCCTCCCCCGCTTGCTCTCCCGGCTTCGGCACGAGGACCGGGGAGGAATTGTACCAGTGCAGCATCGCCTCCATGGCACCCGGTTGCGCCCAGGCCCTGCGGTATTCGGCGGCGATCTCCGCCGTGAACCAGTCCGTCTTCGAGAAGCCGGCGATCATTTTCCTGGTTCGCGCAAAATCGTCCTGCGCCATGCGTTCGGCGGCGCCCGGGGCGCGCAGCACGTGAAAATACTGGCTGGCCCGGCGCTGGGCCTCGTCGTCGATGATCGCCCGCTGGAAACAGACCGGATGGGCTCCGTTCGCGATCACCAGGTGTGTCAGCCGATCGGGACGGGCAAAGGCGAAGGCATAGGCGACGGAGGCGCCCCAGTCGTGCCCGGCAAGGATGAACGGCCGCCCCGGCGCCAGACGGTCCGCCAGCCGGTTGAGATCCTGGACCATGTACTTCGCGCGGTAGGCTTCGACACCTTGGGGCTTGGATGACAAATTAAATCCGCGCTGATCCGGCAGGATCACGCGAAACGCGCCGGCAAGCACGTTGGCTACCTCCCGCCATGCCGCCCAGTATTCGGGGAAGCCATGCAGAAGGATAATCGGCGGCGCGTCCTCCGGCCCCGCGGCCGCACAATGCAGGGTGATGTCGTCGAGGTCCACCGGGAAGAACTGGAAGTCGGACACGCGCACGCTCCTTTGCGCTGAAACTTCGGCCGTCGAACACCGGAAATCAAGCCGCTCCAAAATTTCGCCGGATTGGTCTATGCTTTTCCCGGGCAGACGTTGCGTCATCCCTCGCGTCATGCGGAGGCCGGGGTGGCGCGGACCAGGGTGGGTATCGATGAGGATCGCGGTTGCATTGGCGTTCTGCGCCCTGCTTGCGGGGACGCCTGGCGTTTCGTGGGCAACAGAGAACGCGCTTTCCGCCGCGGACGAAGCGGCACCCGAGGACGCCTATGAGCTGTGGTCGCGCGGCGACGCCCTGCGCAACGAGCAGCGCACCGAGAGCCTCGAGGAGGCCCTGCGCACATTCCGACGCGCCAGGGACCGCTACATCGAGGAGGCTGGCGCGGACGGCAACTACATCGACCAGTTCTGGGCGGAAATCGCCACCACGGCCGCCATGCTGGGGCGCATGGACGAAGCACGCTCGGCAAGGCTGAAACAGATCGAGCTTCTCGAACGGCTGAAACCGTCCGGCATCGAACTGGCCGAAGCCTTGACGCGTCTCGGCTGGCTCGAATCGGAGGCCGGGGATTCCGCGGCCATGCTCGACGCAGTGCGACGCGCGCGCGCGGTCTACGAGCGCCTTCCCGAACAGACCGACTTCGTCAGGCTGCGAACGGCAGGCAGCCATCTCGACGAGGGCGCCGCGCTCGTCAGGCTTAGCCGCTCCGCAGAAGGGTTTGCCGCGTATCAGCTGGCATTGGACGGATACCGTGCGCTCGTGGTCGCGGAAGACGAGGAGGTAAGGGCCGCAGCGGCGGAAAACCGTGTGACCACGCTCTCCAACATCATCGACCTGGCCCTGGAATCGGACCCGGGCGAGGAGAGTTTCCCATGGCGCGAGGAGCGGGTGGCGCTCCTGCGAACCATTGCGCCGGGGACGACGCGGCTTGCCGAAGCGTTGGCCGACCTCGCATCGAAATGGCGCGACAAGGGTGAGCGCCAAAGGCAGCTCGCAGCGCTCGACGAGGCGATCGCAATCCGCGCCGCGATCGACGATACCCAGACCCCGGCGGCTTCGCTGCATTGGGAACGCGGCATCGCGCTCTACTATCTCGGACGCAAGAAGGAAGCGGTGCGCGCCTACGAAACGGCAATTTCCGGGCTCCGGGAATCCGCCGAGCCGAACCTGGCCGACATTGCCGCGCTCTATGGCAACATCGCCGGCGTCGCGCAGGAAGAAGGCGACACCCGCGCGCAATCGACGGCATTGGACGAGCAGATCGACGCTCTGCGGACGATTGAGCCGGGCAGCCAGAAACTGGCCGACGCGCTCGACCAGCGGGCCTTCATCGCAGCCAGCGACAAGCGTTTCGAGGAAGGCGCTGCGCTACGCCGCGAAGAGGTCGCGATCCGCCGCGCTATCCAGCCCGATTCGCTGGCGCTCGCCGTCGCTCTCGACAATCTTGTCGTCGACCTCCAGGAACTAGGAGAGCACGAGGTGAGCGTGAGCCTCCTCGACGAGGCGATCAGCCTTGGATTGAAGCACGATCCCGATACCAAGCAGAGCGCGATCGCCAGCGCGATCCGCAGAGGCATTTCGCTCAATGCGCTGGGCCGCTACGACGAAGCGATCTCTGCTTTCGAGGAGAGCCTCGGCTGGCTGGAGACGACCGAGCAGACCGATCCGTACAATCTCGCCGTCGCACTCGACAACTTCGCCAATCTCGCCCAGTCGCTCGGACGTTTTGCGCAGTCGGAACGCATCGCCACGCGCCAGGTCGCGCTGCTTCGCGAAAAGCAGCCGGGTTCCGCATTCCTTTCCTCCAGCCTGCTCAGGTTGGCGGAGGCACGCATCAGGCTTTCCCGGTACGAGGCGGCGCTCGGCCCTATCCGCGAGGCACGCGAACTGCGGGTGACGCTGGACGGGGACATGAGCGCGGGCGTGGGCGAGACGTGGAACATGGAAGGCCAGGTCTACGAAGGGGCGAAGCAGTACGAGCGCTCTCTGGCAGCCTATGACGAAGCCCTGACCCGCGTGCGCGCAAGCGTCGGCGAGGAAACCATCGACTTCGCCTCGGCCCTGAACAACGCGGCCTGGGCGCGCCGTTTCACCGGTGATCTGGAACGGTCCGAACGCGAATTCCAGCAGTCCACCGCCATCATCGAGCGCATCCTGGGACCGCTGCACCGCTACACTGCGATCGGCTACACCAACCTTGGCATCCTGGCGCAGCTGCGCGGCCGCAACAAGGACGCCGTCAGGCTGACCATGCAGGGGCTGTCCGGCATGATGCGGGATCCCCGCGCAACGCTCGACGAGCAACGCTGGGCTTATGAGACGCTCTCGAACGCCTTCAAGGAATTGGGCGACACGCGCCGTGCCATCCTGTTCGCCAAGCAGGCCGTCAATGCCCAGCAGCAGCTTCGTGCCAACAACAAGGAACTCTCGAAGGAGGAGATCCAGGATTTCAAGAACGAGTGGCGCAGGCTCTACGAGAACCTCGCCTCGCTGCTCATTTCCGAAGGCCGGTTGAGCGAGGCGCAAGCCGTGTTCGCGATGGAGAAGGAGGAGGAGTTCGTCGATTTCATCCGCCGCGACGCGACCGAGGACCTCTCCGAGAGCCGCGCCGTCCTTACCGACCGCGAGGAAACCGTGCAGGACACTGTAAAAGGGCTGCTGTCGCGCCCGATTGCGGCGGCGACGGAGGTCGCGGCCCTGACGGAGAAGAAGAGCGCAGGCCGCCTGAGCAGCGAGGACGAGGCGCGGCTCACCGATCTGGAAGAGGTTCTCGATACCGCCTACACCGACTTCATGGACGAGGTGGATGCTTTCCTGGATCGATCGGCGGATGAAACCACCGACATCCAGCGCGAAGTCGATGCGATCAACCTGTCCTACACCGCCGACATGCAGGAGGAATTGCGCGTCTTCGAAGGTCGCGCGGCGATGCTGCAGGTGGCGAGCCTGGGCGACACGACGCACCTCTTCCTCACCGTTCCCGACGCTGCCATCCATCGCGAGGTGCCGATCGCGCGGGCCGAACTGTCGAAGCTGATCTTCGAAGCTCTGACCGCCATCGAGTCGCGTTCGCCGGAGGCGCAGGCACGGCTGAAGGCTCTATACGACGTGCTGGTGGCACCGATTCGCGGCGAAATCGACCAGACCGGCGCCGAAACGCTGATGCTCAACCTCCAGGGTTTCCTCCGCTACGTGCCGTTTGCCGCGCTCTACGATGGCGAACACTATCTGGTCGAGGACTATGCCCTGTCGCTGTTCACGCCGGCCGCCCGAACCGAATTCGAAGCGGCCGTCCGCGAGCCGGAAAAGAGCGTCGGCTTCGGTGTCACGGCCGCGCATGCCGGGTTCTCCCCGCTTCCGGGCGTGGCCGAGGAAATGGATGCGATCTTCGACGGCGGCACGCTGGCAGGTTCGGCCAGCCTGGATGCCGCCTTCACGCGCGACAGTTTCACCGAAGCGCTGAAGCACCGGCCGGCGATCGTTCATATTGCCAGCCATTTCAAGCTGGTGCCGGGCCGGGAAACGGATTCCTTCCTGCTCCTGGGCGACGGTTCCTCGCTCAACCTTGCAGAGATCCGGAAAGGCCGCAGTTACCGCTTCGGCGGGGTGGACCTGCTCACCCTGTCGGCATGCCAGACCGCGCGGGGCGGCGATTCCGACGGCGGCGAAGTCGAGAGCTTCGGGGCATTGGCGCAGCGCAATGGCGCCTCCGCCGTGATGGCGACGCTGTGGCCGGTCGCGGACGAAGCGACGGCAAGTCTGATGCAGCATTTCTACCATGGTTTCGTCCGCGAAGGCCTCGACAAGGCAGCCGCGTTGCGCGCCGCCCAGATCGCGATGCTGCGCGGCGGTGCCGCCGTCGCTTCCTCCGACGAACGCGGGGCGAAATCGCTGACGGTCTCCGCTGCGGCTCCGCCCGCCGACCACCGCCACCCCTATTTCTGGTCGCCCTTCATCCTGATGGGAAACTGGCTCTAGGTCCCCGCCATCCGTCGGTGCGGAACACCGTCATCTGGTGCGGTTGAGCGCGTTTGCGCGCCCCCATGCGCTTTGCTATAGGGTCGCGCATTCCTTCAATCGCGGGGCATCTTGACGGTCCCGCCTCCCCGAACGCGAGGCTTTTCCCGATGTCGAAAATCAAGGTGCAAAATCCCGTCGTCGAACTCGATGGCGACGAGATGACCCGCATCATCTGGCAGTACATCAAGGACAAGCTGATCCATCCTTACCTCGACCTCGACCTGAAGTACTACGATCTCGGCGTCGAACACCGCGACGCGACAGACGATCAGGTGACGGTCGATTCCGCCAATGCCATCGCGAAGTACGGCGTCGGCGTGAAGTGCGCGACGATCACGCCGGACGAGGCCCGCGTCGAGGAATTCGGCCTGAAGAAGATGTGGCGTTCGCCCAACGGCACGATCCGCAACATCCTCGGCGGGACCATCTTCCGCGAGCCGATCATCATGAAGAACGTGCCGCGGCTCGTACCCGGCTGGACCAGGCCGATCGTCGTCGGCCGCCACGCCTTCGGCGACCAGTACCGCGCGACCGACTTCCGCTTTCCCGGCAAGGGCAAGCTGACGATCAAGTTCGTCGGCAACGACGGCCAGACCATCGAGCACGAGGTCTTCGACGCCCCTGGTTCCGGCGTGGCCATGGCCATGTACAACCTCGACGATTCGATCCGCGACTTCGCCCGCGCCTCGCTGAACTACGGCCTGCTGCGCGGCTGGCCGGTCTATCTCTCGACCAAGAACACGATCCTCAAGGCCTATGACGGCCGCTTCAAGGACATCTTCCAGGAGATCTACGAGAAGGAGTTCGAGGCCGATTTCAAGGCAAAGAAGATCTGGTACGAGCACCGGCTGATCGACGACATGGTGGCCGCGAGCCTGAAATGGTCGGGCGGCTACATCTGGGCGTGCAAGAACTACGACGGCGACGTGCAGTCCGATACGGTGGCGCAAGGGTTCGGCTCGCTCGGCCTGATGACCTCCGTGCTGATGACGCCGGACGGCAAGACGGTCGAGGCCGAAGCCGCGCACGGCACGGTGACGCGCCACTACCGTCAGCACCAGAAGGGCGAGGAGACCTCGACCAATTCGATCGCGTCCATCTTCGCCTGGACCCGCGGCCTCGCACACCGTGCCAAGCTCGACGACAACGACGACCTCGCGCGCTTTGCCGAGACGCTGGAGAAGGTCTGCGTCCAGACCGTCGAATCCGGCTTCATGACCAAGGATCTCGCACTGCTGATCGGTCCGGACCAGCCCTGGCTCTCGACCACGGGCTTCCTCGACAAGATCGACGAGAACCTGCAGAAGGCGATGGCCTGACTTGGCACAGGCCGGGGAGAGGCCACGCCTCTTCGGTGCGGACTACAGCGTCTATGTCCGCATCTGCCGGCTGGCACTGTTCGAGAAAGGCGTCGACCACGACCTCGTTCCGGTCGACATCTTCTCCCCCGACGGCGTTCCTGCGTGGTACAGGGAGCGCCATCCCTTCGTCGAAAATTCCGGCCTTCGAGCACGATGGCCTGCGTCTCTTCGAGACCGCCGCGATCACACGCTATGTGGACGAGGCTTTCGACGGCCCTGCGCTGCAGCCGGACGACGTGCGCCGGCGCGCGGTAATGAACCAGATCATCGGCCTACTGGACGCCTACGTCTATCGAACGCTGGTCTGGGACGTCTATGTCGAGCGGATATCAAAACCGCGCGAAGGCGGCGTCAGCGACGAGGCGCGCATCGCGGCCGCCCTGCCCCGCGCCCGGACCTGCCTCGGCGCGCTCGAAATGCTGAAGCGGCCCGGCCCATGGTTCCTCGCCGAACAAGTCACACTGGCGGACCTGCACGCCGCACCGATGCTCGCCTATTTCGTCCAGGCACGCGAAGGCCGCGACATGCTTTCGGAGTACCCCCGCATCGGAGCGTGGTGGGAGAGCATTTCGACGCGCGACAGTTTCGCGGAGACAAAGCCAGGTAACTGACACCCGCACCGCCGTCATACGACCGGATCTTTTTTAAGTACCTCGTATGTTAGTGTTGTTGAATATTTTTGTTGGATTTTACTCAAGAGCGGACATGCGGCGAAGTAAACTTACCTCTTGATCTGCTATTTTCCTGCTTCCCACCTTCATCCGGACCGGATAAGTTTTTCTGGGGATTTGTTCGTTGGAGGGACACATGCAGAAGAAGCTTGCAGCCGAGTTTCTGGGTACATTCTGGCTCGTCTTCGGGGGTTGCGGGAGCGCGGTTCTCGCCGCAGCATTCCCGGAGGTTGGAATCGGCCTGCTCGGGGTCTCGCTCGCCTTCGGCCTCACGGTGGTGACCATGGCATATGCGGTCGGCTCGATCTCCGGCGGGCATTTCAATCCGGCCGTGTCGGTCGGCATGGTTATAGCCGGACGGATGCCCGCCGGTAATCTGGCGGGCTACGTCGTCACGCAGGTCGTGGCGGCAATCGCCGCCGGGTTCCTGCTTTACCTGATTGCCTCGGGAAAGCCGGACTTCGCGGCCGGCGGCTTCGCCTCGAACGGTTATGGACCGCTTTCGCCCGGCGGCTATTCGCTCATGGCGGCCCTGCTGATCGAGGTGGCGATGACGGCCTTCTTCCTGTTCATCATCCTGGCGGTCACCTCATCCGGCGCCCCTGCGGGGTTCGCCCCGCTGTCGATCGGACTGACGCTCGCGCTGATCCATCTTGTATCGATCCCGGTCACGAACACGTCCGTGAACCCGGCGCGGTCGAGCGGCGTGGCCCTTTTCGCCGAAACCGCTGCTCTCGGCCAGCTCTGGCTGTTCTGGGTCGCACCGATCGCGGGGGCGGCAGTCGGCGCCCTGGTATGGAAGGGCCTGTTCGAGAGCCCAGCCCAGCCGGCGGGAATCGTGCCCGCCGAATAGTCGCGGAAGTCGCACCCGTCGCGCCGAGACGCGTTCAGGCCCGAACCTGAACGCGGGCCGGGAACGCCGCGGTTCGGTCCTTGTCGTCATGCGCGGGCACGGCAGGACCGACGGCAGCGTGCGGAGCGGGTCATGAAAACCCGTCTTTCGCGCGCCGCGTGACGATCAACGAGGTGGCGGCGATCAGCCTGCCAGCGCGGCCTTCACGGCCGCGATCGCATCCGCGGCCCTGGAGCCGTCGGGACCGCCGGCCTGGGCCATGTCCGGCCGGCCGCCACCACCCTTTCCGCCGAGTGCCTCGGAGGCGACCCGCACGAGATCGACGGCGCTGAAGCGCTCCGTCAGGTCGTCGGTCACGCCCACGACGGCACTAGCCTTCCCGTCCTCCGACTGGCCGATGAACACCACGATGCCGGAAACGACGGACGTCTTTCCCTCGTCGGCAAGCGACTTGAGGCCCTTCGGCGAGACGCCGGACACGACGCGGCCGAGAAAATTCACGCCCGCGACCGTCTCGGCACTGCCGGCGGTGTCGGAGGAGCCGCCGCCAAGCGCCAGCTTCTTCTTCGCATCCGCGAGTTCGCGCTCCATGCGCCTACGCTCTTCGAGGATGGTTTCGAGCCGCGACAGCGCCTCGGACGGTGCCACCTTCAGCGCAGCCGCGATCGACTTCAGGCGCCGCTCCTGCTCGTCGAGGTGCCGGCGCGCGGCCTCTCCGGTGAGCGCCTCCAACCGGCGCACTCCGGCAGCGACCGGGCTCTCCGCGACGATGCGGACCAGGCCGATCTCGCCGGTGGCGCCGACATGGGTGCCGCCGCAGAGTTCGATCGAATAGGTCTTGTCCGCCTTTTCGCCCTGTGTCGCCGTGCCCATCGACACCACGCGGACCTCGTCGCCGTACTTTTCACCGAACAGCGCCATCGCCCCTTCGGCGATCGCGTCGTCGACTGCCATCAGCCGCGTGGTAACGGGGCTGTTCTGGAAGATGATCTCGTTGGCGACGGCCTCGACGCGGTCGAGTTCGTCCGGAGCGATCGATTTGGTGTGGGAGAAATCGAAACGCAGCCGGTCAGGCGCGACGAGCGATCCCTTCTGGGCGATGTGCGTACCCAGCGTCTCGCGCAATGCCTCGTGCAGCAGATGCGTCGCCGAATGGTTCATGCGCAAGGTCGTGCGCCGCGCATGGTCGACCTTCATCTCGACCGCGGCTCCCGTCCTGATCGTCCCCTTCTCGACAATGCCCGAATGAACGAAAAGCCCATCGGCTTTCTTGTGCGTGTCGGTGATGCGGACGAGGAAACCCTCGCCCGAGAATACACCGGTGTCGCCGACCTGACCGCCAGATTCCCCGTAGAACGGCGTCTGGTTGACGACGATGTCGACCTTGTCGCCTTCGGCCGCGGAATCCGCTACAGCGCCATCCCTGACGAGTGCAGCGACGACCCCTTCCGCGCTTTCGGTATCGTAGCCCAGAAACTCGGTCGGGCCGGCCTTGTCCTTCACCGCGAACCAGACCGATTCGGCCGCCGCCTCGCCCGATCCGGCCCAGCTCGCGCGTGCCTCTGCCTTCTGGCGTTCCATCGCCGCATTGAAGCCTTCCAGATCCACCGAGATGCCGCGCTGGCGCAACGCGTCCTGTGTCAAATCCAACGGAAATCCGTAGGTATCGTAGAGCTTGAAAGCCGTCTCGCCGTCGAGCCGCGCCCCCTCGCCCAAGTCGCCGGTGGCCTCCTCCAGCAGCCCTAGGCCGCGCGTCAGGGTCGTGCGGAACCGCTTCTCCTCGAGTTGAAGCGTTTCGGTGATCAGCGCCTGCCCCCGCACCAGTTCCGGATAGGCCTGGCCCATCTCGCGCACGAGCGCGGGCACCAGCTTCCACATCAGAGGCTCCCCGGCTCCAAGCAGTTGGGCATGGCGCATGGCGCGCCGCATGATGCGACGAAGCACGTAGCCGCGTCCCTCGTTGGAGGGAAGAACACCATCGGCGATCAGGAAGCTCGAGGCGCGCAGATGATCCGCGATGACACGGTGGCTTGCCCGGTTCTTGCCTTCCGCGGGAACCCCCGTCGCCTCGACCGAGGCGCGGATCAGCGCCTTGAAGAGATCGATGTCGTAGTTGTCGTGCTCTCCCTGCAGGACGGCCGCGATACGCTCCAGCCCCATGCCGGTGTCTATGGAGGGACGCGGCAGGTCGACGCGCTCTTCCTTCGTCAGTTGCTCGAATTGCATGAAGACGAGGTTCCAGATCTCGATGAAGCGATCGCCGTCCTCGTCGGGGCTTCCGGGCGGTCCGCCGGGGATGCCTTCACCGTGGTCGTAGAAGATTTCCGAGCAGGGCCCGCACGGCCCCGTATCGCCCATCGCCCAGAAATTGTCGCTGGTCGGGATGCGGATGATGCGCTCGTCGGGCAGTCCGGCGATCTTCTTCCAGTGCGAAGCCGCTTCGTCGTCCGTGTGATAGACCGTCACCAGCAGACGCGTCGCGTCGAGACCGAATTCCTTGGTGATCAGGTTCCAGGCAAGCTCGATCGCGACGTCCTTGAAGTAGTCGCCGAAGGAGAAGTTGCCGAGCATCTCGAAGAATGTGTGGTGGCGCGCCGTGTAGCCGACATTGTCGAGGTCGTTGTGCTTGCCGCCCGCACGCACGCATTTCTGCGAGGTGACGGCGCGCGAATAGGGCCGCTGCTCGATGCCGGTGAAGACGTTCTTGAACTGCACCATTCCGGCGTTCGTGAACATCAGGGTCGGATCGTTGCGCGGGACGAGAGGGCTCGACGAGACGACCTCGTGTCCGTTCTTCCTGAAATAGTCGAGAAATGCCGACCGTATCTCGTTGACGCCACTCATTCCAAAACCTTCTCGAGAGGAGCCGGAGGTGCCCGGGAAACCGAAACGGCTTCTTATCCACTGGCCGCGCGGGTGTCCAGAATCCGCGACACGGCCACTTGCCGCGCCATCCGTTGAACCGTCCTGCCAAAACAAAACCGCCGGCGCGAAAGCCGGCGGTTCCAAAAGCCTGCTTGCGAGCAAGCCTCACATTTCCGCGGCTTCCCCGCCATCTTCCTCGGAGCCGTGGTCGAGGAATTTCTCGGCGATCAGACCGGCGTTCTGGCGCAGTGCCATCTCGATCTCCCGCGCAGCCTCGGGATTGTCGCGAAGAAACTGCTTTGCGTTCTCGCGTCCCTGGCCGAGGCGCTGCGAATTGTATGAGAACCAGGCGCCCGACTTTTCCACGATGCCGGACTTCACCCCGAGATCGACCAGTTCGCCGGTCTTGGAGACGCCCTCGCCATACATGATGTCGAACTCGACCTGCTTGAAGGGCGGCGCGAGCTTGTTCTTCACCACCTTGACGCGGGTCTGGTTGCCGGTCACCTCGTCACGCTCCTTTACCGAGCCGATGCGACGGATGTCGAGGCGCACCGAGGCGTAGAACTTCAGCGCATTTCCGCCCGTTGTCGTCTCCGGCGAGCCGAACATGACGCCGATCTTCATGCGGATCTGGTTGATGAAGATGACCATCGTGTTGGACCGTGAAATGGACGCCGTCAGCTTGCGCAGCGCCTGGCTCATGAGCCGCGCCTGCAGGCCGGGCAGCGAATCGCCCATCTCGCCTTCGATCTCGGCGCGCGGCGTGAGCGCGGCGACCGAATCGATCACCAGAACGTCGATCGCACCGGAACGCACCAGCGTATCGCAGATTTCCAGCGCCTGCTCTCCGGTGTCGGGCTGCGAGATCAGGAGGTTCTCCAGATCGACGCCCAGTTTGCGGGCATAGACCGGATCGAGCGCATGTTCGGCGTCCACGAAGGCGCAGATGCCGCCCTTCTTCTGCGCTTCGGCCACCGTGTGCAGGGCCAGCGTCGTCTTGCCGGAGCTTTCCGGGCCATAGATCTCGACGATGCGCCCCTTGGGAAGTCCGCCGACGCCGAGAGCGATGTCGAGGCCGAGCGAGCCGGTCGAGATGGTCTCGATCTCCACGACCTGCTCGTTGCGGCCGAGCCGCATGATCGATCCCTTGCCGAACGCGCGCTCGATCTGCGACAGCGCAGCGTCCAGAGCCTTGGATTTGTCCACCGAATTTTCCTCAACCAGCCGCAATGAGTTCTGAGCCATGATACATTACCCCTTGATCGTCAATGAAGTCCGGGCGCTTCGCTGGACGGATTTATTTGTACATGTTTTGTTCTCTTCTCGCAAGTCCCTCCCGAGTGAATGAAAACAATCGCATAGGAGGCGCGTTCTCCAGATGTTCACATCCGTACCTATCCGGATGTATCCACGCATGCCGGTCCCGTCCACGCATGGCGGGTAGCTTTCGATTCGCTGCCGCTGACAGGCATCGCTGCGGCGGCACCGGGCCTCGCGCCCGGAGCGGCGCTGTCCCGGGATGACCGCCGCGCCCGTACACGTCCTTGCGATGGGCGGAGCGCACATCGACCGGCGCGGCCAGGTCTCCGGAACCTATGTCCCGGGGGCCTCCAATCCCGGCACCATGCGCGAGGAGGTTGGCGGCGGCGTCTTCAATGCACTGCGCAACATCGTGCGGCGCGGGAACGCGGCCTCGCTGTTTTCGGTACGCGGCGGCGACAGCTCCGGCGAAGCGGTGGCGCGAGCGATCGCGGATGCCGGCATCGAGGACATCTCGGCCGTCTTCCTCGACCGCGCGACTCCGAGCTACACGGCTCTGCTCGACCACGAGGGCGAACTCATCGCCGGTTTCGCCGACATGGCGCTCTACGAAGCAGCATTCCCGAAGCAGTTATCGAGAGCCAAGGCACGGCAGGCCGTGGGCGGTGCCGGCGCCATCCTGTGCGACGCCAATCTTCCGGAAGCGGCGTTGACGAAGCTCGCGAGCCTTTCGGCCGGCAGGCCGCTCTTCGCCATCGCGATCTCGCCTGCCAAGGTGGTGCGGCTGAAGCCGGTACTGCCCGCGCTCGAGTGCCTGTTCCTCAATCGACGCGAGGCCGCGGCACTGACGGGCGTGCCTCCGGAAGCCGACATGCGGGCGATCGTCCACGCGCTTCGGGAGACGGGGTTGAACAGCGCCGTCGTCACCGCAGGCGGAGACACCGTCGTCGCCTTCGACGCAAGCTCCATCTGCGCGATCGAGCCGCCGGTTGCCGCGCAGATCGTCGATGTGACCGGCGCCGGCGACGCGCTTGCCGGGACCACCATTTCGGCGCTCTTGTCCGGTGTCCCGTTGCCCGAGGCGATCCGCCATGGCCTCGCCGCGGCGAAGCTCTGTATCGAATCCTCCCATTCCGTGCCCGACCATTCGGACCCTGGCTTTTCGGAAGCGCTCGCGCTTGTCCCCGAACCGCGAGCGGTGGCATGAGGCACGCGGAGAAAATCGCATGACACCCGAATCGGCCCGACCTCATATCGACATTCACGAGCCCGTCACGGCAGCCCTGCGGGATCGCAGTCCGGTGGTCGCGCTGGAAAGCACGATCATAACGCACGGCATGCCCTATCCGCAGAACGGAGCCATGGCAGGACGGGTCGAGGAGATCATCCGCGAAGAAGGGGCAGTGCCGGCGACGATCGCAGTGGTGGACGGCCGCTTGAAGATCGGGCTCTCGCGGGAGGAGCGCGATGCCCTCGCCAGGCAAGAGGGTGCGTTGAAGCTGTCGCGCGCGGATCTTGCCTTTGCGGTCGCGCAAGGACGAACCGGCGGCACGACGGTCGCCGCCACCATGATCGCTGCGGCAATTGCCGGCATCCGGGTCTTTGCGACAGGCGGCATCGGCGGCGTGCACAAGGGCGCGGAGACGAGCTTCGACATCTCCGCCGATCTCGACGAACTCGCCCGAACGCCGGTCATCGTGGTCTCGGCCGGCGCGAAAGCGATCCTCGACATCGAGAAGACGCTGGAAGTGCTGGAGACGAAGGGCGTGCCTGTTGTCGGCTACCGCACCGACACGATGCCGGCCTTCTGGTCGAGCCGCTCGCGTTTCCGCGCGCCGCTGCGCCTCGACGATCCTGAATCGATCGCGCGCTTTCAGTCGACCCGCCGGGATCTCGGGATCTCAGGCGGCATGCTGATCGCCAATCCCGTATCCGCCGCGCAGGAAATCCCGGAGGCGGAGATGGCGAGCTACATCGCCCGGGCGCAGGCGGACGCGGTTGCGAAGGGAGTGGCCGGCAAGGCCGTGACGCCCTACCTGCTCGGCCGCATCCTGGAACTGACCGAAGGCCGCAGCCTCGTCACCAATATCGCGCTCGTGGAAAACAACGCGCGGCTGGCGGCGAGGATCGCGGCCGCCCTCGCCTGATCCCGCGCACGAAAAATCCCGCCTCGTGGGCGGGATTTCTGCTTACTGCGACAAAAGACCGATCAGGTGATCGGCGCCAGCCGGATCTCGACGCGACGGTTCTGTGCCCGGCCTTCCGGCGTCGCGTTCGAGGCGATCGGCTGGCTTTCGCCGAGCCCGAGGATCGAGAAGCGGCGCGGATCGACGCCCTGCGCTCCGAGGTAATTCGCGACCGACATGGCGCGGCGCTGCGACAGGTTGAGATTGTAGTTGTCGTCGCCGCTGGAATCGGTGTGGCCGTAGACATCGACGATGGTGCGATTGAACTTCTGGAGCACGATCGCGACCGAATTCAGCGTACCGTAGAAGCCCGGCTGGATCGAATCCTGATCGGTCGCGAAGGTGATGTTGGAGGGCATGTTCAGGATGATGTAGTCGCCCTGACGGGTGACGCTGACGCCGGTGCCCTGCAGCTGCGCGCGAAGCTGCGCTTCCTGCTGGTCCATGTAGCCGCCGATGGCACCGCCCGCGAGTGCGCCGATGCCGGCGCCGATCAGCGCATTGCGGCGATCATCGCCTCCGGCAAGCGTGCCGAGCCCGGCGCCTGCGAGTGCGCCCAGGGCCGCACCGCCGGCCGTATTCGAAATCTTCTGTTGACCCGTATAGGGGTCGGTCGTGCACGCACCGAGCGCGAAAGCCGCGACCGTGGCCGCGGCTACCATCTTCAACTTCATCGAAATCCCTCTCCATGGAACCAGCCATACGCGCCGGTCGAGTCGCCTTCGGCCGATCTTTTAACATGAATTAAGGCGAAAAGCGGATACTGCGACCGGTTTGTTGGCCGTGCACCGGCCGAAGGCGCGGTGCTAGTTCTTCCGGCGCTTGCGGCCATAAAGCTCGAGGCGATGGTGCAGGATGTCGTAGCCGAGTTCCCGCGCGATCTCGTCCTGCAGCTTCTCGATCCTGTCCGATCGGAACTCTATGACATCGCCGGTCTCGACGTCGATCAGATGGTCGTGATGCTCTTCGCCAGTGTGCTCGAACCGCGAAGGCCCGCCGCCGAAGGCGTGCCTCTGGATGGCGCCATGCCGTTCGAGAAGCTTCATGGTCCGATAGACGGTGGACAGCGAGATGCTGGCGTCGATGGCCGCGGCCCGCCGGAAGATCTCGTACGCATCGGGGTGATCACCGGTCTCCTGGATGATCCCGAGGATGATGCGCCGAGGACGTGTGATGCGAATGCCCGCGCGACGCAGTTCGGCTTCGAAATCGACGGTCTCATGAGCTTGGGTGGTCATGATGGGACTATGGTCCAGATGACAATCAGTTGCAAATGAACCAACCGTACTCCCTTTTTGCAAATGATTTGCATTTGCGTTGACAATATTCGCCGCCTCGCTACATTCCAGCAGCAAGGCACGTGCCGCATTTGGAGCTTTTAATGCAGTTGAAACGATTGATCGTCGCGCTCGTGATGGTCATTGGCGCCGGCACCGGCGCTTGGGCAGATGACGACAAGCTCAAGGTGATCACCACATTCACGGTCATTGCCGACATGGCCAGCAACGTTGCGGGCGATGCGGCGGATGTCGTTTCCATCACCAAGCCCGGCGCCGAGATCCACAACTACCAGCCCACGCCCCGCGACATCCTGAAGGCGCAGGATGCGGATCTGATCCTGTGGAACGGCCTCAACCTCGAACTCTGGTTCGAGCGCTTCTTCACGAACCTCAGCGACGTTCCGTCGGTGGTGGTTTCGGAAGGGGTCGAGCCGATGAGCATCTCGGAAGGCCCCTACAACGACAAGCCCAACCCGCACGCATGGATGTCGCCGTCAGACGCCCTGATCTATGTCGAGAACATCCGCAAGGCGCTGTCGGAAAGCGATCCGGACAACGCGGATGTCTATGCTGCCAACGCCAGGGCGTACTCCGATAGAATTTCATCCGAAATCGAGCCGATCCGCAAGCTGTTCGAGCGGATCCCGGAAGAGCGGCGCTGGCTGGCCACCAGCGAAGGCGCCTTCAGCTATCTCGCCCGCGATTTCGGCCTCAGGGAACTCTATCTCTGGCCGATCAACGCCGACAGCCAGGGTACCCCGCAGCAGATCCGCAAGGTCATCGACACGATGCGGGCCAGCGACGTGCCGGCGATCTTCAGCGAGAACACCGTTTCGGACAAGCCGGCAAGGCAGGTCGCCCGCGAGACGGGCGCGAGATACGGGGGCGTGCTCTACGTCGATTCGCTGAGCGAGGCGGATGGTCCCGTTCCGACCTATCTGGACCTGCTCCGCGTCACCTCCGAGACGATTGCCAAGGGCCTGGCGGAATGAACGTCCCGGCGAAGGCCGATCGCGAGGCCGGGGCGAAATCGGGCATCGCTGCCAGGGACCTCACCGTCACCTACCGCAACGGCCAGACCGCCCTCACCGGCGTCAGCTTCGACATTCCGACCGGAACGATAACCGCACTGGTCGGTGTGAACGGCAGCGGAAAATCGACGCTCTTCAAGGCGATCATGGGCTTCGTACCGCTGGCGCGGGGCTCCGTCTCGATCCTGGGCGAGCCGGCCGGCCGGGCCCGCAACCGCAACGCCGTCGCCTACGTGCCACAGGCCGAAGAGGTGGACTGGAACTTCCCGGTGCTCGTCGAGGACGTGGTCATGATGGGCCGCTACGGCCATATGAACATGTTCCGCATCCCGTCGGCCAAGGATCGGGTGATGGTCCAGGCCTCGCTCGAACGGGTCGGCATGGCCGCCTTCCGCAAGCGTCAGATCGGCGAGCTTTCCGGCGGACAGAAGAAGCGCGTCTTCCTTGCCCGGGCCCTTGCTCAGGAAGGCCAGGTGATCCTGCTAGACGAGCCGTTCACCGGCGTCGACGTGACCACGGAGGAGGCGATCGTCCAGCTCCTGCGCGACCTGCGCGACGAGGGACGCGTGATGCTGGTTTCCACGCACAATCTGGGCAGCGTTCCCGAGTTCTGCGACCGAGCAATCCTGATCGACCGCACCCTGCTCGCGGCAGGTCCGACGGAAGACGTCTTCACTCGGGCGAACCTCGAACGCGCATTCGGCGGGGTCCTGAGACATTTCGTGCTTGGCGGCACCGATCTCCACGACGATGCCGACCGGCGGCAGCTGACCGTGATCACCGACGACGAAAGGCCCTTCGTCTTCTACGGGGAGGAAGGCGTCGATGGCGCCGCCAGCCGTCCTTCGGCATCCGGTTCCGATGCCGCTCCTGACACGCAGGGACAGAACGCCGACGGCAAGGCGTCCAGGATTTAGGCCATGGACGTGCTGCTGGAACCCTTCACCTACGGCTACATGGTCAACGCGATCTGGGTGAGCGCGCTGGTGGGCGGCGTCTGTGCCTTCCTGTCGGCCTATCTGATGCTGAAGGGATGGTCGCTGATCGGCGATGCCCTCTCGCATTCCATCGTGCCCGGCGTCGCCGGCGCCTACATGCTCGGCCTGCCGTTCTCGCTCGGCGCGTTCCTCTCGGGCGGGATGGCGGCAGGCGCGATGCTGTTCCTCAATCAGCGTACGAAACTGCGCGAGGATGCCGTCATCGGCCTGATCTTCACGTCGTTCTTCGGGCTCGGCCTGTTCATGGTCTCGCTCTCTCCGACCTCGGTCAACATACAGACTATCGTGCTCGGCAACATTCTCGCGATCACGCCGGAGGACACGCTGCAGCTGGTCGTCATCGCTGGGGTATCCCTCGCGGTCCTGCTCGTGAAGTGGAAAGACCTGATGGTCGTCTTCTTCGACGAGAACCATGCGCGCTCCATCGGCATCAACCCGGGACTGCTGAAGGGCATATTCTTCACCCTGCTTTCCGCCTGCACCGTGGCGGCGCTTCAGACCGTCGGTGCCTTCCTCGTCATAGCGATGGTCGTGACGCCGGGCGCGACGGCCTACCTCCTGACCGACCGTTTCCCCCGCCTGATCGCCGTGTCGGTCGCAATCGGTTCGCTCTCCAGCCTGACGGGCGCCTACCTCTCCTATTTCCTCGATGGCGCGACCGGCGGCATCATCGTGGTGCTGCAGACGCTGGTCTTCCTCACCGTCTTCGTTTTCGCGCCGAAACACGGAATGCTCGCTGCGCGTCGCAAGGCCCGGGCGGCACTGGAAGAGACTGCATGATGGAAACGCTCCTCCTGCCTTTTGCCTTTCCCTTCATGCAACAGGCCTTCACGATCTCGCTGCTCGTCGCGGCGCCGATGGCACTATTGTCGACCTTCCTGGTGCTCAAGGGATGGTCGCTGATGGGGGACGCGGTCAGCCACGCCGTTCTGCCGGGCATCGTGATCGCATACATTATCGGCATCCCCCTGGCGGTCGGTGCCTTCGCGGCAGGCATGATCTGCGCGATCGGTACCGGATTCCTGAAGGAAAACAGCCGGGTAAAGGAGGACACAGTGATGGGGGTGGTGTTCTCGGGAATGTTCGGGCTCGGCATCGTGCTCTATGTCGGCGTCCAGACCGAGATTCATCTCGACCATATCCTCTTTGGCGACATGCTTGGGGTGACGTGGGCCGACGTGGCGGAGAGCGGAGCGATCGCGGCGATCGTTTTGGCGGTGCTGATCGCCAAACGCCGTGACCTGCTGCTGCTCGCCTTCGATCCGCAGCATGCCCGCGCGATTGGCCTGCCGGTACGGCTGCTCCACTACGGGCTTCTGGCGATCCTGTCGCTGACGATCGTCGGTGCGCTGAAGGCGGTCGGCATCATCCTGGCCATCGCGATGCTGATCACGCCCGGGGCCACGGCGTTCCTGCTCGCACGGCGTTTCGAGACGATGATGGCGATCTCCCTGCTGATCGCCCTGATTGCTTCGTTCCTGGGCATCTATCTTTCGTTCTTCATCGACAGCGCGCCCGCGCCGACGATCGTTCTTCTGCTGACCACTGCCTTCGTCGCCGCCTTCTTCCGTGCACGTTACGTAACGGCGCGGGCCCAATCTGACGCGGCAGCGGCGTCCTGAGCATGGAATCGACGGGGGCCATACCCTAGATATCGGTGATGATCGACATATCCTGCCGCCCCCGCCCCGTATCGAGACGCGCGTCCTCGCTCCTCGTCGGAGCCCTTGTGGCAGCACTGTCTGCGCACGGGTCCGTTGCGCAGGCGCATGGCGAGAACAAGCAGACCCGACAGAGAACGGCCGAGGAAGCCGCGTCGATGGAGGAACTCAGGACCGAGCGGATGGTCCGCCAGCGGGAGGATTTCCTTCGCCTCCAGCAACTCCAGCGTCAGCAGGACCGCGATTCGCTGCGATACCGCCCCGAACGATTCGAAGTGCCCATCATCAGGCCTTCGTGCCGAAGCTCCGTCTACGGCAGCAGCATTTCGTCAGGCTGCCGCTAACGAGGGAAGCGCGGTACCCTACTTGTCGCTCTTCTGATCCGCAGGCGGCTTGCCGGGTATTCCGGTCGTCTCGTTCGAGACCGGATCGCTCGCGGGGAAAGTATCTTCCAGACCCTCGCGCAGCTCCTCCTCGGTATTCTCATGGCCGCTTCCCTTCCTCGCGCGCTCCTTGCGGAAGGCTTCGGCCGGTTCGGAATTGCGGGGCGGTGTCGGAGCGGCTTGCGGCTTGCCGGACATGATCTCTATTCCCTTCGGACTGGAGTTTCGTCCGGGAATAACACCGGCCATGCCTGCCCGGTTCCGATCGTCGAGGCGGATCAAACGGTCAGGAATTTTCGCACCTTGGGGTCATCGAGATCGACGGCGGGACCCGAATGGACGATCAGACCGCGATCCATGATGTTCACCTCGTCGGCAAGCTCGCGGCAGAAATCGAGATATTGCTCGACGAGCAGGATCGCGATGCCGGCCGAATCGCGCAGGAAGCGGATCGCCCGGCCGATGTCCTTGATGATCGAGGGCTGGATGCCTTCCGTGGGTTCGTCGAGCACGAGCAGCTTCGGGCGCATGACCAGCGCGCGACCGATCGCGAGCTGCTGCTGCTGACCGCCGGAGAGGTCCCCTCCCCGCCGCGACAGCATCGATTTGAGCACCGGAAAAAGCTCGAAGACATGCTCCGGGATGTTTCGGTCGGCCCGCTTCAGCGGCGCGTAGCCGGTCTCCAGGTTTTCCTTCACCGTCAGCAGCGGAAAAATTTCCCGCCCCTGCGGCACGAATGCGATGCCCGACCGGGCGCGATCGTACGCCGCGCTCCGGTCGAGCGCCTTCCCCTCGAAGGCTATTTCGCCGCTCGTCAGCCGGTGATGGCCGACGATCGCTCTCATGAGGCTGGTCTTGCCGACCCCGTTGCGGCCGAGCACGCAGGTGATTTTGGCCGCATCGGCCGACAGGGAGACGCCGCGCAGCGCCTGGGCGGCGCCGTAGTGGAGGGTCGCGTCGCGACCTTCAGCATGTATATTTCCTCACCTTCCCAGATAGACTTCGATGACGCGCTGGTCGGCCGAGACGTGGTCGAGCGTGCCTTCCGACAGCACCGATCCCTCGTGCAGGCAGGTGACCTTCACGCCGAGCTCGCGCACGAAATGCATGTCGTGCTCGACTACGACGACCGAGTGGGTCTTCGATATGTCCCTCAGCAACCGTGCCGTCTCCTCTGTCTCGGCGTCCGTCATGCCCGCGACCGGCTCGTCCACCAGCAGGAGCTTCGGATCCTGAGCCAGCAGCATGCCGATTTCCAGCCACTGTTTCTGGCCGTGCGAAAGATTGGCGGCATGGTCGTGCCGCCGCTCCTCGAGCCGGATCGTGGCAAGGATGTCGTCGATCTGTTCGGCTTCCGGCCTGGTCTTCTTGTGGAACAGCACAGGGAAGATCGAGCGCGGACCGGCGAGCGCGAGGACGAGATTGTCCTCCACAGTGTGACTTTCGAACACTGTCGGCTTCTGGAACTTGCGGCCGATCCCCATCATGGCGATGTCGGCTTCGTCGTGCTGGGTCAGGTCGACCGTTCCGTCAAAATAGACTTCGCCTTCATCAGGTCGCGTCTTGCCGGTGATGATGTCCATCATGGTCGTCTTGCCGGCGCCATTCGGCCCGATGATCGCGCGCATCTCGCCCTTGGCGAGCACCAGCGACAGGTTGTTGATCGCCCTGAACCCGTCGAAGGAAACGGACACGCCGTCGAGATAGAGGATGGTGTCGACCTTGGACATGTCTACTCCGCCGGCTGCGGTTCGGCGCCGCCGGCCAGGCCGTCGTCCGGGCGCGAGGCCGAGCGTGCGGAGGCCGGCGTGGAGCCCGGAGTGGGTTGGGTCGGCGGTTCCTCGTCCTGCGTGAGTGCCTCGGTCCGCCGCCGTTCTGCGAAGTCCCGCCGTGCCGTTCGCCAGGCATCCCATGTTCCGACGATGCCTTTCGGCAGGAACAGCGTCACACCCACGAACAGGCCGCCGAGCGCAAAGAGCCAGAATTCGGGAAGGACGCCGGTGAACCAGCTCTTGCCACCGTTGACGAGCAGGGCTCCGACCACAGGCCCGACGAGCGTGCCGCGCCCGCCGACTGCCGTCCACACGACCACTTCAATGGAGTTCGCGGGCGCGAACTCGCCCGGATTGATGATGCCGACCTGCGGCACGTAGAGCGCGCCAGCGATCCCGGCCATCACGGCCGAGACGGTGAAGGCGAAGAGCTTGATGTTTTCGGGCCGCCAGCCGATGAAGCGTGTCCGGCTCTCGGCGTCGCGCACGGCGATCATCAGCTTGCCGAACTTGGAGTTCGTGATCGCCGCCGTCGCCAGCAGCCCGATGGACAGGGCGACGGCGCTGGCGGCGAACAGCGCCGCGCGCGTTTCGGGCGCCTGGACGTTGAAGCCGAGGATGTCCTTGAAATCGGTCAGGCCGTTGTTGCCGCCGAAACCCATGTCATTGCGGAAGAAGGCCAGGAGCAGCGCGTAGGTGAGCGCCTGGGTGATGATCGAGAGATAGACGCCCGTGACGCGGCTCCTGAACGCGAACCAGCCGAAGATGAAGGCGAGCGCCCCGGGCACCAGCACGATCATTATGGCCGCGAACCAGAACTGGTCGAAGCCGTACCAGAACCAGGGTAGTTCCTTGTAGTTCAGGAATACCATGAAATCGGGAAGGATCGGGTTGCCGTAGACGCCGCGGTCGCCGATCTGGCGCATCAGGTACATGCCCATTGCGTAGCCGCCGAGCGCGAAAAAGGCGCCATGCCCGAGCGAGAGTATGCCGCAGAATCCCCAGACCAGGTCGAGCGCCAGCGCGAGCAGCGCATAGGTCAGATACTTGCCGACCAGCGCGACGAGGTAGTTCGGCACGTGCAAGGCGCTGGACGGCGGAAAGGCCAGGTGCAGCACCGGCACCAGCACGGCGAAGCCGCACAGGATGGCGGCGGTAACCAGGATGCGCCGGTCGATCCCGCCGGCGAAGAGGCGCTGGGTGATCATGCCTCCACCGACCTCCCCTTCAGGGCGAAGAGACCGCGTGGCCGCTTCTGGATGAAGAGGATGATGAGCACCAGCACCAGGATCTTGCCGAGAACGGCTCCGGCGTAGGGTTCGAGGAACTTGTTGACGATACCGAGCGAGAAGGCGCCGACGAGCGTTCCCCAGAGATTGCCGACGCCGCCGAAGACCACGACCATGAAGCTGTCGATGATGTAGCCCTGTCCGAGGTTGGGCGAGACGTTGTCGACCTGGCTCAGCGCCACGCCGGCGATACCCGCGATGCCGGAGCCGAGCGCGAAGGTGAAGGCGTCGATCCACGGCGTGCGGATGCCCATCGAAGAGGCCATCCGGCGGTTCGCCGTCACCGCGCGCATCTGCAGGCCCCAGGCCGTGCGATTGAAGATGTAGAGCAGCAGCGCGAACACGCAGAGCGAGAAGACGACGATCCAGAGCCGGTTCCAGGTAATGGCAAGCTGGCCCAGTTCGAAGCCGCCCGACATCCAGGAGGGATTGCCGACTTCGCGATTCGTGGGGCCGAAAATGGTGCGTACCGCCTGCTGGAGGATCAGGGATACGCCCCAGGTCGCCAGCAGGGTCTCCAGCGGACGACCATAGAGAAAGCGGATGACGCCGCGCTCGAGCGCCAGGCCGACCGCGCCGGCGGTCGCGAAGGCGAGCGGCAGGGCGATCACCAGGGACCAGTCGAACAGCCATGGAGCGGAGTTGCGGATCACGTCCTGGGTGACGAAGGTGGTGTAAGCGCCGATCATCACCATCTCGCCATGCGCCATGTTGATGACGCCCATGACGCCGAAGGTGATGGCGAGGCCGATCGCGGCCAGGAGCAGGACCGATCCCAGCGAGATGCCGTACCAGATGTTCTGGCCCGCTCCCCACAGGGCGAGTGAATCGTTGATGTTGGCGATGGCGTCGTTTGCAGCGTCGCGCAGCGCGCCGTCCGCACCGGCGGCAAAGCCGGTCAACAATGAAAACGTGTCCCGGTCGCCACGCTTGCCGAGCATTTCGATGGCGGCACGTTTTTCCTCTTCCGAGGCGTCGGAGACGAGCACCGTCGAGGCACGCGCGGCTTCGAGCGCGGAGCGGACGTAATCCACCGTCTCCCTCGCGATCGCCCCGTCGAGCGCGCCGAGATTGTCCGCGTCCGGCGACAGGAACATGGTGCGGGCCGCCGCAGCCCGCGTCGCGGGATCAGAAGAGGCCAGCGTCAGGGCCGAGATCGTATCGCGGATCGTGCGCCTGAGAGAATTGTTGACCTTGATCTTGGTGAAGCCGCCCTTCGGCTCCTCGCCGGCCGCCTCGCCCGTCAGCGGGTCGAAGAGTTTCGCGACCTTGCCCTTCTCTTTCGTGATGAAGACCTGCTTGTCGGACTTGCGGAAATACAGGTTGCCGTCAGACAGCGCGGTGAGCACAGGCTCGACCTGCGCATCGCCGGTCGCGCCGAGTTCGCGCACGATTTCCTCGGTGGCGCTGAAATTCCGCGACGAGGCGAATTTCGCGATTGTCTCGCGCAGCGCGGCCTCGTCGGCATGCGCGGGCTGCATCACCGCGAGGCCGAGCAGTACCAGGGTCGCGAGGGCTCGGATCAGGATCATAGGAATGGCAGGACCTTCGGCTGGTGGCATCCGGTTCGCGTCATCGACCTGGCTCCCGGGCGGGCGGGAGGAGAAAACCCGTCCGGAAGCTTCGCGGTCGAATCGCATCGCGCACTCAGGCGCGGATCAGTTGACGCCCTTGCCGCCACACTTGCCCGTGGCGACGTTGAAGTTGCCGCAGGACATGGGGGCGCGCCAGTCGGCGATCAGGTCCTTTGAATCCGGCAGGTAGTCCGACCATTCGTCGCCCACCACCAGGCCGGTGGTCTCCCACACGGTCTCCATCTGGCCGTCTTCCTGGATTTCACCAATCAGCACGGGCTTGGTGATGTGGTGGTTCGGCATCATGGTCGAATAGCCGCCGGTCAGGTTCGGCACCGACACGCCGATGATGGCGTCGATGACGGCGTCCGGGTCGGTCGTGCCGGCCTTCTCGACCGCCTTGACCCACATGTTGAAGCCGATGACGTGGGCTTCCATCGGGTCGTTGGTCACCCGCTCCGGGCTGGTGAACTTCTTCCACGCCGCGATGAACTCCTCGTTCGCGGGCGTATCGACTGACTGGAAGTAGTTCCAGGCCGTCAGATGACCGACGAGCGGAGCCGTATCGAGGCCGGCGAGTTCCTCCTCGCCGACCGAGAAGGCCACGACCGGGATGTCCTCGGCCTTCACGCCCTGGTTTCCGAGTTCCTTGTAGAAGGGAACGTTGGCGTCGCCGTTGATCGTCGACACGACCGCGGTCTTCTTGCCGGCAGAACCGAACGCCTTGATGTCGGACACGATCGTCTGCCAGTCGGAGTGACCGAACGGCGTGTAGTTGATCATGATGTCCTCGGCCGCCACGCCCTTGCCCTTGAGATAGGCCTCGAGGATCTTGTTCGTCGTGCGCGGATAGACGTAGTCGGTACCGGCGAGCACCCAGCGTTCCACGCCCTCGTTCTCCATCAGGTAGTCGACGGCCGGGATCGCCTGCTGGTTCGGCGCGGCGCCCGTATAGAACACGTTGCGCTGGCTTTCCTCGCCTTCGTACTGCACGGGATAGAAGAGCAGCGAGTTCAATTCCTCGAACACCGGCAGCACCGACTTGCGGGACACCGAGGTCCAGCAGCCGAAGACGGCCGCAACGTCGTTCACCGAGATCAGTTCACGGGCCTTTTCCGCGAAGAGCGGCCAATCGGAAGCAGGATCGACGACGACCGCTTCCAGCTTCTTGCCGAGAAGACCGCCCTTCTCGTTCTGCTGCTCGATGAGCATCAGCATGACGTCCTTCAGCGTCGTCTCCGAAATCGCCATCGTGCCCGAGAGCGAGTGCAGGACGCCGACCTTGATCGTGTCCTCCTGCGCTTGCGCCGTTCCGGCGGCCAGCAGACCCGCGAGCGCCGCGCCCGAAATCCGCCTGGCGATGCTTGTTGCTATTCCCCTCATATTGAGAACCTCCAGTGTGGTTGGTTGGTTGTTGCACCGCACATAGCGATGCAATGGCCGTGCCAACCCGTTCAAAGCCCAAGCTCGACAGAGATTTTCTATTGAGGAATCAGATACTTGCCCGCACGTCCAGAACGAGCGAATGGCCGGCCATGAGGTCTGTTAACTTGTCGTTGACAATTCATTGCGCAGCCTGGCACGCAAAATGCCTAATAAATAAGCTGAATGAATTTGTGCATAAAACAAGTGCAAACGTTATTCGTTCGCACTCGAGGCAAGCTCAGGCGGCAGCCGCCGGTTCCGGCCTGAAAGCCTTATGCGCCGTCTGCAACGCCAACTCCGCCATCGGGCGAAAGACGGCCTGGCGTTCGGCTTCCGCTATTGCGTCCCCTGTGAAGACATCGTCGACGACGGTACAGATCGAGAGCGCCCCGGCGCCGAACCGCGCCGCCAGTGCGTAGAACCCGCCTGTTTCCATATCCACGGCGAGCACGCCGCGCGAGCGCAGCGCCTTCAGCCGACCGAGTCCGGCTGGATGATAAAAGAAGTCGCTCGAAGCGGTGGGACCAACATGATGTGCCATTTCCGCTGCCCTCGCCTGCTCGACAGCCAGTTGGAGAAGACCTTCCTCCGGCAGCGTCGCAAG
Organism: uncultured Alphaproteobacteria bacterium; assembly: GCA_963747465.1. GTDB lineage: Bacteria > Pseudomonadota > Alphaproteobacteria > Rhizobiales > Rhizobiaceae > Aquibium. The sequence goes on from CAVVFC010000002.1 coordinate 404,900, forward strand.
ATCGGCCTCCACGAACAAGGACGTGTCGGCGCCGCTCTCCGACACCGCGGCCGCGGAGATCACAAGGTCGCGAATGTGGACACGATCCTGCAATCCGCCGCACGTCCCCACACGGAAGAGCGTCCGGGCGCTGTAGAACGCCAGGAGTTCATGAACGTAGACCGCAAGCGAGGGCAGGCCGATGCCGGTCGTCTGCACGGAGACCGGCATCCCGCGAAAGGTGCCGGTGAAGCCGAGCGCCCCGCGGATGCGGTTCACGCAGCGCATATCGTCGAAGAAGGTCGCGGCTATCCATTCGGAACGGAGAGGGTCCCCCGACAGCAGCACGGTGGGAGCATAGTCTCCGGATCCTGCTTCGTTGTGCGGCGTCATCTGTCCGGACCATCGATTGACGGCAGCACGGGATCACCTGCAGCGCCCGTCCCCGCACTGAACCTATTCGTTCACTTCCAGCATGTCCTTCACGACCGTCGCCAACTGCTTCAGCGAGAAGGGTTTTGGCAGGAAACCGAACTTCGCATCGGCGGGCAGGTTCTTCGCGAACGCATCTTCCGCATAACCGGAGACGAAGATGAACTTCACGTCCGGCTGGCGTTTGCGCAGTTCGCCAAGAAGCGTCGGACCGTCCATCTCGGGCATGACGACGTCGGAGACGATGATGTCGATCTTCCCCTCCATTCCGTCGAAAATCTCCAGCGCCTCGACGCCCGAACTCGCTTCGTGAACGGTATAGCCGCGCGATTTCAAGGCCCTGACGCCGCCCATGCGAACGGCATCCTCGTCCTCTACAAGCAGCACGGTGGCCGAACCCGAGAGATCCTTCTGCGTTTCGGGCTGTCGGGCGGCCGCCCCGGCCGACGCTCCCCTGGCGTCTGAATCGGCTGCAACTCCGGCCGGCTTCTCCTCGACGATGTGGCGCGGGAGAAAGATGCGGAAGGTGGTTCCAGTCCCGACCTGCGAATCGCAGAAGATGAACCCGCCGGTCTGCTTGATGATGCCGTAGACCATCGACAGTCCCAGGCCGGTGCCCTTCCCCACCTCCTTGGTCGTGAAGAACGGCTCGAATATCTTCTTCAGCACGTCCGGCGGAATGCCCGTTCCCGTGTCCTCGACCTCGACCACCGCGTAATCGGCCGCAGCGAGCTCGCGGTAATTGTAGTCGGCGCATTCTGCCGCCGTCACGTTCTTCGTGCGCACCACGAGGTCGCCACCCTTCGGCATGGCATCGCGTGCGTTGACCGTGAGGTTGACGATCACCTGCTCGAACTGGCCAAGATCGACCTTGACCGGCCACAGGTCGCGTCCGTGGTCGATCCGTAGCCGTATGTCGTTGCCGGCGAGCCGCGTCAGGAGCATACGCACATCGGCCAGAACATCGGTGAGGTTGAGGACCTCGGGCCTGAGCGTCTGGCGGCGCGAGAACGCCAGGAGCTGCCGCACCAGCGATGCGGCGCGGTTGGCGTTCTGCTTGATGTTCATGATGTCGGGGAAAGACGGATCCGACGGCCGGTGATTGGTCAGGAGCAGGTCGGAGGCCATGATGATGGCGGTCAGCACGTTGTTGAAATCGTGCGCAATCCCGCCGGCCAATTGGCCGACCGCCTGCATCTTCTGGCCTTGCGCCATCTGCGCCTCGAGCGCCTTCTGCTCAGTGGTCTCGACGGCATAGACGATGGCTGCTTCCTCCAGCCCGTCCTCCTCCTGAGCATCGGCGACCGCGTTGACGTAGAAGCGCACGTGGCGTTCCTCGTCGTCGGGCAAGACGGTATCGATCGGCGCGATGTCGGCCTGGCGCTGCTTGGCCTTCTCCAGCGCAGCGGCGAAGGCGGCGCGGTCGCGTTCGTGAATGACGGTCTCGAAGAGGATGTGCCGGTCGACCGAATCGCGGTCGACCACGCCGGCGAAGAGCGAAAGGAACGGCGCGTTGGTCCGCAGGATGCGGCCGCGGCCGTCGATCCCGGCGATCGCCATCGGCGTGGAATTGAAGAAGCGGGTGAAGCGGATTTCCGATGCCCTGAGATCGGCCGACGCGTCCTCCCCATGCGCGCGGTTCAACACGATCGTGCGGGTAGACCCTTGCGCGCCCTCCCGGCTCGCAGTCGCCCGATGCATGAACCTGACCGGGAGCGCCTCGCCGGAAACCGTCGAGAGATCGAGGTCGATGACGGCATTCCTGGTCGAGCCCGGATCGGCCCTGACGGAGCGGATCAGCGCCATGCCGTCACCCGCGACGATATCGGAAAGCGTGATGTCGCCTGGCGTGAAGCTCGCAAGGTCGAGGCCGAGCCATTCGGCGAGCGTGGCGTTGATATATGTCACGCGGCCGGACGGATCGGCGGAAAAGAAGCCGGCAGGCGCATGGTCGAGGTGATCGATCGCCTGCTGCAGGTCCAGGAAGAAGCGCTCCTGCTCGGCCCGTTCGCGCGATATGTCCTCCAGTTGCCAGGACGCCAGAGGCTGCCGCTGGCCGGGTGCCGAGAAGCTGCGGGCCCTCACGCGGTACCAGCGGGCGCCGGCTTCCGAGCCGGGCCTTATCGCCTGGGCGACGCGGAACTCGCCATCCCCCGCCCGGCCATCGCGCAGCCCGTCCGCCAGCCGCTCGACGGTCGCTGACGCGTCTGCGTTGTCGGACAGCAGCACGTCCACCGTCCTGACGTCTGCCGCGGATGTCGCCCCGGTCAGATCGGCATAGGCCCTGTTGGCATAGAGGACGCGCCCCTTGAGGTCCGACACGACGAGGCCCTGGTCCATGGAATCGACGAAGGCCTTGGCCAGTTCGTCGCCCGAAGAACGCGGGGCGACCTGAACAAGCCCGATCACCGAGGCGAAGAGGTAACCGACACCGACCATGGCCAGGATGCCCAGCATGCCCAGCAGGAACGGATCGCCGAGACTGTCCCGCATCAACGCGAAGACAAAGGCGGCGGCGATCAGTATGACAATGAAGATGATGAGACGCGCTATCGTCCCCGGACGCGAATTCTGATCGACGATGGGCGCCGGATAGAATTCTCCTTGGCTATGCCTCGCCATCCGTTGCTCGTCCCACCGATTCTCAAGTTCCCGCCGCAGAAAAGTTTAAATCACATTCTGCCGGAGCGGGAAAGTCCGCGTTCCGCATTGCCACGGATTTCCTTCGCTAGCCGGTTTCCTTCCACATTGCGACAGGTTTCCACAACCTAACCGGCAATCGCCACATCGTCGCCTTGCGGCTGCCGCAAGCAACGGTCTAGGTTGCCAAACCCGGGGCACAGGAGCGTGGCACGATGAGCGGACTGCTCGAAGGAATCATCGATCCGCAATATGTTGGCGTGGTCTCCTGGATCATCATAGCGGCCGTCGGGCTCGTGCTCCTCTACGCTGCCTACCGCATCCTGCGTCTGCTGACGTCCGGCACCTTCATCTCCGGTGGCCGCAACCGGCGTACCCGGCTCGCCATCATGGATGCCACCGCGGTCGACGAAAAGCGGCGGCTCGTGCTGGTCAGACGCGATGACGTCGAGCACCTCATACTCATAGGCGGCCCCACGGACGTCGTGGTCGAGCAGGACATCCGGATGATTCCGAAGTCAGCACGGTCTTCCCCTACCGAGCAGCAGCTTGCATCCGAACCGGCCGAGCCGGTCGTGGAACCTTCCCGCACGGCCGTGGCAGCGCCGGTTCGTCCGGCATACCGCGAAAGCCGCCCTGCGGAACGTCAGGCTTCCTCCCGGCCTTCGATCGATCGGGAGAGCGCCTCAGGCTCCCGGGCCGCACCATCCGCGGTGAACACGCAGCCGTCGCCGGCAGCCGCGTCGCAGCCGCAGAAGCCAGCTATCCAGCCGACGGCAAGCCATGGCGGTCCGGCTCCGGCCGCTGCCCCGGCTGTTCCCAGATCGGCACCGGGACCGCAGGTGTCTTCCGCTTCCGCCCCTGCCCCGGCGGCGCGGACCGAGCCTGCGCGGACCGGTTTCTACTCCTCCTTCCAAAACCGCGCGGGACAGCCAACGCCTGCACCAACACGCGTTCCCGTTCCGCCTCCCGCAGCCGCGGCACCGGCAGCGAAGCCGGTGTCCTCTCCGCCGATGTCGGCTCCCGCGGCGAGCGATCTCGACGATGCGCTACTCCACGAGCTCGAGGCATCGCTGGAGGTGTCCTCAAAGGATCAGACCAGGGGCGTCGACAAGACACTGGACGACGAGATGTCCAAGCTGTTCGGCGAATTGTCGCGAGACCGCAAGCAGGTCAACTGAGCACCCAGAACCAAAGAAGGGCGGCTTGCGCCACCCTTCTCTCCGAACTCTCCCGGGTTTGGATCCGATCAGTCGTCCCGGTAGACCTTCTCGCGACGCTCATGACGTTCCTGCGCCTCGATCGACAAAGTCGCGATCGGGCGCGCGTCCAGCCTTTTCAGCGAAATCTGTTCGCCGGTTTCCTCACAGTAGCCGTAGGTCCCGTCGTCGATACGCTGCAGCGCTGAATCGATCTTGGAAATCAACTTGCGCTGCCGATCCCTGGCGCGCAGTTCGATGGCGCGATCCGTCTCGGATGAGGCCCTGTCCGCGAGGTCTGGATGGTTGGCGTTCTCCTGCTGGAGAATCTCCAGCGTCTCGCGTGCTTCGCGGAGAATATCGGTCTTCCAGGAGATGAGTTTCGCTCGGAAGTAAGCCTTCTGCCGCTCATTCATGAACGGCTCGCTTTCACTCGGAACATAGTCTTCCATGGTTTCGCTCATTCGAGTCACCCCGCAGCAGTGAACCGGCGCCTATATATTCGGGCGGTGGGGGTGGCACAAGCAAAAAGGGCAGCAAAGTCACGCCTTTGTTAGCGCGGGGAAAAACACGAAACGCTCGGTCTCGGAGACCGGAAACCGCCCGCTCCGAGACGCTGGGCCGGCCTGTTTTTGGTGGCGCGTCATGGCGGAATCCTTGCGAGTTGCATGGAGGGAGACCGGCGGCTAATGCTCTGACGCGCCGCAAGCTGCCAGGCCGAGGGAGACAGCATGGGAAGGCTCTACCTGCTTCGCCACGCCAGAGCGGCATGGGCCGATCCGGGCACGCGCGATTTCGATCGTCGATTGACCGAAGCCGGCCGTCAGGAAACCGAGGCCGTCGGCGCTTTCATGTCGTCGCGCGAATACCAGCCCGACATGGTGATCTGTTCTCCGGCCGCGCGCGCCATCGAGACGTGGGAGGGAGTGGCCCGCAGTCTGGACCGCAAGCGAAGCGACGCAATTCTCTCGGAAGCCCTCTATTCGTCCGACGCCACCGGCTACCTTTCTCTCGTCCGCAACAATGGTGTCGCCGGATCCATCATGATCGTCGGCCACAATCCGATGATCGAGGATCTGGCGATCGTGCTCTCGTCAGGAAAGCAATCGGAACTCCATACCGCCTTTACTGCCGGTTTCCCCACCGCCGGCCTGGCGGTTCTGGCTTTCGAACAGCCGCTTTCATCGGCGGCGCCGGGCGCGGGGCGGCTCGAGGCCTTCCTCAATCCTGCCACGGGTTGATCGGGAACCATTTCAAATCGCTTCCGCGCTGCCTATATGGACCCGGACCGCCACGGCCGGGGAAGACGTTTGGCATCTCTGACAACTTTCACCGACGAGACGCTGATCGCTCTTGATACACTCGCCGGACGCGCCACGGGCCTCGTCAGTCCCTCGCTCCGGCTCGGCGTCACGGGTCTCTCCCGCGCTGGCAAGACGGTCTTCATCTCGGCGTTCGTACACAACCTGATCCATGGCGGCCGGTTGCCCATGTTCCAGGCGCAGAAGTCCGGACGCATCGCGCACGCCTATCTCGAGCAACAGCCCGACGACGCCGTGCCGCGCTTCCAGTACGAGGACCATATCGAATCGCTCGTCGATGGCAGGATCTGGCCTGAAATCAACCCGTGCCGTCTCTGAACTGCGCCTGACGATCGAGTACGAATCCGCCTCCGCCTGGGGCCGGATGTTTTCGCGCGGGCGGCTGTCGGTCGACATCATCGATTATCCCGGAGAATGGCTGCTCGACCTGCCTCTGCTCGGAAAGAATTTCTCGACGTTCTCCGCCGAGTCCTTTCAACTTGCCGCATTGCCCGTGCGCGCCGATCTCGCCGAGGAGTGGGTCCGGCTTGCTGGGTCGGTCGATCCGGGCTCAGATGCCGACGAGATGATGGCGCGGCGCCTGTCCGAGAGCTTCACCCGCTACCTGCGGGCGTGCCGTCAGGACAGCCGGGCACTATCCACCTTGCCGCCGGGCCGCTTCCTCATGCCGGGCGACCTCGAAGGTTCGCCCGCGCTCACCTTCGCTCCGCTGCCCGATCTCCCGGAAGGCCGCGCACGACCGGGCTCGCTGCGGGCCATGCTGGAGCGCCGCTACGAAGCTTACAAGTCGCACGTCATCAAACCTTTTTTCCGCGAACACATCACACGCCTCGATCGACAGATCGTGCTCATCGACGTCATGCAGGCGCTCAACGCAGGTCCAGCCGCGCTGGCGGATCTCGAGCGCGCGCTGACGGAAATCCTGAGTTGTTTCCGTCCGGGCTCCGGAAATCTCTTCACCAGCCTCTTTGCGCGCCACATCGATCGCATTCTGATCGCCGCCACCAAGGCAGATCACATCCACCACACGAGCCATGATCGCCTGCAGGCCATCGTGCGCCGGCTTTCCGACCGCGCAGCGGCGAAAGCGGGCGTGTCGGGCGCTTCGGTCGATGTCCTTGCACTTGCCGCCGTGCGCGCCACCCGCGAGGGCACCGTTTCCCAGGGCAAGGAGGAGCTTCCGGTCATCATCGGGACGCCACTGGCCGGCGAGACGATCGGAGACGACACTTTTGACGGCGGGACCGAAACTGCCGTCTTCCCCGGAGATATCCCCGACCGGCTGGATCGGCTTTTCGACCCGCAAGCGGAGGCAGGTCAAGCGGAGGCAATCCGTTTCGTCCGGTTCCGCCCGCCGAAGCTCGAACGCAGCGCGGACGGCATCTCGCTGTCGCTACCGCATATCCGTCTCGACCGTGCCTTGCAGTTCCTCATCGGAGATCGGCTGGAATGACCGACCGACGACGGCCCGTCGCATTCAACGTGCCCCCGACCGCAAACGAGGCGCATGAGCGCTCGGTGGGACCCGGGCGGGCGCCTCGTGCCCTGACGGGCAACGATCTCCTGAACGTGAAGCCGGCCGAGATCGACGTGTTCGATGCGGACGGGGAAGCGGCCACCGCGGAACCGCCTCCGGCGCTGCCGCCCCGGCGCAGGTCCCGCCTCGGCAGGATTTTTGCCGCCGCCGCGGGCATACTCGTCTCGATGGCAATCGGTCTTTGGGTCGACAGGCTCGTTCGCGATCTCTTTGCGCGTGCCGACTGGCTTGGCTGGACCGCGCTTGCCCTGCTCGCCGTGGCTCTTGCCGCGCTGGCGGCCATCCTCGCCCGCGAACTGGCGTCGCTGGCCCGGCTGGCCTCCGTCGAGCGGATGCGCGGCCGGGCCGCCGACATCCTGGAGCGAAACGACGCCCGTGGCGCCCGCGTCCTGACCGACGATCTGATACGGTTCCTGTCGGCCAAGCCCGAGACCGCCGCCGGACGGCGGGCCCTGGAAGAACTGCGCGGAGACGTCATCGACGGGGCGGATCTCTTGCGGCTGGCGGAAACGGAACTGCTCGTACCGCTGGACCGCGCCGCGCAGGCGATGATCCTTAACGCGGGCAAGCGCGTCTCGATGGTTACCGCCGTCAGCCCGCGCGCTGCCGTGGACCTTTTCTACGTTCTGTTCGAGGCGGCTCGCCTGATACGCCGGCTCGCGGAACTCTACGGCAGCCGGCCCGGTACGCTGGGCTTTCTCCGCCTCGCCCGCGAGGTTCTGGCCCATCTGGCGGTCACCGGGTCGATCGCCGCGGGAGACAGCATCGTCCAGCAGCTGGTCGGACACGGGCTCGCCGCCCGCCTTTCCGCCAAGCTCGGCGAGGGCGTCGTAAACGGCATGATGACCGTGCGGATCGGCATCGCGGCCATGGAGACCGCGCGTCCCCTGCCCTTCGATGCAGTGCGCCGCCCCGGCATGTCGGACTTCGTCTCGGCGCTCGTGAGCTTCACCCGATCCCGGCAGGCGGATTAACCTCTCACCCCGAAGAGACTTGCAAGCGCCCGACGCCTCGCGCATTGTAGAAGTGAATCGACCCCGCTAGACGAAGCATTAACCAATCTTGGTCATGGTTTGGCGGGTCCGGTAAAGCTCAAGTTCACCACTGGTGCTTCATGATTACACGCCTGCTTCGCACTGCATCCCTTCCGCTGGTCGCTTCGACGCTGGTCTTCCAGGCGGCGCCTTCAGTGGCTGCGGACCGTGATATCCAGTTCTTCCAGAACGTGCGCGGCGAGTGGACCGGACCGGGCGAGATCGTGGCGGGCAAGTACAAGGGAACGAAATTCACCTGCTCCCTGACCGGCGATACCCCGGCCGGAAAGGTCGGCATGGCGCTGGAAGGCAGTTGCCGCGTCGGGCTTTTTTCGCAGAAGATGTCTGCCCGGATCGAGCGTCGCGGCAAGTCGTACAAGGGTACGTTTCTGGATGGCGCGGGCGGCGACGGTCTCGACATCGTGGCCGGCAGCGTCAGCGGCTCGAAGGTGGTGATGACGCTGAACCGTAACCAGCTCAACGGCGCCATGCTCGCCAATCTGAAGGGCAAGGATGCGATGAACGTCACCGTATCGGTCCGGGTGAACAAGGAACTCGTCCCGGTCATCGGCATGAACCTGAAGCGGGTCGACGGCTCCAGCGTCGGCGCGATCGCACAGGAATAGCCGTCGTATCAGCTTTTCGCTCTGGCTTCCTGCTTCCACCACTCTCCACCTTGCTCGACGACCGAAATGCCGTCCTGGTTGACGCCCGCAAGGTGCTCGGCGACCGTCTTGCCCTCCAGCTCCAGTCCCGGCGCGATCTCCGTCAGAGGCAGCAGGACGAAGGCGCGCAGCACCATGCGCGGATGCGGTATCTCCAAGCCAGGCTCCCTGAACGTCCGACCGCCGAAATAGAGTACGTCCACGTCGATCGACCGCGGTCCGCCCGCCTCGGTCCTGATGCGCTTCAAGGCGTTCTCGGCGCCGAGGCACAGGTTGAGCAGGCCACGGGCCGAGAGAGACGTGCGGACCTCCGCCGCCGCGTTCAGGAAGTGCGGCTGGTTGATGTCCCCCCACGGCGGCGTCAGGTAGATTGACGAGACCGCGAAGACACGGGTCTGCGGATCGGCATCGATGATCCTGAGCGCCGCCGACATGGCGCGCCGCGGCTCACCCAGATTGCCCCCGAGGCTGAGGAAGGCCTGCTGTTCATTCGGGCCAGACAACTGTCACCTCCACGTGGTCGAGCACGCCGGCAACCGGCGCATTGGGCTTTCTCACGGTGATTTCCGATCTCTTGATCTGGGGAAAGCGTTCACAGAGCGCCTTGGCCACTTCCAGTGCGAGTGCCTCGATGAGGAACCGCCGCTTTCCGGTGACGATGTTCTCGATAACCTTGAATGCGACGCCGTAGTCCACGGTTGCCTCGATCGAATCGGTTTCCAGGCCGTCCCCCGGATCGACGCTCAGCAGCGCATCGACATAGAACCGCTGTCCGAGCCTCTCCTCTTCGTCGAGGACCCCGTGGCGGGCGAAAAATGCGCAGTTCTTCATGCGGATCAGATACATCATGGTCCCTTCACACCGACTTGGGAACGGCGAGCATAGCATCCGCCACCCGCAGGGCGTCCGCATTGGTTGCGACATCATGGACCCGGAAGATGGCCGCTCCCTTTATCCGCAGGATAGCGCTCGTCGCCGCGGTCCCCACATCCCGGTCCGCCGCATCGCGGCCGGTTGCATGGCCGATGAAACGCTTGCGCGAAGTACCGGCCAGCAACGGGAAGCCGAAATCGTGAAGCTCCTCGAACCGATCCATCAGCCCGAAGTTGATTTCGGGCTTCTCCTTGCCGAACCCGAAGCCGGGATCGAGCACGATCCTGTCCGGCGGGATACCGGCATCCCGGGCGATCGCCAGCGAGCGGTCGAGAAAGCCGTGCTGGTCTACGATGATGTCCGGATCGACATTACGTTCCCGGCTGTTGTGCATGACAACGATCCCGGCCTCCATTTCGCGACAGGTTTCGGGAAGGTCCCGGTCCCGCTGGAGGCCCCATATGTCGTTGACGATGTGGGCACCGGCCCTCAAGGCCACACGAGCCGTTTCTGCCCGGTAGGTGTCCACCGAAATCAGCGCATCCGACTGCGCCGCAAGTGCCTCGATTATCGGCAGGATACGGTCCTGTTCCTCGGCAGCGCCGATGTCTTGGCTCCCCGGCCGCGTCGAATTCTCCGCCCACGTCGATCACCGCGGCGCCCTGCTCAATCATTGCATGCGCCTGCGCCAGGGCGGGCCCGCCCGCGAAATAGCGCCCTCCATCGGAAAAGCTGTCCGGGGTCACGTTGAGGATCCCCATGAGCACGGCCTCCGGCCCGAGCACCAGATCGCGTCCGTGGGCCAAGCGCCAAAGGCGAGGTTTGAACCAGTCGGTCATCGTCCATCCAGCAGGTATTCCCTGACGTCACGTCGTCTGCCCCGCAGGTGATTCCGGTTGCAGCTTTTGCAGCCGTGACGCATGGTGGCCTTAACGGGGAAGCGCCATGAAGAGAATGACTCTTTTCACATTTCTCGCGCTGATGGTGGCCACCGCGGCGCATGCGCAGTCGATTTCGCGCAGCTACTCCTATTTCCCAATCGGCGGCCACACTCTGGAGGAGATCGACAAGGAACTCTCCGCCCGCGGACCGAAACTCCAATCGACGGGCCAGCGGCACCCGGGCGCGACCCAGATGCAGTTCTCGACCCGCTACACCTTCGCCAGCACCCCGAAATGGTGCCGCATCGAGAATGCCGTCGTCACGGTGAAGGCGAAGATCATCCTGCCGAACTGGCGCCAGCGCCGCCGGGCCGACGAAAGCACGCGCCTGATCTGGGACACGCTCAACTCCGACATCAAGCGCCATGAGGAGTCGCACGTGCAGATCGCAAAGCGGCACGCTCGCCGGCTCGAGAGCGAACTCGAGCGGATCGGCCGCCGGGAAGACTGCGAAGGCGTCAAGGCGCAAGCGGCGCGGGTGAGCGCCCGTATCCTGGCCGAGCACGATCAGGCCCAGGACAGGTTCGACAGGATCGAGACAATCAACTTCGAAAACCGGATGATGCGGCTGCTCAACTACCGGATGGAACGCATCCGGGCCGGAACACTGCAGAACTGAGCCCGCCGCTAAGGCGGCCGGCTGCTTCCGTCACGCCACGCCCAGCTTCTTTTGAAGGTTGGTCGAGGACGTCGTGTACTGGAAGACAATCCGTTCGCCGGGATTGGTGATCCGCTTGGCCGCCTGTGCCATGAGCGCCGCTTCGTGAAATCCCGAGAGGATGAGCTTCAGCTTCCCCGGATACCAGTTGATGTCGCCAATCGCGAATACGCCGGGGATCGACGTCTCGAACTTCTCCGTATCAACGGGGATGAGGTTCTCGCGCAGGTTCAGGCCCCATTCCGCGATCGGCCCGAGCTTCATCGTCAGCCCGAAGAAGGGAAGCAGGCGGGTGCACTTGATTTCGAACGTGCCGTCCGGACCCTTGATGGTCGCAGATTCCAGCTTCCCGTCCGAACCGTTGAGGGCGGTAACCTGCCCAACCGCGAAACCGATCTCCTTGCGTTCGTGCAACGCATACATCTTGTTGACGCTGTCGGGCGCGGCACGGAATTCCGGTCGGCGATGCACGAGCGTGAGGCTGTTGGCGACGGGTTGAAGGTTGAGCGTCCAGTCCAACGCGGAGTCGCCACCTCCCACGATCAGGAGGTCGTGTCCCCGGAATTCCTCCATCCGCCGCACCGAATAGAAGACACTCTTGCCCTCATACACCTCGATGCCGGGAATGGGCGGACGCTTCGGCTGAAAGGAGCCGCCGCCAGCCGCGATGACCACCACGCTTGCTTCCACGACCTCGCCTTCGTCGGTCGTCAATCGAAAACCGCCGTCTTCCAGTTTCTCGAGCGCCGATACCATGCGGTTGAACGTAAATTCCGGACTAAAGGGCGCGATCTGCTCCATCAGCTTGTCGACCAGCCCCTGGGCCGAGATGGTGGGCCATGCCGGGATGTCGTAGATCGGCTTCTCCGGATAGAGTTCAGCGCACTGTCCCCCCGGCCGGTCGAGAATGTCGATCAGATGGCATTTGAGATCGAGAAGACCGAGTTCGAAAACAGCGAACAGCCCCACAGGGCCCGCGCCGATGATGATCACGTCGGTTTTCTTGCTCATGAACCAGACCTTACGGATGATTGTTCCCGTCGCGCCTTTCCGGAACCGGCGGAAACACCGGCGGATTGCGACGCTCCGCAGCCGGCAATGTCGACGCCGCGAGGCTGCGCCGTCAAGCCTGACGTTCGGGGATCCTTACGACGAGGCCGTCGAGTTCGTCGCGGACCTTTATCTGGCAGGACAGTCGCGAACTGGGACGCACGTCGTAGGCGAAGTCGAGCATGTCCTCCTCCATCGCCTCGGGTTCACCGACCGCCGCGGTCCAGGCGTCGTCGACATAGACGTGACAGGTCGCGCAGGCACAGGCTCCGCCGCATTCGGCCTCGATTCCCGGCACCGCATTGCGAATCGCATTCTCCATCACCGTCGAGCCGTTCTCGGCTTCGACGTCGAACTGCGTACCCTCGTGCGTGATGTAGGTGATCTTGGTCATTGGCGAGCCCCAGGCGGAACAGACACGCGGACTTATCGCGTCCGTCCGCCAAGTCAACCACCGCGGCAGAGCCCGCGACGGCGTTTGGGAATTTGAAACCTATCGGCTGATGGCGGCGACGAACTCGCGCACGTCCTCGATGGCACTGGCAAGCTTGCGCAGGTGCTGCTCGTTAGCAGGATCTTCCTCGACCTCGCCGGCGATGTCTGCCACCCGAAACGCTCCGACGCCACGCGCGGAGCCCTTCAGACCATGAGCAAGCGCAAGCCGCTCGGACTGCACCGCCGCGCAGATCTTTTCCCGCACGAGCTGCGCCTGATGGAGGAACATGGAAAGCACCTCCTGCTCCAGAGCGCGGTCCCCCATCGTCTGCCTGGAGAGGTGAGCGAGGTCCACCGGCCTGCTTCGGGATTGTCCACAGCTTTCACCGCCCGGCCTCGAAAACGCCAGGGCTTCAACACTGGTCAACGCCATACTCAACTCGCCTGCACTCGCTTTTGACGTGGCGCACTCATGGCACCTTCACGGTTATCCACGTTATCCGCGCGGGGTGGACATGCGGTTAACGCGGGCGCCGGCTCTGTGGCGGAAATTTGTCGCGCGCCATCAAACGCTGTTAACCTTGTGTTTAAACTTTTACGCATGTCGGAGAATGCGTGTTTCCTTTAACCCCTTGGCCCACTACGATATGGCTGCCTTATTGCGTCACGCTACGGGGCTGCAGTGCATCGGACATCAGGCGGGTCCGGGCGTAGAAAAAGTACAGGGTTGAAACGGCATGGCTCGCAAACCGACGACCACCAGAAGCTTAGAGAACGATGTCGAGAGGGAGCTCGAGGAAGCGCTCGACATCAACTTCAGCGACGAGGAGATCGATCTGACCGCCTCGATGGAGGAGTTGGAAGCGCAGATCTCGATGGCGGCCGACGAACTGGCGCGCGAGGGACGCGGGGATGCCGCGGTGGCAGCCGCCAAGGCGGCCGTGAACGATGGGCCGAAAGCTGCGATCACCCACGGAGCGGCAAATCCGCCGAAGCAAGCGGCGACCGAATATCGTCCTGCCGCGCCCGAGGAATTCCTGCCCCGAAGCCTTCCAGCTTCACGGCGGCCAATGACGATCGCCAGAAGGACCTCACCGACGCCCTCGCAAGCCTGAGCCGCCGCGGGTCGAGCGCGATCTACTGGACCGTTGCGTTGATCTCCCTCGTCTGGATCGGCGGCGCGATAGCACTAGCCGACCAGCTCTACGGCCCCGGCATCTGGCAGGTGCGGTCTCTCGACCAGCTTCTCGCTACCCCGGGCGCACTCGGCATTGCAGCCGGAGTGATCATTCCGGTCATCCTGTTCTGGGCCTTCGCCCTACTCATTCGCCGCGCTCAGGAAATGAGACTTGCGGCACAATCGATGACCGCCCTCGCCTACCGCCTCTCGGAGCCGGAAGCCATGGCGCAGGACCGCGTCATGACGATCAGCCAGGCGGTCCGCCGAGAAGTGAGCGCGATGGGCGAAGGGATCGAGCGAACGCTTGCGCGTGCGGTCGAGCTGGAAACGCTCGTCCACACCGAAGTGAACGAGCTGGAGCGGGCCTATTCGGAGAACGAGAGGCGCATCCGCATGCTCGTCGACGGCCTCGGCACCGAACGGGAAGCGGTGATCAGCCACGCAGAGCGCGTCCGCGCGTCCATCGCGGGCGCACACGAACAGATCCGCGACGAACTCAACTCGGCGACCGATCTCATCCAGGAGACCGTGTCGGGCGCCTCCAGCAAGCTGACGTATACGATCACCAACGCCGGCGAGGCGCTGGTCGAACGCTTCAACGAAAGCGGCAATTCCATATACGGCGCCCTCGACGAGCGGATGGAGAACATCACCGGTCGTCTCAGCACCTCGGGCGAGGCCTTTGCGAGCCTGCTCGACACCCGCATTGCAACGCTGGCCGAGAGCACCGAAGCCGCGACCCGGTCGCTCTCCCAGATGCTGGATGGTCGCACGAATGGCATGGTGTCGCTGCTGGGAGGCGCCACCGACACCCTGACGCAGGAGTTCGACCTGCGTCTGGCGGAGATCGAGCGCACGCTGGCCGAGCGCGGCCGCTCTCTCATCGGGGAGTTCGAGACCCGTGCCCAGGCACTGGACACCGGCGCAGAGAAGCTCAACGCGGCACTGGAGGCCCGATCGCGCCAGATCAACGAAGCCTTGGCGGAACGTACCCGCGAGATCGCCGACGCCTTCCGGAAGGGCAGCGAAAGCATCAACCTCGCGGCCGACGACAGCCGCACTAAGGTCGATGCCGACATGAACGAGCTGGTTCTGTCGATGTCGGCCATGCTGGAGTCCCGCGCGTCGGAGTTCTCCGACAGGCTGGAATACGGGCGCGGTCGCATGACGGACATGCTGGACGCCGATCTCCGGCATCTCGAAGGCGCGCGAACCGATCTGGAGGGCCTCGTGTCCGGCTACCTCGACAGGTTGTCCGAGGGACGGAACACGCTCACCCGCGCGCTTGAGGGCGACCTCGCCGCCGTGGATACGGCTTTCGCCGGTCAGCTCGACAAGATCACCGGGAGCCGGCAGGAGTTCATCCAGGCGCTTCACGGTGAAGTGGAAGGGATCGATGGTGCCGTCGAGGCGAGTCTCGGTCGGCTCGCCGAAGGTCGCAACAGCCTCACCGATGCGCTTCATGGGGAGATCGAAAATGTCGAGCGGGCGTTCGCCGCCAATCTCGACCGCTTGACCCAGGGCCGCAGCGATCTCACCGTGGCACTCAATCAGGACCTCGAGAGCCTGGGCGACGCACGCGCGGAAATCGACGGCGTGGTGGCCGGCCATATCGGCAAGCTCGCGGAAGGCCGCAAGCTCTTCAGAAAGGCGCTCGACGACGATCTCGGGCACCTGGCGCAGACGCGCGCCGAAATCGACGAAGTGGTCGCCGGTCATCTCGGCAAGCTCGCCGATGGCCGGGCGTCGCTGACCAATGCGCTGGAGAGCGATCTCGCCGCGGTCGACAGCGTCGTGGCCACCCATCTGGAGAGGATCGGCGAAGGCAGGCGCACCTTGACTGACGCGCTGGACGCCGACCTCCTGCGTCTCGGCGAGACTAGGGCTGAGATCGACACTGCGGCGCTTTCCCATGTCGAGAAGATCGCGCAGACCAGAAACTCGCTGACTGAAGCCCTGCAGGCGGACCTCGCCCAGATAGAGGCAGCGGTCGCCAGCCAGATAGACGGCCTCTCGGACGGCAGGAGCCTCTTGACGCAGGCTCTGCAGGGCGACCTCGACAACATCGGACAGGCGATTTCCGATCACTCAGACAAGCTGGCTCAGGCCCGCTCCGTGCTTTCGGTTGCCATACAGGAAGA
This sequence comes from uncultured Alphaproteobacteria bacterium, assembly GCA_963747465.1. Lineage (GTDB taxonomy): Bacteria > Pseudomonadota > Alphaproteobacteria > Rhizobiales > Rhizobiaceae > Aquibium. The sequence goes on from CAVVFC010000002.1 coordinate 420,986, forward strand.
CCTGCAGCGCCTCGAAGAATTGCGCGGCGAGATCGACGGGATCGTCGTCGGCCATATCTCGAAGCTTGCCGAAGGCCGCAAGCTCTTCCGCCAGGCGCTCGATGACGATCTCGGCCGCCTCGCCGGTGCGAGATCCGAGATCGACGAAGTGGTCAACGGCCACCTCGGCAAGCTGGCGGAGGGGCGCAGCACGCTGTCCCAGACACTGGATGCGGACATGCAGCAGATCGAGCGGGCCCGGGACGGCATCGAGAACATCGTATCCGAGCAGCTCGGCCGCCTTTCGGAGGGACGCGACCAGCTTACGCAGGCCATGGAAGCGGACCTCGTGCGGCTTTCCGAGACGCGCGACCTGATCGATCAGGCGGTTTCGGAACAGGTCGCACGGCTTTCAGACAGCAGGCACGTCCTCACCGACGCGCTTGAGGAAGACCTCGCCAAGCTCGCCGACACGCGCTCTCTGATCGATTCCGTCGTCAAGGAGCATCTGGACAATCTGTCGAACCGTCGCCACGAACTTTCCACGGCGCTCGACGAGGATCTCCGCAAGATCTCGGAGGCAAGCCAGTCGATCGACGGATCTGTCACGACGCACGTGTCGAAGCTCGCCGAAGGCCGCAACATCATGGCGCGAGCCCTCGAGCAGGATCTCCAGAAACTCTCGGATACGCGTTCTGCGGTCGACGCAGCCGTCCAGGCGCATCTGGAACTGTTGTCGTCGAGCCGCGGCGAGATCACGTCCGCCCTTTCGGGCGACGTCGAGAAGATCGAGGAGGCCTTCCGGCGCCAGACGGGGATCATCGAGGAACGCACCGAGACCATGCAGCGTGCGCTCGGCGTCGGGGTCGAGAATGTCCGCTCGGCCATCGAGAACAGCGCCATCGTGGTGGCAGGTTCTCTGCGCGACAAGGTCATCGAGATCACCTCCAACCTCACCAGCGAGGCCGGCCGCGTGTTCTCCGACGCGGACGAGAAGATCGCGCACCGCATCGACCTCACTGCGAATACGCTTACCGAGCGAGCGGGGGGTTTCGCGACGGTCTTCGACGAAGCCGAGCGCCGCCTCAGTGAACGTGTGAACGCGTCGGGCGAATACTTGTCCCAGAGGGCGGCCGAACTCACGGGGGTCTTCGACGAGACCGACCGGAAGCTGGCGGAGCGCGCCGGGCAGACCGCGACCATGCTATCGTCGCGTGCGCAGGACATCTCGAACACCTTCGACGAGGCGGATCAGCGGCTGCTCGCCAGAGCGGAAGAGACACTCCGGCTGCTGGAAGAGCGTTCTCTCGGCATTGCCGGAACGTTCGACGACGCCGACCAGAGACTGCTCGCCCGGGTCGATCAGACGTCGCGACTGCTCGAGGAACGCTCGCGCGGCATCGCAGGGACCTTCGACGAGGCCGACCAGAAGATGCTGGCCCGCGTCGACCAGACGGCGCGCACGCTGGAGGAACGCACGCGCGACATCGCAGGAACATTGGACGAGGCCGACCAGAAGTTGCTGGCCCGTGTCGACCAGACGGCGCGCACGCTGGAAGAACGCACGCGCGACATCGCCGGGACGTTCGACGAAGCCGATCAGAAGCTGCTCGCACGTGCGGAGGAAACGGTCCGCTCGCTCGAGGAACGCGCACGCGGGATCGCCGGCACGTTCGACGACGCCGACCAGCGGCTGCTTGGGCGCCTCGAAGAGACCGCCCGTAGCATCGAGGAACGTGCACGCGGCGTCGCCGTTACGTTCGACGAAGCGGATCAGCGGCTCCTCGCACGCCTCGAAGAGACGGCCCGTGCGCTCGAGGAGCGCTCGCGCGGCATCCTTGGCGACTACGAACAGTCCGAGCAGCGCATGCTCGAACGCGCCGGCATGACCGCCCAGACGCTGGAGGAGCGTGCCAAGGGCATCTCGGAGGCGTTCGACGACGCCGAGCGACGCATCTACGCCCGTGCCGAAACCACGACCCAATCGCTGCTCGAACACTCGAAGGGAATCGCCGGCGCGTACGAGCAGGCAGAGAAGCGCATGATCGAACGCGCGGATCGCACGGCGGAATCGCTGCTTCAGCGTTCCTCGACGATCGCCGGTTCGTTCGACGAGGCTGGCGACCGCCTGATCGAGCGTGTGGAGACCACCGCCCAGACGCTGGTGGAACGGTCCGGTGCGATTGCCGACGCGTTCGAGGGGGCCGACCAGCGGATCGCCTGGCGCACGCGGCAGACCTCCGAGGAGTTGGAGGCGAGAACCGCCCAGATCGACGCTGCGCTCTCGAATGTCGAGAAGCGGCTCGGCGACAGCGCCGAAACCGTCACTGCGCGCGTCAGCGGCCAGATCACGGACGTCGAGCAGCGTCTCGCGGCAAGCTCCGAACGGATCGGACAGAAGCTGGTCGAGCAGGTCGCCAACACCGAGACGCAGCTCGTCTCCAGGGCGAACGTCATCGCGGAGACCTTCTCCGCCGTGAACCAGCACATCGGCCAGAGCACCTCCGAAGCGGCGGCGACCCTCGATGCCCGCACACGTGAACTCAACGAGATGCTCGCCAGCCGCGCGCTCGAGATCGGCAAGGTGCTGGACGAGAAGGCAAGACCCCTCATCGACAGCTTCACCGAAAGCGGCGGCGAGCTCCAGAAGAGCCTCGAGGCTGCAACCGCGAAAGCGACGGAACGTCTGCGCTCCGAGAACGCCTCCCTGGTCAACGCGATCGCGAGCCGTACCGCCGAGACGCTCTCCGCCATGGAGGGTGCACGCGAGACGCTTTCGGGCAACGTCAACGAGCTTCTCGACCGGCTGACGGTCTCGAACGAGAAGCTCGGCGATCTGGTGGGTGCCGCCACCCGCAACCTCACCGCCATCGACGAACAGCTGTCGGGCTCGACCGAGGCGTTCTCCGCGACGACGGAGAAGGCGTCGCAGACCATCGCCAGTTCGGCCCGGATGATCGACACGAACGCCGGCCGTCTCGCAGAGATTTCCTCGCAGACGCTGAAGGAGGTGGCCGCCATCGCGAACCGCTTCGACGAGCACGGCCGGCTCCTTGCACAGGCGCGTGACATGCTCGGTTCGGCGGAAGCCAGCCTCTCCTCCACCATGGAGGAAAGGCAGGGCGCACTGGAGGAACTCGCGGTCGGCCTCGTCAAGAAGTCCGAGGACATCGAGCGGGTGATGCGCTCCTTCGAAGGCATCGTCGGCAAGGCGATCGAGAAGGTGGAGGGTCGCACGCTTTCCTCGACCCAGCAGATCCGGGACGCGATCAACGAGGTCGTGGAATCGGCGACGGAGCGCTTCTCCGGTGCGACCGAGGAGATTCGCCGCACGGCCGACGCCATCCGTTCGGAACTCGAGGAGACGCGTTCGGAACTCAAGCGCGGCGTTCTCGAACTGCCCGAAGAAGCACGCGAATCGACCGGTGCGATCCGCCGCGCTGTGGGCGAGCAGATCGCCGCGCTCAAGGAACTGGCCGATATCGTCGCCAAATCCGGACGCATGTACGACGTTTCGGACGCGACATCGCAGCAGAGCCGCAAGCAGCCGCAAGCCGAGCCGGCAGCCCAGCAGCCCGTTCGACCGGCGCAGCGCCGCGCGCCGGAGCCGAACCTAGACGCCGCGGCCGAGCCGGTCCTTCGCGGAACGCTCGAGCACGACCGCGTGAGCGAGCCTGCTCCGATGGAGCCGGAAGGGGACCAGCAGGACGGCTGGGTGCAGAACCTTCTTCGCCGCGCCTCACGAGACGAGGCACCGGCACCCGCGCCCACGCCGGCTCAGCAGCGTTCGCCCCTGCATGTGGTGGAATCGCTCAACTCGCTGTCCGTCGACATCGCCCGTGCCATCGATCACGAGGCATCCATCGAGCTGTGGCAGCGCTATCGGCGCGGGGAACGGAACGTCTTCACCCGTCGGCTCTATACGCTGAAGGGCCAGCAGACCTTCGACGAGATCCGCCGCAAGTATCAGATCGACGCCGAGTTCCGCTCCGCTGTCGACCGCTACTGCGAGGATTTCGAGAAGCTGCTGCAGGACGTCTCGCGCAACGATCGCGACAACATCGTCACGCAGACCTATCTCACCTCTGATACGGGCAAGGTCTACACGATGCTGGCCCATGCAAGCGGCCGGCTGAGGTAGCCGGTCCGCCCGGCGCAAATTGGTGCCATCGCACGAGAGACGAGAAGAACCGAGACGCCGCCCCCGGGGCGGCGTCGTTCGTTACAGGGATTGATTGCTGGATCGCAATTGCCCGCGCCCGCTTCAGGCGATGCGGAAGGTCCGGGAAAGCCGGCTCAGATGACGCCGACCGCCCAGTCCACTACGGCGGATGCGACGACACCGAATGCCGCGTCCATTGCAGCGACACGGGCATCGTTGCCGTTTCCTCCGGTCACCGGAACCACCACATCGAAGCTGCGCGCCGCTCGCACGACGCCGTTGCGGTCGTTGAGGACGCGTACGAAGAACTCGACATACGCCTTTTCGCCGGGCGCCACCCGCACCTCGAACGAGCGGATCTCGACGACGATCTGATAATCGATCGCGAGACCCTCGCCCGGCTTTCCGACCCCTCCGAACTTGTCGGAGCGCTGGAAGGCCTCGGCAAGGCGAGCCTGCACGAGCTTCGGCAACCTGTCCCCCCACTGGGCACCGCTGAGGAACTGGATCGACGCCGCGGTCGGCTTGACGACGATGTCCTGCCCGTCCAGCGACTTGATCGCAGTTGGCTCCGCGATGAGGATCTGCGTACGAGGACTGGCCGGCCCGGCGGCCGAGATGGAAGGTGTGGTGAGTTCGTAGGTGTCGAGCGGCGCAGGGCCGCCGCCAGGCAGCGCCGCACAACCCGAAGCAAGCGCGGCCACACTCACCAAAACTCCGACGAACCGGCTGCGCTTCACTCTGGTGTCCCCGACTTTCGCGACAGAATGCGCCGCGACCGCTTCCCGCGTGTCTTGCTTGCGCAGGCCCTCAATGTCAACGCCGTACACGGCCTTCATACTGGCGCACGCTGCCCTCGCCGCCGGTGATGATGCGTTGCGGATTGCGTTCGAACTCGGTGATCGCCTGTTCGATCCGGTTGATCGACCGCCGGCTGTCGCGCACCAGCGCCTCGACTTCCTTGAGGCCCTGGCCGCTGAAGCGTCCCAGCCCATCGAGGATGGTTCCGAGCCTCGAATTGAGGGTGTCGGCGACCTGCCGGAACGACTTGAGCGTTTCTCCGGCGTCGGCCATCAGCCCTTCGGCCTCGCCCGAACCCAGCAATTTCTCTGCCTGGACCAGAACACCCTCCACGCGTGTCGATGCCTGGCGCAGGTTTTCGGCGATGACCTTCGCATCGCTGATGATGGTGTCGACGTCGTCGGAACGGGCGGTGAAGCGGGTCGTGAACTCGGCGACGTCGTTCGCAGCACGCTGCGCGTCGCCGGCCGCCGTCTCGAAACTCGTCAGCGCATTGTTCACCTTCGCGGCATCCACGCTTTCGAGCAGCGCATCGACCTTGGCCAGTACGCCATCGACGCGGGTCGAAGCCTGGTTCAGGTTGTCCGCCATGCCTCGGGCGGCCGTGATGATCTGCTCGATGTCGTCGCCACGCGTGCGGAAACGCTCCGTCAGCGCGGCCACGTCGCTCGCCGCCTTGCGCGCATCCGCCGCCGCCCCCTGGAAATCGGCGACCGCGGTGCTGACCGCCTCGGAATCGATGCCCTCGAGAAGCGCGTCTGCCTTGTCGAGCACGCCACCCACCCGGGTGGACGCCTGGCCGAGATTGTCGGTGATGCCGCGCGTGTTGGATATGATCTGTTCGATGTCTTCCGACCGGGCGCTGAATTTCTGCGCAAGGGAGGCGATGTCCTGGCTGGCGCTCTGGGCGTTTGTGGCGGCGCCTTCGAAAGCGGTCAGGGCGTTGTCCACTTTTGTCGGATCCACGCCTGCCAGGATTTCGTCCACCCTGGACAATGATCCGCTGGCATCCTGCGCCACCTGCTGCACGGAGGTCGCAGCGGAATCGATGCTCGACTGCGCGGTGTCGAGCACACCATCCACCTTGCTCAATGTGCCCGATGCGTCTGTCGACAACCGGTCGAAGGAGGTCACTGCCGTGTCGATGCCGGTCTTGGCCGAAGCCAGAACCTCGTCCACCCCCGCCAGCGTCGAGGATGCATTGCCGGAAAGCCGTTCGACCGAGGAAACCGCCGTATCGATACCGGTCCGGGCCGAAGCGAGGAGTTCATCCGCTCGGGTCAGGGTTCCCGCAGCGCCGTTCGAAAGACGCTCGATCGAACCGGAGGCCGACTGCACCCCCGCCTGGACGTCGTCGAGAATGCCGCCCGCCCTCTCTACGAACGCGCCCGCGTTTTCCGCCACGCCCCTCACCGAAACCATGGTCTGGTCGACGTTGTCCATGATGCCTTCGAGGTCGGCCGATGCGGTCTGAAGGCGCTGGGTGAAGGTCTCCAGATTGGTGACGATCTCTCCTACCTTGTCGCGGTCGACCGAATTGAGCAGGTTTTCCGCTGCCGCGAGCGTCAAATCCAGTCTACCGGAGACCTCACCGATCGTCTGGGACAACTCGCCGAAATTCTCGAGGAACTGGTCTACGCCTTCCGCATTTCGGCTCAGCGCCTGCGAAAACACCTCGATGTTCTGGGCCGTGCTGGTCATTGGTCCGCGCACGTCCTTGGTGAAGCCTTCCAGCGTGTTCAGCACCGCGTCCGCGCGCTGGAAGATGTCCTGCGCCGTCTGCAGGAGATTGGTCACGGCGGAGGGATTGGCTTCGATCTCCGCGATCGTGTTTTCCGCCTCCGCCGTCGTCAGCAGGTTCGTCTCGTTCGGATCGCCGCCTTTCAGTTCGATGCTCGCCTGGCCGGTGAGACCGGCCAGCCCGATGTCGGCCCGCGTCGAAGGGGTGATCGGCGTCAGCCGGTCGATCTCGGTGTCTGCGATCGCCACGGTCGGATTGTTGACGTCGATGTAGACGCGCCGCACGTCCCCGACCTTGATACCGTTGAACAGCACCGCGCTGCCCCGGCCGAGGCCCGCTGCGGAGCCTGGAATACGCACGCGCAGAAGTGCTGTGTCACCTCCGGAGTTGAGACCAAAACTCCAGTAGATCATGGCGAAAAGGCCGAATATCAGCACGAGCGTGAAAACGCCGACCGCGACGTAGTTGGCTTTGGTGTCCATCAGCTAACCGCTCCGGCCGCCTGGCCTTTCGTGTAGGTGGCCGGATCGATCTGCCGCGCCCTCTTGCCCCGGAAGTAGGATTTCACCCACGGTTCCTCGACCGTAAGCATATAGCTGATCGAGCCTTCGACAAGTACGCGCTTCTGGCCGAGCACGGCGACCCGGTCGCAGACCGAGAATAGGCTGTCAAGGTCGTGGGTCACCATGTAGACCGTCAACCCCATCGTATCCCGAAGCTTGGCGACCAGTTCGTCGAACTCGGCGGCGCCGATCGGATCGAGACCCGAGGTCGGTTCATCGAGGAAGACGATCGCCGGATCGAGCGACAGCGCCCGCGCGAGCGCGGCCCGCTTGATCATGCCTCCCGACAGTTGCGACGGATACTTCGATGCGGCATTGGCCGGCAGACCGACGAGTTCGAGCTTCAGCCGCGCCAGTTCGTCCATCAGCGGCTTCGGCAGGTCCAGATATTCCCGCATCGGAACCTGGACGTTCTCGAGCACCGTCAAGCCCGAAAACAGCGCGCCGTGCTGGAAGAGCATTCCCATGCGCATGTCGAGGTTCATGCGATCCTGATCGCTGACATTGTCCAGGTCGATGCCGAACAGGCGGATCGTTCCGCCCTGCTTCTTGTTCAGTCCGAGCACCGTCCTCAGCAGGACGGATTTGCCGGCCCCCGAAGCGCCGACGAACCCGAGGATCTCGCCGCGGTAGACGTCGAGCGAAAGGCGATCCAGCACGACCTGCTCTCCGAACGCCACGCTCACGTCGCGCACCGAGAGCACGATTTCCTTGTTCGGGTCTTCGGGCGCGCCGCTTCCGTTGTTCGCTGCCATTGCCGCCATTGCCTGAAAGCTAGAAGTCGATCGCCGCGTAGAATATCGCGAACATTCCGTCGATGACGATGACGATGAAGATGGATTTTACCACCGAGGCGGTAACGTGACGTCCGAGCGATTCGGCGCTGCCGCCGACCTTCATGCCCTCCACCGACGCCACTATGCCGATGATCATGGCCATGAATGGGGCTTTGATGAGACCCGACAGGACGCTCGTATAGTCGACCGCGGAACTCATCCGGTCGAAGAAGGCCTCGGGGCTGATGCCGGAATAGAACCAGCCGATCGCCATGGCACCGAGGATCGCGGCGACATTGGAAGCCACCGTCAGGCAGGGAAGGACGATCACCAGCGCCACGAGCCTCGGGAAGACGAGAACGCCGATGGGATTCAAACCGATGACGGTCAGCGCATCGACCTCCTCGCGCATCTTCATCGATCCGATCTCGGCGGTGATGGCGCTCCCCGTCCGGCCGGCGATCATGATCGCCGTCAGAAGGACCCCCATTTCACGAAGGACCAGGATTCCGACGAGATCGACGACGAAGATCTCCGCACCGAAGTAGCGCAGCTGGAAAGCGCCCTGCTGGGCCACGATCGCACCCACGATGGTCGACATCAGCAGGACGACCGGGATCGCGCCGATGCCCATCCGGTCGATCTGCGTCGCGATCGCCGCCAGGTTGACGCCGTGACCGCGCCCGCGCTTCATCTGAGCGCCACGGACGGTGGCTCCCAGGATATGCATGGCCAGCAGGAATTCCTCGCCGCCCTGATACATGGTGCGGCCGACCGCCTCGAACACCGCCATCGGCCAGAAGCGCCGCCGCCCCTCATCCAGCGAAGCGGGCTGCTGAATTGCGTCGTCGACGGCGGACAGCAACACCGTGACGGCGTGCCTCGCTCCGCGTATCTCGACGCTCGATCCGGCCCTCTCGTGCGCGGCCGCAAGCCGCTTGACGACCCATGCGCCAGCCGTATCCATCGCAGTGACCGACGACACGTCGATGACCAGCGACTTCACGCCGGTTTCGTTCTCCAGCGTCCGCAACTCGGGATCGACCCCGCTGACCGTGCGCGTGGTCCAGGGACCACCAAGCACGACGGTCAGAGATCCGGCCTCCGCCCGCCGCTCCACGGTCGGCCGGTGGGCCGCCTCGGCAGTATTTCGCGGACTTTCGTCCGCCACGTCCTTGTCCAACATGGGCAGGACTATTAACCCTTGGACGCGGCCGTGTCGATTTGTCAGATGCGGAGCACCCATCCTTCTCGCGAGGCGATCCATGTCCCTATCGCTCCACCTCGAGACCGAACGCTTTCCGATCGCTGGAAGCTTCACGATCTCGCGCGGTTCCAAGACCGAGGCGGAGGTCGTCACGTGTACGCTGAGAGACGGCGATCACGCGGGCCACGGGGAATGCGTGCCCTACGGGCGATACGGCGAAACCGTCAGCAGCGTCATCGAATCGATCGAGGCGCTGCGCAACGATCTGGAGCGCGGGCTGACGCGCGAGGAACTCATGTCGGCCATGGCACCGGGAGCGGGCCGCAACGCCGTCGATTGCGCGCTCTGGGACTTCGAGGCCAAGAGCCGCGGCCACGATACGCACAAACGCGTGTGTCGGGTCCTGCCGCGTCCGGTGGTTACCGCGGTGACGATCTCGCTCGGCGATCCGGAGGACATGGCGGCCCAGGCCCGAGCGGTCGCGGACCGCCCGCTCCTCAAGGTGAAGGTCGGATCCTCGAGCGACTACGCCCGGATCCATGCCGTGGCCAGCGCCGCACCCAACAGCCGCATCATCCTCGACGCGAACGAGGGGTGGACCGAGGACAACATCCGCGAAAACCTGATGGCCGCCGCGCAGTTTCATGTCGCGCTCGTCGAGCAGCCGCTTCCGGCCGGGAAGGACGCGATCCTACGCGACATCCCGCATCCGGTGCCGATCTGCGCCGACGAGAGCGTCCACACGGCGGACAGCATTCTCGAACTCGCCGGGCTCTACGACTTCGTCAACATCAAGCTCGACAAGACGGGCGGGCTGACCGCCGCGATGCTGCTGCGAGACCGCGCGCGCGAGGCCGGCTTCGGCATCATGGTCGGCTGCATGGTTGGAACCTCGCTGTCGATGGCGCCCGCCGTGCTGCTGGCGCAGGACGCGGACTACGTCGATCTCGACGGACCGCTGCTTCTCGCACGCGACCGCTCGCCCGCGCTCACCTACACCGGTTCCCTGGTTTCACCGCCCTCGCCCGCGCTTTGGGGCTAGTCGAAACGCAAGGATCGACAGCGCCAGGCCTGCCGCGGCAATCACCGACATTGCAAAGAAACCGGCGGCTCCGGCAAAGGCGTAGAGTGGTCCGGATCCCAAAGTGACGAGCGCCATGCCGCCGCTGTTGGCGGCGAAGGCGACGGCCTGCGCCGCCCCGGTTCGCTCCTCAGGAACGGTTTCAGCGATCATCTTCTGCAGACCCAGCATCGTCAGCCCGGTGGACAAGCCGTGCAGCGCCTGCACGAGCCCGAAGCCGACAAGGCCGAATCGGAGCGGCCACACCAGGGGCATCATCATCCATCTGAGGATTGCGGCGACGGCACAGACCGCCAGGATCCCGGGCGCTCCCCATCCCGCGAACAAGCGCCGGAAGCCGAAGAACACTACGATCTCGGCGACGACCATCAGCGCCCACAGCAGGCCGACGGTGTCCGACGAAATGCCCAGTGATTTCCAGTAGATCGATCCGAAGGCATAGAGCAGACCATGGCTGGCCACGACCGCTCCGCAGCCGAACGCGACAGTGAGAAAGTAAGGGTCGGACAGGACGCGGCGGGCGTCCGGCAGCTCGGCGCTGGAGAATTGCGAAGGCCGCCGCGGCCGGCCGAGCCTTGGCGCGGCCAGTGCCGCCGCAGCGGTACCCGCCAGCCCGGCACTCAACAGCCACGGAACCGCGCCGGCCTCGAACCGCGCGAGCACCGCCCCACCGGCGAGATTGGCGACCAGGAAGGATATCGTTCCCCAGATGCGAAGCCGCGAATAGTCGGCGCCGTACCGACGCACGCCCGACAATGCGAGCGAATCAGCCAGCGGCGAATGGGGCGACCAGACGATCGACAGCACAAGGGAGACGGCAAGCACGAAGGCGGGTCCAGCCGGCAGGAAATAGCCGAGCGACACCAGCAGTGCCGCAACGGCGAGGCAGATCAGGATATGAGCACGTTCCGGTGCCCGGTCGGCGAGCGCGGTGATGGCCGGAGCCGCGACGAGGCGCATGAAGATCGGGGCGGACAGGATCAGCCCGACCTGCTCCGCGCTAAATCCGCGTTCCTGTAGCCACAGCGGAAAATACGGCAGGTGGACTCCCATCGGCACGAAGATCGCCGCGAAGAGCAGCGACATGCGTACCTCGAAGTGCGGCGGCTTGACCGACTGTTCGGGCGACAAGGGAGGTAGGGACATGCGGGAGCGACTTCCGGGCGCATTCGAAACGGCGCACCAATGCGGTCCCGAACAGCGTGACCTGCGATATCATGGAAGAACGTACTGTTGAACGGCCGGGAGGGTATGAACCAGCTTCTCGGCTCTGGCCCCTCGGCGCAACGCTACGCCGCTTTGGCCGTTCCGTTTCGGATCAGCGCCAGGACGGGCTCCGAAGCCGCCTCCGGCTCCGAATGGACGACCTTCGCCCAGGTCAGTATCTCGAACGTGCCGTCCATCCGCTCCGCGACTGCCGTGCAGCTTTCTACCCAGTCGCCGGTATTGACGTATTCGACGCCCGCGATCGTCTCGATGGTCGCATGATGGATGTGGCCGCAGATGATCCCGTCGACCCCGGAACGGCGCGCTTCCTCCGCGACGACGGTCTGGAAGGAGCCGATGAAGTTGACCGCGCGCTTGACCTTGACCTTCGCCCACGAGGAAAACGACCAGTACGGCATTCCGAACGTCCGCCGCAACAGGCCGACGGCACGATTGACCACGATCGCCGCATCGTACGCCTTGTCGCCGAGGTAGGCGAGCCAGCGTACATTGTGGACGATGCCGTCGAACTGGTCGCCGTGGACCACCAGGAAACGTCGTCCGTCGGCGGTCTGGTGCACCACCCGGTCGGCCACGACGATCCCGCCGAAATGCACGCCCTGGAAGCCGCGCAGGAACTCGTCGTGGTTGCCGGCGATGTAAACGATCTCGGTGCCCTTGCGGGCTTTCCGGAGAAGCTTCTGGACGACGTCGTTGTGCGCCTGCGGCCAGTGCCAGGAACGGCGTAGCCGCCAGCCGTCGACGATGTCGCCGACGAGGAATATCTTCTCCGCGTCGTGAAAACGCAGGAAGTCGATCAGGAATTCCGCCTTCGCCGGCTTCGAGCCGAGATGCACGTCGGAGATGAAGAGCGTGCGGAAATTGCGGATCGGCTCGTCTTTCATCGGTCTGTCCCGGCCATTCTCTCGGTCGAAGGCAAGACACAATTCATGTCACAGGCTGATGACGGTTGTGGATTTCCCCGGCGCCCGCTATTCCGCTTCAGGGAGACAGGAGGAAGCGCGGCATGGATCTCGGCATCAGGGGACGCAAGGCGATCGTATGCGCCTCGAGCAAGGGGCTCGGACGCGGATGCGCCATGGCGCTGGCCGAGGCGGGCTGCGACATCGTCGTCAACGGCCGCAACACCGACGTTCTGGCACGCACCGCTGCGGAGATCCGCGAACGCTTCGGCGTCACGGTGGAGGAGGTCGCGGCCGACGTGTCGACGCCCGAAGGCCAGAAGGCGCTTCTGACCGCCTGCCCCTCGCCCGACATCCTGGTCAACAACAATGGCGGGCCGCCTCTGAAGGATTTTCGCCAGCTCGACCGGGCCGCCATGCTCGAAGGCGTCACCCAGAACATGGTCACCCCCATCGAACTCATCCAGGCCGTGATCGACGGCATGGTCGAGCGCGGCTTCGGGCGCATCGTCAACATCACGTCGCTCTCGGTCTACCAGCCGATACCCGGCCTGGATCTCTCGTCCGGCGCACGCGCGGGCCTCACCGCCTTTCTCGCCGGCGTGGCACGCACGGTCGCCGGCAAGAACGTCACCATCAACAACATCCTCCCCGGCAAGTTCGACACCGACCGAATTCGCAATACCGTCGTCTTCGCGGCGGAGAAGGCTGGCGTCAGTGTCGAGGAACAGTCGAAGCGAACCGCAAACGAAATCCCCGCGCGGCGGCTCGGCCGGCCGGAGGAATTCGGCCATGCCTGCGCTTTCCTGTGCTCTCAGAATGCCGGATACATTACCGGCCAGAACCTCGTGCTCGACGGCGGCCTGTTCAACAGCGCCTTCTGAGGACGTCACCATCTTTACGCGACACTTTCACCGGGAAGGACGACAAATTGAAACTGATGCGGTTTGGTGAACCGGGCAACGAAAAGCCCGGCCTGATGGACAAGGACGGCATCGTCCGCGATGCATCCGCCGTCGTCAAGGATTACGGACCCGAAAGCCTGTCGCCCGCTCTCAAGGAAAGGCTCGCAGCCGTCGATCCGGCTTCACTGCCGAAGGCACCCGACGGGGTTCGCATCGGCGCGCCGCTGAAGCGCATCGGGCACTTCATCGCGATCGGCCTGAACTATGCCGACCACGCGGCCGAAACCGGCGCGGCGATTCCCAACGAGCCGATCGTGTTTTCTAAGGCTCCGAGCTGCCTTTGCGGACCAAACGATGACGTCCTGATGCCGAAGGGTTCGCAGAAGCTCGACTGGGAGGTCGAACTCGCGGTCGTCATCGGTGAGCGCTGCGACTACGTCTCCGAGGAAGAGGCCCTGTCGAAGGTGTTCGGCTATGCGCTCTGCAACGACGTCTCCGAGCGTGCCTATCAGGCCGAGCGGGGTGGCCAGTGGATCAAGGGCAAGAGCGCGCCTACGTTCGGACCCCTCGGCCCCTGGCTGGTCACGGCGGACGAGATACCCGATCCGCAGAACCTGGCGATGTTCCTCGACGTCAACGGCGAGCGGGCGCAGACCGGCAGCACCGCGACCATGATCTTCCCGGTGGCGGAGATCGTTTCCTACCTGTCGGAGTTCATGGTGCTCGAGCCCGGCGACGTCATAACCACCGGAACGCCGCCCGGGGTAGGCCTCGGAATGAAACCGCCGAGGTTCCTCAAGTCCGGCGACACGATGCACCTCGGCATCGAGCGTCTCGGCGAACAGCGACAGAAAGTCGTCGCACGCTGACGGAGTGAAGACGCACGGGGGCGGCGACGAGAAGAGACAGATCACCTTGCCGTCGTTCCCTCTGCGCCACTCCTTTTCTCTCTGACGGTCATCCGTGTCCGGCATGCGGCGGGCACAGATGCGCTCTTTCCGTCGGCAGGACCAGTCAGAACATCTGGGACGGCACGAAGAGGCAGATGGTGCGCCCGTCGTTCCTTCCGGCAACCGAACACCAGTGATACTCGCCATCCGGCGAGTTGCGGATCCGGCTGTCTGTGTAGCCAACGATCTCGCCCGTATTGGCAATCACGTAGCCCGCCGGACTCTGGTCGATCGTCTTGGCGGAGACGGGACGGCAGTCGTATCCGGAGCAGCAGGAGAACGGATAGCTCCAGCCGGAAGGCGCGTCATGGGCAAGCGCCGGCGCGAGGCCGGACGGGAACGTCGCGAGGCCAAACAGCGCGGCGGCGCCGGACGCCCGGAAAGCGGAAATGAGCATGGCGGCTCCTCATGGTCGCCTCCCGATTGCTACTTCGCCCTTGCGGTGAACCGTCTCGCCGGAAACGCCTTGCGCTGACTGCGGGGCTGACGTTCCGGTCCTCTCAGTCGAAAAGCGAACTGCCGAGCCCGTCCCATGTTCCAGAGAATTTGTAGTTCCGAACACGTTAGCGACAGGTGATGTTGCTCGGAGCCCCATCGACGCCGCTCGTTTGCTCTCGTACTCTTGCGGGGCATTCAGTCCGGAGGCGTCCATGAACGTGCATCCCGCAGAGAAGCGTTCCTGGAACGGCTTGACCGAAGCCACACCGACACTCGACAGGGAAGCATACGTCGGACACGAAGAATTCGCGCGCGACCTCGAGACGATCTGGTACCGCACCTGGGTCCACGTCTGCCGCTCGAGCCAGTTGGCCGAAGCCCGCGACTTCCGGCTCTTCCGGCTCGGCGACCAGGAAGTTCTCCTGCTGCGCGCCGAAGACGGCTCCCTGCGCGCCTTCCACAACACCTGCCGCCACCGCGGCTCTGCCCTGAAGACGGAGGACTGCGGCCGGCTGAAATCCCGCCTGCTCGTCTGCCCCTATCATGCATGGTCCTATTCGCTCGACGGCGATCTCGTGAGGGTTCCATCCAAGGCGCTGCCAGCGGGATTCGAAAAGGCGGACCATTCGCTCTATCCGGTTGCCGTCGCCGAATGGCGCGGCTTCGTCTTCGTCAATCTCGGCGCCGAGCCGGGCGCCACGATAAACGGGACGTTCGATGCCGATCCCGCAGCACTTGGCAACTGGCCGCTGGAGGAGATGACCAGCGCGCATGTCTTCCGCAAGACGATGAACTGCAACTGGAAAGTCTTCTGGGAGAACTACAACGAATGCCTGCACTGCCCCGGCGTGCATCCCGAACTTTCCGCGCTGGTTCCCATCTACGGGCGCGGCCTGATGGAGCGGCGCGACGATCCGGATTGGGAGGCACATGCCGACGACGCGTCTCCCGAACATGCCGGGACGCTTCGCAGGGGTGCCGAAACCTGGTCGGGAGACGGCACAGCTCGTGGCCGCGTCTTCGCCGGCCTCGATACGAAGGATCTCGCGGCGGGACAAACCTACGTGACGCACCTGCCCTCCTTCTTCGTCGTCGGTCATGTCGACTACGTACGGACGGTCAGCCTGCGGCCGCTGTCGCCGACGCAGACGGAATTGACCGCCGAATGGTTCTTCACGCCCGAGACCCTGCCGTCCACACCAGGGGAACTGGACAACATCGTCGCGTTCGGGACGCTCGTGCTCGAACAGGACGCGAACATCTGCGAGGTCAACCAGCGCGGCCTTGCCTCCCGGAGCCACAAGCGGGGCGTGCTCATGCCCGAGGAATACGAGGTCGCACGCTTTCATGACTGGGTCAGGTCCCGAACCGGCTGACCGCTACATCCGCCGCGGCAGATAGAGAAAGGTGATCACGCCGCATAGCGCGACGACCACGCCGAGCGTGGCAAACACCGACCCCAACCCGAAGAAGGCAAGCGCCACCGAATAGACCAGCGGCGGGAGAAGCTCTGAAAGGTCGAGATAGGTCCGGTATACCGCGGTCATCTGCGGACGCTCCCAGGCGTGCACGCTGCGCATGAAGGCGGTGGAACCGAGCGCGTCGAGCGCTATGCAGAAGAAGGCGGCGGCGAGAAGGAATCCGGCACCAAGCACCGGTGCCGCTTCGCCGGCATAGGCCGCACCCTCCAGCATCATTCCGGTTGCGAGAAAGGCGAACGCCATGGTGTTGCGCGCGCCGAACCGCTTGCCCGCCCAGCCCCAGATCAGCGCCGAGAACAGCAGCGCGTTGCCGCCGGACACGAGCAGGCCTCCCGCCATCTCCCCCTGCCCTGACGAGACCATGAGGATCGGGCCATAGACGAAGAAGGTCGTCCAGAAGCACGAGCGTCCGAAGGCGATGAGCCATGCCAGGCGAAGGCGAGGCTGTCTGACGAACCGCCCGATGTTGGCCAGCGGATTGGCGGGCCGGATTCTGCCCGGCCGGATCATCGGGTTGTCGCCGAGCCGGAAATACCAGAACAGGCCGAGCAGGATCACGGAAAACAGGATGACCACGCCTTGCGCCGCGACGATGCCGTAGCGCGTGTAGAGGAACACGCCGAGCGCCGGTCCGCCGGTCCAGGCGATCGTCGACCAGGCGAGCCGAATCGATTCCGCTTCGATGAACTGCGTCTTTCGGATGTGGTCCATGATATAGAGGTTGAGCGTGATCGACAGCGCGCTTGCGCCCATCACGCGGCAAAGCATGCCGAGCATCTGCGTGGGAAGAGACTGCGCAAGGAAGAGCAGCGCACCCAGCATCAGCGCCACGACGCCCGCCGTGTAGACCCACCGCCGCGCGAAGCGGGCGATCAGCAGTGGCATGAAGAGCGTCACCGATATCCCGGTGAGCGCTACTGCCGTGTAGACCAGCGAGACCGCCTGCTTGTCGCGCAGGATCTCGTAGATCTGGATCGGGATGACGCTCGAGACCGAAGCGCGCGCGAAGGATTCCAGTGCATAGAGAACGGCAAACGTCCTTGCGCCCGGCACGCGCACCGCTGGTAGCCAGATCGGGTGCCGAACCTGAGTCGCCATTCCTGCCTGCCGGAGAATTCTCCGGCGACAGTTGCAGCGCCGCGCTTCTGGCCGTTAGCAGGAAACCGACACTCTACCGCTGCAAAAGCGAAGCGGGCGACCGCGTCGCGAGGAACGGCATCACGGGCGATCCCAGTCGGGGGAGAAAGCGTAGTCGCAAATGCGGCCGTTGGCCGAACGCAGCGCGGAAATGGAGGTCATCTCCTGCGCGGAGAGCGAGAAATCGGAGATCGCGAAGTTCTCGGCGAGCCGCTCCTTCTTCGTCGTCCGCGGGATCGCCGCCACGCCATCCTGCTGCACGTGCCACCGCAGCACGACCTGTGCCGGCGTCCGTCCGTGTCGCTCGGCCGCTTCGCGCACGGCGGGTTCCTTCAGGAGCCCGCCTCCCCGGTGCAGCGGACAGTAGGATACCATCGCCATGCCCGCCTCGCGGCACATGGCGTGAACCCTCTCCTGCGAGAGCATCGGATGATATTCGACCTGATTGCAGGCGAGCTTGTGCTCCGAAACCGCGATCGCCCGCTCAAGCAGGTCGGTCGGGAAGTTGGAAACGCCGATGTTGAGGGCATAGCCCTTCTCCCGCGCCGCATTCAGCGCGCGGATCGAGCCTTCCAGCGGGACCGCATCGTTCGGCCAATGGATCAGGAGCAGATCGACGCGGTCCAGGCCGAGGCGATCCAGGCTGGCTTCGGCCGACCGTTCCAGATCACCGGGCGCGATGTCGGTGTACCAAACCTTCGTAGTAACGAAGAGTTCGGATCGCGGGATTCCGGAAGCCCGCAGTGCGGCACCCACGTCGGCTTCGTTTCCATACATCGCCGCGGTGTCGACATGGCGATATCCAACCTCCAGCGCATGTTCGACGATGCCTCTGCATCCGGCACCCTCGAGGGTCCAGGTTCCAAGTCCAATGGCGGGGATGGAAGCGCCGTTGGCGTCGATGCTGTGCATTTGTAACCTCCGTAATCGCACCCTGCGCGATGTCGAACTGGCGTCGCGGTCCTGGCGGCAACACGCGCCTCCCGAACAGGCCTGAAGAGCCGATGCCGCCGAAGTGCCGCATGCAGACGGAGACGAGTATCGCGCGCCCCGCTGAAGAAGTCAGGCGTCAGGAAGCGCCACGACGCCGTCAAATCCGATGCCGTTGATGACGGCCAGGTGCAACCGGCAGGCTCGGCTGCTTGGCAGCGTGCAAGCGGCCCACCCCCGCTTTCCGGAGTCGCACCACTCGTCTGCAATCCTCGATACAAAGCTGCGCTTTCCAGCCACCTCGTCCCAGCGGCACCTTTTCGAATGCCCGTGCATGTGTCAATCAAACAGCGAGCCCGTCGGCCCTCGTCGGTCCTTGCCGATTTCATCGTAGCTCCTGCCGGAATATCACCGATCCAATGCATCAACCCGTCCCGCCTCGCCGCATCGAAGCGATAGACCTTGCACGCGGCCTCGCCCTGCTGGCCATGGCAATCTACCATTTCACGTGGGACCTCGAATTCTTCGGCTACGTGGACGCCGGTACGACTGCGGTCGGCGGCTGGAAACTGTTCGCCCGCTCCATCGCTTCGACTTTCCTTTTCCTCGTCGGTGTGAGCCTTCATCTGGCTCATTCGAAGGGCGTGCGCTGGACCGGCTTCTGGCGCCGCTTCTTCCTCGTGGCGGCAGCAGCGGCGGCAATCACGCTGGTGACCTGGTTTGCGACGCCGGAGAGCTTCATCTTCTTCGGCATACTGCATCAGATCGCTGTGGCGAGCTTGCTCGGGCTCTTGTTTGTAGGCCTGCCGTGGCCGCTTGCGCTCATTGCCGGCGTCGCGGTCATCGTGGCGCCGGCCTGGCTCGCCACATCGGCATTCGACGCGCCGTTCTGGTGGTGGACAGGGCTTTCGGAGTACTACCCGCGGTCGAACGACTACGTTCCGCTGTTTCCCTGGTTCGGTGCGGTGCTTTGCGGCATCGCGGCGGCAGGAGCGGCAGAGAAGACGGGCCTCTTCAACCGCCTGGCTCGGCTCGATCCTCCGGGCTGGACATGGCCCGCCACATATGCGGGCAAGCACAGCCTCGCCTTCTATCTTCTCCACCAGCCGATCCTGATCGCCTGCGTCTTCGTCTTCGCGCAAGTGAACCCGCCCCGCCAGGAGACGCCGCAGGTGCAGTTCCGCCAGGCGTGCGAGGCAACCTGCGCTGGAGAACGCGACCGCGAGTTCTGTTCATTCTACTGCGTTTGCGTGCTCGATGCGGTGGAGCGCGAAAACATGCTCGACGCGGTCTTCTCGTCGGACCAGAATGACGCGACGAGGAGACGATTGACTGAAACGGCCGATATCTGCACCGCTGAGACGGCGCGAAGGCTTGGCGAGGGAGGCGTGGAATGAACGAGGCAGAGGTCCGTCCCAACAGGTTGCCCTGGCCGCCGATGATCTATCTGGCGGCCATCGCCGCGGCGATCGTGCTGATGTGGCAGATTCCCCTCCCCTGGCTCCCGAGTCCTGTGTCTGACCTGCTTTTCGCCGTCGGGATCGTCGCGGTCGTCGGGGTCGTCGCCATCGACGTTTCGGCCATGCGCACGCTCGCGAGGGCAAAGACCACGATCATGCCGCATCGGGGATCGGATCATCTGGTGAGCAGCGGCCCCTTCTCGTTCTCGCGCAATCCGATCTACCTTGCGAACACGCTGCTGATGATCGGCGTCGGCCTGCTCGCAGGCAGCGTCTGGTTCATCGTCCTGGCGCTCGTCGCCGCATTCCTGACGCAGAAGCTGGCGATCGAACGCGAGGAACGGCACCTCGACATCAAGTTTGGAAAACGGTACCGCGACTACCGCAAGAAGGTCCGTCGCTGGATCTGAGCGACGGGTTTTCCGCACAGGCCTGAAGCATCAGGGTATCGCGAAGAGCGTCAACTCGCGTTCGAGGCCACGCAGCACGGCATTCTGAGAGACCGGCACGAGCGCCCGAGCCTTCAGCAGGTCGGCCGATCTCGAATCGCCAACAACCGAGCCGGTCGCGAAGATCGCCTGCGCGCTCGCAAGAGCCTGCACACGGGACGCGATGTTGACCGTCTGGCCGAAATAGTCCTGGCGCTCGTTCATGTTCACTGCGATGCAAGGTCCCTCGTGCATCCCGATCTTCAGGACGAGGTCGTCTCGTCCGCTCGCGAGATTCATCCGCCGCATCGCCTCGCGCATGCGCAGGGCAGCCGAAAGGGCGCGGTCGGGTGTCGGAAACGTCGCCATGACTGCGTCTCCGATCGTTTTGACGACGGCACCCGCCTCCGAAGCGACGATTTCGTTGAGGATGCGGAAATGCTCGTTGACGAGATCGAACGCCACGAGATCGCCGACGCGTTCGTAGAGTTCCGTCGACCCCCTGAGATCCGTAAACAGGAACGTCAGGCTGGTGATCTTGAGCCGTTGCCCGATGGCCAGCGTATCTGTCCGGTAGAGGTCGCGGAAGGTCTGGTTCGTGAGGAGACGTTTGGCCGTCAGGAACGGCCGCCGCCTGGCAAGCAGGTCGTGCAGCGCATCGCCGGCGATATAAACGATCGGGCAGGACCCGCAGATCCGTGCGGTTCTCGATCGATATCCGCACCGGGCCGGGGCGCATCTCGCGCGTCTGGTGCTGGGTGTACTCACTGTCGTAGACGACCGAGAGAGCCTGGCGCTCGCGTATGGGCTCGCCCTTGACGTCGATGAACTGGACCGAATGCGTGACCGGCTCGCTGATGATGATGAACTGCTGCGGCAGTTGCAGCGACAGCACGATCTTCTCGCCGGCTGGCAGTTCGACACTGTCCAGCGTCATGGCCTCGAAGACGCTCCGGAAATCCTCCTCCGGCAGGTCGGAGCCGCTGCTGAAATAGATCTGCTGCAGATAGTCCAGCAACGGCATCTGCTCGGGTGAATGGCCGGCAATCCGCCGGATCCGCTGATGAACCGTGAAAGTCACCTCCACCAGTTCATCGAGCGTGGGCTCGTAGTCAGATGCACACAGGGAACAGGCGTAGGACTCCCTGATCACCGTCCTCAGCGTGGCGTTGGACTCCAGGACTCCGCCGCAACCAGGACACAACACGTTCCACGCGATCTCGAAGAGGCCAAGCGACACGGCGTGAAGGAACGCAGCGATCACGCGCTCCTCGTCGAAGCCGTTGCGGAAGGCGAAGTCGATCGCGTTGATGCGGCACAAGGACCGGTCTGGTCCCTCGGCCACGAGCCTCTCGATCTCGTCCACAACCGCCGTGTCGGCCGCGGTTCTCAACACCCCGAACAGATCCGCGACGTCGTTCATCCCGGTGTTCCAGAGCTCCGGCGGGAGCTTGCCGGCCGATCGATCCCGCGCGACGGCGGCGGTGCCGACGCGTCGCCGCGGTTCGAATGACGATCGAATTCTATATCGGCGGGCGCGGCGTGTCACTCGACTGGAGCGTGCCGCAATCGCCTCCGCCCTGCAGGATCAGGTCGTCACACCGAGCTCGACGAGACGTTCCACACAGGATTCCTCAGCGTGATCGAGTTCCTCCAGCGTCTCCTCCAGATCCCGTCGCTTCTGCCTGAGGTCGCCGCGCTTCTCCTCGATGCGCTTGATCATCAGCTTCAACTGACCGACCTCGCCCGGCGGTTCGCTGTACATCTGGATGATCTCGCGGATCTCGTTGATGGAAAAGCCGAGCCGCTTGCCGCGCATGATCTGCCTGACGAGATGGCGATCGGAGGGCCGGAACAGCCGGGTT
This sequence comes from uncultured Alphaproteobacteria bacterium, assembly GCA_963747465.1. Classification (GTDB taxonomy): domain Bacteria; phylum Pseudomonadota; class Alphaproteobacteria; order Rhizobiales; family Rhizobiaceae; genus Aquibium. The sequence goes on from CAVVFC010000002.1 coordinate 443,019, forward strand.
CGGCCGCGCCGGACGGGATGGATCAGACCCTCGTCCTCGTAGAATCGAAGCGTGCGGGTGGAAATGTCGAACTCGCGGGTAAGTTCGGTAATCGTGTAATATTCCCGCATGGGCATTCCCTGACCTGAACGATTCACTGCCCGGTCGATTGTTACGGCATTTACGTAAAAGTCAATTGACGGCTCCAAAGCGCGCTTCCTTCGCTGCGATTGATCCTGGTCAATGCCGACCGCCCCACCCTGCCCGAAGAGTTGATGCGGCATGGAGGTGTGTCATGGGTGGATTGGGACAGATCGTGGCGAGCATCGCCCAGAAATGGCGTCACCACCGTGACTCGCTTGCCGGGCTGCGGGAGATCAGTTCGCTGGACCCGCATCTCGCATCGGAGATCGCGGCGGAGGCGGGGCTTTCCGTCGCGGATCTGCGCGACGTCATCGCAAATGGAACCGGTGCCGACAGGTTGATGGAGCAGATGATGGCAGCCTACGGAATCAACGCGAACGACCTTGAAGCGGAGGCGCCCGGCATCATGCGTGACGTCGCAACCCTGTGTTCTCGCTGCCAGGCAAAGGGACGTTGCGCGCAGGAACTGGAAACCGGAACCGCCCGAGAGAACGCGCACGTGTTTTGTCCGAACGCGCCGACCTTCGAAACCTTCGCCTGACGGCCGAGCGAAGGCTTGGGCCGCGGCTTCAGCCGATCCCGAACCAGAGGCTGGCGAGCCCGAGAAATGCGAAGAAGCCCACGACGTCGGTCACGGTGGTGACAAAGACGGAGGATGCGATCGCCGGGTCGGCGCCGAGCCGGTCGAGGACCAGCGGAATGAGGATTCCGGCCAGCGCGGCAGCCAGCATGTTGATGACCATGGCCGTCGCGATCACGCCGCCAAGTCCGATGTTCTCGAACCAGGCACCGGCGACCACCCCGATCACGGCGGCGAAGATGATGCCGTTGAGGACGCCCACCACCGTCTCGCGGCGTATGATGCGTCCGGCGTTGTAGATATCGATATCGCGCGTCGCCAACGCCCGCACGGTCACCGTCATCGTCTGGGTGGCCGCGTTGCCGCCCATGGACGCCACGATCGGCATCAGGACGGCCAGCGCGACCATCTGCTCGATCGTGGCATCGAAAAGGCCGATGACGAGCGAGGCGACGATGGCCGTCGCCAGGTTGACCAGCAGCCACGGCGTGCGCGAGCGCGAAGTGGCGAAGACCGTGTCGGACAATTCCTCGTCGCCCACACCGCCCATGCGCAGGAGATCCTCCTCCGCCTCCTGCTGGATGACATCCACCACGTCGTCGATGGTCAACACGCCGACCAGCCGTTCGTTCTCGTCAACGACCGCGGCCGACAGAAGGTCGTACTGCTCGAATTCCCGCGCGGCTTCCTCCTGGTCCATCGTCGCCGGGATCGCATGGCGGGTCTCGTGCATCACTTCCTCGACCTTCACCGTGCGCTTGGTGCGCAGGATCTGGTCCAGATCGACGGCGCCGAGCAGCTTGAAGGTCGGGTCGATGACGAAGATCTGGAAAAAGTGATCGGGCAGGTTCTGGTCTTCGCGCATGTAGTCGATGGTCTGGCCAACGGTCCAGAACGGCGGCACGGCGACGAATTCCGTCTGCATGCGGCGTCCGGCCGTTTCCTCCGGATAATCCAGCGAACGCCGCAGCCGGATTCTCTCGGTGAACGGCAGTTGCGCCAGGATTTCTTCCTGGTCCTCCTCGTCGAGATCCTCGAGAATGTAGACTGCGTCGTCCGAGTCGAGTTCCTGGACGGCCTGCGCGATCTGGTCGTTCGGCAGGTTGTCGACGATCTCCATGCGGATCGCCTCGTCGACTTCCGTTAGCGCGCTGAAGTCGAAATCCGCGCCCATCAAGTCGACCAGCGCACGGCGCTGCTCCGGCATCAGCGCCTCGAGGAGGTCGCCGAGTTCCGACTGGTGGAGTTCGGAGACGTCCCGCTTGAGCGCGATGGGATCGCGGTCGGCGATCGCCGCGCCGATATGGGCGAGGTACGACGGGCGGACGAAACCTTCTTCGTTGTAGATGTCGGCGCCTTCCGGCCGAGCTTCCTCGCCGGCGGTCGCGTCTTCCTCAACCTCGGCCAATCCGCAACTCCCCGACTACCGCTGAACGATCACTGGTCCCGTCTAGCGCGCCCGCCGCAGGAACTCAAAGCCTAAACAAGATTGCCTGATCCGGCTTCGTTTCCCCCTCCCCGAGAGGGGACTGCGGTCCGCAGGCGCTTGGAACGCGAGTGGAAACCGCGCCGGGATTGACCTTGCGGAAGCACCGCACCGCCCATTTTGTGCCGCAAAATTTCCCCGCGAGCGACGTTCGAGCGTCACTTCGGCTTCAATTTCGAAGTGTCTTAAGCCCCTGCGTCGCGGATCGGCGGCGCAACCAACAGAAACACCAGAAACACGAAATGGTTCCTCCGTTGCAGAAAAAACTTGCATGCCGCCTTCCGGGCCGATCCCGCTCTCTTTCCATCGTCTACAGTGCTGTCGTCGCCTTGCCGCTCATGGCTGCGATGACCCACGCAGCCCCGGCAGGCCAACTCGTCTCAGCCGCCGAAAAGAAGTGTCTTGCGACCGCAATCTATTTCGAGGCGCGCGGCGAACCCAGCACGGGCCAGACCGCCGTCGCCCAGGTCATTCTCAACCGGGTGAATGCCGCGAGTTACCCCGATACGATCTGTGGCGTCGTGTACCAGAACAAGAACAACAGGAACGCCTGCCAGTTCTCCTTCGCCTGCGATGGCAAGCCCGACGTCCCTCGCGACAGCCGTGCGTGGGATCGCGCCGAGCAGATCAGCGAGAATGTCGTGGAAGGACGGGACCTGATCAAGACCGTCAAATCGGCGACGCACTACCATGCCGATTCAGTAAATCCCTATTGGGCTCCGAAGATGCGCCGGCTGTCGAAGGTCGGCAGACACGTCTTCTACCGGACCTGATCTCCGCAACAGAGCGAGGCTCGCGGCTTCAGCCTTCGGCCTTGAAGTTGCGTGCCTGCTTTTCGACCTCCGGATTTCCCTTGCCGTGCTTTCGGATGAGTTCCTTCGCCTGGTTCTCCGAAACGTCGGTCGTCTCCGCCAGACGAAGCGCCTCCCTCTCCCGTTCGGAATCCGGCAGCTTTCGCTTTTCGTCCCTCTGCACGGGTTGATCGGCCATTTTCTTGTCTCCTGTGGTTCAGCACGCAAAACAGGCTGGCACGGGACAGGTTCCGGCTAGGTGTAGCCGGGAAACCAAACGATGAGGATGATCGGGAGCGGAATCCCGATCACCCAGAGCAGCGCACCTCTCAACATGATCCCTCCCCGGCGCACATGCGCCCAGGAAATCGCTGCTGTTCTTGATGGAGACGGTGCTCCCGATCGGACTGATCATCATTCCCGCCGCGCTGGCAGTCGCGTGCAATCCGGCATCACGCCATATACAAGGCATAAACTTCGGCACTTCCAGGCCGCCGTCGCGCCCCGAACTGCCGCTCTGACAAACAAGGTCGGATGTTCTACCAGTTCAGAGCCTTGTGACCTGGCATCTGGGACATCCGATGGCGCGGACGCATGCGTCTTCCCCGTTTTCACCGGAAATCCTGTTCTTGTGGTTGACGACATTGCTGCTAACAACGACCGAGTCCTGAAGGCTCCTCTCTGATGGAGACGCCGGCGGCGACTTCACGAACTCAACGAAGGGCGTTGCCTTAGCAAGTTCCTGCTCAGCTCCGGAGGGAAGAGGTCAACTTGTTCCGAATTCTTCAGCATCCCGCTCGCGTGGTGCCCATGGCGTTCCTGATCGCTATCGCTGTGGGCACGATTCTGCTGATGCTGCCCGTTGCTCGCGCTGATCCCGGTGGAGCGCCGCTCCTGACCGCCCTGTTCACCGCCACATCGGCGATCTGCGTCACGGGTCTGATCATCCAGGACACTGCTACCTACTGGTCGGATTTCGGGCAGGGAACGATCCTGATCCTCTTTCAGGTCGGCGGCTTCGGCATCATGAGCGGCGCTGCGCTCCTGGCCTTGATCATCACGCGCCGGCTAAAGCTGTCGAGGCGGCTGGTAGCCCAGGCGGAGACAAAGACGGTTACCCTGGGGGACATAGCCACAACACTCCGGTTCATCTTCATCGTCACAATCGCCGTCGAAGCGGCGACGGCAGCAATCATCACTGTGAGGCTCCACTACGGCTATGGGATCGTGTGGGAGGCATCGCTTTGGAGCGGGCTGTTCCATGCGGTCTCTGCCTTCAACAATGCCGGGTTCTCGATCTATTCCGACAGCCTCGCAGGATTCGCAACCGATCCTGAGATCCTGGTTCCGGTCATGGCCGCGGTCATCCTGGGCGCTCTCGGTTTTCCGGTCCTGCTGGAACTCGGCAAGGTGGGGTGCGCTCCTGCGCAATGGTCGCTTCACACGAAGATTACGGTTCTGGGAACGGTCTGTCTGCTGGTCACCGGGTTCCTGGCAGTTGCGGTCTATGAGTGGACCAACCCGGCAACTCTTGGAGCCCTCGACTGGCCCGACAGGCTCCTTAACGCTGCGTTTCATTCCGCGATGACGCGTACCGCCGGCTTCAACAGCCTGAACATCGGCGCAATGCGCGTCGAGACCCTGGTCGTCAGCTACGTGCTGATGCTGATCGGCGGCGGAAGCGCGGGAACGGCAGGCGGCATAAAGGTGACAACCGCCTTCCTGCTCGGCTTCGTGGTGTGGGCCGAAATCAGGGGCGAGCGTGACACGAATGCGTTCCGTCGGCGCATCGGCGCCGGGCCGCAGCGGCAGGCCCTCACGGTCCTCGTCCTGGCCGTAGGGTTCGTGACCGCGGGCGTGCTCGTACTTCTCAGCGTCACCAGCCTTGCCCTAGAAGACGTGGTTTTCGAAGTCATCTCGGCCTTCGCCACAGTTGGGCTGTCGACGGGCGTGACCGGAGAGTTGCCGCCGTCGGGGCAACTGATGCTCGTGGTCTTGATGTTCGTCGGCAGGGTGGGCACGATCACGCTTGCCAGTGCTCTCGCCTTGCGGGAGCGCCATGTTCCCTATCGATATCCAGAGGAGCGCCCGATCGTTGGTTAGCATCAGTTCTTCAGTCGACGGGGCGGTGGTCGTCATTGGCCTCGGCCGGTTCGGAAGCGCCGTGGCCGAATCTCTCGTTCAGCTCGGACATGATGTGCTGGCGATCGACGAGGATGCCGATCTCGTACAGAGCTGGGCGACAAGACTGACCCATGTGGTGGAGGCAGACAGTAGCGAAGTCGAAGTGCTTCGCCGGCTTGGGGTTCAGGACTACGCCCACGCCGTTGTCGGCATCGGCACCGACATGGAGGCCAGCGTGCTGACTGTCCTGGCGCTGTCCGAACTGGGGGTTGCGGACATCTGGGCGAAGGCGGTGAACGACCGGCACGGCCGAATCCTTGAGCGCACGGGAGCTCATCACGTGGTCTATCCCGAAGCGGCCATGGGAGAGCGCGTCGCGCATCTGGTGACCGGGAAGATGATGGATTTCATCGAGTTCGATGACGGGTTCGCCATTGCCAAGACCAGAGCCCCCCGCGTGACGGTGGGGATGACACTGGAGGAGTCCGGCGTCAGGACGAAATACGGCATCACGGTTGTGGGCGTGAAGCGGCCTCGGACCGACTTCACCTATGCCAAGCCGGAAACGGTCGTCGAACGCGGCGATCTGCTGATCGTTTCGGGCCCCACGCGACTGGTGGAGAAGTTCGCGTCTCTGAGAGGCCAACCGAAAATTATGTTGAATGATTTCAGCAGCTTGTGATTCTCTGCGGTTTGCGAAGACTACGGAGAATCGGATGGCTTGGACTGAAATCACTCGCGGACACTATGACCGGAGACGCTTGCGCTATTCAAGCGATTGCACCGACGAGGAATGGGCATTGATCGCGCCCTTCATGCCTGCGCCCAGTCGGGTAGGTAGACCGCGCAAGTGGATGATGCGCGAGGTGTGGGACGCGATCCAGTATATTGCGACGGCAGGCTGCCAGTGGGCGATGCTGCCAAAAGACTTCCCTCCCTTCACCACGGTCCAACACTATTTCTATCGGCTGCGTGACAGCGGCATGCTCGACATCATCAACGAAACGCTGGTCATGGCCGCGCGCCTTCTGGGCGGCCGGTCCGCGGAGCCGACAGCGGGCGTGATCGACAGTCAAAGCGTGAAAACCACCGAGAGCGGCGGGCCCTGCGGCTATGACGCGGGCAAGAAGATCAAGGGCCGCAAGCGCCATATCCTAACCGATACGCAAGGCAACATTCTGGGCGCGATCACGCACACGGCCAACATTCAGGACAGGGATGGCGCGCCGAACGTCGTAGCCGACACGAAACAGAGCTTCCCGACGCTCGTTCACCTGTTTGCTGATGGCGGCTACGCCGGGGACAAACTGGAGTCCGCCGTGCAGGTCATGGACGGGCCGACGTTCGAAATCGTCAAGCGACCCGATGGCGCAAAGGGCTTCGTTGTCATCGCGCGGAGATGGGTTGTCGAGCGCACCTTCGCCTGGCTCGGCCGCTGCCGACGCCTCGCCAAAGACTGGGAAGCAACAATCGCGTCTTCAGAGGCATGGCTCCTCATCGCATCCATCCGCCGCACAACCAGATTTATCGCTAGAGCCGGAAGCCAATGAGAATTAGTTTCGAGTTCCGACTTTGAGCTGACTTCGCACCGCGACGATACTTGGCCACGTAAGGCAAGATTGACCGCGTCCCATTCCGCTCGGCCACCTTCATCGCGTTCTGGCTGTCTACACAGCCGTTTTCATGCTCCTTCCCGCTGGATTCGACCTGCAGCAAGCCAACCGGGATTGGCGGACGTTCGCCTGGTCGGCGTTCTTTGTTGCCAACTTTTTACATGGCTTGCGGTCAGCCAAAATTCTGGCGTGCGTCAGCCGTAATTTGTCGCCTCATTACTTACGGAGACCAGTGAAACGCGAATTCAGACAAGAATTTGATTTAATTAGAAGAGGTGAAAAACTCAATTCGAAAACGGATAAAATCTCAATTCAGTTTTCCATCAAGCCGCTTCCATTCTAGTTCCGGCGGAACTGAATTGCTGCCTTACACCGCTTTGGCAGCCTCACGGGTGCCCAGTGATCTTTTCTCGCATTTGGGGAAAACTAAAACAAAGGCTTGCGCCGCCCAACTGGGGGGTCAAGTTCGAAGTCATCGGCCAGGGATTCGGAACCTATGTGTTCAGAAAGCCGGAAAAGCTCTGAGCCGACAGCAAGACGTGCACCGTAGTAGCAGTCTGCGTGCCGCGCGGTGGAGCACGACGCGCTAGTGTGACGAACAGCAAACGTTTCCCGGACCGCCATCAGGGGTCAAACTTCTTCCGTCTCGCACACGAATGAAGCGGCGAAGTCGTCACTCCCTGCCGCTTCCGCCACAGCAGGAACCCGGATGCACAGCACCGCTGAACGCGAACAAGCCGCCCGCGGCTACCGTCGACAACCATGGACGCGACAAGTCGCGCGGCATCGAAATCGCCACCTGGCGCCGCGGCCTCTATCTGCCTGATGAACTCGGATCTGCCACTTCGTCGAGCTTGACACGTCAAGTCCGTCACCGCTTTGGCGGACTTCGTCTGCGCCTCGATGGAAGAAGCCGGATCGGAAAGGATGCCAGCGCATTCGGCGAGCATCTCCTCTGAGCCAGGCGGATAGCCCGCGAAGGCTCGCCACACGCGCGCGGTGATCGGCAGCACGAGATCCCGTACCAGATCGAAAGTCTCGCCCGTGGCAACCAGCGCGACTTGCTTCTGCACGATCTCATCCACGAGTGTCCCGCGGTCTGCCACCGGCGCCGTGCCAAGTCCCGCCAATGCAGCCCTACGCTGACTGCGGTGCGTGTCACCAGCCTGTGCAAACAACCCGGCCCGGAAGAACCGGGCCAGACCGTCCGACATGCCGTGACCAGTTTCGGGCACGATGGGTCCGTCTACCGCGGGGTGCCGTGCCAGATCGGTAAGTTGCTTGTGCCCGAAGACGCAGAGCGACCCGTCCGGCGCAACCAGCATGCGCTCCCCTCGTTCGAAGAGTTCGCGAAACGCCGGGGCCGGGTCGGCCCAGAAATTGACGGCCTGGCATTCCGCGAAGGTGCGCATGACGGAAATCTCCTTCGGTGCGGTGGGCCGGCGGATCGCCACGTCAGCTTGAAGAGCGGGACCAACTCAGCGACAGCCCCCAAAGGGCGACGCCGAGGCCCATTCCAACGGTCGTCCAGTTGGACGGATCGCCGACCATCTGGCCGACCGCCACTCCGATGAACGTGCAGCCGGGGAGGATCAGGAGGGCGCCCGGCAGCAGACGTCTTGCGATTGCTGGCAGGCGCGTGAACATTCCTTGGTCAGACATTGATGGGTCCCTTCGGCTTGTTGAGGAGCAGTCGATGGCGCTTCCTTTCAGCGCCCTTCCGGTGTATATTTTCGTTCGATAGAACGAACTAAATGGACCGTACAGGCATGTCAACCTCGAAACACCGCTCCACTGAGAGGGATAAGGCGCTCGAGCGGCTCGGGCGCGCCGGTCGCGCGATGAGCGATGCGATCGTGCTTTTCCATGGGCGAGCGGCGGAGGTTTTCGGTATGGGGCCGACGGACTGGAAGGCACTGGGGATGATCGCGCAGCACGGTCCGATGAGCCATCGCGAGCTCGTCAGCCGGTTACGGCTGAAGCCCGCTTCCGTGACGAATATCCTGGACAGGCTTCAGAACGCGGGATGGATCGAACGCAAGCGCAGCACCGAGGACGGACGCTCCATCGAGGTCGTCGCCAACGAGGAGAAGCTCGGCGCCTTTCGGCACCGCGTCTTCGGACCGCTGATGGGCCGGCTGTCGGAAGTCTACGACAGCTACGACGAAGAGCAACTGGCCTTGATCGCGGACGCCTTCGAGCGGATCGCCGCGGCGCAGACCGCGGCGGCCGCCGACCTTCAGGAGTGAGCCTTCAAAGGGCTGGTCCTGCCCGATGTCAAAAGCCATGCGCCACGCGATACCCGTAGATCCATTCCATGGATTGGTGGGTCACGAAGCGCTTCAGCATGACCGGCACCACGAGATCGCGCACCCACCGCTGAAGAGCGGATCGGGGTGCCTTGTATCGACCGCGCTTGCGCCCTTCCTCCGCGATGCGTTCCGCCCTTGGACGGCGGTGGGCGACGAAGCGCTGCAGTGCGGTGTCCAGATCACCTTCGCTCTCCACAAGCGCGGCGAGGCAGGCGGCGTCTTCCAGGGCCAAGGCCGCTCCCTGTCCGGAACTCGGCGATGTCGCGTGCGCCGCGTCGCCGACGAGAACCACCCGGCCATCGTGCCAGCATGGGACATGGGCGAGATCGTGGATCGGGTAAGCCTTCAGTTCTGCCGTTGCTTCCACCAGTCGCCGGAGCACGGGATCGTCTTTCGAGAAGGCATCGACGAGTTCTTGCCCTGATATCCTGCGCAGTTCCGCGCCAGAGTCCGTCCTGCAGGTCCCGCTCGGGAACGGCAATATTGGCGAACCACCAGGCTTCGCCTCCGGGGCGCACGGTGTAGCCGAAGAAGGCCTCGTGTCCCCAGACCATGCGCATGTTTCCCTTGGTGGTGTCGAGAGATGTGCCCGGCACCACGCCTCCGAAGTTCATCAGTCCCGAGTACGCAGGCTGCGCCTCGTTCCCGGGCATCGCTTGGCAAATCCGCGAGTGAATTCCGTCGGCGCCGAGCAGCAGGGACGCATTCGTCTCGGTTCCGTCCTCAAGCCGAACAGCAACGCCGCTTTCGACTATCCGATAGCCAGTGACCTTCGACCCGCGCTGTAGCATGACGCCTTCCGACTGGGCGGCCTCCGTGAGCGCCCGGCAAAGGTCTGCACGCATCACAGTGACGGGCTCCGGGCCCTCAGCGAGTCCCATGGGCACCCGCGCGAGCTGCCGGCCGTCGCTGGTGTGAAACGTCATCCACGGCGTCGGGATCGCGTCGAGCCGATCCACAAGTTCAGGTAGCCCGAGATCCTGAATTGCGTTCAGCCCGTTGCTAGCGAGGCTCAGGAAGAGACCCTGCCGGGCGTCCGCGGAACCCGTCAACTCGTGGACGATGACGTCCGCTCCCTGTCGCCTCAACGCTAAGGCGCAGGCCATCCCGGCGATCCCGCCGCCCGCGATTACCACCTTCATCTTGCACTCCTTTGATTAGTTAGATAGAACGAACTATAAGAACGGACGTACCGCGTCAAGTAGGCTCGCCGGTGGGGCCGACTAGCCGGGCGCGCACCGACGGAAGCGGCGAATGAAGCGCAAGATGTGCAAAACAAGGTTGGCGCTGGGCAGCTATTCAGTGCCAAGCGGACAAGAGGGAGACGCTCCGGTGACAGAGTCCCTGGCCCAGACTGCGCTCTGGTACATCGAGACCAATCTGCGCAAGGAACTCGATCTCGACGAGATCGCGCCGCCGCGGGTGTTTCTCGCTACCACATTTGCCGTGCGTTCTCGGCGTGTTTCGGGATCCCGCCAATCCAATACTCGCGTCGTCGTCGGATGACCGAAGCGGCTGCCCTGCTAGGGAGCGGGCGCCATGCGATCAACGATGTGGCGATGTGCTGTGGGTATGAGTCACAGGCGAGCTTCTCCCGCAGCTTCGAAGCCGTTCTTCGGTCAACGCCAGGGCGGGTCAGAGCCAAGTCCGCCCCATCGCAACTCGACTACAGGAGGCTCTCGTCATGAACACCGCCAAATCCGATACACCGTGCCCACGGCGCTTCGTCACGCGCGGGGCGTTCAGGATCGCGGGCCTCGCTACACGCTACACGGTCGAGACGAACGGCGCGATCCCGGGCCAATGGGCCGAGTTCGTGCCGCGTCTCGGAGAGATCGTCGGTCGCGTGGACGAGCGAAGCTATGGCGTCTGTTTCGCGCCGGATGGGGACGGCACCTTCGCCTACATGGCCGGGGTCGAGATCGACAGGGATGCCATGCTCCCCTCGGACTTCGAGAGCTTGCGGATCGAAGCCGCCACCTACGCTGTGTTCGAGCATCGCGGGAGTGCGACGACCCTGCGCGACACGGTGATGGCGATCTGGGATCGCGGATTGTCGGCGAACGGTCTCGCTCCGGCATTTGCGCCCGACTTCGAGCTCTACCCGGCCGAGTACGATCCGCTCGATGAAAGCGGCGGCGTCGAGATCTGGGTGCCGGTGGACCCGGCGGCGTGCGCGAACGACGACCTCCGGCAGCTGTTCTCGCGGCCGGGTACATGAGCCGAGTCGGTCACCCGCCGCGGCGAACCGCGCCGCAAGACGCTCCATGGGCCGCGGATTTGGCAGGTGGCCGAGCCGGATCGCGCCATATCTGCCAGTGGGTGATACGAACTCTCCGGTCCATCTTCCTGGCGATTGGCGGGCCGCGTCAAATTCGTGCGACCGACCTCTTTCCTGGCTTCGACGACAAGCAACTCCGCGACATCGGTCTTTGGGTTGACCAGGTCGTTTCGATCGACGCGCTATGCCAGGAAAACTTGCATGCGTCATGTCAAGCCAGCACAGAATAGGAGGCAGAAAGCCCAACCCGAATTGCGACAGAGACGACTTGGCCAATTGAGCCAGCAGTGCAGACCGTATTGCGATATTACGCGGCGGAAACACGAGCTGAACGATGCTTTTCAAGAAGGACATTCTGAACGCCATCGAACGGGGCGAGGTGACGACCGCCTTTCGCATCTGGCGCCGCAAACTACTTTGACCTGACCGCGAGATAATATCATGTCCAACCAGCGCACCGATATGCAATCCATACAACTTCCGCAATCGTGGCAGGCTGAACTTGCCTGTTACAGGCCTGTTCGGCAGACCGCCGGCAAGTCAGCGGCAACTGTACTCCGGCTCGAAGCACCCGACCGCCCGGCGCTGTTTGTCAAGACAATGCGTGCCGATCCGCAGAATGAGATTGCATCGGAGGTGGCACGCCTCCAGTGGCTTGCCGATACCGGGATCCCATGCCCGCGCGTACTGGCAGAAACACAGGAAGCTGGCAGAGACTGGCTGTTGATGAGCAGGGTTAGGGGGACAAACCTTGTTTCCGGATCAGGCTTGGAACCTGCAAGAATTGTGGCATTCGCGGCTGAGGGACTTCGCAAGCTCCACCAGCTGGAAATTGCCAGTTGCCCGTTTGATGGCCGCATCAGGACACGAATCGAACAGGCGCGCATCCGGATGGAGGCAGGCCTCGTCGATGAAGATGACTTCGATGAAGAGCACCAGAACTGCCGGGCGGAAACGCTGTTTGAACGGCTTGAAGCGGACGTCCCAGAGCATGAGGAATTGGTCGTTGCTCATGGAGATGCAGGTCTTTCGAACCTACTGGCAGATTGTAACGGCTTTTCGGGCTTCGTTGACTGCGCAAGGCTAGGAGTTGCCGACAGGCACCAAGACTTGTCACTAACGATGCGCGACATCGCCCATGATCTCGGCGAAGTATGGCTGCCTATATTTCTGAGGCACTATGGGATACCGGCAAATGAAAAGAAGAATGCCTTCTTCCGCTTGCTCGACGAGTTCTTCTAGTGACGAGGATACTCCACCAGACGACGAACGGCTTGCGGTCGGGCGCATAGAGATAGGCGACACCGGGCGGATCGATCCCACCCCAGGGACGATCATCCCGCGCATAGGCAAACAGCTGGCCCGTCTTGGTGCGGCCACGCCCGGGATCGAGCACCGGCGCGGTCGTCTCGTCGGCGAAGAGCTTGCCGGACGCCTTTCAGCCGCTCGAACAGCCGCTCGTGGATCGGTCGGAGCAGGAAGGCTGCCTTGCCGACCCAAGCGAGCGTTGAGCGGTCAGATTGACGCCCTGGCGCGCGTAAGTTGATTTAATTAGAGGAGGTGAAAACTCGATCCGAGAACGGCTAAAATCTCAATTCAATTTTCCATCAAGCCGTTTCCATCGTAGTTCCGGCGAAACTGAATTGCTGCCTTACACCGCATTAGCGGCCTCATAGGTGCCCAGTGTGTTGATTTCCACCCAGAAGTGAGCCGGGTTGGCGCGTAATTTCCATTGAGAACTGAGCCATGTGACCCCTTCCCCTTCGCGGAGAGCGACAGGGGGCAACGGAGTGATCCACATGGGACTTTTGAACATCATCCGACGCATGGCGTTGCGTGAGAAGCTGTCGATCCGCGAGATCTCGCGGCGCACCGGCCTGTCTCGAAACACCGTCACGAAGCATCTGAACTCGGGGACTATCGAACCGAGATACGCCACGCCGGAGCGGCCGAGCAAGCTTGATCCGTTCGCCGACAAGCTGGCTGCATGGCTTGGTGCCGAAGCGGCCAAGTCCCGCAAGCAGAAGCGGACGCTGAAGCAGCTTCATTCCGATTTGGTGGCGCTCGGCTTCACGGGGTCTTACGGGCGCGTCGCCGCCTTTGCGCGCCGGTGGCGCGCAGACCGTCAGCGCGAACAGCAGACCACGGGACGTGGCACCTTCGTGCCCCTGACGTTCCGGGCCGGCGAAGCGTTCCAGTTCGACTGGAGCGAAGACCACGCGGTTCTGGGCGGCGAGCGCACGAAGCTCCAGGTTGCGCACATCAAGCTGTCGCACAGCCGGGCGTTCCTGCTGCGCGCCTATCTCCTGCAGACCCACGAGATGCTGTTTGACGCCCATTGGCACGGGTTCCGCGTCTTCGGCGGCGTGCCGGCACGCGGCATTTACGACAACATGCGCACGGCGGTCGATCGCGTCGGACGGGGCAAGGATCGGCAGGTAAACATTCGATTCCTGGCGATGGCGAACCATTATGTGTTCGCGCCCGAGTTCTGCAATCCGGCCTCGGGTTGGGAGAAGGGCCAGGTGGAAAAGAACGTTCAGGACGCCCGGCCGCGCCTGTGGCAGCCGATGCCCAACGCCGTGGATCTTGCGGCGCTCAACGCCTGGCTGGAGCGACGATGCCAGGAGTTGTGGCATGAGATTCCGCACGGCACGCTGCCCGGAACGATCGCCGACGTCCTGGCTGAAGAGCAGGCCGCGCTGATGCCGCTGCCAGCTGCCTTTGACGGCTTTGTCGAGCAGAGCAAGCGTGTCTCACCGACCTGCCTCGTCAGCTTCGAACGCAATCGCTACAGCGTGCCGGCGTCATTTGCGAACCGGCCGGTCAGCCTGCGGGTCTATCCCACGCGGATCGTCGTCGCCGCGGAGGGGCAAATCCTGTGCGAGCATGAACGAGTGATCCAGCGCGGCCACCATCTGCCGCCGCGGACGGTTTATGACTGGAGGCATTACCTCGCCGTGCTCCAGCGCAAGCCCGGCGCGTTGCGGAACGGCGCACCCTTCGCGGAGCTACCGCGTGCCTTTCGGCAGTTGCAGGACCAGATGCTGCGACGGCCGGGTGGCGACCGCGAGATGGTCGACATCCTGGCGCTCGTCCTGCAGCACGACGAACAGGCGGTTCTGGCCGCCGTGGAATTGGCGCTGGCCGAGGGCGTGGCGACCAAGACCCATGTGCTGAACCTTCTGCACAGACTGATCGACGGCAAGACGACCGGCGGTCCCGACATCGCCACCCCGCAGGCATTGATGCTCCGGCGCGAGCCCAAGGCCGATGTCGAGAGATATGACGGTCTGCGTGTGCGGATCGCGGGAGGCCGTCATGCGTCATGATCCCGCAAGCGGCGCCGTCGTCATCATGCTGCGCAGCCTGAAGATGTATGGCATGGCACAGGCCGTCGCCGACCTGATCGAACAGGGTGCGCCGGCCTTCGACGCCGCCGTGCCGATCCTGTCACAACTGCTCAAGGCCGAACTGGCAGAGCGCGAGGTGCGCTCCATCGCATACCACATGAAGGCTGCGCGGTTCCCGGCCTACAAGGACCTCGCCGGCTTCGACTTTGCGGCCAGCGAGATCAACGAGGCCACAGTGCGTCAGCTGCACCGCTGCGAGTTTATCGACGGGGCGCAGAACGTCGTTCTGGTCGGCGGTCCCGGCACCGGCAAAACCCATGTTGCCACCGCACTCGGCATCCAGGCCATCGAGCATCATCGCCGGAAGGTTCGGTTCTTCTCGACCATCGAACTCGTCAACGCGCTCGAACAGGAAAAGGCGAAGGGCAAGGCGGGGCAGATCGCCGAAGGTCTGGCCAAGCTCGATCTCGTGATCCTGGACGAGCTGGGCTACCTGCCGTTCAGCGCCTCGGGTGGAGCGCTGCTCTTCCACTTGATGAGCAAGCTCTACGAGCGCACCAGCGTCGTCATCACCACCAATCTGAGCTTCAGCGAATGGGCGTCTGTCTTCGGCGATCCCAAGATGACCACCGCTCTGCTCGATCGGCTCACCCACCGCTGCCATATCCTCGAAACTGGCAACGACAGCTTCCGCTTCAAGGCAAGCTCTGCGGCCGCAACAAAACGGAAGGAGAACCTACGACCCTTGACCCCAGCCTGAGCCAAAAACCATAGTCAGAGGTGGCTCACTTCTCGGTGAAAAACCCGGCTCACTTCTGAGCGGAAATCAACACCTTTTGCTCACTGGGTTCGCGGGAGCCTTTCGCCGCTCCGAGCTTGTCGGCCTCGACGTTGCCGACGTCGAGCATGTCAGGCAGGGGGTCGTCATCACGTTGAAACGCTCGAAAGTGGATCAGGAAGGCCGGGGCCGGAGGGTCGGCATTCCCTTCGGACGCAGTCGGTGGTGTGCAGTCCGGCATCTGACGGACTGGCTCGACCTTGCCGGGTATGAGAGCGGGCCGATCTTCCGTATCATCAACCGCCATGGCCATGTCGCCGACCAGCGCCTGTCAGGCGAGGCAGTTTCAATCATAGTGAAGGAGCGGATCAAGGCGGCGGGCTTCGAGCCCAATACCTATTCCGGCCACAGCCTTCGCGCCGGGCTCGCCACCAGCGCGGTAATTGCTGGCGTCAGCACGCTTTCTATCCGTCGCACCACAGGCCACGCATCCGATGCTATGCTCGCACGCTATGTCAGGATCGGAGACCTCTTTACGGACAATGCAGCAGCGGCGGTTCTGTGATCCAAAGTGGCAGGTGGCGCTGGGCAACTGCCACATCGTTTTCACATGCTTCAGAAGTCGAACGAAATGTCCTGCATATCGGACTTAACGTGGAGCTTTCCGTTCGGCAGGATGGCATAGGTCGTGCTCTGACTTACCATCGGTTCGCCGCTCCCGTTGGTCCATTGGAACTCGATTTGGTTTCCGCGCAATGTGCACCACATTTCGTTGCCAGCTTCTGTGCGGAACTTCCACGAGCTGCCTTGCCAGTCGATGATGCGGGGAGGCATGACCACGAAAAAATAAGTCTGCAGTCCGTGGCCACATATCCGGTCGTCAGACCAAGTCTTCGACCGTTCGACGCTCGCGACATTGTTCAAGGTGCTCGCGTTCGATTTGGTTTCCGCAGTGACGGCGGGCTTCGTGGCTACGGCGGATGCCTCGGCTTCGCCATCGTCCGAGCCTGCGGCCCAATAGAAGATCGCGCCGCAGACTACGAAGATCGTGATCATCGCTCTCCAGAAGCCATCTTTCTCTTCTGCCTTTGCGGAGTGGAGGCTGACCTCATCTCGCGCTCCTAGGAGCCGTTCGCTTGGGCTTGGAACGTGGTCGAGAATGGAGCCACGTTTCAGCAGAGTTGATTTCGCCAGTCCGTATTCCTCCTGCGTCAGAGTGCCGTCTCTCCTCAAGTGCAGCAATTGCTGAAGTTCCGACGTCATCGCTGCTGGACGGGGCGGCGATGGCAGTTCATCGTTCGCACGCATCTGTTCCACTCGGTCGAGAAACTGACCGAACTCTGCCTTGGGCGTGAAGCACTTGAAGCGGAGAGCATCATGCGAGGTATGAAACGCAGCGGCGCGGTAGCCGAAAAGGCTGCGGGTCTCCACAGAAGTGATTTTGTTGACCGGGATGGCCTCGAACACCTCGCCGAACAAGCCTTTCCGATAGAAAGCGAGGCGTCGGTTGGTAAGAAGTAGTGCTCCATGATGCTGGGTGTCGGAACCCTTCCCCATCACATTGCCGATCCAACCTTCAAGGGAGCCAAGAAGCCGTTCACCCGGCAGCAGCTTGGATTGTCGGAAGTGCTTCGCGTGCTTCATTTCCGAAGCTCCCCAGAATTGACCAAAGCCGACGAAATGCCGGTCTGACCTCGAATGCCGAGCCATGCACGGCGAAATGCCGGATGAACTTGATGGAATTGACCGAGCCTTGCATACCAGCCACCGTTTTCGAGCCGCGGGACGCTTCCCGACCCGATCCCGTGGATCGCCCGGGTGACATGGGCAAGGGCCGAGATGACGACATCATGAGAGCCGTGTCGGGCAACCAGTTCATTCGTCACCAGTTCGCCCGCGACGATGTCGTCGATCACCCCTAGGTACTGCGGATTGCGCCTGTTGGCTGTTTCGATGATCTGACCGATTTTCCAGTCCTCGCTGCTGGGTTCAGTAGGCGACACAGCGGCGCTGGAGGGCGGCGTGGCGACGCCCATCTGGATTGCTTTCGTGGTCCATGCTTCGATCACAGTGCGATTGCTGTTCCACCAGTCTCGAAGACGCAATGTCGCCCTCAGCCCTTCGTGGACCTGTTCGATCTGCTCCAGAAACGGCCTCTCAACCTCCATCAATGGAGTGTTGATTGCGACTGCGAGGGATTGCGCAGCCGGTCGAAGGTAGCCGCCGATGTCCGCGAGATCTGCTCGGGGTCGGCAGTTGGTCGAAGAGAGATGCCCAGTTTCCCATCATGATTTTGACCGAAGGCGTTGGCTGAGCCTGTTCCCAGCACTGGATTGACATCCTCGGGCGGGGCACACCCGGATAAAGCGTCAATGTCCGCTTCACGTCGAAGTAGATGGAACGTGAGGTGGCTGGTCTACCTCCGTCTGGGTTGGGCGATCTCTTGAGGACCAGAGAGGGATAGTCGCTGGCGACCAGTGTTTCGTAGGCGGCGAAGAACTGCGTGTTGGGCTCGACCATTTCGCCGATGTAGGGCGTTTGCGCTTGCTCGATTGCGGCAAGAACCAATGCGAAATCGCTGCCCTGTAGATGCCGTGCGAGAACTTCATAGCTGATTGTGGCATCGAAACCGCAATTGTCGCCTCGTGCGCGCAGATACGTCTCCGGGGCGACAAGCACCGTGCGACAGTCCACGCCATAGGATCGGTAGGTTTCTGCCGTGCGAGCATATCGGCTCGGTTGATCGCCATCCGCTGCCACGCTGTATCGGGCATTGATCTTATTCTCGATGAGAAACCTGAGGTCGTTGCCCCACCTCGCGTCGATGTCGATGGTGCCCGACGATCCAACGTGGCAAGCCTGCTTCTTCACCTGTGCGGCGACGGAAACAGGGCGGCCAGTCGTTAGCTGTGAAAAATGAGCAGCGAAAGAGAGGTCTCCATGGAGGTTGCGCGCAATGATTTCGTCGATCATCGCCTCAGTTATGCGTTCCTGTTTCACTGAACAGACCTCGATCCTTGGCTCTACCAGTTGGCAGGCAGCATTACCGAGAAGACATTTCCCGACCGCCAATGAGCAAGCGTGCATTTTAGAGAACCAATCAACCGGTGGTTCAACTCACGCTGATATGAGCTATTTGGCTAATGGAGCGGGGAGAGTGCCATGGTTCTCTACATGGACAGGAAAGAGGCGGTTCGGGCCGAACTGTTGAGCTGTGCTCGTGCAGGAAAAACCGCTTCATACTCTGCGGTCGGGGCCCGCGTAGGCATTCCGCCGCAGGGACCGTGGAAGCCACTCCTCGATGTGATCAGCCGGGAGGAGACCGGAAGCGGACGGCCAGACATTACATTCGTGCTCATTCGCAAACAGACTGGCCTTCCCGGCCAGAACGGGTTCTCGCGGGCGACCCCTCCTACCGATGCGCAAAAGCAGTTCGCTCGTGTTAAGCTGAAATCGGTCTTCGACACCTACTGCCCGGGCGCACCAGTGCCGTTCTAGATGAAGAGATTGCACTGTAGCACGAACCCTGACGGATCATCCGCGGGCCGCCCGTACACCTCGAAACAGATGGGCGACGCTTGCGAAATGGTCGTTGCCGCCGAGTTGACGCTTGCAGGGTGCCCGCGCTGAAGGTGCCCGACAGCTGGCCCGGCTACGATGTGATTGCACAGCCATGGGATCGTCCCGCCCAGCGTTTCGCGCATTTCTGATCGAAAACAGCGCCGACCCCGATCTTGTGGACGCAATCGATGTGGCAATTGAAGACATCGAGTTCCACATCGCCGAGGACATCGCTCCGCTTGTGGAGTTTGCCAGCGGTCAAGCGTAAGATGCCAAAGCTCTTATCGCAGGGTGCATGAAGTCTGATCTCGGCAGCGCAAAATCCACGGCAGTGCGGCTGAGAACGCAAGGCTCCGTGTTCTACATCAGCGAGTTGCCCGTACCATTCGCTTCCGAGGAAACGATGACCTATCGGTGGTCTTCTCAGCTTGCCGCCGGGGTGGTGCTGTAAACGACGGGTCCTGCGCTTTGCCCTGTTGTGGACCTCCAAACTCAGCTAACATAGCAGAAGTTGGAAACGCATCGCGCTGATGTAGGGGACGCGGCGCGGTGGGGCGTCGGGCGAGACCCATGGGCACTGGCACAACAGTTCGGGTAAGAACGCCACAGCAGGTGGATGCTGCTCGGCTCCTATGCCGTGAGTATCTCAACTGGCTTGCCAACGATCACAACATCCGTCTCGATTTTCAAGGTGTGGAGGAGGAGTTGGAAAGCCTCCCCGGCGAGTACGCGCCTCCGACCGGAGAGTTCTTGCTCGCCTACAGCAGCACGGGAGAGCTGCTCGGCTGCATTGCAGTCCGGCGGTTTCGGGATGAGGTCTGCGAAGTGAAGCGTCTTTTCGTTCGCCCTGCGGGTCGAGGAGGCGGGGTTGGCCATCTGCTGGCGATTGCTATCGTCAGTGAGGCACGGGAACTCGGCTATAGTCGCGCACTACTCGACACAGGAGGGTTCATGGCGGCTGCACAGCGTGTCTACGAGCATGCGGGTTTCAAGCCCATACCTCCCTACTATGACAACCCCCTCCCGGACATCAAGTACTACGCTCGAGACCTGTAGGATCAGGCGGTAAACCTCCGATACGCGGTACATATCGGTGCCTAGGAAAGTCACACGAACGCCACGTCCCCAGTCTGGTGGACTAGTGCGATTTCTATGCCTGCTGCTGCACATCGGTCTCTCAGTCTTGCTGAGAGGCGTTCGATCTCCGAAGTACAGGGCAGCACCGCCACCTGTCGCTCATCGCCCTTAGGAATGATCATGAGCTGTCCGATCAGCTCCGACAGCCCCTTTCGCAGGCGACTTCTCTGACCTGGATGATTGGTGTTGATCGTTCCGCCCTTGCACTCGGCGATGAAGCGTTGGCCGTTGATGGTCGCGACAACATCGCCACGCCCAGACGTCGGGTTCACGGTGATGCTGTGGTGATCACGGACGTAGACCCCTCCATATCGGGTACCGCCGATGCCCGTGGTTTTCTGGAAGCCGTTGCGCACCAGCAGATTGGGAATGTCGAACCGTTTGGCGTGCTCACCATCTGGGTGAATGAAAACCTCCGCCTCGCCCTCGGACTGTTCCAACAGGTAGAAGGCGAAGGCCAGCATCACTGCAGCCTCGGTGAACTTGAGTTCGATACCATCTTCGACATAGCTTACCCTCGCCGCTGGCGGATCGTACTTCGTGATGAACATGGCAAGCCTTCGGTGCAGATTTCGCATCTGGACAAAGCACTATAGCGTTACCGCTAAGAAACGGTGCTCTGCGGGACGCTCAGTGGATCGTGCCGCTCATCGCCTTGGTGAAGTTGAAGTGCAAGAAGCGGTCATACAGCGGCGTCTTGCGGAATTGCAGGTCAGGAAAGCTACAGTATCGCTCCGCACCGGGATGACGCTCGATCATGCCCAGCCACGTCAACGGACGCACGAGACGGGACAGAAGATAGTAGCAGGCGTCCTCCTCCGGGCTGAACCGATAGCTGGTGATCAGGTCGATGGGCAGACAGCAGCCCGCCAGTTCGGTCATCGGCACCCAGTCATCCAGCTGGTTCTGGATCACACCAAGGAAATGGACGAAGTCGGCATCGTCATAGTCGAGGGGGAACCGTTCGTAAGCTCCATGATCGATTGAAATAAAGAAGGCGTCGAACAGTTCAGCCTGCAACGCTCCGTAGTCGCCGATCATCGCCTTCCCGGCCTTTGTCGGCACCGCCTTACCCTTGTAATGCCGCAGCAGACGGGCACCGACCATCAACTCGTGCATGATAGCGAGTGGCATGAAGTCGGTTTCATTGAGCACCTTGTTGACGACATAGAGCCGTTCCGGCTCGTGGTCCGGCCAGCGGAAGTCTTCCGCAGCCCATGTGACGAACTTCCGGTACAACGCGCCGGACTTGGTGAGCGGGATGCCGCCATCCTTATGGGCGCGAGCCAGAACCTTCATGCCGTTGATAGCCATCGGGCTACCCGACAGGTCGGACATGCCGAGACTTTCGTTGAGCACGATGAATGGCGCTATCCGGGACTGTCGTATCATTCGAACACCTGCGCTCGGCAACACTTCTGCAATTCATTATGCCTATACCGTTTTCGACCATGATGGAGGACGGCATGACGCGGGTGCAAATTCCGAGCAGCGGCCCGTCCGCATGGCAGTCATTGCTCGCGAAGCCGGACCTCCATTGGCGAACCGGGTACTCCGCCAAAACTCTCGCACATTGCTGGGAGGGTGCGAACGGACTTCCGCCCGAGATCGCCCAGATGTTTGACCCTCCTGCTGAGCTACTGCTCGCAGTACCGGAATGGAAAGTCCCTCTGCCAGGCGGGACCACGGAGAGCCAGAACGACGTATTTGCGCTCGTGCGACACGGGGAGAGGACTTCGGCTGTGATGGTCGAAGGCAAGGTCAACGAGCCGTTCGACAGAACGGTGGGTGAATGGTTCACCGCGCCTTCTCCGGGAAAGCAGCTGCGTCTAACCTACCTCTGCGATCTGCTTGGGTTGGAGGAGCAGATGGTGCTTCACCTCCGATACCAACTCCTACACAGAACTGCTTCGGCATTGATCGAAGCCCGCCGGTTCAAGACCGATGAAGCGGCGATGATCGTCCACTCGTTCTCGCCGACCCGCATGTGGTTTGAAGACTACGCGGCGCTTCTGAAAGCTCTCGATCTGGCAGCGGAGCCTGATGCCGCTGTGTCGCTCACACTGAAGACTGGTCAGAGGCTCAGGTTGGGCTGGGCAACCGGCGAAGCCCGCTTTCTAGCTGCCTAATGCTAGTTTCGAGTGTCTATGGAGCTGTCCCTCCCGCCAATTCTGCATTGTCCTCGGCAGCAGCATTTCTATGGATGAAGCGATGCTTCCCATCGGTCGGCTTGAACAAGAGGATGGAGTAGCCTTTTGATGAGAGCAGCTTGAACGCTATCCGTCGGGCGTAGTTCTGAACTGATGCGGAAAGCCCACTCGGCAATCTCTCGGTTGCTCATATCCGCCTTCCCGGCAGACAGCAGGTTTCGCGCCACAGTGGCACTCATGGACGCCTCAGCCCCTTCGAGTTCAACGATGGCGTTACAGCACTCCATAAGGACCATAAACAGCGCACGGTTTGCGTCCGTGTGTCGAATTTCGAGTTTTCCGACGCGGTCAACCGGCGTAGTCCCGGGTTGGGCGTTCTTAGATGTCTCGGGGCGATGCCGGGAGACACTCAGCAACTCCATGGGTTCTCCGAGCGGATGCTTCGATGCCGTACACCGACGCCATAGTCTCTGCATTAGCTCCCCCTCAGCTTCCGTCGTGGGCTATTTTTGCGGCCCGTCGAGCGTCCAACAGCAAACCTACTCCGCCGGGGTTGATAGTCGGTTGCATCGAGAGACCGGCGAGTTCCAACCTCTGATAACCTTCACTTATCACGACCCAACAAAAGGAGGTGCCCGCATTCCCTGCTGCTTTCGCCGAGCTTGAATTCGTTGTCTCAAACTGAACGAGCGGTTAACGTGCGGCAGGCTTCGGGAAGGTTATACGAGCATGACGCAGATCAACGTATTCATCAGCCATTCTTGGTCCTACTCCGGTCACTACGATACGTTGGCTGAGTGGATTTTTGACCAGAGCTGGACCCTGGGTCAGGAGCCATTGCAGTTCGAAGACTTCTCCGTTCCAAAGGACAATCCCATTCACTATGCCGACAGCGACCAGCAACTGAAGGACGCGATCTACGCCAGGATCGTAAACAGTCACGTCGTTGTCATTCCTACCGGCATGTATGCACAACACAGCAAGTGGATAAAAAAGGAAATCAGCGGTTCGAGGGAATTTCGGAGGCCCATTCTCGCAGTCGATCCATGGGGCCAGCAGCGAAGCGCGTCGGTTGTCGCAGCGGCAGCCACCAAATCAGTAGGCTGGAACGCCCAAAGCGTCGTTTCCGGCATTTGGCACCTGGTCAACACTCAGTAAAGCAAGCCTTGGGGGGGATGTGGAAAGTCCGCTTAGGTCCGATGAGGACGGAAGAACGGTCCTTGAAATCTATAAGATGCTTGTCGAGATGGCTGACCGTGTGAGCCAGCGCAGGCAGAGTGCCAATTCATTCTACCTATCAGTAAATACGGCCATAATTGGCGGGTCGGCATTCCTAGCTCAGCTTCCTGATACCCGGATCAGCCTCACGGTAGTGGCTATCGCTGGTATCGCCATTAGCCTTCTGTGGATCAGAAACATCAGGAGCTACAAGGAGCTGAACAGGGCGAAATTCAAGGTTATCTCTGATCTTGAGAAGCGCTTACCTACTGCTGCCTATTCAGATGAATGGAAGCTCCTCGACCCGGACGGAGACGGGGAACGATACACACCGTTTCACAAGGTGGAGGTGATGGTGCCGTGGGTATTCGTCGCCGTGCATTTCGCACAAGCTCTTTTTTCGCTGCCATGGCGTGCGATCACAACGGCCATCTGTGGCAACTGACGACGCTTCAAACCTCAACCCTGCTCTCATTCCCAAAGGCGGAGGGCTTCTCCTCGCTTTCGGTAGACCGTGCCGACGCGGCGTACCCACTCGCGAAATGGAGCCTCCCACTGAGGGTCGGTCATTTGTGGGGGCTTGCTAAGATCGAACTCGGGCATCGAAACACCTATCGCTCCTCGATCCAGAATACCCTCGGCGAGAACACCGGCCTCGCGCCATATCAGGAGCGGCAATCCGAGCTGAAAGGCCATTGCGGGCTCGATGTGGCAGTAGGGGCTGGTTAGCCAGATGTCGTCCCTCGGCGAAGATACTTCGCCTTCGTCAGAAGCTGGGCGGTCAACGCCCTTCTCGATATAGGTTCTTCGAAACGCCAGAGTGATGAGGCCGCAGCTCCCCACCATCAAACGCCGGATTGCCTCTAGCGGCGCGTCCATATCGTAATCTGAACGTCCAAGCGTCCGAGGCTCCAGGTTCTGAGCGCGTAGTTGTTGCTCGACCAGTGCCAGGAAATCTGACTGATGTTTCATGAAGCACTTCGGCGCACTGAGGAATACCGGGACCCGCATTTGTTGCCTTTCCTGCTCTTCGCCAAACACCTCGACTACGGAAGCCCTGCCCTAGCGAGAGGGCAGATGCAACCGCAGGATCGTGAGTGCTGATGGATTTCTAGCAACCGGGCTTGCTCGTTAACTATGATGTGCTTTCATGCGCTCGTATCAGGGGAACAAATGCAGACGGTGAATTTCGGCTTTCTTGGCGCTCATGATGCACGGCTGGTGAGGCTGGGGGGGCTCGCGGAACGATACTTTCGCGACGACCCATCAACGGCCATCGTCAAGTTGAGGCAGTTCGCCGAGTTGTCCGCTAAGATCGTCGCGGCTCGGCATGGTGCGTATCGCGACGAGCGCGAGACCTTTGAAGAGACGCTGCGGCGACTTGCCTACGACCGGATCATCCCGAGGGAAGTCGCCGACATCTTCCATGCGCTGCGCAAGACGGGCAACGCCGCCGTACATGAGGCGAAAGGCGGGCACGCCGAGGCACTGACGGCGCTGAAGTTCGCCCGCTTGTTGATTTCCACCCAGAAGTGAGCCGGGTTGGCGCGTAATTTCCATTGAGAACTGAGCCATGTGACCCCTTCCCCTTCGCGGAGAGCGACAGGGGGCAACGGAGTGATCCACATGGGACTTTTGAACATCATCCGACGCATGGCGTTGCGTGAGAAGCTGTCGATCCGCGAGATCTCGCGGCGCACCGGCCTGTCTCGAAACACCGTCACGAAGCATCTGAACTCGGGGACTATCGAACCGAGATACGCCACGCCGGAGCGGCCGAGCAAGCTTGATCCGTTCGCCGACAAGCTGGCTGCATGGCTTGGTGCCGAAGCGGCCAAGTCCCGCAAGCAGAAGCGGACGCTGAAGCAGCTTCATTCCGATTTGGTGGCGCTCGGCTTCACGGGGTCTTACGGGCGCGTCGCCGCCTTTGCGCGCCGGTGGCGCGCAGACCGTCAGCGCGAACAGCAGACCACGGGACGTGGCACCTTCGTGCCCCTGACGTTCCGGGCCGGCGAAGCGTTCCAGTTCGACTGGAGCGAAGACCACGCGGTTCTGGGCGGCGAGCGCACGAAGCTCCAGGTTGCGCACATCAAGCTGTCGCACAGCCGGGCGTTCCTGCTGCGCGCCTATCTCCTGCAGACCCACGAGATGCTGTTTGACGCCCATTGGCACGGGTTCCGCGTCTTCGGCGGCGTGCCGGCACGCGGCATTTACGACAACATGCGCACGGCGGTCGATCGCGTCGGACGGGGCAAGGATCGGCAGGTAAACATTCAATTCCTGGCGATGGCGAACCATTATGTGTTCGCGCCCGAGTTCTGCAATCCGGCCTCGGGTTGGGAGAAGGGCCAGGTGGAAAAGAACGTTCAGGACGCCCGGCCGCGCCTGTGGCAGCCGATGCCCAACGCCGTGGATCTTGCGGCGCTCAACGCCTGGCTGGAGCGACGATGCCAGGAGTTGTGGCATGAGATTCCGCACGGCACGCTGCCCGGAACGATCGCCGACGTCCTGGCTGAAGAGCAGGCCGCGCTGATGCCGCTGCCAGCTGCCTTTGACGGCTTTGTCGAGCAGAGCAAGCGTGTCTCACCGACCTGCCTCGTCAGCTTCGAACGCAATCGCTACAGCGTGCCGGCGTCATTTGCGAACCGGCCGGTCAGCCTGCGGGTCTATCCCACGCGGATCGTCGTCGCCGCGGAGGGGCAAATCCTGTGCGAGCATGAACGAGTGATCCAGCGCGGCCACCATCTGCCGCCGCGGACGGTTTATGACTGGAGGCATTACCTCGCCGTGCTCCAGCGCAAGCCCGGCGCGTTGCGGAACGGCGCACCCTTCGCGGAGCTACCGCGTGCCTTTCGGCAGTTGCAGGACCAGATGCTGCGACGGCCGGGTGGCGACCGCGAGATGGTCGACATCCTGGCGCTCGTCCTGCAGCACGACGAACAGGCGGTTCTGGCCGCCGTGGAATTGGCGCTGGCCGAGGGCGTGGCGACCAAGACCCATGTGCTGAACCTTCTGCACAGACTGATCGACGGCAAGACGACCGGCGGTCCCGACATCGCCACCCCGCAGGCATTGATGCTCCGGCGCGAGCCCAAGGCCGATGTCGAGAGATATGACGGTCTGCGTGTGCGGATCGCGGGAGGCCGTCATGCGTCATGATCCCGCAAGCGGCGCCGTCGTCATCATGCTGCGCAGCCTGAAGATGTATGGCATGGCACAGGCCGTCGCCGACCTGATCGAACAGGGTGCGCCGGCCTTCGACGCCGCCGTGCCGATCCTGTCACAACTGCTCAAGGCCGAACTGGCAGAGCGCGAGGTGCGCTCCATCGCATACCACATGAAGGCTGCGCGGTTCCCGGCCTACAAGGACCTCGCCGGCTTCGACTTTGCGGCCAGCGAGATCAACGAGGCCACAGTGCGTCAGCTGCACCGCTGCGAGTTTATCGACGGGGCGCAGAACGTCGTTCTGGTCGGCGGTCCCGGCACCGGCAAAACCCATGTTGCCACCGCACTCGGCATCCAGGCCATCGAGCATCATCGCCGGAAGGTTCGGTTCTTCTCGACCATCGAACTCGTCAACGCGCTCGAACAGGAAAAGGCGAAGGGCAAGGCGGGGCAGATCGCCGAAGGTCTGGCCAAGCTCGATCTCGTGATCCTGGACGAGCTGGGCTACCTGCCGTTCAGCGCCTCGGGTGGAGCGCTGCTCTTCCACTTGATGAGCAAGCTCTACGAGCGCACCAGCGTCGTCATCACCACCAATCTGAGCTTCAGCGAATGGGCGTCTGTCTTCGGCGATCCCAAGATGACCACCGCTCTGCTCGATCGGCTCACCCACCGCTGCCATATCCTCGAAACTGGCAACGACAGCTTCCGCTTCAAGGCAAGCTCTGCGGCCGCAACAAAACGGAAGGAGAACCTACGACCCTTGACCCCAGCCTGAGCCAAAAACCATAGTCAGAGGTGGCTCACTTCTCGGTGAAAAACCCGGCTCACTTCTGAGCGGAAATCAACAGCAACACCAAGGCTGTGTGGGTCTACGACATGCGGGCCAACATGCCCGCCTTCGGCAAGACCCGCCCGCTGAATGTGGCGGACTTTGCCGAGTTCGAGACCGCCTACGGTTCCCATCCGAACGGCGGGGCCGAGCGGAAGGATCAGGGGGAGGATGGCCGCTGGCGCAAATTCAGCCGGAAGGCGATCACTGCTCGCAAAGACAATCTCGACATCGCATGGCTGCGTGACACCGAGGCCGAGGCCGAGGAGGCGCTGACCGAGCCGGAGGACATTGCCGCCGCCATTATCGGCCATCTCAAGGCCGCGCTGGAGGAGATTGAGGCGTTGTCGGACGTAATCGAGCCGGACAGCATCGTTGAGGCTGTTGCAGTCGCAGAGGCAGCAGAATGAGGGAGCTGCCGCAGGGTTGGGAGTTGGTGACGCTAGGTGATGTTGGCGAGCTGCGATACGGAAAGGGTTTGCCTACAAATCAGCTGAGCGTCAGTGGTTACCCCGTATTTGGGGCCAATGGAGTTATCGGCTTTCACAGTCGGTATTTGTACGAGGAAGAGCAGCTGCTCATTTCGTGCCGAGGCGCAAACAGTGGAACGATCAACATCAGCCCAGAAAAGTGCTTTGTGACGAACAATTCTTTGGTTTTAGAACTTCCTCACGGTCTGCGAACCTCTCGCGCCTATCTGGCATACGCGCTGATTTCAGCTGACAAATCGCGAATGGTGACCGGATCGGCGCAGCCGCAGGTGACTATCGCCAACGCTGAGGTGTTCAAACTGCCGTTCGCACCGCTCCCCGAGCAGCAGCGAATTGCGGCGAAGATCGAAAGCCTAACCGGCAAATCCAAACGCGCATGCGATCACCTGGATCACATCCCTCGCCTCGTCGAGAAGTACAAGCAGGCCGTGCTCGCGGCGGCGTTTCGGGGCGATCTGACGCGGGGGTGGCGAGCGGCAAACGCACCAACTCCCGTTGACCAGCATGAACTTGAGCAAAAGCGGCAGACCGCGTGGAAGAAGCACTCGGGTCGCGTCCGGTATAAGCAAGCCGATGAAATCGATTGGCGACCTGAGATCAGCTTGCCCTCTGGGTGGGCTTGGGCCTCGGTAGACAAGCTATCGTGCGTGATCCAGTACGGTACATCGGCAAAGACAACGGATGATGACAGCGGTGTTGCTGTTCTGCGGATGGGCAACCTGCAAGCAGGCGAAATCGATGTTTCTTCGCTGAAATACTTGCCCCGAAACCACCGAGAGTTTCCGGACTTATTGCTTAGCTCGGGTGACGTGCTTTTCAATCGCACCAACAGTGCGGAGCTTGTCGGCAAGACGGCGGTATACGAGGGCGAACCTGTGGAGGCGTCGTTCGCATCGTACCTGATCCGCGTCACGACCTGTGGCATCCTGCCCCGCCTCTTGAGCGCCTACATCAACTCCGCCTATGGACGTGAGTGGGTAGCTTCCGTTGTCAATCAACAGGTGGGACAGGCGAACGTCAACGGTACGAAACTGCGGCAACTCGGAGTTCCGGTGATGACAGTCCCCGAACAGGAGCAGGTGGCCCAGCGGATTGAATTGGCCTTCGCGTGGATCGACCGCCTAGCGTCGGAGGTGACCAGCGCCCGCAGGCTGATCGACCGGCTCGATCAAGCCGTGCTCGCCAAGGCGTTTCGGGGCGAACTCGTGCCACAGGACCCCGATGACGAGCCCGCGAGCGCATTGCTGGATCGGATCGGGGCACAGCGCGGACCGGCTCCGAAGGCGCGGAGAGGAAGGCGACCAGCGGCATAAAGGATTAGGCCAGCGGGCTGGCGAGGGTCACAAGGAGCTGATCAGCTTCTTGGTGGACCTATCCAGTTTCGCTTCATCATACGGAGCGTTGCTCTTATTCTCAGGATGGTGGATGGAGTGGCGAACGTATGTGCATTCGGAGACGCTGTAGGATTTGCCATTCCCTGAATGCTGCCATGTGTGGTCACTCGGGATGCCCTTAGTCACCAAGTAGGCATCTACGTCTTCAGACCGCGCAAGGCCGTGTTTCTCTTGCAAATAGCCGTACAGCTCATTGTGAAACTCAACCGTCGGCATGCCGAAGGCTTTGTGATTGACCTCTCCGAAAGATGGGCTCCAAGGAAAATACCCGGCCAGCTTGTCCTGCGCCTCTATTGCGATCTTTGCTGCGCCTGACGAGATGAAGACGTTCGTCTTGCCAAACCCGACCAGCCGTTGGAGGAGATAGGGCGAATGGCTGCTGACGATCACCTGACAGGTTTTCGCTTCTTCAAGCAGCAAATCAGCCAGTTTGCGTTGCGCGGTGGGATGCAGGTGCATCTCCGGTTCGTCGATCAGCAGTATCTTGTCGCCCTTCGCAGTGTCGGACAGCAATCGTTGCAGCAGCAGCGCCAGCACCAATTCCACACCGGAACCGAGGCTCTTGACGGTGACTTGCTGGATTTGATCTTCAGCCCGAACGGCGAGAAACGCCGACGAAAACGGCTCCAGCAGCGACAGAAGTTCAAATCGCAGGTTCTTGAGGTGGGCGTTTTCGAAGAAGTCGCTGAACTGTTCGCCCAACTTCGCGCCGGTTCCCTTTTGAGCCAATTCCAGCGCCCACGTGAACACGTCTTTCGTTGCTTTGACCGCGTGTTCGGTAGTCCCGTGTTCTTCGCGTAGCTTCTTCTGGTAACGCCAATTCAGGTCATCGCAGATGGCATCGAAGGTTGTGCGGTACGTGCCGCTCACCAGATGGCGGGCGCGGTTCTTGTCGAAGTAGAAAACGTTCACACCGTTCGGGCAGACCCTGCCGGTATCGAATGTCAGTTCGCGGGGGTCCACCGACTTAGTATCGCGAGACTTGCTCTGAAGATATGGCTGCCCATCGCTTTCGTTGTAATAGGCGTTTTCGTCCAGCGAAAACGTGCTTTTCGCGGAGATGGGCGATGACAGCAGTTTGCCTGCCTGCTTCCTGTCTCTTGCGTCAGCGGAGAACTTCAACCCGATGCAATTGAAGTATTTACCCTTGTAGAATTCCAGCTCCGATTTGACGCTGAACCTTTCCGTCGTGCCACTCATGGAGATCGGTTTTTCAAAGTCGTGGAAGTCTCGGATGCTCAGCTTGCTTTCAGCCTTGTACCTCCCGCCAAACAGGTAGTCGCAAGCCTCAAGCGCAGACGTTTTCCCGGTTCCGTTGTTCCCCACAAACAGGGTCAGGCCGCTACCAAGGTTCTTGCCGTCCGGCACCGCCAATTTAACCGTTGCCGTAGCGAAGCAGCGGAAATTGTCGATCGAGAGTTCTCGGACAAAGGCGGGGCCGTCGTGCAATCCGTGCTCCTACAAGCGTGATACCTTCGCTTCCAATGTGCGCACATCATAGCGGAGCCGGTCCAATTCGGTCATCAGTATCCGCACCGTTGCTTCAAGATCAGCCACAGACGTATCGGTGGCGGGTTCTGTCTCCCCGAACGTCTGCCGCAGCCGCGCGACGATTTCAGCGGTCATAGTGCGATTGTTCGCATCTGCCGCATCCTTGATTTGATCGCGCATGCCGTTCGGCAGGCGGATGATGAACTTGTCCCTATCGGGGCTAGGCGGTCTCCCCATATCAAAACTGCCATACGTTACGTTGACGATGCCATGCGAAATAGCCATACTCTATATGGCACCTTAGCCATAGCAAAAGCTGAATGAGGCTACCAGCATGAACGCTTCGGAACACCCCAAAATGATCTTTCGGACGCCCCCGGACCTTCGGGAGTGGCTGATAGACCGCGCTGAACGCAACGGATGGTCTATGACATCCGAGTTCATCCAGCTGCTCCGCGCGGCCAAGCAGGCCGACGAGGCCAAGCAAAAGAAGGCAGCGTGAGGCCGTGCTGAAGTTCGTCAAGACCTTCAAAAAGCTGGAAGCCAAGCAGAAGCCCAAACATAGCGCCGTAGCCGTCAAGAAGGTGGTGAAAACGGTGGAGGGTCTTGGTTTCACCGTCACCGGGATCAAGGCTGACCCTGATGGCTCCTTCTTTGTCGAAACTGCCAAGAGCGGCAACGGCAACCCTTCCGGCAACTATTGGGACAAGGTGCTGCCCAAATGAAGATGAAGAAGCCGAAGTACGTCCACGACTTCATTGACGCGCGCGGGAAGCCTCGCAACGCCTTCCGCCGTGCCGGGCAGAAGAAGGTTCCGCTCCCGTGGCCGATGTACACGGAAGCATGGTGGAAGGCGTATCACGCCGCCTTGGCGGGCGCACCGGAGGCGAAGCCCAGCGCAGGGGCATCGAAGACCATCCCCGGCACTATGAACGCGCTCATTGCCGAATACTATCAGTCGAGCGCGTTCACGTCCAAAGCTCCTACGACACAGGCCACGTATCGGAACCAACTTGAAGCCTTCCGCAAGGAGCATGGCGACGGTCCCGTTGCCGGGATCAAGACCAAGCACGTAGACGCTATCCTCGGCGAGGTAGCGAAGAGCTCCACCGCACAGGCCCACAAGCTCCGCAAGCGCCTCTCCACGCTGTTCCGGCTCGCGGTGAAATGGGAGTATCGGGAGGACAACCCGATGCTGAATGCGGAGCGCGTCACGCACAAGACCACGGGTTTTGAGCCGTGGACCGAAGACGACATCGCCAAATTCCGTTCTCATTGGAAGGTAGGGACGCCCCGACGCATAGCCTTTGAAATCCTCTTGTTCACCGGCCTTCGCCGCAGCGATGCCGTGCGCATCGGACGCCAGCACATTCAGGGAAACAGGATCGTCACCAAGATCAAAAAGAGCGGTGATGAAGTGGAAGTCAGCATCCCCATCCACCCGGAGTTCCGGGCCGTGCTGGACAGCATTAAGCACGACCATCTGAACTTCATCACCACCGAACGGGGCGCGGCACGGTCAGAGAAGGCGTTTACGAACTGGATCATCGACGCGGCACGAGATGCTGGTCTTCCCCCGCATCGGTCTCCGCATGGTCTGCGCAAATCTGCCTGTATCCGTCTGGCGGAAGCCGGTTGCTCCGCATCAGAGATCATGTCGATCACCGGCCATCGTAACCTGGCGGAAGTGGAAACCTACGTTCGCAAGGCCAACAGGAAGAAGCTGGCGGACAGCGCCATCACCAAAGCATACGGGCATCGTGAGAACACAAATTGGCTAACCGCATGACCCTGTTAGCCAAAATCTCCCGCAAACGCTTGATTTCATTGAGGGACAGTATGTGGATGGTGGGCCCGGAGGGACTCGAACCCCCAACCAAGCGGTTATGAGCCGCCGGCTCTAACCATTGAGCTACAGGCCCCACGGCGCGTGGATTAGTTTCTTTTTCGAAGCCGCACAAGCGCTGCGCCCAAAACAACGCACAATCCCGGCATATTCGGCTGGAAGACCTACTCCAGCGGAGAGAACCCCGATGTTGCGCACTGCCTCGTTCCTGCTCCTTGCCACCGGCCTGACGGCATTCTCGCTTCCGGCTTCGGCCCAGGACCGGACGGAATGGCGCCAGCCGCACATCACCGTCACGGGCGACGGCGAGCAGTCGTTGCGCCCGGACATCGCCATCCTGAGCTTCGGCGTCATGCGCGAGGCCGAGACCGCGCAGGCGGCCATGCAAGCCAACAACGAGGCGATGGCGGCGGTGACCCGGGCGCTGAAGGAGGCCGGTATCGAGGACCGCGATCTCCAGACCGCCGGCATCCAGATCTCTCCGCGCTACGAGTATCCCAGCGACGGCCGAGGCGGCCAGACCGCCGAACTCGTCGGTTATCAGGTGACCAACACGCTGACAGTGCGCGTCCGCGATCTCGCCAGGGCCGGCGATATCCTCGACGAAGCTGTCTCCCTCGGGGTGAACCAGGGCGGCGGCATCAGCTTCACCAACGACGATCCGTCCGCTGCTCTTTCCGATGCACGCAGGAAGGCGGTGGCGGATGCAATGGAGAAAGCGCGCACGCTGGCGGAAGCGGCCGGCGTGAGCCTGGGACCGCATCGTGGAGATCACAGAGCGCACGCAGAACGCCCAGCCGCCCATGCCCTTCATGGCCAAGGCCGCCGACATGCGCGAATCGGCGCCGATCGAGGCGGGCGAGAACGCCTACCGGGTCGGGGTGGAAATGACCTTCGGCATCGAGGGCCGGAACTGACAGAAGACATGTCCGCGCGTGAAGACGCCGCCGGACATCCCGGCGGCGCCTGATCCGTTGCCGGCATCGCAGGCTCAGAAGCGCAAGATCGGGCAGAAGGGAGCGCGGCCGATCGTCAGACTGATCGGGCGCCCGAACTTGCGCCCATTCACCTTCACGACCTTGCGGTTCGCCCAGGCGACGTGAGTTCGTCTGACCCCCAGCGAACGCGCCTTGTGGATCGCCTCGCCGTCCGTGCATATCCGCGGGGAGCGGCCACGGCGAATCCCATGCCGCTGAAAGTGTCCCCTGTGCATCTCGCGGCGGGGTGAATGGTCCCGGCGCATGCGCTCGCGGCCATGGTCGCCCATCCGCACCTCCACGGTCATGTTGCCCGCCGACGATCCGCCGGCCGCAAAAGCCGCGCCGGAACCTGCAGACAGGACGCCGAAGCCGATCGTCGCGGCGATGAGGGCGGATGTGATTTTCCTCGTATTGAACACTGCTACGCTTCTCCGATTGTTCAGGTTTCTCGTTGCCGCCGAAGCGGAGACCGAGAAATGCCCGACATCGGCTGAACTGGGATCGAACGCGCCGTTCAGCGGATGTTCAGGAAAGGGTGCGCCGAGACGCAAATCGCCTGTCGCACAACGACCGGGCGTTCACGGCCGCGGGGAAATCAGCGTGAAATGGAGACACTGCGGCAGCACTTTCCGGCCCGCCGCGCCTGAAGGCCACCGGCCTGGCGGTCACGGCTCTTGCTCGAGGAGGTGGTCGAAATAGTCCTCGGGCTCGTCGAGTTCCTGTTCCGATGCCGTGATCCGGCCGCGCATGGATATGCCGGCCTCGTGGACCGTATCCTTGCGTCCGGACACCAGAGGGTGCCATGCCGGCAGGTCCTTGCCTTCGGCGACGAGCCGGTAGGCGCAGGTCGACGGCAGCCACGAGATGGTCCGGACATTGGCCGGCGTCAGCTTGACGCAGTCCGACACCCGCGAGAGGCGGTTGGCATAGTCTGCGCAACGGCAAAGATCGGCATCGAACAGCCGGCAACCGACGCTGGTCCAGTGGATCTCCCCGGTATCCTCGTCCTCGAGCTTGGCCAAGCAGCACTTGCCGCAGCCGTCGCAGAGCGATTCCCACTCCGCCTGCGAAAGCTCCTCGAGGTTCTTCGTCTTCCAGAACGGCTGTTGCATCGCGCCCATGTCGCGTCGCTTACCATCAAGTTCAAGCGAGTGCGCCGGAAAAATGGGTCGGTGCCCGAGCCACCCCATGCACGCCGGAAGGAACCATCCGCCTCCAGGGGGGTTCTGGGCCGCGAAGGGCGAACTCTCGAGGAGAAGAATTCCATGAAGCTTCACGCACGCATCGTCGCCGGCACTGCACTCGGCGTGCTGATGGCATCGGCGCCCGGCTGGGCCGATGAACTGGTCGCCGCCCCCAATTCGGCAGATCAGATCCTGGTGGCCCAGGCCGACGCGCCGCCAAAGAAGGATGAGGACGAAACCAAGGCCGGCGATCAAAAGCCTGCCGCAGCGGGTGATGCCGTTCCGGCCGCGGAGCAGCCGCCAGCCGCAGAGCAGGCTCCGGCAGCAGAGCAGGCTCCGGCAGCAGACCAGGCTCCGGCAGCAGAACCGCCAGCGGCAGCAGAGCCGGCAGCGGCGGATGAACAGCCGGCCGCGCCGGAAGCCACGGAGCCGGCGTCCGCCGCAGAGCCAGAGGCCGCGCCGCAGCCGGCTCCCGCCGATGCGCCACAGACCGAACCCGCTGATACGGGCCGGCAGGAGCAGCCGCCGGCGAATGCCGACGAGGTCCAGCCGCAGGCTCAGGACGCCGCTCCGGAAGCCGCGCCCGAAGCGGACCAGGCCAAAGAACCGGCCGCCGATGCACCTGCCGTCGAGCCGCCGCCGGCCGATGCCGCCCCCGCAGATCAGCCAGCGCCCGCGCCCGCAGGCCAGACCGACCAGCCGCCCGCAGCCGAACAGCCCGCCACGGATGCTCCGGAGCCGCAGCAACCGCCGGTGACCGGCGGCGCGGAACCCATGCCTTCCGACAAGGCCGCGCCTGCTCCAGAGACGCCCTCGCCTGCGCCCGAAACCAACGGCGCGGCGCCGGCCCCCGGCGACCAGGGTGGAGATCAGGGTGATCTGCCGCAGAATGCCGCCCCAGTGCTGGACAGCGCCAAGCAACCTGCCCCGAGGGACGGCGAACAGCCGGTGAAAGGCGACACCCCGGAAGGACAGGCAGCCGAGCAGCCTGTCGCCCCGCCGCCGACCTCGGACCGGGACGCGCAGTCAGAGGAAATGGTGCCGACCGACATCGAACCGATTACCGCTACCGAAGGCCGCCGAATCGATCGGGAGCAGTACAGGCGTGAACGAAACGAACGCCCGGAGGGCGCGGAGGTGCTGCGCGAGATCGGGAACCGCATCATCTACGAACTGGGTGGCGAAACCTACGTCGAAGGTCCCGATCGCGGTCGCCTCGAGCGGAACGCGCAGGATGTGTACTACGAGGAGCTTCCTCGTGGCCGCGTCCGCGAGACGATCGTCAGGCCGAACGGCGTCCAGATCGTGACGGTGAGAAACCGCTTTGGGGACGTCATCAGGCGGTCGCGGGTCATGCCCGACGGGCGCGAGGTCGTGCTGAACTACGTCGACGAGCGCAACTACGATCGTGAACGCCAGTGGCGTGATCCCGGTCGGGATCTGCCGCCGCTGCGTCTCAACATCCCGGTTCGGGACTACATCCTTGACGCCGAACGCGTGGAAGACCCCCAGCGGTACTACGAGTTCCTCGATCAGCCGCCGGTCGAAAAGGTGCGACAGCTCTATTCGGTCGACGACGTCAGGCGCTCGGCCCGGCTACGCGACACCGTGCGTCGTATCGATCTGGACACGATCACCTTCCCGACCGGGTCGGCCGAAGTGACCCGCAGCGAAGTCGACGAGCTCGAGGGCATCGCATCGGCCATTCAGCGGATGCTGGACGACAACCCGGCCGAGACCTTCCTGATCGAAGGCCACACCGATGCGGTCGGGTCCGACGTATCCAACCTCGCTCTATCGGATGCCCGCGCCGAGAGCGTCGCGGACGCGCTGACGCGCTACTACGACGTGCCGCCGGAAAATCTGGTCACCCAGGGCTATGGCGAGCGTTATCTGAAGATCGCAACGGAGGGTCCCTCGCGAGAGAACAGGCGTGTGGCCATCCGCAGGATTACGCCGCTTGTGGCGCCGGTCGCAAGCGCCCAGTAGGAACGGCAGACGGACTACGACAGGTGCCCGGCGGGCGACCGCCGGGCACCTTCGCGCTAGGGGCAATGGACCTGCCCTGATCAGGATCAACCAAGCGGCCCTCCCCCGTGGTATCTTCCGTTCGGGAGGTCCGCATGAACTTCACGAGCGGAGCGACGCCACTTGCCGCGCTGGACGCGGTGGCGGTTGATACCGAGACGACGGGGCTCGACGCCTCGCGAGCGTCGCTGGTTCAGATCGGAGCGATCGGGATCTCGCGCGGTCACCTGCAGCCGCGGGACAGTTTCGAGAGCCTGGTCGATCCGAAGATCGAAATCCCCGAAGGCTCCACCGCAATCCACGGCATCACCAATCTCATGACCCGGGGTGCCCCCAGTTTCGGAGAGGCTTGGGCGCGGTTCAACGCCTTCGCGGCGGGGCGCGTGCTCGTCGGGTATTCGATCGGCTTCGACCTGGCGATCCTGGAGCATGAGGCTCGGCGCGCCGGCATTCCGTGGAAGAGGCCCCGCACCCTTTGCGTGCGCATGCTTGCGTCGATTGCCAACCCGCATCTTCCCGACCAGTCGCTGGAGATGACCGCCGGATGGCTGGGAGTCTCGATCGAGGGGCGACATCAGGCGCCCGGAGACGCGACAGCCGCCGCGGGAATTTTCATCGCCCTCCTGCCCCACCTCGCGCAGAAGGGTGTCCGCACGCTGGCGGAAGCCGAGCAGGCATGCTGGCGGATGACGAGCCAGCTGGAGGCGCAACACCGCGCCGGCTGGGCCGAACCGGTGATCCGGCCGGAGGCGCTCGCCGGCCCGCGAGCCTTCGGTCCGGTCGATCCCTATGCCTACCGGCATCGGGTCTCCGACGTCATGAGTTCTCCACCCGCGGTCGTGAACGCATCGGCAACGACGCGCGAGGTCATCAATATGATGGTGGAGCGAAAGATCAGCTCGGCGTTCGTTTCCCAAGCCGGCCGTACCGGCGAACCCACGAGTTCCTACGGGATCGTGACGGAACGCGACATGATGCGCCGCATCGCCGCAAGAGGGGAGGCAGCATTCGACGATCCGGTCCAAACCTACGCGACGCGACCACTCGCCAGCATCCGTGGTGCTGCCTTCGTCTATCGTGCGATCGGGCGGATGGACCGACTGCGGATCCGGCACCTTGCCGTTCGCGACGAGCAGGACCGCCTCCTCGGCATCGTATCGGCCCGCGACCTGCTGCGGTTGCGCGCAGGGGCCGCGATCAGCCTCGACGACCAGATCGACGCCGCCATGGATGTTGCCGGGCTGGCGGCGGCCTGGTCCACCCTGCCCGCCGTCGCCGAGGCGCTCATCGGCGAAGACGTCGAAGCGCGCAACGTCGCCGAGATCGTCAGCGAGGAACTGCGCACGACCACTCGCCGCGCGGCGCAACTGTCCGAAGCCGAAATGGTCTCCGACGGTCGTGGTGCGCCGCCCTGTCCATACTGCCTGATGGTGCTCG
Source organism: uncultured Alphaproteobacteria bacterium (assembly GCA_963747465.1). Classification (GTDB taxonomy): domain Bacteria; phylum Pseudomonadota; class Alphaproteobacteria; order Rhizobiales; family Rhizobiaceae; genus Aquibium. Next base: position 481,371 of record CAVVFC010000002.1, read on the forward strand.
GCTCGGGTGGACGTGGCGAAAGCCTTCTGGCAGCCGACCAGGACAATGCGATCGTTTTTGCCGACGGCGTCCCCGACGGACCGGAGGATAGATGGTTTGCAATGCTTGGCGAGAGGATCGCAGCAACCCTGGACCGGGCCGGTGTCCCTTTCTGCAGCGGCGGGGTCATGGCGAAGAACGTCGCATGGCGCGGGTCGACCCCGCTCTGGCTCGACCGGATCTCCGACTGGGTCCAGCGGTCGCATCCGCACGACCTGCTCAACGTCGACATCTTCTTCGATCTTCGCCCGGTCTGGGGGGAGTTTGCACTGGCGAACTCGCTGTTCGATCGAGCCTTTGAGATTGGCAGCGCAAACCCGGTCTTCGCCAAACTGCTCGGGGAGCGCGTTTCTATCGGCGCCGGTCCCTTCACGCTGCTCGGCGGCTTCCGTACGGAAGAGGGCCGGGTCGACCTGAAGAAGCATGGGCTCTTCCCGCTCGTGGCATTTGCCCGGGCGCTCGCGATCAGGCATGACCTGCGGGTCCGCTCCACGCGCGAGCGCCTCGAGGCGCTGAACAATCTGAAGATTGCCAGCGAAAGCGACTTCAACAGACTGATCGCCGCGCACGGCACTATCCTGAAGACGATGCTGGCGCAGCAGAGCCGCGATTTGCTGGAGGGCATCCCGGTGTCGAACCGGGTGGAGGTCGGGGCACTCTCCCGCCAGGACCAGACCGAGTTGAAGGCCGCCTTGAAGGGGCTGCAGATCATTCCCGACCTGCTGCGCAGCCTCATGTTTGCCTGAGTACCCTCACGAGAACGTTCCGGCCACCTTCGTATCGGTCCCTGCAAAGACCTCGTCGGGAACGAAGAAGTCGGCAGCCAACGGCCCCTTCGCCCCAGGCGCATAAGCGGAAAAATCGGTGACGCCGGCTTCACGCAGGACGAGTTCGTCGATGAAGAAGTTGCCGGTGCACTCGCGCGAGGGACGCATGACGATCGCATGGAAGGCATCGGCCATGATTTCGGGCGAGCGGCTCATGGAGGCCACGGTTTCTCCGCCGAGCAGATTGCGGACCGCGGCCGTGTCGATGGCGGTCAACTGCCACAGCGAGTTCACCGCGATCCCGTCCCGCGCGAATTCGGCGCTCATGCCCAGCGTGCACATCGACATGCCGAACTTCGCCATCGTGTAGGCGACGTGGTTCTTGAACCACTTCGCCTGCATGTCGAGCGGCGGCGCGAGATTGAGGATGTGCGGGTTGTCCGCCTTTTTCAGATACGGAATGCAGGTCTTCGAGACGAGAAAGGTGCCCCGCGTGTTGATCTGGTGCATCAGGTCGAAGCGCTTCATGTCAGTCTGGAGCGTTCCCGTCAGCTGGATCGCGCTGGCATTGTTGATGCAGATGTCGATTCCGCCGAACGCATCGACCGTCGCCTTGACGGCTTCTGCGACCATCTCCTCGTTGCGGATGTCGCACAGCACCGGCAGTGCCTTGCCGCCGGCCGCTTCGATCTCGGCAGCGGCGGTATGGATCGTGCCTGGCAATTTGGGATGCGGCTCGGCCGTCTTGGCGGCGATCGTGACGTTTGCACCCTCGCGTGCGGCACGAAGCGCGATGGCAAGGCCGATGCCCCGCGATCCTCCGGAAATGAATACCGTCCTGCCCTTCAGCGACATGCTTGCCTCCTTGCTGGTGCAGCGCCGATCGTTGCGCGCCCTTGGACGGGAAGCAAGCCTGTAGGCCTGACGAGCCAATCAGGCGCAGCCAGAGGCGCTCCGTTCAGCAATCACCGGTCGACAGGCGATGCAGGAACTGTTCGAGACGCTCCAGTTCAGGGGGAATTTCCGCAAGCTTCGAACGGAAACCGAAGGCGAGGCGTTCGATGTCCTTGCGCGCTCTCCAGATGTCGTAGGCACTTGCATCCGATCCGATCTTCATCGAAATCGTCTCTTCGTCACCGATCGAACCCATTCGCATCTCCTGCACCCCCGAAGGTTCGCAACCTGTCGTGGCAGGCGGAAAAGTTCTTTGCGCGCGATCAAATAAGTTCCGAGATTGTGCGGAAGTTCACACAGCCGCGGAGTGCCTCGCCTCTCCCTTGTTCAGGTAGCTGTCGAATCGCGCCGCGATCGTGCGGACAAGCGGCTTGTGCTCGTCCGGAACGACGAATGAATCGCCGCGACGGACCAGCCAGGGGTGGGCTCCCGCCGTCGCCAGCAAAGCCGCCTCGGCGATCAGCGGCCGGGCGACGGGTCCGAAACGGATCGTGGCCTCCTCGCAGTCGAAGCCGAAGTCGCACATCAGCCGCTCGATGATCCAGGCCCTGGCATTGTCCTCCGCGCTGAACTCGATGCCCCGAACGGTCGCGAGGCCACCCTCGTCGACCACACGTTGATATACCGACGTCGCCGGCTGGTTCTGCGCATAGCCCTGCCGGAACCTGCTGATCGAGGAGGCGCCGAGACCGAGAAGCGTGTCGCATCGCTCGTCGGTATAGCCCTGGAAGTTCCGTTTCAGGCGCCCTTCCCTCGCGGCCGATGCGAGGCTGTCTCCCGGCTTGGCGAAGTGATCGATCCCGATCACCTCGTATCCCGCGTCGGCGATCAGGCGCGCGGCGAGCTTCGACTGCGAATACCGTTCCTCGGCCTGGGGCAGCCAGTCGTCCGCGATCATGGTCTGGTGCTTCTTGAACCAGGGCACGTGCGCGTAACCGAACAGCGCGATCCGATCCGGATCGAGGCTCAGCGCCTGACCCACCGTTGCTTCCAGAGTGGCGCAAGTCTGGTGTGGCAGCCCGTAGAGCAGATCCAGATTGATGGAGTTGATGCCGCGCTGGCGCAGGCCGCGGACCACTTGCTCGGTCAATTCGAAGCTCTGTTCGCGATTGATGGCCTTCTGCACCTTCGGATCGAAATCCTGGACGCCGAGACTGGCCCGCGTCATCCCGATCGCGGCAAACGCATCGAGGCGCTCGATCGTCATGTCGTTCGGATCGATCTCGACGCTGATCTCGGGAACGTCGACCATCCTGAAGGAATTGCGGAGCACCCCGCCGATTTTCAGCACGTCCTCCGGTGTCAGCATCGTCGGCGAGCCGCCGCCGAAGTGGATCGCCCGCACCGGCGCCCGGTTGCCGATCAGGCCCGACACGGTCTCGATCTCCCGACAGAGTGACCGTACATATCTCGCCACAGGCTCGTAGTGACGGGTCTGCTTGGTGTGGCAGGCGCAGAACCAGCAGAGCCGGTCGCAGAAGGGTACGTGAAGATAGAGGGAGATCGGCTCTTCCCGCTCGATCTGCAGGACCCAGTCTCGCACGATTTCCGCAGTGATTCCGGCATGGAAATGCGGGGCGGTCGGATAACTCGTGTAGCGCGGTACGGCGTCGTTGAGTCGTGCCTTGTTCTCACTGCGCATGGGTGCTGCTCCCTCATTCCTGTCCCGGGATGCACGTTGCGCTATCGAAGAACCTTGATTTCGGTCAAAGTCAAAATCCGATGAGACAATCTGGCGCGAGATAGGCGGCCGGAAATGCGTTAAACGGGCGCAAAGGGCGATTGTGGTCTGATGGCGAACAGGCAGGACATCCACACGGCAGGCTTTCCGGTTCTTTGCGAGGCGTGCGAAGCGCGCCACCGGGGCATCTGCGGGGCGCTGTCGACTGACCAGTTGGTGTCGCTTGCCAAGACCTCCTCGAAGCAGCGCATCGAGGCGGGCGCCGAACTGGTCGGCGACCAGGAAACGATCGACCACTATTCGAACGTACTGGGCGGTGTCGTGAAGCTCACGAAGACGCTGTCGGACGGCCGCCAGCAGATCGTCGGTCTCCAGTTCGCTCCCGACTTCCTGGGCAGGCCTTTCCGGGCAGAGAGCGCGATCAACGCCGAGGCCGCGACGGGCGTTTCCCTCTGCTCGTTTCCAAAGGCTACCATCGAGCGCATGATGAGAGACAGCCCGGGTCTGGAACACCTCCTGCTCACACAGACGCTGAAGGAACTCGACGAGGCCCGCGACTGGATGGTGACGCTCGGCCGGAAGACCGCGGCAGAAAAGGTCGCGAGCTTCCTGCTTCTGATTGCCCGAAACATCGATCCGACGGCGCAGGCAAAGGCGGGCACCAGTTTCGATCTGCCTCTGACCCGAGCGGACATCGCGGATTTCCTCGGCCTGACCATCGAGACCGTCAGTCGGCAATTGACCCGGCTGCGTGCCGATCATGTCATCCGCATCGAGAACAACCGGCACGTCATCGTCGACAGCATGGCACGCCTTGAAGCGCGCTCCGGCGTATAGACCCGCTTCACCCCGCGCCCGCCGGCTCCTCCAGGAAACAGTGATCGCGGCTCTGCACGCCCGGCATGTCGTAGAGCAGGATGACGACCGGTTCACCGCGCGCTCTCCCGCGCGCATTCATCGCCAGGATCCTCACCGCGTCGCCCTCGGACGCGGCAAGAGGCCCCGACAGCCACTCGAGGGCGCCGTCGGCGCCGAGGCGGAACCCGCCGCCGCCCGCGGCCATGTCCGCGAGCATGTAGGTGCCGCCGGCCGAGAGCAGGAGTGAATGACTGACCGACCGTTCGTTCCGGCAGACGTAGAGGCCTTCGACGAGGAGCGGCGACGGCCGGTATTCCGCCGCAAGGTCGAAGCGCTCCGCACGTGCGGCGCCGGAAACGATCGGCAGCAGCGCCGCCACTGCCATGAACGGACCGGATCTCGTCACGCACCACTCCATCCCGCCGCGCTGGACGTTAGACTAACTGACCCGGCGAAGGTGTCCAGGCGATCTCCGGAATTCGGAACTGGTCAGGCGGGACGGTCCCGGCCCGCCATGCCGTGCACCAGCGGCAGGACGTGCTCCTGTTCGAACGCCACATGCCGGCGCACGCTTTCGAAGAAGGCCCGCAACATGAATCCCAGCGCTTCCGGATTGGAGATGCCGTCGCCGTGGCCGACCGCCAGCAGGATTTCGGAGAGATCCTGGGCCGCGCATTCGTCCTCGACATGCTCCGCCTTCAGGCGCTTCACCGTACCGGCCGCGGCATGCGCCAGGCCTGCGACCTCGAACGCGGGAAAGACGATCTCTTCCTCGTAGTGGTGGCATTCGCGAAGCAGGGGCACCAGCAGGTTCGCGACTTCCAGGCACCGGAACCTGTCGATGTTGGACGGCAGGCCGTCGGCGATCGATTCCAGTGCGCGGCAGAGTTCCAGCTTCCGTTCGTGCGCCCGTATCATCTCCATGCACGGAACCACGCCCTGGCGTCCGCAGGCGGTCGATACCGGACAAATCTCCGGCAGTTCGCAAATCTGCTGCGCCGATCGCTTGCTCACCGGTGCGAATTCCCTTGCTGCACAGTCCGACGCTGGAAGGTTGCCAGACCCAGGCGAGACCGTTCTTGACTTGAATCAAGGCGTCTCGAGACCCAAGGCGCGAAAAGCTGGCGCGAGGGCGGCCACGAGTCGCCGGACCTTACATGAGCGCAAGCGGGGAATAAGATGAAATACGGCGCGGAAATAATAGGGATAGGCTTGTTTGCCTTCCTGGCTCTGCTCGGTGCGGCCTTTGCCACCGACACCCTCTTCCAGCAACACATGTGGGTGCTCTTCGCGGTGCTCGCGATCAGCGCGATCGTGCTGATGCGCAACACCTCCTTCTCCCCGCGCGCCGCCAACGCCGCAGCAGCGATCCCGTTCAGGTCGAACGGTGTCGACTACATGGACGACGTCATCCGCTACGGTGCCATCGCCACCATGTTCTGGGGCGTCGTTGGCTTCCTCGTCGGCGTGGTCGTCGCGCTGCAACTGGCCTTCCCCGACCTCAACATCGAGCCGTGGTTCAACTTCGGCCGGATGCGTCCGCTCCACACCTCCGCCGTCATCTTCGCCTTCGGCGGCAACGCGCTCATCGCCACCTCCTTCCACGTCGTGCAGCGAACCTCGCGGGCGCGGCTGTTCGGGGGCAATCTCGCCTGGTTCGTGTTCTGGGGCTACCAGCTCTTCATCGTCATGGCGGCGACCGGCTATCTCCTGGGCTCCACCCAGAGCCGCGAATACGCCGAGCCTGAATGGTACGTCGACATCTGGCTGACGATCGTATGGGTCGCCTACCTCGTCGTCTTCCTCGGCACGATCATCAAGCGCAAGGAACCCCACATCTACGTGGCGAACTGGTTCTACCTCGCCTTCATCGTGACCATCGCGATGCTGCACGTGGTGAACAACCTTGCCATCCCCGTCTCGATCACTGGTTCGCACAGCTACTCGGCGTTCTCCGGCGTACAGGACGCGCTCACCCAGTGGTGGTACGGCCACAACGCGGTCGGCTTCTTCCTCACCGCGGGCTTCCTCGGCATGATGTACTACTACGTGCCGAAGCAGGCCGGCCGGCCGGTCTATTCCTACCGCCTGTCGATCATCCACTTCTGGGCGCTGATCTTCCTCTACATCTGGGCCGGTCCGCACCACCTGCACTACACCGCCCTGCCCGACTGGGCGCAGACGCTCGGAATGGTGTTCTCGATCATGCTTTGGATGCCTTCCTGGGGCGGCATGATCAACGGTCTGATGACGCTCTCGGGCGCCTGGGACAAGCTGCGCACCGACCCCATCATCCGCATGATGGTGCTCGCCATCGCCTTCTACGGCATGTCCACGTTCGAAGGCCCGATGATGTCGGTAAAGGCCGTCAATTCGCTCAGCCACTACACCGAGTGGACGATCGGCCACGTGCACTCCGGCGCGCTTGGCTGGGTCGGCATGATCACGTTTGGCGCCATCTACTACATGGTCCCGAAGCTCTGGTTCCGCGAGCGGCTCTATTCGCTGCGTCTCGTCACCTGGCACTTCTGGCTCGCCACCCTCGGCATCGTGGTCTACGCCGCCGTCATGTGGGTTGCCGGCATCCAGCAGGGCCTGATGTGGCGCGAGTACGACGATCAGGGCTTCCTGGTCTACTCCTTCGCCGAATCCGTGGCCGCGATGAAGCCCTACTACATCGTGCGGGCCCTGGGCGGCGTTCTGTACCTGACAGGCGCACTCGTCATGGCCTGGAACATCTTCATGACCATCCGCGGCTATCAGCGCGAGGAGGCGCCCATCGGCGGCGTCGCTCCCGCAGCTGTGCAGCCTGCAGAATAAGGAACCTCATCCATGTCAATCCTTGATAAACACGCGATACTGGAGCGCAACGCGACCCTTCTCCTGGTCGGTTCCTTGCTGGTCGTCTCCATCGGCGGCATCGTTGAGATCGCGCCCCTGTTCTATCTCGAGAACACGATCGAGAAGGTGGAAGGGATGCGTCCCTATTCGCCGCTCGAGCTGGCGGGGCGCAACATCTACGTCCGCGAGGGCTGCTACGTCTGCCATTCGCAGATGATCCGGCCATTCCGCGACGAGGTGGAACGCTACGGGCACTACAGCCTCGCCGCGGAATCCATGTACGACCACCCGTTCCAGTGGGGATCGAAGCGCACCGGCCCCGACCTGGCGCGCGTGGGCGACCGCTATTCGAACGAATGGCACGTCCAGCACCTCGTCGAGCCGCGTTCGGTCGTGCCGGAATCGGTGATGCCGAGCTACTCGTTCCTCAGGCAGACGCCGCTGGAGGTGAAGGGCTTCTCGACCCACCTCGTCGCCAACGCACGGGTCGGCGTGCCCTATACGGACGAGATGATCGCAGTCGCCGAGGCCGACATGGCGGCACAGGCAAATCCGGATGCGGACTGGTCGGGTGTCCAGGAACGCTACCCCAAGGCAAAGCTTGGCGACTTCGACGGCAATCCGGCGGCGCTCACCGAGATGGATGCACTGATCGCCTATCTGCAGATGCTCGGCACGCTGGTCGATTTCTCGACCTATGACGAAGCAGCCGGCTACCGCTGAGGAGAGGAGCGATGGAAACCTACACCGCCATGCGCCACTTCGCCGACAGCTGGGGTCTGCTCCTCATGACCCTTTTCTTCGTCGCCGTCGTGATCTTCGCCTTCCGCCCCGGCAGCCGCAGGCACGCCGAAGAGGCAGCCCGCATCCCTCTCAAGGACGACTGAAATGAGCAACGAACATATCGATGAGGTCTCCGGCGTCTCCACGACGGGCCACGAGTGGGACGGCATCAGGGAGCTCAACAATCCCCTGCCCCGCTGGTGGGTCTGGACCTTCTACGCCACCATCGTCTGGGCGATCGGCTACGTGATCGCCTATCCCGCGATTCCGCTGATCTCCGGCGCGACGACCGGGCTGCTCGGCTACTCGAGCCGCAACGAGGTGAAGATGGAACTCGCGGAGGCCGACCTGGCCAAGCGGGACTACATCGCGGCGGTGAGGTCGGCTGATCTCGGTACGATCCTGGCCGACGAGAACCTGCGCCAGTTCGCTTCCGCGGCCGGCGCGGCGGCCTTCAAGGTCAACTGCATCCAGTGCCACGCCACCGGCGCGCAGGGATCGCCCGGGTACCCCAACCTGAACGACGACGATTGGCTGTGGGGTGGCGACATCGAAGCCATCCACCAGACGATTGCTCACGGCGTCCGGTTCGCCAGCGACGACGAGACCCGGATTTCGGAGATGCCTGCCTTCGGCGACATCCTTGAGCCGGACCAGATCAGGCAGGCGGCGGCATATGTCGCATCGCTCAGCGGAACGCCGTCGAGCGCCCAGATCGCCGAGGCCGGCGCAACGGTCTTCGCCGACAACTGCGCCGCCTGTCACGGCGAGGATGCCAGGGGCATGAAGGATCTCGGCGCTCCGAACCTGGCCGATCCGATCTGGCTCTACGGATCGAGCGAAGCCGAGATCGCCTCGCAGATCCGGGCGCCCAGGCACGGCGTCATGCCCGCTTGGCAGCCGCGCCTCGGCGACACGACCGTCAAGGAACTGGCCGTCTATATCCACTCGCTGGGCGGTGGCGAATGACCGCCCGCGCCGTATAAGCCTGACCCGAAACCTCGCGGGGCGCGGAAACTTCCGCGCCCCGTTTCGCACGACCGCGGCATTCTGCGCACGATGCGAATTGATGAGGATCAAGGCTGCGGTCGGAGCGAGGTGGGAGAAGCAGGCCAGAAATCCCTGCGAGTCCCGAGCATGAACGTCAGCGTCAAGCAACCGCCAGCCACCGAGACAGTCGAACGGCACGAAGCCGAAGCGGTCAATTCGGCGAAGATCCGCCAGCCGCTCTACGCGCCGCGCAAGAAGATCTTCCCCAAGCGGGCATCCGGCAGTTTCCGCCGCTTCAAGTGGCTGATCATGGCCGTCACGCTCGGCATCTACTATCTCACGCCGTGGCTGCGCTGGGACCGTGGTCCGCATGCACCCGATCAGGCGGTGCTGATCGACCTCGCCAATCGCCGCTTCTATTTCTTCTTCATCGAGATCTGGCCGCAGGAATTCTTCTACGTGGCGGGGCTGCTGGTGATGGCCGGCATAGGGCTCTTCCTCATCACCTCCACGGTCGGCCGCGCATGGTGCGGCTACACCTGTCCGCAGACGGTCTGGGTCGACCTGTTCCTCGTCGTGGAGCGGGCGATCGAAGGCGACCGCAATGCACGTATCAAGCTCGATTCCGGGCCCTGGACGGTGAACAAGGTCCTCAAGCGCGTCTCCAAGCACGCGATTTGGCTCGCGATTGCGGTGGCGACCGGCGGCGCATGGATATTCTACTTCGCCGACGCGCCTTCGCTGCTGGTCGATTTCGCCACCGGCAGCGCCGCTCCCGTCGCCTACATCACCGTCGCGGTGCTGACTGCGACGACCTACACGTTCGGCGGGCTGATGCGCGAGCAGGTGTGCACCTACATGTGCCCTTGGCCGCGCATCCAGGCGGCCATGCTCGACGAGCATTCGCTGACCGTCACCTACAACGACTGGCGCGGCGAGCCGCGTTCGCGTCACGCCAAGAAGGCCGCCGCCGCCGGCGAAGTCGTCGGTGATTGCGTCGACTGCAACGCCTGCGTCGCAGTCTGCCCGATGGGCATCGACATCCGCGACGGGCAACAGCTCGAATGCATCACCTGCGCACTGTGCATCGATGCCTGCGACAGCGTCATGGACAAGGTCGGCAAGGAACGGGGCCTGATTTCCTACGCCACCCTGAACGACTACAACGCCAACATGGCGATCGCGACCGGCGGCGGATCGTCCGCCATCGATCCTCGGCGGGTCCGCAACGGCGGGGGCAAACTTGCGGACACGATCGCGCATTTCCATCTGCGGAAAATCTTCCGTCCGCGTACCTTCGTCTATTTCGGCATCTGGTCGCTTGTCGGCCTTGCCCTCCTGACGTCGCTGCTGTCGCGCGACCGTCTCGAGGTAAACGTGCTTCACGACCGCAACCCGCAGTTCGTGACGCTGTCCGACGGTTCGATCCGCAACGGCTACACGGTCAAGCTCCTCAACATGATCCCCGAGCCGCGCGTGATCTTCGTCTCGATCCAGGGGCTCCCCGGAGCGGTGATGACGGCCAACGGCATCGACCAGCCCGAGGGCCGCTCGCTGGCCATCCCGGTCGATCCCGACAAGCTGCGGACGCTGAAGTTCTTCGTGCGCCAGCCAGCGCATCACGTCACGGGCGAAACCCAGCACTTCCGCTTCGTCGTCGAAGACAAGGCGAGTTTCGAGACCGACGATTACACCGCGACCTTCAATGCACCGGAGGCAAGACGATGAGCCGGAACGCCAACACCACCGGCGAGTTCACCGGACGGCACATGCTGTTCATCATGCTGGCGTTCTTCGGCGTGATCATCGCCGTGAACGTGACCATGGCGAGCTTCGCGAACAGCAGCTGGTCGGGGCTCGTCGTCAAGAATTCCTACGTGGCAAGCCAGCAGTTCAACGCGAAGGCTGCCGCGGGCCGCGCGCAGGCAGCGCTCGGCTGGTCGGCCACCATGGCTTACGCCGACGGCCGGTTCGTCTACGCACTGACCGATCGCGAAGCCCGTCCGGTCCGGGTCGATGGGGGCATGGTGCAGTTCCGCCGCACGACGACGGATGTCGAGGATGTATCCATGAAGCTGGAGAAGGGCGGCAGCGGCAGGAGCTTGGCACCGATCACCTTGCGCGATGGCGTCTGGATCGTCGAGGTGGATGCCGATGCCGGCCTGGACGTGCCGTACCGCGACGTGCGGCGGGTGACGATCCGAGGCGGTGTGCTGCAATGAGTTGCTGCGCCCCGGGCGTCGAAACCGCCGCCGACTTCAAGAATGCGGAAAGTGCCGGCCCGTCCCTGGAAGAACTTCTGCTTTCCAGCCGCCCGGTGGGCGACGGACTGCGCCAGACCGATCTTTCCGTGCCGGGCGTCCACTGCGGCGCATGCATCCACGCGATCGAGAGCGCACTGTCCAGGCTGGACGGCGTCGAAGACGCGCGGGTCAATCTCTCGGCAAGGCGGGTCTCGGTCAGATGGCGGGAAGAAGCCATCCCGCCGGTCGTCGAGACCCTGAACCGCCTCGGCTATGCGGCCCACCTGTTCGACGAGCTCGCGGACGGCAAGGACCGGATCCTTTCCGAACTCATCCGGGCGACCGCCATCTCGGGTTTCGCGGCGGCCAACATCATGCTGCTTTCCGTCTCCGTCTGGTCGGGCGCGGAGGACGCCACGCGCGACCTGTTTCACTGGATTTCCGCGCTCGTCGCGCTGCCGGCGCTCTATTTCGCGGGCGGCATCTTCTATCGATCGGCCTGGAGCGCGCTGCGCAACGGCTCCATGAACATGGACGTTCCGATCGCGCTCGGAGTCAGTCTCGCCTATGCGCTCAGCCTCTACGACACGATAAACCACGGCGCTCACGCCTATTTCGACGCATCCGTGTCGCTTCTCTTCTTCCTGCTGATCGGCCGCACGCTCGACCGCGTCATGCGCGACCGTGCGCGCACCGCCGTCACCGGCCTTGCACGACTGTCACCGAAAGGTGCGATGCATCTTCGGGCGGACGGTTCGCGCGACTACATCCCGCTGAGCGAGATCGAGCCCGGCATGCGCCTCCACGTCGCGGCGGGCGAGCGCATTCCCGTCGACGGGATCGTTTCGGAAGGCTCATCCGACCTGGACTGCGCGCTCGTGACCGGCGAAAGCGCGCCGCAACCCGCCCGCACCGGCGACGAGGTTCGCGCCGGCATGCTCAATCTGACGGGACCGCTCGTGCTGAGCGCCACGGCACGGTCGGAAGATTCCTTCCTGGCGGAAATGATCCGCCTGATGGGTGTCGCCGAGGGCGGGCGCGCCCGCTTCCGCCGGATCGCCGACAGGGCTTCGGCCCTCTATTCGCCGGTCGTCCACCTTACGGCGCTGATGACCTTCATCGGGTGGTTTGCCGCATCCGGGGACTTCCACGAGGCGACGACGATCGCGATCGCGGTTCTCATCATCACCTGTCCCTGTGCGCTTGGCCTCGCGGTCCCGATCGTCCAGGTCGTCGCTGCCCGCCGCCTCTTCGAGGACGGCATCATGGTCAAGGACGGGTCGGCCATGGAGCGGCTCGCCGAGATAGACCACGTCGCCTTCGACAAGACCGGCACGCTGACGATGGGCAGGTCCCGCCTGGCGAACGCGACCGAGATCGACGCCGGGCATCTTTCCCTGGCCGCCGGTCTCGCCGTCCACTCGCGTCACCCGCTTTCAAAGGCGATCGCCGCGGCGGGAGCGGGGCGTCCGCCATACCCGATCAGCTTCGAATCGATCCGTGAAATTCCCGGATGCGGCATCGAGGCGTCTGTAGCCGGCGACGTCTATCGACTTGGACGCGCCGGATGGGCGCTCGCGGGCGATCCATGCGGCGAGACCGGAGGCCAGACGGTCCTGTCCTGCAACGGCAGACCGATCGCTGAATTCCGGTTCGAAGATCAGGTCCGTCCCGGCGCCGTTGAAGCGGTCTCCGATCTCAGGCACGCGGGCTGCTCACTGGAGATCCTGTCGGGCGACGCCCTGCAGGCGGTTTCATCGCTGGCATCGCAGATCGGCATCGACGAGTTCTCGGCCGGCATGCTGCCTGCCCAGAAGGCAGCGCGCCTTGCGGAGCTTGCGGCTCAGGGCAGGAAGACGCTGATGGTGGGCGATGGGCTCAACGACTCCCCTGCCCTCGCCGCGGCGCATGTCTCGATGGCGCCCTCGACCGCAGCCGACATCGGGCGGAACGCGGCCGATTTCGTATTTCTCCGCGACAGCCTGAAGGCGGCCCCGCATGCGCTTGCGATTTCGCGGAAGGCCGGACGTTTGATCCGGCAGAACCTGGCGCTCGCGATCGTCTACAACGCGGTGGCCGTGCCGGTTGCGATCTCGGGCCATGTCACGCCCCTGATCGCCGCGGTCGCCATGTCCGCCTCCTCGGTACTGGTGATCGCAAATGCCATGCGGCTGAACCTGGCTCGAACGGGCGGCAGCCAAAAAGGCGCCAGCCGCGCGTCTGCCGGGATGAACCTGCAAGCAGGTGGTGCCGCATGACGGCGCTCGTCTTTCTCATACCGGTCGCCCTCGCACTGGGAGCGCTGGGTCTCGTCGCTTTCCTCTGGAGCCTTCGCAGCGGCCAGTACGACGATCTCGACGGAGCCGCCGAGCGCATCCTGGTCGACGAGGACTGATCGCGGTAGACAGATTGTCCGCAATTTCTGCTTGCCGCTGCCCAGAACTCGTCTGCCGATAGTGGAACGATTCGCCACTCCCAACTCTTCTTCGTCCGAAGGAGACGAGGAGCCAGGCAATGGAGAGGTACGCCAACGGAACCAGGGTGTCGTGGCGCTGGGGTGCGCACACGGCGAAGGGCAGGATCTCGCGCCAGTTCACGCACGATGTGAAGCGCACGATCAAGGGTACGGAGGTAAAGCGCCACGCGTCGCAGGACGAGCCCGCCTACATGATCGAACAGGAGGACGGTGCAAGGGTCCTCAAGAGCCATTCTGAGTTGCGCAAGCTGGCCTGAGGCCGGCCGAGACGCTCAGCCGGCTCGCCGCTTCCGCGTGCGGTCCCTGCCGAGACCCGTCTCGTCAAGCAGACCGGCCCGCTTGGCATCGTAATAGTAGCCGCGGGCGTAGAAGCCGACGGCGCGATCATGGTACCCGCCAGCCACGAGCCAAGCGCCGCGCAGGTAGCGCACGGCGTAGCGCAGGTTTGTCTCCGCATCGAGCAGACCTTCGGCGGGACCATCGTACCCCATGCCCCTGGCGGTGGCGTGCTTGATCTGCATCAGGCCCCAATGGCCTCGATTGTAAGCACTTGGACGGAAGTTGCTTTCGCGCCTGACCACCCGGCGGACCAGTTCCTCGGGAACCTCATACGCAGTGGCGTAGTGTGCAATGAGGCGGTCCACTTCCGCCCGTTCGCCCGCCGACGCGGGCCTGGGCGGAGCCAAGGCAACCGCCAAGCTGTTGCCCGAACGCGGGGTGGGCCCGGCATAGGCGGACTTCATTTCTTCCGGCTTGTGCAGCATCGCCTCCTCCTCCGCGAGGGAAACGATCGGGACGGCATCCGGAAGAACCGGATCGGCAGCAGGGGCGACCGACAGGACGGCCGCAGCGTCCAGGCCGCTGGTGCTGCAGCCGGAGGCACCCATCAATGAGCAAAGGGTAGCTGACAAGAGAAGGTATCGTGCAGCGCGCACTATGTTGGCCTTGCTGTCTTAAATCCCGCCCGGATTTTCCTTACAGGAGGGCCGGATGCCAGGCAATAGCCGCGCCGGCAGCGAATCGGCGGCTGCAGGAACGCCATGCCGAAGTGAAAGTTCTCATTTTGTTCCCGTCACGGAATATGGTAGGGAAGAATATCGCAACCATTCGTGTTCGGTCTCTGATGAAGTTCGCATCATACGGCAATCATGTCTTCGAGACGGATCTGGGATGGATCGGAATCGCCTGGACCGAACAGGGACTGACGCGATTGCAGCTTCCCGGGCGGGATCGATCCGAGACGGAACGGCTGCTGACCATGCCGCGAAACGGTTTCTGGAACGAGGAGTGCGGTGTGGAAGCAAGGATCGGCCTGGCATCTCTCCTGCCGCCGGCGATGGCGCGTCTCGTCGCGGATCTGAAGCGATATGCCGCCGGAGAACGGGTGGATTTTTCACATGTCCCCCTTCACCTTCGCGGCGTCGGAGAGTTCCGACGAGATGTCTATCGCGTGGCACGGTCGATCGGGTTCGGCGAGGTGGCGACCTATGGCGAACTTGCCGAGCGGGCGGGACACGGGGGAGCGGCGCGCGAGACCGGCCGGGCAATGGGCTCGAACCCCTGCCCGCTGGTCATCCCCTGCCATCGGATTCTGGCTGCCGGGCACAAGCTCGGCGGGTTTTCGGCGCCGGGAGGCGTTTCCGCCAAGATACGGCTGCTTGCGCTCGAGCGCATCCGGCTGGGGCCGTCGACGCCCGCCCAGACGAGCCTCGCCTTCTGACCCGGTGATCTTGTCCGGCTCAGTTGAACAGCACGTCGTCGTCGTAGTTGATCTGCTTGCAGGTGCGCACGAAGCACTTTTCCCGATCGGCGGTGGGAATCCAGGCATTCGCGGCATACTCCCCGACCGCGCAGAACCCACCATGGGCGACATAGCGGTCGTAGAGGATCAGGCTGGGCTTCCTCTTGGAGGGATAGCGGAAGATCGCGGCACCCTCACGCGCAACGGCGGACTGAACGGCCGTACAGCCCATGTCGAGCGAATTGTAGCGCGAGATGGCATGTGCGGGCGCAGCCATCAGTACCAGGGCGATTGCGAGTGGGAGCAGTTTCATCGGACGTTCTCCTGCGGATTGCCAATATTCATCCCGAGCATTGCGGCGAGGTTCGGGCGGGTTCGGAGCATTGACGCGACAGGTAATACAGCCCGAGGCGGGATGTTCCGGTCCAACGAACGCGAAAAGCGACCGTTTGATCCTTCCCCTTTCGTTCCTGCGCAACCGCTTGACTTGAAGCCTTGCCCGCCACTATATCGCCGCCTGTCCCGGGCTGCGGCCCTGGCGGGCGCGTAGCTCAGCGGGAGAGCATTCGCTTCACACGCGAAGGGTCACAGGTTCAATCCCTGTCGCGCCCACCATCCAGAAAACTTCCGTTCCCCTTCCAGCCTTCGCCGGCGTGACAAGACGCCCTGCCTGCGCTAGGTTCGATTCGTCCGGGGCTAGGTCGCCCACCGGTTTGCGGGAGAGAGCCGAAAGGCCGCCGAAGGGGAAATCGCCCGAAATCTCTCAGGCAAAAGAACCGTTTGCCGGAAGGACGCTCTGGAAAGTCGGGGTCATGCCCGCGCCGAAGGTGTAAGCGCAGCCGACAGGGTTCCGGTTGTGCAAGTCTCTCAGGCTTCCGACAGAGGGGCACGAATCGTCCGCATTCTTGCGGGCGTGCGCGTGTGCCTCTGGAGAAGCAATGAGCGGCCCTGAAACCCTGAAAGACCTCCCGCTGCGGGATCTCCACGAAAAGGCCGGCGCGCGTTTCGGCGGCTTTGCCGGCTGGTCCATGCCGATCACCTACCCCTTGGGCGTGATGAAGGAGCACCTCCACGTCCGCGCGAAGGCAGGGCTGTTCGACATCTCGCACATGAAGCTGTTCGCGCTGTCCGGCCCGCAGGCCGACGCCGCGCTGGAAAGGGCCTGCCCGCTCGCTTCCGCCGATCTCGACGTCTCCCGATCCAGATACACTTTCCTGCTGAACGAGACCGCCGGGGTCATCGACGACCTGATCGTCACCCGCCTCGCACCGCAGCGCTTCATGATCGTCGCCAATGCGGGCAACGCAACCCTTGACGAAACTGAACTGAAGCGGCGCGCGACGGGTCTCGATGCCACCATCGAACCTCTCGAACGGGTCTTTCTGGCCTTGCAGGGTCCCGCCGCCGAGGCCGTGCTAAAGCGCGCCGGTGTGGACACCGGCGATCTCGTGTTCATGCAGGGCGTCGAGCCGCGCGAAAGCTGGTTCATGTCCCGCTCGGGATACACAGGCGAGGACGGCTTCGAGATCGGATTGCCGGAACGCGACGCCCGATCCCTCGTCGACCGTTTGCTCGCGGACACCGACGTCGAATGGATCGGGCTCGCCGCGCGAGATTCGCTGCGCCTCGAAGCCGGCCTTTGCCTTCATGGTCAGGACATTTCGACGCAAACCACGCCCGTCGAGGCGAGGCTCGTCTGGGCGATCCCGAAACGCCTCCGCGAAGGAGGATCGTATGTCGGCGCCGATGCGCTTGCCGCCGCCATACGCAAGGGGCCGGCACGCAGGCGCGTGGGATTGAAAGCCGAGGGCCGCCAGCCGGTCCGCGCTGGCACGCAACTCGTGGACGCCGGTGGCGAACCGGCCGGCGAGGTCACCTCCGGCGGCTTCGGCCCGTCGGCCGGGCATCCGGTCGCCATGGGCTACGTCCGCGCCGACCTCGCCGCATCCGACACGCAGCTTTTCTCCGAGATCAGGGGCAACAGGATCGCCGTTTCCGTTGCTTCCCTACCCTTTACGCCGCACCGCTACCGCAGAGGATAAATCCCATGGCGACGACATACTTCACCGAAGATCACGAGTGGATCCGCCTCGACGGCGACATCGCGACGGTCGGCATCACCGATTATGCGCAGGAGCAGTTGGGCGATCTCGTCTTCGTGGACCTCCCCGAGAAGGGCAAGACGCTGGCAAAGGGCGACACCGCCGTCGTGGTGGAATCGGTCAAGGCCGCCTCCGACGTCTACGCGCCCTGCGAGGGCGAGATCACCGACGTGAACGAGACGCTGTCGTCCGATCCCTCGCTTGTCAACTCGGCCGCCACCGGTGACGGCTGGCTCTGGAAGATGCGGCTTTCCGATCCATCGCAACTCGAGGGGCTGATGGACGCCGACGCCTACAAGAAGCACATCGGATAGGAGGAACTCATGGCCGCCCCCTACCACGCCGCCACCTTCGCCGACCGGCACATCGGGCCGCGTCCGGAAGACGAGCGAAAGATGCTGAAGACGCTCGGCCTGACCTCGCGCGAGACGCTGGTCAGCCAGGCGATTCCCAGATCGATCCGGCTCGATCGCCCGCTCGATCTGCCCGCCCCGGCGAGTGAGGCCGAGGCGCTGGCCGAACTCGATACCGTCATGTCGCGCAACACGGTGGCAAGGAGCTTCATCGGCCAAGGCTATCACGGGACGTTCGTACCGCCGGTCATCCAGCGGAATCTCCTGGAGAATCCGGCCTGGTACACGGCCTATACACCCTACCAGTCCGAGATCAGCCAAGGACGGCTGGAACTCCTGTTCCACTTCCAGACGCTGGTCGCGGAACTGACCGGGCTGCCGGTCGCGTCCGCTTCCCTGCTCGACGAGGCGACCGCCGTCGCGGAAGCCGTCGGGGTTGCGCTTCGTCACCACAAGGACAAGCGGCACCGCATCGCGATCACCGGTGCCTTGCACCCGCAGGTGCTGGATGTGGTCAGGACACGCGCCGAAGCGCTCGACGTGGAGATCTTCGAAGGCGAGGCGGACGAGGCGACGGCCGCCCTGGTCGTGCCGTGGCCCGACACCTTGGGCGTCTATGGCAATCATGGAAAAGCCATCGCCACGGCGAAGGAAGCCGGTGCGCTGGTGATCGCAGTCGCGGACCCGCTGGCGCTCGCGCTCGTCGAGGCGCCGGCCGCCACCGGTGCCGACATCGCGGCGGGCTCGATGCAGCGCTTTGGCGTGCCGATGGGCTACGGCGGACCGCACGCCGCCTATCTTGCGGTATCGGAGGCGTTGACCCGTCTGATGCCCGGCCGGCTGATCGGCCAGTCCGTCGATCGCCATGGCCGTCCCGGCTATCGGCTCGCCCTTCAGACGCGCGAACAGCACATCCGGCGCGACAAGGCGACCTCCAACATCTGCACTGCACAGGCGCTGCTGGCCAACATGGCCGCCGCCTATGCAGTCTGGCATGGGCCGGAAGGCCTTCGCGCCGTTGCACAGCACGTGCACGCGCTTGCGTGCCGTTTCGCGGCTGCCGTGCGCGCCGAAGGCCATCGCATCGCCGGAGACCTGTTCTTCGACACCGTGACCATGATCACGGCGGGCAAGGCCGCGGAACTGGCCGGGACCGCCCGGGAGCAGGGCCGGCTTCTGCGCGTGATCGACGCGGACCGCCTCGGCATCGCCTTCGACGAGACTTCGACGGAGGAAGACCTCGCCGCGCTCTGTGCGCTGGTCGGTGCCACGGCACCCGCAAAGGCCCCGTCCGCCCTGCCGTCGTCGCGTCCGCTGAAAGGATTCCTGTCCCAGCCGGTCTTCCACGAGAACCGCTCGGAAACCGAGATGATGCGGTTCCTGCGCCGGCTCGCCGACAAGGATCTGGCGCTCGACCGGGCGATGATCCCGCTCGGCTCCTGCACCATGAAGCTCAATGCCGCCGCGGAGATGATGCCGGTGTCGTGGTCCGGGGTCGCAGGCATGCATCCTTTCGCGCCGGCCGAGCATGCGGTCGGCTACCGGCAGATGATCGACGACCTCGAACGGTGGCTGGCCGAGATCACCGGCTTCGACGCGGTCTCGCTGCAGCCCAATGCAGGCAGCCAGGGCGAATATGCCGGCCTGCTCGCCATCCGCCGATATCACCAGGCGAATGGCGGCGGGTCGCGCGATGTCTGCCTCATCCCCTCCTCCGCGCACGGCACCAATCCGGCAAGCGCCGCAATGGCCGGTCTGCGCGTCGTGATGGTGAAATGCACCGAGGACGGCAACATCGACCTCGGGGACCTCGAGGCGAAGGCCGAACAGCATTCGGCAGCCCTTGCGGCGCTCATGATCACCTATCCTTCCACACACGGCGTCTTCGAGGAGGGCGTGAAGGACATCTGCGCACTGATCCACGGACACGGCGGTCAGGTCTATCTAGACGGAGCCAATCTCAACGCCATGGTCGGCCTCGCACGGCCGGGCGACATCGGGGCCGACGTCTGCCACATGAACCTGCACAAGACCTTCTGCATCCCCCATGGCGGCGGCGGACCGGGCGTGGGACCGATCGGGGTGAAGACGCACCTGGCGGACCATCTGCCCGGCCACGCCGAATGGGGCTCCAGCCACGCCGTGGCAGGCGCGCCGTACGGAAGCGCATCTATCCTGCCGATCACCTGGATGTATATCCGCATGATGGGTGGAGCCGGGTTGAAACACGCGACCGAGACCGCGATCCTCTCGGCCAATTACATTGCGGAACGGCTCAAGGAACGCCTCCCGGTCTTGTATTGCGGCCGCAATGGACGCGTGGCGCACGAATGCATCATCGACACGCGCGTGCTGAAGGAGACGGCGGGGATTTCGGTCGAGGACGTGGCCAAGCGCCTGATCGACTACGGCTTCCATGCGCCGACCATGTCATGGCCCGTCGCCGGCACGCTGATGGTCGAACCCACCGAATCCGAACCGCTTTCCGAGATCGACCGCTTCTGCGATGCCATGATCGCCATCGCGGACGAGGCTGCCAAGGTTGCCGACGGCCACTGGCCGAAGGACGACAATCCGCTTGCCAACGCTCCCCATACGGCAGCCGAGCTCCTTTCGGCCGAGTGGCCGCATCCCTATTCGCGCGAACGGGCGGCCTTCCCGATGGGCGGCATCGATTCGGCGGCGAAGTACTGGCCTCCGGTTTCGCGCATCGACAACGTCGCCGGCGACCGCAATCTCGTCTGCTCGTGTCCTCCCGTCGAGGCGCTGGCAAGCTAGGGGACGCTCCGGCAGGAGGAGGCTACGGGCTCCCTCTTGCCACCCGCGCAACCGCATCGACCACCTGACCGCGCCATCCTTCCCAGACCACCGTTCCGCCTACCTGCGGGGCTCGCGCCGGGCGTCCTCCACCCGATCCGGTGGGCAGACGAACGGTTCGGGTTTCGCACCGGGAACAATTTAGCTCCCCGATGTTTCGGTAGGCGGTCGGCCAAGCGGATCGAAAGGCACTGCTGAATGAAGAGAATGGAAGGATTTGACGCGAGACGTCGCGCCACAAGCCGGCGCCAGCTCTTTCGACTTTCCCGCTCCGTGCCTGACGCTCCATCGCCGTATGTCACGGTCGGGCTTTACTTCTGGGGGACCAGCGGCCAATGACATCCTGACGTGACCACCGCGCATTCGACGAATTGCGACCGCGCGAGTTCCGCAGGGTCGGGTATCCAAGACCCCGGAAACTTGTCATTCTCCGCGTCGGACGCCGCTCACGAAAACACCCACCATCGGATCTGGAAAGTCTGAATGAAAATCACAGTGTTTGGTATCGGCTACGTCGAACTCGTGCAGGCTGCCGTCCTGGCCGATAGCGGCCATGACGTGGTCTGCGTCGATGTCGATGCGCTCAAGGTCGCCGCTCTGCAGGCCGGGAAGGTACCGCTGTTCGAGCCGGGGCTCGATGAAATGGTCGGCAAGAACCTGGCAGCCAACCGGCTGCAGTTCACGACCGATGCGGTGGCCGGCATCGCCCATGCCAGCATCCTGTTCATCGCCGTGGGAACCCCCCAGGACGATGACGGCTCGGCCGATCTGAAATACGTCCTGGCGGTCGCCGATACGATCGCCGACAATGTCGCCGACGGGTGCACCGTCGTCGTGAAATCGACTGTTCCGGTCGGCACCTGCGACACGATCGCGGAACGCATCCGCGCCCGGCTCGAGACGCGCAAGCGCACCGACATCACCGTCGATGTCGCCTCCAATCCGGAATTCCTGCGCGAGGGGTCCGCGGTCGCGGACTGCGCAAACCCGGACAGGATCATCGTGGGATTTTCCTCACCTCGCACGGATGCGGTCCTCAGGGAGATCTATCAGCCGTTCAACACGGACGGGAACCGGATCATCTCGATGGATCTGCGCAGTTCCGAACTGACGAAGTACGCCGCGAACTGCATGCTGGCCGCGCGCATCTCGCTGATGAACGAATTCGCCAATCTGGCCGGGCTCCTGGAAGCCGACATCGAGTCCGTCCGCAAGGGCATTGCGATCGATCCTCGCATCGGTCCTCATTTCCTTTCGCCTGGCATCGGATATGGGGGATCGTGTTTCCCGAAGGACGTCCGCGCCTTGCTGAACACCGCGCGCCGCAACGATTACCAGATGCGCATCATCGAATCCGTCGAATGGCGCAACGAAGAGCAGAAGAAGCTGTTTGCCAGGAAGATCCTGGACTACTTCCCCGACGGCGTGAAAGGGCGCACGTTCGCGCTGTGGGGACTGTCGTTCAAGCCCGAGACCAACGACATGCGCGAAGCGCCCGCGCGATCGATCATGGAGGCGCTGTGGGACGCAGGCGCCGAAATCCGGGCCTATGATCCGAAGGCGGCCGATGAATGCCGGCGCATCTACGGCGAGCGGAAAGACCTGTCGCTGGTCGAAACGCCGGAGGCCGCCCTGCCGGGCGCGGACGGTCTCATCGTCGCGACCGAGTGGAAGGAATTCCGCCAACCGGACTTCCGCTTCCTGCGGGCCACGCTGCGCACCCCGGTGATCTTCGACGGTCGGAACATCTTCGATCCGGAGACGGTCGCCAGGCATGGCCTCGACTATTTCGGCGTCGGAAGGGCCGTTGTGGCGGAGCGGCGGGTGTTCCGCAATGCCGCCGCGAGTTGAATAGCCGGACCTCCGGCATATCGTCGCACGAAATGCCGCGACGGGGCAGCGGCCGGGACGTCAGCCCTTCGCCTGCTCTGCCGCAGGATTTCGGTTCGTCCCAGGGGTCCTCCCGCGGTGTGGCCGTGCTCGCCGGAAAGTGAGCGGTCGTGGTTCAAGTGGAGACAAGATGCGCAACTATTTCGAGAAGCCTCGTTCACTCGTTACCGGCGGCGCGGGCTTCCTCGGCTCGCATCTGTGCGAACGCCTCCTCGGCATGGGCCACTACGTGTTGTGCCTCGACAACTTCTACACCGGCAGCACCAGCAGCATCGAGCACCTGCGCGGCAACCCGAATTTCGAACTGCTGAGACACGACATCATCCAGCCGATCCGGCTCGAGATAGATCGCATCTACAATCTCGCCTGCCCCGCCTCCCCCATCCACTATCAGCATGACCCGATCTACACGGTGAAATCCAGCGTCGTCGGATCGCTCAACATGCTCGGCTTGGCCAAGCGGACCGGCGCGCGCATCCTTCAGGCTTCCACCAGCGAGGTCTACGGCGATCCGGAGGTCCATCCGCAGCCGGAGGAGTATTGGGGGCATGTCAATCCGATCGGAACGCGCGCCTGCTACGACGAGGGAAAGCGCTGCGCCGAAACCCTGTTCTTCGAGTATCATCGCCGCTACGGCATCGACGTGAGGATCGTCAGGATCTTCAACACCTACGGCCCCAGGATGCATCCGAACGACGGCAGGGTCGTCAGCAACTTCATCGTCCAGGCACTGCGCGGCGAGGACATCACGGTCTACGGCGACGGCCAGCAGACGCGCAGCTTCTGCTACGTCGACGATCTCGTAGAGGCGATCGTGCGGCTCATGGACCACCCCGAACCGATCCCCGAGCCGTTCAACGCCGGTAATCCGACGGAATTCACCGTCGCCGAACTCGCCCGCAAGGTGATCGAGCTCACCGGCTCCAGGAGCCGTGTCGTCTTCCACCCGTTGCCTGCGGACGATCCCAAGCAGAGGAAGCCGGACATTTCAAAGATTGCCGAGCGCCTCGGCTGGCAACCAGCCGTCGAGCTGGAGGCCGGTCTGAAAAAGACGATCGCCTTCTTCAAGGAGAGGATAAGCGAACAGCCCGCTTGAGGGTCTTCGAGCCATTTCCGATGAACCGGACCCTTGCTCGGCGTCACACGCGCTGAGCAACACCCTACGCTGCGCTGCCCAGTATCTCGCGCGGATCCAGTTCCAGCACTTCCAGCGTACGCTTAAGTAGCCGGACCTCGTGCTCGCTGAGATTCCGGTCGGCCTTCGCGATCTCCGCAAGGTGCCGCCCGAGTTCGACCCGGCGCTCGCGGTCGAGCGTCCGGAACAGCGACAGCGCCTGCGAACCCGTGGTCTCGTATCCGAAATCCTGCAGGTACCGGATCACGCCGCCGAGCTTGTCCTCGGGGATGCCGAAGGCGTCGCGACAGATACGCCGGAAAGTTTCGAGTTCCTTTTCCTCCACGGCGCCGTCCGCGAGGATCATGCGGAAGAGAAGCAGAAGCTCCGCCGTGAGCACCGGGTCGTCGGCCACGCGCCGGATCGCCGGATCCCCTTCGAACAGCATCCTGATCCTGGACAAGAAACCTTCGGGCATGATAATTCCCCCCGCAGAGAAGGTCTCGAAGCTAGTCGATTTCCGCTTTCACGCAAGCATTGCCGCAGCGGCGGTTGATCCCGGTCCACGGCTCGGGTCCCGCACACACTTCCGGCTTCGATCGCATTGCCCTAATCTGGGAGACGGAGAGTGGAGAGGGCGATGACCGAAACCCAGACGCGGCACAACGCGACCGTGCCGGCCGGGTACGCGCCGATGATGCTGCGCAGGCCTGTGCCGGACCAACTCGCGCGCGACGTCTTCTCGATCGTCGGCTATCGAGAGAATGGCCAGAAGCTCCAGGGTTCGCTGGAGATGGCACCTCTCGTCGTGCCGCTGATCATCAGTTTCGGCGAGCCGTTCGAGATCGCGCTCG
The DNA here is from genome assembly GCA_963747465.1 of uncultured Alphaproteobacteria bacterium. Lineage (GTDB taxonomy): Bacteria > Pseudomonadota > Alphaproteobacteria > Rhizobiales > Rhizobiaceae > Aquibium. The sequence goes on from CAVVFC010000002.1 coordinate 505,874, forward strand.
GGCGGGCTCCGACCCCGGGTGATCGCTACGGCAGCTTCACCTCGGGGCTTTATCCCGGCTTCGTCACGATCAACTCGACCGGTCGAGCCGAATGCATCCAGATCGACTTCACGCCGCTCGGGGCGTACCGCTTCTTCAGTTTGCCGATGCACGAGATCGCGAACCGGATGGTCGGCATCGATGATCTGGGTGACCGGGAGGTGCGGGAACTGCGGCAGCGGCTGGGAGCGGAGAGCGACTGGCACCGGCGGTTTGCTCTTGTCGAGGCATTCCTGACGTCACGCCTGCACGAGGCTCCGTTGGCATCCCCTGCCGTAGCCTTCGCCTATGACCGCATCCTTTGCTGCCGCGGCGGCGAGCGCGTTGCCGACATCGCGGCAGCGCTCGGCTGGAGCCGCAAGCATCTCAATGAACAATTCCGCACGGAGATCGGCATCGGCGCGAAGGCCGTATCGCGCATGGTGCGGTTTAATCACGCACTGGAACTGGTCAGGCAGGAAGCTCGCCGCGACTGGGCCGACCTGGCGGCGCAATGCGGCTATTCCGACCAGGCGCATCTGGTGCGCGAGTTCCGCGTCTTCTCCGGTTCGTCGCCGACCATGCTGGCGCCACACCTCGGCTGAACCGGCGGTTACATTTCTTCAAGACCGGCGACCGGTCTCGGGGCAGCATGGCGACAGGCAGACAACCCAAGGAAAGGACATCCAATGAACACCGTCGCCGGCATCGAGGCACCCTGCATCTTCCCAGCACTGCGCTTCCGCGATGCGGAGAAGATGATCGACTGGCTCTGCGCGGCCTTCGGTTTCACCGTCCACGCAAAGTACATGGCCGACGGCAAGGTCGCCCACGCCCAGCTTGCGCTCGGCTCGTCCATGATCATGTGCGGCGACGCCAAGGACGATGCCTACGGCGCCATGGTCGGCGCGCCTACCGGCCAGGGCGGCAAGTCGATCTACGTCGCCGTGGCCGACGCGGATGCAGCCTTCGAGCGTGCGAGGTCGGCGGGCGCCGAGATCCTGGAAGAACCGACCGAACGCGACTACGGCAGCCGCGATTTCATCTGCCGCGACCCGGAGGGAAACGTCTGGTGCTTCGGTACCTACTGGCCAAAGGCGCACGAAAAAGCGGATTGAGCAGACCGCTATGCACCCCAAGCCGGCCATGTGTGCAAGGTTTCGATAGCCCGCCCCGGTCCTCCGTTTGCCGCACAGCTTCTGTGTCGGCGCTCATGTTGCGCGCGTGCCATGTTGGTCTACATTGGACGGTGGAAAGACGTCAGGGAGGACGTTATGGACGCCGTCGTCGATGCCGCAACCGGCCAGTTCGAACTCAACGAGGATCAGCGGGCGATCCAGGAGATGGCCCGCTCCTTCGCCGCCGACCGGGTGGCGCCGAACGCGCTGCAGTGGGACAGGGACCGGCATTTTCCCGACGACGTGATCCGCGAGACCGGGCCGCTCGGCTTCGGCGGCATCTACGTGCGCGACGACGTCGGCGGATCGGGTCTCGGGCGGCTAGACGCGGTGCTGATCTTCGAGGCGCTCTCCTACGCCTGCCCCGCCTTCTCCTCCTTCATCTCCATCCACAACATGGCCGCGTGGATGATCGACAGCTTCGGCAGCGATGAGCAGCGGATGAAATTCCTGCCGCCGCTGACCTCCATGGAACTGCTCGCAAGCTATTGCCTGACGGAGCCCAACTCGGGGTCCGACGCGGCCGCCCTTCGCACCAAAGCCGTTCGCAGCGGCGGAAATGGTTCGGACTTCGTCTTGAACGGCGCCAAGCAGTTCATCTCCGGCGCCGGCGACAGCGACATGTACGTGGCCATGGTGCGCACCGGCGAGGACGGGCCGCGCGGCATCTCCACACTGGTGATCCCGAAGGACGCACCGGGGCTGTCGTTCGGTTCGGTCGAGAACAAGATGGGCTGGCACATGCAGTCCACGCGCCAGGTGATCTTCGAGGATTGCAAGGTGCCGGCGGAAAACCTCCTGTCGGGCGAAGGCGCGGGCTTCCGCATCGCCATGGCCGGGCTCGACGGCGGGCGCCTCAACATCGCCGCCTGTTCGCTGGGCGGCGCCCAGTCCGCCTTCGACAAGGCGCTGGCCTATGCCGCCGAGCGCAAGGCCTTCGGCAAGACGATCGACCAGTTCCAGGCCATGCAGTTCAAGTTCGCCGACATGGAGACCGACCTTCAGGCATCCCGCATGCTGCTCTACACGGCCGCCGCCAAGCTCGACGCCAAGGCCCACGATGCCGGAAAATGGTCGGCGATGGCCAAGCGCTTCGTCACGGACCGCTGCTTCGACGTCGCCAACCAGGCGCTCCAGGTGCTCGGCGGCTACGGCTACCTCCACGACTACGGCATCGAAAAGCTGGTCCGCGACCTGCGCGTCCACCAGATCCTCGAAGGCACCAACGAGATCATGCGCGTCATCATCGCGCGGCATCTGGTGGGGAAGTAGAAGGAAGCGAGTAGGAGTAGCGAATAGCGAGTAGCAGGTGACTGCCTGACCGTCCTCCTCGCCACTCTTTCCTGCTGCCTACCCCCTACTCCCAATTCGCTATTCGCCATTCGCTACTCGCTTCCCAAAAGGAGACACACATGACCACCATCGCCTTCATCGGCCTCGGCAACATGGGCAATCCCATGGCCGCGAACCTCGTCAAGGCGGGGCATGAGGTTCGAGGCTTCGACCTCGTGCCGGCCAATCTCGATACGGCGAAGGCGAACGGCGTGTCGGTCGCAGCCGATGCCGGGCAAGCCGTCGGCGGGGCCGATGTCGTGATCACCATGCTTCCGGCCGGAAAACACGTGATCTCCGTCTATCGGGACATCGCGCCGAAAGCGGCCAGAGGAACGCTTTTCATCGATTCTTCCACCATCGACGTCGCCTCGGCCCGCACGGCGCATGCGATCGCCGAGGAGCACGGCCTGCTCTCGATCGACGCGCCGGTCTCGGGGGGCACCGGCGGCGCGGCGGCCGGCACGCTCACCTTCATGGCCGGCGGTGCCGACGATGCCTTCGCGAAGGCGGAGCCGATCCTGAAGCCGATGGCCGGCCGCATCGTGCACTGCGGCGGCGGCGGCGCCGGCCAGGCCGCCAAGATCTGCAACAACATGATCCTCGGCATTTCGATGATCGGAGTGTCCGAGGCGTTCGTGCTCGCCGAGAAGCTCGGCCTGTCGCATCAGGCGCTCTTCGACGTCGCCTCGACCTCGTCCGGCCAGTGTTGGTCGCTGACGACCTACTGCCCGGTGCCGGGGCCCGTACCCGCCTCCCCGGCGAACAAGGACTACAAGCCGGGCTTCGCAGCCGCGCTTATGCTGAAGGACCTGAAGCTCGCTCAGGAAGCTGCCGGCGCGGCGGGGGCCGTCACCCCGATGGGCGCGGAAGCGGCGCAGCTCTATGCGCTCTTCAATGCGCAGGGCGGCGCCGAGGCCGATTTTTCCGGCATCATCAATTTCCTGCGCGGCAACGATGGATGACGCGGACGAGTGCCGATTGAAATCTCGCCCCAGACGCCGAAAAAACGCCGGATTCAGATTTGCTTAAGCACTTGATAACTCGACGGTAAGGATGTGCGACTAGAACGGATTGCGAGGCGGCCAACGCGAAGGGCGCCCACCGCTCCGGATCAGGTCTCGCGTACCGGAGCAGTCAGTTTCGCAAGCGTTCGAGTAAAGCGAATAGCCAAGCGTATCGTGGCAAGCCGCGTTCTTCCCGCCCGGGAGAGCGCGGTTTTCGCGTTCGGGGATCGTGCTTTGCCTACGCCTTTCCGGCGCGACTGAGACGCTTGTGATTCCGGCTTACCTGTCGGGCCGCAGGTCTCATTGCCGCGACCGCCACCTCGCCGGCAAGGTCGACCAGCGGTCCGGCATGTGACGTCGCCCGGAACATCGTCATCGGCAGCATCGACGCGCCGCGCAGAAAGGCCACTTGCGCGGCCATCGCCCCTTCCGCCATGGCGGCCACCTTCTCATTGACGGCCGCCAGGCTTTCCGGACGCCCCGACAATACGGAGCCTCCCGCTTCCGCGGCCAGGATCGGCATGCGCATCGCCATCACCATCGGTGTCAGCATGAGTTGCTGTGCAAGCTGCGCCGCCTCGCGCGCGGTCTTGGTCGACGATCTCTTCGTCATGGATTCTCCGATCTCGCCATTTGGGGAGCGCGAACGGACACCTCCGCCCGGCCAGAGTCAATCAGGTATATTTTCGATCACAGATGGAACTTCCACGAAACGGCTGACGGCGGCCGATCAGCCCTTCGGCCTGAACGCCTCGTCGACGGGCGGACGCAGCGCATTGGCGAGACGGTTGGTCTCGTTGGCCTTTCCCGCCACCGCCAGCGCCTCCATCAGCATTGGCTCGGTCATGCCCTTCGCACGCGCGGCGGCGGTATGGGAATAGGTGCAGTACTCGCAGCCATTGGTTGCCGAAACCGCGATGTAGATCAGTTCCTTGGTCAGCGGGTCGAGCGCGCCGGGGGCCATGATCTCCTTCAGGCTCTGCCACATGCGCTTCAGCTGCGCCGGGTCGTGCGCCAGCACCTTCCAGAAGTTGTTGATCCAGTCGCTCTTCCGAGTCGCCATGATGTCGTCGTAGACGGCGCGGACCTCCGGAGAGGCATCGGCGTATTCGATCAGGGGGACGATGGGGGGATTGGACATGACGATCTCCAGCGTCGGGAATCCGTGCGGCTCCCGGCGTGAGGCCGGGAGCCGCACCGATCTCGTCTACGCCTGTTTGTGCAAGTCTTCCTTCGCCGCGTCGAGCGCCTTGACGATACGCTCGCAGGCCATGTCGATGATCTCGCTGGTCCAGATCAGCGGCGGCGACAGGATCATCGTGTCGCCTGTCGCGCGCAGCATCAGGCCGTTGGCGATGGCATGATCCCGGATCAGCGTCGCAGCCCTTCCTGCCGGGGCGAAACGCTCTTTCGTCGCCTTGTCCTTCACGATCTCGATCGCCCCGAGGAAGCCGAAGCTGCGCACCTCGCCGACGAGATCATGATCCTCGATCCGCTCCTTCAACGCGGTTGCAAAGTAGGGACCGGTCTCCTCGCGCACGCGGTCGATCATGCCCTCCTTCTCCATGATCTCGAGGTTCCTGAGCGCAACCGCGCAGGCGACCGGATGACCGGAATAGGTGTAGCCGTGGAAGAACTCCCCGCCTTTCTCGACGATGGTCGAGGCAACGCGGTCGGAGACGAATAGCGCCGATAGCGGCTGGTAGCCCGAGGTGAGCGCCTTGGCGGTGGTCATGGTGTCGGCTTCGATACCCATCGTCTGTGCCGCGAACCATTCGCCGGTACGCCCGTATCCGGTGATCACCTCGTCCAGCATCAGGAGCACGTCGTACTTCTTGCAGATACGCTGGATCTCAGGCCAGTAGCTTGCCGGCGGGATCTTGACGCCGCCCGCCCCCTGCACCGGTTCGCCGATGAAGGCCGCGACGTTCTCCGCCCCGGCGCGCAAAATCTCGTCCTCCACCGCCTTGGCGGCCCGGAGGCCGAAATCATGTTCGCTTTCGCCAGGCTGCTTCAGTTCGTAGGCGTAGGGCATCATCACATGGGCGATATTGGGCACCGCACCGTGCAACTGGCCGTGCATGGCATTCATGCCGCCGAGAGAGGTGCCGGCGATCGTCGAGCCGTGATAGGCGTTCTGGCGCGAGATGACGCGGTTCTTCTGAGGCTTGCCCTCCAGCGCCCAGTAATGGCGCACCAGCCGCAAGGCCGTATCGTTCGCCTCCGAACCAGACGAGCCATAAAAGACCTGGTTGAGGTTCGGCGGCGATATTTCCGCGAGCTTCTGGGAAAGCAGCACCGGTGTGGGCGTCGAGCAGCGGAAGAAGGAATTGTAGTAGGGCAGTTCCTTCATCTGGGCGTAGGCCGCCTCGGCCAGTTCGTCGCGCCCGTATCCGATGTTGACGCACCACAGCCCCGCCATCCCGTCGAGGATCTCGTTGCCTTCCGAATCATAGATGAACGGCCCCTTGGCATGGGTGATCATGCGCGCGCCGGCGGTGCGCAGGTCCTTGTGGTCTGTGAAGGGATGCAGATGATGTGCGCCGTCGATCGCCTGCAGCTGCGCCAGCGAAAAATTCTGATAGGTCATGATCTCGTGATCTCCTGTTGAATCGATCCGGCGAGCGCCGGTGCGGATTCACGAGAGATGCGGCGGCGAATAGCCGATGCGCGCGCAGAGCCTCAGAAGCTCGGAATGCAGCGTGCGCGGCGAGGGCGTCGACGCGGCGCTCGGCTGAGATGGAAACGCAGACCCTGGCGGCATGAAGGCAATGTAGCCGAAGCGGCAGCCAGCATTCAAGCGACGCTTCGCCTGGCCCGCTCCCGATAGACGGCGAAGCCGACAAGCGCCATGCAGATCGCCGCGAGCACGGCGGGCAATCCCTGTACGCCGGCGATCTGTATCGCGAATCCGGCGCCGGGCGGCCCGGCGATGCCGCCGATCCCCCACATGACCGCGAATGCGGCATTGCCGGCCACCAGCGCCGAGCCGGAGAAGCGGTTTCCGAGCTCGATCAGCGCCATCGTATAGATGCCGTATCCGGTGGCGCCCACCACGAACAGAAGCGGCCAGACCGCCAGCGTCTCGATGAGGACCGGCAGGAGCAGCACGCCCAGGCCGCTCACCGCCGCGCAGACGACCAGGAGGTGGCGTGGCGCGAACCGTTCGGCCAGCAGGCCGAAGGGAAGTTGCAGCACGATGTTGCCGGCGATCATCACGGTCAGCAGCGCCGAAATGCCTTGCGGCAGGATGCCGTATGCCGCGCCATAGACCGGCAGCAGTGACAGCGTGCTTTGCTCGAATGCCGCGGCCACGGCGGTGGCGAGCAGCAGCGCGGGCGCCAGCCGGAGGAAGTTGCTGAGGGGAATGGGGGTATGGTCGTCATTCATGGACGGCAGTCGCCGGGCGATCACGAGCAGGATCACGACACAGACGAGAAACGCTCCGATACCGATCAGGAACGGGGCCCAGCCTTTCGTGCCGACCAGGAACAGCGTGAGGGGTCCGCCCGCGAAACCCGCGCCGACGATTGCCGTGTAGAGCCCCATGATGCGACCGCGCCGCGCGGCGGGAGCCAGCGAAATCATCCAGACTTCGCTGAGCACGTAGAGCGGATCGATCGCCACCCCGATCAGGAAGCGCAGCAGGTACCATGCGACCGTGTTCTGAAGCCATCCCACTGCGGCAAGCAGCACCGCCGCGAGGATCGCGCAGACGATCGCCAGTGCCGGAGCGCTGGCAATTCGTGTCAGTCGCGGCACAAGAGGCGCGGAGACGATGATGCCGAGCGGCGTCATGGCCGCCGACAGCCCGATCATCGCGGGAGGAAGGCCCTGCTCCTGCATGAGGAAGGTGAACAGCGGATAGGAAAGTCCCTGCGCCAGCGCGAAAACGGTCACCGTCGCGGTCACGCCCGCGAGGGCGGCGATCGGCAGCGGCGACTGCATGTCGCCTGAGGCGTCGGTCAGTTCCGCTGATGGGAGGTTCATAGTATGCTTCCGTGGTCTCTGTTCCGACTGGAGCGCGGCAGCCGGCAGACGAATTCGACGCGGCGGCAAAGCGGCGCAACACCGCAGAGCCGTCTTGTTCAGAGGGCCGAATCCCTCACGATCTCGATCAAGCTCGAACCGGAATGCGCCGATGCGCGCCTCAACGCATCGCCCAGATCGGCCAGGCTGTCGATCCGTTCGGCAGGCATGCCGTAGGCTTCCGCTACCCGGCAGAAGTCGGGCCCGGAGGGCCTGACGCCAACCGGTGCGATGTCGGCTTCCACCATGGCGCTCTCGATCTCCTGGAAACCGTTGTTGTTCCACACGACGAAGATGACCTTCGCCGTCTCGTCCATGGCCGTGCCGAGTTCGGCCAGGACGAACTGCATGCCGCCATCGCCCGCCAGGCACACGACCGGCGCCTCCTGCCGACCCAGCGCGGCGCCGATGGCGGCCGGCGGGCCGTAGCCGAGCGCGCCGTAGCCGGTCGCGGCGTTGAACCAGCCGGCCGGCCGGTCGTGATCGTAGTAGAGATTGCCGGCGTAGATAGCCTGCGTGGAGTCGCCGACGAGGATCGCGCCGGGCATGGCCTTCCGGATCGCCTCGAGGGCGCGGACGTGCGTCCGGTAGCGCTCGCCGATCTCCTGCCAGGCGGCGTCACGCGCTGCCTCCGCCCGCTCCGCGCCGGGCGATGGAGCGGCGCTTGCATCCAAAGCATGTCCGCCCGGGCTGCTTCTCATTGTCGCCACGGAGAGGCTTTCCAGCGCCAACCGCGCATCCGCCTGGATCGCCAATGCCGCCGGCCGCCGCGCCAACTGTTCGGCGTCGATGTCGATCCGCACCAGGTTCCTGGGTTCCGGGAAGCCTCCCACGGCATACATGTCGTAGTCGGTCGGCCCGAACTCGGTCCCGACCGCCAGAACCGCATCGCTGTCGGCAAGCAGCGCCCGCACCGCCTTCAGGCTCGGACTGGCGGGCACCAGCAGCGGGTGGGCATGCATGATGCCGCGCGCATTGGTGGTCGCGATCACCGGCGCGTCGAGCCGTTGCGCGATTTGCCAGACGAGGTCGGCCGCGCCCTTCGCTCCGCCGCCGATCAGGATCGCCGGCCGCGACGCGGTCGCAAGGATCTGCGCGGCCTGCTCGACGGTCTCCGCATCCGGTAAGGTGGGTTCGCGCGGTACATCGGCGGCGGCAGTTCCATCGGCGCACGGCAGCGCCATCACGTCCGTCGGTATCTCGATATGAACAGGGCCCGGCCTCCTGCAGGAGAACAGTGCGAAGGCCCGTTCGATCGCCGGGGCGAGATCCTCCGGCGCCTCGACGCGCTCCGACGACAGGCAGAACGTCCGCATCAGCGCCCGCTGGTCCGGAAGCTCGTGAAGATGCCCCAATCCCCGCCCGAGCGTGGCGCGCGCATTGACGCCGGAGATCACCAGCATCGGCACCGAGTCAGCGCGCGCCTGCGCCATCGCGGTTATGGCGTTGGTAAGCCCCGGCCCGGTGATCACAAAGGCGACGCCGGGCTTGCCGCTGGCGCGCGCGTAGCCGTCCGCCATGAAGCCTGCCGCCTGTTCGTGGCGCGGCGTCACGTGGCGGATTTGGGAGGCTGCCAGCCCGCGGTAGAGCTCGATCGTATGCACGCCCGGGATGCCGAAGACGATCTCGACGCCCTTCGCCTCGAGAAGCGAAACGAGCCGTTCGCCGACAGTCGTCATGGGTTGCTTCCTTCCGTTCCGCCCAGGTGCAGTCCGAGCAGCTGCTCGACCGAGGAGACGCCGATCGCCGCCAGTTCGCGCTCCCCGAACAGGTCGCCAGCCATGCAGCCTTCGATCCACAACCCGTCGATGATCGCGTTGATCGCAATTCCGTATCGGCGCAGTTCCGCATTGCCTGTCTCCCGACCGACCGCCGCAAGCGTCGCCGCGACCAGATCCTCGAGTTCGTCGCGAAAACCGACATAGCCTTCGCGATGAACCCTCGAGAGCAATGGATCGGCATGCGCCCGCCCGATGAAGCCCGCCCAGAGCGAAAACACCTTCGCATCGAGGATCGGGGGCATGAGATTGGCCGCCACGAATGCCGCCAGCCGCTTGCCGGGCGGAGCATCCGAACCACGCATGGCCGCCAGCGCCTGATCGGTCATGCGCCCGACAATGGTCGCATATGCCGCTTGCAGCAGTTCCTCCTTGCCGGGGAAGTAGTGGCGGATCAGGCCTGCGGTGACGCCGGCCCTCAGTGCGATCGCACGGACGGTCGCGCCCTCGATCCCCTCCTCCGCAACGCATTCGAGCGTCGCCTCGATCAGGTCCTGGCGCCGCCGTTCCTCGCCTTCGCGGCGGAATTTCCGGCGCTCGATCATCTCACCGGCGCAAGATCGGCCGTGTCAGGCACGTCGGCCCGCCCTCGCAGGCGATGCACAGCGCATCTGCCTCGAACGTCTTCACCGAGCAGCCGGCCGCTTCCATAGCGGCCTTCGTCTTCGGGAAACCCGCGACTGCGATCACCTCGCGCGGCGCAGTCGGAAGGACATTGAGCGACAGCCCATGGCTTTGCGCGAACTCCTCGGCGTCGCCCTCGACCATCTCGATGCCGCGAGCCTTCAGCATCTGCCACAACGGCGCCGGTAGCAGCGGCGAATGAACGAGCGCGAGATCGTCGGCGAGCGGGACTGATCACAGACATCAGGTGCAGGCATGCCTCCTCGCCCTGCCACAGCGGCAGGTCGTAGCCAAAGACGGTGACGCCCGCCGGACCGAAGATGTTCGCCAGTTGCTGGATGCCGTCCTGGTTGGTGCGCACCCCGCGCCCCACCGCCAGCGTGCCGCGGTCGACCCAGACGCAGTCGCCGCCCTCGACCCGTCCCGCACCTTCGATGCGGCCGAGGATCGGAATGCCGAGCCGGCGATAGGCGGCCTCGTGCAGCGCCGGTTCGTCGCGGCGCAGCGTCTTGCCCATGGAAAGGATGACGGCCCCGGCGTCGCTCATCAGCGACGGGTCATGGGTGAAGACCGAATCGGCAAGGCCATCCTCGCCATCTTCCAGCCAATCGATCTCGGCACCCGCCTCGGCCACCAGCGCGACGAGCGCATCGTGCTGACGCGCCGCCTTGGCGTGGTCGAAGCCGGGGCCGTAGTGCCACTTCGCCGGGTCGGCGCCGCGCATCGCGCCCCGCGCAGAGCGCATGAGCACCCTTCTCAGCGGCGCCGCCATTGATTGAGAACCGAATGCTTCCACGCCAGCAGGCCTCCTGACCGATCCACCGCAATTGCGGCGCCGCGTATTTATACGCTTGCATAACAAGGCCGCAAGTGCGGTAATGGCGTCGGGGTTGATCCGGTTGACGCGGCTGCGCAATCGGGTCCATCTTGGACTGAACAGGGGAACGAAGAGCGTGAATACACGCCTTGGGACAAGCGGATCGTCCCGATCCGATGCGGAGCCCGCGTGGTGACCGAAACGATCACCGACGCACCCGCAGCGGCGATGGCCGGCGAGCCCGCCGAGGCGATCCACATCGAGGACCTGCACAAGAAATTCGGACTGCTGCACGTCCTCAAGGGCGTCTCGCTCTCGGCGCGCGACGGCGGCGTGGTTGCCATCATCGGCGGCAGCGGATCAGGCAAGTCGACGCTGCTGCGCTGCATCAACTGCCTCGAAAACCCGACGAGCGGGCTCATTCGCGTCAACGGCGAGGAAATCCGGCTGAAGGACGACGGAAACGGCGGCAGGATGCCGGCCGACCGCCGCCAGATCGAACGCATCCGCTCGCGCCTCGGCATGGTGTTCCAGAGCTTCAATCTGTGGAGCCACATGACGCTGATCGAGAACGTCATCGAGGTGCCCATGCACGTGCTCGGGGTGTCGCGCGCGGAAGCCACCGCGACCGGCGAAGCTCTGCTGGAGCGCGTCGGCCTCGCGGAAAAGCGCGACGTCTATCCGGCCTTCCTGTCCGGTGGCCAGCAGCAGCGCGGCGCCATCGCCCGCGCGCTCGCCATCCAGCCGCGCGTGATGCTGTTCGACGAGCCGACCTCGGCACTCGATCCGGAACTCGTGGGCGAGGTGCTGAAGGTCATCGGCGACCTCGCCCATGAGGGCCGCACCATGGTGCTCGTCACCCACGAGATGAAGTTCGCCCGCGAGGTCGCGAGCCATGTCATCTATCTCTACAACGGCGTGGTCGAGGAGGAAGGACCGCCCGACCAGCTATTCGGCGATCCGAAATCGGAGCGCCTGCAGCAATTCCTCCGCACGGTCTCGTGAGCGAGGAAGGATACCGGTAAATGAACAACAGAAAGAGTGGAGTAGCCAAATGAAATCCATCCTGAAGCTTGCCGCGGGCGCCGTATTGCTGGGCGCCATGGCCATCGGAGCCCATGCCGAGACGATCAAGGTCGGCTTTTCGCCCGAGGCCTACCCGCCATTCTGGTCGGCCGACGCGTCCGGAAAGTGGACCGGCTGGGAGGTCGAGATCATCGAGGCGGTCTGCGAAGAGGCCGAACTGGACTGCCAGCTGACCCCCATTCCGTGGGACGGCTTGATCCCGGCGCTGACGACCAAGAAGATCGACGCGATCATGAACTCCATGTCGATCACCGCCGAACGCAAGAAGTCGATCGACTTCTCCGACAAGTATTACAACACCCCGACGGCGATCGCCGGCCCGAAGGGCATGGAGTTCGATGCCACGGCCGAGGGGCTCAAGGGCAAGATCCTGGGCGTCCAGGTTTCGACCGTCCATTCGGCCTACGCCAAGAAGCACTTCGGCGATGCCGTCGCCGAGATCAAGGAGTACCAGACCCAGGACGAAGCCAATCAGGATCTCGCCGCCGGCCGCATCGACGCCACCCAGGCCGACGCGATCGCCCTCGATGCATTCCTGAAGTCGGACCAGGGGCAGGCCTGCTGCGAGATGAAGGGCAATGTCGCCGAGGACCTCGAGATTCTCGGACCGGGCGTCGGCGCCGGCGTTCGCAAGGAGGACACCGAACTCAAGGAGAAGCTCAACGCCGCGATCAAGGCGATCCGCGAGAACGGCACCTATGACGAGATCACGAAGAAGTACTTCGATTTCGACGTTTATGGCGGCTGATCGCCGGCCGAACCGAACGGCCTGAGTGCAGGCCACTGAACTGCAGACCAAGGTGCCCGCTCCCCTTTCCCGTTGATCGAGAGGCTGGAGCGGGCACCGGCGTCGGGTTCACGAAGCCCAGGGAGACTTCCACCGATCGAACACCTCCTCCTCCCTCTCGCGCAAACCTCGACGATCGAACTCCTGGCCCTGCAGCCGCCGGGTTGGGGTGGAAACCTTCTCTATGGCCTGCTGAACTCGGTGATAATCGCGGTCGGCGCATTCGGCATCGGCCTGATCATCGGGGTCGCGGGCGCCTACGGGAAGCTCTACGGCGGTCCGGTGGTCCGTGACCTGCTGGAGGTCTATACGACCATCGTGCGGGCAATCCCCGAACTCGTCCTGATCCTCCTGCTCTATTTCGCCGGCACGGATCTCATCAACCGCGCCCTCGACGTCTTCGGCTACGATCCGATCGACATCAACGGGCTGGTGGCGGGCATCTGGGTGCTGGCATTCGTGCAGGGAGCCTATTCGACGGAGGTGATCCGCGGCGCCATTCGCGCGATCCCGCAGGGACAGATCGAGGCGGCGCGCGCCTACGGCATGTCGCCGGGCATGCTCCTGCGCCGCATCACCATTCCCGCCATGCTGCCCTTCGCCATCCCGGGCCTCGCCAATCTCTGGCTCATCGCGACCAAGGATACCGCGCTGCTCGCCATCGTCGGCTTCAACGAACTGACCCAGCAGACCCGCACCGCAGCCGGCGCGACGAAGGCCTACTTCACCTTCTTCATGGCGGCAGGCGTGCTCTACCTGCTCCTCAGCCTCTTCTCAAACGTCATCATCGGTCGCATCGAGCAGTGGGCGCGGCGCGGCATGCCGGCGGTTGGAGGCGGCGGCTGATGGCGAACGTCATCGAAGTCACCGACGAGCCACTGCCGTCGCCCGGCACCTGGTTCAAGCCGCACCGGGTGATCATGATCGCCGTCGCTCTCGCCCTGGTGCTGTTCGCCGCCTTCACCATGCGTTGGGACTGGATCGAGAATTACTGGCAGCTTGCGATCGAAGGTGTCTGGCGGACGATCTGGATACTCGTCGTCACGTCCATCCTCGGTTTTCTACTGGCTGTACCGCTCGGGCTGGCGCAGGCGACCGGGCCGCGCTACCTGGCGGTTCCGGCGCGGGCGTTCTGCACCGTCATCAGGGGCACCCCTCTCCTCTTGCAATTGTGGCTGCTCTACTACGGCCTCGGCTCGCTCTTTCCGCAGTTCCCCTGGATCCGCGGCTCGGACCTGTGGCCCTATCTGCGCCAGGCATGGCCATACGCGGTGCTGTCGCTGACCATCTCCTTCGCCGGATACGAGGGCGAGGTCATGCGCGGCGCCTTTGCGGGCGTGCCCCGTGGGCAACTCGAATCCGCACGCGCCTTCGGCATGAGCCGGTGGATGATCTTCCGCCGCATCTGGATGCCGCAGGCGATCCACCGCGCGCTGCCGACGCTCGCCGGCGAAACGGTCCTGCAACTGAAGGCCACCCCGCTCGTCGCCACGATTACCGTCGTCGACATCTTCGCCGTGGCGAGCCGCGTGAGGCAGGAGACCTTCATCGTCTACGAGCCGCTGCTGATTCTTGCGCTGATCTACCTCGTCATCACCGGCGTGATCGTCTTTGCCTTCCGCAAGCTGGAGGCGCGGATTCCGTCGCGGCTGGGATGAGCGGTCTTTTCCTCTGGCGTGGAGCGTGGAAGTGGCTTTCGACCTGATCGTCAAGAGCGGCACTCTACCGGACGGTCGGCAGGCGGACATCGCCGTCTCGGGAGATCGCATCGCGGCGATCGAACCGTCGATCGAGGCCGAGGCCGGCCGCGTCATCGATGCTTCCGGCAATCTCGTCTCGCCGCCGTTCGTCGATCCGCACTTCCACATGGACGCGACGCTTTCGTACGGAATCCCGAGGATCAACGCATCGGGCACCCTGCTGGAAGGCATCTCGCTCTGGGGCGAACTGAAGCCGCTGCTCACCCACGAAGCCGTGAAGGAACGGGCGCTCGCCTATTGCGACTGGGCCGTCTCGATGGGTCTGCTCGCCATCCGCAGCCATGTCGACGTGTGCGACGACCGGCTTCTCGCCGTCGAGGCTTTGCTTGAGGTGAAGAAGGAGATCGCACCTTACATCGACCTCCAGCTCGTCGCCTTTCCGCAGGACGGGTTCTACCGCTCGCCGACCGCGCGCGAGAACACCATCCGCGCTCTCGACATGGGCGTCGACGTCGTCGGCGGCATCCCGCATTTCGAACGCACCATGGCCGACGGCACACGTTCCGTCACCGAGCTCTGCGAAATCGCTGCCGAGCGCGGACTGATGGTCGACATGCATTGCGACGAGACCGACGATCCGATGTCGCGCCACATCGAGCAGCTCGCCTACGAGACGCAGCGGCTCGGCCTGCAGGGCCGCGTCAACGGCTCGCATCTGACCTCGATGCATTCGATGGACAATTACTACGTTTCGAAGCTCCTGCCGCTGATCGCGGAAGCGCAGGTATCGGCCATCCCCAACCCGCTGATCAACATCATCCTCCAGGGCCGCCACGACACCTTCCCCAAGCGGCGCGGCATGACCCGGGTCAAGGAGATGCTGGCGATGGGCATCCGCGTCGGCTTCGGACAGGATTGCTGCCTCGACCCATGGTACTCGCTCGGCGCCGCCGACATGCTCGACGTCGCCCACATAGGCCTGCACGTGGCGCAGATGTCGAGCCCGGCCGGGATGCGGAAGTGCTTCGACATGGTCACCATCGAAAGCGCGGCTATCATGGGGCTCGGCGGTTACGGGCTGGAGGTCGGGAAGACGGCGAGCCTGGTGGTGCTGGAGGCGGGCGACCCGATCGAGGCTGTGCGGCTGCGCGCCGCACGGCTCGCCGTCGTCGCGAAGGGCAAGATCGTGGCCGAGCGCCCCTCCTCCGCCGCGCGCCTGTCGCTGCCGGGACGGCCCGCGACCGTCGATCGGCGGCACACACCGCCGGCCTGAGGCGGGCATCGCTCGGGCTCAGAAATCCGCCGCCTCGAAAAAATGCCAGTCGAGCACCCGGTGCACGAATGGCATCACCGCCGGGTCCCGCGGACCATTGCTGCGGATGAGAACCGGCTCCACGATCTCGGGATCGGCTTGCGCGGCGATGAAGGCATCGACGCGCCGCTCTATCTCGGCGGCGGTCGCGGCCAGCCGGTAACGCCGCATCACCACCGTCCCCACCGGCGTGGCGAGAACGTGGAGCACGGCCTCAGCATGTTCGCGTGCGAAGTCGAGCCCGATCTCTTCCTCAACCTCGCGTCGCATGTTGCCGTCGAGATCGGCGATGGCACCGACGAAGTCGGAGGGTTCCAGCGAGCCGCCGGCGAAATAGACCTGGCCGGGATTGGCGGTATGCGGGCCCATACGCCCCAGCAGCACCGCACCGTCGGCGGTGACCGGAGCCGCCATCGCGAACAGATGGGCCGCACCCGCGGACCGCCCGGCATTGCGCCACAGGAGCAGTGAGGCGAAGCGCACGTCGTGGCAGCGGCCGACCAGGATGCCATCTTCCATCGCGACATGCGAGAACAGCACCGTACGCCCGTCGAACAGCGCCGGGTTGCGCGCCTGCTCGGCCTGCCAGTTCGCCTCGATCGCCGCCGCGTTCTCGTGTTCGTAGGGATGCGGCTCGGGCACCAAGACGATGCGCGCAGAAGCTGCCGCGAGCACCCGCCCCTCGGGCAGGGCGACCAGCGCGTTCCCCGCCATCAGGCGAGATCCAGCGTGATGGCCACCGGACAATGGTCGGAGGCCTTCGGTCTATCCCAACCCGTGCGCGGGAAGCGGTCGACCTCCTGCCCGGGCGGAAAGATGGTCCGGTACGGCTGGCCGTTGCGGATGATGTCCGGCATCTGCCCGGCGTTCTTCTGCGCCAGCGCAGGCGAAAGAAGGATGTAGTCGAGCTGGCAAAGGTGCCGCTCCAGCGGCCCGCGCGTATGATAGAGCGTCCAGCGGTCGAGTTCCGGCCGCCGCTCGACCACGTTTTCGGTGAAACCATCGGCGGTCAGCACGTCGAGCGAGCTCCCGGTCTCGCGCACGACCTCGAAGCCGTAGCCATCGTATTCGTCGCCTGCGATGACCACCCGCTCGGAATAGTCGTTGAGGTCGCCGCAGACCAGCCAGCGCTTCTTTGCTGCATGATCCTTCCCGAAACGCTCCTCGACGATGCGGCGCGTGGCCTTGGCCTCCGCGATGCGGACCGGCATCGTCGCCTGGCGGCCCGAAAGCCCGTTGCGCGGGCTGCCCATCGACTTGAAGTGCAGCGCGTAGATGGTGAGCGGCTTGCCAGCGATCAGGAAATCGATCTCCAGGCAGTCGCGGCGGAATATCCGTTCGTTGGCTTCGTTGCCAAGTTCGGCGAGCTCGGGCGTATCCAGGCCGAAATCACCGAAGGTGACGTGGGCGTGACTGGTCATGCGCACGAACTCGATCGGCTCGCCGTGGCGGGTCTCCTCGCGCATGAGGACCGCAATGTCGATGCCGCGGCTGTCATTGCCGGCCGTGGTGTACTTGTGGCGGTAACCGCGCCCAAGCATCTTGAAGAGATAACCGTATTCGAAGGCCTTCAGCAATTCGAGGTTGTCCACCTCCTGCAGGCACAGGATATCGGCACGCGTGGCAGCGATCGCCAGCGCCGAGAGTTGCCGGGTGTCGTCGGTATGAGCGATCGTGCGGGCCCGCTCCAGTTCTCGGTACTCCGCTTCGTTCTCGACGCTGAACATGGCAACCGCACGGTCCCGCCACAATTCGTTGCGGTAGCCCGAGAAGTCGAAGCGGTTCATGAGATTTTCGATGTTGAAGGTGGCGACGCGCACGGACATGGGCGCGATGTTGCCCGCCGCGCGGGCGAATGACAAGGCGCGCCGGCGACCATGGCGGGAATGTCTGGACCTCCGTTCCGTTCAGATGCCGTTCAGGTCGAGAGGCGTATCCGTTGCATCCACAGGCCAAAGAGCCCCACTCTTCCGATGGAGAAACGCATGCACAAGAAGCTTTCGGCGGTTGCCGCGCTGGCCGCTCTGACGATCTCCGCCTTCGCCTCGGGCGCCATGCCGGCATTTGCCGACGAACGGCCTTGGCAGGTCCCCGGCCCCTCGGTCAGCGAATCCGGCCCTGCGGGCTGGGTCGACGACTGCGCCGGCCGCGGCGGCGGCACCGACTGCCCGACCGAGGTCAACCGCTACCCGAACCGTTACGGCAACGGCGGCCACTACCGCGACGACTGGCAGTACCGCGAAGGTCGCCACCAGCATCGCGGCAATCACCGCTTCGAGCGGCGCCACTGGGAACCGCGCTATCAGCGTCACTGGGAACGCCCGCAATTCGGCATCCGGATCGTTCCCGAATACCGGCCGCGGTACCGCCAGGCACCCGAAATCGGGCTGTCGCGCGCGCATGTGAACTGGTGCGAGAACCGCTACAGGTCGTACCGCGCCTGGGACAACACGTTCCAGCCCTACAGCGGTCCGCGTCAGCAGTGCTGGTCGCCCTACAGCTGAACTCGGCCTCGATGAGACAAACGAAGGGCGGCGCCTTCCGGTGCCGCCCTTCGTGCATCTGCTTTGGCACCGCGCGTACCGGGCCGCGCCTATGGATAAAGATCGACCGGCCGGCCCCACGCAACCGGCCGATCGACCCGCCCCCACCGGCTTCCTGGAAGAGCTATGTGATGCGCACGCCGACCTCGCGGGGGCTGCGCCAGCACACCTCCGCCTCGCGAACGGCTTCGCCGGAGATCCGCAGCGAAAACTTCGGCGGGACGGCCAGCGTGTCGCCGAAGACGAGCTTCGCCCCGTTCGCCGACAGGTTCCGCACCACGCATTCCATCGCGCCGTAGCCGCGGTTGAAGGAGAGTGCGGCACCCTTGAACACCCGGTGACGAAGCGCCCCGCGCCGCTCGGCAAAGATCCGTCCGTCGATCGCAATCGATTTCTCGGTAATCGGCATCATGTCGGTTCTCCTCGATCTGGCGGGAGAAGCCATGCAAGTGGCGTGCCGGTCCGGCTGTCCCGATTCGGGACGGATTGACCAGTCGGGTAGCTGCGAGGCACTCTGCGAATGGATCGGGGAAGATCCGCCACGCAAGTGCGAGACAGCGTTCCTCGTGATCCAGGCCGCAGCGCCGGCGTACAGCATCCGGACGCCGTTCGGACAGGACAGGAGGCGGAAGTGGGCGACCAGAAAATTCTGGTGACGGGGGCAAGCGGCTACATCGCCAAGCACGTCGTGCATCAGCTGCTTTCCGCAGGCTATACGGTCCGCGCGTCCGTGCGCTCGAACGGCCGTGCGGGCGAGGTCCGCGGCGCAGTCACGAAGGAGCTTTCCGACGAGGCCGCACAGGCACGTCTTTCCTTCGTGGAACTGGATCTGGAAAACGATCGCGGGTGGCGCGACGCCATCTCGGGCGTCGATGCCGTCATTCACACCGCGTCGCCGTTTCCGCTCGTACAGCCGCGCGATCCCCAGGAACTGATCCGTCCCGCCGTGGAAGGCACCTTGCGGGTCCTGCGTGCAGCAAGCGAGACCGGCGTCGGACGAGTTGTCCTCACTTCGTCGGCGGTCGCCGTGATCAGGACGAAATTGCCGCCGAGCCGCACCAAGTTCGACGAGAGCGACTGGAGCGACCTCGAAACGACGCCGATCAGCGCCTACGGCCGGTCAAAGACGCTCGCCGAACGGGTAGCCTGGGACTTCGCCGCGAAGCCGGAGGCCGGGATAGACCTGACCACGATCAACCCGGGTTTCGTGCTCGGGCCGCCGCTCGACGAGAATTTCGGGACCTCGATGGAGGTCATCCAGCGGATGATGTCTGGCAAGGATCCGGCGGTGCCGAACGTCGGCTACCCGATCGTGGACGTCCGCGACGTCGCGGCGATGCACGTGCGGTCGCTGGCCGAGCCGGAGACGATCGGCAAACGTATTCTGGGCGCATCCGAGTTCCTCTGGCTCACCGAGGTGGCGAAAACATTGAAGCAAGGCTACCCAGAGCGGAAGATCGCGACCCGCCAGGCGCCCGACTGGATGATCCGGCTCATCGGCCTGTTCGACAAGTCGATCTCCAGCATCTCACCTGAACTGGGCGACCGCTCGGAGGTGGACAACAGCCGCGCCAGGAAAATCCTTGGCATGGATTTCATTCCGGCGCGGCAGAGCATCCTCGACAGCGCAAAGTTCCTCGTCGAGCGAAAACTCGCCTAAGAGGCCAACCGAAAATTATGTTGAATGATTTCAGCAGCTTGTGATTCTCTGCGGTTTGCGAAGACTACGGAGAATCGGATGGCTTGGACTGAAATCACTCGCGGACACTATGACCGGAGACGCTTGCGCTATTCAAGCGATTGCACCGACGAGGAATGGGCATTGATCGCGCCCTTCATGCCTGCGCCCAGTCGGGTAGGTAGACCGCGCAAGTGGATGATGCGCGAGGTGTGGGACGCGATCCAGTATATTGCGACGGCAGGCTGCCAGTGGGCGATGCTGCCAAAAGACTTTCCTCCCTTCACCACGGTCCAACACTATTTCTATCGGCTGCGTGACAGCGGCATGCTCGACATCATCAACGAAACGCTGGTCATGGCCGCGCGCCTTCTGGGCGGCCGGTCCGCGGAGCCGACAGCGGGCGTGATCGACAGTCAAAGCGTGAAAACCACCGAGAGCGGCGGGCCCTGCGGCTATGACGCGGGCAAGAAGATCAAGGGCCGCAAGCGCCATATCCTAACCGATACGCAAGGCAACATTCTGGGCGCGATCACGCACACGGCCAACATTCAGGACAGGGATGGCGCGCCGAACGTCGTAGCCGACACGAAACAGAGCTTCCCGACGCTCGTTCACCTGTTTGCTGATGGCGGCTACGCCGGGGACAAACTGGAGTCCGCCGTGCAGGTCATGGACGGGCCGACGTTCGAAATCGTCAAGCGACCCGATGGCGCAAAGGGCTTCGTTGTCATCGCGCGGAGATGGGTTGTCGAGCGCACCTTCGCCTGGCTCGGCCGCTGCCGACGCCTCGCCAAAGACTGGGAAGCAACAATCGCGTCTTCAGAGGCATGGCTCCTCATCGCATCCATCCGCCGCACAACCAGATTCATCGCTAGAGCCGGAAGCCAATGAGAATTAGTTTCGAGTCCGACTTTAAGCTCTGGTCCGGTGCCGGGCGACCTGCATCGCCCGACATCGAAACCGAGGTCAGTTCTTTGTCTTGTCGACCAGCTTGTTGGCCGAAATCCACGGCATCATGCCGCGCAGCTTCTCGCCGACCTGCTCGATCTGGTGGCCGTCGTTCATGCGACGGATGCCCTTGAAGCGGGCCATGCCGGAGCGGTATTCCTGCATCCATTCCGAGGTGAACTTGCCCGTCTGGATGTCGTTGAGCACACGCTTCATCTCGGCCTTGGTCTCGGCGGTGATGATACGCGGACCCGACACGTACTCGCCCCACTCGGCGGTGTTGGAGATCGAGTAGTTCATGTTGGCGATGCCGCCCTCGTAGATCAGATCGACGATCAACTTCACTTCGTGCAGACACTCGAAATAGGCCATCTCGGGAGCGTAACCGGCTTCCACCAGCGTCTCGAAGCCGGCGCGGATGAGCTCGACGAGGCCGCCGCACAGTACGACCTGCTCGCCGAACAGGTCGGTCTCGCATTCCTCGCGAAAGTTCGTCTCGATGATGCCGGAGCGGCCGCCGCCGACGCCGCAGGCGTAGGAGAGCGCCAGGTCGAGCGCGTTGCCCGACGGGTCCTGGTTGACGGCGACGAGGCACGGCACGCCGCCGCCCTTCTGGTATTCGCCGCGCACCGTGTGGCCCGGACCCTTCGGCGCGATCATCAGAACGTCGACGGAGGCCTTCGGCTCGATCAGGCCGAAATGGACGTTAAGACCGTGCGCGAAGGCGATCGCCGCGCCGTCGCGGATGTTCGGCGCGATCTCGTTCTTGTAGATGTCGGCCTGCAGTTCGTCGGGTGTCGCCATCATCATCAGGTCCGCCCACTTGGCGGCTTCGGCGACGGTCATCACCTTGAGACCGTCGGCCTCGACCTTCTTCGCCGTGGCGGAGCCTTCCTTCAGGCCGACGGCGATATCCTTGACCCCGGAGTCCTTCAGGTTGAGCGCATGCGCCCTGCCCTGAGAGCCGTAACCGATGATGGCGACCTTCTTGCCCTTGATGAGGTTGAGATCGGCGTCGCGATCGTAATAGACACGCATGGATTGTTCCTTCCCGTGGTTTGCGTCGTCAGTTGGAATTTCCCGGCACGGATGTCGCCGTACCGAAAAGCGTCATAAATTGCTTCGTCGCCCGGGCAGCATCCGCCTTGATTTCCTGAGGCGTCAGCCTGAGCGCGTCGCCGAGCAGCAGGCGGACCTGCACGTCGCGACCGACCAGCCCGAAGAAGGTGCGAAACGCGCTTTCGGTATTGTCGAAGGCGAGAAGCCCGGCTTCACGCGCGGCATCGAGCAGCGGCTTGAGACGCTCTCCGATGGCGAAGCGGCCGTTGGCGAGCACGATGTGTCCGAGGTCGCTCTTGCCCGATCCCGCATGGGCGACCGCAACGCGGTTCAGCGCAACGGAGGTCTTGGACGAGATCACGGTCAGCCAGTTGGCGGCGAAGGCTTCGAGGCTCTGCGCGAGGGCCGCTGCGTCGAGATGCTGTCGGTCCCAATTGCCCGCCCTCACCTTGGAGGCCTGCCATCGCACGGTCGCCGTCAGCAGGCCGTCGCGGTCGCCGAACCATTTGTAGAGCGTCTCCTTGGAGCAACTGGCGCGGCGGGCGACCGCCGTCATCGTCAGGGCGTCGCGGCCGCTGACCAGCAATTCCAGCACGGCGTCGAGCACCTCGCCCTGGCGGGGCGTTGGCTCATCGCCGCTTCTGGATGTCTCTACAATGTTCAAATGAGAAAACCGTACCGTACGTTACGGTTCGGCTTTAGCGTCCGGCCATCGGCGGGTCAAGGCCGCGTCATGCCGAATTCGTGCCCGCGCGGCGGTGATCGCCCGTCACGAGACCCGGCGCTAGCCTTCGCCGGCGTCGAACTTCAGGCGTGCGGTACGCACCTGCTCGAAATTGGTATCGGCCCAGTGCAGCAGATGCTGCAGGGAATCGAACATCGAACGGCCCATGTCGGTCAGGCTGTATTCGACGCTTGGCGGCTTGGTCGGGAACACCTCGCGGTGGACGTAGCCGTCTCGCTGCAGGTCGCGCAGCGTCTGGGTCAGCATGCGCTGCGAAATGTCGGGCACGAGACGGCGCAGTTCTCCGAAGCGATAAGGTCGCTCCGCCAGCGCGCACAGGAGCAGCGAACTCCACTTGCCGAAGATGTTCTGCACGACACTGCGGATGGGACAGTTCGCCAGCCCCTCGGGGCTCGCCCGATGGATCTCGATCATCTGTCGCGTCGACATCATGCGTGCGTCCATGGTGGTTCCTTTCCGTCACTACCCGACTGCAAACTGCCTACTTTACGGCAGTTGCCATATGCATATTTTCGCCCTGCTCTCTTTTTGAGACCACGCTGATCAACAATCAAGGAAAACATCCATGTCCGATACGATCCTCGTCACCGGTGCGTCAGGCCAACTCGGCGGTGGCATCATTCGCCACCTGCTGGAAGATGAGGGCGTGGCGCCCCGGCGCATCATCGCCGTCACGCGCGACCCCTCGAAGCTTTCAGAACTGACCGATCGCGGCGTCGACGTGCGCGCCGGAAATTTCGACGACAAGGCGAGCCTGATTTCGGCCT
Source organism: uncultured Alphaproteobacteria bacterium (assembly GCA_963747465.1). Taxonomy (GTDB): domain Bacteria; phylum Pseudomonadota; class Alphaproteobacteria; order Rhizobiales; family Rhizobiaceae; genus Aquibium. The sequence continues at coordinate 529,285 of CAVVFC010000002.1, forward strand.
TTGCCGGCGCCGGCACGGTGCTGATCGTGTCCACGGACGCGCTCGACGGCGCCGGAACGCGCCTGCGCCAGCACAAGACCGCCGTTGCCGCAGCGGCCGCAGCCGGTGCACAGCGGATCGCCTATACTTCGCTGCCCAAAGCCGAATCGTCGAAGGTCTCCTTCGCGCCCGACCATCTGGGCTCGGAAGAGGCTATCAAGGCGACCGGACTGCCTTACCTGATCTTCCGCAATAGCTGGTACCAGGAAAACCTGTTCATGAGCCTGCCGCCGGCGCTGAAGAGCGGCCAGTGGTACAGCTCCGCCGCCGACGGCCGCACCGCCTACATAGCCCGCGACGACATCGCCGCGGCGATAGCGGCAGCACTGGCCAATCCGCCCGCGCAGAGTGCCACCTACACGCTGTCCGGCAACGAGGCCCTGACCCACGACGCCGTCGCCGCCATAGCATCGGAGGTGCTCGGAAAGCCGGTGCAGGTCGTCCATCTGAGCGACGAGCAGCTTGCCGGCGGCATGACGTCGGCCGGGGTTCCCGAAGCCTTCATCCCGACGTTCGTCTCCTTCGATGCGGTCGCCCGCGCCGGTGACCTTTCGGAGATCACCGGCGACGCGGAAAGGCTTACGGGTCGCCCGCTCCAGCCGCTGCGAACCTTTCTCGAAGCCAACAAGGCAGCCCTTGCCGGCTGATGGAACCGCGGCGGCGCGAAAGCGCCGCCGCATGGCTCAATGCCCGCAGGATTTCAGGAAACGCCGCACCGTCTCGGCCATGCCGTATTCGAGCGCGTCCGCGGTCAGGCCGTGGCCGATCGAGACTTCGGCCAGGTTCGGCGCGGCGCCCACCAGCGCCGGCAGGTTCTCGACCGTGAGGTCGTGCCCGGCATTGACGCCGAGCCCCGCCGCTGCGGCCAGAGCAGCAGTCTGCTTCAGCTTTTGCAGTTCGATCGCCGCCTTTGCTGAATCGTCGTATGAACCGCCATAAGGCCCGGTGAAGAGTTCGATCCGGTCCGCGCCCGTATCCCTGGCGGCGGCGATCTCGGTTTCCGAAGCATCGGGATCGCAAAACAACGAGACGCGCATCCCGCCCTTCTTCAGCCGCGCCACGACCGGCCGCAGGAAATTGCCCTGCCTCTGGAACGGCCAGCCATGGTCCGACGTCGCCTGGGCAGGATCGTCGGGCACAAGCGTCACCTGCTCAGGCTGGTTCTTCTCCACCAGATCGAGGAACTCCTCCGTCGGATAGCCCTCGATGTTGAACTCTGCCCGCGGAAACTCGTCGTCGATCAGCGCCCTGATCTCCGGCAGGTCGGAAAAGCGGATGTGGCGCTGGTCCGGCCGCGGATGCACCGTCAGGCCGTGTGCGCCGGCCATGAGCGCGATGCGGCCGAGATCCGTGACTCTCGGCCATGGCAGGTCGCGGCGGTTGCGCAGCATGGCGATCGCGTTCATGTTCACGGACAGCTTGGCGGGCATGGGCGGGCCTGTATTTCGACTTATGCGGCGGAACGGGTATCATGGCCGCTGCAGGAACGCACGGTGCCACGCTCCCTTCGCGAATTGGACAGGCACCGGAGATCAGCACCGGGGCTCCACGCATGATCGTTCACGAGAATCCTCCGCACATCCGCCGGCTCGACACCAGCCGCGACGATGCCTTCGCATTCGAGATCACCGGCCACATCGCGGCGCCCGACATAGAGAACATGTTCGGCCTGCTGGAGGCCGCCTACGAACTGCACGACAAGATTGACCTCCTGGTCATCGTCCGCGAATTCGAGGGGTTCGACTGGAGCGCAGCGCTGAGGAAGTCGACGCTTTCGGGCAAGGCGCACGCCCTGAAGCACATTCGCCGCTACGCCGTGGTCGGCGGGCCGGGATGGATGGGCGCGGCGTTGGGTTTCTTCAAGCCGTTCCTGTCGGTCGAGATGAAGCACTTCGCCCTCGAAGAAGAACAAGAGGCATGGGCCTGGCTGGATACGCCCTGAGGCCTTCGCCGACGGGCGTGATCCACGGGACGGCCGTTCGACGCCGCCTCGCGAACCTGGTGGAGGACGTGATGGGAGCCGATGCGACGGCGGAGATCGGGCTGGAATTCTCGTTCGAGATTCGCGCGAACATTGCAGCCCCGCTGGACGGTGGGCCGGGGCGGGACGGGCATCGCCGCATCATCCCGATAACCGGCGGCACGGTGTCGGGCCCGGGCCTGGCCGGGCGGGTTCTTCCCGGCGGCGCCGACTATGAGCGAGTGCGCGCGGACGGCTCATCCATCGTGGAGGCCCACTATGCGATAGAGGCCGACGACGGCACGCCGATCTATGTCGTCAACAAGGGCCTGTTCCGGGCACCGACCGGAGTGATCCGGCGGCTCGACGCCGACGAGCCTGTCGATCCGAACGATTACTATTTCCGCACTGTCCCGGTGTTCGACGCGCCGGCCGGTCCACATGGCTGGCTCTCGGATCACATCTTCGTGGCCACCTGCCGGTTCACCTCCGTCGAAGTTTCGATCCGCGTTCACGCCGTGACGTGATCTACCGCACGATCGTCAGCCGTTCCGCCGCTCGGGTGATCGCCGTATAGAGCCAGCGCTCGCGGGTGTCGCGGAAGGCGTAGCTCTCGTCGAACAGCACCACGTTGTCCCATTGCGAGCCCTGCGCCTTGTGGACCGTCAGGGCGTAGCCGTAGTCGAAATCGTCGAAGCGCTTCTTCTGCTGCCAGGGGATGTCGGCGTCTGGATCTTCGAAGGCGGCCTTGAGCAGCTTGATCTTGGATACGCCTCGATCCGGATCGTCTTCCTCGGGTGAGACCAGCAGGTTGATGCCAGGCTTCACCGTCTCGCGCGAGGCGGTCATGACCTTCCACAGCGAACCGTTGAGCAGGCCCTTGGCGGGATCGTTGCGCAGGCACACCAGCTTGTCGCCGGCCTGCGGCAATGTCGATGTGAAGCCTTTCAGCTCGCGCAGCCGCATGTTGTAGCGCCGCCGCGTGCGATTGGTGCCGACCAGCACCTGGTCTGCGGCCAGCACGAGGTCCTGGTCGACGTCCTCGCGCCCGATCACCTGCGCCGTGCCGTAGTCGCCCTTCATGAACTCGTGGCCCTCGCGCACGTCGAGCGCCAGCCGGATGATCGGATTGTCGCGCGCCTGCCGGTGGATTTCGGTGAGCAACACGTCCGGTTCGTGCTCGGTGAAGAAGCCGCCGCCCGAGATCGGCGGCAGCTGCGCCGGGTCGCCCAGCACCAGGATGGGCGTGCCGAAGGTCATCAGGTCGCGGCCGAGCTGCTCGTCGACCATCGAGCACTCGTCGACGACGACGAGCTTGGCCCGCGAGATCGGGCTCTGCCGGTTGAGCGAGAAGGTCGGCGACATGGAGGTCTTGCCGGTCGCCTCGTCCGAGACCGCCTCTTCGCCCTTCGGGCGGTAGATCAGCGAATGGATCGTGCGGGCGTTCGTCGCCCCCTTGGAGCGCAGCACCTGCGCGGCCTTGCCGGTGAACGCAGCAAACTGCACCTGCCCGTCAACATGCTCGGCGAAATATCGCGCCAGCGTCGTCTTGCCGGTGCCGGCATAGCCGAACAGGCGGAAGATCTGCGGCCGGCCGTCCTTCAGCCAGCGCGCCACCGCCTTCAGCGCTGCATCCTGTTGCGGAGAAAATTCCATTCGTCGGAGAGACAGGATTCTCAAGGCGTACGCAAGCCCGCCAACGCCTCACACTGATGCGGGAATGGCGAACAGGACGATGCCGAGCGCGATCAGGACCGCCAGCAGAAACAGGAGCGCTTTGCCGGGACTGCCTCGACGCCATGCCGAGAGCGTGGCCTGCATCGACTGGAGCCCGTAGTAGATGACGAACATCTTCGAGGCGCAGGTGATGATCTGATAGATGTCCGCGGTCCAGGTGATCGCGATGGCGGCCGCAGCGGTGATCACGTTGCCGGTGTTGACGCGCAGGCGCCGACGCGACGCTTCCGACAGCAGACCGCCTGCGCCGTTGGTATCGGCCACGGCGGCGGAAAGCTGCGATGCGAGCGCAGCCAGGATGACCATGGGCGCCAAGGCGGAGCCGATCGGACGCAGCATGTCGATGATGGCGGTCTCTCCGTGCTCTAGCGGCGGCTCCACGCCGAAGAATGGCGTGATGGTGAGGATGAAGACCATGTAGACCCCGGCGGAGATCCATTGCGCATAGCGCATTGTACGCACCCGCGTGGTCGCATCGTACGTCGCGCCGAGATAGCGGGACGTCTCGAACCCCTGAACCAGGATGACCAGACCGAGCAGCACGCGCAGTTCTTCCATCCTGTGTGCGTGAAATGGCGCCTGCCATGTGAAGCTGCCCTCTCCGAGCGCCATGGCATCGGACAGGATCAGCGCTGCGAACAGTCCGCCGATGACGCAGAGCTTGAGACCGACCGCGCCGATTTCCAGCCTCTCCAATGCATCGAGACCTCCGAGCAGCCCCACCACGCCGATCGCGGCGATCACCGCGGTGGCCCCGACGCGCACAACGATCGGATCGGCTATGTCTCCGAGGCGCAGACCGAAAGCAGCGAAAAGGTTGAGATAGTAGGCGACCGAGACGAAATAGGCGAAAGAGAGCGCCGTTTCGGATGCCCGTTCCAGCCCCGCTACGGTCTGCGATGCGCCGTACCCGAGTTGCGGCTCGACATTCAGGATGTTCTCCCTCACCGCCGCTCCGAACAGGTAGGCCACCGCGCACAGGGCTCCCATCGCGGCCCAGGCCGAGGTCCCCGCGATGGTTGCCAGGATGGGACCGACGACGAGAAAACCCGAACCGATGATCGACGCGAGCGGCGTGACGGTCGCCTGCCAGCGTTGCGAGCGCAAGAGCCGCGGATTGAAGAACACGCATGCCAGCGCGACCGCCGTTGCGAGAAGAACCAGGCTCGCGATGCTCATTTCCGGATAAAGAGCCGCGCATGCGAAAGGAGGTACCGCATCGCCGGTCAGGCGCCTCGCCGCGGATCGTTCTCGATCACGATCGGCCGGCCATGCGGGGTTGCATGCGCGGCGCGCTGCCAGGCCGCGGCCATCGCGGCGATCTCGTCGGCAGCGGCAATGTCCTTGTCGGACAGGAGGCGCTCGAGGGCCGCGAGCCAATGGTCGTAGTAGTCCCTGCCCTCGGGGTCGGCTCCGGTCCGCTCCAGTTCGCGCGAAAGAACCGCCACCCATTCTTCCCACGCGAACAGCCCGCGTTGGTGGAGGGCGACGACCATCGCGAAGGCATGCGCCTGCCAGGGTTCGGCAAAGGCGGTTTCGGCGCCGGGTTCCGGAAAGTCCGGGCCGGACCGGGCATCAGGCCGGCTCAAGATAGCTCTCCCAGGCGTCCACGCTGACCTTCAACGACGGATCGCCATCGACACCCCACAGATCACGCCCGTCGAAGACGACCGTGTAGACCCATTCCGGGTTTTCGCCCGCGCCATGCGCGTTGCTGTCAGGGAAAACAAAGCCGCCCCGCACCGCCTCCACCGTCCCGACCTGGCCTCGCACGTAGCGCGGCAGCCGGGTGTGGCCCTGCGGATGCATGTTGCGCGCCCGGACACATTGACCAGGGCGGTACTTCGGCGTCGAAGCCACCGCCCGGTCGCAGGGCCCGCCGCGTGCGAGCACACCCGCGACCTCCGTAGCCTTGAGCACGCGTTTGGGTGCGGCGCCCGCGACGAGCGCCCTGCCCTCGCCCAGTTCCTCGCTCGACACGAAGCCGTGCCGCTGGAGAAGCGTCTCCAGCGCCTTGATCCAGATCTCGTAGTAGCTCGAGGAATAATAGTCCGCCGGATGCAGGCTCTCGCGCGCATGCCGGCTCTCGTCGATGGTCCAGGCGCCCAGCGCGCCGGCGGCGAGCGTCACGCCAAGCGCCCGCTTCTCCCAGTCCGCATGGAAGAGCGGCTCGTTTCGTTCCGGTGCGACCGGGCCGAATCCCATCTGCCCGCCGAGATCCTGCGGACCGTTCATGCCGCCTCCGGCGCGGTCGCGAGCCCGGTGCCGATCATCGCATCGCGCGTCACCAGCCGGGCGAGTCGCTCCTGGTCCCAGCCGTCGGTGCCGGCGGGGCGCTCGGGTATCACGAGGTAGCGCAGTTCCGCGGTCGAATCCCACACCCGGATCTCGCGGTCGGCGGGCAATTCCACCCCGAACTCCGCAAGCACCCCGCGCGGGTCGATCACGGCCCGGCTGCGGTAGGCGGGCGCCTTGTACCAGACCGGAGGGAGGCCGAGCACGGACCAGGGATAGCAGGAGCAGAGCGTGCAGACGACGAGGTTGTGCCGTTCGGGCGAATTGAACACCGCCTGCATGTGTTCGCCCTGGCGGCCGGTATAGCCGAGCGAGGCGATGGCCGCCGTCGCGTCCGCGCGCAGCCATTCGGCGAACTCCGGTTCGCTCCAAGCCTTGGCGACGACGCGGGCGCCGTTGCGCGGCCCGACCTTGGTCTCGTAGGTCTCGACGATCGCGTCGATCGCGGCGGGATCGATCAGGCCCTTTTCGGTCAGGATCGTCTCCAGCGCCTTCACCCGCGCCGCCATTGGGTCGAGGTCATTGTCGTGGTGATGGTGGTGGTCTTCGCTCATCGCCGATCCGTAGCAGTCCGGGAGCCGTTCATCCACCGGTCCGTCTGTTGAGCGCATAGCCAGGGCCGATTGTCAGCGGCTCGTCCGGTACGACCTCGTCGCCAATCTGCGATCTCACGCCGAATTCGTTGCGCCAGAGCACCTGTTTTTCCTCGCGGTCGAGCACCCGGATCGCGATCGTGTAGGGCTTGTGCCTCTCGACGCCCCTGACGCTTGGAGAACGCAGGGAATAACGGTTCGTGCCGGTCCCGACGCGGGTCCGCACGACGTGTTCCGGGCCGCCCGACGGGTCCTCGAAGGAGGCTTCGATGATCGAACCGGTCGGCAACGGCCGCTGCACGATCGCGGTGAAGCCGTAATAGACGTCGGCGACCCGGTAGTTGAACATGAAGCCGCTGCCCAGAACCTTCAAGTAGGGTTTTGTCGTCATATCCTCGCGGGTCAGCCAGCCGGCGGCGAGCAGGACCGCCAGAAGCGCGATACTCGCACCGACGATGCGCGGGAGGGTGAACTGGTGCTTGATCATCGGACAATCTCCACGTTAGCCCTGTCACGAGCGACTGACCACCATGTTTTCCGGACACCCGGTGCGGCCGGGTTTGCGCCGCCGCTCGCGCCTCGCCTAGTCTTCTCCATGCGGATCCTGATTCTCGGCGGCAGCGGTTTGATCGGCACGGCGGTGACGACGTCGCTGTCGGCCCGCGGCCATTGCGTCGTGGCGCTGGCGCGCGATGTCGAAGCCGCGTCTCGGCGACTTCCGGAGATCGCCTGGATCGCCGCCGATCTCGTCGATCTTGCGACACCGGCGCCTGGGCCGCTGCTTGAAGACGTCGAGCGGTGGTGAACTGTGCGGGCGTCTCCAGGATGACTTCCGCGCGACGACGTGGCAAACGTCCAGGACCGCGCGATGCGGGCGCTCTATGAAGCCGCAGGTTCGTCTGACGATCGCGCATGATCGTCCAGGTGTCCGCCCGCACCGAAGGGAGCGGCGGCGTAGACGCCTTTCCTCGCCACCAAGCGGAGTGCCGACGCCGCCCTGAAGGCATCCGGCCTCCCGTTCGTCATCCTGCGCCCGGCCGTCGTGATCGGGCGCAACGCCTATGGCGGATCGGCGCTCCTGCGCGCGCTGCGGCGTTTCCCGGTGTGACGCCGCTGGTCCATGCCTCCACACCGATGCAGTTCGTGTCGATGGACGACGTCGCCTCGGCGGTGGCCGAGGCGCTCGAAGGCGCGATCACCGTCGGAAGCGATCTTGATCTCTCCGCCGACGAGACCCTGACGCTCGCGCAGGCGGTCGCCGTTCACCGGCGCTGGCTCGGACTGCCCGAAGCACGGGTGCTGAACGTTCCCGCCGCCATTGCCGGAGGAACCTCGCTCGTCGCCGATCTCCTCGGCCGGCTCGGCTGGCGTTCGCCGCTGCGGTCGACCGCGATGCTGGTCGCGCGGGGCGGCGTGACCGGTGACCTCGCGGTGCCGCGCCGCGGAGTGGCGACGCTGGCCGAGACCCTTGCCGCCCATCCGGCAGGCGTCCAGGACCTCTGGTTCGCGCGGCTCTATCTGATGAAGCCGCTTGTCTTCGGCACGCTCGCCGCCTTCTGGATCGCGTCGGGCGTCATCGCGCTCGCCGGCTGGTCGGCAGCGGCGGGCCAGCTTGTCTCGGCCGGCTTTCCGGCGCCGGCCGCCGCCGTCCTGACGCTTGTGACGAGCGTCGCCGACATCCTGATCGGCCTTTGCACGATAGTGACGGCGCTTCGCGTCCGCGGCGCTGAAATGCATGATCGGGCTCTCGGCTGTCTACCTCCTGACGGCCACCGCCCTGACGCCGCAACTGTGGCTCGAGCCGCTCGGCCGCTGGTGAAGGTGCTGCCCTCGATCGTGCTCGCGCTGGTGGCGCTCGCCATCTTCGAGGAGCGGTAGACGCTTGGAGGAGATGCTGCGCTTCGTCCACGTGGTCGGCGCCGCGTGTTTTCGAAACCGGCGCTGCGCATCATATGCATCGATGCGCACTGCTGGACAGGACGCGAAGACGATCGCCCATGTCGCAGGCACGGTGGTGATCGCCGATGCGCTGTTCACGGCAACGGCAGTCGATGCCTGCAGCCTGTCACCGGCGGCTGGCTCGCCCAGGCTGGTGGGATGGCCGCTCTCGGAGGGATGGATCGTCCTGTCGCTGGCCTTTACGTGCGTGACCGGGCTCTTCTGGCTGCCGGTGGTCTGCGATCCAGCTTCGCCTGCGCAATCTCGCCCGGGTCGCGGCACAGTACCGGAGAGGCGCTGCCGCCCGGCCTATTTCCGGCTCTACCGGGTCTGGTTCGTCTTCGGCTTTCCGGCGTTCTTCAGCGTCGCGGCGATATTCTGTGGCTGATGCTCAACCGTCACCGCGCATCGCGCTGTCCCGGACGACGCCTGGCTCAATGCTTGCGCGCCTGGACCAGATAGGCGTCGATCTCCTGTTCGCCGAGCCACTTCGCCGCCTCTAGCCGTGCAGGCCTTCCACGAGCACGTGGCGTTCTCCGTCCTTGCGCACCTGGATCGGCATTTTCATACCGTTCTCCAGGATGTCTTCGGCCAGGATGCGAACCGTCTCCGGATGCAGGGTCTTCTTGCGCGCGGTCGGCACATAGATCTTGTCGATCTGCACCTTCTGAATGCGCATCATCTGCCGCTCCCCTGCGGTTGTGGCGCATACCTGGTCGGCGACGCGCGGTTATGGCCGTTACCGGCATTGTAAACAAAAGCCCCGCTTAGGCTTCCATTAACGACGATCGGAAACAATCCGGCGAGTTTGTTCCTGTCCGGGTGTTCTCGATGCGTAGAGTTGGCTGTGTTCTGGTTTCCCTGGTTCTCGGCGCGGCTCTGGCCGGATGTGCCAACGGGCCACGGAAGGTCGAGGCGGTGGAGCCCCCCACGCTCGCATTCGCACCCAAGCAGCGGCCCGGCGACGGACAATTGGCGCCCCAGGTCGCCATGCTCCGCCCCGACCAGTTGCCTATCCCGACCGGCGGGCTTGCCGGGCGCACGATCAGGGTCAGCAGCACCTCCGACATCCGCCTCGGCCCCAAGGAGATCGTGCTGACCTTCGACGACGGCCCGATGCCCGGCAAGACCGAAGAAGATCCTCCGCACACTCGACCGATACGGAGTGAAGGCGACCTTCCTGATGGTCGGCCAGATGGCGAATGCCTATCCGGCAATAGCCCGGAAAGTGGCGGCGCGCGGCCACACCGTCGGCACGCATACGCAAAACCATCCCAACCTCGCGGGCCTCGGGCAGGAGAAGGCGCTGGCGCAGATCGAAACCGGGCAGAACAGCGTGGCGGCGGCGCTGAAGCCAGCCGGCCTGCGGACGGCGCCGTTCTTCCGCTTTCCCATACCTCGCGGAAACCCGGGCACTGCGTGCCAGCCTCGCCGGCCGCCACGTGGTCGTCATCGACGCCGACATCGATTCGAAGGACTACTTCAACCGCGCCGATGCGCTCCGGGCCAGAGCCTTGCGCACCGCCCGCGGGTCAGGCATCGTGCTCTTCCACGATATCCATGCCCGAACCGTTTCCATGCTGCCCGGGCTCCTTGCCGACCTGAAGGCGCGCGGCTTCAAGGTGGTGCATCTGGTGCCGGGCAGTTTGGTCTCCAATCCCCTCCTCGCCAGCGGACCCGCCGACCCGCCGGCCTGACGCGATACGGATCTTCCATCGCGACGCTTGATGCCGCGTCGCCGCCGCGCTTGCCTCCCGCAGATGCCGAAGCAGGAACTGGCGGAGGTTCAGGTCTGGCGAAGGGCCTAGCAGGGTATAGGCGGCCACCATGTCGCGGTATCGGTTCTGCCGCGCGGCGGCCGCCTCGGCGTCCTCGCCCCATTGTGCGATCGTCCAGTCCTCATCGACATGGGCCGCTCTCCAGGCCGTCTCGACGTCGAGTTCGCCCGCGTCGACGGCCAGCGCCAGCAGCGCCGAGCCGGTCAGCGTCGTCATGACGTGAAGGCTGGCGAGCCTGAATGGCTCGGTAGCGAGCCGCAGATGCACGCCCAGCGCCGCGATCGACTCGCGCGGCTGCTCGACTTGGATGACACCCTCGGCCAGGAACAGGCGGGCGCCCAGAGTGTTGCGGGCCCAGTCGAGGATCGGATCCCAGGCCTCGGACTGCAGCGCGACCAGGCGGTCGGGGCCTGCGGCGCGATAGCACAGGAGATCGGACGATGCGTAGCGCAGGATGTCCTCGAGAACCGCGTCCGGCTGGTTGGCGACGCCATCGATGGTCGTGTTGACGAGCCGCGTCACGGGCATGGTGACGGGATCGATCTCGTCCTTCTGGCACTCGAATTCATCGGCGACCAGCCGCGCGGCCGGTTCGCTGGCAAGGGTGACGACCGCCCTGCCCGGTGTGCGGATGGGCCTGCCGTCCAGGTGAACGGTGTACCCGCCTTCCACCGGCGCAACCGATGCGTGCCCGTAGAAGCGTTTCGGGAGAGGCTGGCGCATCTGTCTCTGCGCCCGCTTGATCGGGTCCGGATCGGACAGCATGCCGGATTCGAGATCGTTCAGGATGTCACGCATGATGCAGCGCCGTTGTCACGAGACAGGAAAGGATTTTCACCAAGGTAAGCGTCATCGGACCCGGTTCAAGCCGGCGGGACTTTCCGACCCGGCCGGTTTACGACGAGGAGTCCGACGGCAATCAGGCCGAGCGCCAGAAAGATGCGCGGGCTGAGCGGTTCGTCGAGCAGCATTCCGCCCAGAACAACTCCGAAGGCCGGCGTCAGGAAAGCGAAGCTCGACAGGCCCGCGGCCGGATACCGTCGCATCAACCAGAACCAGACAAGATAGGTGAAGGCGACGATGTAGGTCGCCTGGAACAGAAGCGCGGATGTCGAGAGAACGTCCGGCGTGCGTATCGCCGGACCGGAGACTGCAAGCAGCGGCATGGTGATGACGGCCGATACCGCGAGCTGGTAGAGCAGCGTCTTCTCCGCGCTGGCGTTGGCGAGCTTCGAGCGCTTGATGACGATGATGGTCGCCGCCCACGCGACGCCCGCCAGGAGGCACATGACGTCTCCCTTCAGGGCCCCGGGATCCGGCAGGCTGAGTTCGTCGGAAAAGACCAGCGCCACCCCGCAGAAGGCCAGGACCGTGCCGGCGAGCTTGAGCAGAGACATCCGCTCGCCGAGCATGAGATGGGCGCCGAGAAGCACCCAGAAGGGCATCGTGTTGATCATCAGCGCGCTGCGCGCGACCGTCGTGAAGTCCAGGCCCCAGAAAATCAGGACGAATTCGATGCCGAACAGGGCGCCGGCCAGAAGTCCCGCTCCCAGCGTGCCGTCCCTTTCGAACAGGGGAATGCCGCGCCAGCGACACCAGAGGAAGACGCACACCGCCGCGATGGTCGAACGGGCCATGGAGATGAACACGGGGCTGTAGCCATCGTTGGATATCTTCGCCGCGACGCCGTTCAGGCCCCAGGAAACAGTGAGGCCGAGCATCAGCAGCGCCGCGGCGGCATCGATCGCATCGCGGCGCTCGGAACCCTGCGCCACCGCGCTCACCCTTCCGTTTCCTCCGCGCTCGCATCGTCGAGGCCGATCAGGTTCCAGCTTTGGCGCATGTGCGGCGGGAGCGGCGCCGACACGTCGATGACGCCGCGATCCGGATGGGGAATGCGGATGCGGCGCGCATGCAGGTGCAGCCGGTTCTGGACACCGCCGGGGAAGTCCCAGTTGGTGTCCGCCTCGAAGTACTTGGGGTCGCCGATGATCGGGCAGCCGATATAGGCCGCGTGGACGCGAAGCTGATGCGTCCGGCCGGTGTAGGGCTCCATCTCCAGCCAGGAAAGAGTCTGGCCCGCCTGCTCCACGACGCGATAGTAGGACATTGCGTGGTCTGCTCCGGTTTCGCCGTGTTTCGCCACCCGGACACGGTCGCCGTCCGGCGTCTGCTCCTTGACCAGCCACGTCGAGATCTTGTCCTCGCGTTTCTTCGGCACGCCTTTGACCAGGGCCCAGTAGGTTTTCTTCGCGTCCCGGCCGCGAAATGCTTCCGCCAGCTTCATCGCGGCGAGCCGCGTGCGCGCGACCACCAGCACGCCCGACGTGTCGCGGTCCAGGCGGTGGACGAGCCGCGGCTTCTCGCCCTTCTTGCTGCGCCAGGCCTCCAGCATGCCGTCGACGTGGCGCGAAACTCCGGAGCCACCCTGCACCGCCAGTCCGGACGGCTTGTTGAAGACGAAGACCTTGTCGTCCTCGTGGATCAGCATCTTGGCCAGCACCTCGCCGTCGCCCTGGGCGCGGACCGAGTGCGCCGTCATCGGCTCGTCGCCCTTGCGGTCGATGTCGAGCGGCGGCACGCGGATGACCTGTCCTGGCTCCACGCGCGTGTCCGACTTCGCGCGGCCGCCGTCGACCCTGATCTGGCCCGACCGCAGGAGCTTCTGCAGATGGCCGAATCCGAGGCCTGGAAAATGCGTCTTGAACCAGCGGTCGAGCCGCATCCCGGCCTCGCCCGGTTCGACGCTGATCTGCTGGATGCCTGCCATGAAACTCCTGCCGCGCCTGCGCGTCGGAACCCTTGCGACGCGCGATGTGGATAGTTCAGCCGCAGAGAGAATGCAAAACGCCTTTTCCGCCTCCGCGCCGCAGGCGGCGATCTCAAGCCACGGCGCGTATGATCCACAACCCGGCAAAGAGCGCTGCAACAGCCCCGACCATACTTGCAACGACATAGGCCGCGGCGGGACCGCTCGCGCCGCGTTCCCACAGCACTGCGACGTCGAGCGAAAAGGCCGAGAAAGTGGTGAAGCCGCCGAGCAGGCCCGTCGCCACGAAAAGCCTCAACTCGTTGGAAGCGCCGAAACGCCGCGCCAGCAGTTCGATGAAGACTCCCATGAGGAAGGAGCCGACCAGGTTGACCGTCAGCGTTCCCCAGGGAAACGACATGCCGGCCATGCGCAGCATCGCGCCGCCGACCAGGTGGCGCAGCGAAGCGCCTATGGCACCGCCTGCCGCGACGAGCGCTAGTTCCTTCATCGAATGAGACCTCGCGACCAGTTGGCGATGGCGGGGTCTTAGCGCATCCTCACCGGCCGCACGAGTCCGGCCGGAGAGCGCATGCACGATGGGGATCAGGTCGGGCTGGTTTCCTTCGTCGCGACCTTCGCCGGGCGCGCGCAATCGCCGACAAAGCCTTCGACGAAGGCCGAAAGCGCGTTCCAGTTGGTGAACTCGTGGTCCTTGGTGACGTCCGTCGGTCCGCCTTCCTTGTACGCGATGTGCTTCATAAGCAGCCGCTTCAGGAAGTCGTACTGAGGGTAGCGCAGCGCGCCGGCGGCCTGATGCACCATTCGCGGCTTCCATCCGGTCCGGTCGAAAAGCGCCTGGGTCAGCTTCTGGATTTCGGCGTGTTCTTCCGGGAAGGGCGATGCCGCGGCAAGAGAAACCGAAACGAAGGCGCCGGGCAATTTCGCGAGCCTGTCTGCCCTCGTCGTGAGCCAATGCGCGATTGCCATCGGATATTGCCCCATATGGACGGGTGCACAGACGATGACGGCATCGGCGATGTCCAGGTCGACGTCACCGAGATCGCCCGCGTCGAAGACGGTGGTCTCGTGACCGATGCTCTGGATGGTGGAAGAAATGTTGCGCGCAATCTTGCGCGTATGGCCTTCCACGGTTCCGTAGATGATGAGCACGTGCATGTCGCAGTTCCTTTTCCTGGAGGCGGGTCGGCGGATCAGCAGACGCGGGTACCGCACTCGCTGATCTCGAACTCCGTCGCGGGCTCGGTGCGCGATGCGTCGAACTGACGCCCGTCCACGCACTGCAGCTTTGTCTGCACGGTGTTCAGGCCGCCGAGCTTCTGTTCGTCGATGAAGATGTAGAAGCCCACCTCGCATTGTTCCTGCTCGGCGATCTGGCGCTCGAGTTCGTCGAGCCAGGCGGGATTGTCGGACTGGGCAAAAAGGTTGGCGGGAGCGGCAAATGCGAGCCACGCCCCGAGGACGATAGATGTGCGATTGGGTATCAAGGGACTTCTGCCTCTTTCTCGTTTGAAGGAAGCATGCCGGGTCTGCGCGGCTCACGCCTTGATGAGGATCAAGTTTCCGGGACGGGATCGGTCCGGTGCAGATCTTGCAGCGCCGTGCGGAGCCTCGATGCGCAGGCAAGCCCGAGCCGTCCGGCCAGTGCATTGGCCGAAGAGATGACCCCGTTTTCCAGCGTGTCGGATGCATCGCCGATCCGCGCGCTGACATTGGAGACCGCGCACGCGGCAATCCCTTGCGCCTCGAGGCCATCGAGCCCCGAAATGCCGGCGCGGTCCTTGCCGATGCCGGCGTCGTTGAAGACGTAGAGTAGCGCCGGCACCCGCATGGCAAAGGATGCCGCGCTTCCCCCGCCGTGCGAACCGGTCACGACCACCTGCCCCGCGTCCTCCGGCAGAACCTGCGTGATGGAATCCACCAGCACGACATCGAGATTTCCGACCCGGACCACCCTCCGCTGCGAGCGAACGGATGCATCCCGGGTCATCTCACCGGTCCCGCGCCGTGCGTTCCCGCCTCAGCTTGGCCCAGTAGTCGAGCCGCTTGCGGATATCGCGCTCGAAGCCCCGGTCAGGGGGATCGTAGAAGGTCTGCCGACCGAGCTTCTCAGGAAAATAGTCCTGGCCCGAGAAGGCATCCGGCGCGTCGTGGTCGTATTCGTAGCCGGTGCCGTACTCCTCGGCCTTCATGAGCTTTGTCGGAGCATTCAGGATGTGCTTGGGCGGCATCAGGGAACCGTGCTCCTTGGCCGCGCGCGTCGCCGCCTTGAAGGCCGTATAGACCGCGTTCGATTTCGGTGCCGTCGCAAGATAGACGCAGGCCTGCGCCAGCGCCAGTTCGCCCTCCGGCGAGCCGAGATAATCGAAGGCGTCCTTGGCTGCGTTGGCGATGACCAGCGCCTGGGGATCGGCCAGGCCGATGTCCTCGCTCGCCATCCTGACCAGCCGCCGCCCAAGATAGAGCGGGTCCTCTCCGGCGTCGAACATGCGGGCGAGATAGTAGAGTGCCGCATCCGGATCGCTGCCGCGCACCGACTTGTGCAGGGCGGAAATCAGGTTGTAGTGGCCGTCCTGGCTCTTGTCGTAGATCGGCGCACGTCGCTGCACGACGCGCTGCAGGGCCTCGGCGTCGAAGGTCTCACCGGGTTTTGCCGCGCGCCAGACCTCCTCGGCCAGCGTCAGCGAGGCGCGGCCGTCGCCGTCGGCCATGCGGATCAGCACCGCGCGCGCCTCCTCATTGAGCGGCAGCGGCCTGTTCTCCGTCTTTTCCGCTCGGTCCAGCAGCCTTGCGATCGTCTCCGGCGACAGCGAATGGAATACCAGCACGCGCGCCCGCGACAGCAAGGCCGCGTTCAGCTCGAAGGACGGGTTCTCGGTGGTGGCTCCGACCAGTGTGATGGTTCCATCCTCCATCACGGGGAGAAAGCCGTCCTGCTGTGCCCGGTTGAAGCGGTGGATCTCGTCGACGAAGAGCAGGGTCTGGCGACCGTTGGCACGCCGCATGCGCGCCGTCTCGAAGACCTTCTTCAGGTCCGCCACGCCGGAGAAGATCGCCGAAATCTGCTCGAAGGCGAGACCGGTCTCGCCTGCGAGCAGCCGCGCTACGGTCGTCTTGCCGGTGCCGGGTGGACCCCAGAAGATCATCGAGCCGAGCGACCCTGCGCGGATCATGCGCGTGAGCACGCCGTCCTCGCCGGTCAGATGCTCCTGCCCGACGACTTCGTCCAGCGCCGCTGGCCGCAGCCGATCGGCGAGCGGCCTTCCCGGCTCGGGCCGCATCGGTTCGTCGGGCTGGAAGAGGTCGGCCACGAGATCAGTAGCGTAGCATCTGCTGCAGGATGTTTCCGTCGCGCTCGATCGTGAACCGCCACCAGCGCGACTTCATCATGGCCACCTTCTCCAGCGTCTCCGCCGTGTCGATCGTCTCGCCGTTGACCTCCCGTACGATGTCGCGCGCGCGGAAGCCGAACTGCGCTGCGGGCGTGTCGCGCGGCACGTCGACCATCACCACGCCACTCGTCGAGATCGGCATACGCAGGCGCTGCGCCAGGCGCGGCGACAGTTGCGCGACCTTCGCGCCGGCGAAGGGGCTCTCGCCCAGGATGTCGACGACCGTGCTGTCGGCGCCTTCCGGCGCGCGCACGAGTTCGACCGCTACCTGCCGCTCCTCGCCCTTGGAGAGGATGTCGAACGTCACCGTCGATCCGATCGGCTGGGTGGCCAGCCGGTAGCCGAGCGCATCGACATGCTCGATGGGTGCGCCGTTCAACGCCAGGACGACGTCGCCCGGTGCCAGCCCGGCCTTCTGCGCCGGCCCGTCGTCATAGAGCGAAAGCACGATTGCCCCGCGCGGACGCGCCAGGCCGAGCGCTTCGGCGATCTGCGGTGTCACCGCATCGAACTCGGCCCCTACGAAGGGCCGTTCGAATGCGTTTCCGCCCTGCCTTGCAGTTTCCACCACCGCGCGGACCATGTTCGACGGAATGGCGAAGCCGATACCGATCGAACCGCCCGAGCGGCTGTAGATGGCGGTGTTGAGGCCCACGAGATTGCCGGACATGTCAATGAGCGCACCGCCGGAATTGCCCGGATTGATGGCCGCGTCGGTCTGGATGAAGAAGCCGAAGTCGGCGACGCCGATGTGGTTGCGCGCCAGCGCCGACACGATGCCGCTCGTCGTCGTCTGGCCGACGCCGAAAGGGTTGCCGATCGCCAGCACGAGATCGCCCACCTGCAGCGCATCCGAATCGCCGATGGCGACCACCGGAAACGGCTCGTCGCTGTCGATCTTCAGCACCGCGAGATCGATGGATTCCTCCTTGAGCAGGATCCTGCTTTCGAACTCGCGTCCGTCGGCCAAGGCGACCTTCACCTCGTCGGCGTCGCGGATGACGTGGAAATTGGTCACCACGATTCCGGAAGAATCGACGATCACGCCCGATCCGAGAGAGGACTGCACGCGCGGCGGCATCTGGCGGCCGAAGAACTGCTCGAAAAAAGGATCACCGGCAAAGGGAGAACGGGCCCGCACCTGCTGCTTGGCATAGACGTTGACAACCGCCGGCCCGGTCTCCTTCACCAGCGGCGCAAACGAAAGCTGTATCTCCTCGCGCCCGAACGGGACACGGCGCCGATTGTCCTCGACCGGAACCGGAGCAAGGGGGACAGGCGCCATTTTCGGCGCCTCGGCGTCGTCCGGGTCCTTGCTGTCGCCGAAGGGCAGCAACTCGTCGAGCAGACCGCGAAGAAGGCCGCCGTCCTTGTCCTGGGCCGCGGCGGGAACGGCTATGAGAAGGGCCAGCAAGGCGGCCTTTGCGAAACCGGAATATCTGACGGTCATGCGAATCCCCTGCTCATTCGTCCGCGCCCTTTTTCACAAAGGATTGTGGGAAATGGAAGGCCGCGGGACGCCTGGCTCCGTTTGGCCTCGCAGCGAGCGGACCTGAACGAAAAAACCCCGCGAGGTTTGCACCCGCGGGGTCTGGATAACGAATGGTAGCCGAGGCCGAAGCGGATGCGACTTACGCGGCTTCGGCTTCCCCGTTCGCCTCTTCGGCGTCAGCGCGTGCGCGGTCCGCCGCACCCTTGGCCGAAGCGTCGCGGTCGACGAACTCGATCACCGCCATCGCGGCGTTGTCGCCGAAACGGAAGCCCGCCTTCATGATGCGCAGATAGCCGCCGTTGCGGTCTGCGTAGCGCGGCGCGATCGTGTCGAACAGGCGCTTCACCAGCTGGTCGCTGCCGACCTGCGAGATGGCCTGGCGGCGTGCATGCAGGTCGCCGCGCTTGCCGAGCGTGACCAGCTTCTCCACGATCGGGCGAAGCTCCTTGGCCTTCGGCAGGGTCGTGGTGATCTGCTCATGCTCGATGAGCGAAGCTGCCATGTTGGTGAACATGGCCTTGCGGTGGCTCGATGTGCGGTTCAGCCGGCGGCCGGAACGTCCATGGCGCATGACTGTTTCTCCTTCGGTGCCATACTTGGCGGGGTTTCAGGAGCGAGGAGCGAGTAGCAAGTAGCGAGTAGTCATTCCCTATTCGCCATTCGCCATTCCCTATTCGCTAGTATTGATCTTCGTAACGCTTGGCGAGGTCTTCGATGTTTTCCGGCGGCCAGTCCTGCACTTCCATGCCGAGATGCAGGCCCATCGCCGCGAGAACTTCCTTGATCTCGTTCAGCGACTTGCGTCCGAAGTTCGGGGTGCGCAGCATCTCCGCCTCGGTCTTCTGGATGAGATCGCCGATGTAGACGATGTTGTCGTTCTTCAGGCAGTTGGCCGAACGGACCGAGAGCTCCAGTTCGTCGACCTTCTTGAGCAGCGCCGGGTTGAAGGCGAGCTCGGTGACCGCCTCTTCCGGCTGTGCCTTCTGCGGCTCCTCGAAGTTGACGAAGAGTCCGAGCTGGTCCTGCAGGATGCGCGCGGCGAAGGCAACGGAATCCTCGCCCGTGATCGACCCGTCGGTCTCGATCGTCATCGTCAGCTTGTCATAGTCGAGAACCTGTCCCTCGCGGGTGTTCTCGACCTTGTAGGAGACCTTCTTGACCGGCGAGTACAGGCTGTCGACCGGGATCAGCCCGATCGGGGCGTCCTCGGCGCGATTGCGCTCGGCCGGCACGTAGCCCTTGCCGGTGTCGACGGTGAACTCCATGCGGATCTCCGCACCCTCGTCCAGCGTGCAGATCACGTGCTCGGGATTGAGGATCGCGACGTCCCCCACGGTCTGGATGTCGCCGGCGGTGACGACGCCCGGGCCCTGCTTGCGCACGACCATGCGCTTGGGCCCGTCGCCCTCCATCCGGATGGCGATCTCCTTGATGTTCAGGATGATGTCGGTAACGTCTTCCCGGACGCCCGGGATCGACGAGAACTCGTGCAGGACGCCGTCGATCTGCACCGCCGTCACGGCCGCGCCGCGCAGCGAAGACAGGAGGACGCGGCGAAGCGCGTTGCCGAGCGTGAGGCCGAAGCCGCGCTCCAGCGGTTCGGCGACGAGCGTCGTCATCGTCTTCTTCTTGGAAGAGAACTCGATCTTGCTCGGCTTGATGAGTTCTTGCCAGTTTTTCTGGATCATGCGTTTTTCCTTCCGTTACCCCGGCACCATCCAATCGTGCCGGGCGATCTGGAAACCGCATAGGAGCGCCCGGCGGGCGCTCGTACGGTGGTTGACGAAAACAGTATCAGACGCGGCGCTTCTTGCGCGGCCGGCATCCATTGTGCGGGATCGGCGTCACGTCGCGGATCGACGAGATGGTGAAGCCGGCCGCCTGCAGCGCGCGAAGTGCGGATTCACGACCCGAGCCCGGGCCGGAAACCTCGACCTCGAGCTGGCGCATGCCATGCTCCTGCGCCTTCTTGGCGCAATCCTCGGCGGCGATCTGGGCCGCGAACGGGGTCGACTTGCGCGAACCCTTGAAGCCCTGGGCGCCGGCCGACGACCAGGCAATCGTATTGCCCTGCGCATCGGTGATGGTGATCATGGTGTTGTTGAAGGTCGAGCTTACGTGCGCGACGCCCGACGAGATGTTCTTGCGTTCGCGGCGGCGAACGCGTGCGGCTTCCTTGGCCATGTCTTTCCTTTCGTTCGATATCGACGCCGCCGTAATGCCAGCGGCTACACCTGGAGCGCGAATAGGGAGTAGCGAGTGGCGAGTGGGGAAACCCTGTTCGCAACTCGCTAATTCGCTACTCGCTCCCTTACTTCTTCTTGCCTGCGATCGCCTTCGCCGGTCCCTTGCGGGTGCGGGCGTTGGTGTGGGTACGCTGGCCGCGTACCGGCAGGGAGCGGCGATGACGCAGGCCACGGTAGCAGCCGAGGTCCATCAGCCGCTTGATGTTCATCGAGGTCTCGCGGCGAAGATCGCCCTCGACCTGGTAGTCGCGGTCGATCGCCTCGCGGATCTGCAGCACCTCGGCATCGGTCAGCTGGTGCACGCGGCGCTCGGCCGGGATGCCGACCTTATCGACGATCTCCTGCGCGAACTTCGAGCCGATCCCGTGGATGTACTGCAGCGCGATCACCACGCGCTTGTTGGTCGGTATGTTGACGCCTGCTATACGGGCCATCTTCTTCTCCATCTGGGCCGCCGGAGCGTGCTCCGGCCGGCGCATTGAAATGTTCCCGCGTCCGGTGGAGGCCGGCCCCTGCGGGGTTTCCCACGAATGCTGAAGACGCGCCACGAAGGCCCAGTCGACAGCCGGTCTGATTGGGAGACGTGGCGCTATAGTCCAGTGCGCCGGTTCCGTCAACCGTGTCGTCTCAGTTTTTGCGGGCGACCCCGCCGAGGATGTTCTCGATCGACGCGGTCACCGCATCCATGTCGGCCATGCCGTCGACACCCTTGAGGAGCCCCTTGGCATGGTAGTAGCCGATCAGCGGCGCCGTCTTCTTGTAGTATTCGCGAAGCCGTTCCTCGAAGACCGCGGGATTGTCGTCCTTGCGGACGGGCAGCCCGGCAGCCTCGGTTTCGGCGGCGCGCTTGGCAATGCGGCCAACCAGCGCCTTGTCGTCGACGACCAGTTCGATCGCCACGTCCAGCCCCTGGCCCTTGTGGCGCAGCATCGCCTCGACGGCATCTGCCTGCGCGAGCGTGCGCGGGTAGCCGTCCAGGATGAAACCGCGCGCGCAGTCGTCCTGATCGATCCTCTCGGAAACGATCGCGTTGACGATGTCGTCGGAGACGAGTTCACCGGCGTCCATGACCGCCTTCGCCTTCTTTCCGACCTGGGTCTCGGCCTTCACTGCGGCGCGCAGCATGTCCCCCGTGGAGAGCTGCGGAATGCCGTGTCGTTCGACCAGTCGCTGTGCCTGCGTCCCCTTCCCCGCTCCTGGCGGTCCAAGCAGTATCAGCCTCATCGTCCCCTCTTCCCTCCGCGGAGCTTCGACTTCTTGATCAGCCCCTCGTACTGATGCGCGATCAGATGCCCCTGTATCTGAGCGACGGTGTCGAGCGTTACACTCACCACGATCAGAAGCGAAGTGCCACCAAGGTAGAACGGTACGCCGGTCGCCGAGATGAGGAATTCCGGCAGCAGGCAGACCAGGACCAGATAGATGGCGCCGACGACGGTGATACGGGTGAGGACATAGTCGATATATTCCGCCGTCCGCTCGCCGGGCCGGTAGCCCGGGATGAAGCCGGAGTGCTTCTTCAACTGGTCGGCCGTGTCCTTAGGGTTGAAGACGATGGCCGTATAGAAGAAGGCGAAGAACACGATAAGGCTGGCATACAGCAGCATGTAGAGCGGCTGGCCATGGCCGAGCGTCGCCAGGACGGAACTTGCCCAACCCGGAAGGTTCTCCGAGGTCGAGAACCCGGCCAGAGTCGCGGGCAGAAGCAGCAGCGACGAAGCGAAGATCGGCGGGATGACGCCGGCGGTGTTCAGCTTCAGCGGCAGGTGCGACGTGTCGCCCTGGAACATCCGGTTGCCGACCTGACGCTTCGGATACTGGATCAGCAGCCTTCGCTGGGCGCGCTCGAAGAAGACGATGAGGCCGATGACCACGATGGCGAGCACGATGATGGCCAGGATGATGCCGGTCGACAATGCGCCTGTGCGGCCGAGCTCCAGCGTTCCCCCGAGTGCCGAAGGCAGTCCCGCCACGATGCCGGAAAAGATGATCAGCGAGATGCCGTTACCGATGCCGCGTGCGGTGATCTGTTCGCCGAGCCACATGAGGAACATCGTCCCGCCGACCAGTGTGATGACGGCGGAAAGCTTGAAGAACCAGCCCGGATCGGTGACGATCCCGGCACCGCCCTCGAGCCCGACGGAGATGCCGTAGGCCTGGACGGTCGCGAGCAGCACCGTGCCGTACCGCGTGTACTGGTTGATGACCTTGCGGCCCTGCTCGCCTTCCTTCTTCAACTGCTCCAGCGTCGGGATGACCGACGTCATGAGCTGCATGATGATGGAAGCGGAGATGTACGGCATGATGCCGAGCGCGAAGATCGCCATGCGGCGCACGGCGCCGCCCGAGAACATGTTGAACATGCCGAGCACGCCGCCCGACTGCTGTTCGAATGCCTGCGCGAATGCATCCGGATTGATGCCCGGGATGGGGATGTAGGTGCCGAGGCGGTAGACGAGCAGCGCTCCGAGCGTGAACCATATCCGCTTCTTGAGGTCTTCCGCCTTGGCGAAAGCCGCAAAATTCAGATTGGAGGCGAGTTGCTCAGCAGCAGATGCCATGAAAAATTCTCCGCTTCGTGACGCAGACGAGCCGCCCGTGGGGGCGGCGCGCATCTGCGAAGCCCGGAAATAAGCTCCGGTCAGCCGACATGCAAGCGACGGTCGACCCGCCGCCCGCCGGCCGCGTTACTCCGCGGCCTTTTCCGGAAGCTTGACCGATCCGCCGGCCTTCTCGACCTTCTCGATCGCGGACTTCGAAGCGCCCGAAACGTCGAAGTTGAGCTTGGCCTTCAGATCGCCGTCCGACAGCAGCCGCACGCCGTCTCTGGCGCGGCGCAGGACGCCCGCCTTGACGAGTGCGTCGACGGTCACGGTCTCGCCGGCGTCGAGCTTCTTCGCATCGATCGCCGTCTGGATCCGTCCGAGCGACACGATGTTGAAGTCCTTGGCGAAGATGTTCTTGAAGCCACGCTTCGGCAGGCGCCGGTAGAGCGGCATCTGGCCGCCCTCAAAGCCGTTGATGGCGACGCCGGAGCGTGCCTTCTGGCCCTTGACGCCGCGTCCGCCGGTCTTGCCGGTGCCCGAGCCGATACCACGGCCGAGGCGCTTCTTCGAATGGGTCGCGCCTTCGCGGTCGCGCAATTCGTTGAGTTTCATTGTCTTTCTCCCGCGTCGGTCAAGCCTCGTCCACGACGCGGACGAGATGTTGCACTTTCGCGATCATGCCGCGGACGGATGGAGTGTCTTCCAGGGTCCGGCGGCGATGCATCTTGTTGAGACCAAGGCCGATCAGCGTCGCACGCTGTTCGGCCGGACGGCGGATCGGGCTGCCGATCTGCTCGACGGTCAGGGTCTTGCCCGTCTTCTTCTCAGCCATGTCAATCGTTCCTCTTCACCGCTCGCGACTATTCTTCGGCCACGACCGCACCGCGGCGTGCCTGCAGCGACGAGTACTTGATGCCGCGCTGGGACGCGATGTCCTTCGGATGCATCTGATGCTTCAGGGCATCGAAGGTCGCGCGCACCATGTTGTAGGGGTTCGAGGACCCCATGGACTTCGCAACGACGTCATGCATGCCGAGCGTCTCGAAAACGGCGCGCATCGGGCCGCCCGCGATGATGCCGGTACCGGCCTTGGCGGCGCGCAGCAGCACGCGACCGGCTCCGTGGCGGCCGGCGACGTCATGGTGCAGCGTGCGCCCGTCACGCAGCGGCACGAAGATCATCTCGCGCTTGGCGGATTCGGTCGCCTTGCGGATCGCCTCGGGCACTTCGCGTGCCTTGCCGTGGCCGAAGCCGACGCGGCCCTTCTGGTCGCCCACCACGACGAGCGCGGCGAAGCCGAAACGCCGGCCGCCCTTGACGACCTTGGCGACGCGGTTGATGTGGACGAGCTTGTCGACGATCCCGTCGTCACGCTCTTCGCGGTCGCGGCCGCGGCCACCGTCCCTGCGTTCCTGTGCCATGTCCTAATTCCTTGTTCTTTTCCGGTAGCACGGGTTGATGATGTGCCGGAGACCGGTTCGGGTCGCCGGCGGCGATGAGATCAGAAGCTGAGGCCGCCTTCGCGAGCGGCATCCGCCAGGGCCTTGACGCGGCCGTGATAGATGTACGCGCCGCGGTCGAACACGACTTCCTTGACGCCGGCCTTCACGGCGCGCTCGGCGATCAGCTTGCCGACGGCCGAAGCTGCCGCGGTGTCGGCGCCCGTCTTGAGCGAGCCCTTCACGTCTGATTCCAGCGTCGATGCCGACGCCAGCGTATGCCCGCGCGAATCGTCGATGATCTGCGCGTAGATGTTCTTCGACGAGCGGTGGACCGAAAGGCGCGGACGGTCGCCCGCAACCTTCTTGATCTGCCGGCGAACGCGCGTTGCGCGCTTCTGGGTGGATTCCTTGGAAGCCATTTCGTTCGTTCCTTGCCTTTTGAAAACGGGTGCGGCCGTGTGCGGTAAGGTTCAGCCCTTCCCGCGACCGCGCAACCCGCGGCCTACTTCTTCTTGCCTTCCTTGCGGACGATCTTCTCGTCCGAATACCGAACGCCCTTGCCCTTGTACGGCTCGGGACCGCGATACTCGCGTATCTCGGCCGCGACCTGGCCGACCTTCTGCTTGTCGATGCCGGTGACGACGATTTCCGTCGGCCTCGGCGTCGCGATCGTGATGCCGTCCGGGGTCTGGTAGACCACGTCGTGGCTGAAGCCCAGCGCGAGCTGCAGGTTCTTGCCCTGCATCGCCGCGCGATAGCCGACGCCGGTGATCTCGAGGCGCTTCTCGAAACCGTCCTTCACGCCGGCGAGGATGTTCGCGATCTGGGTACGAGACATCCCCCATTTCGAGCGCGCGAGCTTCGACTGGTCGCGCGGATCGACGGCGATCGCGCCGTCTTCCATCTTGACCAGGACCTCTTCGTTCACGACGAACTTGAGTTCGCCCTTCGGGCCCTTCGCGGTGACGGTCTGGCCGTCGACGTTGGCCGTGACGCCCTGCGGCACCTGGACCGGTTTCTTGCCAATACGAGACATTGTCTTGTCCTCGTTCCCTATTCCTGGTTCATGCCCGCCGGATCAGAAGATCTGGCAGAGCACTTCGCCGCCGACATTCTGCTCGCGCGCCTCGTGATCCGCCATCACGCCCTTCGGCGTCGACAGGATCGAGATTCCGAGGCCGTTGGACACCTGCGGGATCGTCTTCGCCGAGACGTAGACGCGGCGGCCCGGCTTCGAAACGCGGGCGATCTCGCGGATGACCGGAGCGCCGTCGAAATACTTCAGCTCGATCTCGATCTCGGACTTGCCGTTGTCGAAATCCGTCTGGCTGTAGTCGCGGATGTAGCCTTCCGCCTTAAGGACGTCGAGCACGCGGGCGCGAAGCTTGGAGGCGGGCGTGGAGACCTTGCTCTTCTTGCGGCCGAGGCCGTTGCGGATGCGGGTCAGCATATCGCCGAGAGGATCACTCAATGACATGGTTCGTCCTCCTTACCAGCTCGACTTGACCAGACCCGGGATCATCCCGAGCGATCCGAGTTCGCGAAGCGCCACGCGGCTCATCTTCAACTTGCGATAATACGCGCGCGGACGGCCGGTCACTTCGCAGCGGTTGCGGATGCGGTTGCGCGCCGAATTGCGCGGCAGCGCAGCCAGCTTGAGCTGCGCACGGAAGCGCTCCTCGAGCGGCAGCTCCTGGTTCATCACGATCTCCTTCAGCGCTTCGCGCTTGGGAGCGTACTGGGCCACGAGCTTGCGGCGCTTCTTGTTCTTCTCGACTGAGCTGGTCTTGGCCATTTCTCGAAATCCTTTTCTCGCCGCCGTTACTGCCGGAAGGGGAAGTTGAAGGCCTTGAGCAGCGCCCGGGCCTCGTCGTCCGTCTTGGCAGTCGTGCAAACGATGATGTCCATTCCCCAGATCTGATCGACCTTGTCGTAATTGATCTCGGGGAACACGATGTGCTCCTTGACGCCCATGGCGAAGTTGCCGCGGCCGTCGAAGCTCTTTGGGTTCAGTCCGCGGAAGTCGCGCACGCGCGGCAGCGCGATCGTGACCAGGCGGTCCAGGAATTCGTACATCCGGTCCTTGCGCAGCGTCACCTTTGCGCCGATCGGCATGTTCTCGCGCATCTTGAAGCCGGCGATCGACTTGCGGGCACGCGTCACCACGGCCTTCTGGCCGGCGATCATGGCGAGATCCTCGGCCGCCACGGACGGCTTCTTGGAATCCGCCGTCGCTTCGCCGACGCCCATGTTGATGACGATCTTGTCGAGACGCGGGACCTGCATCTCGTTCTCGTAGTTGAACTGCTCCTGCAGCGCCTTGCGGATCTGATCCTTGTAAAGCGCCTTCATCCGCGGTTCGCTTGCGGTCTTAGACATCGATGGTTGCTCCCGAGCGCTTGGAAACGCGCACCTTCTTGCCGTCCTTCACCTCGAAGCCGACGCGGGTCGGTTTGCCGTCCTTCGGATCGGCGACAGCGAGGTTCGACAGATGAATCGGCGCTTCCTTGGAAATGATTCCGCCTTCCTGGGACTGCGACTGGCGCTGGTGGCGGCGGATCATGTTGATCCCGCGCACGAGCGCCTTGTCGTCCTTAGGCATGACGGTCACGACTTCGCCCGTACGGCCCTTGTCCTTGCCGGCGAGCACGACGACCTTGTCGCCTTTGCGTATCTTTTGCATTGGTCCGGGCTCCTTACAGCACTTCCGGCGCGAGCGAGATGATCTTCATGTGGTTCTTCGCGCGCAGTTCGCGCGGAACCGGGCCGAAGATACGCGTACCGACCGGCTCTTTCTTGTTGTCGACGAGAACGGCCGCGTTCTTGTCGAAACGGATCACGCTGCCGTCCGGGCGGCGGATGTCCTTGGCGGTGCGCACCACGACCGCCTTCATCACGTCGCCCTTCTTGACGCGGCCGCGCGGAATGGCTTCCTTGATCGACACCACGATGATGTCGCCCACGGATGCATACTTCCGCTTCGAGCCGCCCAGCACCTTGATGCACATGACACGACGCGCGCCGGAATTATCGGCTACGTCGAGGTTTGTTTGCATCTGAATCATGACTGGCCGCCTTCTTCTTCATCCGGCACGCGCGCGATCTCGCGGCGCGGCCGATCCATTGTTGTTCGTTAAGCCTGCGCTTCGGCCTGCGCCTCGGTCACGACGACCCAGCACTTGTTCTTCGAAATCGGCCGCGATTCCTGGATGAACACGATGTCACCGACCTTGTGGTCGTTGTTCTCGTCATGCGCCTTGTAGTTCTTCGACATGCGAACGGTCTTCTTCATCACGGGATGCGTGAAGCGGCGTTCGACCTTGACGACGACCGTCTTGTCGCTCTTGTCGCTGACGACCGTGCCTTGCAGGATGCGCTTTGGCATGTTGTTGTCCTTAAGCCTTCTTGCCGGCCGACTTCTCGGCCGCGATGGTCTTGATGCGCGCGATGTCCCGGCGGACCTGCTTGACGCGCGATGTCTTCTCCAGCTGGCCGGTCGCCTTCTGGAAGCGCAGGTTGAACTGCTCCTTCTTAAGGCTGGCAAGCTCGTCGTTCAGTTCGTCGGCCGATTTGGCCCTGACGTCGGAGGCGTTCATGTTCTCGGCCCTTCCTATTCGGCTATGCGCTGTACGAAGCGCGTCCTGACCGGCAGCTTGGCCGCGCCGAGGCGCAGCGCTTCGCGGGCGATGTCTTCGGACACGCCGTCGAGCTCGAACATGATCCGGCCCGGCTTGACGCGGCACGCCCAGTAATCGACCGCGCCCTTGCCCTTGCCCATGCGGACTTCGGTCGGCTTGGAGGTCACCGGGACGTCCGGGAAGATCCGGATCCAGACCCGGCCCTGGCGCTTCATTTCGCGGGTGATCGCGCGGCGGGCCGCTTCGATCTGGCGCGCGGTGACACGCTCGGGCTCCAGCGCCTTCAATCCGAAAGCGCCGAAATCGAGGTTGGTCCCGCCCTTCGCGGCGCCATGGATGCGCCCCTTGAACTGCTTGCGGAACTTCGTGCGCTTTGGCTGCAGCATCTTCGTCTACTCCGAATTCAATCCTGTGTGCGCCTTCAGGCGTTCTCGCGCTCGCGACGACGTCCGCCGCCACCACCGCCGTGCTGGTCGCCTTCCGTGGCGCGCCGCTCGGAGGCCATCGGGTCGTGCTCGAGGATCTCGCCCTTGAACACCCAGACCTTGACGCCGCAGATGCCATAGGCGGTCTGCGCTTCAGCAGTGCCGTAGTCGACGTCGGCGCGCAGCGTATGCAGCGGAACGCGTCCCTCGCGGTACCATTCCATGCGTGCGATCTCGGCGCCGCCGAGACGGCCCGCGCAGTTGATGCGGATGCCTTCCGCACCCAGACGCATGGCCGACTGGACCGCGCGCTTCATGGCGCGGCGGAAGGCGATGCGGCGTTCGAGCTGCTGCGCGATCGACTGCGCGATCAGGGTCGCGTCGACCTCCGGCTTGCGGACCTCGACGATGTTCAAGTGCGTCTCCGACTTGGTCATCTCGGTCAGCTTGCGGCGCAGCTTCTCGATGTCCGCGCCCTTCTTGCCGATGATGAGGCCCGGACGCGCGGCATGGATCGTGACGCGGCACTTCTTGTGCGGTCGCTCGATCACAACCTTGGACACCGCGGCCTGCTTCAGTTCGTTCATCAGATACTTGCGGATCTTGATGTCCTCGTGGAGCAGTTCGCCGTACTCGCCGGTGTTGGCATACCAGCGCGAGTCCCAGGTGCGGTTGATCCCGAGGCGCAGGCCGATCGGGTTGACTTTCTGGCCCATCAGGCGGCCTCCACTTGTTCTTCGACTTCGCGAACGACGATCGTCAGGTGCGAGAACGGCTTCTCGATGCGGCTGGCCCGTCCGCGGCCGCGTGCATGAAAACGCTTCATGACGATCGACTTGCCGACATAGGCCTCGGCCACGACCAGGGCATCGACGTCGAGGTCGTGATTGTTCTCGGCGTTCGCGATCGCCGATTCGAGCGTCTTGCGGACAGTGCCCGCGATACGCTTGCGCGAGAATTCCAGATCGGCGAGCGCAGCCTCTACCTTCTTGCCGCGGATCATCGCGGCGACGAGGTTGAGCTTCTGCGGGCTGACGCGGATGGTGCGTAGAACGGCGCGCGCCTCATTGTCAGCAAGCCTGCGCGGAGCTTTGGCCTTGCCCATGGTTATTTCCTCTTCGCCTTCTTGTCCGCCCCGTGGCCGTAGTAGGTACGGGTCGGGGAGAACTCGCCGAACTTGTGCCCGACCATGTCCTCGGACACGGACACCGGGATGTGCTTCTGCCCGTTGTAGACGCCGAAGGTCAGGCCGACGAACTGCGGCAGGATGGTGGAACGGCGGCTCCACATCTTGATCACCTCGTTGCGGCCGCCCTCGCGCACCTTGTCGGCCTTCTTCAAGAGAAAGCCGTCGATGAACGGGCCTTTCCAGACTGAACGGGTCACGTAACCTTACCTCTCTTAGCTCTTGCGCGCGTGGCGCGAGCGCATGATGAACTTGTCGGTCGCCTTGTTGGACCGCGTCCGCTTGCCCTTGGTCGGCTTGCCCCACGGGGAGACCGGATGACGACCGCCCGAGGTGCGGCCTTCGCCGCCGCCATGCGGGTGATCGACCGGGTTCATGGTGACGCCGCGATTGTGCGGACGCTTGCCGCGCCAGCGGGTGCGGCCGGCCTTGCCGTCGTTGATGTTGCCGTGGTCCGGATTGGACACGGCGCCGACAGTGGCAAAGCACGAACCGTGCACGATGCGCTGCTCGCCCGAATTGAGGCGCAGGATCGCCATGCCCTGGTCGCGGCCCACCAACTGGGCGTAGGCCCCGGCCGAACGGGCGACCTGGCCACCCTTGCCGGGCTTGAGCTCGACATTGTGGATGATCGTGCCGACCGGCATCGAAGCCAGCGGCATCGCATTGCCCGGCTTCACGTCGACCTGCTCGCCCGCGATGATCTTGTCGCCGGCCACCAGGCGCTGCGGCGCCAGGATATAGCTGAGCTCGCCGTCGTCGTAGCGAACCAGCGCGATGAACGCGGTGCGGTTCGGGTCGTACTCCAGCCGCTCGACCGTCGCCGACACGTCGAACTTGCGCCGCTTGAAGTCGATGATGCGGTAGGTCCGCTTGTGCCCGCCGCCGATGAAGCGTGCGGTCACCCGACCGGCATTGTTGCGGCCGCCCGACTTCGTCAGGCCGTCCGTCAGGCCCTTGACCGGCTTGCCCTTGTAGAGGCCGGAGCGGTCGACGATGACCAGCTGGCGCTGGCTGGGCGTCACCGGGTTGTAATTCTTGAGTGCCATCTCGTTACCTCAAGCCTCTCAGAGTCCGGTGGCGACGTCGATCGACTGGCCGTCCGCCAGCGTGACTACCGCCTTCTTGACATCGCTCAGGCGGCCCTTGGTGCCGCGGAAGCGCTTCACCTTGCCCTTGCGGACCATGGTGTTGACCGCGGTGACCTTGACGCCGAACAGCGCCTCGACCGCAGCCTTGATCTCGGGCTTCGACGCCTTCTTGGCGACGTTGAAGACGACCTGGTTGTACTCGGACGCCATGGTCGATTTTTCGGTGATCGCCGGGCTGACGATCACGTCGTAGTGGCGAAGGTCAGTCATTTGAAGCGCTCCTCGAGTGCCTCTACGGCCGCCTTCGAAAGGACGAGCGTGCCGCGACGCAGAATGTCGTAGACGTTGATGCCCTGGATCGGCAGCACGTCGATGTTGGGGATGTTCGACGCTGCGCGCTTGAAGTTCTGGTCGAGCTCCGCCCCACCGATCATCAGCGCGTTGGTCAGGCCCAGACCGGCGAAATTCGCCACCAGGGCCTTCGTCTTGGCATCTGACAGCATCAGGTCGTCGACGATGATGAGGCTCGACGCCTTCGCCTTGGCCGACAGGGCGTGCTTCAGGCCGAGCGCGCGCACCTTCTTGGGAAGGTCGTGCTCGTGGCTGCGCACCACCGGCCCGTGGGCCTTGCCGCCGCCGCGGAACTGCGGCGCACGGGCGGAGTGGTGACGGGCGCGGCCCGTACCCTTCTGCTTGTACATCTTGGCCCCGGTGCGCGCGATCTCCGCGCGACCCTTTGCCTTGTGCGTGCCCTGCTGCCGCTTGGCCAGCTGCCAGCGCACGACGCGCTGCAGGATGTCCTCGCGCGGGTCGAGACCGAAGATCTCGTCCGACAGGGTCACCTTGCCGGCGTCCTTACCGGCCAAAGTGGTAATCTTGATGTCCATCATGCGGCTCCTTCGACGGCCGGAGCTTCACTCTTCGCCCGCAGCGCGGCCGGCTTCGGCGCATTGTCGGGCAGTGCTGCCTTGACGGCGTCGCGAACGACGATCCAGGCGCCCTTGGAACCGGGAACAGCGCCGCGGATCAGGATCAGCCCGCGGTCCGTATCGGTCGACACGATCTCGACGTTCTGGGTCGTGACGCGGGTCTGGCCCATGTGTCCGGCCATCTTCTTGCCCTTGAACACCTTCCCCGGGTCCTGGCGCTGGCCGGTCGAACCGTGCGTGCGGTGCGACACCGAGTTGCCGTGCGTCGCCCGGCCGCCACCGAAATGGTGACGCTTGATGACGCCCTGGAAGCCCTTGCCGATGGAAGTGCCCGTCACATCGACCTTCTGTCCGGGGACGAAGTGATCGACCGTGATCTCGGCACCGACGTCCAGCATGTTCTCGGGGGATACCCGGAACTCGGCAACCTTCGACTTCGGCTCCACCGAAGCCGCCGCGAAGTGACCGCGCATCGACTTCGACGTGTTCTTCACCTTCGCCAGCCCGACGCCGAGCTGCACGGCGGTGTAGCCGTTCTTATCCTGGGTGCGCTGCGCAACGACCTGGCAGTTCTCCATCCGGAGCACCGTCACGGGCACGTGCTCGCCCGCGTCGTTGTAGATGCGCGTCATCCCGATTTTCTGTGCGATAACACCTGAACGCATCGGTTCGATTTCCTTTTCAGGGTTCCAGGTCCGGACCAAGGTCCTTCCCCTCCTTGCCCTTTGACTAGAGCTTGATCTCGACGTCGACGCCGGCGGCCAGATCGAGCTTCATGAGAGCGTCGACGGTCTGCGGTGTCGGGTCAACGATGTCGAGCAGCCGCTTGTGCGTGCGCATCTCGAACTGCTCGCGGCTCTTCTTGTCGATGTGCGGCGAGCGGTTCACCGTGAATTTCTCGATCCGCGTCGGCAGCGGAACCGGCCCGCGGACGCTGGCACCGGTACGCTTTGCCGTCGAGACGATCTCGCGCGTGGAGGCGTCGAGTACGCGATGGTCGAACGCTTTCAGGCGTATGCGGATGTTCTGACCGTTCATGCGTCAAATCCTTCAAGTCTTTCGCGGGCGCGGGCCTTGCTCGCGCCCGCGACAGACCGTTTGCTATTGTTACTCGACGATGCTGGCGACGATGCCGGCGCCGACGGTGCGGCCGCCCTCGCGGATGGCGAAGCGCAGCTTCTCCTCCATGGCGATCGGCACGATCAGCGTCACGTCCACCGTCACGTTGTCGCCCGGCATCACCATCTCGGTGCCCTCGGGAAGCGTCACCACGCCCGTCACGTCCGTCGTGCGGAAGTAGAACTGCGGACGGTAGTTGGTGAAGAACGGCGTGTGGCGACCGCCCTCCTCCTTGGTCAGGATGTAGGCCTCGGCCTTGAACTTCGTGTGCGGCTTCACCGAACCCGGCTTGCACAGCACCTGGCCGCGCTCGACGCCCTCGCGGTCGACACCGCGCAGAAGCGCGCCGATGTTGTCGCCCGCCTGGCCCTGGTCGAGCAGCTTGCGGAACATCTCCACGCCCGTCACCGTCGT
The DNA here is from genome assembly GCA_963747465.1 of uncultured Alphaproteobacteria bacterium. Classification (GTDB taxonomy): domain Bacteria; phylum Pseudomonadota; class Alphaproteobacteria; order Rhizobiales; family Rhizobiaceae; genus Aquibium. The sequence goes on from CAVVFC010000002.1 coordinate 562,315, forward strand.
CGACGTCGTGGCACGGATGCCGACGATCTCGACCGTCTCGCCGACCTTGACCACGCCGCGCTCGACGCGCCCGGTCACCACCGTGCCGCGGCCCGAGATCGAGAACACGTCCTCGATCGGCATCAGGAAGGGCTGGTCGATCGGACGCTCAGGCGTCGGGATGTAGGCGTCGACCTGCTTCATCAGCTCGCGAACCGCGTCCTCGCCGATCTCCTTGTTCGAGTCCTCCAGAGCCGCAAGTGCGGAACCCTTGACGATCGGAATGTCGTCGCCCGGGAACTCGTACATCGACAGAAGCTCGCGAACCTCGAGCTCGACCAGTTCCAGAAGCTCGGCGTCGTCGACCTGGTCGACCTTGTTCAGGAACACCACGATCGCCGGAACGCCGACCTGGCGGGCGAGCAGGATGTGCTCGCGCGTCTGCGGCATCGGGCCGTCGGCGGCCGAAACCACCAGGATCGCGCCGTCCATCTGCGCCGCACCCGTGATCATGTTCTTCACGTAGTCGGCGTGGCCGGGGCAGTCGACGTGGGCGTAGTGGCGCGCCTCGGTCTCGTACTCGACGTGCGCCGTCGAGATCGTGATGCCGCGCGCCTTCTCCTCGGGCGCCGCGTCGATCTGGTCGTAGGCCTTGTATTCGCCGAAGTACTTCGTGATCGCAGCCGTCAGCGACGTCTTGCCGTGGTCGACGTGACCGATCGTGCCGATGTTCACATGAGGCTTGTTGCGCTCGAATTTACCTTTTGCCATGTGAGGTCTCCATTTCCTGCTGCCCGATCAGGGCGTTTGATTTTCTGACGACAGTCCCTGGGGATCAGGCGTACTTCTTCTGGATTTCCTGCGCGACCGCGGTCGGAACCGGCTCGTAGTGGTCGAACTGCATCGTGTACTGGGCGCGGCCCTGTGACATCGAGCGCAGCGTGTCGACGTACTTGAACATGTTGGCGAGCGGCACCATCGCGTTGATGACGGTTGCGACGCCGCGCGCCTCCTGCCCCTGGATCTGGCCGCGGCGGGAGTTCAGGTCGCCGATGACCGAGCCGACATAGTCTTCCGGCGTCACCACCTCGACCTTCATGATCGGCTCGAGGAGTTGGGCTCCCGCCTTCTGCGCACCCTCGCGGAATGCCGCACGGGAGGCGATCTCGAACGCCAGCACCGAGGAGTTGACGTCGTGGAAGGCGCCGTCGATCAGGGTGGCCTTCACGCCCAGCATCGGGAAGCCTGCGACCGGGCCCGACGACATGACGCTCTGGATGCCCTTCTGGACGCCCGGGATGTACTCCTTCGGCACCGAGCCGCCGACGATCTTGGATTCGAACACGAACTCTTCGCTCTCGGGGTTCGGCTCGAACACCAGCTTGACGCGGGCGAACTGGCCCGTACCGCCGGTCTGCTTCTTGTGCGTGTAGTCCACCTCGGCCTGACGCGTGATCGTCTCGCGATAGGCGACCTGCGGAGCGCCGACGTTGGCCTCCACCTTGAACTCGCGGCGCATGCGGTCGACGATGATGTCGAGATGCAGTTCGCCCATGCCGGCGATAATGGTCTGGCCGCTCTCCTCGTCGGTCTTGACGCGGAACGACGGATCCTCGGCGGCGAGACGGTTGAGCGCGAGGCCCATCTTCTCCTGGTCGCCCTTGGTCTTCGGCTCGATCGCGATCTGGATGACCGGATCGGGGAACTCCATGCGCTCCAGGATCACCGGCTTGAGCGGATCGCACAGCGTATCGCCCGTGGTGGTGTCCTTCAGGCCGGCCAGAGCGACGATGTCGCCGGCATAGGCCTCCTCGATGTCCTCACGCGAGTTGGAGTGCATCTGCAGCATGCGGCCGATGCGCTCCTTCTTGCCCTTCACCGTGTTTTCCAGCGAGGAGCCTTTCTTCAGGATGCCGGAATAGATGCGGCAGAAGGTCAGCGAGCCGACGAACGGGTCGTTCATGATCTTGAAGGCGAGCATCGAAAGCGGCTCGTCGTCGGACGACTTGCGCGCGATCTCGGCTTCCGTCTTGGGATCGATGCCCTTGATGTCGAAGACGTCGACCGGGGACGGAAGGAAATCCACGACACCGTCGAGCAGCGGCTGCACGCCCTTGTTCTTGAAGGCCGAGCCGCAGAACATCGGGAAGAACTTGACGAGGATCGTGCCCTTGCGGATCAGCGAGCGGAGCTCGTCATTGGACGGCAGTTCGCCTTCGAGGTAGCGCTCGAGCGCGCCCTCGTCCATCTCGACCGCGGTCTCGATCATCTTCTCGCGGTATTCTTCGGCGCGCGCCTGCATGTCGGCCGGGATTTCGTGGATGTCCCACTCGGCGCCGAGGTTCTCGGACTTCCAGACCAGCGCCTTCATCTCGATCAGGTCGATGACGCCGGCGAATTCGTTCTCGGCTCCGATCGGCAGCTGCACGACCACCGGGGTCGCTCCGAGGCGGCTCTTCACCATCTCGACGGAGCGGTAGAAGTCGGCACCGATCTTGTCCATCTTGTTGCAGAAGATCATGCGCGGGACATGATACTTGTCGGCTTGGCGCCACACGGTCTCGGTCTGCGGCTCCACGCCGGCATTCGCGTCGAGCAGCGCGATGGCGCCGTCGAGAACGCGCAGCGAGCGCTCGACCTCGATGGTGAAGTCGACGTGTCCGGGCGTGTCGATGATGTTGAAGCGGCGCTTCTTGCCGTCGCGGCCCTGCCAGAAGGTGGTCGTCGCGGCCGACGTGATCGTGATGCCGCGCTCCTGCTCCTGCTCCATCCAGTCCATGGTCGCGGCGCCGTCATGGACTTCGCCGATCTTGTGCGACTTGCCGGTGTAGAACAGTACGCGCTCGGTCGTCGTGGTCTTGCCGGCGTCGATGTGCGCCATGATACCGAAATTGCGGTAGTCTTCGATTTTATAGTCGCGGGCCATGGGAGTGCCTCTCGCTTGTTCCAGTCGCCTTGCCGATTACCAGCGGTAATGGGCGAATGCGCGGTTGGCTTCCGCCATCCGGTGGGTGTCTTCGCGCTTCTTGACGGCGGTACCGCGGTTGTTGGCGGCATCCATCAGTTCGCCCGAAAGACGGTCGACCATCGTCGTCTCGTTGCGGCCGCGCGCAGCCGTGATCAGCCAGCGGATCGCCAGCGCCTGACGACGCTCCGGACGGACATCGATCGGAACCTGGTAGGTGGCGCCGCCGACGCGGCGGGACTTCACCTCGATGTGCGGCGCGACGTTGTCGAGCGCCTGGTGGAAAATCGTCACCGGCTCCTGCCTGGTCTTGGCCTCGACCTGGTCGAACGCACCATACACGATGCTCTCCGCGATCGACTTCTTGCCGTCGTACATGACGGCATTCATGAACTTGGTGACGACCAGATCTCCGAACTTCGGGTCCGGATTGATCTCACGCTTTTCTGCTTTGTGGCGACGGGACATATCTTTTCAGCCTCAAATCCTGCGGGACTGCCCAGGTGCTTCGTTGAAGCTCCCTGAACGACCTTCGCGTCAGGTCACTTCGGACGCTTCGCGCCGTACTTCGAACGGCGCTGCTTGCGGTTCTTCACGCCCTGCGTGTCGAGCACGCCACGGATGATGTGGTAGCGGACACCCGGAAGGTCCTTCACGCGGCCGCCGCGGATCATGACGACGGAGTGCTCCTGAAGGTTGTGGCCTTCGCCGGGAATGTAGCCGATCACTTCGAAGCCGTTGACGAGGCGGATCTTGGCGACCTTGCGAAGCGCGGAGTTCGGCTTCTTCGGCGTCGTCGTGTAGACGCGCGTGCAGACGCCCCGCTTCTGCGGATTGGCCTGCATGGCCGGAACCTTGTTGCGCTTCACCGGCGCTATGCGCGGCTTGCGGATCAGCTGGTTTACGGTAGGCATTAAACCTTCCTCTTTCTCAAATTCCGTGTCTCAGCCCGAAGGGCCGCCCAAAGCGCCATTTCCATACGCAAAGCCGGGCCAAACACCGCATCTTGCGGTCCCGCCCGAACAAAAAGCAGAGGAAGCGCTGAGCGCTTCATGCACGCCGGAGATGTTGTCGCTCGTAAAACGAACCCTGTTTGAGACGAACTTCGAAACGCGTCGCTCCGAAAGGCCAAGTCTCACATCGGCTCAGACGTCGCGGCTTCTACGCGCAGACGGTCTATTCGTCAACCCCGCAAAGCCGAATATCTCGTCAAAACCGGGTCTTGGAGCACCGCTCGCGGGGCCGGGAAACATAATTGCGCTCTGCCCGCGAACACGATCGGAAAATGTCGGCCAAAAGCCTGTCATGTCCGCGCCGCCCGTGCGAGACAGGAGATAGGGGTCGGGGAGAAACTCTGCAAGGCTGCAAGACGGAATCTGACGATGAACGACAATGACATGCGCCCCGTGACCATCATCACCGGAAGGGTATTTCGCACCAAGGGCGGCAATTCGCAGGGCGTCCACGTCCTCCTCGTCGCCCCCGACGACGATTCGGCCGTCCGTACGGCTCTCGAGGCGCTCGCCAAGGAAGGGTATGAGGAGGCGGAACTGGACCAGATCGGCGACATGGATGGCGTTCCCGACGACGAACCGCATCTGTCCGCCTATCAGGGCGCCATCGAAGGCGCGGTCTCCGTCGTCACCTTCGACGAACCGATCTGAGACGGCCGCTGCCGGAGCCCGGCCAGCGGGAAGGAAAAAGGCCGCCCGGTGGGGCATTGTCCGGACGGCCAAGAAGCGGCTGGGAGGTCATGGACCCGATCGACTGCCGCAACGCAACTAAAGCAGCCGGCGGCATGGCCGTATGTGAGCTAGTTCACGCACTTTGCGCGCGCGCCGGGATCGCCTCCCCGGCATGAATCGAAAGGCCGCCGGATCGCTCCGGCGGCCTCTTTCCGACTGTGCTTTTCCCGCGCCTATTCCGCGGGAGTGGTCGACATGTCGGCCAGCATCGGATCGGCCATCTCGACCCCCGAGGACTTGCGACGCTCGTCCAGGATCAGTTCATCGCGCGCCTTGGCGATGCGCCGTATCTGGCTCATCGTGCCGCCGGTGCCGGCCGGGATCAGTCGGCCGACGATGACGTTCTCCTTCAGACCCTGAAGCGTGTCGGTCTTGCCGGCCACGGCCGCCTCGGTCAGCACCCGCGTCGTCTCCTGGAAGGAGGCGGCGGAGATGAAGGACGGCGTCTGCAGCGAAGCCTTGGTGATGCCGAGCAGCACCGGCTGGCCTTGTGCGGGCTTCTTGCCGTCCTCGACCAGGCGATCGTTGATCTCGTCGAACTCGATCGCATCGACGTGGTCGCCCGGAATGTAGACCGAGTCGCCCTGATCGGTGATCTCGACCTTCTGCAGCATCTGGCGAACGATCACCTCGATGTGCTTGTCGTTGATCAGAACGCCCTGCAGCCGGTAGACCTCCTGGATCTCGTTGACGAGATAGGAAGCCAGAGCCTCCACGCCCTTGATCGCCAGGATGTCGTGCGGAGCCGGGTTGCCGTCGAGGATGTAGTCGCCCTTCTCGATGGCGTCGCCGTCCTGGAGATGGAACGGCTTGCCCTTCGGGATGAGGTATTCGACCGGGTCGGCCCCTTCCTCGTGCGGCTCGATGATGATGCGGCGCTTGTTCTTGTAGTCGCGTCCGAACCGCACCGTACCGTCGATCTCGGCGATGATGGCATGATCCTTCGGACGGCGCGCCTCGAAGAGTTCGGCCACCCGCGGCAGACCGCCGGTGATGTCCTTCGTCTTCGCGCTTTCCATCGGGATACGCGCCACCACGTCGCCCGGCTTGACCTGCGATCCCGGCTCGACCGAGAGCACGGCCTCGACCGAAAGCTGGAAGCGGGCGTCGCCGCCCTTGGCCAGCTTGCCGACCTTGCCCTTGGCATCCATGATCGTGATCGCCGGCTTGAGGTCCGACCCGCGCGGGGTCGAACGCCAGTCGATGACCTCGCGCTTCGTGATGCCCGTGGACTCGTCGGTGGTCTCCTGCACGGACAGGCCGTCCACCAGATCCTCGAACTCCACCCGGCCCTCGATCTCGGTCAGGATCGGACGGGTGTACGGGTCCCACTCGGCGACGCGCTGTCCGCGCTTCACCTTGTCGCCGTCGTCCACGAAGATGCGCGAGCCATAGGCCACGCGGTGGACGGCGCGTTCCTTGCCGCCCTCGTCGAGGATGATGACGGCCATGTTGCGGCCCATGACGACCAGATGGCCGTCGGAGTTGCGCACCACGTTGCGGTTGCGGATCTGCACCGTGCCTTCATAGGACGCCTCGAGGAACGAGGAGTCCACCACCTGCGCGGTGCCGCCCATGTGGAAGGTACGCATGGTGAGCTGCGTTCCCGGCTCGCCGATCGACTGCGCCGCGATGACGCCGACGGCCTCGCCCTGGTTCACGGGGGTGCCGCGCGCCAGGTCGCGCCCGTAGCAGACCGCGCAGACGCCAACCTTGACGTCGCAGGTCAGAGCCGAGCGGATGCGGATCGACTGGATGCCGGCCTTCTCGATCGCCTCGACGTCGCGCTCGTCCATCAGCGTGCCGGCCTTGACGATCAGATCGCCGGAGACCGGATGGTTGATGTCGTCGAGCGCGGTGCGGCCGAGCACGCGCTGGCCGAGCGAGGCCACCACCTGTCCGGCATCCACGATCGGCTGCATGGTCAGGCCCTTGTCGGTGCCGCAGTCGACCGCGTTGACGATGCAGTCCTGCGCCACGTCGACGAGACGGCGCGTCAGGTAGCCCGAGTTCGCCGTCTTCAGCGCGGTGTCGGCCAGACCCTTGCGGGCGCCGTGGGTGGAGTTGAAGTACTCCAGAACGGTGAGGCCTTCCTTGAAGTTCGAGATGATCGGCGTCTCGATGATCTCGCCGGAGGGCTTGGCCATCAGGCCGCGCATGCCGGCGAGCTGGCGCATCTGGGTCGGAGACCCGCGGGCGCCCGAGTGCGACATCATGTAGATCGAGTTCATCGGCTTCTGGCGGCCGGTGCTGTCGTCGAACTCGATCGCCTTGATGCGACCCATCATCTCGTCGGCGACCTTCTCCGAGCACTTGGCCCAGGCGTCGACCACCTTGTTGTACTTCTCGCCCTGCGTGATCAGGCCGTCATTGTACTGCTGCTCGTATTCCTTCGCGAGCGCCTCGGTCTTGGCGACGAGATCGGCCTTGGCCGCCGGAATCAGCATGTCGTCCTTGCCGAACGAGATGCCGGCCCGGCAGGCATGGCCGAAGCCGAGCTGCATGATGCGGTCGCAGAAGATCACGGTCTCCTTCTGGCCGCAGTGGCGATAGACCGTGTCGATCATGCGGGAGATGTTCTTCTTGGTCATCTCCTGGTTGCAGATGTCGAAGGGCACGTTGACGTTCTTCGGCAGAAGCTCGCCGATGATCATGCGTCCCGGCGTCGTCTCGTGGATCGCCGACGTCGGCTTGCCTGCCGCATCGACCGACTTGAAACGGCCCCTGATCTTCGTGTGCAGCGTCACCGCCTTGGTTTCGAGCGCATGATGCAGTTCGCCCATGTCGGCGAACACCATCCCCTCGCCCGGCTCGTTCTGGTTGACGATCGACAGGTAATAGAGGCCGAGCACCATGTCCTGCGACGGCACGATGATCGGTGCGCCGTTCGCCGGATGCAGGATGTTGTTGGTCGACATCATCAGGACGCGCGCCTCGAGCTGCGCCTCCAGCGAAAGCGGCACGTGGACCGCCATCTGGTCGCCATCGAAGTCCGCGTTGAAGGCCGTGCAGACCAGCGGATGAAGCTGGATCGCCTTGCCCTCGATGAGGATCGGTTCGAACGCCTGGATGCCGAGGCGGTGCAGCGTCGGCGCGCGGTTCAGGAGCACCGGATGCTCGCGGATCACCTCGTCGAGGATGTCCCAGACTTCCGGACTCTCCTTCTCGACCAGCTTCTTGGCCTGCTTCACCGTCGACGAATAGCCCTTGGCGTCGAGCCGCGCGTAGATGAACGGCTTGAACAGTTCCAGCGCCATCTTCTTCGGCAGGCCGCACTGGTGCAGCTTGAGCTCCGGACCGGTCACGATCACCGAGCGGCCGGAATAGTCGACGCGCTTGCCGAGCAGGTTCTGGCGGAAGCGCCCCTGCTTGCCCTTCAGCATGTCGGAGAGCGACTTCAGCGGGCGCTTGTTGGCGCCGGTGATGACGCGGCCGCGGCGGCCGTTGTCGAACAGCGCGTCGACCGCCTCCTGAAGCATGCGCTTCTCGTTGCGGATGATGATGCCCGGCGCGCGCAGCTCGATCAGCCGCTTCAGACGGTTGTTGCGGTTGATAACGCGGCGGTAGAGGTCGTTCAGGTCCGACGTAGCGAAGCGGCCGCCATCGAGCGGAACCAGCGGACGCAGGTCCGGCGGGATGACCGGGATGATCTTCATGATCATCCATTCCGGACGGTTGCCGGATTCCATGAAGTTCTCGACCACCTTCAGGCGCTTGAGCAGCTTCTTCTGCTTCAGTTCCGAGGTCGTGGTCGCGAGTTCGTCGCGCAGGTCGACGGCGATCCTCTCGAGTTCCATGCCGGCCAGCAGCTCATGGATGGCTTCGGCGCCGATCATGGCGGTGAAGCTGTCCTCGCCGAAATTGTCGACGGCCGTCATGTACTCTTCCTCCGACAGCAACTGGTGCTGCTTGAGGTCGGTCAGGCCGGGTTCGGTGACGATGTAGTTCTCGAAGTAGAGGACGCGCTCGATGTCCTTCAGCGTCATGTCGAGCAGCGTGCCGATGCGCGACGGCAGCGACTTCAGGAACCAGATATGCGCGACCGGTGCCGCGAGTTCGATGTGGCCCATGCGCTCGCGGCGGACGCGCGACAGCGTGACTTCCACGCCGCACTTCTCGCAGATGATGCCCTTGTACTTCATGCGCTTGTACTTGCCGCACAGGCACTCGTAGTCCTTGATCGGCCCGAAGATGCGCGCGCAGAACAGGCCGTCGCGCTCGGGCTTGAACGTCCGGTAGTTGATCGTCTCGGGCTTCTTGATCTCGCCATACGACCAGGACAGGATCTTGTCCGGGCTCGCGAGCGAAATCCGAATGGAATTCAAAGGTCTGCGCCGGAACCTGCGCATTGAAGAGATTCATGACCTCTTGGTTCATGCCGTTCTCCTGTTAGAGGCCGTCGCCGACCTCCTTTTTGAAATCTCCGGACTTTTCGGCCCGGTCTTCACGGCGGAGCTGGCCCTGCATATGGCCGTCGCGCCGCCTTTGGCAACTCTCCGCGAAGCCCGTTCCGGCTCGCGGCGGATGCGCATCGCGGGTTGCCGCGATGCGCCCTTGTCCTGGCTATTCGGCCGCGTCCGGCAGTCGTGCCGGCTGTTCGTCGACACGGCTGTTTTCCAGTTCCACGCTCAGGCCCAGCGAACGCATCTCCTTGACGAGAACGTTGAAGCTCTCCGGGATGCCTGCCTCGAACGTGTCGTCGCCACGCACGATCGCCTCGTAGACCTTCGTGCGGCCGGCGACGTCGTCCGACTTCACCGTCAGCATCTCCTGCAGCGTATAGGCCGCGCCGTATGCTTCGAGCGCCCAGACCTCCATCTCGCCGAAGCGCTGGCCACCGAACTGGGCCTTGCCGCCCAGCGGCTGCTGGGTCACGAGGCTGTACGGTCCGATCGAACGCGCGTGGATCTTGTCGTCCACCAGGTGGTGAAGCTTGAGCATATATATGTAGCCCATCGTCACCTTGCGATCGAAAGGTTCGCCCGTGCGCCCGTCGTACAGCACCGACTGTCCGCTCGTGTGCAGGCCAGCCTGCTCGAGCATCTCGTCGATGTCCGCCTCGTGGGCCCCGTCGAAGACGGGCGTGGCGATCGAGACGCCGCGCCGCATCTGGTCGGCGAGCATGACGACGCTGTCGTCGTCGTAGCGGCGCACCGGCTCGTTGCGGTCGTTGTCGGGGATCAGCTGCTCGAGCGTCTGGCGCAGCGGCTTGATCTCGCCCCCCGCCTTGTACGCGTCGACCAGGTCACCGATCTTGCGACCCATGCCGGCGCAGGCCCAGCCCAGGTGCGTCTCGAGGATCTGCCCCACGTTCATGCGCGACGGCACGCCGAGCGGATTGAGCACGATGTCGGCATGCGTCCCGTCTTCCAGGAACGGCATGTCCTCCACCGGCACGATCCGCGACACGACACCCTTGTTGCCGTGACGTCCGGCCATCTTGTCGCCGGGCTGGATCTTGCGCTTCACCGCCACGAAGACCTTGACCATCTTCATGACGCCCGGAGGCATCTCGTCGCCGCGCTGCACCTTCTCGACCTTGTCCATGAAGCGCTGCTCCAGCGCCTTCTTGGAATCGTCGTACTGGCCGCGCAGCGCCTCGAGCTCGCTCTGAAGACCCTCGTCGTCGACGGCGAACTGCCACCACTGCGAACGCGGGTACTCGCCGAGCACCTCGCGGGTGAGCTTGGTGCCCTTCTTGAAGCCCTTCGGCCCCGCGATCGGGTCCTTGCCGACGAGCATGTCGGCCAGCCGCGAGTAGGTGTTGCGGTCGAGGATCGCCTGCTCGTCGTCGCGATCCTTGGCCAGGCGTTCGATCTCCTCGCGCTCGATCTGCATCGCGCGCTCGTCCTTCTCGACACCGTGGCGGTTGAACACGCGCACTTCGACGATCGTGCCGAAGGTCCCGGGCGGCATGCGCATGGAGGTGTCGCGAACGTCGGAAGCCTTCTCGCCGAAGATGGCGCGCAGAAGCTTTTCTTCCGGCGTCATCGGGCTTTCGCCCTTCGGCGTGATCTTGCCGACCAGGATGTCGCCCGGCTGCACCTCGGCGCCGATGTAGACGATGCCGGCCTCGTCGAGGTTCTTCAGCGCCTCTTCCGAAACGTTCGGAATGTCACGCGTGATTTCCTCCGGTCCAAGCTTGGTGTCGCGTGCCATGACCTCGAACTCCTCGATGTGGATCGAGGTGAAGACGTCATCGGACACGATGCGTTCTCGACAGGAGGATGGAGTCCTCGTAGTTGTAGCCGTTCCACGGCATGAACGCGACGAGCACGTTGCGGCCGAGCGCCAGATCGCCGAGATCCGTCGACGGACCGTCCGCGATGATGTCGCCCTTCTCGATCCGGTCGCCCACGCGCACCAGCGGACGCTGGTTGATGCAGGTGTTCTGGTTCGAGCGCTGGAACTTCATCAGGCGGTAGATGTCGACGCCCGACTGTCCGGCCTTGAGATCCTCGGTCGCGCGGATGACGATACGGGTCGCATCCACCTGGTCGACGATGCCCGTCCGGCGCGCCGCAATCGCGGCACCGGAATCGCGCGCCACGATCGGCTCCATGCCGGTGCCGACGAACGGCGCCTCGGCGCGCACCAGCGGCACGGCCTGACGCTGCATGTTCGAACCCATCAGGGCGCGGTTGGCGTCGTCGTTCTCGAGGAACGGGATCAGCGCGGCGGCCACCGAGACCATCTGCTTGGGCGACACGTCCATCAGGTCGACGTTCTCGCGCGGCGTCATCATCACCTCGCCGGAGTGTCGGCAGATGACGAATTCCTCGGTGAAGCGGCCTTCCTTGTCGAGTTCGGCGTTTGCCTGCGCGACGTAGTGCTTGGCCTCTTCCATGGCTGAGAGGTAGACGACCTCATGGCTGACCTTGCCGTCCAGGATCTTGCGGTACGGGCTCTCGATGAAGCCGTACTTGTTCACCCGGGCGAAGGTCGCGAGCGAGTTGATCAGGCCGATATTCGGGCCTTCCGGCGTCTCGATCGGGCAGATGCGGCCGTAGTGGGTGACGTGAACGTCGCGTACCTCGAAGCCGGCACGCTCGCGGGTCAGACCGCCCGGTCCGAGCGCCGAAAGACGACGCTTGTGAGTGATTTCCGAGAGCGGGTTCGTCTGGTCCATGAACTGCGACAGCTGCGAGGAGCCGAAGAACTCGCGCACGGCCGCGGCCGCCGGCTTGGCGTTGATCAGGTCCTGCGGCATGACCGTGTCGATCTCTATCGACGACATGCGCTCCTTGATCGCGCGCTCCATGCGAAGCAGCCCGACGCGGTACTGGTTCTCCATGAGCTCGCCGACCGAACGCACGCGGCGATTGCCAAGATTGTCGATGTCGTCGATCTCGCCCTTGCCGTCGCGCAGGTCGACCAGGGTCTTGACCACCGCGAGGATGTCGTCCTTGCGCAGCACGCGCACGGTGTCCGGGCAATCGAGCTCCAGGCGCATGTTCATCTTCACGCGGCCAACCGCCGAAAGATCGTAGCGCTCGCTGTCGAAGAACAGGGAGTTGAACATCGCCTCGGCGGTCTCGAGCGTCGGCGGCTCGCCCGGGCGCATCACCCGGTAGATGTCGAACAGCGCGTCCTGCCGGCTCTCGTTCTTGTCGACGGCCAGCGTGTTGCGGATGTAGGCGCCGATGTTGACATGATCGATGTCCAGCACCTGGATCTCGGTCATGCCGGCGTCGAGCAGCACCTTGAGCGTCTTTTCGTCGATCTCGTCGCCGGCCTCGAGATAGATCTCGCCGGTTTCGGGATTGACGACGTCCTCGGCGAGGTAACTGCCGTAGATGTCGTCCTCGGTGGCGCGGATCGCCTTGACGCCCTTCTCTGCAAGCTGCCGGGCCTGGCGCGCGGTGATCTTCTTGCCGGGCTCGACGAGGACCTCGCCGGTGTCGGCATTGATGAGCTCCGCCACGGTCTTGCGGCCGCGGAAGCGGTCCGGCGAGAACGGCGCGCGCCAGTTGTCACCATCCCGTTCGTAGGTCAGCTTGTTGTAGAACGTGTCGAGGATGCTCTCGCTGTCCATGCCGAGCGCCATCAGCAGCGACGTCGCCGGAATCTTGCGGCGGCGGTCGATGCGGGCATGCACGACGTCCTTGGAATCGAACTCGATGTCGAGCCAGGAGCCGCGGTACGGAATGACCCGCGCCGCAAACAGCAGCTTGCCCGACGAGTGCGACTTGCCCTTGTCATGGTCGAAGAAGACGCCCGGCGAGCGGTGCATCTGCGAGACGATGACGCGCTCGGTGCCGTTGACGATGAAGGTGCCGTTCGAGGTCATGAGCGGCATGTCGCCCATGTAGACGTCCTGCTCCTTGATGTCCTTGATCGACTTGGCGCCGGTATCCTCGTCGATATCGAACACGATGAGGCGCAGCGTCACCTTCAGCGGCGCCGCATAGGTCAGGTCGCGCTGGCGGCACTCGTCGACGTCGAACTTCGGCGCCTCGAACTCGTATTTGACGAATTCGAGCATCGATGCGCCCGAGAAATCGGAGATCGGGAAAACGGATTTGAACACGGCCTGCAGACCCTCGTCCGCCCGGCCGCCCTTCGGCTCGTCCACCATGAGAAACTGGTCATAGGATGCTTTCTGAACCTCGATGAGGTTCGGCATTTCCGCAACTTCCGGTATCTTCCCGAAGAACTTGCGTACGCGCCTGCGACCATTGAACGTGTGGGTCTGGGCCATCGTCGCTCCTTGCTGCCTTACTGGCTTGTCTTCCAATCCGCCGCAGGTCTACGCGCGGCGGTTATCCAAAACGGGCGAAAACCCGTTTCCTGAAGGCCGCTTCCGGCCGCCAGGAAAAGGGTTCCCCAACTCGCATCGCCCCCCGCGGGCTCCCCCGCGCGGGTTGGCGGACGGGCGAACCCGTCCGCCGGTAAGCGATGCCTACTTCAGCTCGACCTTGGCGCCAGCCTTTTCGAGCTGGTCCTTGATCTTGTCCGCCTCGGCCTTGTTGACGCCTTCCTTCACAGGCTTCGGCGCGGCCTCGACGAGGTCCTTGGCTTCCTTGAGGCCAAGGCCCGTGATGGCACGGACTTCCTTGATGACGTTGATCTTCTGCGCACCGGCTTCGGCCAGCACGACATCGAACTCCGTCTTCTCCTCGGCCGGAGCAGCGGCAGCGGCACCACCGCCGGCGGCGGCGACGGCCGCGACCGGAGCGGCGGCCGAAACGCCCCACTTCTCTTCCAGCATCTTCGAGAGCTCAGCCGCCTCGATGACGGTCAGGCTCGACAGGTCTTCAACGATTTTGGCGAGATCAGCCATTGTCTTTTTCCTTCATAGGGTTCGAACGTGTATCGGTGACAGCGAGGAACGGCCTCATGCCGCCTCGTCCTTCCGGGCATAGGCGCCGAAGACGCGGGCAAGCTGTGCTGCCGGCGCATTGACGACCTGGGCGATCCGGGTTGCCGGCGTGGAGATCATCCCCACCAGCCTGGCGCGAAGCTCGTCGAGCGACGGCAAGGTCGCAAGTGTCTTCACACCTTCGGCGTCGAGATTGGTCGCACCCATTGCGCCGCCGAGAATGACGAGTTTGTCATTCCCCTTGGCGAATTCGGACGCGACCTTCGGCGCCACAATCGGATCTTCGGAATAGGCAATCAGGGTTTGTCCCGTGAACAGGACCTGCATACCTTCCGATTCCGTGCCCTGAAGAGCGATCTTGGCGAGACGGTTCTTCGCGACTTTGACGGTACCGCCGGCTGCGCGCATCTTCGTACGAAGATCGTTCATTTGCGCAACGGTGATACCGGCGTAGTGGGCCACGACCACCGAGCCGGAGGTGTTGAACACCCCGTTCAGGTCCGTGACGAGTTCGCGTTTTTCCGCTCTGTCCACTGCCTATCTCCAGTTGACGGTCCTCCTTGCGGGAGGAACCATCGGGTTGCCTTTTGCCGGCCGGGCCATCAATGAAGATCGCCCGAGCGGCACTCGAGGATCCTGCCCCCTTTCGCCACGTTCCGGAGGAAACCCGCGGAACGCGCTGACAAAAGGCAAACACGGTTCGAACCTTTCTCCGGAGCGATGCGTTCGCTCCCTCGTCAGGCCGACCCCGTCTCATGCAGACCCATTCGGATTAAGGACCAGGAGACCTGGACCGCCTGCAATCTCGGACAGGATATCCGGAAGGTTTCCCTCCCGGACTCCGGACCCGAAAGTCCGGAATTCCTTCTCCGGAAAAGCCTTGCGGCCGTTTCCGGAGAAATAACGTCAGGACGCTTCCGTCAGCGTCGCCGGATCGATCTTGAGGCCGGGGCCCATCGTGGAGGTCACCGCAACCTTCTTCAGGTAGTTGCCCTTGGCGCCGGCCGGCTTTGCCTTGACCACAGCGTCGGCGAATGCGCGCACGTTCTCGACCAGCTTGTCGAGGTCGAACGAAGCCTTGCCCACGCCGCCGTGCACGATGCCGGCCTTCTCGACGCGGAACTCGACGGCACCGCCCTTGGAGGCCTTGACCGCCGCGGCGATGTCCATCGTGACCGTCCCGACCTTCGGGTTCGGCATCATGCCGCGCGGGCCGAGCACCTTGCCGAGACGGCCGACCAGCGGCATCATGTCAGGCGTCGCGATGCAGCGGTCGAAGTTGATCTCGCCCTTCTGCACGGTCTCGACCAGATCCTCCGCACCGACGATGTCGGCACCGGCGGTCGTTGCTTCCTCGGCCTTGGCGCCACGCGCGAAGACGGCGACCCGAACCGTGCGCCCGGTGCCGTTCGGCAGGCTTACGACGCCGCGAACCATCTGGTCGGCGTGGCGCGGATCGACGCCGAGGTTCATCGCGACCTCGATCGTCTCGTCGAACTTCGCGGTCGCCCGCTCCTTGAGCATCTTCACGGCCTCGGCGAGGTCATAGGCCTTGTTGCGATCGATGCCCTCGCGGGACTTGGCGACGCGTTTTGCAATCTTTGCCATCGTCTTACCCCACAACCTCGAGACCCATGGACCGCGCCGAGCCCTCGACCATGCGCATGGCCGCCTCGACGTCGTTCGCATTGAGGTCCTTCATCTTCGCCTCGGCGATCTCGCGAACCTTGTCGCGGGAGATCTCGCCAGCCTTCTGCTTGCCCGGCTCCTTGGATCCGGACTTCAGCTTGGCCGCCTTCTTGAGGAAGTACGTGACCGGCGGCGTCTTCATCGCGAAGGTGAACGACTTGTCCACGTAGTAGGTGATGACCACCGGAGTCGGCTGGCCCTTCTCCATCTCCTGGGTCTGCGCGTTGAACGCCTTGCAGAACTCCATGATGTTTATGCCACGCTGACCAAGCGCCGGGCCGATCGGGGGCGACGGAGTCGCCGATCCCGCGGGGACCTGGAGCTTGAGCTGGCCTGCGATCTTTTTAGCCATTTCTCTTCTGCCCTTGTTTCATGCCGGAACGGGCCGGCGGTTGCAGTCGGGTGGTGCGGGTCCGCGGCCGGCTTGAGCCACTTTTCCTTCCACCCGGTTCGACGAAGGCGATACCCGCCATCGCCCGCCGCCGGTCAGGACCGGCGGATACTTTGGTCAGCCCTTCTCGACCTGACTGAATTCCAGATCGACGGGAACGGCGCGGCCGAAGATCGAGACTTCGACCTTGAGGCGCGAGCGCTCCTCATCCACTTCCTGGACGAAGCCGTTGAACGAGGCGAACGGACCATCCGAGACCCGCACCTGCTCGCCGATGTCGAAGGAGATCGACGGCTTCGGCCGCTCGACGCCTTCCTGCACCTGGTGCAGGATACGGTCGGCCTCGGCATCCGTGATCGGCACCGGCCGCGCATCTCCCAGGAAGCCCGTCACCTTCGGCGTGTTCTTGATCAGCGAGAACACCGCGTCGGTGAGATTCGCGCGCACCAGAACGTAGCCGGGGAAGAACTTGCGCTCGGCGTCCACCTTGCGGCCGCGCCGCACCTCCACGACCTTCTCGGTCGGAACCACGATCTGCTCGATCTGGTCGGCAAGCCCCTTCTGGCGCGCCTTGTTCTCGATGTCCTCGGCGACCTTCTTCTCGAAATTCGAATAGGCGTGGACGATGTACCACCGCGCAGTCATGTCAGATGCTCTCCGTAGTCGCCGGTCTATCGCCCGATGCCGAGGATCAACTCGACGCCGAGCGCCATGACCTGGTCGGCGGCGAAAAAGAAAATGGCCGCGAGAAACGCGAAAATGAGTACCATGGCGGTCGAAATCAGCGTCTCGCGCCGGGAGGGCCAGGTAACCTTCGAGGTTTCCTGGCGCACCTGCTGGAGAAAGGTAAATGGGTTGGTGGTCTTTGACGCCATCTGCCGCTCTGCTTTCGAGAACCCGTAGGCCGGGCTTCTGATGGTTCCGCTGAAGGGAACGTTCTCACGCCACGAACGGACATTCGAACGTGAACATTCCGCTCATGCAATAAGGGCACGTAAAGCCCGTTCAGGCCCCACGCACCGTGTGTCTGGATGCTGCTATCTAAAGACGAACGCCCCCCGATGCAAGTGACCATTTCGCGCGATCGCGAAAATGTTCCACTCCGGGCGCCTGACGCAAGGAGAGTACGACAGGGTAAGACGCCGTCAGGGTGGCTGTCGAGAACCTGCTATTTGTCGCTCTCGAATCCGCTGCAGTGTGCGAAGACGCCGCACCTTCTAGACCGATCGAAGCATCCCGCGGGAACTGAGGTCTCCTCCCTCATCAAACCGCTCCTGCCTTGTATGCCCCACCCTTGTGCTGTAAACGCTTCGCCTCGCTGGCGGCGATCCGCTCTTTTTCGCCCATCAGGTCGATCGTGTCGACAGACGGACCTATGAAGGCAAGCCCCGCGTCAGCGACGAGCGCGCGCCTCCTGCCTCATGCCGCAACCGTCCCTGCCATCGCCTCGCCGCGCCACTCCTCCAGTGGGCCGCCCGGCGCCAGCCAGGCGGCGGGAACGGCAACGGGCATGTCGAGCAGTATCTGGGCGAAGGCCTTTCCTTGCGGATCGTGCCGCAGCGATGCGATGCCGCCGCCGCCGAGCGCCTCGTGTAGCAGGAAGTTGAAACCGTCGAGCCCCGGCCACTCGAACCGCTCGACCTTGCCGGCGACGAAATGGCTCATGTAATCCCCTACGGCCTTCGCGGTCACGCCGGCACGGAGGGCCGGCAGGAACTCCGGCCTGCGGGCGAGCACGCCTATGTTGGCGAAATCGCCCTTGTCGCCGCTGCGCGCATGCGCCAGCGCGATCAACGGGACAGACAGGGTGTCGCCGGTGACTTCCGCATTGGCCGAAGCCTCCGCGCGCGCGCGCATTTCCGGACCCGTCGTTCGGCAGGTCGATCGGGACCGGGACGACCCGACCGTCGAGGTCGACCTCGATCGGGACGCCCGACTTTTCGGTGAGAAAGGAAAAAAGCCGTATCACCGGCTGCGGCGCCGGGCGGCCTCCGGCGAAGCCGGTGATGCCTTGCGCCATCGCGGTGGCGGCCGGGTAGATCTCGCGTGCGAATATCTCCAGTGCCTCCTTCGAGGCATGGCGCACGCCGATCTTCAGGATGACCTCGCGCGCGGCCTTGGCGCGGCTTGCCTCGCCGTAGCTGCTTTCGCCGCCGATCACTTCGACGGATGTCTCGGAAAATCCGGGGAAGCCCGCCTCGGACATCAGCCGCATCGAGCGGTCGAGGATGGCTTTTCCCACGCGCTGCGCCTTGGCGACCGCGTCGCGGCCTGCGATCATCATGGAGATCGAGGAGCGGTAGCCGTCCGCGTAGGTGGCGCTGACCTTGTAGTGAGGCGTCGCACCGCGTCCCCGCGCCCCCGACACGCGCACGCGATCCTTGCCGGCCTGCGCCAGCCTCACCGCGCTCCAGTCGCAGGTGACGTCTGGCAAGACATAGGTCGCGGGGTCGCCCACCTCGTAGACCACCTGCTCGGCAATGGTCCGCGTCGTCACCATGCCACCGGTGCCATCCGGTTTCGTCACCTCGAAGGTGCCGTCGCGGCGGCATTCGGCGATCGGGAAACCCATGCGGTCCCAGCCCTCCACCTCCTGCCAGTCGGTGAAGATGCCGCCCGTCGCCTGCGCGCCGCATTCGAGGATGTGGCCGGCGAGGCTGCCGGTGGAGAGCAGGTCGTGATCGGTCGCGCTCCAGCCGAACTCGTGGATCAGCGGGCCAAGCGCCATGGCGGAATCGACGCAGCGGCCGGTCAGCACGATGTCCGCCCCGGCATCGAGCGCGGCAGCGATAGGAAAGGCGCCAAGGTAGGCGTTCACGCTGGACAGCTTCTCCGGCATCGCCCGCCCGGAAAACATCTCGGTCACGCCCTCGGCACGACACCGTTCGACCGATGTCGAGATGTCGTCGCCGCGGACCAGCGCGATCTTCAGGTCGAGCCCCTGCTCGGCGAAGATCGCACGCAATGTATCCCGGCAGGCTTCCGGATTCACTCCGCCGGCATTGGTGACGACGCGGATGTTCCGTTCGCCGATCTCCCTGGCCAGCGGTTTCATGACCATCGTCGCGAAGTCGGTCGCATAGCCGAGGTCCGGCCGCTTGGCCTTCATGCGAGCGAGGATCGACATTGTGATCTCGGCCAGATAGTCGAGGACCAGGTAGTCGATGCGGCCGGAACGGACGAGCTGAGCCGGCCCCTCCGGGGTATCGCCCCAGAAGCCGGCGCCGCAGCCGATCCTGACCATCTCCCTCATGCTGCTACTCCGCCGTCCAGTTCGGAGCCCGCTTCTCGTTGAAGGCGGCGAAGCCTTCGCGTGCATCCCTGGTGCGGGCCATGTTGGCGAGCATGAACTGCGCATATTCGAGCGCTGCATCGGTGCTCATCTCGCGGATCTTCGACAGCGCCTGCTTGCCGAGCCGGATGCCGGTCGGAGACTTGCCGGTGATGCGTTCGAGCAGCCAGTCGAGCTTCGCATCGAGTTCACCCGCGGGAACCGCATAGTTGACGAGACGGTCGGCGACGGCATCGGCAGCTTTGACCGGCTCGCCGGTCAGGCACAGTTCCATCATCACCCGATAGGGAATCGTGCGCAGCAGGAAAGGCAGGATCATCATCGGGAAGATGCCGACCTTCACCTCGGTGACGCCGAGCAGCGCGTCCTCGCGCGCGACGACGAGGTCGCAGGCCGACATCAGCCCCAGCCCCCCGGCCAGCGCATGGCCGTTGACGCGCGCGATCAGTGGCAACCGGCATTCGTCCATGCGCCGCAAAAGCCGCGCGACGTAGTGCCGGGGGTCGGCCGCGTCCATCGTGAACGGCGTGCCGTCCGCCGCCGGCTGCAGGTCGCCGCCCGCGCAGAACGCCTTTTCTCCGACGCCGGTCAGGACGACCGCCCGCACCTCGCGGTCCGCCTCCGCGGCCTCGATCCCGGCGGCTATCCCCGCCGCGACAGCCTCGTTCAGGGCATTGCGTCGCTCTTCGCGGTCGATCGCGATGACGAGCGCTGCTCCCCTGCGCTCGGTCCGGACGGGGTATGCCACGTATCGCCTCCCAAATGGCAGGCGGCTCTTCGGAGGCCGCCGTGCTTTCCCTAAATGATTTCAGACCTGTCCGCAAAAGGCGACATCATCGACCGCAGTCTGTCGAACTCCCTCCAGAGCGGGGAGAGGTCGTTGCATGTCATTTCCCTACCCCGAGCCTGTCGAGCAGGCGCCTCGCATCCTGTGGTGCGGCGCTCTTGACGTCGTTGTCGAAGAAGCACCAGACGTCGCGCCCCTCCCCGCGCCAGCCGGCGATGCTGTTCGCCCAGCTGTCCAGCGCCTCGTCTGAATAGCTGCCGTGGTAGCGGCCCCCCGGCCCGTGGTTGCGGACGTAGACCCAGGACGCGGTGACCTCGCGCGGCGCCGGTGCCGCAGCGTGGTCGGACAGGCAGAGCGAGACATCGAACTCGCCGAGCAGGTCGAGGATCGCCGGTTCGTACCAGCTCTCGTGACGAAACTCGAAACTGTAGCGCCACTGCGGCCACAGCCGGCCGAGAAAGCCGGCGAGCCGCTCCCGGTCGGCCTTCATCTGCGGGTGAAGCTGGAACAGCACCGGACCGAGCTTGTCGCCCAGGAGGTCGAGGCGCGAGCGCAGCAGCTCGAACGAGTTGTCGTCGATCATCAGGCGGCGGAAATGCGTGATGAAGCGCGACGCCTTCCACGCGAAGCGGAAATTGTCGGGCGTGGAACCCCGCCAGTTCGCCACCGCCTCCGGGGTCGGCGTCCGGTAGAACGGCGCGTTGAGTTCGGCCGCATTGAACTGGCCGACATAGTATTGCAGCGCGTCCTTCTTCTTCACCTCGGGCGGATAGAACGGCCCCCACCAGTCGGCATAATGCCACCCCGACGTGCCGACGCGCAGGTCGGCGGCGACAGCCTCTCGCGACTTGGAGGCCGCGGCCTTGCCCCGATCCCGGGGCGTCTTGCCGGATTTCGTCTTCGTGGCGCGCGTTTGTCTCGCTTCCATGCACCGTCAAACGCGGGTGGACCCGAAATGGTCCCGAACCGTGGCGACGCTGACGGCGCGCCCATGTCGCTTCCCTTGCCCTTCTAGTCGCCACCCCTGCTATCGCTGCCGCGGCGGAACGCCAAGATTGCCCCAAGGGGAAGAAGGTCGACCATGAACGCAGAAATACCGCCCATCGATGGCGCTCCCGCCGCCGAGCGCTCGCGCCGCGGCGGCCGCGCCGGCAGCCGCGCCAGGGGAGCCGCGGCCTTCGAGCAGCCGCCGTTCCGGCGCCTGAAGAACCCGCTGCCGCCGACGAAGCTCGTCTCCGACGACGAACTGGAATCGATCCACCTCGCTTCGCTGCGCGTGCTCAAGGAGATCGGCGTCGACGTACTGCACGACCAGGCGCGCGCCATGATGAAGGCCGCCGGTGCGGACGTGCGCGACGGCTCCGAGCGCGTGCGCTTCGACGCCGACATGATTTTGGACCTCGTCGCCCACTGTCCGTCCGAGTTCACGCTGCACGCGCGCAACCCCGCCCACGACGTCCGTTTCGGCGGCAACGAGATCACCTTCTCGATGATGGCCTCGGCGCCGAACTGCTCGGACCTCGACGAGGGCCGCCGGCCGGGCAACCAGGTCGACTACCGCAATTTCCTCCGGCTCGCCCAGATGCACAACATCATCGGCTGCACGGGAGGCTATCCGGTCGAGCCGATCGACATCCACCCGTCGGTGCGGCACCTCGAGTGCATCCGCGATCTCTCGCTGCTCACCGACAAGGTGTTCCACATCTATTCGCTCGGCCGCGAGCGCAATCTCGACGGCATCGAGATCGCCCGCATCGCGCGCGGCGTCAGCCACGAGCAGATGCTGGAAGAACCGTCGGTCTTCACCATCATCAACACCAACTCGCCGCTGAAGCTCGACGTCCCGATGATGGAGGGCATCATCCAGATGGCCTCGCCACGGCCAGGTCGTGGTGGTCACGCCGTTTACGCTGGCCGGCGCCATGGCCCCGGTCACGGTCGCCGGCGCGCTGGTGCAGCAGAACGCCGAGGCGCTGGCCGGCATCGCCTTCGCCCAGATGGTGCGCAAGGGTGCGCCGGTCGCCTATGGCGGCTTCACCTCGAACGTCGACATGAAGTCCGGGCGCCCCGGCCTTCGGCACGCCCGAATACATGAAGGCGCAGCTCGTCGGCGGACAGTTAGCCCGGCGCTACAGCGTTCCCTATCGCACGTCGAACACCTGCGCCGCCAACACCCTCGACGCGCAGGCCGCTTACGAAAGCGTCTTCTCGCTGTGGGGCGCGGTGACGGGCGGCGGCAATCTGATCATGCATTCCGCGGGCTGGCTCGAAGGCGGCCTGCGCTGCTCCTACGAAAAGACCATTTTGGACATCGACCTCTTGCAGATGGTGGCGGAGTTCATGACGCCGCTCGATCTGTCCGAGGACGCGCTGGCCGTGAGCGCGATCGAGGCCGTCGGCCCCGGCGGCCATTTCTTCGGCACTCCCCACACCCAGGAACGCTACAAGACGGCCTTCTATTCGCCGGTCCTGTCTGACTGGCGCAATTTCGAAAGCTGGACCGAAGCCGGCTCCCCGACCGCGCTCGACAAGGCCAACAAGGTCTGGAAACAGCGCCTCGCCGAATACGAGAAGCCGCCGATCGACCCGGCGATCGAGGAAGAGATCAACGCCTTCGTGGCAAAACGCACCGC
Source organism: uncultured Alphaproteobacteria bacterium (assembly GCA_963747465.1). Classification (GTDB taxonomy): domain Bacteria; phylum Pseudomonadota; class Alphaproteobacteria; order Rhizobiales; family Rhizobiaceae; genus Aquibium. The sequence goes on from CAVVFC010000002.1 coordinate 585,118, forward strand.
CGAAGGCGGCGCGCCGACGGATTTTTGAGGCGGGTCGGGTGGAGAAGAAGGCCCCCCCTCCGTCGCGGGCTGACGCCCGCGACACCTCCCCCCCACTGCGTGGGGTGGAGGATAAGCCGCCACCAGCCGGAGCGCCCATCCTCCACCCCACGCAGTGGGGGGGAGGTGCCGAGCAGAGCGAGGCGGAGGGGGGGAAACCGGGCCATCCGTCGCGCAGCCGTCGAAAGGCAGGCACCACCGCTCGCGCCCGTGCACTGCGATGGGCTGAAAACAGTGCCGAAGGAATGCTCTGGCTTGAACTGAAAGGCCGTAAGCTCGGTGGCTGTCAGTTCACCCGCCAGTTTCCCATCGGCCCCTATTTCGCGGACTTCGCCTGCCGCAGGCAGAAGCTCGTCGTCGAGGTCGACGGTTCCCACCACGCCGACAGCCGCCACGATCGCCGCCGCAACGAATTCTTCCGCACGCACGGCTGGTCCACCCTCCGCTTCTGGAACACCGACGTCCTGAAACACCGCACCTCCGTCTGCGAAACCATCCTCGCCGCGCTGGACGGCCGCCTCGCCGAAGATGTTGCCGCAGTCGATCTCCGCTTCGTCTACGCCGCTGGCACTCGGACAGATCGACCCCCGCCACGATCGGCTCCGCCGACCACCCCTACCTCGTTCGACGCGGACGAAGCGTGACCCGGCCCCCCCCTCCGTCACGGGCTGGCGCCCGCGACACCTCCCCCCACTGCGTGGGGTGGAGGATAAGCCATCACGAGCCGCAGCGCCCATCCTCCACCCCACGCAGTGGGGGGGAGGTGCCGAGCGAAGCGAGGCGGAGGGGGGAATCCCGGGCGCCTCTCCCGCCGCAGCCGAAAGCCCGGCATCACCGTCCGCGCCGTTCTGATCGCTGAAGCCCCCGCTCCGTCACGAGCCGCACCGCCCACCCGCCCTCAAATACCTCAATCGGAACTCACCTCATGAAATCCCATGTTAAGGCAGTCGTCATCGGCGGCGGCGTCGTCGGCTGTTCGGTGCTCTACCACCTCGCCAAGGCCGGCTGGACCGACATCATGCTGATCGAGCGATCGGAGCTGACTTCGGGCTCGACATGGCACGCGGCGGGCGGCTTCCATACACTGAACGGCGACCCCAACGTCGCCAAGCTGCAGGCCTACACGATCTCGCTCTACGAGGAGCTTGAGAAGATGACCGGCCAGGCCTGCGGGCTGCACCTGGTCGGCGGCTTCCAGATGGCCGACACGCCCGAGCGCATGGATTTCCTGCGGCTGGTGCATGCGAAATGCCGCTATCTCGGCATGGACACGGAGCTGGTCACGCCGTCGGAGGCCAAGGCCATGTTCCCGATCATGGACGAGACCAGGTTCGTCGGCGCCCTGTGGGACCCGGTCGAAGGCCATCTCGACCCGTCAGGGACCACCCATGCCTATGCCAAGGCGGCGAAGATGCTCGGCGCCGAGATCGTGCTGCGCAATCCGGTCAAGGAACTCACCCAGGAGCCGGACGGCACCTGGAACGTCATCACCGAGAACGGCACGGTCAAGTGCGAGCACGTGGTCAATGCCGGCGGGCTGTGGGCGCGCGAGATCGGCCGCATGGTCGGGCTGGAACTGCCGGTGCTCGCGATGGAACACATGTACCTCCTGACCGAGGACATGCCGGAGGTGATGGAGTTCAACAAGGCGACCGGCCGCGAGCTCTGCCACGTGATCGACTTCAAGGGCGAGATCTATACGCGCCAGGAACGGCAGGGCATGCTGCTCGGTACCTATGAGAAGGCCTGCAAACCATGGTCGCCGGTCAACACGCCGTGGGATTTCGGCCACGAACTCCTGCAGCCCGACATCGACCGCATTGCGCCGTCGCTCGAGGTCGGCTTCCGCCACTTCCCGGCGATCGAGAAGGCCGGCATCAAGCAGATCATCAACGGCCCCTTCACCTTCGCTCCCGACGGCAACCCGCTGGTCGGCCCGGTGCAGGGCCTGACCAATTTCTGGTCGGCCTGCGCGGTCATGGCAGGCTTTTCCCAGGGCGGCGGCGTCGGGCTTGCGCTGTCGAACTGGATGGTCGACGGCGATCCGGGCTTCGATGTCTGGGGCATGGACGTCGCCCGCTTCGGTGAATGGGCCGGCCTGCGCTACACCAACGCCAAGGTGCGCGAGAACTATTCGCGCCGCTTTTCCATCCGCTTTCCCAATGAAGAACTTCCCGCCGCGAGGCCGGCGCAGACGACACCCCTCTACGATACGTTCGTTGCGCAGAACGCGGTGATGGGCGATTCCTGGGGGCTCGAGACGCCGCTCTGGTTCGCGCCGAAAGGCACCGAGCCGAAGGACATCGTCTCCTTCCACCGCTCCAACGATTTCGAGCACGTCGGCAACGAAGTCCGCGCCGTGCGCGAGCGTGTCGGCGTCACCGAGATCGCCAATTTCGCCAAATACGAGGTGTCGGGCGCGGGCGCGGAGGATTTCCTCAACCGGTTGATGACCAACCGCATGCCCAAGGCCGGCCGCATCGTGCTGACCCCCATGCTCAACGAGCGCGGCAAGCTGATCGGCGACTTCACCATCGCCAAGACCGGCGACGAAAAATTCATGGTCTGGGGCTCTTCCGCCGCGCAGAAATACCACATGCGCTGGTTCGAGAAGCACCTGCCGAAGGACGGTCCAGGGGCGTCGGAGGTCCGCATCCACCGCTTCGACCAGACGCTGGTCGGCCTCTCCATCGCGGGCCCCAGGTCTCAGGAACTGCTGCAACAACTCGTCGACGAGGACGTGTCGTCAAAGGCCTTCCGCTTCATGGATTTCCGGCAGATGGCGGTCGGCGGCGCGCCCTGCATGGTCAACCGCATCACCTATACCGGCGATCTCGGCTACGAGATCTGGATGGCGCCGGCCTACGAGCGGCTGGTCTACGCGGCGATCAAGGAGGCCGGCGAAGAATTCGGCATCGTCGATTTCGGCATGCGCGCGCTGCTCTCCATGCGGCTCGAAAAGAACTTTCCGACCTGGTTCCGCGAGTTGCGGCCCATCTACGGGCCCTTCGAAGGCTCGATGGGCCGCTTCATCAAGATGGAGAAGAACGACTTCGTCGGCCGCGACGCGGCGGCGAAGGAACTGGAGGCCGGACCGAAGTTGCGGCGCGTCTCGATGGTTGTCGACGCGCTCGACGCCGACGTCATGGGCGACGAGCCGATCTGGGCCAGAGTCGGCAAGGATTTCGGCACCGTGGAAGCCGCCCACGGTCACGGGCCGAAGCGCTACGACGCCGCCGGCAACATCGCCGGCCCCTCGCCCGCCGAAAAGGGCGCCGCCTCCATCCTCGGCAGCATCGACGGCGAGTGGCGCGTCGTCGGCTGGGTGACGTCGGGCGGCTACGGCCACTATGTCGAGAAATCGATGGCGCAGTGCTACGTGCCTGCCGAACTCGCCGCGGACGAGAGCGAGGGACTGTTCGAGATCGAGATCCTCGGCCATCGCCGACCGGCGCGGATCAACGCCGAGCCGCCGTTCGACCCGTCGGGCGAGAAGATGCGCGGCTGAGTCGGGCAGGCAGGACCAAGGTTCGCCTTGCAAGCAGAAGGGCGCGGCTTCAGCGCCGCGTCCACGCGCCTTTACGTCCGCGGACGTAGAACAGCCAGGACAGGCTCAGCGTCCACAGCAGCGTCGCGGCGAGCGCGGCCTTCTCGACGATGCCGTCCCAGGCGTTGGGCGCGAGCCAGTAGAGCACGGCAAGGACGACCCAGATCAGGCTCGCAGCGACGAACAGCCGGCGATATGCGCGCGATATCGCGCTCGCGCCGCGCGCCATCAGCAGCGGGCCTGCGAGGTATAAGGGGCCGAGCAGGATCGACAGCCGCGTGTGTATGCTCCAGTTCGCCGGGTCCGTGGCGTCGGCATCGAACTTGTCCCACAGGCCCAGAAGCACCACGACCAGTGCCGTGAGCGCAAGGCAGAACACGCCGATTGACCAGCCGATACGGCCGAGATGCACGTGGGCGGCGGCGACCGCAAGCGCCAGCAGCCCGCCCGCATTGATGTAGAAGCCGATGTCCATGATCCATTTGTGGCGCCCGCGGGCGAGATCGCTCAGCGTGTCGGCGACGAAATCGTGCTCGGCGATGAAACTCGCGACGATCATGGTCAGCAGCGGCGCGGCCATGGCTATCAATCCTGCCAGCCCGCAGAATATCAGGAGACCGGGCCGCTCGAAGGTGGCGACGCCGGGGATCGGTACTTTGGTGCCACTGTGCATGGTCTGCAAAGTCGTCACGCGAAGCGGAGTTCCATTCGCGCACGAGCGGATGGTCCTGGTCCACCGGAATGGCTTCGTTTTCCCGTGTGCGGCCATTGCGGCGCCGGCCCGAGCCGTGACAATCTCCGCCCGCAAGAATAAGGAGGGGCAAGCAATGAGCGAAGCCGAACGCATTTCCGAGGAAGAACTCGCCGCGGCCGAGGCCGCCGTCGACCTGCCGCAGATCGGCTCGCGCGATCGCTACGACGCGTTGATGAAGGTGGTGACCAACCGCGTGACGGTACGCGCCTTCGATCCGGACTTTGTCGTGCCGCGCGAGCATTTCGAGATGATCCTGGAGGCCGCGCGCCATGCGCCTTCGGGCGCCAATGCGCAGCCCTGGCACTTCATCGTGATCACCGAACCCGAGCTGAAGGAAAAGATCGCCGGCTATTTCGTCGACGAGCAGCGCCGCCGCGCCAAGCTGAAGATGAAGTTCCCGACGCCGGACTATCGCGGGCTTGCGACCGCGCCGGGCTTCATCGTGGTGGCGACCGATTTCCGCTGGGTCTCCGCCTTCCCGGTTCTGAAGGACGACACGTCGGACCTGAACCGCATGTACAAGGAGAACGCCGAACGCATCCTCCTCCAGTCGGTCGCGGCCGCTACCATGTCGGCGCATCTCGCCGCGGCCGCGCTCGGCTACAATGTCTGGTGGATCACCGCCATCGGCCAGGAAGCCGCGCAGGAGGCGATGAAGCCGCTGCTCGGCATTCCCGAAGAACTTTCGGTGCTCGACATCATGGCCTTCGGGCCTCCGGCCAAGGCACCCTACAAGCGCTGGCGCAAGCCGCTGGAGGACATCGCCAACTGGAACCGGTTCGACCCTGCGCATCACATGTCCGGCGAGGAACTGGAGGACTGGATCCAGACCCGCCGCCATCGCGTCATGTTCAAGGACGCATCGAAGGTCGACTGACCGGCCGGCCGGACGAAAAGAAGACAGACGGCGACGAGACAAAGAACGGAAACGCAATGGCTACCCCCGACCGATCACCCCGCCTCGCCGTCCTGATCGATGCCGACAACGCATCGGCCAGGATCGCCGATGGTCTCTTCGAGGAAATCGCCAAGATCGGCGAGGCGAGCGTGCGCCGCATCTATGGCGACTTCTCCAGCACACGCTCCAAGGCCTGGATCGAGGTGCTGGCCAAGCACGCCATCGTTCCACACCAGCAGTTCGCCTATACGACCGGCAAGAACGCCTCCGATATCACGCTGGTCATCGACGCCATGGACCTTCTGCATTCCGGCCGTTTCGATGGCTTCTGCCTCGTCTCGTCCGACAGCGACTTCACGCGGCTCGCCTCGCGCATCCGCGAGCAGGGCATCGACGTGTTCGGCTTCGGCGAGCAGAAGACGCCCGAAAGTTTTCGTCAGGCTTGCCGGCGCTTCATCTACACCGAAAACCTGTTGCCGGGCGCTGCGTCCGACAATTCCGACACCGGCGACGAACGCCCGACCGGGACGTTGCAGCCGCCCAGTGCCGCCGTCCCGCTGATCCGCCGCGTGCTGGCCGAGATGGAGAGCCCCGACGGCTGGGTGCATCTGGGCGGCGTCGGAACGCAACTGGTGAACCGCTATCCCGACTTCGATCCGCGCTCCTACGGCTTTCGCAAGCTGTCGGACCTCGTGCGCAAGACCGGCGCCTACGAGGTCAAGCCGGGCGCCGGCACATCGCTGGTCATGCGCCCCGTCCCCGGGGCGACCGAGACGAAAGCCTCGGAGCCGGCGAAGCCGCGGTCGCGGCGCAGGACGACGGCCAAGCCGAAGGCGGACTAGCGGGAACCGGCATGGAGACGGCGGGGTCGAGCTTCGGACGTCATCGCAAGATCATGCCCTTCGTTCCGGCGGGCGAGCCCGGCGGCGGCGGATCAGACAGGCGCATTGTTACGTACAGGGTGCGACCGAAGGCGGTAGTTGGTGCAAGTCACGCTAGCGTTCGCTAAGGGACAAAATCGCAAACCTTCCAAGCAATGGTCATGGCACCGAGTGACATTGACGGCTTAATCAGACATGCTATACTTATGAAGGAGAGGTAGCATGGCCGAACGCGAAGTTAAGACAAACGACTGGAGAAGCTATATAAGCTAATTCCTATTGAGGTAACTGCGGCGTATGTTGCAGGATCTTCCATAATCTCAAGCAATCCAGGCGCTCTCTCCCTTTGGTATATTCTTCTTATATTTGCCGTAATTTTACTCGTGATAAATCCCATATTCTTGGCAAGAGTGCAGGGTGTTTCAAATAGAAAACAGTTAGTTATTTCCACACTCTCGTTTCCGATCTGGGCTGCCAATACATCGATTGAGTGGTTCTCCGGCTTTGGTCAAATCTCATTGACTTTGCCGCTTCTTTTAATCATTTGGACCTTGATAGTTCCGATTATCCAAAAATGAAAATCCTTATATACAGTTTGTTTATGGTCTTGGTATTTGCAGGTAGCGCACATGCTTGCGGAGCCACGAGGCTCAGCGAGGATGATTTTCTCCGCTTCACGCCGCCCGGTTCGATAGCTGTCAGATTGAACAACAGCAGCAATGAGCTCTACACAGTAGCAAATCAGTGTCAGCGTGTAACGCTGAACATCACTGAGAATGCCAATAAAATAGAAGTCATAATCAACAATGGGAATTACTGCCCTTCTCCGCGGCGAGATTGCGAGCACGAGCCGAATGAACAGTTCATATATGGCATTATAACCATCTACCTAAATGAAGCGTCGCGCGGAATTCTGGCGCCAGGTGAATACTACCGAAACTCCGGCTGGAATTATCCAGCACAGTTCTTCACGAATGCCTACCGAACGGCAACTAAAACTAGCGCCATAAGAAGCTGGGACGACCTAAAAGAGTTTTCTGTTCTCCATCATACTAATGATTTTGAGCATTTTTCTAAAAAATTTAATAAGTTTTTCCATTCTTACCTGTCAGACCTCGCTACATACTCGTGGGAATATTCTGATGCGATCGTTGATTTAATCGAAGATAAAAAATGCAAGAAAGAACGGTCCTGCAGTTTCAAGGTTCGTCTGCTGCGATTTACAACTACTGAGCGGAATGTCGGAGTTAAGCCATTAAAGTTCGACGCGTCCATCAGTTTGGCTCGCGAGTTGAAGATCACAACAAAGTCGTCTTCGGAAGACATTTTCAACCATAGCTTGATTGTCCAAGTTGAAATTCCGCAGCCCGCAATCTCGAACCACTGAGCAATCTAAACCTCCTCTAGAAGTGTTTCCAGTCTGTGGCTCGCAAGATCATGCCCTTCGTTCCGGCGGGCGAGCCCGGCGGCAGCGTACCCGGCGAAGAGGCGCTCCGCCGCGCCTCGCGGGAAAAGGCAGCCTCCCTGAACAGCCACGTGCTCGGCTATGGTCCGCTGGCCGAGGCGGAATGGGCGGCGGCCGGCATCGCAGCACCCCACCTGCCAACCATGCGCGGCTACCGGCTCGACCGCATCCGCGCCGAGTTGAAGCGCCGCGACTATGCCGGCGCCCTGCTCTACGACCCGGTCAACATCCGCTACGCCACCGATTCCACCAACATGCAGCTCTGGGTGGCGCACAACCCCACCCGCCACTGCTTCGTGGCCACCGAAGGTCCGGTGGTGCTGTTCGACTATTTCTCCTGCGAGCACCTGTCGGACCATTCCGGCATGGTCGACGAGGTACGGCCGGCGGTGTCGTGGATGTATCTCTACGGCGGCGAACTGACAGACATGAAGGTGCGGCGCTGGGCCGCCGGCATTGCCGATCTCGTGCGCGAACACGGCGGCGGCAATTCCCGCCTGGCCGTCGATCACCTGAACGCCGAGGGCGTCGCCGAACTCGGGCGCCTCGGCGTCTCGATCCACAACGGCGAAGCCGTGATGGAGAACGCGCGCCTCATCAAGTCACCCGACGAGATCCTCGCCATGCGCCGCGCGATCGTTTCCTGCGAGGCGGCGATGGCCGAAATGGAAGCCGCCCTGACGCCTGGCATCTCGGAAAACGAACTCTGGGCCGAACTCCACCGCGGCAACATCGCGCGCGGCGGCGAATGGATCGAGACGCGGCTGTTGTCCTCCGGTCCGCGCACCAATCCCTGGTTCCAGGAATGCTCCGCGCGCGTCATCGAGGCCGGCGACCTCGTCGCCTTCGACACCGACCTGATCGGCCCCTACGGCTTCTGCGCCGACATTTCCCGCACCTGGCTCTGCGGCGACGAGCGCCCATCCGGCGAACAGCGCGACCTCTACCGCATCGCCGCCGACCAGATCGCGGCGAACACCGCGCTGATGCGGCCGGGCATCTCCTTCCGAGAACTGGTCGAGCGCTCGGTCGTGCCTCCGGGCGACTGCTTCCCCACCCGCTACGGCGTGCTCTACCACGGCGTCGGCCTGGCCGACGAATACCCGACCCTGCCGCACGCCTCCGACTGGACCGACGACACGCCGGACGGCGTGCTGGAGCCGGGCATGGTGCTGTGCGTGGAAAGCTACATCGGCCGGCTCGGCGGCCACGAGGGCGTCAAGATCGAGGACCAGGTGCTGATCACCGAGACCGGCAACGAGACCTTGTCCGCCTACCCGCTCGACGACAGGCTGCTCGGTATGTGAGCGCGCGGGATCGTGAGGCGATCACCGCCGGTCCCGATCCTTCGGTCCGGCATCGGTCGGCGGCTCCCTGCGCTGCCGCTCGCGGACATAGGCAAAAGCCAGGATACCGACGATCGCGAGCGACGAGCCTATCAGTCCGAACAGCCAGAACATCTGGTCTCCCACATCTTCCCTTTTTCCCGCCCCCGCGGGTGCTGGTGGCCCGCAGCAAGACGCGCACGCGCCAGTGTGGCCGTTCGTGGCCTGGCGATCAACGCTGCTCCGCCATCGCGAATTCGAAATCCGGCGTCAGCCGCGAGCAGACATACGGCAGCCCCTTGCGCCGCGCCGTCCACCCCGCCGTCACGAGTGCCGCCGCCTTCGGCTCGAAGCGCCGGATCAAATGCCAGCTGCGGCAGTCGACGGCGCAGACGTCTGCCGTGCCGTCCGCCACGGCGACCGCCGAGGCACGATGCGACCCGCTCTCGATGCGGTCGCCGAAGAGCACGAGAGATTGACCGATCGCGTCGAGGTCGCGCGCAAGCGCGATGAGGCCGGACATGGAATCCGCGGAATTGTAGGCCAACCGCGCGCCACGCATGTCCTCCAGCGGCAGGATCGGCCTGCCGTCGGCCGGCGATCCGCACTCCGGCGCCTCGCCCCGACGCATCAGCACCGCGCTCGAATAGAACTCACCCTCCCCGCCGTCAAAAACCGAATAGTCCGGTTGCCCGACGACCCGCACGTGCTTTTCCAGGCCGAGTTCCATCGGCCCCCAGCAGGTCTGCACGAAGACGAGTTTCGGGTGGTGCCAGAGCGTTGGCAGGTCCAGTTCGTCCGGCGGCAGCGTCGCCGGATCGGGCGCGATCAGGCTCCCCTCCCCGTCGCGAATGCCGCCCGGCACCGCGGGCATGTCGCCATTGCGCCGGGTCAGGCGCTCAGGAGCATCGAGTCCCTGCATGCGCAACCGATCGCGGATCGCCGCCCACTCGGCATCCACCTCGGCGCGGACCTCGGGCCAGTCGTACATCGGCAGTGCCGCGATGAAGTCGCTCATGCGCGCATCAACGACGGACCGGCGCCCGAACGCAAGCCCCGCCGGAAGCGGTCCGGATCCGGAATGGTTCCGCTACTCCTTCGGCGGCTTGGCCGGGACAGGCGCGGTGCCGCCCAGTCCGCCCACGTTGCGCGTGCGCACCCGCGGTCGGTAGGCGCGCTGAGGTTCCGGCGCGCGGCGCAGCACGGGATGCGCCACCGGTTCCTTCGGCTTGAACGCAAAGGCGCTCAGCAGAGCGAGATAGTTCGGGAAGACATAGCCGCCGTTCATCCGGATCCACTCCTCGCGCCGCTCGCGAAACAGTGCCGGCAGGCGGTACCATGCCGCGGTGGGAACTTTGTGGTGGACGAGGTGCAGGTTGTTGTTGAGGAAAAGCAGCGAAAGCGGCGTGCGCTCGACGATGATGGTGCGTCCGTCCGGTCGTTCCGACCACTGGTGCTCCGCGAAGGTGCGCACCGAGATCAGCGCCTGCCCGAGCCATACTGGTCCGACGACGTAGAGCCAGACGGGAATTCCGAACACGTAGGCCACCACGGGAAGCACCATGGCCAGCCCCGCCGCGTGCAGCAGCCAGGCCTTGCGGATGACGCGGTCGCCCGCCGCGAGTGCCCGCATGTCGGATATGATGAAGCCGACGCTGCCGAGCCAGGGATTGAGGAGCATGCGGCCGAGCATGGTGTTGTTGATGCGCAGGACGAACTTCATCGCGTCCGGCAGTTCCTCGTGCTGCCAGAGCGCCCTGTAATAGCTTTCGGGATCGTCGAACGGGTCCGTCAACCGGTCGTCGGCGTGGTGGCGAAGATGGATCGACTTGAAGCGGCGATAGGGCCAGACCAGCCCGACCGGCAGGCCGACGAGCGCCTCGTTCAGCCGCGCCGAGCGTGTCGGGTGTCCGTGCGCGGCCTCGTGCATCAGCGACGATTGCAGCGCCAGGACCAGGCCGAGGCCGAGCAGCGCCAGCAACGGCCATTCGGGCCAGACCAGCAGGCCGATCGCCAGCCAGGCGAAGTAGCAGAGAAGGATCAAGGCCACCGTGGGCCATTCGATGCGAAGGGCGCCCCCGCCCACTGAAATACGTTTCATGTCCTCGTCAATGTTGTTCGAGCCCGGAATCCCCCGATTCCTGACAGGATGATGTCAGCAGCGTTTCGATGCTGCAATGCGACAATGCGCACAAAGCGTTGACATTGCGCTTCGCATATATCACTTGTTGTGCTTTGTAAGCACTTGCGGGTCATCTTGGACAAGCGCGATCTCTCCGACATCTTTCGCGACCGCCTGAAGGTCCTGCTGGCGCGCTCAGGCCTCAATCAATCCGCGTTCGCGGCGAAGGTCGGCATAGACCGGTCTGCGCTCTCCCAACTGCTTTCGGGTGCATCGACGCGCCTCCCGCGCGCCGAGACGCTGCTCAACATCGCCTCGGAGCACCGGGTTTCGCTCGACTGGCTGCTCGGCCTGTCGCAGGACGAGGCCCTGACCGGCGAGATGCGCGAGACGCTCGAACTGGAGGAAGCCACCGGCGGTTACGACCGCACGCTTCTGGCGCGCTGGCACACCGAGGCGGCCGGCACCAAGATCCGATATGTTCCGGCCGGCATTCCAGACCTTTTGCGTACCGATGCCCTCATCGACTACGAATCCGACATGTCGAGCCGCAGCCGCGAGGTGCAGGCTGGCGAGACGCAGTATCGCATCGATTATTCACGCCGGCCGGAAACGGACATGGAGATCTGCATGCCCCGCCACGTGCTGGAGATTTTCTCCGCCGGCATGGGCGTCTGGGCGGCATTTCCGGAGGATGCCCGGCGGCAACAACTGGAGCACATGGCCGAGCTTCTGGGGGAGCTCTACCCGGCCGTCCGGCTCTATCTCTATGACGGACGCCTGCGCTATTCAGTGCCGTACACGATCTTCGGACCCTACCGCGCCGCGATCTATGCGGGCGACATGTACCTCGTTCTAAATGCGACGGCGGCGATCCGCGCGCTGACGAGGCACTTCGACAACCTGATCCGCGCGGCAACCGTCAACGCCCACGAGGCGGCGGGGTATGCCGCACGTCTCGCGCAGGGGCGTGATTGACGGGACATAACGACTTCTTTATATCGTTATCCAGATATCCTCTCCCGAAAGTACCCGTCATGACCAATCCGATCGACGCCCTCATTGCGGAAAAGGGCGTGCTGCTTGCCGATGGCGCCACCGGCACCAATCTCTTTGCCATGGGCCTTGAAGCCGGCGAGGCGCCGGAACTGTGGAACGAGAGCGCGCCGGAGAAGATCACTGCCCTGCACCAGGGTTTCGTCGATGCCGGCGCCGACATCATCCTCACCAATTCCTTCGGCGGTACGCGCCACCGGTTGAAACTGCATCATGCCCAGGACCGGGTCCTGGAGCTGAACCGCCTTGCGGCCGAACTCGCCCGCAAGGTCGCGGATGCCGCTGGGCGCAAGGTGATCGTCGCCGGTTCGGTCGGCCCCACCGGCGAACTCCTGCAGCCGCTCGGTGCGATGACCTATGACGAGGCCGTCGAAGCCTTCGCCGAACAGATCGAGGGCCTCAAGGCCGGCGGTGCCGACGTGGCCTGGATCGAGACCATGTCGTCGCCCGACGAGATCCGCGCGGCCGCCGAGGCAGCGATCAGGGTCGGCCTGCCCTATACCTTCACCGCCTCCTTCGACACGGCCGGCCGCACGATGATGGGCGTCGCGCCCAAGGACATCTTCACGGTGGCCGAAGGTCTGGCCGAAGCGCCGGCCGGCATCGGCGCGAATTGCGGGGTGGGCGCCTCCGACATCCTCGCCTCGCTCTTCGACATGACCGAGGCGAATCCGAAGGCGACCGTCATCGTGAAGGGAAACTGCGGCATTCCCGAATTCCGCGGAACGGAGATCCACTATTCGGGCACGCCCGAACTCATGGCGGACTACGTCCGGCTGGCGGTCGACGGCGGTGCGAAGATCATCGGAGGCTGCTGCGGCACCTCATTCAGGCACCTGGCAGCCATGCGCCAGGCGCTCGACACGCATCGTCGCGGCGAGCGGCCGAGCCTCGACGAGGTGGTGACGCGGATCGGCCCGCTGCGCAACAAGATCGCGGCAAACAGCGGCGCGGTCGAAGGCCGCCGCGAACGGCGCCGCGCGCGGGCATGACGGCGCCCACGTTCGTGAACGCTTAACCGCGTCCTTAAAGCCATTCTTCGTCTGCATGTGCGAGGCTTCCCGGTCCTTTCCGTCCGGGAGGTTTCGAAAATGCAGGCATCCCTTCTGCGGCGAGTTCTGATCGCCATGGCGCTGGTCCTCGTCGCCGGACCGGCGGCCGCACTCGAATTCTCGATCGAGCGCACGACACCTCGACTGCGCGGAAGCGCTGGGCAAGCATGACCAGGTGAACCTGGAGATCCGCTATTCGAGCGACGTTCCGGTGCGTTTCCAGGCGCGCGCCTACAGGGACGGCGTCTCGGTCGACGAGGGTCAGAAGATGAATGCCAGCGTGGCGCATGCGCCCGGCGAAGGCAGCGCTCTCACCTGGATCGGTTTCTACCGCGATGCCGAAATCGACGAGATCCGTGTCACCGGCTACGACGCGGACTGGCACCAGCTCGGCGTGAAGCGATTGCGCGTCAATCTCCGCTGGGATGCCGCGAGGGCCGGCAGCGACAATGTTCCGGACTGGGTCGTGCGATTGCGGGAGGCCGAAAACCGTGTGGCACAGGCGCAGAGAGACGATCCGGACGACGAGGCGCTTGCCTGGGTCGGCTTCTTGATCGGCTTCGCCCTCCTCGCCGCCCTTCCGGGCTACGTTTTCCTGCAGTACCGCTTTCTCCTCGACTGGCGGGGCTGGTGGCGGGCCGCCGCCGGTCTGCCGCTGGTGCCGATGGTGCCGATCATCGCCTACACGCTGATGGCGCTTTCGGCCGCCTCCAATCTGTGGCCGATCCTGCTGATCTTCACCGTACCGGTGGCGTTCGCCTATCTGCTGGCAGCTTTTCTCGTGCGCTTCTTCGCCATGCGTCTGGCGACCTGAGCCGACGATGAGCCGGCGGAGCTTGCACTCCGCCGGCTGCCTCACCCGCCCAGATGGACGTCCGCCCGTCCTGCCGCGAACCGCGGCGGCCGTGCGACGCCCCGACCGCCACTACCGCCCCTTGTCGAGCGCCGAGGCGAGGCGCACGAGCTGGAGGAACTCCGCGCGGTAGCCGAACGGGTCGGCGCCGCGTGCGGCGGTGGCGATTTCCATGATCCGGTCGTAGCCGAAAGCGGCCGTCTGGTCGGTGTCGCGCAGCTTCTGACCGAAGGCCGCGACCGCGACCGAAAAGCGCTGGTCGGCACCCGCCTGCGAAAACGACGCGATCTCGTCGGCAGCGGTCACCGGCGTCTCGATCAGCTTGGAGACATCTTCGTCGGGCAGCTTGTAGCGGATCTTCACGAAGCCGTATTCCTCGCCATGCGCGATGCCGCTCGCGTTGTCCGTCGTCGCCTCGCCATAGCGCAGATCGTCGATCATCCGCGCCGGGCTGCCGACCGGCGTGATCTCGTAGATTGCGGTGACGGAGTGGCCCGAGCCGATGTCGCCCGCATCCACGCGGTCGTTGTTGAAGTCCTCGCGGGCCAGCGCCCGCGTCTCGTAGCCGATCAGCCGGTATTCGGCGACGGTGGCGGGATTGAACTCGACCTGGATCTTGACGTCCTTGGCGATCGTAAAGAGCGTCGACGAGGCTTCCTGGACCAGCGTCTTCTCGGCTTCCGCCAAAGTGTCGATGTAGGCCGCCGTGCCGTTGCCGTTCTGCGCGATCGTCTGCATCATCTGGTCGTTGTAGTTGCCCCGGCCGAAGCCGAATACCGACAGGAAGACGCCGCTCTCGCGCTTGTCCTCGATCAGGCGCTTCAAATCCTCGTCCGACGTCTGCCCGACGTTGAAGTCGCCATCGGTGGCCAGCAGGACGCGGTTCACGCCGCCTTCGATGAAATTGGTGGAGGCGAGCCGATACGCCTCGCGCAGCCCCGCCTCGCCGGCCGTGGAGCCGCCTGCGTCGAGCCGGTCGAGCGCCGCCAGTATCTTCGCCTTCTCCGTCCCCTTGGTCGGCTCCAGCACCGTGCCCGCGCTGCCGGCATAGGTCACGATCGAGATGGTGTCCTTGTCCGTCATGCGGTCGACCAGCAGGCGGAACGCGTTCTTCAGGAGCGGCAGCTTGTCGGGCTGGTTCATCGAGCCGGAGGTGTCGATCAGGAAGACGAGGTTCGACGCAGGCCGCACCGCCGGCTGCACATCGTAGCCCTTGATCGCCACGTGCATCAGCTTCGTATGCTCGTTCCAGGGCGTCGGCATCACGCGTCACCGTGGAATTGAACGGTGTCCCGGCATTCTCCGGCCCCTCCCAGTCATAGGGGAAATAGTTGACCATCTCCTCGACGCGCACCGTGTCGGCCTGCGGAAGGACGCCGTTCTTCAGCGAGGCGCGCACGAAGGAGTACGACGCCGTGTCGACGTCGATCGAAAAGGTCGAGACCGGATTTTCCGAAACGGATTTCACAGGGTTCGTGTCGAAGGTTTCGACGCGGTCGCGGTTCTCCTCCATCTGCGGGAGAGTGTCGGACGGTGCCACGATGCCGGAAGGCGCCGGCGGGGCTGCCGAGAATTTCGCGGTCGCACCATCCACATCGCGCAGGGCACGGGAGTGGGAAGCCACAGGCGCCGGGGCGCCGCCTAGCGGCGCGACAGCATCGGATGCAGGCCCCTGCTCCACCGCCTGCGGCTCGACCTCTGGCGCGAAGAGCGTCAGGTTGCGCGCGATTTCTTCGGTTTTTTGCGGCTGCGGTTGCGCCTGGTCGGCCTTCGTCTCAGTTCCTCCCGCCTCGCCGCTGTCGCCGCCGTTCACGAAGATGCTGCTTCCGTTGCGCGAAAGCGGCCCGTCGGTCACCAGATAGTATGCGGCATAACCCGCCAGCGGCAGCGCCAGCACGCTGGCGATCGCGGGCGTCGAGAGAAACTTGCGGTCCATGATCCTGCTCCAAAGCCTCATTGCTCTGGTGCTGTGACGAACCCGCCCGCGCGATCCTTGGGTCGCCATGGAAGAATTTTCGTCGAAGGCATCGAGAGCGGCGGAAAGCGCACGCTTGCGTTCAGCCTCGTCGGGCGCTGGTGGCTGCGCCTTGCGCAGGATGTCGAACTCGTCCCTGGCCATGATCAGTCTTCCCCGGCATGACGCACCAGCGTCTTCAGCCGCTTCTTCGCTTCGTGGATGTGCCACGACACCGTCGCTTCGGCGCATCCCATGACATCGGATGCCGCCTCGTGGCCCAGCCCTTCGCCATAGACCAGGAGCACGGCTTCGCATTGCTTGGCCGGCAGCTGGCGTACCGCTTCCCACAAACGCTCCAGTTCGTCCTCCGGCTCCGCTTCGACGGCCGCGCTCGAAAGCGCATGAACGGCGAAGGCCTGTGTCCTGGCGCTCTCGCGCGACAGCTTGCGGCCATGGTCCCGCGCGGCGTTGAGCGTCAATTGGTAGAGCCAGGTCGTGAAGCGGCCCTCGCCGCGAAAGCTGCGGATCGCCTTTCCGAGCCTCACGCAGACGTCCTGGGCGATGTCTTCCGCGTCCGCCTTGCGGCCGCACCAGCGCCAGGCGACGCGATGGATGAAATCGTAGTGCCGCTCGACGAGGCGGGCGAACGCGGCACGGTCGCCGTCGCGCGCACGGACGAGCAAGTCGCGGTCTTCCGGTTCGGCCTGTGCCAGCATCGCCATCATTTGTATCCGTGACGAAGCGAGTTTGGCATTCCTTGGGGCTCCGGCGGAAAAATTTCAGTTTCCGGCCGTTTTCGCCGGATTGCCTCGCACCGTCATCCCTTCGGCCACGTCCTTCGTGACGACAGATCCCGCTCCGACTATGGCCCGGTCACCGACCGTCACGCCGGGCAGGATGATCGCGCCGCCGCCGATCCAGACGTCCTCGCCGATCGTCACCGGCCTCGCCTGCTCCAGGCCCGCGGCGCGCTTGACCGGGTCGCGATGATGGTCGGCGCAGTAGATCTGCACGGCAGGTCCGAGCATCGTGCGCCGGCCGATCGCCACCCTCGCCGAATCGAGGATCACGCAGCCGGCATTGATGAACACACCGTCTGCCAGGAAGATGTTGAACCCGTATGGACAATGGAACGGCGCCTCGATCAGCACGTCCTTTCCCACCCCGCCCAGGAGCCCCGCGAGCGACGGTGCGATCGGTCCGCGCTCGCCCGGCGGCAGCGTGTTGTGGGAATGCACCGCGGCCTTCGCCTTCTCGCGCATGGCGTCGAGTTCGGCGTCCACGCAGCAGTACCATTCGCCTGCCGCCATCTTCTCGCGTTCAGTTGATGTCATGAGTGTCCCCGGCGGGCTTGTGGAAGGCATGTGCGGGAACCACATAGAGGCCGGGCCGGCGAGCGTCGGCTCGCGTCCTTCGCCCCGCTAGCGCCCGGCCTGATGGACACCTCCCGCATGCGTCGGTATCTATGGATGGAATCGCAGGACAGGGGAAGATCGCAAGCGTGAGCCAGGTTCGCGTCCAGCGCCGGCTCGCGGCGATCCTGGTGGCCGACGTCGTCGGCTACAGCCGCATGATGCGCGCCGACGAGAGCGCGACTCTGGAAAGGCTGATGCGGCTGCGGCGCGAGCTGATCGATCCGAAACTCGGCGAATATGGCGGCCGGCTGGTCAAGTCGACCGGCGACGGCTTCCTCGGCGAATTTCCCAGCGCGGTCGACGCGGTCCAGTACGCGGTCGACCTCCAGCGCGAGATCCGCCGGCGCAATTTCGACTTCGGGGCGGACGAGCGCATGGACCTGCGTATCGGCATCAACGTCGGCGACGTGGTCGTGGAGGGCGACGACCTCTATGGCGACGGCGTCAACGTCGCCGCCCGCATCGAGGGCATCGCACACCCGGGCGGCATCTGCATCTCGGCCACCGTCCACGACCAGGTGAAGGACAAGCTCGACCTCACGTTCGAGGACAAGGGCCTGCGCGAGGTGAAGAACCTGTCGGAGCCCGTGCGCACCTACAGCGTCGGCCTCGATGCGCCCGCAGAGGGCGAAGCCGGCCCCCGCCGCATGATCATCGCCGACACGCCGTCGATCGCGGTCCTCCCCTTCGACAACATGAGCGGCGATCCCGACCAGGACTATTTCTCCGACGGCATTTCCGAAGACATCATCACCGACCTGTCGAAACTGTCCTCGTTGATGGTGATCGCGCGCAATTCCTCCTTCACCTACAAGGGCCGCGCGGTCGACGTGAAGCAGGTCGCCCGCGACCTCGGCGTCCGCCACGTGCTGGAGGGCAGTGTCCGCAAGGCCGGCAACCGCGTGCGCGTCACGGCGCAGCTGATCGACGGCGCCACCGGCGGCCATGTCTGGGCCGAACGCTACGACCGCGTGCTGGAGGACATCTTCGCCATCCAGGACGAGATCACGATGAACATCGTCCAGGAGCTGAAGGTCCGTCTCAAGCTCGACGAGAAGGACCGCATCGGCACGCGCGCCTCACCCAATGTCGAGGCCTACGACCTGACGCTGCGCGGCCGCGACCTCATCGGCAAGGTGAACCGCGAGCGGCTCATGGAAGCCTCCAGGCTGTTCGAGCAGGCCGTCAGACTCGATCCCCGGCTGACCTTCGCACGCTCCGGCCTCGCCTTCGCGAACATCCTGGCTTACGTGAACAACTGGACGGAACACCCGAAGGAAACGCTGGAATTCGCCCTTGCCACGGCGCGCAAGGCGGTCGAACTCGGCCCCGACGATGCTTTGGCGCACCGGGCGCTGGCCGTCACCCTCTTGTGGGAGCGCGATCTCGAGAAGGCCGCCGCCGTCCTCGACAGGGCGGCGGAACTGAGCCCCGGCGATGCCGAAACGCTCGTCACGCGCGGCAACATGCTCGTCTATCTCCACCAGCCCGAGGAGGCGATCGCCAATCTCGAAAGGGCGATGCTGCTCAACCCGCGCTATCCCGACATGTGGCTGCATTTCCTCGGCCACGCCCATTTCATGCGCGGCGAATACGAGACGGCGGCGAAGCTGATGCGGGAGCGGATCGAACTCGCTCCCGAGACCGACATCTCGCGCGTCCTGCTCGCCTCGGCCTGCGGGCATCTCGGGGAGCGCGAGGAGGCCCAGCGGGTCTGGGACGAGGTATTCCGGGTCAATCCGAACTACTCGCTGGAACACCGCGGCCGCGTGCTGCCCTACAAGGACCCGGCGGACTGGGAACGCGTGCTCGAGGGCCTCGCGAAGGCCGGTCTGCCGAAGTAGCTCACCTGAGCCCGGCGAAAGCCGCCATGTGGAACGCCTGCTGTTCGGCCGAATAGCGATACTGCGCTCCGAAGGGGCAGGCATTGCGGTCGAGGCACCCCTGCGACCGGCAGGCCTGACCGGTCGCCGACCGGACGTGGTCGACGCATTTCGGGTAATCGAAAGCGTCCAGCCTGTGCGCGGCGACAGGACAGGCGTTCAGGCAGGGCTTCGCCTCACAGCTGTCGCACAGATGGACGGGCGCACCGGTTTCGCCCCGGAATGCGAAAGCCGCCGCGACCGGTTCGGGGAATAGAAGCGCGCCCCGATACGCGTGCCAGAGGCCGTATTCGGGATGCATGAGGATGCCGAGCGGCGAGGGCTTCAGGCCTTCCGCCCGCATCGCCCATTGCTGAAAGGGCAGCCAGGGGCGGTCCGAAGGGAAGACGGCCTTAGCGCCACAGACGCTCCCCACATGCTCCAGCACCTCGCGCGACCAGGCGTCCAGCGGATCGCGGGGTTGAGGCGACCGTCCCTCCCGCCAGCGTGCGAAATGCGGCCAGATGGCTCCGCCTGCATGGCCGACGAGCAGCACCGCCCGGGCGGGCGCGCCCAGCGGCCCGGCAGGCGCGGTCTCGCCGTGCGCGAAGTCGAACCCGCCGCGCGGAATCAGCCCATGGACTGCAAGGAGCGAGGCGACGACGTCGGGATCGATCGCGGCCATCCTCTCACCGCCTCCCCGCCTCGCGCCGGTCAGCGCGCCAGCGTCTCGTCGAACAGCGTGACGAGCCGTTTCCAGTGCCGCTCCGCCCCGGTTTCGTCGAATACCGTATGGTCCGGCACGCACCAGCCATGCTTCGTCCCGGCGTAGTTCTCGATGACATGGTCGACCTGCGCCTCGCGCAGCGCGCTTTCCAGAAGCCCCGCCTGTTCGGGCGGAAAGGAACCGTCCACCCCGGCCGCGCCGACATAGATGCGCGCCTTCATCTCGGCGGCGCGCCGGTGCGGGCTGTCATCGGCGTCGGTGGCCAGATTGCCGCCGTGGAAGCTGGCGGCGGCGGCAATGCGGTCCGGATGGGCAGCGGCGGCGTTCAACGCGCGGGCGCCGCCCATGCAGTATCCGGTAACCCCGGCCGGGCTGGAAAGACCCTCCGCCGCGAGCGCGTCGAGAAAGGCGCCGGTGTCGGCAATGGTCTTCGCCTGGCTCGTCTCGCGCAGCATGCCGAAGAGCTGCGCCTTCTTCTCGTCGTCCGCAAACGCCCTGGTGTCGAATTCGGGCTTGTCGGGGAAGCGGTAGAACAGGTCGGGCACCAGCACGGCATAGCCCGCCGCGACCAGCCGCCCCGCCATGTCGTCGAGCGCCGGGCGAAGACCGAAGATGTCCATGAACAGGATGACCGAACCCTTCGCCTGGCTCTCCGGGGTGAACAGCCCGGCGCGGCAGGTGCCGTCCGCGGTGGCGATGTCGATCGTGCGCTTGGTCAATGGTCAGGCTCCGGAAGGTGGCGTCCGCAGCCTTGTCGCATTGGCGGGGCGCGGCGGGCAAGCCTCCACCGCGCTGCCGCCCGGAGGGCTTCAGGAACGCCGTTCGGGCCTGATCATCCGCGTCAGGACATCGCTGCGCAGGACGAAGTGCTGGTAAAGCGCGCCCGCGGCATGCAGCACGACCGCCCCGATGATGACGGGCTTGGCGAGTTCGTGCACTTCCGCCGCCGCGGCGATGCCGAAGTACCAGGCCGCGATGCCGCTGAGCGGCATTCCGAACATCACGAGATAGAGCAGCCCGTGCACGGTATGGGCGAGCACCGCCATCCAGCGGTTTTCCTGCGCCGGCAGCAGCGGCACGCCATGAATGAGGCGGATGCCGAGGCGGGTTGCCGCGAGAACCAGGATGGTCAGGCCGACATAGACGTGGATGTTGGCGTTGAAGAGATCGGCGGCGCTGGCTTCCGTGCCGCGGCGGAAGGCGCGCCAGGCGGGGCCCATGTCTTCTCCCAGGACGAGCTGGGCGATGATCAGCGCGGCGATCACCCAGTGGAGAATGATCTGGACGGCGGTGTAGCCGGCGGGGCGGTCGTCGGCTGTGGAAATTGCTGTGGCAGGCATGGAACGGACCTTTCGTATCCTCTTCGCGAGAGGAGCTTCACGATGGTCCGAAGGCTAGGACGCGGGGTTGATCCAAAACAAGCCGAGGAATGTTTCGGAAGGTAAAGTTGTGTAAAGTCGGCGAGGAGCGGCCACGTCGGAGGGTCGCATCGGAGGCGCAGGGCGGGTCGCGCGTCAGCGCTTGTCGTCGGAGCCGCGGATGGCGCTTCTCCAGACTTCCTTGTGAATGATGTCGGCCACTTTAGCCCGGCCTGTAACGGGCTCGCTTCAAGTGAAGGCGTCGGGCATGGACTCCTTCTTCCTGGCGATGAAGTCGGTCAGCCCGTCGGCGATCCCCTGGTCGAGCGCCGGCGCCTCGTAGCTCTCCAGCCACCGGCGCGCGAGGTCGTTGGCGCGGTTCTCGGCGCGCTTCTCGCCCTCGGCCAGCCACTGCTCGTAGGAGTTGTTGTCGGCGATGGACGAACGGTAGAACGCCGACTGGAAATTGGCCTGCGTGTGCGTACAGCCGAGATAGTGGCTGCCGGGCCCAACTTCCCGGATGGCATCCATCGCCTGCCCGTTCTCGGACAGGTCGACGCCCTCCGCGAACTTCTGCTGCATGCCGAGCTGGTCGATGTCCATCATGAACTTCTCGTAGCAGGACGCCAGTCCGCCCTCGAGCCAGCCGGCGGAGTGGAGCACGAAGTTGGTTCCCGCAAGGATCGTCGAGTTGAGGGTGTTGGCGCTCTCGTAGGCGGCCTGCGCGTCCGGCACCTTTGAGGCGCAGAGCGAGCCGCCGGTGCGGAACGGAAGGCCGAGCCGGCGGGCGAGCTGGCCGGCGCCGTAGGAGACCAGCGTCGGTTCCGGCGTCCCGAAGGTCGGCGCGCCGGACTGCATGGAGATCGAGGAGGCGAAGGTGCCGAACAGCACCGGTGCGCCGGGACGCACGAGTTGTGTGAAGGCGGCGCCGGCGAGCACTTCGGCCAGCACCTGCGTCAGCGTGCCCGCGACCGTGACGGGGCTCATCGCACCGGCCAGGATGAACGGCGTGATGATCGTCGCCTGGTTGTTGCGGGCATAGACCTTGGCGGCCCCCAGCATGGTCTCGTCGAAGACCATCGGCGAGTTGGCGTTGATCAGGTTGATGACGACCGTGTTGTCCTCGACGAACTGCTCGCCGAACAGGATCCTGGCCATGTCGACCGTGTCCTGCGCCCGCTCCGGCGCGGTGACGGAGCCCATGAACGGCTTGTCGGACAGCGTCATGTGGGCGTGGATCATGTCGAGATGGCGCTTGTTCACCGGCACGTCGACCGGTTCGCAGACCGTGCCGCCCGAATGGTGGATCGAAGGCGCCATGTAGGCGAGCTTCACGAAATTGCGAAAGTCCTCGATCGTGGCATAGCGCCGGTTGCCGTCGAGGTCGCGCACGAAGGGCGGCCCGTAGACGGGCGCGAAGACGGTGGCATCGCCGCCGATCTGTACCGATTTCGCGGGATTGCGTGCATGCTGGGTAAAGACCGGCGGCGCGCTCTTCAGCAGCGATCGGCACAATCCCTTCGGAAAATGGACCCGCTCACCCCTGACGTCCGCGCCGGCCTCGCGCCACATCGCGATGGCATCGACGTCGTCGCGGAACTCGATGCCGATCTCCTCGAGAACGGTATCGGTGTTCTTCTCGATGAGCGCCAGTCCCTCCTCATCGAGGACCTCGAAGGTCCTGATCTTCCGGTTGATGTAGGTCTGCTGAATGCCGGGGCCGCCGCCGGAACGGGCGGCACGGCGGGCAGAAGCGCCGCCGCCGCGATCTGCGCGCGCACGCCGGCCAGCGCCGGCCTGTTGTTCGGCTGCCAGATTGTCGTCCATTGAACCTATCCTGAAACTGGTCTTTGGGCCCATCTCGGCCATTGCGCCGGATCGTAGTCGACGACCTTCGCCGAACCGTCTCGCAAACGCCAAGAGCTGTCGCAAAATCGACACGAAATCCCGTTGATTCCCGGTCGCTTTCGTCGCTTAGGAAGTCGCAAACTGGCTATGAAGCGCCCGCCCTTGCCGAATACACATGGGTCCTTACGTAAGGGATAATCCCTCACTGTCGAACGTCTCCCCTGGAGCAGCTTCATGTCCGACGACGAAATCATCCTTTCAGAACTCTCCGACGACGAACTCGTTCAGCAGATGCACGACGATTTGTACGACGGGCTGAAGGAGGAAATCGAGGAAGGGACGAACATCCTCCTCGAACGCGGCTGGGTGCCCTACAAGGTTCTGACGGAGGCACTCGTCGAAGGAATGCGCATCGTCGGGGAGGATTTCCGCGACGGCATCCTCTTCGTTCCCGAAGTGCTCCTGTCGGCAAACGCCATGAAGGCCGGCATGTTCATCCTGCGCCCGCTGCTCGCCGCCACCGGCGCCCCAAAGCAGGGCAAGATGGTGATCGGTACCGTCAAGGGCGACATCCACGACATCGGCAAGAACCTCGTCGGCATGATGATGGAAGGCGCCGGCTTCGACGTCATCGACCTCGGCATCAACAATCCGGTCGAAAAATATCTAGCCGCGATCGAGGAGCACCAGCCCGACATCCTCGGCATGTCGGCCCTGCTCACCACGACCATGCCCTACATGAAGGTCGTCATCGACACGATGAAGGAAAAGGGTATCCGCGACGACTACGTCGTTCTCGTCGGCGGCGCACCGCTCAACGAGGAATTCGGCAAGGCGGTGGGCGCCGACGCCTACTGCCGCGACGCTGCCGTCGCCGTCGAGACCGCCAAGGAGTACATGAAGCGCAGGCACAACGTCCACGCTTCGGCCTGATCTCCCTGAGTGGCGGCGGCTAGTCCGCCGCCTCGGCGATGTCCTCGCCCGCGTTCTGGGTCGCATTGACCGTGTTGGCGGTGTCCCGCCCGAGCCCGCGGATCGTGTTTGCACAGGCGGTCGTCGCCAGGGCGAGAGAAGCGAGGACGAGAATGCGCAGGATGGAGGTCTTCATTGGCCGCACTCCTTGAAGAGCATGTCGAGGCGGGATTGCAACGCGCGGATCGCGAAAAGGTTCTCGTCATCGCCTGCGGGATGATCGCGCGCGAAATATTGGCCGTGAAGGAGCGGCTCGGGCTCGACCACCTCGATCTCACCTGCCTTCCCGCCGATTTCCATTTCCATCCAGACCGCATAGCGCCGGCCATGGATGAGGCGATCGCCAGCGCAACCGCGAAGGGCTATTCGAACATTTTTGTCGGCTATGCCGATTGCGGCACTGGCGGCATGCTCGACCGCATCTGTGAGAAGCACGGCGTCGCCCGCATCGCCGGGCCGCACTGCTTCGCCTTCTATCAGGGGCTCTCCGCCTTCGAAGCTGTTGGCGATGGCGACATGACCACCTTCTACATGACCGACTTCCTGTGCCGCCAGTTCGACGCCTTCTTCATGAAGCCGCTCGGACTAGACCGTCATCCGGAATTGGCGAAGGACTATTTTGGCCACTACGATAAGCTCGTCTACCTCGCCCAGACCGAGGACGACGGTTTGGAGAAGGTCGCCGTCGCGGCCGCCGATATGCTCGGACTTCGCTACGAGAAACGTACGACCGGCTACGGCGATCTGGAGACCGCACTGCGCGACGCGGATGTCGTGAAGCCGACGGCCCGTCCCCCCGTGCCCTGATCACGAAAGCGACGAATTCCGGCAATAGCCCAGACTGGAAGTCACATCCGGGTTCGGGTGGCGTATTGTCATCAAGGATTAACCGCTGACGATGCACGATGGTACTGACGGGCGGCAAGGTCGCGCTCTCGGGTGTGCCCGCCGCGGGGACGGCATATGAACGAAATGAATCCGCGTCTGAATCAGCCGGTGCTGCGCCGGCGGAGGCCGAGACGGCTTTCTGAGGTCTTCACGCGGCTCGCGAGCGAAGCGGACGGACCGATCACCGTGGAGGCCATTCGCGACGCCTTGGGCGACCGCAGCTTTGCCGCGCTGCTGGTCTTCTTCGCATCCTTCAATCTCCTGCCGCTGCCGCCCGGCGCCTCCGTGATCCTAGGTGTTCCGCTGATCATCGTGTCGGCGCAAATGGCGCTGGGCAGGAAGACCGCCTGGCTGCCCTCCTATCTCATGCGCAAGTCGGTGAGCGCGGAGCATTTCCGAGGCGTCGCATCGAAGATAGTCCCGCGCCTCGTCCAGCTCGAAAGGCTCATCAAGCCGCGCTACTGGCCGTTCTGGCGCAGGCGCGGCGACAGGGCCATCGGGGTGATAGCGCTCATCCTGTCGATCGCGGTCTTCCTGCCGATCCCGCTCGGCAACTGGCTGCCGGCCTTCGCCACCGCCCTGATCGGCCTGGCGCTTTCCGAGCGCGACGGCATTCTCTTTGCGGTCGCCTGCGTGGTCGGCATCACCTCGCTCGCCATCATCGCGGCGGTCGTCGCATCCGCCGGCGCGCTGTTGACGCTCCTGTGGAAGACGGCGGGCCTGCACCACTGGTGGTGATGTAGTCTGCCGGCCGCCGCTGCGCGGCCGATACGCCGCCGGCCTTGTCAACAAGCGACGTCGTTTTTGAATGGGCGGGCGTCGCCTCATGATAAGCGGCCCGGTCGCGGTTGCGGCAATGCTCGGTCGTCTTCCAATCCGGAGCCGGGCCGATGGCCGATCTGATCGTCGTCTACTGGCGGGACATTCCCGCGCAGGTCATCGTCAAGAGGGGCCGCGCCGCCGCCAAGCGCGAACTGTCGCTGCGCTTCACCGAAGCGATCGACATGGCCGCCATGCGTTCGGGCGCGGCCGAGAGCGGGGACTACCTGGCGGAATGGCGCAAAGCCGATCCGGTGCCCGTCGGCGAAGACCTCGAGGCGGAGGCCGACAAGGCGACGGCGGCGATCGAAGCGGAGTTCGACCGCGAGCGTCTGGTCGCCCTGGCCAAGGCGGGCGGCCATGACCAGCGCTGACCGGCCGGCGACTTCGACCACGGCGAAGGGAGCGGCCAGCGCCGCGCCCGAAACCGTTCCACCGGCCGCCGCCACCGGTATGACACAGGCGTCCATCGTCAAGAAGACCGCGCCGAAGTCCGACTACAAGCCGTCCGACGTCTCGCCGCAGCGGCGCGTCCAGCGCCGCTATTCGGTGCGGCTGTGGTCGGTCCGCCACTCGCGCGCGCTCGAATGGTTCTACGCCCGTTTCGCCGACGTCTTCCTGCTCCTGCATCCGCTCTGGAACGGGATCGGCTACGGCCGCGTCGAAGCGCCGGTCAAGTTCGTCGAGAAGCGCGTGAAGGGGCTGATGTTCGACTGCCGCATGTGCGGCCAGTGCGTGCTCTCCTCCACCGGCATGTCCTGCCCGATGAATTGCCCCAAGCAGCTCCGCAACGGTCCCTGCGGCGGCGTGCGCGCCAACGGCAACTGCGAGGTCGAGCCCGACATGCCATGCGTGTGGATGAAGGCATGGGAAGGCTCGCGCAACATG
The DNA here is from genome assembly GCA_963747465.1 of uncultured Alphaproteobacteria bacterium. Taxonomy (GTDB): domain Bacteria; phylum Pseudomonadota; class Alphaproteobacteria; order Rhizobiales; family Rhizobiaceae; genus Aquibium. The sequence goes on from CAVVFC010000002.1 coordinate 611,844, forward strand.
GTCAAGGGCGACGCCATCCTGGCCGTGCAGAAGCCGGTCGACCAGTCGCTGCGCGAGACCTCGGCGTGGTTGCGCGTAACCGCGCGCGCCGCGGCCGAGCGCGAGAAGACGGGCGCGACGGCATGAGCATTCACGACCAGAACCCCGCCGGCATCGACCTTCCGCTCGATCCCCTGCCCGGCCATTCCTCCCGCGGCCGGCTCGAGCGCGTCCTGCGCCGCGGCGAGTTCGCCGTCACTGCCGAGCTCAACCCGCCCGACAGCGCCGATGCGCAGGACGTCTACGACCGTGCCGCGATCTTCGAGGGCTGGGTCGACGGCATCAATGCGGTCGATGCCTCGGGCGCCAACTGCCACATGTCCTCGGTCGGCATCTGCGCGCTGCTCACCCGCATGGGCTTCGCGCCCATCATGCAGATCTCCTGCCGCGACAGGAACCGCATCGCCATCCAGGGCGACGTTCTCGGCGCCGCGGCGATGGGCGTCGGCAACATCCTCTGCCTCACCGGCGACGGCGTGCAGGCGGGCGACCAGCCGGGCGCCAAGCCGGTCTTCGACCTCGACTGCATGTCGCTGCTCGAAACGATCCGCATCATGCGCGACGAGCGAAAGTTCCTGTCCGGCCGCAAGCTGACCACGCCACCCGAAGTCTTCCTCGGCGCGGCGATCAACCCCTTCGCGCCGCCGTTCGATTTCCGTCCGCACCGGCTGGCCAAGAAGATCGCCGCCGGGGCGCAGTTCGTGCAGAGCCAGTATTGCTACGACGTGCCGATGTTCCGCGAGTACATGAAGCGGGTGCGCGACCTCGGGCTGGTCGAGAACTGCTTCGTCCTGTGCGGCGTCGGGCCGCTCGCCTCGGCCCGCACTGCGAAGTGGATGCGCGCCAACGTACCGGGCGTGCATATCCCCGATGCCATCATCGCGCGCCTTGAAGGCGCGGCCGACCAGAAGACGGAAGGCAAGCGGATCTGCGTCGACATCATCAACGAGGTGAAGGAGATCGAAGGCGTTTCCGGCATCCACGTGATGGCCTACCGGCAGGAGGAGTTCGTCGCCGAGATCGTCGCCGACTCCGGCGTGCTCAAGGGCCGCCGCCCGTGGCGCCGCGAGGCGCGTGCCGACGACGCGCTGGCCGCCGAACGGCTCGGCCACATCCTTCACGAAGACAGTTCCCAGTCGCCGGGCGACCTCGTCCGGCAGGCGGCGCAGTGAGCGCCATCGGCCCGCAATCACGAACAACCTGAACCGCGTCCAGCACGCACGGAGAACTGGAAATGACCCGCACGATCGTCGCGTCCGCGACCAGGGAGATCATCATCGGCTTCGACCAGCCGTTCTGCGTCATCGGGGAGCGCATCAACCCGACCGGCCGCAAGAAGCTCGCCGCCGAGATGATCGTCGGCAATTTCGAGACGGTCATCAAGGACGCGCTCGAGCAGGCCGCCGCCGGCGCCACCATGCTCGACGTCAATGCCGGCGTCACCGCCGTCGACCCGAACGCGACGGAACCCGCGCTACTCGTTCAGACGCTGGAGATCGTCCAGAACCTCGTCGACCTGCCGCTGTCGATCGACAGTTCCGTGTCGGCCGCCATCGAAGCCGCGCTGAAGGTCGCCAAGGGCCGGCCTCTGGTCAATTCGGTCACCGGCGAGGAGGAGAAGCTCGAGGCGATCCTGCCGCTGATCAAGAAGTACGACGTACCGGTGGTCGCCATCTCCAACGACGAGACCGGCATTTCCATGGACCCCGACGTCCGCTTTGCCGTCGCCAAGAAGATCGTCGAGCGCTGCGCGGATTTCGGCATCCCGGCGCACGACGTGGTGGTCGATCCGCTGGTCATGCCGATCGGCGCGCTCGGCGACGCAGGCCGCCAGGTGTTCGCCCTGCTTCGCCGCCTGCGCGAGGAACTGAAGGTCAACACGACCTGCGGCCTCTCCAACATCTCCTTCGGCCTGCCGCACCGCCACGGCATCAACGCCGCCTTCATTCCCATGGTCATCGGCGCCGGCATGACCTCGGCGATCATGAACCCCTGCCGCCCGCAGGAGATGGAAGCCGTGCGCGGCGCCAACGTGCTCAACGGCACCGACAAGGACTGCACGACCTGGATCAGGGCCTACAAGGACTACAAGCCCGGGGAACATGCCGCCCCCGCACCGGTTGCAGTCAGATCGCCGGGCGACGCGGCCGCCGGCGGCCGCCGTCGCGGCGGACGCGAGGCGCGGATGGCAAGAGGGTGAAAGCGAATGGTGCGTCCTTCGAGGCTCGCCCACACGGTTTTTCGGGAAAGTATCGAAAGATCGTGCGGGCTCGCACCTCAGGATGAGGGCGTTCCGAACCTGGCACGCCAACAGCATAGATCGTGCTGGAGCGCGAGGTCTCAAGACTGCGAGAGCCGCCCCACCAGACCCCCTCATCCTGAGGTGCGAGCGAAGCGAGCCTCGAAGGACCCACTGAATTGAACATCCCCGCCGACCCCCTCGTCCTGTTCATGCCCTCGGGCAAGCGCGGGCGCTTTCCCGTCGGCACGTCCGTGCTCGATGCCGCGCGGTCGCTCGGCGTCTACGTGGAAAGCGTGTGCGGCGGTCGCGCAACCTGCGGGCGCTGCCAGATCGAGGTGCAGGAAGGCAGTTTCGCCAAACACAAGATCGTCTCGTCCAACGACCACATTTCCGCGGTGGGTGCCAAGGAGCGCCGCTACGCCGAAAAGCGCAGCCTCGCCGAGGGCCGCCGCCTCTCCTGTTCGGCGACGATCCAGGGCGACCTCGTCATCGACGTGCCGCAGGACACGGTCATCAACGCTCAGGTGGTGCGCAAATCGGCGATCGACCGCATCATCGAGCGCAATCCCGCCGTCCAGCTCTGCTACGTCGAGGTCGACGAGCCCGACATGCACAAGCCGCTCGGCGACCTCGACCGGCTGAAGGTGATGCTGGAAAGGGACTGGGGGTGGGACAACCTTCTCGTGTCCCAGTACCTCATCCCGCAGGTGCAGGGCATCCTGCGCAAGGGCAACTGGGCCGTGACGGCGGCGATCCACCGCGACCTCGAGGCCTCCCGGCCGAACATCGTCGCGCTGTGGCCGGGCCTTCACAACGAGGCCTACGGCATTGCCTGCGACATTGGCTCGACCACCATCGCCATGCATCTCGTCTCGCTGCTGTCGGGGCGCATCGTCGCGTCATCGGGCATGCAGAACCCGCAGATCCGCTTCGGCGAGGATCTGATGAGCCGCGTCTCCTATGTGATGATGAACCCCGAGGGGCGCGCCCGGCTGACGAAGGCGGTCCGCGACGCCGTCACCGACCTGACGCGCAAGGTGTGCGCCGAGGGCGGCGTCGATCCCAACAACGTGCTCGACGCGGTGATCGTGGGAAACCCGATCATGCATCACCTGTTCCTCGGCATCGACCCGACCGAGCTCGGCCAGGCGCCCTTCGCGCTCGCCGTTTCCGGCTCGGTGCACACCTGGGCAGACGACCTGGGGCTCGGGATCAACACCGGCGCGCGCATCTACATGCTGCCCTGCATCGCCGGTCACGTGGGCGCCGACGCTGCCGGCGCCGTGCTGTCGGAAGGTCCGCATCGCCAGGACCGCATGATGCTGCTGGTCGACGTGGGGACGAACGCCGAGATCGTGCTCGGCAACCGCGACAGGGTCGTGGCCGCCTCCTCCCCCACCGGACCCGCCTTCGAAGGCGCCGAGATTTCGTCCGGCCAGCGCGCCGCGCCGGGCGCCATCGAGCGCGTGCGCATCGATCCCGCCACGCTGGAGCCGCGCTTCAAGATCATCGGCTCGGACCTGTGGTCCGACGAGCCCGGTTTCGATGCGGAATCGGAGAAGCTCGGCATCACCGGCATCTGCGGCTCGGCCATCATCGAGGTCGTGGCGGAGATGTTCCTAGCCGGCATCATCTCCGAGGACGGCGTCGTTGACGGCAGCCTCGCGGCAAGGACCGATCGCATCCGCCAGACCGGCCGCACCTACTCCTATCTCCTGCACGCCGGGAAACAGGAGATATCCGTCACCCAGAACGACGTCCGCGCCATCCAGCTTGCGAAATCCGCGCTCTACGCCGGCATCAAGCTGCTGATGGAGAAGATCGGCGTGGACCATGTCGACACGATCTGCCTCGCCGGTGCCTTCGGATCCTTCATCGACCCGAAATATGCAATGATCCTCGGGCTCATTCCGGACTGCGACCTTTCGGAGGTGAAGGCCGTCGGCAACGCGGCGGGAACCGGCGCGCTGATGGCCGTGCTCAACCGCGACTACCGCCGCGAGATCGAGGCCACGGTGCGCCGTATCGTCAAGATCGAGACCGCGCTGGAGCCTCGCTTCCAGCAGCACTTCGTCAACGCCATGGCCCTCCCGAACAAGGTGGATTCGTTCCCGCACCTTTCGGCGGCAATCACCCTGCCCGAACATTCGCCGCGCGGCGAGGAAGCCGGCGACGAGGCGACGCCACGGCGAAGGTCGCGCGAGGAGCGGGCGGCGCGCCGGAACAGAAGCTGACCGGCGGCGTTTGACGGAAGCCTTCCGCCGGAAGCCGGCTGCCGTCCAGACCCTTGATCGGACTTGACGATTTCTGCGGAGGGGTCTTGATTGATCCCGTAGCGATCGGAACGTCGATGCCAAGCCTGAAGAGCCGTCTGGTCGGTCTGTATCTGAAGCTCACCCGCAAGAAGGGGTTCGCGAGCGCGCAAGACCTGCACGACTGGATCGCCTGGTCAAGGCAGCGGCAGAACCACCTTCCCCCCGCTTCCGTGATGCGCCGCATGGACGTCACCTGCCGGCAGATCGACGGCTCTCCCGTCTACGACGTCGTGCCGCGCGAGCGCTCGTCGGGCCACATCGTCTATTTCCACGGCGGGGCCTACTGCTTCGAGATCACCAGCTACCACTGGAAGCTCATCGCCGACATCGCCGAACGCACCGGCGCGCGCGTCACGGTGCCGATCTATCCCCTCGCCCCCGAGCATGACTTCCACGCAATGTTTCGCATGGCCATCGCGACCTACCGCTCCGTCCTCGGCCAGAGCAGGGCGAGCGACGTCGTCTTCATGGGTGATTCCGCCGGCGGCAACATGGCCGTGGTGCTGACGATGATGGCGGCGGAAAAGCACATTCCATTGCCCGGCCGCCACGTCCTCATCTCGCCGGGGCTCGACATGGCTGCGACCGAGGCCATGACGGAGGCGGCCTGCCAGGATCCCTGGCTCGACGTGCCGGGTGGCGAAGAGGCGATCAGGCTCTACTGCGCCGGCATCGACGTGACGGACTGGCGCATCAGCCCCCGATACGGAGACCTGTCGGTGCTGCCGAAGACCCTGATCTTCACCAGCACGCGAGATCTGTTGTGCTCGGGAACCATGGGCTTCGCCGAGGCCGCGACCGATGCCGGCGTCGACGTCGACCTCGTCGTCGAGGAGGGCATGTACCACGTCTGGCCGCTGATCGAGACCATCGAGGCGCGCCGGGCGAAGGACCGCATCGTCGCGTTCCTGCGCGACGGGGCAGCGCCGAAGCCCGCCCCTGCGCCCGCCTCCGTCGCCGTCACGGCGCTTCCCGCGGAATAGCCGCGCCGGCCGGGCTCAGAACCGGCCACTTTCCCGGAACGCCTCGAACGTCGCCCGGATGTGATCGGCCGCCGCGAGAACCGGCGCCGAGGCATCAGGCGCGACGACCATGACGAGGTTGTAGCTGCCGATATCGGGCAGCCCGTCTTCCTCGCCCAGAACGACGACATCGCCCGCCACGAAGGATTTCGGTAGCGGCGCCACGGCGAGATCGGCCAGGATGGCCGAACGCTGCCCGGCCGCGTGGGCGCTCATGTAGGCGACGCGGTAGTCCCTCCCCGCCCGCCCGAGCGCCTCGAGCGCACCCGCGCGCCAGGCGCAGCCCTCCTCCCACAGCGAAACCGGCAGGGGTTCGCGCATGTGCGCGCACCCACCCTTGGCACCCGCCCAGACGATCGGCTCCGTCAGCAGCACCTCCGCATCGGGCGCGATTGTCTTGAACGAGTTGGTCATCAGCGTGATGTCCAGCCGGCGATCCTCGAGGCGCCGCCGCAGGTTCGCACTCTGGTCGATCACGACATCGACCGCGATCGAGGGGTGCGACTGCGCGAAGCGCTTGAGCACGGTCGGAAGCACCCGTTCGCCATAGTCGTCCGGCGACCCGAGCCGCACCACGCCGCTGATGTCGGGAATGATGAACTTCGAAACGGCCTCGCGATTGATCGCCAGCATGCGCCGCGCGTAGCCGAGCAGCATCTCGCCGTCGATGGTCAGCGATACTGCGCGGGCGTCGCGCTTGAACACGGCGCGGCCAAGCTGCTCCTCCAGTTTCTTGATCTGCATCGAGACCGCCGACGGCGTGCGGAACACGGCGGAAGCTGCCACCGTGAAGGAGCCCGTATCGGCGATCGCCACGAAGGTGCGCAGCACGTCCAGTTCGAGCAGCGGAAGCGGATGGTTGAGCGGTGCGTTCATCGAGTGCCTCGTTCAGAATGATTGATCCATACGATCATTCCATTTCGATTGATTGAACATGGGAGCTGACGCAAAGTCAACCTGCCGCAAGAGGAAATGAAGCCGCAAAAGGAGAACCGTCATGCTGCCCGTCACCGCATTCGGCCTGTTCGTCGAAGGCCTCACCCGCCTTCACAGTCCCGCACGGGAGCCCGGCGTTCGGGAGCCTGAGAGGCGCCGGGAACACCGCACCGTGTTTCAGCCGGAGCGTCGTTTCCGAAACCGCTCGCGGTTCTGACGAACTCGATCCGATACCGAGAGACCGTATTCGAGACTCGAAAATGGCCGGATCCGCGATCCCGCCTCAAAAAAGGAGAAGACCATGTCCATCATTGGAACCATCGGCCACATGGCCCGCGAATACCGACAGCGCCGCCAGATCGCACGCACCGAAAGGATGATCGGCGCCATGCCCCCCGAACTCCGCAAGGATATCGGCTGGCCGGACAGCTTCACGGCACAGGTAGGCCGCCCCGTCGGCCGCGACTGGTCCAGGCACTGACATGACGCGAGCAGACCGATGCCGCCGGCGCGGGTGAGATACCTCGCCGGCGGCTGCTCGGATGCTCAGCCTCGCGGTCGGATGGCGCATCCAGGCCAGTGAGCTGCTCCCGGCCGGACCTTCTAACGTTCTGTTTCTTAACGTATTTGCCGGCCGACGACGGAAACGCCACCATGTCGCATTTACCGCGTTCCGCTTCGCTTTTCCGAGCGCCGGACTGATGCACGAAGCCTATATGAGCCTCACACGAGCCGCCCGCTCCATTGCGCGAAGGACGACCCGCGAAACCCCGATTGCATGGAGATCACGATGAAGTTCTTTGCCCGCATGTTCGCCCGCCGCCCGTCCAACCTCACGACCGCGCTCGAGCGCCAGCGCCTGGGCCGCACGATGCCTGGCCAAACCGGCGCAGTGGCAGCCGCGCGGCTCGGCTACACGCTCGGCTGACCGGCATCCGCCTGTATTGATCGTTTCAGGCACCCGCGGACCATGTGGCCCCGCGGGTGCTTCGCCATGAGACGCGCCGGCTCGGTTCGGAACACAAGAATATATTTGTCCAGGTTGCGCGTGCGCGACGTTGACAGCGCCGGGCATTCCGGATGACACTTTTCTGAAAGCGACATCTGTCGCTGACCAATCACTCGGTTCGCGCGGGGCAGGAAGTGAACGCCAAAGCGTCGGTCAAGAGATCACTGGTCTTCTTTCTCATCCCTGAATTCACCATGGTCGCCTTCGCGACGGCTCTTGAACCGTTGCGCATCGCCAACCGGATGCTCGGCCACGACGCCTACCGCTGGCGGCTGGCCAGTTCCGACGGAAAGCCGGTCCGCGCATCCAACGGCGTCGAATGCGCCGTCGACACCTCGCTCGACGAGGAACGTCGCAAGATGGGCGGCCCCGACCGACCTTCGATGGTGATCGTGTGCAGCGGCATCAACGTGGAAAAATACTCCAACCGCACCGCCTTCGCCTGGCTGCGCGAGGAATACAACCGCGGCGTCGCCGTGGGCGGCCTGTGCACGGGCGCCCACGTGCTAGCCTCGGCAGGGCTCCTGTCGAACAAGCGCTGCGCCATTCATTGGGAGAACCTTCCCGGCTTCTCGGAAAAATTCCCCAAGGCGAACGTCTTCGCCGATCTCTTCGAGATCGACCAGAACGTCTACACCTGCGCCGGCGGCACCGCCTCGCTCGACATGGTGCTGAAGCTGATCGGCGAGGATTTCGACGAACTCCTGGTGAACCGCATCTGCGAACAGATGCTGACGGACCGGGTACGCAGCCCGACCGACCGCCAGCGCCTGCCGCTGAGGGCGCGCCTCGGCGTCCAGAACTCGAAGGTGCTGAGCATCATCGAATTGATGGAGGCGAACCTTTCCGAGCCGCTGTCGCTGATCGAGATCGCCGACGGCGTCGGCCTGTCGCGGCGCCAGATCGAGCGATTGTTCCGGCAGGAGATGGGCCGTTCGCCGGCCCGCTATTACCTGGAGGTGCGCCTCGACCGCGCCCGCCACCTCCTGATCCAGTCCTCGCTGCCGGTGGTCGAGGTTGCCGTCGCCTGCGGCTTCGTGTCCGCCTCGCACTTCTCCAAATGCTACCGCGAACTCTACGCCCGCTCGCCCAGCAGGAACGCAACGACCGCAAGCAGATGCTGGCGGCGTGATTTTTCGGGCTTGTCGCTGACAGGGTTCCGTGCGGCAAAGCGGCCCCGCTCAATTCTCCCACATCCGCATTCTGTTCTGCCACATCTTCTCGCCGACGAGGCAGTCATACTCCTGTCCGGCCGTCGCGACGAACACGACCTGCGGCAGTTCCACGTCGACGGGACCGGCAAGCTCCAGCACCAGCTTGCGCCGGATCGCCTCGGGAAACTGCGACCAGTCGTTGACCGGGATCACGAAGGCCCCCGGCCCGCCGATGACGCAGTTCTCGTAATAGACGTCGAGATCCTTGACGTCATAGACGGTCGAGAAGCCGCTCCGCGTCATCAGCGGCAAGCCGTTGATCGTGATGCCCTTTTCGACGATGGCGTCGCGGGTCACGTCGACCTGCGCGCCCTGGTTGTTGGGTCCGTCGCCGGAGATGTCGATCACCCGCCTCATGCCGCGAAAGCCGTTGTCCTCGAACAGGCGCTCGGCGAAGCTCAGTCCGCCCGAAATCGAGGTCCGGCGGGCGCTGCGCGGTGGCGTCGCGGTCATTTGGTCGACGAAGGCCTCGGCCTCGCCCAGAGTCGATATGCGGGTCCACGGCACGACGATGCGCTGCGTGAAATCGCCGGCCCACTCGAAGTAGGTGACGGCGATCTTGCCGTGAACGCCGTCGCGGATCGACTGGATGATCCGCTCGTGGACCAGTGCCGCCGCATAACCCCCACGCTGTATCTCCAGTTCGTCCGGCGACATGGACAGCGAGACATCCACCGCGAGCACGAGTTCGACGTCGACCACCTCGTCGTCCTCCGGATGCGCGGCGTTCTGGGCGCGTGCGACACCCGATGCGAGCGGAAAGAGCAGGAGGCCAGTCGCGGCAGCCCGCAACACTCGCCCGACGCCGCGGCGTCCATGGGGCGAGGACGGGTTCGGATCGTTGTCCATAAGCCTTTGCTCCATCCAGCACGCCTTCGGCACCGGCGGCGGCTGTTGCGCAAGGCGGGGAGCAATCGCTCCGCGGCCCTGCGCCCGAAGACTCTCTCTCTCCGACAATGATAGGAAAAATGCCGCTGTTGGATAGTAAGGCCCGGCCGGAGCGGGTCGCGGCGCATTCACATTCGCGCGACCTGAAGCACCGCGCCGCCGGCAGAAGCCGGAACCGGTGCTCCGTTCCCAGACAATGGATCGCGGAGGCGGCAACGAAGCCCGCCCCTACGCGCTGCAGCCACATGCTCGCGACGTCGAGGTGAGGCTCAGCTGCGCGGTTTGAGATTCTCCGGATCGTAGAGCGGCTTGTACCCGACCGCAGCGACCTCCACCGGATAGGTCTCGCCGAAATACTCGACCTGCAGCTTCCGTCCCTCCTGGCAATAGGCCCACGGCAGGTAGGCGAGCGCGATGTTCTTGCCGATCGTCGGCCCGTAGGCGATCGAGGTGGTGAAGGAACGGCGGCCGAGCTCGTCGACCAGCGTCTCGCCGGTCTCGGGATCGATCACCGGCATGATGCCGACGGGATAGCGCGCCACGCCTTTGGCATCGACGGTTGTCGGTCATCACCAGCGTGCACAGCATCGCCGGCTGATGCTCGCGGGCGCGGTATTCCAGGTGCTTCGCCTTGCCGCGAAAATCCGCCTCCTTGACCTTCGGGCGCGCGAGGTCGGCTTCCAGCAGGTTGTACTCGGTCAGCAGGTCGGCGTTCTGCAGGCGCAGGCTCTTTTCCATGCGGCGCGTGTTGGCATAGGTCTCGACGCCGAACGGCCATGACGCCGGTCGAGCGCAGCGCGTCCCAGACCGCGAGCCCGTCCTCGTAGGCCATGTGCAGTTCCCAGCCCTGCTCGCCGACATAGGAGATGCGGAAGGCGGTGACGTCCTTTCCGGCGATCCTCAGCGGCTTGATCGCGGCGAACGGGAAAGTTCTCCTGCGACAGCGCCTCCGGGTCCTCGACCACCTTCTGCAGCGTGGCCCGCGCGTTCGGCCCCCAGATGCCGATGGTCACGATACTTTTCGCTGACGTCGGTGATCGTCACGTCGAAGCCTTTGTCCTCGGCGACGCGGCGCATGTAGTGGAAGTCGCGCGGGCCGGCGTCGGCGCCGTCGACCACGCGGCAGCGGTCGGCCATGCGGATCACCGTCAGGTCGGCGCGCACCATGCCCTCGTCATCGAGGAAATGGGTGTAGATGCCCTTGCCGATGTTGGCGTCGCCGCCGATCCTCGCTGCGCACAGCCATTCCATCAGCGCCACGTGATCGGGACCTTCGACATCGACCATGGCGAAGTGCGACAGGTTCACGATGCCGACGTTCTCGGTCATCTCGAGATGCTCGGCATTGGAGACGCGCCAGAAGTGGCGGTTGTCCCACTCGTTCTCGCGCACGGGAACGCGATTGCCGTATTTTTCCAGCAGATGCTCGTTGGCGGCATAGCCGTGCGCGCGTTCCCAGCCGCCCAGTTCCATGAAGTGGCCGCCGAGTTCCTTCTCGCGCTCCCAGAACGGCGAGCGCCGCACGTCGCGGCCCTTGGAGAACGGTTCGCGCGGATGGACGGCCGGGTTGTAGATCTTCATCGCCGTCTCGGTGCAGCGGTCCTGGATGAACTGCTCCTTCGTCTGGTGCGGATAGAAGCGCGCATAGTCGATCTGATGGTGATCGAACTCCGTGCGGCCATCGGTCATCCAGTCGGCGATCAGCTTGCCCATGGCCGGGCCGTCCTTGACCCAGATGGCGACGGCGTACCAGAGCCCCCTCACCTTCTGGCTCTCGCCCATCGACGGACCGCCATCGGTCGTCACCTGCAAGAGCCCGTTGAAGGAGTGGCTCTCGTTGTAGCCGAGCTCGCCGAGGATCGGCGTCAGTTCCATGGCCCGCTCCAGCGGCTCGATGATCTGCTCCATGTCGAGGTCGCGCTGCGAGGGCGACAGCCGCGCCTGCTGCTTTTCCAGGATGTCGCGCGGATGGCAGAGCCGCGGATTGGTCTCCTCGTAGTAGCCCCACTCGATCTGCCCGCCCTCGGCGGTCTTCGGATCGCCGGTGTCGCGCATGTAGGCCGAGTTGCCCTGGTCGCGCAGCAGCGGCTAGCCGATCTCCTTGCCCGTGCCGGCGAACTCGGTATAGGGCCCGAAGAAGGTGAGCGGATGGTCGACCGGCATGACCGGCAGGTCCTCGCCGGCCATCTCCGCGATCAGCCGCCCCCAGATGCCGGCGCAGACCACGACGTGGTCGGCCTCGATCGTTCCACGATCGGTGACGACGCCCTTGATGCGGCCGTTCTCGATGACCAGCGACGTCGCCGGCGTGTTGGCGAAGGCCCGGAGCTTGCCAGACGCCTCCGCCTGGTCGACGAGCTTTCCCGCCACCGTCTGCGAGCGCGGGATGACGAGGCCGGCGTCGGGGTCCCACAGCCCGCCCTGCACCATCGTTTCCTCGATCAGCGGGAATTTTTCCTTGATCTCGGCCGGCTCGATCAGCCTGGCGCGCGTGCCGAACGCCTTGGCCGAGGCCACCTTGCGCCTGATCTCGTCCATGCGCGCGTCGTCGCCGACGCGCGCCACCTCGAGCCCGCCGACCCGGGCGTAGTGCCCCATCTTCTCGTAGAAATCGATCGAATAGAGCGTCGTCCAGCACGACAGGAAATCGTGGCTGGTCGTGTAGCAGAAGTCCGAGGCATGCGCCGTCGAGCCGATGTCGGTCGGGATCGAGGACTTGTCGATGCCGACGATGTCGTCCCAGCCGCGCTCGATCAGGTGGTGCGCCACCGACGCGCCCACGATCCCGCCCAGTCCGATGATGACGACTTTCGCCCTTGCCGGAAACTTTGCCATTGCCCACCACTCCCGATGTCTTCGGGCGCGGACTATAGGGCGGCGCGGCTTGGGTGTTGCAGCCTGTTTGCGACATCGTCGGCGAGCCTCGCGACCCGATGCGATCACCATCAAGGGCGATCGGCAAAGACGCGGGACGCGACCACCGCTCAAGCCGCAATTAAGCTTAACGCAAGGTTAATTGGACGGCTTAGCGAAATCGCACGGCAGAAATGTTAGACAAAAATCATGAATAGCGTGGCCGACATCGAAACGAAGCCGTTGCCGACACCTCAGCGCGGACAAGACAGCTCTTCGGACGTGGCTTCCGCATCCGAATTTCGCGTCGAACTTTGCACGGATTTCGATTTCCTGCAGCGCGACTATGCGGAGCTCTTCGCGGCTTCGGATGCCACCGCATTCCAGCACCCGCTCTGGCTCCACCATCTCTACGACAAGCTTGCACCTGCGCGCCAGGCGCGAATGGCTGTCGTCACGATCCGGAGTACCGCGGGAAAGCTGCTCGGCGTTCTTCCGCTGCTGCTGCGGCGCAAGACCGGCGTCCGCCTTCTGGAGGCGACCGACCTCGGCGTATCGGACTATGCCTGCCCGGTACTGCACCCGTCTCTGAGGGAGCATCTTGAATCCGTTCCCCATCTCCGCAGCCGGATCGCCTCGGTGCTGCCGCCCCATGATATCATGCGCATCCGTCCCATCCGCCAGGAACACGTGGCGGCATGGCAGGCGGTCCTGCCGGGGACGGCCGAAGCGCTCGGCTTCTCCGCGCACGCGACGCCGTTCGACGCCGGCTACCGCCAATGGCGAGACGAGAGCACCGCGAAGTCGCTTCGCGGACGGCTTTCGCGCGCGGCGAAGCAGATCGCGAAGAACGGCGGCGCCGCACTTCGGAGGCTCGAAACCCGAGACGAAATCGAGCAGGCGGTTGCCGCCATCCAGTCCCTGCGGGCGGGCCGTTTCGACGGCGACCCGATCCAGGAGGATTTCGTCCGCGATTTCTATACGAACGTCGCCGTCGCCGGAGCCAAAGACGGCCTGGCCGCCATCTACCGGCTCGACATCGGCGGGGCGCCGGCGGGATTCGTCTACGGTTTGTGCAGGCGCGGTATCTATCATTACCTGCTGATCGGCTGCGACTACGGGACATATTCCCGCTGCTCGCCCGGGCTCGTCCTCTACGACCGGATCATAGAGGACTGGATCGGCCGCGACGGACACGTCTTCGACTTCACCATCGGAGACGAGCCCTTCAAGGCCGATTTCGGCACGGAGGCAACGCCGATGTCCGGGCTTTTCCGCGCTGCCACCTGGCGCGGACGCATGGCTCTGGCAGCCTTCCAGGCCAAGGAGCGCCGAAAGATGGCTCGCGGGCCAGGGGATGCTTCCGGCAACGGGAACTGAGGCGGTCGGGGGGACGGATGACTGCTCGAACAGCTTTTCTCGAGAACTCGCTGATCGTCGCGGCGCATGCCGACGACGAGATTCTCTGGTTCAACTCGATTGCGGCGGATGTCGACGAGGTGATCGTCGTCTATTGCGACTTCTGGGCCAATCCCGCGCTTGGACCCGCACGTCAGGCATCCTTCGCCGAATACCCGCGCGCCAACCTTCACTGCCTCGGCATCGCCGAGTCCGGCGCCACGGGATGTGCCAACTGGAAAACGCCACAACTGACGGAATACGGCATTGCCCTCGGCGTGGAAGCCAGCCGACGCGCACTGACGCGCCTCGCCAAGAAGTCGCTGTCGATGGTCTCGGCCTATGACAGCGAAAAGGTGGCCTACGAGAGCGTCTCGTCCGCCTATCGCAGGAACTTCCATGATGTGATGAGCGCTCTTCGGCCGAGGCTGCGGCCGGACATGAACGTATTCACCCACAACCCGTGGGGCGAATACGGCCACGAGGAGCACATCCAGGTGTTCCGCGCCCTCGAACGGCTCCGCGAGGAAATCGGCTTTTGCCTCCGGGTCTCGAACTATTGCACCGACCGCGCCATGCCCCTGGCGCAGCGCTACTTCCAGTCGGAACCGCTCGACTACGTCACCCTTCCCTGCAACAAGGATTTCGCCGAGAAGGTCGCCTCGGTCTACAAGAAGCACGGATGCTGGACCTGGGCGGATGACTGGGTCTGGTTCGACGAGGAATGCTTCATGGAGGCGCCGCGCGCGGCGACCGCGAGCGAGCCGCACCGGCACTTGTTCCCGCTGAACTTCTTTTCGATCGGAGACTTCGCGCGGCGTCGCGGATGGTTGCCGCTGGCGGTGACTGCGACCGCTGCGTCGGTCGCACTCGCCGCAACGCTTGCGGAATAGCAGCGCGCGATTAAGGCGCGATCGGAAATCCGGCCGCGCCCGGTTCAGGTCCGTCGGGAGCGTTCAGGCGAAGGCCCAGACATCCTCGGAATAGATGCCGATGCGGTAGCCGGCGGTGGTCAGCTTGACGAGGACGTTGCCGACGTCTTCCGGTCTGAGCGAACCGAGTTCCACCTTGATCATGCCCGGACGGTAGCGCTTGAGGTCGAGCTGGTCGAACACGATCCAGTCGGCGCCCTCGCAATCGACGAGAAAGGCGTCGATGTAGTCGACACCGTTCCGGTCGAGGACGGATTGCAGCGTGTCCGACGGCACCTCGATGTCCTTGAGATACGGCGTGTAGTTCTGGAAATGCGTATCCGTCTCGCCCCAGGCGCCGACGCCGGACATGAGGTTGGTGTCGGTCGTAGTCGAGCAGCCGATGAATTCCATCGGCAGCTTGCCTGCTTCGAGAGCCGCCGCATCGAACGTCTTGACCGAGATCGTCCCCTTCTCCCGGGTGACCGCGACGGGCTCGATGACGAACCGCTCGGCATCCGGATAGTTCTTCCGCAACCGTTCCTGGTTGTAGGGGATCGGCTCGACGAGCACGGCCCGCGAGCCTGGAATGCGCTTCAACCAGGGCGTGACGTCGTCGTAGAGCGCGCCGTCGCATGCGCCGACATTCACCATCCGGAAGGGCCGCGTCTTCCCGAACCTCGCCTTGAAGGCGGCGTGGGCGAGGAACTTCGTGCCTTGCAGGGACGGACCGCGCCGAAGGATCGCTGCCGGCAGGCCGAGCGACAGGGCCAGGCGGGCGATGCTCCTCGAGGGAGTACCGAGAGTGTCGTTCATGCGGGGATCCTTCCCGATACGATGTCGAAACGCGGTTTCCACCGTGTCAGCACGATGAACAGCATTCCGGCGATGAAGACGAAATAGAACCGATCGTCCGGCAGCGGGAAGCTGGCGAACTTTCCAAGGGTTCCGATGGCGAGCGCGAACATCAGTGCATTCGCCCGGCCCGTGCCCATGCGTCCCGCCCGGTGCAGGAGCGCCCAGGCGGCAACGAGCACGAGATAGAGCCCCGGCCAGTCATCGGCGGTAAGCGCCATCATGACGCCGCGCGCGTAGCCCCGCGCCATGTCCAGGAGCGAGAAGTCCGGAGCGAAATTGATCATCGAATTCTGGATCTGCACGCAGGAGAAATAGAAGTGGGGCCACCAGCCGGGATGTCCGGAGAACTTTTCGATGGCCAGGCAGACGAGGAAGGAAGCCGCGAAGGTGAGCGCAAAAGGCAGCTTGCGCCATCCGAAGACGATGGCGGTCAGCAGCAGGGCGAACACGAGGATGATGTTGTCAGGGCGCACGAGCACCGAAATGAACAACAGGAGGCACGCGGCCGTGTCCTTGCCCTTCGACAGCCAGTAGATCGCGACCAGCGACAGCAAAGCGAGCATGAGATCTGGCGTGACCGCCGTCGACATGCGCGTCAGGTCGGCAAGCACCAGCGCTGGCGCGAGGAAGACGGCCGCCTGGAGAGCCTCTTCGGCGCGCAGCCAGCGAAGCGCCAGCCATCCGATCCCGAGCAGCGGCACGATGTTGAGCAGGAGCGACGCCCTGGTGAGGCCGAAGAGGGGTTCGAGCAGCCGCAACGCCTCGACATAGGCGACCTTCACGCGGAACATCGACAGCTGCGACTGGAAGTCGGCCGGGTTCTCCCACTGGTGCACATTGTACGGATTTCCGTACTGGAGATTGTAGAGCTGCCCCTCGCGGGCGCCGGAGATGATTTCCCCCCATGCCTCGCGGTGCAGGTCGACCGGATCCTCGTAGCGGTTCTCCAGCGCCGAACCGACATAGGCGAGCATGTCCCAGTTGTAGTCGGGTCTCACCCACGAGTAGACGGCTATCAGGACGATCATCGCCATGAACAGCCCGCCGGCCAGCCTTTCGATCAGCGTCCGGTTGGACGCCGCCGCGACCGCCTTGTCGGCGATGGGGGTGGTCAGCGCCCAGTCGATGGCGGTTCGTTGCGCTACGCTCATCTTCTCTTCCCCGTTCCCCGCCGCGAACTCAGGACACCTGGCTCTTCACGAAGTCCTTCACGATGCCGACGATGCCGCGCGAAAGCAGACTGTCGAGGGCGCCGACGAAGGTGTCGACGTGCTCGCGCCGGCAGATCAGCGGAGGCTCCAGCCGGATGACGTTCCGGTTGTACTCGGTGAAGGCGACCAGCACGTCGTGGTCGCGCAGGAGCAGAGCGCCGATGAACCCCGACAGGGAGCCCTTCAGCTTGTCGTCCAGCACGCTGACGACGGGCCGCAGCACCATCGGCAGGGTCTGGGAGAAGTCCTGGAACTCCAGGCCCACCATGAAGCCCTTGCCGCGGACTTCCTTGATGATCTTCGGGTACTTCCTCTGGAGCGCTTCCAGGCGCTCCAGCAGATAGTCGCCGGTGTCGGCCGCGTTGTCGATCAGGCCCTCGTCATAGAGGACGTTGAGCGCCTCGATGGACGTGATGCACGCCTCGCCGATGCCGCCGAAGGTTGCCGCGGCATGGATCATCGCCGATTTCGGCGTTCCATAGGCCTTCATGTAGACCTCGCGGCGGGCGATCATGGCACCCATGGCGGTCTTGCCGCCGCCCAGCGACTTCGCCAGCGCGGTGACGTCCGGAACCACACCGTAGTGCTCGAAAGCATAGAAGCGGCCGGTCCGGCCAAGGCCGCACTGCACCTCGTCGGCGACCCACAACACGCCGTACTGGTCGCACAGCTTGCGAAGCCGCTGCCAGAATTCCGTCGGCGCCTGGATGATGCCGCCGCCGCCCTGCACGGTCTCGAGCACGATCACGCCGATCTCGGGATCGGCCCTGAAGGCGCGCTCGATCGCGTCGATGTCCCCGAACGGCACCCGCACCGTGTTGTCGACAAGCCTGAATTCGCCGCGGTAGAGCTGTCCGTCGGTGATCGACAGCACGCCCTTGGTCTTCCCGTGGAAGGAATTCTCGGCATAGACCACCTTCGGCCGCTTCGGCCCTGCCGCCCGTTCCGCCACCTTGATCGCGGCCTCCATGGCCTCGGAACCGGAAGAGCCGAGGAAGACCATGTCGAGGTCGCCTGGCGAACAGGCTGCGATGTTGTGGGCCAGGGCCGCCGCATACTGCGACATGAAGGCGATGGCGATCTCGTGCCGCTTTTCCTCCTGGAATTTTTTCCGCGCTTCGAGGATGCGCGGATGGTTGTGCCCGAAGGCGAGCGAGCCGAAGCCGCCGAAGAAGTCGAGGATCTTCCGGCCGTTCTGGTCGATGTAGTACATGCCCTCGGCGCGCTCGATCTTCACCTTGTGAAAGCCGAGAAGCTTCATGAAGTGAAGCTGACCGGGATTGAGGTGCGCCTTGAAGAGATCGGTCATGCGCGCGACGTCCAGCGCCTTCGCATCCTCGACCCCGAGCAGCACCGGCTTCGGCGTCTTCGCCGGCGCGAGCTCCGGTGTTTCGATCACCGCGCGCGCATCCTTCGTCTCGGGTCTGGCCATCACGTTCATGTCCGCTTGTCCTCTCATTCCGCGGGCGCGTGGACGACCGGGCGTGCCAGCGGCTTGCCGATCTTGGCGCGGTATTCGTTATAGGCGGCGATCAGCATGTCCTCGTCGCGATACTGCGGCACCCAGCCGAGATCGCGCTGCCCCTTCGAAACGTCGAGCAGACAATCCTCGTCGGCGATCAGGTACTGCTCCGGATCCATGATCGGCATGTTCACGAGGTCGAGCAGGTCGAGCGTGCGCTTGACGGCCCAGCCGGGTGTCGGCACCAGGAACGACCTCGACCCGGCATGGCGGATCAGGTCGCCGAGCAGCTTCCTCACCGGCGGCGGGTTCAGCGAGCCGAGATTGTAGGCCTCGTTCGGCACGCCGGCCTTCCAGGCCAGCCGCGCGGCTTCGGCGCAGTCGAAGACCGAGATGAACTGGTAGGGATTCCTGCCCGAGCCGATCATCGGCACCGGGAGATTGTGGTCGATCAGCTTGAACAGCTTCTCCAGGATGCCGAGACGTCCCGGGCCAATGATGAGGCGGGGGCGGAACAGCGAGATGTTCATGCCCCGCTCGCGCCACTCGGCCGCGAGTTCCTCCGTCTTCTGCTTCGACAGTCCATATTCGCCCAAGGGCGCGACCGGATGATCCTCGGTCATCGGCTGGAAGACGGTGTGGCCGTAGATCATGTCGGTGGTGAAATGGACGAGGTTTCCTGCCCCCGCGCGGCCCATCGCCTCCATGATGTTTTCCGTGCCGTGATAGTTCACCGGCCAGAAGAAGTCGTGGCGCTTGGCCCGCACCTGGATGGGAGAGAGCATCTTGGCCGACAGGTTGTAGACCATGTCGTCGGGCCGGATTCCGACGGCCTCCACCGACGTCCTCTTGGTGACGTCGCAATTGACGAACCGGGCCCGGCCGTAGTGTGCCAGATCGCTCCGCACGATATCGGCGACGATCACCTCCTCGCCGTCGGCGAGCAGTTTCGGGGCAAGGTGGCGGCCGACGAATCCGTCTCCACCGAAGATAATGTGTCTCATCGGGGCATCTCGTTGCTTGTCATGGAATTCGCAGCAAAGTCCGTGCCATGGACGGGTTCTTCGCGTCCGCTCTGCGCGATCAGGATGGTGCCGATGCAGATGAAGCCGATGCCGGCCACCCGCCATGCGTTCAGATCCTCGTGGAAGACGAAGTAGGCGAACACCGCCACAGCGACGTAGGCCAGGCTGAGGAAGGGATATGCGAACGAAAGGTCGACCTTCGACAGCACGTACAGATGCGAGGCCATCGAGATCACGAAGACGCACAGGCCGAAGAATATCCACGGGCTGAAGACGATCTGCAGGATCTTCAGGACAGGATTGACGCCCGTGAAGGACAGCGGCCCCATCGACATCATGCCGTATTTCAGCATGAGCTGCGCCGCCGCGTTGGTCATCACGGTGAAGAGTATGAACACGATGTACTTCATCTTATCCCCTGTCCCTCGCCTCTTCCCTTACGGCACTGGCCGGAAGGATCGGTGAAACCGGTTCCGACAATTTTAGCGATCACCGCTTCCGGCCCTCTGCTCACCGCTCATTCCGCCGCAAGCGCGGACGATTGCCCGTCGAGCCGCATGACGGTGCGGCGCCAGAAATCCGACAGGAAGGCCGCGTCGCGATAGCGTTCGAGATGGCGCCAGTGCGGAAACGAGGAGGCGAAGACATCCGGCGGCATCCTGGCGTCCTTGTAGGGGTTGACGGCGCCGCCCGCCGACACCGTCAGCCGGTCCAGTTCGTCGAGCAGTCGCCGCGTGGCAGCGCCCCGGTTTGGAAAATCGAGCGTCAGCGTGTAGCCAGGCCGGGGAAACGACAGCACTCCCGGCGAAGGCACATCGCCGAAGCGCTTCAGGACGGTGAGGAAAGAGGCCTGTCCGCTTTCTCGCGTGGCGGCGAGGAGTTCGGGGATGACGGCTGGAGCCGCATCCGCCGGAATCACGCTCTGGTGCTGGTAGAGGCCTTTGGGACCGTAGAGCCTGTTCCAGTGCCGCACCCCGTCGAGCGGGAAGAAGAACCCGCTCGCCGAGACCCGGTGACTGCCCTTCCTGCGGAGCGCGTCGAGCCGGTAGGCGGCGTTGAACAGCGTCAGGAACGGCCGGTTGAGGACGTTGACCGGGGGCTGGAACGGAACCGCGAGCCGGCCGCCCCCGACCGGGTAGCGGCGATTGCCGTCCGCGGCATGGTTGCCGGTCAGGAGCACGCCCCTGCCCGCGCCGGACCCGGAGGCGAGTTGATCGATCCAGGCCACGGCGTATTCGTTCTCCGCGTCCGCCTGCTCGGCGAGCGAGAAATAGTCGCGCAGGTTCGCGAACGGCCGCGCTTCCTGCATGACGTCCGGCGAGCGGACGGGCATCAGCCTCAGCGAGGCGGACAGGATCAATCCGGTCAGCCCCATGCCGCCGATCGTGGCGGCGAAGAGTTCGCGGTTTTCCTCGAGACTGCAGCGATAGGTCCGGCCGTCGGAGCGCAGGAGATCAAGCGACACCACATGGCAGCCGAACGTGCCCCGACGGTGGTGGTTCTTGCCGTGGACGTCGTTTGCGATGGCACCGCCAAGGGTGACGAACTGCGTGCCCGGCACCACCGGGGGAAAGAACCCGTGCGGAGCCGCGCGAGCGATCATGTCGCCGAGCAGGACACCCGCCTCGGCGGTGATGACCCCGTCTTCAGCATCGAATTCCAGGATGCGGTCGAGGCCGCGCATGTCGACGAGCCGTCCGGCCGCGTTCAGGCAGGTGTCGCCGTAGCTGCGCCCGTTGCCGTATGCCAGCAGCATCCCGGCGCGTGCGTCGCCCCTCCGAAGCAGCGCCATGCCGTCCGTGGCGGCGAGTGCCTCGCTCGCCGCGGGGAAGACGCGCCCGAAACTGTCGAGCCTGGTCATGATTGCAGCGCCGCGACCACCAGGAGCAGCATGCCCATGGCCGAGACCATCTGGCTGCGCCAGTCGCGGATGATGAACACGATCGGGTCGTCGTGCATCTCGCCGCGTCGCGCCAGGACCCAGATGCGCAGCGTGATGTAGAGGACGATCGGGGCCAGCGGCCAGATCATCCACGGGTGCGGGTAGAGTTCGCGCACGCTCATGCTGTCGATGTAGAGTGCCAGGACCAGCGCCGAGGCGAAGGCCGACGCCACTCCGGCGGTAGCGACGATCTCGATGTCCTCCGGACGGTATCCGCGCCCGGCGATGCGGCTCCCCTTGCCGATGGCGCTCGTGTCCAGTTCCACGAACCGTTTCACCAGCGCCAGCGACAGGAAGAAGAAGAGCGAGAACGCCAGCAGCCAGAACGAGACGTCGGTTCCGGTGGCGACCGCGCCGGCGATGATGCGCATCGTGTAGAGGCCGGCGAGCGTGAACACATCGATCAGGAGCATGCGCTTGATCGAAAGCGAATAGGCGGTGGTGGCGACGAGATAGCCCGCCAGCACCAGCCAGAAGAGCGGCGGCAGGAAGGCGGCGGTGACCGCGCTGACGACGAGCAACACGACGACGGAACCAAGCCCGAAGGGGATCGACAGCTGGCCGCTGGCGAACGGGCGCTGGCGCTTCGTCGCATGCCGGCGATCGAGCGGCAGGTCGAAGAAGTCGTTGACGATGTAGATCGCCGACGCGGCCGCGCTGTAGGAAACGAAGGCGAGCACGCAGGCGACGATCATCGCGGCATTGAGATATTCGTGCGAGAGGATCATCGGCACCGCGATCAGGCTGTTCTTCAGCCATTGGTGGACGCGCAGCATCTTGACGATCGAACGCAGGGTCGGCTTGACGCCGCCGATCAGTTCCGAGTTGTGCCGGACCTGCCAGCGGGCGGCATGCCGGTCGGGCGCCACCACGATCGCGGCGCGCGCCGCGTCGAAGACCTCGAGGTCGTGCCGGCTGTTGCCGACGTAATCGAAGCCGCCATCGCCGAACATCTCGATCAGGCGCGCGCGCTTGCGGTGGGAGGTGAGGTTGTGTCCAGGATCATCGGTGGCGAGCACCACGTCGAAGACGCCGAGATGGGCAGCGATCGCCTCCGCGAATTTCCTCGGCGTGCCCGTCGCAAGCAGAATCCTTCGGCCGGCGGCATGCTCTTCCCTGAGCCGCGCGACAACGTCCGGACGATAGGGAAGGCTCCCGGCATCGATGTCGACGCGCGCCGCGATCTCCATCTTCAGGCGGGCCGGACCGGCCATCAGCCAGATCGGGACCATGAGGAGGTAGAGCGGGTTGCACTTGAAGAGCAGGAACAGACCTTCCCAAAGAAGGTCCGTCGCGATCAGAGTGCCGTCGAGATCGACGGCGAGCGGAATGGCGGTTCGTTCCGACCGGGCGTCCATGCGTAGCCAACCTGTAGCGTTCCCGCGCCGGACAAGGGCGCGTCGAGCGCCAGCCCTAGCCGACGCACGCTACGGAAGGCTGAATCATTGTGGAAACAGGTGGGCGAAGGGCACTCTATCCGGAGACAGGCTTAATGGCGGGTATTCCGGATCGCTAAAAAGCCCCGCGTTGCGCGGCAACGCGTGTCCGGAACACCGCTGCGGATCAGTTGGCGAGGCGGACCCGCACCTGGCCGCCGCCGGTGATCTCGATGATCTCAGTGCCCGTCAGCGCCTCGCGGTCGCCGTTGGGCAGGGTGACGAAGCAGCCGTTCAGGCAGAACTGGATCGTCTGGTTCGCGCCGACGGCAAGCTGCTCCTGGCTCGCGCCCTCGGTCACGGTGATGAAGTGCGCCTCCGAATCGAGATTGACCGCGCTGGCCGCGAAGACCGGGGCGGCCGGGAATACCGCTGCGACGATGGCCGCGGTGAGGAACTTCTTCATGTCATTTCCGGTGATTGCCACCGCCTCTGATGAGACGCGGAATTCGTCGCGTCGACTGATCCTATAGGTTTTCCGCGATGAACGGAAACTGAACGCCCTCAATCCGCGTCGTCTGGATCCGGCCGTCTGCGCTTGCGGCGCCTCGGCGCGGCGGAGGCGAGTTCCACTACCTCGGCCGACTGCGGCATCCGCTTGGCCGCCGACGTCCTGCCCGCCGGCCTCGTGTCGGCCGACGGTTCGGCGAGCACGATCGAGGCGCCCTTGATGTTGACGTCGCGCTGCGGGAACGGGATCTCGATGCCTTCCCGGGCGAACCCCTCGGCGATGGCGAAGCGGATGTCGTTCTGCACGGTCAGCCCGTTCAGGATGTCCGACAGGAACATCCTGATCTCGAAATCGAGCGAGGACTGGCCGAAATCGGCAAAATGCACGAAGGGTTCCGGGTTCTTCAGCACCAGCGGATGGCTGCGCGCAATGTCGAGCAGCAGCGCGTGCACCTTGCGCACATCCGTGCCGTAGGCGACGCCGATCCGTATCTCGATCCGGCCGAGCTTGTTCTTGTGGGTCCAGTTGCCGACCGCCGCGTTGATGAGTTCGGAGTTCGGGAGGATCACCGTCTGGCGCTGGAATGTCTCGATCTCGGTCGCCCGGACGCTGATGCGCTTCACCGTTCCGGTGACGCTGCCCGCCACGATCCAGTCGCCGGCCTTGAAAGGCCGCTCCGCGAGCAGGATCAGGCCCGACACGAAGTTCGAGACGATGTTCTGCAGGCCGAAGCCGATCCCGAGCGACAGCGCGCCGGCCACGAGCGCGAGGTTGGAAAGGTCGATCCCCGCCGCCGATATGCCGATCAGTGCGGCGAGGCCGATGCCCGCATAGCCGACGGCGGTGCGGATCGAATTGCGCACGCCCGCATCGACGCGCCCGCGCGCCAGCACGGAGCCGTCGAGCCAGCCCTGGAACCCGCGCGTGATGAAATAGCCAACGAAGAAGACGAGAATGCCGGTCAGGATGCCGATCAGCGAGAAGGAGACCGTTCCAACCGTGATGTTGTTGGCGATGCGGTAGGCCCAGGTGGTGATGTCGCCCCACTGGAAACCCCACCGCAGGAGCACGAGCGGAACGCCGATGCAGATGATGAAGACGTAGGTCGCCACGCTCGCGGCGACGCCTAGCTGGTCGAGCGCGGCCTCCTCGAGCCTGAACCACCGCTTGAAGGCATGCCCCAGCGCGGAACTGACGAACGCACCTTCCGCGGCCATCGCACCGGCGGAGAGGAAGCCGATATACATGGTCGAGGCGATCGCACCGGTGACCACGATCTGCTGAGACAGGAACCTGGCGAAGCCGATGTAGCCGAGGAGCGCCGATCCGATGGTCGCCGCGCCGAGCAGCAGGAACAGGTAGTTGAGCAATGACAGGCGCCTGCGGGAGCCGTCCGTCTCGTTCACCGGCCGCACGAAACCGATCAGGATCAGGAGCAGACCGACAATCACCGTGGCGACGAGGCTCTTGGCGATCGTCAGCGTCAGGGGCGATCCCATCACCTGGTTGACCCTGTTTAGGAAGAAGTCCGCACCGGTCGTGACCGCGGTCAGCCAGGCCAGCCGGTAAAGCTTCCGCGCGGTGGCGGAATCGACGGGCACCAGGCGCCAGTTCGGGCGGTGTGGCGCGAGGGCTCCGCGGGCCAGCCGGTTGACGAAGAAGACGATGACGATGACCTGGAACAGCGCCGAAAGCATCTGCCCCACGTCGGCGCGCAGGATGTTGAAGTAGTCGTAGGCGTAGTAGGTGACGACGAGGAAGGCGAGCAGCGTCATCGAAGGCATCAGCGTGGACCAGAAAGCCACCGACAGCCGCGACAGGTAGGAGGGAGCGGCACCCTTCACCGCCACCAGCATGTCTCCGAAGACGCGCCGCCCGCCAAAGGAAAGCACCGCGGCGGCCAGAACCGCCATCAGCGTGGCGAGAAGGACCGACTGGAGCTTGAAGTTGGCGACGAAACGCAGCCATGCCGCCATTGTGCGGTAGATGGCCTGGTTCTCCGCCGCGAGATCGGAGAACGTCTCCTCGCTGAAGGCGGTGGTGATGTCGTATCGCTTCGACAGCGTCTGCGCGAAGAGCTGGCGCCGCATTTCGCCGATCCGGTCGATCAGCGCGTTGACCTCCAGCGAAAGCTTCTCCGCCTCGCCGATGAGCGCGTTGATCTCGGCTTTCTCCTCGACCAGTTCGATTCGTTCCGCGGCGATGATCTCCGGCTCCGCCGGCATGCCCTCGCCAGGCGGCGCGCCGAGCGCCTCGAGACGCGCGTTGATCTCGCGGAGGCGGGGCTGGAAGGCGATGCCGCTCTGGAGGGTCCTGGCTGCAAGCCCTTCCAGTCGCAGCCTTACTGCAACCAGTTGCGCGTCGTCATCCCGGGCTCGCTCCAGTTTGCCGGCGAGTTCATCGAACTCCCGCCGGAGCTGATCGAGAAGCGGCTTCTGCTGGTCGTAGACGCCCCGCTGCTGCGCGGGCGCCGCGGACTGCGCCAAGACCGGCGAGGCGAGCAACATCGCGGCGAACAGCACCATCCCATGGAGAAGGACGCGCAGGTTCTTTCCCGTATCTCGCTTCACGCCGATGACTGCCCGCTCCCGTTGGGTAGCCACCCATAGTGGCAGAAGAAGAAGCCCGCAACATTTTCGCAGCCGGACGGTGGGCGCCGTACGCCAGGCCGTCACGAGGTCGGCGCGGCGAAATCCGGCGGCGCTTTCGTTGCATTCGCGCCATCGGCCGGGCGATAGTGTCCGCCGGTGCAGGAATGGAATCGGCATGGCGGAATATTCGGCCCTCGCGCTTCTGAAGAACGCGCTGTCGGGCAACCGGGACTGGAAGCCGGCATGGCGCAAGCCCGAGCCGAAGCCCGAATACGACGTCGTCGTGGTCGGCGGCGGCGGCCATGGACTGGCGACCGCCTACTATCTGGCCAAGGAGCACGGCATCACCAACGTCGCCGTGGTCGAGAAGGGCTGGCTCGGCTCCGGAAACGTCGGCCGCAACACCACCATCATCCGCTCGAACTACATGCTGCCGGCCAATGTCCGCTTCTACGAGCATTCCATGAAGCTGTGGGAGAACCTCTCCCACGAACTCAACTACAACGTCA
Source organism: uncultured Alphaproteobacteria bacterium (assembly GCA_963747465.1). GTDB lineage: Bacteria > Pseudomonadota > Alphaproteobacteria > Rhizobiales > Rhizobiaceae > Aquibium. Next base: position 638,156 of record CAVVFC010000002.1, read on the forward strand.
TGTTCTCGCAGCGCGGCATCCTCAACCTCGCGCATTCGCCTTCGCAGGCCGACGACTTCATCCGCCGCGGCAACGCCATGCTGCATGACGGCGCCGACGCCGTCTGGCTGACGCCGGCCGCGATCGCGAAAAAGGTGCCCGGCCTCGACGTCTCGGCAAAAGCCCGCTTCCCCATCGTCGGTGGCCTGTTCCAGCCGCGCGCCGGCACCGCCCGCCACGACGCCGTCGCCTGGGGCTATGCGCGCGGCGCAGACCGGCACGGCGTCGACATCCTGGAAAACTGCGAGGTCACCGGCTTCCTGCGCGACGGCGACCGCATCGCGGGCGTCAGGACCTCGCGCGGCGACATCCGGGCCGGAAAGGTGGCCGTCGCCGTCGCCGGCTCGACCGGGCGGGTGATGAAACTCGCGGGCATCGACCGCCTGCCGATCGAGAGCCACGTCTTGCAGGCCTTCGTGTCGGAATCGCTGAAACCGTTCATCGACACCGTGGTCACGTTCGGCGCCGGCCACCTATACGTCTCGCAGTCCGACAAGGGCGGGCTGGTCTTCGGCGGCGACATCGACGGCTACAATTCCTACGCCCAGCGCGGCAACCTGCCCGTGGTCGAGGAGGTGATGAGCGAGATGGCGGCGCTCTTCCCCGGCCTGGCGCCGGTCCGCCTGCTGCGTTCCTGGGGCGGCATCATGGACATGTCGATGGACGGCTCGCCGATCATCACCACCGGCCCCCTGCCCGGCATGTTCCTGAACTCCGGCTGGTGCTACGGCGGCTTCAAGGCGACGCCGGCCTCCGGCTGGTGCTTTGCCTGGACCATCGCAAAGGACGCCCCGCACCCGCTCAACGCGCCGTTCACGCTGGAGCGTTTCCATCGCGGCGCCGTCATCGACGAGAAGGGCCAGGGCGCAACGCCCCGGCTGCACTGAAGATGCTGATCCCCTGCCCCTATTGCGGCCCGCGCGACGTGTCGGAATTCACCTGCCAGGGTGACGCGAACCGCACGCGCCCCGATCCGCATTCCACGAACCGGCAGGTCTGGGACGACTACGTCTACGACCGCGTCAACACGGCCGGCGATCATCGCGAATACTGGCAGCATTCCGGCGGCTGCCGCTCCCATCTGCTGTGCGTCCGCTCCACGCTGACCCATGCGATCGTCTCGGCCTCCTTCGCACGCGACGAAACGGCCAAGCCGAAGAAGACCCGCCGCAAGGCCGGAGCGAAACCATGAGCGGCTCCCGCGCGGTCAGCGGCGGCCGGATCGACCGGACCTGCCGCATCGCCTTCCGCTTCGACGGCAGGACCTATCACGGGTTCGCCGGCGACACGCTCGCCTCCGCCCTGCTCGCGAACGGCGTCTCGATCCTCGGGCGTTCCTTCAAGTACCACCGCCCGCGCGGCCTCCTGGCGGCGGGCATCGACGAGCCGAACGCGCTGGTCACGATCCTGCGCGGCGACGTGCGCGAGCCGAACGTTCCGGCCACCCAGATCGAGATCTTCGACGGCCTGACGGTAGAGAGTCAGAACCGCTTTCCGTCGCTGGACTGGGATGTCGGGGCGGTGAACCAGCTTGGCGGCAGGCTGCTGTCGGCCGGTTTCTACTACAAGACCTTCATGGGGCCGGTCGCCGGGCCGCTGAAGGGCACGCGGTTCTGGATGTTCTGCGAGCGCTTCATCCGCCGCGCTGCCGGCCTCGGCCGCGCCGGCACGGCCGCCGACACCGCCCGCTACGAAAAGATGAACGCCTTCTGCGACGTGCTGGTCGTCGGCGGCGGACCCGCCGGCCTGATGGCGGCGAAGTCAGCCGCGCAAGGCGGTTCCCGCGTCATTCTCGCCGATCTGGAACCGGAGCTCGGCGGCGCGCTGAAATGGTCGTCGGAGACGATCGACGGCGAACCTGCCCGCGCCTTCATCGACAGCGCCGTGAGCGCGCTGGAGGACGCGGAAAACGTCCGCCTGCTGCCGCGCACCACCGTCTGGGGCTATTACGACGGAAATACGCTCGCCGCGATCGAGCGCGTCGGCGACCACAAGCGCGAACCCGCGGAAGGCGAGCCGCGGCACCGGCACTGGGTGATCCGCGCGGGCAAGGTGGTGCTCGGCACCGGCGCCTTCGAGCGGCCGATCGTTTTCCCCGGCAACGACCGCCCCGGTATCATGCTGGCCGATGCCGCCGCTCGTTATGCGATCGAATACGGCGTCCTTCCCGGCCGCAAGATCGTCGTCTTCGCCAACAATGACGGCGCCTATGTCTCCGCCGTCGCCCTGCGCAAGGCGGGCGCCGACATCGTGGCGATCGTCGACGTCCGCAAGTCCGTCTCCGAGCAAGCGCGCAGACTGGCGACCCAGGCTGGCGGCGAACTGCTGCTCGGCCACGCCGTCGCGGACACGACGGGCGGCAAGGTTTTTTCCGGCGCCAAGGTCCAGCCGTTCGACGCGGCCGCTGGCACGCTCTTCGGGACCGCGCGCACCATCCCCGGCGACTGCCTGGCCGTCTCCGGCGGCTGGTCGCCGGCCATCCACCTCGCCAGCCAGGCCGGCGCGCAGGCGCGATGGGACGACCGCCTGCAGGCTTTCCTGCCGCCGGAACCCTCCGGCGGCTGGACCGGTGCCGGCGCCTTCCTCGGCCGGTTGTCGACCGCCGAGGCGCTGGCGGACGGAGTGGCAGCGGGCGGCGGTTCGATGGATTTGCCCACCGTCGACGACGACGCGCCAGACATCGCCCCCGCCCCGGTCTTCGATATCCGGCCGGCCGATGGCAAGGGCTCCAAGGCCTTCGTCGATTTCCAGCACGACGTCACTGCGGAGGACGTGCGGCTCGCCCACCGCGAGGGCTTCGTCTCGGTCGAGCACCTGAAGCGCTACACCACGCTCGGCATGGCGACCGACCAGGGCCGCACCTCCAACGTGCCCGGCCTCGCCATCATGGCCGACGCGCGCGGCAAGTCGATCCCGGATGTCGGCACCACGCGCTTCCGCCCGCCCTTCGCGCCGGTCTCGATCGGCTCGCTGGCGGCCGAACGCTTCGGCGATCTCAAGCCCGACCGCCTGACGCCGATGCACGACTGGCATGTCGAAGAGGGCGCGACAATGTACGCCGCCGGCCTCTGGCACCGCCCGATGATCTATGGCGATCCCGGCGAGACCGTCGAGCAGGCCTATGTGCGCGAGGCCAGGGCTGTACGGACGAGCGTCGGCATCGTGGACGTCTCCACGCTCGGCAAGATCATGGTCCAGGGCCCGGACGCCGGGACCTTCCTCGACCGCGTCTGCACCAACACCTTCTCCACGCTCCCCGTCGGCAAGGCGCGCTACGGCCTCATGCTGCGCGAGGACGGCTTTGCCTTCGACGACGGCACGACCTGGCGGCTTTCCGAGACCGACTTCCTGATGACGACGACCACGGCCAATGCCGGCAAGGTCATGCAGCACCTCGAATACCTGCTCGACATCGCCTGGCCCGGCCTGAAGGTGATCCTGACCTCCGTCACGGACCAGTGGGCGGGTGCCGCGGTCGCCGGGCCGAACGCGCGCAAGGTGCTGCAAGCAGCCGTCGCCGGCACGGCCGTCGACGACGCGGCGCTGCCCTTCATGGGCATCGTGCATGGCGAGATCGACGGGGTGCCGGTCATGGTCTGCCGCCTCTCCTTCTCGGGCGAACTCGCCTACGAGGTCTATTGCGGCGCCGGCAACGGCCAGGAGGTCTGGGATGCGTTGACGGAGGCGGGCAAGCCGTTCGGGATCGTACCCTACGGACTGGAGGCGCTCGGCACCCTGCGCATCGAGAAGGGCCATGTCACCGGCGCCGAGATCGACGGCCGCACGACCGCGCGCGATCTTCATCTGGATTGGATGCTGTCCAAGAAAAAGCCCTTCGTCGGCTCGGCCATGATGGACCGCGAAGGGCTCGTCGCCGACGACCGGCCGCAACTGGTCGGCCTCGTCTCGCTCGACAACCGCCCGCTTCATGGCGGCGCCCATCTGGTGGTACACGACGACCATTCGCTGCGCGATTCGATCGGCCACGTCACCTCCGTCTGCTTCTCGCCGGCGCTCGGCAAATACGTAGCACTCGCCCTGGTGAAAGGCGGCAAGGCGCGCCACGGCACCCGCGCCTTCATCTCCGATCCGATCCGCAGACACTACGGCCCGGTCGAGATCGTCAGCCACCATTTCTTCGATCCGGAAGGGAGCCGAATGCATGGTTGAGCAGGTCTCCCCCCTCGGCCCGGCGTGGGTTCCCGGCAGGCATGGCCACGCCAAAGGCGATCCGGGCGTCGTTCTGTCGGAAACCCGTCCCGGCTCCATCGTCCAGGTCGCCGCCTTCCCCGGCAGTCAAAAGGCGATCATCGCCGCGATCAGGAAAGCGGCGGGCCTCGCCCTGCCCGACGGCGCCGGCGGCGGCATTGCCACGGACATGAAATCGGCCTTCGGCATCGCACCGGGCCGCTTTCTCGTCGTCGACCAGTCGGAAGGCATCGCCCAAAGCCTCCGCGCCGCGATCAAGCCGGCCGAAGGCGCCGTGACCGATCTCTCCCACGGCCGCACCGCCATCCGCGTCTCGGGCCCGCATGCGGAATGGGTGCTTGCAAAACTCTTCGCGCTCGACTTCGAGCCGACCGCCTTTCCCGTCGGCGCCGGCCGCGCCACGCAGCACCACGACATCCTGGCCCAGATCCAGCGCACCGGCGCGGCGCAGTTCGACCTCTACCTCTTCCGCTCCTTCGCCCGCTCCTTCTGGACGGCGCTGTGCCATGGCGCCGAAGAGGTCGGCTACGAGGTTCGGTAGCGGTGCAACAGTGCGGTGATTGATGAGAAAGGAGGTGGATTCCTGACCGGCCGGTTCTGATCGGTGGAGTTGGGAAAGCGGCCGTTCAGGTGGACGCCGCATGTCGGCGGCAACGCGCCCTCAAAACAGTCACGGGGAGAGGATTGCTGGGCGTAGAAGCAGACCCCTTTGACGACCACGATTGATGCCACATTGGCGGCCTTGGTTGGTTGCATCGCCTCGGGATCGCCAACGAGCGGCATTGGTTCCGGAACGAAATCAGCTCTGCAGCATGACAGCCTGCACCCAGCGGGGTGACGTCCCTAGACGTGGTGTAGCTGGGTAGCGCGGTGGTCATCGGCGCTTTCCGGTAGGGTCTGGTTGTCGAAGCCAACCTTTCTGGGAGACCACCGATGACCGACGACATGATGAACCTGCGCGCGCTTGTGGAGAAGAGCGCGGATGCGGATCTGCTGCGCGAGATGATCGGCTTCGCTGCCGAGAAGCTGATGGAGATGGAGGTGGGCGCGGCCACCGGCGCCGCCTGGGGCGAGAAGTCGCCGCTCCGGATGGCCCAGCGCAACGGCTACCGTGACCGGGACTGGGAGACGCGCGCCGGAACCGTCGAGCTGCGCATCCCGAAGCTCCGGAAGGGCTCCTACTTCCCGGGCTTCCTCGAACCGCGCCGCATGGCCGAAAAGGCGCTGACTGCCGTCATCCAAGAGGCCTATGTCCAGGGCATCTCGACGCGCTCGGTCGACGATCTCGTCAAGGCGATGGGCATGAGCGGCATCTCGAAGAGCCAGGTCTCCCGCCTGTGCGAAGAGATCGACGGCAAGAGCCTGCCCTCGGGCTTGACCCTAGGGTGAAGGCCTTCCTCGATCGGCCGATCGAAGGCGACTGGCCCTATTTGTGGATCGACGCGACCTATCTCAAGGTCCGTCGAGGCGGGCGCATCGTCTCGGTCGCCGTCATCATCGCGGTCGGCGTCAACAGCGATGGCCGACGCGAGGTGTTGGGCATGGAGATCGGCACGTCGGAGGCCGAGCCGATCTGGACCGAGTTCCTGCGAAAGTTGACACGCCGCGGTCTGCGTGGCGTCAAGCTGGTCGTCTCAGATGCCCACGAGGGCCTCAAGGCTGCGGTCACCAAGGTGCTCTCGGCCACCTGGCAACGCTGCCGCGTCCACTTCATGCGCAACGTGCTGGCGCATGCCGGCAAGAGCGGCCGTCGCGTCGTCTCCGCCTTCATCGCTACTGCCTTCGCGCAGGAGACACCGGAAGCCGCCAGCACCCAATGGCGAGCCGTCGCCGACCAGATCCGGCCGAAGGTGCCCAAGCTCGCCGCCATCCTCGACGACGCCGAACCGGACGTGCTCGCCTACATGACCTTCCCGAAGGAGCACCGGGCAAAGCTTCACAGCACCAATCCGATCGAGCGTCTCAACGGCGAGATCAAGCGGCGCACCGACGTCGTCGGCATCTTCCCCAACGACGACGCCATCGTCCGCCTCGTCGGCGCGCTGCTGCTCGAACAAAACGACGAGTGGGCCGTCCAGCGCGCCCGCTACATGACGCTGGAAAGCGTCGGCCAGTTGAGCGATGATCCCCTCATCAGCCTGCCAGCCGGGGCGCGCTGATCAGCCCGGCAATGCCGGAAGCACGGCGACCAAGGCCGCCAGCTACACCACGCGGTGGGACACCATCCCCAGCGGATCAAAGCTCATCAATCGAGGTTAGAAGCCGCGTGCCGTAAATCTTGCCCAGCCGGGCCTGCCGGGCGAGGTTTACGAACGCCTTTTCGCCGACGACGATATCGGCAAGCGGCAAGACCGTGGCAAAGGCTGACATGTCGCGCAGGTCATTCTCTGCGATAGGCCTCGCCTGATCCTCAAGTCGGACAGCCAGTTCCCTCTCGATAGCAAGGATCGGTACGTCAACTAGGATGCTACGAACTAACGAAGGTCCAATGTCGCGAACTTCATTCCAGTCCAACCCAAGCTTTCGGCCAGTTGCAAGAATGAAATCGAGTTCGTCGATCATGAGCCGCGCGCCATAAGCGCGTTTGCGCAGCGCCAAGGGTTCGGAAGCGACAATAGCCCGTCGTGCTTCGATTCCCGCCACGAGATCGGCCGAGCTAGCGCTAAAGCGCCTGACACCTTCGAGCCTCACATCCTCATCGCTGGTGGTCAAATGATCGAACAGAACCCTTGCAGGATCGGTGCGCATATGGTCGAGGACTGTGTCCGATAGGACGAAGCCGAACGTCTCGGCCGAATAATCGGCGACCGCTTCGAACCATAGCTCGGATAGGAACCAGTGCTCCTCCGGCGGTGCACGCGCGATTGAAAACTTGTTGGCTAGGTATGCTGCGAGCGTCACGCCCAATATCCGACGGCGGCCGCGAAAGACCTGGCCCCGGCTGATGGTCACTTGGGTTAGCGCCATATTGGCCCGGCGGATAGGGTCATTAATCTTCGAGGTTTCGTAGATATTTGCGAAGCTTAGTGGGACGATACAGCGCTGCTCTTGAAGCGCTGTCACGACTTTCACTAGCCGTACGTGCTCCTGCGGATATCGCGCCTTGTCCCACGCGCCACGCGCCAGCGACACCCATGCATTCTGATCGAGATAAAGAATTTTCACCACGGTTCGACAAGTAACAGTCGCGATAGTCTGATGCCAGTTCTAGGGCGGCTATACGACCGCCATACCGCTTGCTGAACGAACGGCAGGATTTGGTCGGCGGCGAAAGCATCCCTAACGCCGCAAAAGGCGTCGACTTCAGTCGAAATCGGACCCAGTACCCGCCGTCGAATTTTCACCACCAGCCCCTCACCCCGGCTGATCGCTGTCAGCACATAAACCTCCGCGCCCGGCGGCAGCGATGTGTCGACCCCGCCCGCTCGCCCTCCACGAACACGTTCATGTGCTTCCTGATCGCCGGGCGCGCGTCGCGGATGCGGTCGCTCAGGCCGCGACGGCGGCGGTCGGATTCGTCGATCATTTCCCGCCGCTCCGCCCTCACGATTCTCCCTCCAGGAGCAGACGCTTCAGGCTCTGCGCCAGCCAGTCGGCATAGGCCGACTGCGACAGCCCCTCCTGCCGGCGCACCAGCAGATAGAGATCCGGGCTCGCCATGCGCCAGAGAACGTCTCCCGCCCGCCGGGCGTCCATGCCGTCCCTCAACGTGCCGTTTCGCAGAAGCGAACTGGCGAACCATTCCAGGTTCCTGCGGCGTCCACGGTGGAACCCTGCATAGAGCTCCGCGATCGACCGGTCGGCCGCCGACGCCGCGCGCGCGAGGTCCATCAGCGGTGCCACGCGCTCGAGCACGGCCGCGATGTCGCGCGAAAAGAGCTCGATCTGGCGCGGCTGGCTCGTCTCCGCGGCGATCCTTCGAGGCATTTTCTGCTCGGGCAGCGGAACGGCAGGCGCCGCGCCGCGCACGGCGCGTGTGACGAGTTCCTCCAGAAGCGCATTCTTGCTGCCGAACGTGGCGTAGATGGTCTCGTTCGAAACGCCCGCCCTCGCGGCGATCGCAGCGATGGTCGCCTTCGACCAACCCTCGGAAAGAAACAGCTCCCGCGCCGCCGAAAGCACGCTCTCGCGCGTCTCCGCGGCCTGGAGCGCGCGCTTGGGCGATCGATACGTCCTGCGGGGAGGCTTTACATCCGTCACTATTTCACTACAGTAGCACTGTATTCTTTACAGCATCATCCTAGCCGCATCCCTTGGCCCCGCCAACAGTCCGGTACGCCGGACCCTGGAGATTTCCATGAGCGCTCTGGTCGTGCCTCTGCAGTTCCTCGCAAGTCTGCTTTTCTCGATGGTCGCCGGAAGCGTCTTCGGCATCTGGCGCGGCTACAATCCGCTGGCCTATTCGGCAGTGACCTTCGTCGAGATGCATCAGGGCGCGGTGCGCGGCCTCAACGCCCTGCTTCCCGCAACCGCCTTCGCCGCGATGGTTCTGGTCGTCGCGCTCGCCTGGCTGGCACGTGGGAAGGGAATGGTCTTCTGGCTCTATATCTTCGCCATCGGCCTCATGATCGCGGGCGGTCTGGTGACCCGCTTCTTCAACCAGCCGATCAACGCGCAGGTGATGACCTGGACCGCCGACACGCTGCCGGCGAACTGGAGCGCGATCCGCGATACCTGGTGGAACTGGCACGTCGTCCGCACCGGGATATCGATCCTGGCCATGGCGGTCCTGCTGGCCGGCATCCTCTCCGACCGCGCTCCGGCGGTCGATCGGCGAACCGCACAGGCGACCGCCCCGGGCAGCCCCGCTACCCCCCGCTGATCGCGGTCAGCACGAAGACCTCGGCGCCCGGCGCCAGCGGCGTATCGAGTTTCGACCGCTCGCCGTCCACGAAGACGTTCATGTGCTTCCTGATCGCCGGGCGCGTGTCGCGGATGCGGTCGCCCATGCCGGGCCAGAGCCGATCGAGCTCGTCGATCATCTCCGCCACGGTCGCGGCGCTCATGGTCACCACGCGCCGCGATCCGGGAAACAGATCGCACAGCGCGCCTGACAGCTTGACTGTCACGGTTCCGCCCGTGCCGCGTTTCGCTGCGCCGGCTGCCTCGTCGATCCGCATGGCCGAAGCCTACCGCTCGACGACGTACGTTTCCACCGACGAGATCGCCGGCAGGTGGCCCGCAATCGACACCCACGTGTCGCCCTCGTCGGCGCTGGCATAGAATTCGCCGCCGCCGGTGCCGAAATAGACGCCGGACGGTTCCAGCCGGTCGGTCGCCATCGCCTGGCGCAGCACGCCGAAATAGGCGTTCTCCTGCGGCAGCCCGGCGCGCAGGTCCTGCCAGCTTTCGCCGCCGTCGCGCGTGCGCCACACCGCCGCCCTGGCATCCGGCACGAAGCGCCCGAGTTCGGCGCCGTTGAGCGGGATCATGTAGACGGTCCTGGGATCGCGCGGATGGGCCGCCGCCGGAAAGCCGAAGGTCGAGGGCAGGCCCTTCTCGATGCTTTCCCAGCTGCGTCCGCCATCGTCGGAGCGGTACATGCCGCAATGGTTCTGCTGGTAGAGCGTCCGGTCCGTGCCCGGTGCCAGCACCACGCAATGCACGCACTGACCGAATTCCGGATAACGCTGGTCCTCGGGGAAGAAGTCGGCGCGCGTACCCTTGTTGCGCGGCTCCCAGGACTCGCCGCCGTCGTCGGTGCCGAACACGCCGGCCGACGAGATGCCGACCCACATGCGGTTCTCGTCCTGCGGATGCGGCACCAGCGAATGCAGGATCAGCCCGGCGCCGCCGGGGTTCCAGTGCGGCCGTGTCGGATGGTCGCGCAACCCCCGCACGTGGCTCCATGACTTGCCGCCGTCCGTGCTGCGAAAGAGCCCCGCCGGCTGCACGCCCGCATAGAGGCCGCCATGACCGGGCGCCAGGCTCCAGGCCGAGGCGACCGGCTCCTCGCCTTCCGCGTAGGCCAGGCCCTCGCTGGAATGCGTCCAGGTCTCGCCCATGTCCGTGGAGGTCCACACCGCCGGCCCGAACCACTCGTTGCCGCCAGCCGCATGGATCGCGCCGGTCGCCGGGTCGGCGATGGCGTGGTTGATGGGCCATGTGTTGCAGAACGGGCCGCGCAGCGACCATTCCTTCCGGGCTTCGTCGCTCTCGGCGATGAACAGGCCCTTCTTGGTGCCGATCAGCACCATCACGCGTTTCGCCATGCGGCGTCCTCCTCTCGTTGAGCGGTTCCGGGGCGATCCCCTGCCCCTTCCGGACGTCCGCTGGACATTTACGTTGATATCAACTTTAATAGGCCATGTCAAAAGATCAATCCCCCGGTTTCGCAACGACGATCGAGGTCCGCGATGCGTGCCTCTGCCTGCACGTGCAGCGCGCGGCGCGCTCGCTGGCGCGGCTCTTCGACGAGGCGTTCCGGCCGCTGGGAATCACCAACGGCCAGTTTTCGCTGCTGATGTCGCTGAATCGCCCGAAGCCCGCCCGCATGCGCGAGGTCGCCGCGCTGCTCGCCATGGACCGCACGACGCTGACGGCGGCCCTGAAGACGCTGGAGCGGCGCGGACTGCTGGTGGTCAAAATCGATCCCGAAGACCGCCGAGGCCGGCTCCTCACCCTCACCGACGCCGGCCGCGAAACGCTCGTCCGCGCAGTTCCGATCTGGCGGCAGAAGCACGCGGAACTGGAAAAAGGCATCGCCGACCCCGACGGCCTGCGCGCCGCCCTTCTTGCCATTTCCTGGCACCCCTGCCGCAAAGCAATGCCACACGAGGAGAACATCCATGAACGACAACACCCGCACGCTGGTCGAGCGCAAGTCTGACCGCGAGCTCGCCGTCACGCGAACCTTCGACGCCCCGCCGCGCATCCTGTTCGATGCGTGGACCACGCCGGCGCTGTTCATGCGCTGGTGGGCGCCGCGCTCGATCGGCGTGCCTCTGCTTTCGTGCGAGATGGACGTCCGCACCGGCGGCGGCTACCGTCTCTCGTTCGGCCACGATCCGTCGAGCGCCATGGCGTTCTTCGGCAAGTATGTCGAGGTGATCCCGGACGAACGCCTCGTCTGGACGAATGACGAGAGCGCCGACGCCGCCGTGACCACGGTGACCTTCGAGACCAAGGGCGACGGGACGCTGCTGGTCCTGCGTGAACTCTATCCCTCGGGCGAAGCGCTGGACGAGGCGTTTCCGGGGATGGAAGGCTGCATGCCGGAGCAGTTCGACCAGCTGGACGAGCTTCTCGCCGCCTTGCCCTAGTTCCGGGGACCCCGGCCGGCATCCGACGGCCTCCGTCCCGCCGGCCTCCCCTCACTTCACGAAGGTGGCGAACTCCTCGAGCGGTGCGCGCTCGGTCCTGAGGTCGTTTTCGGGCTTCGAGGTGTCCTCGTAGCCGAGCGCCATTCCGCAGACCACGATCTCCTCGTCGGGAATGTCCAGCACCGGCCGGATCTGGTTGTGATAGGGCGCGAACGCGGCTTGCGGACAGGTGTGCAGACCCCTGCCCCGCGCCGCGATCATGACCGACTGCAAGAACATGCCGTGATCGATCCACGAGCCGTGGTTCAGGCGGCGGTCTATGGTGAAGATCATGCCCACCGGCGCGTCGAAGAAGACGAAGTTGCGGTCGTGCTGGGCGCGCATCTGGTCGACGTCGCGCTTGCCGATGCCCAGCGCGCCGTAGAGCGCGAAGCCGACGGCGCGCCGCCTGGCGTAATAGGGCTCGAAGAACTGGTCGGGATAGTACTTGTACTCGTCCCACTTCGCCTTCTCTGCCCGTATGCCGGAGTTCAGGATCGCGTCGGTAATCTGCTGCTTCTTTTCGCCGGTCGTCACATACACCTTCCAGGGTTGCATGTTGGTGCCCGAAGGCGCTCGAGCTCGCGACCCGCAGGATGTCCCTGATCGTCTCCTCGTCGACCGGGTCCGGAAGGAAGGCGCGCACGGATCGGCGCGACGTGATGGCTACGTCGACGATTTCGGCCTCGTCGACCTCTTCCTTCCGCTTGTCAGGAGCCAGCATGGGCACGTCCCTCTTCCTTCCGAATCTCCTTGGCATATCGGAGGCGATTGGTCCAATCACGGACGATATGCGAGCACAGGGCCGGTTTGCCGCCTGCCGCCTTGAGGGAGACGGTAAAACAACTTGAATGTTTCATGTCACCGCTGTTGATGAAAATCGTGGGGATTTTTTCATGGAGGGACCGCATGTCGGCCCAACCGGGTGACGTGCTCTTGGCCGGAGACCTGCGCACGCTCCGCAAGGCGCGTCGCATGACGCTTGCCGATCTCGGGTCCAGGCTCAACCGCTCGGTGGGCTGGCTGAGCCAGGTCGAACGCGGCCTGTCCCGCCCTTCCGTGGAAGACATGAAGCATTTCGCGAACGCCTTCGGCGTGCCGCTCAGCCTCTTCTTCAGGCACGAAGCTCCCGACGCCCGCGAGAAAGGCGTGATCGTGCGCTCCGGCCGCCGCCGCTCCCTCGGATCGAGCGAGAGCGGCCTCACCGAGGAACTGCTTTCGCCCGATCTCGGCGGCAGCTTCGAATTGCTGCGCTCGGAGTTCGCACCCGGCGCCCGGCTCGCCAAACCCTCGTTGCGGCCCACCGAAGAGGCGGGCTACGTGGTCTCGGGACGGTTCGACATCGAGATCGACGCCACCTGGCACGAACTGGCCGCCGGCGACAGTTTTCGTTTCCGGGAAAAACCCTTTCGGTGGCGCAATCCGGGCCAGGAGCCCGCCGTCGTCATCTGGGCGATTTCGCCTCCGGTCTATTGAACAGGAAACAGATGCGAAAAGTCCCCCTCTTCGGTGAACGGGTACTTCTCTTGGAGGACACGAGCCATGGCTGACCTGCCTTCCCATGCCCGCGTGGTCGTCATCGGCGGCGGCGCCGTCGGCGTCTCCGCGCTCTACCATCTCGCAAAGGCCGGCTGGACCGACTGCGTCCTTCTGGAAAAGAACGAACTGACCTCCGGCTCCACCTGGCATGCCGCCGGCAACGTCCCGACCTTCTCGTCCTCCTGGTCGGTGATGAACATGCAGCGCTATTCGGCCGAACTATACCGGGGCCTCGCCGAAGCCGTCGACTACCCGATGAACTACCACGTCACCGGCTCGGTCCGGCTCGCCCACACGCCCGAGCGCATGCAGGAGTTCCGGCGCGTCAGGGGCATGGGCCGCTACCAGGGCATGGACATCGACGTGCTCGGCCCCGACGAGATCAGGCAGCACTATCCCTTCGTCGAAACGCACGACCTGAAGGGCGCGCTCTACGATCCGGCCGACGGCGACATCGATCCGGCTCAGCTGACCCAGGCGCTGGCCAAGGGCGCGCGCGACATGGGCGCCACCATCGTCCGCTTCTGCCCCGTCACCGGCGTCCGCCGCGAAAGCGACGAATGGATCGTCGTCGACGCCGAAGGGCGACATCCGCTGCGAAAAGGTGGTCAACGCCGCCGGCTACCGCGCCGCGCGAGGTCGGCAAGATGTTCGGCCGCGACGTGCCGATGATGGTGATGAGCCACCAGTACATCCTGTTCGACGAGATCCCGGAGCTGGCCGCCTGGTCGCAGCGAGGCGGCGAAAAGCTGCCGCTGCTGCGCGACGTCGACAGCTCCTACTATCTGCGCCAGGAGAAGAACGGCATGAACCTCGGCCCCTACGAGCGCAACTGCCGCGCCCACTGGGCGAGCTCCGACGATCCGATGCCGGAGGATTTCTCCTTCCAGCTCTTCGCCGACGATCTGGAGCGGCTGGAATGGTACCTCGAGGACGCCGTCGCCCGCGTGCCGCATCCTCGGCACCGCCGGCCTCTCCAAGGTCATCAACGGGCCGATCCCCTACGCGCCCGACGGCAATCCGCTGATCGGCCCGATGCCCGGCGTGCCCGAACGCCTTCGAGGCCTGCGTCTTCACCTTCGGCATCGCCCAGGCCGGCGGCGCCGGCAAGGTGCTTGCCGAATGGGTCACCGAGGGCGCGACCGAATGGGACATGTGGTCCTGCGATCCGCGCCGCTTCACCGGCTTCGCCGCCGCCCCCGACTACGCCGTCGCCAAGGGCATGGAGGTCTACGGCCACGAATACGCAATCCATTTTCCGCGCCACGCCTGGCCGGCCGGGCGCGACCGGAAGCTCTCGCCGGTCCACGACCGGATCGCGGCACTCGGCGCCCAGTTCGGCGCCTACAACGGCTGGGAGCGCGCCAACTGGTATGCCGCGCCCGGCGACGACACGTCCGAGGAATCGACCCAGACCTTCCGCCGCGACGGGCCCTGGCAGAAGCGCATCCGCGAGGAGTGCCTGGCGGTGCGCGACGCCGCCGGCATCCTCGACCTGCCCGGCTTCTCGCGCTTCCGCCTGCAGGGACCGGGCGCGCGGCGAATGGCTGTCGACCGCTGATCACCGGCGCCGTGCCGAAACCCGGCCGCATCGGGCTTGCCTATTTCGCCGACGACAAGGGCCGCATCGTCACCGAAATGTCGGTGATGGCGCTGGCGGAGGACTTCTTCTTCCTCATCACCGCCGCGGTCGCGCAATGGCACGACTTCGAGTGGCTGGCGAACAACCTGCCCGCAAGGGACGGAGATCACGCTGAAAGACGTCACCGAGGAATTTTCCTGCCAGATCCTCACCGGGCCGAACTCCCGCGCCATCCTTGCCGATGTCACCGATGCCGACCTGTCCAAGCCGTGGCTGACGCACCAGTCCGTGCCAGATCGCCGGCCGCTGGCTCCAGCTCGTGCGCGTGTCCTTCGCCGGCGAACTCGGCTGGGAACTCCACACCAAGGTCGCGGACACGGCTGCGGTCTTCGACGCCGTCTGGGACGCGGGCCAGAAGCATGGCCTGAAGCCCTTCGGCATGTTCGCGCTGGATTCGCTGCGGCTGGAAAAGGGCTACCGCGCCTGGAAGGGCGATCTCTCGACCGACTACACCATCCTGCAGGGCGGGCTGGAGCGTTTCGTGCGCTGGGAGAAGCCTGACTTCACGGGCAAGGCTGCCCTGCTCAACGAGAAGCAGCAGGGCGTGAAGAAGCGTTTCGTCACACTGGTCCTCGACGAGCCGGGCGAATGCGACGCACCCTACATGTCGACGCTGTGGCACGACGGGCAGATCGTCGGCGAGACGACGTCGGGAGGCTGGGGCCACAGGGTGGACAAATCCATCGCGCTCGCCATGCTGCGCGCCGACCTCGCCATCCCCGGAACGCGCGTCGAGGTCGAGATCTTCGGCGAGCGTCTTTCCGCCACGGTGCAGGAGGACCGGCCGCTGTGGGACCCGGCGAACGAGAGGCTGCGCGGGTGAAAGCCAAGCACCCCCTCTCCGGCCCTGCGGGCCACCTCTCCCCCTGCCCGGGGGAGAGGATGAGCGCCAAGCTCGCGGCCGGCCTATCCTCTCCCCCGGGCAGGGGGAGAGGTGGCACGCGAAGCGTGACGGAGAGGGGGTGCTTTGTCTTGAGTATCCGACCGAACGAAACCCCATGCATCCGCTCCAACAGGATCACCACCCCATGACCTCCATCATCCTCACCGACGGCGGCATGGGCCAGGAACTGCTACGCCGCTCCGGCGCCGCGCCCACACCGCTGTGGTCGGCAAAGGTGCTGATGGACGAGCCAGGCCTCGTGCGCGACCTGCATGCTGATTTCATCCGCGCCGGCGCACGGGTCATCACCATCAACACCTACGCCGCCACCCCGGAACGTCTGGAGCGCGAGGGCGTCGGGGACATGTTCCGGCCCCTCCAGAAGGCCGGCCTCGACCTTGCGCACGAGGCCCGCGACGCGGTCGGCGACGGACTGCGCCATCGCCGGCTGCCTGCCGCCCTGTTCGGCTCCTACCAGCCGGAACTGCGGCTGCCATACGATGAGACGCTCGCCATCTACCGCCGCATCGTCGCCGAGCAGGCGGGCCGCGTCGACCTCATCCTGTGCGAGACCATGGCGTCCGCCGAGGAAGGGCTGGCGGCAGCCACCGCTGCGCACGAAAGCGGCAAGCCGGTGTGGCTGTCGTGGACGCTCGCCGACCAGGGTGCGCCGCTGCTGCGGAGCGGCGAGACCATCGCCCAGGCCGCACGCGTGATCTCGCACCTGCCGGTCGCAGCCCGCATGGTCAATTGCAGCTGGCCCGAAGCCGTGGACCGTGCCATGCCCGAACTCTCAGGCCTCGGCGGCACCATCGGCGCCTACGCGAACGGCTTCACGGCCATCGAGGCGCTGAAGCTCGGCGGCACGGTGGCCGAACTCGAGGCGCGCACGGACCTGGGCCCGGACACCTATGCCGATTTCGCCCTCGGCTGGATACGGGAGGGCGCGACCATCGTCGGCGGCTGCTGCGAGGTCGGCCCGCAACACATCGCGCGCCTGCGAGACCGACTGGTCGAGGCCGGTCACGAAATCGGAGAATTCCATGCCTGATCCATCCACCCGCCTCTCCGGCATCATCCCGTCCGGCAAGGACGGCTGGGAGCTGCATTTCGCCGCAATGACGCGCAAGCAGGCCGGCGAAGACATCATGATGCTGTCCGTCGGCGACCACGACTTCGACACGCCGCAGGCGACCGTCGATGCCTGCGTGGCGGCGGTGAAGGCGGGATATCACCATTATACGCAGCTGCCGGGCCTGCCGAGGCTGCGCGAGGCGATGGCGAAAATCTCGACCCGCTGCACCGGCGTCGAGACGTCCGCCGCCGAAGTGATCGCCACGCCTGGCGGCCAGCTGGCGCTCTACGCCGCCGCGCAGGCCACTCTCGATCCCGGCGACCACGCGATCATGGTCGCACCCTACTACGCCACCTATCCCGGCACCTTCCGCGCCGCGGGTGCCGCCTTCACGGTGGTGGAGGCGAAGGCCGAGAACGGCTTCCAGCCGACCGCCGCCGACATCGAGGCGGCTGTGAAGCCGAATACGCGCGCGATCCTCATCAACACGCCCAACAACCCGACGGGCGCCGCCTACACGCGCGCATGCCTCGAAGGAATCGCCGAAATCTGCCGCCGCCACGATCTCTGGCTGCTGTCCGACGAGGTCTACTGGACGCTTCCGGGCGCGGCGGGCCATCTCTCGCCGCGCGCCCTGCCCGGCATGGCCGAACGCACGCTGGTCATCAACTCCATGTCGAAGAGCCATGGCATGACCGGCTGGCGCATCGGCTGGCTGACCGGTCCGGCCGACATCGTTGCGCTGCTCGTCAGCCTCAACCTCGTCACCACCTACGGCCTGACCGACTTCGTCAGCCGCGCCGCGATCGAGGCGCTGGAGAACGACTACGGCGTGGCCGACATCGCCGAGACCTACGGACGCCGCCGCGAGGTCTTCCTCGAACAGATACGAGGCATGAACGGCATCCGCGTGCGCGGGTCGGAGGGCGGCATGTACGTGATGCTCGACGTCTCGGCCATCGACCCCGATTGCGAAGCCTTCGCCTGGGCCTTCCTCGACCGGGAAAAGGTCGCCGTCATGCCCGGCTCGAGCTTCGGCGACGCCGCCCGCGGCCACATCCGCATCAGCCTGTGCCAGCCCGAACCCGTCCTAGCCGAAGCCGCCACACGCCTCCGCCGCTTCGCCGCGGACTACGGCGAGCAGCGCGAGCGGGCCTGAGGAACACCCGCATGACCGCCCTCCCCGCCAAGGCCCGCGCTGTCATCATCGGCGGCGGCGTATCGGGATGCTCCGTCGCCTACCACCTGGCCAAGCTCGGCTGGACCGACATCGTGCTGCTCGAACGCAAGCAGCTCACCTGTGGCACCACCTGGCACGCGGCGGGCCTGATCGGCCAGCTGCGCGCCTCGCAGAACATGACGCGGCTCGCGAAGTATTCCGCCGATCTTTATACCAAGCTGGAGGACGAGACCGGCGTCGCCACCGGAATGCGCCAGGTGGGCTCCATCACCGTCGCGCTGACCGAGGAACGCAAGCAGGAGATCTACCGCCAGGCATCGCTCGCCCGCGCCTTCGACGTCGACGTGCGCGAGATCTCGCCGGCCGAGGTCAAGGAGATGTATCCGCATTTGAACGTCGAGGACGTGGTCGCCGCCGTGCACCTGCCGCTCGACGGCCAGTGCGACCCGGCCAACATCGCCATGGCGCTGGCGAAAGGCGCGCGCCAGCGCGGTGCCACCATCATGGAAGGCGCGAAAGTCACCGCCGTCAACCAGGCGAACGGCCGCGTCACCGGCGTCTCCTGGGAAAAGGACGGCGAGCAAGGCACCATCGAGGCGGAAATCGTCGTCAACTGCGCCGGCATGTGGGCGCGCGACCTCGCTTCGCGCAACGGCGTCGCCGTCCCGCTGCACGCCTGCGAGCACTTCTACCTCGTCACCGAGCCGATCCCCGGCCTCTCGCGCCTGCCGGTGCTGCGCGTGCCCGACGAGTGCGCCTACTATAAGGAGGACGCGGGCAAGATGATGCTCGGCGCCTTCGAGCCGGTGGCGAAACCCTGGGGCATGGACGGCATCCCCGAGAGCTTCTGCTTCGACCAGTTGCCGGAAGACATGGAGCATTTCGAGCCGATCCTCGAGATGGGCGTCAACCGCATGCCGATGCTGGCCACCGCCGGCATCCACACCTTCTTCAACGGCCCCGAGAGTTTTACCCCCGACGACCGCTATTATCTCGGCCAGGCGCCGGAACTCGGCGGCTATTTCGTCGCGGCCGGCTACAATTCCATCGGCATCGTCTCGTCGGGCGGCGCCGGCATGGCGCTGGCGCAGTGGATCGCCGACGGCGAGCCGCCCTTCGACCTGTGGGAAGTCGACATCCGCCGCGCCCAGCCCTTCCAGAAGAACCGCCGCTACCTGAAGGCGCGCGTCGCCGAGACGCTCGGCCTGCTCTATGCCGACCATTTCCCCTACCGCCAGATGGCGTCCGCGCGCGGCATCCGCCGCTCCCCCCTGCACGAGCACCTGAAGGCGCGCGGCGCCGTCTTCGGCGAGGTCGCCGGCTTCGAGCGCGCCAACTGGTTCGCGCGCGAGAACCAGGAGCGCGAATACCGCTATTCCTGGAAGCGCCAGAACTGGTTCGGCAACCAGCGCCTGGAGCATCTGGCCGTGCGCAGCGGCGTCGGCCTGTTCGACATGAGCTCGTTCGGCAAGATCCGCATCGAGGGCCGCGACGCCTGCGCATTCCTCCAGCGCCTCTGCGCCAACGATATCGACGTGCCCGTCGGCCGCATCGTCTACACCCAGATGCTCAATGCCGGCGGCGGCATCGAGAGCGACCTGACCGTCTCGCGCCTCTCCGAGACCGCCTTCCTCCTCGTCGTGCCCGGCGCCACGCTGCCGCGCGACCTCGCCTGGCTGAGAAGACACCTCGGCGACGCCTTCGCGGTCGTCACCGATGTCACGGCGGCCGAAGCCGTGCTCTGCGTCATGGGCCCCGCCTCGCGCGATCTGCTCACCCGCGTCAGCCCGAACGACTTCTCCAACGCCAAAAACCCCTTCGGCACCTGGCAGGAGATCGAGATCGGCATGGGGCTCGCCCGCGCCCACCGCGTCACCTATGTCGGCGAACTCGGCTGGGAGCTCTACGTGCCCACCGACCAGGCCGCCCACGTCTTCGAGGCGATCGAGGAGGCAGGCGGGGATGGCGGCCAGGGGGCGGGCTTGAAACTCTGCGGCCTGCACACGCTCGATTCCTGCCGCATCGAAAAGGCCTTCCGCCATTTCGGCCACGACATCACCGACGAGGACCACGTGCTGGAAGCCGGCCTCGGCTTCGCCGTGAAGACCGCCAAAGGCGACTTCATCGGCCGCGACGCGGTGCTCAAGAAACGCGACGCCGGCCTCGACCGTCGCCTCGTCCAGTTCCGCCTCGCCGACCCCGAGCCGCTCCTCTTCCACAACGAGGCGATCGTCCGCGACGGCCAGATCGTCGGCACCATCACGTCGGGCAACTACGGCCACACCTTAAGCGCCGCCATCGGCCTCGGCTACGTGCCCTGCCCCGGCGAGACCGAATCCGACCTCCTGTCCTCCACCTACGAAATCGAAATCGCCGGCACCCGCCACGCCGCCGAGGCCTCGCTCAAGCCGCTGTACGACCCGAAGGCGGAACGGGTGCGGATGTAGGCACCGGCCCCCGCTTGGCTCCCATCCTCTCCCCCGGGCAGGGGGAGAGGTGGATCGGGCGAAGCCCGAGACGGTGAGGGGGTGTTGCCTCACCGCGCGCAGCGCGGGGAGGATCGGGCGCGATGGAATACCGGAGCCGAGACGGATGAGGGGTGTTGGCCGCAGCCCGATCAGGCAAATCCTGCCACCGCAAGCCAACCTGCGCATACCCTTGAACACCCCCCCCCCGGTCCAGCACCCCTCATCCGACCTCGCTGACGCGAGGCCACCTTCTCCCACAAGGGGAGAAGGGAAGGCGCGGCACGCTCCCCCTCATCCTGAGTTCGCGGCTGCTCCTTTCCCGCGTATCCGAAGCGGCCCGCACAACGGACCGTCCTCATCCTGAGGTGCGAGCCCGCACGAACCTCGCGTCGTGGCTCCAGGCGTCAGCGGGCGAGCCTCGAAGGACGCACCCGGCCCCCTCACCCACGTCCCCCTCCCTCGGGCTTCGTTGCCTTCAGCGAAACCGCCAGAGGCAGCTGCAACTTCTCCCCGGGAAGATGAAACATGCGGTCCCCGCCCTCCCGCATGTCGGGAAAGTGAGGCCACGGCAGCCGTGCGTGCTCCGTCAGCCGGTCGAGCCGCAGCCCGGCATCCAGCAGCGCGGTCACGATGTCGCCCAGCGGATGGATCCACTCGCAGCTCGTCGACACCGCGATCCTGTCGCCCGTATAGGTCCTGTCGCTGGTTTCCACGAGCGGCCGGTCCCCCGGCGTCCGCCACGCGGTGCCAAGGACGATTTGTCCCTCCACCGTCTCGAGACACAGCATCATCGGATGCGCGTCGGCGAAATAAAGATGCCCTCCCGGCTTCAGCAGCGAGGCCACCACGCGCGCCCATCTGGCGACGTCCGGCAGCCAGTTGATCGTTCCCCATGTCGTGTAGACGACGTCGAATTCCTCTTCGAGGCATTGGCGCGCATCGTAGACGTTGCCTTCGACGAAACGGGCCTCGGCGCCCGTCCGCCGGGCAAGCTCGCGCGCCTCCGCGACGGCCGGCGCTGAAAAATCGAGCCCGGTGACGTCGGCGCCGCGCCGGGCAAGGCAGATGGAATCGATCCCGAAATGGCATTGCAGATGCGCGATCCGCAACCCGCGCAAATCGCCGATTTCGGCTGCCTCGATGGGATAGAGCACATCCTCGCCGGCCAGGAACGCATCGACCCTGTAGAACCCGGTCGCATCCCGCCGATGCGTCGCCACCCGCCCGTCCCACAGCTCCCGGTTCGCCTCGAGTGCCGTCTGGTGTGCCTTTGCCATCGCACCCCCCTCCCGTTCCCTGTCGCGCTGCGGGCGTTCTACGCCAGGGGCAAGCGGATCGGTAGCCCGAAGGGAGCGCCGACCCCGCTCCTCCGCCGTCGTCCTGGCGCGAAGCCGAAGCTGCGGTTCCTCTCTCCTACGAAGTGGGGGAGAGGTGGCGCGGGCGCCGCCCAAATCGGAGTGGGGATGCTTCTTGCGGTTGCCTCATCTCTTGATGTGAGACGGAATTGTGAATCCTGTTTCACGGATCGGCGCGTCCGTCTCGACGCCATCGGGGTCGTGCTACCGATCTTCCTGCCGAGCCCTGCCGAGACTTATGGTCCACACCCGGCATCGCCCGTTTGGTACTATGGAGAAATCACTGCTACGATTGTGAACATTCGATGAATATTGAGTTCGTCCCGTATTCATGTGCGATCATCCAGTCTTCGATCGTTGAAACAAAGCACGAAGCACTTACTCAAATCGGAGCAGAACAATGTTTGAAAAGATTACAACCCTAGCGACCGCATCGATGATGCTCATCGCTGTCAGCCAGCCTTCGCAGGCCACGACATTTCAGGACAAGAACCTGGGCGGCGTGAATCTCACCGCGTGGTGTCAGAATACATTCGGCAACCAATTCAAGGCGAAGCTGATCGCCAAAAATGCCGGTGGATGGACCTGTGAACAGAGCGCGGGAAACCGCCGGGGCATCCTCGTCAGCAAGGCCTGCAAGCTGCAATACGGCAACAAGGCCTACAAGGCCAAGGCCCTTGACCAGAATGATCCGTATTCCTGGCGGTGCTTCAGCAGGATTGCCGTGCCGACCATGAAGGGCGTGAATCTCACTGCCTGGTGCCAGAAGACGTATGGCAGCCAGTTCAAGGCGAAGTTGATCGCAAACAATGCCGGTGGATGGACCTGCGAGCAAAGCGCAGGCAACCGCAGGGGCATCCTTGTGAGCGAAGCATGCAAGCTCCAGTATGGCAAGGCGGCCTACAAGGCCAAGGCGCTGGACTGGAATGATCCCTATTCATGGAAATGCCTGATCCGCTAACCGCGTGTCCGGCAGCCATGGCAATCGGGATGAAGCAAATCGGGGCTCTCGCAGATAGGCGGAGCCCCGAAAAACTGCCGTTCAAATCCGGCGGAAACAACCACTGATCACCGCATCTTGGAGATCTGCGCTATTTGACCTTCGGATTGCAATAGCAGATCGTGCTGGATCCCGAACCAGCGCATGAGCCGCCCGATGAAGGCGAACTACACTTTCCGGAAAACAGGTCGTTGCAGTCCTTGTCGCCAGTGCAGATGCACAAATCCCCCGAGCACCCGACGAAATTGGAGGAGCCGACGATGCGCTTGACGTTGCGCATGCCGCGCGCGCCGGCCGTAATACGGTTCACCCGGCTTTTCGGCACGCGGTTCAGACTCTGGATGAGGGCACTATTGGACTTCACTGCTATTTTGGCACGAGAAGTGGCAACGGCGGAGCCGCCTGGCTTTGTCGGCTTGACCACGACTGCGCCGCTGTTGGCCGGGGCTTTGTTCTGCCGGAACCGTTTCAGGGCTGCCGCATCGAATGAACAGTCCTCGCCCTTTGAGTCGCATATCCAGCAGCCGTCATTGTAACAACACGCGGTAATGGCAGAACCGCGCGGTTGTTCGATGACAGTCCCGCCAAGCGCGCTGCACTCCAGGATGGCTGTATTGCTGGTCGCTCCCTTCGGAGGAGCTGCTTCGGCGGATAAAATCGCCAGCGAGAATATCACCGCCAAAACGGTGCTTGCGGCAGTCTTGAAGACGGTGGTCATGACGGCGTTCCTTCCGTTGCCTTCCCCGCGCACCGCACCTGAAGTGCAACCGCGGAGCCTGTCTGGGGGCGACCCGTCATTGTCCGGATGGACCCGAATTTCATCAGTACGATAGCCCGTACGGCCGCCAAGGTCCATCCACACCAAGCTCTCCTGCCGCTCGAAGCGTTGGCCGGCCGGCCAACGCTTCGATTTCTTTCTACCGCCATTGGGCCGCTCAGAAAGAAATTCGGAAAATACAATCCACACCCCCGCCACCCCGCTCCATACTCTCCGCCGCAACGCAGGAAAGACGTCGAATGGACTGGCAGGCGGCTATCGAACGACACGGGAGGACGCTGAGGCGGGTGGTGGCGGGGCTTGTGGCCATGGTTGGCGCCGGCACAAACCCGGCCGACGACGCCGCCGCTCTCGCCGCCGACCGCCCGACGCTGGCGCGCTTGCGCCACCGCGCCCTCTTGCGCATCGTGCGCCCGGCCGAGGCGGCCGCGCGCCGGCTGGTGATCGCGCTGGCACTGGCGGTCCAGCCCCCGCCCCAGGTGGAGGCCGCCGGCGGATCTCAAGCGGCGCTGCCGCCCGCTCCGCCCCTCAGCCATGGATGCCGCACCCGCCAGCCGCGCCGGCCAACCCCTGCCGCGCGCCGGGCCGGGACACGGCACGCGGCCGGGCCGCACCCCTTGCGCCCCCTGCGCCTGTCCCTGACCGATCCGGCGCGCCGCCTGCGCGTGAGGCGGGTGGCGGAGCGCGACCTGCCGCGCATCGCGGTGCCGGGCGTTTTCGAACCGCTGCGCCCGCGCAGCCTTCCCCTGCCGGCGCCGCAGGACCGGCTCGACGCGACGCGCCTCGTCCTGCGCATCCGCGCGCTTGCGAAAGCCCTCGACGACATGGACGGCGAGGCGCTGCGCTTCCGGCGCTGGCGGGCCCGCAACGCCGCGGCCATCGCAAATGCCCGCGCCGCCGCAGCGGCGCAAAATGAACGAATTGCCCCCGCAGGCGCGCAAAACACGCCGGCCAGGCGGCGAAACCTCCCCCGGGTATCGCCGCTGCGAAGCGGCCGCCCGCCCGGCGGCCGTCGGAAACCCGCCCACGAGGTCCATGCCGTCCTCGTCGAGGCGCACACCCTCGCCTTCCAGGCGCTCCAACGTCCCGACACCTCGTGAAAGCGCATCGGACGCATCGGGGGACGCACCGGGGACAGTTTACTTTTTTCCGGGAACGCACTGCGTTCTCGGCACGCCCGCGCGTGGAAAAAAGTAAACTGTCCCCTGTCGCCGCTCTGCCGGCCTCAACCCCGCGCCACCGCCTCCACGTGTCGCGCGAACTCGGGCGTCGCCATGAGCGCCTTGCAGCGCTGGAATCGATTGGTGGAATAGGCCCAGAAATCATCGGCCGGGTTCTTGTTGGCATGCTGGATCAGCCCCCAGAGCGTCCAGAGCAGGTCGCACATCGCCTTGTAGATGACGATGCGGCCGCGCTCGGAAGCCGTCGGCTCGCCGCCGAACCAGGCCCGGATCATCTCCTCCTCCTGCTCAGCGTCGAACCCCGCCTCCACGGAGAGGTCGCCAAGGTCCCACATCGGATCGTTCATGCCGGAATACTCCCAGTCGACGATCCACATGCGGCTGCCGGTGTCGAGAAAGTTCTCGCACAGCGGATCACAGTGGCACGGCGCCAGCGGCAGCGGATGCGCGGCGAGCGCGGCGCGCACCGTCTCGGCCTCGGCGACCACGTCGTGATAGCCGTCGGGCAGCGTCACGTCCTTGGTCGAGAGCACCTTGAGATACTCGTCGATCATCGAAAACAGCTCGAAGCGGAACGGGAACACCGCACCGGAATCATGCAGCCTGCGGAACGCCTCGCCCGCGCGGGCGGGCGATCCTGCACGCTTGCCGAAAGCCTCCGGCGACATGGTCTCGGCCCCGTCGATGAAGCGGCTCACCATCACCCCGTCCGCGCCGAAATGGAGCACGTCCGGGCTGACGCCGGTCTTCGCCGCCTCCTGCGCCGCCACCTTCTCGTTGCCGCGGTCGATGTATTCCTCCGTGCCTTTGCCGGGGATCCTCAGGCAATGTTCGCCGGCCCGGTACACCCGGTTCGTCAGGCCGCCGAGGCGCTGCAACGGGCCGTCATATCCCGCGAGCGCCGGTATCGCGGCGAGCGTCGCGCGCGCGTCGTCGAGGTCCGTCCTTGCCGCTTCGTCCGTCAATCTCCGTCTCCCTTTCGCTTCGCTTCCAGCGCCGACGGTTCCACATTATCGCCGCGTCGGCTAGGGTGGATGACGCAGGGAAACGGCATCGAGGAGCATCCATGGCCGACGACACACACGACGGCGCGCTCGGCGCGGTCTATGCGGCGAAATCGCCCGAGGAGATCGCGAAACACTACGACAGCTGGTCGCAGACGTATGATTCCGACATGTCGGCCAACGGCTATCGCCACCCTACGATCTGCCTGGCGCTGCTCACGCGCTACGTTGCGCGCGCCGCCTCGCCACTGCTCGACGCGGGCGCCGGCACCGGGCTCATCGGCGAGTGGCTGCGCATCGTCGGCTATCCCGCGGTCGAGGGGCTCGACCTTTCCGAGGGCATGCTGGCGCAGGCGGCCAGGAAGAACGTCTACGCGAAACTGCACCGGCTTGCTCTCGGCGGCCCCCTGCCCTTCGCCGACGGCCACTTCGCCGGCATCGTCTCGGCCGGCGTCTTCACCACCGGCCATGTCGGCCCGGAAGGACTGGACGAACTCGTCCGCATCTGCCGGCCGGGAGGCGCCATCGTGCTGACGGTCAAGGACACGCTGTGGGACGATTTCGCGGCTCATGTCGCCGACCTTGCCCGGCAAGGGGTTGTGGAGACCGCCGAGGAGACGGAGCCCTACGTCTCCATGCCCGGCGAGGCCGGAACGGTTCCGAGCCGCGGGCTGGTGCTGAAGGTGCTTTGAGGTGACACGGAGCGGCTGCTGGATCACCGCTCCCCGCCTCAGGCCTTCACGCGGCTGTTGTCCGGATCGTAGAGCGGCCGCATGTGGATCGCCGCGGGCACCCGTTCCTGCGCGACGACGAGCTCGTAGCTCCCGTCCGACAGCCACTCGTCGCTCACGCCTTCCGCCTGGCGCACATAGCCGTAGCCGATCGGCTTGCCGACGGTGTAGCCGTAGCCGCCGCTGGTCAGATAGCCGGCGAACTCGCCGTCGCGCAGGATGGTCTCGCGGCCGAGCAGGACCACGTCCGGGGTCGTCGACCGTGAAGCCCGCGAGCCTCTTCTTCAGCGGCGCGGCGGCGATCCGCGCCACCGCCTCGCGGCCGATGAAGCGGAGCGTTGGATTTCAGCTTCACCGCCCAGCCGAGGCCGGCCTCGAACGGCGAATCGTTCGGCGTGATGTCGGAGCCCCAGGCGCGGTAGCCCTTTTCCAGCCGCAGCGATTCCAGCGCCCGGTAGCCGACCGGCGCGATGCCGTGCGGCGCGCCCGCCTCCATCAGCGCGTCGAAGATCGCGCCGAGGCCGGCGAGCGGCGCGTGCAGTTCCCAGCCGAGTTCGCCGACATAGGTGACGCGCAGCGCCCGCACCTCCTGGCCGGCGATCTCGATCTCGCGGACATGGCCGAAGGGGAAGGCGGCGTTCGAGACGTCGGCGTCGGTGACGGCGCGAAGCACGTCGCGCGCGCCTTCGGCCCCATCAGCGACAGCGTGCCGTAACGCCTCGGTGACGTCGCTCAGCACGGCATCGCTTCCGGCCGGCAGGTGGTCGCGGATCCAGCCGCCGTCATGGCGTGCGGAAACCGGTGCCGGTGACGATGTAGAAGAGTGTCATCGGCGAGCCGCGCCACGGTCAGGTCGCACTCGATGCCGCCGCGCGAGTTGAGCAGCTGGGTATAGGTCAGCCGTCCCGGCTCGCGCGCGACGCGGTTGGCGCAGATCGACTCGAGCGCGGCGGCCGCGTCGCGGCCCGCTCAGTTCGAACTTGGCGAAGGAGGACTGGTCGAAGATGCCGACCTTCTCGCGCACCAGCCGGTGTTCGTCGCCGACCGGGTCGAACCAGTTCTGCCGGCCCATCGAATAGACGTCCTCGCGGCTCCATGCCCTCCGGCGCGAACCAGTTCGGCCGTTCCCAGCCGAGCTTGGAGCCGAAGACGGCGCGGTGGGCCTTCAGCCGGTCGTAGAGCGGCGAGACGATGCGCGGCCGGCCGCTTTCGTATTCCTCATGCGGGAAGCCGATCGTGTAGTGCTTGCCATAGGCTTCGAGCGTGCGGTCGCAGACCCATTGCCGGTCGCGGTGCAGGTCGGAGAAGCGGCGGATGTCGACGACCCAGAGGTCGAGCGGCGCCTCGCCCGCCAGCGACCCACTGCGCCAGCACCCAGCCCGCGCCGCCGCCCGAGGCGATGCCGAAGGCGTTGAAGCCGGCGCCGACGAACATGTTGGCGCATTCGGGCGGCCGGCCGAGGATGAAGTTGCCGTCCGGCGTGAAGCTTTCCGGGCCGTTGATCATCTGCTTGACGCCGGCTTCGCTCAGCGCCGGAACGCGCGCGATCGCCTGCTCCATGTGCTGCTCGAAATGGTCCCAGTCGTCGTCGAAGAGCTGGAACTGGAAATCGTCGGGCACGTCGCCCATGCGTCCAGGCGCTGCGGGTTCGGCTCGTAGCCGCCCATCACGAGCCCGCCGACCTCCTCCTTGAAATAGGTGCGGCGGTCGGGGTCGCGGATGGTCGGCGGCGTCCGCCGACAGGCCGTCGATCTTCTCGGTGACGATGTACTGGTGCTTGACCGGCTGCAGCGGCACCTTGATGCCGGCCATGGCGCCGACCTGGCGCGCCCATTGCCCGGCGCAGTTGACCACCTTCTCGCAGGCGATGTCGCCGCCGGTCGTGTGCACGGCGGTGATGCGCCCGCCGTCCATGTCGAAGCCGGTGACGCGCACGCCCTCGACGATCTTCGCGCCGTGCATGCGCGCGCCCTTGGCCAGCGACTGGGTGATGTCGGAGGGGCTGGCCTGGCCGTCGGTCGGCAGCCAGCTCGCGCCGACGAGGTCGCGACACCTCCATCAGCGGCCACATGCGCTTGACCTCCTCCGGCGAGAGCAGGTGCATCTCCATGCCGAAGCTCTGCGCGGTGGTGGCGAGCCGCCTGTATTCGGTCCAGCGGTCCGGCATTGGTGGCGAGCCGCAGGCAGCCGGTCATCTTCCAGCCGGTCTCGAGCCCGGTCTCGGCGTCGAGCCGCTTGTAGAGATCGACGGAATATTTGAGCACCTGCGTGATCGAGGCGGAGGAGCGGAGCTGCCCGACCAGCCCCGCCGCGTGCCAGGTCGAGCCGCGAGGTCAGCTTGCCCTGCTCGAGCAGCAGCACGTCGGCCTTGTGGTCGCGCGCCAGGTGATAGGCGGTCGAGCAGCCGATGATGCCGCCGCCGATGACGACGATTTGGGCGTGGGCAGGGAGCGCCATGGATCAGGACCTTTCCAAAGTCGCTTCTGTAGGCGTCGAGCGCGGCATCGAGCTTGTCGAGGTTGGGCTGTGCATAGGCGCCGTAGTCGACGCCGGGGGCGTCGAGGTGGAGTTCCGACACCATGCCCCACATCGCCTCGCGCAGCAGCGAGGCGCATTGCATGGCGGCATGCGATGCGGCGCAGCGCGTGCGTCGGCGGCGTGTCGAAATAGACGCGCCAGCAGCGCGGCCGATTCTTCGCCTGGAGAAGCCGGCGTTCGAGGCGATGCCGGCAAGGTCGAACATGGCGGTGGCGAAGCCGGCATATTCGAAATCGATGAGCCAGAGGCGTCGCCGTCATCGAGGAAGTTGGCCGGCAGGAAGTCATTGTGGCCGAAGACGATCGGCAGCGGCACCTGGGCGCTTTCCAGTTCGTCCGCGAGTCGACATAACCGGCCAGATGGTCGCTCATCCGGCTGCGGTCGGCCTTCAGCGTGCGGGCATAGTCGCGGATGACGTGGAAGACCCAGAACATGAAGCCCGGGCCCGAGACGTGCCTCGGCATCTCGTCGTGGAACCGCTGCACGATGCGCGCGATGCGCGGGAATGTTGGCGCGCACGTCCTCGGCGGTGTAGGTGCGGCCCTCGATGAAGCGCGAGACCATGACGCCGGGCTCGGCATGGACGACCTCGGGCGCGAAGCCGGCCTCGTGGGCGGCGCGTGCGGTCATCACCTCGCGGCTCGCGGAAGACGTGATGGAAGGGGAAGTCGCGCCCGAAGCGCACGACGTACTTGCGGTCGTCATTCTCGACGGTGAAGCTCTCGTTGCTGAGACCGCCTTCCAGAAGCAGCGGCTCGATCGGTCCGCTCCAGAGCGGCAGGGCCCAGATGCGGGCCATGGCGTCGATCATTTTCGAACATGCTCCCTAGCTTGCGAGGCCGAGATTCCGGCGCATGCGGAGTGCGCCGGCCGAGATCAGCCGGTCGGCGATGATGGCGATGAAGGCGACGGCCAGCCCGGCGACGATGCCGCGGCCGGTATCGGCCTTGGTCAGCGCGATGTAGACCTCCTGGCCGAGGTCGCGGGTGCCGACCAGCGCGGTGATGACGAGCATCGAGAGCGCCAGCATGATGGTCTGGTTGATGCCGAGCATGATCTCGGGAAGAGCCAGTTTCAGCCTGATCTTGGTCAGCAGCTGCAAGGGCGTGCAGCCGGCCGCGCGGCCCGCCTCGACCAGCTTCGGGTCGACCTGCTGCAGGCCGTAGGCGGTGTAGCGGATGGCCGGGGCCAGCGCATAGGCGATCACCGCGATCATGGCGGTGAAGTCGCCGACCCGGAACAGCATGACCACCGGCATGAGGTAGACGAAGGAGGGCAGCGTCTGCAAGCGTGTCGATCACCGCCTGCACGACGCGCCAGACGCGCGGCCGCGTCGCGGCCCAGATGCCGATCGGCATGCCGATCAGCCAGGGCGCCGACGACCGAGATGCCGCAAAGATAGACGGTCGTCATCGCCTCTTCCCAGAGACCGGATGCGGCGACGAGCGCGGCGAGCGCGGCGGTCAGGGCTGCGAGCCGCAGACCGCCGAGGCTCCAGCCCGCGAGCCCGAGCAGCAGCGTCACGCCGAGCCAGGGC
Organism: uncultured Alphaproteobacteria bacterium; assembly: GCA_963747465.1. Classification (GTDB taxonomy): domain Bacteria; phylum Pseudomonadota; class Alphaproteobacteria; order Rhizobiales; family Rhizobiaceae; genus Aquibium. The sequence continues at coordinate 668,616 of CAVVFC010000002.1, forward strand.
AGGCCGAGCAGGAAGCGCTTGAACGGGATCAGCACGTTGAGCAGCAGCGCGTTCTTCACCGCTTCGAGTTCGTCGAAGAAGTTGACGTTGATCCAGCGCACGACCTCGTCCCAGAACGTGCCGGTCGACAGCGCCCAGTCCTGCGGCCATCGCTGCAACGGCGCCGAGACGAGACCCGCGAGCGCACTCGCGACGACGAGAGCGAGGGCCATGGTGAGGTAGGGATGACGGGCGATCCAGCCCGCGCCCTCCGCATGGACGTGCTGGGCGGCGCGCCGGGCCAACGCCTGCGAGATGCGGTCGAGGAGGATGGCGAGCGCCACGATGGCGACGCCGGCCTCGAGCCCGGCGCCGATGTCGAGCCGCCGAAGCGCTGCCAGGACGTCGTAGCCGAGGCCTCCCGCGCCGATCATGGAGGCGATGATGACCATGTTCAGCGACAGCATGATCACCTGGTTGACGCCGACCATCAGGCCGGGCGCCGCCGCGGGCACCATCACGCGCCACGTCATCTGCCGGCGCGTGCATCCGGTCATGCGCCCGAGGTCGGATATCTCGGCGGGGACGCCGCGCAACGCCACGACCGCGACCCGCGTCATCGGGGGCATGGCGTAGATGATCGTGGCCACGATGGCCGAGACCGGGCCAAAGCCGAACAGGAACAGGATCGGCACGAGGTAGGCAAAGATCGGGATCGTCTGCATGAGGTCGAGGACCGGCGAGATCATCCGTTCGAAGGAGCGCCAGCGCCAGGCCGCAATGCCCAGCAGCAGCCCGCCCACCGCGCCGATCGGCACGGCCACGATGATGGAGGCGAGCGTCACCATGGCGCTGTCCCACTGGCCGAACAGGAGGATGAAGCCGAGGCAGCCGAAGGCAAGTCCCGCCAGAGAGATGCCGCCGGCGAACCAGGCGGCGACGGTGAAGAGCCCCAGCACGCCGATCCACGACAGCGGCGGCGCGAGCTGGACGGCCTGCGACCCCTGCCCCGACAGGAGGCCCGTCGACAGGAAGCCGAGCACGAGGCGGTAGGGCGCTTCCACCAGGGACGCCAGGAAGCGGGTGAAATCGGTGAAGGTGAAGAGGCCGAAGGTGGCCTCGTCTACCAGCCAGCGCATGAAGGCGCTGATCCAGCGCGCGAAAGGCGGCGTCCAGGCGCGGGGATACTCCTGCGCCCAGGGCATCACTGCGTCGGCGAAGGCCCAGAGTGCCGCGAAAAGGCAGAGCCCGACGGTCCAGACCAGAACACGGCGGGACGGCGCCGAAACCGCGCTGCCTTCCGATTCCATTCCACTGGCCGGGCCGGCGACCGACATGATCAGCCGCGCATCATGACGGCGGCGACCGTCTCGCGGTCCAGCGTTCCGACCGGCTGCCCCTGTGGCGACTTCACCAGAAGCCGCGTGCCGGTCTCGCCGAACAAAGGCGCGGCCTCGGAGACCGTGGCGGCGGCGAAGACCTCGCCAGCACAGCCGTTCACGGCGACCGACCCCGGGAGGGCCGTCGCCAGCGAACCCACGCGCAGCACCTTCGCCTTCGCCACGTTGCGGGTGAACTCGGAGACATAGGAATTGGCCGGCGCCAGCACGATCTCCTCGGGCGTACCGACCTGGACGACGATGCCGTCCTTCATGATGGCGATGCGGTCGCCGAGCCGGATCGCCTCGTCGAAATCGTGCGTGATGAAGACGATGGTCTTTTTCAGCACAGATTGCAGCCGCATGAACTCGTCCTGCATCTCGCGCCGGATCAGCGGATCGAGCGCCGAGAAGGGTTCGTCGAGGAACCAGAGCTCAGGCTCCACGGCGAGCGAGCGGGCGATGCCGACGCGCTGCTGCTGGCCGCCGGACAACTCGCGCGGGAAGAAGTGCTCGCGCCCGGCGAGGCCGACGAGTTCGATCATCTCGCGCGCCCGCGCCTCGCGCTGGACCCTGCCGACGCCCTGCACCTCCAGCGGGAAGGCGACGTTGCCGAGCACGCTCAGATGCGGAAGCAGCGCGAAATTCTGGAACACCATGCCCATGTGGTGGCGGCGAATCTCGATCATCCGCTTGTCGCTGGCTGCGAGCAGGTTCTCGCCGTTGAACAGGATCTCGCCAGCACTCGGCTCGACCAGCCGCGACATGCAGCGCACCAGGGTGGACTTGCCGGACCCGGAAAGGCCCATGATGACGAAGCACTCGCCGGCATTGACGCCGAGACTGACGTCGCGCACCGCCGGGATCGCGTCGCTGGCCGCGACCTCGTCGTCGCCGACCGCACCCCTCGCGATCAGGCGGGCGATACGGTCCGCATCCGATCCGAAGAGTTTCCAGACCGATCGGCAGACCAGCTTGGCCGAGGTCTCCGGCGCGGTTGTTTCAGGCATGTGTTGCGAGTGTTCCTGTCAGCAGCAGCTGCTGCACTTCGGCCCTCTTCGTCCGCTCCGCCGACGACGGAGCGGTCGAAAAAGCTCATCCGGTCAGGCAATCACTTGATCCAGCCGGACCAGCGGTCCTCGTTGTCGGTCATCCAGTTGGCCACGACCTCCTCGACCGACTTGCCTTCCAGGTCGACGTCGGTGATCATCGAGCCCATCTCGTCATTGTCGATGGTGAAGGCCTTGATCGCGTCGTAGGCGCCCGGCCACTTGTCCTTCACGCCAGCCCAGCCGACCTTCCAGATCTCGCCATGCGGCTTGCCGCAATCGTAGGCCATGTCCGGGTTCGATCCCCAGGACGGGTCGTTGTAGCAATCGGCGGTGTATTCCGGGAAACTCGATCCACTCGCCCTTGTACTTGGCCGGCGCCCAGTGCGGGGCGTAGACCCACAAAAGGATCGGCGCCTGGCGCTGGTAGGCGCTTTCGAGTTCGGCGAAAAGCGCGGCATCGGTTCCGGCATGGATGACCTCGAAGGGCAGGTCGAGCGCCTCGACGCGTTCGTCGTCGAACCCGCCCCAGGTGACCGGGCCGCCGAGATATCGGCCCTTGGGCGCGGTCTCCGCCGTCGAAAAGGCCTGCGCGCAGGCTTCGTCCTTCAGCGCTTCCCAATTCGGAAGGCCGGGGCATTTGTCCGCCATGTAGGCGGGATACCACCACTCTTCCTTGGCCTTCATGCCGGTCGGTCCGAAGTTCTCGACCTTTCCGGTGGCGGTGGCGGCGTCCATGGCCTCGCGGCCGGTCGTCTCCCACATCTCCATGGCTACATCCAGGTCGCCGCTTTCGAGACCGGCGAATTGCGCCAGGTAGTCCGCCTGCACGAGCTCGACGTTGTAGCCGGCCTTCTTCAGGATCTCGGCCATGATGTTGGTGGTGATCAGCTGGCCGGTCCAGTCGTGCAGGGTGAGCTTGATCGGGTCCATGGATTCCGGTGCGGCCTGCGCCGGCGCGGACGCCAGGGAGAGTGCGCCCGCGGCGAGCGCGGACGAGACGGCAAGTGAAAACATCGTCCTGGAGAACATCGATCGCATCCCTCTGTGATTTGCGCATGCAACGGCCCGGCTTCTGCCGGCCAGGCTCTCTCGTCTTGAGGGAAGTGTGAATTGCCGCAGCGTCAGATGTCAACGACAATGTGGGAATAGTTGGCTTCCGTTTGGCATTCTGTGGCATTTCGTGCTGAACTGCCCATCAATGCGGCACCACTCGCACTTCGCCCGGGCATCCATGCAATTCACACCGCGCCAGAACGAGATCATGGTCGCCGCCCGCCGGGACGGCGCAGCCAGCATCTCGGCGCTCGCCGGCAGTCTCGGCGTGTCGCTGGAGACGGTGCGCCGCGACATCCGCCGCCTGGTCGAGGACGGACACCTGGTGAAGATGCACGGCACCGTCCAGCTTCCGGACCACGGACGCGAGGCGCCATTCGACCGCCGCATGCGCGAGAGCGCCGTCGAGAAGCGGCGCATCGCGCGGCATCTCGCTGCCGGCATAAGGGACGGCGACAGCATCATGATGGATACGGGGACCACGACGAGCATCCTCGCGCGCGAACTGTCGGCGCGACGCGAACTGACGATCGTCACGAATTCATCGGACATCGCGCGCACGCTGGCCACCGTGAACGGCAACAAGGTGTTCATGGCGGGCGGCGAACTGCACGGCGACAACGGCGCCGCCTTCGGGCGAACGGCAATAGACTTCATCGCCCGCTTCCGCGTGCGGCGCGCGATCATCTCCATCGGCGCCGTCGATGCGGTGCTCGGGCCGATGGACTACCTGCTGGAGGAAGCCGAGTTCGCGCGCATGGCGCTGCAATGCGGCGAAGCCCGCATCATTGCCACCGACCACACCAAGTTCGGCCGGGCCGCGCTCGTGAAAGTCTGCGGGTTTTCAGACTTCGACCTTCTGGTCAGCGACCGCCCGCCTCCGCCGGAGATCGCGGCGGCGATCGAGGCGGCGGGCGCGCGCTGGGAGGTGGCGGAGGGGTAGCGCACCGATTGCCGGGCCGCCGGAGCCTGAACGCTCGCCATGCGCGGCAGCTTCATCGTTCCGAAAGAGGCCCAGCGCCGGTCTCCCATTTGTCGAGGAAGGCGCCGATTTCCATCGCCTGCATGTCGGGAACCGCCTCGAACAGGCGCTCTCTCGGCCAGTCCCACCATGCGAGCCGCGCGAGACGCCGGGCAACATCCTCGGGAAAGCGCATCCGGATCCTTCGGGCGGGCACGCCTGCGAAGATCGCATAAGGCGCGACGTCCTTCGTCACGACCGCATTGGCGCCCACCACCGCGCCGTCGCCGACAGTCACACCGGGCAGGATCACCGCGCCGTGGCCGATCCAGACGTCGTTGCCGATCGTCACGCGCCTGCCTTGCCGGCGCGTGCGGAATTCCTGGTCGAGACCGAGATAGCGGAAATATTCGTTGGGCCGGTATGTGAGCTTGTGCGTGGTCGCGCGCTCCAGCGGATGCTCCAGCGCGTTGATGCGGGTGTTGGCGGCGATCGAGCAGAACTTGCCGATCTGCGTATAGATCGCCTCGCCGTGCCGCTCGAAATAGGAGAAGTCGCCGACGGAGACCTCGCGCAGGATAACGCGTTCGGCCACCGACACGTAGCGCCCGAGACGGCAAGCCTTCAGTTCCGCCGTGGGGTGAACGCGCGGTTCGGGATCGGTGAAGCGGAGGTCCTCGGTCATGGCCGAGCACTAGCGGGCGGAGGGCCGGGCGGCAAGCGGGAGGGAGCGATCCAACCTCCCCCTTAGGAGGTCGGCGGTCTTCGACGGCCGGGTGGGGGTACCGGAAGCCCACCACGCGCCGTCGGGAGCTACACCCATTCCTACCCCTCCCCTCGAAGGGAGGGGAAATCGCGCCTACTCCGGCTTACCCTCGGTCCACTCCACCTCCTGCCCGTAGAGCGGCACGGTGGAGATCGCCATCTTGGCCGAGCCGTCCTGCACCTGGCTGCTGTGCGAGAGGTAGATCAGCGTGTGGTTCCTGCTGTCGTAGATGCGGTTCACCACCTGCTGCTTCCAGATCAGGCTCAGCCGCTGCTTGAAGACCTCCTCGCCGTCCTTGTCGAGATCGATGTCGCCGATCTTGAGCGGTCCGGTCTGGCGGCAGGCGATAGAGGAATTCGAAGGATCCTCGAACCAGTTGCCCTTCTGCAGGCGGTCGATCACGCCGCGCTCGAAATAGGAGACGTGGCAGGTCACCCCCTCCACCTTGGGATCCTGGATCGCCTCGACGATGATGTCGTTGCCGAGCCAGTCGACGCCGATCTCGCCGACCTCCTGTGCCGAGGCGGATGCCGCCAGGCCGAGCGTGGCAAGGGCGGCGGCGGCGATGACGTTCCTGAGCATCGAAATTCTCCCGGTAAACCTTCAGGAACAGCAGATGGGGCGGCGTGGCGGGGCTTGCAACCCAGCAGGCGCAGCGGCACTCGGCCACCTTTGCGCTTGACGCCGGCTGGTATTATGTTCAGCGCCAGAACGATGGTCGCCAGAAGCGGATCCCTGATGTCGACGCGCCTTGCACTCCGGACCGGTCTTGCGCTGCTCGCTCTTGCGGCGGCGACCGGTGCGGCATTCGCGATGTGGGTCGAACGCGGCCCGCGCATGCTTCTCTCGCTCGCCGAGACCGGCCTCTCCTGGTGCTTCTGAGCACCGCGCCGACCTGCCACGAACGGAAACCTGATCAGACATGATGCGTGCAATCCTCATCGGTATCGTCGTCCTCGTCGCCGCCGCGGTCGGCTGGCTCACCTTCGACTGGTACCGGACCACTTTTGGCGGGGAATCCTTCGGAGAGCCATTCGCGCTCGTCGACCAGAAGGGCGAACCGATCACGCAAGCCGCCTTCCGCGGCAATCCGACCGCCGTTTTCTTCGGGTTCACGCATTGCCCCGAGGTCTGCCCGACCACGCTCTACGAGATGGACGGCTGGCTGAAGCAACTCGGCGCCGAAGGCGAGGACATCCACGCCTATTTCGTCTCCATCGATCCCGAGCGCGATACGCCCGAGATCATGGACGCCTACGTCTCGAACGTCTCCGATCGCATCACCGGCATCACGGGCGAGCCGGAGAAGGTGGCGGCGATGGCGAAATCCTTCGGCATCTACTCCAGGAAGGTGCCGCTCGACGGCGGCGACTACACGATGGACCATACAGCCTCGATCCTGCTGCTCGGCCGCGACGGAGACTTCTTCGGCACCATCGCCTATGGCGAGAACCCCGACACGGCGATCGCGAAGCTGAAACGGCTGGAAAAGGAAGGCTGAGGAGCCTTCGGGAGGGTCGATGCCGGCGAAGGAAAACCTGCGGATCCTGATCGTCGGCGCCGGTCCGGTGGGCCTCACCGCCGCGCTGGAACTCGCCCGCCGCGGCTACCGGCCGCGCATCATCGACAAGGACGAAGGCTTCGCGCCGGTCGCCGAGAGCCGGGCGCTCGCCATCAACGCGCGCACGCTCTTCCTGCTCGAACCCTCCGGCGCGACCGCGCGGCTGCTCGAGGAAGCGCAGCAGATCAGCGAGATGCGGTTGAGCGCCGACAAGCACCGGCTGACCACCATCGACGCCATGGCCATCGACAGCCGCCATCGCGGCATGCACGCACTGCCCCAGGGCCGCACCGAGCGCATCCTGGCGGAGCGTCTCGAACGGCACGGCATAACGGTGGAATGGCGGACCGAATGCGTGGGCGTCGGCGATCCCGCAAGGCCGAGGGCGACGCTTGCCGGCCCCGACGGACGCCGGGAGGACGAGGCATTCGACATCGTCATCGGCGCCGACGGGGCTCATTCCACGATCCGCAGGTCCGCCGGGTTCGCATTCCCGGGCCGGGCGCTCTCGGAGACCTTCTTCCTCGCAGACTTCCAGTACGCATCTGCGATCGACACCGGATTCGCGGAAGCGCGTTTCTTCGATCCCGGCGTCATCGGCCGTCTGCCGGTCGGGCCGCGCATACTGCGCTACGTGTCCACGTTGCCCGATTTCCGGGAGCGCATCGAGCATCCGGCACCCGTGGAAGCCGTCTTGTGGGAATCGGATTTCCACGTCTCGTTCCGCCATGTCTCGGAAATGTCCCGCGGCCGCATCTTCCTGTCCGGCGATGCCGCGCACATCCATTCGCCGGTCGGCGGGCGCGGCATGAACCTCGGCATCGAGGATGCCTGCTGGCTGGCCTGGCTGATCGAAGAGGGCCGCGCGGACGAGTACACGCGCCTGCGCATGCCTGCGGTGGAAACCGTCATGGCCGATACCCGCCGCCTGACCCGGCTGATCCTGCTGAAGAACCCGATCCTTTGTGCGCTCAGGAATTTCGCGGTGCCGCTGCTTGCCGGCATGCCGCGGGTCAGGCAGGAAGGGCTCAAGGGCGTGCTCGGGCTGGATACCCCTGCCCCGCCCTGGCTCGCAGCCTGACCCGGAGTAGCCTTTCCTTGCAAGCGAAGCTTTCGATCACCGCATCCCGGCCCGAGGCGCGCCGAATCTATGCCCTTCTGGAGCGCGAATTCGACGACGAAGGCCTTCCGGTGGGGATCACCGAACTCGACGAGGCGCGCGGCATCGATCTCGTGGAACTCTACATGGAAGGAGACGGGGCGGCGGAGAAGCAGCGTGCCGACCGGGTTCTGGCCGAAAACGGCATACCCGGCACGATCGAGGCCGAAATCCTTCCCGAGATCGACTGGGTCTCGAAGTCGCTCGAAGGACTGAAGCCGGTCCGCGCCGGCCGCTTCCTCGTGCATGGGCGCCACGATCGCGAGAAGGTGCGGACGAACGACCTGGCGATCGAGATAGAGGCCGGACTGGCCTTCGGCACCGGGCATCACGGCACCACGGCGGGATGCCTGGAGATGATCGAGGCGGTGGTGCGCAGCGAGCGTCCGCGCACCGCGCTCGACCTCGGCGCGGGCAGCGCGGTGCTGGCGATCGGCCTTGCAAGGCTCGCCCGCATTCCCGTGCTCGCCACCGACATCGATCCCGTCGCCGTCGAGGTCGCGCGCGAGAACGTCCGCGCAAACGGCGTCGCCTCCTTCGTCGCGGCGGTCACCGCGACCGGCTTCGCGCATCGCGACATCGCCGCACGCGCGCCCTACGACCTCATCGTCGCCAACATCCTCGCCCGGCCGCTGATGAGCCTTGCTCCTGACATGGCGCGACACCTCCTGCCGGGCGGATCGCTGATTTTATCGGGAATCCTGACGCGCCAGCGCCGGGCCGTCATCGCCGCCTATGCCGGCCAGCGCTTCCGCCACGTGCGCACGCTGGTGAAAGGCGAATGGGTGACAATCCACCTGAAGCGGTAAGCGGGCCACCTGAAGCGGGCGACCTGAAGCGCCGCCGACGGCGTCAAACGAAAAAAGGCGGCTTCCCGCAGGAAACCGCCTCTTCGTCCGCTGCGGGCTCGGCCCCCCGGTCCCGCGCTGGAATATCAGAACATGTAGTAGGCGCCGCCCTGCTTCTTCAGCTCGTTGCGGTCGTAGCCATGCGACTTCAAGGTCTCGTCGTCGAGCATGAGAAGAGCGCCATTGACGTAGCGGTTCACCTGGCGCTGGCGCGCATCGACGAGTGCGCCGACTGCGTTGCGGAAAAATCCGGTCCTGTGTGCCATCTCGAAAATCCTCGTGCTGGAAGTTTCTGTCCTCCACGGTTCAGAAGGTAAGGATTCCTGACCTATTCCACCAGCGCCGATAGCGCATGTCACCCATGCATTCTTCGCATGTGCGAAACGTTCTTGTGCGATGCAGCATCCCGATCGTCCGGCCTGCCTCGTGCATGGCGCAGAGACGTTGCGGCTTTGCCCGGTCGCGACTAGGGTCGCGCCGCATCAATCCCGACGGGCCAGGTACATGTTCCAGACCTTCGAAACCGTTTCCGATCCGTCGCTCGCCGAGCCGCGCGTGGCGCGCCTGCGCCAATGGCTCGCCTCGCAGGGTCTCGACGCGTTTCTCGTCCCGCGTGCCGACGAGCACCAGGGCGAATACGTGCCGCCGCGCGCCGAGAGGCTGCGCTGGATCAGCGGCTTCACCGGCTCGGCCGGGGTGGCCCTGATCCTGGCCGACAGCGCCTGCCTGTTCGTGGACGGCCGCTACACACTTCAGGCGGCTGCGCAGGTGGATGCAGGCATCTTCACGATCGAGAGCCTGATCGAAACGCCTCCTCCGGACTGGATCGGCGAGAACGTGCCTGAAGGACTGCGGCTCGGTTTCGATCCGTGGCTGCACACGATCGGCGACGCGGCCGCGCTTCGCAAGGCAGTCGACAAGCGAGGCGGCACCCTCATTCCCGTCGAACGCAATGCAATCGATGCGGTCTGGGACGATCAGCCCGCGCCGCCCCTGGAGCCGGTGGAGATCCACCCCGAACGGTTCGCCGGCCGTCTCGCGAAGGACAAGCTCGCCGATCTCGCCGGCATCGTCGCGAAGGATGGTGCCGACCATTGCGTACTTACCGATCCCGCCTCGCTCTGCTGGGCCTTCAACATCCGCGGCCGCGACGTACCGCACACGCCGCTGGCGCTCGGATTCGCGGTGCTGTCGGCCGCAGGGCGGCCGATGCTGTTCATCGACGAGCGCAAGCTGCCGATGAAGGCGAAGGCGTACCTGACACAGCTCGCCGACCTGAAGGCACCGGCTTCGCTCGCCGACGAGGTCGTCAGCCTCGCTGCATCCGGTGCGGCGATTGGCCTGGACCACACGCTTGCCGCCGAAAAGCTCCGCATGCTGGTCGAGGAGAATGGCGGCAAGATCGTCAGGATGGCGGACCCGGCGCGGCTGCCGCGCGCCACCAAGGACGCCGCCGAACTCGCCGGCAGCCGCGCCGCGCACCGCCGGGACGGAGCGGCCGTCACGCGCTACCTGGCCTGGCTCGACCGGCAGCGTCCTGGCACGGTCGACGAGATCCGCGCCGTCACGGAGCTCGAGTCCGCGCGGCGACGGGCCGGAGACGAGGCGCAGATGCCGCTGCGCGACATCTCCTTCGACACGATCTCCGGCGCGGGTCCCAACGGTGCGATCATCCACTACCGCGTGACGGAGGCGACCAACCGGATGCTCGGCGACGGCGAACTCTTCCTCGTCGATTCCGGCGCGCAGTACCAGGACGGCACGACCGACATCACCCGCACCGTTCCGGTCGGCGCTCCGAGCGACGAGATGTGCGAGCGCTATACGCTGGTGCTGAAGGGCATGATCGGCATATCGCTGCTGCGGTTCCCGGCGGGCACGCGCGGCGCCGACATCGACGCGGTGGCGCGCATGGCGCTCTGGAAGGCGGGCCTCGACTACGGCCACGGCACCGGCCACGGCGTCGGCGCCTATCTTTCGGTGCACGAGGGACCCCAGCGCATCGCCAGGACCGGGACGGAAAAGCTGCTGCCCGGCATGATCCTCTCCAACGAACCGGGCTACTACAAGCAGGGGCACTACGGCATCCGGCTGGAGAACCTGATCGTCGTGACCCAGGCCGAACCGGTCCCCGGCGGCGAAAAGCCGATGCATGCGTTCGAGACACTGACGCTGGCGCCGTTCGACCGGCGGCTGATCGATGCCGATCTCCTCACGGCGGAGGAGCGGGACTGGATCGATGCCTACCACGCGCGGGTTCTCGATGAGATCGGTCCGATGCTGGACGGCGAGGACCTCGCCTGGCTGGAAGCGGCCTCAAGGGCGCTCTGGCGGCCGCGCTGAAAACTTAGCCATCTGACGAAGTTTCGCTTGCGCCGCCGGAATTCCGGGTGATAGTTAGCGACATGGCTAAGCATGACCCCGATCTCTCGCTGCTCTTCCATGCGCTGGCTGATCCGACCCGCCGCTCGATCCTGACGCGGCTCGCCGACACGCCTGCGCGGGTGACGGATCTGGCCGGCCCCACCGGCCTGCGGCTGCCGACGGTAATGCGGCACCTTTCAGTGCTGGAGGAGGCGGGCTTGATCGCGACGTCCAAGGACGGGCGGATAAGAACCTGCGCAATCGTGCCGGAGGCCCTGGATCCCGTGCGGACCTGGCTCGACGAGCAGCGCGCCATCTGGGAGGCCCGGCTCGATCGGCTGGACGCATTTGTGATGAATGTGATGAAGGAAGGCAGAAAATGACACAGGGGATAGCTGCGAACACGTCCATCGGTGCGGCGCCCGATGATGGACGGGACCGTTTTGCGACATTGACCTTCGAACGGGAGGTGGCGGCGCCGGCATCGGTGCTGTGGCAGGCCTGGATTTCCCCGGCCGCGCGGGCGGTCTGGGCAGCACCGACGCCCTTTGTGACCGTGGAGTTCCTAGAGGCCGACACGAGGGTGGGCGGACGCGAGATCTCGCTTTGCAAGGTCGACGGCCAGCCGGACACACGCTGCGAGATTGGATGGCTCGTGTTGCAGCCGCAGGCGCACAGCGTGAACTGCGAGGTGATCTCGTGCGAAGGAGTGGTGCACTCGGCGGCGCTGGTGACGGCGGTTGTCTCGGGCACGGCCGAGCGCAGCCGGATAGTCGTGACGGTGCAGCTTTGCTCGCTGGCCGAGGACATGGAGGCAGGCTACAGGCAAGGCTTCGGCGCCGGTCTGGACAATCTCGCGGGCGTGGCCGAACGGACCATGCTGCTGCAGCGGGTCATCCAGGCACCGCGATCCATCGTCTGGGGCGCATGGATGAATGCCGAGACGCTGCCGCAATGGTGGGGGCCGGACGGCTTCTCCTGTCGCACGCAAAGGATCGATCTGCGCACCGGCGGCGAATGGGTGTTCGACATGATCGGGCCCGACGGCACCGTCTACCCGAACCATCATCTCTACCACGAGGTCCGGCCTGAGGAGAGGATCGGCTATTCGCTGCTCTGGGGAGAGAACGGACCGAAACATGCCGACGCCTGGGTCTCGTTCGAGGATCAGGACGGGGCGACGAAAGTGACGCTGGGCATGGTGTTCAGCTCGGCCGCCGCGTTCCAGGACGCGAAGGGTTTTGGAGCCGTGGAGCTCGGTCAGCAGACCCTGGGCAAGCTCGAAAGCTTCGTGAAATCCCACTGAACCGCTGCCGGCGCCCTGTCGGTGCGGGGGCGCCGCTCAATCCTTGTCCCAGCTCGGCCGACGCATGGCGAAGGTCTCGGTCACGGAGGTGTAGTCCATATAGCCCAGCCGAGCGAGGTTTCCCGCCTTGACGTGATCGAACAGACCGTCGGTCAGCACGGCATCGTCGATGTGGACGCCGACGACCTCGCCGATCACGACCCAGACGCCAGCCGGCTGCCCCGAAAGGCCCTTTGGCACGAAGATTTCCGTCATCCGGCATTCGAGCGCTGCGTGCGCTTCGGCGACGCGCGGAACCGAGACCAGCCGGGACGGCGCCGGCGTCAGCCCGGCATAGCCGAATTCGCTGATGCCGCGCGGCGCGTCGACCGAGGTTGCGTTCATCTTCCCGGCAAGATCGCGCGAAGCGAGGTTGGCGACGAACTCGCCCGTCTCGCGGATGAACGAAACGCTGTCCTTCTCGCCTTCCGAGGAAAACCAGACGAGCATCGGCCGGCTCGAGAGTGCATTGAAGAAGGAGTACGGGGCGAGGTTGAGTTCGCCCGACGTGCTGCGGCTGGAAATCCAGCCGATCGGGCGCGGCGAGACGATCGCCTTCAGCGGATCGTGGGGTAGTCCGTGGCCATTGGCGGCTTCATAGAACATCTCAGCCTTCCCACGGACCGGAATAGTCGCTGACGAGGCCTGCCGGATCGGGGCGCGGGCGCTCCATGACCTCTCCGGCATGCGTGCCGACATGGACGAAGCCAACCACCTTCTCGTGCGGCGCCAGGCCCAGGATCGCCCTCCCTTCGGGGACGTCGGAATACCAGTTGGTGATCATGTTGGTGGCATAGCCCAGCGCATTCGCGGCAATGATCAGGTTCATCGCCGCCATGCCGCCGGACAGGAACATCTCCCATTGCGGGATCTTCGGGTTGTCCCTGGGCACCGAAACCACGCCTATGACCAGCGGCGCGCGTGAAAACCGCGTCCGTTCCTGTTCGCGCCGCGCATCCGCGAGCGGGCCTTCCCGGCTTTCCGCCAGTTCCGCCAGCTTGTCGCCGATCTCGCGACGGCCGTCGCCGCGATAGAGGATGAACCGCCAGGGCGCGAGCCGGCCATGATCGGGCACGCGGCTCGCGATGCGGATCATGGTCTGAATGTCTTCTTCACCCGGGCCGGGGCCGGAAAGCTCGTTGATCGGCGCAGACTTGCGCGCGAGCATGAAATCGATGACGGAAGCGTTCAAATGCCTGTTCCTGAAATCCGGTGGGGAATGAGAGGAACCACAGATCGGACCTGTCGTTCCGGCAGCCTTGAAATTGCCACTGCATTGGGTTTCATGGCAAGCCGATGTCAGAGGGGGAATACAGTCTGTTCATCCGTTGCGCCCTTGTGGTCCTGATCGCGCTCCTGCCGCTTCGCGCGCTGGCGCAGAATGATGTCGATACCGACCTCAAGCTGACCTTGCCGGACATCTCCGGCTACGCGCCGGCGACGGGCGACCGGCCGCTTGCACTCGCCGCCCTGAAGAAGGTCACGCTGACCGCGCAACTGACCCCCGATTCGCCGGAACTGACGCGTGGCGTCATCTGGCGCGTGTTCAAGCCCGAGGCCGGGGACGACGGCAAGCTGCCGCTGGTCGCCGCCGAGCAGGGCGGGACCCGGATCATCGCACTGGAAGCCGGCAGCTATCTCGTCCACGCAGCCTTCGGCAGGGCCGGCGCCACCAAGCGCATCACGGTCGGCAACGACGAGCAGCGCGAAAACTTCATCCTGGAGGCCGGCGGCCTCAAGCTCGACGCGGTCCTTTCGAATGGCTTGCCGATTCCGCCATCGAAACTGAAGTTCTCCATCTACGAGGCCGCGGAAGGCGCGGACGGGGAACGGGCGCTGATCGTGCCGAACGTCAGCCCCAACAGCATCGTGCGGCTCAATGCGGGCGTCTATCACGTCGTTTCGACCTACGGGCTCGTGAATGCGGTGATCCGTTCCGACATCCGCGTGGAGGCCGGCAAGCTGACCGAAGCCTCCGTGGAGCACAAGGCGGCGCAGCTGACCATCAAGCTGGTGCGCGCGGCGGGCGGCGAAGCGATCGCCGACACGTCGTGGTCGGTGCTCACCGAGTCCGGCGACGTGGTGCGCGAGAGCGTCGGACCCTTCGCCTCGATGGTGCTCGCCGAAGGCACCTACACCGTCGTCGCCAAGAACCGCGACCGGATCTACCAGAAGGACTTCGAAGTCGAGGCCGGCCACAACCAGGACGTCGAGGTGATCACCTCGCAGGACGGGGCGGACATCCGCGCGGACGGCAGCGAACGAGCCGCCGTCCAGTAGACGCCCGTCAGTTCATCAAAAGCCGAGACAACCGCAGGTGTTGCGCCGGGCGCAGGGTCGATGACGGCCGCATGAAAGCCGGGCCGGGGCGCGGGTGACATCCACGCCCCGACAAGACGTCATGCAGCCTTCAACTGCCGGTGCCGCAGGTCCGGCGGGACCGCTTCCCCCGAAAGCTGGGCGATCGCATCGCCGAGCGCCATCGACTGCTGGTCGCGCGAGCCCAGCCGACGGATGTTGACCGTGCCTTCCTCCGCTTCGCGGCGGCCACAGACCAGCATCACCGGCACCTTGGCGAGGGAGTGCTCGCGGACCTTGTAGTTGATCTTCTCGTTTCGCAGGTCCGATTGCGCGAGCAGACCAGCGGATTTCAGCTTCTCGGTGACCTCGCGCGCATAGTCGTCCGCATCCGAGGTGATGGTCGCCACCACCACCTGTACCGGCGCGAACCACAGCGGCAGGTGTCCGGCATAGTTTTCCAGCAGGATGCCAAGGAAGCGCTCCATCGAGCCGCAAATCGCCCGGTGGATCATTACCGGCTGCTTCTTCTCCGAATCCTTGTCGATGTAGAAGGCACCGAAGCGCTCGGGAAGGTTGAAATCGACCTGGGTCGTGCCGCACTGCCACTCGCGCCCGATCGCATCGCGCAGGACGTATTCGAACTTGGGGCCGTAGAAGGCGCCCTCGCCCGGATTGATCGAGGTCTTGATCCTGCCGCCGGACTTCTCCTGGATCGTCTTCAGGACCTCGCCCATGATCGCCTCGGCGTGGTCCCAGGCCTCGTCCGAACCGACCCGCTTCTCGGGCCGCGTCGAGAGCTTCACGCTCACCTCCTCGAACCCGAAGTCGGCATAGGTCGAGAGGATCAGGTCGTTGATCCTGAGACATTCGGCGGCGAGTTGCTCCTCGGTGCAGAAGACGTGCGCGTCGTCCTGGGTGAAGCCGCGCACGCGCATCAGCCCGTGCAGCGCGCCGGAAGGCTCGTAGCGATGGACGTTGCCGAATTCGGCATATCGGATCGGCAGTTCGCGGTAGCTCTTCAGGCCATGCTTGAAGATCTGAACGTGTCCGGGGCAGTTCATCGGCTTGATGGCGAAGACGCGGTGATCGGCCTCTTCGTCGTCAGGATTGGTGAAGGCATGCGCGGACTTCACCGCGAACATGTTCTCCTGATACCAGCCCCAGTGGCCGGAGGTCTCCCACAGCGACTTGTCGAGGATCTGCGGCGCGTTGACCTCCTCATACGTGCCTTCGAGCCGGCGGCGCATGTAGGACACCAGGTTCTGGAACATCCGCCAGCCCTTGGAGTGCCAGAAGACGACGCCGGGCCCCTCCTCCTGGAAGTGGAAAAGGTCCATCTCGCGGCCGAGGCGGCGATGATCGCGCTTTTCAGCCTCCTCCAGCATGTGGAGATAGTTGTCGAGCTGCTCCTGCGTCGCCCAGGCGGTGCCGTAGATGCGCGTCAGCATGGGATTGTTGGAATCGCCGCGCCAGTAGGCGCCGGCAACCTTCATCAGCTTGAAGGCGCTGCCGATCTGGCCGGTCGCGGCCATGTGCGGCCCGCGGCAGAGATCGAACCAGTCTCCCTGATAGTAGATCTTGAGGTCCTGATCTTCCGGTATCGCGTCGATGAGTTCGACCTTGTAGCTCTCGCCCTTGTCCCGAAACACCTGGCGCGCCTTGTCGCGGTCCCAAACCTCGCAGGTGAAAGGCCGGTTGCGCTGGATGATCTCGCGCATCTTCTTCTCGATGACCGGAAAGTCGTCGGGCGTGAAGGGCTCGTTGCGCGCGAAGTCGTAGTAGAAGCCGTTTTCGATGACAGGACCGATCGTCACCTGGGTGCCGGGCCAGAGTTCCTGCACGGCTTCGGCCAGCACGTGGGCCGTGTCGTGGCGGATCAGTTCGAGCGCGCGCGGGTCGTCGCGGGTGACGATCTCCACCCTGCCGCTCTGTCCGAGAGGATCCGAGAGGTCACGCACCTTGCCGTCGATCGCGTAGGCGACCGATTTCTTGGCGAGCGATTTGGAGATCGATTCCGCGAGCGCGGCCCCGGTCATGGCCGCGTCGAATTCGCGCACCGAGCCGTCGGGAAATGTGAGGGAGATGGCGGAAGCCATGGTCGTTTCCTTTTCTGTCCAGTCCCGCCTACGGGCGCGGGTGGTTCTTTGACAAGGCTGCCGGGGCAAACACGTGTGCGGGCGCCGGCACGCTACATAAGTCGCGTACCGGCGCACGTAAAGACCTGCAGCGCGATGCACCGCCGCGAAGAAGCCCGTGCCCGGCCGGGCACGGCACTCAGGAATTCGGCGTCTAGGCTGCGGCCGTGTTGTCCTCGACCGGCGCTTCCGGACCGTTCTTCTTGAAGGAGTTGATCGCCTTCTGGGCGTTGGCCTTGGAACTGTACCCCTCGGAGGCGAACATCACCTCGCTGTTGTACTTGAAGCGAACGCGGAACTCGCCTTTCTTGTCCTTGTAGATCTCGAACTTGTGCGCCATGCCGGCACCCCTCCCTGCTGTTAACAAATGTTAATTTGCCAGCAAGAGCGGATTTGAACAAGCGGAAGATGCTGCACGGACGGTGGGACTGCCAACACGTCAGCCGGGACGCTTGGCAGAAACGCGCCAGAAGCGCCACGGCGTCCACCAGCGCAGGTCGGGTGCGAGTTGCGGGGGCACGTTGTCGATGCCGTGCGTGCCGCCCGGTCCGCAGCGAATCACCCTAAACAGGCCCATCCAGCCGCCCGACCACAATCCATGCCGCGCGATGGCCTCGTAGGCGAACTCCGAACAGGTCGGCATATGGCGGCAGGTGTTGCCGACGAAGCCCGACAGGGTGAGTTGGTAGAGCCGCACCAGACCCATGCCGAGCAGACGGCCGGGCGTTCTGGGCCACGGGCCGGTGTAGTTGCGGGAACGGCTCACGTATATTCGCCGCGGTCCAGGACAGTTCGCGCAGCCGCCGCGAGCTCTGGAACCGATTTCCGGGCCGTGTCCCAGACCTGCTCCACATCCAGATCGAAGTAGCCGTGAACGTACCGGTTCCGAGCCAGGTATGCGCTGGTCAAACGCAACGTTGGGAAGCGCCGTTCGATGTCGCCGTCGATCTCCAGGATTTTTCCGCACGCAGACTCGCCGCATCGATCGATTTCGGATCGCTCATGAACGCCTTTGGCCCGATGTCGGACATGTGACCGGCCAGGCGGTCCGCGAAGAAAACGATCTGCTCCAGCCAGAATGCTACCGGTCGGGGATGTCTCGGCATCAGAGAGGCCGGAAATCCGGAGCAGCACGTGAAGCTATGTCGGGCTTCAGACTGCGGGCGGTTCCAATATCGAGCGTGCAACCGAGGAGTTTCTCGAGTTCCAGCGCCATGTCAGCCATATCGAAGTAGGAGAAAGACTCCTGGACGTCGAGAACGATATCCAGATCGCTCCCTTCCACATCCTCGCCTCTGGCGACCGACCCGAACACACGCGGATTTTTCACCGGGTATCTGGCGATGATCGCCAGAACCTCGTCGCGGTGCCTGGCCAGGGCTTCGGAGGGGCGCATCGTGCCGCTCCTCAGGCTGCCGCTTCGGCGGCCTTGCGCTCGATCTGGCCGATCGCGTCGACCACGGCATCGAACGTGAGCATCGTCGAGGCGTGCCGTGCCTTGTAGTCGCGCACCGGCTCCAGATACCTGAGGTCGGCGAACCGCCCTTCCGGCGGGGCGCCGTTCTCCTTCAGCATCCTGCGCATCGTCTCGCGCACGCCGCGAAGCTCCTCGGCGCTGGCGCCAACCACGTGGCTCGCCATGATCGAAGACGACGCCTGGCCCAGCGCACAGGCCTTTACGTCGTGGGCAAAATCCGTCACCACGCCATCCTTCATTGTGAGGTCCACCACGACGGTCGAGCCGCAGAGCTTCGAATGCGCCGTCGCGCTTGCATCGGGATCCGCCAGGCGGCCGATGCGCGGGATGTTGCCGGCAAAGCCGAGGATTTTCGCGTTGTAGACGTCGTCGATCATGGTTTTGCGCACTGGGCGGGTCGAGAGACAATCCGTTTCCCGCCGCGACCTTTCAATTGATACTCGAGCCAATATATAATGCTCGACGTCCCGAAGCGACAAGGCATGCAGGTGCCTCGCCGATACGGGATCTTCGACGCCGTTTTCGGGCAAGCATCGGATTTCCGTTTCCCCTGAAAAGGCTGTGGTCCGTTCAACTCGTTCCTCCGTAGAGGGGAACTACGGGAGACGCTTTTCATGGACGCCATCGTGAAGAAGTTCGAAAATATTGCCGAGGCCGCAGCCGAGCCGCGGTTCGAGCGACCGTCCCAGGCCGAGGTGGAGGGTGCGGTGCGCACGCTTCTCTTGTGGATCGGCGAGAATCCCGAACGCGAAGGCCTGCTCGAAACGCCGGAGCGCGTCGCCAAGGCGTATGCGGAGATGTTTTCCGGCTACGGCCGCGACCCGGCCGACGAACTCGGCCGCACATTCGAGGAGGTGGCAGGCTTCGACGATCTCGTGATCGAGAAGGACATCACCTTCCATTCCCACTGCGAGCACCACATGGTGCCGATCATCGGCAAGGCGCATATCGGCTACCTGCCGGACGGCAAGGTGGTCGGTCTGTCGAAACTCGCGCGCGTCGTGGACATCTTCGCGCAGCGCCTGCAGACGCAGGAAGCCATGACAGCGCAGATTGCCGGCTCGATCCAGGACGTGTTAAATCCTCGCGGGGTGGCCGTGATCATCGAGGCCGAGCACATGTGCATGGCCATGCGCGGTATCCGCAAGCAGGGCGCGACCACGCTCACATCCACTTTCACCGGTGCGTTCCGCGACAATCCCGAGGAGCAGGTCCGGTTCATGACGTTGCTTCGCGCCGGCGGCCGGGCCTGACCCGCCGCGCCGGCCTCACCCCTGGACCGGCATGACTGACACGATCTTTTCCCCTCCCCCTCCCGACAAGGCCGTGCTGGAAGAAGGCACGGTCTTCTCGCCGCGCTTCGACGCGGCCGGCCTCGTTACCGCCGTGGTAACGGATGCGCGCGACGGAATGCTGCTGATGGTCGCGCACATGAATGCCGAAGCGCTCGCGCTGACGCTGCGGACCGGCATCGCGCACTACTGGTCGCGCTCCCGCGGCACGCTGTGGAAGAAGGGCGAGACCTCCGGAAACCTCCAGCACGTCGTCTCGATGAGGACGGATTGCGACCAGGACGCCGTCTGGCTCACCGTGCGGGTCGCCGGCGACGATGCAACCTGCCACACCGGCCGGCGTTCCTGCTTCTACAGGAAAATCGTGGAAGACGATGATGGCGCGCCGAGGCTGGAGAGTGACGGAAGCGAGGCTCTCTTCGACCCGCAGGACACGTACCATCCAGGGAAATAGGTACCCGACCGGACGGCAGGCGGATTCATCAAAAAGATAGGTGTTCCGGCTATCGTCATGGAAGGGAACGACGGGAGACAGAGATGCTCGAGTGGGCATCGCTTCGTACGAAGCACGATACACACCAGGGCAATCCGGCCCCGCCCGATGATTCCGCCACGGAACCAGCGACACCGCGCAAGACCGGCATCGCCCTGGCGCTCGGCGGCGGAGCAGCCCGTGGCTGGGCCCACATCGGGGTTCTGCGTGCGCTGGACGAAGCCGGCATCCAGATCGACATGATCGCCGGTACCTCCATCGGGGCGCTGGTCGGCGGCTGCTATCTGGCCGGCAAGCTGGATGCGCTGGAGGAATTCGCCCGAAGCCTGACCAAGCGGCGCGTCTTCGGGTTGCTGGATTTCCACTTCGGCGGCAACGGGCTGTTCGGTGGCCTGCGGCTCACCGCCCGCATGAAGGAACACATGAACGGGCTGAGCTTCGAGGATCTGCCCAAGCCCTTCGTCTGCGTCGCTGCGGAGATCCGCACCGGCCACGAGATCTGGCTTTCGAGCGGCAACCTCATCACTGCCATGCGCGCGTCCTATGCGCTGCCCGGTGTCTTCGAGCCGGTAACGGCAAACAAGCGCGTTCTGGTGGACGGTGCTCTCGTCAACCCGGTTCCGGTCTCGGTCTGCCGCGCCTACGAGCAGCCGCTCGTGGTGGCGGTCAACCTGCACTACGACCTGTTCGGACGCGCGGCCGTCATCAAGCACAGCGCCGGCGACCTCATGGTCGAAAAGGATGCGCCGCAACCCGACGCACGCAACACGCAGGGCCGCGAGCACGAATTCGCGCATCGGCATCACCGGCGTCATGGTCGAGGCCTTCAACATCATCCAGGACCGCATCTCACGCGCACGCCTGGCCGGCGACCCGCCAGACATGTCGCTGCAACCGAAGCTCGGCCATGTCGGGCTGACGGAGTTCCATCGCGCCGACGAGGCAATCCGGCTCGGCTACGAGGCGACGATCGCCAACCTCAACGAACTGAAGCGGCTCCAGTCGGTACTGGCCTGATCACGCCGCCACCGCCGCATCGGTCAGCCTGAACTGCACCGACTTCGCGCCGTTCCAGTAGTTTGCCGAGATGCATCCGGCGACGTGCACCGTGCGTCCCTGACTCTTCAGCAGAAAATTGCCGAGTTCGGTTTCAGCGCAGCGGAACGCCATCGCCTGAATGCGCCCGCCGCCGCCCGATCTCAGATCGACCCGAAGGTGGCCCGTGCCGACCGGCCGCACGCCCACGATGTCGTGCCGGGGCAGAACGAAAACCGGCTGCGCGTGCCCTGCCCCGAACGGACCGGCCTTCTCGATGGTCTCCAGCAGTTGCAGATTGGCAGCCTCCGCCAGAAGGGCGGCGTCGACCTTGAGCGTCTCCTCCTCGCGCAGGCGAAAGACGTCCTGCGACGCTGTCTCCTCGAAGAAGGCACGCAGCGCTCCGAGCTTGGCGCGTTCGACGGTGATGCCCGCTGCCATCGCATGCCCGCCGCCCTTGACGAGCAGTCCGCGCGCGACCGCCTCGCCCACCAGACGCCCGAGATCGAAGCCGGGGATCGACCGGCCCGACCCGGTTCCCATGCCGCTCGCGTTGAAGGCGATGGCGAAGGCAGGCCGCCGCGCGTGGTCCTTCAGCCGGGATGCGAGCAGCCCGACGATGCCGGGATGCCATTTCTCCGACGCCGTGACGACGATCGCCGGCCCCTTGCCGCTGATGAGTTCCGCGTCCGCCTCGGCACGGGCTTCCTCCAGCATGGTGCGCTCCAGCGCCTGCCGCTCCTGGTTCAGGCGATCCAGCGTTTCGGCGATCTCGCGCGCCTCGATCGGATCGTCGGTCGCCAGCAGCCGCGCGCCGAGCGCGGCGTCGCCGATGCGTCCGCCGGCATTGATGCGCGGGCCGATCAGGAAGCCGAGGTGGAACGTGTTCACCGGTTCGCCGATACGCGAGACCCGCTGCAAGGCAGCAAGCCCGGGGTTCTGCATGTGCCGCGCTGCGATCAGCCCCTTCACCACGAACGCCCGGTTGACGCCGGCAAGCGGTACCACGTCGCAGACGGTCGCCAAGGCGACGAGGTCGAGCATGGCGAGAAGGTCGGGGGGACGAGTCCCGCGCAAGTCGTTGGCGCAGGATCTTCACAGTCTGGACGAGGGTCAGGAAGACGACGCCGGCCGCGCAGAGATGGCCCTGGCCCGACAGGTCGTCGTCGCGGTTCGGATTGACGACCGCAACCGCATTGGGGAGCGCTCCGCCTACCTGGTGATGGTCGAGCACCACGACGTCCGCCCCCGCTGCGTTCGCAGCGTCGATCGAGGGGCCGCTGTTGGTGCCGCAGTCGACGGTCACGATCAGCGTCGCGCCGCGCCCTGCCAGTTCCCGCATCGCATCGGGATTCGGCCCATATCCCTCGAAGATTCGGTCCGGAATGTAGATTTCCGCCTCGATGCCGTAGTGGCCGAGGAAACGCTTCATCAGCGCCGACGACGCCGCGCCGTCGACGTCGTAGTCGCCGAAGATCGCCACCCGTTCGCGCCGCTCGACGGCGCGGGCGATCCGCTCCGCCGCCTTTTCCATGCCGGTGAGCGAAGCAGGGTCGGGCAGGAGGTCGCGAATGGTCGGATCGAGGAAGCCGAGGCAGGCGTCGGAATCAATGCCGCGCCCGGCGAGCACCCGCGCGACGATGTCCTGCAGGCCATGGTTCTGTGCGATCGCAAGCGCGACGTTCTCGTCGCGCTCGGATAGCCGATGGACCCAGGCCAGCCCGGATGCGGATCGCTTCACGTCGAGGAAGGGGCGCAGATCAGCCATCGCCCGCTCCGATACGGTTCGTCATGCGGCAGAGAATAGGGACTCCGCGCCCACCGATTGCAAAGGCCGCCGGGTTTCAGAACTTGTCCAGGTCCTGGTGCTTGGCCTTGATCTCGCGCACGGTGAGCGAAGACGAGCGCATCACGATCGTGTGGGTCTGGATCGTAGTCGCGGGCGAACTTCACGCCCGCAAGCAGGTTGCCGTCGGTCACGCCGGTGGCGGCGAAGAGCACGTCGCCCCGCGCCATCTCGTCCATCTGGTAGACCTTGGTGCGGATCGGAGATGCCCATCTTGGCCGCGCGGGCGATCTTCTCGTCCGTGTTCAGCTGCAGCCGTCCCTGCATCTGGCCGCCGATGCAGCGCAGCGCCGCCGCGGCCAGCACGCCCTCCGGCGCGCCGCCGATGCCGATATAGATGTCGATGCCGGTCTCGTCGGGATCGGTCGTGTGGATGACGCCGGCCACGTCGCCGTCGCCGATCAGGCGGATCGCGGCGCCCGTGGCGCGCACTTCCTCGATCAGCCGCGCATGGCGCGGGCGGTCGAGGATGCAGGCGGTGATCTCGTTGACCTTCACGCCCTTGGCCCTGGCGACGCTCTCGAGGTTGTCGATCGGCCGGCGCGTCGATGTCGATGACGCCCGCGGGATAGCCGGGGCCGATGGCGATCTTGTCCATATAGACGTCGGGCGCATAGAGCAGGCTGCCCTTTTCGGCGATGGCGATCACTGCCAGCGAGTTCGGCAGGTTCTTGGCGCAGATCGTCGTGCCTTCGAGCGGGTCGAGGGCGATGTCGACCTCCGGCCCCTCCCCGGCGCCGACCTCCTCGCCGATGTAGAGCATCGGCGCCTCGTCGCGCTCGCCCTCGCCGATGACGACGGTGCCCTTGATCGGCAGGCGGTTGAGCTCGGAGCGCATGGCGTCCACCGCCACCTGGTCCGCGGCCTTCTCGTCGCCTCGTCCCGCGCAGCCGCGCGGCGGCGACGGCGGCCCGTTCGGTGACGCGGACCAGTTCGAGTGTCAGGATGCGGTCGAGACCAGCCGAAGCGCTTTTCAACATGAAGGTTCCTGCGAGGGCATTTGAACGTGAGCGGCGTCTCCTTTTGTCAAAGCCGTCCGTGCGCGGCAAGTGGCTGCGGGACGGATATTCCGCGACCGTCCAAGATCAATCGATTGAATGCCGGAGGTTTTCCGCGCAGGCGGTCAGCGTGCGGTTCGCAACGTCAGGCCGGCCTGTTGCGCCATCCTGACAACGAGAAGCGCGACGCCAGCGACGAGAATTGCCGACACCAGGACACCGATCCACGGCCGCGGACCCTCGAAGAAGACCTCGTGCATGATGCGTCCCGGCCAGAAGGTGAAGCCGCCGGCCAGCACGAGCGCGCCGAGGTATGTGGTTTGCATGACGGTACGGTGCTCGAGAATGCGCCTCTGCCGTGCCAGCCGTACGCCCTTGACCAGATACCAGAGCGTTGCGATCGAAAGCAGGTGGATCGGGCCCCAGATGCCGACCATCCTGATCGTGTGGATGAAGAAGGAACTGACCGCGGCGGCAAGCATGAGCGCCACCCAGATGCGGCCGCCGATCCGGTGCAGACGGTCGCCCTTGCGCCTGAAGAGCACGATGCCGCCCAGCACGAAGGCGAGAATTGCGGCGATGGCGTGGAGCTGGATGGCGGGCGTCGCTCCGACGAGGGGAGAGAAGGTCATCGTGGATCGTCCTTGCGTGTCGTTCGGGGACGGCCCGGGGGCCGCGCTCCGCTTGACCTTGCTCGCCGGCTCCTGTTTCTCAACGGCACATTCGCGAACCTACGGACGAGATGCGTGAAGGAACCGGTTCTGCAATTCACGACGCGCGAACTGCAGGCCGCTGCGCAGTCGCCACTGCTATGGGCCGGCCTGGCGGCGGCGGCGCTGGTCATGGGGCTCGCCGGTCCGTTCGGCACCTACGAAGGGCTCGCGCTGCCGGCCCGTCTCGCCTACTGGAGCTTCGTGGCTGTGGCCACCTACTTCACCGGCTTCGTTTCGGTGACGCTGTTGAACGCGCTGTCGCCCGAGGGGACGAAAGGTCCGACGCGCGACGGCGTCTTCGGCGCGATGAGCGGACTGCCCGTCACGATCGTCGTGTGGCTGCTCAACCAGTGGATCTTTCCCGACGGCGGAATAGGGTTCCTGCCGCTGCTCGGCTATGTGGCAGCGGTCGCCGCCGTGGCGTCCGCAACCATCGCGCTCTTCGCGCAAAGGATTTCGACCGATGCGCCAGCGCCTGCCCCGGAGGGCTCGACGCCACGAAGGCCTCCGTTGCTCGACAGGCTGCCGCCTGCGCTGCGCGGCAAACTCCGCTATCTCTCCATGCAGGACCACTATGTCGAGGTCGTCACCGACAAGGGCTCACACCTCCTGCTGATGCGGCTGGCGGACGCCATCGCCGAGACCGACGGTGCCGAAGGCCTGCAGGTGCACCGCTCCCACTGGGTGGCGCGGGACGCCGTCGCCGGTTCCGGGCGCCGCGGCGAACGGGTGGTCCTGCGGCTGGTCGACGGAACAGAACTGCCGGTCAGCCGGGCCAAGCTCCGCGAGGTCCGCGAGGCCGGCCTGATCTGATGTCTCAGGCGGCGCGCTCGATGCGGATCACCTGCGGCTTGTCGAGCAGGTGCCTGTCCTTCTCCATGCCCTCGACCGCTCTGCGAACGGCCGCTTCCGTCGTCTCGTGCGTCACCAGGATCACGGTCTTCCGATCGGAAGAGTCTTCGCCGGTGGCGTGCTGGACGATCGATTCGAGCGAGATCTCATTGTCTGCCATGCGCTTGGCGATCGCGGCGAAGACGCCGGTGCGGTCGTGCACGGTCAGCCGGATGAAGTAGCCGCCGGCATGGGCGCGCATGCGCGCCTTCTTATACGGTGCGAGTTCCTTGGCCGGACGGCCGAACACGGGTCCGTGCTGAAAGCCCGGTCGGCTCTTGGCGATGTCGGCGATGTCGCCGATCACGGCCGACGCCGTCGCGTTCCCGCCCGCGCCGGGGCCGGAAAGAAGGAGCTCGCCCAGAATGTCGGTCTCTATCGCCACCGCGTTGGTGACGCCGTGGACCTGCGCGATCACCGAGGCCGTCGGCACCATCGTGGGGTGCACGCGCTGCTCGATGCCGCTGTCGGTCTTCTGCGCGACACCCAGCAGCTTTATCCGGTAGCCGAGTTCGCCGGCGGCGCGGATGTCTGCCTGGGTGATGTTGGAGATGCCTTCCATGTAGATCGCCGACGGTGCGATCTTCGTGCCGAAGGCGAGGCTGGTCAGGATCGACAGCTTGTGCGCGGTGTCGTGTCCCTCGATGTCGAAGGTCGGATCGGCTTCCGCGTAGCCCAGCCGCTGCGCGTCGGCCAGGCAGTCGGCAAAGGAGATGCCCTCCTCCTCCATCCGGGTCAGGATGTAGTTGCAGGTACCGTTGAGGATGCCGAAGACGCGGTTGATGGCGTTGCCGGCCAGCGCTTCGCGCATGATCTTGATGACGGGAATGCCGCCGGCCACCGCCGCCTCATAGTTGAGGAGCACTCCCTTCTTCTCCGCGATTTCCGCCAGCGAAAATCCGGTCGCGGCGAGCAATGCCTTGTTGGCGGTCACCACGTGGCGGCCTGCCTCGAGCGCCGCCCTGACGCTCGCCTTCGCTGCGCCCTCCTCGCCGCCGATCAACTCGACGAAGACGTCGATGTCGCCCTTGCGCGCGAGCTCGACGGGATCGTCGAACCACTGCACGCCGTCGAGCGCGATGCCACGATCCTTCTTCCGGTCGCGGGCCGACACGGCCGTGACGGAAATCGCGCGACCGCACTGGCGCGCGAGCTCGGCGGACTTTTCGGCTAGAACCCGAACGACGGAGGCGCCCACCGTTCCCAGCCCGGCTATCCCGACACGCAATGCTTCGCCCATGGTTCCGGACCCCTCCTGAACGCCTGGTTTGAGTTAGAGGCTCAGCGGTGTGCGCTGAGCGGAATGACGTTGTCGAGCGTCTGGCTCGCCGTCGACAGGAAACGCTTGATGTTGCGCGCGGCCTGGCGAATGCGATGCTCGTTCTCGACCAGCGCGAGGCGCACGTAGTCGTCGCCGTACTCGCCGAAACCAATGCCGGGCGCCACGGCGACGTCGGCCTTCTCCACGAGCAGCTTGGAGAACTCCAGCGAACCGATCGCCTTGAACGGCTCGGGGATCGGCGCCCAGGCGAACATCGTCGCCGCTGGCGCCGGGATCTGCCAGCCGGCGCGGGCGAAGGTATCGACCATCACGTCGCGGCGCTTGCGATAGACCTCGCGCACGTCCTCGATCTCGGTTCCGTCGCCGTTGAGCGCCGACGTCGCGGCCACCTGGATAGGCGTGAAGGCGCCGTAGTCGAGGTAGGACTTCACCCGGGTCAGCGCCGAGATCAGGCGCTCGTTACCAACTGCGAATCCCATGCGCCAGCCGGGCATGGAAAAGGACTTCGACATGGAGGTGAACTCGACCGCCACGTCGATTGCGCCCGGCACCTGCAGGACCGAGGGCGGCGGATTGCCGTCGAAGTAGATCTCCGCATAGGCGAGGTCGGACAGGATGATGATGTCGTTCCTGCGCGCATAGGCGACGACGTCCCTGTAGAAATCGAGCGTCGCCACGTGCGCGGTCGGGTTCGACGGATAGTTCAGGATCAGCGCGAGCGGCTTGGGGATCGAATGCTTCACCGCGCGCTCCAGCGCCGGAATGAAGCTGTCGTCGGGCTGCGCCTGGATGGAGCGGATCACGCCGCCCGACATGATGAAGCCGAAGGCGTGGATCGGATAGGTCGGATTGGGGCACAGCACGACGTCGCCGGGCGCGGTGATGGCCTGCGCCATGTTGGCGAAGCCCTCCTTGGAGCCGAGCGTCGCCACCACCTGCCGCTCGGGGTCGAGCTTCACGCCGAAGCGGCGTGCATAATAGTTTGCCTGCGCGCGCCGCAGTCCGGGAATGCCGCGCGACGACGAATAGCGGTGGGTGCGCGGATCCCGCACGACGTCACAGAGCTTGTCGACGATCGATTTCGGCGTCGGCAGGTCGGGATTGCCCATGCCGAGATCGATGATGTCGGCGCCTTGCGACCGGGCGGTGGCCTTCAGCCTGTTGACCTGCTCAAAGACGTAGGGCGGCAACCTGCGGGTCTTGTGGAATTCTTCCATGGCGGTGTTCCGGCGGGGCGAGGGGCGGAAAGTCGCGGCGATATACACCCATTCGGCAAGGGGGTCGATAGCGTCACTCGCCCTCGATTTCCTTCAGCGCCTCGGCGCCATGGGTGACGCGCAGCTTGCGAAGCCGCTCCAGTTCGGACGCGCTGGCAGTCGTTGCCGTGGCCGCCGCATCCTGCCCCTGCTGTACCGCCGCCCGCTTGAGGGCGGAACTTTCGGCCGCCGTTTCCCTCTGGGAAAGCTGGTCGGCAGCCGCACGCCGGGCGATGTTGAGATTGGGGTATTCGCCGCTGTTCGAAGGAGCAGACGGACCGGTGCCCACGAGACCGCCTCCGGAAGCCGGTTCTCCCGCGACGGTCCCGCCCGAAGCCGGAGCGGCTGCGGACGCATCGGCCGGAGCGGCATTGGCACCGTCTCCTTGCGCATTCGAGGCCAGAGCCCCGGCCGGGACGGCTTCCTCGATCGACATGCTCGCGCAACCCGGCAGCCACAAAGCGCCCCAGAGCATGGCCGCGCATGCGACGATTGGCCCGGTGCCCGATGGACCGGAAATACTACCAGGACGTCTGAGGGACATAATGTCTTCCCGAGCCTACATTAGGGAAGCCCGACGATCGCCGGTCCCTACAGTTGGACCCCTATGGTCGTCACATGATATTGTGTCAAGAAAGCGCCTGCCGGGAGGAGAACCGATCCAGATGACCAGACCTGAGGACAGGAAGGATTCGCCCCCGCAAGGCACTTCCGCCGAGCAATTCGTCATCAAGGACCCCGAACTCTTCGCACGCAACCTGGCGCGCATGATCGAGAATGCGGGGAAGGCCGCCTCGGCCTGGGTCACGCCGCGCGAGCGGGGCGAGGTGCGCGACAGCATGGCCGAGCCGATGGCAGACATGGTCAAGACCTTCTCCAAGGTCAGCGAATACTGGCTCTCCGATCCTTCCCGGGCCCTGGAAGCGCAGACCAGGCTGTTCTCCAGCTACATGACGATCTGGGCGAACGCGGTGCGCCGGATGGGCGGCGAAGACGTCCAGCCGGTGGAGCCCGAGCGCGGCGACAAGCGCTTCCAGGATCCGGACTGGAGCACCCACGCCTTCTTCGACTTCCTCAAGCAGGTCTACATCGTGACCACCCGCTGGGCCAACGACCTCGTCCAGAACGCCGAAGGGCTGGACGAACATACCCGCCACAAGGCGAACTTCTACGTCAGGCAGGTCTCGCAGGCGATCTCGCCCTCGAACTTCATCCTCACCAACCCCGAACTCTTCCGCGAGACCGTCTCGAGCCATGGCGAGAACCTGGTCAAGGGCATGCAGATGCTGGCCGAGGACATCGCCGCGGGAAAGGGCGAACTGAAACTGCGCCAGGCCGACTACACCAAGTTCGCGGTCGGCAGAAACATCGCCACGACGCCCGGAAAAGTGATCGCCCGCAGCGAGCTCGCCGAGATCATCCAGTACGAGCCGACGACCAAGAAGGTGCTGAAGCGGCCGCTTCTCATCTGTCCGCCGTGGATCAACAAGTTCTACATCCTCGATCTAAACGAGCAGAAATCCTTCATCCGCTGGGCGGTCGGACAGGGTCATTCCGTCTTCGTCATTTCCTGGGTGAATCCGGACGAGCGCCACGGCTTCAAGGACTGGGAAGCCTATATCGACGAGGGGCTGAAGTTCGGTCTCGACACGATCGAGCAGGCGACCGGCGAACGCAAGGTCAACGCCATCGGCTACTGCGTCGGCGGTACGCTGCTCGCCGCCGCGCTCGCACTGATGGCCAACGAGGGCGACGACCGCATTCGCTCGGCGACCTTCTTCACGACGCAGGTGGACTTCACCCATGCCGGCGACCTCAAGGTCTTCGTCGACGAGGAACAGGTCGCGGCGGTCGAGCGCGCGATGCGCGAGACCGGCTATCTCGAAGGAACCCGGATGGCGACGGCCTTCAACATGCTGCGCGCCGGCGACCTGATCTGGCCATACGTGGTCAACAACTACGTGCGCGGCAAGGAACCCATGCCGTTCGACCTGCTCTACTGGAACGCGGATTCGACCCGCATGGCGGCTGCCAACCACTCGTTCTACCTGCGCAACTGCTACATGAACAATGCGCTGTCGCAGGGAACCATGATGCTGGCAGGCAAGACGGTGGCGCTGCGCGACATCACGATACCGGTCTACAATCTGGCGGCGAAGGAGGACCACATCGCCCCTGCCCGTTCGGTCTTCGCAGGCTGTTCCTTCCTCGGCGGAGACGTGGAGTACGTCATGGCCGGTTCGGGCCATATCGCGGGCGTCGTCAATCCCCCGGCCATGAACAAGTACCAGTACTGGACCGGCGGCAAGCCGGTGGGCGATTTCGACGCGTGGGTCGCGGCGGCCAAAGAGACACCCGGATCGTGGTGGCCGCACTGGCACAAGTGGATCGAAAGCCGTGACAGGAAGCGCGTCGAGGCGCGCAAGCCAGGCGCGCGGAACATGCCGGTGCTCTGCGATGCGCCGGGCTCCTACGTCACGGTACGGGTCTGATCTGCAATCTGCGGTAACGCTGCGTGATGGGAGAATGGCCGGCCGGGGCGGAAAGCGGGGTCACAAGGACAATTTCCTGCCCTATTCTGGACGCACCACACGTTGCGCATCGCGTGCACAGCCGTTAGGGACATCGAATCGGGGCGGGATTCGAGTGGTCGGTTCCGGGGTGCAGAACCAAACGTTCCCGGAACGGGCACGTGAACGGGGGAATGCCGGTTGAGGTCACACGCAACGCTTCTTGCAAGCGGAACATGCCGCGCAGCGTCGGCGTTGTTCGCAGCGGCATTCCTGGCGTCATGTACCGTCACCGGCGGCCCGACCCTCGATGCGACTGCTCCCGGCTATTCCGGCGGCTCACCCTCTCTCGCCACGGTCCTGACACAGGCGGAGGCCGAACTCTCAGCCGACGCCGGCGCAACGGAGACGGCCAGCGACGGTAGTGCCGCAGCCCTCTCCCAGGATTCCACCGCGGCCGCGCAGGCGGGCGGTTCGCAAGCCGCCGGTGCCGACCTTCCGGCAGCGGTCGCCTTCGTCCCGGAGCGGAGCCCTGCCACGCAGGCGGCGCAGGCCATCGCCCAGGCGGGTTCGACCGCTGCGGAAAAGCCCGTGCAAGTGGCGAGCACCGCCGCCCTGGCGTCTTCGCCTGCGGTGCCGCAGGTCTCTGCATCACCCGACGCCACGGCGGGCAACGGCAACACACCGACCGGCTTCATCGAAAACGGGCCTGGGCCCGCGCCGGCGCCCCCGCCGAAGAAACGCGGTTTCCTCGCCTCGCTGTTTTCCAGCGAGCCCGACAGCCGGCCCGAAAAGTCGCGGCCCGTGCTCGAGATCAAGAAGCAGGCCGAAGCCGGTTCTGGTGCGACCGCAACCGCCCGGGCGGCGGATCGGCCACTCGTGAAGCTGGCATCGACCGGCGGCGCGGCGGACGCGGCAAGGCCGGTGTTTTCCGGCGAGGCGCTGCCGGGCGTACGGCAGGATTCGCTGTTCGAGATCACCCGCAAGTCCGGCATGGACGACATTTCCGACATCGACGTTCACGAGGAGGACGGCCCGATCCAGGTCGCCTCGGCCGCGGGCCTTGCGCGCCTGGCACCGAACGGTCTGATCAAGCAGACGGAGGGCGTCGACGTCGGATGCCTCAAGCCGTCGCTGGTGCGGGTGCTGAAGTCGGTCGAGCAGCATTTCGGCAAGCGCATGATCGTGACTTCGGGCTACCGCAGCCCCGAGCGCAACCGGCGGGCGCGGGGTGCGAAGAACTCGCTGCACATGTATTGCGCGGCGGCCGACGTGCAGGTGCCGGGCGTCAGCAAATGGGAACTGGCGAAGTTCGTCCGCTCCATGCCGGGGCGTGGCGGCGTGGGCACCTACTGCCACACGAACTCGGTTCATGTCGACGTCGGGCCCGAGCGCGACTGGAACTGGCGCTGCCGCCGGCGCAGCTGAAAATTTTCTCATGGCGGCACCGCGTTGCGGGTTGCCCGCCCCCATGAAGCTGACTATAAGGCCGCACGTTCTGCCACGCGCCCATCGTCTAGCGGTCTAGGACGCCGCCCTTTCACGGCGGAAACACGGGTTCGATTCCCGTTGGGCGTGCCATCGGCAGGATCGCAGCCACCCGGTACCGGTACGGCTTCAGCCTCCCTCCAACAAGATGCAGCGCCGTGGGGGCGACCCGCGCAGCGTTCGTGCAAACTTTTCGCCTTTTCCGGCCGTTCCCGACCTCGCCACCAGCCCGATTTCCTCACTCGCCGAGTTGAGGCCAGCGGCCAAATGATGTTAGCTGCACGGATCATAAGCCGAAGGGAGGCAACTCACATGAAATCGCTCATCTTTTCCGCGCTCGTAGCCCTTGGTATGGTGGCCGGCTCGGCCGCGCAGGCACAGGAGCCGCAGTTTTTCCGCATTGGCACCGGCGGCACCGCCGGCACCTACTATCCGATCGGCGGCCTCATCGCCAACGCCATCTCCAACCCGCCCGGCTCCCGGCCCTGCGAGGAAGGCGGCTCGTGCGGCGTTCCGGGGCTGATCGCAACGGCTCTTTCGGCCAACGGCTCCGTCGCCAACGTCAACGCGATCGCCGGCGGTTCGCTCGAATCCGGTTTCTCGCAGTCCGATGTCGCCACCTGGGCACAGACTGGAACCGGCATCTGGCAGGATCGCGAGGCAGTCGCGAAGCTCCGGGCCATCGCCAACCTCTATCCCGAGACCATCCACCTGGTCGCCAGTGCCGACAGCGGCATCAAGAGCGTCGCCGATCTTGCCGGCAAGCGGGTCTCTCTGGACGAACCCGGTTCCGGCACCCTGGTCGACGCACGCATCATCCTCGAGGCCTACGGCCTGAGCGAGGACGACATCGAAGCGGCATTCCTCAAGCCCGACCAGGCCGCGGAACGGATGCGCGACGGCGCCATGGACGCATTCTTCTTCGTCGGCGGCTTTCCTGCGGGTGCGATCGCCGAACTGGCGAGCCAGGATGAGATCACGCTGGTCCCGATCTCCGGCAAGGAGGCCGAGGGCGTAATCGGCAAGTACACGTTCTTCGCCGAGAACACGGTGCCCGGCGGCACCTATGAGGGTGTCGAGGACGACACGACCACGCTGTCTGTGGGCGCGCAGTGGATTACCTCTGCCGAGCAGCCGGACGACCTGATCTACAACGTCACGAAGGCGCTGTGGAACGACAACACCCGCAAGCTCCTGGATGCCGGCCACCAGAAGGGCAAGCAGATCACGCTCGAGACGGCTCTCGACGGCGTGGGCATTCCGCTTCACCCCGGCGCGGCCCGCTTCTACAAGGAAAAGGGCATGGACGTCAGCGGCATGACCGCCGAATAAGTCTACGAATGCATGGGGCCGGTTCGCCGGCCCCTCTTTGCGAGCGGGGTGCAGCATGACCGAGGCCGATCGTCAGGAGGCGCTCACCGAAGCCGAGATGAAGGCGCTGGAAGAGCGCTACGACCCGGAGGTCCGGTTCCGCCCCCTGCCGCCCTCCTTGCACTGGATCGTCGCGACGGTCCTGTTCGTCCTTTCCTGCTATCACTTCTACACCGCCGGATATGGCATCCCGCAAGCGGTAACGCATCGCGGGACGCATCTCGCTTTCACGCTCGGTCTCATCTTTTTTTCCTTCGTGGCATGGGGCGCGGCGCCGGAGCCGCGCAGCACCTTGCTCCGGCCGCTCGGCGTGTCCATCCTGGACTGGGTGTTCGCGGCAGCGGGGATCGCCGCAGCCCTCTACGTCCCCTGGATCTTCGACGACCTCGCATTCCGCGTCGGCGATCCGCTGGCGATCGATGTCATCATGGGGACGATACTGATCATCGTGCTGCTCGAGGCCACGCGCCGCGCCATGGGCTGGCCGCTACCGGTCATCGCGATCCTGTTTCTCGCCTATGCCTATTTCGGCCGGTCGATGCCGGGCGTCCTGACGCATCCGGGCGCGAGCTGGACGAACATCGTCAATCACCTCTATCTCACCAGCCAGGGCATCTACGGCACGGCGCTGGGTGTCATCTCCACCTACGTCTTCCACTTCGTTTTGTTCGGCGTCCTGGCGACGCGCATCGGACTGGGGCAGCTCTTCATCGATCTCGCCTCGGCGCTCGCAGGGCGTTTCGCCGGAGGACCGGCCAAGGTGTCGGTCATCTCTTCGGCGATGCTCGGCTCGATTTCGGGCTCTTCGATCGCCAACACGGTGACGACCGGCTCGCTGACGATCCCGGCGATGATCCGCATCGGTTATCCCCGCCATTTCGCCGCTGCCGTCGAGGCGGCCAGTTCCACCGGCGGCCAGATCACGCCACCCGTCATGGGCGCGGTCGCCTTTCTGATGATCGAGTACCTGGGCGTTCCGCTGACCACCATCCTCACGGCCGCGCTGGTACCGGCCTTCATGCACTTCTTCGGTGTGCTGGTGCAGGTCCACCTGGAAGCGCGTCGCCGCGGGCTTCGCGGCTTGACGAAGGAGGAGCTTCCCGTCGCCTGGACCGTGTTCAAGGCCGGCTGGCTGACGACATTGCCGCTCTTCGTGCTGGTGGCGGTCCTGCTTTCGGGCAAGACGCCGTACCTCGCCGCCTTCTGGGGAATCTCGTCCTGCCTGCTCGTCCTGGTGATCCAGAACGTGATCCGCCACGACCTGAAAACCGCGGCTCGCGAGACCGTGCGCGAGACGTGGGACGGCTTCATCGTGGGCGCGAAGTACTCGCTGTCGGTCACCGCCGCCGCTGCACTGGTGGGCATCGTCATCGGCGTCGTCACATTGACGGGCGTGGGGTTCAAGATCGCCTACATGGTCACGTCGGTGGCCGCCGAATGGGCGACGAATGTCAGCGGCTTGCTTTCGGTCCTGCCTTTCGAACTGATCAGCGTCACCAGCCTGACGCTGCTGTTCACGCTCATCATGACGGCGGTCGTCTGCATTCTCATGGGCTGCGGCATACCGACCACGGCGAACTACCTGATCATGATCGCGGTCGCCGCTCCCATCCTCGGGCTGCTCGGCGTGCAGCCGCTCGTTGCCCACTTCTTCGTCTTCTACTACGGGGTGCTGGCCGACATCACGCCGCCGGTGGCGCTGGCTGCCTATGCGGCCGCGGGGATCGCCAACGCCAATGCCTTCCAGACGGGCAACACCGCCTTCAGGCTCGGCATGGGCAAGGCGCTGGTACCGTTCGTCTTCGCCTTCTCCCCGTCGTTGTTGCTGGTCACCGACGGCTTCACCTGGACGGAATTCTTCCTGGCCGCAGGAGGCGCTATGCTGGGCATCTGGGCATTGTCTTCGGCGTTCTCGAACTGGCTGTTTGCGCCGTTGCGCCTGTATGAGCGGATACTTCTGGGCTTTGCCGCGATCTTCCTCGTCGCGCCGGATCTGGTCGCCACGATCATCGGCCTGGTCCTCATCGCTCCGGCGTTCGTGCGCCAGAGATTTTTCGGGACGGACACCGGCCCCGTGCGGCAAAGCACAGGCTGAGGCAGGCGCTTTCCGGCAGGAGCAGGAACCGTCGCCGGCTCTAGCCCTCCGGACATTACCGCTATCTCCTCGTCGTCCGGCAGCGGCGAACAAAAAATCCGGCCACCGAAGCAGCCGGGGCAGTCAGTACCGGGGAATGGTCCAATCCCTTACGAGGGCTGCTCCGTCGGCGGAGTGGATCTCAGGACGTCGAACGAATCAACTGCATTGAAGTCGTCCAGGATGAACCTGACCGTCATGCCCGGGGCCAGTCTCGAGAAATCGAGGCCGGCTGCGACCCGCACCTGCATGCCGTTATTCATCGTTATGGTCATGTCGGCAGGATTCACCCGCAGGATGACTCCCTCCAATTCCGCGGAGTGGGCAACTGTTACAGGAACGACCCATGCCGCGAGAGCAGCAAGCAATTTACGCAATCGAATGACTCCGACTATTCGGTTGTTGTTTCCTGGTTCCGACCGGCAAAATCTCTTTCACTAGGTGTAAAGCGCAGGCTTGGCGACAGCAACACTAAGTTGCATGCGATGGGCACCTAGGGCACAACTTCCAAAAAGGCAACCGCCTCATCGCGCCATGAGACCGACCGGGTCGGGCGTGCTATCATCTGCGTCGGGAAAGGAACCGCAGCGACCATGAAAAAACCAACGAACGAACCGCACGACTTCATCGTCGAAAAGATCGAAGCCCATCCCGACATCGACGGAAACCCGGCGGTTCTGCTGACGGACGTACGTGGAGGCCGGGTGCGCCTCCAAATGCCCGCCGAACAGGCGAGGCTCCTGGCGGCACTGCTTTCCGACGCATTGGCGGACGAATGATCTTCCTTTCAGCCGCGAAGGTGGCGGACTTCATCCAGGCAACCCGACCCGCTCCCCAAGCCGGAGCGAAGGGGCTCAGGGGTGAGGTCGCCGCCACTTACCGCGCCGATCCGCAATGCCGCCGTCCCTGTGGGAATCCGCCAGATCGGGATTGCAATCCGTCCCGCACTTGATGCGAGGCCTCATCGGTGCCAAATCAGCCTCAAGGCGCGTCGAGCCGATCGGCCATACGCGTGGATCAACGGACAGAAACATGGTCACCTATCAGGAAGCCGCCGCCGCGCCCTTGAAGAATACAGGACAGATCCGGCTCTACGATGCCGAAGCCTTCGAAGGGATGCGCAAGGCGTGCCAACTGACGTCGCGGGCGCTCGACGAGCTCGCGTCCATCGTCCAGCCTGGCACGACGACCGACGAGATCGACCGGTTCGTGTTCGAGTTCGGCATGGACAACGAGGCCATCCCGGCGACCCTCAACTACCGGGGCTACACGAAGTCCTCCTGTACCTCGATCAACCACGTGGTCTGCCACGGCATTCCCGATGCAAAACCTCTGCGCGAGGGCGACATCGTCAATATCGACGTCACCTACATCCTCGATGGCTGGCACGGCGATTCCTCGCGCATGTATCCTGTCGGCAAGATCAAGCGCGCCGCGGAACGGCTGCTCGAGGTCACGCACGAGGCCATGATGCGCGGTATCGCCGCCGTCGAACCCGGCGCCCGCACCGGAGCGATCGGAGCGGCCATCCAGTCCTATGCCGAAGCCGAGCGTTGCTCCGTGGTGCGCGATTTCTGCGGCCATGGCGTCGGGCTGCTGTTCCATGACGCACCGAACATCCTGCACTACGGCAGCCGCAACGAAGGGGTGGAGATGCGCCCCGGCATGATCTTCACCATCGAGCCCATGATCAATCTCGGCCGGCCGCACGTGAAGGTGCTGTCGGACGGCTGGACGGCGGTCACGCGCGACCGCTCGCTTTCGGCCCAATACGAACACACGGTCGGCGTCACCGAGACCGGCTGCGAAATCTTCACGCTTTCGCCAGGGGGCCTCGACCGGCCGGGGCTGCCGAACTAATCTCGACGCACAACCGGGCCGGGCAAGGTCCGGATCACGCTTCGGGGGCGGCATGGTCGGAGAGCACGACGACGAGCGCGGTTTCTTCGCGGAGCATCCGGCGAAGGTACCGCCGGGCACCGCCAGCGAGGCAAGGCCGCATTATTCGGGCCACCGGGAACGCCTGCGCGAGCGCTTCCTGAAGGGCGGCGCTGATGCGCTGGCCGATTACGAACTCCTCGAACTCCTGCTCTTCCGCTCCATACCGCGCGCGGACACCAAACCGATCGCGAAGGCGCTGATCGCCCGCTTCGGATCCTTTGCCGAGGTTCTCGGTGCGCCGATGCACCTGTTGATCGAGACCAAGGGCGTCGGCCGCTCGGTTGCCCTGGAGATAAAGCTCGCCGCCGCCGCGGCCGAGCGCATGCTGAAAAGCAGTATCCGCGGCCGTCAGGTGCTGGCCTCGTGGAACTCGGTCCTCGACTACTGCCGCACCGCGATGGCCTTCGAGGCCCGCGAGCAGTTCCGCATCCTGTTTCTCGACAAGAAGAACGCGCTGATTGCCGACGAGGTGCAGCAGACCGGGACCGTCGACCACACGCCGGTCTACCCGCGCGAAGTCGTCCGCCGGGCGCTGGAACTCTCGGCAACCGCGATCATTCTCGTGCACAATCATCCTTCCGGAGACCCGACCCCTTCCCGCGCGGACATAGAGATGACGAAGATGATCGTCGATTCGGCCAAGCCGCTCGGCATCGCCGTGCACGACCACATCATCATCGGCAAGAACGGGCATGCCAGCATGAAGGGCCTGCAGCTCATCTGATCATGCCAACGCCGATCAAGACGGGCGGATCATTCGAATTTTACTTAAAAATGGTCTTTAACCATCTTTTAACTTTCGGTTAATCTTAATCGCTCCATTTACGTTAACGTGCGGACATTCCACAGGGGAACTGACATGCCGCACGCCTCGATCACCGATACGGCCCTGCTCGCGCCGGCGAAGGCCGATCCGTACAGCAACGCGAAGAGCCTCGAATTCGGCTTTCGCGCAAAGCGCTTCAGGCACATACAGGGACTGATCGAAACCATCCTGCGCGAGCGTGGAACGGCTGACATCCTCGACCTCGGCGGGACCGAGACCTACTGGAAGATCGGCGAGGATTTTCTCCGGGCGAACCGGCACCGGCTCCGCTTCACCATCGTCAACACCGAGGACCAGCAGATCGAGCAGCCGGACCTCTTCTCGTTCCAGCGGGACAGCGCCACGAACCTGGCACTCTTCGACGGCCGCCGGTTCGACCTCGTGCACTCGAATTCCGTCGTCGAGCACGTCGGAAACTGGATGGACATGGAGGATTTCGCGGCGAACACGCGCCGGCTCGCCCCGCGCTACTACGTTCAGACGCCGAACTACTGGTTTCCCTACGAGCCGCACTTCCGATTCCCCGGCTTCCAGTACCTGCCGGTCCGCATGCGCGAGCGCATGATCACACGCTATTCACTCGGATTCTTTCAGCGGGTTCCGACCATCGAGGAGGCGCGCGACGTCATCTATCACCATCGACTGCTGTCGACGCGGGAGATGCGCAGGCTCTTCCCCGACGGTACCGTGTTCCACGAGAAGGTCGCCGG
This sequence comes from uncultured Alphaproteobacteria bacterium, assembly GCA_963747465.1. GTDB lineage: Bacteria > Pseudomonadota > Alphaproteobacteria > Rhizobiales > Rhizobiaceae > Aquibium. The sequence goes on from CAVVFC010000002.1 coordinate 707,782, forward strand.
ACTGAACAAGTCAGTCATCGCCGTGCGCGACGAAGCCGTACGGAAATGAGATAGACGACCGTCAGTACCAGCCGATGGCCACCTGCGCCTCTTCCGACATGCGGTCCGGCGTCCACGGCGGATCGAACACCATGGCGACCTCGACACCCGAGACGCCCTCGACGGCGCCCACCGCATTCTCGACCCAGCCCGGCATCTCGCCGGCGACGGGACATCCGGGCGCGGTCAGCGTCATGTCGATCTTGACCGAACGATCGTCCTCGATGTCGATCTTGTAGATCAGGCCGAGTTCGTAGATGTCGGACGGAATCTCCGGATCGTAGACGGTCTTGAGCGCCCCGACGATGTCGTCGGTCAGGCGCGCGAGTTCGTCCGGCGGAATGGTCGAGGAGGCTCCGATCGAATCCGCGGGAGCATTCACATTGGCGTCGCTGTGGACAGTGTCTTCGCTCATGGTCTTCACCCGAAAAACGTTCGCGCCTTTTCCAGCGCCTCGGCCAGGACGTCGATCTCGGCCTTCGTGTTGTACATGCCGAAGGACGCCCTGCATGTGGAGGTGACGCCGAAGCGTTTCAACAGCGGCTGGGCGCAGTGGGTGCCTGCCCGCACCGCCACGCCCGAGCGGTCGATGACCATCGAAACGTCGTGCGCATGGATACCCTGGAGTTCGAAGGAGACGATTGCGCCCTTGTCCGGTGCGTTGCCGAAGATGCGCATGGAGTTGATGCCGCGCAATCTTTCATGGGCATAGTCGCGCAGCGTCGCCTCGTGCGCGGCGATTGCCTCGCGTCCGACCGTCTCCATGTATTCGAGTGCCGCCCCCAGGCCGATCGCCTGCACGATCGGCGGCGTCCCGGCCTCGAAGCGGTGCGGCGGATGGTTGTAGGTGACACGGTCCATCGAGACGTCCTCGATCATCTCGCCGCCGCCCTGGAAGGGGCGCGTCGCCTCCAGCATCTCCATCCGGCCGTAGAGGATGCCGATGCCGGACGGTCCGTAGACCTTGTGCCCGGTGAAGACGTAGAAGTCGCAGCCGAGGTCCCGCACGTCGGCCGGCAGGTGCACCGCGCCCTGGCTGCCGTCGACCAGCACCTTGATGCCGCGCTCATGCGCGATGCGGCAGATTTCCTTGATCGGCGTGACGGTGCCGAGCGCGTTCGACATGTGCGTGATGGCGACGAGCTTCGTTCGCTCGGTCAGGCACTTTTCGAATTCCTCGACGTGAAACACACCGTCGTCGTCCACCGGGGCCCACACGAGCCTGGCGCCCTGCCGCTCGCGGATGAAATGCCAGGGCACGATGTTGGAATGGTGCTCCATGATGGAGAGCACGATCTCGTCGCCCTCGCCGATGTTCGGCATCCCCCAGCCATAGGCGATCGTGTTGATCGCCTCGGTCGCGTTCTTGGTGAAGACGATCTCGTCCACGCTGGCCGCGTTCAGAAAACGCCGCGTCGTCTCGCGCGCCTTCTCGTAGGCGTCGGTCGCCGCGTTCGACAGGAAGTGCAGCCCGCGGTGCACGTTGGCGTATTCGCTCGAATAGGCGTGCGTGATCGCGTCGATCACCGCCTGCGGCTTCTGCGCCGAGGCGCCGTTGTCGAGATAGACGAGCGGCTTGCCGTAGACCTCGCGCGACAGGATCGGGAACTCGCGGCGGATCGCCTCGACGTCGTAGGGCTGTGATGTGGCAATCTGATCCATGAACTCATTTCCGGAGCGAATAGCGACGATGCCGCTGGGCGCTACCAATCTCTACTCCCTACTCTCTAATTCGCCATTCGCTCGCTACCCATGCGCTGCGAACCAGCCGTCGAGCCTGGCTTCGAGCGCCGCCACCATGTTCTCGTCGTCCAGTTCCTCGATGATCTCCGCCACGAAGGCCTTGACCAGGAGGCCGCGCGCCTCCTTTTCCGGTACCCCGCGCGCCATAAGGTAGAAGAGGTGGTTGCGGTCGATCTCGGACACCGTCGCACCGTGGCCGCAGGCGACGTCGTCGGCGAAGATTTCCAGTTCGGGCTTGGCCGAGAACTCGCCATCATCCGACAACAGCAGCGTGTTGCACGACATCTTGGCGTCGGTCTTCTGCGCATTGCGGTCGACGCGGATCTGGCCCTGGAAGACGCCACGAGCGCGTCCGGTGACGACGTTGCGGATGACCTCGGCCGAGGTGGTGCACGGTGCGGAGTGGTCGAGCACCATGGTCACGTCTGTGTGGCTGTCGCCCGAAAGCAGGTTTATGCCGCGCAACTGGAACTCGGCATCCTCGTCCCTGGCATCGACCCTGATCTCCTGGCGCACCAGCTTGCCGCCGGCGTTCATCACGAAGAGCGTCAGCTTCGCACCCTTGCCGATCCAGGCGTTGAACTGGCCGAAGTGCGTCGTGCCTTCCGGCTGCTCCTGGAGGATGATCCAGACGATCTCGGCATCCTCGCCGACCACCAGATGGCTGACGGAGGACACCAGCGCCTCTTCGCTGCCGCTCTGGCGTTCGACGATCGTCGCCCTGGCGCCGGCACCGGCGTTCACCGGCAGGCGCACATGCGCCTGACCGCCGGCATGGACGTTCTGGAGCTCGATCGGCGCCGCGATCTCGGCACCTTCCGCAATGTCCAGATACCATCCGTCGGCGACGAAGGCGGCATTGAGGGGACCGATGACGTCGGCCGGATCGTCGGTCGTCAAAGCCTGCGCGAAGCTGCCGTCGGCGAGCTTCTCCTCCAGACGCACGACCTTCACGCCCTTCAGCTTCGGCGCCTCGGCGGCGACTCCGTTCAGGATCGGCAGCACCGTAGAGCCCTCCAGCAAGACCGGCAAAGGCTTTGCCAGCAGACTGGGATCGTATGAAGGAACCCTGGTCAGCAGGCGGCGCAGGTCGGTGTAGTGCCAGGCCTCGAGGCGGCGCGTCGGCAGTCCAGCCTTCAGCCGCTCGATCGCGTCGTCGCGACGATGGACCACCGCCTCGTTGCCGGGCAGGTCGGCGACCCGCTCCTCGAAAGCCTCGATGAGGGCGGTCTCGGCGGGTGTTCTTTGGGGCTGGGAATGAATGTTCATGACAACCACCTACGCGGCCTCGCCGACGATTTCGGCGTAGCCGTTCTGTTCTAGTTCGAGCGCCAGATCCTTGTCGCCGGACTTCACGACCCTTCCCCGGGACAGCACGTGCACGCTGTCAGGCACGATGTATTCGAGCAGGCGCTGGTAGTGCGTGATGACGATCATGGCGCGGTCCGGCGCGCGCAGCGCGTTGACCCCGTCGGCAACCACCTTGAGCGCATCGATGTCGAGGCCGGAATCGGTCTCGTCGAGCACGCAGAGCTTCGGCTCCAGCAGCGACATCTGGAGGATTTCGGCGCGCTTCTTCTCGCCGCCGGAGAAGCCGACGTTGAGCGGGCGCTTGAGCATCGCCATGTCCATGCCGAGGCGACCGGCGGCATCGCGGACCTTCTTCATCAGGTCCGGGATCTTCAGTTCCGGCTCGCCGCGCGCGCGGCGCTGGGCGTTGAGCGCGACCTTGAGGAACTCCATCGTCGCCACGCCGGGGATCTCCAGCGGGTACTGGAAAGCGAGGAAAATGCCCTTGGCGGCGCGTTCGGCCGGGTCCATCTCGAGAATGGACTCGCCATTGTAGAGGATGTCGCCCTCTGTCACCTCGTAGTCCTCGCGGCCGGCGAGGATATAGGACAACGTCGACTTGCCGGAGCCGTTCGGCCCCATGATCGCTGCGACCTCGCCACCCTTCACGGTCAGGTTCAGCCCGCGGATGATTTCCGTGCCGGTCTCGGCGATGCGGGCGTGGAGGTTTCTGATTTCAAGCATTGCTATCCTCGTCGTGCTTCCCACCGGATGCGCCCGCGAGGGCGAGCAGCCCGGCCATTATTCCAAGGTTCTTGGTGAAGAGCTGGAACTGCATGGCCGCCTCTTCGCCACCGAGCACCCAGAACGGGTGCAAATAGTAATTGACCACCGCCACGTAGGCGATCAGTCCGAATGCCGCCGGGACGACCATCCTGCCTACGATGAGCGCACCGCCTCCGGCGATCTGCGCTACCATCGCAACAAGAACGAACGGCAAAGGCGTCTTGAACCCCGCATCCGCCAGCATCCCGGTCATGTAGTCCATCGCGGCCATCTTCAGGATGGCCGACCCGACAAAGAAGATGCCGAACGCGATTCGGGCGACCGCGAGCAACACTCACCCTACGCTTCCCTCGAGACTGATCCCGATCAGCTTCTGCGCCTCCACCGCGAACTCCATCGGCAGTTCCTGGATGACCTCGCGCACGAAGCCGCCGACGATCAGGGCGACGGCTTCCTCCTCCGGAATGCCGCGCTGCATGACGTAGAACAGCTGGTCCTCGGAGATCTTCGACGTCGTGGCCTCGTGCTCGAACTGCGCGGTGGCGTTCTTGGCCTCGATGTAGGGCACGGTATGCGCACCGCAGTCGTTGCCGATCAGGAGCGAGTCGCACTGGGTGAAGTTGCGCGCGTTCGTCGCCTTGCGGTGCGCCGAGACCTGGCCGCGATAGGTGTTGTTCGAATGGCCGGCCGAAATGCCCTTGGATATGATGCGGCTCGACGTGTTCTTGCCGAGATGGATCATCTTGGTGCCTGAGTCGATCTGCTGGTGTCCGTTCGACACCGCGATCGAATAGAACTCGCCGCGCGAATTGTCGCCGCGCAGGATGCAGGACGGGTACTTCCAGGTGATCGCCGAGCCGGTCTCGACCTGCGTCCAGGAAATCTTGGAGCGGTCGCCGCGGCAGTCGCCGCGCTTGGTGACGAAGTTGTAGATGCCGCCCTTGCCGTCCTTGTCGCCGGGATACCAGTTCTGGACGGTCGAATACTTGATCTCGGCATCGTCCAGCGCGACCAGTTCGACGACGGCGGCGTGCAGCTGGTTCTCATCGCGCTGCGGAGCCGTGCAGCCTTCGAGATAGGAGACGTACGCCCCCTCCTCGGCGATGATCAGCGTGCGCTCGAACTGGCCGGTGTTCTTCTCGTTGATGCGGAAATAGGTCGACAGCTCCATCGGGCAGCGTACGCCCTTGGGCACAAAGACGAACGAGCCGTCGGTGAAGACCGCCGAATTGAGCGTCGCATAGTAATTGTCCGTCGTGGGCACGACCGAACCGAGGTACTTCTTCACCAACTCCGGATGATCGCGGATCGCCTCCGAGATCGAGCAGAAGATGACGCCGGCCTTGGCCAGTTCCTTCTTGAAGGTCGTCACCACCGAGACGGAATCGAAGACGGCATCCACCGCCACGCGGCCGGACTTGAAGACGTTGTCGTTGGCGAGTTCGTCGTTCAGGCCCTCGTCGTCAGCCTCATGGCCGGGCTTCTTCACCCCGGCCAGGATCTCCTGCTCCTTGAGCGGGATACCGAGCTTTTCGTAGACCTTCAGGAGTTCCGGATCGACCTCCTCGAGCGACGTCGGCCCCGCCTGCGTCTTCGGCGCGGCGTAGTAGTAGATGTCCTGGAAGTCGATCTTCGGATAATCCACCCGCGCCCAGGTCGGCTCCTCAAGCGTCAGCCAGCGGCGATAGGCGCCGAGGCGCCATTCGAGCATCCACTCGGGCTCGCCCTTCTTGGCGGAAATGAAGCGGATCGTATCTTCGCTCAGGCCCTTGGGGGCCTTGTCCATCTCAATGAACGATTTCGAACCCGTACTTGTACTGGTCCACGTCGATCTTGCGGACCTGCTCGATCGTTTCCTGCACAGCAGGCATGTCGCGTTCTCCATACTCGCCGGGTTCAAGGCCCGGCAGTTTTCAAACTATGGCACCGCATTGTCGGCGTGTGCCTCATGTAGTGCATCCGCTTGTCGAATTCACCCGCCCGGGGCGAGGAAATCGTGCGGAAACCGGCCTTTCTCGTCCTCCGTTACGCTGCCCGGTTCGCGCCGGATCGGCGCGCGACGATGGCAGCCAGTGCATCCCTGAACATGGCGACCTCCCCGTCGGTGGTCGACGTTCCGATCGAGACCCGCAAGGCGCCGGCGTTGTCGCCGTATCCCATCGCCCTCAGAACGTGGCTCGGTCCCACCTTGCCGGATGAACAGGCCGAGCCGGCCGACAGCGCGATTCCGGCGAGATCGAAGGCGATCTGCGCCGTCTCCGCCTTCATGCCGGGGAGTTCGAAGAAGACCGTATTCGGGACGCGCGGCGCGTCGTTGCCGAACATGATCGCATCGGGCGCGAGTTCCAGCACCGCTGCCTCGATCGCGTCGCGCTTGCGGCTCACCTCGTGCATCGAGGCAAGTGCCTCCACCGCCTCGCGCGCCGCCGCGCCGAAACCGGCGATCGCAGGAACGTTCTCCGTCCCCGCCCGATGTCCCCGCTCCTGTCCGCCGCCCGAGACCAGCGGGCGCGGCATCAGAAGGTCGGAAGCGGAGATGATGGCGCCGGCGCCCGTCGGGCCGCCGATCTTGTGCGAGGACAGAATCAGGAAATCCGCCCAACCTTCTGACATATCGAGAGGAATGCGTCCCGCAGCCTGGACCGCGTCGAACACCGTCAGCGCACCAGCCGCCCTGGCGATCCGGCCGATCTCGGTGACGGGCTGGAGGACGCCGGTTTCGTTGTTGGCGACGTGGACGGCCACCAGCGCCATGCCGCTGTCCCGATCATGTCCGGCCAGTGCCCCTTCCAGCGCCTGAAGATCGAGCAGTCCGTTGCCGAGCACCGGCAGCACGGCGATGGCATCCCCCGGGAACGATCCCCCGCCGAGGATGCAGGGATGGTCGGAGGCCGCAACCATGAGGCGCGAGATGTGGAGGGGACCGCGACCCATCCGCCAGTGCGGGGTGAGCAGCATGGAGGCGGCCTCCGTCGCACCCGAGGTGAGGACGACGTGCTCCGGTCGGGCATTCACCAGTCCGGCAATTTCGCGGCGCGCATTCTCCACCATCCTGCGCGCGGCGCGGCCCTCGGCGTGAACCGAAGACGGGTTGCCGTGGAGTTCGAGAGCCGCCAGCATCGCGACCCGTGCCGACGCCACCAGCGGCGCACTGGCATTGTGGTCGAGATAGGCGCGTTCTCTTGCCATTGGCTCAGGACGGGTTCCAGATCGGGTGCAGAGACGAGAGATGTCGCAATTTCCTTGAAATCGCGAGGCCAGACGTCCTATTTAGCCGCTCACCGGCAGGCAACTGCCGAGTTTTGAACAGTTCTAAACTAGGTTCTATGGAGGCAGCGGCTCAACGTCAAGGCCGGACCTCCGCCGGCCGGATGCAGCATCCGCCCCTTACGTAAACTGGAGTACCCATGCCCGAAGTCATTTTCGCCGGACCGGACGGACGTCTGGAAGGCCGCTACCAGCCTTCGACGGAAAAGAGCGCGCCCATCGCGATCGTGCTGCATCCGCATCCACAGTTCGGCGGAACCATGAACAACAAGATCGTCTACGATCTTTTCTACATGTTCCAGAAGCGGAATTTCACGACGCTGCGCTTCAACTTCCGCGGGATCGGCCGCAGCCAGGGGGAGTTCGACCATGGCGCAGGCGAATTGTCGGATGCCGCCGCCGCGCTCGACTGGGTGCAGTCGCTGCATCCGGATTCCAAGAGCTGCTGGGTCGCGGGCTACTCGTTCGGCGCATGGATCGGCATGCAGCTCCTGATGCGCCGTCCCGAGATCGAGGGCTTCATCTCCATCGCGCCGCAGCCCAACATCTATGATTTCTCCTTCCTGGCGCCCTGCCCCTCCTCCGGCCTGATCATCCACGGCGATCAGGACAAGGTCGCGCCGCAGAAGGACGTTCAGGGACTGGTCGACAAGCTGCATTCCCAGAAGGGCATCACGATCACGCAGAAGATCATGCCCGGCGCGAACCATTTCTTCTCCAACGACGCCGAGCTTCTGCTTTCGGAGTGTTCGGACTATCTCGACCGGCGGCTTGCCGGCGAACTCGCCGATCCGCGGCCGAAGCGGCTCCGCTAGGAAAACCGGATGTACCAGCCGCCGCATTTTCGCGAGACGCGGCTGGACGTCCTGCACGATCTCATCCGGTCCGAGCCGCTGGGCCTGCTCGTGACCAACGGGCCGGACGGACCCATCGCCAATCCCCTGCCCTTCCTGCTCGACGCCGACACGCCCAACGGAACCCTTCGCGCCCACTGCGCGCGGGCCAATCCGGTGTGGCGGGAGATCCAGGCCAATCCCGACTTGCCGGTGCTCGTCGTCTTCCAGGGACCGCAGGCGTATGTCACGCCGTCCTGGTACGCGACGAAGCAGGAGACCGGAAAGGTCGTACCGACCTGGAACTACGTGATCGTGCAGGCGCGCGGGCGCGCCGCGGTTTTCGAGGATGCCGACTGGCTCTCCACGCAGATCAGGGACCTCACCGAACGCCACGAAGCCGCGCGCGAAGAACCCTGGGCAGTGGACGATGCGCCGCCGGAGTTCGTCGCCGCGCAGGTCCGCGGCATCGTCGGAATTCGCATCGAGATCATTGCGCTCGAAGGCAAGTGGAAGGTGAGCCAGAACCGGCCGGCGGAAGACCGCGCCCGGGTGGCCACCGGCTATGACGTGGCGCAACGGCCCGACATGGCCGCGCTGGTGCGGGAGCGAGGAGCCGAGCGGGACTAAGCCGGCGCAGTCGATACCGGCTTCGCCAGCACGCCGCCCGTCACCGCCTCGCGACATCCCGTCGTGGTCGGAAAGGTCAGCGGCAAACCACGCGCGGAGCGGATCGCCAGGTAGGCCCACGCCTCGGCCTCCATCGCGTCGCCGTCGAAGCCAGCGTCTTCCGCAAGGATCACTTCCGCCCCGGTCCTTTCGGCGCCGGTCGCCAGGTCGGCGACGATGTGCGGGTTCTTGCGGCCGCCGCCGCAGACGATCCAGAGCTTGGGCGCCTCGGGCATCTGTTCGGCGGCCTTGAGGATCGCTTCGGCCGATACGGCTGCCAGCGTGCGCGCGCCGTCGGCGAGTTCCAGCCCAGCTGCCTCGTCCAGGGAGAAGTCCAGCCGGTCGAGCGATTTCGGCGCGCGCCGTTCGAAGAACGGGTTCTCAAGATAGCGGTCGACGACCCCGCGTACGATGCCGCCCTCGCTTGCGATCATCCCGTCGGCATCGAATGGGACGCCACCTTCCGCAGCGACCCAGCGGTCGATCAGTGCGTTGCCCGGACCGCTGTCGAAGGCGACCGGATCGCCTTGCGCCGGAACGAAGGTGACGTTGGAGATGCCGCCGATGTTGACGAAGACGACCGGAAAGGAACCCCTCGGATGCTCGGGCAGCGAACGGGCCAGTGCGGCGTGATAGACCGGCACCAGCGGCGCACCCTGTCCTCCGTGGACCATGTCGTTCGCACGCATGTCGAAGATCACCGGCAGCCCGATCTCGCGCGCCAGCAGCGCCCCGTCGCCAAGTTGCACCGTTAGGGCCTTTTCCGGCCGATGCAGCACCGTCTGGCCATGGAAGCCGATCAGGTCGATCGCCTGCGCCGGAAATCTCGACCGGAAACCCTTCACCGCCTCGGCGTGGCGCAGGGTCAGTTCGCGTTCCAGTGCCGCCAGGTCGCCCGGTCGTCCATCCCGCCGTCCGACAGTCTTGGCGGTCTCCAGCCCTGCCTCGATCCGTCGCCTGAACGCCGCCTCGTAGGGGATGAACATGGATGGCCCGCGCCACACCCCGCTGGCACCGTCGCTCTCGACCACCGCAAGGTCGATCCCGTCCATCGAGGTGCCGCTCATCATGCCGAGCGCGCGTACCAGGGCCATCGGGCTTGCTCTTCTTGTGATTCCGTTGCCGGCGATGCTAAAGGCCCGCATCCCGAAATGCCACGGCGCCCGCCGCGAGGCTCCTGCGAAAGCGAACATGATGACGGCATTCAAATCCGATTTCCTGCGCACGCTGTCCGAGCGCGGCTTCATCCACCAGATCTCGGACGAGACCGGGCTCGACGATCTCTTCGCTACGGAGACCGTCACCGGCTACATCGGCTTCGACGCAACGGCCAAGAGCCTGCATGCCGGCTCGCTGATCCAGATCATGATGCTCTACTGGATGCAGCAGACAGGTCACCGTCCGATCGCGCTCATGGGCGGAGGCACGTCGATGATCGGCGATCCCTCTTTTAAGGACGAGGCGCGCAAGCTGCTCACCCCCGCCGACATCGAGGACAACCTGTCCGGCATCCGCGAGAACTTCGCCTCCTACCTCCGTTTTGGAGAGGGTCCGAAGGACGCATTGATGGTCAACAATGCCGACTGGCTGATGGGCATCAACTATGTCGAGTTCCTGCGCGACGTCGGCCGGCACTTCTCGGTCAACCGGATGCTCTCCTTCGAATCCGTCAAGCTCAGGCTCGACCGGGAGCAGTCGTTGTCCTTCCTGGAATTCAACTACATGATCCTGCAGGCCTATGATTTCGTCGAGCTGAGCCGGCGCTATGGCTGCCGGCTGCAGATGGGCGGCTCGGACCAGTGGGGCAACATCGTCAACGGCATCGACCTCGGCCACCGGTTGGGCGCGCCGCAGCTCTACGCGCTGACATCGCCTCTGCTGACGACATCCTCCGGAGCCAAGATGGGCAAGTCCGCCTCCGGTGCGGTGTGGCTGTCGCCGCAAATGCTCAGCCCCTACGAGTTCTGGCAGTACTGGCGCAACACGGAGGACGCCGACGTCGGGCGCTTCCTGAAGCTCTACACCACCATGCCGATGGAGGAGATCGCCCGGCTGGCGGCACTCCAAGGCAGCGAGATCAACGATGCCAAGAAGGTGCTCGCGACGGAAGTGACGGCCATGCTGCACGGCCGCGCGGCGGCGCACGAGGCGGCCGAGACCGCGCGCAAGACCTTCGAGGAAGGCGCGCTGGCCGAGAGCCTGCCGACGATAGAGGTCCCGGGCGGCGACCTCGACGCGGGCATCGGCATCCTTGCACTGTTCGTTCGCGCCGGGCTCGCGGCATCCAACGGCGAAGCGCGGCGTCACGTGCAGGGCGGTGCGGTGAAGGTGAACGACCTGCCTGTGTCGGACGACCGGAAGATCGTCGGAAAGGGCGAACTCACGTCCGACGGCATCATAAAGCTCTCGCTCGGCAAGAAGAAGCACGTCCTCGTCCGCCCGGTCTGACGCGGCGGCAAAGCAGACCATCTCGGCCTCAATCGAAAACTGCCTCCGTTCCCTCAGTTGTACTCGAAGATCGAGCGGAAGATGCCGGGGGCGACCGCGGAGAGCGGGTTGATGTCGAGCCGAGGTGCCTTGGAATTTCCGGCGAGGCGGAAGGTGATGCCGATCAGTCCGCGGTCGCGGCCATTCCCCAGGATCTGCCCGAGGAGCGGAATCTCGCCGAAGATGCGGTTGATCCCGTAGGCGGGCATGAAGGTGCCCGTCATGTTCATGTTGCCCTGCGGGTCGTAGAAAGTGCCCTGGAAGGTCGCGCCTATGGCCGGTCCCCTCAGGACGCCGCGATCGATCTTCAGATAGCCATCGCCCTTCTCGATCAGGGCGAAGCCACGTTCGAAGAATGCCTTCTGGTCGTTGATGTCGCGCCGCACGACCTGCGCCAGACTGCGACCATCGCTCTCGGGCAGCGGCAGCGAGATCAGCGAGCGCAGCTTCGGCTCGTTCACGACCGAGAAGTCGCGCGCCTCGACCTGCCCCTTGAGCGGTCCGCCGGCGCTCGCCGCGAGCGCGATGCGGATCACGCCGCCCTGCATGTACTCGTAGATGTTCAGGAAGCGGAGAAGCGCGCCGGCGTCGGCAGAATCGATGCGAACCGAGCGTCCTTCCGCACTGGTGTCGTTGAGAATCCCGACCTTGGCGCCGGTGGCCGAGGCGGCGGAAATCTGCAGCGCACCCACGTTCGTACCGGTGCCGCGGAACTTCACGGCCACGTTCGAAAGCACCTCGTCCCCGAAACCGGTCATTCGACCCACGGCGGCGTCCAGCGTGATCGGCACGGATTCGACCGCCTTCTCCGCCTTCTCCGTCTCCGCGAGATAGAGCTTGATGATGGAACGGCCATCGAACGCCGGGCCGTCGACCTTGATGGCGTAGCCTCGGCCCTGCTTCGACAGCGAGAACGAGATATTGTCGCCGCGATTGAGCGTCACCTTGCCGAAGCGGGCCTCCACGAGTTCGCCGCCCGCCAGCCGCAGTTCGCCGTCGAGCGAAAACGTCTCACCGGTCAACCGGAAATCCGACAGGGTTATCTTCTCGCCGTCCTGTTTCAGCGTGAAGGACGCAGTCCCCGGAATGCCTTTGCCCTTGGTCCAGCCGATCCAGGGGAAAGAGAGACGCGCATCCTTCAGGTCCGCCTCGAATCGCTGCACGCCGCCGTCCTGCAGATCTACCGAAACCTTCACGGGACCGGAAAGCATCTGGTTCAGTCCCGGAGCTATCTTCGCCCGGGCAGCCTCGTCCAGGACGAGCGAGACGTCGCGGTCGCGCGGCGGGCCGTTCTCGCCGAGCGGTTCCGTCAGTTTTATTTCGGCCGGGACGCCGTTCAGCCGCGCCGAGGCCTCGATGACAGCCCGCTGCGGGTCGACCTTGATCGAGCCCTTCGCCTGCGCGACTTCCTGCCCCTCGAAGGGCTTTGCGATCGACAGGTTGTCGTATGTGAGGTCGACCTCCCAGTCGAGGTGCTCGAGGGGGAAGTCGTTGCGAAGCGGGATGTCCGCCCGCACGTTCCCGGAGGCCTGGCCGGAAAAGTCCTCCGGCCTCAACTGGAGATGGCGCATGGCGTCGATCGGCCGATAGGAGGCGAACTCGACCACCGCGGGCGCTTCGCCCTTCACGTCGATGTCCATGTAGCCGATGGTGGGCTTCGATTCGACGTCGCGGATCAGGAAGCTGCCGTTGGTGGCGGACAGGGTGCGGCCCGTCGGCATGAAGACCGTGCCCGACGTGAGGGCGATGTCCACGTCGGAGCCCCTGAAATCCACCTTTCCGAACGCATCGCGGACAGCCGGCAGATCGCCGGTGATGTCGAAGCGCGTCTCGTCGATCTCGAAGTGGCCGTTCACCTCGTCGCCATTCAGGGCGACGCCGTTGCCGAGCCTGCCGGCGGCGACGCGGAAACGTATCTGCGAGTCCTTCACGATCCCGCCGAAGACGTTTGCCAGCACCCAGGAACGAGCTCCGGACGCGGCCTCTTCCGGCCAGAGCTGCTTGGCATGGGCGACGGGCATGCGCGGCACATCGAGCGCCAATGCGATGGCGGGTGCCTCGCCCGGTTCGAAGCCGACGGTCGCCTGGCCGACGATTTCGCCCTGGCCGGTTCGTATACCGATCTCGGAGGCGGTAAGCAGGCGCTGCGCCGGTTCATACTTTCCGGCAACCCGCGCGACGAAGGGCAACGCCGGCTCGGGCACGTCGATCCCGGCGATGCGCGAGCCGTTGGTGACGAATTCCCACCTGTAGGCGGATGCGGCGTCGGGCTCCGCCTCGGGTATCGGCCCGATCGCACCATTGAAGAGAAAGGCGGAACGGCGCGTGGCCATGCGGATGCGCTCGAGTTCCACCTTGCCGGTTCCCGCCTTCAACATCCCGCCGACCTCGACATCGGCCACGAGCGGCCGCATTTCGGGGATCGAGATCACCAGGTCCTTCGAACGCGCGGTGAAGCGCAATCGTTCGGGTCCATCCGCAGGCCTCACGCCCCTGACGGACACTTCGGAGCGTCCGGACACGAGCGGATGCACCTGCGCGGCACCGGCATCGGGGGCATCCAGCCCGATCTCCGCGGCGACCGAGAACCGCATCTGACGGTTGCCGGCCGCGCGTTCGGCGTTGCCGGAAATCTCCATCGGCCGCCCGTCCGCCTCCATGGTGGCGGCAATCCGCAGGACGCCCTTTTCGTCCGCCCACAGATCGGCGCTGCCGATCCTGAGCTTTCTTGCGTCGGCGCCCGCACCGACCAGGACGGTGACGTTTTCCAGTGAAACGCGCGGCACCGTCCTTCCGCGAAGACCGTCGAAGGCCCGGTCGATGCTCGCGAAGACCTGTTTCACGACGAGATCGGGATCGATGAGGCCGCGTCCGTCGCGGAGCCCTTCGGACCAGTCGCCGCCGGCGCCGACGGAAAGCGCCCCCGGCGCGATCGTCGCATCGGTCAGCCGGATGTCGGTTACGTGAAGATCGCCACTCAGCAACGGCCAGATCGAAAACCCGAAGCGGATCGCTCCGGCCCTGGCGAATTCGGTCCGTCCGGTAGAGGCGGACAGTCCGACGTCGGGGATTTCCAGCGAGACCAGCTGCGAACTGCTCAGGGAAAGGCGGGCCGGGCCCGCCTCCACCTCGATCGGGCTGCCGGCGATCGCAGTCAACGCCGCCGATGCCTCCTTCTTCAGCCGATCGCTTCCCAGGCCCGCCGAGCCCGCGAGATAGAGGGTTCCGATGGCGACGGCCAGCAGCAGCGCGAGGCCACCTCCCGTCCAGGCAATCGCGCGAAGCCAGGCGCCGCCGCGGCGGCGGGGCGGTCCGGCGGTTTGCACTGAGGAGGCTGACGGAAACTCCTCAAGTGCGGTGATCTCATCGCGCCTGAAACGGATCCGTTGATGCCGTTCGGTTGTTTTTTCCACCGCCTGCCCGTCAGCGCGTGTGATCCATGGACGAATCCACAGCGTTCATTATAAGGCGAACCGCCTGCCGGTCACCGAGAAAGAAAGGATCGAACATGGCTCTCCCCGAGGTCGGAAAGAATGCCCCGGACTTCGAACTCCCGCGCGATGGCGGCGGAACCATCAGCCTCTCTGCCTTGCGCGGGAAGAACGTCGTCCTGTTCTTCTATCCAAAGGACGACACGAGCGGCTGCACCGCCGAATCAATCGACTTCTCGGCCCTCGGGGCGGAATTCGAAAAGGCGGGCGCTGCCGTCATCGGTATCTCCCCCGATAGCGCAAAAAGTCATGACAAATTCAAGGCGAAGCACGGATTGACGGTCGTGCTCGCATCCGACGAGGAGAAGGCGACGCTGGAGGCATACGGCGTCTGGGTCGAGAAGAGCATGTACGGGCGCAAGTACATGGGCGTGGAGCGGACGACGGTTCTCGTCGGTCCCGACGGCAAGGTCCGCCAGGTCTGGCCCAAGGTGAAGGTTCCGGGCCACGCCCAGGCAGTGCTCGATCTGGTCAAGGCATCCTGACGGGTCCCCAGCGATGGACGATCGCGACTACCGGCCGGAAAGCCTGCGCGGCGGCTGCATCGACGCGGTCGCCGCCGCGGACCTCGACCGCAAGACGTCGATCGTCCGGGCGGTAGCATCCCGCTGGTTCTCGCGATCGATCTCGATCCTGAACCCGCGCGATCCGCTCCCGCCGGAAAAGCCCGGCCGGCCGGTCCGTCCGGAACTCGTCGAGCCGCGCCATGTCCCGAGGCGAAGCCTGCACACCGCGAAGGGCCGCGTCGCGCTCATCCACGCGCTCTGCCACATCGAACTCAACGCCATCGACCTCGCCCTCGACATCGTCGCCCGGTTCGCCGGCGAACGGCCGCCCGCGAGCTTCTTCGACGGCTGGATGCAGGTGGCCTTCGAGGAGGCGAAGCACTTCACGCTGTTGCGCGACCGGCTGCGCGATCTCGGTGCCGACTATGGCGACCTGCCGGCGCATGGCGGCCTCTGGGAAGCGGCGCACCAGACGCGCAACGACCTCGTCGCACGGCTCGCGGTCGTGCCGCTCATCCTCGAAGCACGCGGCCTCGACGTCACGCCGTCTCTCCTCGACAAGATGATCGAGACGGGCGACGCCGAAACCGCCGCGATCCTGCGCATCATCTACGAGGACGAGAAAAAACACGTCGCCATCGGCGCCAAATGGTTCCGCTTCTACTGCGCCCGCGAGCGCATCAACCCCGCGCAGCGTTTCCAGGAACTGGTCCGGGCCAATTTCCGCGGTGAACTGAAGCCGCCATTCAACGACCGGGCAAGATCGGAAGCCGGTCTCACGCCGCTCTTCTACCGCTCGTTGACGGCATCCTCGCGATAGATCGTCCGCGTGCGGCGGGTAGAAAAGCTTTCTTAACCCTAACAATGTCTAATCGGGGTCCGGTGAGTTAGCGGAATGGAAGCAGTATCCGGTGTCACAAACCCGTTCGTCTGCCGTTTTCGGAAAGCGCAAGGAACCCCACACCGTCATCATCGCCCGCGGCGATGACATAAGACATTTCACGGTGCGGCCCTGGATGGCGGCGCTCTGCGGCTCGGCCATCGCAGCGATGGCGATCGGCTATCTCCTCGCCACATCCTATCTCGTGCTGCGCGACGACCTGATCGGCGCCACCGTCGCCCGGCAGGCGCGCCTTCAGCAGGCCTACGAGGACCGCATCTCGGCCTTGCGGAGCCAGGTCGACCGGATCACCAGCCGCCAGTTGCTCGACCAGCAGTTGATGGAGAGCAAGGTGGCCGAGCTTCTGGACCGGCAGGAAGAACTTACGGAACGCAACGGACGCATTCTGCCGCTCCTGGAAAAAGCCGGCGGCGCGGATGTCCTACCCGCCGAAGCCCCCGTGCCGGTCGAAAAGCCCGAACTGCGCGCCGAAGCGGTCCCGCTCAACGCTTATGCCGCCTCCGGCGTGGCGAATTCCGCGATCTCCGCCCTGGCCCGCCTGACGTCGCGAACGCCTGCGGGCGAGCCCGTCTCGGCGGCCGATCGCGCCGACCAGATCTTCGTCACGATCAACAGGTCGCTCAGGGACATCGAAAGCCGGCAGATCACCAAGATTCGGACGCTCACCGAAAACGCCTACAAGACGGCGGATGCGATCGTTGCCGCGCTGCAATCGGCCGGGCTCGAAATCGATCCCGCCTACGGGGAAAGCGACGTGGGCGGGCCGCTCCTGCCGGTCAGCCAGACGGATGGCTTCGAGAACGAGGTCGAGGAACTCGACGAGGCTCTCGGCAAGCTCGAGAAGGTACGCACGGCGGCCACGCGCCTGCCGATCGCCAACCCTGCTCCCGGACGTACCGTGACCAGCGGATACGGCGTTCGGCGCGACCCGCTCATCGACAAGCCGGCCTTCCACGCCGGCATCGATTTCCGCGCCTCTATCGGGCTCCCGGTCCGTTCGACCGGCGCCGGCACGGTCCTGAAGGCGCGCTGGAACGGCGGGTACGGCCGCATGGTCGAGATCGACCATGGCGGCGGCCTGACCACCCGCTTTGCCCATCTCAGCGCGTTCAAGGTCAAGGAAGGGCAGACGGTCGAGGCCGGGACGGTGCTGGGGCTGGCCGGCAGTTCGGGCCGCTCCACCGGGCCGCACGTGCACTACGAGGTGCGGCGCAACGGCAAAGCGGTCAACCCGGTGAAGTTCCTGAAGGTCGGCAACGCCATCGGCAAACTGCTCTAGCGCGTCCGTTGCACGGCTAGTCCAGGTCGGCGACCTCGGTCGCGCCGCCGTCGATGCGCTGTGACAGCGACGCTTCCATGAAGTCGTCGAGATCGCCGTCGAGGACCCCCTGCGGGCTCGTGTTCTCGACGCCGGTCCGCAAATCCTTCACCAGCTGGTAGGGCTGCAGCACGTAGGACCGGATCTGATGTCCCCAGCCGATGTCGGACTTCGAAGCCTCCGTCGCGCTGGCGGCCTCCTCGCGCTTCTGCAATTCCGCCTCGTAGAGGCGCGAGCGCAGCATCTCCCAGGCCTTGGCCCGGTTCTTGTGCTGTGAGCGCTCCTGCTGGCAGGCGACCGCGATGCCGGTCGCGATGTGCGTGATGCGCACGGCCGAATCCGTCGTATTGATGTGCTGGCCGCCTGATCCCGACGCGCGGTACGTATCGATGCGCACGTCTGACTCGGAGACGTCGATCTCTATCGTGTCGTCGATGACAGGATAGACCCAGATGCTGGCGAAGGACGTGTGCCGGCGGGCGTTGCTGTCGTAGGGCGAGATGCGGACCAGGCGATGCACGCCCGATTCCGTCTTCAGCCAGCCATAGGCGTTGTGGCCCTTGATCAGCAGCGTCGCGGACTTGATGCCAGCTTCCTCGCCGTCGTGCATCTCGAGCACTTCGACCTTGAACTTCCGCCGTTCGGCCCAGCGCGTGTACATGCGCAAGAGCATGTTGGCCCAGTCCTGGCTCTCGGTTCCGCCGGCTCCGGCATGGACCTCGAGATAGGTGTCGTTCTTGTCCGCCTCGCCGGAGAGCAGCGTCTCGATCTGGCGGGCGGCGATCTCGGCCTTGAGCTCGCGGATGGAGGCCTCGGCCTCCTTGACGACGCCCTCGTCGCCCTCTTCCTCGCCGAGTTCGATCAGGCCGATGCCGTCGTCGAGGCTTGCCGTCAGGCGTCTGATGGCCGCGATCTGATCCTCGAGCGACTGGCGCTCGCGCATCAGTTCCTGGGCCTTCTGGGGATCGTTCCAGAGCTCGCCGTCCTCGGCGAGCACGTTCAGATAGTCGAGGCGCTTGAGGGACTGATCCCAGTCAAAGATGCCTCCTCAGCAGGCCTATGCCCTGCTTGATTTCGTCGACCAGATACTGCGTTTCCGCGCGCATGGCAGCTTGCCTGCTCTTTCCGTTGGGTGGGATGGTGAATCGCGGCGGACCATATTGAGCCGGCCCGCCGCTGTAAAGAATGAGGAAGTGCCGCCCGTCAGGCGCGGATCAGTAAAGCCCGCCGCCGCCCGTCGAGATCGCCCGGCTCGCCGAGGGCGAGATCGCCGCGCCTTGTCCCGTGCCGAAATCGCCGCCGATGATGGAATAGCTGTCGGCGGGCCCGGTGCCCGGCTTGAAGGCCTCCATGATGACGCCCGGCTGGCCTTCGCTCGCCTGCATGCCGGTCTGGCGGTTGATGGCGATCAGCTTCATGCCTTGCGGAACCTGGAAATCGACCGGCCGCATGTCCTTCAGCGCGCCCGCCATGAACTCCTTGAAGATCGGCGCCGCGAGGCCGCCGCCGGTCGAGCCCTTGCCCATCGGCTTGGGCTGGTCGTAGCCCATATAGACGCCGACCACGATGTCGGGCGTGAATCCGACGAACCAGGCGTCCTTCTCGTCGTTGGTCGTGCCGGTCTTGCCCGCGATGGGGCGGCCGAGTTCGGCGACGGTTGTGGCGGTGCCGCGCTGCACGACGCCTTCCATCATCGAGGTGATCTGGTAGGCGGTCATCGGATCGAGCACCTGATCGGAATTGTCGATGAGTTCCGGTTCGGACTGGCCGTTCCAGGCGGTGGCATTGCAGCCGTCGCAGCCGCGCTCGTCGTGCTTGTAGACCGTCTTGCCGTAGCGGTCCTGGATGCGGTCGATGAGCGAAGGCTTGATCGACCTGCCGCCATTGGCGAACACCGAATAGGCCGACACCATGCGCATGACCGTCGTCTCGCCCGAACCGAGCGACATGGCGATGTGCGGCGGCATCTTGTCGTAGACGCCGAAGCGCTCGGCATATTCGGCCACCAGCGGCATGCCCATGTCGTGCGCGAGGCGAACCGTCATCAGGTTGCGCGAGCGCTCGATGCCGACGCGCAGCGTCGAGGGACCGGCGGACTTGCCGCCATAGTTCTTCGGCGACCAGACCTCGTTGCCGATGGTGATCGTGATCGGCGCGTCGAGCACCACCGAAGCGGGGGTGTAGCCGTTGTCGAGAGCGGCGGCGTAGACGAACGGCTTGAACGACGAGCCCGGCTGCCGATAGGCCTGGGTGGCGCGGTTGAACTCGGATTCGGCATAGGAGAAGCCGCCCACCATGGCAAGGACGCGACCGGTGTGCGGGTCCATGGCCACGAGGCCGCCGCTGACCTTCGGCACCTGCCGCAGGTTCCAGCCGTCCTCGTCCGCCTTCTTCTCGATATAGGCGACGTCGCCCGGCTGCAGCACGTCGGCAGGCGTGTTCGCCTTCAGGCGCTTGCCGTCGACGATGTGGCTCATCGCCCACTTCATGTCGCCGGCCGCAACCGAGACCTTCTCGCGCTCCGCCATGACCTCGCCCGACACCTCGCGGCCCGGCTGAAGTCCGAGCGTCAGGCCGTCGGCTCCGGCGTCCAGCACGACGGCGAGCTTCCATTCCGGCACGTCGCCGAGCGCCGGCACCTCGGCCAGCGGAATGCCCCAGTCGCCGGAAATGTCGATAGTGGTGACCGGTCCGCGATAGCCGCGCAGGGTGTCGTAGCGGATCAGGCCGTTCTGCAGCGCCTTGCGGGCCAGGACCTGCAGCTTGGGGTCGAGCGTCGTGCGCACCGAGAGGCCGCCTTCGTAGAGGGCATCCTCGCCGTAGCGGTCCATGAGTTCCCGGCGTACTTCCTCGGTGAAGTACTCGCCGGCGAACAGGTAGTTGCCCCGGTTGCGCGGCTTGACGTTGAGGCCGGTGGCCTTGGCCTTCTCGCCCTCCGCGGGGTCGACGTAGCCATTGGCCACCATCTGGTCGATCACCCAGTTGCGCCGCTCGATGGCGCGGTCCGTGTGGCGGAAGGGATGGTAGTTCGACGGGCCCTTGGGCAGCGAGGCGAGATAGGCCGCCTCGCCGATGGTCAGTTCGTTGACCGACTTGTCGTAGTAGGCGAGCGCCGCGCCAGCGATGCCGTAGGAACCGAGGCCGAAGAAGATCTCGTTCAGGTAGAGCTCGAAGATGCGGTCCTTCGAATAGGCCTGCTCTATGCGGAAGGCGAGGATCATCTCGCGGATCTTGCGGTCGTAGGTCTGCTTCGACGTCAGCAGGAAGTTCTTTGCGACCTGCTGCGTGATGGTCGAGGCACCGACCGGGCGCCGGCCCGAACCCATGTTCTGGAGGTTGGTGAGGACCGCGCGCGTCAGACCGGTCAGGTCGATGCCCGGATGGGTGTAGAAGTTCTTGTCCTCGGCGGAGAGGAAGGCGGCCTTCACGCGGTCCGGCACGGCCTGGATCGGCAGGTACAGACGGCGCTCGCGCGCGAACTCGCCCATCAGCGACCCGTCGGCCGCATGCACGCGCGTCGTCACTGGCGGCTCGTATTTGGCGAGCACCTCGTAGTCGGGCAGATCGTCGGTCAGATGGGTGAGATAGATCCCGACGCCGGCAGCCGCCAGCAGGCCTAGCATGATGGCCACGCCGAAGAAGTATCCAATCAGTCTAATCATACCCGCTCCAATCCGGTCGCCCTGCATTCCCGCGCAACAACCGGGCGTCCCCAGTGGAGTGCATTGCAGACCGATACGTCGAACCGTTCTTTGCCCGTCGGTTGTGGGCAAAATGCGGCAGGGCCGCCGCGCCGCCCGGAGACCCGGCCGCGGGTTCGCCGGCTGTCGATATCAGTCGTCAACCACCCGCCTCCACCTTGGCGTGGGCGAAGGTCGAAATCGCCTCGCCGATGCTCCTGGCCGCCTTCTGGCGCCATTCCGGATCCTCCAGCTTGGCGACGTCCTTGGGATTGGAAAGATAGCCGAGCTCGACCAGCACTGACGGTACGTCGGGGGCACACAGCACGCGGAAGCCGGCCGAGCGCTGGGGATTGTTTATGAGTTCGATCGTCTCCGACAACTCGCCGACCAGCGACCGCGCGAAACTCACCGAAAACCCGTGCGTCTCCCGCCGTACGAGATCGAACAGGATGTCGGCGACCTGCTGGTTGTCGTCGGCAATCTCGATTCCCGCCATTGCGTCCGCCAGGTTCTCGCGTTCGGCCGCGGCCTCGGCGAGGTGGTCGGAGGCCTTCTCCGAAATCGTATAGACCGTCGCGCCGCTTATGCCCTTGATGTTGATCGTGTCCGCGTGGATCGAAATGAACAGGTCCGCCTCGTGCTGGCGGGCGATCCGGACCCGCTCGTCCAGCCGCAGAAAGGTGTCGTCGTCTCGCGTCATGTAGACCTTGTAGGCGCCGCTCTCGTTCAGATGGCGCTCCAGTTCCTTCGAGAAGGCGAGCGTGATGTCCTTCTCGGCGGTTCCGTCGACCGCCCTCGCCCCTCCGTCGATGCCGCCGTGCCCGGCATCGATCACCACCGTGAACGGGCGTTCGCCGGCGGTCTGGGCGGCTGCCACGCGATCCTTCTTGTCCGTGCTGACGGTCGAGCCGGTGGTGGCCGTCTGGTCGGCGAGCGCCTGCTCGAAGGCGGCTTCCGAATCGGCGACGATGTCGGCCACGAGCCGATAGCCGGGCGAGTTCTCGTTTTCGAGGAGGGACAGCTTTTCGACCGAGAACGGGCCGGTACTGCTCAGGATGATTCGCGAGCTGCCGTTGCCGAGATTTCCGTAGCGCACCCCGTCGATGAGCCCGCGCGGCTCGAGCGCCTCCGCGTCGAAGGCGAACAGCGTCTCGGGCAGGTCGATGACGAGCCGGTGCGGCGCGCGCAGGAGAAACCATTTGAAATCCGGCTCGCTGTCGAATTCCATGACCACCCGCACGCGCGTCGCGTCGCCGGCCATGCGGTATCCTCGCGCCAGGAAACTCCCGTCCGCCGCGGGCGCGGCCTGCACCGGCGGCGCAAGCATCGCCAGCATGAGGGCGAGCCAGAAGGCTGACCTCAATCGCGCAGCGAATCGGCAGGTTGTCCGCAGACCTTTCAAATCGACCTCGCCCAAATACTCTATAAGCTACCCGGCCACGCCGCGCTTTATGGGTTAACGGATCGTATCCGCACGTGGTTAACCAAGCCTTGTCAGTTTCCCTCACCGTCCTGCCGC
The DNA here is from genome assembly GCA_963747465.1 of uncultured Alphaproteobacteria bacterium. Taxonomy (GTDB): domain Bacteria; phylum Pseudomonadota; class Alphaproteobacteria; order Rhizobiales; family Rhizobiaceae; genus Aquibium. Next base: position 730,314 of record CAVVFC010000002.1, read on the forward strand.
TTTCCGGCATTTGGAATCGGGGTTGCCTTCGACGCGCCCAAATCATAAAAGCGTCGCTGGGTTACTTCAACGCTCGGGCTCGCCCGCTGCCTCCCATTCATTTCCGGAGGCGATCCGCGCAATCCAGCAACGGCTCGGTCTTGGGCGCGTAGTGGTCCCTGAAGTTTTCGTCAAGGCGTTCGCAATCGGCGGAACACCTTGGATGATGAAAACGGCCGGATATGTTTTCCGCGCCGGCTCTGTACGAGCAAAGAGCTGGTCCGGCTCGCCCGGGCCGAGGTTGTAATGGTTCCGCTTGGAAACGCGATGGCTTTTGGCGCCTTAAAGAACGCATCCCCTGACACCCGCGCCGCATCGGCTGCGGTCGGATGCGTTCCGGCGCTGACGTCGCGTGGGGCGGGCGACAAATTGTCCGGCACGAATTTTCCGTCTGTCCCGCGGCGCGGCGTCCCAACGCCACGTCCCCCGGCGACGGCTGCCGGGGAGAAACTCGATAATGCCCAACAAAATGCTCATAGACGCCTCCCACCGGGAGGAGACCCGCGTCGTCGTAACACGCGGTAACCGGATCGAAGAATTCGATTTCGAATCGCAAGACAAGAAGCAGCTCAAAGGAAACATCTATCTCGCCCGCGTGACGCGGGTCGAACCGTCGCTCCAGGCGGCGTTCGTCGAGTATGGCGGCAACCGCCACGGCTTCCTCGCCTTCAGCGAAATCCATCCCGACTACTACCAGATTCCCGTCGCCGACCGTCAGGCGCTGCTTCGTGCGGAAGCCGAAGCGGCTGAGGAAGAAGACGATGAAGACGACGCGGAGGAACGCTCCGAACGCGGCAAGTCCAAGCGCCGACGCGGCGGACGCAGCCGCAGCCGCAAGGATGACGATGCGGTAGCCGCGAGCGCTGCCGACGATGAGGCGCTGTCGGACGCGTCACACGATCCGTCGATCGAACCGGAAAGCTCGGCAGACGGTCCGCAGGACGAAAGCCCCTCTTCCGAGAGCGACGACGACGATTCGCCGCGCGGCGGCGGCACCATGGCCGCCGCGATCTCGGCCGACGTGGTTTCGGAGCGGGTCTCGTCCGACGACGATGAAGACGAGCCGGTTCGTCCGCGCGGCCGCAGACGCAACGCCGATGCCCCCGGAAACGGTGATTCGGACGAGAACGGCAATGGCGACGAGCGCGACGAGGTCGAATCGGTCGGCGCAGAGGACGCGCTCGAGGAACTTCCGAACCGTCGCAAGGCCTACCGCAAGCAGTACAAGATCCAGGAAGTCATCAAGCGCCGCCAGATCCTGCTCGTCCAGGTGGTCAAGGAAGAGCGCGGCAACAAGGGTGCGGCGCTGACGACCTATCTGTCGCTCGCCGGCCGCTATTCGGTGCTGATGCCGAACACGGCGCGCGGCGGCGGCATCTCGCGCAAGATCACCAGCGCGCCGGACCGCAAGCGGCTGAAGGATGTGGTCAGGGAACTCGAGGTGCCGCAGGGCATGGGCGTCATCCTGCGCACCGCCGGCGCAAACCGCACCAAGCCCGAGATCAAGCGCGACTACGAATACCTGATGCGGCTGTGGGAGAACGTGCGCACGCTGACGCTGCAGTCGACCGCGCCCTGCCTCGTCTACGAGGAAGGCAGCCTGATCAAGCGCTCCGTCCGCGACCTCTACAACAAGGACATCGACGAGATCATGGTGGCCGGCGAAGACGGCTACCGCGAGGCCAAGGACTTCATGCGCATGCTGATGCCGAGCCATGCCAAGATGGTCCAGCCCTATCGCGACGTCGTCCCGATCTTCGCGCGCAACGGCATCGAGGCACAGCTCGACCGCATGCTGCAGCCGCAGGTGACGCTGAAGTCGGGCGGCTACATCATCATCAACCAGACCGAAGCGCTGGTCGCGATCGACGTCAACTCCGGCCGCTCGACGCGGGAGCACTCCATCGAGGACACCGCGCTCCAGACGAACCTGGAGGCGGCCGAGGAAGTGGCGCGCCAGCTCCGGCTGCGCGACATGGCGGGCCTGATCGTCATCGACTTCATCGACATGGAGGAGAAGCGCAACAACCGCTCGGTCGAGAAGCGCCTCAAGGATCATCTGAAGAACGACCGCGCGCGCATCCAGGTCGGCCGCATCTCGCATTTCGGTCTCCTGGAGATGTCGCGCCAGCGCATCCGCGCCAGCGTGCTCGAATCGACCATGAAGCAGTGCTCGCATTGCGGCGGCACCGGCCATGTCCGCTCCGATTCGTCGGTGGCGCTGCACGTCATCCGGGCGATCGAGGAGTACCTGCTGAAGGACAACCGCAGCCACATCACGGTGCGCACGCCCGTGGCGACGGCGCTCTACGTCCTCAACCACAAGCGCTCGAACATCGTCGATCTCGAACAGCGGTTCGGGCTGCACCATCACCATCGAGGCCGACGAGAGCGTCGGCATGCAGCACTACGCGATCTCGCGCGGCGCCGCGGTCGAGAACCCGGTGATGATTCCCGTGCCGCCGACCTACCCCGCTTCCGAACCCGATGCCTACATCGAGGTGGAGCCGGAGCCCGAGGAGGAGACCGAGGCGGAAGAGAGCGAAGCCCGTTCGCAGCCGCACCGCGACGAAACGGATGAAGGTTCCGGCCGAAAGCGCCGCCGCCGCCGCAGGCGCCGTGGCGGTCGCGACCGGGAGCAGGACGCCGAGGGCGGCCAGGCTGCGGCAGCCGCGGACGACGACGCGGGGACGGCCACAGCGGCGGTCGCGGATGTTGAAACCGCGTCGGAAACCGCCGAGGCCGTGGCCGAAAGCCCGGACGAGAGCGGCGAAGGCGATGGCAAGAAGCGTCGGCGCGGCAAGCGCGGCGGCCGCAAGAACCGCCGCGAAGACGGCGATGCGGCCGAACCGGCGGAAGCCGCAGGCGAGGCACAGGGCGCAGCCGACGCGACGGAGCACGACACCGTGGCGCCGCGCGTGAGCGAGCCGTCGGCCGAAGCCCCTGCCGAGGTGACGGCGGAAACCGCCGTCGAGGCGGAAGCCGCACCGGCACCGGAAAAGCCGAAGCGCAAGCCGCGGCGGAGCACGAAGAAGGCGGCCGCCGAGCAGGTCGCCGAAGCCGCACCGGCCGCGGAAGCAGCCCAGACCGCGGCCGAAGCGGCGGTTTCAGCCGAGCCTGCAGGAGAGCCAGCCGAAGCCGAGGCAGCCCCGGCAGAGGAAGCCGAACCGGCCCGCACCTCCCGCCGCAAGTCGAGCAGCGCGGCGGCTTCCGAGCCGGTGGTCACGTCCACCGGACCGACCGAGCAGCCCGCCAAGGAAGAGGCCAAGCCGCGCAAGGCAGGCTGGTGGCAGCGCAAGAGCTTCTTCTGAAAGGTTTCCTGAAATGAAAGGGCGCCGGGGATCACTCCGGCGCCCTTTTTCGTTCGAGGGCTGATCGGAATAGAGCGCTCAGGGCGCGAATATCGACCAGTTCATGGCTTTCGCCAGTTTCTCCAGTGCGATCGAACCCAGCATGGAATTGCCGTTTGCGTTGAGGCCCGGCGACCAGACGGCGATCGAGGCGACGCCGGGCACCACCGCCAGGATGCCGCCGCCGACACCGCTCTTGCCCGGGATACCGACGCGGAACGCGAATTCGCCGGAGCCATCATAATGGCCGCAGGTCAGCATCAGGGCATTTATGCGCCGCGCCCGCTCGGGCGAGATGACCGAATGCCGGGTCCCCGGATATCTGCCGCCATGGGCGAGATAGCGCCCCGCCAGGGCGAGCTGGCGGCATGTCATCGCAAAGGCGCAGTGGTGGAAATAGACGCCGAGCGCCATCTCCGGCGCGTGCGTCAGATTGCCGAAGGAACGCATGTAGTTGGCGAGCGCGAAGTTGCGGAAGCCGGTCGCCTGTTCCGAGGCGGCGACGGTCTTGTCGATAGTGGACGCCGTCATCGCCGCTCAGGAACCGGACGAAGCGCAGGATCTCGCCGATCGCCTCGCGCGGCTGATGACCGGCGAGGAGCACGTCGGTGACGACGATCGCGCCTGCGTTGACGAACGGGTTGCGCGGGATTCCGTGCTCGTGCTCGAGCTGGACGATCGAGTTGAACGGATTGCCGGACGGCTCGCGGCCGACGCGCCGCCACAGAGCGTCGCCGATCTTCCCCAGCGCGAGCGTCAGCGTAAACACCTTCGACACGCTCTGGATTGAGAACGGCTCGTCGGCGTCGCCCTGGGCGAGCACGCGCCCGTCGTTCATGGCCACCGCGATGCCGAAGCGCTGCGGATCGACCTTGCCGAGCTGCGGGATGTAGGTCGCCACCGCGCCGCGCTCCTCGGCCTCCGCCATCTCGGCTGCGACCTGTGCCAGCGCATCTTCGATGTCCATGATCAGGTCCCGCCCAGCCAGCGTTCGAGGCGGTCCATCGCCTCGACCATGTCGGCCGGAGCCCCGGCATAGGAAAAGCGCATGGTGCGAGGCCCGTTCACGGGGTCGAAGTCGTGTCCGGGCGTCGCCGCGACATGCGCCTCCGCGATCATGCGGCGGGCGAAATCCATGCTGTCGTTGGTATGCCGCGACACGTCGCAATAGGCGTAGAAGGCACCGTCGGGCGGCGCGGCTATGCCGAAACCGAGCCTGGGCAGGCGTTCGAGCAGCAACTTGCGGCTTTCCGCATAGCGTGCCTTCACCGCCTCCAGTTCGTCGGTCGCATCGAAGGCGTGGATGGCGGCATATTGCGAAATTTCCGGCGCGGAGATGTAGAGGCTCTGCTGGATGCGTTCGACCGGCCGGAGCAGCACCTCGGGAAGCACCATCCAGCCGATGCGCCAGCCGGTCATGCAGTAGTATTTCGAGAAGGAGTTGATCACCACCGTATCCGGATCGATCGCCAGCGCCGTCACGTCGGGCTGCTCATAGGCAAGGCGATGATAGATCTCGTCGGAAATGACCGAGATGCCGAGCCTCTCGCACACCGCGAGGATGCGTTCGATCTCGTCCGGCGGGATGATGGAACCGGTCGGGTTGGCAGGACTGGCGAAGAGCAGCCCGTGAAAGGGCCATGTGCGGTGCGTCTCCTCGATATGGGCCGCCGTCAGGGTGCCCGCGCCTGCCAGGTCGATCTCCACGGCCTCGATGCCGAGAACCTTCAGGATGTTGCGGTAGGCCGGATATCCGGGTGCGGTGATCGCCACCCGGTCGCCGGTATCGAACATCGCCAGGAAAGCGAGGTTGAACGCGGCGGACGAGCCCGTCGTGGCCACGATGCGCTCCGGCGGCACCGCCAGCCCGTAGTGATCCTCGTAGTGGCGGGAGATCGCCTCCCTCAGGGAGGGCAGCCCCAGCGCATCGGTATAGCCGATGCGGCCTTCGCCCGCGCGCCCTGGCCGCGGCCCGCCGCACCGGCTGCGGCGCCGGATCGGACGGCTGGCCCACGGCCATCGAGATCACCGGCAGGCCGCGGGCCTTCAGCCGGTTCGCCTCGGCCAGCACGTCCATCGCGTGGAAGGGCTCGATGTTGCTGCGCCTTGAGACCGTCACCTTCATCTGTAGCCTTTCTTCGATTCCGATTCGCCGCGGCGCCGTATAAATGCCGGAATGCCGTGTCGATCACAAAAGCATGAAAGAGGCGTCCGCGCCTTCCACCCTCCGACAAGCTCGTCTACGAGTTGCGCAATGCCTTCTTCGCCAGCCTCGATCTTCCGGTCAATCCGCCGCCCGCTGCGCGGCGTGGCGACATCGCTCGCGGTCCTGCAACTGGTGGCCGGCGCGCCGCTGGCCGCGCAGGCGCAGCAACGGCCGGTTCCGGTGGTCCGCGACGCGGAGATCGAGACGCTGTTGCGGGACTACGCCAAGCCCATCTTCGCTGCCGCCGGGCTGCAGAAGGCCGGCGTCGACATCGTGCTCGTCAACGATCCTAGCTTCAATGCGTTCGTGGCAGGGCGGCGCATGTTCATCAATACGGGCGCCCTGCTCACCGCCGAGACGCCGAGCGAGATCATCGGCGTCATCGCGCATGAGGCTGGCCATCTCGCGGGCGGCCATCAGGAACGGCTGCGCGACCAGCTGGCGCGCGCCCAGACCATGGCGGTCGTGGCAACGCTTCTGGGACTTGGCGCCGGCATCGGCGGCGCGCTGGCAAACAATGGCAGTCTCTCGCAGTCCGGCGCCGGCATTGCCATGGGTGGTGCCGAAATCGCCCGGCGCAGCCTGCTCGGCTACCAGCGCGCCGAGGAACTCGCGGCCGACCGCTCGGCCATGGAGTACCTCCGCAAGACGGGGCAGTCGGCCGAAGGCATGCTGAAGACCTTCAGCCGGTTCGCCAGCGCGCTCGCGCTCTCGGGAGCGCGTGTCGATCCCTACCAGATCAGCCATCCGATGCCGCGCGAGCGTATCGCCAATCTGGAGACGCTCGCCCGCCAGAGCGCGGATTGGGGCAAGAAGGACCCGCAGTCGCTGCAGGTTCGCCACGACATGATGCGTGCAAAGATCGCGGCCTATACCGATGGCCCCGCCGCGACCGCGCGGCTATTCCGCAACGATCCGGTCGGGCTGCCCGCCCGCTATGCCGACGCGGTGAACACGCATCTGCGCGGCAGCCCCGCGAATGCGCTCGCCAAGATCGACGCACTGGTAAAGGCCAATCCGAAGAACCCGTGGTTCCACGAGATGCGTGGCGAGATCCTGATGCGGGCCAACAAGCCGGCGGAGGCCGCAAAGGCCTATTCGACCGCACTCTCGCTGGATCCGGGCAAGTCGGACCTGATCCAGATCCAGCGCGGCAAGGCGCTCATCGCCAGCGGCGACGAAGCCTCGATCCGCCAGGCCGTGAAGGCGATCCGCGACGCGGTGCGACGCGACCGCGAAAACCCGGATGCCTATTTCAATCTGGCGCAGGCCTACGGCCGCCTGGGCGACATAGGCGAAGCGGAACTCGCCACCGCCGAGGCGCACTTCTATTCGGGGTCCTATCAGGACGCTCGCATCTTCGCGACGCGCGCGCAGCAGAAGTTCAAGGCGGGATCTCCCTCCTGGGTCCGCGCGCAGGACATCATCAATATGAAACCGGCCAAGAAGTGACCGGGACATCGTGTGAAAGGTTAGCCATGAAGAAGTTTTTCGGTCTGGCGGTCGCAGGAGCAATCGCACTTTCGGCGATGTCCGGGTTCGCCACCGCCCAGTCGGCCGCGGACACGTCAGGCGCCACCTCCGCGCCGACCTCCGTCGATCGCGCCGAGATCGAAGGGATCATCCGCGACTACCTGCTGGCCAATCCCGAGATCCTGATCGAGGTGCAGGACGTGCTGGAGAAGAAGCAGAAGGAAGAGCAGCGCGTTTCCCAGCTCGACGCCATCCGCGACGCGAACGATCACATCTTCTCGTCCGAGCATGACGGCATCTACGGCAATCCCGACGCCAAATACACGCTGGTGGAGTTCTTCGACTACAACTGCGGCTACTGCAAGCGCGCCATGGCGGACATGCTTGCCATGATCGAAGGCGACTCGGACGTGCGCTTCGTGCTCAAGGAGTTTCCGATCCTCGGACCCGACTCGATGAAGGCGCACGTCGTTTCCATGGCCTTCCACAAGCTGATGCCGGAGAAGTACGGCGAGTTCCATGCCAAGCTCCTGGGCGGCGCTTCCAAGGCAACGGAAGAGAGCGCCATGAAGGTCGCCCTGTCGCTCGGCGCCGACGAAGCCGCGCTGCGCGAAGCCATGAAGGATCCGGCGATCAACGAGGTCTTCGGTCAGACCTACGAATTGGCGAACAAGCTCGGCATTTCCGGGACGCCCTCCTACGTGGTCGGCGAGGAGGTGATCTACGGCGCGCTCGGACGCGAGGTGCTGGAAGAGAAGATCGCCAATCTCGGTCAGTGCGGCCAGGCGACCTGCTGACGCCGGGTGCCCGCATACGGCCCGAGAACGCCTGTGAAGAGCGCAAGATCGGCACTTGCGCTCTTTCGTATGGGAACTATGCCTACTATAGAGGGTCCCACCGCGCCGGAGCGCGGTCGTGCACGAGGTCCGCGGACCTGGCGCGACGGGCGATTGCCGAACGTGGTCCGGATCCGGCCGGGGAGGTCTTCCAGGCATCCCCGCGCTCAGGAGCGTGGCAACTTGGGAAGGAACGGACGTTCGATGGCGACAAAACAACCCGTCGTGGACCAGCAGCTCATTCGTGATCTCGCAGGTATCCTGAACGAGACGAACCTTTCGGAAATCGAGGTCGAACACGGCGATCTGCGCGTGCGGGTCTCGCGCCAGAACGCCCCGGTCCACGCCTTCGCCGCCGCTCCGGCGCCCCAGTACCAGGATCGTCAGGCGGCGCAGCCGGCCCAGCCCGCGGCCGCCACGACCCCCGCACCGCCTTCCGACAAGATCGTGCCCTCGCCGATGGTCGGCACGGCCTATGCCGCTCCCTCGCCGGGCTCGCCCGCCTTCGTCGAAATCGGCCAGAAGGTCCGCGAAGGCCAGACGCTGCTGATCATCGAGGCCATGAAGACGATGAACCAGATCCCGTCGCCACGCGCCGGCACGGTGACGCAGATCCTGTTCGAGGACACCCAGCCGGTCGAGTATGGCGAACCGCTCGTCGTGATCGAGTAGCGGCCGCATGTTCCAGAAGATCCTCATCGCCAATCGCGGGGAAATCGCGCTCAGGGTGCTGCGCGCGGCAAAGGAACTCGGCATCCAGACCGTCGCCGTCCATTCGACAGCCGACGCCGACGCCATGCATGTGCGGCTCGCCGACGAAAGCGTCTGCATCGGCCCGCCGCCCTCGCGCGACAGCTACCTCAACATCCACCAGATCGTGGCGGCCTGCGAGATCACCGGCGCCGACGCCATACACCCGGGCTACGGCTTCCTGTCGGAGAACGCCAAGTTCGCCGACATCCTGGCCGCCCACAACATCACCTTCATCGGCCCCTCGGGCGACCACATCCGGGTGATGGGCGACAAGATCGAGGCAAAGCGCACCGCAAAGCGCCTCGGCATTCCGGTCGTGCCCGGCTCCGACGGCGCCGTCACGGAGGAAAAACAGGCCAAGCGCATCGCCGCCGAGATCGGCTATCCCGTCATCATCAAGGCATCGGCCGGCGGCGGCGGACGCGGCATGAAGGTCGCCCGCACCGAAGACGACCTCGAAGTGGCGCTCGCAACCGCCCGGTCCGAAGCCGGCGCGGCGTTCGGCGACGACGCGGTGTACATCGAGAAATATCTCGAAAAGCCGCGCCACATCGAAGTTCAGGTGATGGGCGACGGCAAGGGCGCCGGCATCCACCTCGGCGAGCGCGACTGTTCGCTGCAGCGGCGGCACCAGAAGGTTTGGGAAGAAGCGAACTCCCCTGCCCTCAACGCCGAGCAGCGCTCGCGCATCGGCAGCATCTGCGCCAATGCCATCGCCGACATCGGCTATTCGGGAGCAGGCACGATCGAGTTCCTGTACGAGAACGGCGAGTTCTATTTCATCGAGATGAACACGCGCCTGCAGGTGGAGCATCCGGTGACGGAAGCGATCACCGGCATCGACCTCGTGCACGAGCAGATCCGCGTCGCCTCGGGAGGCGGGCTTTCGGCGAAGCAGGACGACATCCGCTTCCAGGGCCACGCCATCGAATGTCGCATCAATGCCGAGGACCCGCGGACCTTCACGCCCTCGCCCGGCACGATCACGCATTTCCACACGCCCGGCGGCCTCGGCATCCGCGTCGATTCGGGCGTCTATTCGGGCTACCGGATCCCGCCCTACTACGACAGCCTGATCGGCAAGCTGATCGTGCACGGCCGCAACAGGGTCGAGTGCATGATGCGGCTGCGCCGGGCGCTCGACGAGTTCGTCGTCGACGGCATCAAGACGACGCTGCCACTGTTTCGCGATCTGGTCGGCAACGGCGATATCGCCAACGGCGACTACGACATCCACTGGCTCGAGAAATACCTGGCGGCGAAGGCCTGAACGACGGTTCAGCGATGGAACGCCCGTTCGCACCCGGCTACCGTATCCCGCCGGACCTGCTCCTCAAGGCCTACGCCACGGGCGTGTTCCCGATGGCCGAGAGCGCCGAGGATCCGGAGGTCTTCTGGGTGCGTCCGGAGAGCCGCGGCGTCATCCCGCTCGATGGCTTCCACGTGCCGAGGAGCCTGCGCAAGACGATCCGCAGGGGCATCTTCTCGATCGACTTCGACCGCGATTTCGAAGGCGTGATCGCCGGCTGCGCCGAAGCCAGGGAAGACAGGACGAGCACCTGGATCAACGGGCCGATCCGGGAGGCCTACGGCCACCTTTTCGCACGCGGCCATTGCCACACCGTCGAAGCGCGGGTGGGCGAGTACCTGGCCGGCGGCCTCTACGGCGTCACGCTCGGGCGGACGTTCTTCGGCGAGAGCATGTTCTCGCGCGAGCCCGACGCCTCCAAGGTCTGCCTCGTCGCGCTGGTCGAACGCCTGCGCGAACGCGGCTTCGTCCTGCTCGACACGCAGTTCACGACCGGGCACCTGAAGCGTTTCGGCGCTGTCGACGTGCCGCGGCGCCGCTACGAAAGGATGCTGGCGGAGGCGATGGAGGGCGAGGCGGTCTTCTCCTAGATCACGCCGGAACGCCAGGCATCATATCGGCGCCTGCGCGTGAAAGACCATCTTCCAACCATCCGCGCGCCGGATGTAGGCGGTGCTTACGAGCGCCCGATAGTCGTCGCCGTTCGAGCGGATGGCCTTTGCCTCGTAGGTCAGCATGGCGAAGGACTCGTTCGGCTGGACATGCCCCTTGAGCTCGAGTTCGAGATCCCTCCACCGGTTGGGGTCACGCGCCGTCTCGGCAAGGTCGGAATTTGTCATCACGCCCGCCATCTGCGGAAAGGCAACCAGGCACTCGCCATCGGCATGTGTGGCGAAATAGTCGGAGCCTCTCGTCCAGAAACCCTTCTCGATGGCAAGCAGTTCGTCCGTCAGGGCCATGTTTCGTCCTTCGCCGACGATGTTTCAGCGGCGGAACCCGCAAGGCCCGCCGATATTCCCCTCAGTCCGCGCTCGCCGCTTCCGGCGCCGGCACCTCGGACTCCTGCTTGCAGTCCTTCAGCCACACGTCGTAGACCGCATGCTCCACGGCGTTGAGGCCGGGACTTTCGGCGAACATCCAGCCCGAGAAGATGCGCCGGATCTTGCGGTCGAGCGTGATCTCGTCGACCTCGACGAAGGAATCTGTCCGTGCCTCGGCCGTATCGGGGCTCGAATAGCAGACACGCGGCGTCACCTGCAGTGCGCCGAACTGCACCGTCTCGTCGATATAGACGTCGAAATTGATGATCCGGCCCGTGATCTTGTCGATTCCGGTGAATTCGGCGACCGGGTTCGGTATCCGCTCGGCCGCAGCGGGAGCGGCTTCCTCCTCGACGACGCCGGGCAAGGCCTCGTCGAGGATGAGCTTCTCTTCCTCGATGATGATCGACTGCGCGTGCGTGGCGGGCAGGACGAGGAGGACGGCAGCGAAAGCGAGCGACCGCGCCAGGAGCCAAGATGCCGTCTTTCTCATGTAGCCTGATCGAATCCTGTGCGTGAAATCCGAGCGCCGGGGCGGTCATCATGGCCGGCCCCGATCAACATCCGGTTAACCAAGGATTGTGGCGACAAAAGACCCGACGGTCGACGGCTTCAGCCGCCCGGCGTCCAGGCGTCGTAGTCGCCGGTCACGTGCGGGCGATCACCGGGGCGCAGCACCGATCCCTTCGGCCGGTACGCCTTCCAGGTGCCGGTGTGGTTGGGCTCGTGCGGCTTCTGCCAATCGCGCGGCCTGTAGTCCTCGGCGGGCGGCGGCGTGTCGAAGCGGTGATGCATCCAGCCGTACCAGCCCGGCGGTATCCGCGACGCCTCCGACAGGCCGTTGTAGATGACCCATCTGCGCGTGCGGCCTTCGGAATCCTTGCCGCCCTGGTAATACTTGTTGCCCTGCTCGTCCTCGCCGACGAAGGTTCCCGCGCGCCACGTGTGAAAGCGCGTGCCGAGCGTCTGGCCGTGCCACCAGGTGAAAAGCTGCAAGAGGAATTTCTTCATTGGACGTCCCGCGAAGGCATGCCGCCTTATGCCGTCCGGCGCGCCCGAACGCAAGGGGCGCATGGCGGCGCGCGCCGCTCAGTCGAGCTTCATCTTGAAGCCATGGTGGCTGCGGGCGAACCCGAGCCGCTCGTAGAAGCGATGCGCCGCTTCGCGCTTGCGGTTCGACGAAAGCTGCACGACACCGGCGCCCGCCTCGAGCGCCGTCTCGATTGCATGGTGGATCATCGCTGCGCCTATGCCGCGACCGCGCATGTCGGCCCGCGTCTGGACGGCCTCGATCGTCATGACGACACGTCCCCGCCCCGACATCATCGGCGTCAGCGTGGTCTGGAACGTGCCGACGATTTCGCCGGCAATCTCGGCGACGTAGAGCCGGTCGCAGGAACTGGCCGAAATCCTCTCGAATGCCGCGAGATACTCTGGATAGGCCGTCTCCTCGGCCGTGTCGCCGTGACCCCCGATCGCATCGTCGGCGAAAAGCGCCATCAACGCGCGGATGTCCTGCCTGCCCGCCTCGCGGATGACGGCATCGTCCGGCACCTGTTCCAATTCCTGCATCTCCCGCTATTGTGCGCCCGGTTCTTCCAGGACGCCCCGGCTCTAACCCGAACTCCAAGGGGATTCGAGATGCAATCTCGCTTCGCGCTCGCCGCCGCCGTCGCGCTGTTCGCCGCCACCGGCGCGCGTGCCCAGCAAGGCCCGGTCGGCATCGCCTTTGCCGAGGCGCCCGAAATGGCGAGCGGCGTGTGCACCGCCGGCGATCCCGACGCCGGATTCGCGTGCGCCCGCCAGAAATGCGTGGAAGGCGGCGCCGAGGCGGGGGACTGCCTGCGCGTGGCGTGGTGCTATCCCTCGGGCTGGAGCGTCGACGTCTTCATGCAGCATCGCGAAGGGCCGCACTGGCACGAATACAGCTGCGGCTGGGCGAGCCGCGAGGCCGCGTTGAAGGCGGCGGAGGTCAGGTGCGATCCGAGCTTCAACGAGTACCTGATCGAGTGCACGCCGGTGCGCCTGTGGGATCCCCAGGGCAGCGAATTGCAGGTGCAGTGAGGATGCCGCGTCCGCCCCGTGCGCCCGAATGAGTTCGGGGCCGCGTATCGACGAGGCATCGGAAGGTCGGATCGGGGCAAACCTCGCCGGCATCCTGTGCGCCATGGGAGCCGCCACGGCATTTTCGCTGAACGACGTCGCCATCAAGTGGCTGTCCGGCGACTATCCGCTGCACGAAATCACCTTCTTCCGCAGCCTCTTTGCGATCGTCGTCACGCTCTGCGTGTTCGTGCCGCTGGAAGGATCGTACCGGAACCTCCTGTCGAAACGGCTGCGCTTCCACCTCCTGCGCGGCGCCATCGTCGTCACCGCCAATATGGCCTTCTACACCGGCCTGGCGACGCTGCCGCTCGGTGAGGCGACCGCCATCTACTTCGTGGCACCGCTCTTCATCACCGCGCTGTCCGTGCTGCTGCTCGGCGAGACGGTCGGTCCGCGCCGCTGGCTCGCCGTCCTCGTCGGGCTCGCGGGGGTGATCATCGTCATCCGTCCGGGCGGGAGCACGTTCCAGTACGCGGCCTTCCTGCCGCTCTTTGCCGCCTTCTTCTATGCCCTGCTCCAGATCACCTCCCGCAAGATCGGCGTGACGGAGAAGGCTTCGACCATGTCGTTCTACCTGAACGTCGTCTTCATCCTGTTCTCCGGATCGATCGGCCTCGTGTTCGGCGACGGCCGCTTCAGCGGCACCGGCAGCGCCAACCTCGATTTCCTCCTGCGCGCCTGGATATGGCCGCCCGCATCCGATCTCCTGCTGCTGGCCGGCATCGGCGTCATCGGCTCGGTGGGCGGCTATCTGGTCAGCCAGGCTTACAGGATCTCGCAGGCGGGGCTGATCGCGCCTTTCGAATACGTCGCCATGCCGCTCGCGATCTTCTGGAGCATCACGATCTGGGGCGAGTGGCCGGACGCGGTGGCGTGGGTCGGCATCGTGCTCATCGCCGGCGCCGGGCTCTTCGTGTTCTTGCGGGAAATGGCGCTCGGCAACCCGCAGCGGTGGAAATCGGCCCTGCGCAGGGGACGGTGATCGGCCGCCCTTCCCTCGAAGCGGGGCTTCCCCCGCGCGGGTGATGAAAACCTCCTCCACGCGCTGCATTCTGTCATCCGGGGCGCTTCTCGTCGCGGGTCCGCAGGGACCCGGCAAAGGAGACGGATCATGCGCGCACTACTCTCACAGGTTACGAAACGTGCCATCCGGACGATGGCAGGCGGCCTCCTTGCGGTACAACTTGCCGCCCTGTTCGTCGATGTCCCGCCCGTCGTGACGTCGGCCCGGGCGCTACCGCAGAGCATCACCTGCCGCATCACGACCTACTTCCGAACAGCCGAGATGGACGAGACGGTCGGGGTCCGTTCCACCTGTCCCGGCGGCGAGAAATGGGGCCGGACCTCACCGTACAAGGACATCGAGGTCGTCACGCTCGATACCGGCGGGCCCAAGCCGAGCGGCGGGAGCGGCCCGGGAGGCCTGCCATGCGAGTTCCTCGCCAAGGGCTGCTCGAACCTCCCGGCAAAGCGCTTCTGAATGCGCCCTGGCGCATCGCCGTGCATCCTGCCGGGCTGGCACGCCATCGTCATCCAGGCAGGATCGGCCGGCTCATGATCAGCGTGCGGATACCCTCGACGTCTCCGCAGGCGCTGCCTGCGCCGACCGTCTCGAAGCCCTGTGCGACAAAGAAGGCGACCGCCCGGCCATTCCCGGCCTCGACCTCCAGCCGGACAACCGCGGCCTCCGGGAAGCTTGCGATGATCTCGTCGAGAAGGAGCCCGCCGACGCCCCGGCCCTGCTGGTCCGGCCGCACGCACAGCTGGTGCAGCGTCACGGCCGCACCGCTCTCGTCGGCGCTCGCGAAGGCCATTCCGGCGATTTCGCGGCCGTCATCGGCGAGTACGAATTCCGAGCGCGGCCTGGTGAGGCGTTCCCCCAGCGCCGCGATCGAATGCTGTTCGTTCGTGATCTCGGTCACCCTGGCCGCGCCGTAGAGCGCGTCGTAGCTCGCGTGCAAGGTCTCGACGAGAAGCGCCCTGACGGTCTCAAGGTCGCGGTTGCCGGCGGTGCGCAGATACATATCTATCCATCCTCACTGGACGTTCCGTTGCTCCTCCAACGCATCCCCCGTGCGGGAGATGCCTTCTCCGTTCGGTCCCGCTAGCCTCACCGATGATACCCGCCCGGCCGGAGCGAGACGCGGCCGGAACCGGGGAGAGACGCTATCCTCACGGGAGAACGAGTGCCATGACACGTTCGACGACATCGAGCCTGGTCGCCTTGCTGCTGGCCACGGCGATCCTGCCTGCGAATGCGGCGGAGAACACGAAGCTCAAGGCCACGAGCAAGCTCTCCACCACCATCCAGTCCGGCACCATCCGGCCGGGCACGAAGGTCGGCGGCGGCGGCAACACGGTCGTGGAACTCTCGGCACAAGACTGCCGCAACGTCGGCGGCAAGGTGATAACGGTCGCCGACGGCCGCTGCGGCTCGTCAGGCAAGTATTGTCGCATGCCGGATACCAACGCCGTGTGCATCGACGTTCTGGGCGATTGAACCAGAGCGCGGCCCAGATGCCGCGGCCTGCGGCTACTCGACCCCGAGCTTTGCCTTCACAAGGTCGTTGACCGCCTGCGGGTTGGCCTTGCCGCCGGTCGCCTTCATGACCTGGCCGACGAACCAGCCGGCCATGGTCGGCTTGGCCTTGACCTGCTCGACCTTGTCCGGGTTCGCGGCGATCACCTCGTCCACCGCCTTCTCGATCGCGCCGGTGTCGGTGACCTGCTTCATGCCGCGGCTCTCGACCAGTTCGCGCGGGTCGCCGCCTTCGTTCCAGACGATTTCGAACAGGTCCTTGGCGATCTTGCCCGAAATCGTGCCTTCCCTGATCAGGTCGACGATTGCGCCCAGTTGTGCGGCCGAAACCGGAGTCTCTTCAATGTCCATGCCGGATTTGTTCAAGGCGCCGAGCAAGTCGTTGATGACCCAGTTGGCGGCCATCTTGCCGTCGCGTCCCTCCGCGACCTTCTCGAAGAAGTCCGCCGTCGCCTTCTCCGCCACCAGAACCGAGGCGTCATAGGCCGAAAGCCCCATCTCCTTGACGAAGCGCTGCTTCTTCTGGTCCGGCAGTTCCGGCAGGCCTTCGGCGAGCGCGTCGACATAGGCCTGGTCGAACTCCAGCGGCAACAGGTCCGGATCGGGGAAGTAGCGGTAGTCGTGCGCCTCTTCCTTGGAGCGCATGGACCGCGTCTCCCCCTTCGCCGGATCGAAGAGGCGCGTCTCCTGGTCGATCCTGCCGCCGTCCTCCAGGATCGCGATCTGCCGGCGGGCCTCCGATTCGATTGCCTGGCCGATGAAGCGGATCGAGTTGACGTTCTTGATCTCGCAGCGCGTGCCGAATTCACCGCCGGGCTTGCGCACCGACACGTTGACGTCGGCGCGCAGCGAGCCTTCGTCCATGTTGCCGTCGCAGGTGCCGAGGTAGCGCATGATGGTGCGCAGCTTGGTCACATAGGCCTTCGCCTCGTCGGCCGAGCGGATGTCCGGCTTCGACACGATCTCCATTAGGGCGACGCCCGAACGGTTCAGGTCGACATAGGACATGGTCGGATGCTGGTCGTGCAGCGATTTTCCGGCGTCCTGTTCCAGATGGAGACGCTCGATGCCGACCTCGATGTCCTCGAAATTCCCCTGCCGGTCCGGTCCGACCGACACGACGACCTTGCCCTCGCCGACGATCGGCTGCTTGAACTGGGATATCTGATAGCCCTGCGGCAGGTCGGGATAGAAATAATTCTTCCGGTCGAACACCGACTTCAGGTGGATCTCCGCCTTCAGCCCCAGCCCGGTGCGGATCGCCTGCTTCACGCACTCCTCGTTGATCACCGGCAGCATGCCGGGCATGGCCGCGTCGACGAGGCTGACATTCGCGTTCGGCGCCGAGCCGAAATCGGTCGAGGCGCCGGAGAAGAGCTTCGCGTTGGAGGTCACCTGTGCGTGCACCTCCAGCCCGACGATGATCTCCCAGTCGCCCGTCGCACCGGAGATCAGGCGCTTCGGATCGGGCGTGCGCGTGTCGATGATGCTCATCTTGGCTCGAAAACCTCAGGTTCTGGACGTGGCCGTTCGCTAGAACAATCCCCGCAGCGTGGCAAGGCTTGGCGGACGGTTGATCCAGGTCAAGGCGCCGCCGCCCGACCGCCTCGACAATCGCCGGCAATTACCGCGGAGGATGTCGCCATGGGCTATTTCAACATACTCGACCGAATCTCGGCCAAGGCCGACCTGATGGACCGCATGATGCGCAAGCTTGGCGTGCGGGATGCGGTGAAGGACATGCCCGACGCACCTTCGGTCATGCGCAGCGCCACCGTCCGGTGCCTGAGCTGCGGCCATGCCGGGGAATGCGCTTCCTGGCTCGACCAAGCTGCCGAGCCGGCCCATGCGCCGTCCTACTGCCGCAACCGCGAACTCTTCGAGTTCGTCGCCGACGCCTGAAGCCCCAGCGGAACCCGACGAACCCGGCGCCTCGCGCGGACCATCGGCGCGAGGATTTCCGCCTTATGCCGTGGCGATGTAGTTGCGGATCTCCTGCGCTTCGTGCTCGGCCTCCTCGATGCGCTTCTTGACGACGTCGCCGATCGAGATGATGCCGACGAGCTTGCCGTCGCGTTCCACCGGGAGATGCCGGAACCGTCCGGCGGTCATGATCTCCATCACCTCGTTGATGGAATTGTCCTCATGGCAGACCTTCACCTTCGATGTCATTGCCGACGACAGCGGCTTGCCGAGCACCGATGCTCCCTCCGAACCCAGCATGCGCACGATGTCGCGTTCGGACAGGATGCCGGCGATGCGGCCTCCCCCCTTGGTGACGACCACCGCGCCGATCTTCCTTTCGGCGAGCAGGCTCACGGCTTCGGCCAGCGACCTGCCGGGTTCGATCGTCACGACGTCGCTGCCCTTTTCGGCGAGGATGTTTTTGACCAGCATGCGCGTCCTCCTTGGATCGCGGATCGGTGGCCGCCCCCTCGACCGCCGCCGCTTGCCGTGATGGTGCTATCGGAATCCGGCCAATGCAAGACGTTTCAGCGCCAGGCGGCTCCCCGGTCGAAGAGCTTGATGCCGAAGAAGCCGGCAAGGAAGCCGCCGATATGCGCCTCCCAGGCGATGACGCCTTCCGAACCCGGAATCCCGCTCGCAAGGCCGGTCGCAAGGTTGACGACCATCCACACCGCCAGGAACGTCACCACGGCGCGGGAACGGAAGGTCTCGCCCACCGACAGGAGCGGACCGGAAAAGCTCGACTTGCCGCTGCCGCGTTCGGTCCTGAAGCCGAAGCGCGCGGCCGCTCCCATCATGCCCGAGATCGCGCCCGACGCTCCGACCAGAGGGGCCTGGCTGTCCATGTGCAGGACGTAATGCAGCCCGGCGGCGGCGAGCACGGTCGCGCACCAGAACAGGACGAACCGGACTGGCCCGAGCCGGGTGGCGAGCGGCGAGCCGAAGGCCGCCAGCCAGATCATGTTGATCACGAGGTGCGCGATGCTGCCGTGCAGTAGCGAATAGGTGAGCGGGCTGGTCGCGGCCCAGACATCGAAAAGGTACTCGCCCGAATAGCGCACGGGAATGAACGCGCCGGCGATGATCAGCGCCAGATCCTGCTGCGGGTCCAGGAGATAGAGCCGCGCCAGGTGGATCGCCGCACAGACGCCGATGAAGACCAGCACGACGCCGGGAATGTTGAAGGCCGGCTCGCGCCGGGGCGGCGGCGGTTCGTCGTCGGATGGAGGTCGCCGGTCCGTTTCGTCGAGTGGATATTCTGACAAGATCATGCTCCGCGTCTGGCGGCCATATAGGGCCTGCCCGGGAGCGGCACCACCATTCGCCGGGCGGCGAACAGGTAAAGAAAAAAGCCGCCCAGGGTTGCCCCTGGACGGCTGGCCGAGTCCCTACCCTGAAATTTGTTCAGTCCCGCGCCAAGAAAAGTGCTCTTATCTACAATGACTTGGAGAGTCACCTTCTTGTCGCACACGCGTGCGCCCGCTTCAACCGAAACCCTTTGTTAACCTTAACGCCGCCCGCCCGTGAACAATCGTTAATAGCACTGGCATGCAACCTGCTCCGTCCTGCATGAAGCACACCGGAGGTCACCCCGTTGTGCGCAGTTGAAACAGAAAACCTGAATGCAGGCATGAGTGGGGACGCATGAAACAGCAGGGAACCGTGGCCTTGTTCCAGTATTGGGACAGGCTGCGCAACGGACGACCGGCTCCCAAGCGGACCGAGATCGAACCGGCGGACATAAAGGCGATGCTCGCCGACACCTTCATCCTCGAGCGTGACCTGCGTGGGGACGCGGTGTTCCGGCTCGCCGGCACGCGGCTTTGCGCCGCCTTCGGACGGGAGCTCAAGGGGTTCTCCTTCGTGTCGCTGTTCGGCCACGCCGACCAGGGCCTCGCGTCGGAGGTGGCGCAGGGCAGTCTCCTTAAAAAGTCCGTCGCGGTCAGCGCGTTCGAGGGGACGACGAAGAACGGCCGATCCGTCGAGTTCGAACTCCTGCTCCTGCCGCTCGACGGCGGGACGGAAAACCCGCGCGCGCTCGGCTCGATCCGGGCAGCGCAGAAGCCCTTCTGGCTCGGAGCGGATCCGGTCACCGAGTGCCGGATCGATTCGGTGCGCGTCGTCGATCCGGACCGCGAGCGCCGGTTTCTCCACAACAGTGATCCGCTGACCGTCCCGCCGCTGCAACCGACCGAGGAGTCGCTGCGCCCGCTGGAAACCGAGAGGCGCCGCCGTTTTCGCCATCTGGTTGTCATCGAAGGCGGGCGCGGCAACTAGTGCCTGCATCTGCCGTCCTGCCGATCGCGCGGAACAGGGTTAAGACTTACCGACTGTTAACCGCTGCGGCCATAGATTGGCGAAAGCCCTCTCCGGCCCGATTCGATTTTGAGGTAGGCATTCACCAGATGACGTCAGCGGCGACAGAAATCACGCCGTCCTGGGCGGAAAGGCGCCAGTTCCAGCGCGTGCGCGTGAAGGTCTACGGGCGATTCATGCTCGAGGACCGGACCGAGCATCCCTGCCAGGTCATCGATATGTCTCCGGGCAGTGCCCTTTTGCGCGCCGACCGGATCGGCGAACTCGGCGAGAAGTGCATCGCATACATCGATCACATCGGCCGCATCGAAGGTGTCGTCACCAGGCAGTCGGAAGACGGCTTCGCCATGACGATCGTCGCTTCGGAGCGCAAGCGGGACAAACTCGCGGCACAGCTCACCTGGCTCGCCAACCGGCACGAACTCAACCTGCCCGACGATCGCCGCCACGAACGCGTGTCTCCGCGCAACCCGATAAGCGTGCTCCATCTCGGCGACGGGCGCGAATACGAATGCCGCGTCATCGATCTTTCCCTGTCGGGCGCCGCCGTGGAGATCGACGTCAAGCCGGCGCTCGGAACCGCGTGTACGCTCGGCACGATGCGGGGACGGGTCGTTCGCCACATCGAGGACGGCGTCGCGATCGAGTTTTCGACGCTGCAGCGGATGGAATCACTCGGAACCGAGTTCGTAACCGGCGAGAACCCCTAGAGATTTCCGCAGTTCGCCTTCCGGCGCCGCCCCCTTGGTGCGGCCGCGCCGTCGCCGTCCGCGTTCGGCGTCTCACAAAGTCTCGCATCCCGATCTTCCCGGCGGAACTCCCGCCCCCCGGCACTCTCTCTCGCGCGCGCGCCTCCGGGATAGCAGCAATTTGAATAAATTTTTATTCTTGTTTCAATCTGTTTTCTATAAGATGTGATCTGGTCTTTACTTAAATACTCCCTCAGCAGTTGGCGTGGAATAAATCCGTATCTGCCATTGTCTTCTCGGAACGGGGAGAAAGACGATGGAACATCGGGGACTGAAATTCGCGTTTTGGGCTACGGGCATGTGCATCGCGGCGACCACCGCGTCGGTGGCAGGCGAGCCTTTCATGGCGACCGGGGGACGCACCACGCAGCCAGTCGGCCACTATGAATTCTGCCAGCGGATGCCGGCCGAATGTGCCGTACGCTCACCCGGATCGCGGCCGGTCGAACTGACGCGCAAGCTCTGGCAAAACGTCATCCGGATCAACTACGACGTCAATTCTTCGGTAGCACCACGAACCGACTACGAGATGTGGGGGCGGGAGGAATACTGGTCCTATCCGCAGGCGGTCGGCGATTGCGAGGACTACGTGCTGGAGAAGCGCCGGCGGCTGATGCAGGCGGGCGTACCGGCTTCCAACCTGCTCGTCACCGTGGTGCGCCAGCCGAACGGAGACGGCCATGCCGTGCTCACCCTCGAGACGCATCTCGGCGACTTCGTGCTCGACAACCTTGAACCGCTCGTCCTGCCGTGGGCGGACACGGAGTACAGGTTTCTGAAACGGCAGTCATCGCGAAATTCCGGCGAATGGGTTTCCATCGAAGACGGCCACAGCACGGCTGTCGCGAGCGTTCGCTAGGTCAGGAGGTTCCCGGTCGAGTCCCCACCCTCCCCGTCCCAACGACCGGGCACACGGAGCCGGCCCTTTTGTCCCCGGGCCGGCTCCACCTTTTTCAGGTATAGTTCAGACGGTCGTCAGGCTCTTGAGGAACCGGCGCCCGTTCTCGACATAGTGGGCGGCCGACCAGCGAAGCAATTCGATCGCTTTGTCGTCGAGTTCCCTCACCGCCTTGGCCGGCGATCCCACGATCAGGGAATTGGGCGGGAAGACCTTGCCCTCGGTCACCAGCGCCCCTGCCCCGACGAGCGAGTTCTCCGCGATGCGGGCGCCGTTGAGAACGATGGCGCCCATCCCGATCAGACTGTTGTTGCCGATCGAGCAGCCGTGCAGCATCGCACGGTGGCCAACGGTGCAGCCTCGCCCGACGGTCAGCGGAAACCCGATGTCGGTGTGCATCACCGTGTGCTCCTGAATGTTGCTGTCCTCGCCGATCTCGATGGGCTCGTTGTCGCCGCGCAGGACCGAGCCGAACCACACCCCGACATTGCGCCCTACCCTGATCCTGCCGATCAGGGTGGCGTCCGGGGCGATCCAGTTCGACGCACGGTCATCGAACTCCGGGCTCACCCCGTCGAGTGCATAAATCGGCATGCCGCCATTCTCCCTTGGAACAACCTGACCTGAATTCGCCTAAGAAAACAGATCGGACAGGAAGAATGCAACGTCCAGCACGACGATCCCGGTCATGAAGACCCAGGTCGCCGACAGGGCGACGCAACTGATGACGGAGGGGACGCCGATGTGTCTCTCCTTCAGGGCGGCGAGCGCCTCGTTGACGAGCATGAACGGCCCCGACAGCGCCGTCATCCAGAGGGAGCGCCACACGTGACTTCGGCTCACGAACGGATCGGCGAAGGCGAGCCGGCGCCCGGCCCACATTTCCAGCACGGCCCCGCCCAGTCCCGAAAACACCAGTCCGCACGAGAACACGAAGGATATGATCCAGACGCCAGCCATCTTTACCGTCCCTTTACCATAGCGGCCCAAGTTCACGGGCAGTCGCAAGAACCATGCCGGCCGTCTGTGCCATGCCGGCACGTGCCGCTGGAGCGCGGGGAAGACGAAAGTGACGATCAGCACCACCGAAGGGACGCCGTCCGTCAGGAAGATCGACGAAGGCTTCATCATCAGGATCTTCGTGGCCTTCGCGGCGATGGCGATCCTGTCGGCGCTCATCAGCGTCGGGGGCAAGTGGATCGGTCGGACGATCGTGCTCGCCGGCCACACGGATGATGCGACCCTGCGCGAAATCGTCATCGGCAACAACGTGCTCGAGGTTCCCGCCAACGCGATCCGATTCGAGAACGAGCGGCGGCACGGGGTCGCGGCGAACTTGCGCGTCTACCTGCACTGGCCCGACATGAAGGGCTACACCACCGCCACGCGTGACGACTTCAACCATGCCGGCGGCTCGCGCAACATCCTCTTCCTGTCATTCGAGCAGAGGATGATGTCGCGCGACATGAGCGGACGCCTGGAACCGATCTACCGGTCGCTGGTGCGGCCGGACGGGCGGCGAGGACCGGCAGGGCTGACCCTGCACGCCTTCACGGAAAAATCCGGTTATATGGACGAGATGATTGTGGTCGGACCCGCGGAAGGCGGCGCGCGCTTCGTGGCGCGCTGCCTCACGGGCACGGTCGCGGAAGAGTCCCTCGCGGATTGCGAGCGCGACGTCTTCGTCGGCGACGACCTCGCGATCGCCTACCGCTTCCCGTCATCGCTGCTCGCGGACTGGCGCAGACTGGACGCAGCCGTCCATGCGTTCGCGGCCGAAACGATCAGGACGGAACTTTGAGAGTGCCCGATCAGAGATCGACGTCGAGGATCGCCATCGAGAAGTTGTAGGACAACTCGCCGTCTTCCTCGTCCTTGAAGATGATGCCGAGGAACTCGTCTCCGACATAGAGTTCGCAGGAATCATCCTTGCGCGGACGTGCCTTCACCTCGAGGGTGGGGTTCTGGAACGTACGCTTGAAGTAGGCGTCAAGCTTCCGGATTTCTTCGGGTTTCAATCGACTTCTCCCGGTCGTGGGAATGGTGCGGCAAGGCGCCGCCTTTGGCGCGCTTCTGACACGCACGCGTTCGCCGTGTAAACCCCGACAGGCCGGAAAGGCTCCAGAGCGGTAGCGGGCGCGGGATCAGTCCTCGCCGAACAGAAGCTGGTCCATCGCGCGGGAAGGCTCGTCGCAGCCGGCCTCTCCGACGATCCGTGCCGGCACGCCGGCGACCGTCTTGTTGTTCGGCACGGCCTTCAGCACGACCGAGCCGGCCGCCACCTTGCTGCAATGCCCGATCTCGATGTTACCGAGGATTTTTGCGCCTGCGCCGATCAGTACGCCGTGCCGGATCTTCGGGTGGCGGTCGCCGCCCGCCTTGCCCGTGCCGCCCAGGGTCACGCCATGGAGCATCGAGACGTTGTCCTCCACGACCGCGGTTTCTCCGATCACCACCCCGGTCGCGTGGTCGATGAAGATGCCCTTGCCGATGCTGGCGGCCGGATTGATGTCGGTCTGGAAGACGGCCGACGAGCGGCTCTGCAGATAGAGCGCGAAATCCCTGCGCCCCTCGTTCCATAGCCAGTGCGCCAGGCGATGCGTCTGGATGGCGTGGAACCCCTTGAAATAGAGCACCGGCATGATGAAGCGGTCGCAGGCCGGATCGCGGTCGTAATAGGCCTGGATGTCGACCCGCACGATCGAACTCCACTCGGCACTGGCCCGGTGCATGGACGCGAAGGTCTGTGCGATCAGGTTGGCCGGCAGATCGTTGTGGTCCAGCCGCTCCGAGATGCGGTGGATCACCGCCTGCTCGAGCGAATCGTGATTGAGGACCGTGGAATAGAGGAACGCGGCCATGAGCGGATCGCGCTGCACCGCCTCTGCGGCTTCCTGGCGCACCGAATTCCAGATCGGATCCATGGAGCTGACGTCGCTCGACCGGACGCTGCGTGTGCTCATGCCTTCGCTCCTTCGATCCCGGCTTGTCGAGGGCGGGAACTTACGCCAGAACCGCCCATCATAGAACCGCAATTTCCTCAACGCTTCTTCAATTGGATTGAAATGGCCGAGAAACAAGCCGCCGTGGAAACCCGGATCGCTGTAGACCGAGACGATGACGGAGTTGTTGCCATCACGCTCGCTCGGCCGGAAAAGAAGAACGCGCTGACGCTCTCGATGTGGCGGGCGCTCGCCGGTGCCGTCGGCGCCGCCGGCCGCGATCCCGCCACGAGGGTCGTCGTCCTGCGCGGCGCCGGCTGCGACTTCTGCGCCGGCGCCGACATCGGAGAATTCGCGGAACTGCGCGGCGATGCCGAAGCGGCGCGGCACTACGAGGCGGCAAACTCGGCGACCTTCGCGGCGATCCGCAACGCGCCCGTCCCGACGATTGGGGCGATCTCCGGCATCTGCTTCGGCGGCGGCTTCGGCATCGCGGCTGCCTGCGACATCCGGATCGGAAGCGAAGATGCGCTGTTTTCGGTCCCGGCTGCGAAACTCGGCCTCGCCTATCCGTTCGACGCCATGCAGGACATCGTCCATTCCGCCGGCGTCCAGATGGCGAGGTATCTCGCGTTCTCGGCCGACCGCCTTTCCGCGCCGGCGGCCAGGCATGCGGGGTTCCTCCTCGAGACGGTGGCTGATCGCGATCGTCTCCAGGTCCGTGCAGGCGAGATCGCCCGCAACATCGCGCAGAACGCGCCGCTGTCGGTGCGCGCCTCCAAGGCCGCCATACGCGCCGTGCTGTCTATGCAGGCTGCCGATGTGGAACGCGCGCAGGCGCTCGGCGATCTCACCTTCGACAGCGCCGATTATAGAGAAGGCCGCGAGGCGTTCAGGCAGAAGCGCCGGCCGGTTTTCCGGGGCGGATGAAAGCCTGAACCGCAGCATCGAGCCGCTTTCCAGATCGCAACCATCCGCCTCCCCACATCCCCGCTATCCACATGCGGGCCCACAACATCTAGCGTCATTGATCCGTCACGAAACGAATCCTTGACGCTTCGTTACGAGTCGCTTTTTATTGGCCATGCGCTCCTGTTCGAGAGCGCGACCGGGAAGTTTCGAGGCCGGTCTTTTTTCCAGATTTCGGTGCGTAAAGGCCGCTTTTCGTCTGTTTCGAGGCAGGCGGGAGGGCCTGTTCATCGTCTCGGATCGGGGGGATGGGCGAAAGTTTCGAGGTGGCGTAAATGTCTTGTTAACACTATATTTAGTGTTTGCGCCCATCTTCGATACCAGATACGGGTTTTTCGCCTCGAGCGAGGCGCGTATCAAGCGTAAAAAATCGGGACCCGCAGGGGCTCGTCGGAAGCGGGGACGGCGCAGGGGAAAGGCGGCGTCCATGGCGATCAGGCGGAGAACTGCGGAAGGAGAGCCGGGTGCTTTTGCGGGCGCCCGGATGCGGCGGACACTTGCCTTCGACACAGCCAATGGATGGCTTGTGGAAAAGGCTCTATATCTAGGGATCAGAGGGACATAAGATGCGCATCGAACGGCGGTTCACGAAGGAAGATCACGGCGAGCGGGCGGCCTATGCGGAGATCGAATTCCGCAAGGCGATCAGCGAAATCCGCAATCCGGACGGCTCGATCGTCTTCCGGCTGGCCGACATCGATGTCCCGGCACAGTTCAGCCAGGTCGCGACCGACGTTCTGGCGCAGAAGTATTTCCGCAAGGCCGGCGTGCCGGCGCGCCTGAAGAAGATCGAGGAGAACGACGTTCCGTCCTTCCTGTGGCGCTCGGTCGCCGACGAGGCCGAACTCGCCAAGCTGCCTGAAGGCGAGCGCTACGGTTCCGAGACCGACGCGCGTCAGGTCTTCGACCGCCTTGCCGGCACCTGGACCTACTGGGGCTGGAAGGGCGGCTATTTCGACACGGAAGACGACGCACGCGCCTTCCGCGACGAACTCGCCTACATGCTGGCCACCCAGCGCGTCGCGCCGAACTCGCCGCAGTGGTTCAACACGGGCCTGCACTGGGCCTACGGCATCGACGGTCCCGGCCAGGGCCATTATTACGTCGATCCCTTCTCCGGCAAGCTGACCAAGTCCAAGTCGGCCTACGAGCACCCGCAGCCGCATGCCTGCTTCATCCAGGGTGTCCAGGACGACCTCGTCAACGAGGGCGGCATCATGGACCTGTGGGTGCGCGAGGCGCGCCTGTTCAAATACGGTTCGGGCACCGGCTCCAACTTCTCCTTCCTGCGCGGCGAGGGCGAGAAGCTGTCGGGGGGCGGCAGGTCGTCGGGCCTGATGAGCTTCCTCAAGATCGGCGACCGAGCGGCCGGCGCCATCAAGTCCGGCGGCACGACGCGGCGCGCGGCCAAGATGGTGGTGGTCGACATCGACCATCCCGACATCGAGGAATACATCGACTGGAAGGTGAAGGAAGAGCAGAAGGTCGCCTCCCTCGTCACAGGCTCCAGGATCGTCAAGCAGCACATGACGGCCATCATGAAGGCCTGCGTGAATTGCGAGGCGGACAATGACGAGTGCTTCGACCCGGCGAAGAACCCGGCACTGAAGCGCGAGATCAAGGCCGCCAAGAAGAGCGCGGTGCCGGAGAACTACATCAAGCGCGTCATCCAGTTCGCGCGTCAGGGCTACACCTCGATCGAGTTCAAGACCTACGACACCGACTGGGATTCGGAAGCCTATCTCACGGTCTCGGGCCAGAACTCCAACAATTCGGTCTCGCTCAAGGACGACTTCCTGCGCGCAGTGGAAACCGACGGCGAATGGAACCTGACCGCCCGCAAGGACGGCAAGGTGATGAAGTCGCTGAAGGCGCGCGACCTGTGGGAAAAGATCGGCTACGCCGCCTGGGCATCGGCCGATCCGGGCCTGCACTTCAACACGACCATGAACGACTGGCACACCTGCGCCTCCGCCGGCGCCATCCGGGCATCCAATCCGTGCTCGGAATACATGTTCCTCGACGACACGGCCTGCAACCTCGCCTCCATCAACCTCCTGCCCTACCGGCAGCATGGCGGCGACATCGACATCGCGGCCTACGAGCACACCGTGCGCCTGTGGACCATGGTGCTCGAGATCTCGGTCATGATGGCGCAGTTCCCGTCGAAGGAGATCGCGCGGCTGTCCTACGAGTACCGCACGCTTGGCCTCGGCTACGCCAACATCGGCGGGCTCCTGATGACGTCGGGCATTCCCTATGATTCCGACGAGGGCCGCGGCATCTGCGCAGCACTCACCGCGCTGATGACCGGCGTCGCCTACGCCACCTCGGCCGAGATGGCCGGCCAGCTCGGCGCCTTCCCCGACTACGACCGCAACGCCACCAACATGCTTCGCGTCATGCGCAACCACCGCCGCGCCGCCCATGGCGACCGCGACGGCTACGAGAAGCTTTCGGTCAACCCGGTGCCGCTCGACGCGCAGCACGTGACCCAGAAGGACCTGGTGACCCATGCCCGCGCCGCCTGGGACCGCGCCATCGAACTCGGCGAGGAGCACGGCTACCGCAACGCGCAGGCGACCGTGATCGCGCCGACCGGCACGATCGGCCTGGTCATGGACTGCGATACCACCGGCATCGAGCCCGACTTCGCACTGGTGAAGTTCAAGAAGCTCGCCGGCGGCGGATATTTCAAGATCATCAATCGCGCCGTGCCGGAGGCGCTGCGCACGCTGGGCTACTCCGAAAGCCAGATCGCCGAGATCGAGGCCTACGCCGTCGGCCATGGCAATCTGAATCAGGCTCCCGCCGTAAACCCTTCGTCTCTCAAGGCAAAAGGCTTCACCGACGAGAAGATCGAGGCAGTCAACGCCGCCCTGAAGAGCGCCTTCGACATCAAGTTCGTCTTCAACCAGTGGACGCTCGGCGCCGACTGGGTGAAGGAGACCTTCGGCTTCACCGACGAGCAGCTCTCCGACATCTCCTTCGAGATGCTTCCGGCGCTCGGCTTCTCGCGCAAGGACATCGAGGCCGCCAACATCCATGTCTGCGGGGCAATGACGCTGGAAGGGGCGCCGTTCCTCAAGGCCGAGCACCTGCCGGTCTTCGACTGCGCCAATGCCTGCGGCAAGGTCGGCAGGCGCTTCCTGTCCGTCGACAGCCACATCCGCATGATGGCGGCAGCCCAGCCCTTCATCTCGGGCGCGATTTCCAAGACCATCAACATGCCCAACGACGCGACCGTCGACGACTGCAAGTCGGCCTACATGCTGTCGTGGAAGCTGGCGCTGAAGGCCAACGCGCTCTACCGCGACGGCTCCAAGCTCTCGCAGCCGCTGAATTCCTCGCTGATCGCCGACGATGACGACGAGGAGGATCTGGTCGAGGAACTGGTCGCGGCGCCGACTGCCGCGCGCGCGGCCATGGTCACCGAGAAGATCGTCGAGCGCATCATCGAGAAGGTGGTACGCGACCGCGAAAAGCTGCCCAACCGCCGCAAGGGCTACACCCAGAAGGCGGTCGTCGGCGGGCACAAGGTCTACCTGCGCACCGGCGAGTTCGACGACGGGCGGCTGGGCGAGATCTTCATCGACATGCACAAGGAGGGCGCCGCCTTCCGCGCGATGATGAACAACTTCGCCATCGCCATCTCGCTCGGCCTGCAATACGGCGTGCCGCTGGAAGAGTACGTCGAGGCCTTCACCTTCACCAAGTTCGAGCCGGCCGGCATGGTGCAGGGCAACGACGCCATCAAGAACGCCACCTCGATTCTCGACTACGTGTTCCGCGAACTGGCCGTCTCCTACCTGTCGCGCCACGACCTCGCCCATGTCGACATGTCCGACTTCTCCAACACCGCGCTCGGCAAGGGGATTTCGGAAGGCAAGTCGACGCCCTTTTCCAAGGGCCTGACGCGCGGCGCCTCGCCGGTGAAGCTCGTCTCCGGCGGCTCGGGCGGCTCCGACCCCAAGGGCTCCGCGGCACCTGCCCCGCAGCCGGCTCGTTCGGCGCCGACCGCGTTTTCCGGCACCAACGTCAGGGCGATCTCGTCGGCGGCCGCCACCGTCACCGCGCTGAAGCCGGCCGTCTCGGAACTGCGCGCGGAGGCCACCGCCTTCAAGCGCGACTACGAGGAGCGGGCGAAGGAACTCGCCGAGGACGCCGCCTTCGAGGAGAGCGCCAACGCCGCGACCGACATCGGCTCGGACCTCTTCACCGACGCCGCCGCCAAGGAAGCCGCCGACGCCAAGGTGCTCGCCGCCGAACGCCGCGCCAAGGCGGTCATGCAGGGCTATACGGGCAACATGTGCTCGGAGTGCCAGAACTTCACCATGGTGCGCAACGGCACCTGCGAGAAGTGCGACACGTGCGGATCGACGAGCGGGTGTAGCTGAGCTTACCTGTGGGAAACCCCTGACGCGTCACCGAATCTCGCTCAACGTCAAGGTAGATTGCTCATCCGACGTCTAAAGTCTGCTCACCTGATCTGAAGGCCCGACGGGCTTCAGAAGACAATGCCCCGGGCGCTTCATGCGCCCGGGGAATGGCAAGGGGAACGAAACCGAAACAGGCTTTCCCCGGGAGGAGGAAATCAGGCCCAGTGCTGCTCAATGGAGCAGCGAAGGAGAGACGCAATGGACCAGCATTCGAACCCCTTCCGGCAGACAGATGCTCTCGACGAAGTGCTGCTCGACGTGGCGGCGCTGATCGAACTCAGCTCCCGAGACCGTCGTGTCGCGGACAATCGCTACCGCCTTCTGAAGCAGCATCTTGAGCGGAAGGGCAGCCCGCTGGCGCCCTACCTCGTGGACGGTGTCAGCCTAATCTACGCGCAAGGGTCGATCGCCACGAGCACGACCATCGTCAGCGGCACCGAGGACGACCGCTTCGACGTTGACGCCATCGTCGAGATCGACGTGCCGGCGCATTGGGACAACGACCGGGCGCTCGATCTTCTTGAGGACTCCCTGCAGGGCTTCCCAGGCGTCGTGAAGATCGTGCGCTGCACGCGCTGCGTCCAACTTCAGTTCGCCTTCATGCACATGGACGTGACTATCATGGACCGCCGCGCCCGAATCGCAATCGAGCGGGCGGGGGAGATTTTCCACTCGCCCGACAAGGGCGAATCATCCCGCGTACCGTCTAACCCGTGGGGTTTCACGTCGTGGTTCCGCCGCACGGTCGGCGTAGGGCGGGAGGCGTTCAAGGAAATCCTGCGCCGCCACCGCGCCGCGGCTGGGCGGGACCGGCTGCCGCTTCTCAACGAGGATGAAAGGCTGGTCGTTGCCAAAGCCGACCAGGTCGATCTGCCGCCGATGATTCCGAGCGCCATCGACGCGCAGGAGGCCGTCGCGCTCAAGCTTATGAAGCGTTTCCTCAACCTGCGCTATGAGGGCCTGCCGGTGAAGCGGCCGCCCTCGATCTACCTGACCAAGCGGGCCGGGGATGTTGGTTACGTCCCCCGGGGCCTCACGGCGCAGCTTTTCGCGCTGGCCGATTCAACGGGCAAGATCATGCGCGGTCACGTCGCCGCCGGCACGCGTCCCCGCGAACTCAATCCCTCATATCATCCCGACCGCATCAACGACCGCTGGCCGGCTAACGGCGCGTCGGGCGTCAAGGACATGAAGATGTTCGCCGAGCATCTTGAACATCTCTGCGTCCGGCTCGAGCAGATGGCGATCGCCCCGCTCGACGACATGGCCAAGACCATCGACGAGCTGTTCGGCGAGCGGGTCGGCAAGGCGCAGCGCGAGGCGATGGCTGCCCGCTATGACCGCGGCGAAGAGCCAGGCCGGCTCTTCGCCGCGCCGCGCAGCGGCGCCATCGCCGCCCCGGCCATCGTGTCCGCGCCGCAGAGCTACCGCGAGGTCCCGCGCCACAACTTCCACCCCATGATCCTCAGCGGTGAGGATGAAAGCTAGGCCTGCCCTCCGGCGTTCGCCCGACGCGCAGCTGACGGCGATGCGTCGTCAGTGGCCAGATTTTGAGGGGCGGCGGTTGGGCGACGGTACGCTCGTCTGGCAGGGACCGCTGCGGCCGAAAGCGCAACCATATACGATCTTCATCTGCTGGCATCCCGTAACGATGTCCCTGCCTTACGTCATCGTGGAAGATCCGCCGCTGCGGCCCCGCCCAGGCGGCGCCTTCGCGGAAATCCCGCACCTCATCTTCTATGCTGACAAGCCTGAACAGTCCGGCCTGTGCCTTTTCGATCCCGAAGGCCGTGAATGGTCGCCTGCCGATCTGATCGCCGACACCACAGTGCTTTGGGTTGCCGAATGGCTGACCTACTACGAGCTGTGGCACATGACCGGGGAATGGCTCGCGCCCGGCGTGGGCTACGAGAGCGTCGCGCGGATGATGTGGACCGATGCCGAAGCCGTGAAGGCAGTGCTGGACGATGTTTACTGACCGCCGCGCGAATAGCCGGGCAACGCGCCGGCGCAAGCAGCCCTGGCCCGCGGACCGGCCGTTCAGAATCCTGGCGCTCGACGGCGGCGGCATCAAGGGCGTCTACACCGCCGAACTGATGCGGCTGTGCGAAGAGCATTTCGGGAGGCCCGTAGCGTCGGTGTTCGACATGATCGCCGGCACTTCAACCGGCGGCATCATCGCGCTCGGCCTTGGCCTCGGCAAATCCGCCGCCGAGATCGCTGCCTTCTACCGGGACGACGGGCGGTGTATCTTTCCCCGGCTGCCGCAGCGCAGGCTGATACGTTGGTGGAAGCTCTGGTGGGCCCTGCACGGCCCCAGGCTGAACCATGAGGAGCTGGAGCGCTCCCTGAAGCGGCGGTTCGAAGATCATCTTCTCGGCGAGTCGACATGCCGCCTCGTGATTCCCGCCTTTCTGATGCCGAAGACCGAGATTGCCGTCTTCAAGACCGACCATCACGAAGATTTCCGCAACGACCACAAGACGCCGATGTGGAAGGTGGCACGAGCGACGTCCGCGGCGCCGACCTATCTCAAGGGGCTGGAGCATGAGGAAAGCGGCCGCATCTTCATCGATGGCGGTGTTTGGGCGAACAACCCGGCCATGGTCGCGCTGGTGGACGCGCTGACGGCCTACGACCTCACGCCCGACCAGGTGCAGATGCTGAGCATCGGGACCGGCAACGCGCCGTTCTCCCTCAGCAAGGACAAGGTAGTGAGCGGCCTCGTCGCCTGGCGCGAAGCCATCAAGGCCGCGATGTTCCTGACCACCGACAACGCCACCGCGCAGGTCAAGCTCCTGCTCGGTCCCGAACGCTGCCTTCGGATCGAACCGGCGGGAGATGATGCCGCAATCGAAATGGAAGACTACGACGCAGCAATTACTCGACTCCCAGTGTTGGCGGGAGCGAACTTTTCCGCATACAAAGCCGCCATCGCGCAGTTCTTCCAGCACCCGGTACAGCCGCGCGAGCGACACTACACCGACGCGCCGGGCAGCTATTGAGGAAATCCGTCAGATTGGTCTGCTGGTCTGTGGCGATGCCGTCCTTCTCCCCGCGGTCGCGCTACTCTCCAGAGGCGATGGCCACTACCGGACTGTGAACACCTGCGGCGGGGGTCCGGCAGGGCTCCTCCCAGGATTTACGACACAGTTCCGCACGCTGACCTTTCGTCCGTCCGCGAGAACGCGAGTGTGAGCGCGGCGGTGATGTTCAGCTGGAGAGGAATGTGTAGAGCGAGCGTGGTTTAGCCTCCGCTGAAGTGCAGCGCTGTCAATTTTGACCGTTCTGCGGGCCAATAGGGCTTCCTTTCCTTTTCTGA
Organism: uncultured Alphaproteobacteria bacterium; assembly: GCA_963747465.1. GTDB lineage: Bacteria > Pseudomonadota > Alphaproteobacteria > Rhizobiales > Rhizobiaceae > Aquibium. The sequence goes on from CAVVFC010000002.1 coordinate 763,568, forward strand.
GGCGCGCACGGTTAAGCTTCACGCCAGGCTCCCATACTTCAATTTCGGCGTCCGGATGAGACAGAATCCGGAAGAACCGCGACAATGCTGCCGCCTGCCCAAAGAACTCATCCATCTCGTACTCTGCGGCATAGCTCTCGAGGCAATTGGCTACTGTGACCCTACCGATGCGACCGTCCTGGTCGATCTCTTCCGGATCAAGCTCGAAATACGTGCCGAAGTACGAGAGGATGCCACTATGGTAGAGAAGCGGCGTCGCCGAATACCCGCACATCCCTTGTCGCTGGATGTTCCAGATATAGAACCTGTCGTCGCCGCCTGCGGGATCGGTTACCCGTGTCTGCAACCAGATGAAGGGGTGCGGAACGGGACACGCAATCCCCTCGAGCCATTCCCAGTCCTCAATCTGCGGGTAGTGCGTATCATGTTGATCATCCAGCGAGATACCGGACTGCTCCCATTCGAATTCGAAGATTTCGGGGTTGTTGATTTCCCTCAAGACATCTGGCATCCGGCGGTGCAGCTCCCGAAGATCGTGTTCTGGAAGCGGCACAGAGCCGTAGCGCAGGCGCTTCGTCCGAGAGAGTTCGAGGATATCGTTTCTGATTGCCATGTCGCTGGAGCACCCTTTGCGTCACGCGAGAACAGTGCGCCTCGCGTGCAAACGGGCTCCTAAATCCCAAATGATTCGAAGTCCCTAAGAGGCCAACCGAAAATTATGTTGAATGATTTCAGCAGCTTGTGATTCTCTGCGGTTTGCGAAGACTACGGAGAATCGGATGGCTTGGACTGAAATCACTCGCGGACACTATGACCGGAGACGCTTGCGCTATTCAAGCGATTGCACCGACGAGGAATGGGCATTGATCGCGCCCTTCATGCCTGCGCCCAGTCGGGTAGGTAGACCGCGCAAGTGGATGATGCGCGAGGTGTGGGACGCGATCCAGTATATTGCGACGGCAGGCTGCCAGTGGGCGATGCTGCCAAAAGACTTCCCTCCCTTCACCACGGTCCAACACTATTTCTATCGGCTGCGTGACAGCGGCATGCTCGACATCATCAACGAAACGCTGGTCATGGCCGCGCGCCTTCTGGGCGGCCGGTCCGCGGAGCCGACAGCGGGCGTGATCGACAGTCAAAGCGTGAAAACCACCGAGAGCGGCGGGCCCTGCGGCTATGACGCGGGCAAGAAGATCAAGGGCCGCAAGCGCCATATCCTAACCGATACGCAAGGCAACATTCTGGGCGCGATCACGCACACGGCCAACATTCAGGACAGGGATGGCGCGCCGAACGTCGTAGCCGACACGAAACAGAGCTTCCCGACGCTCGTTCACCTGTTTGCTGATGGCGGCTACGCCGGGGACAAACTGGAGTCCGCCGTGCAGGTCATGGACGGGCCGACGTTCGAAATCGTCAAGCGACCCGATGGCGCAAAGGGCTTCGTTGTCATCGCGCGGAGATGGGTTGTCGAGCGCACCTTCGCCTGGCTCGGCCGCTGCCGACGCCTCGCCAAAGACTGGGAAGCAACAATCGCGTCTTCAGAGGCATGGCTCCTCATCGCATCCATCCGCCGCACAACCAAATTCATCGCTAGAGCCGGAAGCCAATGAGAATTAGTTTCGAGTTCGGACTCTCAGGAGCGAACTCGACGAGTTCCTGGAGCGGCTGTTGCGGGATGCCGACGCGGCGCTTCACGACGATCCCTCCATGGTTCCCCTCATCGCCGCCGCTAGGCGTTCATGTTGCGCCGTGATGGACGTGGTGGCGCTGGTGCTCGAACGGAAGCTCTCACGGGTGGGCCGCGATCCGGGTCAGTCGGGATTCGTCTCCGTGCTCGTGGACGCAGAGGAAGTCCGCCCTCTCGTGACCGGCCCGGCGTACGATGGTCACTCCCTGCGAGATTTGGAGAAGCTCCTTTCGGCCGGTACTTACGCCGTAAAGGCCCTCGTCGAGAAGGGATTATTGGTGTCCGAGACCGTGAAGAATCCCGTGACCGGATGGATGCAGCCGATCGTCCGCGAGGAGGAGCTGGAACGGTTCCGGCGGGAATACGTGTCGTTGCATACGCTAGCGCGAGAACGCGGGGAGCATTTCGCACGGATCAAGAAGTCGCTCGTCGCCGCCGGCGTCGCCCCGGTCGGCGATCCCGGGGAGCTGAGGCAGACGCTATACCGAAGGTCCGCGATCCCGTAGGCAGACCTGACGCATTCACCAACTCTCCAACCCCCGTCCCACCAGGGCCGGGGGTTTTCTTATGCCTACTAGGTAGACCGCCTAGGCGGAGGTCAGGATTCTGAGCAGCCTTCGTGCGAGCATACGATGCGGAGCCGTGAAATACCTACGAAAAATGCTCCTTAGATTCAACCACTTAAAAGCTAGGGTGAGCGAGAATTAGTGACGCGTGAGGCCGAACTTTGGCGTGCGGAGCGGATTGCTCTGCACGCCTCTACACACTAGAACAAATCAGCAACAAACATTTATCGAGATGAAGCCTCTATGATCTATGTGAGCGAAGTACATAAGCGATTTCGGTTCACTGTAGAGGGCATGAAAGACGATGTGACTGGATAGATTTGCAAGCAAATTTTTCCACAGACGCAACATCCATACCGATGGTGGATTAGCCACCACTATCGCCCCACTGCGGATGCGCTTGGCGTCTACCACCCCTCACGCATCTCCGCCGAAACGCTTGAGGACGCCGAGGCTTTGTTGCTCGCTTACGCAGGAGGCTTCACGGCGGAGTTCGGCATATCCGAAGGATGACGAAGCGGAAGGGTAGCGCCCGACAAGGCGGAGGCGCAGCGGCCGCAACTGGACCTCTCATAGCCGCTGCCACTGTCTTTCGCGACAGCACCTCACCATTCGTCATCCTAGGGCGAAGCCGGAGCGGCAGCGAAGGCGTAGACCCTAGGATCCATCCCTAAACGGCCCCGCCGCGCGACGGGGCAGAAACCCGCCACCCAGCTGCCTCCCGCCGTCACTCAGGCATGGACCCTCGGGTCGAGCCCGAGGATGACGAAACCGAGGGAGGTGGCGCTCGATTTGGAGCATCTGTTCCAGTCACGACCGTCGATCACCGCCAGCCGTCCTCCCCCCCCACGACCCGCCACCAACAATTGGCGACCGCCCCCCCACCTTCGTCATCCTAGGGCGAAGCAGCCGCGAAGCGGCGTCGCGCAGACCCGAGGATCCATGCCTGAGCATCGCGGCAGCGTGAGGCGGCACAGAAAACCACCCCTTCACCACACGACCCGTCACTACCTCTCAGGCATGGATCCCCGGCTCTCCCTCGCTACGCTCCGGTCGGCCGAGGATGACGAAGCAGAGGGGCGGCGCTCGAATCGGGAAGTCTGCCCGATCCGACCTTGGATCGCCGACAGTCCTCCGCCCCCACAACCGCCGCCGCCGACGATTAGCGACCGCACCCTCCACCGTCGTCATCCTCGGGCTCGACCCGAGGACCCATGCGTGAGCATCGCGGTCGCGTGAGGCGGTGCAGGTAGCCACTCCTCGCCCTCCACCACCCCACCCCTCACCACCTCTCAGGCATGGATCCCCGGCTCTCCCTCCGCTGCGCTCCGGTCGGCCGAGGATGACGAAGCAGAGGGGCGGCGCTCGAATCGGGAAGTCTGCCCGATCCGACCTTGGATCGCCGACAGTCCTCCGCCCCCACAACCGCCGCCGCCGACGATTAGCGACCGCACCCTCCACCGTCGTCATCCTCGGGCTCGACCCGAGGACCCATGCGTGAGCATCGCGGTCGCGTGAGGCGGTGCAGGTAGCCACTCCTCGCCCTCCACCACCCCACCCCTCACCACCTCTCAGGCATGGATCCCCGGCTCTCCCTCCGCTGCGCTCCGGTCGGCCGAGGATGACGAAGCAGAGGGGCGGCGCTCGAATCGGGAAGTCTGCCCGATCCGACCTTGGATCGCCGACAGTCCTCCGCCCCCACAACCGCCGCCGCCGACGATTAGCGACCGCACCCCCACCGTCGTCATCCTCGGGCTCGACCCGAGGATCCATGCCTGAGCATCGCGGCAGCGTGAGGCGGTGCAAAAATCCGCGACGCGTCCTTCCCCCACCCCGTCACCACCTCTCAGGCATGGATCCCCGGCTCTCCCTCCGCTGCGCTCGGTCCGGCCGAGGATGACGAGGTGGAGGGAGGCGGCCGTCACCGGATGCGGTTGGCGAAACGGGAGCGCCGGTCCGATCGTGCGGCCGCTACCAGCCCGTCCCGCGAAACAGTTCCTCCCAGTGCGGGTTCATGCTCTCGATCAGCGCGATCTTCCAGTCGCGGCGCCAGCGCTTCAGCGACTTCTCGCGCTGGATGGCGTCGCGGATATCGAAGTGTTCCTCGTACCAGACCAGCCGCGTGACGCCGTACTTGCCGGTGAAGCGCGAACCCTCGCCGGACTTGTGCTCCGGGATGCGTCGGCCGAGGTCGTTCGTCACGCCGATATAGATCGTTCCGCGCTTCTGGCTCGCGGTCATGTAGACGTAGCCGGTCATGGAAGGAGCGTAGCGGAACCGCAACCGAGCGCAATCCGCCATCCCTAGCCCCTGTCGACTGGCCGCGCCAATCCACGCCTTCGTCATCCTCGGGCTCGACCCGAGGATCCATGCCTGAGCATCTCGGCAGCGTGAGACGGTGCAGGAAGCCGCCCCCTCCGATACCACCTTACCCGTCACCACCTCTCAGGCATGGATCCCCGGCTCCCCCTCCGCTGCGCTCCGGGTCGGCCCAGGATGACGAAGGAGGTCGCTGTCGGCGTGGACAAGACCGGCGCCGACCCCAGCCGGATCAACGGCTTCCTTGAATTCCATCCACGCTCCCGCAACCAGAGGCACACTACCGGCCGGTCAGCGAAGGACATGAAATGGACGTGCATGCGGCAATGGGCGACGAGAGGATGCTTCGGCGCGTCATGGCGCTGCTCGTCGCGTTCGCCGCCCTCGCCGAGCAGGCCGCCACCCGGTCCTCGCCGGTCCGCTGGTTCGTGCTCCTGATATTGCGCCATGCGGAGACGGTAGCGGAGAACTTCGTCTTCGAGGCGACTGGCATGCCGCCGTCGGCCGTCGACGGGATCGCGGCGCCCGGCAACGGTCCTGACGACGCGCTTTGGCTCGCGGCGCGCTTCTACGCGCTCGCCGCCGCGCACTGCACCCTGCTGCCCCTCGGGGATCAGTTCGACCGCCGACGTGGGCGGCGCGCCCTGACATCTGGCCGCGTCGCCCCGGGTTTCGACCGCCGCCACTGGACGAGCAAGCCAAACGATACCTCGTAGGCATGCCGCGCGCGGACGGACAGGCATCGCCAGCGCCGGAATCACCCCTCGATGGGCAACAGCGTCACCGCCGGGTCGTAGACGCGCCAGTCGGCTTTTTCGGCGGCGGTGCGGATGCGGGTTGCGAGGTCGGCGGTGAGCGTATCGGCCGTGCAGCGCACGAAGATTGTCCCCGTCAGGAGATGGCCTTCGGTGCGCAACTGGACCTGCGCTTGCTCGACCTCCTTCATCGACATAACCGCCTCGCGGACGCCATCGATCACCGGATCGGCGCTCGACGAGGTAAGCTTCGTGGGCGCGTGATCGGCGAGATCCGCGACGGCCCGCACGATATGCTTGCGCCCGTCGTTGAGCACGTCGAGCGCGATCAGGATGGCGGCGACGGAGTCCGCCCACCAAAGACCGAAGCCGACCCCGATGATGCCGGCGATGGCCGCGGCCGCGGTCATCCAGTCGGCCTGCTGCATGGCGGCGTCGGCCATCAGCACGGGGTCGTGCAGTTCCTTGGCCACCGGCGCCTTCATGCGGCCGAGCACCACGGGCGGCACGATAGAATAAAGCAGCGCGGCGATCATCGCCCAGCCGATCCAGAAGTCGTAGCCGAACAGGTGCATCAGCCCCAGCGTCGGATGCTCCTGGTGCAGGAGCGCCATGCCGCTGTCGTAGATCATGTAGAGCGCAAGCAGCATGAGTGCCGTGGCGGCGACGAGATAGGCGATGGAGACCGCCTTGAAATAGCCGAACGGAAAGCGCTCGTCCGGCGGCCGCTTCTCAAAATGCCGCGCTCCCAGGAAGGCGAGCGAGGGCACGAAGCCGAGCAGGTCTTCGTACCAGGCCGTCCGCATGGCCTGGGAACCGCCGAGCGTGAAGTACATCGCCACCACGATGGTGGCGAGGAAGAAGATCGTCGCATATTCGAGCCGGCGAGCGCGCCGCAGCGCCTTCTCCTTGTCGGCCGGCCAGTGAAACGGGTCGCGCTGCCTCATCCGCCCGATCTCCGCAGTTGCTCGGAAAGGTCCTGCGTATGGTCGCGGAAATAGCGGTCGACCCGGATCAGGAAGGCATTCTCTCCCTTGGGGACGGCCACCACATGCTTTTCGGTCGCAAGCTCCAGCACCGCATGCTCAAGCGGCTCCATCCTCCATTCCGGCTTTGCGGCACGCAAGACCTCGCCCGCGACGGATTCAGGCACCGGCACACCGCCATGAGACCTGACGAGCGCGGCTTCCAGCGTTCCTGGTTCCGCCACCACGTCGAGACCGTCCAAGGTCGCGCGTTCCTCGGATTGCGGGGAAACCGCAACGATCCGCTCCGAATAGTAGGGAGACGTGAACGCCAGCCGCGAGGACCAGGGGCTGCCTTGAGTCAGGCCGCCAATGACCACGTCGATCTCGCCCTTCTCCAGGGCTTCCAGGACGTGCGTGTCGCCGCGCCCCACCCACTCGATCCGGCTGTCGAGGTCCCGCGCCAGGCCGCGAACCAGGTCCACCTCGATACCCGCAGGCTCGGCGCCGTCGAGTTCCACCCATGGCGGGCTTTCCAGGAGCCCGACGACCATCGTTCCGCCGGTTACCTCGTGCAGCGTGTTCTCCGGGTCGTTCGGATAGTCGTCGCAGCCCGCCAGCGTGAGGAGCGGCAGGAGGATTGCGCAGAAAAGACGCACCAGGTGTTTGAGATTTCCGTTCAGCATCGTGGCTTCCGAACAGGCCACAGGCCGGCTGGTTCCCGATTGATCCATCCGACCGGCCGGGCCGGACGCCGGCTTCGGACCTCTGCACACCAGGACGAACCCCAATTCCGCCCCATTCGAAACCTCACCCTGCGTCAGCCTTCGGGCATCACATGGGCAAAGGGACTACCGTATGAACATGCTGAAACTTGTTGCCGCGGCGGCGGCTGCCGCGGTCCTGCTTGTCTCTCCATCGCTCGCGCAGGACGAGATCAAGCTGACGCCGGGCGTCGTCGAGCAGATCGACATGGCGGCCAAGCTCACCAACTACGGGGTGGCGCGCAACGATCCGCTGCTGCTGCTTGCGGCAGCACGCCTGATCGCGACGCTCGACGGAGACCGGGCCGCGGACGCCGAGCCGATGGGCGCCGGCGATCTCGTGGCGAAGGCGAAGGAACTGGGCAGCGACAATCCCGCGATCGGCTCCCTGGCCGAGATGATCGACGGCGAAGCCTCGCGCGGTCTTTGTCATGGGCCGGGAACCGTCTACGGCTGCTTCTGAAGCGCGGGAAAGGCGGCCGTCGGGCGCTGGCGACGCGTCCTGCCCTGCGCTATGTTGCGGGGCATGAACATTGCCAATTCCGACCGCATCGCCGCCGCCTTCGCGCTCCAGAAGGAGGGCGTGGAGCGCAGACGGCTCGAATTCGGGCTCGAGGAAAGACGCCGCGCGCTCGCCTCCCTGCGCGCGACCATCCTGCGCCGCGAGCCCGACATCGTCGCCGCGCTCTCGGCCGATTTCGGCAAGCCGGAGACGGAGGTGATCCTCACCGAAATCCTTCCCGTGCTGGCCGAACTCCGCCACACCTCGGGCCACCTGAAGCGCTGGATGCGCCCCAGGCGCGTCTCGCCGACGCTCGCGACCTTCGGCACCAGCGCCCGCATCCGCCCCGAGCCGCGGGGCGCCTGCCTCATCGTGGCGCCGTGGAACTATCCGTTCAACCTTGCTATCGGGCCGCTGGTCTCGTGTCTGGCAGCGGGCAACAGCGCCATCATAAAACCCTCCGAGATGACGCCGGCCACCTCCGCCGTCGTGGCCGAGATCGTGGCGGAGACGTTCGATCCCGCCCTCGTGACCGTGGTCGAAGGCGGCAAGGAGGTCTCCACCGCGCTTCTGGCCCTGCCCTTCGACCACATCTTCTTCACCGGAAGCCCGGCGGTCGGCCGAATCGTCATGGAAGCTGCGGCGAAGAACCTGACCTCGGTGACGCTCGAGCTCGGCGGCAAGTCGCCCACCATCGTCGGGCCGAACGCCGATCTGGCGAAGGCGGCGCAGTGGATCGCCTTCGGCAAGTTCGCCAATGCCGGGCAGACCTGCATCGCACCGGATCATCTCTTCGTGCACGAGAGCGTCAAGGAGGCGTTCGTCGCCGCCCTGCGCGAGAGGATCGCGGCCGGCTACGGAGCCGACCCGGCGGCCAGCCCGCATCTCGCCCGCATCGTCAACGAGCACCACGCCGGGCGCCTTGGCCGGCTGCTCGCCGATGCTCAGGCCAAGGGCGCCAGGACCATCCTCGGCGGCAAACCGGAGGGTACGCGGCTCGCACCGACGCTGCTCGAGGGCGTGACGCCGGAGATGGAGATCGACCGCGAGGAGATTTTCGGGCCCGTCCTGCCGATCATGCCCTACACCGACCTCGATGCGGTGATTGCCCGCATCAATTCGCGCCCCAAGCCGCTGGCCCTCTATGTGTTCGACCGCGACCGCGGCTTCGCCGAGCGCGTCATCGCGGCCACCACCTCGGGCGGCGTCGGCGTCAACCTGACGGTTGCGCACTACACGCACCCCGGGCTGCCCTTCGGCGGCGTCAACAATTCCGGCATCGGCGCAGCGCATGGCGAACATGGCTTCCGCGCCTTCAGCCATCAACGCGCCATCATGAAAGACCGCTTTTCGTCGCTGCCGATGCTGTTCCCGCCCTACGATGCGCGGGTGAAGCGGCTGGTCGGGCTGGCCAAGCGTTTCCTGGGGTAGCGACGTCGCCTATCCCGCATTCACCGCCAACCACTTGCGCCACTGGCTTTCGGTGCCTCCGAAGACGTTGAGGTCGATGCGCTCGTCCACCCCGTGCGACAGGCCCGAGCCGGAATACTGCCAGAACACCCACTCGCGGCCGGGATAGACCTTGGATGGATGCGCAGCGACCGAGCGCAGCCAGAACGCATGGTTCGGGAAGGCGCCTTTCAGGTTGTCGCGGTAGAAATCCGGCGCGGTGTAGATGATCGGCCGTTGACCATAGTGCTTCTCGAGCCTGTCCATGAAGACCTGCATCTTTTCGAGCACGTTTTCGCGCGACGGCCGCTTCTTGCATTCCGACATGTGGTTCCACTCCACGTCGAGAACCGGCGGCAGCGCGCCCCTGGTCTTCGGTACGTTGCGGATGAACCAGTCGGCCTGCGAGGAAGCCGTGCGGCACCAGTAGAAGAAATGGTAGGCGCCGCGCGGCACGCCGGCCAGGGCGGCGGCGTTCCAGTTGGTCCGGAACATCGGGTCGAGGTGGTCGCCGCCATCGGTCGCCTTGATCCAGACGAAGTTGGCGCCTTGCGTCCTCAGCTTGGGCCATTCGATGTCGCCCTGCCAGCGCGAGACATCCACCCCGTGGACAGCCAGATCGCGCGGGGAAGCCTTGCCGAAGTTGATCGGCTTGGCGTCGCGGAAGCGCTGCGCATGGATGGTCCCGTCCATCAGTGCCTTGACCGCAGGCGAAGGCTTGTCCGGCGCCAGCAGCGCCACCTGCGCGACCGGAGCGGAGAACCCGGCATCCGCCGCGACGATTTTCCCGCCGGTTTCCACGGCAACGGCTGCTGACGCGGGCGCATCCGGGCGGGCGATCGAATTCGTCACCTCCGTGGAGGGGCGCGGCGCGATGTCCTCCAGCCCCGCACTCCTGGTACAGCCGGTCAGGAAACCGATGGCAAGCATGATGGTCGCGAGACGATACGTACGCATGGAGACCCTGGACCCAGATACAATTCAGGCTCGGCGCCGGCCGAACGCCGGGCGCACTCTCCCCAGAGGTGAACAGGAAATTACCAACAAAGATTAAATCCCGTCGAAATCGCCGCCGCACGGTTCCGATTTTCCTGCCGGTTTCATGCCGGGATCCCGTTTGTGCACCGCAATCGGCACGGGAGGGAGGCTCGCCCGCCGCTTCTGTCAAAGTCGAACGATCCCGTTAATCGATTGCTAGCCCCGCCCCGACAGGATGCCGCCTGGAATGACAGCAGGCAGGGATCGATGGCAGGCGAGCCGAAATTCGGATCGGGAAGACATCCGCAACCGGGACGAAGGCCGGCGGCACGCCCGCTCGCGACCGCCCGCCAGACGCTGCCAAAGCGTCCGCCGCGCCGGTCAGGCTCGTCGGCGCGGTTCGGCTTCCTCGTCCTTGCGGTCATTCTGGCGGCCGCCGCCCTGCCCTTCCTCACCGGCGCCACCCCGGCGCCCGCTCTGGTCGCCTACTTCACCGCCGAGCCGACACCTTCTCACCCGCGCGGGGAGCCGATAGCCCGGACCTTCACGATCTGCGGCGCGGGCCGGCAAATCAACTGCGTGGTCGACGGCGACACGTTCTGGCTCGACGGGGTGAAGATCAGGATCGCCGACATCAACACGCCCGAAATCTCCAGCCCCGCCTGCTCCGCCGAAGCGCGGCGCGGGAAGAAGGCGACGTCCCGGCTGCAGTCGTTGCTGAACGCGGGGCCCTTCGAACTGCGTCGGATCGACCGCGACGAGGATCGCTACGGCCGCAAACTCCGGATCGTCCATCGTGACGGCCGATCGGTCGGCGATATCCTCGTCGCCGACGGCCTCGCGCACGTGTGGCGGGGCCGCAAGGAAAGCTGGTGCGGCTGACGCTCTCTCCGTCAGGTCTGGCCGACGGGCACGATCACGGCGTTCGCAACCCGCGGCGGAATGGCCGCTCCTGAACGGCTGGTCGTTTCGGCACGCGCCTGCGCCCGATCCATAAGAACGCGGATCTCCTCGGCACGGACCCCGTCGCGCGCCATGAGCGTGCGAATGATCGGTTCGCCGAGCAGTTCGTCGATGGTCGGATCACAATGCATGTCGTCTCTCCATGGCCGCACTCCGCCGATCGGGGGCATAGCCGATCCGCATGACCCGACGATGTCTGTTCGATGACGATTTGCCGCCGGAATGAGGCACGCCCCAACGCGGCCGTCCCGGATCGGTTCCTCCAAGTTCCACCTCGCAGCGGGCTTGCCCGTCCGGTGAAATCCTGAAATCTTGCCGCGCAAGTCAGACCAGGAGATACCGCCCCGATGAAAACCCGTGCAGCCGTCGCCGTCGCAGCCGGAAAACCGCTCGAGATCATGGAGGTGGACCTCGAAGGACCGCGCGAGGGCGAGGTGCTGGTCGAGGTCAAGGCGACCGGCATCTGCCACACCGACGAGTTCACGCTGTCGGGCGCCGATCCCGAAGGCCTCTTCCCCGCGATCCTGGGCCATGAAGGCGCCGGCGTCGTGGTTGACGTCGGGCCGGGTGTCACGTCCGTGAAGAAAGGCGATCACGTCATTCCGCTCTATACGCCCGAATGCCGCCAGTGCCCGTCCTGCCTGTCGCGCAAGACAAACCTGTGCACCGCGATCCGCTCCACCCAGGGCCAGGGCCTGATGCCGGACGGGACGTCGCGCTTTTCCATCGGAGGCGACAAGCTGTTCCACTACATGGGCTGCTCGACCTTCTCGAACTTTACGGTCCTGCCGGAGATCGCGGTCGCCAAGGTCCATCCCGACGCGCCCTTCGACACGATCTGCTACATCGGCTGCGGCGTGACCACCGGCATCGGCGCGGTCATCAACACGGCCAAGGTGGAGATCGGATCAACGGCGGCCGTGTTCGGCCTTGGCGGCATCGGGCTCAACGTCATCCAGGGCCTGCGGATGGCCGGGGCCGACATGATCATCGGCGTCGACATCAACGACGACAAGAAGGAATGGGGCGAGAAGTTCGGCATGACGCATTTCGTCAATCCGAACAGTTGCGACAACGTCGTCGCCGAGATCGTCAACCTGACCAAGCGCGGAGCCGATCAGATCGGCGGCGCCGACTACACCTTCGACTGCACCGGCAATGTCAAGGTCATGCGGCAAGCCCTTGAATGTGCTCATCGCGGCTGGGGCGAGTCCATCATCATCGGTGTGGCCGGCGCCGGCCAGGAGATCGCCACGCGGCCATTCCAGCTCGTCACCGGACGCACCTGGAAGGGCACGGCCTTCGGCGGCGCGCGCGGTCGAACCGACGTGCCGAAGATCGTCGACTGGTATATGGAAGGCAAGATCGAGATCGATCCTATGATCACCCACAAGCTCTCGCTCGACGAGATCAACAAGGGCTTCGACCTGATGCATGCGGGAGAATCGATCCGCAGCGTCGTGGTCTACTAATGCCCATGGCAAGGAAAGGCACACGCATGGACACCTGGCGGCTGGAGGAATCCGGCAAGAGCGAAGAACCGAAGCAGCCCGGGCCGATCGAGACGCTCTTTTTCAAGAGCCGCAACGTGATCGTCACCGGAGAGATCAACGACAAGCTGGCGCAGCGGACCGTCACGCAACTGCTCGCGCTGGCCGAAGACAGCGACGCGCCGATCAACATGTTCATCTCGTCGCCCGGCGGGCACGTCGAGTCGGGCGACATGGTTCACGACATCATCAAGTTCATCCGGCCGACGGTGCGCACGATCGGCAGCGGCTGGGTGGCCAGCGCCGGGGCGCTGATCTTCGTCGGAGCCAAGCGCGAGAACCGCTACTGCCTGCCGAACACGCGCTTCCTGCTGCACGAACCGAGCGGCGGCGTGCGCGGGTCGGCGTCCGACATCGCGATCCAGGCCGAACAGGTCATCCGCATGCGCGAGCGCTTCGCCAAGCTTTTCGGCGCCGCCACCGGCCAGCCGCCCGAAAAGATCCTCAAGGACACGCATCGCGACTTCTGGCTCACCACCGGCGAGGCGCTCGAATACGGCCTGCTCGGATCGGTAATCCGTACGGTCGACGAGTTGAAGTAGCGCGTCAACCGGGTCGCCCCGAGCATGAGGACCGTCACATCGGTGGCGGTCCGGAGGAGAAGAATGCTGTTCCCCACCACCATCGCCGGCAGCCTGCCGAAACCGCACTGGCTGGCCGAGACCGAAAAGCTCTGGCCGAAATGGCGCTTCGAGGGCGCCGAACTCGACCGGGCCAAGCGCGATGCCGCGCTCGTCTGGATCAAGGAGCAGGAGGATGCCGGGATCGACATCGTCTCGGATGGCGAGCAGTTCCGCCGGCATTTCGTGCACGGCTTCCTTGAATCGGTCGAGGGCATCGACTGGCAGCTGATGACGCCGATGGGCATCCGCAACAACCGCTACGTGGCCGACGTGCCGACGGTGACCGGCGCCCTCCGACGCACGCGGCCGGTGCACCGAGACGAGGCCGCGTTCTGCCGCGCGCACACGTCGCGCAGGCTGAAATGGACCCTACCCGGTCCGATGACCATCTGCGACACGCTGGCGGACAAGCACTACGGCCGCCGCGCCGACATGGCCATGGCGTTCGCGGAGATCCTCAACGAGGAGGCGCTGGAACTGGAGGCGGCGGGGTGCGATGTCGTCCAGTTCGACGAACCGGCCTTCAACGTCTTCATGGACGAGGTGAACGACTGGGGCATCGCGGCTTTGGAGCGGGCCGCGCGCGGCCTGAAATGCGCCACCGCCGTGCACATCTGCTACGGCTACGGGATCGAGGCCAACATCAAGTGGAAGGAGACGCTGGGCGGGGAATGGCGTCAGTACGAGCGCATTTTCCCGGCGCTCAATGCCTCTTCCATCCAGCAGGTCTCGCTCGAATGCGCCAATTCGCGCGTGCCGATCTCGCTGATCGAACTCCTGCCGGACAAGCAGCTTCTCGTTGGCGTCATCGACGTCGCGACCAGCAAAGTCGAGACGCCCGAAGAAGTCGCTGCGACGATCGCCGAAGCCCTGAAGCACGCCGACGCGGCGCGGATCCAGCCCTGCACCAATTGCGGCCTGGCGCCCCTGTCGCGCGACGTCGCGGTGGGCAAGCTGAAGGCACTCGGCGCGGGCGCGGCAGTGGCGCGCAAGCGCCTTGGCTGAGCCGGCCGAAACTCCGGCGCCGCAGATCTTCATCGACGCCGACGCATGCCCGGTCAAGGAAGAGGCGATCACGGTCGCGGAGCGTCACGGCCTCGTCGTGACCTTCGTCTCAAACGGAGGCCTGCGCCCCTCGCGCGATCCGATGATCCGCAACGTCGTCGTGTCGAAGGGCGCGGACGCCGCCGACGACTGGATCGTCGAGAACGCCCGTCCCAACGACATCGCCGTCACCGCCGACGTGCCACTCGCGGCCCGGCTCGTGCCTGCCGGGGTGCACGTGATCGGGCCGACCGGCCGGCCGTTCACACCCGAATCCATCGGCATGGCGGTCGCCATGCGCGACCTGAAGCAGCACCTGCGGGAAACCGGCGAGGATCGTGGCTTCAACCGCAGTTTTACGCAACGCGACCGTTCCGAATTCCTGAGCGCCCTCGACCGCACCGTGCGACGGGCGATGAACGCTGTCAGGTAGGCCTGATCGTCGGCAGTGGGTTGATCGATACCCACCTGACGCCTCGCGAATGTGAAGCGCGTCACGGCGCCAACGCTGCACAGGCGCATAGTTCACGCGACGACACGCCGTCGCGCGAGGATGACATGGCTGCGCATTTCACCGGCACCGTCTCGGTAACCTGGCTCGAACACCCAGGCGACGACCGCGACATGAAGCTGACGAAGGACTTCACATTCGTGGACGCGGCTGGCCTGACATGGACCGCCAGGAAGAACGCGGTGATCAACGGAGCCTCGATCCCGCAAATCTTCTGGACGGCTTTCGGTCCGCCCTTCGTGGGCGAATACCGGCGCGCGTCGGTGGTCCACGACTACTACTGCGGCGTCCGCACGCGCCCGGCCGAGGCGACGCACCACATGTTCTACGAAGCCTGCCTGGCGGGCGGCGTCGGCACCATCAAGGCCAAGACCATGTACGCCACGGTCAAGGCCTTCGGCCCGAGCTGGAGGACGTTGTCGGGCGCGCTGGCCATCAACGGCCTGGAAGTGCTGTCGCGCGGCGATGAAGTGACCGTCTACCGGGCGATGTCCGACGGCCAGTTCGCGCGACTGGAAAAATGGGTCCAGGAGGAGGATCCGACAATCGAGCAAATAGACGCCGAGATCGAGCGCCGATCCCTGGAAATGCCGGTGCTGCCGCCGGTCGAGGAACGTCCCGCCGCGGCGGTGATGTAGCCGCGGGCGATCTTCCTCCCGTCGGCGGCGGCCTGCAGGGTTTTGCGTTCCCGCCCCTTCATGTTAGGAGGGCCTATTCTCCTCCGCCTTCCCGAGGCGAGCCCACGACATCGACGATGAGACCGCCGCCTCCGCGGCGTACGCAGCGCATGAGCATGAGAACCGTTTCGACATCGAAAGCCCATGGCGGCGTTCAAGGCGTGTACAGCCATGCCTCCGAGGCCTGCGGCTGCGACATGACCTTCGCGGTCTTCGTTCCACCGCAGGCGGAAAAGGGGCCCTGCCCCGTGCTCTGGTACCTGTCGGGCCTCACCTGCACACATGCCAACGTCGTGGAGAAGGGCGAATACCGGCGCATGGCCGCCGAACTCGGGCTCGTCGTGGTCTGTCCCGACACCAGCCCGCGCGGCGACGATGTCCCGGACGAGAAGGAAAACTGGCAGTTCGGCTCCGGCGCCGGTTTCTACGTCGATGCCACAGAGAAACCCTATGCCGCCAACTACCGGATGTACTCCTACATCGTCGAGGAACTGCCCCGTATCGTGGCTGCCAACTTTCCGGCCGACATGGACAGGCAGTCGATCTTCGGACATTCCATGGGCGGGCACGGCGCGCTGACGATCGCGCTCAGGAACCCGCGCCGGTTCAGGAGCTGCTCGGCGTTCGCTCCGATCGTGCATCCGTCCGACGCGGACTGGTCGGCCAAGGCTTTCGAGCGCTATCTCGGACCGAACCAGGCAGACTGGCGCGTCTACGACGCGTGCTCGCTCATCGAGGACGGCTATCGCTTCTCCGAATTCCTCGTCGACCAGGGCAAGGCCGACGGGTTCCTGGAGGAAGGCCTGAGGCCCAGGCTTCTGGAAGAGGCCTGCCGCAAGGCCGGCATCCCGCTTACGCTGCGCATGCAGCCCGACTACGACCATTCCTACTACTTCATATCGACCTTCATGGAAGACCACATACGCTGGCATGCCGAACGTCTCGGCGCGACCGAAGGCGACGCCCTATGACGTTCGTCGCAGCGACATGAAGTCCGATCGCAGTTATCTATGGCACCAATGATCCAAAACTGGAGGCAAGCCGTTCCATGGCAGTCGTGACATCGATCCACGGTCGACTACCGGATTCAGATACGTTCGGCGGCCGCCTGTCGCGCATCCGCGACGCGCAGGGGATGACCACCGCAGCGCTGGCGCGCCGGGTCGGCGTCCGGCAGAAGACCATCGAGCAGTGGGAAAGCGACCGCTCCGAACCCAGCGTCGAGCGGCTGTCGCTTCTGGCCGGCATCCTGAACGTCAATCTCGTGTGGCTGCTGCACGGCGTCGGCGACGCGCCCGCCGACGAGATCGGTCCCGATCCGCTCGCCGCCATAACGGTCCAGCTCGAGCGGCTGAAGCGCATGCACGAGGACACCGGCCGCATCATCGATCGCATCCAGCGCGAACTGACCCGTCTCGAAGAAGAGCGCTGAGCGCGTATTCAGTGCGGACACAGTCCGGCAAGAACGGCAGGCAGGAGACCAGGAAGGTCTTCGGCGATCAGGCCCGGTCCGAACCGGGCCCCCGCGCCGGCATGCAACCAGACACCGGCCGCCGCCGCTTCGAAAGCCGGCATTCCCTGCGCCAGCAGGCCGGCCACGATGCCGGCGAGCACGTCGCCCGATCCCGCGGTCGCCAGGAAAGGCGTGGCATTGCTGTTGATGGCGGCGCGTCCGTCCGTGGCGGCGATCACGGTATCGGGTCCCTTCAGGACAACCACCGCATGCGACCGCTCCGCGGCGCGGCGCGCGCGCTCCAGCTTCGACAGCCCGGCGGCATCCGCGATGTCCGGGAAGAGCCTGCGGAACTCCCCCTCGTGCGGGGTCAGGACCACCTTCTCCTGGCCTGCATCCACACCCGTCCTTGCAAGGGTCCGGAACAGCCGGTCCGGCGCATCCTCGAACGACGTGATCGCATCCGCGTCCAGGACAAGTCCGAAAGGCTTCTTCGCGGCAAGGTCGGCCAGCGCGAGCACGAATGCACTGCAGCGTTCGCCAGCCCCAAATCCCGGCCCGATCACGGCGGCGGCCATCTTGCGGTCGCGCCCGAACGCGGTGGCTTCCCCGGCATCGTCGATCCGCTTCAGCATGACAGAGGTCAAATGCATGGCGTTGACCTGCATCGCCTCCTTGGGCGAAAGCACGGTGACGGCCCCTGCCCCCGAACGTGCCGCTGCGCTCGCTGCCAGCCGGGCAGCGCCCGTTGCCGAGGGGCCGCCCGAGAAGACGCCGACGTGGCCGCGGGCGTATTTGTGGACGCCGCTCGCGGGCCAGGGAAACAGGGCGCTCCAGAGTTTTGGCGTGTTTTGGAATGCGCGGCACCCTATCTCCGCCAGCACGTCGGCCGGTATCCCGATCCCGGCGAGCACGGTCTCGCCGCACAGTTCCCTCCCGGGGTAGAGAAGATGGCCGGGTTTCAGCCTGAAGAAGGTGACCGTCAGGTCCGCCCTGACCGCGCTGCCGAGCACCAGCCCGCTCTCGCCAGAAACGCCGGAAGGCAAGTCGATGGCGACGATCGCGGCACCCGACCCGTTCGCCGTTGCTATGACGTCGGCATGCTTTCCATCGATGTCCCGCATCAACCCCGCCCCGAAAAGGGCATCGATGACGACGTCTCCGGCGCGCGGCATGAACTTGTCGAAGGACGACAGCGGCAGCCGCATGTCGGAAAACGCCCCGGCGGCATCGGTTCCGTGCTTCGGATGCGCCTCGCCATGGACGCGCACCTCCACACCGGCTTCCGCCAGAAGCCGGGCGGCGACGAAGCCGTCGCCGCCATTGTTGCCCGGTCCGGCAAGGACATGCACCACCCGCGCCGCCGGGTAGCGCGAGAGGACCTCGCGCGCGACGGCCGCACCGGCATTGCCCATGAGCGCGGGTCCGTCGAACGGTCCGCGCGCGATCGCCAGCCGGTCGGCCTCGGCCATTTCGGCCGGAGTGAGCAGTTCGATTTCCGTGGATGGATCCCTCATGCTGCCAGGATAGACCGCCGGTCTGCGGACGGGCAAACGGTTCGTTCTGCCCATGATGTTTGCGGCTTGCGTATTTATTGTGCAGACAGCATGGTGATCGGGACGCCGTCCGGCACGTCGTGCGACACTCCGCCAAGCGGAGCGATGCAAAACACGTGCTATATCGCGGCGTCCCATGAATAGCTGTCGAACCCCTTGGGCGCCCCCTGTCTGGCATGCTTCGTGCTTCTGGGTCGGCGAAGCGGGTTCGATCCGCCGCTCAATCCATCGGAGGCCCCCGTCGAATGAAGAAAATCGAAGCGATCATCAAACCGTTCAAGCTTGACGAGGTGAAGGAAGCTCTTCAGGAAGTCGGCTTGCAGGGGATCACGGTGACCGAGGCAAAGGGCTTCGGCCGCCAGAAGGGGCACACCGAGCTGTATCGGGGGGCGGAATACGTCGTGGACTTTCTGCCGAAGGTGAAGGTGGAAGTGGTGCTGCCGGACGAATCCGTGGAAGCCGCGCTCGAAGCCATACGAAAGGCGGCGCAGACGGGCCGCATCGGCGACGGCAAGATATTCGTTTCCAACATCGAGGAAGTCGTCCGCATCCGGACGGGCGAAACGGGTGTGGACGCCGTCTGAACCTCGCCGCCTTCGAGAGAACAATTCGTCACACAGGGAAAGAGACATGACGACAGCAAACGACATACTGAAGCAGATCAAGGACAACGACGTGAAGTTCGTCGACCTGCGCTTCACGGACCCCAAGGGCAAGATGCAGCACGTGACGATGGATGTCGTGGCTGTCGACGAGGATATGTTCGCCGACGGCGTCATGTTCGACGGCTCCTCGATCGCCGGGTGGAAGGCCATCAACGAATCCGACATGGTGCTGATGCCCGACACCGAGACGGCGCACATGGACCCGTTCTTCGCCCAGTCCACGATGGTCGTCGTTTGCGACATCCTCGATCCGGTTTCGGGCGAATCCTACAATCGCGATCCGCGCGGCACGGCCAAGAAGGCCGAGGCCTACATGAAATCGGAAGGCATCGGCGATACCGTCTATGTCGGCCCCGAGGCCGAATTCTTCGTGTTCGACGACGTCAAGTACAAGGCCGATCCCTACAACACCGGCTTCAAGCTCAACTCCAGTGAACTGCCGTCCAACGACGACACCGATTACGAGACCGGCAATCTGGGTCACCGGCCGCGCGTCAAGGGCGGGTACTTCCCGGTTCCGCCGGTGGATTCGCTTCAGGACATGCGCTCCGAGATGCTGACCGTCATGGCCGAGATGGGCGTGGTCGTGGAAAAGCATCACCACGAGGTCGCCGCCGCCCAGCACGAACTCGGCATCAAGTTCGACACGCTGACGCGCAACGCCGACAAGATGCAGATCTACAAGTACGTCATCCATCAGGTGGCCAACGCCTATGGCAAGACCGCCACCTTCATGCCGAAGCCCATCTACGGCGACAACGGCTCGGGCATGCACGTTCACCAGTCGATCTGGAAGGAAGGCAAGCCGACCTTCGCCGGCAACGAGTACGCGGGCCTTTCGGAGAGCTGCCTGTTCTACATCGGCGGCATCATCAAGCACGCCAAGGCGATCAATGCCTTCAGCAACCCGCTGACGAACTCCTACAAGCGTCTGGTTCCCGGCTTCGAGGCTCCGGTCCTGCTCGCCTATTCGGCGCGCAACCGTTCCGCCTCCTGCCGCATCCCGTTCGGTACGTCGCCGAAGGCAAAGCGTGTCGAGGTGCGCTTCCCCGATCCGGGCGCGAACCCGTACCTCGCCTTCGCCGCCATGCTGATGGCCGGCCTCGACGGCATCAAGAACAAGATCCATCCCGGCCAGCCGATGGACAAGGATCTCTATGACCTGCCGCCGAAGGAACTGAAGAAGATCCCGACCGTCTCGGGCAGCCTGCGCGAGGCGCTCATGAGCCTCGACAAGGACCGCGGTTTCCTCAAGGCCGGCGGCGTCTTCGACGACGACCAGATCGACGCCTATATCGAACTGAAGATGGCCGAGGTCCTGCGGTTCGAGATGACCCCGCATCCGGTCGAGTTCGACATGTACTATTCGGTCTGACCGGACCGCATTCGGATTGATGACCACGAGCCGGGGCATGTCCCCGGCTCGTTTCGTTTGTCAGTTGCTTCGCCTTTCCGAGATGGCGACATCGTTCACAGTCATGTAGGAACTGCCGAGCGGACGGAGACGGCGGTGACATGAAGATCGCGACCTGGAACATCAACGGCGTCAAGGCGCGCATCGACAATCTCATCACCTGGCTCAAGGACAGCCAGCCCGACATCGTGTGCCTGCAGGAGATCAAATCGGTCGACGAGAACTTTCCGCGGCTGGAGATCGAGGCGCTCGGCTACCATGTGGAGACGCATGGGCAGAAGGGATTCAATGGCGTCGCGATCCTGTCGAAGCTGCGGTTCGACGAGGTCACCTGCCGGCTGCCGGGCAATGATGCCGACGAGCATGCGCGGTTCATCGAAGGCGTGTTCTCGACGTCCGCCGGCGCGCTTCGGGTGGTTTCGCTCTACCTGCCGAACGGCAACCCGGTCGGCACCGAGAAATTCGCATACAAGCTCGCCTGGATGGAGCGCCTCGAGACCTGGGCGAAGGACAGGCTCGCCCTGGAGGAGCCGATCGTGCTCGCCGGGGACTACAATGTGATCCCGCAGCCCCTCGATGCGAAGAACCCCGATGTCTGGGTGAACGACGCGCTCTACCAGCCGGAAAGCCGCGCCGCATACCGTCAGCTTTCCTGGCTCGGCTTCACCGATGGCATCCGCGCGGTGACTGACGATCCGCTCTACACATTCTGGGACTATCAGGCGGGGGCCTGGCAGAAGAACAACGGCATCCGGATCGACCATCTCATGCTGTCGCCGGAGGCCGCCCGTCACCTTGCATCAGCGTCGGTCGAGAAGCACGTCCGAGCCTGGGAGAAGCCTTCGGACCACGTCCCGACAGTCGTGGAACTGGCGCTCGAGCCCGCCTGAGCGCAGGCGTTGGCGGTTCACCGCCACCGTGCTACGATACGCGCATGAGAACGGTCGCCTTGCCGATGCTGTCGTTCATGCTTTCCTTGCCTCTGACCGGGCCGGCCGCCGCGGACGAGTGCATGTGCCGCGCCAACGGAGAGCGGTTCGAACTCGGGTCCGTCGTCTGCCTGAAGCTGCCCTCGGGCGATCGGCTCGCCCGTTGCGGAAAGGTGCTGAACAACACGTCGTGGAAGATGCTCGGCGACGGTTGTCCCATCACCTCGGCCGACGAGGAAAAGCGCCGCGCGGAACCCTCGCCTCTCTCTTCGCCCAAACCGGGCTGAACGCGGCCTACTCGGCCGTTCCCTTGCGAAGCATGTCCTCGGCAAGCGCGATCGCGGTACGGCGGTCGGATTCGCCGGCCAGCGAGAAGGCTTCCTCCTGGAGGTCGCGGATCCAGGGCTGGTCGGTCGGCGCGGCGCGCTCCAGCGCAGCCGTCATCATGGCGAGCCCCTTGACCACCTTGCCGCTCTGGAAGAGCAGATCGCCAAGCGTCGCCTGCGCGCCGGCATGGCCCTTCTCGGCGGCAAGCTGAAACCAGCGGCCGGCCTGCTTGATGCTGGCCTTGACGCCGTCGCCGGTCAGGAACATGCGGCCGATCTCGTACTGCGCGTTCGGATTGCGGTAGGTCGCGGCAGCGCGCATGTAGTAATCCTGTGCGGCGGCGGGATTTGCCTTGACGGGCGTTCCCGGGATGCCGCGGCGCAGATAGCCGGCCACCGCGACGAGCGCGTCCGATACGTAGGTCTCCTCGAGGCTGCCCGGCTCCACGTCCTGCTGCACGATCTCGCTGAAGGCCTTGTAGGCCTCGTAGTCGTCGCGGCGGATACCGTCACCCTCGGCATACATGCGGGCCAGTTTCCAGCGCGCGCCGAGTTGGCCGTTCTCGGCCGCATAGCGGTAGGCTTCGACGGCCTCTTCCTTGTGCCCTTCCTTGTAGGCGGAGAAGCCGTTGCGGAACACCGCCCACGGGCTCCGGTCCTTCTCCTTCATCGTGTTCGGGTCGAGCGCATGGGCGCTCCCCGCCGCGGTCAGGCAGCCACCCAAGGCGATACAAACCAGAACCCTGCGGGTCCACTCAGACATTCGCATGACAGTCAGTTTCTTTCGTCCGGCAGACAGGTTCCGGGTGCGCGAAGATGGCGTAAACAGCGCCATCCTCAGCATCGACCTCCGAAACCATGCCCCTGACGTCCATCTCATTCCGACGCACCATGCGGCGGAAATTCTTTCGTGATGCGGCAGACGGCCGCGTCCTCTAAGGCCTGACCAGTAGCGACCGGTTTATGGCGGGAACGGGGCAATTGCCTCTCGTCTCCCTTCTACAACATCGCGCATTGAAAGAGTGTTGCCGAATCGACACTCGGCCCCCGGAGAAGAAGCGGCGACCGCCGCCAGGGGCGCTCAGCCGCTCTCGCTGCCAGGCTTCTCGCGGGTGAGGACGGAGGCAAGGACGGAGCCCACGATGAGGATCGCGGTCACCGCGAGCGCGACCGCCGACGGTATCTCGTAGAAATGAACCAGAAGCATCTTGGCGCCGATGAAGATGAGCACCAGCGACAGCCCCGTCTTCAGGTGATGGAAGTCCCGCATCATGCCGGAGAGTACGAAGAAGAGCGCCCTGAGCCCCATGATGGCGAAGACATTGGACGAGAACACGACGAATGGATCCTTGGAGATCGCCAACACCGCCGGAATGGAATCGATCGCGAAGATCAGGTCCGTGAACTCCACGGTCACCAGGACGACGAAGAGCGGCGTCATGTAGAGCAGCCCCTGCCGGAGCACGAAGAACCGGGAGCCTTCGTACTCATTGGTGACGCGGCCGGTCTTCTGCAGCCAGCGCACGATGCGGCTGTCGCCCGGATCGATCATCTCGTCGCCGGCCATCATCATCTTGTAGCCCGAGAAGACCAGCAAGGCACCGAGGGCCATTCCCACGACGGCGAATTCCTCGACGATCCTGACGCCTGGCACGATCAGCGACAGCCGCATCACGACGGCGCCGACGATGCCGTAGAAGAGCACCCGATACTGCGCCTCCGGCGGCACGCGGAAATAGGAGAAGATGAGCGCGATGACGAAGATGTTGTCGAGCGACAATGCTTGCTCGACCAGGTAGCCGGTGAGGAACTCCGCACCTCGGTCCGGACCAGCGAAATAGAACACGCCGGCTGCGAACAGCATCGCCAGTGTGACGTATCCGCCGACGGTGGCCAGAGCCTCCCGGCTCGAGATGACGTGATCCTTTCGGTGCAGAACGAAGAGATCAAAGAAGAGGACGATGGCGACGAACGCCAGGAAGCCGGGCCAAAGCCACGCATGCTGAATCATGAAAAAGATGCAGGTTGCGCCGCGTCAGCGCGCTGTCGATCGGTCCGACATCACAGGCGACGCCTCGCCTGCCAGAGGGGCCCGGCCCGGGTGACGCATCCTATGTGCCCCCGAACCGGCAGGTTTGCAAGGCCGGCGGCGGTCCATATGCAAAAGATCCCGGCCGTTGCACCGGCCGGGGGATGAGCGCAAACCGGCCTCAGGCGGCGGACCTGACCCGCTCCAGCGCCACCTTCAGGCGAGCCAGCACCGCGGAGAATTCCGCCATCTTCTCGCGTTCCGCCTCGACGATCTCATCGGGCGCGTTGGCCACGAACTTCTCGTTCGAGAGCTTCTTCTCGATGCGCGAGATCTCGCCTTCGGTCTTCGAGATTTCCTTGGCGATGCGCGCATCCTCGGCCGTGAGGTCGATCAGCCCGCCCAGCGGCAGGCAAGCAGTGGCTTCTCCCACGACGATCTGGGCCGATCCCTTCGGAGCCTCCCTCTCCTCGACGATGCCGCTGACGCGGGCGAGCCGCTCGATCGCCGGCGCATGGCGCGCCAGGCGTCCGCGCGTGGTCTCGTCGGCATCCACCATCACGAGCGGGGCCAGTGCGGAAGGCGGGACGTTCATCTCCGAACGGACCGAGCGGATACCCGACACCAGTTCGATCAGCCAGTTGATCTCGGCCGCCGATTCTCCGTTCTCGAAATCGGGGGCCGGCCAGCGGGTCAGCGCCAGTACGTCCTCCCGTCCCGCAGCTTCAGACGCCGTGCGCGCCCAGAGCTCCTCGGTCATGAAGGGCATCATCGGATGCAGGAGCTTGTAGATTTCGTCCAGGACATAGGCGACGCAGGCACGTGCCTCGGCCTTGGCCTCCTCGTCGCCGCCCGAGAAGACTGGCTTTAGGAGCTCGAGGTACCAGTCGCAGAAAAGGTTCCACACGAATGCATAGGCCGCGCCGGACGCCTCGTTGAAGCGGTACGTCGTGATGCCGCGCGTGATCGCGTCGGCGGCGCGCGTCAGTTCCGTCAGTATCCAGCGGTTGACGGTGAGCCTGGCATCTTCCGGCGTGAAGGATGGATCGTGCCTGGCACCGTTCATCTCGGCGAAACGCGTCGCGTTCCAGAGCTTGGTGCCGAAATTGCGATAGCCCGCGACGCGCGCCGGGTCGAGCTTCACGTCCCTGCCCTGCGCGGCCATGATGGCGAGCGTGAACCGCAGCGCGTCCGCGCCGTACTCGTCGATCAGTTCCAGCGGGTCGATGACGTTGCCCTTGGACTTCGACATCTTGGCGCCGTTCTTGTCGCGCACCAGGGCGTGGACATAGACCGTATGGAACGGTTCCTCCTCCATGAAATGCATGCCCATCATCATCATGCGGGCAACCCAGAAGAAGATGATGTCGAAACCCGTCACCAGCACCGAGGTCGGATAGTAGGTCTTCAGTTCCTCGGTCCGGTCAGGCCACCCGAGGGTGGAAAATGGCCAGAGCGCGGAGGAGAACCACGTATCCAGCACGTCCTCGTCGCGCGTCAGGATCTCGCCGGGCGCGAAATTCTCGAGCTTGTCCTCGACCCACCCCTTCCAAGGCGTATCGACGGCCAGATAGTACTCGACAGCCTCGTCGAGCGCCTCCTTCTCGGACCTGGCCACGAAGATATGACCGTCCGGTCCGTACCAGGCCGGGATCTGGTGGCCCCACCAGAGCTGGCGCGAGACGCACCAGGGCTCGATGTTCTCCATCCAGTCGAAGTAGGTCTTTTCCCAGTTCTTCGGCACGAAGCTGGTGCGGCCTTCGCGCACCGAGGCGATGGCGGGCTCGGCGAGCGTCTTTGCATCCGCAAACCACTGGTCGGTCAGCATCGGCTCGATGACGACGCCCGACCGATCGCCGAAGGGCTGCATGATCTTCCTGCTCTCGACATACGGAACGGCGTTCCCTTCCGCGTCCGACCTCGTGACGGCAAGCCCTTCGTCGTTGATCGCCTCGACGATGCGCTTCCTCGCCTCGTAGCGGTCCAGGCCGCGATATTCGTCGGGAACGAGGTTGATGGCATCGACGTCGGATTCGCTCGGCAGGTCGCCGGTGCGGGCGATCCGCACGGCCTGCTCGGCGCAGGCGGCATACGGCTCTCCATCGTCGCGCAGGGCCGCGCGCATGTCCATCAGGCGGTAGAGCGGGATACCGTTGCGCCGGGCGACCTGATAATCGTTGAAATCATGTGCGCCGGTGATCTTGACCGCGCCCGAACCGAAGGCGGGATCGGGGTACTCGTCGGTGATGATGGGGATCAGCCGGCGGTGCGCCTTGGGCCCTACCGGGATCTCGCAGAACTTGCCCACGATCGGCGCGTAGCGCTCGTCCGACGGGTGCACCGCGACGGCGCCGTCGCCGAGCATCGTCTCGGGGCGGGTCGTCGCGATGGAGATGTAGTCGCGCTCCTCCTGGAACAGGATGTTCCCATCGGCGTCCTTCTCGACGTAGGAATATGTCTCCCCGCCGGCCAGCGGATACTTGAAGTGCCACATGTGGCCGTCGACTTCGCGGCTCTCGACCTCGAGGTCGGAAATCGCGGTCTCGAACTTGGGATCCCAGTTGACCAGCCGCTTGCCGCGGAAAATCAGCCCCTGCCTGTAGAGGGTGACGAATACCTCGATGACCGCCTTCGACAGGCCCTCGTCCATGGTGAAGCGCTCGCGCGACCAGTCGCACGACGCTCCGAGACGCTTCAGCTGGTTGACGATGATGCCGCCCAATTCGGCCTTCCACTGCCAGACCTGGTCGACGAAATCCTCGCGCGCCATGTCGCGGCGCTGGATCTGCCGCTCTGCGAGCCGGCGCTCCACGACCATCTGCGTGGCGATGCCGGCATGATCCATGCCCGGCTGCCACAGCACGTTCCTGCCGCGCATGCGCTCGAAGCGGACGAGGATGTCCTGCAAGGTGTTGTTGAGCGCGTGCCCCATGTGGAGCGAGCCGGTGACGTTCGGCGGCGGGATGACGATGGTGAAGGGCTCGGCGCCATGTTCGGCACCTGCGCCGGCCCGGAAGGCGTGCGCGTCTTCCCAGATGCGGGCTATCTTGGGCTCGACGCTCGCCGCGTCGTAGGTCTTGTCAAGCATTTCAGGGTGTCCGCGCTCGCGAGGTTCGGAGCCCGGTGTAAAGCCGAAGGGTCATGCCAAGTCAACCGCGAGCGACCGCCGCGCCACCCGCCTGGACCGACGAAGGGGCGCCGGATCCGATGCCGGCGGCGAACCGACCCCCTGCTGGACGGCTCAGGCGCCGCGCGCCACGCGCTCGATCTCCTCGCGCACCAGCTTCTCGACGATGGTCGGCAGGTTGTTGTCGAGCCATTCCTGGAGCATCGGACGCATCATCTCGGCGGCCATGTCGTCGAAGCTGCGCTGCCGGCTCGCCATGAAGGCCTGGGAGAGTTCGCCGAAGGCCGCTGCGACCTGGCGGCCGGTCCGTTCCGAAATGATGGACGGCTTCTCGTCCGCGGGCCCGGCGACGTCCTGAGCGGAATCGTCGGAGTTCGCAGGCATCGGCGTCGTTGCTTCGTCCTCGATGTCGGCAAGAAGTTCGTCTGCCATGTCGATGCCTTCGTCACTGTCGGAATGTTCCGGCTCGGGCTGGAAGGCCGTTGGCCCCTCCACGGCCGGCGCCCCGGCCGACGGTGCCTCGGTTGCCACGGAGGACGGCGTCGAATTCTGGCTCTGCCGAAGCAACCTCGGCTTTTGCCACCGGGCCGTCTTCCCGATAACACATGCTCTCGGCACCGACCCCATCCGCGGCTCCGCCGAACTCCTCGCGGAAGGCGTGCACGTCGGCGGCAGGGGCTGCTGCATCGGCCGGCGCCACGCTCTCGAGTTCCTGCTCAGGCTTGCGGCCCTGATCGCTGTCCTCGATGATCCGGCGAATGGACGCGAGAATCTCCTCCATCGAGGGCTCGCGCGGCACGTTGCCGCTCTGTGGCATCTTCAGTTCCGCCGCCTGGCTGGCCATCGTCCGCATCTCCATACCCGCTCGGGAAGAACGCCCCGAATCATTAGAGAAGCCTAGCGGAGGCAGCGCCGAGAGAATCCCCGCGGGCACCGGAGATTCCGTTTCACACAAGATTGGGTGGCGGAGAGCCGCCGACGCGGAAGTCAGCGCCCGTCGGGCGTCCGCAGGCCGAACCACTTGTCCTTGACGGCTTCGTAGTGCTCTTCCGGCCGGTATTCGACGACCTGGAGCCCGAGATTTTGGGCACTGAGTTCCCCGATCGCCGACAGGATTGCGAAGCTCGCCAGGACGTAGTCGTGCTCTGCGCTGACCTGGTTGATCTGGGCGGTGATCACATCGGCCTGTGCGTTGAGGACGTCGAGCGTCGTGCGCTGGCCGACGTTGCGTTCCTCGCTCACGCCCTCCAGCGCAAGCTGGGCGGCCGAGATCAGCTCCCGGTTCGCCGCCACCAGTTCGGCACCCGCATCGTACTGGGCCCATGCGGACGTCACGGCCGCGCGAACCTGGTCCAACGCGACATCCACCTCGATGCGCGCCTGACCCAGCGATTCCTTCGACTGGCGCACCTGGGCGGACACGCGTCCACCCTGGTAGATCGGAATGGAGAGGCTGAGACCGATATTGGCGGAGTTCGAATACCCGTCGGTCAGACTGCCTGGCGTCGTGTCCCTGAAACTGCGGGACAGTCCCGCGCTCGCACTGACACCCGGAAGCATGGCGCCTTCCGCCGAATTCACCGTGAAGCCGGCGGCATCGACCAGATGGCGCGTGGCGAGAATGGCGGGATGCTGGGCGGTCGCCTGCGATACCGCGGCTCCCAGGTTTGGAGGAAGCAGCTTCGCCAATGGCCTCACCGGCTGAAGCCCGTTGGGTGCGTCGCCGACGATCTGCCGGTAGATCGCGGCGCTCGCTTCGGCCTGCGCCCGCGCGGCCGTCAACTGGGCGACGGCGGCAGAGC
The DNA here is from genome assembly GCA_963747465.1 of uncultured Alphaproteobacteria bacterium. Lineage (GTDB taxonomy): Bacteria > Pseudomonadota > Alphaproteobacteria > Rhizobiales > Rhizobiaceae > Aquibium. Next base: position 792,225 of record CAVVFC010000002.1, read on the forward strand.
GGCCGGCTTCCGCCTGAGCCGTATCGGTGCGCGTGCCCTCGCCCACCTCGAATCGCGAGCGGGCGGCACGAACCTGTTCCTGCAGGAACTCGAGGTTGCGTTCGCGAAGGACCGCGATCTGCCGGTCCCGAATGACGTCGAGATAGGCCGAGGCCGCATTGAACAGGATGTTCTGCTCGGTGTTCCGAAGCGATTCGCGCGAGGCAAATACCCTCGTCTTCGCGGCGAGCACGTTGTTCCTGGTCTGGAACCCGTCGAACAGCGTCTGGTTGATCTGGACGCCAAAAGAGCCGGTCCGGATATCGACGCCTGAATTGTTCTGATAGTTCAGCGAGCCCACAGCCGCGATCGTCGGACGGTAACCCGATTTTGCGATCGGGACGTTCTCGTCGGTGACCCGGACACCGGCGCGAGCCGAGTTCAGTTCCGAATTGTACTGATAGGCCTTCGACAGGGCGCTGAAGATGGTCTCGGCGCTCGCGATCGTCGGAAACACCAGCGCGGCCGAGATCAACAATCCCGCGGACAGCTTCTTGCTCAAGGACACCGACCGAACCCTCTCAATGCCACTACGATCCGCCCGAATCGGCGGACCCTTGCAGATATCATCTCAGCCTGGCCCCCGCCCAGCCAGTCCGCCACGCCGCAGCAACCATCATCGACCCGCGTTGCAGCATGACGTCAGTTGTCCTGCCGTGCAACCTCTCAGAATTCGAATGCCGGTTCGCCCTGGAAGCCCGGCAGTGGCTTGATGGCCGCGTTGAAGCTGCGGCGGCCCGAGACCGCCTCGCCATGCTTGACGAAGAGCCGGGCAACGCCGGCATTGCCGTAGCCTTCGACGGCCACTAGCCTGCCGCCGTCCTTCAACTGCGCAAAAAACGTGTCGGGCACCTTGTCCACAGCGCCTTCGATGACGATGACGTCGTATGGAGCCTCGGACGGGCAGCCTTCCGGCAGCGGCCCCTGCACCACCGCCACGTTGTCGTAGCCGAGTTCGGACAGGCGGGCCGTCGCGTCCTCCGCCAGGGTGGCGTCGTTTTCGAGAGCCACGACCGATCCGGCGATCAGCGACAGGACCGCGGCCGGATATCCGGTGCCGGTGCCGACGTCGAGGACGAAGTCGTCCTTCCTGATGTCCGCGAGCTGCAGCATCTTGGCGAACGGCGACGCCTCCATGAGGAAGCGGCGATCCGCCGAACCCGGCGGCGTGATTTCGATGTCCTCGTCGATATAGGCGAAGGGCTTGCGGCGCGTCGGCACGAATTCCTCGCGCGGGACCGTCAGGAAAGCGTCCTGGATCGGGATGCTGTTGACGTCGGTGGTGCGCAGCTGGCTGTCCACCATCTTGGTCCGCAGATGCAGGTAGTCCGCATTCATATCAGAGGTCCGCCTCCGCCACCTGCCCGAAGAACCAACCGCCGCGGCGACGGGCGAACGGTTGCGAGACAGCCGGCCGCTGGAGGCCTCGCCCGGAATCGAACCGGGGTGCAAGGATTTGCAGTCCTCTGCGTAACCACTCCGCCACGAGGCCTCATAGCGCTCGGCTATCTATGGAGCGACCTGTTAACAGAGGGTCACCGGGCCGACAAGCGCTCCCTTCCAAAATCCGGACGCGTTGTCGAATTGCCGCAACAGCTAGCGATCGCGCGCCTTCGCGCGGCGCCGCCTCTCCCACCAGAGGGTCGTGCGACGGCGCCACCGCCGCACCGCCGCGACGTCATAGGAGAGCACGAGCAGTCCGGCCGGAATCATCCAGAAACCGAGCACCGGAAGGAACCCGAAGACGCCGAAGACCACCAGCAGGGCGCCGATCGGAACACGCACGAGACGGGAACGCGGCATGGGCACGCGGCGGCCAAACATATGCACGGCCGGACCGGGTTCCAGATCCGGAGCATCGAAGCGTTGACGATCGCTGCCGTTCGTTGTCATGAAACCCTCGTCGCCGGTGGCTCGTCCGTCTCCGTGCACGCCGCCGTCAAAAAATCGTCGTGCATAGATGGAAGCGGGCCGCCCGCTTGCCAAGTGGCTGGTCCAGCCATCCATTCGCCCTTGTCCAGCGGATGACGAGACCCGCCGGCCGCGCGGCGTGGTATTGGTCGCCTCCCGATCCCCCGAACGCGCGATCTCGGAAAAATCGCAAAACGCGCTTGGCAAGCCGGGAAGGGTTTTGCTATAGGCACCGCACTTCGCACGAGCGCTGTTCCCCGGTAGCTCAGTGGTAGAGCAACCGGCTGTTAACCGGTTGGTCGCTGGTTCGAATCCGGCCCGGGGAGCCAACTTTTTCAATCGACATATTTTGGCGGCCAGATTGCACCTCGTTTGCGATCGCGGACACGCCGCTTGATAGCGCCCGGCGAGCGGCAGCGAAGTCGCAGTTTCAGCAGCCGCCGATCCCCGTTCTATCACGGGTCCGTCCTGCGAAGACGCGTCGGTCTGATACCTGTCGCAACGCGGGCTTGCGGTGCTGGCGTCGGAGAACGGTTTTCTATCGACGTTTTCTCACGAGCGCTGGGCGCACCGGTTCATCGCCTCCTTCGTGGCGAACCACTCGTCGGCATAGTCGCAGTCCGCGTAGTCGTGGAAGTACGGTCCGCCTTCCGTATAGTGGACCAGCTTGGCATCGTCGCTCTTGTCGTAGACGCCCACGAGGTGGTTCCACTCGAGGGGGATCGATCCGATCTCGTCGTCGCCCGCCAGCCATTTGAACTGGTGGAGTTCGAGACCGGTCCTGGTGTTGACGTATTCCGGCGTGAGCGCCGCACATTTCGGATTGTTGAAGAGGATCATGCTCGACCAGTTCTTCTTTTCGTACTTGGTCTGCACCTGGTTCAGGAATTTCACCTCTTCCTTCGGCTGATAATCGTGCTTGCACACCATGGCGGCCTTGCTGTCGTCGCGCAGACGCCAAAGCTTGGCGATATCTGCACGCATGAGCATGTCGCAATCCATGAAGATGCTCCAGCCCTCGTATCCGCTCAGATACGGGACGAGGAAGCGCGAGAAGGAGAATTCGGTCGATTGCAGGCTGTTGCGCTCGCGTGTGAAGACCGACTCTAGATGCTTCAGAACGATCGGCGTGAAAGACACGGGCTCGGAGGCGTGCTCGATGATGCTCTGGCACAGCGCGTGGTACGCAACCACTTCCTTGCTGTCGAACCCGATGAAAACTCGAATGGTCATGGAGCGTGAGCCTCGATTATCCGTTCCGACGCCGGTTGCCTCGTGCGCTGCGCACGGTGTATCGGCGACTGCCGACACCTTCAACCCTGTCCTCGTCGCGAACACCACATGCCAGAACGCAATCCGGACGTGAAGACCATATCGCTCGTCGGGAACGGGCCCGTCGCCCGTTCGGCGGCGTCAGGCATCGATGCCGCGGATCTGGTGGTGAGGATCAATCGCGGCGATTTCTGTGGCGTGGCCGGCAGGAGAACCGACATACTCCTGATGCGGCACCCGTTCCAGATCGGCCCCTCGATCGCCAAGGGCGATCCGATGAACAAGCGGGCGCAGCGGGGAGCCGGAGAATTCCTCTTTCTTTCGGCGCCCAGAGACGTGTCCGACCAGCGCCACGTGGACTGGCTGTCGCGCGGCAAGCCGGTCCGGTATCTCGAGCCCTCATCGACGAGCGAGACGGTCAGGAAAATCGGGGCGTTCGCGGCGAAGCCGGACCTGAAGCCGACGACGGGAAGCGTCGCGATCCACCATCTCCTAGAAGCGCACCCGCAGGCCACGATCACGCTCTACGGTTTCACCCATGAGGGCTGGAAAGGTCATTCCTGGGACGCCGAACGCGCCTGGATCGAATCGCTCATCGAAACCGGCCGGGTGAAGCGGGCTCCGCTCGACGGCCCGCTGGTCCGGCTTCCCGTGCTCCACCGTGCGAAGAACCAGATCATCCGAGCCCTCCGTCACCTGCGGCATCTCCGGTTCTGACGGACTGCCCTGGAAGCGGGCCGGCCTGTCTCGGACTGCCCGTCACCCGGTCGGGAACGGAAAAGGCCGCGCCCGAAGGCGCGGCCTCGGCCTCAGCCGGAAACCGGGGTCATCGTACCCAGACGACCGTCCGCGTGCCCTGGTTCACCAGAACCGGCCCATTTTCCGTGTAGACGTAGGCATAAGCCGGGTCGCTGGGAATCTGGACGAGTTGCACGTCCGCGGGGACCGCCGCGCCGACCGTAAGGTTGCCGACGGCCACCGGATCGACGGGGTTCTCCTGGACATAGGTGACAGTCTGCGGCGGGATCACGTAGCCTGGCGAATAGACCACCTCACGCGATTCCATGCGCACGATAACCGGGCGTCCGTTCACGTACACATAAGCGTATTCGGGATAGTCCGGGATCGGACTGAGAGTGGTCCCGGCCTGCAGGACGGTCCCCTCGGCCAGTTCGCCCTGAACGGTGACAGGTTCGACGGGATTGGCGACGACGTAGTCGACCGCCGGCTGCGGAACCGTTGCGGCCGCACCGAGCATGGCTCCGGCGAAGCCGCCCACGACTGCGCCGACCGGGCCGCCGACGACCGCGCCAGCGATCGCGCCGGTCGTTCCGCCGGCCGCCACCCCGACATCCATGTTGTCGTTGGTGCTGTTGGTGGTCTGGTTGCTGTCCTGCGTGGCCTGCTCGGCCGCAGGCGCGTTCGGCGGCGGAGTCGCCGATTCCTGCGCGTAGGAATAGCCGGTGACGAGCATGATAGCCGCCGCGGAGGTCAATAGCTGTTTGCGCATCTTTTTCAGTCCTTTCGTGGTTGCCCAAGCCCGCCGCAGAAAGTCGGCTTGAAGAGCAAGGTTCCCGCGCGCCGCTCACACATCCCCACGGTACGGAAACAATCCGTTTGCGCAGAAGTCGCCGAGGCAACTTCCGTCATGCGAGCGCGTTCCTCTGTCAAAAGGAGATGGCGACCATGGGTATGATCAGAAAATTGGTAATGCTTGGTGCTGCGAAGAAGATCGCGGGCGCTCTGATGAAGCGCCGGTCCGCGTCATCGGAAAGCACCGCCGGCGCCGGCGCCGCGATGGCGGCGCACTCGAAGGACACCGCAACCGGCGCAAAGTCCGGACAAAACCCCAAAGCGGCAGGTGCCAAGAGCGGGCACTGAAGACGGGCTCGCTTCGAGGCCCTGTGCCGAAATGGAAAAAGGCGCGCCCGCCGGCGCGCCTTTCCCTTGTCGACCGATGAGCGAGCCTACTCGACGATGCTGGCGACGATGCCGGCGCCGACGGTGCGGCCGCCCTCGCGGATGGCGAAGCGCAGCTTCTCCTCCATGGCGATCGGCACGATCAGCGTCACGTCCACCGTCACGTTGTCGCCCGGCATCACCATCTCGGTGCCCTCGGGAAGCGTCACCACGCCCGTCACGTCCGTCGTGCGGAAGTAGAACTGCGGACGGTAGTTGGTGAAGAACGGCGTGTGGCGACCGCCCTCCTCCTTGGTCAGGATGTAGGCCTCGGCCTTGAACTTGGTGTGCGGCTTCACCGAACCCGGCTTGCACAGCACCTGGCCGCGCTCGACGCCCTCGCGGTCGACACCGCGCAGAAGCGCGCCGATGTTGTCGCCCGCCTGGCCCTGGTCGAGCAGCTTGCGGAACATCTCCACGCCCGTCACCGTCGTCGACGTCGTGGCACGGATGCCGACGATCTCGACCGTCTCGCCGACCTTGACCACGCCGCGCTCGACGCGCCCGGTCACGACCGTGCCGCGGCCCGAGATCGAGAACACGTCCTCGATCGGCATCAGGAAGGGCTGGTCGATCGGACGCTCCGGCGTCGGGATGTAGGCGTCGACCTGCTTCATCAGCTCGCGAACCGCGTCCTCGCCGATCTCCTTGTTCGAGTCCTCCAGAGCCGCAAGTGCGGAACCCTTGACGATCGGAATGTCGTCGCCCGGGAACTCGTACATCGACAGAAGCTCGCGAACCTCGAGCTCGACCAGTTCCAGAAGCTCGGCGTCGTCGACCTGGTCGACCTTGTTCAGGAACACCACGATCGCCGGAACGCCGACCTGGCGGGCGAGCAGGATGTGCTCGCGGGTCTGCGGCATCGGGCCGTCGGCGGCCGAAACCACCAGGATCGCGCCGTCCATCTGCGCCGCACCCGTGATCATGTTCTTCACGTAGTCGGCGTGGCCGGGGCAGTCGACATGGGCGTAGTGGCGCGCCTCGGTCTCGTACTCCACGTGCGCCGTCGAGATCGTGATGCCGCGCGCCTTCTCCTCGGGCGCCGCGTCGATCTGGTCGTAGGCCTTGTATTCGCCGAAGTACTTCGTGATCGCAGCCGTCAGCGACGTCTTGCCGTGGTCGACGTGACCGATCGTGCCGATGTTCACATGAGGCTTGTTGCGCTCGAATTTACCTTTTGCCATCGTCTCTTTCCCTGGACGCCTCGATCAGGCTGTTTGCGGTTGCGGGGCGATTAACGGCAAAGGGGCCAAAAGACAAGGGTTGTTGTCGGAGCGGCGTTTCCAGCTTCGAGATCGAAACCAGTGGTTCCGATGCACACCTCTACAGCGCCGAACAACTACCCTGGAAAAGGCCGTGCGGCGTGTCCAGCAGGATGCGGCCGGTCGTACCGGAAAGCATCCCCATCTGCTCGCCTCCGGAATAGACGTACCAGTGGGCGCCGTCGGTCTTCACCCGGGCAAAGCTGAACTGTTGACCGTCATGGGTGATCACGCCCATCATTCCGGCATCCGTGCCGCCAAGCAGACCGGGCATCCATCGGTCGTCCTCGATCACAGCAGCGAGACGGCCCAGGCGGAGATCGCTCCCGCGCTGCCAGTCGCCCTGACAATCGTAGAATATCTGTCGCGGCGAGAGATCGGTGAGAACCCCTCCCGATGCGAAGACAATGGCGGCAACAAGGGTGACGAAACGGATCATGGAGGATCAAGCTCTGCGGGTCGATCCGAATTGCCTATTCGCCGCGCGTTAATCCTTTCGATCGGCAATCGAAGGACTTTTATCCAATCGGGAAACGAAAAGGACTGGAGCGGGTAGCGGGAATCGAACCCGCGTATTCAGCTTGGAAGGCTGCTGCTCTACCATTGAGCTATACCCGCACAGGTCGCCTAGGTATTTCAGGTCCCGTCGCAGGTCAAGAAGGCCTCGTTCGGGTCCACGGGAAACCCGCTGCGCCTCAGGGCGTTTGGTAGTCCCACGCGGCTTGCCGATGCCGGTTGCGTCGGCGGCGCATCGACGTGCGACGACGGTTTTGCGCCATTTCGGTCACGGCCGCCACCTCGAAGGAGAATTCCATGCGCGGACATTTCGGGACCAGGCTCCTGCTGGCGACGGTGGCGGCGCTCATGGTGGTGATCGTCTGGGAATTGATGCCGGTCCTGCGCTCGGAAATCCTCTCCTGGCGCGCCGAACCGCGGGTCGTCGCGCCACGGGGCGAACTGGCGGCCGACGAAGAGACCATCATCGCCATCTTCGAAACCGCCCGCGACAGCGTGGTCTCGATCTCGACCGCCGAACGCGTCGTCGATCCCTGGACCAGGAATGTCTACAACGTTCCGCACGGCAGCGGTTCCGGCTTCCTCTGGGACGAGGCCGGCCACGTGGTGACGAACAGCCATGTGGTCCAGGGCGCCTCGCAGGCGTTGGTCCGTCTTGCGGACGGCCGTACTTTCCGCGGCGAACTGGTCGGCACCGATCCGGATCACGACCTGGCCGTCCTGCGGATCGGGACCGGGGTGCGGCAACCCTCGCCGCTTCCGCTCGGGACGAGCGGCGGGTTGCAGGTGGGCCAGAAGGTGCTCGCCATCGGCAATCCGTTCGGACTCGACTGGACGCTCACCACCGGCATCGTCTCCGCCCTCGACCGCGAAATTCCCAACAACCGGGGCGGCAGGATCGGCGAACTCATCCAGACTGACGCCGCCATCAACCCCGGAAACTCCGGCGGTCCGCTGCTCGACAGCGCGGGCCGCCTCATCGGCGTGAACACCGCCATCTACAGCCCCTCGGGCAGCAGCGCCGGCATCGGGTTCGCGATACCGGTCGACATCGTCAACAGCGTCGTTCCCCAACTGATCGCACAGGGCCGCTATGCCCCGCCCTCGCTCGGCATTTCCACCGACCCGCGCACCGATGACCTGCTGCGGCGTGCCGGGCTGAAAGGCGTGATCGTGCTTCGTGTCCAGCGCGGCTCGGCCGCCCAGCGCGCCGGACTGCGGCCGGCGACGATGTCGCGCGACGGCGACATCGATTTCGGCGACGTCATCGTCGGCCTTGGAGGAGAAGAGATCGAGGATGTCGTCGACCTCCGCGCGGTGCTCGACCGCCACGAGATCGGCGACGAGGTCGTGCTGGAAGTCCTGCGCGATCGGAAACGCGTGCAGATCCCGATCACGCTCGAACCGAGTGTCTCACCATAGGCAGTGTGCAGGAAAACAGGGCCTGTGCCGTCGGTGGCGTGGCCGCCGATCGCCTCGTTGCTTCAGCTTCCGGGTCGTGATGGTGGAGGGGGCTGGATTCGAACCAGCGTAGGCTGAGCCAACGGATTTACAGTCCGTCTCCTTTAACCACTCGGACACCCCTCCAGACGCGATCCGGAGCCGTGCAGACGAGGCACTCTCGCAATCCGGTGAGACCGCGAAAGGGCTCCCGAACTCCGCGAGGGGCCTTATGACGATTGGCTCCCGGTGTGTCAACCGAAACCGGCGCGGGATTCGGGGGTCCGTTCCGCGCCCGCCGAGCGGTCGAAAACGCGTCGGGAACGGCGGTATCCTTCGTGGCGTACCGCAGGTATAGAGACCCGATGAGCAAAGATCAGAAATCCGGCACGCCGAAAGACAGCCACTACGCCAGGCTGCGGCGCGCGCACCGCGATCAGCAGCCGGGAGCGCCCGGGCCGCGCCGCAAGGAAGCGGCTCCCGGAGAACCGGTCCCCGAGGGGTTGGTGCGCCTCTACGGGCTCCACACGGTGCGCGCGGCGATCGACAATCCCAGGCGCAGGATCGTGCGGCTGCTGGCGACGAAGAACGCCCTCGACCGCCTCGCCCTGGACGACACCTCCGCACTCCCCTTCCCCGTGGAGATCGTCGAGCCGCGCGAGATCGACCGCATGCTCGGCAGCGATGCCGTGCACCAGGGGGCCATGATCGAAGCCGAGCCGCTGAAGCCGAAGTCGCTTTCCGCACTGGCCGACACCAAACTCGTGCTCGTGCTCGACCAGGTCACCGACCCGCACAATGTCGGAGCCATCCTGCGCTCGGCGGTCGCCTTCGGCGCGGGAGCGCTGATCACGACCCAGCGCCACAGCCCGTCGGAATCGGGGGTGCTGGCGAAATCCGCATCCGGCGCACTCGAACACATCGACTTGATCGAGGTGCGCAACCTCGCCGTAGCGATCGAAGACCTGCACGGCTCCGGCTTTGCGACGGTGGGTCTGGATTCGGACGGACCGGAAAAGCTCGAGACCGCCTTCGCGGGCGGAGGGATCGCCCTCGTGCTCGGAGCGGAGGGAAAGGGCCTGCGCCAGAAGACGCGCGAGACGGTGACCGTGCTCGCGCGGCTCGAATTACCGGGCGCCATCCGCTCGCTGAACGTGTCGAATGCCGCCGCGGTCGCGCTCTATGCGGCCCGCAAGCACCTGGACGGCGGCAGCTAGAATCCTGCCGCGGAAAAGTTCCGACCAGATATCTTCAATTTGAACAAATTCCTTTGCAATGCGTTAACCATCCGTCAGAGGAGGCAGCGCATGACCTTGCACGTAAGGCAGTCGCACCATTCATCCCGCGCGCGGACGGTGATGTGGACCCCGTGGGGCAACATGGCCCCGAGGCAGTTTCCAAAGCAGCCGAGCGGTTCAAGCGAAGCCAAGCCTGCGGAACGCAGCGGCGTCCAACGCCGGAAGAGTTACGGCGAACTCAAACACCTGAACCGAATGTAGAGATCGGAGGCGGACCATCCGCGGGATGGTTCCCCCGGCGGGCACGATTCCCGTATCGGCGATTTTCTGCGCTAGCGCCGCTGCCGGGTTCATTTCGCCCGCAACTCGCCCGCAACGTGCTCGCCCATGCCGGCAAGAGCGGCAGGCGCGTCGTCTCCGCCTTCAGTCGCCACCGCCTTCGCCCAGGAGACGCCGGAAGCGGCAAGCGCGCAGTGGTGCACAGTCGCCGATCAGATCGGCCCGAAAGTGCCGAAGCTCGCGGCCATCATGGACGACGCAGAGCACGACGTGCTCGCCTACATGGGCTTCCCAAGGGAGCACTGAACCAAGCTGCATTCCATCAACCCCGTCGAACGCCTGAACGGCGAGATCAAGCGACGAACCGACGTGGTCGGCATCTTCCCGAACGACGATGCCACGATCCTGGCACGCGTTGGGCGCGCTCGCAGAGCCGTCAGATACTCTCAGCAAATTCGCGAATGGCTCCGGCGATTTCCAGCGCAACGTCGCTCAATTCCCGACCTTCCACGCTGAAACCATGCGTTGCCCCCTCGATCCATCGCAACATAGCGCGGCCGGTCAGCGGTCGCATCATCTCTTCGATTTCGGCGCGGGTTCCGAGAGGGTCGTTTGTCCCTTGCACAAATAAGATTGGCGCTACAGTGCCTGGCAAGTGCCGAGACCGAGTTGCGTCCCCTTTCCTCGGGTATCCCAGCGATATGATTCCATCTGCCGATAGCGGCTTTTCGGCATCGGCGTATGTCGCGGCCAGCCCGCTTATCGAATGTCCTCCGACGAACGTTTGTCGTTTCGGGCATTTGCTCAGGCCAAATTCCAATGCAGCTCGCACTGTTTCGATGAGAACCCCGTCGTCATCAACAGGCATGTCGCTGAACGGCACGAAATCGGGGTGACAGGAATACGGATATTCGAACCGCAGTGACGCGATCCGAAGCGAACCGAGTGCGTCACTTAGCGCAGCCATCAGAGGCACATGAATAGTCGATCCCGATCCATGGCCGAGAACGAATAGCATATCGGCATCCGCGGGGACGTTCAGAAGCGCTGGCAGCTGACTGCCAGAACCGACAGGAAATGATGTCTCTTCGGCCATCGGAACCCCTGCAACGCTCTCCTTGATATCATAAACGGATTGAAAACACCCCCACGACCAGCCAGCAAGACCGTTCGGATCGAGGTCGCCTTGATTGCATCCGGCCCGGCGGCAATTTTGGTGAAGTGACGACCGACGACATGCGGTCGAGAGGATAGCCAAACCCCATGTTGGCGATTTCCGAAAGCGGTTCTATCCGGCGTGCTCCTTCTTCTTCGGCCAAGAGCTGACCAATTGAATGGCCTTGCAGCCGCCATACCGGGAACCGCTCAAACTGACGGCCGGTGTCGTCGCGGTACTAGGGCAGCACAAATGACCTCAACCAGGTATCCGGAGGTAGCTATGCGGGTGGATCTAAATCCGTAATTTCCTTACCCAACTGAATATCATCAGTCTTCTGGAATGGAATGGTGCCCCCGGCAGGAATCGAACCCGCGACCTTCGGTTTACAAAACCGCTGCTCTACCAGCTGAGCTACAAGGGCATGGCGTTTCCGTTAGCACACTCAGCGTCGCAGTAAAGTGCTTTCAGCCCGCCCCCGAGGTCAGTGGCTCGCGCGCGCCGCCCGCTGCACTTTCCCCTCCTCCGTTTGCATGCTACCCCGCGCGGGAGCAGCGGCGTTCCGGACCGCGGCGGATGCGGAGAGAGCATGCACACCAGCCTGCCGACGCTGGCCTTCATCGCCTCGGAAACACCCGAGGCGCAGGAGGCGGCGCGCCGGCTCTCGGCGCTTTACGGGCAGAGCCGCCCGGAAGAGGCGGACGTCATCGTGGCGCTCGGCGGCGACGGCTTCATGCTGCAGACGCTGCACCAGAACATGAACGCAGGTTGCAAGATCTACGGCATGAACCAGGGAACGGTCGGGTTCCTGATGAACGAATATCGCGAGACCGACCTCCGGGAACGGGTGGCGGCGTCGGTTGCCGAAGCCATACGCCCCTTGCGCATGCACGCGGTGACCGACCGCGGCGAGGAAGTGGATGCGCTTGCCATCAACGAGGTCTCGCTGCTCCGCCAGTCCTATCAGGCTGCCAAGCTGAAGATCACGGTAGACGGAAAGGTCAGGCTGGAAGAGCTCATCTGCGACGGCGTCATGGTGGCCACGCCGGCGGGTTCCACTGCCTACAATCTTTCCGCTCAGGGGCCCATCCTTCCGCTCGATGCGCCCCTGCTCGCGCTCACACCGGTCAGCGCCTTCAGGCCGCGCCGCTGGCGCGGCGCCCTGCTCCCCAACCAGTCCACGGTCAGGTTCGACGTTCTTGAGCCTGCGAAGCGGCCGGTGAACGCGGTGGCCGACCACACGGAAGTGAAATCGGTGATCTCAGTGACGGTCAGCGAGACGCGCGACGCGACCGCTACCATACTCTTCGACGCAAGCCACAGCTGGGACGAGCGGATCCTCACCGAACAGTTCCGGTACTGACCCGGCGGAGAGCCTTCCGCCGGCCTGATCGGAATTCGGAAATACCCGCGGGCATACCAACTCGAAATGCAGGAGCGCGTGCTCCTCTTGCGTGGAACCGACCAGGCGCCGATCCGTTGCAGATGGAATCGTTGCCGGTCGGAGGTTGACTTTTGCTGCGCTGCACCGTAACGGCAGCGTGAACAATGGGCTGAACCATGCCCCGGCTTCCTTCCACACCTGGCGAAGCTCAAACAGTCAAAGATAATCGAGAGATCGTGTCAGCAGACGACCAGAACGCTCAAGAAGCAGTGACATTCGCAGACCTCGGTCTGTCGCCCAAGGTGCTGTCCGCAGTCACCGACGCCGGATACACTACGCCCACACCGATCCAGTCAGGCGCCATCCCGCATGCGCTGGCCGGCAAGGACGTGCTCGGGATCGCCCAGACCGGGACGGGGAAAACGGCCGCGTTCGTGCTTCCCATGATCACGCGCCTTGAGAAGGGCCGCGCGCGGGCGCGCATGCCTCGTACGCTGATCCTCGAGCCGACCCGCGAACTCGCCGCACAGGTGGAAGAGAACTTCGTCAAGTACGGCAAGAACCACAAGCTCAACATCGCGCTCCTGATCGGTGGTGTTTCCTTCGACGAGCAGGAGAAGAAGCTCGAGCGCGGGGCCGATGTGCTCATTGCCACGCCCGGCCGGATGCTCGACCATTTCGAACGCGGAAAACTGCTCCTCACCGGCGTCGACATCCTCGTCATCGACGAAGCCGACCGCATGCTGGACATGGGCTTCATTCCCGACATCGAGCGCATCTGCAAGCTGATCCCGTTCACGCGCCAGACGCTGTTCTTCTCGGCCACGATGCCGCCCGAGATCACCAAGCTCACGGAGCAGTTCCTGCAGGCGCCGGTACGCGTCGAGGTCTCCAAGGCGGCCTCGACCGGCGTCAACATCACGCAGCGTCTCGTCAAGTCCGGGAACAAGGCCTGGGACAAGCGCGAGGCCCTGCGCAACCTGATCCGCGAGGAAGACGCCAACCTCAAGAACGCGATCATCTTCTGCAATCGCAAGGTGGACGTGTCGGAACTGTTCCGGTCGCTCGTGCGCCACGGCTTCGATGCGGGCGCGCTGCACGGCGACATGGACCAGCGCGCGCGCATGGCGATGCTGGCGGGGTTCCGCGACGGCAAGCTGCGCTACCTGGTGGCGTCCGACGTCGCCGCGCGCGGCCTCGACATCCCCGATGTCAGCCACGTCTTCAACTTCGACGTCCCCATCCATGCCGAGGACTATGTCCACCGTATCGGCCGCACGGGGCGCGCCGGCCGGGCCGGCAAGTCCTTCACGATCGTGACGAAGTCGGACGCAAAGTATCTCGACGCGATCGAGAAGCTGACCGGCAACAAGGTCGAGTGGCACGACGGTGATCTGTCGACCGTGGTGCAGAGCGAAGGCGAAGAGCAAGCGCCGAGACGTGGCCGCGGCGCGCCCAAACGCGGTTCTCGGGGCGACAAGGAAGAAAGCGGGCGTTCGCGACGCGGCCGTGGTTCCGAAAAACCGATCCGCAACCCCGTCGCCGAGGTCGTGGAAGAGGCTGCTCTCGAACAGCCCGCGTCGGTGGAGGAGCCTCAGCCGCCGGCTTCGACAGAGCGTCGCGAGGCGATCCGGTCGCAGAACGCCAGGCGCAAGGATGCCGCGGCCGAACCGGCCGGACGGGACACGACCAACGGGCGTGCTCCGGCCAACAGCAACCGCGGACGCCGCAGAGACGAGAATGTGGCCGACGCTACGGTCGGCTTCGGCGAGGACATGCCCGATTTCATGAAGGTCGCGGTAAAAGTCTGACGGTACGGGTCCGGCAAGGAGCAGTCCGACTGCTCCAAGTCCGACCTGATCTTCTCTCCTGGCCCATCACCATCGCGCCGCTGGCGGTAGATAATGCCGCGCAGCCTTCCCATCGTCCCAGACAGACGGGAGGCGTCTGGTCTCAGGGAGGACAACTTGGCCCAGGCATTCACACAAGCGGTCGCAGGCAGCCATGCGCCGGATAGCCGCCAGGCCTGGCTCCGTCTCGCGGTCTGCATGCTGCTCGGCACGATCGGCAGCGTCGGCATGTGGGCCATCGTGGTCATCCTTCCCGCCGCACAAGCGGATTTCGGCGTCAGCCGCGGCGAGGCGTCCCTCCCCTACACGCTGACCATGGTCGGCTTCGCTATCGGCAACGTCGTGATCGGCCGCTTCGTCGACCGCATGGGCGTCGTGGTCCCGATCGCGTCAGCAGCCGTCATCTCGGCCGTCGGCTTCGTAGCGGCAGGGCTCGCGCCGAGCATCTGGATGCTCGCGGCGGCGCAGCTTCTCGTGGGAATAGGAACCGCGGCCACGTTCGGACCGCTCATGGCGGACGTCTCGCGGTGGTTCGACCGACACCGCGGCATCGCCGTAGCCGGCGCGGCGACCGGGAACTACATCGCCGGCACGATCTGGCCCTGGATCGTGACGTGGGGGATGTCGACGGAAGGGTGGCGGACCACATCCGCCATGATCGGCATCTTTTGCCTCGTCACCATCGTGCCGCTTTCCCTCCTCCTGAAGGCAAGGCCCCAAGAGACCGGGAGCGGCATCGGCGACGCTGTTCCCCAACCGAAATACAAGATCGACCTGTCGCCACGGGCGCTGCAATGGCTCCTGATCGTGGCCGGCGTCGGCTGCTGCGTGGCGATGTCGATGCCTCAGGTCCACATCGTCGCTTACTGCGCGGATCTCGGTTATGGCGTCGCGCGAGGGGCCGAGATGCTGTCGCTGATGCTGGCCGCGGGCATCATCAGCCGTCTGCTGTCCGGCTTCGTCGCCGACCGGATCGGCGGCGTGAAGACGCTGCTCATCGGCTCGGTGCTGCAAGGCCTCTCCCTGCTCCTCTACATCCCATTCGACGGACTGGCGTCGCTCTATGTCGTTTCCCTGGTCTTCGGCCTGTCGCAGGGCGGAATCGTGCCGTGCTACGCAATCATCGTTCGGGAATATCTTCCACCACGCGAAGCCGGCGAGCGCATCGGCATCGTCATCATGGCGACCATCGTCGGCATGGCGCTCGGCGGATGGATGTCCGGCGTCATCTACGACCTCACGGGTTCCTACGCCGCGGCCTTCATCAACGGCATAGGGTGGAACGTGCTCAACGTGTCCGTGATGGTGGCGATCCTGATGCGGACGCGCCGGCGCCGCGAGGCCTTCGCCTGATCAAAAGGCCTTGAAGGTCAGCGTCGTCAGCGTGCGGAAAATGCCCGGCACGTTGGCGACGTTCTCGTCGATGAACTTGCCGATGTCGACGTCGTCGGGGATGTAGAGCTTCATCAGCAGATCGTAGTCGCCGCTCGTCGAATAGAGTTCGGAGACGATCTCCCGCTCGAAGATCGCATCGGCGACCTCGTAGGTCTTGCCCGGGATGCACTGGACCTGAACGAATACGGCTCTCATTCCCACTCCATCTATCGCCCGCGTCCCGCAAGACCAGCCCGCGGACGAAGCGAACTTCAGCCTTTGTGCATCAGCCTGTCAACAAGGTGCGCGTCAGTGCATGTGCCGGATCAGCCAGCCCGTCGATCACGTTGAAATGGTGACGATCGGGTTCCTCCACGCACGCGGTCTCGGCGCCGCACCCGACCCAGGCATTTGCGAGCAGCGCGTTCTGCCGGATGAATTCGGAGCGCTCTCCGGCCCCGACCCAGCAGCAGATGCGCGCACCCGCCATCGGTTCGAGCAGCGCCGGGCTCTCCGACAGCGCCTCCGCCCGGTCGAGGTGAAGCGTGCCGTTCTGTTCGATGCGCATGATGGGGCGGAGGTCGTGGACGCCGGAAATGGAGACGACGTTTCGCAGCCGCGAGCGGGTCGCCTCGGAAAGGGGTGTGTCGGCGCAGACCATCCGGGAGACGAGATGGCCACCGGCCGAATGGCCCGTCAGGAAGATGGGTCCCTCGATCTCGCCTGCGACGTGTTCGATCGCAGCGCCGACTTCGCGGGTGATTCCGGCTATGCGTATGTCCGGGCAAAGCGTGTAGGAGGGCATCGCGACCGCATAGCCGCTGTCTACGCTGCCCTTCGCCAGATGGGACCAGAAGCTGCGGTCGAAGCGCAGCCAATAGCCGCCGTGGACGAAGACGACGAGCCCCTTCGGCTCGTCCTGGGGAAGAAACAGGTCGCAGGCGTTGCGCTCGCGCTCCCCATAACGGATGCCGAGACGTACGCGACCTCGCGCCTCCATCTCCTCCCGGTAGACCTTGGCCGGCGCGATCCAGGCGTCGGGCCAGCGGTCGCCGGCCGGAATGTTCGGACCGTTCGCGTAGGCGTCGTTCCAGTCGGTGATGCGGTGATAGATCATCGGCGGCTCTCCTCCATGGCTTCTAAGGAGGCGCGGCGCATCGGGCAAGCCGTGACGGCATGAATCCGGTATCAGAGCGCCAGCGACGTCTCCTGCTTGATATCCTTTAGAACGAGGTTCGTGCGGACGTTGGAGATACCCGGCAACCGGAACAGGAAACCCTCAAGGAATTCGTTGTAGGCGGCCAGGTCGGCACAGACGATGCGCAGGTGGTAATCGGCCTCGCCGGTCGTGGCGAAGCAATCGAGCACTTCCGGTCGCCTCTTCACTTCCGAGATGAAGGTCTCGACGTGGTTGTGATCGTGGCGCGTCAACGAGACGTGCACGATCGCGTGGAACCCCAGCCCGGCGGCGGCCGCATCCACAATCGCGCAGTAGCGGCGGATGATGCCGGCTTCTTCCAGCGTCTTCACGCGTCGCCAGCACGCGGATGCCGACATTCCCGCGACCTCGGCAAGCTCCTGGTTGGAGACCCGGCTGTCGGCCTGCAGTGCCGCCAGGATCCGTCGATCCTGCTCTTCGAGTTTCGCCATCCTCGCCTCCGACTGCACGATATTCCGGAAATGGATACCCTGTCGGAAAAACCTACCGCCATCCAGCCCGTCGCGCGGAAATCTGGACAGATATTTCAGCTGATCCAGCTATGATCGAAAGATCAATGGGAGGTTACCTTGACGGCACATGATCCCATCCGCGATTTCTCGCGCTATCGGTTGCAGGACCGCTACACCGAGACCGCCGGCCGCGTCTTCATGACCGGCACACAGGCGCTGGTGCGCATCGTGCTGGACCAGGCTCGCCGCGATCGCCAGGCAGGAAAGAACACCGCCGGTTTCATCTCCGGATACCGCGGCTCGCCGCTCGGGGGCGTCGACCTCGAGCTCTGGCGCGTGAAGAAGCTGGTCGAGGAGAGCCGCGTCGAGTTCCTGCCGGCGGTGAACGAGGATCTCGCTGCCACCGCAGTGCTCGGCAGCCAGCAGGTCGAGACCAACCCGAACAGGACGGTCGATGGCGTCTTTGCCATGTGGTACGGCAAGGGCCCGGGCGTGGACCGTGCCGGCGACGCGCTCAAGCACGGCAACGCCTATGGTTCCTCGCCGAACGGCGGCGTGCTCGTCGTGGCGGGCGACGATCACGGCTGCGTCTCCTCGTCCATGCCGCACCAGTCCGACGTCGCCTTCATGGCCTGGTTCATGCCGACGTTGAACCCGGCGAACGTGGCGGAGTACCTGGCCTTCGGCGAATGGGGCTACGCGCTATCGCGCTTCTCGGGCATGTGGGTCGGTTTCAAGGCGATATCGGAGACGGTTGAATCGGCCGCTTCCGTCGAACTCACGCCGGACCGCACCTTCGCTGCGCCGGACTTTACCGCTCCCCCCGGTGGCCTGCACTACCGCTGGCCCGATCTGCCGGGTCCGCAGATCGAGGAGCGGATGGAGGCCAAGAAGCAGGCCGTCCTGGCTTTCGCAGACGCCAATCCCATCGACCGGCACATCTATGACGTCAAGGATGCGCGCTTCGGCATCGTCACGACGGGCAAGGGCCATCTCGACCTGATGGAAGCCTTGCGTCTGCTTGGAGTGGGAGAGGCCGAATGCCGTGAATTGGGCATCGACATCTACAAGGTCGGCATGGTCTGGCCGCTGGCGCGGCGCGATGCGCTCGACTTCGTCCGCGGGAAGGAGGAGGTGCTCGTCGTCGAGGAGAAGCGCGGCATCATCGAGAGCCAGTTCAAGGAATATTTCTACGACTGGCCCGGCCACAAGCCGCGCGTCATGGTGGGCAAGCGCGACGAGAGAGGAGAGCGGCTGGTGCCGTGGACCGGCGAGCTTTCGCCGCGCCAACTCGTCCCGATCGTGGCGAAGAGGCTGGAAGGCATCTTTCCGGGCTGGGGCTTCATGGACCGAGCGGCGGCGATCACGGGCGAACGGGCAATTGCGCTCAACGTGGAAGGTGCAACGCGGACGCCCTACTTCTGCTCCGGCTGTCCGCACAACACCTCGACGAAGGTGCCCGAAGGTTCGAAGGCGCTGGCCGGCATTGGCTGCCACTTCATGGCGAGCTGGATGGATCGGGAAACCACGTCGCTCATCCAGATGGGCGGTGAAGGCGTGAACTGGGTGGCCTCGTCGCGCTTCACCGGCAACGGGCACGTGTTCCAGAACCTCGGCGAAGGCACCTGGTATCATTCCGGCTCGATGGCGATCCGGCAGGCGGTCGCGGCGAAGGCGAACATCACCTACAAGATCCTGTTCAACGACGCTGTGGCGATGACCGGCGGGCAGCCGGTGGACGGTCCGGTCTCCGTTCAGGCGATCGCCCACTCCGCACGCGCGGAGGGCGTGGAGCGCATCGCGCTGGTGTCGGACCAGCCGGAAAAATTCCGCGCCGGCGACTTCCCCGCCGGCGTGACCATTCATAGCCGGCGGGCGATGGATGCGGTCCAGCGCGAGTTACGGGATATTTCGGGCGTGACGGTGCTCATCTACGAGCAGACCTGCGCCACCGAGAAGCGGCGGCGCCGCAAGCGCGGCACGATGGAGGATCCGAAGAAATTCGTCGTGATCAACGAACTCGTCTGCGAGGGCTGCGGCGACTGTTCGGTGGAGTCCAACTGCCTGTCGGTCGAGCCGGTGGAAACCGAATTCGGCCGCAAGCGGCAGATCAACCAGTCGTCCTGCAACAAGGATTTTTCCTGCGTGAACGGCTTCTGCCCGAGCTTCGTGACGGTGGAAGGCGCGAGCCGGAAGAAGAAATCCGGCATAGAGTTCGACCTCGCGACGTTGGCAGCCGACCTCCCCTCGCCCGACCTGCCGGCGCTGGAAAAACCATATGACCTTCTGATCACGGGCGTCGGCGGCACGGGCGTCGTAACCATCGGCGCACTCGTTACGATGGCGGCGCACTTGGAGGCCAAGGGCTCCTCCGTGCTCGACTTCACCGGCTTTGCCCAGAAATTCGGACCGGTGCTGTCCTTCGTTCGCATTGCCCGCTCGCCCGAGGCGATCAATCAGGTGCGGATCGACCAGGGTGCGGCCGACGCGCTGATCGGCTGCGACATCGTCGTCTCCTCCTCGCCCAAGGCATCGGCGACTTACCGGCCCGGCATGAAGGCGGCGGTCAACCTCGCCAAAATGCCGACGGGCGACATCGTGCGCCGGCGCGACGCCGACCTCTCGATCGACAAGCGGCTTTCGGCCATCGCGGGCGTGGTCGGTTCCGGCGCGCTGGCCGCGGTCGATGCCAACATGCTCTCCGAAACGCTGTTCGGCGACAGCGTCTTCGCCAACGTGATGATGCTCGGCTTCGCCTGGCAGCAGGGGCTCGTGCCGGTTTCGGAGGAAGCGCTGCGGCAAGCGATTGAGCTGAACGGCGTCGCGACGGAGGCCAACCACCGCGCCTTCCTGCTCGGCCGGATCGCTCAGGCGATGCCGGAGCGGCTCGAAAGGCTGATCGGGCCGAAGTCGGCGCCAAAGGAGACGCTGGACCAGACGATCACCCGGCGCGAGGCGTTCCTGACCGACTATCAGGATCGGCGCTACGCTGACCGATACCGCGGGATCGTCGACACCGTGCGCGATGCGGAACGGCCACTCGGTTCCGAGACGCTGACGGATGCGGTGGCGCGTTCGCTGTTCAAGCTGATGGCTTACAAGGACGAGTACGAAGTGGCACGCCTGCACACGCAGACCGGCTTCGCGGAACGCCTCCGGAACGAGTTCGAGGGAGATTTCCGCACTGTCCATCACCTCGCTCCGCCTCTGCTTGCATCCGGCAAGGATGCGCGCGGACGGCCGCTGAAGCGCGCCTTCGGTCCCTGGATCAGGAAGCCGTTCGGGCTCCTGGCGCGAATGAAGGGCATCCGCGGAACCGCGTTCGACCCGTTCGGCTATACGGCGGAGCGGCGGATGGAGCGCGGCCTGATCAGCTGGTACGAAAAAAAGATCGATCGGGTGCTGGCGGAACTTTCGCCCGACACCCTGCCGCGCCTTGCCGAGGCGATGCGCCTGCCGATGCAGATCCGGGGCTATGGACCGGTCAAGGACGAAGCCGTGCTCCGCGTGAAGTCGGAGATGGAAAAGCTGCTTCCCGGCTGAAGGATCATGGTCTCGCGTCGTCTGAGACGACACGCATCGATCGCAGTTCGGTCACTTCGGCCATGGCACCTTGGCCGTGGAGAACGCCTTCCACAGCTCCTTGAGGTCCTTCTCCACGATCAGAAGATCTCGCGCCTGCCAGCCATGGATGATGCCGCATGCGCGATGCAAGGCGGCAGGCCTGTCCTGGGTCGCGATCTGGCCCAGCAGCAGGTCCGTCGTCGTCATGTCGTTGTAGCGGCCGAGTCCGTCCTGAAGCCGCGAGAGCGCTTTTGCGAATGGAGCGGCCTTACTGCTCCTGGCGCACAATGGCATGAGAAAATCAGTCAGGTAGCGGAGTTTCTTGACGGCGAGCCTGAGTTCGTGACGCTCGCGGGGCGTGAGCTTCCCGAACTTGCGGCCGCGCTTCAGAACGGTGCGCAGCTGCCGGTCGAGGACAGCGCTCGCGTAGCCGCCCACAGGCTGCTCCAGCAGCCTGGTGACATCCTCCGGTATCCCGGCGCGCCACCCGCGCGCCTGAATCCAACGCGCGAGCGCCAGCGGAAAGCGGAGCGTGCGCATGTCGCCAAGCGCGGTTCGCGATCTTTCATAGCCTCGCGCACGGGCGTTTTCAGCGATACCATTCAGAAGGACGAAACCATCGACGTTCGGGCACGCGGAGGCGATCGGCGGTATCGTCTCGGTCAGGAAGACGTCCCAGTTGCGGGCGTCTGCGTGCTCGCCCCCGATCCATCTGGCTTCCTGACCAAAGGTCACCGCTTCGGCGGAGCCCGTGGTGGTGTGGACGATCTTCAGGATCGAACGAAGCCGTCTCAGCGCAACCCGGATCTGATGCACGCCCTCGGGGTGGCGGCCGTCGAGCGCCGCCGGCCTGTTCTGGACGAAATGCATGGTAGCGGCCCCCAGCATGGCCGCGAATGCGTCATCGAGAACCGCGTCGCGCGGCAGGTCCGACTTTCCCGGCTTGCGGTAACCGGGCGGGCGGTCAAAGGCGAAGTCGAAGCCGCGCGCCGCCTTGCTGTAGAGGCTCATCTCGACCGGTGCCCGTTCGAGCATTTCCAGAGCGATGTCATAGACGGCGCCAACCTCGCCCGAGACGAGTTCCAGTTCGAGTTCGCAGAGCGGCTGTCGCCGCTCGCCCGCGACGACATCGCCCGTGTCGACGGCAAATTCGATGCAGGCTTCGGGCAGGTCCAGCATGCGCGCCCGGCGCTTCACTTCCGTCGCCACCATGGGCGCGAGTTCGGCACCTCCCACGGACTTCCGGAATTCGGCCGGCACGCCCTCCGGCAGCGCGGAGAGATCCGGCTCCATTCCGCCGACGGGTGCCTCCCATTCGCCGCGGCCGATCATGCCGCCGCCCGTCGGGCCGGCGGATTTGACCGTCATCACGTGCCGACTGCCGCTCTTGCGCACGCGCAAGGTCCAGCCGGCCTTCCAGAGCTTGCGATCCGGGGTGTCGAAATAGACCGAGCGGAGATTGCGGACGGTCCCGCCGTTGCGGGCATGCTTCTCGACCACAGGCGTGGACGCAAGTGCCGCGAGATCTTCCGGCGCCACAATAAGCTTCAGTTCGGTCTCGACGGGTGGTTTCCCGTGCTTTGTCGGTGTGCGTTCCCGCTGCGGAGGCGTGGCCGTCGTCATTTTCGTCCCGTACATACGACGGTTCGGGGCCGCCGACGAGCGACCGTTCAGGCATTTCGCGTCACAGTCAAGCCCGCGTGGCGCCGAGCCGCGCCGGACGAGCCGAGCGGGTTCAGCCGGACAGGGCCCGCAGCCTGCCTACCTCCTCAACGGCTTCGCCCCTCGATGGCCGTTGCGGGAGCATGAATCCTTCGAAGAAGTCCGCGAGTTCACCGTAGGCCCCGATCGGCAAGACATGCGCCACGTATTGGTCGGGCCGTACGACGACAATGCAGCCCTGTCGGCGGTCTATGCCACGCATGTCGAAGATGTCCCGGCCAGCTTCCGGGACGGCACAGAACGTCTTCTCGTAGTCGACGAGACCGAGCCGACCCTTGCGCGGCAACAGGAAGGCGGGCACGTCCTCCAGTGCCAACGAGCGGCTGCCTTGCTGGAATACCGCGCGCACGTCGATGGCGGAGTCGATGTCCGCCTCGGGCCGCGTCGATCTCCGTACGGGAGAGTTCTCGCCTTCCGCCAGAAAGCGGCAGAGCCTGAAAATCGCCGAATCATGGCCGGAGGGATCTTCGTCGGGGCAGAACGCGAAGAGACGCCAACGCGCATCGGCAGCTATCGTATGCCCCAGTTCCATGGGCCTGGCATCCGCCAGCCGGATCACGGGCGCGGAATGGAACCGGCTCCCGATCTCGAAACCGCTCGCCAGTGACTGCCAGGCTGCTTCGCCGGTCAGCAGGGACGGCGCGTATTTGACCGACATCCCCGCCGTGTAGCGGCCATGCTGGATGAAGTAGCGCTGGAACTTCGGTTCCTCACCGGTCTCGCCCCCGTCATCGGCTGGTCGTTCGCTCATGATGCGGGACCATTCCCTGTCGAACTCGATCAGATCGGCGGCAACCGCCTGCCGTTCGGCGGAATAGCTGTGAAGTATCTCGGGCGGGCAGCGTCCGGTGAGAACCGAGACGAGCTTCCAGCCGAGGTTGAAAGCATCCCCCATCGACACGTTCATTCCCTGTCCGGCCTTCGGGCTGTGCGTATGGCAGGCGTCGCCGGCGATGAAGACGTGCGGCAGTCGCGTGGCGGTCTCGTCATGCGGGACGTCATCGAACTTGTCGGTCAACCGCTGGCCGATCTCGTAGACCGACCACCAGACGGTTTCCTTCACCTCCAGGGACCATGGACGGAAGATGCGCTGCGCCGCGGCGATCAGCGTTTCCAGAGTGATGTTTCGGCTGGCCACCCGTTCCCCGGCCTTGAGCTTGTCGAGCTCGATGTAGAGGCGAACGAGATAGCCGCCTTCGCGAGGAATGATGATGATGTTGCCTTCGTTGGCCGACTGGATGAGCGTCTTGCAGCGGATGTCCGGGAAATCGGTTACGGCAAGCACGTCCATGACGCCCCAGGCCTGATTGGCCGAATCGCCGACGAGTTCGCGGCCGATCGCCTTGCGCACCGCGCTACGGGCGCCATCGCACCCGACCACGTAGCGCGCCCGCAACCTGATCGTCTCGCCCTTTCGCACCGGGTCGACAGGCTCGAGCGTGACAGATACGGGGAACTCGCCGCCAGCCGGATCCACATTCAGATCCACAAGCTGCAGTGCATAGTCCGGTACCAGCCGCGAAGGCGAATTTTGCATGGTCTCGAGGTAGAAGTCGTGCACGCGAGCCTGGTTGAGAATGACGTGCGGCATCTCCGACAGCCCGTCCTCGACGTCCTGGATGCGGCCGTTGCGGGTGATGTGTTCCGGGCGCCGCGGGTCGGGCTTCCAGAATGTCGTTTCATTGACCCAGTAGCTCTGCTTCAGCACCTTTTCGGCGAAGCCGAAGGCGTTGAACATCTCCATGGAGCGGCAGGAGATGCCATCGGCCTGCCCCTTCTCCATCGGACCGGGCCTGCGCTCGACGATACGGGTCCTGATCCCGGGGAACGCCGCTAGCTGCGCTGCAAGGGTCAGTCCGGCCGGTCCGCTGCCGACGATCAGGACATCGACTGTCTCGGGCAAGCCGCCCGCGGTCTGCGTGGTGCCGGGCGCGGCATCCGATATCTCGGGATCGCCCGGACTAAACCCATTGAGGTGATACTGCATCGTGCCATCCCTGTGCCGCGCATTATAATAAGTCAACTTATCATATGTCGCTGTCGCGCGCTCCGTCAACGGGAAAGTATGTGCAGCTACCAATTTCCCCCGTCGCGCCGGTGTGTTAATGCGATCGGCAGAAAGTGTCGCCTCTTTGCGCGGGGTCTGATGGCTGTAAGCTCCACCATGCCCGGACATCTGATCCGGCGCCTGCACCAGGTTTCGACACAGGTGTTCCTGCAGCGGGTCCGCGAAGCGGGCTATGACCTGACGCCCGTGCAATTCGCCGCGCTGGACGCCCTCCAGCACAATGCAGGCATCGACCAGGCGGGCCTCGCCGACGCCATCGGGAAGGATCGCGCCACGACCGGTGCGGTGGCCGACCGGCTGGAACAGAAAGGGCTCGTGACCCGAGCCATCAACGCCCGCGACAAGCGTGCGCGCGAACTGAAGATAACCGACGACGGCAGTCTGGTGCTGTCCGCGCTCCTGCCGGTGGTGGAGCGGCTGCAGAAGGAGATCCTTCCGGGCCTTGACGAGACCGAATACCAGCAGTTCCTGACTCTGGCGGCGAAAGCCGCCAAAGCCGCCGGATCGAAGACCCCGGATTGACGCGGCTGGCGGTCCGCATCTCCAGGAAGGACCGGCACGAACGGTTGCCGCTGCACGATCGACTGGAACGGTCGGCCGAGGGCATCCCGCTCTTGATCGGCCCAATCATGCCACAGACCTGCCTGCAGCAGAACGGCCCCGCAAGCTCGCGAATATGCCTCGCGCAGAACCTGAACATGTCGAATTTGGAGGGGTGCTTTGGAAAGAATGGCGCGAGTGACGGGGCTCGAACCCGCGACCTCCGGCGTGACAGGCCGGCACTCTAACCGACTGAGCTACACCCGCGCACCGACTTAAGCGCCCGTGGCTGCCTTCGTCGTGGCGGTGAATTAGGCGCTTAGACCCGGCGTGTCAAGCGCAATGGAGCAGTGCCGAGAAGTTGTTTTCCGGCCCCCGCGGACCGGGCGGACAGACGCCGCGGCGCTCGCCGGGCGGGACCGGAAAACGCACCGCCCAGGCTTGCGCGCGGAAGCCAAACCGCTTAAATCGCGGCACAGGCGGGCGATTAGCTCAGTTGGTAGAGCGCTTCGTTTACACCGAAGATGTCGGCAGTTCGAGCCTGTCATCGCCCACCA
>CAVVFC010000003.1:0-465000 GCA_963747465.1 uncultured Alphaproteobacteria bacterium
TTATGTTATGTGCTGTACTGGTTAGGACGTATTGCTCGGTTGGAGAGGCGCTCGGCAACATCATGGCGATCATCATGATCCACCACATCAAAAAGACGAGTAGCATGTAGTTCAGGCTCCAGGAGCCGGCTACGTCTCCACCGGCATGTCACGCATGCCGCTCATCGCCGTCATGTCCAGAGCACTCATCCTCATGCCGACGCCAAGAACGGTGTAGAGGCTCGCAACGCCAAAAAGCGTGGCGACGAGTGCAATCAGGACAAGCCGGTCTCTGCGGAGCAAGCGTTGGAAGTCTGCCTTCCTGCTCCATCTCATTCGACCAAATCAGGCGGCCTCCGGGACGCCCTTGGTTAGAGAGGTGGATCTCTACTATGTGCACATGGCTGTCTCGATTGTGCGCCGAGATTGATCGCTCCGCTTGTCTTGGTCGTCCCCTTCGCCATCTCCGCGATGCGGAATTCGAACCCATGCGGCAGGTCGATGCGAGCCTCTATGCTCGGCACCGCTTGCCCGGGTTTGTTATCGGCTGCGCTTCTGTTTCGAAGACATCCGGAACCTTGATCCGGCCCACCCGCTTCTCCGCGTCCATCTCGATCTCGATGGGCTTGTAAAAAGTCTCCAGCTTGGTCGGGGACATGGCAGAAAAGACCCACCACATCGTCGCCATCTCCTCCGTATCCTCGCCCGTCATGATCCGATACAGCGCGTCGCGCTGCTCCGACGTGGCATTCTCGTCGATGATAATCTGCATGGTTCCGCCGCCCTCGTGTATCGGACCTGGCCAATGAACAACGAGGGCCTGATTTGGTCCCTGCCAGATCTACGTCACCGAAGTGGCCGGGAACCGAATTGGAAACCCGCTACGGCCTCGCAGTTTCCGTAGGTTGGCAGAGCCATGAACTGGCACGGGCACCCCGTGGCGCAGACGTGCAATTGGCCAGTTCGCGGCCGTGCACTTCCCAAGGTGTCATCTCAAATTCTCCCTCTGTGATGCCGCAGCCTGAGGATACCACTATCGATTTTACATAAAACTGTCTTAGCTACGACATTCTATGAAAAATGAGACTGCTCCGTTGGAACTCTGCCCTTAGCCGTATTCAACATTGCGTGAGAAGAAGACCTGCCTCTCGCAGCCAGCACTCTACCGATCTAAGGTCGCGACATTCTTCGTGGGCGATCCATAGGTTCCGAGGGACTGCTTCCCCTCCGAAGTGACCGAGGCCCTTCGAGCGGAGCCTTGCCCCGCCAGCGTGCCTCATTTTCCGATCATCCGGCACTGCTGTCCAGGAACCGAAAATTGTTCCCGGTCTGTCATTCCGCGGCTTGGCGGAAGAACGTGTTGGGATCGGTCGTCACGATTTCCTCTGTGAACGTGTCGAAAACCTGCATAATCGCAACCAATCCGGCTCCCGTGCGACCGTGACGCCGACATCAGATTTGTCCCAGCAGGGTTTTTGCCGATGTCACGTTGGTCCGCTCATGGGGATGGGCTAGACAGTATTGGTAGCTTGGAGCCGGTAGCTTTGCAGCGTAAGCTTGCGACGATCATGGATGGCGACTTCGTCGGCTCCACCCCGGCGATGGCGCTCTCGGCCTTCGGAAGGCAAGGTGTTTCGGTGTGCGGCTGGTGAGACATCTCCTCAGAAGATTTTGGCGCCAACGTCTGACCGCGCACGGATAGTCTGGGTTTGCCCTTGACCTGGGCTACTCCTAAGGTTGGCGGCATGCCAGCATTTGACCATCTGGTCCGCCTGCTTCATTCCGTGCAAGCATGATCTGGTAGCACACGTGAACCGCGCCGGGTTTGCCGGAGGCTCCAACTCCTGAGTAGGATGGAGCATGACCAGCAAGACGACGAACAAGTTTTCAGTTGAGGTCCGCGCCCGGGCGGTGCGGATGGTGCAGGAGCATGGCGGGGAGTACCCATCCCGCTGGGCGGCGTTGTGTCGGTTGCCGGCAAGATCGGCTGCACGGCTGATACCCTTAATGAGTGGCTCCAGAAGGCCGAGGTCGATGGCGGCAAGCGCGCCGGCGTGACGACGGACATGGCCGAGCGGGTCAAGGAGCTGGAGCGGGAGGATCGCGAACTGCGCCAGGCGAACGAGATCCTGCGAAAGCGTCAGCATATTTCGCCCAGGCGGAGCTCGACCGCCCGTTCGGGATGATCGTCTTCATGGACGATCATCGGGAAGAGCATGGGGTCGAGCCGATGTGCAGGGTTCTGCCGATTGCCCCTTCGACCTGGCATGCGCATGCCCGCGCGGAAGACCCGGCCCGATCTGCGGTCGAAGCGGGCGAAGGAGGACGAGCGCTTCGGCCGGCGATCTTGCGGGTCCATGCTGAGAACTTCGGCGTCTACGGCGCTCGCAAGGTCTGGCGCCAGCTCAAGCGGGAAGGGTTCGATATTGGCCGCGACAGCGTCGCGCGGCTGATGCGTGGGCTAGGCTTGGAAGGGGTTCGCGGGGCAAGGCGGGTGAGAACAACGATCAGCGACAAGGCGGCGCTTTGTCCGCTCGACCAGGTCAACCGCCAGTTCACCGCCGACAGGCCGAACCGGCCCCTCCCGGGTCTCCTGGTTCCTTCGGAGTCGTCCGGCTCCTGCCGGACGATGGGTGAGCGACTTCACCTATGTCGCGACCTGGGCGGGCATGGTCTACGTGGCGTTCGTCATCGACGTGTTCGCCCGGCGCATCGTCGGCTGGCGGGCGAGCCAGAACCGCCAGCGCCCAGTTCGCTCTCGACGCGCTCGAACAGGCCGTCCACATGCGGCCCACCGAGCCCGGCCTGATCCACCGCGATCCCTCCGCGGTCTCCTGACCGCCTCCTCCGGAGATCGGACCACGGGCCTCCTGGCCCTTGATAGCGTGCAACATGTCTCGATCAAGTACACCGAACGCCTGGCCGAAGCGGGCATCGAGCCCTCCGTCGGCAGCGTCGGCGACAGCTACGACAATGCACTCGCCGAGACATGATCGGCCTGTTCAAGACCGAGGTCATCCATCTCCAAGGCCCCTGGCGCAGTTTGGCTGCCGTCGAAGTCGCAACAATGAACTGGGTGGACTGGTACAACAACCGCCGCCTGCTCGGCTCGATCGGCAACATCCCGCCGGCAGAAGCCGAAGCCAGCCACTACGCCGCCCTTGAGCCACGCCCATGGCGGCATAGGAACTCAAACAAACTGGCCTCCGGGAAACCCAGTGAGGTTCAATCTGCCATGGCGACGTGATCCTGGCGATCCTTGCACGCCAGCTCCAGCCGCCGCTGGTCTCCAGCATTGCGATCCCCGAGGCTCTGGTCCTGAAGGTGCCGCCGCCGGCCGATTGCGCCCGCTACGACAGCATCAGGAGGGTGGCGTGATGGAGCGTCACGAGCTTCTGGAGGCGATCGACAAATTGAAGCTTCACGGCATGCGCGCCAGCTTCGACGAGATCACCGGCAAGGGCCTGCAACGCAGCGAGGAACTCTACCCCTTACTCGCCAGCCTCCTGCGGGCCGAGCATAACCATCGCCAGGCCCGCTCCATCGTATACCGGATCGCCAGCGCCAAATTCCCCGTGCTGAAGGATCTCGACGCCTTCGCACTTCGCCGACATGGCGATCGACGAAGGCAAGGTGCGCGAGATCGCCACCGGCACGTTCCTGGAAGGTAAGCGCAACGCCATCTTCATTGGTGGGACAGGCACCGGAAAGACGCATCTGGTGATCGCCGTGGCCGCTGCCGTGGTCCGTTCCCATGCCCGGGGGCGGTTCTACAATCTGGTCGACCTGGTCAACCAGCTCGAGCAGGAGAAGGCCGCTGGCAAAGGAGGTCGGCTGGCCGAGAAGCTGTTGCGCTACGATCTCGTCGTGATCGACGAACTCGGCTATCTGCCATTTAGTCAGGCTGGCGGCCAATTGCTGTTCCATCTCATCAGCAAGCTCTACGAGCACACCTCGCTGCTGATCACGACGAACCTTGCCTTCGCCGATTGGCCGCAGGTCTTCGGCGACACCAAGATGACAACCGCCATGCTCGACCGGCTCACCCATCATTGCGACATCATCGAGACCGGCAATACGAGCTGGCGGTTCAAAAACCGGAGCTGAGCCAATACCCCACCCGCTCGATCAAGCCGGGACAACGCGCCGCCGATGACTTGAAACCCGGTCGGGCTAAGCCCTCCCTGCGTCTGAAACCATCGACACTCTCATCCAGGTTGTCACGCCCCACTATCTCCCGAGGCGTCGCTCAAGCCACCTCGGAAGGGGTCATTGTTGGGAGCGAAATGGGGGTCACAGTTGAAAGCGATTTGACATTCTGAACGTGCGAAGATCAAGAACAAGCGGCGTAAAATGCACGAGCGCCTATATGCGCGCGCTGACGCTGGCAGTCCGCGCGATCAGTCGACAGAGCACGGATTTTCCCGCAATTTCTGTTCGATGTCGGCGTCGAGCGGCGTCGCGAAGCTCTCGACGATATAACCGAGCGTCGAATAGAAGCCGACGGTTGCGATCACGTCGAACAGGCCGTCCGTGCCGACCAGGTGGATCACCTTTTCGCGCGTCTTCCTGCGAAGCGACTTGCGGTCGAACAGTTCATCCACGGCTCGCGCCAGAATCGCATCATCGGTCTCCATCGCCCCGACCTCGCCGGCAATCGACGCGATGCGGGCATCGTCCATGCCGCAGGCGCGCGACCGGCTCACATGGTGCGCCCATTCATAGCGCGAACCGAGGCGATGGCCGGTGCGCAGGATCACCACCTCGCTGAACTGGCGGCCGAGCGCATTGTCGACGACGACGTGCCGACGCAAGGGGGCCCACGCAGCAAGCAGGGGCGGATTGTGCGCCATCGTCCGGTAGACGTTCAGTTTGGTAGCGAATCCGCCGCGCAGGTCCGCGATCTCGTCGGGCCATTCATTGTCGGCAATCGGCGGAAAATAAGTCATGTTTGTCTTCCGGTTCCATGCTGCAAATCGCATCGGAAGAATATGCGAGACCGTCGTAAAAGCGACCGGTATCGACGCCTCTCGAATATCTCCGGCGGGGGCACCATGCTGCGCCGTCGTGGCAAAGGACATCTCCAGACGCGGCAGTTGCATACAGGCCGGCAACAGTCGTCTGCGTGCCACAGGCGACGCTTCGGCAGGTGAAATTCATTTATTTTCCCCTGCATCGAGCCCGGCTATCTGGGAAATGGCTTGCAAACAGCCGTTTGCCGGCCGTCCCGGAGGCCGGTGCACCACGACGAGGAGCATGCCATTGACCACGAAATTGCATCCGCCCCGACCCGCGAGGGACGCTGAGCATGCCGTCGTCTACCGTCGCGAGAACGAGTTCGCGAGCCATCCATCCTCGCGCGGCTTCTGGGAGACGGGCGACGGGCACATCATCAGCAATTTCTCAGTATCGGCGGCGGGCTATTCCGGCGACCCGCAGGGGCTCGCTCACCACAGGCCGATCAAGAATCCGGGTGGCCGTCGCGGGGTTACAGTCCGGTCGGCGGATCGGGGCAGAATATGGCAAATCTAAAACGAGGACAAGAACCGTCCTGGCATGGACGTCAGGGCGCCCGAGCCTGGTGTGGACGGAAAGCGGCGGGCTGCCTGACCTCGGGCCCGTCGACTTCACGGACCCGAACGTGCTGGTCTCGAATTTCTACTACCAGTACATGCAGGAAGATCCGCAGATCCGGGATTTCGTGCCGACCGTGACCACCGAAGAGGGACCGCCGGAGTACCAGGTCTATTTCCGGATATCCAAGGATGCGGGCCATACGTGGTCGCGCTCGGCCATGCTGCCGCTCGACGGCCTTTACTCGCTCAGCGCCGTGGAATCGTCCCTGGTCTGGCCCGATGGCGAATGCCTGCTGTTCCTCACCGGCGGCGTGAACAAGGAAGGCCAGCACAACCGCTTTCCGGCAGGTCCGGAACATGGCGAGCCAAACCGGCCGCTGGTTTATCGCAGCACCGACCAAGGCACGCAGTTCCACTTCCTTTCCTTCATCACGCCGACGGACGATCCCGATTTCAGCGCGCTCCAGCGGATGTATCCGCCCGGGCTTATACTTCCGAGCCGCCGGATACTCTGCACGCTCAGGGCGGAACGGACGTGGTTTGGCGACGTGTGGACCGAGATGTTCAAGAGCGACAACGGACCGGCAGTTCCTCCCGCGGGCAACCGATTTCGGGGGCGCCGGGCACACCCGTACTGCTGAGCGACGGACGGTTGGTGGTCGTCTACACCTATCGCTTCGTGCCATACGGTGTGCGCGCCGTGATCAGCGAGGACGAAGGCCGAACCTGGGGCCCGGAGACTATCATCCGCGGCGACGGCGGCAGCTGGGATGTGGGTTATTCGCGCGCGTGGGAAGTCGAGCCTGGCAAGGTCGGCACGATCTACCGTTTCAACGACGCGGACGATCCGACGCAGGTCAGGCCCAGCGGGACGCTGTGGGGTGCGGGGGGCATGCGCTATGTCGCGCGCAGTATCTTCTCGGTGGATTGAGGCGCGCAACATAGCGCCTGCCCCCATCAGGTCGTGTCGGGTTCTTGTTCATCTCGTAGATCATCTGCGCTGTGCGGGTGCGGATGCACTCCTCCACCCGTCGTAGACGTCGCCCCATATCGGCTCGAACACCTGATACTCCGTCCAAATGTTGCGGTTGGTGAAACCGATCTTGCGCCCGACCAGGCGCTCGCCACGCGTCGTGCGGATCCGCCGCAACTCGGCCGCGATGCCATAGGTGAAACCGTTGTCGAAGCCGGCGATCCGCCCGAAATACGGGTCGACCTGTCGTCCTGCGTCGAATGCGGCAAGGACCTCGGCGGCGATCTCGCGTTCGTCCGGCGTCATGCGCCGCTCAGCCGATCTTCTGGCCGGTCTTGGCCCAGTCCGAGAGGAAGGCTTCGAGGCCCTTGTCCGTGAGCGGATGCTTGACCAGTGCCTTCAACGTTGCGGGCGGCGCCGTCACCACGTCGGAACCGATCATCGCCGCCTGCTTGACGTGATTCACCGTGCGCGCGGACGCGGCCAGGATCTCCGTCGGGAAATCGTAGTTGTCGTAGATCGTGCGGATCTCCGCTATCAGCTCCATTCCGTCGAGGCCGATGTCGTCGAGGCGGCCGATGAAGGGCGAGATGAAGCTCGCGCCGGCCTTGGCGGCCAGCAAGGCCTGGTTGGCCGAGAAGCACAGCGTCACGTTGACCATCCGTCCTTCGGAGCGGATCGCCTTGCAGGCGCGCAGGCCGTCCAGCGTCAGCGGCACCTTGATGCAGACGTTGTCCGCGATCTTGGACAGGACACCCGCCTCCCGCATCATCTCGTCGTATTCGGTCGCGACCACCTCGGCCGATACCGGGCCGTCGACGATCGAACAGATCTCCTTCGTCACCTCGGCGATCGAGCCGCCGGACTTGAGGATAAGCGACGGGTTCGTGGTGACGCCGTCGAGAAGGCCGAGTTCGGCGAGTTCCCGGATTTCCTTCACGTCGGCGGTGTCGGCGAAGAATTTCATGACCGTCTCCTTGGGCATACGGGTCCGGCGGCGGAACGCCGCTCTTGTCGGCCTTTGCTCTAGACCAAGTTCGGGGCAAGGTCACGCGCAATGAAACCAGATTCGCCCCCCTCGCGCGTCGTGCCCGTGCTGGTGCCGATGCCGGCCGACAGGCCCTATTCCTACTCCGTTCCACCCGGCATGGAGGTCGGAACGGGCTCGATCGTGCGCGTTCCTCTCGGTCCGCGCCAGGTCGCCGGCATCGTCTGGGACGGCGACGGCGGGAGCGTCGATTCCAGGAAGCTCAGGTCCATAGAGCAGGTCTTCGACTGCCCGCGCGTGTCCGACGACATGCGCCGCTTCGTCGACTGGATCGCCGACTACACGCTCTCGCCGCCAGGCATGGTAGCGCGCATGCTTTTGCGCGCGCCGGCGGCCTTCGATCCCGAGCCGTGGGTCGAGGCGATCGAGCGAACCGACGCCGCACCCGACCGCATGACTGCCGCGCGCGGCCGCGTCCTCGAAACCGCCGAAGGCGGCCTCGCCTGGACCCGCTCGGGCCTCGCCCACGCGGCTGGCGTGTCCTCGACCGTCATCGACGGGCTCAGGGCGCAGGGCGTCTTCCGCGACGTGATGCTGCCGCCCCGTCCCGTGGTCGCCGCACCCGATCCGTCCTACGGGGCTCCCCGGCTCATGGCGGATCAGGAACGCGCG
The DNA here is from genome assembly GCA_963747465.1 of uncultured Alphaproteobacteria bacterium. Lineage (GTDB taxonomy): Bacteria > Pseudomonadota > Alphaproteobacteria > Rhizobiales > Rhizobiaceae > Aquibium. The sequence continues at coordinate 8,189 of CAVVFC010000003.1, forward strand.
GCCGCGACACTGCGCGACAAGGTTTCGGCCGGAGCATTCTCCGTCACCCTGATCGATGGCGTCACCGGTTCGGGCAAGACCGAGGTCTATTTCGAAGCCATCGCCGCGGCACTTGATAAGGGCCGACAGGTGCTGATCCTCCTGCCCGAGATCGCACTGACCCATGCCTTCCTCGAGCGCTTCCAGGACCGGTTCGGCGCCAAGCCCGCCGAGTGGCACTCCGACCTGCCGCCGCGCATGCGCGAAAAGGTCTGGCGGCAGGTGGCGGAGGGCCAGGTGCGCGTCGTCGCCGGTGCACGGTCCGCTCTGTTCCTGCCGTTCCGGGACCTCGGCCTCGTCGTCGTCGACGAGGAACACGACCCAGCCTACAAGCAGGAGGACCGCGTCTACTACAACGCCCGCGACATGGCGGTGGTACGCGGCCATATCGGCGGCTTCCCGGTCGTTCTCGCCTCGGCCACCCCGTCGCTCGAAAGCCGCGTCAACGCCCTGTCGGGCCGCTATGCCCGCGTGGCGCTGCCGGCCCGCTTCGCCGAGGCCGCGCTGCCGGACCTGAAGGCGATCGACATGCGCCGCTCGCCGCCGGCGCGTGGCGGCTTCCTGTCGCCCGTCCTGCTCGACGAGACGCGGCGCACGCTGGCACGCGGCGAGCAGGCGCTGTTTTTCCTCAACCGGCGCGGCTACGCCCCGCTCACGCTCTGCCGCGTCTGCGGCCACCGCTTTCAGTGTCCCGACTGCTCAAGCTGGCTGGTCGAGCACCGCTTTCGCGGCCAGCTCGTCTGCCACCATTGCGGCCACAACGAGCCGCGTCCGGAAGCCTGTCCCGAATGCGGAACGCTCGACCACCTCGTCGCCTGCGGACCGGGTGTGGAGCGGATCGCGGAGGAGGCGCTCGGCCATTTTGCGGAGGCGCGCATCATCGTGCTTTCGTCCGACATGCTGGGCGGCGTGCGACGCCTGCGGCTGGAACTGGAGGCGATTTCCAAGGGCGAGGCCGATATCGTCATCGGCACGCAGCTCGTCGCCAAGGGCCATAATTTTCCCAACATGACGCTGGTCGGCATCATCGACGCCGATCTCGGGCTCGCAAATGGCGACCCGCGCGCGGCGGAGCGCACATTCCAGCTGCTCAGCCAGGTCACCGGCCGCGCCGGCCGCACCGGCAGGAAGAGCCTCGGCCTGCTGCAAACCTACCAGCCGGATCATCCGGTGATGAAGGCGATCGTGTCGGGGGATGCGGAGGCGTTCTACGAGCGCGAAACCGAGGAACGCGAGAAGGCGGGGATGCCGCCGTTCGGCCGGCTGGCCGGCATCATCGTCAGCGCCGCCACCCGCCAGGAGGCCGAACTGCATGCCCGGGCACTGCGCCGCGCCGCGCCCGCGGCCGCCGACATCCAGGTGCTCGGCCCCGCCGAGGCGCCGCTGGCGCTGATCGGCGGCCGCCACCGTTTCCGCCTGCTGGTCCATGGCGAGCGGCGTTCCGACATCCAGAAATTCGTGCGCACCGTGCTGGCCACAGCGGAGAAGCCGCGCGGTTCGGTGCGCGTGCAGGTCGATATCGACCCGCAGAGCTTTCTCTAGCTTGAGTGTAGTTACGATCGTGGTTATGATCCGCACCGAAGATGGCTACGAATGGGACGAGACGAAGAACGCTTCGAACATCCGCAAGCATGGTATCGACTTTCTCGAGGCGAAGCGGATTTTCGACGGGTTCGTCCTCACCCTGGTGGATCACCGCTACGAGTATGGCGAGTTGCGCGAAATCAGCATCGGCCTCGTCGGACGGGTCGTTTCGCTAACCGTGGTTCACACAGACCGGGTAGGACGAACCCGGATCATATCCGCCAGAAAGGCGAGCCGTAGGGAAAAGATGCGCTATGAAGAAGCCATACGAAAGGGCGCTGACGCTTGAAGAACTCGAAAAGGTTCCGGACGAGGATATCGACTTCAGCGACATACCGGAATTGGACGACCGGTTCTTCGAGAACGCCCGTCTGCTGTCGCCGAGCGAGCGCAAGCGGATGATGACGCTGCGGATAGACGGCGACGTCGTCGAGTGGTTCAAGGCGCGGGGACCGGGATACCAAAGCCGCATGAACGCGGTTCTGCGCGCCTACATGAAGTCGCAGGAATAGGGCGGCCTGACCGTCTGGCTGGCCCGATCGCGGCCGCTGGTCCTTGGCCAAGCGGAATCGGGACGGCAGTAATCCCCGCGTGACCCGTCGCGATCCGCAAGAGCAGAGTGCCGAAAACCTCGGCTGGATGATCCCGGCCATGGGAATCGCGCAGATCTGTTCCTGGGGTTCGATCTTCTACAGTTTTCCGCTGATCGCGGAGGCGATGCGGCTCGATCTCGGCTGGGACAAGCCTCAGCTCTATCTCGCCGCAACGCTCGGCGTTCTGCTCGCCGCCGCCTGCGCCTATCCGGTGGGTGCTGCGATCGACCGCGGCCACGGCCGTTTCGTCATGGGCGGCGCGTCGGTGCTGGCGGGGCTGCTCTTCGTCGCATGGTCGCAGGTGACGAGCCTGGCCGCCTTCTACGCCGTCTTTGCCGTACTCGGCGCGCTTCAGGCGGCCCTGCTCTACGATCCGGCCTTCGCCGTCATCGCACGGCGTGTCGGCGCGGCCCACGCGCGCCGTTCGATCACCGCGCTGACGCTGTGGGGTGGTTTCGCCTCCACGGTCTTCGTGCCGCTCGACCAGCTGCTGATCGACCAGTTCGGCTGGCGCGGTGCGCTGATGGTGCTGGGCGGCATCAACATCCTCCTCTGCGGCGGCATCTATTCGACCGTCATCGACCCCTCCAAAGACCGCGCCGTGCCCGCCCATTCCACCACGGACACGCCGCCGCTCGGCGGACTGGCAGCCGTCGCGTGGGCGCTGCGCCGTCCCGCCTTCTGGATGCTGATGCTCGCCTACATATCCTATGCCGCGGCCTATTTCGCGCTCACCTTCCACCTCTATCCACTGCTCCGGGAGCGCGGTCTCGACGCCGGCTCCGTCGTCATTGTCATGGCCGTCTTCGGACCCGCGCAGGTGGCCGGCCGAGTGCTGATCTGGACCTTCGCGCCCAATCTACCGGTACGCATCCTGGGCTCCATCATCGCCCCGGCGTTTCCGCTCGCGCTGGCGGGATTCGCCTTCGCGCCGCCGAGCCTCGTCGCCCTTTCCGTCATCTCGGCGCTGCTTGGCGCGGCAAACGGGATGATCACCATCGTGCGCGGCCTGGCCGTCCCCGAGATGGTCAGCCGCAACGCATATGGCGCCATCAACGGCGCCCTCATCGCGCCGATGAACGTCATGCAGGCGCTCGCCCCGCTCGCCGCCGCCTGGGTCTGGTCGGCGACCTGCGGCTATGACGCGGTGCTGTCCGCCATGCTCGCCGCTTCGTTCGTGCTCGTGATCAGCTTCTGGCTGGCCGCGTTCGTCTCCCGGCCGCGCTGAGGGCAAGCAGCCCCTCGTATCGCTCGTGCCGTTGCGGAGCGTTCCTTCGCCGCGACCGATCGGCTAGACCGGTCGGCACGAGCGAATCGCATAAAATCTCGGTGACCGGCATGATCGAATTCTATCAACCGCAATCCACCGGCGAGTGGCTGGCCTTCGCCTCCGCCATCGTCGCGATCCTCGCCGGTCTCGCCGCGATCTTCGTTCCCGCGCGCTGGGCCGGACATGCCGTGGCAACCGCCGACCCGGTACTCGCAGGCGCCATGAGGGCGGCGGGCGGCTTTCCCCTCGGGCTTGGCCTTGCATCAATAATCCTGGCTCAGCCGCTGGTCTACCTGGCGCTCGGCGCCGGCTGGCTTCTCGCCGCGGTGGGGCGGGCGGTCGGCCTGGTGGCGGACCGGACCTCTCCCGCTTCCGCGGTAGCCAGGCTCGCCGCAGACGTCGTCCTCGCGCTCCTCCCGCTCGCCTACGTCTTCGGCTACGTTCCCTGAAGGGGCACGCCATGCCGCCCTTGCCGCCGGATGCGACAAATCTGCCGCGAAAGCCTGTGCGGCGGGTTGTTGCGAGTCCGGAAAGCCTGTGCTAGACGGCAGGCGACTTTCGACCCGGGGAGCGGGCATGCCTGTGTATGTGGTCGAAATACATCAATAAGGTCAGAGGGTTAGCCAGAGTCTCAGGCTCGCGCCGAAATCCTGCGGCCTCTCCAGGAAGAGAAGACCGTTCGTGGCACAGTCTACTTCGCCAGTTTCCGACGTCGCAGGGCGCTACGCCAACTCGCTTTTCGAGTTGGCGCTCGATCAGAACGTCGTTGCACAGGTCGAATCGGACCTCGGCGATTTCGAGACGCTGCTGTCCGACAGCACTGACCTGAAGCGCCTCATCGAGAGCCCCGTCTTTTCCGCAGACGACCAGTTCAAGGCCATTTCCGCTTTCGTCGCGCGCGCCGGCATGTCGGAGCTCGTAGGCAACTTCCTGCGCGTCGTGGCGCGCAACCGCCGCCTCTTCGCCGTGCCCGGCATGATCAGGGCCTTCCGCGCCATCGCCGCCGAGCAGCGCGGCGAAGTGGTCGCGGAGATCACCACGGCGCATTCGCTCTCGCCCGAACAGGAGCAGGAGCTCAGATCGGCGCTCACCGGCATCGCCGGCAAGACAGTGACCATGAACGTTACCGTCGACCCCACGCTTCTCGGCGGCCTCATCGTGAAGATGGGTTCGCGCCAGATCGACACTTCGCTGAAGACAAAACTCAATTCGCTCAAGCTCGCACTTAAAGAGGTCGGCTGATGGACATCCGAGCCGCGGAAATTTCCGCAATTCTCAAAGACCAGATCAAGAATTTCGGCAAGGAGGCCGAGGTCTCCGAAGTCGGGCAGGTTCTGTCCGTCGGTGACGGCATCGCCCGCGTCTATGGCCTCGACAACGTCCAGGCCGGCGAGATGGTCGAGTTCCCGGGCGGCATCCGCGGCATGGCGCTCAACCTCGAAAGCGACAATGTCGGCGTCGTCATCTTCGGTGCCGACCGCGACATCAAGGAAGGCGACACCGTCAAGCGCACCGGCGCCATCGTCGACGTGCCCGTCGGCCCGGGCCTGCTGGGGCGCGTGGTCGACGCGCTGGGCAATCCGATCGACGGCAAGGGTCCGATCGAAGCCGCCGAGCGCCGCCGCGTCGACGTCAAGGCGCCCGGCATCATCCCCCGCAAGTCGGTGCACGAGCCGATGTCGACCGGTCTCAAGGCCATCGACGCCCTGATCCCGATCGGCCGCGGCCAGCGCGAACTCGTGATCGGCGATCGCCAGACCGGCAAGACCGCCATTCTGCTCGACACCTTCCTGAACCAGAAGCCGCTCAACGACGGCGACGACGAGAGCCAGAAGCTCTACTGCGTCTACGTCGCCGTCGGCCAGAAGCGCTCCACCGTCGCACAGTTCGTCAAGGTGCTGGAGGAGCGCGGTGCGCTCGAATACTCCATCATCATCGCCGCGACCGCGTCCGACCCGGCGCCGATGCAGTTCCTGGCGCCGATGGCCGGCTGCGCGATGGGCGAGTATTTCCGCGACAACGGCATGCACGCGCTGATCGGCTACGACGACCTGTCCAAGCAGGCCGTCGCCTACCGCCAGATGTCGCTGCTCCTGCGCCGTCCGCCAGGCCGCGAAGCCTATCCGGGCGACGTCTTCTTCCTGCACTCGCGTCTCCTCGAGCGCGCGGCCAAGCTCAACGACGACAACGGCAAGGGCTCGCTGACCGCGCTTCCCGTCATCGAGACGCAGGCAAACGACGTCTCGGCCTACATCCCGACCAACGTGATCTCGATCACCGACGGCCAGATCTTCCTCGAGACCAACCTGTTCTTCCAAGGCGTGCGCCCGGCGGTGAACGTCGGCCTCTCGGTCTCGCGCGTCGGCTCGGCGGCGCAGATCAAGGCGATGAAGCAGGTCGCCGGCTCGATCAAGGGCGAGCTCGCGCAGTACCGCGAGATGGCGGCCTTCGCGCAGTTCGGCTCGGATCTCGACGCCGCCACGCAGCGCCTGCTCAACCGCGGCGCCCGCCTGACGGAGCTGCTGAAGCAGCCGCAGTTCTCGCCGCTGAAGACGGAAGAGCAGGTCGCGGTCATCTTCGCCGGCGTGAACGGCTATCTCGACAAGCTGACGATCGCGCAGGTCGGCCAGTTCGAAGAGGGGCTGCTCACCCACATGCGCACCGAAGGCAAACCCGTTCTCGATGCCATCCGCACGGAAAAGGCGCTCTCCGACGACCTTCGCGCCAAGCTGAAGGCCGAGATCGACGCCTTCGCGAAGAACTTCGCGTAATCGGCGTTAGCGGCAGGATCGGGGCATGGCTTCACTCAAGGATCTGCGCAACCGCATCGCCTCGGTGAAGGCGACGCAGAAGATCACCAAGGCGATGCAGATGGTCGCCGCGGCGAAGCTGCGGCGCGCGCAGGAGGCCGCGGAGGCCGCGCGTCCCTATTCGCAGCGCATGGGCAAGGTGCTCGCCAACATCGCGGGCGCCGTTTCGGGCGGCGACGCTCCGGCGCTGATGACGGGCACAGGCAAGGACGACGTGCACCTGCTCGTCGTGTGTACCGCCGAGCGCGGCCTGTGCGGCGGCTTCAACAGCCAAATCGCGCGTCTGGCGCGCGAGCATGTCCGCCGCCTCCAGCGCGAGGGCAAGGAAGTCAAGATCATCACCGTGGGCAAGAAGGGCGCCGACATCCTGCGCCGCGACTTCGCCCGGCTGATCATCGAGCGCATCGAACTGCGCGAGGTCAAGCAGGTCGGCTTCGTCAACGCCGATGCGATCGGCAAGAAGATCATCCAGCTCTTCAACGAGGGCGGGTTCGACGTCTGCACGCTGTTCTATTCCGAGTTCAAGTCGGTGATCAGTCAGGTGCCGACGGCGCAGCAGATCATCCCGGCTTCGGCTCCGGTCGCCGAGGACGGCGATGCTGCAAACGGCGGTGCCGTCTACGATTACGAGCCCGAGGCCGGCGCCATACTGGCCGACCTCATCCCGCGCAACATTTCGGTCCAGATCTTCCGCGCGCTGCTGGAAAACGCGGCCGGCGAGATGGGCGCCAAGATGAGCGCCATGGACAACGCCACGCGCAATGCTGGCGACATGATCAGCCGCCTGACGATCACCTACAACCGTCAGCGCCAGGCGCAGATCACCAAGGAACTGATCGAGATCATTTCGGGCGCCGAGGCGCTCTAGACGAACCAAGAGGGTAAGAGAAATGGCCAAAGCAGCTACCCCGAAGGCACCGGCCGCCGACAAGGCGCCGGTCAAGCGGGCTCCGCGCAAGACCGCGCAGGCGGCCACTAGCGCCGAAACCACCGCCGCAGCATTCTCCAAGGCGGTCGCGACCGGCAAGGTCGCCCAGGTCATCGGCGCCGTCGTCGACGTCTCCTTCGAGGACACGCTTCCGGCGATCCTGAACGCGCTGGAGACCGACAATGGCGGCAACCGCCTTGTGCTCGAGGTCGCTCAGCACCTGGGCGAGAACACCGTGCGCTGCATTGCGATGGATTCCACCGAAGGCCTCGTGCGCGGCCAGTCCGTGGCCGACACCGGCCAGCCGATCATGGTCCCGGTCGGCGACGAGACGCTCGGACGCATCCTGAACGTCATCGGCGAGCCCGTCGACGAGGCAGGCCCGGTCGTCACCCAGTCCAAGCGCTCCATCCACCAGGACGCGCCGCTCTATGTCGACCAGTCGACGGAAGCGCAGATCCTCGTCACCGGCATCAAGGTCGTCGACCTGCTCGCACCCTACGCCCGCGGCGGCAAGATCGGCCTGTTCGGCGGCGCCGGCGTCGGCAAGACCGTGCTGATCCAGGAACTGATCAACAACGTCGCGAAGGCGCACGGCGGCTACTCCGTGTTTGCCGGCGTCGGCGAGCGCACCCGCGAGGGCAACGATCTCTATCACGAGATGATCGAATCCGGCGTGAACAAGGATCCGCACGAGCATGGCGGCTCGACCGAGGGCTCCAAGTGCGCGCTGGTGTTCGGCCAGATGAACGAGCCGCCCGGCGCCCGCGCCCGCGTCGCGCTCTCCGGCCTGACGATCGCCGAGCATTTCCGCGACCAGGGCCAGGACGTGCTGTTCTTCGTCGACAACATCTTCCGCTTCACCCAGGCAGGCTCGGAAGTGTCGGCGCTTCTCGGACGCATCCCGTCGGCCGTGGGCTATCAGCCGACGCTCGCCACCGACATGGGCACGATGCAGGAGCGCATCACGACCACCAACAAGGGTTCGATCACCTCGGTGCAGGCGATCTACGTGCCGGCCGACGATCTGACCGACCCGGCACCCGCAACCTCGTTCGCCCACCTTGACGCCACGACCGTGCTCAACCGCGCGATCTCCGAGAAGGGCATCTACCCGGCCGTCGACCCGCTCGACTCGACCTCGCGCATGCTCGACCCGATGATCGTCGGCGAGGAGCACTACCGCGTCGCCCGTTCGGTGCAGGAAATCCTCCAGCGCTACAAGTCGCTACAGGACATCATCGCGATCCTGGGCATGGACGAGCTCTCGGAAGAGGACAAGGTCACCGTCGCGCGCGCCCGCAAGATCGAGCGCTTCCTGTCGCAGCCCTTCTTCGTGGCCGAGGTGTTCACCGGCTCGCCGGGCCAGCTGGTGCCGATCGAAGACACGATCCGCTCCTTCAAGGGGCTGGTCAACGGCGAGTACGATCACCTTCCGGAAGCCGCTTTCTACATGGTCGGCTCGATCGACATGGCGGTCGAGAAGGCGCAGCGTCTTGCCGCGGAAGCGGCGTAATTCGAGCGAATAGCGAATAGGGAGTAGCGAATAGGGTAGGGAACGAGCGTCGCGAATTTCATTCGCTATTCGCTATTCGCTATTCGCTAGGTGTCATGGCTGAAGCTTTCAAGTTCGAACTCGTCTCGCCCGAGCGGCTCCTCGTCTCCGAGGACGTTCAATCGGTCGTCATTCCCGGCGCGGAAGGCGAGATGACGGTGATGGCCGACCATGCGCCGGTCATGACCACGATCAAGCCGGGCGTCGTCACGGTGAACACGGCGGCCGGCAAGACCGACCGCTACGTCGTGTTCGGCGGCTTCGCCGACGTCCTCCCGGAAGGCTGCACGCTGCTGGCCGAATCCGCGACGCATGTCGACAAGCTCAACCGCGAGGAACTGACCCGTCGCATCCAGGAGGCCCGCGAGGACCTCTCCGATGCGACCGAGCACCACGAGAAGACACGGCTCGAGGAATATCTCGGGCAGCTCACCACGCTCGAAGGCGCCATCCTGCCGGCCTGACGCGTCCGTCGTCGTCGGCCGCCAAAGATCTCATGCATGTTCTGATTCAGCGAAGCCGGGCGACGCGTCCGGCTTCGTGGTTTCCGGCGTCTTGCGGGTTCATCAGTACAGGTGCGAGCAACCCGGAAGCGGGGTCGCAAAGAAGCGTGCGGGTCATTCCGGAACGAATACCGGACGAGCGCCGGCCATCGTATCCGGAAACCATTCCGTGAGTTGTCGAGTGAGCAGACTGAACGCCGGTATCGTTCAACCTCGAGAAACCTCAGCCGACCCTCTGCCGGGTTTCGGAACCCTTACGTGACAATCCAACAAAAAAACCCCGCCGCGGCGGGGTTTTCAAGGCAATTCGTAGACGACCAGGATCAGATGCCGAGATTGGCGAACTTGTTCTTGAACTTGGTCAGGCGGCCGCCGCGGTCGAGCAGATGCTGCTGTCCACCGGTCCAGGCCGGATGGGTGCGCGGGTCGATGTCGAGGTTCAGCGTGTCGCCTTCCTTGCCCCAGGTGGACTTGGTGAAGTACTCGGAACCGTCGGTCATCACCACCTTGATGGTGTGGTAGTCGGGATGGATCTTCTCTTTCATCGCTCTCGTCCTGATCTGTGCGGATGACGGCAGGAAAGGGCCTGCGGCAATCTCGCCCGATTCAAATGGTTGAAGCCGCGGCCGGCGAGGGCTACGGCTTCAAAAATCGTCGGCGTGCCTATACATCAGCCGGAACCGGAGCACAAGGCCGCACCTCGCATGGTGAGGTCAGCGGCCGGACAGGAAACAGAACCACCATGGCCGACATATCGGACGAGGAAGACAAACGCCGCCGCTCGCTGAAGCCGCTGCGGAGGCTGTTGCCCTACCTCATGCGCTACAAGGGGCTCGTGGCCGGCGCGCTGGTGTTCCTGACGCTGGCCGCGGCGACCACGCTCACCCTGCCGCTCGCCGTCAGGCGCATGGTCGATCACGGCTTCTCGACGTCGGACTCCACCTTCATCGCGAACTACTTCTCAATGCTCATCGTGATCGTCGCGGTGCTGGCGCTGGCCTCGGCCGGCCGTTACTATTTCGTGATCTCGCTCGGCGAGCGCATCGTGGCCGACGTACGGCGCGACGTGTTCGACCATGTGACGCAGCTGTCTCCCGGGTTCTTCGACAAGGTCCAGTCAGGCGAGATCGTCTCGCGGCTGACCGCCGACACGACCCAGATCAAGTCGGCGGTGGGTGCCACCGCTTCGCTTGCCCTGCGCAACACCATCCTGGGGCTCGGTGCGGTCGGGATGATGGTCGTCACCAGCCCCAAGCTGTCGCTGCTCGTCATCGGTGCGATACCGATCATCATCGTGCCGCTCATCGCCTTCGGCCGTTCCGTGCGGCGCCGGTCGCGCCTGGCGCAGGACATGCTGGCCGACGCCACGGCCTATGCCAGCGAGCAGATCGGATCGGTGCGCACGCTGCAGGCCTTCACCAACGAGCGGCTGGTGTCCTCCCGCTTCTCGCGCGCCGTCGAGGCTGCCTTCAATGCAGCGCAGGCGTCCATCTTCGCGCGCTCCTTCCTGACCTTCTTCGCCATCTTCATGATCTTCTCTTCGGTCGTGGCGGTGCTGTGGTTCGGCTCGCGCGACGTCCTGACGGGCGCGATCACTCCGGGAACACTGGGGCAGTTCCTGCTCTACTCGGTCTTTGCCGCCGGTGCACTGGGCGCCTTGTCGGAGGTCTGGGGCGAACTCAGCCAGGCGGCGGGCGCCGCCGAACGGCTCACGGAACTCTTGGCCGAGCAGCCTGCTGTCGCCGTGCCCGCCGTGCCGGTGCGGATGCCTACAGACGGTGCCGGATCGGTGGCCTTCCGCGACGTGGTCTTCGCCTACCCCTCCGCTCCTGAGCGTTCTGCCCTGCACGGGTTGTCATTTGAGGCGAGGCCCGGCGAGACGATCGCCATCGTCGGCCCGTCGGGCTCGGGCAAGAGCACGATCTTTTCGCTGCTGCTGCGCTTCTACGATCCGCAAAACGGCGAGGTCATGATTGATGGCGTCGAGCTCTCGCAGGCCGATCCGCGGGATGCGCGCTCCCGCATCGCGCTGGTGCCGCAAGACCTGACGATCTTCGCGGCCACCGTGCGCGACAACATAGCCTTCGGCCGTCCCGATGCGACCGACGAGGAGATACGGGCCGCGGCACGGGACGCGCTCGCCGACGAATTCATCGAAGCCCTGGAGCAGGGATACGACACGCCGGTCGGCGAACGCGGCGTGACGCTGTCGGGCGGCCAGCGCCAGCGCATCGCGATCGCGCGCGCCATCCTGCGCGATGCGCCGATCCTGCTGCTCGACGAGGCCACCTCGGCGCTCGACGCGCAGAGCGAGCGGCTGGTGCAGGCGGCGCTCGAGCGCCTGATGGAAGGCCGCACGACGATCGTCATCGCTCACAGGCTCGCCACCGTCTTGAAGGCAGACCGCATTCTCGTTCTGGATGGAGGACGCATCGTCGAGGAGGGTACCCATCGAACCCTCGTGGCGCAGGACGGCATCTATGCCAGGCTGGCAAAGCTTCAGTTCGAGACCGGCGCAGACGCCTTCAGGAAGGCTGCGGAGTAGCCGTAACGCACGGACGTCCATTGCCGAGATCTCCTATCGGATATACATCGGTATCGTATATCGGGAGAATCGAGATGCAGGTCGCAAAGTGGGGAAACAGCCTTGCCGTGCGGCTTCCGGCGGCCGTAGTTGACGCACTGGGTCTGAAGGAAGGCGACGAGATCGACATTCGCGTCGCAGGCGACCGGGCCTTCGACGTGGAACGGGATAGCAGCCGGGAGCGCGCGCTGGCCCGCCTGAAGGCTTTGCGCAAGCCTTTGCCCGCCGGGTGGAGTTTTGACCGCGACGAGGCGAACACGCGGTGAGCCTCGCTCCGGCGGAATTTCTCGACACCAACGTTCTGATCTATGCGTTCAGCACCGATCCGAGGACCGAGACAGCCGAAAAGCTGCTTGCGAAGGGCTGCGCCATCAGCCTCCAGGGCCTCAACGAGTTCGCCAACGTCGCACACCGGAAGCTCGGCCTGAGCTGGGCGGAAGTCGGCGAAGCGATCGGGATCGTTCGCGCGCTCTGCCCGAAAGTGCTGCCGATCGATCTCCGAACGCACGAAACGGCTCTGGAGATCGCCACCCGATACCGCCTCGGGTTTTTCGATGCTCTCATGATCTCCTCTGCGCTGCGCGGAGAATGCCGGATCTTTTGGTCCGAAGACATGCATCATGGTCTGGAGATCGAAGGCGGGCTAGTGATTGCCAACCCGTTCCGGGCGACGAGCTCTCCGCAACCGTGAATCCAACTGGCGCCGACGCGTTCAGGAAGGCCGCGGAGTAGTTGTCACCTCCTCCCGCGCATCGGCCAGGCGTCGTGCCACGTCTTCCGGCGTCCACCTGCGCGAGCCCTGCTCGCGTTCCGCGACCATCGCGATGATCGCTTTCGACATGGGCGCTTTCATTCCCTGTGTCGCCGCCAGCCGCATGACGGCGCCCTGAAGAAAATCCACCTCCGTCCTGCGCCCGGCTGCGATATCCTCGGCCATCGAGGAGGTCGCCTGCGGATCGATCGCAAGCATGCGCCGTGCGGCGATGCCGAACAGGACGTCCGGCAGGCGCAGGATGTGCGGGATGATGGCGGGGCTCACGCCTTCGATGCGCGGCAGGTTCATGCCGGCGCTACGGGTCACCGCAAGCGCCTCGGCGATCTGGCCTGCCAGCAGCAGGCGCCAGGGGCGCCGCGACAATTCCTCGCGCAGCGGCAGGCCCGACAGGGCGTTGAGTGCGTTGTTCAGGTTGAGGACGAGCTTCGACCAGGCGAGCGCGGCCATCTCCGGATGATCCCGGCAAGCAAGCCCCTCGACGTCGAGCAGTGCCCGCAGATTCCGATGGCCTCCGTCGATGGTGACGATCCCGCTGGTCGACCGGTGGAACCGCAGCGCTTCGCCGCTCTGCCAGTTCTGGGTAACGTTGAACGGCACCATGCCGGCCACGACCGTTCGTCCCGGCAAGCGCGATCGAAGCAGCGGCACGTTGTCGACACCGTTCTGCAGGCTCACCACGATCGCCTCGGCCGATGCATGGCCGGCGATCAGGCGTGCCATCTGCTCCGTGTCGCCGCTCTTCACGGTGACGAGAATTACTCCGGCGTCGCGCAGTGCCTCTTCGGGTTCGGTCGTGAGTTCCAGCCCGTCTGGTGGCAAGGAGCGGTCGCGTCCATCGAGATCGGTCAGCCGCAGCCCGAATTCGCGCAATGGCCCGGCAAGGCGCGGGCGAAGCAGCAGGCGCACCTTGCGTCCGCCAAGAGCCAGCGAACCGCCGACGAAACAGCCGATGCTGCCGGCCCCGGCGACGACGATCCTGGCTCCGCTATCCATTCCCGTTCGACGACTGCGGAGCGTCGAGCAGGTTCGCCACCGTGCGCATGAAGATGCGCGCCCCGATCGGGATCAGGTCGTCGGGAAAGTCATAGTCCGGGTTATGGAGCTGGGGATGGTTCTCGCCGCTGCCGAGGAAGAGCATCGCCGATTTCGCGCCATGGCCGAAACGGCCGAAATCCTCGGATGCGCGCATCGGCAGTTCGCGCTCGTCGTGCGTGACGCCTTCCGCGTCCATGGCGGCGCGCAGATGCGCCGTCGCCTCCGCATCATTGAGGCTGGCGAGGAAAATCTCGTGGTAGTCGACCGAATGCCTGAGTCCGCCGCGCATGGCCTCATCCCGGACGAGCTTCTCCGCCGCGGCCATGAGATCGTCCATGCGTTCGTCGAGGCGGGTGCGCAGCGTCGCCCAGACCTCGGCCCGGCCGGGCGCGATGCCGAACACCCGCTCTCCCATCTCGGCATGGGTGATCGTGACGAGCGCGAAGTCGTCGCTGTCGAAACGCCCGGCTGAAAGGCCGGTGAGTGCCGGCATCAGGCGCCCGACCGCCATCATCGGGGAGGTGCCCGTCTCGGGCATGGAGGAATGCGCCGTCTTGCCGTCCAGAACGATGCGCATGCCGCGCGAGGCGCAATTCACCACGCCTTCCTTGAGCCGCACGTGACCGAGCGGGGTGCCCGGCAGATTGTGGAGCGAGAAGGCGAGGTCCGGAGCGATGCTCGAGAAGCGCGGGTCGGCGATGACACCCGCCGCCCCCGCGCCGGTTTCCTCCGCCGGCTGGAACATCAAGACAACCCGGCCCCGGTCCGGTCGCCTGCGGCCGAGCTGACGTGCCATGGCGGCCAGGATCGTGGTGTGGCCCTCGTGGCCGCACATGTGCGACTTGCCCGGCACCTGCGAGCGGTGCGGCGCATCGGAAATCTCCTCGATCGGCAGCGCGTCGATCTCCGAGCGGAAGAGCAACGTCGGACCCGCAACGCCGCTGTCATAGACGGCCGCCACGCCGTGGCCGCCCATGCCGGTCAGGATTTCGTCCGGCTCGGTCGGCGTCAGGAAGTCGACCACTTCCAGGGCGGTCTGCTCTTCCTCCCCGGAAATCTCCGGTTGCTGATGGAGCTTGCGCCGCCAGGCGACGAGTTCGGCGATGTCGGAATTGGTCAGGGCTTGCTGCATCGTTCCCGCTCGATCTTGACTTCAGCGCGCCGCATGGCGGCCGGCATTCCTTCCGGAGAAGATGCAGCCGCCGAGGAACGTTCCCTCCAGCGCGTTGTAGCCGTGGTAGCCGCCTCCGCCGAAGCCTGCAACCTCGCCGGCGGCGTAGAGGCCCTCGATCGGCTCGCCGGACGCGTCCAGTACCTGGCCGTCGAGGTTGGTGTGGATACCGCCCAGCGTCTTGCGCGTCAGGACGTTGAGCCTGACTGCGATCAGCGGACCGTTGGCCGGGTCGAGGATCCTGTGCGGCGCGGCCGTGCGGATCAGCTTGTCGCCCAGATAGTTGCGCGCACCGCGAATGGCGGTCACCTGAGCGTCCTTCGAGAACGGGTTCGCGATCTCGCGGTCACGCGCTTCGATCTGCAGCTTCAACCGATCGTGGTCGATCAGCGGCTCTCCGGCCAGTGCGTTCATCGCCTCGACCAGGTCTCGCAGATCGTTACGGACGATGAAGTCCTCGCCCTTCTCCTTGAACGCCTCGACCGGCGGAGGCGCACTGGCGCCGCGCCGGTTCCTTAGCACCGCGCGCCAGTCCTTGCCGGTGAAATCCGGGTTCTGCTCCGAGCCCGAGAGCGCAAACTCCTTCTTGATGATCTTCTGCGTCAGCACGAACCATGACCAGTCATGCCCGGTCGAAAGGATGTGCTTCAGGGTCGAGAGCGTGTCGAAGCCCGGCAGGCAGGGCGCAGGCAGGCGCTCGCCGCGTGCGTCGAACCACATCGAGGAGGGGCCGGGAAGGATGCGGATGCCGTGGTTCGGCCAGATCGGGTCCCAGTTCCTGACCCCTTCGGTATAGTGCCACATGCGGTCGGCATTGATGACGGCGGCACCCGCCTCCTGCGCCACCGCGATCATCCGGCCGTCGACGTGATGCGGGACGCCGGCCACCATCCTCTTCGGCGGCGGCCCGAGGCGCTCCACCGGCCAGGCCTTGCGCACGAGGTCGAGATCGCCGCCGATGCCGCCGGAGGTAACGATCACCACGCCGGCGGAGAGTTCGAAATCGCCGATCACCTCCCGGCCGGATTTCTCGCCGCGCTGGACCGTGGAAGGTTCGAGGATGTCGCCCGAGACGCCGGAAATGCTTCCGCCGGTTCGCAGGATGCGGCTTGCCCGGTACCGGAACTTGAGCTCGATGCGCCCGCCGGCGACGTGTTCGCGTACGCGACGCTCGAACGGTTCGATCACACCTGGTCCCGTGCCCCAGGTGATGTGGAAGCGCGGCACGGAATTGCCGTGACCATGGGCGTGGCCGCCGCCGCGCTCGGCCCAGCCGACCACTGGAAACCAGCGCATGCCCATCGCGTGAAGCCACGGCCGCATCTCGCCGGCGGCGAAATCGACATAGGCCTCGGCTACCTTGCGCGGCCAGAAATCCTCGGGCCGGTCGAACTGCGCAGACCCGATCCAGTCCTGCAGTGCGAGGTCGCGGTTATCCCTGATCCTGAGGCGCCGCTGTTCGGGACTGTCGACGAAGAACAGCCCGCCGAGCGACCAGAACGCCTGTCCGCCGAGCGAATTCTCGCCTTCCTGTTCGAGGATGAGGACCTTCCTGCCCTTGTCGGCCAGTTCGCACGCCGCGACCAGCCCCGCCAGCCCGCCGCCCACAATGATTGCATCCGCTTCCATCAACACATCCTCCCGATGCAACTCAAAGCCAACGACGACAGGCAACGCAAGAGCGAGCACGCCGCGGCGCAGAATGTGCGTGTCGAAAGCCGCGTCGCCCGGATGGAACGATCCCGCGCAACGGGATCACTTGACGCCATCGGCATCGAAGCGTCATCTCCACTTTTCGGGGGGAATGCACGTTGTTGGTATCGACGGTCCTGATCGCGCTGGTTGCTTTGCTGCACCTGTATTTCATGTACCTTGAGATGATCGCCTGGGACACGCCGGCCGGTCGCAAGGCCTTCGGCCTGGAACCGGCATTCGCCACCCGATCGAAGGCGCTGGCGATGAACCAGGGGCTCTACAACGGCTTTCTCGTCGCCGGCCTGGCGTGGGGCCTCTGGCTCGGCGCGGAAGGCTTCGGGATCAAGACCTTCTTCCTCGGCTGCGTTATCGTCGCCGGCGTGTTCGGCGCCGCCACGGTGTCGAGGAAGATCCTCTACGTTCAGGGATTGCCGGCAGCGCTGGCACTGACGGCGCTGCTCATCGGCTGGTGAAGCTCAGCGCTCCGTCAGCTTCAGTTCGATGCGCCGGTTCTTGTTGCGGGCTTCCGGGGTATCGCCCTCCACCAGCGGCTGGAACTCGCCGAAACCAGCCGCCACCAGGCGGCTCGCGGGGACCCCCTGCTCGATCAGGTATTTCACCACCGAAGTCGCGCGGGCGGAGGACAGCTCCCAGTTGTCGCGATAGCGCCCTGTACCGGAAAGCGGCACGTTGTCGGTGTGTCCGTCGACGCGAAGCACCCAGTTGATCTCGGGCGGAATCTCCTTCTGGAGGTCGATGATGGCGTCGGCGAGCTTGGCCATCTCGTTCCGGCCGGCGTCGTTGATCACCTCGGACCCGG
Source organism: uncultured Alphaproteobacteria bacterium (assembly GCA_963747465.1). Classification (GTDB taxonomy): domain Bacteria; phylum Pseudomonadota; class Alphaproteobacteria; order Rhizobiales; family Rhizobiaceae; genus Aquibium. Next base: position 25,551 of record CAVVFC010000003.1, read on the forward strand.
AGGGGAACAGCACCTCCGACTGGAAGACGAAACGGTCGCCGACGATGCGGATGTTTTCCCGGTCGGACAGGATTTCCCGTAGACGACCGAAGAAGTCCGACCGGTAGCGGTTGAGTTCCTGCACGCGCTGCGCCAGCGCGACGTTCAGGCGCCGTCCGAGATCGGCGATCTTGGTACTGGATTCGCGGTCGCGCTGCTCCGAAACGTCCAGCGCGCCTTCCAGGGCCCCGATCTGCTTTCTGAGCGCGGCGATCTGCTGGTTGAGGAGTTCCACCTGTGACAGGGCGCGCTGCGAGATCTGGCGCTCCTGGTCGAGCGCACCGCTCAGCGTGCCGATCTGTTCGTCGGCGGCAGCATCCGCTCCGGCGCCTTGTGAAAGCAGCTGCTCCAGCCGCGAACGCTCCAATTCCGCCGCGCTGAGCGAGGCCTGCAGATTGGCGAGCTGGTCCTCCGCATCCTGCGTGTTGGACCGTTCGAGCGCCAGGAGCTGCGTCAGTTCGTTGATCTGCGAATTGAGCCGGGTCAGCACCTCGTCCTTGCCGGTGATCTCGCGGCTGAGCAGGAATTGCGCCAGGACGAAGACCGAGAGCAGGAACATGATGGCCAGAAGCAGCGTCGACAGTGCATCGACGAAACCCGGCCAATAGTCCATGCCGCGTTCGCGGCGCCGTGTGCGTGCGAGCGCCATCTCAGCCGACTTTGTCCATCTTGCGGAGCGAGTCGGCGATGTCCTTCAGCGTCTCGCGCATTTCCTTCTGCTCTTCGGCCTGGGCCTCCACCCAGTCGCGCATGATCTGCTGCTCGTTTCGCATATTCTTGACCAGCCCCGAGATGCCCTCGGCAAGACTTGCCATGGAGGTCGCTACCCGCTGGCTCGCGCCGCCGGCCTCGTGCAGCGAGCGAAGCTGCTCAGCCATCCGCCGCATCTCCTCGCTGGTGTCGCTCCGGGACGTGTCGAGGACCGGCGCATCGGAGCCGACGTCGGTCACCGAGGACAGCCAGTTCTCCAGTTCGACGTAGAAGCGGTTCTGCGCGCGGCCGGCCTGAAGGTCGAGGAAGCCGAGCACCAGTGATCCCGCCAAACCGAACAGCGAGGAGGAGAATGCCGTTCCCATGCCGGCAAGCGGCGCGGAAAGCCCGGACTTCAGGGCGTTGAGAATGTCGTTGGTATCGCCGGAGCCGGGATCGAGCGACTGGATCGTCGAACCGATCGAGCCGATCGTCTGAAGCAGGCCCCAGAAGGTGCCGAGCAGACCAAGGAAGACCAGGAGCCCGATCAGATAGCGCGAGATGTCGCGGCTTTCGTCGAGGCGGGTGGCGATCGAAATCGAGGATGGTTCGCATCGATATGGTCGACAGCGCGGTTGCCGAGGACCGGCCAAGCAACGCCTTCATCGGCGCGAGCAGGACGGGATTGCGGGCCTCCTCACCGGCGCGGAATGAATTCACCCACCGCACCTCGCGAAACAGGCGGATGACCTGGCTGAACGCAAGCAGGATGCCGATGGCGAGCACGCCGATGATCAGGCCGTTGAGGCCGGGGTTTGTCGAGAAGGCCGTCGAGATCTGCCGGTACAGGATCGCCGCCACGAAGCCGGCGATGGCCAGGAAGATCAGCATGGAAAGCAGGAAGACCTGCGGGCTCGACAGCTTGTGCGGGTCGTACTGCGCGCCTCCCGTCAAACCGCCTTCGCCCAAAGATCTCAACCACGCCATCGCCAAGCCCCGAATGCTTTCCGCCAAGAAGCGGCAACTCTAGCCGGAATTGTGACGAAAATGAAAGAAGCCGTCATCGCGCACCTTGCGGACGCTGCCGTTTCAAAGCCTTCCGACGACCAGAAGATCCATCATCGCGGCCAGGTGCAGCCCGGCGCCCGACACCACGAAGCCGTGCCAGACGGCCGTCTGGAATTTCAGGCCGTTCCAGGCGAAGAAGACGACGCCGGCCGAATAGAAGAAACCTCCGGCGGCGATCAGCCACATCGTGGACTGCGGCACGAGCGCGGCCAGTTCCCCGGCGATCGCCACGCCGCTCCAGCCGATCGCGAGATAGAAGACGATGGCCAGCCGGTCGTACCTGCCCGGCAAGAGAAGCTTGACCGCGATGCCGAACGCCGCCGCGCACCACACGACCCCGAGCATGATCGGGCCCTTGGCGCTCTCCAGTTGCGCAAGCAGCGGCGTGTAGGTGCCGGCGATGAGCAGGTAGATGGCGGCATGGTCGAAGCGTCGGAGTATCCACTTGGCACGAGAGACCGGCCAGAGATTGTAGGCGCAGGATATCGACAGGACCGCCAGCAGCGAAAGGACATAGAACACGGCGGCCACGTATTCGGACGTGGCCGTGCGTCCCGCCGCAAGCGCGAGCAATGCGGAGCCAGCGGCGACCGCCAGCACGATGCCGATCGCATGGACGATGCCGTCGGCCAGGATTTCGGCGCGCGACATCGTGCGCCATTCGCGGTGCAGCCGCAGATAGATGCCATGTCGCGGAGCGGGCCTCATATCTCTCCTTACCAAATGCCTGTGACGGTAATGTCGTGACCCAGTTCAGAATGATGAACTAGGTCGCCGGCAGGAGTCGCCCAGACGCTTTCGCGACTTAATTGCCGACGCCCGAGCCGGGCGGCGATATCGGGATCGACTGGCGTCCGGAGACGGGCCTGTCCAGTTGCTTGAGCAGCGCCCGATGGATCGCCTCGTTGCCGGCGACGATGTTGCCGGTGCCGAGCATGTCCTGGCCGCCCGCGCGGTCACTGACGAAGCCGCCGGCCTCACGGATGATCAGGATGCCCGCCGCCATGTCCCAGGGCGAGAGCCCGTTTTCCCAGAAGCCGTCCATGCGGCCCGCGGCGACGTAGGCGAGATCGAGCGCGGCCGAACCCATGCGGCGGATGCCGGAGACCTCGCCCATGACGTTGCGCAGCTCGATCAGCGCGTTGCCGTGATGGCCGCGGCCGAGATGCGGGATGCCGGTGCCGATGACGCTGTCGGAGAGTTTCGCGCGGCCGGCGACGCGCAGCCGGCGGTCATTCATGAAGGCGCCGCCGCCGCGTTCGGCGGTGTAGAGCTCGTCCATGGCGGGATTGTAGACGAGGCCCGCCATCAGCTGGCCCTGCCGTTCGAGCGCGATCGAGATCGAGAAGATCGGGATGCCGTGCAGGAAGTTGGTCGTGCCGTCGAGCGGATCGACGATCCAGCGGTGCTGGACGTCGTCGCCTTCCACCACGCCGCGCTCCTCCATCAGGAAGGAATAGCCGGGCCGCACGCGCGACAGTTCGGTGTAGATGATCTCCTCGGCCTTGCGGTCGGCCTGGCTGACATAGTCGCCCGGACCCTTCATCGAGACCTGGAGGTTCTGCACCTCGCCGAAATCACGCGCCAGCGAGCGGCCCGCCTTGCGCGCGGCCTCCACCATGACCCTCATCAGCGCCGAATACGCCATCAGTCGAAACCTGCTTTCCCGATAGTGCCGCCGGACCTGACGCTCAGTCGGCGCGGCGGATGTAGGTGAGTTCGTTGGTGTCGACGAGGATCTTCTCGCCGGACGAGATGAAGGGGGGGACCAGCACGCGGATGCCGTTCTCGAGCACGGCGGGCTTGTAGGAGGATGCCGCGGTCTGCCCCTTCACGACGGGATCGGCTTCGGTGATGGTCAGTGCCACCTGGTCGGGAAGCGAGATGCCGATCGGCTTTTCCTCGTAAAGTTCGACGGTCACCATCATGCCGTCCTGCAGGAAGGCCGCGCGGTCGCCGACGAAATCCTTCTGCAGTTCGAGCTGCTCGTAGGTCTCGGTGTCCATGAAGACGAGAGCTTCGCCCTGCTCGTAGAGGAAGGAGAAGTCCTTCTGCTCGAGGCGCACCTTCTCGACCGTCTCGGCAGAGCGGAAGCGCTCGTTGAGCTTGGTGCCGTCGATGAGGTTCTTCAGTTCGACCTGGTTGTAGGCGCCGCCCTTGCCCGGCTTGACGGCATTCGTCTTCACCGCGACCCACAGACCGCCATTGTGTTCGATGACGTTGCCTGGACGGATTTCGTTGCCGTTGATCTTGGCCATTGGTGTATTCCGGAAATGGGATTTCGCGCACACCGCGCAGTTCGGCGCTCCCAAGACCACAAAACGCACGGGGAGGCAAGTGAGCCCCCCGGCCAACCGCCTACCTGGAGGCGAAGCGCGCCCTGGCAGCATCAGTATGGGGCATGAACAACGCCACCGCCGTGCCTTCGGGATCGCGGAACTGGACGGACCGGTTGCCCCACGGCATCGTCTTCGGCGGGTGCACCAGTTCCACCTTGTTTTTCAGCCGTTCGTATTCGGCATCGACGTCGTCGACCATGAACTCGATGATGACGGTGCGGTTGGCCCCGGCTTCGGCACTGCCTTCGGCGAAGAGCGGCACCGTTTCGGAACTGCCGATGGCAAGCGCTCCCGAGGACGTGACGATTTCGGCGAACTGCGGCGCCAGCCATTCGGCGGCCGCGCTCGTCACCATCTCGTAAAAGGCCACCATTTTGCCGATGTCGCTGGCGATCAGACGCGCGGAAGCGAATTTCAAGACGGATCCTCTCGATGGCGCCGCGCTCGATCGCGGCCACCGAGCGTTATCGCATGACCCTCCTGACGTCGTTCTGGCAGGAGGGTCAGGGGCGCACTCGAGCGACTTGCGGCGTCACCGCAGCCGGTTCGCCCGCTCGATCGCCTCTTTCTGCTGTTCGGGCGTGAGGCCCTGAAGGAAATCGTCCATCTCGATGTCGCGCAGGCCGGCGCGGCGCGCGATGATGTACCATGCCGCTGCGAGGATCGGGTCGGGCTCCGTACCGAGACCGTAGACGTAAAGCTTCGCCAGCCGGTTCTGCGCCGCGACGTTGCCGCTTTCGGCGGCGCGCTTCATCCAGCCGAAGCCCGCATCGTAGTCGGGCTTGCCGAGGCGCCCTTCGACGAGCCAGGTGGCGAGGTCCAGCTGGGCGGTATCGAAGTTCTGCCGGGCGGCAAGCGTGAGATAGAACAGCGCCTTCCCGTCGTCGTTCAAGCCGCCGACGCCGTTCTCGTACATCTGCGCCATGGCATACTGGGCGTCGGCCAACCCAGCCTTGGCGGCTCTCTCGTAATAAGGGATCGCCTTTTCCAGCCCCTTGCCGCCGGGTTCGCGGTCGATCAGCATCTGGGCGAGGTTGAAGGCGGCGAGCCTGTGGCCGGTGTCGGCCGCGTCCTTCATCAGGTCGAAGGCGTGCTGCGGATCCTTGCCGGCGTACTTGCCGTCGACCAGCACGAGCGCATACTGGAACTGCGCCTCGGGAATGCCGGCTTCCGCCGCCTTGCCATACCACTCGGCGGCTTCGGCGGGCTTGCGCGCAACGCCCAGTCCCCGCGACAGGATCTCGGCGACCAGTGCCTGCGCCGCCGGATCGCCATCCTGCGCCCGCGGCAGCGCTAGATTGTAGGCGGTGATGTAGAGGCCGCGCTGGAAAGCGCCGAAGGCTGGATCTGACGTCTTCTTGCCGAACCGGAGCGGATCGATGACGCCCTTGTCGATCCGCGGTTGCTCCTGTGCCTTCTCCGGCTTGGCGGCCTTGGGATCGGCGGATTGCGCTGAAAAGGCGGCAATCGGCAGGACGAAACAGCCCGCCGCGGCTATGAGGAATGCTCCTGGCTTCACGGTTCGGTCTCGAATGCCGAAGCGGTTTCGTCGAGGTGCCGGTTGATCTCCGCGACGGCCGCGGCCGGATCGGTCCCTTCTCCGAAAACAGCATGCGACAGCGCCACGAACTCCGCGCCGGTTGCGGAGACGAGGCGCACAGATGTGATGTCGCTGCCGCCCATGACGATGCAGGGGATCTCGATCATCTCCGCCCACCAGCGCCCGAGCGTCAGGTTGCGCGGATGCGGCTCGGGATCGGTGTCGTAGCCAAAGCGGCCGAGGAAAACGTAATCGGGTCGAAGCTCGCCGAGCTCCAGCATGTCGTCTCGCGTCTTCGCCCCGCCGGTCCCGACCATCATCTTGTCCTGGAGCCGGTCGATCGCATCGGCCAGCGCTGCCCGGCCGCCTTCGACATGCACGCCGTCCGCCTTCACGCGTGCCGCAACGCGCGTGTCGCCGGCGATCATCACCGCGGCTCCGGCTTCCTGTCCCACCGGCACGATGCGTTCGGCAAGGTGCTGGAATGCCGCGTCGTCCAGCCCGTACTGCGGCAGGATCAGGGAGGCCACGTCTCCGCCGGCCAGTGCGGAGCGGACAAGCGCCTCCAGCGCGGCTGCGTCGTCGAGCTGCGGCGCGATCAGCACGAGCCGGCAGCGATCGGGAACATTCTCTTGCATCGGGTCCATTCTGGGCTGGCCTATGGCGACTGATCGTGGTGGCAATTGGGCATAGAGGAGAGGCTGCCGCTTGGCCAGCGGCCGCGTGGGATGGTCCCGTTCCAGTTTCTCCTCGCAATCCCGGTGGCTAGCGGCTAAGCGGACATCTCCTCCCACCGGACGATCCACCAAGCCCTTGCTCTTCGATCCCCTCTTCTATGCCGTGGCGATTCCCGCGGTCGCGCTCGTCGGACTCGCCAAGGGCGGGCTCGGCGGCGCCATGGCGCTCGTCGGCGTACCGCTGATGGCGCTCGCCATGTCCCCGGTGCAGGCGGCGGCGATCCTGCTGCCCATCCTGGTCCTGATGGACGTCGTCTCGCTCTGGTCCTGGAGAGGCTTCCATGACCGCCGGACCCTGCTCATCATGCTTCCCGGCGCGCTGACGGGCATCGGCATCGGCTGGCTGACGGCAGCCCTCGTGACGCCGGACATGGTGCGCCTGATCCTGGGCGTCGTGACGCTGCTGTTCGTCTCTCGCTGGTTCCTGCAGAAACTGTCGCGCTCCGACAGCGTCAGGTCGCACAGCACGCCGCGAGGACTGCTGTGGGGCACGGTCAGCGGGTTCACCAGCTTCGTCGCGCATGCCGGCGGGCCACCGTTCCAGGTTTACGCGCTGCCGCTCAAGATGGACCCGAAGCTTTATGTCGGCACGAGCGTGATCTTCTTTGCGGTGATGAATGCGGTGAAGCTCATCCCCTATTTCGCGCTGGGACAGCTCGACACCACCAACCTCGCGGCGTCGTTCACGCTCATGCCGGTGGCCTTCCTCGCCACGCTTGCCGGGGTTTTCATCGTCAAACGCATGAAGCCGGATCTATTCTACTCGATCACCTACGTCACCGTGGGGCTGGTCGCCGTGAAGCTCTTGTGGGACGGCGCCGTTGCGATCCTCGGCTGAGGCCGTGCGGGCGGACGAGGATCTGCTCCCGCAGGAGCAGAAGACGGCCGCCTCCGCCTTGCTCAAGGCATGACTTCTACGCTGATGACGCAATGACGAATCGCAGCTAGTCTGCCGCGAAAAAGCACCGACCGGGGGAAACACATGGCGGGAATCTACGACGAGGGGCTCGAGCGAAACGCGGCCAACTACCAGCCGCTGACGCCGCTGACCTATCTCGACCGGGCGGCGCGGACCTTTCCGGATCAGGTGGCCGTGATCCATGGAGGGGCGAAGCTCACCTATCGCGATTTCTACGCCCGCACCCGCCAGTTGGCTTCCGCGCTGGCCGCGAAGGGCGTCGGCAAGGGCGACACCGTGACGGTGATGCTGTCCAACACGCCGGCCATGCTGGAGGTGCATTTCGGCGTGCCGATGGTGAAGGCGGTGCTGCATTCTCTCAACACCCGGCTCGACGCGGCCATCGTCGCGTTCCAGCTCGACCATGCCGAGACCAAGGTTCTGATCGTCGACCGCGAATTCTCCGGCGTGGTGAAGGAAGCCCTGGGCATGGCGCAGGTGAAGCCGCTGGTTATCGACTACGACGACCCGGAATATGCCGCCGATGCGCCCTATTCGAAGGGCGACCGGATCGGGACGCTGGACTACGAGGCATTCCTTGGTTCGGGCGACCCCGCATTCGACTGGGCCATGCCCGATGACGAGTGGGATGCGATATCCCTGAACTACACGTCCGGCACGACCGGCAACCCGAAGGGGGTGGTCTATCATCACCGTGGCGCCGCGTTGATGGCCTATGCCAACACGATCCACGCCGGAATGGGCCGGCATCCGGTGTATCTCTTGACGCTGCCCATGTTCCACTGCAACGGCTGGTGCTTCCCGTGGACGCTCGCCGTGCAGGCCGGCACCCATGTCTGCCTGCGCTGGGTGCGTGCGAACGCGATGTACGACGCCATCGCAGACCATGGCGTGACGCATCTCTGCGGCGCCCCGGTCGTCATGTCGACGCTGATCAACGCACCCGATCAGGACAAGCGCGAATTTCCGCAGACCGTCACCTTCAACACGGCCGCCGCTCCGCCGCCCGAGGCGGTGCTTTCCGGTATGGCCGATGCCGGTTTCGCGGTGACGCACCTTTACGGGCTGACCGAGACCTACGGCCCGGCGGTCGTCAACGAATGGAAGGGCGAGTGGGACGAACTGGACAAGGGCGCCCGCACGGCCCGGAAGGCGCGCCAGGGGGTGCGATACGCCGCGCTGGACGGGCTGACCGTCATGGACCCGGAGACGATGGCGGAGACTCCCGCCGACGGCGAGACGATCGGCGAGGTCATGTTCCGCGGCAACATCGTCATGAAGGGCTATCTGAAGAACCGCCCTGCGACGGACGAGGCGCTGGCGGGCGGCTGGTTCCATTCGGGCGATCTGGGCGTCATGCACCCTGACGGCTACATTCAGCTCAAGGACCGTTCCAAGGACATCATCATCTCGGGCGGTGAGAACATCTCGTCCATCGAGGTGGAGGATGCGCTCTACAAGCATCCGGCGGTCGCGTCCTGCGGCGTGGTTGCCAAAGCCGACGAGAAATGGGGAGAGACGCCCGTCGCCTATGTCGAACTCAAGCCGGGCCGCACGGCCAGCGAGGCGGAGATCATCGACCACTGCCGCACCCTGCTCGCACGCTACAAGGTGCCCAGGCAGGTGGTGTTCTCGGATATCCCCAAGACCAGCACCGGCAAGATCCAGAAGTTCCGTCTCAGGGAGATGACGAAGGCGCTTTGAGGCGCTGGGCGGGGAATTCTAACGTTGCGTGGAAAATGTAACAGTTCCCGCCACGCGCCCGGGTACAGGTGACACCGGGCGGATACCGCTCACGTGATAGCGGATGCCCCCAAGACGGCCGGACGCTTTTTTCGCGCCGCGGCCCTCCGGGGCACTCGATCTGGAAAGGAACCTCGAAATGCAGGGCGCTGCACGCAACTTCTTCACCCTCGCCATCATCTATGGGATCCTGGGCATGTCGCTCGGCCTCCACATGTCCATCACGCACGATCACGGCCAGATGCCGGTCCACGCCCACACAATGGTGGCGGGCTGGCTCATGTCGGCGGTGTTCGGATTCTTCTACCACCTCAACCCGGGGGTCGCCCGGTCACGGCTCGCCGCCGTGCACTTCTGGCTGCAGGCGGTGAGCGGAGTGTTCCTGCTTCTCGGCCTCTATTTCCTGCTTGCCGGAAATGCGGCGATAGAACCCGTCGTCGCCATCGCCTCGCTCGGCTTCTTCGCCGGAATGCTCATGTTCGCCTGGATCGCGCTGCCCGTGGTGTGGGGCGCCGGCGGCGAACGCAGTCCCGAAACGGTCCGGGTGCATTGAGCCGATGCATAGGCCGGGCAGTTCCGTGGGGGCAGTTTCTCCCGACCGTTAACCCCGCGGTAAGCTTTACGGGTGTTTACTATGTCCATCCAGTTTTCTGGATTCTGACCGAGCGGCCGAGCTGCTCTGTTTGACGCCTCCCTGTTAGACTCCTGAGAGCCGCTTCGCGCGGCTCTTTTTTTTGCCTTCTTGCGGTGTTCCGGTCATCGGGAGGGCGTTAACCCTTCGTTAAACAACGCCTTGCCATCGCCGTGGAGAACGCGCATTTTCGATGCTCCGGTCCATCGGCGGGAACAGCCGGCGCGTGATAGCGTTGTGACTTCTGCGCAAGGACCGGAAGCGTGGTCAGGGGGTAATGTCATGAGTGAGCCTGTGCGACAGGGTGCAACGACCATCAAGCTCGCGGAGCGCCGCGTCTTCTCCTCCTCCTTCAAGCCGCTTTACAACGAGGGCATGGGCCTCGTGGAACAGACCGCGGAGTATCTCGACGGCGACGGCCGCGCGGCGGCCAAGGGCCTGTCGCGCCTGGGGGCCACGCTCTATGCGGCGGAATCGATGCGCCTGACCACGCGGCTGATGCAGATCGCTTCCTGGCTTCTTCTCCAGCGCGCTGCGAATTCCGGCGAGATGACACGCGAGCAGGTGGCCGCCGAAAAGACCAAGGTCCGTCTGGACACCGCTTCCGCGCATGAAGGCGTGGCGGGTTGGGACGAACTCCCCGACGCCTTCAAGGCTCTCGTGGAACGTTCGCTCAGCCTGCAGGCACTGGTCCGACGCATGGACGACGAAATCTACGGCCGCGGCGCCGAGCCGGTTCAGACCGCGCCACGCAACAATCCCGTCTCCGACCAGATCACGCTCCTCAACACCGCCTTCGGCCGCGGCTAAAGCATCCGGATACCGTCGGCGAGATAGGCGAAGACCGGCTGCACGGCCGGCAGGGCAAGGACTGCCGCCGCGACGATGAGAAGGAAGGTCACGCGGCGGTAGGTGGCTTCGCTCGCCAGGCCATAGAGCCGCGCGCCAATCGCAAGACCGATGAAATAGAGCGGCGCTGCCACTACGCCGAGCAGCACCGCTTCCGCTTCGAAAAGCCCCGCAAGCCACAGGTTGACCACGGACAGGCACTCGCCGATCAGGAACAGGGTGAGCAGGTTGGCGCGCATGACGGCAGCGGGGAGTTCCGACGCCAACCAGTAGATGATGACCGGCGGACCGGGGATGGAGGCTATCCCCGAAAGGATGCCAGCCACGCCCCCCACCAGGAACGATACCGGCGCATTGCGCGGGCCAGCATAGCGCCAGCCGGCCCACAGCGCCGCAGCGCAAACCAGGATCGCCAGAGATATGCACCATCTCAGTATCAGGGGGTCACCGTATTTCAGCGCGTAGATGCCGGCCGGCAGCAAGATCGCCAGCCCGAGCGAGACTGGCAGCACCTCCTTCCAGCGGGCGATCTTCAAAGCCGGCAGCGTGACGGGAACGATCGACAGCAAGTCCATGATCACGATGACGATCAGCGCCACCTTCGGACCGTACAGCGCCCCGGCAACCGGTGCGACGATCATCCCGGTTCCGAACCCTGACAGACCGCGCGCCACGCCGGCGATGAAGACCGTCGCGAAGAGTGTCGCGAGCGTTGCATCGAGGGCCGGAAACTGCGGCAGGACGAGGTCCCCTGTCGTTCGGGATGAAGGTCAGCGGGCGGGCCGGCCACCCTTCCACGGCCGCTGTTTGTTTCATATTTGTTCACACCCCGGTGGCAATGGTCCTCCACCCGCATAAAGTAGGTCCATGACGGCAGCGATTCGCATCATCGGCATCGATCCCGGGCTCCGCCGCACCGGCTGGGGCGTCGTGGAGGCATGCGGAAACACGCTTCGCTTCGTCGGCGCCGGCACGATCGTCTCCGACTCCAAGGCAGATCTCGCCTCGCGGTTGTGCGTACTTCATGACGGGCTTGCCGCGATCATTCACGCCCAGATGCCGGAGGAAGCGGCGGTGGAGCAGACCTTCGTCAACAAGGACGCCGTCGCCACCCTGAAACTTGGCCAAGCGCGCGGCATCGCCATGCTGGTTCCGGCGAGGGCCGGCTTGAGGGTCTCCGAATACGCACCCAACGCCGTGAAGAAGTCCGTCATCGGGGTTGGCCACGGCGACAAGAAGCAGATCCACATGATGGTCAAGGTGCTGATGCCGCGCGCGACGTTCGACACGGACGATGCCGCCGATGCCCTGGCGATCGCGATCTGCCACGCCCATCATCGGCAGAGCGTCACCGGACGCCTGGCAGCCGCTGCCGCGCGTGTGGCGTAGAGCGTGTTCTTGACTTGTTCCGGTCGGCGGCATAGGTAATACTGCAGAGGTATTACCATGCGCGTCACCGAAAAGGGTCAGGTCACCATTCCCAAGAATGTCCGGCGCCATCTGGGGATCATCCCCGGGAGCGAGGTGGAATTCGATTTCGTCGAAGGTGGCGCCGTCATCCGCAAGGTGGAGCGTGCGGAAGGGGAGATCGAGGAGGATGTCCGAGCGCTGGTGGATCACTTGCGCCGCTTCAAGGGGTCCATGAACCTTGGCGGGATGAGCCCCGATTCGTTCTTCCATATGCTGCGCGATTGATGGCGACCCTGGTCGATACGAACGTGCTGCTCGACGTCTTCCATGTGGGCGGCGAGTGGGAGGAGTGGTCGATGACGCGGTTGGCCGAAGCCCGGCGGTCAGGACCGGTCGTCATCAACCCGCTGATCTATGCCGAGATGGCGGCGGGATACGATGATGAATTTGCGCTAGAGGCGGCGCTGTCGTTATTCGCAAGGGAAGACCTGCCCGGGCGGGCGGCTTTCCTCGCCGGCAAGGCGTTCCTGCAGTACCGCCGGTCGGGCGGGACGAAGCGATCGCCGCTTCCCGACTTCTACATCGGTGCTCACGCCCTCGTGGCCGGGCATTCGCTGCTCAGTCGCAACGCAAACCGCTACCTTTCCTATTTTCCGACGTTGCGCCTCATGGCGCCGGAATCGATCCTATGATCGGCAAACTCAAGGGAACGCTGGACGAGATCGCGGAGGATCACTGCGTGGTGGACGTCCATGGCGTGGGCTACGTCGCATTCTGCCCGGCCCGCACGTTGGGGAACCTGCCCGGCGTGGGCGAGGCCGTGATCCTGTTCATCGAAACCTATGTCCGCGAGGACATGATCCGGCTCTACGGGTTCGGGTCGGCGCTCGAGCGCGAGTGGTTCCGACTCTTGCAGAACAACGTCCAGGGCGTCGGCGCGAAGGTGGCGCTCGCGGTGCTGTCGACGCTGTCGGCGTCCGAACTCGCAAATGCCGTGGCACTTCGCGACGTGGCGATGGTGGCCCGGGCGCCCGGCGTCGGCAAGAAGGTGGCCGAGCGCATCGTCACCGAACTGCGCGACAAGGCGCCGGCCCATGCCGGCACCGCAACCGGTACGATCGGCCTGAAGCAGGAACTCGGAGAGGGCGTTGCGCCGGCCCCAATCGCCGACGCGGTGTCGGCCCTCACCAATCTCGGCTATTCGCGCGATGTTGCGGCGAATGCGGTGGCCGCGGCGATGAAGGCGGCGGGGGAGGGTGCGGATTCGGCCAGGCTGATAAGGCTCGGCCTGAAAGAGCTGGCGCGGTGATTGACCCTTTGCCGGTGAAATCGGATACCGGGGCACGATGACCGCCGCTCCCCGCCTCATCACGCCGGACAAGCGCGGCGAGGACGTCGACGTAACGCTTCGGCCGCAGTCGCTGGACGAGTTCGTCGGCCAGGCGGCTGCGCGCGCCAACCTGAAGGTCTTCGTGGAGGCGGCGAAATCGCGCGGCGAGGCGCTCGACCATGTGCTCTTCGTCGGGCCGCCAGGCCTCGGCAAGACGACGCTGGCGCAGATCATGGCCAAGGAACTCGGGGTGAATTTCCGCTCTACCTCCGGCCCCGTCATTGCCAAGGCAGGCGACCTCGCGGCGCTGCTCACCAATCTCGAGGAGCGCGACGTGCTCTTCATCGACGAGATCCATCGGCTCTCACCTGCCGTGGAGGAGATCCTCTATCCGGCGATGGAGGATTTCCAGCTCGACCTAATCATCGGCGAAGGGCCGGCGGCCCGCTCGGTCAAGATCGATCTTTCCCGCTTCACGCTGGTGGCCGCCACCACCCGCCTCGGCCTGATCACCAATCCGCTGCGCGACCGCTTCGGGATACCCGTCCGGCTCGATTTCTACACCGTCGAGGAACTGGAGCTGATCGTGCGGCGCGGCGCGCGCATTCTGGCGTTGCCGATGAGCGACGACGGCGCGCTGGAGATCGCCCGGCGCGCCCGCGGCACGCCGCGCATCGCCGGCCGGCTGCTGCGGCGCGTGCGCGACTTTGCTTCCGTCGCGGGCGCCGAGAAGGTGACGCGCACCGTTGCGGACGAGGCGCTGTCGCGGCTCGAAGTCGATGCGCTGGGTCTCGACAGCCTTGATCGGCGCTATCTCAACATGATCGCCAAGAATTTCGGCGGCGGCCCGGTGGGGATCGAGACCATCGCCGCCGGCCTCTCGGAGCCGCGTGACGCCATCGAGGATATCATCGAGCCCTACCTGATCCAGCAGGGGTTCATTCAGCGCACCCCGCGCGGCCGCGTGCTGACGGGCAATGCGTGGAGACACATGGGCCTGGAGCCGCCGCGCAACATCGCGGAAATGCAGGGGCGGCTGTTCGAGGAGGAGTAGCGCATCCACTGCCCGCTTCCGCGTTCCCGAAAGGAGGGCAAGAGGGTGTTATCCGGCCTTCCGGAGCGCCGTCCTGACGATCTGAACCGTAGCCCGCCCTTCATTTGGTCTGCACCGCCGAAGTCGGTGGGAGAACGGCACTACGCCGTTCGATCTCGACCTCGTCGCTCACGAAGGCGCCAGGCGGAAGTCTATCGGCGGCATCCGTGATGATACGATGCGAAGGAGGCGGCACCGACGGTCCGAGTGAATCACCGGCTCGACAAGGGGGACCGGTGATGCTCGGCCGAGATCGAAGTGCGAGGAACAAGCAAAGCGTTGCGCGGTTTGGGTTTTCGAACAGCACCGAAAGGAGATGCCTGATGCGAATTCCCACGATCCTGGCCGTCCTGTCCGTGGCCTATGCCGGCTCTGCCGCGGCACAAGTCGCGGTTCCTGCGACCGACGTCGTTCTGACTGCACCGGTGATTGAGGTCGACGGCTATCAGCCATACGACTACGCCGCCGACACGGCCCTCGCCGCTACACTGGACGATGCGGACGTCTACTCTTCAATCACCGGCGAGGACATCGGCGAAGTCGACGACGTCCACATGGGCGCCGGAGCGGACAGCACCTATCTCGAGCTCGAGATCGGAGGCTTCCTCGACATCGGCGACAAGGACATCGCCGTCCCGCTCAACCAGGTCTCCATCTATCGCGGCGCCGATGACTATCGCGTCTACATCGCTGCCACCGAGGAGCAGCTTGAGGCATACCCGGAATTCGACGACTAGGCCGGACACGCGTCTATCGCCGCTCTGGGGTCGCCAGGGCGGCGATTGCGATCCAGACGCGAGCAGGCACCGTCCGAACAAGGGAGCACTCAAGCTTCATGCGGCGGCATCGACGGGTAAATCACCACCATGGAGGTGATGCAGGCGCTTTTGGGGTGCGGAGGAGCGAAGCGCAATCCGCCATGCACACGATGCTGCAGCGCCTGAGCACACAGGCGTTGTCGCCGACTCCCAGCGCGCCCGTTGCGTCAGCTCCACCGCCGTGTGCTCGTCGGCCAACTGACGGACGCCCTCACAGACGGCTGACGATCACCGGATCCGAAGCGTTCACCGACGGGATCTGGAACCCACCTTCGCGATTTGCATGACCGGCACCATTGACGGTGTTCCGCGCCGAGCTGACGTAACGCATCGCGTTGCGCCGGGTTGCATCCCGCGAAGAGATCGCCAGATGCTGCCGCCTTCCTTCCTCGGACGAGGCAATCTTCGTGACGGACGCCGTGCCCGTGGCTGACGGCGGCGGCTGGTCGCCGGTGCGATACCACTACCGAACCCTCCAACCGGGAACCGCGCTGTCGCAGGGTGCCAACGACCACACTTGGCAAGGGGGATCGTCGGGACCGTGCGGATCATCCCCGCTTCATTGAGGTGATTGATCGAGTTCGCGGGCCGCCTCGATCGAAGTCCTGGCTTCCTCGAGATCATCCTCCCGAAGAGCTGCCGGCCTCTGGCGGGCAGCGATACCGGGGCCGTTGCAAAGCTCCGCGACCACCGGAAGATGATCGGATCCGAAGTCGGCCAGGACACGGTAGTCGACGAGCCCGAAGCCTTCCTGAAATAGGATCTGGTCCAGGGGCCACGAGAACAGCGAGCCGGCGGCCTGGTATGTCGGATAGATACCGCGGCCGACCCGTGGATCCAGCAGGCCGCCGATCCTGATGGCCCGACGCGTGACGCGCTCCCACGGCGTTGCGTTCAAATCGCCTGCGACCACAGTGGGGAGCCCGGCTTCCCGCGCATCCAGCGCGGCCTGGAGGATGGCTCCATCCCGAAGCGTCGTCGGCTGCGACCAGTAGAGCGGAGGCCGCGGATGGACGCCGACGAACTGCACGAGGGTGCTGTCGCTCAGCTGTACCCCTGAAAGAATGGTCGGGGTATCCGCACCGAAGTAGAACCGCGTCTGCGGGTCCATGAGCGGGAATTTCGAGAGGACGTGCATGCCGAAGAAGGTCGCTTCCTCGGGAATGTGCTGAACCTTGTAGGGGAAATCGACGCTCCAGTCCGAGATCTGCTCGTCCCACCACTCGTTCGTTTCCATGAGCAGGAGAACGTCGGGAGCGGTTTCGGAGACCAGGCGCTTCAGTTCGGCGGAATGGTGGTTCGTCTTTTGCACGTTGGCGATCATGATCCGGACGGCGGAACCCTGGTCACAGCTGGCCATGCCGATCGCCGCGTCCTCGGTCACGGAGAAATAGGGGTAGAGTTTCGCCACGTGGTAGCCACCGCCCAGCACCGCGGCTGCCGCAGCCAGAAGTCCGATCCTGCTTCGCCAGGCACCGGCCACGAGCCACAGGATCATCAGGATCATCAGGCCGGCGAAGATCTGTATCCGGACGAAATCGAGGTACCGGATCCACCAGACGTTGGTCTCGACCCAGGGGAGGATGGAAGCGAGGGTCAGTATCAGCAGGCAAAGTGAGATCACGAAGCCGATGTGGTGTCTGGCAGAGCCTCGTTGCGCCATGTCACCTCTCTTGCCGTGCTGTTTCTGACAGCCGCACCTCTCAGTCAGTCTTTGAGACATCCGAGGCCAGCGACCGAAGACAGAACCGGCGGTGCGAACGGTTGTTCCGCCTCGGGCCGCGGCGGCGATGGTCAGCTGGCAGATCAACCGCGCCGCCACCAAGCATGGCGGAGGGGTTTCAGGGCGCCGGGACCTCCCGTACCTTGCTCGCCGCCTCCTGCATGACCGAAGGGACGAGCCCATATGCGTCTGCCCATGCCGCTCGCAGTACGAAGTGGCCGTTGTCTCGCCTCGTCCTCGATCGCGTCGAGGTTTCCGAGGTCGGCGACGATCTAGCAATCGCGCAGATACTGGCGGGGATCGGCCAACAACTCCGCGGCCGATCTCCCGTGGGACGCGACCCCCCGGCCTTCGTCGCCAGCGAGCTTGGACTTCAGAAAATCGACGGTGAGCGCGCCATTCTCAAACATAGCGATGACCTGAACGAACCACCCCCCGGCTAAAATCGCCCTTACACGACTTCGTCGGCGGCGACATCGCAAGTTACCGCATGCGAGGGGGCCGGATCGCCGGTGCGGAAGGAGTTGAAACTCCCCCATCCAGCTCTGCGACAATGTAACCCGCCGTTACGAGCCGGTGAGGCCATCACGACCGGAACCCTGACGCGCGCCTTTCCCATCGCGCCGGGTCAGCGCTGGTCGACGAAAGTGACCGGCCAACTTCCGCTCGCCGGACTTTCCGCCGTGATCGCCTGACGCCAAAGCGGGTTCAGGCGGGGACCGGCGGGAGCGCCTCGAACTCCGCCTGCGGATCGGCTTTCAACGCATCCACGGTATGCCTCTGGAGCATGGCGGTGACTTCGCCTGGCTCGCCGGCGAGCCGCGCGGCATCGACGGGCCTGCCGATCGTGATCGAGAAGCTGAAGCGCTTCTTGTTCAGGAGCTCGTGGAACAGCGTCATGTCGCGCAGTTCGGTGGAATGCTTGGCCAGGAAATAGAACAGGCCGGAATTGCGGGCGGAGATGTTGGCGGGGATGATGGGCACGCCGTAGCGGCGCGCCAGTGCCACCGCCGAAGGCTGCCACGGCCGTTCTGTGAGCCTGCCCTCGTTCCAGAAGGCGATGCGGCCCGACGGGAACAGCACGATCGCGCGACCGTCCGAAAAGGCTCGCGCGGTCATCTCCAGCGTGTCGCGGCTCTTGGCATGCGACTTTTCGCCGGGGCGCCACTCGACCGGAATGATGAGGTCGCGGAAGCCGGCCGCGACCCGCAGGGCGTCACGGTTGGCGAAGATGGCGATGTCCCGGCGCCGGTCCTTCAAGGCGTCGAAGATCGCGATGCCGTCGGCGATGCCGGTCGGATGATTCGGTGCCAGGATGAAGCCGCCGGTCTTCGGCACGTTCTCCAGTCCCGACACCTTCATGTCCAGCGACAGCAAGCTGCTGATGTGGGCCAGTGCATCCCAGCCCGACATCGGCGCGATGACGTCAGCCATACGAACCGCCTCGTCGTAGTGGAACAGGCGGTAGAGAAAGGGCCGCATCAGCGGCCAGAACGGGTGCTGCGATATCTTCAGCGCGCGCTCGTGGATGAGCTGGTCGATGATGTGGGAATCAATGTCGCAGGCGCTGCCGTAGAATGCCCGCCCGCCAAGCAGTCTCGCGATTGAGGATGGCGACGTCTGCAGATCCATGGTCATCCACTCCGATCGGCCCGTGTCTGGCCGAATTCCATGACGCAAGAATGACGTCCGGCCCCTAACCGTCCAACCCCCTACAGGTTCCTGGCCGAACTTACTGTGCCTGAATGCGCTTCAAGTCCTGGAGAACGGCGAGGCGTACGAATTCCGCGAGTTCCCGCGCCGCCCGGTTCACGGCATCGCGCTCGGCACGCGCCTCGGCGAAGAGCTGCCGCGGCCGGTCGAATGAGGCGATGGCTATCTGTTCGCCCCGCGCGACGACGCGCCCGGTCTCCGCGTCCTTCACGATGTAGTTCCCGACCAGCTGGATCGCGCCGGCGGTCGGCTCGTTGTCTCCGCTGGTGGCCTGCATGGTCACTGTCGCGGCAGCCTTCTTCAGGACGACGAGTTCCATGCGGTAGCGAGGGTCTGTCGGCTGGCCCGCGCCGCCGTTGAGGAGGAAGATCAGGTGGTTCCTCGCCTCCTGCGCCTCGCGGGTATCGACTTCCGCAACATAGATCGAAGCGACGCGTGCATCTGCCACGCCCGGCGTGACGGAAGAGACGTTGCCGTAGAGCGGTTGAACGGTACAGCCCGCAGTGGCCGCCAGCGCAGCAAGCGCGCAGATGAAGGCGCCGGTCCTGAGGAAGGCCGGGATCACATTCCGCATCCGGTCAGACGACGACATTGACGATCCTCTGCGGCACGACGATCACCTTGCGCGGAGGCCGCCCTTCGAGTGCCTTCTGGACGAAATCGAGTTCGAGCGCCGCCGATTCGACGGCAGCTTGGTCCGCGTCGCGGGCAATTGTCAAATCGCCGCGCTTCTTGCCGTTGATCTGCACCGGCAGGATCACCTGCTCGTCGACAACGAGCGCCGCATCGTAGGACGGCCAGTCCTGTTCGGCCGCCATGCCGGCTCCGCCGATCGCGGCCCAGCATTCCTCGGCCAGATGCGGCATCATCGGCGAGACCATCTCGACGAGCATCTCCACCGCCTGGCGCAGCGCGCCCTGCATGGCTGCGTCGGTCTCGCCAGCTTTCGGCAGGTGCGGCGCCAGCGCGTTGACGAGTTCGTAGATGCGGGCGACCGCCTTGTTGAAGCCGAGCCGCTCGATCTCCTCGCTGACCGCCTTGACCGCCTTGTGTGCGGCGCGCGAGACGTCGAGCGCGTCTCCCGATGCGCCGGCGGACGCAACCACGTCCCTCAGGGCCGGCGCGGCTTCCGAGACCAGGCGCCAGACGCGCTGCACGAAGCGGTGCGCGCCCTCGACGCCGGCCTCGGTCCAGATGACATCGCGGTCTGGCGGAGAATCGGACAGCATGAACCAGCGCGCGGTATCGGCCCCGTAGCTCGCGATGATGTCGTCGGGATCGACCACGTTCTTCCTCGACTTCGACATCTTCTCGATCGGGCCGATTGAAAGCTCCTCGCCGGTCGCCATCAGGACGGCGCGGCGCTGGCCGTCGGCTTCCTCGACCTTCACCTCGGCCGGCGTGACGTAGCCTTTCGCGCCCTTGTAGGTCTCGTGGACGACCATGCCCTGGGTGAACAGCCCCTCGAACGGCTCCTCGACCACGTTGAGATGTCCCGTCGCCTTCATCGCGCGGGCGAAGAAGCGTGAGTAGAGCAGGTGCAGGATCGCGTGCTCTATGCCGCCGATATACTGGTTGACCGGCAGCCAGCCTTGCGGCCCGTCGACATATTTCAGCGTCGTCGGCGCGGTTTCGTTCCAGGGATCGGTGAAGCGCGCGAAATACCAGGACGAGTCCACGAAGGTGTCCATCGTGTCGGTGTCGCGCCGCGCCTCGCCGCCGCACTTCGGGCACGTCGTGCGCTTCCAGGTCGGATGATGGTCGAGCGGGTTGCCCGGTTTGTCGAAGGTCACGTCCGACGGCAACTCCACCGGAAGCTGGTCATCAGGAACCGGCACCGAGCCGCACTTCTCGCAATGGACCACCGGGATCGGGCAGCCCCAGTAGCGCTGGCGCGAGATCAGCCAGTCGCGCAGGCGGAACTGCACCTTACGCTCGGCCATGGGACGATTGCCGATGGTGATCTTCTCGAGCCGATCGGCGACCTCCTCGAAGGCCTGCTTAGGCTTCCTGCCGTCGAGGAACCGCGAATTGATCATCACGCCGTCGTCGACATAGGCCTCGTCGATGATCTGGAACGTGGCCTGGTCGGCGTCCTCCGGCATGACCACCGGGACGACCGGCAGGCCGTATCTGTTGGCGAAATCGAGATCGCGCTGGTCGCCCGACGGGCAGCCGAAGATGGCACCCGTGCCGTATTCCATCAGCACGAAGTTGGCGACGTAGACGGGCAGCGTCCAGTTCTCGTCGAAGGGATGGACGACGCGGACGCCCGTATCGAAGCCCTTCTTCTCGGCGGTTTCCAGCGCCGCGGCCGAGGTACCCATGTGGCGGATCTCGTCGATGAAGGCGGCGAGTTCGGGATTGCCTTCCGCCGCCTTCCTTGCCAGCGGATGGTCGGCCGCGACCGCCATGAACGAGGCGCCGAAGATCGTGTCGGGACGGGTCGTGTAGACTTCGAGTTCGGTCTCGCCTTCCGGGGCGGTGTCCCTGGCGAGCGGCCAGCGGATCAGCAGCCCTTCCGAGCGGCCGATCCAGTTCGCCTGCATAAGCTTGACCTTCTCGGGCCAGCGGTCGAGCGTGTCCAGGCTGTCGAGCAGGTCCTGGCTCATCTTCGTGATCCTGAAGAACCACTGCGTGAGATCGCGCTGCTCGACCGGCGCTCCCGAGCGCCAGCCGCGCCCGTCGATCACCTGCTCGTTGGCGAGCACGGTCATGTCGACGGGATCCCAGTTGACCTTGGCCGACCTGCGCTCGACCAGCCCTGCCTTCCAGAAATCCAGGAACATCTTCTGCTGATGGCGATAGTAGCTCGGATCGCAGGTCGCGAACTCGCGCTCCCAGTCGAGCGACAGGCCCATCGTCTTCAACTGGCCCTTCATCGTCTCGATGTTGGCGTAGGTCCAGTCGCGCGGGTTGACCTTGTTGTCGCGCGCCGCGTTCTCGGCCGGCAGGCCGAAGGCGTCCCAGCCCATCGGATGCAGCACGTTGCGGCCCATGGCCCGCTTGTAGCGCGCCACCACGTCGCCCATCGTGTAGTTGCGCACGTGGCCCATATGGATGCGGCCGGACGGATAGGGGAACATCTCCAGCACGTAGTATTTCGGCCGCGGGTCGTCGTTCCGGGTCTGGAAGAGCTTCGCCTCGTCCCAGGCCTTCCGCCAGCGCGGCTCCGCCACGCGGGGATTGTATCGTTCGGTTGCCATGACCGTGAATTCGCTCGATAAGGTGCCGAAAATGCCGGGCGGACCTTCACCACGGATTGCTGGAAGCGTCAACTCCGGGCAGTGCTCCGGCAGGTCGAACGACGATCGGAGAGACGAACATGGACAGTGTGGTCGACAGGCTGGGTGAGGTGAGGCGGCGCATCGCGGACGCCGAGAAGGAGGCGGGGCGCGAAGCCGGTTCGGTCACGCTGGTTACCGTGTCGAAGACGTTCGACGCCAACGCTATCCGGCCGGTGATTGACGCCGGGCAGCGCGTCTTCGGGGAGAACCGCGTGCAGGAAGCGCAAGGCAAGTGGCCGGCGCTGAAGGAAGAATTCCCGGACATCGAACTCCACCTGATCGGGCCGCTGCAATCCAACAAGGCGAAGGAAGCGGTGGCGCTGTTCGACGTCATCGAGACGGTGGACCGCGAGAAGATCGCCGCCGAACTGGCGAAGGAGATGGGCAGGCAGGAGAAGTTCCCGCGGCTCTACGTCCAGGTGAACACCGGGCTGGAAGAGCAGAAGGCGGGGATCGACCCGCGCGAGGCGGGCGCGTTCGTCGAGCACTGCCGGAACGTGCATGGGCTCTCCGTCGAGGGATTGATGGCGATCCCGCCTTTCGAGGAGAACCCCGGGCCGCATTTCGCGCTGCTCGAAAAGCTGGCGCGCGTGGCCCGCGTCGAGAAGCTCTCGATGGGCATGTCAGGCGACTACGAGACGGCCATCGCCTTCGGGGCCACCAGCGTTCGGGTCGGGTCGGCGATCTTCGGCAGTCGTTGATACACTCGCGCCTTGCACCTGCCGAGGTCACTCCCTAGGCTTTGGACAAGTTTGAACAATCATCCGGGAAATCTGCGCATGCGTTTCGAAGGCACGTCGGCCTATATCGCCGACAAGGATCTGATGGTGGCGGTCAACGCGTCGATCGCGCTGGAGCGACCGCTGCTGGTCAAGGGCGAGCCCGGCACCGGCAAGACGGAACTGGCCCGGCAGGTGGCTGCCGCCCTCGATCTCGACCTGATCGAGTGGCACGTGAAGTCCACCACCAAGGCGCAGCAGGGGCTCTACGAATACGACGCCGTCTCGCGCCTGCGCGACAGCCAGCTCGGTGACGAGCGCTTCAACGACATCAGGAACTACATCAAGCGCGGCAAGCTGTGGGAGGCCTTTTCCGCCGACCGCAAGGTGGTTCTTTTGATCGACGAGATCGACAAGGCCGACATCGAGTTCCCCAACGACCTTTTGCAGGAACTCGATCGCATGGAGTTCTACGTCTACGAGACCGGCGAGACGGTGAAGGCGGTGCAGCGGCCGATCGTCATCATCACCTCCAACAACGAGAAGGAACTGCCGGACGCGTTCCTGCGGCGCTGCTTCTTCCACTACATCCGCTTCCCCGACGTCGACACGCTGCAACGCATCGTCGACGTGCATTATCCCGGCATCAAACAGAACCTGGTTCGCGCAGCGCTGACGCAGTTCTACGAAGTGCGCGAGGTGCCGGGGCTGAAGAAGAAGCCGTCGACGTCCGAGGCACTCGACTGGATCCGCCTGCTGGTCGCCGACGACGTCGACCCGGCCGACCTTCGCGGCGACGCGAAAAACGCTCTGCCGAGGCTTCACGGGGCGCTGTTGAAGAACGAGCAGGACGTGCACCTGTTCGAGCGGCTGGCCTTCATGGCGAGAAGGCAGGGGTGAGGCCGGGCAGCGGGAGGACGTCGTGACGGAAAAACTCAACCTCTATTATGACCGCGCCGCCTGCTCGCTCGGCGTGCGGATCGCGCTGGAGGCAGCCGGCGCGGATTACGACGAGACCCGCATCGCGATCCGCAAGGGCGAGGCGCAGGGTCAGGATTATCTCAATGTAAACCCGGCCGGGCGCGTGCCGGCTCTCGCCATTCCCGGTGAGGACGAGGCTCTGGGCGAACTGGTTGCGATCTTCTCCTTCCTGGCGGAACGATTTCCTGAAGCGGGCATCCTGCCGCCATCCGGCATGGTCCGCGTGCGGGCGCTGTCGTGGCTCTCCATGATGGCCACCCACATCCATGCCGCCGGCTTCGGTCCGTTCTTCCGGCCGCAGCGATTCGCAACGAGCGAGGTGGCTCGGAAGGAAGCGCAGGCGCAGGCGATCGAGACCATTGCCGACGGCTACCGCCAGATCGACGCCAGGCTCGCGAATGCCCCCGCCTTCGCGCTGGGCGAGATACCGGGAGCGGTCGACTACATGATCTATGTCTACGGCCGCTGGGGCGCGGCGACGCCGCTCGAGCTAGGGGAATATCCGCGCATGGCGGCGTTGATCGCCCGGGTGGAAGCGCTGCCGCAGACCAAGGCCGCGCTGGAGAAGGAAAACCTGCCAGCGGTGGCGGGCTGACTTACGGTTCGACGTTCGACTGGAACTGGCGAGGAGGAGATACGATGGCGATCCTGAGGACACCGGAGGGACGGTTCGAAAACCTTCCCGGCTTCGCCTTCGCGCCGCATTACGCCGAGGGCCTGACCGACATCGAGGGCCTGCGCATCCACTATCTGGACGAAGGTCCGCGCGATGCCGGGCACACCTATCTCTGCCTCCACGGCGAACCGACCTGGAGCTATCTCTACCGCAAGATGATCCCGGTCTTCACCGCCGCCGGCGGGCGCGTGGTGGCTCCGGACTTCGCCGGCTTCGGCCGCTCCGACAAGCCGGAGGAGGACGAGACCTACGGCTTCCATTTCCACCGGCGCATGCTCCTCGCGTTCATCGAGAGGCTGGACCTGACGAACATCACGCTGGTCGTGCAGGACTGGGGCGGCCTGCTCGGGCTGACGCTGCCGATGGAGATGCCGGAACGCTTCTCGCGCCTCATCATCATGAACACCGCGCTCGCCACCGGCGCGGCGCCGAGTGAGGGCTTCGTCCAATGGCGCGCCTATGTCGCAGCCAATCCCGACCTTGCGGTGGGCAGGCTGATGAAGCGCTCCTGCCCGAACCTGACGGATGCGGAGGCTGCCGCATACGATGCGCCCTATCCCAATGTGACCTACAAGGCCGGCGTGCGGCGCTTTCCGGCAATGGTGATGACCGATCCCGGCATGGAAGGCGCCGACGTCTCCAAGCAGGCCGTGCGATTCTGGCGCGAGGAGTGGACGGGCAAGAGCTTCATGGCGATCGGCGCGCAGGACCCGGTGCTCGGCATTCCGGTGATGGAGGCAATGCGGAAGGTGATCCGCGGCTGTCCGGAGCCGATGGTGCTGAAGGATGCGGGGCACTTCGTCCAGGAATGGGGCGCAGAGGTCGCACATGCGGCGCTGAGATCATTCGAGGACTGACGCTGCCGCGGCAGACGCAACGTTTCCGCCTGTCTGGCCCTTTCGGCCGTCTAACGTGACCGGCGCGATCGAGAGAAGGAATTCCGCCATGGAAGGCATGGAACTGAGGGTGCCGACGCAGAAGGACGAGGCCGACTGGCGGCGCCTGTGGACGGCCTATCTCGATTTCTACGAAACCAAGGTTGCGGAGGAGGTCTACAGGACCACCTGGGAGCGCATCCATTCGGGTGGCGAGTTCGAGCCGAAATGCATGCTGGCGGTTGTGAAGACGCAGCCGGTCGGGCTGGTGCATTACCTGTTCCACCGCTCCTGCTGGTCGACCGTCAACAACTGTTATCTTCAGGACCTCTATGTCGAGGCCGATCAGAGGGGCACGGGGCTGGGGCGCGTGCTGATCGAGGAGGTCAAGCGGGAGGCGAATGCGGCCGGCGTGACCAACGTATACTGGATGACGCACGAGACGAACGACACCGCCCGCAAACTCTACGACCGCGTGGCGAGGAAGACGGGCTTCATCGAATACGATCTGGGGTGAAGTCTGCCGCCAGTGGAACGTGCGACGCGAGATGTGCTCCACGCTCAGGGGAGCGTGTCGAGCGCGATAACAGGCGGCAGAGCCAGAGATTTGGCGGCGGCGATCTTCCTCGCAAACCGGTTGTCCGCGGTCACCATGCCGATGCCTCTCACGCGGCACAGTTCCAGATAGAAGCAGTCATAGGCTGGGTGATCGAGATCGAGGGCCAGCCGAAGCGCACCGGGACCGAGTTCCGTCGAGGGCACGAGTTCGACGCCGGCATGGCGCAGCGATGCTGCGGCGAGGGATGCTTCCTCCGCGCTGAACTCGCCGCGCCGGACCTTCTTCCACAGGATGTTGCTCCATTCGGCAACGATCAGCTCCGGCGCAACGAGGCGATACCGATTTCGGATCGAAAGGGCCTGTTGCGACAAATCTTCCGAGTAGACCCACTTGATCACCACGCTGGCGTCGACGACGGCCAAGTCCATCAGCGTTCGTCGCGGCCTTCTCGCTGCAGGATCTCCGAGGGCGTGTGAGGTCGACCTTCGGTCAGTTCGCGCAGGCGCGCCGCGAGTTCGTCGAAATCGGGCCTTTCGAGGCCAAGCATCTCCGAGAGGATCGCCCGGTGTTCCGCCTCCGCCGACCGGCCGTTCCGCTCGGCGCGCTCCTTCAGCTTGCGAACGATCTCTTCATCGACGTTCCTGACATGCAGACTTGCCATTCGGGTACTCCCATCCCTGTTGAGCGAAGTGCTATCATTTTGCTAGCACTTCGTCCACGCTTGCATTTTGGCGTCGGCCTGCTCAAATCAGGCCCATGTTCATTCCCTTCTTCCTCGAACTCAAAGCCGCGCGCGTTCCGGTGTCGCTGCGCGAGTACCTGACGCTTCTCGAAGGCATGGATGCCCACCTCGTCGACTATGATGTCGAGGGCTTCTATTATCTGGCGCGTACCGCACTGGTGAAGGACGAGCGCCACATCGACCGTTTCGACCAGGTCTTCGGCCACGTCTTCAAGGGCGTCGAGGCGGTGTCGGGCGAGGGCGCCGTCGACGTCGCCAACCTGCCGGAGGAATGGCTGCGGCGGCTGGCCGAGAAGCATCTTTCCGAGGAGGAGAAGAAGCTGGTCGAGTCGCTCGGCGGGTTCGAGAAGCTGATGGAGACGCTGAAACAGCGGCTCGAGGAGCAGAAGGGCCGTCACCAGGGTGGCTCGAAATGGATCGGCACGGCCGGCACCTCGCCCTTCGGCGCCTACGGCTACAATCCCGAGGGCGTACGGATCGGCCAGCATGAGAGCCGGCACCGCCGCGCGGTGAAGGTCTGGGACAAGCGCGAGTTTCGGAATTTCGACGATTCCATCGAACTCGGCACGCGCAACATCAAGGTGGCGCTGAAGCGGCTGAGGCGCTGGGTTCGCCAGGGCGCGGACGAGGAACTCGATATCCCCGGAACGATCCACGCCACTGCGGAACACGGCTATCTCGACGTGCAGACACGGCCGGAGCGGCGAAATGCGGTGAAGCTCCTGATGTTCTTCGACGTCGGCGGCTCGATGGACGACCACATCAAGGTGGTGGAGGAACTGTTTTCCGCTGCCCGCGGCGAGTTCAAGCACATGGAGTACTTCTACTTCCACAACTGCCTCTACGAGGGCGTGTGGAAGGACAACCGCCGCCGGCATTCGGAGGTGATCCCGACCTTCGACGTGCTGCACAAGTACGGCCACGACTACAAGGTGATCTTTGTCGGCGATGCCTCGATGAGCCCGTACGAGATCGCCTATGCCGGCGGGGCAGTCGAGCACTGGAATGCCGAACCCGGCATCGCCTGGCTGCGGCGCGTGCTCGACCAGTGGCCGAACGCGGTGTGGATCAATCCCGTGCAGCAGAAGCATTGGGGCTATACGCATTCGATCGGCATGATCCGCGAAATTTTCGACGAGCGGATGTATCCCCTGACCCTGCATGGGCTGGAGAGCGCGACGAAGGAACTTTCCAGGAAGCACTGAGCCGCGAGCGGCCTATGACGTGTCGCAGCGTTCCGGAAGGGCGGCCGCACCGGGCCGGTCGGCGACGTCGCGGTCAACGATATCGTGCGGAAATCCGATATTGCCGCCGTGCCAGCACGCTTCACCGAAGCCGGCGAAAGCCGGATCGAAGAGCAGCGCGGCCATGGTTTGCATCACGAGCGCGAGAGTCCGCAAGGACGTCGCCAGATCCATCGCATCGGCGGGCTCGGAGCCATTGCCGACCGACAGGACGGCGGGCGTCCACAGCCACCCCTGCGCGGTCGTGGTCTCTGCGAGGAATTCCTTCGCCACGGCGTCCGCACGGTAGAGCGCCCACAGGACCAGGCGGCGGACGGGACCCGAGGCGAGGGCCGAGCGCTCCGCGAGGTCGGCCATGGCCAGCAGAAGAGCGGCGATGCGCGCGAGCATGTCACGTCTCGTTCCGATCTTTGCCTTTCCGTCCATGCGCCGTGTCCCGTTCAACGGAGAGATGATGACGCGGAGCGGACGGGTGTGGACGGATCGGGCGTAGGGAATCGCGAAGGGCCAATGGAGACAAGAGGTTGGCGGCGCGGTCACGAAAAGTCGATCCACGAGCTGTTGCGGACGCTTCGACAACCGATCCCGGAGGCACTACATTGGCGCGAAGAAACGGGAGATTTCCATGGACGCCCACACCTACTCCGTCACCCGCAGCGATGCCGAGTGGCGCGCGATGCTGACGCCCGAGCAATACAATGTCATGCGCCAGCACGGCACCGAGAGGCCGGGAAGCTGTGCACTGCTGCACGAGAAGCGCGCCGGCACGTTCAAATGCGTCGGCTGCGACAGTCCCCTGTTCGAATCGAAACTCAAGTTCGAGAGCGGCACCGGCTGGCCGAGCTTCAATGATCCCGTTCCCGGGTCGGTGGAGACGACGACGGACCGCAGTCACGGCATGGTGCGCACCGAATGCCACTGCGCCACCTGCGGCAGCCATCTCGGTCACGTCTTCCCCGACGGCCCGCCGCCGACCCACCAGCGCTACTGCATCAACGGCGTGGCGTTGAAGTTCGAGCCGGCTGTCTGAGGCGGCTTCAGAACAGGACGGCCAACGCAAGCCATCCGAACGCCGCGAATCGCGCTGCCGAGCGCCAGGGCTCCGGCTCCCGCGGCGCGGCGCGCCAGACGGCTGCGAACAGGAAGAGGTTCCAGGGGACGGGCGCCAGGTACACGGCCATGACGGCCGCGGTCGATGCGCCGCCCTGCAAAGCCGTGAGGGCGGCGATCAGCGCAGCCACGTTGATGGCACTGCCAACCAGCAGCATGTCGCGCCAGAAGACGGTGGACAGAGGCACCTCGCCGCTCCACCGGGCCGCGAGGAAGCCGGGCCGCGGCTTCGGTCGTGTGCTGGGCTTGATGCTGGGCGGCCGCGACATGTCCTTGATCCGCGGCCGATCACGCCGCCCGTGTCCTCGATGAACTTCACGTCAAGCCGAGCCGGAACCTGCCCGGCAGCGCTCAATTCTTCCGGTCCGAATGCCCCAGGTCCCGTTCGGGCCACACGACGTCGCGGACCTTCTGCTTCAGCACCTTGGCGCGCAGCAGCCATTGGCACTGTGTGCAGTAGGTGACGGCTATGCGCGGACGCGCGGCGGGCGTGCCGCTCACGCCGCGCTGAGCCTTGCCATCGTCTCGTCGTCGACCTCGAAGTTGGCATAGACGTTCTGCACGTCGTCGTCATCGTCGAGTACCGCGATCAGCTTCATCAGCGACTGGGCGCGTTCCTCGTCGACGGGGATGGTGTTCTGCGGCTTCCAGATCGTCTTGACGGTTTCGGCTTCGCCGAGCGTGTCCTCCAGCGCCTTGGCCACGTCGCCGAGGTCCTCGAAGGCGCAGTAGATCGTGTGGCCTTCCTCGTCGGACTGGATGTCCTCGGCGCCCGCCAGGATCGCGGCTTCCATCACCTTGTCGGCATCGCCCGCCGAGGCGGGATAGTAGATCTCGCCGGCGCGGTCCCACATGAAGGAGACGGACCCGGTCTCGCCCAGCGACCCGCCGGCCTTGGTGAAGGCGGCGCGGACGTTCGAGGCCGAGCGGTTGCGGTTGTCGGTCAGCGCCTCGACGATGACGGCCACGCCGCCGGGGCCGTAGCCCTCGTAGCGCACTTCCTCGTAATTCTCGGTATCCCCGCCCGCCGCCTTGTTGATCGCCCGCTGGATGTTGTCCTTGGGCATCGACTGCGCCTTGGCGGCCTGGATTGCGAGCCTCAGGCGCGGGTTCATGTCGGGATCCGGCGCCCCCATCTTGGCGGCGACGGTGATCTCGCGGGCGAGCTTGGAGAACATCTTGGAGCGCGCGGCGTCCTGGCGCCCCTTGCGATGCATGATGTTCTTGAACTGTGAATGGCCGGCCATGGCACCCCTGTCCTCGGTCTTCCGAAAGATTTGGCGGGCTTATAGATAGTTTGCAGACGAAAATCCAGAAGGGTACGTCCCGCCGTCAGCCGCGACTTTTCGGCTCCAGCAGATCCCACAGATTACCGTAGAGATCCTCGAACACCGCGACGGTGCCGTAGGCCTCCGCGCGCGGCGCCTCGTGGAAGCGGACGCCGTTGGCGGTCATGCGCGCGTGGTCGCGGCGGAAATCGTCCGTCTCGAGGAAGAGGAAGACGCGGCCGCCGGTCTGGTCGCCGATGCGGGCGGCCTGGTCCTCGTCTGCCGCCTTCGCCAGGAGAAGCCGCGCGCCGCCGGCACCGGGTGCCACCACGACCCAGCGCCTGCCGGCGCCGAGATCGGTGTCTTCCAGGAGGTCGAAGCCGAGCTTGTCCCGATACCAGCCGACGGCCTCGTCGTAGTCCCGGACGAGGACGCTGACCGTCGCGACGCGCAGCGCGCTCATTCCACGATCGCGAAGCGGCCGAGCATGCGACCTTCGGCCAGATCGTAGAGGAAGATTGCGTTCGCGCCGTCGGCCGTCTCGACATGGAGCGAGAGCCGGTTCCCCGAAATCCCGTGCGACACGATCCGCGCTCCCGCAGGCAGCGGAATCTCGCCCGCGGACAGGATCGGCCCAATTGTTGCGGGCACTCCGGCAACCTCGGCGGTATCGCCGCCACCGCCGATGAGGCCGGACTTGTAGACAACCGCCCCCAGCACGGCCATAACGGCGACGAACAGGATGCCGAGATTGACCGCCACGAAGCGGACGAGCTTCCTGCGTACCCGTTCCGCGGCCGGATCGAGCGGCTTTTCGTCGGTATCGTCTGTGTGCGGATTGACCATGTTTTCCCGGAGCCAGGTCCCTGTCGAGCGCCCCTGATAGCGAAGCCCATTCGACAATGAAAGACGCCACGGTCTTCGTCGCCGACGACGGGGCGACCGGCCAGCGCCTCGACCAGTGGCTCTCGGCCAGGCTCGGAGAGGCCATGTCGCGCAGCCGCGTGCAGGCCTTGATACGTGACGGGGCCGTTCGCGTCGGCGACGGTGCGGTCCTGGAGCCGAAGCGCAAGCTCGCTTCCGGGGAGCGGGTGGAACTGGTCCTGCCGGAGCCCGAGCCGGCCGAACCATTGGGCGAGGCCATCCATCTCGACGTTCTGTTCGAGGACGAACACCTGATCGTCATCGACAAGGCGCCCGGTCTCGTCGTGCATCCGGGCGCGGGAAACTGGACCGGAACGCTGGTCAACGCACTCATCCATCACTGCGGGAGCAGTCTGTCGGGCATCGGCGGCGTGCGGCGGCCTGGCATCGTGCATCGGCTGGACAAGGACACGAGCGGCGTCATGGTCGTCGCCAAGACCGATATGGCGCACCGCTCCCTTTCGGAGGCATTCGCCGATCATGGCGCGACGGGCGATCTCGAACGCGCCTACGCCGCGCTGGTCTGGGGAGCACCGCGCCGCGACAGCGGCACTGTGGACGCGCATCTCGGACGGTCGGGGCGTGACCGGACCCGCCGGGCGATCGTCAATCCGCAGAGACCGGATGCCCGCCATGCCGTCACCCACTACAGCGTCAAGGAGAGGTTCGTCTCACCCGAGGCGGAGGAGGTCGCCTCGCTGGTCGAATGCCGCCTCGAGACCGGCCGGACGCACCAGATCCGGGTGCACATGGCGCACATCGGTCATCCGGTGATCGGCGACCCCGATTACGGTCTCGCGTTCCGCACCAAGGCGAACCGGCTGCCGGAGCCGCTCAAGTCCCTGGCGAAGGATTTTCCGCGCCAGGCGCTGCACGCGCAAATGCTTGCCTTCCGCCATCCTGCGACCTCTGAGACGATGCGCTTCGAAACGCCGCCGCCGGCGGATATGAGGGAACTTCTCGAGGCCTTCCGCGGTTGGTCCTGAGGATGGCAGGTTCACGGACTGTTCACTTACGCATGACAGAGCGTATCCGCCCGTAAGCTACCGTGAAATCGCCAAGATTGTTCCTATATTGGGAGACCGGTCGTGGTGCGTCTTCTGCACGGCCGCGACCGTTCGCCCGCCGGGGTATCCGGGGGCGCAACAATGAACGAGGAGGGGTGCTTTCATGGCCCAGTCACTACCCAGTATCGTATCCGGCGAAGGCGGTCTTTCCCGATACCTGGAAGAGATCCGTCGTTTCCCGATGCTGCAGCCGCAGGAAGAGTACATGCTCGCGAAGCGATTCAGCGAGCACGGCGACACCCAGGCGGCGCACAAGCTCGTCACCAGCCACCTGCGTCTCGTCGCCAAGATTGCGATGGGCTACCGGGGCTATGGCCTGCCAATCGGCGAAGTCGTCTCGGAAGGCAATGTCGGCCTCATGCAGGCGGTGAAGAAGTTCGAGCCGGATCGCGGCTTCCGTCTCGCCACATATGCCATGTGGTGGATCAAGGCGTCGATCCAGGAGTACATCCTGCGCTCGTGGAGCCTCGTCAAGATGGGCACCACCGCGAACCAGAAGCGGCTGTTCTTCAACCTGCGCAAGGTGAAGGGGAAGATCCAGGCGCTCGAAGAGGGCGACCTGAAGCCCGATCAGATTACCGAGATCGCGACGCGGCTGAACGTCAGTGAAGCCGAGGTCGTCTCGATGAACCGGCGGCTCTCCGGCGATGCGTCCCTCAATGCCCCGATCCGGGCGACGGAGGGCGAATCCGGCGAGTGGCAGGACTGGCTCGTCGACGAGAGCCAGTCGCAGGAGGAGATGCTGGTCGAGCAGGACGAGCTCGACAATCGGCGCGGGCTGCTGAAGTCGGCCCTCAAGGTCCTCAATGACCGGGAAAAGCGCATCTTCGAGGCGCGCCGGCTCTCCGAGGACCCGCTGACGCTCGAGGAGCTTTCGGGCGAGTTCGACATCAGCCGCGAGCGCGTGCGGCAGATCGAGGTCCGCGCCTTCGAAAAGGTGCAGGACGCCGTCAAGGCCGAGGCAAAGCGGCAGGCGCAAGCCTTGCGGCCGATCGAGGCCGAAGAAGCCCGCGTCTGATCCGCGACATCAGTCAGGTAACAGAACCCCGCCAGCGATGGCGGGGTTTTTTGTTTGGTCAAAGGGGGGCTGCGGGCGGGAGCGGTCAGCCGCTCGACGCCTCGCGCCAGGCGTTCAGCGCCTGCTCGAACACCTTCTCGCCCGGAATTCCCTTTTCCAGCGTGATCAGCGCGCGCCGGCCCGATTTGTAGACGATCGGGACGTCGATCCAGTTCTGCCGGCGCAGCAACGCGGTATTTGCTTCCAGCGCGGAGGCATCGTCGTTGAGGGCGATGAGGAAGAAGCCGTCCGCGATCTTGGCGGGGATGCCGAGCAGAGGATTGCCCGCCGCCTCCTCGGTCTCCTTCATCGTCATGCGCAGCACGTTGTCGATGGTGCCGCCGGCGAAGTTGTCCGGCGTCAAGAAGATCAGTTCGACGATGTGGCTGGCCGGCAGCGAATCGTCGATGTTGCGCCGGATCGTCATGCGCAGCTTCATGTCCTTGCCCGGGACGGTGGCTTCCGCGCGGATCGCCGGTTCCGGCGGGAGCTCGCCGCCGGGAGATTCCTCCACCACCGACCAGACGACGGAGCCCGGCTCCGCCGAGCCTTGCGCGACGCTCGTCCGCTCCTCGTAGAAGATCGCCTTCTGGGCGACGGGAACGGCCGCCTCGCCGGCGGCCGCGGTTGCGGTATCAGTCGGGGCGGCAAGGGCGTCGGTCGCGGTCGCGGGGTCGGCCTGCGTCGCTGCCGCGACGGATGTGCCTTCGCCTATCGTGGCCACACCGCCGGCCGGTCCCGTATCGACTTCCGATCCGTCCGGGTTGAGGCGCTGGGTGTACTTCTCCAGCTCCGCGCTCTCGCTCGTGCCTTGCGGCGGCACTTCCTCGCTCGCCGTTTCCGAAGCGGGAGCGGCGGCGACGTCAACGGCCGCCGCCTCCTCGCCAGCCGGCTCGGCCGGATCGGGATCGGTTGCGGGCTGCACCTCGACCACGCCTTCGCCACCGCGGAAAAGCCCGACGAAGCTGTCTTTGTTGAGCCACATGGCGTAGCCGGCGACGCTGAACACGACCAGCGCGGCGATGGCTCCCGCACCCAGCTTGACGAGCCCGGAACGGTCGCGGCGGGGCGGCGGCGGAAGCTCCTCCGGATCGGGGAGCCGCTCATGACCGAATTCGCCGTCGTCCGGCGACCCGGCCTGATATGCGGCGTCACCGGCGCCGGCATCGTAGGCGTCCTCCGCCTCCGGCAGTTCCATGCCTTCCGGGGGAACGAGTTCCGCACCCTTCATCGGAGCGGACTGGATCTTCGGCGCTGCGGCAACCTCGTCGGGCCGCGTGGCCGCGGCGATCGCGGAGGCGGAGGCGCTGGCAGACGCGGCCGGTGCCGAGGCCACCGGCTTGGACTTGGAGAGGCCGGCGAAGAGCGCATCGAGTTCCGCCAGCGGATCGTCGTCCGAAGGCGGCGTGCCGGCAGCGGCGTACTCCGCCTCTATCTGCCTGATGGCGTCTTCGAGCGCATTGCGCTGGCGCTCCGCCACGGCCGGCGGCGGCGGCGGATTGAGGGCGGCGAGCTTGGCTCCCACCGTGGTCCTCGCCTTCTGGTAGACCTTCGCCCTGACCTCGGGAGTGGTCTCCCCGAGACCAGCGAGGGTCTTCTTCAGAACCGCTACAAAATCCGCCATCTATCCGCGACCTGCATTCCTTTCCCGGCCGAAAGAGCCAAATCCAGGCCTTTCGCCGGGCTGCCAAACTAGTCTTGAAAAGGGTCCGTCACAAGTATCGTGTCCCCGCGCTCCGGGCTCGTCGAAAGCAGCGCCACCGGCGCTCCGATCAGTTCCTCGACGTAGCGGACGTATTTGACGGCCTGCGCGGGAAGGTCGTTCCAGCTGCGCGCGCCGCGCGTGGTACCCTTCCAGCCTTCCAGCGTCTGGTATACCGGCTCGACGCGCGCCTGCGCGCCCTGGCTCGCCGGGAGGTAGTCTATCGGTTCGCCGTCGAGCATGTAGCCCGTGCAGACCTTGATCTCGTCCAGCCCGTCGAGCACGTCGAGCTTGGTCAGCGCGATGCCGGTGATGCCGTTGACTGCCACCGCCTGCCGCACCAGCACGGCATCGAACCATCCGCAGCGGCGCTTGCGCCCCGTGACGACACCGAACTCGTGACCGCGCGTGCCGAGGAATTCGCCGATCTCGTTCACCTGCTCGGTGGGAAACGGCCCCTCGCCGACGCGTGTCGTATAGGCCTTGGTGATCCCGAGCACGTAGCCGATCGTGCCCGGCCCGACGCCGGACCCGGTTGCGGCCTGCCCCGAGACGGTGTTCGACGAGGTCACGAAGGGATAGGTCCCGTGGTCGATGTCGAGCAGCGTTCCCTGCGCGCCCTCGAAGAGGATGCGGTCGCCGGCCCGGCGTGCGTCGTCGAGGATTTTCCAGACGCGGTCCATGTAGGGCAGGATCCTGTCGGCGACGGCGCGCAGCTCGTCCATGGCCGCCCCGTGCGAGACTTCCGGATGGCCGAGGCCGCGCCGCAACGCATTGTGGTGCGTGAGCAGGCGATCGACCTTGCTCGACAGTGACTCCATGTCCGCCAAATCCATGACCCGTATCGCCCTGCGTCCGACCTTGTCCTCGTAGGCCGGTCCGATGCCCCTGCGGGTGGTTCCGATCTTCGTTCCGGAACTGGATGCCGCATCTTCGCGGAATCCGTCGAGCTCCCTGTGCAGCGACAGTATCAACGCGGTGTTTTCGGCGATTTTCAGGCGCGACGGTGTCACGTCCACGCCCTGCTCCTTCAGCCGCGCCACTTCGGCGACGAAGGCATGCGGGTCGAAGACCACGCCATTGCCGATGATGGAGAGCTTGCCGGGACGGACCACGCCGGAGGGAAGCAGCGACAGCTTGTAGACCTTGCCATCGACGACCAGCGTATGGCCGGCATTGTGGCCGCCCTGGAAGCGCACGACGAGGTCGGCGCGCTCCGACAGCCAGTCGACGATCTTGCCCTTGCCCTCGTCGCCCCATTGCGAGCCGACGACCACGACGTTGGCCATTTGGACCTTCCTTCCATGAGCCGGCCCGAGCCGGAAAAAGACAGGCCTCTATAGCGGCAGATGTCCCGCCGCGCGACCCACATCTTGGAGGCCAAGGCACCGAACACGGGCTTCCCGACAGGTTTTTCGCGCCTGCCGCGCCACACCTACTCCTGGCAGCCGCTCAGGCGGAAGACATCCCAGGGGACGATGCTGACCCCTTCCGCGCCGTAGATGCGCGA
Organism: uncultured Alphaproteobacteria bacterium; assembly: GCA_963747465.1. Lineage (GTDB taxonomy): Bacteria > Pseudomonadota > Alphaproteobacteria > Rhizobiales > Rhizobiaceae > Aquibium. Next base: position 61,914 of record CAVVFC010000003.1, read on the forward strand.
ATCGCGGACGGCGGGACCGAAGTCCGGCAGAACGAGCTGCCCGGCCGCGTCCTCTCCGGCGCGTGGCAGGAGGCCCACCTCGCCTCCGGAATCAACGGCATAGAACACGCCTTGCCACACCGTGCAGGCGGCGAGTTCGTCGCCCGTGACGTCGCCGGCCGGGCACCGGTGCATGGCGATCCCGACCGGTCGCGGCGTTCCTTGCGTCCACAGGACGACGCCATCCAGGACCACGTCGTTCTGCGAAAAGACGGCGCGGAACTCCATGGTGTGGACCGCCGCGCCCGCAGGCGCCGGACGGAACTCGATCGAAACGGATTTCCCGCGCTCCGAATAGACCGCGAGTTCCTGCGGGCAGGCGGCTTGCGCGGCGGATGGAACGAGGAGCGCCGCGAGAATGGCGCAGACGCGATCCGCCCCAACGACGCGTACACCCGGCCGGCCTGCAACCATCGTCAAGCGGCCGGCATCCCGGCGCTCATCAGCTTCACCAGCATCATCAGCAGGCCGATGATGGAAACCGTCCAGACACCTGTCCGCAGCACGGGTATGCCTGCTGCGAAGACCGGCACGTAGACCACGCGGGCGATGAACCAGACCCAGGCCCCCGTCGCCCCGTATCCGCCTGCCTTTCCCGTCACGACCAGTGCCAGCGCCAGCGCCACGAAGGCCCCGTAGGTCTCGACATAGTTGCGCAAGCCCCGGGTCACGCGATCGGTCGGGTGGGATACCGACTTGTCGTCGTCGCGGGCGGACATCAGGTAGCCCAATCCCTGATTTTTCCATGCAAGAAGCACCTGCACGACGATATGAACGAAAAGCAGGATGACGCTCCACGCGAGAACCGTCATCTCGGCCGAAGCCGCTGTCGTTTCCATTTCAGTTTCTCCCCGCAGAATGAGCGTCCCTCATCGGCCGCTTCCGCCGCGTCAACCTACTCCCGCCGTCGGATGATTCCAATGGCGGAGGTATCTCGTCAACGATCGGCGAGAGCGAGCCTGAGCCCGAAGCCGGCGAAGGCGAGCGCCACCGTGCGGCGCATCCAGGTCATCACCGTCTCGCTGCGCAGGATGCGTTCGCCGGCCAATGCGGCGAAGCTCCCATAGACGATGAACACCACCAGGGTCATGGCCATGAAGACGCCTCCCAGAACCAGCATCTGCGCCACGACGGGCCCTGCGCCGGGATGAATGAACTGCGGCAGGAAGGCGAAGAAGAAGACCGACAGTTTCGGATTGAGGATGTTGATCAGGAAGCCGGTCCGGACCACGCCCGCCATCGAGGGCCCTTGCGCGCCGCCGCGCGGCGAAAACTGCAGCGCGCCGGAATCGCGCAGGGTCTGCCAAGCGAGGTACAGAAGATAGGCCGCTCCCGCATATTTCAGCCCCTGGAACAGCAGGGCGCTCGTGTGCAGGACCGCGGCAAGGCCAGCCAACGAGGCGAGAATCGCAGGGATGATGCCGAGCGTGCAGCCCAAGGCGGCCGCGATGCTGGTAGCGCGGCCGGACGAAAGACCGGTGGCGACGGTGTAGACGACGCCGGTGCCGGGGATGAGGACGACGATGAGCGAGGTGATCAGGAATTCTATCGTCATCGAAGACTCATGCGCATCCGTGAGGCGGTCTAGCTAGCGCGGGCAAGAAGGGCAGCCTGCTCTTCGGCCATTTCCCGCAGCCGGTCGCAGCCGAAGTCGACGACTTCGTCATCTTCATCGCCCCAGTAGACCGAATGGCCGTGGGGCTGAACCTTGACGGCTCCAAAGTAATCGGGGCTTCGCAGAGGCTCGAAGAGGTCTCCGTCTTCGATGAGGCCCCGAATGTCGACGATGCCTTGATAGCCGTCGCTCCAGTCGATCTTGAGAACTCCGGGAATGACGGCTTCGGCAGTAAGGATCCTGAGGATGTCGCTCATTCGATGCGCTCCGGGCGCTGCTTGGCCTGCACCGTTTCCCATGCACGAAACAGCGCCGCCTGTCGTTGGCGAGCCCATGATAACACAACAGAGAGCTTTGCGGGCGGCAAGCTGCCGTGCATGAGGCGGAGCGGTTCGATGGCGATCTGCGCCCGATGTTCGCCATGAACGACATGGAAATGCGGTGGCGGATGCTCGACGGCAACTGGATCTTCATGCCATCGACCACCGCCACGGTTGGCATTGCCTACAGATCCAGAACCAGCCGCTCCGGATCCTCCAGGCTCTCCTTGACCCGCACGAGGAACGTCACGGCTTCCTTGCCGTCGACGATGCGGTGGTCGTAGGAGAGCGCGAGATACATCATCGGGCGGATGACGATCTGGCCGCCGACGACCATCGGCCGCTCCTGGATCTTGTGCATGCCGAGGATGCCGGACTGCGGCGCGTTGAGGATCGGCGTCGACATCAGCGAGCCGTAGACGCCGCCATTGGAGATGGTGAAGGTGCCGCCCTGCATGTCGGCCATGGAGAGCTTGCCGTCGCGCGCGGCGAGGCCCAGGCGGCCGATCTCCTTCTCGATCTCGGCGATCGACATGGCGTCGGCATCGCGCACCACCGGGACGACGAGGCCCTTGTCGGTGCCGACGGCGACGCCGATGTGGGCGTAGTTCTTGTAGATGATGTCGGTGCCGTCGATCTCGGCGTTGACCGCCGGGATCTCCTTCAGCGCATGCGTCACCGCCTTGGTGAAGAAGCCCATGAAGCCGAGCTTGACGCCGTGCTTCTTCTCGAAGACGTCCTTGTACCTGGAACGCAGGTCCATCACCGCCTTCATGTCCACCTCGTTGAAGGTGGTCAGCATCGCGGCGGTGGCCTGCGCGTCCTTGAGCCGGCGCGCGATGGTCTGGCGCAGGCGCGTCATCTTAACGCGTTCCTCGCGGCCCTCGTCCTCGGCTGGCGCCGGAGCACGCGCCGCCCTTGGCGTCTCGGAGGGCTGCGAGGGAGCGCCGCGCGCGACGGCGTCCAGCACGTCGCCCTTCAGGACCTGGCCGCGCTTGCCGCTGCCCTCGACCTGCTCGGCGGAGATGTTCTTCTCAGCCATCAGCTTGGAGGCAGAAGGCGCCGGCGGCATGTCGCGCTCGCTCGGCGTCCCGCCCGCGATCTGCGCCGTCTTCTCCACGGCTTCCTTCATGGAAGCCGTCCCGCTGTCGCCGGATGCCTGCGCGATCGAGGTCTTTTCCGCGTCCGGTTCCTTCGCCTTCTTCGGCTCCTTCGGCGTCGAAGCCGGCTTGGCGGCGCCGCCACCCGCTTCGATCATTCCGAGCAGCGCACCGACGCCGACCGTCTCGCCCTCCTTGGCGGTGATCTCGGCCAGGGTGCCGGCCGCAGGAGCGGGAACCTCGAGCGTCACCTTGTCGGTCTCCAACTCGAGCACCGGCTCGTCCTGGGCTATGGCATCGCCGGTGTTCTTGAACCACTTGCCGATCGTGGCTTCGGTGACTGATTCGCCGAGCGTGGGGACGCGGATTTCGGTAGCCATGATTTCGTTTCCGTTGCCTTCGAAGAGTGAGCGGATCTCTATTCGCCGAGCGCATCCTCGAGGAAGGCCTCGAGTTGCGCCAGGTGCTTGGACATGAGGCCGGTGGCAGGCGATGCCGCCGCGGGACGGCCGGTATAGCGGACGCGCTGGTGCTTGGCATCGATGTGCGCGAGCACCCATTCCAGGTATGGATCGATGAACGACCAGGCACCCATGTTCTTGGGCTCTTCCTGGCACCACACCATCTCGGCGTTGCGGAAGCGCGACAGTTCGGTGATCAGCGCCTTGGCGGGGAACGGATAGAGCTGCTCGACGCGCAGCAGGTAGATGTCGTCGATGCCGCGCTTCTCGCGCTCCTCGTAGAGGTCGAAATAGACCTTGCCCGAGCACATGACCACGCGGCGGATCTTCGAATCCTTCACCAGCTTGATCGGCTGGTCGGGCAGCATCTGCGCATCGTCCCACAACAGGCGGTGGAACGAACTCTCGCCCGACATTTCCGAAAGCGTCGATACCGCGCGCTTGTGGCGCAGCAGCGACTTCGGCGTCATCAGGATCAGCGGCTTGCGGAAATCGCGCTTCAGCTGGCGCCGCAGGCTGTGGAAATAGTTGGCGGGGGTGGTGAGGTTGGCCACCTGCATGTTGTCTTCCGCGCACATCTGCAGGAAGCGCTCCAGACGCGCGGAGGAGTGCTCCGGCCCCTGCCCCTCGTAGCCATGCGGCAGCAGGCAGACGAGCCCCGACATGCGCAGCCACTTGCGCTCGCCCGAGGAGATGAACTGGTCGAACACGACCTGCGCGCCATTGGCGAAGTCGCCGAACTGCGCTTCCCACAAGGTCAGCGCGCGCGGTTCCGCGAGCGAATAGCCGTATTCGAAGCCGAGCACGGCTTCTTCCGAGAGCATCGAGTTGATGACTTCGTAGTTCGCCTGCTGCGGACCGAGATTGTTGAGCGGAATGTAGCGGGTCTCCTCGCGCTGGTCGTAGAGCACCGAGTGGCGCTGCGAAAAGGTGCCGCGCTCGGAATCCTGGCCGGAAAGCCGGATCGGGTTGCCTTCCAGCAGGATGGCGCCGAAGGCCAGCGCCTCCGCGGTCGACCAGTCGATGCCTTCGCCGGCATCGATGGCCTGCCGCCGGTTGTCGAGGAAGCGGGAGATCGTGCGGTGGGCCTCGAAATCCTTCGGCACCTCCGTCAGCTTCCTGCCGATCTCCTTGAGCGTCTTCATCGGCACGGCGGTCTTGCCGCGCCGCTGCTCGTCCTGATTGTCGGCGCTGCGCAGCCCCGACCAGGCCCCGTCGAGCCAGTCGGCCTTGTTGGGCTTGTACGACTGGCCGGTCTCGAACTCCGCCTCCAGGTGGGCGCGCCAGCCCGACTTCATCCGCTCGAGTTCTTCCTCGCTGATCAGCTTCTCCTCGATCAGCTTCCTTGCATAGATCTGCACGGTGGATTGATGCGAGCGGATGTTCTTGTACATCAGCGGCTGCGTGAACGAAGGCTCGTCGCCCTCGTTGTGGCCGAAGCGCCGGTAGCAAAACATGTCGATGACGACCGGCTTGTGGAACATCATGCGGAACTCGGTCGCCACCTTGGCCGCATAGACGACCGCCTCGGGGTCGTCGCCGTTCACATGGAAGATCGGCGCCTCGATCATCTTCGCCACGTCCGAGGGATAGGGCGAGGACCGCGAGAAGCGCGGATTGGTGGTGAACCCGATCTGGTTGTTGATGATGAAGTGCAGCGTGCCGCCGACACGGTGTCCGCGCAGGCCCGAAAGCCCGAGGCATTCCGCCACCACACCCTGGCCGGCGAAGGCGGCATCGCCGTGCAGCAGCAGCGGCAGCACCTTGGCGCGCTCCTCGATGGGGATGACCTCCTCGCGCTTGCGGCCGAACACCTGGTCCTGCTTGGCGCGCGCCTTGCCCATGACGACCGGATTGACGATCTCCAGGTGCGAGGGATTGGCGGTCAGCGACAGGTGCACCTTGTTGCCGTCGAACTCGCGGTCCGACGAGGCACCCAGATGGTACTTGACGTCGCCCGAGCCCTCGACCTCGTCCGGCGTGAAGGAGCCGCCCTTGAACTCGTGAAAGATCGCGCGGTGCGGCTTGCCCATCACCTGGCTGAGCACGTTGAGGCGGCCGCGGTGGGCCATGCCCAGCACGATCTCCTTCATGCCCATGGAGCCGCCGCGCTTGATGATCTGCTCCAGCGCCGGGATGAGGGCTTCGCCGCCGTCGAGACCGAACCGCTTGGTGCCCTTGTACTTCACGTCGATGAACTGCTCGAAGCCCTCGGCTTCGATCAGCTTCTGGAGGATGGCCTTCTTGCCGTTCTCGGTGAACTCGATGCCCTTGTCCGGCCCCTCTATGCGCTCCTGGATCCAGGCCTTCTCCTCGGGATTGGAGATGTGCATGAATTCGACGCCGAGCGTCGAGCAGTAGGTCCGCTTCAGGATGTCGAGCATCTGGCGAATGGTGCCGAACTCGAGCCCCAGCACGTTGTCGATGAAGATCGGCCGGTCGTAGTCGGCTTCGGTAAAACCGTAATTCTCCGGAGACAGTTCGTTGTAGTCTTCCTGCGGCTTGGCGATGCCGAGCGGATCGAGATTGGCGTGCAGGTGGCCGCGCATGCGGTAGGCGCGGATCATCATGATGGCACGCACCGAATCGCGCGTCGCCTGATGGACGTCGCCCTCGGCGACCGCCTGCCCGTTCGCCGCCGCCTTCTCGCGCGTGCGCTTGTCGAAGTGCTTCTCGACCGCGCTCCAGTCGCCGTCCAGCGCCGAGACCAGGTCGCCGTTCGGCTTGGGCGGCCAGTTCGGCCGCTCCCACGAGGCGCCGCGGGCATTCTTGCGGACGAGATCCGCATCGTCCTTCAGGCCGCCGAAGAAATCCTGCCATTCCGCGGATACCGACGAGGCGTCGTCCTGCCAGGAGGCGTAGAGCTCCTCGATGTAGTTGGCGTTGCCGCCGTAAAGGAAGGACGTGAGTGAAAACTGGTCGTTGGCCTGATCCTGCCGTGCCATCTCTGATGCCTTGCCGGAGCTCGCGCTCCGTCTCCTTGTGGTTGCGGCTATCGTTGCCGCGGTTCGGCGGCGCCGCCGCCCGTCTGCACTCTCACGCGCCGGCCGCAACCGCGGCCAGCGGCAATCCGTCTCAGCCCTCGATGGCCTCGAGCAGGGTCTGACCGAGGCGCGCCGGCGACGGCGAAACCTTGATGCCGGCCGATTCCATGGCCGCGATCTTGTCCTCGGCGCCGCCCTTGCCGCCCGAGATCACCGCACCGGCATGGCCCATGGTGCGCCCGGGAGGGGCGGTGCGGCCCGCGATGAAGCCGGCCATCGGCTTGCGACGGCCCTTCCTGGCCTCGTCCTTCAGGAACTGCGCCGCATCCTCCTCGGCCGAACCGCCGATCTCGCCGATCATGATGATCGACTGCGTCTCGTCGTCGGCCAGGAACATCTCAAGCACGTCGATGAACTCCGTCCCCTTCACCGGGTCGCCGCCGATGCCGACGGCGGTCGTCTGGCCCAGTCCGGCATTCGTGGTCTGGAACACCGCCTCATAGGTAAGCGTGCCGGAGCGCGAGACAACGCCGACCGATCCCTTGCGAAAGATGTTTCCCGGCATGATGCCGATCTTGCACTCGTTCGGGGTCAGCACGCCGGGGCAGTTCGGGCCGATCAGCCGCGAGGACGAGCGGTCGAGCCGCGCCTTCACCTTGATCATGTCCATCACCGGAATGCCCTCGGTGATGCATACGATCAGCGGGATCTCGGCCTCGATCGCCTCGACGATGGCCGCACCCGCGCCAGCCGGAGGCACGTAGATGACGCTCGCATTGGCGCCGGTCTTGTCCTTGCCTTCGGCAACGGAGGCGAAGATCGGCAGGCTCTCGCCGTTCGACCCGGTCCAGGTCTCGCCGCCCTTCCTGGGATGCGTGCCGCCGACCATTTTGGTGCCGTGGTAGGCCAGCGCCTGTTCGGTGTGGAAGGTGCCGGTCTTGCCGGTGAGGCCCTGGACGAGAACCTTGGTGTTCTTGTCGACGAGAATGGACATGTTAAACTTGGCCTTTCGAAGGTCGTTCGCTCTATCGGTACATATGCTTTCGCAGCCAGGGACCGCGTTCCAGCGATGCTTCAGCATCGGCCTGCTCCGCAAGCAGCTTTTCCGCGGTCTCGCGCAGGGAGTGCCCCCGGAGAGTGGTCAGATACTCGATCTGTTCCCTGGTCTCGGCGGACACCGTAACCTGGATCTGCGTCGAGTTCTTTTCGTTCACCGCTGTTCCTCCCCAGCCGAGGTGGTGAACTTCAGCACGACGCCGTCGAAGCCGGTCATGTTCACGAGCGGACTGCCCGGAGGGATGTAGGTGAGGTAGGTGTCGAGTGTCCTCGGCATCGACGGAGGAGGCCCCCACACCGCACCCTCGATTGTCTCGTCGCGATGGATCTGCGCCGGCTTTACGCCGAGCAGGTTCGACACCGCGGAAGTCTCGATCGGCGCGGCGGCATCGAAATCGTAGAGGTAGCAGCCGACCGCGTCGAGATGCTCGGACGTGACGAGCGACACGACCAGATGGAGAGGTCGCCCGCCGACGTCCTTCGACAGGGTCTCGGACACGAACGTCATCTTCATGTCCTCGGCGCCGCCCTTCACCGCCTCATCGACGATGTTCATCATCGTCGAGAACTCCGCATGCTCCGCCGGATCGAAATCCGACCATCCTTGCGAGCCTGCCTGCGACAGCGTTCCTTCGTAGCTGAGACGCTCCGGCACGCAGGTGGACTGGAAAACGCCCACGAAGGTTCCGGACCAATCCGCTTCGGCCGCAGCCGGGCCTGCACCGCCCAGCGCAAGGCTCGCAACAAGGATGGGCGTCGCCCCACGCACCTTGTCAGCCTTTCACCGCCGCCACGATCTTCCTGGCCGCGTCGTCGAGGTCGTCGGCCGAGATCACGTTGAGGCCGCTCTCGTTGATGATCTTCTTGCCGAGTTCGACGTTGGTGCCTTCGAGCCGCACGACCAGCGGCACCTTCAGCCCGACTTCCTTCACCGCGGCGATGACGCCCTCGGCGATGACGTCGCACTTCATGATGCCGCCGAAGATGTTGACCAGGATGCCTTCCACTGCCGGATCAGCGGTGATGATCTTGAAGGCGGCAGTGACCTTCTCCTTCGAAGCGCCGCCGCCGACGTCGAGGAAGTTGGCCGGCTCCTTGCCGTAGAGCTTGATGATGTCCATCGTCGCCATGGCGAGGCCGGCGCCGTTCACCATGCAGCCGATGTTGCCGTCGAGCGCGACATAGGCGAGGTCGTACTTGGACGCCTCGATCTCCTTCTCGTCCTCTTCGGTCGTGTCGCGCAGTTCCATGATGTCGGGATGTCGGAACAGCGCGTTGTTGTCGAAGGAGACCTTCGCATCAAGCACGCGCAGGCGGCCGTTCTTCATGACGATGAGCGGATTGACCTCGAGCAGGCTCATGTCCTTCTCGGAGAATGCCTTGTAGAGGATCGGGAACAGGCTCTCGCCGTCCTTCGCCGCGTCGCCGGAGAGCTTCAGCGCCTCGTTGAGCTTCGCGACGTCGCCGGAGGTGACACCCTTTTCGGGATCGATCGGCACGGTGACGATCTTCTCGGGCGTGTCGTGCGCGACCTGCTCGATGTCCATGCCGCCCTCGGTCGAAACGACGAAGGCGATCTGCCCGACGGTGCGGTCGACGAGAATCGACAAATAGAGTTCGCGGTCGATGTCGGCGCCGTCCTCGATGTAGAGGCGGTTGACCTGCTTGCCGTCGGCGCCGGTCTGCTTGGTGACCAGCGTGTTGCCGAGCATTTCCTCGACGTTGGCGACGACGTCGTCGATCGACTTCGCCAGCCTGACGCCGCCCTTGGAGTCGGGGCCGAGTTCCTTGAACTTCCCCTTGCCGCGGCCGCCGGCATGGATCTGGCTCTTCACGACGTAGAGCGGTCCCGGCAGCGACTTCGCGGCACGCTCCGCCTCGCTCGCGGACATGATCGCCACACCTTCGGCGACCGGCGCGCCGAAGCCTTTCAGGACCTGCTTGGCCTGGTACTCGTGGATGTTCATCAGGCGAGGATCCCTTACTTCTTGAGGTTCGGGGCGATGCCCATGCAGGCTTCGCAGAGGCCCTGCACCGCGGCTACCGACTTGTCGAACATCTTCTGCTCGGCCTTGTTGAAGTCGATCTCGATGATGCGCTCCACGCCGCCCGCGCCGATCACCACCGGCACGCCGACATACATGTCCTTGAGCCCGTACTGGCCGTTGAGATGCGCCGCGCAGGGCAGCACGCGCTTCTTGTCCTTGAGATAGCTCTCGGCCATTGCGACAGCAGAAGCCGCCGGCGCGTAGTAGGCGGAGCCGGTCTTCAGCAGGCCGACGATTTCGCCGCCGCCCTTGCGCGTGCGCTCCACGATCGCGTCGAGCTTCTCCTTCGAGGTCCAGCCCATCTTGACGAGGTCGGGCAGCGGGATGCCGGCAACCGTCGAATAGCGGATCATCGGCACCATGTCGTCGCCGTGACCGCCGAGCGTCATGGCGGAGACGTCCTCGACCGAGACCTTGAATTCGTCGGCGAGGAAATAGCGGAAGCGCGAGGAGTCCAGCACGCCGGCCATGCCCACGACGTGGCTCCTGGGCAGGCCGGAGAACTTCTGCAGCGCCCACACCATCGCGTCGAGCGGGTTGGTGATGCAGATGACGAAGGCCTTGGGCGCGTATTTCTTGATGCCGGCGCCGACCTGCTCCATGACCTTCAGGTTGATGCCCAGAAGATCGTCGCGGCTCATGCCCGGCTTGCGCGGCACACCGGCGGTGACGATGCAGACATCGGCGTCCTTGATCGCGGAATAATCGTTGGCGCCGGAGTAGCTGGCATCGAAGCCGTCGACGGGGGAGGATTCCGCGATGTCCAGACCCTTGCCCTGAGGGATGCCTTCGGCGATGTCGAACAGGACCACGTCGCCCAGTTCCTTGAGCCCGATCAGGTGAGCCAGCGTTCCGCCAATCATGCCGGAACCGATGAGCGCAATCTTGCTGCGTGCCATGTTGGTGGGATTCCCTTGCGACGTTCCGGGACTGATCAGCCCGGGTAGGTGGATGCCGTACGCCCGCCGATCCGAGCCGGCCGGGGCCTGTATTTCCGCCTGTGGCCATAGCGTTGCAGCCGGAAAAACTCAACCGGGAATTTCCGGCCGAATAGTTTCAATCGGTTAAGTCTTCCGGCATTTACGTAAAGGTAAGAATATTCATCACCGAAATGTCAGTCGCGTGCCTGTCCCGGCTTCGCATCCGCTTTCGAGAGGTGCTCGAGCCACTCCTCGCTCTGCATTTCGATCAGGCGCGAGGCGGTGCGGTCGAACTCGAACGCCTCGGCGCCCGTCCTGCCGCGATAGAGTTGGTCGGGCGGCGCTTCCGCCGTCACCACCAGCCGCACCTTCCTGTCGTAGAACGTGTCGATGAGGAGGATGAAGCGCTTGGCCTCGTTGCGGGTGGAATCGTCCATGACCGGGACATGTTCGAGAAACACGGTCCGGTAGCGATCGGCGATCGCCAGGTAGTCGCGGGCTGCGAGCGGCTTGCGGCAGAGATCGGAAAAAGTGAAGCGGGCCGCGTCGCGCACCACCCGGGGCACCGGCACGTGCCGGCCCTTGACGACGATTTCGTCCTGCTGCTCGGCGGAGCCGTTGACGAGATCGGCCCACGCACCGTCGAAGGCGCGCTCCGTTTCCTCGGAGACCGGCTTCATGTAGACCGGCACGCGGCTCAGCTTCTCCAGCCGGTAGTCGGTCTCGGCATCGAGATGCATCACCTGGGCATGACGCTTCAGGATTTCGATGAAGGGCGTGAACAGCGGACGGTTCAGCCCGTCGCGGTAGAGGTCGTCAGGCGCTACGTTGGAGGTCGCCACGAGCACGACACCCGCCTCGAACAGCGCTGCAAACAGCCGCGACAGGATCATCGCGTCGGCGATGTCGGTGACCGAGAATTCGTCGAAGCAGAGCACCCAGGCCTGCGCCGCGAGCGCCTGCGCCACCGGCGGGATCGGATCGTCGCCCTTGGCCTCGCCCGCCTTGACCGCGGCGCGGTGGCGCCCGATGCGGTCGTGCACGTCGGCCATGAAGTCGTTGAAGTGGGCACGCCGCTTGCGCCTGACCGGAACCAGCTCGAAGAACAGGTCCATCAGCATGGTCTTGCCGCGCCCGACGCCGCCGTGGATGTAGAGACCCTTCACCGGCGCCTTCGGCGGCCGCTTGCGACCGAAGAGCCAGCCGAGGGAACTCGATTTCGCTGCCAGCCGCTTGGCCGCGATCTCCTCGATCAGACGGTCGAGCGCGGCGGCGACGGCCTCCTGTTCGGGATCACGGCTGATTTCCCTGCGCTCGATCCGGTCGCGATAGGCCCGGCGGAGCGACGGATAGGGCTGCAATCCCTCGCGGAGCGGCATCGGGCGACCGGAAAGCGCGTTGCGCGTGGGGTTGTCTAGCGGGAAAGCGAGATCGGCTGGCCGGAGGTGGTCTGGCCATCGAACCGTTCTGCCCCGGACGAATAGAGCCGTGCAAGCGGGTTACCGCTCTGGTCGTAGAGCGACAGTTGCTTGCCCGCCACGTTCCACGACTTCACGCCGTCCATCGGAGCCGGGCACCCGAGCGGACCCGCCCGATAGCCCTGGCCGAACTTGGTCTGCGGCGTGGCGACCCGGCAGGACTGGCCGGCCACGTTGACGCTCCAGACGCCGGCGACGCTGCCGACCGTCAGGTCGGCTGCACCGGCGGGCACCGCAGGCTCGACCGGCAGTGAGCCGGCTGCCGGATCCACGGCAGCGACCTCGGTCCCCGTCTGGCCGGGAACGCCCGGTGCTGGCGGGAAGGCGCTGGGATCGGTCGGGCCGGACGGCGGCGGAAGCTGGCTCGCGGTCACGGTTCCGGACGGTGCCGGGCGCAATGGCTCCGGGCGCGTGTTAAGCGAACTCATCCGGCTGCTCTGACAGCCGGACACGACGGCCAGCGCCACCAGCATGAAAGCCGCCAGGCCCGTTCTCGTCCGTCCGGCATTCAAAAGCGTCATCCTGATCCTCCGTGAGGACGGCAGGCATGCTGCGCCGCCCCGCATTCGCGACTCTGTCGTCGCCAGAAACATGGCAATGTTGGGTCGATGGTAGCTGATTCGCGATGTTTTTACGCCGTCGCCCCTCTTTCCATCGCGATATTGCCTGTCCGGGCCCGAAGGCAACCCCCTTGCAGCGTCAATTCGCCATTTCCGAGGTGCCGGGCCCTCGCCATCGTGTTCGTCGGGCTCTTCATCATCGTGCGTGGTTCGACAAGCTCACCATGAGGGACATTGGGGGGCGCTCGGCCCTTCGCCGAAGAATAGTTCCGCGGCTCGGCCGGTTACTGATGAGCTTGCCGAGACGATCATTCGGCAAATGGTTAGGCACGCCCCGATGTCCCTCATGGTGAGTCTGTCGAACCACGCACCTGCAACAAACCAGGTACCGAGCTTGGTGACGCGGGGCTTTGATCCAGACCACCGATCGCCTAAAGAGAGCCATGAACAGGCGCGCGCTGCTGAAATGGTCAGGCTTGGCAAGCCTCGCGGCACTGGCGGGAGGCGGAGCATTGGCAGCTGGCGGAAAAGACACCAATCCCTACTACGAAGGTGTCCCGAGCGATCATTTCGACGGGCGCATCTTCTTCAATCCCGAAGGCACGCCGCCACGTCCCTTCAAGGATTTCCTGCGCTGGCAGTTCGGCGGCGGGCGTGCGAAATGGCCGTCGTCATGGCCGAGCCCGTTTCCGGCCGCCGTGCCGGAACGGCTCGCCGCCGGGACGGATCTGCGTGTGACGATGGTGGGCCACGCGACGCTCCTCATCCAGATCGCCGGGCTGTCGATCCTCACGGACCCGGTCTGGTCGCAGCGCGTCTCGCCGTTCTCCTTCGTCGGCCCGCGCCGGGTGAACGAGCCCGGCATCGCCTTCGAAGACCTTCCCCCGATCGATGTCGTGCTGTTGTCGCACAATCACTACGACCATCTCGACATGGCGACGCTGTCGCGGCTGAAGCAGGCGCATGATCCGCTGCTGGTCACGCCGCTCGGCAACGACGCGATCGTGCGCAAGGACGTCCCGCAGATGCGGATAGTCTGCGGCGACTGGGGTGCCCGGCACGAGTTTGACGAGCCGTCCGGCAGGGCGACGATCCACATCGAACCGGCCCATCACTGGTCGGCTCGCGGCACCGGCGACAGGCGCATGGCCCTCTGGTCGGCATTCGTCGTGGAGACCGCCGCGGGCAAGGTCTACTTCGGCGGCGACACCGGTTTCCATCGCGGTATCAACTATCGCGACGCCGCCGAGAAGCATGGCGGCTTCCGTCTCGCCGTCCTGCCGATCGGCGCCTACGAGCCGCGCTGGTTCATGGAAGCCCAGCACCAGAACCCGGACGACGCCGTCGAAGGCATGCTCCTGTGCAGGGCGGAGTATGCCGCGGGATGCCACTGGGGAACCTTCCAGCTCACCAACGAACCCGTCGAGGAACCGCGCGACCTGCTGCATGCGGCCTTGGATTCACGCGGCATCGCCCGCGAGCGCTTCCGGCCCATGCTGCCCGGCGAGGTCTGGGACATACCGGCCGCGCTCGCGTAACCTTTCGTTACAGAAGATCCCTTCAGCGACATGCGCCTGAAAGGTTGCGGGCGGAATCTGATCGGCAAGTGAAGTCGATCGGATGAAACACGCGCAGTCACCAAGCGGCCCTGACGGGCTGCGGGCATCCTCCCAGCCCGCAGCGGACAGGCAATTTCCCCGATCGCGCGACGACGCGGCCCCGCATGCGGAAGCGTCGATGCCGCCGCCCTGCGCAGGAATGCCCACGCCGGCAAACGAGCCTCCTGCCCCACGGCTCGTTCTCGGCAACGGCTAAGCGTGGCCGGTCCGGCGGATTCCGCCGTGGCCGGCCTCGTGCCTTGGCCACCGCCTGGTGCCATTCCGGAACAAAACCGGAGGTTTTCCATTAGGAGGCCAGCGGAAATGAAGGGCTTTTCACGATGATCAAATGGATACTCATTCTTCTCGTGGTCGCGGCCGTCGCCGGACTGCTCGGTTTCAATTCCGTCTCGGGCGCGGCTCTCACCGGCGCCAAGATCCTGGTCGGAATCGTGCTGATCCTGTTCCTGCTCGTCCTGTTCGGCATCATCGCCATCGCATGATGCCGGCCGGCCGATGCCGGCCAGTCTGGTAATCCCGGGCCAGTTCCGCCATATAGCGGCTGAAACAGAACACTCCGGTTCCTGGCCATGTCCGACCGCGCGCCCTTTGCGAAGATGAACGGGCTCGGCAACGAGATCATCGTTGCCGACATGCGCGGCCGTGCGGACCGGGTGACGGCGGCGGCGGCGCTTGTGCTTGCCGCAGATCCCGCGACGCGCTTCGACCAGATCATGGCGATCCATGCGCCAAGGACGCCCGGCACGGCCTACTTCATCGACATCCTGAACTCGGACGGTTCGCCCGCGCAGGCCTGCGGCAACGGCATGCGCTGCGTCGTGCAGGCGCTCTCCGCGGAAACCGGCGAGAAGGCGTTCACCTTCGAGACCGTCGCCGGCATCCTGAACGCCCGCGAGCACGAGGACGGCCTGATCTCGGTCGATCTGGGCATGCCCCGCTTCGGCTGGAAGGAGATACCGCTGGCCGAGGAATTCCGCGACACGCGCGCCATCGAATTGCAGGCCGGCCCGATCGACGCGCCTGTGCTGCATTCGCCTTCGGTGGTGTCGATGGGCAACCCGCACGCCATCTTCTGGGTCGACGCGGACGTGTCGACCTATGAACTGGACCGCGTCGGGCCGTTGCTCGAGAACCATCCGATCTTCCCCGAGCGCGCCAACATCACGATCGCACAGGTCACCTCGCCCTCTTCCATGGCGATCCGCACCTGGGAGCGGGGCGCGGGGCTGACCCGGGCCTGCGGTTCCGCGGCCTGCGCAGCCACCGTCGCCGCCGCCCGCACCGGGCGAACCGGCCGCAAGGTGGACATCACCGCGCCCGGCGGGCCGCTTGAGGTGGAGTGGCGCGAGGACGACCACGTGATCCTCACCGGCCCCGCGGAATGGGAATTTGCTGGTAATTTCGACCCGCGGACCGGCGCCTGGGCGCGCGAGATCGAGGGCGCGTCCTGATGGCGGCTGGCAAGAAGGGCATCGACGTCGTCACCTTCGGCTGCCGCCTCAACACCTACGAATCCGAGGTGATGAAGCGCGAGGCGGAAGCCGCCGGGCTCGCCGAACTCGCCGGCGGTGCCGTCGTCTTCAACACCTGCGCGGTTACCGCCGAGGCCGTGCGGCAGGCCCGTCAGGCCATCCGCAAGGCGCGCCGCGAGCAGCCGCAGGCGCGCATCATCGTGACCGGCTGCGCGGCGCAGACCGATCCCGCCAGTTTCGCGGGCATGGAGGAAGTGGACCTCGTGCTCGGCAACGAGGAGAAGCTCAAGCGCCACAATTACCGCGCCCTGCCGGACTTCGGCGTGAACGATACCGAGAAGGCGCGCGTCAACGACATCATGTCCGTGACGGAAACCGCCTCGCACATGGTCGACGCGATCGAGGGACGCGCCCGCGCCTTCGTGCAGGTGCAGAACGGCTGCGACCACCGCTGCACCTTCTGCATCATACCCTACGGGCGCGGCAATTCGCGCTCCGTGCCCATGGGCGCCGTGGTCGAGCAGGTAAAGCGGCTCGCCGGCAACGGCCATGCGGAAGTGGTGCTGACCGGCGTCGACATGACGAGCTACGGCGCCGACCTGCCGGGCGCGCCGAGGCTGGGAAAGCTCGTGCGCACCATCCTGCGCCAGGTTCCCGGTCTCCGCCGGCTCAGGCTGTCCTCGATCGATTCCATCGAGGCCGACGAGGACCTGATGGAGGCGATCGCGACGGAGAAGCGGCTGATGCCACATCTGCATCTCTCCCTGCAGGCCGGCGACGACATGATCCTGAAGCGCATGAAGCGGCGTCATTCGCGCGACGACTCCATCCGCTTCTGCGAGGACGTGCGCCGCCTGCGGCCCGACATGGTGTTCGGCGCCGACATCATCGCCGGTTTCCCGACCGAAACGGACGAGATGTTCATGAACTCGCAGAAGATCGTCGAGGAATGCGGCCTGACGCATCTGCACGTGTTTCCGTTCTCGCCGCGCGAGGGAACGCCGGCGGCGCGCATGCCGCAGCTTCCGCGCAATATCGTCAAGGAGCGCGCGGCGGGCCTGCGCGCGGCGGGAGATGCCGCCTACCGCCGCCACGTCGAGGCGCTGCGCGGCTCCGGCCAGAACGTCCTTGTCGAGAAGACGGGGATCGGACGGACGGAAGGGTTCACTCTGGTGAAGCTCGATCGCGGTGCACCCGGCGAGATCGTGCCGGTCCGCATCGCCGGTCACGACGGGTCGCACCTGATCGCCGCGTCCGATCGGGCGCAAGCCGCCTAGGGCCGGGGACGCATGGCATTCGGATTCATCAAGAAGGTCTTCTCCTTCGGCAAGAACAAGGTCGAGGACCAGGGGGGCCTCGCGGAAGAGGCGCGGCCGGATGAGGCGGAGGGGCGTGATGAAGCGCTCCGCGAAGCGGTTGCGCACGAAGTACCCCCACCCCTAAGCCCTCCCCTCAAGGAGGGGGCTTCAGAGGAAGTTGCGTCCCCCTCCGCCTTGAGGGGAGGCGGTGATGCCCCGGCGGTCCATGTCGAACCAGAAGAGCCCGCGGCCGAAATAGAACCGCCGCTGCGCGAGCCGCCGCCGGTCGCCCCCGATCCGTTCCTGAGGGACGTCGCTCCCGAACCCGAGGCGATCGTTCCGCCGCCAGCTGGCACGACCGGAGACGAAGAAGCGCTCGAGGTCCCCGCGACGGAACCCGAAAAGCCCGCTGCCGTCGAAGAGCCTTCCGCGGAAGAAACGGAGACCGAACCCGCGGACGAGTTGCCGACGCCGGCCCCGGCGTCCGAAATCCTGCCACCATTGCGCGCGCCGCCGCCGGTTCAGGACGATCCGCTCGCGGAGGAAATCGCGCCGGAGCCGGATCCTGTTTCGTCTCCCCGGCCGCCCGCCTTGCAGCCGACCGCAGGCCGGGTGACCGTGAGCAAGGCGGTGGAGCGGAAGATCGAGGCCGCGCCGGCCGCGGTCGAGCCGCAACCGCGCGCCGGCTGGTTCCAGCGTCTCAGGACCGGCCTGTCACGATCATCGAAGGAACTTTCCAGCAACATCTCCGGCGTCTTCACAAAGCGCCGCCTCGACGATGAGACGCTGCAGGACCTGGAGGACGTGCTGATCCGCGCCGATCTCGGCATGGAAACGGCCATCCGCATCACCGATTCGCTCGCCTCCGGCCGCTACGGGCGGGACGTATCGGACCTGGAGGTCCGCACCGTGATGGCACAGGAGGTCGAGAAGGTGCTCGGTCCCGTGGCGCTGCCGCTCGAACTGGACCTGTCGCACAAGCCGCACGTGGTGCTGGTCGTCGGCGTCAACGGCACCGGCAAGACCACCACGATCGGCAAGCTGGCGGCAAAGCTCACCGCAGGTGGCCTTTCGGTGATGCTGGCGGCCGGCGATACCTTCCGCGCCGCCGCGATCGAGCAGCTGAAGATCTGGGGCGAGCGCACCAACTCCCCGGTGATCTCCTCGAAGCTCGGCGCCGATGCGGCAGGCCTTGCCTACGACGCCTACGAAAAGGCGAAGGACGCGGGCGCCGACGTGCTGATCATCGACACGGCCGGCCGGCTGCAGAACAAGGCCGAACTGATGGCCGAACTGGAGAAGATCGTCCGCGTGCTCGGCAAGCTCGATCCGGAGGCGCCGCACACCGTGCTCCAGACGGTCGATGCCACGACCGGGCAGAATGCGCTGAGCCAGGTCGAGATCTTCCGCAACGTGGCCGGGGTCAACGGGCTGGTGATGACCAAGCTGGACGGCACCGCACGCGGCGGCATCCTCGTGGCGATCGCGGCCAAGCACAAGCTGCCGGTCTATTTCATCGGCGTCGGCGAACAGGTCGACGACCTCGAACCCTTCTCGGCCGGCGACTTCGCCAAGGCGATCACCGGGGTGGCCTGACGGGGCGGGAAATCGCTACAGCCTCCGCAGACAAGGAACGTCATGCAGGAACCGATCTTCGAAAGAGACACTGCCGATCCCAAGCGCCGGCACATGAACCCGCTGCTCAAGCTTGTGCTGGAACTCGGGCCGCTGATGGTCTTCTTCTTCGCCAATTCGCGCGGAGAGTGGCTGGCGGCCCGTTTCCCCGCACTCGGCGAACTCGGCGGCCCCCTGTTCATTGCGACGGGGCTCTTCATGGTGGCGACGGCGGTCGCGCTCGCCGTCTCGTGGCTTCTCGTGCGCTCGCTGCCGATCATGCCGCTGGTTTCCGGCGCCGTGGTGTTCGTCTTCGGGGCGCTGACGCTCTGGCTGCAGGACGAGACCTTCATCAAGATGAAGCCGACCATCGTGAATTCGCTCTTCGGCGTCGTCCTGCTGGGAGGCCTGGTGTTCGGCAAATCGCTGCTGGGCTACGTCTTCAACGAGGCGTTCAAGCTCGACGCCGAGGGCTGGCGCAAGCTGACGCTGCGATGGGGGCTGTTCTTCTTCTTTCTGGCGGTGGCCAACGAGGTCGTCTGGCGGAGCTTCTCCACCGACTTCTGGGTCGCATTCAAAGTCTGGGGAATCATGCCGATCACGCTCGTCTTCACTTTCAGCCAAATGCCGCTCATCATGCGCCATTCGACGGACGAGACGTTCAAGCGGAAGGGCTGACATGGAATACGTGACCACGCGCGAGGAACTGCGCGCCATCTACAAGACCCCGGCTCCTACTGACGGCTCCGTGCGCAAGGAACTGCATGCGCTGGATGCGCACGCCAAGAACTTCCTGGCGAAAAGCCCCTTCGTGCTGATCGGCTCCTGCGACGGCCAGGGCAATGCCGACGTGACGCCGAAGGGCGACAAGCCCGGCTTCGTGGCGGTGCTGGACGACCATACGATCGCGATACCGGACCGTCCCGGCAACAACCGTCTCGACACGCTCGAGAACATCCTGCGCGAGCCGGCGGTCGGGCTGCTCTTCCTCATCCCGAACATGAACGAGACGCTGCGCGTCAACGGCCACGCCCGCATCACCACCGACGAGGCGCTGCGCACGCGTCTCGCCGTCGGCGGCAAGCTGCCGGCGGCCGTGATCGTGGTGAAGGTGCTCTCGTGCTACATGCACTGCGCCAAGGCGTTCATGCGCTCGGAACTGTGGAAGCCGGAAAGCTGGCCGGCGCGCGCCGAGATGCCGACGCTCGGCGAGATCCTCAAGGACCAGCTCGCACTGCCGCAGCCGGCGCGCGAAACGGATCTGTGGCTGGACGAGACCTACGCCAAGTCGATGTGGTGAGGCCAGGCCGCGCGGCGCGCGGTCCGGAACCTCAGGCGACGGCCGCCCGAGGCCTCCGCGTCTCTTCGGATTTCCGGCAACGCAATGCATCTTCCGCCGCGAGTGCCTTGCGGTCCGCCTTGCCGCTTGCATTGCGGGGAATGACCTCGATGCTCTCGATCGCCCGGACTCGTTTGTAGGCGATCAGCTGATCATTGACCCATTCGATCACCGCAAAGGGATCGGCTTCCCGCCGCCAAACCACGTAGGCCACGGGTATCTCGCCGCAGTGCTCGTTGGGCCGGCCGACGATCACGACGTCGGCGACCGCCGGATGCTCGGCCAGGATCATCTCGATCTCCACCGGGGGAACCTGGCCGGCATGCACCTTGATCAGTTCCTTGATCCGGCCGGTCAGCCACAGGCGACCCTCGGCGTCGAAATGGCCGGTATCCCCCGTCCTAAGCCAGCCCTCGCCGGCAAAGGCTTTCCCGGTCTCGTCGGGATTGTCGAGATAGCCCTGCATCAGGCTCGGCCCGCGTACCTGCACTTCACCATCCGTGCCGGCGCCGAGCAGCGCCGCGCTGGAGGTTTCGAGGATACGGATCTCCTGACCTGCGACGGGATATCCGACGCTGCCCGGAGTAGGGTCTTCCGCCCGGTCCATGGAGATGCATCCGCCGGTTTCGGTCATCCCGTAGATCTGGAGGACCGGACGCCCTATGCGCCGGGCGGCCTGCTCCTGAACCGCGGGGGCAAGCGGTGCGCCACTCGAGATCACGGCGCGGACCGACGAGAAATCAGCGCCTTCCACGGCCGGATGATAGGCGAACGCCTTGATGACCGGAGGAAACAGCGGAAGGTGGGTCACGCGATGACGCGCGATCACCAGGAGCATGGCCTGGAGATCGAAGCGAGGCATGACGACGATCGCGGCGTGACGGAGCAGCGCGGCCGCGAAGAGTGACGGCCCCACGATGTGGAACAGCGGAGCCAGGCCGAGGATACGGTCGCCGGGGGCGAGGCCGAGACCGGCGGCGGCCTGGGCTCCGCCGGCCATCAGCGAGCGGTGGGTGAGGACGACCGCCTTGGGCAGCCCGGTCGTGCCGCTGGAGAATGGCAGCAAGGCTGGGTCACCGGGAGAATTGCGATGGTCGTCGGGATCGAGCGCGGGACCGTCGAGGTCGGGCAGGGAAAGCACGCCAGCGGCGGCATCATCGGTTATGAGCAGGCCGATCCCGGCCTTCGCCGCGGCCTCGCGCGCGGCCGGCAGGAAGAGGACGGCGCAAAGCACCGCCTTGACCGGTACGCGCGACATCTGGCGCGCCATTTCTCCCGGGGTCGCAAGCGGATTGATGCCGCTGACGGTTCCGCCGAGGCTCTGCGCGGCCAGGGACGCGATATACCACGCTATCGAGTTGGGCATGACCATGAACAGGCAATCTCCCCGGCCGAAACCGCAGGACGCCAGGCCACGCGCCGCGCGCTCGGCTCTGATGGCCAGTTTGCTCCAGGTGACGCTGGCGCCCGAAGTCCCTTCGATCAGCGCGATGGCGTCGGGAACAGCTTGCGCCGCGAGCCGGGCGAATTGCGGCAGCGTTGCATCGAGAGGAATTCGAATTTCCGAGCCTTTCCACAAGGGAATGTCCATCTGGATCACCACTCAGGAGGGAACGTAGCGACTTTACAGACGTATTTACACGTGTCAAGTAACCGCATGCACGATGATTCGGAACAGCCCGGCGGACGCCGCCGCATTCTGGAAGCCGCCCTTGAAATCGTGGAAGAGGATGGCGTGAAGGCCGCCACCCTGATTTCCGTCGCGAGGAAGGCGGGGGTCTCACGACAGGCCATCTACCTGTTCTACGGCGGCCGCAGTGGGCTTCTCGGCGCCGTAACGCGGCACAAGGACAGGACGAGCGGCGTCGGCCGGCGCTTCCGGGTGGCATTGGCGAGCGAAACGCCGTCGGATTGCTTAAGAAGAGTGGTCGAAGTCTGGTTCGGATACCTGCCGGAGATCGGGGCTCTGGCGCTCGCCCTCATGTCCGCGGCTCAAGCCGGGGATGAGGCGGCGGGCGAGGCCTGGGACGACCGGATGCGCGTGTTGCAGGACGCGTTCGGGAGGGCGATTCGCCGGATCTACGACGCGGGGCTGCTGGCGGACGGGTGGAGCGTTGAGGAGGCGGCGGACTTCACCTGGGCTCTCGCCCACGCCACGACCTGGCATCATCTCGTGCGGGAGCTGGACTGGCAGTCCTCGGTCGCGGCCGAACGGGTTTCGGCCTCGCTGGAAGCGGTCCTGTTGAAGCGCTGAGGTCAGACGCTCCGTTTATGGCCGGGTGCCCTCGGCTCAACCCGCCGACAGCGCCTTCTCTATCTGAGGCATCAGTTCGTCGCGGATGCTTTCGGGCGTGAACGGGCCGACATGCTTCCACCGGATGACGCCGTTTCTGCCGACCAGAAAGGTCTCCGGCACGCCGTAGACGCCCCAGTTGATGGCCGTGCGGCCGCTGTCGTCCACGCCGATGGCGTCGTAGGGGCTCCCGAGTTCGCCGAGGAAGCGGCGGGCGTTGGCGGGCTTGTCCTTGTAGTTCATCCCGACGATCCGGAAGCGCTCGTCGCCCGTGAGCTGCATCAGCAGCGGGTGCTCCTGCCGGCAGGGCGCGCACCAGGACGCCCACACGTTGACCAGCGTGACTTCGCCTTCGAGGCTGGCGTTGTCGAAGCCCGGCACATCGGTTCCTTCGAGCGGCGGCAGGCTGGTCTGTGGCGCCGCCTGGCCGATCAGCGCGGAGGGGATCGTGGACGTGTCCCGGCCCGACATCAGCTGCAGCAGGAAGAGACCGGCGAGCAGGAGAAAGGCCAGGAGCGGGACGAAAACGATCCAGCGGCGCGACGTCCCTGGGCTCTGCTCGACGCTCACGCCTTTTCCTCCCGCGCCCGGTCGGACCGGCGGCGAACGCCGCTCGCCTCGAGCTCGGCGATTTCGGTCCTGCGGGCGCGCTGGTCGATCAGGCTCCAGGCGATCAGTCCGAGGATGCCGAGCGCCGAGATGCCGTAGGCGGCGGCGACGTAGAGCGTGTGGGTCATGTCGTCAGCCGGCCTTGCGATCGGCGCGGCGGGCACTGACGCGGCGCATGGCGATGACGCGCCTGCGCCAGATCTCGGTGCGGATCGCCATCAGGTGCAGCGTGAAGAAGAGCAGCGTGAAGCCGAGCGCCATGACAAGCAGCGGCCAGAGCATGGACGGATCGATCGTCGGGCCGTCGAGGCGCAGCACCGAAGCCGGCTGGTGCAAGGTGTTCCACCAGTTGACCGAGAACTTGATGATCGGGATGTTGATGAAGCCGACGAGCGTGACGATCGCCGCGGCGCGCGCCGACCGGCCCGGGTCGTCCAGCGCGCGGGTCAGCGCAATCAGGCCGAGATACATCAGGAAGAGCACGAAGACGGAGGTGAGGCGCGCGTCCCACACCCACCATGTGCCCCACATGGGCTTGCCCCAGATGGAGCCGGTGATGAGCGACAGCGCGGTGAACACCGCACCGATCGGTGCCGCGGACTTGAGCGCGACGTCGGCCAGCGGATGGCGCCACACCAGCGTACCGATCGCCGACGCGGCCATGATCGAGTAGCACATCATGGCGAGCCAGGCGAAAGGTACGTGGATGTACATGATGCGCACGGTGATGCCCTGCTGGTAATCTTCCGGCGCGGAGAAGGCGAGCCACAGGCCGATCGCCAGCACGATCGCCGAGAGCCCGGCCAGCCACGGCACGACGGCATTCGCCAGCGCGACGAAACGCGTGGGATTCGCGAGGTCGCTCCAGCGGCTGGTTGCGATCGTGGTCTGGCTCATGGCGTCCTAGATAGAATTCCTTGCCGGTCCACGCAATTGACCACGGTCAAACCGGCATCAATTCGTCGCGAAAGATGCACGGCCGAACGGCTCAGCCCCGCGCCTCGTCGGCGATCGCGCGCAGGATCGCCAGCGCGTCCTCGGCTCGGGCGGCGGGTACGAAGAGGTGGTCGTGATGAAAGGCCGAGACCGGATTGACGCCAATGCCGGCTGCCGCCAGCCGTGGCAGGATTGCCGCAAGAAAGCCGACGGCTTCGAGCGAGGAGTGGATGTCGAGCGTGATCATTCGGCAGGGGAAGGTGCTTTCAAGCCCTGAGCGGGCAGCATCCTCGCTTTCCAGCACGAGCGTGGTCCCTTCGCGCTCGGTGAAGCGCATGACGGGTTCGGCCCCCACCGGCAGGCTCTCCGTTCCGGTGACCGACGCGTAGACAAAAGTCCGCCTGTCGAGCCTCGGCCGCATGGAGGCAAGCAGCGTGCGGAGGTCGGTCTCGCCGGGCATCGCTCAGTCCGCCGACCAGCGCAGCGCCGCCGCGGCGGCGACAGGGCCGAGCACGGCGAAGAACATGGTCAGTGCCAGCATCAGCAGGAAGGGCGGCAGGAAGGGGTCGGGTTCCGTCACCGCGCCATAGCTTGCGGAGACGCCGAAGATCAGTACCGGAATGACCAGCGGCAGCACGAGCACCGAAACCAGAAGGCCGCCGCGCGGCAGCGAGACCGCCACCGCCGCTCCCGCCGCGCCGATGAAGGCGATGGCCGGCGTGCCGAAGAGCAGCGTCAGGGTGGCGGCGCCGATGCCGACCGGCTCCATGTTCATGAAGAGCCCAAGCAGGGGCGCGGCGATCACCAGCGGCAGGACGCTCGCCGTCCAGTGCGCGAGGCATTTCACCAGCACCGCCAATGCCACGAGATGCCGCCCGCCGCTCATGATGAGGAGGTCGAGCGAGCCGTCGTCACGGTCGGCCTGGAATAGACGGTCGAGGCCGAGCAGGCTGGCGAGCAGCGCGCCGATCCACAGGATCGCCGGGCCGATGCGGGCGAGAAGGTTCAGGTCCGGCCCGACGCCGAAGGGGATGACCGCCACGACCGCCAGGAAGAACAGGATGCCGACCAGTGCTCCGCCGCCGGCGCGGATGCCGAGCCGCACGTCACGGACGTAGAGGGCCAGCATCAGCCGTCTCCCTCCCCCTTGCGGGGAGGGTGGCCCGAAGGGTCGGGTGGGGGTGGTGACGGATCCGCTGTGCCTGAAGAATCGAGCGCTTCATCGCCACCCCCACCCCGATCCGCTTCGCGGCTCGCCCCTCCCCGCAAGGGGGAGGGTGAAGGCTGGTCCCCCATCCTCAACTCGTGCGCCCACTCCAGCCCGAGCGGCAGGTGGGTGGCGGCGAGGATCATGCCGCCGTCTTCGAGATGCGCCTGCATCAGGTCCGCAAACTGCTTCTCCGAGGCCCGGTCGAGACCGGCCGTGGGTTCGTCGAGCAGCCAGACGGGGCGGTAGCTCACCAGGAGCCGGGCAATGGCGATGCGCCTTTTCTGACCCGTCGAGAGGTAGCCGAGCGGCAGGTGCCCGATCTCGTCGAGCCCGACCATCTCCAGCGCCTCACCGACCGCAAGATGCGGCTCGCCCATGTAGTCGCGCCAGAAGGCGAGGTTTTCAACTACGCTGAGCGCTGGCTTCAGCGCGTTCTGATGCCCGAGGTAGTGGCAGGCCGAGGCGATGTCCGGCCACCGCGGTTCTCCGTCCCCGAGCACGACCGTTCCGCTCTCCGCAGGGAGCAGTCCCGCTACGATGCGAAGCAGGGTCGACTTGCCGGAACCGTTTGGGCCAGTGACGAGCAGTCCCTCGCCGTCGGATACCGCGAAGGAGATGCCGGAGAACACGGGTTCGCCGCCGCGTTCGCCTGAAAGATCGTCCGCCACGAGGCGCATGCGAAATCCGTTCCTCGTCCGCTGAAAGTCGCATTGCGATGCAGCATTATTCCCGCCCGCGACACTGGAACTCTCTTTAGAAATTCTCTAAGAGATCAGCAACCGTGCCAGCGGTCAGCATGGAAGCCAATTACGCCGATCGGCGCGCGGTCCTCCCAAGGGATGCGGCACCCGGAAGCGGATAGCGGAAATGACCGTACCCGCACCTTTGCCCCGTCGCACTGGCGTCCGTTTCCCCTCGGCAACAGACAGTTAGGGATCGCACGTGTCTAATTCTCTCGACAGCTTCAACTGCCGCCGCACCCTCAAGGTGGGGGACAAGGAGTACGTCTATTTCGACCTGGCGGAGGCCGAGAAGAACGGGCTCGACGGCGTCTCGCGCCTTCCCTTCTCGATGAAGGTGCTGCTGGAGAACCTGCTGCGCAACGAGGACGGCCGCTCGGTGACCAAGGCCGACATCGAGGCGGTGAAGGGCTGGCTCGACGACAAGGGCTCGGCCGGTCACGAGATCGCCTACCGCCCGGCACGCGTCCTGATGCAGGATTTCACCGGCGTTCCGGCCGTCGTCGACCTCGCGGCGATGCGCGACGGCATCAAGGCGCTCGGCGGCGATCCGCAGAAGATCAACCCGCTGGTGCCGGTCGACCTCGTCATCGACCACTCCGTCATCGTCGACGAGTTCGGCACGCCGATGGCCTTCGCCCACAATGTCGAATACGAGTACAAGCGCAACGGCGAGCGCTACCGCTTCCTGAAGTGGGGCCAGCAGGCGTTCCAGAATTTCCGTGTCGTGCCGCCCGGCACCGGCATCTGCCACCAGGTCAACCTCGAATATCTCGGCCAGACCGTGTGGACGAAGGACGAGGACGGCGCGACGGTAGCCTATCCCGACACGTGCGTCGGCACGGATTCGCACACCACCATGATCAACGGCCTCGGGGTGCTCGGCTGGGGCGTCGGCGGCATCGAGGCCGAGGCCGCCATGCTCGGCCAGCCGGTGTCGATGCTCCTGCCGGAGGTCGTCGGCTTCAAGCTGACCGGCTCGATGAAGGAAGGCGTCACCGCCACCGATCTCGTGCTGACCGTCGTCCAGATGCTGCGCAAGAAGGGCGTCGTGGGCAAGTTCGTCGAGTTCTTCGGCGAGGGCCTCGCCTCGATGACGCTCGCCGACCGCGCCACGATCGGCAACATGGGTCCCGAATACGGCGCGACCTGCGGCTTCTTCCCGGTCGACAAGGAGACGCTGAAATATCTCACCATCTCCGGCCGCGACAAGGATCGCATCGCGCTGGTGGAAGCCTATTCGAAGGCGCAGGGCATGTTCTGGCAGCCGGGCGCGTCCGAGCCGGTCTTCACAGACACGCTGGAACTCGACCTCGGCGACGTGGTGCCCTCGATGGCCGGACCGAAGCGTCCCGAGGGCCGAATCCCGCTTCCGGACATTGCCGCCGGATTCGAGCAGTCGCTGGTCAAGGAATACAAGAAGGACGCCTCCGAGGCGGACAAGCGCTGGAAGGTGGAGGGCGAGGATTTCGACCTCGGCCATGGCGACGTGGCGATCGCCGCCATCACGTCCTGCACCAACACGTCGAACCCGTCGGTTCTGATCGGCGCCGGGCTGCTGGCGCGCAATGCCAACCGTCTCGGCCTGAAGCAGAAGCCGTGGGTGAAGACGTCGCTGGCGCCGGGTTCGCAGGTCGTGGCAGAATATCTGGAGAAGGCCGGCCTGCAGAAGGAACTCGACCAGATCGGCTTCAACCTCGTCGGCTTCGGCTGCACGACCTGCATCGGCAATTCCGGCCCGCTGCCGCAGGCGGTGTCGAAGACCATCAACGACAAGGGCCTGATCGCCGCGGGCGTTCTTTCGGGCAACCGCAACTTCGAGGGCCGCATCTCTCCCGATGTGCAGGCGAACTATCTCGCCTCGCCGCCTCTGGTGGTCGCCTACGCGCTCGCCGGCACGGTCACCAAGGACCTGACGAAGGAGCCGATCGGCCAGGACAGGGACGGCAAGGACGTCTTCCTGAAGGACATCTGGCCCTCCAACCAGGAGATCCAGGAGTTCATCCAGAAGCACGTCACGCGCGACCTCTTCGAGCAGAAATACGCGGAGGTGTTCACCGGCGACGAGAACTGGCAGGCGGTGCAGATCCCGGCTGGCGAGACCTACGCCTGGGACGACGATTCCACCTATGTCCAGAACCCGCCCTACTTCGCCGGCATGCCGAAGAAGGCGGGCGACGTCGGCAAGATCGAGGGCGCGCGCATCCTCGGCCTGTTCGGCGACAAGATCACGACCGACCACATCTCGCCGGCGGGTTCGATCAAGGCCGCTTCCCCGGCGGGCCAGTACCTCACCGACCACGGCGTGGGCGTCGCCGACTTCAACCAGTACGGCACGCGGCGCGGCAACCATGAAGTGATGATGCGCGGCACCTTCGCCAAC
This sequence comes from uncultured Alphaproteobacteria bacterium, assembly GCA_963747465.1. Classification (GTDB taxonomy): domain Bacteria; phylum Pseudomonadota; class Alphaproteobacteria; order Rhizobiales; family Rhizobiaceae; genus Aquibium. Next base: position 90,008 of record CAVVFC010000003.1, read on the forward strand.
ATCCGCATCCGCAACTTCATGCTCGGCGAGAATGGCCGCGAGGGTGGCTACACGATCCACTATCCCTCCAAGGAGGAGATGTCGATCTACGACGCCGCCATGCAGTACAAGCAGGAGGGGGTGCCGCTGGTCGTCTTCGCCGGCGTCGAATACGGCAACGGCTCCTCGCGCGACTGGGCGGCCAAGGGCACCAACCTGCTCGGCGTCAAGGCGGTCGTGGCGCAGTCCTTCGAGCGCATCCACCGCTCCAACCTGGTCGGCATGGGCGTCATCCCATTCGTCTTCGAGGAAGGCACGTCATGGGCCTCGCTGGGGCTGAAGGGCGACGAGAAGGTCACCATCGACGGCATCGAGAACATCAAGCCGCGCCAGAGGATGACGGCGAAGATCGAATACGCCGACGGGGCAACGGCGGAACTGCCGATCATCTGCCGCATCGATACGCTTGACGAACTCGACTACTTCAAGAACGGCGGCATCCTGCAATACGTGCTGCGCGACCTCGCCGCCTGACCGCTGCTGCGAAGGCAGAAGAAATCGGCCGCCGGGAGCGATCCCGGCGGTCTTTTTCGTTCAGGAACCCGCGACGGCGGGAGTGCGCCGCCCGTCAGGTACGCCGGAGCCGTACCAGGCGACTGACGCAAGGAGCACGGCCAGCATGGCACCGTTAAGCGTGTGCCAGAGGAAGTGCGTTCCGGCCGGAAATGTCGAGCACACGTCCGGATCTATGGTGCGGAAGAAGGCCGACACGAGCAGCATTGCCGCCGCGCCTAGATCGTACCAGCCGGCCGGGTGCCCGCGCAGCACGAGCACGACACCCCAGAAGGCGAGGGAAAGCAGGGCCGGCAGATAGCCGGACGTGCCGTTGGTGGCCACCCTCACCCAGTCCGGCAGCATCGCGGTGATGAAGCCAGTGACGACGAAGAAGGCGACGAGGGCTGCAACCGACGGCCACCAGCCGAAGCCGACCCAGCGGCGGATGTTGAACAGCGTCAGCGCCAGCGTGAAGGTGGCGATCGGGACGACGTCGAACCAGATCGTCAGGCCGTTGGCGAAAGTATGGAACAGTGCGGAGCCGACGCCGATGGCAATGACCCACCAGGCGAGCGCCACCGCGAAGGGATCGCCGTCGCGCTTCCTGATTGCGTGCAGGCCCCAGATCCCGGCGGCGATGAAGGCAAGGTTCGTGATCGCGTTGAGCGGTTCCGACCACAATCCGGGGCCGGTGCGTTCGCAGTAGTTGTCGATGCTGGCGAAAAGCGAATCGATCATGTCGGTTCCATTTTCCGGTGAGTATGCTGCATAACGGTCTCACCGCAACGTGACTTCGGGTTGACCCGTGCATGCGCGTACTGTCGAAATTGTATCGAGCGCGGGCAGATGCGATCCCACCACCAGACAGGGACAGACATGGGCACCTTCCGGAAGATCGGCATCCTGCTGGCGGCAGCCGCTCTTTCGCTCCTGCCCGCAACCGCTCTCGCCCAGGATGGGAAACCACGCGGCGTGGTCGAACTGTTCACCAGCCAGGGCTGCAACTCCTGTCCGCCCGCCGACGCCTATCTGGGTGATCTCGCCCGGCGCGGCGACGTGGTCGCGCTTGCCTACCATGTCGACTACTGGGACTATCTCGGATGGAGGGACACCCTCGCCGATCCGGAAAACACCGCCCGTCAACGCGACTATGCACAGGCCCTCGGCCAAGGTTCGGTCTATACGCCGCAGGTCGTGGTGAACGGGCGCCAGCACATGAACGGCGCCAGCCGCGGCAAGGTCGAAGGCGCGCTGTCGGACATGGAGGCCGCCGGCAAGGGTCTGGTGATCGACATCAGCATCAGGCAGGGCCCCGAGAGCATCATCATCGAGACCGGCGCCGGCACGCACCGCAAGGGCAAGGCGAGCCTCGTGCTCGTCTTCTTCGAACCGGCGACGAAGGTGGAAATCGCGCGGGGAGAAAACGCCGGAAAATCCGTCACCTACTGGAATGCGGTGTCCGGCATCCAGGCCGCCGGGATGTGGCACGGCAGCGAAATGCGGCTGGAAATTCCGACGAGCGAACTGAAGCGGAAAGGCGCGGGTGGCTGTGCGGTGCTGCTGCAGGCCGCTGGCAGGAACGGCCTTCCGGGGCCAATCATCGGCGCAGCGATCCTCGACCATCCATCGATGTAGGCGGGGCGGCCCGCTCTACATCCGTCTGCCAGGGGAAAGAGTTGTTGCCGAGATTGGTTCGGCCCAGCGATGACACCGTGGGCGGGGGGCTTGGGGTTACGGGGCCAGCGCCAGACCGAACCGTCTCAGGCAACGATCGGATGTTCGCCGCGCATTGGGGCCGGAAGCGGGACAATTCGCGGCAGGAATGTGGCCGACGTTCACCAATTCAATCACCCTGTGCCGCTTCGTGACCGTGGTGTTTACCTTGTGTTAAGGACGGCAGGCACGGCGTCTGTCAGCCCGCCGCCCGGCAAGGTCTCCGTCCGGTCGGATGAAGGATCGCAATATCCGGTTCGTCGCGTGGGCAGAAGCGCTGGCGCGCCGTCGCTTCTGCCTGCATCGAGGCGCAAGGGGTTGCAAATCCGGACCGGAAAGACGACCTTTCCAGTGTCGTGAAACTGTCGCGGAAGGTGAGCTCATGGCTGAGCGTTCCAACGGGGCGGAGGATGGGGACAGCTCCGCAATATTGATCCCGCTCCACGAGGCGCGGCGGGATCGTCAGAAACTCCCGGTCACATTCGACCGCCGGGAACTCGATCAAATCCTGAGAATCTACGGGCGCATGGTCGCCGCCAACGAATGGCGGGACTACGCGATCGACCACCTGCAGGACCGCGCCGTGTTCTCGGTGTTCCGGCGGACGAGCGAGGTGCCCCTTTTCCAGATCGTCAAGGACCCGCGACTGGCCCGCAAGCAGGGCGCCTACTCGGTTGTCGCCGCCTCGGGACAGATCCTCAAGCGGGGGCAGGAGCTTGCGCGCGTGCTCAACGTCTTCGACCGGCACCTGAAGCTGGTCCACGCCTGAAAGGGCAGGATACGGCTACAGGCTGGCGCGGAATTTCCTCTCGGGCAGCGATTCAGGATCGGGATCGGTGGATTTTCCACCGTTCAGCGACAGCTGCATGAATACGGTGTCCAGCCAGCGGCCATGCTTGAACCCCGATCCTTCCAGGACGCCCGTCTGGCGAAAGCCGAGCCGCGCATGCAGCCGCACCGAAGCGACGTTGCGCGTGCCGTCGCCGATGACCGCGGCCATCTGACGGAAGCCCAGCCTTGCCGTCTCATCGACCAGCATGGCGAGCAGCATGCGTCCGATGCCCCGGCCCTGCGCATCCGGAGCGACGTAGATGGAATCCTCCACCATGAAGCGGTAGGCGCGCCTCGGCCGGAACGGACCGGCATAGGCGTAGCCCAGCAGGCCCGATGCGCCTTCCGCCACCAGGAAGGGATAGGATCTTTCGGCGAGAGCCTGGAACCGCACCGCCATCTCGGCCTCGCCGGGGGGATCGAGCTCGTAGCTCGCGGTACCGTTCTTCACCGCATCCGCATAGACAACCGTGATCGCGGCGATGTCTGCCATGGTGGCGGTGCGTAGGGCGACGGCGCTCATTCTGGGTGCATGGGTCCGGTACGCACCGACTTAAGCCGGGCGCAGCGGAAAAGAAAAGAGCGGCCCGAGGGCCGCTCCCGACGTTTCGATTGGTCCAGCCCGGCCTCAGTTGCGGTTGCCGAGGAACTGCAGCAGGAACATGAACAGGTTGATGAAGTCGAGGTAGAGACGCAAGGCGCCCATGATGGCCTTGCGGCCGGCCACGACGTCGCTGTCGCCCTCGTAGTACATCTCCTTGATGTTCTGCGTGTCGTAGGCGGTGAGGCCCGCGAAGATAAGCACGCCGATCGCCGAAATGGCGAACTGGAGCGCCGACGACTGCAGGAAGATGTTGACCAGCATGGCGATGATCAGCCCGAACAGGCCCATCACCAGGAAGGAGCCCATCGCCGACAGGTCGCGCTTGGTCGTGTAACCGTAGAGCGACAGGCCGCCGAACGCGGTTGCGGTGATGAAGAAGGTCCGTACGACGCTTTCGCCCGTGTAGACGAGGAAGATCGTCGATAGCGACAGGCCAACCAGCGCGGAGTAGACCCAGAAGGTGGTCTGTGCCGCCGAGACGCTCATCTTGTTGATGCGGAACGACAGGAAGAACACCATCGCGAGCGGCGCCAGGATCACGACCCAGCGGAAGGCGCTGGCATAGATCAGCTGCCCGAACGCAGTCAGTTGGCCATCGGCCACGGCGAAGTTGAAACTGCCCCAGGCGGCCAGGCCGGTTATGGCGAGGCCGAGCGCCATGAGATTGTAGACCTTGAGCATGTATGCGCGAAGGCCCTCGTCGATTCCGGCATCGGCACGAGTGCCAGCGCCGGCGACGCGCGCATTGTAGTTGCGGATGTCAGCCATGATTTCCTCTTACAGCTTCTGTCCCGTCCGGTGTCGGGCGGCCTCATACCGAGCGCCCAGGCGCCGCTGGCGGGACTCCAGCATGCCTACGGCAAATATGATGTGCCTTCGCACCGAGAACAAGAGCACTTTCCCGTGCGAACGTTTGTTATCGCACGAAATTCATCGCCTCCGGCTCGGCTTCGGCAAAGGGTTAACGGCGCGTCAAAGGTTGCGCAGCACCGGAGCAGCCTTGTGACCGAGCACGCGCCAGGTGCCGAGCAGGCCGAATCCGACCGTCAGCACCAGCGCAATGACGATGGTCGAGACCGCCACTTCGGGCAGGAAGACCGCCGGCAGCTTCATGATGCGAGAGATGACGAACCAGGCGGCGACGCCTCCCGCCGCGAGCGCGAAGATCGCCGTCGCGAGCCCGATCAGCATGTATTCCAGGGAGAACGCGACCATGAGGGTCCGGCGCGTCGCTCCGAGCGTCTTCAGTACCACGGCATCGTGAATGCGGGCGCGGTTGCCCGCCGCGAGCGCCCCGGAGAGCACGAGAACGGATGCGACCAGCGCGACCGAGGCCGCCGCGCGGATGGCGGTTCCAAGCTGGCCTATGAGGCGATTGACGATGTCGAGCGCATCCTTGACCCGGACCGTCGTCACCGCCGGGAACGCCTGGGTGACCGAATTGAGGATCCGGGCCTCCTCGGCCGCTGTCGAGGCGCGGTCGAGCAGCGTCGCGAGCCAGGCGTGCGGCGCGCCCGCGAAGGTGTTTGGTGAAAACACCATGACGAAGTTGATGCCGAGCGATTCCCACTCGACGTTACGGAAGTTGGCGATCCGGGCGGTCACGTTGCGGCCAAGCACGTTGACGGTGATCGTGTCGCCGAGCTTCAGCCCGATCTCGCGTCCCTCTTCGGCGGAGAAGGAGACCAGCGGCTCGCCGGAATAGCCTTCCGGCCACCATTCGCCTTGCGAGAGTGTCGCATTTTCCGGGATGTTCCTGGCATAGGTGATGCCGCGGTCGCCGCGCAGCACCCAGCGTCCCTCCGGCGGCACCTCGATCTCGCGCACGTCGACGCCGTTCAGTGCCATCACGCGGCCGCGCAGCATGGGAACGCGCACGAGCTTGCCTTCCGGCGAGAGCTTCCCGACGAGCGAAGCGAAATCGTCCACTTCCGTGTTCTGGATATCCACGAAGAAAAAGTTTGGCGCGCGCTCGGTGAGAGTCCCGGCGATCTGGCTGCGCAGGTTGCCGTCCACCAGCGCCAGGGTGACGAGGAGCGTCAGCCCGAGGCCGAGGGACAGGACGACCGACGGCGTGAGAGCGCCCGGCCGATGGATGTTGCCAAGCGCGAGCCTGAGCGCGGTCGAGCGGACGCGCGGGCTCCTGCGCGCCAGGAACTGTACGAATTGCCCGACCAGCCGCAGCACGCCGAAGGAAAAGGCGGTGGCGGCGAGGAAGATCGCGGCGATCGTCCGATCCGTCGAGAACCAGACCGCGAGGCCGACCAGCACCAGGGTGATCGCGACCGCCGCGGCGACGTATGGCAGTCGCGGCAGCCTGGCCGCATCGACACCCATCTCGCGGAACAGGGCGGTGGCGGGCACGTCGCGCGCACGGCCGAGCGGAAGCAGGGCAAAGGCGAGCGTCACGAGCAGGCCGAACAGCGCTCCCATCCCGAGCGCGTCCCAGTAGATCGCGCCTTGGGCCGGCACCGGAAGGACGCCGGAAAGGGCCGCGCTTGCAGCGAACGGCATCAATGCGGCGAGCACCAGGCCGGCCAGGATGCCGAGGATCGAGACGATCGTGATCTGCACGAGATAGACGGCAAACACGAAGCCGCCGGACGCGCCGAGGCTCTTGAAGGTGGCGATCACCGCGCGCTTGCTCTCGAGATGCGCGCGCACCGCATTGGCGACGCCGACACCGCCGACCACGAGCGAGGTCAGCCCGACGAGCGTCAGGAACTGCGAGAAGCGCTCGATGTTGGCCGACAGCGAAGGCGCCGCATTGGCGCGCGATCGTATGCTCCATCCGGCTTCCGGGAATTCGCTGCCGGCGCGCTCCTGGATCCTGGCGATATCGGCTCCCGAAGAGCCTGCCGGCAGCCGGATCTTGTAGGCGTACTCGACCAGGCTGCCCGGCTGGACGAGCCCCGAAGCCTGCATGCCCTCCATGGACACCATCAGCCTTGGCGCGAAACCGAAACCGTCCGAGACCAGATCGGGCTCGTCGTCGATGACGGCGCGCAGTTCGAACGTCTGGTTGCCGAGCTTCAGGCGCGCGCCGGGGGCAAGGTTCAGCCGGTCGAACAGGAGTTGCGGGGCCGCGGCGCCATAGGCGTTCCCACGCTTGCCGAACAAGGCTTCGTGATCGAGCTGGGGCGTGGTCGCGAGGCTGCCATAGAGGGGATAGGACGGATCGACGGCCTTGACCTCGACCAGCGTCTGGTCCGAGCCGTCCTCGAGACGCGCCATCGAACGCATGTTGGCGCTCCGCGCCACCGCGCCGAGGCTTTCCAGGAAGGCGGCTTCCGCATCACTGGCCTGACGGTGGACCAGCTCGAAGCGGAGGTCGGCGCCAAGCAGGGTCTGGCCCTGGTTGGCGACGCCGGAGGTGATCGAGCGCGCGACCGAGTTGACGCCGCCGATTGCCGCCACTCCGAGCGCTATGCAGGTGATGAAGATGAGAAAGCCCGACAACCCGCCGCGCATTTCGCGCAGCGAGAACCGGACGGCGAGATCGAGCGAGCGCCTCAACTGCAAGGTCCGATCCTCAGGCCGGGACGGCCGCGAGCAGATCGCCGCCTTCGATACGGCCGGAACGCATCGCGATCTGCCGGTCGCAGCGTCCCGCGAGCGAGGCATCGTGCGTGACGAGCACCAGCGTCATGCCGCGCTCGGCCGCCTTCGCGAAGAGGAGATCCGCGATCTGGCGGCCGGTCACCTGGTCGAGATTGCCGGTCGGCTCGTCGGCGATCAGGATCTTCGGTTCGGGCGCGAGGGCGCGGGCGATCGCGACCCGCTGCTGCTCGCCGCCCGACAGTTCGCCCGGATAGTGGGTCACCCGGTCCTTCAGTCCGACCGCTTCGAGCTCCCGCGCCGCGATGTCGAACGCATCGTCGCGTCCGGCAAGTTCGAGCGGCACGGCGACGTTTTCCAGCGCCGTCATGTTCGGGATCAGGTGGAACGACTGGAACACGATGCCGATGTTGCGGCCGCGGAACGCCGCGACCTCGTCCTCGCTCCGCCCGTCGATGCGCTTGCCTGCGATCACCACCGAACCGGCGTCGACGCCCTCCAGGCCCGCGATCACCATCAGCAGGGTCGACTTGCCCGATCCGGACGGACCGACGATGCCGGCAGCCTCGCCGGTCGATATCTCCAGGTTCAGATCCTTCAGGACGTGGACCGAAGAAGCCCCCTGTCCCAGCGTCAGTGAAACATTCTTCAGGTCGATCACTGTTTCTGTCACCGGGGATGGTCCTATATGTCCTGGAGTACGGGCGGATGAACGGCGGCAGGCTGTTTGCGGTCCGGGTTCATATGGGTTCTCGACGATGGCTTTCAAACAGCAGTTACGTGCGATCACCGCCGCCGGTTTGGCGGTCCTTGCCCTGCACGGGCAAGCGCTTGCGGAAACGATCGACATCGTCGGGTTCGGCGACAGCCTCATGGCGGGATACCAGCTCGAGTCCGGGCAGTCGTTTCCGGAGAAACTGGAGGCGGCCCTGCGCGCAGACGGATACGACGTTTCGGTCGCCAATGCCGGTGTTTCCAGCGATACGACCAGCGGCGGCCTCGGGCGGCTCGACTGGTCCGTGCCGGACGGAACCGAACTCGTCATCCTCGAGCTCGGCGCCAACGACATGCTGCGCGGCGTCTCGCCCGAGATCACCGAACGAAACCTCGACGCGATGATCTCGCGCCTGAAGGAGCGCGGGATATCGGTGCTGCTCGCCGGCATGCTCGCGGCACCGAATCTCGGCGAGGATTATGCAAGCGCCTTCGACGGGCTTTTCCCGCGGCTGGCCGAAAAGCACGGCGTCACCTTTCTCCCCTTCTTTCTGGATGGGGTCGCCGCGAACAAGGACCTGCAGCTTGCCGACGGGATGCATCCGAACGCGAAGGGCGTCGACCGGATGGTTTCCGAGGCTTTGCCGACGGTGAAGGAGGCAATATCGGGTATCGATTGAGAAGCGGTCGAGGTGTGGGCTGTGCGCCGCAGCCCCACACGAAACGCGCAAGCCATCCTCATCGGGCTTGCCGCAACAACGGATCGATGATTCGCTGCGAAAGACGGAGCGATTCGAGGAGGTAGCCATGCCGCGACTTTTCACCGCCCTCGAGATTCCGCGCGATGCCGCGCTTTCCCTCTCCCTGCTTCGGGGCGGTCTGCCGGGCGCGCGCTGGATCGACGTCGAGAACTACCATATCACACTGCGTTTCATCGGCGACGTCGAAGGCCGTATCGCCGACGACATCGTGGCGGGGCTCGACCGGGTGCGGCGGCCAGGCTTCGAGGTCCGCCTGTCCGGCGTCGGCGCTTTCGGAAGCAAGAAGCCCCACGCGCTGTGGGCCGGGGTGTCGCCTTCCGCCGAACTCAGCACCTTGCAGGCCGATATCGACCGCATCTGCTCGCGCAACGGCGCTCCGGGCGATCCGCGCAAGTTCGTGCCGCATGTGACGATCGCCAGGCTGCGCAACGTCAACCCGCTCGAGATCGCAACCTATCTCTCCAGCCACGGCGGCTTCTCGTCGGCTCCATTCCGCGCCGGCCGCTTCGTCCTGATGTCGTCACGCGATTCGGTTGGTGGCGGCCCCTACATCGTCGAGGAAGCATGGCCGCTCGATGCGGCGAGGCAGGATTCGGCGGGAGGTTCGACCATTGGAGTGGAAGCGTTCCGGATGATGCGCTGACCGCGTCGGCCGTTCGATGCGGGTGCCCTTCCACGCCGGCCGCGCAGCGCTATGTCAGCGCAGGCGGCAATCCGAGAGGGAGCAGAACCAATGGCACGACAGAAGCTCGACGACGACGCGGTCGCCGCGGCTCTGGCCGATCTGACCGGCTGGACGCGCTCCGAAGGCCGCGAGGCGATCGAAAAGACGTTTACCTTCAGGAACTTCAGCGAGGCCTTCGCATTCATGACGCGTGTCGCGCTGGCCGCCGAGAAGCTGGATCACCATCCGGAATGGTTCAACGTCTACAAGACGGTCGAGGTGACATTATCGACGCATGATGCCGGCGGCCTGACCGAACTGGACTTCAAGCTGGCGAAGAAGATGGACGCCTACGCCCGCTGAACCCACTTGTGATCAAGCTGGACGCGACCCAGATAAGTTTCATGAAGAAGACCATCGACGATGCCGATATCGAGGAGGTGCTCGCGCCGGTTCCCGCGGAAGAGACCAATCGCCGGGAACGACGTGTCCGTCGCGATTTCCTGCGGACCGTCCGCCGTGCCGCCGGCCGCATACCCTTCATGGACGAGGTCGTCGCAGCCTACTTCTGCGCCCTCGACGAAAAGACGCCGACGCGCGTGCGCGGCATCCTGCTCGCCGCGCTCGCCTATTTCGTCGTGCCGCTCGACATCATCCCGGATTTCCTCGTCGGTTTCGGCTTCACCGACGACATCGCGGTTCTGACCGCCGCGATCGGTGCCATCCGCTCGCACATCACGCCCGCGCACCGCACCGCCGCACGCAGGTTCCTGCAGCAGTAGAACGACCTGCCCCTCAGGCGACGTCGATCTTCGGATCCGCCTCCATCATCTTGCGCAGGCGGCCGAAGGCGAGCCGTATCCGCGACTTGACCGTGCCGAGGGGAAGGCCGGTCCGTTCCGCGATCTGGCTGTGCGTGAGGCCGATGAAGAAGGCCATGCGGACCAGTTCCAGCTGCTCCTTCGGCAATTCATCGAGAGCCGCCCGGATACGCCCGTCGCGCTGCTCCGCGTCCATCCTGGAATCGGCAGGCTCCTCGTCTTCCGGCTGGAGCATGGGGTCGTCGGGATCGAGAAGATGCGAGCGGTCGCGGCGGATGCCGTCGATCCGGCGATTGCGCGCGATCCTGAAGAGCCAGGTCGCCAGCGACGATTTGCCGGGATCGTACAGATGCGCCTTGTGCCAGAGCACGGCCATGACCTCCTGCGCGAGATCTTCCGCCGCGCTCTGCTCCATGCCGAGCCGCTGCAGATAGCCGTTGATGCGCGGTGCGAAGTGATCGAACAGAATCCGGAACGCCTCGCGGTCCCGCGCCCCGGCCACCCGTGCTGCAAGCAATGCATATTCTTCTCGCAGCGCCGCGTTCATTCCCGGTTTTTTCCTGGCCTGCCAAGCATGTCTGTCTGTGAGAACCTACGAAGGTGTCTGTAGCGGCGCAATACGGGTCAGGAACTCGCCGCTGTCGGTAACACTCGCGTCGCAAAGAGTGAACCGACAAATTCTCGCCGTTTTCGTGCCGTTCACACTTGCCCAGCAAATACGCGGGGCGCCCGCAGGCTTCGCTCCGGCGAACACCTGAAAGCCGGCAAGCGGCTGGGCGGCGCCGGGGAAGTTCATCCTTTGGTAACCCCGATTTAATAAAGTTGAAGCCGTTCGGTCTTCGGGAGGCCGGCATCCGTCTTCGATCAGGACACAAAAAAACGGTAGGCAAGAAATGCGTGCACTGATTTCGCTCCTCGCAGGCGCTCTCGCGGTGATGATCGCCGGTCCGGCCGCCGCGCAATCGGCGACAAAGATCAACCAGTTCAACGCCTGGGGAACCTATTCCTATCAGGGCGACTCCGGAAAGGTCTGCTACGTCCTGTCCGTGCCGACGGAAAAGCAGCCGCCGAAGCTCGACCACGGCGACATCTTCTTCTTCGTGAGCCAGAAGCCGGGACAGAACGTGGCCTTCGAGCCGCAATTCATCGCATCCTACTCGTTCCAGGAGAATTCCAAAGTCTCCGTCAAGGTGGGCGACCGGTCCTTCTCGCTGTTCACCAAGGGCAAGTCGGCCTGGCTGGAGAATGCCGCCGAAGAGCCGCAGCTGGTGGCAGCCATGAAGGCCGGCTCGACGATGTCGGTCGACGCAAAGTCCGGCCGCGGCAACGCCACGAGCTACAATTTCTCGCTGCGCGGGATCACCGCCGCGCTCGACTCCATCCAGGCCTGCAAATAGTTCCGGCCGGCGAGCCCCCGGGGTTCGCCGCCATTCGCGACCGGGTTCGTTCAGAAGGGTGTCCGCGCTTCATCGCGGTCGCCTGACGACCGCCGCGTGACTGGCGCACAAACTTCTGCTATGTCGCCCGAAACATTGGCAATCGGCTGCGGCCGATCATATTTCCCCGACCATGGCCCTATCGTTCGACATCACCTCCGCCGAGACGCGGAACGCGCTCCGTCCCGCGGCCCGGGAAAAGCCGCCGCTGGTCGGGCTTTCGCGCGCCGAACTTGCCGAGGCGCTCGTCGACATGGGCATCGTGCCCGAACGCCAGGCGAAGATGCGTGCCAGCCAGCTCTGGCACTGGCTCTACGTGCGCGGCGTCTCCGATTTCTCGACGATGTTCAACATCTCGAAGGAGCTTCGCGCCGATCTCGACCGCACGTTCTCGATCGCCAGGCCGGAAATCGTCGAGGAGCAGATCTCGTCCGACGGCACGCGCAAGTGGCTGTTCCGCTTTCCTCCGCGCGGCGCCGGACGGCCCGTCGAGGTGGAGACGGTCTACATCCCCGAGGAAGGCCGCGGTACGCTGTGCATCTCCAGCCAGGTCGGCTGCACCCTGACCTGCTCCTTCTGCCACACCGGCACCCAGAAGCTGGTGCGCAATCTCACCGCGGAAGAAATCCTCGCGCAGCTGATGACCGCGCGCGACCGGCTGGGCGATTTCCCGGATCGCGATACGCCGGCCGGCGCGATCGTGCCGGCGGAAGGCCGCCGCATCACCAACATCGTCATGATGGGCATGGGCGAGCCGCTCTATAATTTCGAGGAAGTGAAGAAGGCGCTGCTGATCGCGTCCGACGGCGACGGGCTGTCGCTGTCGAAGCGACGCATCACCTTGTCGACCTCCGGCGTCGTGCCCGAGATCTACCGCACCGGCGACGAGATCGGGGTGATGCTTGCCATCTCACTGCACGCGGTGCGCGACGACCTGCGCGACATGCTGGTCCCGATCAACAAGAAGTACCCGCTGAAGGACCTGATGGCCGCCTGCCGTGCCTATCCGGGCCTTTCCAATGCACGGCGCATCACCTTCGAATACGTGATGCTCAAGGACGTCAACGACAGCCTTGCCGACGCGAAGGAACTGGTACGGCTGCTCAGGGGCATCCCCGCCAAGATCAACCTGATCCCGTTCAACCCCTGGCCGGGCACCAACTACCAGTGCTCCGACTGGGAAACGATCGAGAAGTTCGCAGATGCCGTCAACGCCGCCGGCTATGCCTCGCCGATCCGCACGCCGCGCGGCCGCGACATTCTCGCCGCCTGCGGGCAGTTGAAGTCGGAATCCGAACGCATGAAGAAGAGCGACCGCCTGGCGCTCGAGGCAATGATGATCGCGGGACACGGCGAGGCTTGAGCCGCGTCGGACTGATCTTCGTCAGGCTTTTCCTCGCCGTCCTCGGCTACGGCGTCGCCGCACTGGCGGCAAGCGCGTTCCTGCACCTCGTCGCCTGGCCGGTGTTCGCGGTGCCCGGGGAGCAGGCGCCATGGATGTTGATGGGCGGACTGTTTTTCTCCGTCCCCCTGGTGGGGCTGTTCGTCGCCTATTCCGGGTTTGTTCCTGCCGCCGCGCTGGTCGGCATTTCGGAAATCCTCGGCTACCGCAGTTGGCTCTATCACGCGCTCTCGGGCGGGGCGGCCGGGTTCCTAGAAATTGCAATTGCGCGTCGTACGCAGGGACCGGCTCCCTATCCCGGCGAGGTCGGCCAGTTCGATGCCGGGCTTCCCCTGGTCTGGATGCCGGAAGTCGCGACCGCGGCGATTGCTGCGGGCATCGTCGGAGGCACCGCCTACTGGCTCGTCGCCGGCCGCTCGGCGGGCTCGGCGTTCAGGCGCCCACTGGACGACCGGCTTCCGGGCTGAAGGCCCGGCCCGCAGAAGCAGGCCGGGGAGTCCCGTCAGACGAAGTACTGGCCACCATTCGCCGTGATCGTCGATCCGGTGATGAAGCCGGCTTCGTCGGACGCAAGAAACACCACGCAGCGCGCGATCTCGGCGGCCTCTCCGAGGCGGCCGACAGGGATCTGCGCGATGATGCCTTCGCGCACCTTTTCAGGTACGGCCATGACCATGTCGGTGGCGATGTAGCCCGGGCAGATCGCGTTTACGGTGATGCCGGCACGTGCGCCTTCCTGGGCGAGCGCCTTGGTGAAGCCGAGATCTCCGGCCTTGGCAGCGGAATAGTTCGCCTGCGCGAACTGGCCCTTCTGGCCGTTGATCGAGGAGATGGTGATGACGCGGCCGAACTTGCGCTCCCGCATGCCGTTCCACAGCGGATGCGTCATGTTGAAGACGCCGTCGAGATTGGTCCGCATCACCTCTGTCCACTGCTCGCGGGTCATGCGGTGGAAGGGCGCGTCGCGGGTGATGCCGGCATTGTTGACCAGCACCTCGACCGGGCCGAGATCGGCCTCGACCTGCGCGATGCCGTTCGCGCATGAATTATAGTCCGCGACGGACCATTTGTAGACGGGGATACCTGTCTCGACGTTGAAACTGCGCGCGGCATCGTCATTGCCGGCATAGTTGGCGGCGACCTTGTAGCCGGCTTCCTTGAGCGCCATCGAAATGGCCGCGCCGATACCGCGCGTTCCTCCCGTGACGAGTGCTGTTCTTGGCATGCTTGTCCTCCCATTGCAGGAGAGCGAACAGGGAGTAGCGAATGGCTCCTAACGAAAGCCTTCGCCTTGTTCTTCCCTGTGCACTACCCCCTAATCGCTATCTGCTCGCGTTTCACATCGCTTCCACACACATCGCCACGCCCATGCCGCCGCCGATACACAGCGTCGCGAGACCCTTCTTGGCGCCGCGGCGGTTCATCTCGAAGACGAGCGTGTTGAAGATGCGGGCGCCCGAGGCGCCGATCGGGTGGCCGATGGCGATGGCGCCGCCGTTGACGTTCACGACGTCCGGGTTCCAGCCCATGTCCTTGTTGACCGCGCAGGCCTGCGCCGCGAAGGCTTCGTTGGCTTCCACGAGATCGAGGTCGGCGGCCGTCCAGCCGGCCTTCTCCAGCGCCTTGCGCGACGCGGGGATCGGGCCGGTGCCCATGATCTTGGGGTCGACGCCGGCGGTCGCCCAGGAGACGATCCGCGCCAAGGGCTTGATGCCGCGCCGCTCGGCCTCTGCTTCCGTCATCAGGAGGACGGCTGCCGCGCCGTCGTTGATGCCTGAAGCATTGGCGGCGGTCACCGACCCGTCCTTGTCGAAGGCCGGCCGCAGCTTCTGCATGGCGTCCATGGTGGCGCCGTGGCGGATGTACTCGTCCTGATCGACCACCGTGTCGCCCTTGCGGCCCTTGATCGTGACGGCGACGATCTCGTCCTTGAACCTGCCGGCCTTCTGGGCCGCCTCGGCCTTGTTCTGCGAGGCGAGCGCGAAGGCATCCTGCGTGTCACGCGTGATCTGGAACTGCCGGGCCACGTTCTCGGCCGTGTTGCCCATGTGATAGCCGTTGAAGGCGTCCCACAGCCCGTCCTTTATCATGGTGTCGACCATCTTGTAGTCGCCCATCTTGACGCCCTGGCGCAGATGCGCGCAGTGCGGCGACATGGACATGGACTCCTGACCGCCCGCGACGATCACCCTGGCGTCGCCCGCGGCGATCTGCTGCATGCCGATGGCGATGGAGCGCAGGCCCGAGCCGCAGACCTGGTTGAGGCCCCAGGCCGTCGCGCCTTCGGGAACGCCGGCCGCGATCGCGGCCTGCCGCGCCGGGTTCTGGCCCTCGCCCGCCGTCAGCACCTGCCCCAGGATGACTTCGTCGACATCCGCCGCGTCGACGCCCGCGCGGCCAAGCACTTCCCTGATGACCACCGCTCCGAGCTCGTGCGCGGGTGTGGTTGCGAAGGCTCCGTTGAAGGAACCTACCGCGGTGCGCGCGGCGCTTGCGACGACGATGCTGTTGGACGCGGCCATATGAATCTCCCTGGAAGGCGGATCGTTCGTACCGGCCCGTGGACCGGATGGTGGCGATGTTTCTTGCCCTTTCCATGACCTGTGTCAAACCGGAATTGGACACGCCGGGCCCGCTCCTTCGCCGGCTCCGTGCACAAGATCGCCGTCGCGTGCGCACAAGAGGCGGTGACCGACATCGCTTCGTGCAGTGCACAAACCGCTTTCAATCGACGCCGATTTGAGCATATCCTCGCCGCCGGGCATGGCGCGACCGCTCCGGTTGCGTCTGGTATCGAAAGTCTGGGAGGGTCGCGTGCCTGCTAAAGACGATCCGGTCATCATAAAAAAATACGCCAACCGTCGCCTCTACAACACCGGCACTTCAACCTATGTCACGCTCGAGGACCTGGCCGAGATGGTCAAGAAGGGCGAGAATTTCACCGTGCAGGACGCCAAGTCCGGCGAGGACATCACCCACCCGGTGCTGACGCAGATCATCTTCGAGCTGGAGAACAAGGAGGGGCAGAACATGCTGCCGATTCCGTTCCTGCGCCAGCTCATCTCCTTCTATGGCGACCAGATGCAGATGGTCGTGCCGAGCTTTCTAGAACAGTCGATGATCGCCTTCGCCAAGGAGCAGGAGCGGTTTCGCGAACAGATGAAGTCGGCCGTCGGGAAGTCACCGATGGACATGATGAACGTCGCGACGCCGATCAAGGCGATCGAGGAGACGACGCGCCGCAACATCGAGATGTTCCAGAACGCCATGCGCATGTTCACGCCCTTCCCGCCGCAGAACGGTGCGGCCGCGCGAGCGGAACCCGAGGAAAAGGCAGAGCCGGCGGCGCAGAACCCCGACGAACTCATGGAGCTGAAGGAACAGATCGCCGCCATGCAGCGCAAGATCGACCGGATGGTGTGAGGCGGGCGGGGCGTCCGCCCGGGCTACCAGCCCATCGCGCAGCCGTCCTTGCGCGGGTCCGACCCGCCGATCAGGAATCCGCTCTCGTGGTCGATCGCGATAATCTGGGCGCCGCCCCAGGGGCTTGCGGCGCTGCGGAGCGAATGCCCGTTCGAGGCGAGCCCTTCGCGGACGGTCGCCGAAATGCCTGCTTCCGCCTCGAGGACATCGTCCTCGCCCCAGAACAGCCGCGGGAAGTCGATCGCCTGCTGCGGGTCCATGCCGAAGTCGAGCATGTTCGACAGCACCAGCGCATGGCCCATCGGCTGGTAGGCGCCGCCCATCACGCCGAACACGCACGAGGCTTTCCCGTCCTTCATCGCCATGCCGGGGATGATCGTGTGCATCGGCCGCTTGCCCGGACCGATCTCGTTCGGATGGCCTTCCTCCAAGGTGAAGCAGGCACCGCGGTTCTGCAAGACGATGCCCGACTTCGGCGTGACGATCCTGGAGCCGAAACCGGAATAAAGCGAATTGATGAAGGAGACGGCGCGCCGGTCACGATCGACGACGCAGAGATAGACCGTGTCCGAGTTCGGGATTGGCGGGAGTTCGATGCTCTCGTTGCGCCGTCCGGGCGTGTAGCGGCCCGCCAGCGCGTTCGTTAAGGCGGCGCCGAGCAGTCCTCCCGTGTCGCAGGTCATCGAGGACGGGTCCGCAACGTGACGATCGCGCACCGCGTAGGCGAGGCGCGCCACCTCGACCATCAGGTGCCAGCGATCGGCGCCGTCGACCGTCGTGCGCTGGACGCCGAGCTCGTTCATGAGGTTCAGCATGATCAGCGCGGTTATGCCCTGACCGCTCGGCGGGATTTCGAAGACGTCGTGTCCACGATAGCTCGTGGTCACGGGCTCGACCCAGTCGGCGGAGACCCTTGCGAGATCCCCCTCGTCGAGAAAGCCGCCCTTCTCCTGCACTGTCCCGCCGATCTCGGCGGCGATCTCGCCTTCGTAGAATGCGGCGGCGCCTTCGCGCGCGATGCGGCGCAGCGTACGGCCGAGCGCCGGCAGCCGATGCCGCGACGACACTGCCGGGGTCCGGCCATCGGCGAGATAGTGCAGGCGCCCGCCCTCGTCGGCCGCCAAATCGGCCGCGTATCTCGCCCAGTCCCGCGCAACGCGCGGATGGACGGCAAAGCCTTCCTCCGCATAGCGTATCGCATCGGAGAAAAGCGCTTCCAGACCCCAGGTTCCGAAGCGGTGGGACAGCACCTCCCACGCCTTCACTGCACCGGGCACGGTAATGCTGTGCGCTCCGGATCCCGGGACATCCCGAAAACCGCGCTCCCGGTACCAGGCCGCGTCCACTGCCGCCGGCGCCCGGCCGGAACCGTTCAACCCGTGCAGGGAACCGTCCGGTTCAGCGAGGATGACGAAGCAGTCGCCGCCGATGCCGGTCATGTGCGGCTCGACCACGGCGAGCACGGCGGCGGCGGCGATCGCGGCGTCGACGGCGTTGCCGCCGTCCCTCAGGACAGAAAGGGCCGTCGCCGTCGCCAGCGGATGGGAAGTCGCCGCCATGGCGTTCTCGGCAATGACGGGGGAGCGGCCCGGCAGATCAAAAATTCGCACTATTCGCCTCGCGTGCCGGGCAGGATGATCTTTGCGGCTGAAGCGACACTCAGTTGAAGCTGACGTCGCGACCGGCCGAGCGGATCGAGACTGAAAACCCGGCCACGAGGTCGACGAGCGCGATCACCAGCAGGATGAAGAAGACCGAATGCGCGGCGCCCTCCACGAGCAGGAATTCGACGAGATAGGCGACGAAGACGAAGGTGGAAAGCAGGTGGTCTATGACCGAGGCGTTCGACGTCCGCGTCGATTTCATGATTTCGACGAACAGCAGGATGAGCGCGATCAGAATGGTCAGGTCGCCGAGCGTCATCGACCACTCGCCGCCGGACATCATGGGGATGGTGAAGATCACCTGTTGCCAAGGCCCGGCCGGTCCCGAACCGAGCATCCCGGCAAGCCCGAGATTGTAGAGGATGAAGGGAATGATCAGCAGCGGGATGGAGGCCATGGCGCACTCGCTCGAAAGGTCCGTTCCGGTGTAGCGGGCCGGAGCGCAGCGTCAAGATGATGCCAGGGCACAAACGCAAAAGACCGGCGCGAGGCCGGTCGATGCGTCACTGACTGAAAGCAGGGAAGGCTCAGCCTTCCTTGGGCTCGAGAACCTGGCGGCCGCGATACATGCCTGTCTTCAGGTCGATGTGATGCGGGCGGCGCAGTTCGCCCGAATTCTTGTCCTCGACGTAGGTCGGGGCTTTCAGCGCATCGGCTGCGCGGCGCATGCCACGCTTGGATGGCGACGTCTTTCTTTTGGGTACAGCCATGGAACCTGCTCCATCGATCGGTCAAAGCCCGCCGCGCCCTCTTGTCGAAGAGCCGGTCGCGACAGGCTGTTTTTGAAAGTCGCGTGCCTATACACGCTGGAACACGCTTTGGCCAGCGGGGTTGCGAACTTTTTGTGGCGTCCGCGGCGGGTTCTCGCGCGCTATTTCAGGCAGCGCAGATGGCTGCTGGCCTGCTGCGTACGCTTCTCGATGACTTTGGCGAGCTTGCTCAGACCGGACGTGGGCTTCCCGGGCGTGCGTTCGATGGGGTTGGGCAGCGTCACGGCGAGCAGCGCCGCCTGCCTGCGCGTGAGTTGGTCGGCGGCCACTCCGAAATGATGCCGCGCGGCGGCTTCGGCGCCATAGATGCCGGGACGCCCATTCCACGATGTTGAGATAGATCTCCATGATGCGCTTCTTCGAGGCGACGGCATCGAAGGCGAGCGCCATCGGAGCCTCCAGCGCCTTGCGGATGAAGGAGCGTCCCTGCCAGAGGAACAGGTTCTTCACCGTTTGCATGGGGATGGTGGAGGCGCCGCGGGTCTGCTCGCCCGCCAGCGCGTCGTCGATGACCTCGTTCAGCGCGCCCCAGTCGATGCCCCTGTGGGAACAGAACTGTCCATCTTCCGACATGACGACCGAGTGCACGAGAACCGGCGCGATTTCTTCCAGCGGCACCCAGTCCCGTTGGTATCCCTGGAGCGTCACGATGTCCTTCGCCATCAGCGTCGAGATCGGGTGCACGAAGGGCATCAGGTAGAGGAGTGTAAGGGCGACCGGTATCAGCGCGAGCGCGAGCAGCGCCACCACGAGGCCGCCCAGCCACCTGCGCAGCCGGAACCGGGTTCGTCTTCCTTTTGCCGTGCGGCGCGCCATTCGGCCCTCCGCGGGCTCGGGATCAACATCGGGTATTTTCAAGACGGTCTTGCAGTCGCTTCGCCTGCCTTGGGACATAAAGCGCGGAACCAGAGCATGCAACGCCCAGCATGCCCT
The DNA here is from genome assembly GCA_963747465.1 of uncultured Alphaproteobacteria bacterium. Lineage (GTDB taxonomy): Bacteria > Pseudomonadota > Alphaproteobacteria > Rhizobiales > Rhizobiaceae > Aquibium. The sequence continues at coordinate 109,836 of CAVVFC010000003.1, forward strand.
GCTTGACCCCCGCGAGAAATGCGGCCATCGCTCCGCGCATGCAAGCCGACCTCGAAATTCTCTTCGAAGCGACCCGCATGGCGCATGCCGACGCGGTGGAATCCATGCTTCGTTCGCTCCTCGACGATCGCCCGCGCGACGGCGAGGTGGCGCGCCCGCAACAGCTGATGAAGGCGATCCGCCACGGGGTGCTCAACGGAGGCAAGCGGCTGCGGCCCTTCCTGGTGTTGGAGAGCGCCGCCCTGTTCGGCGCGACCGGCACCGCTCCGCTGCGCGTCGCCGCCGCCCTCGAATGCGTACACTGCTACTCGCTGATCCACGACGACCTGCCTGCCATGGACGACGACGACCTGCGTCGCGGCCAGCCGACCGTCCACCGGGCCTTCGACGAAGCGACCGCGATCCTCGCCGGCGACAGCCTGCTCACCTGCGCCTTCGACATCATCGCCAGCGAGGAGACGGACCTGCCGCCCGACCTGCGCGTCAGCCTGGTCTCCAGACTGGCACGCGCGGCGGGCCTGGGTGGCATGGCAGGCGGTCAGGCGCTCGATCTCGCCGCCGAACGCGAGAGGCCGGACGAGGACAGGCATCCTGACGCTCCAGGCGATGAAGACCGGCGCCCTCATACGCTTCGCCTGCGAGGCGGGTGCGATCGTCGGGCAGGCCGATCGGGAGGACCGGGAGCGGCTGGCGGAATTCGGCTCGGCGGTCGGACTGGCGTTCCAGCTCGCCGACGATCTCCTGGACCTCACCTCCGATGCCGCAACGCTCGGCAAGGCGGCTGGCAAGGACGCCGCGGCGGGCAAGGCGACGCTTGCCGGCCTGCACGGCGTCGACTGGACGCGCCGCCAGCTCGCCGGGCTGATGGAGCAGGCGAATGATCTGCTGCGGCCCTTCGGTGAGGCAAGCGCCATGCTGCGCACCGCGGCGCGCTTCGTCGTCGAACGTCACTACTGACGCGGCGCGCGAAAAAAACTGAACGTTAAGGCGTACTTAAGACGATTGCTCGATGTTTGCGGAATATTTCGGCGAATTGTTTTCGGGTACGCCATGTCTGCAGTCATCACGCGTTCCTACATGCGCGGACGGATCTATGCCATTCTCGCGGGCTTCGTGCTCGTCGTCTCGGCAGGAACCGGATTCATGCTGTGGCAGTCCGAATCCGCAAAGACCAGCGTCAAGTTCGGCGCCGTCATCGCATCCATGGCTGACGCAACGAGCGATGTGCTGTTCCAGTCGCTGAGGCTCGACAACACGCGCATCAGCGGGGCGGACGCCGGCGTCACCCTGATCCGCACAGAACTGCGCAGCGCGCTCGACCGCCTCAGCGACGCCTATGAAACGCTGGAATACGCAATCGAAGGCGACGTCATGGTCGGCGAGAGCCGGACCATCACGGCCGGCGAGGGGTCGAACGAACCCATGGCCAGGATCGCCGGGAAGGACCCTCTCCTGGACGCGATCATGGGGGTGGAGGCCCCCCTGTCGGTTCGCGCCATCTGGGTCGGCGACGGGACCACTTCCCTGAAGCGCGACATCAAGGAGGTGCTCACGCATGCCGACCGACTGGACATCTTCCGCGATTATTCGCAGCCTGCCGCGCAAAGGGTATTCGCCCAGTTGAAGCAGCTCGCCAACGAGCGCCTGCGCCCCAACCTGTCCCGCTCTCTCGACCAGCTCAACGAGGACATGATCTCCCGCTACAGCGCCTTGCAGCTGACCTTGCTCCTCGTCGCGATTACAATGGTCGCGACAGGCTGCATCGTCGCCTTGCGCATTTTCGAGCCGATGATGCGCAACATCTACAAGGCGCACGAGGACTTGCAGCGCGCCAAGGAAACCGTCGAGACCGCCCGGACGAAGGCGGAAGCCGCGGACCGCGCCAAGTCGGAATTCCTGGCGAACATGAGCCACGAGATCCGCACCCCCATGAACGGCGTGCTCGGAATGGCGGAACTGCTGCAGCGGACCGAGATGGACAAGCGCCAGGCGATGTTCGTCGACGTGATCCTCAAGTCGGGCAATTCCCTGCTGACGATCATCAACGACATTCTCGATTTCTCCAAGATCGATGCCGGCCAGCTCGAACTCGACCCCGCGCCATTCCGCATCGGTGAGGCGATCGAGGACGTCGCAACCCTCGTCTCGGCCAAGGTGGCGGAGAAGGACCTGGAGCTCATCGTCCGGGTCGATCCCGCGCTCCCGGTCACCCTCGTCGGGGACGTCGGCCGGTTCCGGCAGATTGCGACCAACCTCGTCGGCAACGCCGTCAAGTTCACCGAGAATGGCCATGTCCTGGTCGATATTTCGGGGATACGCAAAGGCGACGTGGTCGAGGTGACGCTTCGCGTCGAAGACACGGGCATCGGGATACCCCAGGAGAAGCTCGCGGCGGTCTTCGACAAGTTCGCCCAGGTCGACGCGTCCTCCACCCGCCGGCACGAAGGCACCGGCCTCGGCCTCGCCATCGCCTCCCGGCTGGTCGAACTGATGGATGGAACGATCGGCGTGGACAGTTCCGTCGGCAAGGGATCGACCTTCTGGTTTACGGTGCCGCTGCCGGTGGACACGTCCGGGATCGCCGCGAAACCCGTTGCGCCGATCGACGTGTCGGGCGCGCGCGTGCTCGCCATAGACGACAACCCGGTCAACCGGGACATCCTCCTCGAACAGCTGAAGAGCTGGGGGTTCGATTGCGCGGCGGTGGAAAGCGGGCCGGTCGGCATCGCCTTCCTGGAACGCGCCCATCAGCTCGGCATTCCCGTCGACTGCGTGATCCTGGACTATCAGATGCCAGGCATGAATGGCGGCGAGGTGGCGAGGGCGATCCGCGACAACTCCAGGATCGCACCCGTGCCAGTGGTGCTGCTGACCTCCGTGGACCAGGCGCAGACGGCGCGGCTCGCGGCCGATTTCGGCATCGCGGCGCACCTCCACAAGCCGGCCCGGTCCTCCGCCCTGCTGGAGACCCTCGTTTCCGTCATGCAGAAGGCGCGAACCTCGACGGCGCCCATTCAGGCCCCATCAGCCGCGATACCGTTCCACCCCCGCCGGTCCGACCCGCCGGCGAACCCGGAGCGCCGCATTTCCGCCCAGACATTCAACGTCGCGGCGCCGGTCGACGTCCTGGTCGCCGAGGACAACGAGGTGAACCAGCTGGTCTTCCGCCAGATCCTCGACGGGCTGCACCTGACCTACCGCATCGCCGGCAACGGCCGGTCGGCAGTCGAGATGCACCGGCTGCTGAAGCCGAAGGTGATCCTGATGGACGTGTCGATGCCGGAGATGAACGGTCTCGAGGCGACCCGGGCGATCCGCGACGCAGAAGACGGCACCGGTGTCCGCACGCCCATCATCGGGATCACCGCCCACGCCTTGAAGGGCGACAAGGAAAAATGCTTCGAGGCGGGCATGGACGACTATCTGTCCAAGCCGGTCTCGCCCAACAAGCTGTCGCTCAAGGTGGAAACCTGGATCGGCGGCGGCGAGATGGCCCGGACCGCCTAAAGCGCGCCGCGATCGTTCAGATTCGCTCCATGCGCTTCAGGTGTCTGTTCCTGTGCACGTCTTCTTCCCGGAACCGGTTCCCGCTTCCGGGAGACACGACCTAGCGGTTGCGGAGTACGATGCAGGAGCCGCCGGCGCTGCGCAAATGACGGCAGATCGTGTCGGCTTCCGATCGGGCCTCGGCCCCGATCCGCACGGCATAGATGCCGCGGCGGCCGATCGGAGTCCGCACCCGGCTCACCACGGGCTCATGATTCGCCAGAAGCCCGGGGAATCGGCCCTTCACTCGCTGGTACTGCCTGATGGCCGCCGCGCGCCGGAAGTTTCCGGCCACCTGTATTCCCCATGGCTTCACGTGAACCGAGGCCATGGGCACCGTCGCGCTCCGGGTGACCGGAAGCGCCTCGCAGGCCTTGCGGAAATCCTTGCCCTCCTCGAGCGGCGGGATCGAAGCAGTATGAGTCCGGTCGACGAAACTGTCGGCGGGCTCTCCAAGAATGTCCAGCACGTAGTTTTCGGTTTCCAGCGGCAGGAAGCCGCCCCGGCTGAGCCAGCGTGAGACGCGGTTCTCGCCGGCATTGTAGGCCGCCGCGGCAAGTCCGAGATTGCCGAACCCCGTCTTCAGTTCGCCCAGATAGGCGGCGGAGGCCGGGATCGCCTGCTCGATATCGAAACTGTCGGCGAGGCCACGCATTTTGGCAGTGCCCGGCATGAACTGGGCGATGCCTTCGGCGCCGGCCGGGCTGACGGCATTCGGATCGAACCGGCTTTCCTTCCAGATCAGCCGCGCGAAGAAGTCCGGCGGGAGGCCGTGGCGCTCGGCATGCGTCGCAATGAGACCGCAAATCCGCTCCGTGGTCACCGGCCGCAGCGCGTTCTTGCGCGGTCCAGGCGGGTCCGCGGATGCAACCGGAGCCGCCAATGCCGACACCGCCACCATGATCCCGGCCAGTGCGCCCCGGGACCACACGGCTCACTCCGCCGCGCGCCGGCCCTGGGAGCCGAAGCGTCGTTCGATGTAGTCGCCGACCATCTGCTGGAATTCCGCCGCGATGGATGGCCCGCGCAGCGTCGCGGCCTTGCGGCCGTCGATGAAGACCGGCGCGGTCGGCGTCTCGCCGGTACCGGGAAGCGAAATGCCGATGTCGGCATGTTTGGACTCCCCCGGTCCGTTGACGATGCAGCCCATCACCGCGACCTTCAGTTCCTCGACGCCCGGATACCGTTCGCGCCATGCGGGCATGTTGCGGCGGATATCCTCCTGGATGGTCTGCGCCAGCTCCTGGAACACCGTCGATGTCGTGCGTCCGCAGCCCGGGCAGGCTGCCACGATCGGCACGAACTGGCGGAAGCCCATCGTCTGCAGCAGTTCCTGTGCGACCTGCACCTCGCGCGTGCGGTCGCCTCCGGGCTCGGGCGTGAGCGAGACGCGGATCGTGTCGCCGATGCCCTGCTGCAGGAGAATGCCCATGGCAGCGGAAGAGGCGACGATGCCCTTGCTGCCCATGCCGGCTTCGGTCAGACCGAGATGCAGCGCATGGTCGCAGCGCCGCGCCAGTTCGGCGTAGACGGCGATCAGGTCCTGCACCTGACTGACCTTGGCCGACAGGATGATCCTGTCGCGCGGCAGGCCGATCTCCTCGGCGAGTTCGGCCGAAAGAAGGGCCGACTGGACGATCGCCTCGCGCATCACCTCGACCGCCGTCATCGGCGAACCGTTGTTCTGGTTTTCGTCCATCAGGCGGGTCAGCAGATCCTGGTCGAGCGACCCCCAGTTGACGCCGATGCGCACCGGCTTGTCGTGCCGGATCGCGGTTTCCACGATCGCCGCGAACTGCCGGTCCTTCTTTTCCTTGAAGCCGACATTGCCTGGATTGATGCGGTATTTCGCCAGTGCTTCCGCGCAGGCGGGATGATCGGCGAGCAGCTTGTGGCCGATGTAGTGGAAGTCGCCGACCAGCGGTACGTCGATGCCGAGGCGCGCCAGCCGGTCGCGGATCTTCGGCACAGCGGCCGCGCTCTCGTCGCGGTCGACCGTGATGCGCACGATCTCCGAACCGGCGCGGTGAAGTGCTGCGACCTGCGCCACCGTCGCGTCGATGTCGGCCGTATCGGTGTTGGTCATCGACTGGACCACGACCGGCGCCGACCCGCCGACGAGCACATTGCCGACGGGAACGCCGACCGAACGCCGGCGCGGCAGCGGGGCTGTGAGATAGTCGGACATCGGGATGTCTGCCTCGCGCTTCAACGATTTTCGCCCGTCAGGTGGCGGAGCGGCCTGCGCATGTCGATTGCTGCACAGATAGCATCGACGCCGGCAGGCGCAAGCTCCGCGTCAATGGAAATGGTCCTGCGGCTTCAGTTCCGTAGGGGCACTGCGGCCGACTGCCGGTCGCACGACCATCCTGTGCACCCGCGGCGGTTCCTCGCCGGCATGAAGGGCGCGAATGCGGTCGCCCACACCGGCGTCCGCCTTGGTCGTTCGCTGGTTGTGGCGCACGTAGTCGATCCAGGTCGGAACGTGGAAGCTCTCGATCCACTGTTCCGGTTTCTCCGTGTCGCGCATCAGTTCCCATTGCCGCGCCCCGTCGCGCCGCCGGATGCGGCGGCGTTCCGCCATGGCATCGAGGAAGGCGGGCACGTCCGCATCGCGGATGACGTACTCGATCAGGATCACCATGGGTCCGCTGCGCGACTGCAGGTCGAGCGCCAGCGGCGGCGCTTTCCAGCGGTTCAGCGGGTCCAAATCGAGCGAGGAACGCTCCGGCAGGGCGAAGCGCAGCCCGGTCCCGGCACCTGCGACCATACACACCGATGCCGTGAGCAGAGACGCGGGCAGCGAATACTCCTCCGCGACCAAACCCCAGATCCAGCTTCCGAGTGCCATGCCCCCGAACGTCGCCGTCTGGTAGAGCGCCAAGGCGCGCCCCAGCACCCAGCGCGGGGTCGAAAGCTGGACCGTGACGTTGAAGAGCGCCAGCGCCAGCACCCAGCAGGCGCCGCCGAGGCCTACCGCCAGGCCGGTCAGCCAGGCATGCCCGCTCCACGCCGTCACTGCGGCCGAGACGGCAAAACCGAGGAAAGCCACACGCGCGATCGTCTCGTTGGAGAGGAATTCCCGCAGCCGGCCGCCGAGGAACGCGCCGCCGATGGCGCCGATGCCGTAGCAGCCGAGCATCAGGCCATAGAGCAGCGCGCCGCCGTCCAGCACATCGCGGGCGACCAGCGGCAGCAGGGCAAGGATGGCCACCGCCGTGAAGCCGAAGAGGAAGCCGCGCAGCAGCACCTTCTCGATGTGCGGCGACATCGCGACGTAGCGGAGCCCCGCCGTCATAGCCGTCCACATCCGTTCGGGCGGCAAGGTGTTGGGTGGGGATTCGGGCTTCCAGCGGGAAAGCACGAAGATCAGCGGCAGATAGCTGAAGGCGTTGACCGCAAAGGCCGCCGCCGCTCCCGCCGTCGCCACGATCAGACCGCCGATCGCCGGGCCGACGCTGCGCGTCAGGTTGAAGTTGACGGAATTGAGGGCGACCGCCGCGGGAAGTGCGGAACGCGGGACCATGTCGCCCACCGACGCCTGCCAGGACGGATTGTTGAGCGCGGTTCCACACCCGATCAGAAACGTGAAGCCGAGCAGCAGCCACGGCGACATCGTCCCGAACCAGGCGAAGAGGGCCAGCGCGACCGATATCGCGAGCATGAAGAGTTGCGCCACGATCATCACCCGGCGCCGGTCGAAGCTGTCGGCAAGCGCTCCGGATGCCAGCGAGAAGATCATGACCGGAAGCGTCGTTGACGCCTGTACGAGCGCAACCAGGTCGGCGGAGGCGGCGATCGACGTCATCAGCCATGCCGCGCCGACGGCCTGGATCAGGCTGCCGAGATTGGAGGCGAGGCTCGCCACCCACACGTTGCGGAACACGGGTTGCGCCAGAGGCGCAAGCGAGGATGCCCGCTCAGTCACAGCGGCAATGTCCTTTGTGAAGGTTCGAATGATCTCTCCTTGGTGAAGTCTTAGCCGCCCGGGCCGATCCGCCAAGCCCGCAAGGCGATATTTTTCTCGCGCCACGCGAGCAGAGGGGAAGGCCTCTACGTGTTTCTGCCGCATTGCCTTGCGCCTTCCGCAACGCAATAAGGGCTCAAACAGGAAGAATGCCGCCATGACAGGATCTGCCAAACCCCGTAGGACCGCCGTCGTGACCGGCTCGACCTCGGGCATAGGTCTGGCGATCGCCGAACGTCTCGCCTCCGGGGGCTGCAACATCGTCGTCAACTCCTACACGGATGCCGAGGCGGATCGCGGGATCGCCGGCGAGCTTTCGAAGCGGTACGGCGTCGAGGCAATCTACCGCCAGGCCGACATGTCCCGGCCGCAAGCCTCGCGCGCCCTGATCGCGGAGGCGGCAGACAGGTTCGGTTCGGTCGATATTCTCGTCAACAATGCCGGAATTCAGCATGTCGCCCCGGTGGACGAGTTCCCGGTCGAGAGATGGGATGCGATCATCGCCATCAACCTGTCTTCCGCCTTCCACACGACCGCGGCCGCCGTTCCGATGATGCGAAGGGCCGGCTGGGGCCGTATCGTCAACATCGCGTCCGCGCACGGATTGAGGGCCTCGCCCAACAAGTCGGCCTATGTCGCGGCCAAGCACGGCGTCGTCGGCCTGACCAAGTCGGTCGCGCTGGAACTCGCGGGCGAAGGCGTGACCTGCAACGCCGTCTGCCCCGGCTTCGTGCTCACACCGCTGGTCGAGACCCAGATCGGGGACCGTGCGCGGGAAGCCGGGCTCGACAGGGAGACCACGATCCGCGACATCATCCTGGCCAAGCAGCCGTCGAAGGAATTCGCGACCGTCGAGCAGATCGCGGCGGCGACCGCGTTTCTCTGCTCCGACGAGGCGGCGCAGATCACCGGCACGACGCTCTCGGTCGACGGCGGCTGGACCGCGCAGTAGTCCGCACCTCCTGCGAAGTGGATTCCGCAAGGACACGCCGGATGCGCCGTTTTCCGAAAGTTGAAGCATCCATCAACAAAAGTTACTTTTGTGCAACGCACATCTGCGATAGATCGCCCGTCTGGAAGCGGGCCGTTGGATGGCCACGGATTGAAGATAGCGGGAAACCGTCCCACATGACCCTGGCGCCTTCCCAGGCGTAGAGGCCGCAGGACGCGCCCGCGGGAATTTGAAATGGCCAAGTACAGGTTTCACAAGCTGGCGGCGATCGTCGTCTTCGCCGCCTCCGCGGCATGGATTGCGACCGGAGAGTTCTCCTCCGTCGGCAGCGCCGTGTCCGAGAACGAGGGACCTGCCGTCGTGGCGGCGGCGCAAGAGCCCGAGATTGTCCCGCGCGCGGTGGCGGTCGTCACTCCACCGCGCGTCCAGCATGCCCGCGCCATCCGCATCTCCGGCACGACCGAAGCCAACCAGCGCAGCAGACTGGCGGCGAGGGCGCCGGGCATCATTGCCGAGCTTCCCGTCGCGAAGGGGTCTCGCGTCCAGAAGGGCGACCTGATCCTGCGACTCGAGACGGAAGGAAAGCAGGCCGCGGTGGAGATGGCCGAAACCATGCTGACGCAACGCCGGGCCGAGATGGAAGCGGTGGAGCGGCTCGCCAAGAGCGGTAACGTAGCGAAGCTGCAGCTCGACAGCGCCCGCACCGGGCTCGCCACAGCACAATCCCAGTACGAGACGGCCAAGGCCGAACTGGAGCGCAACGAGATCCGCGCACCGTTCGCCGGCCTGGTCGACAGCGTTCCGGTCGAGCAGGGAAGCGCCATCATGCAGGGTACGGAGGTGGCCACGATCCTCAACCTCGATCCAATCCTCGCGATCGGTGAGGTCGGCGAGGCAAGCCTCGGATATATCGACGTCGGCGACGAGGCCGACGTCCGGCTGGTCAATGGCGGCCGCGTCTCCGGAACCATCCGCTACATCAGCCGCGACGCCTCCGCGCAGACGCGGACATATCGCGTTGAGGTTGCCATTCCCAACGAGGACGCGAAGCTCCCCGCCGGCATGACCGCGGAGATCACCCTGCGTGCTGAACCGGTGGACTCCACCGTTCTGCCGCGCTCCGTCGTCACGCTGAGCGGTGCCGGCGACCTCGGCGTGCGTGCGGTCGACGGAGAGGGCAAGGTGGTGTTTTATCCCATCGACCTCGTGGACGACACGCCGCACGGCCTCGTCCTGGCCGGCATTCCCGCCGACGCGCGCATCATCGTCGCCGGGCAGGAACTCGTGACCGAGGGGGACGTCGTGACGCCGAAGGAAGCGGATCGCGCGATGATCGAGAAGCTGGTCGGCAATCTCGCCGACGGGATGTAGCGCTCCATGAACATCGTCAGCCTCGCCATACGCAACGCGCGCCTGACCCTGTCGATCATGATGTTTTTCCTGATCGCGGGCGCCCTGGCGTATCAGGCCCTGCCCAAGGAGGCGGAACCAGACGTCGCTATCCCAGTCCTCTATGTCAGCCTCGCCTACCAGGGCATTTCGCCGGAAGATTCGGAACGCCTCCTGCTGCGGCCGGTCGAGACCAAGCTGAAGAGCCTGAAGGGCGTCAAGGAGATGCGCTCGGCCGCCTATCAGGGCGGCGGTTACGTGCTGCTCGAGTTCGATCCCTCCACCGACCTCTCGACCGCGCTGGTGGAGACCCGCAACAAGGTCTCCGACGCCCGCTCCGACCTGCCGCGCGATGCCGAGGAGCCCGCCGTCAACGAGGTCAACGTCTCGGAATTCCCGGTGCTCGTCGTCACGCTGTCGGGCGACGTGCCCGAGCGCGTACTGACCACCGCCGCGCGCGAATTGCGCGACCGGATCGAGGAGATCCCGGGTGTGCTCGAAGGCACGCTGCAGGGCGCACGCGACGATCTGGTCGAGGTCATCATCGACCCGATGAAGCTTTCCTCCTACGGCTTCCGGCTCGACCAGATGATCGCGGCGGTGAACGCCTCGAACAGCCTCGTCGCCGCCGGCACGATCGAGGGCGAGGAAGGCAAGTACGCGGTCAAGGTGCCCTCCCTGATCGAGACGGTGGAAGACGTCGCGAGCCTGCCGATCGTCGCCGGGCCGAACGCCGTGGTCGAGGCCAAGGATATCGCGACCATCCGCTCGACCTACAAGGACGCGACCACGATCACGCGCCTCAACGGCCGTCCCGCCATCGCCATCGAGGTGAAGAAGCGCATCGGCGAGAACCTCGTCCACACAGTGGAGCAGGTGAAGGTGCTGGCCGACGAATTCCAGCAGTCGCTGCCAGAGGGCATGCACGTCACTTACACGCAGGACAAGTCGGTCTTCATCAACCAGTTGCTCAACGACCTGCAGAACCACGTGCTGATCGCGGTCATCCTGGTCTTCATCATCATCCTATACGTGCTGTCCGGTCGCGCGTCGCTGCTGATCGGCCTGGCGATCCCGACGTCGTTCCTGACAGGCATCCTCCTGCTCGGGCTGATGGGTTTCACCATCAACATGGTGGTGCTGTTCAGTCTCATCCTTGCGGTCGGCATGTTGGTGGACGATGCGATCATCGTCACCGAGTTCGCCGAGCGACGCATGTCGGAAGGCATGCCCAAGGCCGACGCCTTCGAACTTGCGGCGCGGCGCATGGCCGGTCCGGTCATCGCGGCGACCATGACGCGCATCGCCGCCTTCTCGCCGCTGCTCTTCTGGCCGGGCGTGGTCGGCGACTTCATGAAATACATGCCGATCACGCTCATCGTCACGCTGGCCGCGTCGATGATGTACGCGCTGATCTTCACGCCCACGCTGGGCGCGATCTTCGCCAAGGCGCATGTCCACGACCACGACGAAGCACAGCGCGACGGCTGGTACATGGGCGTGGTGCGGCAGGCCGTCCGTTTCCCCAAGACCGTGCTGCTCCTGACGGTCGCGCTGCTCGTCGGCGTGCAGTTCGCCTATTCGAAGTACGGCTCGGGCGTCGAGTTCTTCCCGTCGGTCGAGCCGGATTACGGACTTCTCTACGTGCATGCGCGCGGCAACCTGTCGCTCGCCGAGATGGACGCCGCCACCCGCGCCGCGGAGCAGCGTCTGCTTGGCTGGCCCGGCGTGGAATCGGTCTATACGCGCGTCGGCAAGACGCAGGGCGGCGGCGCGGACATTCCCGAGGACGTCGTCGGCGTCATCCAGTACGAGTTCGTGGACTGGCGCGAGCGCAAGTCGGCCAACCAGATCCTCGACGACCTGCGCGTTGCCATGGCAGGCATCCCGGGCGTCGATGTCGAGGTTCGGGTGCCCGAATCCGGCCCGCCGACCGGCAAGGCGATCCAGGTGCGGCTATCGGCTGCCGATCCGGACGGCCTCGACGACCGTGCGCGAGGGGTCGCCGCCAAGATCGCCGACGTTCCGGGCGTCATCGACATAGCCGACGGCCTGCCGCCGCCCGGCGTCGACTGGGCGCTCGAGGTCGATCGCGGCAAGGCGGCGCAATACGGCATCAGCCCGAACGCGGTTGGCACCGTCGTGCAACTCGTCACCACCGGCGTGAAGCTCACGGACTATCGTCCCGAAGCCGCCGACGACGCCGTCGATATACGCCTGCGCCTGCCGGAGGATCGCCGAACGCTTTCCACGCTCGACCAGTTGCGGGTGGAGACGGCACAGGGCTCCGTCCCGATCTCGAACTTCGTCACCCGCAAGCCGGAGCCGCGCGTCGGTACGCTGAACCGCATCGATGGCGCGCGCACCGTCGTCGTCCAGGCGAACGTCGCCTCCGGCTTCCAGGTCGCCGCCGTCCAGCAGCAGGTGGCGCAGTCGATTGACGCGATGGACCTCGGCGACGTGCGCTGGAAGCTTGCCGGCTCGAACGAGGACAGCGAGGAGGCCAGCGCCTTCCTCGGCAACGCCTTCGGCGCGGCGCTCTTCCTGATCTTCATCGTGCTGCTCGCGCAGTTCAACAAGTTCACCAGCGTCTTCCTGGTGCTGATGACGGTCATCATGTCGACCATCGGCGTCTTCCTCGGGCTGCTGATCACCGGCGAGCCCTTCGGCATCGTCATGTCGGGCATCGGCGTCATCGCGCTGGCCGGCGTGGTGGTGAACAACAATATCGTGCTGATCGATACCTACGACCGGCTGCGTTCCGAGGGCTGGGAGAAGCTGGAAGCGGTGCTCCAGACCTGCCGCGAGCGTGCGCGGCCGGTGGTGCTGACTGCGCTCTCGGCGATCCTCGGCGTGCTGCCGATCGCCTTCGGCCTCGGACTGGAGCTCTTCCACCACGAGACCACGATCAATGCGCCGTCCACCCAGTGGTGGATCTCGCTCTCTTCGGCGATCGTCTTCGGCCTCGCTTTCTCGACGGTGCTGACGCTGGTCGTGACGCCGGCCGCACTGATGGTCTTCACCCGCAGCAAGCACCGCGAGAAGCCGAGCCTGTGGTCGCGAATCCTGCGCCGCGGCAAGAAGGCGGACGAGGCCAACGCGGCCGACGCAAACGCCGAGGACAACGAACCGCTTGGACTGCCGAAGGCGGCCGAATAGCCGCTGTCGCGACGATCCTGCTCGTTGGGAACCGCATCAGGATCCTCGCATTGGCTTCCGACCACCTGCGGAAAGGAAGCCCGTGTCGCTGACCACGCTTATCATTCTCGTCTTGATCATCGCCCTGATAGCCGTACTGCCGACCTGGCCCTATTCCCGCCGCTGGCGGTGGGTCCCGTCCATCATCATGGGCACCATTCTCGCGATCGTCATCTACATCGCCGAGGCGGGGCGATACTGACCTGGCCGAGCCGGGCGCGCGCCGATGACCGCAGCATCTTCAGGAACTACATTGATCCTCACGCATTGTTGATCCTGCAATATCGGAGGCGAAAGCGTGACCCTGACAACCATCCTCATCATCATCCTGATCCTGATCCTTCTCGGCGCCATTCCGGCATGGCCCCACTCGCGGGGCTGGGGCTACGGTCCCTCGGGAATCGTGGGATTGATCCTCGTCGTGCTGCTGATCCTGGTCCTGATGGGCAGGATCTGACCTGAAACGCCGAAGTCCGCCGGCACGGAATGCCGGCGGAGAAACTTGTCGTCGCTGACCGGGGTCAGGCAGCTTTCCCAAGCGTTTCGCGATCCAGCGACAGGTCGGCCACAGCCTGCCTGATTGCCCGGACTGGATCGGTGACGGGCAGCGGGCCGACCGTCCTTTCGAGCCTGGTGCCGTCCAGCGAGTGCGGCGTGCGCCACAGGTAGGACATCACCACGATTTCACGCAGCATCGGGACGAACAGTCCGCCGGCGCGCAGCAGGGTCCACGGAACGCCGCGCCGCGCCAGCGGACGGCCGACCGCTTCCTCCGCAGCCGCCTTCATCTCGGCGCCCGTCATCGTGTGGCCGGCGTAGTGGAAGCGATCGAAGACCGCCAGGTCCCTGCGTTTCTCCGCGAGGCGCACGAAGGCTTCGCCGAGATCCGGCAGGTACGCGAAAGCATGTGGCAGGTCCATCGGACCGGGCCAGGTGAAGACGTCCTTCTTCAGCTTCGACAGGATGATCAGGTCGAGCCAGCTCTCGCGCTTCACGCCGCCGTAGAAATCGCCGGCACGCAGCACCAGCGTCTGCACGCCGCGTTCCTCCGCCTTGCGCCGGAACAGTTCCTCCATGGCGATGCGGATGCGGGCCTTCGGGGTGGAGGCGACCTGCGGCGCCTCCTCGTCCGTGTTCATGGCGACGGCGTAGCCGAAATTGTAGACGTTGCCGGGGACAAGCTGCGTCGCACCTGCCGCCTCGACCGCGGCGACGACGTTTTCGGCCATCGGCATCACCTTCTCCTCCCACTCGGTGTATTGCGGGTTGAGAGCGTTCAGCACTACGTCTGCGCCCTGGCAGGCTGCGATCAATGAACGGCGGTCGAAGGCGTCCGCCTGTACCCACTCGACCCCGGGCGCCAATTCGGCGCCCTTCTTGCCGCGTGCCACTCCCTTCACTCGCCATCCGGCCTTCACGAATGCGCGCGCGGCGGCGTCGCCGACCCGCCCGGCTGCTCCGAGGATCACGATCGTCTGCATGTCTGCTCTCCTTCGCTCAATATGATGATCGAAAGTTAGGCCTGTTGCGTATGAATGGAAATTGCCCAATGATGGAGGCGTGATATTCATGATTGAATAGAGGCTCTCCATGGACTGGAACCTGCTCAAGAGCTTCGTCGCGGTCGCCGAGACCGGCAGCCTCTCGGCCGCCGCGCGCAAGATCGAAGCGAGCCAGCCGACGATCGGCCGGCACGTCGGCGAGCTCGAACGTGACCTCGGCGTGAAACTCTTCCGCCGCGGGCGCTCGGGATACGAACTCTCGGAGGATGGTATCGCGCTGCTCGGCCGCGCGCAGGCCATGCGCGAGCAGGCCGAGGCGATCTCCCGGCTGGCACTGGGCGCGACGGAAGCGGTCGCGGGGACGGTCCGGATAGCCGCAAGCGAGGTCGTTTCCGCCTACGTGCTGCCGTCCATGACGGCTGCCTTCGCGGAGGTCGAGCCGAACATCGAGATCGAGATCGTGGCGTCGAACCAGGTCGAGAACCTGTTGCGGCGCGATGCCGACATCGCGATCCGCATGGTCGAACCGGCGCAGCTCGACCTGATTGCCCGAAAGATCACCGACATCCCGCTCGTCGCCTGCGCGGCGACATCCTATCTCGACCGGCGCGGCCGGCCCGCATCACCGGAGGCACTGATTGGCCACGACCTGATCGGCTACGACCGCGGGATGGACCTGATCGACGGCTTTCGCCAGTTCGGTGTGGAAATCGATCGCCACGGCTTCCGGTTCCGGACGGACAACCAGATCGTGTTCTGGGAGGCGGTCCGTGCCGGCAACGGCATCGGCTTCGCACAGGTGCCGCTGGTCGAGCGCGATCCGCGGGTGGAGGCGATCCTCTCCGGAATGCCCTTGCCAACGCTCCCCATGTGGCTCGCAATGCACCGCGACGTGCGCACCAGCGCCCGCATCCGGCGGGTTGCGGATTTCCTGTTCGAGGAATTGAAGGCCTACGCCGGCGGCTGAGCCGCCTCGCCATGGTGGGCGAACTCCGCACTGCGCGCCAGCCCGGCCATCAGGCAGATCACAACGAGAAGCAGCGAGACGGCAACGTAGACCGGCGCGAAGCCGACATTCTCGCCGACATAGCCGATGGCCGACGGCGCCACGAGGATGCCCGAATAGCCCATCAGCGTCACCGTGCTGAGCGAGGCGCCCGACGAGGTGCCCGGCTGGTTGCCCGCTGCCGAGAACGCGATCGGCACCATGTTGGCGATGCCGAGGCCGGCAAAGGCGAAGGCCGCGATGGCGAGCCACGGCTCGGGAGAGAAGCCTGCGACGAGCATGCCCGCAGCGGCGATCAGGCTCGAGACCCGCAGCGTCCGCACGGCGCCGAAACGGTTGCGCACCCGGTCGCCGGCGAACCGCATCAGCGCCATGGCGCCGGAAAAGGCGGCGAAGCCGAAGCCTGCGGTGGCGAGGTCTGCGCCACGCTCCTGGCGAAGGTAGAGGGCAGCCCAGTCGAGCACCGCGCCTTCCGGGATCATCGAAAAGAGCGCAATCAAGCCGACGAGGTAGACGGCAGGGTTGCGCGGCAGGGCGAACCGCCGCACCTCGTGCGCCTCCGGCCGCGGTTCGGTCACCAGGAAGCCGATTCCGGCCAGCGTGGCGAGCAGCGCCGCCGTGGTCACCAGCCCGGCATGGAAGAGGTAGCCCTGCGCCTCGATCAGCGCGCCGCCCGCGCCGCCGCCGATGAAGCCGCCGATGCTCCAGAAGCCGTGCGAGGAGGACATGACGGCGCGGCGAAGCTGCTTCTCCACCTCCACCGCGTTGGCATTCATGGCGACGTCCATTCCACCGACGAAGCCGCCGAACAGGAAGAGGGTGACGCCCGCCGTGACGATGCCGGGCGACAATGCGACCGCCAGCAGGCCGAAGCAGCTGATCACGCCGAAGATGCGAACCGTCCAGCGCGACCCGAACCGCCCGATCAGGTAGCCGCAGGTCGGCATGGCGACGAGAGCGCCGACGCCGAATGTCAGGATCAGCAGGCCGAGCGTGAACTCTGTGATCTCCAGACGCGCCAGCGTGACGGGGATCTGCGGCGCCCAGCTCCCGATGAGGAAGCCGTTGACCAGGAACATCGCCGCCACCGCCCTGCGTCCCCGACGGGCGTCCGCTCTTGCATCGTGTAGGGCCATTGGATCGCTCATCCAGTAAAGTCGTGGCTAAATCGATTTAGTCCTTCTGCCGAGAACATAGGGCGCCAAGCACGGTCCAGCCGCCCCATAAAATCTTGCGCAGAAGAGCTCAGCTGTTCCGGTCGCGTGCCGCCAGCGTACGCAGGCGAAGCGCGTTCAGTCGGATGAAGCCTTCGGCGTCCTTCTGGTCATAGGCGCCCCGGTCGTCCTCGAAGGTGACCAGCGCGTCGGAATAGAGCGACTTTTCCGAGCGGCGGCCGGTGACGATGACGTTGCCCTTGTAGAGCTTCAGCCGCACCTCGCCTTCGACATCCTCCTGGCTCTTGTCGATCAGCGCCTGCAGCATGTGGCGCTCCGGCGAAAACCAGAAGCCGTTGTAGATCAGCTCCGCGTAGCGCGGCATCTGCTCGTCCTTGAGGTGGGCGGCGCCCCGGTCGAGGGTGATCGATTCCATCGCACGATGCGCCGCGAGAAGGATCGTGCCGCCCGGGGTCTCGTAGACGCCGCGCGACTTCATGCCGACGAAGCGGTTCTCGACGAGGTCCAGCCGGCCTACGCCATTGTCGCGTCCGAGGTCGTTGAGCGCAGCGAGCAGCGTCGCCGGGCTCATCTCCTTGCCATCCAGCGCGATCGCGTCGCCCTTCCGGAAGGCGATCGTGATCTCGGTCACCGCGTCGGGCGCCTCCATCGGCGAGATCGTCCGCTGGTGAACGTATTCCGGCGGCTCGTTCCAGGGATCCTCGAGCACCTTTCCTTCGGAGGACGAGTGCAGGAGGTTGGCATCGACGGAGAAGGGCGCTTCGCCGCGCTTGTCCTTCGCGATCGGTATCTGGTGCTTTTCGGCGAAATCGATCAGGTCGGTGCGCGACTTGAACGCCCAGTCACGCCACGGCGCGATCACCTTGATGTCGGGGTTGAGCGCGTAGGCCGACAGCTCGAAGCGGACCTGGTCGTTGCCCTTGCCGGTGGCACCGTGGGCTACGGCGTCGGCGCCCGTCTCCGCGGCGATCTCGACGAGGCGCTTGGAGATCAGCGGCCGGGCGATCGAGGTGCCGAGCAGGTAAGTGCCTTCGTAGACCGCGTTGGCGCGGAACATCGGAAAGACGAAATCGCGGACGAATTCCTCGCGCACGTCCTCGATGAAGATCTCCTTCGCGCCGAGCATCTCGGCCTTGCGGCGAGCCGGCTCCAGATCGCTGTCGCCCTGCCCGAGATCGGCGGTGAAGGTCACGACTTCGGCGTCGAGCTCGGTCTGCAGCCACTTCAGGATGATGGATGTGTCCAGCCCGCCCGAATAGGCGAGCACGACCTTCTTGACGTCTTTCCACTTGGTCATGATTTGCGGCGCTCACGGATGAGGGCGCCGCCAGGCGGCGCCGATGAAAATCGCGCGCACTAATAGCAGGAAAGCCAAGCCGGACAAGGCCGCTGCGGCCCTGTCCGGCACTGCTGCTCCGCCTTCAGGTCCGCCGGCGGAAAAGCTGACGCCATACGTCGTACGCGACCAACGCCAGACCAATGAGGCATGCGAGGAACAGGTCCACCCGCATCACCGAGAAGGCGATGATGCCGAGAAACGCGGCGAACAGCAGGAAGGCGAGCAGCGCGAGACCGCGTTCGAGCATCATCGTGCAGTCCTCCTATCGTCCATAGAACATTCTCGGCAGCCAGTAGGCAATGTCGGGGAAGACGTAGAGCATGACCATAGTGATGAAGACCATGAAGACATAGGGCAGCGAGCCGGCGAATATCTGCGTCAGCCGCACATGCGGCGGCGCGATGCCCTTCAGATAGTATGCCGACATGGCCATCGGCGGCGTCAGGAAGGATGTCTGCAGGTTGAGCGCGATCAGGATGCCGAAGAACAGCGGATCGATGTCGAACAACGGCAGCAGCGGCAGGAAGATCGGCACGAAGATGATGATGATCTCCGACCATTCCAGCGGCCATCCGAGCAGGAAGATGATGATCTGCGCCAGGATGAGGAACTGCAGCGGGGTCATGTCGAGCCCGGTCACGAACTCGCGCACGACCTGCTCGCCGCCAAGATAGGAAAAGACCGAAGAGAAGGTCCACGAACCGACGAACAGCCAGCACACCATCGCCGTGGTGCGCACGGTGAGATAGACGGACTCCTGCAGGCGCTTCCAGGTCAACGCGCGATAGGCGATGGCGAGCACGAGGCCGCCCAGCGCGCCGATAGAGGCGGCTTCCGAGGGCGTGGCGAGGCCGAAGAGGATCGCGCCCAGGACCGACAGGATCAGGACCGCCAGCGGAAAGAACGAGGTCAGGAGCAGCAAGGCAAGCTTGCCCGCCGGGATCGGGACTTCCGGCTCCTTCGGCCTGGGCGCCAGGGATGGCTGCAGCATCGCGCGGCCGACGATGTAGATGAGGTACATGCCCGCGAGCAGGAAGCCGGGCAGCAGCGCGCCTGCATAGAGCCTGACGATGGAGACGCCGGAGGCGGCGGCGTAGACGATCAGCATGATCGAGGGCGGGATCAGGATGCCGAGCGTGCCGCCGGCGCAGATGACGCCGGATGCGAAGCGCTCGTCGTAGTTCGCCTTCAGCATGGCCGGCAGGGCAAGCAGTCCCATCAGGGTGACGACTGCGCCGACGATGCCGGTCGCGGTGGCGAACAGCGCGCAGGTGATGAGTGCCGCGACCGCCATCGAACCCGGCATCCGGCGCGTAGCGATCGAGAGAGTCTCGAACAGCCGGTCGACGATGTTCGCCCGCTCCACGATATAGCCCATGAAGAGGAAGAGCGGGATCGCCGTCAGCACGTCGTTCGCCATGACCGAGTACGTCTGGTTCACGAACAGGTCGAAGATGCGGTTGTCGAGGAGGTGCCGCATCCGGTCGGCGTCGAAGTAGGCATAGTAGCCGAAGCCTATCCCCATCGCCATGAGGGTAAAGGCAATCGGAAAGCCGAGCATGATCACGAAGATGAACAGGCCCAGCATCAGGATCGCGATTTGCGGATCGGTCATCGGGCTTGCCCCTTCGGCGGAACGATGTCGACGGCTTCGGAGCCGTGCCGCAGCGCCGCGGCCCCTTCCTTCTGGAGGAGCGCCTCGAGTTCCTCCACGTCCTCTTCCGGCTTCGGCCATTCACCGGTCCGGATCGTGATGATGCAGCGGAACACCTGGGCGACACCCTGGATGAAGAGCAGGATGCCGGCCGCCACGATCACCGTCTTGAACTGGTAGATCGGGATGTTCGCGGGGCTCATGACGCTGACCTCGAGATAGCGCCAGGAACGTCCGATGTAGCGCCATCCGGCGAAGACGAGCGCCAGCACGCCGGGGAAGAAGAAGATGAAGTAGAGGACGAGTTCGACCTTCGCCTGCGTCCTCGGGCTCCACAGCCTGTAGACGAAATCGCCGCGCACGTGCCCGTCGCGCGAAAGCGTGTAGGCGCCCGCCATCATGAACATCGTGCCGTACATCATGTAGGAGAGATCGAAGGCCCAGGGTGTCGGTGCGTTCATCACGTAGCGTACGAAGACCTCGTAGCCGACGCCGAACGTCATCACCATGACGCACCAGCCGAAGACCTTGCCGAACCAGGCCGACAGCGTGTCGGCGAACCTTATGTAGCTTTCCATGACTGCCCCGAATGCGCCGCGCCCATGCGGCAGGAGGCGGGGCCGCGATTGGCCCCGCCTGCGATCATGTGGCTGCCGTCAGCAGCCTCCGTCCGGATCAGAGCTTGCCGGGGAAGTAGTGGTTGTAGGCCATGCGGTAGTCGGGCGAATTCTGAAGGCTGTAGAAGACCACGCGCTCGACCCACTTCTTCTGGCTGTCGACGACCTTGGAGAAGAATTCGTCCTCCATCAGCGGCGGCATGATCTTGTCCCATGCCTCGAGCTGCGCCTGGAGCACGGAATCGGGCGTGCGCTTGACGTTCACGCCGCTCTCGGTCTGCAGCTTCTGCAGGTCCGACGAATACTGGTCCATGGCATATGCGAAGTTCGCCAGGTGGGCGGCTTCGACGCCGTAGCGCAGGATGGCCTGCAGATCCGGATCGAGGCTTTCGAACTTGTCCTTGTTGAAGATGTACTCGAAGGATTCGCTCGCCTGATGGTAGGAGGCCAGCATGTAGTTCTTGGCCACGTCCTGTGCGCCGAAGCGCATGTCGGAGGTCGGGTTGTTGAACTCGAACGCATCGATGACGCCGCGCTCCATGGCCGGCACGATCTCGCCGCCCGGAAGCTGCGCCACAGAGGCGCCCATTGCCTGGAAGAGGTCTGCGGCGAGGCCGACCGTGCGGTACTTCAAGCCGCCGATCTGGCTGGCGTCCGTGATCTCGTTCTTGAACCAGCCGAGCGGCTGCGCCGGCATGCCGAAACTGAGGAAACCGACGATGTTCAGCCCCAGAACGTCCTGCGTCAACTCGCGATAGAAGTCGTAGCCGCCGCCGTGGTAGAGCCAGGCGATCATCTGGTTGGCGTCGCCGCCGAACACCGGTCCGGTACCGAACAGAGAAGCCGCCTTGTTCTTTCCGTACCAGTAGACGGGAACCGTGTGGGCGGCGTCGATGATGCCGTCATGGGCGGCGTCCTGCACCTGGAATGCACCAACGACGGCACCCGCCGGGAGCAGATCGATCTTGAGCCGCCCGCCGGACATCGCCTCGACGCGGTCGACGTACTGCTGCGCCATTTCCTGGAAGATGTCCGAGGATGGCCAGGACGACTGCATCTTAAGGACGATCGGCGCCTGCGCAAGAACTGCCGGCGCTGCGAGCGTCGTCGCTGCCGCGGCACCGGCACCTGCCAGTGACGTGTTCTTCAGAAACTTGCGGCGAGATATGGACTTGCTGGTCATTGGTTCCTCCCTGAAACTGGTTTTATGATATTCCAGCGAAAGCAGAATATGCGAACTTCGCCACCATGCAAGCAGCCACTGCCGCTCCACTTCGAAGGCAATTTTCCAGTCTTCGCAAGCGCAGTATATTTTGCGAGGGTTCTCTTGCACTGCAGCAACGTGGCGCATATCAAGATACGCTAACTTACGGACCAGAACATGAGCTTCGTTCCAGACTTCCCGGTGATCCTCCAGTTCGCGATCGCGACCTTCGTCATCGCGATCACGCCCGGGCCCGACATGACCCTGTTCGTCGGACGCGCGCTCTCGCAAGGACGCGCGGCGGGTCTGGCCTGCATGTTCGGGGCAATGACGGGCTGCGTGGTTCATACGAGCATGGTGGCACTGGGACTGTCGGCACTGATCGTCGCCTCGCCGCAGGCCTTCCTCGTGCTCAAGGTGGTCGGCGCCGGCTATCTCGTCTGGCTGGCATTCCAGGCGATCCGCCACGGATCGGCGTTCTCGCCGGACGCAGCCAGCCGCAGACCGCGCTCGATCTGGCAGAACTGGGCGACGGGCGTGGGCATCAACCTGCTCAACCCCAAGATCATTCTCTTCTTCATGACCTTCCTGCCGCAGTTCGTTTCGGTCGACGATCCGAATGCGGCGGGCAAGCTGTTCTTCCTCGGCCTCAGCTTCATTCCCCTGTCGCTTCCCTTCACCATTCCCATGGTGCTGGCGGCGGACGGCTTTGCCGGGCTCCTCAAGAAGAGTGCGAAGGTGACACGCGTCATCGACTGGCTTTTCGCGGGCGTCTTCTCCGCCTTCGCCTTCAAGATCCTGACGGCCCAGGCACGCTGAAGCCGCGCCGGCAAGCCACGAGAGCCCAAGTGATTCTAAAGATTCGCCATTTTGGGGTGGCCGAGCTTTTCCGTACCACATTCGGTGGCGAACAAAGCATGAATCGGCCCAAGTCAGCGATTCGTAGCCGTTTCGTTCGGGACTCGTTCCCGTCTGCCGAGTCCACGCTGCTCCCGGCAGTTTGCGATTGTGTTCCCGTCGGTCAGACCCTATGTCTGTCGCCTGATGCCGCGCCGGCTTGCGAGCCGGACTTCCATCCAGGGCGATGTTTCGGGGCTTTGGCGCGAAAGGCCGTCATTCCATTTCCATGAACGTTCATTCGACAAACAGTGCGCCGCTGATCCTGTCCGGTCGCGACGTGACCGCCGTGCTCGGCCCCACCAATACCGGCAAGACCCATCTCGCCATCGAGCGGATGGTCGCCCACGATACCGGCGTGATCGGCCTGCCCCTTCGGCTGCTCGCCCGCGAGGTCTACAACCGGGTGGCGGAAAAGGTCGGGGCGGGCAATGTCTCCCTGATCACCGGCGAGGAGAAGATCCAGCCTCCCGGCGCGCGCTATTCGGTGTGCACCGTGGAGGCCATGCCGCGCGAGACGAATGCCTCCTTCGTCGCCATCGACGAGGTGCAGCTTGCCGGTGATTTCGAACGTGGCCACATCTTCACCGACCGGCTCCTGCATCTGCGCGGGCGAAACGAGACCCTGCTGCTCGGTGCAGCCACGATGGCCGGCATCCTGCAGAAGCTGCTCAAGGGCGTCTCCGTCGTCACCCGCCCGCGCATGTCGCACCTGGCCTATGCCGGATCGAAGAAGATCACGCGCCTCCCACGGCGTTCGGCGATCGTGGCCTTCTCGGCCGACGAGGTTTACGGCATTGCGGAACTGATCCGCCGCCAGCGCGGCGGCGCCGCCGTGGTGCTCGGCGCGCTGTCTCCCCGGACCCGCAACGCCCAGGTCGAGATCTACCAGTCGGGCGACGTCGATTTCCTCGTCGCCACCGACGCGATCGGCATGGGCCTGAACCTCGACGTCGACCATGTCGCCTTCGCCCAGAACCGCAAGTTCGACGGCTTCCAGTACCGGCAGCTGTCGGCCGCCGAACTTGGCCAGATCGCGGGCCGCGCCGGGCGCCACATGCGCGACGGCACGTTCGGGGTCACCGGCCAGGTCGATCCGCTCGAGGACGAACTCGTCGAGAAGATCGAGGGCCACGTCTTCGATCCGGTACGCGTGCTGCAATGGCGGACGGCCGAGTTCGACTTCTCGAGCCTCGATGCGCTGAAGCGGTCGATCGAGACTCCTGCGCCGGTCGAGGGCCTGACCCGGGCGCTGCCCGCCGTCGATGCGCAGGCGCTCGATCATGTTTCGCGCGACGAGGACATAAGGGCGCTGGCGAACCGCCGCGAGCGGGTGGCGCTGCTCTGGGATGCCTGCGCGCTTCCGGACTACCGCCGCATCGCCCCGGCACAGCACGCCGACCTCGTGGCGGCGATCTATTCCGACCTGGCACGTCACGGCCATGTCGACGAGACATACATGGGCGAGCAGGTGCGCCGCGCCGACTCCACGGAGGGCGACATCGACACGCTGTCGCAGCGCATCGCGCAGATCCGCACCTGGACGTTCGTCTCGCACCGCCCCGGATGGCTGGCCGATCCGGCACACTGGCAGGAAAAAACACGCGAGATCGAGGACAGACTATCCGATGCCCTGCATGAACGGTTGACGAAACGGTTCGTTGATCGCAGGACATCCGTGCTCATGAGGCGCCTGAGAGAAAACACGATGCTTGAGGCTGAAATAAACCCCGCCGGGGAGGTGCTCGTCGAAGGCCACCACGTCGGCGAATTGCAGGGGTTCCGCTTCACCGCCGATCAGTCGGCTGGCGGCGAGGACGCCAAGGCGGTACGCGCCGCGGCCCAAAAGGCGCTCGCGACCGAATTCGAGAACCGCGCCGAGCGTTTCGCGGCCGCCGGGAACGGCGATTTCGCGCTCGCATCGGACGGCACCGTGCGCTGGATCGGGGCGCCCGTGGCGGCCCTCGTTTCGGGCGACGACCTCCTGAAGCCGCGGGTCGTCCTCTTCGCCGACGAGCAGCTGACGGGCCCCGCCCGCGACAAGGTCGCGGCCCGCATCGAGCGCTATGCGAATTTCCAGATCGAAAGCCTCCTGAAACCGCTGGTCGAACTGAAGAGCGCCGATCAGCTCTCCGGCATCGCGCGCGGCGTGGCCTTCCGCCTCGTCGAGAGCCTCGGCATCATCAACCGGCGCGACATCGCGGATGACATCAAGACGCTCGACCAGGAGGCGCGCGCCGCGCTGCGACGGCTGGGCGTCCGCTTCGGCGCCTACCACATCTTCATCCCGTCGCTCCTGAAACCCGGACCCGCCGGCCTCGTCACGCTCCTGTGGGCGCTCGCAAACGACGGCAAGGACAAGCCGGGGTTCGGCGACGTGGTCCACGGGCTGGCGACCGGCCGCACCTCGCTGATGGTCGATCCGGAATTCGAGAAGGAATTCTATCGCCTCGCGGGCTATCGGCTGCTCGGACGCCGCGCCGTCCGGGTGGACATACTCGAGCGCGTCGCCGACCTCATCCGTCCGGCGTTGTCCTGGCGCCCCGGTTCGGGAAAACGACCGGAAGGCGCCTATGACGGCGCGGCTTTCATCGTCACCCCGCCGATGATGTCGATCCTCGGCGCGACCGCCGAGGACATGGAGGAAATCCTGAAGGGCCTTGGATACCGCGGCGAGCCGAAGCCGGCCGCCGAGGTCAAGTCGCGGCTGCAGTCGCTTGACGACGCGGCCCGCAAGACGGCGGAGGAAGAGACCGCAAAGAGGGAGGCCGAAGCGGCAAGAGCGCTCGCCGACACTGCCGCGCAGGCACTCGGGGAGGCGCCCGACGGCGAACCGCAGAATCTCGGCGAGGCGGCGCAGGCTGCTTCCGCGGATGCCACCGAGGATGAAAATGCCGCCGGCACTGCTGGCGCAGATAACGCCACGACGGCCGCGGCACCTGGGGAGCCGAATGACGGCGAAGCCGCCGGGGCGATTGCCGCTCCAGACAGGGCCGAGGAACCTCCGGCCGACGAGAACGCACTGAGCGAGGCGGCCGCTGCCGCGCTTGGCGAGCATGCACCGGGAGAACCGCAATCTCTGGGCGAGGCCTCGGCCGACGAACAGCTTGCAGAGCAAGGCTTGCAGGACGGCGTGGATCAATCCTCGAGCGGAAGCGAAACCGATGCGTTGTCGGCCTCGCTCTCGCCGGAGCCGCCAGAGGCGTCTGCCGCGCAGGCGGCTGATCCCTCGGCTCTCGAAGATGCCCCGGCCGAAGCAGCCACATGGGCTCCCAAGCCCGGAGAAGGCCAACCCGCCGATGCGACGCAGCCTGCGGAAGTCGCAGGCGAGCCGGTCGCCGCATCCGTGCCTGCAGCCGCTTCCGATACGGAAGAGGTCGAGGAAGAAAAGCCGATCATCCTGTGGCGTCCGGGCCGCTTCGGCGACCGCCAGCGCAACCGTGGCGACAATCGTGGCCGCGGCCGGCGCAACGAGCGGGAAGGTCAGCCCGAACGGCAGAAGCGGGAGGGCGGGCCGGGCGGGCAAAGGCCCGAAGGGCAGCCGGAACGGCAAGCGCGTGAAGGTGAGGGCGGCAAGTCGCGCTTCGACCGCCGGTTCAAGGACAAGCAGGGCCGCGGCAAGCCGGACGCACGCAATGGCGAGAAGGGCGAACGCCGGCCCGTCTTCCAGCAGAAGCCGCGCGAGGAGCGGCCGGCCAGGTTTGATCCGGATTCGCCTTTCGCCAAGCTCGCTGCCCTGCGGGATCAGTTGAAGAAATAGCTGCCGGATGGCAGGACCCGAACGCCAGCGCATCGACAAGTGGCTGTTCTTCGCGCGGGTGGTGAAGTCGCGTTCGCTGGCGGCCAGGCTGGTGCAGTCCGGCGCAGTCAGGGTCAATCGCGAGAAGATCGCCCAGCCAGCCTACCCGGTGAAGGCGGGCGACGGCCTGACGATCTCGCTCGAGCGCCGCATCCTCGTCTGGCGCGTGCTCGACACCGGAACGCGCCGCGGTCCGGCGGACGAGGCCCGCACGCTCTACGAGGACCTCGCGCCACCGCCCGCGCCCTCCGACGAGAGTTCCGTCGAGCCTGCGCCGGTGGCGGCGCGGGAATCCGGCGCCGGCCGACCCACCAAGAAGGAACGGCGCCAGACGGACCGCTGGCGGGAGATCGACTGAGGCTGCGCATCGCCCGAAAACGGCGGCCGTGCGCCACGCCGGGAAAAACCATTCCGCTCCGGGGGCTTTGCGCGGCAAAGCGCCCCTTGCGCGCTCTTTTCAAAGGGGTTACCTCACCCGCGATCCAGGCTGGAAACCGCTCTCGGGACCTTCGCATGACTTATGTCGTCACCGACAACTGCATCAAGTGCAAGTACATGGACTGCGTCGAGGTGTGTCCGGTGGACTGCTTCTACGAGGGCGAGAACATGCTCGTCATCCATCCGGACGAGTGTATCGACTGCGGCGTATGCGAGCCGGAATGTCCGGCCGACGCGATCAAGCCCGACACCGAGCCGGGTCTGGAGAAGTGGCTCCAGGTCAACACCGAATATGCGGACAAGTGGCCCAATATCACGGTGAAGCGGGAAGCGCCGTCCGATGCGAAGGAATTCGACGGCGTCGAAGGCAAGATGGAAAAATACTTCTCGCCCGAGCCCGGCGAAGGGGACTGAATCGTCCCAGCAGATGACGCTGCGGCCACGCGGCCCCGATCCGGATGTTCCCCGGCGGAACTTGACTGCCGCAGTTCGCGCGCGCAGCAAGTTGTTGATTCTTTCGCATATTTATGATACACATAATCGTCATGCAGGTGATACGACGTCTGTTTGCGGCGCAAACGCCCTAATTCTCGAAAGGCACGAACAGTTTCCGGTCCAAGGCGACTTGGCTCAGGCGGGAGAGCTTTTGCCTGGCGTTGCCGAACAGTTTCCGGAAGCTGTTTTTTACGTTCGCATCGGACCCGCGCGGCATTCCGCCGCAGCATGATCGCGGCCGCAAGAGCCGCCGCCGAAAAACAAGGAGTTCAGGGCGTATGGCAACCCAGCAGAAGAAGACAGCAGCTCGCAACGGCTTCAAGACCGCGGAGTACATCGTCTATCCGGCGCATGGCGTGGGGCAGATCGTCGCGATCGAGGAGCAAGAGGTTGCCGGTCACAAGCTCGAGCTGTTCGTGATCGACTTCCAGAAGGACAAGATGCGGCTGAAGGTCCCTGTTGCCAAGGCCGCCACCATCGGCATGCGCAAACTGTCCGAGACCGATTACGTCGACCGCGCGCTGAAGGTCGTTCAGGGCCGCGCCCGCGTGAAGCGCACCATGTGGTCGCGCCGCGCCCAGGAATACGACGCGAAGATCAATTCCGGCGACCTGATCTCGATCTCCGAGGTGGTGCGCGATCTCTACCGCGCCGACAACCAGCCGGAGCAGTCCTATTCCGAGCGCCAGCTATACGAGGCCGCGCTCGATCGCATGGCCCGCGAGATCGCGGCGGTCAACCGCATGTCGGAAACCGAGGCCGTGCGCCTCATCGAGGTCAACCTGAACAAGGGTCCGCGCCGCGGCGTGAAGGCCGACAACGAGGGCGACAGCGACACCGAGACCGAGCAGGAAGTCGCCGCCTGAACAACCGATTGAGGCACGCGCCTCACCTTGGACCCGGTCTGGAAACAGGCTGGGTCTTTTTGTTTTCAGCTCAAAGCGCGTCGGGATCTTTCAGATTCGCTCTATGCGCTTCAGGTATCCGTTCTTGCGCATGTCTTTTCGCGAAACCGCTCCCACCTTCGGGAGACATGCTTCAGGTGTCCGGCGATGACTCCGGCCGACGTCATTCCTCGGGTTCTGTCTCGAAGCGAAGCGGGAATCCCATCTTGCGCCCGGCTTCGGTTGCGCGGGTCGCCTTGGTCTCGGCCACGTCCTTTGTGAAGACGGCAACGACACAGGCGCCGCGCCGGTGCGCCGTGATCATCACCTTCATGGCCTGGTCGACATTCATCCCGAACTCGGATTTCAGCACCATCACCACGAATTCGCGCGGGGTGAAATCATCGTTGAGGAGGATGACCTTGTGCAGGCGCGGGCGTTCTACCTTCGGCTTGACCGTGGTCCGCGATCTGGTGTCCACATCTGTCATCGCGGCGACCCTCCGGTCGTACTGCAAAAGCAACGCCGTCGATCATGACATGTCAGCGTGCGAAGCGTCCATGAGGTGGATTTCAGCGGAATGTCTTCAATGACGAAAGGTGGAGTGATGCAACGGATGCTGGTCGTGGCCGGAGGCGTTTGCGGAGCCGCCGGCGTGGCTCTCTCGGCGGCAGCCGCGCATGCGGGCGGCGCCAACACGGGCACCGCCGCCTCCATGCTACTCGCCCATGCCAGCCTCCTCGTCGCGGCCGGCCTCACGGCTTGGGGCCGCCTGCTGCGCATCGGCGCTCTCGTCGTCCTCGCGGGGCTCATCCTCTTCGCCGGCGATCTGCTGATGCGGGACTTTGCCGGCACTCGCCTGTTCCCGTTTGCCGCACCGACGGGCGGCACGCTGATGATCCTCGGCTGGCTCGTCGTCGCGGCCGGCGGCGTTGCCGGCCGCCGAACCGGGTGAGCGGCCACTCTCGAGGTCGGCCCGGAACTCTCCAGCGTCAGAACCAGTCCGGCTCCATCGAAAGGGTCGTATCGTCGAGCCGATCAAGCAGTTCGCGTTGCGCCCTGGTCTTCGGCAGTTCGTATGTGAAGAAATAGCGGCAGGCAGCAATCTTCCCGTTCAGGAACATGGTTTCGGCCGCGCCTGCCTCCAGCTTGCGCGATGCGACCAATGCCTGCCGCAACCACATCCAGGCGATCACCACATGGCCCAGCATGTCGAGGTAGATGGTCGCGTTGGCCAGCCCGAGCCGAGGGTTCTCGGCCGCCGCCACCGCCAGCTTGCGGGTGGTGGCAACCGTCTCGGCCAGATGGTTCGCAAGCGCCTCGGCATGCCCGGAGAGCGCGTCGAAGCCATGCGCCTGAGAGACATCCGCCATGATGCGGCCGGCCAGCACCTTGATGCTGGCGCCGTTCGCCTGTCCGACCTTGCGGCCGAGCAGATCCAGCCCCTGAATGCCGTGCGTGCCTTCGTGGATCGGGTTGAGCCGGTTGTCACGGTACAGGCGCTCCACGGGAAAATCGCGGGTATAGCCGTAGCCGCCCAGCACCTGGATCGCATGCTTGTTCGCTTCGAGGCAGAACTCCGACGGCCACGACTTGGCGATCGGCGTCAAGAGGTCGAGCAGGAGTTCGTTCTCCCGCCGTGCGGTCTCGTCGTCGCCAACGCGCAGGGAATCCACCATGTCGGCGCAGTAGAGCCCGAGCGCCAAAGCCGCTTCGACCGCCGCCTTCTGGGCGAGCAGCAGACGGCGGATGTCCGCGTGGTCGATGATCGCGACCTGCGGGCTCGCCGGGTCCTTGCCGTCCGGCTGGCGACCCTGCGGACGCTCGCGCGCATAGGAGAGCGATGCCTGGTAGCCGGCCGCGCCCAGCGCGGTCGCGCCGAGGCCGACGCCGATCCGGGCCTCGTTCATCATCTGGAACATGTAGGCGAGCCCCTTTTGCGGCTCGCCGAGGAGATAGCCGACGCAGGGCTTGTCCTCGCCCAGATGGAGCAGCGTGTTGGTGGTGCCGCGATAGCCCATCTTGTGGTTCAGCCCGGCGAGCGTGACGCCGTTGCGCTCGCCGATGGCCCCGCCGTCGAGCACCTCGTGCTTCGGCACGATGAAGAGCGAGATGCCTTTCACGCCGGCCGGACCTCCGGGTATCTTCGCCAGCACCAGGTGGACGATGTTCTCCGATATCTCCTGGTCGCCGCCTGAGATCCACATCTTCCTTCCGAACAGGCGGTAGCCGCCGTCGTCGGCTGGTTCGGCCCGTGTCGTGATGTCCGACAGCGAGGAGCCGGCCTGCGGTTCGGAGAGGCACATCGTGCCGAAGAAGCGCCCCTCGACCATCGGCCGGAGGAAGCGCTCTTTCTGTTCGTTCGAGCCGAAGGAGGCGATGAGGTTTGCGGCGCCCACCGTCAGGAACGGGTAACCCGCCGTCGAAACGTTCGCGATCGAGAACATGAAGGATGCGGCCACCCGGACGGATTCGGGCATCTGCGCCCCGCCCCACTCGTGATCGAAGCTGGCGCCGAAGAAACCCGCCTCGCGGAAGATGGCGAGTGCGGCGCCGACGGCCGGGTCCATCTCCACCTTGCCATCGACGAACTTCGGCTCGTTGCGGTCCAGCAGGGCGGCATGGGGAAGGAAGTGCTCCATCGCGATCCGCTCGGCCGTGTCGAGGACGCCGTCGATGGTCGCCCGGTCATAGTCGTCATAACGCGGCAGGGTATGCAGCCTGTCGACGCCGAGCACGTCGTGCAGCTGGAAGGTGATATCCGCGCGATCGATGGAAATCATTGGAACGTTTCTCCGACTCCTGGAGTTTGGACTGCACCGTAGCCGCGTTCGCGCTCGGCCCGCATCTTGAGCGCAACCTTGCAGGCGGCGCGGTTGATCCGGTCTGCCGGGCGGAACGTAGAGGGTGGTGCAAGCCGTAGCAAGTTCAGGAGCGGGCCATGAACCCCGAACCAGCCGGAAGCTCAATGATCAGCGCAGCGAGGAAGGCGCCCTACCTCGACCGCATGGAGGAGCATCAGCTTGCGCTGCGCTGGAAGGAGAACCGGGACCAGGAAGCGCTCCACCGCATAACTATGGCGCATATGCGTCTTGTCATCTCCATGGCCTCAAAGATTCCGATATTTCGGTCTGCCGATGAGCGATTTGGTCCAGGAGGGCCACGTCGGGCTTCTCGAAGCCGCCGCCCGGTTCGAGCCAGCCCGCGAAGTTCGCTTCTCCACGTATGCGACGTGGTGGATCCGTGCCTCGATGCAGGACCACATCCTGCGCAACTGGTCCATCGTGCGTGGCGGCACGAGTTCGGCCCAGAAGGCCCTCTTCTTCAACCTGCGGCGGCTGCGCGCGCGCCTCGCACAGGGCTCCGAGCCGTTGCGTGCGAGCGCCGTCTACCAGGAGATCGCCGATGCGGTCGGCGTATCCGTCTCGGATGTCGCGCTCATGGATTCACGCCTTTCGGGACCGGATGCATCGCTGAACGCACCCGTCGCCGACGGAGGCGAGAGTACCTCCGAACGCATGGATTTCCTCGTCTCGGAAGATCCCACGCCGGATGAAGTGGTCGGCGCCTCGATCGACGACGAGCGCCGTACGATATGGCTGAACCACGCCCTGACGGTGCTGAATGAACGCGAACTCAGGATCATCCGGGAACGCCGTCTTCGGGATGAAGGTGCGACGCTAGAATCGCTCGGCGCAAAACTCGGGATCTCGAAGGAGCGCGTGCGCCAGATCGAGAACCGGGCGCTGGAGAAGCTGAAACTGGCGCTGCTCAAGAGCAACCCGGATCTGGGCCGCAGCGCGGCCTGAACAGCCTGCGAAGTATGCGAACGGACGGACCGGCCTACCTGTCCGTGATGATCTTGACCTTGTCGCCCGCCGAGACCGTGCCGCCCGGCGGCAGCGCATTGAGAAGCCGGAACAGGTCGAGGGAGCGGCCCACGCCATTCATCTGGGCGGCAAGGGTTCCGACGGTCTCGCCGGGCTTCACAGTCACCACTCGTACACGCAGGGGCTTCAGCGCCTGCCGTTCCGCGGCCGTCAACACGCGGAAGCTGCCGGCGACCGACTGCGCCGTCGATTGCAGGGCGCCGCTCGATGGCGGTGCCGCCGTCAGAAGCCTGTACACCTGTCCGTCGGCGCGGATCACTGCGATGTGGAACTGCCAGTCGTCGGCGCGGGCAAGCGCAACCGCCGCTTCATGGCCGTTGATGGTCGTCGGGGTGACGCTCGCAGCGTCGAGCCCCGCGACCCATCCGCTGCGCAGATAGTTCTCGAGCGTGACGTTCCTGTCGAGAGCAACCCCGTCAAAGCGTATGGCTATCTCTCCCGGGCCGGCCGCGGTGACGGCGGTCGCCGAATTGTCGATCACGAACCCCTCGGGCACGGTGAAGGTCACACCCAGTGTCGGATGCAGGAAGGTGCGACCACGCACGTATCCTTCTTCCGGCGTATCGCCGAAGAGCATTCCGTCGACGCCCTCGAGGAAGGAATCGCGATCGCGGCCGCCGACGCCCGGTGCACCGAACTGGCGCGCGTGACGTTGCGCAAGTTCGATTCTCTGCGGCGCATTGGGATGCGAGGCGAGGAAGTCGAGGCTGGCATCGGTTGCGCCGCTGACGCTCCGGAAGTCGGAATAGGACGCCATAGACTGGAGGAACCGGGCTGCCGAGAACGGATCGTAGCCGGCCTTGCCGATCGTCTTGATGCCGATCGCGTCGGCTTCCAGTTCCTGGTTGCGCGAGAACTGGGCCAGCCGCAGCTTGCCGCGGACGACCGCCGCGCGCGCGACCGGACTTTCACTGAGGACGTCGCTGACCACGCGCGAGGCGAGCTGTTCCTCGGCTTCCCGCTGCTGGCGCTGAACGCCGTGGTTTGCGGTC
The DNA here is from genome assembly GCA_963747465.1 of uncultured Alphaproteobacteria bacterium. Taxonomy (GTDB): domain Bacteria; phylum Pseudomonadota; class Alphaproteobacteria; order Rhizobiales; family Rhizobiaceae; genus Aquibium. The sequence continues at coordinate 142,780 of CAVVFC010000003.1, forward strand.
ACGTGTCCCATCTCGTGCGCGATGACGGCGGCGAGTTCGGACGAATCGTTGGCGAGCGCCAGAAGACCGCGCGTGACGTAGAGAAACCCGCCCGGCAGTGCGAAGGCGTTCACGTTGGGCGAGTTGAGGATCGTGATCTGGTAGGTCTGGTCCGGATTACCGGCGGCGACGGTCAGGCTGCCGACCACCTTGGCGACCATCCGCTCCAGCCTCGCATCGGAATACTCACCGCCATAGGTAGCGAGGATGCGCGGATGCTGAGCCCGCGCCAGCTCCACCATGCGGTCGTTGCGTGTGACGGTGTCGACCGTGACCGGGTTCGACGAAGGCACGAAGGCCTGCTCGCTGATGCCGGGATCCATGGTCGTGCACGAGGAGACCAGTGCGGCCAGCGAGGCGCAAAGCAACGGGCGCAGCAGTTTCCGCAAGGAAAATGCCGTGCGCGCCTTCGTCCGGCCCTGCTCTGCCAGCTTGTCCAGGACTACCCCTTTCCCACCCTTGCGGCCGCCGGAAGGGCGGACCGTGGCTGTCGTTGCTCTGCGGATGTTTTACCGACGCGCCTGATTTTCCGCTCCGTCGGTTACCAAATGGCTTCTATTGCATTGGAGCAGTCTTGCGGAACAAATATGTCCCCATCCGGGCAATTCTTTGTTACCCGCCGCGGATACCGGTTCCGAGATACCGCCCCACCGCATCCGAGCGATCTTCCGAAACGATCGCGGCCGTGGAGCCCACCTCGTGCACGATACCGTCCTCAATGAACGCCGTCCGGTCGGAGATGCGCAAGGCGTCCCGTGGATCGTGCGTGATCATGATGACTGTCATGTGCCTATCGACCTGAAGTTTCTTCAGAAGATCCAGCATTTCGTCACGCAATGCGGGTCCGAGGGATGCGAACGCCTCGTCGAGGAGCAGCACCGGCCGATTCCGGACGAGGACGCGCGTCAGGGCCACGCGCTGGCGTTCGCCGCCGGATAATTCGCGCGGAAGGCGGCGGGCCTTGTCGCCGAGACCGGCGCTCTCCAGCGCCGCGCCGATGTCGGCGCGGTCCGCATGTGTCAAGCGAAGCGCGGGAGAGCGCCCGAGTCCGACGTTGGAGGCGACATCCAGATGGGCGAAGAGGTTGTTTTCCTGGAAGATCATCGAAACCGGCCGCTCCGCCGGCGGCAGTGCCGTCACGTCCGCCCCGCCGATCAGCACACGCCCCGCGGCGGGCGTCTCGAAGCCCGCGACCAGCGACAGCAGCGTCGACTTGCCCGACCCACTGGGGCCCATCAGCGCTGTGATTTCACCCGCGCCGACCGCAAGATGAAACAGCATCGGCGGGCCTTCCGGGTATCGAAACGCCACCTTCTCGAGGACGACGCCCACGCTCGGGTTCCGGTCTTGCTCTCCCGTCATCGTCGCCTTCCACCCGCCGCCTCGGCGATCATCATCAGGACGAAGCAGAGCATTGCAAGGATGAGCGCGAGCCCCGCCGCGTCCGCCGTACGGTAGCTGCCCATGCGCTGCAGGAGCAGATAGGGCAGGGTCTGCACGGCGTCGCTGCCGAAAAGCGCAATGACGCCGAGATCGCCGAGCGACAGCGCCATCGCAAACGCGAAACCAGTCAGCAGCGGCCGTCGCAGAACCGGCCAGTCGATCAGCCGAAGTCGGTTCAGGCCGTCGATGCCGAGTTGCGCGCAGAGCCGGTCGTGACGGGTTGCCGCCTCGTCATACGCCGGCCGGATCGCCCGTACCGCGAAGGGGATCGACATCGCGGCGTTGACCGTCACGACCATTACGGGCGCCAGGGCGAAAACGTCCGCGAACCGGCGCAACAGGATGAACCAGCCTGCGCCGATGACGACCGGCGGCACGACGAGGATCAGGCTGGCGCCCCCGTCGAGCGCCCGTTCGACGAAGGGCGTTCTCGCAATGCGGCGGCGCGACGCGAGCCGCTGCCGGGCTGCGACCATCATCGTGGTCAGCGACACGCACAGAAACGCCGCCAGCGCCGAGAACGCGAGGCTGGTCGCCAGCGCCTGATGCACGCTCGCCTCGCCCGCCAGGCGCGAAAGATCCGCCTGCAGTCCGGCGGCGACGATCGCAGCGATCGGCCCTGCCACAAAGATCAGCGCCAAGGCAATGACCAGGCCGTTGGCGGCGGTCTCGCGGCGGCTGGCCTGTTGGTAACGGTGAGCGGAGATGGACAATGCGGCGTCGCTCGTCATTTCCGCACCGATGCGAAACAGGATCGCGAGCACCGCGACGGTCAGCGCGAGTTGCAGAACTGTCAAGGAGAGCGCGCGCGCGGGATCGAAATCGAAGCGAAGGGACTGGTAGATCGCCACCTCCAGCGTCGTCGCCGCTGGTCCGCCGCCGAGCAGAAGCACGATCGTGAAGGACGTGATGCAGAGCATGAAGACCAGCCCGGCGACCCCCGACAGGCTGGTGCGTATGGCAGGCCACTCGATGAAGCGGAAGCGTGGCCAGGCGCCCATGCCGAGTTGGCTCGCCAACCGCCAGTGGTCGGCCGGAATGGCGTCGAGCGCCTGCAAGAGGAGGCGCGTGGCCAGCGGCAGGTTGAAGAAGGCGTGCGCAATGAGGATGCCGGACAGGCCGTAAATGCCCGGCCAGCGTCCGACGCCGACTCCCGCCACGAACTCGGCGACGTATCCCGCACGCCCGAAAAGCGCCAGGACGCCAAGAGCGGCGACGAGCGCCGGCAGTGCCAGCGGCACGGCGAACAGGCGCAGCAATACGCTTCGGCCGAAGAAGCGCGGATGCCGCGACAGCGCACGCGCCACCAGGACGGCCGGAACGACCGAGACGACCGTCGAGAGCACCGCCTGCAGCAGTGTGAACCGGGCGACACGGAAAAGGTAGGCGTCGAATGCCTCGAGGGCACCGTCCCAGTACCGTGCCCCCTCGATGAGGAGACCGACGAAGGCACCGCCGGCGAGCAACGCCACCGACGACAGCGCCGCAATCCCGAGCGGAACGGCTCCCAGACGTGCCAAGGCGCCTCCTCCCGAAAGTCGGTCAGTCGCTCATGACCGAGAGCCACTCGTCGACCCACGCCTTGCGGTTCTTCGCGACCTCCTCCGGGCTGAACAGCAGCGTCTCGTCGGGCTGGACCAGCTTTTCGAAGGCGGGATCGAGCGGCTGCGAGGTCTTTCCGGCCGGATACATCCAGTTGGTTTCGGGAATCGCGTCCTGGAACCCTGGACCGGTCATGAATTCCATGAACTGCCTCGACAGCGGATTGTCGGCGCCGTGCGTCGTGATCCCGGCCACCTCGACCTGCAGGTAGTGCCCTTCCTCGAACTTCGCCGCCTGATAGCGGTCGGTGTCTTCTGCGATCATGTGGTAGGCCGGCGAGGTCGTGTAGGAGAACACCATGGGCGCTTCGCCGCTGGTGAACAGCCCATAGGCCTCGCTCCAGCCCGGCGTCACCGTAAGCACCCGGCCTTTCAGCTTCGCCCATGCCTCGTCCGCTTCGTCGCCGTAGATGGCCTTCATCCAGAGCAGCAGGCCCAGGCCCGGCGTCGACGTGCGCGGATCCTGGATGGCGATCTTCTCTTCCGGGTCGCCCTCGACCAGGTCCTTCAGGCTGGAGGGCGGCGCATCGATCGCCTGCGTATCGTACACCACTGCGAAGTATCCGTAGTCGAAGGGCAGGAAGACGTCGTCAGACCAGCCGCGCGGGACGTCAACTTTCGGCGCCGCGATGCCGTGCGGCGAGAACAGGCCGGTCTCCCTGGCATCGGCGGTCAGGTTGGTATCCAGCCCAAGCACGATATCGGCCTCGGTCTTGCCTCCCTCCAGCTTCAGCCGGTTGAGCAGCGCCACGCCGTCGGCCACGGAGACGAACTTCAGGTCGCAGCCGCATTCGGCTTCGAACGCCTTCTCGACCTGCGGTCCGGGTCCCCAGTCCGCCGTGAAGCTCTCGTAGGTATAGATGGTGAGCGTCTTCTTGCCGTCCTGCGCGGAAGCGGGAACGGAGAAGACCGAAGCGGCCAGTGCCGCGGCGAAGAATCGGATGGTCGTGCGCATCGAGCGCCTCCTCTGGTTTCGAATGAAAGGAATGAGGCGCCGTTTTGATGAGCGTCTAATCCCTCCGCCGGTACAAACCGGATCAGGTTCAGCGGGTTGGCAGGGAAAACCCTTCGCCTCTCAGCCGGAAAGTCCAAGGACCACCGGCACCCCGTTAGAGCGAGGGTGAACTTAAGGCCGGTGGGGGGCGACGGCAAGGCCCCACGAAGCCCGAGGTCCGTTTCCCGTCCCGAGTGTCGGCCTTCCTTTCCTCATCGGCGGCGTGATAGAGGCGGCGCACATGAGCACCTTCGTGATCCTTCTCGGCGGCGACCTCGTCCGGACGCCGCGCCTCGCCGGCGCGCTTTCCGGCGCACGGGTGATCGCGGCGGATTTAGGCATCCGACATGCGACGGAGCTCGGCCTGACGCCGGAACTGTGGATCGGCGACTTCGATTCCCTCGGCGGGATCGATGTCGAACCCCATGCCGACGTGCCGAGAGAAGTCTATCCGCCGGAGAAGGACAGCACCGACGGCGAACTGGCGGCCGACGCCGCGCTCCGACGTGGAGCAACCTCGCTGGTGCTCGCCGGCGCTTTCGGTGGGCCGCGCGCCGATCACGCCTTCCTCCACATGACCGCCGCCATCCGGCTGTCCGAAGGCGGTATACCGGTGCTGCTGACAAGCGGTCTGGAGGAAGGCGTCCCGCTGATGCCGGGCCGGTCGGATTTCGACTACGCCGACGGTACGCTGTTCAGCATTCTCCCCTTCTCGCCGCTGACGGGTCTCACGGTCTCGGGCGCCAAGTGGCCGCTCGATGATGTCGAGATCGTATTCGGTTCCTCGCTGACGATGTCGAACGAGGTTCGGGGGCGTCTCAGCGTCTCGTTGCGCGAGGGCCGTGCCCTGCTGCTCGCCCGCCCCGAAACAAGCCACCATTCCGCAGGTTAGAGCCGCATGGCGCCACCGCTTCTCCGTCTCGATGACATCCGCCTCACCTTCGGTGGCACGCCGCTTCTGGACGGCGCTTCGCTGTCATTGTCGCCGGGCGAGCGCATCGCGCTGGTCGGTCGCAACGGGTCTGGCAAGTCGACGCTGCTCAAGATCGCAGCCGGTATGGTCGAACCGCAGGACGGCGAGGTCTTCAATCAGCCGAGCGCAACCGTCCGGTACCTGCACCAGGCGGCCGACATGGAAGGTTTTGCCACCGTCCGCGCCTATGTCGAGGCGGGCCTTGGCCCAGCCGACGATCCCTATCGCGCAACCTACATCCTCGAAAACCTCGGCCTCACGGGCGAGGAGACGCCGCAGACGCTGTCCGGAGGAGAGGCCCGCCGCGCCGCGCTGGCGCGCGTGCTGGCACCCCAGCCGGACGTACTCCTTCTCGACGAGCCGACCAACCATCTCGACCTCTCGGTGATCGAGTGGCTCGAGGAGGAACTGGCGCGCACCTCCTCCGCCTTCGTGGTGATCTCGCACGACCGCCGCTTCCTCGAACGCGTGACCCGCGCCACCGTCTGGCTCGACCGCGGGGTCACCCGCCGCCTGGAAAAGGGTTTCGGCCATTTCGAGGAATGGCGCGACCAGGTGCTGGAGGAGGAAGAGCGCGAGCAGCACAAGCTTGGCCGGCAGATCGTGCGGGAGGAGCACTGGCTGCGCTACGGCGTGACTGCGCGGCGCAAGCGCAACATGCGCCGGCTCGGCGACCTCCAGTCCATGCGGGCGAGGTTCCGCACTCATCGCGGCGCGGAGGGCGTGGCGAAGATGACGGCGAGCGAGGCGGCCGAGAGCGGCAAGCTCGTCATCGAGGCACGCAGGATATCCAAGAGGTTTGACGACCTCCCGATCGTGACGGAGTTTTCGACCCGGATCCAGCGCGGCGACCGTATCGGCCTCGTCGGGCCGAACGGCGCCGGAAAGACGACGCTGCTCAAGATGCTGACCGGCGAATTGGTGCCGGATTCAGGCAGCGTGCGGCTCGGTGTGAACCTCGAGATCGCCACGCTCGACCAGCGCCGCGCCGCGCTCGATCCGGAAGAGACGCTGGCGCACTTCCTGACGGACGGCCGGGGCGAGACGGTGGTCGTCAACGGCGAGGAGCGCCACGTCGTTTCCTACATGAAGGACTTCCTGTTCAAGCCCGAGCAGGCGCGCACGCCGGTGCGCGAGCTCTCGGGCGGCGAGAAGGCGCGGCTCCTGCTGGCCCGCGTTCTGTCCCGTCCGGCGAACCTCCTGGTGCTCGACGAGCCGACCAACGACCTCGACATGGAAACGCTGGACCTCTTGCAGGAACTCGTCTCGGGCTTCCCCGGCACCGTGATCCTCGTCAGCCATGACCGCGATTTCCTCGACCGGACCGTCACCAGCACGATTGCGCCCGAAGGCGAAGGGCAATGGATAGAATATGCCGGCGGCTATACGGATCTGCTCGCCCAGCGCGGCAGCGCCCGCTTCGAGCGGCGCGGCGGGCAGGTGAAGGGGGCGGAATCGAAATCGTCCGGGAGCGCAAAACAGGATTCCCAGGCTCCGAAGGCCTCCTCGAAAAAACTGTCATACAAACAGAAGTTCGCGCTGGAGAGCCTGCCGAAGAAGATGGAAGAAGCCACGGCGGCCATCGCGAGGCTCGAAGCGAAGCTCGCCGATCCGCAGCTCTTCACCCGGGATCCCGCCGCCTTCAACAAGACCGCCGGGCAACTGGACAAGGAGCGGGCGGGCCTCACGGCCATGGAGGAGGAATGGCTGGACCTGGAAATGCTGCGCGAGGAGATCGAAGGCGGCTGACAGGGGGACGGTTTGCCTGACCCGGTCGAGAGCTCGTCTTCCCAAGCGGTGCAGGATGCCGAACGAAGCCGATCGCTCCTTGTCGATCAGTGCTCCTTCGGCCGGTTCCTTTCGAACGCGACCTGCTTCTCGGGGGAGGCTTCGGTCTGGTGCTTCGCCTGCCACTCCGCATATGGCATGCCGTAGACGATCTCGCGCGACTCCTCCTTCGACAGGTCGATGCCTTCGGCGTTCGCCGCGTCGCGATACCAGTTCGACAGGCAGTTGCGGCAGAAGCCCGCCAGGTTCATCAAATCGATGTTCTGGACGTCCGAGCGCGTCCTCAGGTGCTCGACCAGCGTGCGGAATGCCGCCGCCTCGAAATCGCGCTGCTGTTGCGGGGTGAGCTCAGCCATTCGATCCTCCTGGGACAGGCCCGGTTCGCGAGCCGAAGAATTTCACCTCGTGGATATCGGGCTGCTCGTCGATGCCGTCAAGGATCGGCGCCAGCCGGTCCGCCCATGCCTGCGCCCCGGATTCCGACGCGATGAGGTCCTGCCTGATCTCGATGAGCACGTGCGGATAACCGTTGACGATGGCGTGCCTGTACATCGTGTCGCCGCGCAGCGCGCCGTCGTAGGGCTCGTTATCGCCGACGACGATGGTCGGATCCGCCGAAAGCGCCTCCAGCATCGGGATCACCGCCCTGTCGTCAGTGTCCCACAGGATGCCGACATGCCAAGGTCGCGCGATGCCCTGCATGGCCGGCGTGAAGGAGTGGACCGAGACGATGAGCGGTGCCTTGCCGCTCGCCGAAGCCACCGAGGAGAGCAGCGAACCGATTGCATCGTGGTACGGACGGTAAAAGCGGTCGAGGCGCCGCTCGCGTTCCTCGGCCGACATCGGATAGTTCGCCGGGATCACCGTGCCGTCGTAGAGCTGGCGGATCAGCGTCGGATCGTCTTCGCCGCGGTTGGGATCGATGAGCAACCGCGAGAAGCCGCACAAGAGGGCCGGCGCATCCAGTTGCCGCGCCAGCGAGCGCGTGACCATCTCCACCCCGATATCGTAGGCGATGTGACGCTCGAATTCCCGCGCCGGCAGCCCCAGGTCGCCATACTCGTCGGGAAGAAGGTTTCGCGCGTGGTCGGCGAGGATGAGAATGCCCCGGCTGCGATCCCCATCGATAAGCTCGAACGGTGAAAAAGCTGCGCTGCGTGTCATTGGTCGAGCTGATCCCGGTCGGTTTCGTCGATCCGTTTGCGGGACGGTTCGCTTCCGGTCCCGACGTCCGATGCAAAGCCGTGGTTTGGACAATCTTCCGGCGAATGTCGAGGCGGTGAAGTTCCGGTAAACCGATTGAATGCCGGTCTCCGCGCGCGTTGACATCGGACCGCGCATTTCCGAAAAGGAGAATCATTAGCATGTTTCGTCCAAGGGCAAGGGGCACGTGTATGGCATTGCCGGCTGTTGGGAGCGCGTTTCGCCTCGCATCGGTATCGGCCACCGCGACCGCTGCGCTCATCGCCCTGATGATGACGTCGGGCACGGCCCGGGCTGATTTCCGCGTCTGCAATGCCACCCAGAGCCTCGTCGGGGTGGCGATCGGCTATCGCGCCGCGGCCGGCTGGATCACCGAAGGCTGGTGGCACGTGGAGGGTTCGAGCTGCAAGACGCTGATCGAGGGCCCGCTCTCGTCGCGCTACTACTACCTCTATGCCGAGGACGCGGAGCGCGGCGGGCGCTGGGACGGGCCGATTAACATGTGCGTGGCCGACAAGGAGTTCAAGATCACCGGGGTCAGCGATTGCATCCCGCGCGGCTTCCAGCGCGCGGGCTTTCAGGAGTATGACACGGGCGAGCAGGGAAGCTGGATGGTACAATTGACCGACGACCCCGCGCCCGACGCCGCCGCGGTGACCGGGGCGGGCGCGCAATGAAGCGCAACCGCAAGGTCCGCATCCTGGCCACATTGGGTCCGGCCTCGTCCGACGAGGGCATGATCCGCAAGCTGCACGAAGCGGGCGCCGACGTCTTCCGTATCAACATGAGCCACGCCGACCATGACCTGATGCGCACGCTGGTCGCTCGCATCCGCTCGGTTGAGCGTGCGGTGGGGCGTCCGATCGGCATCCTCGCTGACCTGCAGGGCCCAAAGCTGCGCGTCGGCAGCTTCGCGGACGGATCGGTGCCGCTGGAGGCGGGACAGGCCTTTACGCTCGACGACGATCGCACGCCGGGCGATGCGACCCGCGTCCACCTCCCGCACCCGGAAATCCTGATGTCGGTGAAGCCCGGCGACCGGCTGCTGATCGACGACGGGAAGGTCCAGCTCAAGGCGGTCAAGACCACCGGGAAAGCGATCGAGACCGTCGTCGTGGCCGGAACGAAGATTTCCGACAAGAAGGGCGTAAGCCTGCCCGATACCGACCTGCCGCTCGGTGCCCTGACGGAAAAGGACCGTCGCGACCTCGACGCCGTGCTGCAGGCGGAAGTGGACTGGGTTGCATTGTCGTTCGTACAGAGGCCGGAAGATCTGGCCGAGGTCCGCAAGATATCGCGCGGCCGCGCGGCGATCCTCTCCAAGATCGAGAAGCCGCAAGCCGTCTCGCGTCTCGCCGAGATCATCGAACTGTCGGACGCGTTGATGGTTGCGCGCGGCGACCTCGGCGTGGAGATGCCGCTGGAAGCGGTTCCCGGCATCCAGAAGCAGATCACCCGCGCCTGTCGCCGAGCCGGCAAGCCGGTCGTGGTCGCCACGCAGATGCTGGAATCGATGATCACCGCTCCCGTACCAACACGCGCAGAGGTTTCCGACGTCTCCATCGCGGTCTTCGAGGGCGCCGACGCGATCATGCTGTCGGCCGAGTCCGCGGCCGGGCAGTACCCGGTCGAGGCGGTGTCGATGATGAACGCCATTGCCGTGCAGGTGGAGAAGGACCCGACCTACCCGAGCATCATAAACGCGCAGCGAACCGAGCCGGAGGCGACCGGCGCCGACGCGATCTCGCTGGCCGCGCGCCAGATTGCAGAGACACTCAGGCTTTCGGCAATCGTCACCTATACCGCTTCGGGCACCACTGGTCTGCGCGCCGCGCGCGAGCGCCCGCGCGTGCCCATCATCGCGCTGTCGCCGGTAGTGGAGACCGCGCGTCGCCTTTCCCTCGTCTGGGGACTGCACTGCGTGGTCACGCCGGATGCGAGTGATCTCGACGACATGGTGGACCGCGCCTGCCGCATCGCCTTTGCGGAAGGTTTCGGGCGAGCCGGCGACCGCATCATCGTGACCGCCGGGGTACCGCTGCGCACGCCCGGCGCGACCAACATGCTGAGAATCGCCTATATCGGCTCGGACGGCCTCAGCGGCATCTGAGCCGCGACCATCTTCCGTCGGGATCCTGGGGGCTACCTGTTACCGAGCCGCCGGCGCGAGCACCGGTTTCTCGTCGTGGCAGTCCGGGCCGGATCGATCGCCCGCGATCCGTTCTTCCACGTCCCGCGCGCTTGCCTGCAGGTCGCGCTCCGCTCCCGCAAGCTTCTCGATGGCGGCCACCACGAGATCGGCCGCGATCCAGTCCGGCTTGTGCCCCAGATTGCGGACCCAGACCAGCTCGGCGCCCGGAATGTCGCGCGCAAGTCCGACCGAATGGATTTCTTCGTAGACCACCGTGTCCCTGTCGCCGGAGATGACGATCGTGGGAGCGGCGATCTCCGGATACCGCGGCGCGAGATCCGTCACGAAGTCGTACAGTCCGGCGACATCCCGCGCATTCGCCCGGAAGGCGGTCGGTCGCAGCACCAGCGGGATGGCAGCCTCGCCGAGATATCCATCGGGGACGGGGTTCGGCGCGAAGACGCACTCGATTGCCGATGCCATCTGGAACGTTCCACCCGGATAGGCGAGCGTTCCCGAAAATATGCCGCCGAGCACCGGAAGCGCAGTCAATCTGTAGTGCCACGCCGTGCCGCCGCCAGGCCACGGATGCGAGGCCGGCGACAGGAACAGCAAGCCCTGCGTGCGCTCCGGCTCGTCCAATGCAAACGCGGTCAGCACTGCGCCGGCGAAGGAATGCCCGACGATGATGGCGCGGCCGATGCCGAGTTCGTCCATGAGGGCTGCGATCGCACGCGCCTGACCGGCGGGATTTCGGTTTTCCGCCGATCCCCGACCGGACCAGCCGTGTCCGGGCCGATCCACGAAAAGCAGTTCCGCGCGGCCTTCGAGCAGCGGCCGGAACGGAACCATCTGGTCGCGCAGATTGCCGCTGGCGCCATGGATGAAGACCAGGGGCGGCAGGTCAGCCGCCTCTCCGCCGGGAACGTGGACGAAGTGCATGCGGGTGTCGTTCACGGTCGTGAACGTGCCGGACGGTGGATAGCGACGCTCGATGAGCCAGGCGCCGATCCGCGTGATGCCGGCGAGGATTAGAAGCAGCGCCAGGACGAAGGCGAGAACGGCGTAGAGGAGGTTCATCGGGCGGACCGGATTGTGGCGGGTCTTCCCGATAGCGGCACGGCCCGCGCCGGGCAATGCCGGGACGCCACTCAGATGCCTTCGCCCGCCAGTTCGTCGGCAAGATCCGCGACTTCGGATTGCGCGTTGCGCAGCATGGGATACACCTCGAGGACGCGCTCGTATGCCTCGAGAGCCCGCTCGTTGGATCCGGCCTGCTTCAGGATACCCGCCATTCCGGCCAATGCGCCAAAATGCCGAGGCTCGAGCCGCAGCGTGTGCTCGATGTCGGCCATCGACTTGGCGTAGTTCTCCATCATGAAATGGACCGTGGCGCGGCGGTTCCAGCCCTCCGCGAAATCCGGCTGGAGCACGATGATCAGATCGAGGAAATCGAGCGCGATGTCGAACTTCTTCTCCGCCATCGCCTTGTTCGACCATTCCATCATGAGATCGACCGAGGCGCTGCCGGAGTTCATCCACTCGGCGCCGATCTGCCGGGCGATACGCTCTGCCGCCTTCTCGTTGCGCTCGCGCTTCAGGTCGGAAAAGAGCTTGTCGAGGCGGCTCTGCTCGCCCTGTTCGGCCGTGGCCGACGACTGGGCGGCATGGGCCGGGGGCATTGCCGCCAGCCAGAAGGGAATCAGGAGACAGACGAAAACGTTCCGCATGCAGCGGAACCTAGCTTCGCTGCGCGGAACGTCAAACTGAAAATCTCGTGAAGGCGGAGGCGGAATGGAGGAACGCCTCTCCGCTGATCAGCCCTGGCGAGCCTTGTAGCGGGGCGCGCTCTTGTTGATGATGTAGATGCGGCCCTTGCGGCGGACCATGCGGTTGTCCCGGTGGCGGCCCTTGAGCGACTTGAGCGAATTCTTGATCTTCATTGTCTCAGCCCGTCATGTGCGGCCCGCGCGGGCCATAAGTGAAAGACGCGCCTTGCGGCGCGCTGAAAAAGTCGCGTGCTCTTAGACGCAAAGGCGGGCTTGTGTCAACCGGAAGCGCTGCGTTTGCGCGGCGGAGATGCAAGCACTCAGGAGGTGAGCCGCGTGAAATGTCCCATCTTCCGGCCGGGTCGCGTCTCCGTCTTGCCGTAGAGGTTCAGCACCACTCCGCTCTCCCACAGGAGATCGGCAATGCGCTCTATGTCGTCCCCGATGAGGTTTTCCATGACGCAGTCCGAATGGCGCAGCGTGTCGCCGAGCGGCAGGCCGGCCACGGCGCGGACATGCTGCTCGAACTGCGAGATCGAACAGGCGGCTTCCGTCCAGTGACCGGAATTATGGACCCGGGGCGCGAATTCATTGGCCACGAACGTACCATCGTCCAGCGCGAAGAACTCCACCCCGATCACCCCGACATATCCGAGCGCGTCCAAGAGCGCGAAGGTTGCGCTGCGCGCGGCCTCCTCCATGTGGGTGAGCATCTGCGCCGGAACGATCGAGCGCCGCAGGATTCCGTCCCGATGCTCGTTGCGTACGGCGTCATAGGCCTTCTTAGAACCGTCCTGCCCCCGGGCGGCGATGATGGAGAATTCGAAGGAGAACCCGACCAGTGCTTCCAGGACGAGCGGCACGCCGCCCATCGCTTCGCAGGCACCCCGGCGCTCTTCCCGGTCCCCATTGCGGAAGACCCGCTGACCCTTGCCGTCATAGCCGAATCGGCGCGTCTTCAAGACGCCCTCGCCGCCGAATGCCTCCAGGCCGGCCGCCAGGTCGTCATCGTTATCCACAGGGACGAAGCGGGCTGTGGATATCCCCTCCCGGTTGAGAAACATCTTTTCCGCCAGCCTGTCCTGCGCAGTTTCGAGCGCAAGCGGCGGCGGGAAGACGGCGACATGGTCGGTGAGGATCTTGGCACCGCCCACCGGCACGTTCTCGAATTCGTAGGTGACGACGTCGCACTGCGCCGCGAGGCTGGTGAGCGCAGTGCGGTCGTCGTAGTCGGCCATGATCTGGCTGCTTGAGACCTGCGCGGCCGGGCAGTCCGGCTGCGGATCCAGGATCACCGTCCGGTAGCCGAGCCGGGCCGCGGCAATGGCCAGCATGCGGCCGAGCTGACCGCCGCCGATGATGCCTATGATGGAGCCGGGCGCGAGCGGACGGATCATGCCTCGTCCACCGGCCTCGACGCCACCCCGTCGGTCTGCTCGGCGCGATACCGGTCGAGCCGCGCCGCGAGCACGTCGTCGGAAAGCGCCAGGACCGCGGCTGCGAGAAGGGCTGCGTTCACCGCGCCGGCGCGGCCGATCGCCAGCGTCCCGACCGGGATCCCGGCTGGCATCTGGACGATCGACAGAAGCGAGTCCTGTCCGGAAAGCGTTCTGGATTCAACGGGAACGCCGAAGACGGGCAAGGGCGTCAGTGCAGCCGCCATGCCGGGCAGGTGTGCCGCGCCGCCGGCACCGGCGATGATCACCTTGTATCCGGCCTCACGCGCGCCCCGGGCGAATTCGTAGAGCCGCTCCGGAGTGCGGTGGGCCGAAACGATCAGGCTGTCGTGCGGTACGTCGAGCGCGGCGAGCGTCTCGGCGGCATGCCGCATGGTGGCCCAATCCGACTGGCTGCCCATGATGATGGCGACTTCGGCGCTGCGATCGATCACTGTACCGGCTCATCTCGAGAAGGCCGGGCCTTAGCGGAAAGCGTGTCATCCCGCAAGAACGGGCGCCTCAGGCGATGATGTCGGGAATGACCCGGTCTTCCAGATGCGAAAGACGGTCCTTGATCGTCAGCTTCTTCTTCTTCATGCGCTGGATCTGGAGGGGATCGCAGCCGGTGACGATCATGGCATTGATTGCGGCGTCGAAATCCGCATGTTCCTGCTTCAAGCGCGCAAATTCGAGACGAACTTCGGCCTGTTCCTGTTCCGACATGCATGCTTCTCCGGCGCCGGTCTGCGCGCCAAAATGGCGAGGATCGACGGGCATCCGCCAACCGCCGCCCCATATCACATTTCGCCCCGACAGAAAATGCTACCATCCAGCATTCGACAGCGAAGCGGGGTGGTGGCAGACTGTCATCGCGTTGTCACGAATCGCGGCCTGCGGTGGGACGCGGTTCCTGATCGATGCGACGAAACGGTGTGAAAGGGAACAGCACTCATGTCTCTAGCATCCCATCTCGAGGAACTCCAACGCAAGCATGGTGACCTGGACCGCGAGATCAGCGAGGCTCTCGCGCATCCGTCGACAGATGGTCTTGAAATAGCTGAATTGAAGCGTCGGAAGCTGGCGCTCAAGGACGCGATCCAGAAGTTGAAAACCCATCCGACGAGGCACTGACGACCTGGGTCTTCGACTACCAGACACCGGCGGAGCCGGAGCCGCCGGTCCACTCTCTCATTCTGACCAGAACTGATCGATCCAGATATTCAGGCGGGTGAACCCGTTGGAATTGATCGAGTAGACGCGCCTGGTTCCGTCCGGACTTGAAAGCACGAGCCCCGCGTCGAGCAAGACTTTCAGATGCTGCGAGACGGCGGGCCGTGAAACCGGCAGGCCCGAGGCGAGCTCGTTCACCGTCTTGGGGCCACGGCGCAGTTCCTCCAGCAGATACCGGCGGTTGGCGTCCGAAATCGCCGTGAATGCGTCAGCCGTGACCATCTTCTCGCGCGATGCTCCGCCCTGCTGTGACGTGGCGGCAGCTTATCCGACCCGATGGCAAACTCAAGCGTGCGCTTTGGTTACTTCTTCTGCTTCCGCTTCCGACCCCGCCTCGGGGCCCACCTCGCTCTCCGGTTCCGGTTCGCCGCGTGGGTCCAGCCGCAGCGCCTCCGGCGTGACGGCACGTTCGGGCGGCAGCGTGGAGAAGTTCTCGCGGCCTTCGAGCGGCACCGGCGCACGGCGGCTGATGCGCAGCAGCGTGTATCCGGCAAGAAGCAGATGTGCGAGCGCCGTGGTCAGGAAAAGCGCCTCCGGACGCATCCTCTCCATCATGAACGCCCCGATGATCGGACCGATCATCGTGCCGAAGCCGTAGAGCAGCAGCAGCCCACCGGAAACCTGTACGAAATCCTCGGCGCTCGCGTGATCGTTGGCATGCGCCACGGCGAGCGAGTACAGCACGTAGGCCATCGAGCCGTAAAGCGCGGTGAGGATGATGACGGCGGTGCCGCCGCGCGCTGCGGCGACGAAGATGAACAACCCCACAGCGGCGGCGCCGAAGGCGGCGGCGGCCAGCACGTAGCGGCGGTCGGTGCGGTCGGAGATGCGCCCGGCGGGAAGCTGCGTGATGGCGCCGGCGATGACGACGAGGCTCATCATCAGGGCGATCTGCGGCGTCGAGATGCCGATGCGGGCTCCGAACACGGCGCCGAGCGTGCCCCAGGCGCCATTGGCGACACCGACCAGCAGGCATCCCGCGGATGCCACGGGAGAATTGGCATAGAGCGCCTTCAAATCAAGCGAGACGCGGACCAGCGGCTTCGGCGTCGCCTGGACGGAAACGGTCGTCGGGATGAGCGCCAGGCAGAAGAATATGCCCGTCACCATAAACAGGGAGGCGGTCGAGACATCGCCGGCGGCGACGATCAGTTGGCCGCCCATCAGCGATGCGTTGGTGACCATCATGTAGATGGCGAAGACGGTTCCGCGATTCTCGTTCGTGGCGCTCTCGTTGAGCCAGCTTTCGATGACCATGAAGGCGCCGGCCATGCAGAAGCCGGTGAAGACACGCAGGACGATCCAGACGTACTGATCGACGATCAGCCCGGTGAGGAGCGCAATGACAGCGGCAGCGGCCGCAAAAGCCCCGAAGGCCCGGACGTGGCCGACGCGCCGCACCAGCCGCGGCGCGAGAAGGCAGCCTGCAACGAAACCGCCGGCCCAGGCAGTGCCGAGCAAACCGAGCGATGACGTGGAAAAGCCTTCGACCTGTCCGCGCAGGGCCAGGAGAAGGCTGTGCAGGCCCGATGCCGCCAGCAGGAAGGCGGTACCGCGCAGCAGCGAGAAAATGGGGGTGTAGCTTGCGAGCATTCCGGCCCTTCGTGGTCGTTGGGCTGCGATTCGCGCCGTTCGGCGATGGTGGGGTTCTTCGGCGAGAAGAGCGCCGCGTCAACCCTAATTGCGGCGAAACAAGGCCTCCGCGGCCGTCTTGGTGCTGCCCTTCGCCTTCAGTTCGCTCTCGAGCCGGCCGATTTCCTCCTTCATCAGCGCGATCCGCTCTTCCAGTTCACCGACCGAGAGCAGCGCAAGATCCTGGCCTATCTCGTGCTTTTTCGTCTTCTTGACGGGTTCATCGTCGAAAAAGGCCATTGCGGCGCCCTCCTGTTTGCCGAACCGGATCGGGAGGATACAGTTCGGAACGGGGCTGAATCAAATCCGCCCGGAATGAACCGAACAGGAGGGAACATGGCTCACGCGATTCCGGAGACGATGACTGCGATTGCGATCTCCGAGCCCGGCGGCCCCAGGGTTCTGAAACAGGAAAAGCGGCCGGTTCCAAAGGCCTCCGGCGGCGACATCCTGATCCGGGTGCGCGCCGCAGGCGTCAACCGGCCCGACGTTGCGCAACGCCAGGGTGCCTATCCGCCGCCGCCCGGTGCTTCCGACCTGCCGGGGCTGGAAGTCGCCGGCGAGGTCGTTGCAGCCGGCCCCGACGCGATGCGCTGGAAAGTGGGTGACAAGGTCTGCGCTCTCACACCGGGAGGCGGATATGCCGAATACTGCCTGACCCACGAGAGCAATGCGCTTCCGATCCCGCACGGTTTCACGCTGACCGAAGCCGCGGCGTTGCCGGAGACCTTCTTCACCGTCTGGCACAACGTGTTCCAGCGCGGCGGCCTGAGGAAGGGCGAAAAGTTCCTCGTCCATGGCGGCTCCTCCGGCATCGGCACGACCGCCATCCAGCTCGCCTGGGCGTTCGGAGCCCAGGTTTTCGCGACGGCGGGATCGGCCGAGAAGTGCGAGGCTTGCCGAAAGCTCGGCGCCGCCCGCGCGATCAACTACCGCGAGGAGGACTTCGTCGCGGTTGTGAAGGACGCGACGGGCGGCGAGGGCGTGAACGTCATCCTGGACATGGTCGGCGGCGACTACGTCGACCGCAACTTTGACGCCGCGGCGGTGGAGGGCCGCATCGTCCAGATCGCCTTCCTCGGCGGCCCCAAGGCGACCGCGAACTTCTCCAAGCTCATGGTGAAGCGGCTGGTCCACACGGGATCGACGCTGCGGCCCCGCACCACGGAATTCAAGGGACAGATCGCGACGGAACTGGAACGCCAGGTCTGGCCGCTGCTCGCCGAACGGCGCATCGCTCCGGTCATGGACATGATCTTCCCGCTGCGGGACGCATGGCGGGCACACGAACGGATGGAGGAGGGAAGTCACGTCGGCAAGATCGTACTCGACGTGGCCTGAAGCGCGCTGCGATCTTTCAGATTCGCTCTATGTGCTTCAGGCGTCTGTTCTTGCGCATGGCTTTTTCCCGGAACCGGTTCACACTTTCGGGAGACATGCTCTGGACGGTTCAGAGTGCTTCCCGTGACGATCGCCGTTCGAAGGCGGGGGGATCGCGGCCTTCCATCGTGCGGTAGAAATCCGCGAGCTGCTTGCCGCGCTCGGGCCTGAAGGTCCGGCCGGCCGGCTTGAGTTCGGCGATCCGGTCGATGCGGAAGGCGCGGAAGTCGCCGCGCATCTCGCACCAGCCGACCAGCGTCCACACCTTGCCCCAGAACCACAGCCCGAGCGGGCGTACGTCGCGCATGGTGCTGCGCCCTGCCTCGTCGCGGTAATCGAGCGTAAGTACGTCTCGCCTTTCGGTAGCCCGCTCTATCGCATCGATCGATTCGCGGTCAGTCTGGCTGACCACGTAGAGCGGCGCGTGGATTTCGGTCCGTGCGATGCGGTCCCGCTCCGAATCCGGGAGAACAGCGCCAATCTTCACCAGCGCCTCTTCCGCCGAGCGTGCCATGGCGGCGCCGCCGAAAGCCCTGACCATGCGGGCGCCCGCCACGAGAGCCACGATTTCGTCGCGCGTGAACATCAGCGGCGGCAGGTCGTAGCCGGAACGCATGATGTAGCCGACACCCGCCTCGCCATCGATCGGCACTCCCGTGGACTGCAGGTCCGCGATGTCGCGGTAGATCGTGCGTTCCGAAACTTCCAGCCATTCCCCGAGGATGCGCGCCGTCACGAGACGGCCGCCGCGAAGATGCTGGACGATCTGGAACAGGCGGTCGGCGCGTCTCATAGCGGAAGTCCTTCCTCGGCCCGCCTTCGCCGCACGAATTCGCTTCCGAATGAAAGCTTGCCGGTCGTCGGCGTCTTCGCATCGAGGACCCGCCAGAAGGGTGTGATCTCCTCGATCGATCTGCCTCGTGTCATGTCTTCATGCGCTGCTTCGGCGATCGTGCGAAGATGATACCCCGTATAGATCGGACAGGTCACCTCCGCGCCGTGCCGCTCTGCGAGCATCTTGCGCATCGACCTCACATCGACATGCGCGCCCTTCGGCAGGGCACGCATGAACTCGTCGATGAGCTTTGGGGTCGGGACGAGCATGATCTCGCCCGCCTTCATGCCGGCGATGCTCACCGGAGCGGGCTTGACCACGATATTCGCTTGCGCATCGCGCCTGTCCGACCAGCTCATCGCCATAGGTCACTCAGTCCCTCAGCTGGAGAAAAGGCCGATGCTGTTGCCGTCGGGGTCGAGGCAGTAGGCGAAGCGCCCAGCCGGAATGGCGATGACGGGAGACAGCACCTTGCCGCCGTTCGCCGTCACCCGTTCCATAGCGTCTTCGACCGGGGCGGCGACCGCCAGGTGGATGGTGTTGCCTGAGCCATTCGCTGCCGGCTTGCCTGGACAGATGTGACCGGCGACCGACTTCTGGCCGGTCGCCTTGAAGACCGACATGGGATTCGGTCCGCCGTCCTGGTCGGTCAGTTCGTTCTGAAGCACGGCGCCATAGAAGGCCTTGGCGCGCGCCATGTCCGTCACCGGGATCTCGAACCATACGGCTGCGTTTTCGGGCATGAAACTGCTCATCGGAAACTCCCTTGCTGATTAGATATTGGCAGGAGGCTCCTGACAACATCCTGTCAGGAGCTGTCGGGGTCTACGGTCATCCGCGGAATGGCTTTCCCGCGCGGCGCGACAGGCGGGAGGCATGCATATCGGGCCAGCCGATGTCCTTGCGGATGTTGTGTGGAAGGCCGTTGATGAGGTTTTCGGTCCTCACCTCGTCGCGCCAGGCCCGCCAGTCGGCGGCAATCCGGCCGACCATGCCCAGATATGATCTTGAGTTCGCGTTCATGACATCCTCCATCGAAATGATTTCTCGATGGAGGAAGCTTCGCACAGTGCTCCTGACAGCCTTCCGTCAGGACCGGATGCTCAGTCCTCGGGAACCGGGACCGTATAGTTGAGCGGCAGACGGCCGCCATCCGCGTAGATCGTCTGGCCGGTAATGTAGCTCGCCTCGTCGGAAGCGAGGAACACGGCGATGGCGGCAATTTCCGACGGTTCGCCTATCCGTCCCATCGGCGTGCGCGACAGGATGCGGTTCTTCGCAGCCGGATCCGCGTTCACGCTGGCCAGCATGTCCGTCATGATGGAGCCGGGACCGATCGCATTTACCCGGATGCCGTGAGGCGCCAGCGAAAGCGCCATCGCCTTGGTCAGCTGGTTCACCCCGCCCTTCGAAACGGAATAGGGCACCTGGTTGGCGATCGCGAACACCGCGTTGATCGACGACATGTTGACGATCGCCCCGGGCGTACCGCCGTTGTTCACCTTCTCGACCATGTGCCGCGCCACTGCCTGCCCGGTCAGGAAGGTTCCCTTGAGATTGACGTTGAGCACCCGGTCGAAGTCCTCCTCCGTCAGATCGAGGAAGTCGGCGCCGTGGACGATCCCCGCATTGTTGACGAGCACGTCGATGTCGCCGTAGGCGTCGATGGCGGCCGCCACCAGATTATGCACGTCGAGGCGCCGCCCGACGTCGGCCTTCATGAACTGCACGTCTCCGAGGCGCTTGAGGTCGCGCTCGGTCCTGACACCCTTCTCGGCATCGATGTCGGCGATCACCACCTTGGCTTTTTCGCGCAGGAAACGCTCCGCGATGGCGTATCCGATCCCGCCGGCCGCACCGGTGACGATCGCGGTCTTGCCTTCCAGTACCATGCTCATCTCCTGACGGCGGCTGTTCGGTCCAAAACGAGGGGCGGACATTGGCCCTCTCTCCGAGCCTGGTCAACACGACCCGGCATTTCTCCACGCCTCGACGGCAAAGCCGAATCGAGCTTGCCAGCATGCCCCCGCGATGCCGCTCAGAGCGCCAGGCCGCGCTCTTTCAAAGCTTCGGTAATCTCTTCAAGGATCGCCGGGTCATCGATCGTTGCCGGCATCTTCCAGTCCTCCCGGTCCGCGATCTTCTGCATCGTTGCCCGCAGGATCTTTCCGGAACGCGTCTTGGGCAGCCGCTTCACCGCCACCACCGTCTTGAAGGCAGCGACCGGTCCGATGCGCTCGCGCACCATTGCCACAACCTCCTTCTCCAGTTCGGCCGGGTCTCGCGAGACGCCGGCGTTGAGCACCACGAAACCGCAGGGGATCTGGCCCTTCATCGGATCGCTCACTCCAATGACGGCGCACTCGGCGACGTCCGGATGCTCGGCCAGCACCTCCTCCATGCCGCCCGTCGAGAGCCGGTGGCCGGCGACATTGATGATGTCGTCCGTGCGCGCCATGATGAAGAGGTAGCCGTCCTCGTCGACATAGCCGGCGTCTGCGGTCTTGTAGTAGCCGGGGAACTCGTCGAGGTATGCGTTGCGGAAGCGGTCGTCGGCGTTCCAGAGCGTCGGCAGGCAGCCCGGCGGCAGCGGCAGCTTGACCACCACGTTTCCGAGCGTGCCACGCGGCACGTCATGGCCCGCATCGTCGAGCACGTGCATGTCGTAGCCCGGCATCGGGACGGCCGGTGAGCCGTACTTCACCGGCAGTTGCCCCAGACCCACGGGGTTCTGGCTGATCGGCGCGCCGGTCTCCGTCTGCCACCAGTGATCGATCACCGGGACCTTGAGCTGGTTCTCGGCCCACTTCACCGTCTCGGGGTCCGCCCGCTCGCCCGCCAGGAACAGCGTGCGGAATTTCAGCATCTCGTACCGGCGCACGAATTCGCCCTTCGAATCCTGCCCCTTGATGGCGCGGAATGCCGTCGGCGCGGTGAAGAGCGCCACGACCTCGTGCTCGGAAATGACGCGCCAGAACGTGCCTGCATCCGGCGTGCCGACCGGCTTGCCCTCGAAGAGCACGGTCGTGCAGCCATGCAGCAGCGGCGCATAGACAATGTAGGAATGGCCGACGACCCAGCCGACGTCCGATGCCGCCCAGAAGACCTCGCCCGGCTTCACGCCGAACTCGTTCCACATCGACCAAGCGAGCATGACCATGTGTCCGCCATTGTCGCGCACGACGCCCTTGGGCTGGCCAGTGGTGCCGGACGTGTAGAGGACATAGAGCGGATCGGTCGCGGCGACGGGCACGCACGGCACCCGTCGGCCTGCCCGTTTCGCTTCCTCCACCGCCGAGGCATAGTCGGTGTCGCGGCCGTCGACCAGGTCGCATTCCAGCTGCTCGCGCTGCAGGATGACGCAGGCCTCCACCTTGTGACGCGCCATCTGGATAGCGCCGTCGAGCAGCGGCTTGTAGGCGACCACGCGACCCGGCTCGATGCCGCAGGAGGCCGATACGATCAGCGTGGGCGTCGAATCGTCGATGCGGGTGGCCAGTTCGCGCGCGGCGAAGCCGCCGAAGACGACCGAGTGGATAGCGCCGATGCGCGCGCAGGCGAGCATCGCGAAGACCGCCTCGGGAACCATGGGCATGTAGATGATGACGCGGTCGCCCTTCTCGACGCCGCGATCCTGAAGCACCGCCGCCAGCGCCTCCACCTCTGCCTTCATCTCTGCGTAGGTGAAGCTCTTCTTCGCACCCGCTATCGGGCTGTCGTAGATCAGCGCCGGCTGGTCGGCCCGGCCGTTCTCGACGTGGCGGTCGACCGCGTTGTGGCAGGTGTTGCAGGTCGCTCCGGTAAACCAGCGGCCATAGACGCCCTCGTCCGGATCGAAGACCTTGTCCGCCGGGGAGTACCAGTCGATCGCCTTTGCCGCCTCGGCCCAGAACGCGTCCGGGTCGCGTTTCCAGCTCTCGTAGACATCATGATAGCGCGAGACCATGTTTCCTCCCCTCGATGCCGGTCCCGTTTTAACGAAGCCGATGCACCAGCGTCCACTCGACGGTCCTGCCCTACGTCCCGTTCCACGCAAGGGCTTTGACTTCCATCAACGGGACTGGTCAATGGGCACCATGACCAAGGCCCTCTCGATCGTCATCATACTCATGATGGTCATCCAGATCATCAAGCCGCTCGGACTTCCCGGCCTGCGCAAGCGAAGCGACTTCTGGAAGCTCGCTTTGCTGGCTCTGGGCGCAATCTCAGTGACCGTCCTCCTCAGCCACGGAACCTGAGGCGAGTGCCGCGGGCGCGCTCAGTTCGATGAGCGGCAGCAGGTGCTCGGCCCAGGCGCGGTATCCTGCTTTAGAGGCGTGGAACCCGTCGCTGGAAAAACCGAGACGAGGATCCTCGATCGGCAGTCGCGAGGCGGGAACCGCGCCGCGCTCGAAGCAGAGTCGCGCCGCCATGGCATTGATCGCCTGGGCGCGTATCTCGAGGATTCTGGCCAGGAGTGACGGCAGCGCCGGCACCCGGGTCATGTCGACCACCGGCGACCATATGATCCGCGCGCCCGGAAACCTTGCCGCGAGTGCATAGAGCAGCCCGCCGAAGTCCTTCTTGAAGCGCGGCACGGTATGGAAGTTCTTGGCGTCGTTGGTGCCGACCGAAAGCACGACGTGTGTCCAAGGCTCCCATTTCAGGTTGGGAACCACATGGTCGCGGAGCTGCTGCGCGGTGGCCGAATTGAAGCCCGCGGCGCGCCAGATCACTGGCCGGCCGGTATCACGCGCGATCATCTCCGCAAGGACGGCGGCGATGCCTGCGTCCGTCCTCGCGATCCCGACCGAGGCAGCGGAAGAATCGCCGATCACCAGAAGGCGAACGGGCTCGCCTTCGCCCGCGATCGCGTGCAGGACGGGTCCTTCGGCAGGCAATAGCCGCATCGTGCGCCGGCGCACGCCAAGTCCCTGCCAGACGTAGACGGGAAGGGCGAACCAGGAAAGGAGCGGAGGCAGGCGGGACATGCGTGCGAGACGGCCATTCTTTGAAGGTCGAAGTCCCCTACTCAACAAGTGGCTTTCAGTTCAAGGACCAGCCTGCGAAACCCCTGCCCCCGGGGACCCCCTGTCGCCGGCCGGCCGTTCGAACCCAAGCTTCAGGCGGCGACCTTGTCCGCCCTCGATGCCTGGAAGATGCTGTCGATCGTCGCGGCCAGCGTGGCGTCGAATTCCTCGTCGCTCTGGTCGGCCGACAGACCCTCGGTC
The DNA here is from genome assembly GCA_963747465.1 of uncultured Alphaproteobacteria bacterium. Taxonomy (GTDB): domain Bacteria; phylum Pseudomonadota; class Alphaproteobacteria; order Rhizobiales; family Rhizobiaceae; genus Aquibium. The sequence continues at coordinate 166,447 of CAVVFC010000003.1, forward strand.
AGCGCGCGCGAGAAGCTTGCGATCATGCCGGCGTTCTGCGCCAGCTTCGCATTGGCCTCGTCGCGCGTATACCCGCCCGACAGCGCCACGACGCGCATGACCCGCGCATCGTCGATGAGCGGCTTGTAAAGGTTCGGCTTCGTCGGAAGCGAAAGCTTCAGCATGATCTTCTTGCCGGCCGGGACGTCATCAAGGTGCTTGCCGATCTCGGCAAGCAGCATCTGCTCGGCCTCGGCCTTGTCGGCGATCGAGATCGTCACCTCCGGCTCGAGGATCGGCACGAGGCCGTGCGACAGGATCTGCTTGCCGACCTCGAACTGCTGGTCGACGATCGCCTTGATGCCGGTCGCATTGGCGGCATCGACGACGGAGCGCATCTTGGTGCCGAAGACGCCCTTTGCGACCGCCCGTTCGAGCAGTTCGTCGAGGCCGGAGATCGGCTTCATCAGTTTGACGCCGTCCTTTGCGTCGGCGAGGCCCTGGTCGACCTTGAGGAATGGAACGACGCCGCGTTTCTCCCACAGGTAGCGTGCGGTCGGCACGCCCTCGATCTCGCGGTCCATGGTCTGCTCGAAGAGGATCGCGCCCATCACCTTGTCGCCGGTGAACGCGGGCGAGGTGATGATGCGCGCGCGCATCGCATGGATCAGGTCGAACATCTCGTCCTCGTTCGACCAGGCGTCCTCGGATACTCCATAGAGTTTCAGCGCCTTGGGCGTCGATCCGCCCGACTGGTCGAGGGCCGCGATGAAGCCGTCCTTGTTTTCAGCCTGCGCCGCCATGTCCGCCTGAAGCCGTCCGCTCATGATCATACCTTTCCTGCACGCGTTGAATGGCCTCTAACAGAACCGGCCTGAAAACGGAACGGCAGCACAAGAGCTTAAATCGATTGAAAGAATTTCAATCGGTTTAGCGGACCGGAGAACCTGGAGGGACTGTTAACGGCTTAACAGAAGGCTCCTCGGGAGGGAAGTAGGTTCAGCGTGACTTGCAACGGGCATGGGGCACGCCTGGATAGAAGGACCATGAAAGTGTCGAACGAACTGGGGCCTGAACACCGTTTGGAGCCTCCGATGTCCCCGCTCACAACACTGCTCTTCGCCGCCGGCGCCACCTTCTTCTACATGACGGCATCCTGGATCACGAAATCCTGGGGCATGTCGCCCTATGCCGTATTCGTCCCGGCGCTGATCCTGACGCTCGCCGTAGGCGCGCGTTTCGAAACGCAGATCCTGCCGAACCGACGGCTCGCGCTCACGATCTCAGTCGTTCTTGCCGCCGAAGCACTCGCGACCGCCGTGATCGCTGTGGCCGTGGTGGGAGAGGCCTATACGCTGCGCGAAGCCGCGGGCGCATTCGTGGTCTTCAGCGGCATCGCCCTCGTCGGGATGGCGCCCGCGATCCGCCAGGATTGACCCCCGGCCGATATCATCCCGCTGAAGCTCCGCTCAGGCCTTCAGCGCCTCCACGCCGGGCAGCGGCTTGCCTTCCATCCACTCGAGGAAAGCACCGCCGGCAGTCGAGACGTAGGTGAAGTCCTCGGCCACGCCAGCCTGATGGAGTGCGGCGACCGTGTCGCCACCGCCGGCGATCGAGACCAGTACACCCTCCCTCGTGCGCGCGGCGGCGAACTTCGCCGCAGCGACCGTGCCGGCATCGAAGGGTTCGATCTCGAAGGCGCCGAGCGGGCCGTTCCAGACCAGCGTCGCGGCTCGCTCGATCCAGCCGTTGATGGTCTCCACCGTTATCGGGCCGACGTCGAGGATCATCGCGTCCGCGGGGACCATGTCGACCCCGACGGTCTCGGATGCGGCTCCGGCCTTCAACCCCTTCGCCACGATAGCGTCGGTCGGCAGCACGATCGCGCATCCGGCGGTCGCCGCCTCGATCATGATCTGCTTTGCGGTCGCGGAAAGATCGTGCTCACAAAGCGACTTGCCGACATCCTCCCCGCGCGCGGCGAGGAAGGTGTTCGCCATTCCGCCGCCGATGACCAGCGCATCCACCTTCTTCACGAGGTTCATCAGAAGATCGATCTTGGTCGAAACCTTGGCGCCGCCGACGATTGCCACGACTGGATGCCTCGGCTTCCCGAGACCCTTTTCCAGCGCCTCGAGCTCGGCCTGCATGGTGCGCCCGGCATAAGCCGGCAGGTGATGCGCCAGCCCTTCGGTTGAGGCGTGGGCCCGGTGCGCGGCCGAGAATGCGTCGTTGACGTAGATGTCGCCGTTGGCCGCCAATGCCTCGACGAACGCCGGATCGTTCTTCTCCTCGCCCTTGTGGAAGCGGGTGTTTTCCAGAAGCAGGATGTCGCCGTCGGCCATGGCTTTGACCGCACCCTGCGCGACGTCCCCGATGCAGTCGGGCGCGAAATGCACGGGCCGGTCGAGCACTGCCTCGGTCGCGTCGGCGATCGGCTTCAGGGACAGTGCAGGATCGGGTCCTTCCTTGGGCCGGCCGAAATGGGCGAGCAGCAGCACCTTGGCCCCCTTGTCGGAAAGCTCGCAGATGGTCGGCGCGATGCGTTCTATGCGGGTTGCGTCGGAGACCCTGCCGTCCTTCATCGGAACGTTGAGGTCGACCCTGACCAGCACGCGCTTGCCTGCAACGTCGCCGATGTCGTCGAGGGTCCTGAATGCGGCCATGGAAGGTCTCCGGATCTTGGTCGGCGGGACCATACAGCCTGCCTTCCACGGCGCAAGCCGGCATGACGACGCAATGTTGTCTCGTGTGGCGGGATGTCCTTACGTCTGACCGGCGTCGCGCGGCAGGACGACGTTCATGGCCTCTCCCGCCTCCCGTTGGCGGGCTTCTTCCGCCTCCTTCTCGCGCAGGCGGCGCTGCCGCCTCGCCTCGCGCCAGCCGCGCCAGCCGCCTTTGGTCTGGTCCCACATCTCGCCGGGGCTGAGGAACACCGGCACCTTGGGCGGCACATAGTGCGGCTCGACCGACAGGCCGATGTCACGGATCGCACCATGCTCGTCGACGTCGCGCACGATGAGTTCGACCGGTCCGATCGTCAGCCGGTCGGCATATTCGGCCCTGCCGCCGAGCCGGGCCACGACGAGATCGGCGATGGGCATGGCCGCCTCTTCCTCGCTCAGGACGAGACCGTAGGCCGCGTCAAGATCGGCGGAGGGTCGTGAACCGTCGATCGCGAACTCGCCGAAGAAGTCGGCATCGTCCTCCTCGAGGTCGGCCCGGCTTGCAAACAGCCGATCGAGGAGCGGCGGGTAGCGGTCGGGAACGAAGATGTAGACGTGGTCCTCGGCCATCAGCCGCCCGGCATACTGATAGGTTAACGAGCGCCCCTCGCGCACGACCAGCGACGGCCGCGCCCAGCGCGGTATGCGCACGCCGCGTGCCACCGGGCTGCCGGCAACCACCCGATAGGCGAGCAACTCGTGGTGCGCCGCACCCGGAAGCTCGAGTTCGACCTTGTCGAGCGGGCCGACCCGCGGGGGCACGACGAGGCTTAGGCGGCGTGCCAGGGGACCGATCGTCCAGCCCTGTACCACCAGCGAGACCAGGACGATGATGAACGCGACGTTGAAGATGGTCTGCCCGTTCGGCAGCTTGCCGAGGATCGGCGTCAATGCCAGCAGGATGGAGACGGCACCGCGTAGGCCGACCCATGCCACGAAGGCCGTCTCGGCGCGCGTGAAGCGGAATGGCGCGAGGCAGAGCCAGACGCCGACCGGCCGCGCCACGAAGATCAGGAACAGCCCGAGCGCGATCGCGGGAATGGCGACTGACGGAAACTGCGACGGGGTTGCGAAGAGGCCCAGCACCAGGAACATGATGATCTGGGCGAGCCAGGAGATGCCGTCCTGGAAGCGCTTCAGCCGCGCCGCCGACCGGACGCCGGAATTGCCGGCGATAAGGCCCGCTACATAGACGGCCAGGAACCCCGACCCGCCGATCGCGCCCGCGATGCCGAACAACAGCAGCGACAGCGTGATCACGAAGATCGGCAACAATCCGACATCGAGCTGGAGCCGCTCCACGAGACGCGCGATCAGGAACCCGCCGGTGACGCCCGCTGCGAGGCCGAGCCCCATCTGCACGGCGAAGCCGATCAGGATGTCGGTCAGGAGCACTTCCGCATCGGGCGCGCTGCCCGTTGAGATCACCGCGACGAGCGTGATGGTGAGGAAGATCGCGATCGGGTCGTTCGACCCCGATTCGACTTCCAGCGTCGAGCGCACCCGGTCGCGCAGGTTGAGGTTGCCGGCCCGAAGCAGGAAGAAGACGGCGGCCGCGTCGGTCGAGGCCACCGTGGCGCCGAGCAGGAAGGACTCCAGCCAGCTCAGCGGCGTGACGTAGTAGGCCCCGACCCCGAAAATGGCTGCCGTGATCGCCACACCGGCCGTCGCAAGCACCAGCGATGGGCCGGCTGACTGCCGGAACGAAGCCAGCGACGTGCCGAAGCCCGAATCGAACAGGATTACCGCGAGCGCCAGGGACCCGACGAAATAGGCGATCCCCGCATTGTCGAAATCGAGGCCCATCCCGTCGACGCCCGAGACGAGACCGATCCCCAGGAAGAGCAGCAGCAGCGGGGCGCCGAAGCGAAAGGCGATGAGGCTGGAGAAGGCGGCGGCAATGATCAGCGCCGTGCCGATCATGATCGCCAGATAGATGCTCTCCATGCCCGTCCTTTCCCTGCAGCCCTCCGCTGAGCATTTCGACCAGAGTGCGGCCAAGGCAAGGTCACGCGCAAGGAGGAATGTCGTGGAAGCCGCTCAAAGGCACGCAGATACGGCCCGGGCCGGAAATGAAAGCGCCCGGGACGATGCCCGGGCGCTGCGATCGACGGTGTCGAGCGACGATGTCAGCCGATGGTCTTGGCGAACGCCGCGGCGGTGTCTGCCATGCGGTTCGAAAAGCCCCACTCGTTGTCGTACCAGGACATGACGCGCACCAGATTGCCCTCGACCACCTTGGTCTGGTCGATCGCTAAGGTGGATGACGCCGGATTGTGGTTGAGATCGATCGAGACGAGCGGTTCCCTGGTGTAGGCGAGGATGCCCTTCAGGGGGCCGTCGGCGGCAGCGACCAGCGCCTGGTTGACCTCCTCGACCGTCACGCTCCTTTTCGGCACGAACTTGAAGTCGATCACCGAGACGTTGGGTGTCGGCACGCGGATCGAGACGCCGTCGAGTTTGCCCTTCAGCTCCGGAAGCACCAGCCCCACGGCCTTGGCGGCGCCGGTCGAGGTGGGGATCATCGACATGGCCGCCGCACGGGCGCGGTAGAGGTCCTTGTGCATGGTGTCCAGCGTCGGCTGGTCGCCCGTGTAGGAATGGATCGTGGTCATGAAGCCCTTCTCGATCCCGAAGGCTTCGTTGAGGACCTTCGCCACGGGAGCGAGGCAGTTCGTCGTGCAGGAGGCGTTCGAAACAACCACGTGCTCCCTGGAGATCTTGTCGTGGTTGACGCCATAGACCACGGTCAGGTCCGCACCGTCGGCCGGTGCGGAGACGAGAACGCGCTTGGCGCCGGCGGTCAGATGCGCCGAGGCCTTCTCCTTGGAGGTGAAGATGCCGGTGCATTCCATCACGATGTCGATGCCGAGTTCGCCCCAGGGCAACTTCGCCGGGTCGCGTTCGGCGAAGACCTTGAAGGAATCGTCACCGACCCGGATTTCGTCGCCCGCAACCTTCACCTCGGAAGGAAATCGACCATGCACGCTGTCGTAGCGCAGAAGATGGGCGTTCGTCTCGACCGGGCCAAGATCGTTGACCGCGACGATGTCGAGATCCTTGCGGCCAGATTCGTAGATCGCACGGACTATATTGCGTCCGATGCGGCCGAAGCCGTTGATGGCGATTTTGACGGTCATTCTGCAAACCTCCTGGGGCGGGATCAGGGCGCGTTGCACCCACTTGAAAAGGCTGCCGCTACTTAGCGATGCCGGCCCCAATAATCCAGCCGCGCAGGGCGTCTGGCAGAACCGAAACCGGGCGCTGCCAGAAAATTCAATCGATAAATATTCCTCTTCCCCCGGCAAATGCCGGGGACGAAGACGCCGGTGTCCGCTCAGGCTCGGCCGTGCAACCGCGCCTCGACCGCCTTCACCACCGCCTCGGCGGTTATGCCGAAATGCCTGTAGAGATCCTCGTACTTGCCGCTCGCGCCGAAGCCGTGCATGCCGACGAAGATGCCGTCGTGGCCGATGAAGGCGTCCCAGCTCTGGCGCACGCCTGCCTCGATCGCGACCTTCACGCTTGCCGATCCTATCATGGCGGAACGGTACTCCGGCGACTGCTGGCCGAACCGCTCCATGGAAGGAACCGAGACGACCCGCGTCGGATGCCCGTTGGCCTCGAGCTGCCGGTGCGCGGCGAGCGCGATCTCGACCTCGGAGCCGGTGGCGAAGATCGTCACCGCCGCATCGTCGCTGGCGGTCTCGACCTCATAGGCGCCAAAGGCGCAGAGATTTTCTTCCACGTGTTCGGTACGCACCGCCGGCAGATTCTGACGCGTCAGCGCCAGCACCGAAGGCCCGCTGGTGTCTTCCAGCGCCAGCTGCCAGCATTCCGCCGTCTCGACCGCGTCGGCAGGACGATAGACCCTGAGATTCGGAATCGTGCGCAGCGCCGCCAGATGCTCGACAGGCTGGTGGGTCGGTCCGTCCTCGCCGAGACCGATCGAATCGTGCGTCATGACGTAGACCACGCGCTGGCCCATCAGTGCGGAGAGACGGATCGCGGGGCGGCAATAATCGGTGAAGACGAGAAACGTGCCGCCGTATGGAATGATGCCGCCGTGCAAGGCCATGCCGTTCATCGCCGCCGCCATGCCGTGCTCGCGGATGCCGTAATAGACGTAGCGGCCGGAATAATCGGACGGCGTGACCGGCTTGGTCTGGCTGGTCTTGGTGTTGTTGGAACCGGTGAGATCGGCCGAGCCGCCGATCGTCTCGGGGACGGCCGCGTTGATCACTTCCAGCGCGTTCTCCGAGGACTTGCGTGTCGCGAGCTTCGGCTTCTCCTTGGCCAGCTGCTTCTTGTAGTCGGCGAGAGCGGCCTCGAACCCGCCGGGAAGCTCGCCGCGCATGCGCCGCTCGAACTCGCTGCGCAGTTCCGCCTCCGCCGAGGCGAGGCGGCCTTCCCATTCCTTGCGCTCCTTGGCGGAGCGCAGGCCGGCGAGCCGCCACATGTCGAGGATGTCGGACGGCACGACAAAGGGCTTCGCCTCCCAGCCGAGCGCCTTGCGTGCGCCTGCAATCTCCTCGGCTCCCAGCGGCGATCCATGCGCCTTGTTGGAGCCGGCGCGCGTCGGTGCGCCGAAGCCGATTGTGGTCTTGCAGGCGATCATGCTCGGCTTTCCGGAGGCCTTGGCCGCCTCGACCGCGCCGGCGATCGCATCCGGATCGTGGCCGTCGCAGCGCTGGACGTGCCAGCCCGAGGCCTCGAAGCGCGCGCACTGGTCGGTCGAATCCGAAAGCGACACCGGTCCGTCGATCGAAATGCCGTTGTCGTCGAAGAAGACGATGAGCTTGGACAGCTTCAGGTGTCCGGCGAAGGCGATCGCCTCCTGGCTGATGCCTTCCATCAGGCAGCCGTCGCCGGCCAGCGCATAGGTGTGGTGGTCGACCAGCGAATCGCCGAACCGCGCGTTCATGATGCGCTCCGCCAGCGCCATACCGACGGCGTTTGCAAGTCCTTGGCCGAGCGGACCGGTCGTCGTTTCGATGCCCGCCGCATGCCCGTATTCCGGATGGCCGGCGGTCTTCGATCCGAGCTGGCGGAAATTCCTGATCTCGTCGATCGTGATGTCTTCGTACCCGGTCAGGTAGAGGAGGGAATAGAGCAGCATGGAGCCATGGCCCGCCGACAGCACGAAGCGGTCCCGGTCCGGCCAGTGCGGATGATGCGGATCGTGCCGCATGAAGCGGGTGTAGAGCACCGTGGCAATGTCGGCCGCGCCCATAGGCAGACCGGGATGACCGGAATTGGCCTTTTCCACCGCGTCGGCGGAAAGGAAGCGGATCGCATTGGCCATGCGGTCATGGTTTTCACGTGATGGCATGAGTGCTCTCTGGTCGCGCAGCCGACGGTACCGGACCCACGCACGGCCCCGGCTTGCCCTGGAAAATGGCAGGCGACACATAGCAGGTGCCGTTGGCCTGTCAACAAAACCGGGGCCGGCGGCGTGCCGTTCACGCCCTCCTTGCGGGATGTTTCACCACTTTGCTGTTGACCGGGGCGGGACTTTGTTGACGCACCTTTCACGCGCCGTCTAATGTTTCGGAAATAACGCGTTAGGAACGCGGGCGATTCGGGATTGCCAGACAGAATGGCCGCGGAAGCCACACTCAAAGAGGTCATCGTCCGGCTCGGCAGGGCCATGGATGCGCTCGAAGACGCGGCCTCCGCCCGGGTCGAGAAGGACCAGGATTACGCCGAGGCCGAGGCCGAAGTGCAGCGCATGAACGCGGACCGCTCGCGCCTCGCTCAGGAACTGGACGCATCGGAGGCCCGCGCCGAAAGGCTCGAGGACGCCAACAAGGAAGTCTCGCGCCGCCTCGTCACCGCCATGGAAACGATCCGCGCCGTTCTCGATAGGTAGTCTGGGAGTATCCGCGATGTCGCAGGTCACGGTCAGCATCGACGGCAAGTCCTACCGCATGGCGTGCGACGAAGGACAGGAGGAGCATCTGCTCGACCTCGCCCAGCGTTTCGACCGCTATGTCGCCCACCTCAAGGAATCCTTCGGCGAGATCGGCGACCACAGGCTGGCGGTCATGGCCGGCATCATGGTCATGGACGAACTCTCCGAACTGGAACGAAGGATTACGGGCCTCGACGCCGAGGTAGGCACCTTGCGCAAGACCCGCGACGAAGCGCTCGTCAAGGCCGACAAGAACGACGCCGCCCTGATCGGCGCCCTTTCCGGTCTGGCCGAACGCATGGAAGGCCTCGCCGGAAAGCTGTCGGCAAAATCCGGGCCCGCGGTCTGATCGCCGCTTCGTCCCCGCAGTTTTCCACACCTGAGTTCCCGCCCTTCATTTGATCGCGCTACCGCTTGACCGAGCGCGCCCGGCTGTTGCATCGAGGCGCGTCCGATTTTGCGCTGCCGGGAATCGCCCCGATCGCGGCGCGACCGGCAAGATGCGGAGCAAGCCATGGCCGACGAAATCACCGAACCCTCATCCGAAACAGTCGCGGCCGGTCAGTTGCGTGCCTTCATCGAACGCATCGAGCGGCTAGAGGAGGAGAAGCAGACCATCGCCGACGACATCAAGGACGTCTATGCCGAGGCCAAGGGGACCGGCTTCGACACCAAGGCGGTCCGCACGATCATCCGGCTGCGCAAGAAGGATGCCAACGAGCGGCAGGAAGAAGAGGCGATACTCGACCTCTACAAGAGCGCGCTCGGCATGGAATGACGCCATCCGCACGGAGACGGCGTGTGCGCTGTCATACCTGGGCGGTTTGAGGCGGCTGTTCCGGTGGTCCCTCTAGCAAGCAAGATCGAGAACTGACGCGGCGGGTTCCTGCCGCCGCGAAACGTTCTCCGCCCACCTTTCTTCGGTCGGGTTACCGCCAACGCTCGTCCGCGAAATCAGCCGAGCCTGGCGTCGAGCGTCACCTTGATCGAGCCGAGTGCCTTCGAAACCGGGCATTCGGCCTTGGCCTTGTCGGCGAGTTCCCTGAACTTGGCTTCGTCGATGCCGGGCACGCTTCCCGTAAGGGTTAGCGCGCTGCCTGTAATACCGGTTCCCGGCACAAGAGTTACCACCGCCTTCGCCTCGATCTTGTCGGCAGGCGTGCCGTTCTCGGCCAAAAAGTGCGAAAGCTGCATGGCGAAGCAGCCGGCATGGGCCGCCGCTATCAATTCCTCGGGATTGCTGCCGGACTTGCCGCTTTCGTCCTCGAAGCGCGACTTGAAAGAATAGGCGAGCCCGCTGAGCGCGCCGCTCTGCGAATCGAGCGATCCGGTCCCCTCCTTGAGGTTCCCCTTCCACGTGGCGGTGGCCGAACGGTCCATGTCGTACTCCTTCGATTCTCGCAGCATCCCTATGCGGACACGTCACCATAACGCGCCAGTGAGCGGGACGTGCCACACGTTTCGGTTATCGGATGCGGTTGCTAGATCGGCTCGCCGCGCAGGAGATTGGGGGCCGGTCCAGCCAGACCCGCAGCTTGCCTGATGAAGAAATCCTTCATCCACGGCATGCGGTCGACCAAACCGAGCCCGACGTCGCGAATGGTACGCAGGGGGCCGAGATCGTTCGAGAACAAGCGGTTCAGCACGTCGGTGGTGATGCCCATCTGGACGGTGTCGAAACGGCGCCAGCGGGTATACCGCTCCAGCACGTCGAGCGCGCCGATGTCCTCGCCGAGGCGATCGGCCTCCACGATGACCTGGGCGAGCGCGGCGGCGTCCTTGAAGCCGAGATTGAGGCCCTGTCCGGCTATCGGGTGGATGCCATGCGCGGCGTCGCCCGCCAGCGCGAAGCGCGGCGCGACGAATTCGCGCGCCAGCGTAAGCCCCAGCGGCCACGCCTTGCGTGGCCCGTCTACGCGGATCTCGCCGAGCTTGAGGCCGAAGCGGAGCTCCAGTTCGGTCTCGAAGACGATGTCGTCCTCCGCCACCAGGCGGTCGGCAACCTCGGTCCGCTCGGTCCAGACGATCGAGGAGCGGTTGTTCCCCTTCTCATCAGGCTTGAGCGGCAGGATGGCGAAGGGACCGGAGGGGAGGAAGTGCTCCTCCGCGCGGCCGTCGTGTGGCCGCTCGTGCGCGACCGTGCAGACGATGCCCGACTGACCGTAATCCCAGTGCACGGTCTTGATGCCGGCCATGTCGCGCAGCCGCGACTTCACCCCGTCCGCGGCGATCAGAAGCCTCGCATCCAGGCGCCTGCCATCGGCAAGCGCGACCGCGACCGACGCGTCCTCCACGTCGAACCGGTCGACCGCCACGCCCTCGATCAGCGAGATGCCGTGCTCGGCGGCCCGGCGCCGCAGCGCGGCATTCATTTCCCTGTTCGGGACCATGTGGGCGAAGGGCTCTCCATCCCTCACCTCGCCATCGAAGGTGAGAAAGACCGGCCTCACCGGGTCGGAGGTACGCGAATCCGTCACGATCATCTCGGTCATCGGCTGCGCATGCGGCTCGATCTCGACCCAGCAATCGAGCTGTTCCAGCATCCGGCGGGCGGCCGCGGCGATCGCCGAGGCGCGGCCGTCGCGTTCCCAGACACCTGGCGGCGCCGCGTCCACGATTGCGATCCCGAGGCCGGGCCTTGCCTGGGCGACGGAGACGGCCGCCGCGAGCCCGACATAGCCCGCACCCGCGATGACGATGTCCAGCCTGTCCTGTTTCGTGTCCGCCGCCATAGAAGGCTGCTCCTCGTCTCTTCATGCCCGTCGGGCTGCTTGACTTCACCTGCCTAACTGTGCCGAAACCGGCCTTCCGGCAAGGCCGGCCGAAGCGCGAGAGAGAGCGAGACCATGTCGTCAGCCATGCAGGAACTCTTGGCCATTCTCGACCTGGAGAGGCTGGAGCACAACCTGTTTCGCGGTCGCAGCCCGCAGACCGCATGGCAGCGTGTGTTCGGCGGCCAGACGATCGGACAGGCGCTGGTGGCCGCGCAGCGCACGGTCGATCCGAAGCGGCGGGTCCATTCGCTACATGGCTACTTCATGCGGCCGGGCGACACACAGGTTCCGACCATCTACGAGGTCGACCGCATCCGCGACGGCGGATCGTTCACGACCCGTCGGGTCGTCGCGATCCAACACGGAAAGGCGATCTTTTCGCTGGAGGCTTCCTTTCAGGTGATCGAGGACGGGCTCGACCACCAGGTCGGCATGCCGGTCGACGTGCCCATGCCCGAAGACCTGCGGACGCAACGGGAACTCCTCGAGACGACCGAAAACGTACCGGAAGCCATCCGCCGTTTCTGGGGACGGGAGAGGCCGCTGGAAGTCAAGCCCGTGCATGTCGAGCACTATGTCAGCCGCCAGAAGCTGCAACCGCGCCAGAACGTCTGGATCAGGGCGACCGGTCCCGTGCCTGCGGAATGGCCGGTACAGGCGGCGGTGCTCGCCTATCTCTCCGACATGACCCTGCTGGACACCTCCACCTTCGCTCATGGCCGGGCGGTGTTCGATCCGGATCTCCAGGTGGCGAGCCTCGACCACGCCATGTGGTTCCACCGGCCCGACCCGCTGGACGACTGGCTCCTCTATGCGCAGGATAGCCCCTCTTCCTCGGGATCGAGGGGGTTCACCCGTGGCGCCATCTATGCGCGCAACGGCACGCTCGTCGCTTCGGTCGCACAGGAAGGTTTGATACGCCTCCGCTCGACTGCCTAATAATTAGGCATTTCGTTAGTTTTGCACATTTGTTCGCCCCGTTCATTGTGCAGCGCGGCAAGAGCGACCTCTGCGTTCAGACGGTCCGCCATGGATTCCAATGAGTTAACGCGACTCGTGCCGAACTGGCACGGAGCTTGAATCACCCTGGGCACGCTCGCGCCGCCTCGGCGCGCCGGCGGTGTCACGTAACGCGGGGGACCCGCATAAAACAAAGGGTGAAACCTTATGAAAATCGTGATGGCTATCATCAAGCCTTTCAAGCTCGACGAGGTGCGCGAAGCGCTCACCGCCGTCGGGATCCAGGGCCTGACCGTCACCGAAGTCAAAGGCTACGGACGTCAGAAGGGACACACCGAAATCTACCGCGGCGCCGAGTACGCCGTGAGCTTCCTGCCCAAGATTAAGATCGAGGTCGCCGTCGGCCTCGACATGGTCGAGAAGACCGTCGACGCCATCGGCGGCGCCGCCAAGACGGGGCAGATCGGCGACGGAAAGATCTTCGTCTACGGGATCGATCAGGCCGTGCGCATCCGCACCGGCGAAACCGATGTCGACGCGCTTTGAGAGCCAATTCGATTTCAAGGAGACAGAAATGAACCTTTCAACCATTTCCAGGGCTGCATTCCGGCCTTCATTGCTCGGCAGTCTCGGACTTGTGGCTCTGGGAGCAACCGCGGCGCTCGCGCAGGAAGCCGCGCCGGCGGTCGTCGAGGCAGCCCCCATCATGGACAAGGGCGACGTCGCGTGGATGATGACGTCCAGCCTGCTCGTCCTGTTCATGACCATGCCGGGTCTGGCCCTCTTCTACGGCGGCCTCGTGCGCGCCAAGAATATGCTTTCGGTGCTTATGCAGTGCACCATGATCGCCTGCGTCGTCATGGTCGTGTGGGTGGTCTGGGGCTATTCCTTCGCCTTCGGCGGCGGCACCAGCCCGTTCTGGGGCGGCCTGGGCAAGCTCTTCCTTGCCGGCGTGACGCCCGAGACCACCGCTGCGACCTTCACGGACGGAGTAGTCCTGCCTGAATACGTCTTCATCTGCTTCCAGATGACCTTCGCCGTCATCACGCCGGCGCTGATCGTCGGCGCCTTCGCGGAGCGTATCAAGTTCTCGGCGGTCGTGCTGTTCACGATCCTATGGGTGACCTTCGTCTATTTCCCCATCGCGCACATGGTCTGGGACGGCTCGGGCTATCTCTTCAACCTCGGCGCCCTCGACTTCGCCGGCGGCACGGTCGTCCACATCAATGCGGGTATCGCGGCCCTCGTCGGCTCCTTCATGGTCGGCAAGCGGGCCGGCTACGGCAAGGACAACATGGCACCCCACTCCATGACGCTGACCATGGTCGGCGCTTCGATGCTGTGGGTCGGCTGGTTTGGGTTCAATGCCGGTTCCAACCTCGAAGCGACCAGCGGCGCGGCGCTCGCCATGATGAACACCTTCGTGGCAACCGCCGGCGCGGCGATCGCATGGGCGGTCATCGAAAGCCTCACGCGGGGCAAGGCCTCGATGCTGGGCGCCGCATCCGGCCTCGTCGCCGGTCTCGTCGCCGTGACACCGGCGTGCGGCTCGGTCGGGCCGATCGGCGCGATCGTGCTCGGCGCCATCGCCAGTGTGATCTGCTACTACTTCGTGGCCGTCATCAAGATCCGCATGGGCTACGACAACTCCCTCGACGTCTTCGGCATCCATGGCATCGGCGGCATCGTCGGCGCCATCGGCACCGGCATCTTCACCGCGCCGAGCCTTGGCGGAACCGGCGGCGAGGACTTCTCGATCGGTGGCCAGGTCTGGATCCAGATCATCGCGGTGCTCGTCACCGTCGTATGGTGCGGCATCATCTCCGCCATCCTCTACAAGGTCGTGGACCTGATCGTGGGTCTGCGTCCGAGCGAAGAGGCCGAGCGCCAGGGACTGGATCTCACCTCCCACGGCGAAGTGGCCTATCACTCCTGACAACGACACGCGACGGGACGCCCGCCGCGATCTTTCCGGTGCCGCATGGCACATCCTCCCAGGAAACGGAGCCCGGTCGCCGGGCTCCGCTTTCGTTTGGTCATCGGGTCTCTCCGGCGGGCATGGTTAATGCCGCTTTAACCTCGCGCCCCTAGTCTGGCGACGAATTCGTGGCCGCGCCTGCGCGGACCGCTTCGGGACGACCAGAGGAAGGAAAGCATGCGCCAAGGCAATTCAGCAGCCTTCGCCATCTCAGGCATCGGATATGGCATCCAGACGTTTCTGCGACGCCAGCTGATGCGCGCGGCCGGTCTGGCGCTTCTCGCCTTCTGCGGCTTCGCGGTCGCGGGGCTAGCCAGCTGGAACGTCGCCGATCCGAGCTTCAGCCATGCCACCTCCAACGAGGTGACCAATGCCATGGGCTATCCGGGTGCGGTATTCGCCGATCTTGCCATGCAGTTCTTCGGCCTTGCGTCGGTCGCCGGCCTCGTGCCTGCTTTCGGCTGGAGCCTGTTTCTCATCACCGCGCGCCGACTGGACCGGCTGCCCCGGCGGGGACTGGCATGGTTTGGCGCCGCAGCACTCTCGGCCGGGATCGCCGGCTGCTTCGCGGCCCCGCAGACATGGCCGCTTCCCTCGGGACTCGGCGGGGTCGTCGGTGACGTCGTTTTGAAGCTGCCGGGCGCGCTGGCCGGCGGATATCCTACCGGCTGGATCGCGGCCCTGTGCACGCTCATCCTCGTTGCGCCAACGATATGGCTCATGCTCTTCGCGATCGGGCTGATCGGACGTGTACCAGCCGAAGAGGACGATTTTGCCGCAGAGACGGATGCTCCGGAGGAAGCGGACGACGACGAGGCAGAGTCCGGCGGCATGCTGGCGCTCGGCGCGGCCGTGCACTGGTGGCTCTCCCTGCGCGCCTTGTTGCGCCGGACGTTCGGCTTTGCCCGGAGCACGCGCCGTCCCGCTCTGCGCGAGGTCGACGAGGGCGAACCCCTGCTCGATCTCGAACTTTCGCGCGACGACCGCCTCGCCCCTGCCGGACCATCCTCGCAGAAACGGGCGCGTATCGAGCCTGACTTCGACGCCGATGCGGAATTCGGAATGGCAGACGAGCCAGAGTTT
Organism: uncultured Alphaproteobacteria bacterium; assembly: GCA_963747465.1. GTDB lineage: Bacteria > Pseudomonadota > Alphaproteobacteria > Rhizobiales > Rhizobiaceae > Aquibium. The sequence goes on from CAVVFC010000003.1 coordinate 181,861, forward strand.
TCCGACGAAGCCATGGACCATGACGACGACGAACCGTCCATGGCGCCGCGGCAGCGGGTTGCGCCGCGGCAGGAGCCTTCCGACCTGACGGTGCGCAACTTCCGCTCCGTGCCCGGCCAGGCGCGCGTCGAGGCCCCCGCGCCGCGCCCGCAGCCCGGTAGCCGCGTCCAGCGCGAGGCACAGACCAGCCTGATCGAGGCAGACAGTTTCGAGATGCCGTCGCTGCATTTCCTGGCCGAGGCGAAGAACGTCGTGCGCGATGCGAGCCTCTCGAAGGAGGCGCTGGAGCAGAACGCGCGTCTGCTCGAAGGCGTGCTGGAGGACTTCGGCGTCAAGGGCGAGATCATCCATGTCAGGCCGGGTCCTGTCGTGACCCTCTACGAACTGGAGCCGGCGCCGGGCATCAAGTCGAGCCGCGTCATCGGGCTTGCTGACGACATCGCGCGCTCGATGAGCGCAATCGCCTGCCGCGTCGCCGTCGTACCCGGCCGCAACGCCATTGGCATCGAGCTGCCGAACGCCAAGCGCGAGACCGTCTACCTGCGAGAAATCCTCGCCAGCCGCGACTTCGAACAGTCGAAGGCCAAGCTGGCGCTGGCGCTCGGCAAGACGATCAATGGCGAGGCGGTGATCGCCGACATCGCCAAGTTCCCGCATCTGCTCGTCGCCGGCACGACCGGATCGGGAAAGTCGGTCGCGATCAACACGTTCATCCTGTCCATCCTCTACCGGATGAAGCCGGAGGATTGCCGGCTGATCATGATCGATCCGAAGATGCTCGAACTCTCCGTCTACGACGGCATTCCGCATCTCCTGACCCCTGTCGTCACCGATCCGAAAAAGGCAGTCGTCGCCCTGAAGTGGACCGTACGCGAGATGGAGGACCGCTACCGGAAGATGTCGAAGGTCGGCGTGCGCAACATCGACGGCTTCAACCAGCGCGTGGCGCAGGCGCAGAGAAAAGGCGAGGGCATGTCGCGCACGGTCCAGACCGGCTTCGACCGCGACACCGGCGAAGCGATCTACGAGACCGAGAACTTCGATCTCTCGCCGCTGCCCTACATCGTGGTCATCATCGACGAGATGGCCGACCTGATGATGGTGGCCGGCAAGGACATCGAGGGCGCGGTCCAGCGCCTCGCCCAGATGGCGCGCGCGGCCGGCATCCACGTGATCATGGCAACGCAGCGTCCTTCGGTGGACGTGATTACCGGCACGATCAAGGCAAACTTCCCGACCCGGATCTCCTTCCAGGTCACCTCGAAGATCGACAGCCGCACCATCCTCGGCGAGATGGGCGCCGAGCAACTGCTCGGCATGGGCGACATGCTCTACATGGCCGGCGGCGGACGCATCCAGCGCGTGCATGGCCCCTTCGTTTCCGACGACGAGGTCGAGAAGGTCGTGGCCCACCTCAAGCTGCAAGGCGTGCCGGAATACCTCGATTCCATCACCGAGGACGACGACGACGACGAGGGCGGCTCCGCAAGCGTGGGCGGCGGCGGCGGTTCGGGCAATTTCGAGGATTCCGAAGATCCCTACGACCAGGCGGTCTCCGTGGTCTTGCGGGACGGGAAGGCCTCCACCAGTTATATCCAGAGACGTCTGGGTATCGGCTACAACCGCGCCGCCTCGATCATCGAGCGCATGGAAAAGGAGGGGATCGTCGGTCCGGCCAATCATGCCGGCAAGCGCGAAATCCTCGTTCCGACCGAGGAAGAGACATACTGAGCCGAGCCTCAGCCAAACTAACGCCGCAGTCGCTGCCTAGGCGCAGCGGCATGAACAGGAGAACCGGAACCATGACCGCATCGTCCCCCGCGCGTCCGAACCGCTTCCGCCGCACGGCCTCGGCGCTCATCGTGGGCATTGCCATTGCCGGATCGGCAGTCGTCGCCATCCCGGCGACAGTGGCGACGGCTCAGGCGGCGACCATCGCCGACGCCCAGAAGATCGCCGACCATTTCTCAAGCGTCCGCACCATGGCCGGCGAGTTCGTGCAGTTCGGCCCGCGCGGCGAACAGACCGGCGGCAAGTTCTTCATCGAGCGGCCCGGCAAGATTCGTTTCAACTACGAGGCCCCATCCGGCTTTAAGGTGATCTCGGACGGCAACTCCGTGGTGATCAACAATGCGAAGCTGAACACCTGGGATCTTTATCCACTCTCCAAGACGCCGCTCAAGCTGCTGCTCGACAACCGCATCGACCTGTCGGGAAACAAGGTTCGCAGCGTCAAGCAGGATGAAGATCTCACCACGATCCAGTTGCAGGACAAGTCGGTCTTCGGTGATTCAACGATCACGATGATGTTCGATCCGAAGAGCTACGATCTGCGCCAATGGACCATCACCGATGCTCAGGGCAAGGACACGACCGTGATGATCTTCAACGTCCAGCAGGGCGTGAACGTCGATCCGAGCTTCTTCAAGATCGACTACGACTACATCTCCGAGCAGACCGGTCGCGCCGACGGCAGGCGCTGAGCCGGTATCTCCTGGACATCGAGACGGACGCGGCGCGGAAATCTTCCGCGGCGCTTGTCATTCGCCACGGCGGCTGACATTGCTGCGAAGCCCCGCAACAGCCCAAACGCCGCATGCCCCTTTCCGTCGCCACCTGGAACATCAACTCCGTTCGCCTCCGGCTTCCCATCGTGGAGAAGTTCCTGCGCGAGCATCAGCCGGACCTGCTCTGCCTCCAGGAGACCAAGTGCCGCGACGATCTCTTCCCGACGGAGGCCTTCCACGATCTCGGCTATCCGTTCGTCGCCATCAGCGGGCAGAAGGGCTACCACGGCGTTGCGACCGTCTCCCGCCGTCCGGTCGAGGTGACGGAGAAGCGGGAATTCTGCCGCAAAGGTGACTGCCGGCACATCTCGACCCGCTTCGAGGCGGGCGGCAGGTCCGTGCTCCTCCACAATTTCTACGTTCCGGCCGGCGGCGACGAGCCGGATCCCGAGATCAACCCGAAATTCCGCCACAAGCTCGACTTCATCGAGGAGATGCGCGACGTGCGTTCCGGCGAAGGCGCCGATGCCTCAATCCTCGTTGGCGACCTCAACATCGCGCCGCTCGAGGAGGATGTGTGGTCGCACAAACAGCTTCTCAGGGTCGTCAGCCACACGCCTGTCGAGACCGGAGGTCTGGAGGCGATGCGTATGGCGGGGGGGTGGCAGGACCTGATGCGCATCCACACGCCGCCGCCGGAGAAGATATACACCTGGTGGAGCTACCGCGCCCGCGATTGGGAAGCAGCCGGCAGGGGCCGACGGCTCGATCACATCTGGTCGTCGGAGAACCTGGTCGACGGCCTGCGCGGGATCGAGATCCTCAAGGAAGCGCGCGGCTGGGAACGCCCGTCCGACCACGTTCCGGTGATCGCACGGTTCGATCTCGACTGAACTGTCATTCGAATTTCGGCGCAAGCCGCTCGATGCGCGAAACCATTGCCGAAAGATTCTCCGAAAGACGCCGGTGGAGCTTGGCAGCCACTTCCGGATATTCTTCAAGTATGCGCCGGAAGAGCGCGCGGTTGAGGCGCATCACCTCCGCATCGCTCGCGGCGACGGCGCCGGTGAGGCGACGCGTGTCGGCGATCAGCGCGAGTTCGCCTAGGATCGCTCCGGGACCGTGCTTCGAAAGCGATACGCGGCCGTCCTCCGTGTCGCGCATCAGCGAGATCGTGCCGGAGACCACGACATAGGCGCAGTCGGCGCGCGCACCTTCCCGATAGAGTTCCTTGCCCGACGAAAGCTTCAGCCGCTCCGTGCCGAAGGCGAGGAGGCGCAACTGTTCCTGGGTGAATTCCTCGAAAATAGCCACACCGGCAAGGATGCCGATATCGTCCTCAAGCGCCATGAAGCTGTCCCGGCTTCCCCCCGCCCCGCCGTGAGCTTGCTTTCGGTTGGCCAACTCAGGGAACGAGCTTGTATCCCCCGCTTTCTGTCACAAGTATTTCGGCATTGGAAGGATCGCGCTCGATCTTCTGGCGCAGGCGGTAGACATGCGTCTCCAGCGTGTGCGTCGTCACGCCTGAATTATAGCCCCAGACTTCTTCCAGGAGCACGTCGCGCGTGATGACCTTCTGACCGGCGCGGTAGAGATACTTTATGATGGAGGCTTCCTTTTCGGTCAGCCTGATCTTGCCGCCGCGCTGGTCGATGAGCAGCTTCTGGCTCGGCTTGAAGGTGTAGGGGCCGACCGCGAACGTCGCGTCCTCGCTCTGCTCGTGCTGGCGCAACTGCGCCCGGATGCGCGCAAGGAGCACTGCGAAGCGGAAGGGTTTCGTCACATAGTCGTTGGCGCCCGCCTCAAGCCCGAGGATCGTGTCGGAATCGGTGTCCTGGCCGGTCAGCATGATGATCGGCGCCTTGAAGCCGCCCTTGCGGAGAAGCTTCACCGCCTCGCGTCCATCCATGTCTGGCAGGCCGACATCCATGATGAGAAGGTCGATCAGGCCGCCGCGAGCAGTGTGGACCCCCTTGGTCGCCGTCGATTCCTGGAGTACCCGGAACTCCTCGTAGAGCGAAAGCTGCTCGACGAGCGTCGAGCGCAGGTCATCGTCGTCATCGACTATCAATATTGTGCGTGAGGTCATTACCCGATCCAGTTCCGTGTCGACAGTCCGGCGCGAGGGATTTCTTCTAGAGACAGCACCGAAACTGCGAAAGCCGATCACCGTGATTTGTTCGCAACCGCGATATTACCCGAAAAAACGTGAACGCAATGGGGCATTCGCGCAGGACGCCTCTCCACGCAAGACCGTGGACGTGCGCGCAATGCCCGGATGCCCGTTCAAAGGGCTCCTGAACGTCGGCGGCGCGGTGTTTTCCTGCGCGCTTGGAAGAGGCGGGATCACGGCTCGAAAGCGTGAGGGCGACGGGGCTACCCCGATGGGAGCCCTTAAAGTGATATGGGGCTACTATCGTCCTGGGTTGGGGGCAATCCCATCGACGTCGCTTCCGCTCTTTCCCACCTCCGCGTGCCTCGGCTGGTGCGACGCCCCGCGGGACCGCAACTACAACAGGCCGGTGCGGCTTCCCTATCCGGCCAGCCACGAGACGATGCGGCGGACCGATCACCTCTACGACATCGTCGTGGTGCTGGACTGGAACATGCGCCCGGCCATCCGCGGGCGCGGCAGCGCCATCTTCCTGCATCTGGCGCGCCCCGGATACCAGCCGACCGAGGGCTGCATCGCGGTCTCGCGGCGAACCATGCTTCGCCTCCTTCCGCTTCTCAGGCCCGGTTCGGCGATCCGCGTCATGCGATAGCGATCAGGCAACGTACCCAAGGCGTGACCGGCTGCTCATCCCCACCAGCCGATGATCGCACCCATCAGCAGTGCGACGCCCAGCCAGTGGCCGGCGTCGATCAGGGTCAAATCCCAGCCGAATCCCTCGTAGCGCTGGTTGACGGCGAGCGTGGTCGCCATGAAGCCGAGCCAGACCAGGAAGGCCGTGACGATGCCGTTCCAGAGCGTCACCTGTCCCGCCCCGAGATGGCCGACGATGCCGGCGAGCGTCCAGGCCATCACGAGTTCGCACACGAAGCTCGTGATCAGCAGGCTGGCGCCCGGCATGGCGGGTCCGTCGCCCTTCGGCTGGATGCGCGCCGATTTCATCCAGGGCTTGGAAAGGATGCCGTAATAGGCCGCGCCGAAGACGAAACCGATGATCGCCGCAATCAGGATCGCGACATAACTCACCCCGCCGAACTGCATGTGATTCCCTCCGACCGCCCCGTGCGGTGCGGCCGGATGAAACGCCGAAAGCGGCCGGCGGTCAATTGAACCGCCACACCGTCGTTCGTTTGATCTCCGAGTCCTCGAGCGCACGCGTGACCGCCACTTCGTAGCGGGCGAGCTCGCTCAGCCTCTCGCGCGGCAGATAGGAGCGGCCGGGATCGCCGACGATCACGTCGGTGCCTGCGGAAGCGAGAGCGGCGAACCACGGGCAGAGTTTTTCGGACATCGCCCTGTCGTAGAACACGTCGCCTGCGAGCAGAACGTCCCATGCCGCATCGGTGCCAATCAGGTCGTCGTGGGTGAAGGATATCGACACGCCGTTGGCCGCGGCATTGAGCCCCACCGCGGCGCGGCAGAACGGGTCGATATCGGCCGCGACCACCCGACCCGCGCCGGCCTTCAGCGCCGCGATGGCGACGAGCCCCGATCCGGTGGCGAAATCCAGGACCGACCTGCCGGCAACCACTTCGGGGTTGTCGAAAACGTAGCGGGCGAGCCCCTGGCCGCCGGCCCAGGCGAAGGCCCAGAATGGCGGAGGCAGTCCGATCTCCTCGAGCTCCTCTTCCGTGCGCTGCCACAGTTCGTGCGCCTCGTCGGCGAGGTGAAGCCTGATTTCGGGAACGTGCGGCGGTGCAGAAAGCGCCGTGTTCGCGCGGATAAAATCGACCGCGTTCTCAGGCGTGATCAGGCGCATCGGGTTGGGAAACGCCTCAGCGAAGACCGCCCATGCGGCAGACTTCGGCCCATTCGGCTTCGGTGACCGGCTGCACGGACAGCCGCGAGTTCTTGACCAAGACCATTTCCGACAGGTTCGGGTTCGCCTTGATGTCGTCGAGCGGGACCGGTTTCGGCATATCCTCGACCGCCTTCACATCGACGCATTCCCAGCGCTCGTCCTCGGTGGAGTTGTCGCGGTGGGCCATGGCGCAGACCTCCACGATGCCGACCACCGCCTTGCCTTCGTTCGAGTGATAGAAGAACCCCCGATCGCCGATCTTCATGGCCCGCATGTTGTTGCGGGCCTGGTAGTTGCGCACGCCGTCCCACTCCTGGCCTACGTCTCCCTTCGCCTTCTGCTGCTCCCAGGACCAGGCATCCGGCTCCGATTTGAAGAGCCAGCAGGCCATCACATGCCCTCGGGCTTGTTGAAGGTCCAGTTCCAAGGGCGGATGTCGGTCGAGGCGAACAGGCCCGCGATGGCATAGGGATCACCCGCCGCGATCGCCCTGGCGGCCTCCTCGCCTTCCGCCTCGACGACGAGCATGCTGCCGTTCGGCTTGCCCTCGGCGTCGAGGAAGGGGCCGGCGATCTTCAGTACGCCCTTGTCGTTCAGCCCGGTGAGGTAGGCGACGTGGTCCGGCCGCGTATCCATGCGCAGTTGCAAGCGTCCGGGCTTGTCGTTGCAGATCAGGGCAAACAGCATCTCGTTCCTCTCCTCAGGTCTCGCGCTTCAGGGGCCGCGCCAGAAGGCCCGCCACCGCTTCGCGCACCGTGATCTTCCGGTCAAGCAGCATCACCACGCTTTGGGTGATCGGCGCATCGAGGCCGCGGGCTCGGGCAATCGTTCCGGCAATGCCTGCGGTCGCCACGCCCTCCGCCAGCGGCAGCCCTTCGACCGGCTGACCGCGCCCCAAGGCATGGCCATAAGAGAAATTGCGCGACTGGCCCGAGCCGCATGTGAGGATGAGGTCGCCCAGCCCGGACAGCCCCATCAGCGTCTCCGGCCGTGCGCCGAAGGATTCGGCGATGCGGCGCAGTTCCACGAAACCGCGCGTCACCAGCGCGGCTTGCGCGCTGGCGCCGAGACCGGCGCCAGCGACCGCGCCGGCCGCGATCGCGAGCACGTTCTTCAGGGCGCCGCCGATCTCGACACCGACGAGATCGTCGCTGGAGTAGCAGCGGAGGCTGGGCGTGGAGAGGAGCGCGGCCAGGCCAGAGGCTGTGTCGAGGCTGTCTGCCGCGACGGTGACGGCGGTCGGCAGCCCCGCTGCGACATCATGCGCGAAGCTCGGCCCAGACAAGGCGGCGACCGGGTTCTCCGGCAGCACCTCCCGCGCCACTTCCGACAGGAGCCGGCCGCTGCTCGCCTCTATCCCCTTTGCGCAAAGCACGACGGGGACATCTGGCGGCAGCATCGGCGCAAGCATCCCGAGGGCGGCGCGCATGGTCTGCGCCGGAACGACCGCGAGCGCGCATTCGGCGCCCTGCAGCACCAAGCCGGCATCATCCGATGCCGTCAGCGCTTCGTGCAGGCGAATGCCTGGAAGATAACGCGGGTTCGTGTGGTCCCGGTTCATCGCCTCGACAATGGCCGAGTCGCGTGCCCAGAGACGGATCGTATTGCCCGCCATACCTAGCGTCTGGGCGAGCGCGGTGCCCCATGCCCCGCCACCGAGCACCGCGATCCGGGAGCCGCCGCTCATGCCTTGGCTCCACGCTTGCCTGCGCCGACCAGCGGCGCGGCCCTTTTGTCGAGCGGCCAGCGGGAGCGCGGCGCCATGACCATGGGATCTGTATCGTCGTCCAGCCCGGCGCGCATCCGCTCGATGCCCGCCCAAGCGATCATCGCGGCATTGTCGGTGCAGAGCGCCGGCGGCGGTGCGACGAATGCGAAGCCGAGGCGATCGCAAAGCGCGAGCAGGGCGGCGCGGATCGGCCCATTGGCGGCGACGCCGCCCGCCACGATCAGCGTCGGGCGCTTCGCCTGCGGGAACTCGTTGGGGAAGCGTTCGAGGCTGCGGGCAACCCGGTCGGCGAGCGTCTCCACAACGGCGCGCTGGAACGAGGCGGCGATGTCGGCCACATCCTGGTCGCGGAGCGGGGCGATCGCAGTGGCGGCCTGCCGGACTGCCGTCTTGAGGCCGGAAAAGGAAAAGTCCGGCCGCGCCTCGCCCTTCAGGGGGTGCGGGAAGTCGAAGCGGAAGGCGTCTCCCGTCGCGGCCACGCGCTCGACGTTCGGCCCGCCCGGATAGGGCAGTCCGAGAAGCTTCGCCGTCTTGTCGAAGGCCTCCCCGATGGCATCGTCGATGGTCGAGGCCCAGCGCTCGTAGCTGCCCGGGCCCCGCACCAGGAGGATTTGCGTATGACCGCCCGAGACGAGCAGCATCAGGTAGGGAAATTCGACTTCGTCGAGCAGCCGCGCCGAGAGCGCATGTCCTTCGAGATGGTTGATCGGGATCAGTGGCTTCCCCGTCGCGGCGGCGATGGCCTTGGCGGTCATCAGGCCGACCAAAAGCCCGCCGATGAGGCCCGGACCGGCCGTTGTGGCGACGGCATCGACATCGGACAGTTCGACGCCGGCTTCGGCAAGGGCTGCCTCGACGATGCCGTCAAGCGCCTCGACATGCGCGCGGGCCGCGAGCTCGGGCACCACGCCGCCGAATGCCGCGTGCTCCTCCAACTGGCTCAGCACCACGTTGGACAGGATGCGCGGCGCCTCCCCTTCGCGCCAGGCGACGACGGACGCCGCGGTCTCGTCGCAGCTCGTCTCGATGCCGAGTACCCTTATCTCGCCAGTTGCAGGCAGCATGATTGCCCGAAAATCCTTTCGCCGGTAGGAAGGCAGAGATGTCTGCCGCGCCCGGCGCGGGGTTAACACGGACGGTGACGGATGCAAACTCGACCGCTGAGGATCGGCACGCGCGGCAGCGCTCTTGCGCTCGCCCAGGCGCATGAGACACGCGCCCGGCTTATGGCCGCGCACGGCCTGCCGGAGGAGGCATTCGCGGTCGAGGTGATCTCGACAAGCGGCGACCGCATCCAGGACCGGCCGCTTTCCGAGGCCGGCGGGAAGGGCCTGTTCACCAAGGAGATCGAGGAGGCGATGCTCGACGGACGGATCGACATTGCGGTGCATTCCTCCAAGGACATGCCCACGATCCTGCCGCCGGGTCTGCGGCTCGCCGCCTTCCTGGAACGCGAAGACGTGCGAGACGCCTTCATCGGCCGCGACGTCGCCGACCTGGCCGACCTGCCGCACGGTGCCACGGTCGGTTCCTCGTCGCTGCGCCGCCAGGCGCAGATCCGGCGACTGCGGCCTGACCTGAAGGTGGTGATGTATCGCGGCAACGTGCAGACGCGGCTGAGGAAGCTCTCCGAGGGCGTCGTCGATGCGACGCTGCTCGCGCAGGCCGGGCTGAAGCGGCTGGGGCTGGAGCATGTCGCGACGAGCATACTGGCGGAGACGGATTTCCTGCCGGCGCCCGGCCAGGGGGCCATCTGCATCGAGTGCCGCGACGACGACGAACGGGTCGAGGCAATGCTCGAACCGATCCGGCACCGCGACACTGGCATCGCGCTCGCCTGCGAGCGAGCCTTCCTGGCGGCGCTTGACGGGTCATGCCGTACGCCGATCGCAGGACATGCGGTGGTTGATGGCAAAGGGTTGCGGTTCACCGGCATGATACTCAGACCGGACGGCAGCGAGGCACACGAAATCTCGGGTGAGGGACAGGTTGCTGAGGCAGAGGCGATCGGCCGCGATGCCGGCGCACGGGTTCGCGCGCAGGCCGGATCGAAATTCTTCGAAGACTGGACGTGACCGCGTGGCGCGTGTGCTCGTCACGCGGCCGCAACCGGGTGCTTCGGCGACGGCGGAGCGGCTGAGGGCGCTCGGCCATGAGCCGATCGTCCTGCCTCTCAGCGAGATACACTGGCTCGATCCCTCGCTTCACGACGTCGCCGGCACGGACGCAGTCGCGGCGACCAGCGCCAACGCATTCCGCCACATGAACCGCGAAGACTGCGGGACCCTTCTTGGAAAACCTTGCTTCACGGTTGGCGGCCGCACCGCGACGGCCGCGCGGAAGACCGGCTTCCAGGATGTAAGAACCTCCGATGCGGACGCGCCGGCACTCGCAAGGCTGATTGCGGCGGACCTGCCGCCGCAGTCGCGCATCCTCTATCTCTGCGGTCGTATTCGTCGTCCCGAGTTCGAGGCGCAACTGCAAGCTGCGGGAATGATCTGCCAGCCAGTGGAGACCTACGACACGGTGTTCCCTCCGCCTGACGCGAAGGCAATCGAAACGCTGTCGATCGCGCCGCCCCATTTCGTCCTTCTGTACTCGGCCCGTTCCGCCGAGGCCGTGCGGGCCATCCTCTCCCCGCCGGACCTCGAAGCCGCGTTCCGCAATGCCCGTTTCCTCTGCCTCTCGCGTGCGGTGGCACGTGCGCTCGGAACCCTTGGCGAGGGCAGGACTTACTGGAATGAGCAACCCGATGAAGAAGCTCTGTTCTCGCTGCTTGCGCAACCCTGACGCAAAAGGGCTATCAAAGCCCATGTTGCACGTGCGAAAGTGACGGAATTCAACGAGGTACCAATGCCCCGGAGCCAGCGATGGTAAAACCGCCGAAGATCCGCCATTCCAAGCCACGCCGCGACCCGGTCACGATCGATCTCGATCCGTCCGAGGTGAAGCGCGACGCAGCACGGAAGGAGGCCCAGGCGGGCGCTGCGCCGAGAACGCCGGACAGTCCCGCAAAAGAGCAGGGCTCCTCCACCACCGCGGGAACGTCGGCGGAAGCCACCGGTCCCAGGAGCGGCAGCGGCTCTTCCGCGCCATCCAATGACAAGGATGAAAAGGCGATGGCTTCCAAATCCGAAGCCAGCGGGTCTTCTCCGGCTGCGAACATTACAGAGGCCGACAAAGGCACGGGGGCCGCGAAGGCCGATAACGCGTGGCCGGCGGGCCAGAGCGAACGCCAGGAAACGAATTCATCGAGCACCGGGGCCACCGCACCCGCAGCCACCACGGCTGGAGCCGCGACCTCGGTTCCGGCAAGCGGAAAGACGGACGCCGGCAAGACGTCTGGTGCAAGTACCGCTTCTCCGCCGAGGCCTGCCAGCGAGAAGAAGGAACAGCCCGCGTTCGGACGAAGCGCGGGGGTCGGTGCCCAGAAGTCCGATCGACGAGAGCCTTCACCTGCGCCGGCGCCTGCCAGCCGGGACTCGTCCCGACGCGGCGGCGTGTCGGCAGTCGCGGCGGGGCTGATCGGCGCCCTCATCGCGCTGATCGGGGCGGGAGCGCTACAATATGCCGGCGTGTTGCCCGCCATCGGGACGGTCGGATCCGATGAGACGCAGGTCGCCGAACTGCGCTCGCAGGTCGAGGCCCTGCGCGACGAGATCGCGGCGGCCGGAGACACCCAGGCGGCCGATCCCGGACGGGTCGACGAACTCGCATCCAGCCTCGACCAGATCAGGTCCCAGATCGCGGAACTGCAGGCGGCCGGGCCGGCAAGTGATGGCACGGATACGCAGGCATTGCAGTCCCGTCTCGAAGAACTGGAGAGCACCGTCGCCTCGCTGCAGGGCTCGGAGCCGGGCGCGTCGGCCGAGGAAATCGCCGGCATCGGCGATCAGGTCGACGCATTCTCGGCGCGAATTGATAGCCTCGAAAGCAACGTCGCCAGCGCATCCGATGCTGCGACCACCGCGCAGGAAGGCGTCTCGGGCGTTCAGGAACGCCTCGCTTCGCTCGAAGCCCGCTTGCAGGATCTCGCCGACAAGGTCGAGGCGAACGCTTCCGATCCGGGTGCCGCGCTCGCCATTGCCGCCGCCGGACTGAAGTCGGCGATCGACCGCGGCGATCCCTTCATGACCGAACTCGAAACCTTCGCGGCGGTGGCGCCGGATGCACCCGAAGTTGCCGCGCTGCGGGAACTTGCGGCGACTGGCGTGCCGACCCGTGCCGCGCTCGCCGCCCGCGTCGACGAGGTGGCCGCGCGGATGATCGCAGCGGCAGACCCCGTCGACGCGGGCGCCGGCTATTTCGAGCGGCTGGTCGACAGCATCGGTTCGCTCGTGACCGTGCGCCCCATCGGCGAAGTCGAAGGCGAGGGCGTCGGTCCGTCGGTCGCGCGCATGGAAGCCGCCGTCGAGGCGGGCAGCTACGAACGTGCGATCGCCGAGTACGAGACGCTTCCCGGGTCGGTCAGGGCCGCGGGCGCCGATTTCATTGCGGACCTCCGTGCCCGCCAGTCCGCCGACGATCTGGTCGCCAAGGCGCTCGCCGGCGCCTTGCGGGCATAGGAAAGGGGTTCCGGAATGTTGAGAGTTCTCCTTTTCATCGCTGTCGTCTTTTTGCTCGGCCTCGGTTTCGCCTGGCTTGCAGAACGGCCGGGCGAGATGATCATCACCTTCGGCGGCTATCGGTACGAAGTGACCTTGATGGTCGCGGCGGTGATCGTGACCGCCATCGTCGCCGCCGTGATGATCGTCTGGTGGCTGCTCAAGGCGATCTGGAACAGCCCCTACACCGTGGCGAGATATTTTCGCGTCCGCCGCCGCGATCGCGGCTATCAGGCGCTGTCGACCGGCATGATCGCCGCCGGCGCCGGCGACGGCGTGCTGGCGCGCCAGATGAACCGACAGGCCTCGAAGCTCATCCGTTCGGACCAGGAGCCGCTGATCCACCTGCTCGACGCGCAGGCGTCTCTGCTGGAGGGTGACCACGATGCGGCGCGGCGCAAGTTCGAGGCGATGCTGGAAGATCCCGAAACGCGCCTGCTCGGACTGCGCGGGCTATACCTGGAGGCGCAGCGGCTGGGCGACAGGGAAGTCGCGCGCCACTATGCTGAGCGTGCTGCCGAGGCCGCGCCGCAGCTTGGCTGGGCCTCGAACGCGGCACTGGAGGCCCGCACCTCCGAAGGTGATTGGGACAGTGCGCTCTCGCTGCTGGAGGCGCAGAAGTCGACCAGGCTCATCGATTCAGCGAAGGCCAATCGCCTGCGCGCGGTGCTTATGACCGCCAAGGCGATGTCGCTCATCGACCGTGATGCGCTTGCCGCCAGGAACGCTGCCGTCGAAGCGAACCGCCTCGCGCCTGACCTCGTGCCCGCCGCCGTCATGGCGGCCAAGGCGCTGTTCAGACAGGGCGACCTGCGCAAGGGCTCCAAGATCCTGGAGACCGCGTGGCGCAAGCAGGCCCATCCCGAGATCGCGGAGGCATATGTCCATGCCCGCCATGGCGATTCGGTCGGAGACCGTCTGCATCGCGCCAAGAAGCTGAAGGCGCAGCGCGAAAACAACGCCGAATCGGCGCTGGCCGTCTCGCGCGCCGCGCTTGAGGCAGGCGAGTTGACGCTCGCGCGCAAGGCGGCCGAGGAAGCCCTTCGCATCCAGCCGCGCGAGGGCGGCTATCTCCTGATGGCCGACATCGAGGAGGCCGCCACCGGCGACGAAGGCCGGATCCGCCAGTGGCTCACGCGCGCCGTCCGCGCGCCGCGCGATCCCGCCTGGGTCGCCGACGGCGTCGTCTCGGAGCGGTGGGCGCCGTTTTCGCCCGTGACCGGCCGCCTCGACGCGTTCGAGTGGCGTACTCCGGTCGAGCGACCGCTGGCGATGATCGACCAGGAAGCCAACCTCGACCTGCCTTCGAAGCCGGTCCTGATCCCTTCTTCGCGGCCCGCCGAACCGGAACCCGCCGCGCCTCCGCCCCCGCCGCCCGACGATACCGCCGCCGAGCAGACTCCGGCTGAGGAACCGCTGGCCGCACAGGAACCGGAGCCGGAAACGGCGGATCCGTCTCCGGCGAGAAAACCTGAAGTAGCCACGGCGAAGCAACCGGAGCGCCGGCCGACCGCCGCTGACATCGAGATCCGTCCCGCCGCGGCCAATGACGATGCGACCGCGAGGAAGTCCGAAATCGGTTCCGATTTCCCGCGCCCGGACGATCCCGGCGTGGAGCGCGATGGCGAGGAGGATTCCCGTTCGAAACGGTTCCGGCTCTTCTGAGTTGTGGAAGGATGATGACCCAACCCGTTTCCGGAGCCCGCGCATGTTCGAACGTCTGATCTCCTTCCTGAAGGATATTCCCGGCGGTGCGCCCGACGCCGACAGGGGGCCGGACGGGGAAGACCCCCGGCTCGCTGCCGCCTCCCTGCTCGTGCATGTCATGGATGCCGACGGCGTGCGCCTCGACGAGGAACGCGATAAGCTTTTCGAGGCGCTCACACGCGCCTACGGAATCACGGGCCCGGAACTGGACCGTTTCGTCGAACGGGCGGAGGAGGAGGTCCGCCAGTCGGTCGATCTCTATGCCTTCACCAGCGTGCTCAAGCGGCATCTGGACGAGCAGGCGCGGATCGAGTTCATTGGCATCATGTGGGAGATGGTCTTCGCAGATGGCGAAATGAATGAACTCGAAGACAACATCGTCTGGCGGGTCGCCGAACTTATAGGCGTCGACCGGCGCGACCGCGTGCTGATGCGGCGCAAGGCGGACCCTGCAAAAGACGACAGCGAACCGGGGCTCTGACCGGGACGAGTATGCCGCACAAGAGAAGTCCGAAAATCCTCATCGTCCTGCATCAGGAACTGTCCAGCCCGGGCAGGGTCGGACACCTGCTCATCGAAGGTGGCTTCGACCTCGACATACGACGGCCACCGCTCGGCGATCCCCTACCCGATACCCTCGAGAACCATGCCGGAGCCGTCGTCTTCGGGGGCCCCATGAGCGCCAACGACGAGGACGAGTTCGTCCGCCGCGAGACCGAGTGGCTGGACGTGCCCTTGAGGGAGGACAAGCCCTTCCTTGGCATCTGCCTCGGAGCGCAGATGCTGGTGAACCACCTCGGCGGCAGGGTCGAGGGGCGCGAGGACGGGCTCGTCGAGATCGGCTGGTATCCGATCCGGCCGACAGAGGCCGGCAAGCAACTGATGCACTGGCCCGAAATGGTCTACCAGTTCCATCGCGAGGGCTTCTCGCTGCCGGACGGTGCCACGCTGCTCGCAAGCGCCGAAGCCTATACCAACCAGGCTTTCCGGTATGGGGCAAATGCCTGGGGCATCCAGTTCCATGCCGAACTGACCCGCGCCATGATGCAGCGCTGGGTGGTGCGGGGCGCACACCGCTTCACATTGCCCGGCGCGCAGCAGGGCCGCGACCATCTTGGCGGCCGCTTCGTCTGGGACATGCATCTCAAGCGCTGGCTGGTCGAATTCCTCGACCTGATCTTCCACAGCCCCCGGCTGCACCCGGAAACAAGCGGCGGGCGCTGAGCCTCACGTCCGGCCGTCGAGATGCCGTGCCTTGCGCAAGGCCGGGAACAGCCAGGCCCACAATCCCGCGATGCCGACCGCGCCGATGCCGCCGACCACCACGGCCGGGACCGTCCCGATCACCGCCGCCATCGCTCCCGGCGCGGAATTCGCCGACCTCGTTGGACGCACCGACGAATACCATGTTCACCGCATTGACGCGGCCGCGGACCCGGTCCGGCGTCCATAGCTGGATCAGCGTTTCCCGCACATAGACGCTCACCATGTCGGTCGCGCCGATCAAGGCCAGCGCGGCGATCGACAGCCAGGGGACCGTCGAGACCCCGAACACGATCGGTGAAGACGCCGAACATCGCCACGAAGAAGAGCACGACGAGGCCGGCGTGGTCGCGGATCGGATGGCTGGTCAGCCAGATCGCGACCATGATGGCGCCGATTCCAGGCGCGGCGCGCAACAGGCCGAGCCCCCAGGGTCCGAGTTCCAGGATGTCGCGCGCATAGACGGGTAGCAGCGCAACGGCGCCGGACAGCAGCACAGCGAAGAGGTCGAGCGAGATCGCGCCCAGCACCACCTTCTCGCTCCAAATGTAGCGGAAGCCGGCGAAGAGCGTCTCCAGTGTAGGTTTGTCGGCCTCGGTGCGCTGCGCCGGCTTCGGTATCGCGAAGATCAGCAGGGCGGCCGCGGCCATGAAGACGGCGGCGGTGGCGTATGCAGCTTCTGCCGAGAGGCCGTAGAGCAGTCCGCCGACGACCGGACCGACTATGGTTGCGGTCTGCCAGGCGGACGAGTTCCACGCCACCGCGTTGGCGAAATCCTCGGCCGGCACCAGGTTGGCCACCAGGGATGCGGCGGCGGGGCCGAAGAAGGCGCGCGCGATCCCGAAGAAGGCCAGGGTGACGAAAACGCCTGAGGGCGAGGTGAGGCCGCGGAACGACAGGACGAGCAGCGCCAGCGCGCAGAGCATCTCCAACAGCGCCGAGATGCCCATGACCAGCCTGCGGCCGAACCGGTCCGAGGCCGCGCCGGTCACCAGCACCAGAAGCAGCGCAGGCGCGAACTGGATCAGCCCGACATAGCCGAGGTCGAGCGGGTCGCGCGTGAGGTCGTAGATCTGCCAACCGACCGCCACCGAGACGATCTGCGTGGAAAAGGTGGTCAGGAATCTCGCCAGCCAGTAACGCAGGAAGGCGCCGTGCCGAAATGCGGCGAAGCGGTCTGCGGTGACGGAGCCAGTCTCAGCGCTCATCGTGATCTTCAGCTTTCAATCAGGCACTTTGCCGAACCTGCGGCCACGCCCGCGAAGGCAGTAGCGCGGATTTCACGCCGAGAGCCTCATTTTTCCCGCGCTGGACCAAAAGGATTCCGAGTCGCCTGCGCTTCGGAGGATGGGCAGACCTGCCGTGCAACAAAAAAGGCGGCCGGAGCCGCCTCTTGGTAGCGATAGCGGGGCGATGATTATTCGCCCTTCGCCTCAGCCGCGTCTGCTTCGGCGGCTTCGGCGGCAGCCTTTTCGGCGGCCAGAGCCTGGGCGGCGGCTGTCTTCTCTTCCTCGATGCGCGCCTTCTCGGCATTCATGAGATCGCGCTCGGCATCGTTGAGCCGGCGGGCGCGCACGCCCGTGTTCTCCGAGATGCGGGCCGACTTGCCGCGGCGATCGCGCAGGTAATACAGCTTGGCGCGGCGAACCTTACCGCGGCGAACGATTTCGACGCCCTCGACCAGCGGCGAATAGACCGGGAACACGCGTTCCACGCCTTCGCCGTAGGAAATCTTGCGGACCGTGAAATTCTCGTGCAGCCCGGAGCCGGCGCGCGCGATGCACACGCCCTCATAGGCCTGCAGACGGGTACGCGTTCCCTCGGTCACACGGACCTGGACGCGAACGGTATCGCCCGGCTGGAATTCCGGGAGCTTGCGCTTCTCTTCGATCTTTGCGGCCTGCTCGGCCTCGAGCTGACGGATGATGTCCATCGTCAAAACACCTCTTCTTGCTTCTCGACAGCCAGAGCGCCCGACGCTCGCCCAGCAGTTCCTGACCGCTCGGCTATGCCCGTCGCCGGAGGCGAGAGGCAGGGGCGAATTCACCGCACTTGTTGACGGGCCCGGAACGACATAGTCCTCCGGTTCGGGCGCGCTCATACACCGTCCCAGCGTGCTTGTCACCACCTGCGGCGAAATTCACCGCTTCGAACGCTACGGGACGGGCGTGGCGAGCGGCTTGCCGCGCTCGATGACATAGATCCCGAGCACCTTGACCGGCTTTTCGCCCACCGCCTTTGCATCATGCGGCACGCCGGCGGGAATCGTGTAGGAGTCGCCCGCCTTCATCGTCCGATCCGGCTCGCCATCGACGGACATCACGGTCTCGCCTTCAAGGACGTAGCCGGTCTCGATGCCGGGATGCTTGTGCCGGCCGGCCGAAACCCCGGGCTGGATCTCGGCCAGCCCGGTAATCGTCGTGTAGCCGTCGGGGAAATCGGTCTTCTGCAGCGGCGTGCGCTTTATGCCGTCCTGTGCAGCCGCGGCGGCGGTCATCATCACCACGGCGATCGTGGCGAATGCGAGCTTCTTCATGGATCGTCCTCTCCTCCGGTTCGCCCGCACGTGCAGCCCGGCGGCGAAGTCTGGTCAAGCTTAGCTAAACCGGTGCGGCTGGCAAGCGGCGTCGGATTGCGGAATGCAGTCCCTGGACCATTGCGCCCATGCTCCGATCTTCCTAGACCGGCTCGATTACATCATTTTTGCCGCCGAGTGCCCGACTTGACCCTTCTCCTCGCCTGCCTCCTCTTCCTCTCCGGCTTCGCCTCCGGCGCCATCAATGCGGTGGCAGGCGGCGGGACTTTCATCACGTTCGGCGCCCTGACGCTTGCAGGCATCCCGCCGATTTCCGCCAATGCGACGTCTTCCATCGCGCAGTTTCCGGGCTACGTCACGTCCACCCTCGCCTACTGGAGCGACATCAAACAGATGTGGCGCGGCGTGCTGCTGCTGTGCCTGGTTTCGGCAATCGGCGCCCTGGTGGGCGCCCTCGTGCTTCTCGCGCTCGACAATCCGTCCTTCCGTGCCATGGTACCTTGGCTGCTCATCGGTGCGACCGCCCTGTTCGCAGCAGGCCCTTGGCTGAAGCCGAAGCCGCGCAATCCCGGAGAAACCGCGCAGGTCGGCTCGTTCGCCGGGCGTTCGGTACAGTTCGTCACGGCGGTGTACGGCGGATTTTTCGGCGCCGGCATGGGCATCATGATGCTGGCGACCCTGGGGCTGACCGAAAGCGGCGACTACCACCGCCTCAACGCGCTGAAGAACATGCTGGCGATCGTGATCGCCGCCGTTGCGATCGTGGTATTCGTGTCGGGCGGCGTCGTCGCCTGGCTGGAAGTCGTGTTCATGATGCCTGGCGTGGCGCTCGGCGGTTATGCGGGCGTTTGGGCGGCAAAGCGCGTTCCGCAGGCGATTGTCCGGGTCTTCGTCATCGCGATCGGGCTGTTCCTGGCCGGGTACTATTTCTGGATCGGGTAGACGCTTCCGAACAGATCCGGCCGCCGCTCGGCCGTCAGTCTCTCCGCCTGCTCCCGCCGCCACGATGCAATCTTCGCGTGGTTTCCCGAGGTCAGGATTTCCGGAATAGTGCGGCCCTCCCATTCGGGCGGCCGCGTGAAATGCGGGTGCTCCAGCAGACCGCCTTCAAAGCTTTCCTCGGTGCCGGAGGCTTCGTTGCCCATCACGCCGGGGAGCAGCCGTACGACGGCATCGAGCAGCACCAGCGCCGCCGGCTCGCCGCCGGACAGGATGTAGTCGCCGATCGAGACCTCCTCGAGCCCGCGCGCCTCGATGACGCGCTGGTCGACGCCTTCGAAGCGGCCGCAGACGATGACGGCCCCGGGGCCGGACGCCAGTTCACGCACGCGCGCCTGCGTCAGCGGCATGCCGCGCGGGCTCATCAGGATCTTCGGGCGGGGATCGCCCTCCGGTGCGGCGTGGTCTATCGCCTTGGACAGGATGTCCGCGCGCATCACCATTCCGGCACCGCCGCCGGCCGGGGTGTCGTCGACGGTGCGATGGCGATCGGTTGCGAAGTCACGGATCTGCACGGCTTCGAGCGTCCAGTCGCCACGTTCCAGCGCGCGGCCGGCCAGGGAGGTGCCCAGATGGCCGGGAAACATCTCCGGGTAGAGCGTCAGGACGGCAGCGCGAAAACTCACCCCTTGCCTCCGGCCGTACGCGGTCCGCGCGCACGACGTCCGCCGCCATCGGATGACTCTTCCTCGTCCTCCTCATCCGACAGCCCGGCTGCGGCCGTATCGATGGTCACCGTTGCGCCCGCGACGTCGATCGCGGGCACCGCGGCCCTTGTGAACGGGATGAGTTCGGTTCGCCCCCCCGATGTCGCGATTTCGATGATGTCGCCGCCGCCGAAATCGTGCAGTGCCTTGACGGTTCCAACCTTC
This sequence comes from uncultured Alphaproteobacteria bacterium, assembly GCA_963747465.1. Classification (GTDB taxonomy): domain Bacteria; phylum Pseudomonadota; class Alphaproteobacteria; order Rhizobiales; family Rhizobiaceae; genus Aquibium. The sequence goes on from CAVVFC010000003.1 coordinate 202,052, forward strand.
GTCCCCGACTCGTCCACCACGGCGAGGCCGATCAGGTCGGCATGGTAGAATTCGTCCTCTTCCAGGTCGTCCGGAAGCACAGAGCGATCGACGAAGAGTTCCGTCCCGTTCAGCGCCTCGGCTGCATTGCGGTCGGCAACGCCCTCCAGGCGGACGACCAGCACCTCCTTCTGAGGACGCAAATCGAGGATGACGAAGGTTCGTCCGTCGCGCGCATGGAGCGGCCCGTAGTCGCCGAGCGCCAGCGGATCGCCGGTAAAAGTCTTCACGTGCACTTCGCCCCTGATGCCATGGGCGGCGCCGATGGTCGCCATCAGGATCGGGTTGTGTAGTTTCGCCATGGAATTCACCTGTTCGTGCCGCTCCTAGTGCCAAGGCGCGGCGATGGCAATCTTTGCGTTCACCAAGCGCTAACCCCGGCGCGCGAGCATGCGGGCGATCTCCGGGGCCAGTCTTCGATGCAGGAATTCCTCGTTTCCGCCAAATCCGACCTGATGGACGCCCGTAGCGCCTGGCTCGCGACGCTCGCGCGCGAGCGGCGCCTGGCTCCGCTGACGCTGGAAGCCTACGAGCGCGACACGCGGCAGTTCTTCCAGTTCCTGACCGGCCATTGCGGAGGGCCGCCGGGTGTGCCGGAGGTCGCGGACCTGCGCCCGGCCGACTTGCGCGCCTTCCTTGCCTATCGCAGGAAGGAAGGGGTCGGCGCCCGTACGCTGGGGCGCGGACTGGCGGCGATCCGCTCCTTCCTGCGTCACCTCGAGCGGCGCGGCCTCGCGAACGCCGCGGGAGCCGCCTCGCTGCGTTCTCCGAAACTGCCGAAATCCCTTCCCCGACCGCTCGCGGCCGGCGATGCGAAGCGGGTCGTCTCGGCGGGCGAGCAGCTTGCCGAAGAGCCGTGGATCGCGGCCCGCAACGCGGCGGTGCTGACGCTGCTCTACGGGTCTGGCCTGCGTATCTCGGAGGCGCTCGGACTGAAGGCCGGGCAGCTCTCCGGTGCCGAAACGGTGCTCCGGATCACCGGCAAGGGTGGAAAGACCCGGCTGTCACCGGTGCTCGCCGTCGCAGTGGATGCGATCTCGGAGTATCGGCGTCTGTGCCCTTATCACCTTGCCGCTGACGGGCCGCTGTTCCGAGGCGCGCGAGGCGGCCCGCTCGATCCGTCGATCGTCCAGCGCGAAATGCGCAAACTGCGCTCGGCACTCAACCTACCCGACAGCGCCACGCCGCACGCGCTGCGCCATTCCTTTGCCACGCACCTGCTTGCCCGGGGCGGCGATCTCCGGACCATCCAGGAACTTCTCGGTCATGCGAGCCTGTCGACGACGCAGATCTATACGGGGGTGGACACGAGCCGCCTGCTCGATATCTACGACAAGGCGCATCCGCGCGCCTGAGGGTCCGGGATCGCGCGAGTTTTGACATCCGGCTTAACGGTTTCGCCGTCTTTCCCGGCTAGGCTCGAACCCATGATACGCGTCACTGCCATTTCCGAGCGCTTCTGCCGCATCTCACTGATCGTGATCGCGGCGGCGAATGCGCTGTTCCTCGTCTGCTTCCTCGCATCGCTGCTGTTTGCCATGCAGGCTCGTGCCGCCTCGTCAGAGTGCCATGGCAAGGATCTGCTGGCAAAGATGCAGGCGGAAGAGCCCGCGCTGCTCGCCCGGATCGAAGCGGAAGCCGCCGAGGTTCCGAACGGCCGCGGGCTGCTGTGGAAGATCGAGAAAACCGGCGTGCCCGCATCCTACCTGTTCGGGACGATGCACCTGACCGACCCGCGCGTCGTCGATCTCACGCCGCGGGCGCAGGAAGCCTTCGAAGCTGCCGGAACGGTGGTGATCGAGACCACGGACGTTCTCGACCAGTCGCGGATGATGGCAGTGATGATGGAGAAGCCGGAACTGACGATGTTCACCGACGGCTCGACGCTGCTTGATCACCTCGACGAGAAGAAGGCGGCCGAGCTCCAGTCGGTTCTATCAGCCCGCGGGATTCCGCCCGCCAGCGTGCAGAAGATGAAGCCATGGATGCTTGCGGCCGCACTCTCCCTCCCAGCCTGCGAAATGGCGCGCAAGGCGGAGGGCGCCCCGGTGCTCGACATCAAGCTTGCCAGGGATGCCGAAGCGGACGGCAAGCAGATCGCGGGGCTGGAAACGATGGCCGATCAGCTCGAGGCGATGGCCTCGCTTCCCATGGACTTTCATATCGACGGGTTGATCGCGGCGCTGAAGCTCGGCGACGAACTCGACGACATCTTCGAGACGATGGTCATCCTCTATGACCGCGAAGAGACCGGCATGGTCTGGCCGCTGTTCCGGGCTGCGCTGCCCGACGAAGCCGGAGATAGCGGCTACGCCGAATTCGAGGAGGTGATGATCGACAGGCGCAACCATACGATGGCCGAGAGTGCCGGACCTTTCCTGGACCAGGGCGGCAGTTTCATCGCCGTCGGCGCACTGCATCTGCCCGGCGAACAAGGCCTCGTCGAACTCCTGCGTCACAGGGGCTACACGGTTACTCCGGCAAGTTAAGGTCCGCGTTTCCCGAGAACGCTGACGAGAAGCATGGACGGCGAACCATCGGCGGCATCCTTCGATGTTGCGCAGATCGTTCGGCATTCATCCCGAGATGATCACAGTCGATGTGAATTCGAGTTCGATCGTGATGCAACCAGCCTTATCCTGCGCTCGTTTCAGTTCGCGAAAACGTTGCGAAGGAGACAAGCGACATGACTTATCCCGGAAGACGTCCAGAACTCGACCCTGCCGACGATCCGGCAGGCCGCGTCTATTCAGACCCGGCGCGTCCCGGTGCCATCGACCGGGATGTGCCTGATCCGGCCGTGCCCGATCCGCATGCCTATCCGCGGTCGACGTCCAGCCCACGCGGGATCGCGGCGGCGACGATTGCAGTGGCAATCATCCTGCTTGCGGTGATCGCCTTCAGCTTCCTCGGAAATGGCCCTGATGAGCAGGTGACGGTCGCTCCCGAAGCCGGCCAGGTGGAAGGCACCGTGGACACCGCCCCGACGGCATCGATCACGCCGGAAGGCGGCGAAGCCATTCCGCCAATCCAGCACAACAACCCGGCCGAGCCGGTCGAGACCGCTCCCGCGAACTGAGGTACGGGTATCCCGGGAGATGCGGCAGGCCCCGGCGCGAGAGCGCTGGGGCTTTGCCGCGTCTACATGTGGATGGGCTTGAAGAATGCCGCCATCGCCGCTTCCTTGACGGATTCCGACATGGTCGGATGGGCGTGGCAAGTGCGCGCAAGATCTTCGGAAGAGCCGCCGAATTCCATCAGCACCGCGGCCTCGTGGATCATCTCGCCGGCTCCGAAGCCCACAATATGCACGCCCAGAACCCGATCCGTCTTCTTGTCGGCCAGCACCTTCACGAAACCATCGGACTTCAGCATGGCGCGCGCACGGCCGTTGGCGCTGAAGGGGAATTTTCCGGCGGTGTATTCGACCCCCGCCTTCTTCAGTTCCTCCTCGGTCTTGCCGACCGAAGCCACTTCCGGACTGGTGTAGACGACGTTTGGAATGACGTCGTAGTTCACGTGACCGGCCTGGCCGGCGATGATCTCGGCGATCGCGACACCTTCGTCCTCGCCCTTGTGGGCCAGCATCGGACCGATGATCACGTCGCCGATGGCATAGACCCCTTCCACCGACGTGCGGAAATGACCGTCCGTCTTGACGCGGCCGCGCTCGTCGAGCGTAATTCCGGCTTCCTCGCAGCCGAGGCCTTCGGTGTACGGCTTCCGGCCGGTCGCAACCAGCACCACGTCCGCCTCCAGCGTCTGTGCCTCGCCGCCCTTCACGGGCTCGAAAGTCACCTTCGCCCCCTTCCTGGCCTTCTCCACGCCGGTAACCTTCGCACCGAGCTTGAAGTCCATGCCCTGCTTGGCCAGCATGCGCTGGAACTGCTTGGCCACCTCGGCGTCCATCCCGCCGAGGATGGTGTCGAGGTACTCGACCACCGTCACCTTGGCGCCGAGCCGTGCCCACACGGATCCGAGTTCCAGGCCAATCACGCCGCCGCCGACCACGACAAGATGTTCCGGCACCTTCTCGAGTTCGAGCGCCCCGGTCGAGGAAACGACGATCTTCTCATCGAACTCCACCTTGACGCCGGGAATGCCGGCGACGTCCGAGCCGGTGGCGATGACGATGTTCTTCGTCTCGATCTCCTGAACTTCACCGTCCTCGCCCGTAACCGCGATCTTGCCTTTGCCGATGATCTTCCCGGTGCCGCGCAGCCCGTCTATCTTGTTCTTCTTGAACAGGTATTCGAGCCCTTTGGTGTTCTGGTCAACCGTCTGCTGCTTGTGCGCCATCATGCCGGCAAGATTGAGCTTGGGTTTGCCGGCGGAGAATCCCAGCGCATCGAAGCCGTGCCTGGCTTCGGCGTAGATCTCGGATGCGTGGAGCAGGGCCTTGGAAGGTATGCAGCCGACATTCACGCACGTGCCGCCATAGGTCGCCCGTTTCTCGACCACGGCAGTCTTCAGTCCGAGCTGTGCTGCCTTGATCGCGCAGACGTAGCCGCCGGGTCCGCCTCCGATGACGACGACATCATAAGCCATGAGAACACCCTTTCATTGCGTCGTTCCGCTGTACCCGTTTTCGTGCGTTTTCGAGCCCGTGGTATAGGACGTCTCGGCGGAAAAAAGCCAGACCGCAGCCGCCCGAAAATCGCATGCGACCCGCTCCGGGGCGGCATAGCTGCCCCCTCTGCCTGATCCGTCGTCACGGAACGAGGCCCAACCCGATCCCCGCGCGACATTTACTTTGACGACCCGAGCGAATAGGCGGGTGGGCTCTTCGTCGATCCGGAACACAGATGCATCGCAAGGCCTACCTTCTTCTTCTCCTCACCACGCTGATCTGGGGCGGCAACGCGGTCGCGGGGAAACTCGCGGTCGGCCACGTCTCGCCGATGCTGCTGGCGACACTGAGATGGGGGATCGCCTTCGCCTGCCTCTACGGCATCGGGTATGCCCAGCTGCGGGCGGACTGGGACCGCGTCCGGCCGCGACTGCTCTATCTCTGCGTGATGGGCTTTTTCGGCTTCGCGGCCTTCAACATCGCGCTCTACTGTGCCCTTCTGTTCACGTCGGCGGTCAACGCGAGCATCGAACAGACCGGCATTCCGATGGTAATCTTCGGGCTGAACTTCCTGATCTTCCGGCAGCGCATCTTCGCCGGACAGATGATCGGTTTCGTGCTGACGCTGGCGGGCGTCGTGCTCACCGCCACGCATGGAGACTTCCGCAACCTCCTTCTCCTCGACCTCAACGCCGGCGACGGCCTCGTGCTGGTGGCGGTCGTCGTCTACGCCGGCTACACGGTGGCCCTGCGGTTCCGGCCGGCGGTCCACTGGCAGAGCTTCATGATCGTGCTGTCCGCGTCGGCCTTCCTGACGTCGGTTCCCTTCGCCGCCGGCGAATATGCGACGGACCACGCCATATGGCCCGACGCCCTCGGTTGGGGATGCGTCCTCTATACGGCGATCTTTCCCTCGCTCCTGTCACAGGTGTTCTTCATGCGCGGCGTGGAGATGATCGGCGCCAACCGCGCCGGGCTCTTCATCAACCTGGTTCCGATATTCGGGACGTTGCTGTCCATCGTCATCCTGGGTGAAACGCTGCACCTTTATCATGTGATCGCGATCGGACTGGCGCTCGGCGGAATTTGGCTGGCCGAATCGAGCGGGCGACGCGCGCGCATGTAGTTCGCATGCAAAGCTGCGGATACTTTAGAAAGGTCCGCTTGACAGGGTCGGATTTCCCGTACAATTGCCGCGACGGAAAGTCAGCCGAAAGCATTGGCGCCATGCGTAGCTATCTTCTGGGTATGGTTGCGTTGTGCATCACGGCCGCAGGCGGTTCCGCCGTCGCCCAGGTCCTTCCACGCAATACGCCTCCGGCGGGGTCGGTCATCGCTCGCAAGGCCGGCGAGGAAGTCCGCTTCATCGAGATATCCGACTGGCGCACCGTCGAACTCAGCCAGGATCTCCTTGCCGGTGACGTGCTTCGAACGAACGCGCTGGGCCAGCTCGCCATCCTCTTCAGCGACCGCACCCAGGTTCGCATCGGCCGCAACAGCACGCTCGTCGTCAAGAATGTCGGCGATACCAGCGATACGCTCCTCAGCCTACAAAGCGGCAGCCTGTGGGCGCGCGCGGAGCGCGGCGGCGAAGGCCTGACAGTCGAGACACCGGCGGCTTCGGCCGCCATTCGCGGCACCGACTGGACGATGAGCGTGGATGCCGGCGGCCGCACCTCGCTGATCGTGCTGGAAGGCCTCGTCGAACTTTCAAACGCATACGGTTCGGTCAGTGTTGCCGAGGGCGAAGGCGCGGTCGCATCGATCGGCCAAGCTCCGTCCAAGGTCGTGATCGTCGATCCCGACGATCGCGAGCAGATGCTGTTCCACCTCACCCTTCGCAACGCCTTCGTCTGGATGCCCGCCTCACCCCTGCCTGCGACCGAGATGAGGCGCGAACGCGGAAGGATCGCCGCGCTGCCCGAACCGGCGCGCTCGGCGGAGGACTGGATCACACTCGCCGAAACCGAGAGGTCCTTCGGCACCCCGGCGGCTTCGCGGACGGCGGCGGATCGGGCGCGTACCTTTGCCCTGACGGCGAGGCAGAAGGCGCGGCTGGATCTGGTCGACGCGCTACGGGCCGGTTCCGAGCAGCGCTACGACGAGGCGGCAAGGCTCTTCGAGCAGTCGGCGCGCCATCTTCCCGCAGACCGTCGCGGCATAGCGCTCTACGGCGGCTACTTTGCCCGTGCGCTCGCGCATCCCGACCGCGTCGAGCAACCCCCGACGGTCCGCGAAGGCGGCCCTTACTCCGCGCTTGCCGAAGCCTGGACCGCCGGTTTCCTGCGCGATATCCGCTCCGCCACGGAGATCGTCCGCGATGCAGAACGGCGATATCCGAACGACCCCTCCCTGCCGGGCTACCGCGCGCAGCTCGCCCTGCTGCTCGACGACCGGGAGCAGGCCAACGAGGCGATCGATCGCGCCCTCTCGATCGATCCGGACGATCCGACCGCGCTCGAGGCCCGGGCGAACTATCGCGCCGGGATCGAAAGCAACCTGGATGCGGCGCTTCAGGATCTCGAACATGCGGTGGCCATGGCCCCGGGGTCGTCGTCGATCTGGAATGCGATCGGTCTCGTCCAGTCGGCGCGCAACGCGAAGCGGGAGGCCGAGAAAGCCTTCCTGCGCTCGATCGAACTCGATCCGCATGACCCGGTCGGATACGCGAATCTGGCGATCTTCTATCTCGACGAGGACCGAACTGCGGACGCCAAGCGGCTGATCGACCAGGCGATCGCCATCGACCCGTCCTTCGACATCGCGCTGGTGGCGCGCGGGCGCTATCATCTCCAGACCGGCGAGATGGACGCCGCCATCCAGGACCTTCTCGCCGGCACGACCGCAAACCCGGCCTACGCCCAGGGCCTGCTTCTGCTGGCCGGAGCCCACTACGAGTTCGGCGCTCGCGAACCGGCCGAACAGGCGCTGGAAAACGCCGATCGCCTCGACCCGAACGATCCGGTGGCGGCGGCCTTCGAAACGGCGATCGCAATCGACGACTACGATTCCGATCGCGCCATCGCGAGCGCGCAGGAGGCGCTGCGCCGCGCCCGTGCGCGCGGCGGGGACTACACCACGCTCAGCGCGAACAGGGACCAGGGCTCGCTCCTCAACAACGCCTTCCGGCTGCAGGGGCTCGACGCCTGGGGCCGCTACTATGGCGATGCCGTCTTCGATCCTTTCGCAGGTGCCGCCCTCGTCGACCAGGCGGTCTCCGGAACGTCCGATCCGTTCGTCAACGATCTCCGGTTCGGCGGCAACCCCGTGGAACCTTCGGGAAGCGATTACGCCTTCTCGTCCCTGTTCCAGGGGCTTCTGATGTCGCCGGAGATGCTTTCGGGCCGTTCGCGATCGGCCAATCTCTTCCGCCGTCCCTTTTTCGAAGGATCGGTCGGCGGCGGCTTCGTCGACAAAGGCGGCGAAACGGGCTGGATCGGCACGGCCGAGATACAGGGTTTCGCAACCACGCCGGTGCCGTGGAGCATTTATGGGGAATTCCAGACGCAGAAGTCGGAGGAATTCCGCGAGCGCAGCGAGCCAGGCGGCGACATCCCCTACGTCGGCTTCGATCTCGGCGCCGACATCGTCTCCGGACTGGGATACGTGACGGTCCGCCCGACGCTGGACGACCGGATCGTCGCCTACCTCAACGTCTCGCGCCCGGAAGAGAGGTTCTCCAATGCGGTCACCCTGGTCGACCCGGCTATCTTCGGTTTCGACGGCATCGCCTATGACCGCTCGGTCGGATCGGAGGGCATCGAGGGCGGCGTGGGCTGGAGCCACACCTTCGCGTACCGCAACGTCGTCAACGCCGCCTACTTTGCCACGGACGTGAAGCAGTCGAGTTCCGAGGACATCCTCAGCTTCGTTACGTTCGGTGGCGGGCCGGTTCCGATCGGCTTGCGCGAATATGACGTGGCGGCCGAGCAGCAGTCGCACGTGGGTGCGGTCAACCATGCGCTCGGCATCGGCGACCTGACGCTGCGCTACGGTGTCGAGGGCGGCACGATTGGCATCGCCCGGACCGAGAGGCTTTACGAGAACCCGCCTGACGACGAAACGGTCGTCAGCCAGGCGTTCGAAGTCGATTTCGGACGAGCCTATGTCGACGCGCTCTACGAGTTCGCTCCAAACCTGAAGGCGCAGGCAGCGCTGTTCGGAACCTGGTTTGGCGGTCCATATGATACCGAGAGGCTGGAGCCGCGCCTCGGGATTGCCTGGGAGCCGATCCATGGCCATTGGCTGCGCGGCGCCTACAGCCGCGAAAGTGAAGCGCTGACGAGCACGACGCTTGCACCCGTCACCGTCGTCGGGCTCCAGCCGAACGCAGCTCCACTCGATGTCGGTGGATATGTCGATACCTTCGCAGCACGATGGGACGCAGAGTGGACCCATCGCTTCTTCACCTCGGTAGATTACCAGCACCAGGATTTCTATGGACTTTCGATCCCGGTTCCAGGCTCCCTTTTTCCCATCGGAACCGCAGACGGATACCAGAACGGGCGCATCGACAGGGTGGCTGCGACCGCCAACGTGCATCTCGGGCACGGCTTCGGCCTGTTCGGCACCGCCGCCTGGAGCGACAGCGAAAACCGCACGCCCGGAGCATTCTTTGCGTCAGCATTGCCTTTCGTTCCGGAGCTCTCGGGGCGCACCGGCGTCACCTTCGTGCATCCTTCCAATCTGAAGGTCACTCTGTCCGCCACCTATGTGGGCGAGCGCGTCGGCGACGCTGTCGGAACGGTCCTGAACGACTACTGGACTGCCGACGCGAACCTGACCTGGGAGCCGCTCGACAAGCGCTTCGCCCTGGAACTTGCCGGCTACAACCTGTTCGACGAGAATTTCGACGTTGCCACCGCCACGCCGGGTTGGGGCCGTTCATTCGTGGGAACCTTCAAGGTCCGCTTCTGATGGACTCGATACTTTCCCGCCGGACAGCGCGACGGGAAAGGGACATGCGCGCCATATCGCCTGCCAGGCGCCAGCGCGGCGTGGCCATGACGGCAGCCATCGCGTTCCTGTTGCTCACGCTCCTCTCCCTGACCTCGCCCTGGCAACTCGCCGAGGCGCGGCTGTTCGACTACGTATCGACCATCGCGGCACCCGCACTCCCCGAGGACGGGCCGGTGGTGATCGCCATCGACGAACCGTCTTTCGCCGAACTCGGCCTGCAGTGGCCATGGCCGAGAGACGTCCATGCAAGGATGGTCGCGGCACTGAGACAGGCCGGCGTGAAGGCCATCGGCCTCGACATCATCTTCGCGGAACCATCCACGCCGGAGGCGGATGCGGCGCTGGCCGGGGCGATGGCCCCCGATGTCGCTTTGGCCGCCGACGTCACGCGGATCGAGACGGCGCAGGCCGATTCGGTCATCCGGGTCGAGCCGATCCCGGCACTGACGGACCGGGGAGCGGTTGCAGGACTCTCGTCGATCGTGCTCGACAGGGACGGCACCTTGCGAAGGCTTCCGCCCTATCCGGACGGATTCGCCGCAGCACTGCTGGAAAGCGCAGGCTTCGAGGTGCCGCAGGCGCCTCGCGGCGCGCTCATCCAGACCTTTGGCCCTGCTCGCACCTACCCCACGATCTCCTACTATCAGGCGCTCGACCCGGAGAATTTCCTGCCGCCGGACGCCTTGCGGGGCCGTATCGCCATCGTCGGCCTTTCGCTGCAATCGGCGCCGACTGTCGAGAGCGGCGGAGCAGATGCCTACGCGACATCGTGGACGCCGCGGACGGGCCGGCTGGTGGCGGGCGCAGAACTCCAGGCGACCATCCTCGACAACCTCCTGCACGGCGTATTCATCACGCCGGCGCCCTTCATTGCGGTGATCGCCGCGAACCTCCTCGGCGCCATGCTCGCCGCCAGCGCCGTGTGGCGGGCGACGGGCTGGCGAACCATCGCCGGCAGCCTGCTCGCCGCGGGCTTGTTCGCGGTCGGATACTTCCTGATGCTGCGTTTCGGCCGCGTCCATTTCCCGCCGCTGGCACCGGCCTTCGCCTTCATCGGAACGGCGATCGCCCAAGGCGCCCAGGATTTCGCTGCGGAACGGAAACTGCGGAAGAACGTCACCCGAGCCTTTTCGCAGTATCTCTCCCCCGCGCTGGTGGAGAAGCTGGCGCGCGATCCCTCCCGCCTGAAACTCGGCGGCGAGAAGCGGACCATCAGCATCCTGTTCTGCGACGTGCGCGGCTTCACGACCATCGCCGAATCCATGAAGGATGATCCGGAGAAGCTGACCGCGCTAGTGAACCGGCTGCTCAATCCGCTCTCGGAAGCGGTGCTCGAAGCGGGCGGCACCATCGACAAGTACATCGGCGACGCCATCATGGCGTTCTGGAACGCGCCGCTCGACGACCCGGACCATGCGGTCCACGCGGTGGAGGCGGGGCTTGCGATGATCCGGTCGCTGGAGCCGCTCAACCGGGAACTGGCGGAGGAAGCGATCGGAGGTTCCCAGCCCATCCGCTTCGCCATCGGCGTCGGCATAAACACCGGCGAATGCGTCGTCGGCAACATGGGCTCGGACCGCCGCTTCGACTACTCGGCTCTTGGAGACGCGGTCAATCTCGCATCGCGGCTTGAAGGGCGCACCAAGGACTGCGGCACTCCGATCCTCATCGGGGACGAGACCGCGAGTCGCGTTCGGGACAGGTTCGATCTCGTCGAGCTGGATCGGATCTCGGTCAAGGGAAAGGCGGAGGCGGTTGATGTCTGGACGCTTCGTTCCGAGGCGCCGGCCCGGTACCGCACATCCACGGATGCCGATGTGAACGGCGTAGCCGAATGGAAATCCGCCTCCTGAAGGTTTTCCTCCGCTCGCGACACTTGCCCGAATGAGGACGCTCCTGTCCGCCAGCTGTAGCCGCGCCCGCTTCCCGGCGCTAGATGATGGAGCGAGGCATGGTGCGAGGCGAAACTTTGGTGGTATTCCTGAAGAGCGGACCTGAAGCCGCACCCGCCACGATCCTGCTCGCGCACGGTGCAGGCGCTCCGATGGACTCGCCGTCGATGCAAGCGATTTCCCGGGCCCTGTCGGACGAGGGCCTGCGCGTGGCACGGTTCGAGTTCGGCTACATGGCAGCCCGGCGTGAAGGAAAGCGAAAGCCGCCTCCGCGCGCGGAAATCCTGATCCCGGAGTACCGGCATGCCGTTGAAGCCCTGGCTATGAAAGGTCCTGTGGTCATCGGCGGCAAGTCCATGGGCGGCCGCGTCGCTTCCATGCTGGCGGACGACCTCTTCGAGCAGGGGGAGATCGCCGGATTGCTGTGTCTCGGATATCCCTTTCATCCGCCCGCAAGTCCGGAGAAGCTGCGCACCGCGCATCTCGGAACATTGGAGACGCCAACGCTCATCTGCCAGGGAAGCCGCGACCCGTTCGGCACGAAGGTGGAGGTAGCCAGCTACGCGCTCTCCCCGGCGATCGAGTTCCTCTGGCTGGAAGACGGCGATCATGATCTCAAGCCGCGCAAGAGCGTGTCGGGCCTCACCGCGGCCGATCACCTCGGAACCCTCGCCAATACGGTGAGCCGCTGGATCGCCCGCATCGTGCCGGCAGCCGCATGAAGATCGCCACCTTCAACATCAACAACGTCAATCGGCGGCTGGGCAACCTTTTGGGGTGGCTGGAGGAGATGCGGCCGGACGTCGTCTGTCTGCAGGAACTGAAGTCCACCGATCAGGCCTTTCCGGCCGAAGCGATCGACGGGGCCGGCTACGGTGCGGTCTGGAAGGGACAGAAAACCTGGAACGGCGTGGCGATCCTGGCGAGGGAAGCCGATCCCGTCTTGACCAGGGACCGTCTCCCCGGCGATCCCGCCGATACCCAGAGCCGCTACATCGAGGCGGCGGTCAGTGGCGTGCTGATCGCCTCGATCTACGCGCCGAACGGCAACCCGCAACCGGGCCCGAAGTTCGACTACAAACTCGCCTGGCTGGAGCGGATGCGCAAACATGCGACGGGTCTGCGCAAGAGCGGCGCGCCGGTTGTGCTCGCCGGCGATTTCAACGTCGCTCCGACGGAACTCGACATATATCCGACGAAGTCATGGGACGACGACGCCCTGATCCATCCCCAAAGTCGGGCCGCGTTCCGCAGACTGGTCGGAAGGAGCTGGATCGATGCGTTGCGCCGGATTCACCCCTCCGAGCGGATCTACACCTTCTGGCACTACAAGCGTCAGCGCTGGCAGCGGGACGCCGGCCTGCGCCTCGATCACCTGCTGCTCAGCCTCAATCTGGAAGACCAACTCGCGGGCGCGGGGGTCGACCGCGACGCGCGCGACCGCGAAGGCGCCAGCGATCATGCCCCGGCCTGGATCGAGCTCGACCGAGGCCGGTGAATTTGCTGCCGGGCAGAACCCTCATCTGTTGCGGCCGAACTCCAGGAAGCCGTCGTGCAGCCGCCGGAAGCGTGTATCGAGCATGTCGCCGATGTAGTTCTGGCGCATCTTCCATGGCGCGGCAGCGCCCTGCTTCGGCAGACCCGCCTCGGCGCGGCGGATGTATCCCGAAGAAAGGTCCACCAACGGACGCTGCGATGGCGCCATCCCGTTCCTTCGCGGCACCACCCAGTCGAGGTTGCGGCGTTCCATGTGGTTCAGGACCCGGCTGACGAACTCCCAGGTGAGGCTGCACTTCAGCGTCCAGGAGGCGTTCGTGTATCCGACCGTGAAGGCCATGTTCGGGACGTCGCTCAGCATCAGCGCCCGGTATGTGAGGGTGGAACTGAGATCGACTGGCTGGCCGTCCACCAGCATGTTCATTCCGCCCATCAGGCGAAGGTTCAATCCAGTCGCCGAGACGATGATATCCGCCGGCAGTTCGCGGCCGGACTGGAGCCTCAGGCCCGCCTCGGTGAACCGTTCGATCCGGGCGGTCACGATCGAGGCCTTCCCGGAGCGGACTGCCTTGAACAGGTCGCCGTCGGGCACGAAGCAGAGCCGCTGGTCCCACGGATCGTAGTCGGGCGTGAGATCCCGTCCGGCGTCCACATGCTCACCCATCTCGGTCGCCGCAGCCTGGATCAGCCTCTGCTTGATGGCGTTCGGGAACCATCGCGAGAGCTGGTAGAGGACCATGGCTTCAAGGACGGCTTTGGCGCGCGTCAACCGCGGCGCCACGCGTTCGGGAAGACGTCGCCGCATCCACGCCCCCACCCTGTCACGCGCGGGAAGCGAGAATACGTAGCTCGGCGAACGCTGCAGCATGGTGATGTGGGCAGCCTTGTCGGCCATCGCTGGAACCAGCGTGACCGCCGTCGCACCGCTCCCGATGATGACGACGTTCCTGCCGGACCAGTCGAGGTTCTCGGGCCAGTGCTGGGGATGGACGAGCGTGCCGCGGAACCGATCCATGTCCGGCCAGTGCGGCTGATAGCCCTGCGCGTAGTCGTAGTAGCCGCTGCAGACATAGAGGAACCTGCAGCGATAGCGCAGAGTGGCATCGCCATTCTCGGCGCTGACCGTCCAGCGCGCGGCCGCCCTGTCCCAGGAGGCTTCCACCACCCGCTGACCGAAACGGATCTTGCCGTCGATGCCGCTCTCTGCGGCAGTGTCCTGGATGTAGCGTCGGATAGAGCCGCCGTCCGCGATCGCATTCTCCTCGCGCCACGGCCGGAACGGAAAGCCAAGCGTATACATGTCGGAATCCGACCTTACGCCGGGATAGCGGAACAGGTCCCACGTGCCGCCGATCGTATCGCGGGCTTCGAGCAGGACGAAGCTGCGGTTCGGGCAATCCTTCTGCAGGTGCCAGGCCGCGCCGATCCCCGACAGTCCGGCTCCGACCACCACCACATCGAACTCCTCGGCGACCGCGTCTTCCAAAGCCGTCCTTCCCTCTTCGGCCGTCGCCGCTGTTGCGCTCATGTCGTCGTCTCCATCCGGCCGCCCTCCCGCGGGTCTGCTCGCGGTTTCGGGAAGCTTGTCCGTCGCGTCAATTCGGCACCAGGATCATGTTGCGGAAAGCCTCGTCGGTTCACGAGACGGAAAGGATCAGAGCGCCTTGCATCGTTCGAAGAGATCCAGGACGTCCTGCCGGCGGCAGAGTTCCGTGCCCGGTGTCATGGCCGCCGCAGCCCCGGCGGCGATGCCGAACCGGAAGGCCTCGTGCTCCGATCGGCCTTCGAGCAAGGCGCAGACCATCGCGGCGAGAAAACTGTCACCCGCGCCCGTCGCGGAGCGGACGCGTACAGGGATCGTCGGCAGCCTGAGCGTGCCGGCTCGCGACGCGAGGACCGCGCCGTCGGCACCGAGCGTGACCGCCACCAGTTCGGCCGAGCCGCTCGCAACGATTTCGGCCGCGGCTTCTTCCGCGCTGTCGGCGTCGAGCTTGCGACCCACGACCTGCTCGAGCTCGCCGAGGCTCGGCTTGACGAGATAGACCTTTGCCTTCCCCAGCGTCGCGCGCAGTGCCGCTCCCGACGTGTCGAGCACGAAGCGACCGCCTCTGGCCGCCACATCGGTCGCCAGCCCGGCATAGAAGTCTTCCGGCGTACCTCGCGGCAGGCTGCCGCTGCCCACGACGTACTCGGAGGGGTGAGAACGGACGTAGCCGACTGCATCCTTCAGGCTCTCGGGAGCGACCGGCGAGCCTTCGGGGACGAAACGGTATTCGAGGCCGGTGCTCTGCTCATGGACGATGAAGCCCAGCCGCGTCTGCCCGTCGACCGCGATCCTGTGCGTCCGGATTCCCTTTTCGGTCAGCAGGCGGTCGAGGATCATGCCGACCTCACCCCCGCCGAGATAAAGTGCCTCCGCATCGCCCCCGAGCAGCGTGACCACGCGCGCGACGTTGATCCCGCCACCTCCCGGATCGAAGCGGATCTGCTTCGTCCGCACCTTGCGAACCGGCCGGACCGCTTCCGCCTCGCCGGAAACGTCGATGGTCGGACTAAGCGTGAGTGTCAGGACTTTCGGCATCGGATTCCTGTTGGAGGCGCGTTTCACCGGAGCGCGGACGCATGTCGAATGCCTCCGTTTCCGCAAAGTTCCCGGTCACCGCGGCCGTCCGCCTCCAGACCCCTAGCCGATCCGCTTGATGCGGATCAATGCCGAGCAGCAGCACTTGGCTATCTGCTTGCGTCAAGAGTTGTTCGACCGTGCGAGGAGAGTTTCACATGAAGGCAGGCGACATCATGACGGCGGGCGCGGCGACCGTCCGTGTCGACGCAACTGTAGCCCACGCGGCGAGAACGATGCTGGAACATCGCGTGAGCGGCCTTCCCGTAGTCGACGCCGCGGGCATGCTCGTGGGCATCGTGACGGAACTGGACCTGCTGCGCCGGACAGAGACGGGGACCGAAAGGCACCGCCCGAAATGGGTGGAACTCTGGGTCAGTCCGCGTCAATCTGCGGAAGAATATGTTCATGCGCGCACCCGGAAGATCAGCGACGTCATGACCCCCGATGTCGTGGCCATCAGCCCCGAGACCGCGCTCGACGAGGTAATCTCGATCATGGAAAAGAAGGGCTACAAGAGACTGCCGGTCGTTCGCGACGGCAGGATCGTCGGCATCATCAGCCGCGCCAACTTCCTCCTCGCGCTTTCTCACCGGATGGAAGGGGCGGCCACCGGCCCCGTGGATGACCTCGTCATCCGTCGCGGCATCCTGGACGAGATCGAGGCGCAGCGCTGGAGCCCGCTTGCGATGGTGGACGTCGAGGTCAAGCAGGGTGCCGTGCATCTTCGCGGCACTGTCAGCGACGAGCCCGTGCGCCGCGCCGTCGTGGTCGCGGCGGAAAACACCCGCGGAGTGACCGAAGTCACCGACAGCCTTTCGGTGGTTCCCTTCGTCACCGCTGGTATCTGACGCAAAGAAAGTGGCGGCTCGCTTCCAGGCTGTGCAAACGCCTGATCGCCAGTGCCGCGCCTCGATTTTGGGGAGAGCCACAGCGGTGCGACCGAAGGGAGTTGCGGAGGGTGGTCCGCGTCTCAGGCGAAATAGAGGCTGACGGTACCCTGAGGCCCGAAATCGGCGACGATCGTGTCGCCGTGGCGTGCCTCCACGGGACGGATGAAGGACCCGGCGAGCACGATCTGCCCGGCTTCTAGGCCATTGCCGTACCGGGCCAGCCGGTTTGCGAGCCATGCGATCCCGCGCGCAGGGTCGTTGAGCACGCCGGCACCGAGGCCGGTTTCCTCCACCTCGGCATTGCGGCTGACGATCGCGCCCATCCAGCGCAGGTCGAGCGCCTCCGGCCGCACTGGGCGCCCCCCGGTCACGATGCCCGCATTGGCCGCATTGTCGGCGATGGTGTCGACGACTGTCCGCGCCTTCCCGGTACCGGCATCGACGCGGCGAACGCGGGTGTCCAGGATTTCGATCGATGGCGTCACGTAGTCGGTCGCGTTGAGCACGTCGAACACGGTGACCCCCGGCCCCTTGAGCGGCGTCTTCATCATGAAGGCCAGTTCCGCCTCGATGCGCGGCTGGATGAAGCGGTCGGGAGGTATGGTCGCGCCGTTCTCGAAGACCATGTCGTCGAACAAGACCCCGGAGTCGGGTGTGTCGATATTGAGCGCGGATTGCATCGCCTTCGAGGTCAGGCCGATCTTCCAGCCGATCACTCTTTGTCCTCTGGCGATCTTCTTCTCGACCCAGGCCGCCTGGATCGCATAGGCGTCGTCCATGTCGATGCCGGGGTGTTGCAGCGAAAAGAGCCCGATCTGCTGCCGCGTCCGCTCGGCTTCATCGAGGCCCACCGCCGCCTTTTCGATCTGGATCGGCTCAAGCATGCTCCACCTCGTCCACCACGGTGTTGCGCAGGACGCCCAGTCCCTCGGCTTCGACCTCCACCACGTCTCCCGGCATGAGCCAGACCGGCGGATCGAAGCGGGCGCCCGCGCCGGTCGGCGTGCCGGTGACGATGACGTCGCCCGGGACGAGCGTCGTGAAGGTCGATATGTAGGCGATGATCCTGCGGAAGGAGAAGGTCATGCGGCTGGTGCGGTCCTGCTGGCGCACCTCGCCGTTGACTCGGGTTTCGAGCCCGATGTCGGCAAGCTGGCTTTCATGTGTGAAGGGCACCAGCCAGGGCCCCATGGCGCCGCTGCGGTCGAAGTTCTTGCCCTGTGTGACGTTGAACTTGGCATGCCGCACCCAGTCGCGGATGGTGCCCTCGTTGGCGAGCGACAGCGCCGCGACGTGTTCCAGCGCTCCGGCCTCCGGGATTCGCCGTCCGCCCTTGCCGATCACGACGACGATCTCGCCCTCGTAGTCGAGCTGTACGCTCTCCGGCGGACGAACCAGCGGCTGCTCATGGCCCACGAACGACCGCGCAAATCGGACGAAGAGCGACGGGTTTGCCGCCGCCGCCTGCCCGTCCTTGTACTCGTCGTTGCGCTCGGGGAAGTTGACCCCCACGCAGATCAGCTTTTCGGGTGCCGGTACCGGTATCTCGTATGTGAACTCACCGTGCAGGAAATCGGCCGCGAGATGGGCATTCTCCTCTGCCAGAGAGAGCAGCATCTGCTCGGCGATCACCTCGCGCAGCGTCGGCCACCGTTTGCCGTACCGCGACGACAGGTCGACCATGCCGTTGTCGCGAAACAGACCGTAGCCTTGCCTGCCGTTGCGGGAAAATGTGACGAACCGTGGCTGCGACATGAAGTCTCCCTCGCTTTCGTGGATCGGCAACTTAGCGCCCTTGAGAGCCACGACGGTCGCCTGGCCGTCGTCAAGGCGCCACGATCGGCTGCGCTTCGAGTTCGGGCTGCCTGACCTGGGTGCCGGCGAAAAGGCTCCCTTCCTCGAACCAGGATCGTGGCGCCGGCGCGCCCCACAGCGTCTGGCGCTGCGGATCCTTCAGGTCCCACTTGATGGCCTCGTGATCGGGATCGCAGGTCTGGTAGTCCGAGCAGTAGATCTCGATACGATGGCCGTCAGGGTCGCGAATATAGAGGAAGAATGCATTTGAGATGCCGTGCCGGCCCGGTCCCCGCTCGATGTTGGAAAGCCATCCGGTGGTCGACATGAGGTCGAGCAGGTCGATGATGTTGAGTGGCGAGGGTACCCAGAAGGCGGTGTGATGCAGGCGCGGTCCCCGTCCGTTGGTGAAGGCCATGTCGTGCACGCCGCCCTTGCGGTGCATCCAGGCGGCCCAGAGCCTTCTGCTCTGCTCGTCCTCAGTATATTCCGTCACGCGGAAGCCGATCGAATTATAGAAGGCGACCGACTCGTCGACATTCGGCGAGAAGCAGTTGAAGTGATCGATCCTGAGCGGCCGCACGCCCTTGTACAGCGCGTACTTCTGATGGATCGGCGCCAGACGGTCCATCTTGTGGTAGAACTCGAGCGGAATGCCATGCGGGTCACGGGTGCGGAAGCTTCGTCCCTGATAGGCGCGTTCGACCCACTCGACCGGCATGCCCTTGCCTTCGAAGAACTCGGCGGCCTTGTCCAAATCCTCCTCGCTGAAGAGCTTGAAGCCGAGATCGCGCGCTTCTGCCTTGTCGGCTTTTCTCAGCACGATGCAGTGATGCCCTCGTTCCTCCATGGCGCGCAGGTAGATGGCGTCGGTGGTCTCGTCCGTCACCTGCAGGCCGAGCATGTCGACGTAGAAGGCACGCGAGCGGGCGAGATCGGTCACACCGAACTCGACATGGCTCAGACGGACGATGTTGAAGGGCGGGTAAAGGACTGGGGCTGGAACGGGCACTCTTTCCTCCAAGGCATGCTTGACGGCATAGCCGCCGACCGGGACTTCAGGCAGACCGGCGCCAATTCGGTCGCCGCGCGGCAAACCCGGCATCCCATCCGCTGTCGCTCAGTGACATGATCTCGATCAAGCCGTCTTTGCTCATCCGCCCAGCCTGGCGATCGCATGGGATCCGGTGGCGAAGGCGATGTTCTTGGTTTCCATGTAGAAATCGAAAGACCAGTCGCCGCCGTCGCGGCCGATGCCGGAATTCTTCACCCCGCCGAAGGGCGTGGGCAAGTGGCGGACATTCTCGGAATTCACCCAGATCATGCCGGCCTCGAGCGCATCCGTGAACCGGAAGGCGCGGGTGAGGTCGGACGTCCAGAGATAGCCGGTCAGACCATAATCGACGTCGTTGGCCAGTTCGAGAGCCTCGGCCTCGTCCTCGAACGGGATCGCCGTCAGCACGGGCCCGAAGATTTCCTCCTGCGCAATACGCATCCGGTTTGTCGCGCCGGTGAAGAGCGTCGGCGAGACGTAGCAGCCGCCTCCGGGTCCGTCGAACTTCTCGCCGCCCGCCGCCACGGTGGCGCCTTCCGACCGGCCGATCGCCACATAATCGAGAACCTTCTTCTCGTGCACCGGATGGATCAGCGGCCCGATCACCGTCTCGGGATCGAGCGGATGACCGATCTTGATGCGCTTCGCCTTCTCGGCCACCCTGGCGGTGAATTCGTCGTAGACGCTCGCTTCGACGAGCAGGCGCGATGAGGACGTGCAGCGCTCCCCGTTGAGCGAATAGATCATGAAGACGGCCGCATCGGCGGCACGCTCCAGTTCCGCATCGGCGAAGACGATGACGGGGTTCTTGCCGCCGAGTTCGAAATGCACGCGCTTCAAGGTCTCCGCACCCTGGCGCATGATCATTGAACCGGTGCGGCTTTCGCCGACGAAGCCGATCGCCCTGATGAGCGGATGCTCGGTGAGCGCCTTGCCCGCGTCCTCGCCGAAACCGTTCACCAGGTTCCATACACCCTTGGGCAATCCGGCTTCCTCGGCAATCTCCACCAGCAGGCGCGCGGTCAACGGCGAGAATTCGGCCGGCTTGTGGACGACCGTGCAGCCGGCCGCGAGCGCCGGCGCGATCTTCCATGTCGACAGCATGAACGGCGTGTTCCAGGGCGTGATGATGCCGACCGGTCCGATCGGAACGCGCGTCGTCATGTTGACCTGCCCCGAGCCACGCAGGCTCCTCCCGTCGCGCGCTTCCGGGGCCCGGTCGGCGAAGAAGCGGAAATTCTCGGCGCCGCGCAGGGCGGCCTTCGACATGAATTTCAGCGCCTGGCCCGTGTCCATGCACTCGACGAAGGCGATCTCCTCGGCCCTGGCCACGATGGCGTCGGCGATCCGGTGCAGGACGGTCCTGCGAGCCTCGCCGGACACGGCCGCCCACTCGCGAAAGGTTGCCTTGGCGGCTCTTGCGGCTTTGTCGATGTCGGCCGCCTTGCCGTGGGCCACCTTCGCCAACGGCTTCAGATCGACCGGCGAAAGCGTCTCGAACAAGGAACCGTCGGCTGCGACCACGGCCTCTCCGGCGATGTGATTCAGGACCCCCTCGTCCCGGAAGCGAGCGAGATAGCGCTCCGCCCTGGCAAGATTTTCAGCGAGTTTCGACATTGGCGCTCCTCAGGTGTTCGGCTTGCGCAGCCGCTGGTGCATCGAATTGCGCTTCCAGCTCAACTCCGGATCGATTTCGCGGATTTCCAGAGAAAGGGCGAAGTTCCGATCTTCGAACAGCGGCCCCAGCATCTGTTGCGCGGCAGCGAAGAGCGCTTCTCCGGCCCGCTTCTTCTCGTCCGGCGAACGGCCCACGCCGATCCGGAAGTTGAGGTCGAGGAACGAGTTCTCCGGCTTCCGATCGGCGATCGCACAGTGGTCGCAACGGATCGTCCGGACGCGCACCGCGCCCACCTCGAACAACCCTGTTTCCAGAATGGTGTCCAGAAGCCGTTCACACAGGGCGCCCAGATCCGTCCGGCTCTCCAGGTTGGCAGAATGTTCGATGCTGAGATGCGGCATCACGTGACCTCAGTTTCCCTAATGCTTCACATGTTAAATTTCTGGATCTTTGTCAAGACGGTGTGGGCTTCGTCGCGCTGCCCAGCGACGACTTCCACATGGCGTCTTTCTTCGCGATCGGCTTTGCGGCTATGCATCGAGCACTCGACGTCGACGTCGTGATGACAATCGAATCCGGACGGGAGCACGGCGGCAGCGATCGTGAAGTTTCATTCCGTCGCCATGCGGGGGGCGGTGAAGGTCGGGTGTGTAGGCAGGCCGGTGTATCGCGACACGCGGCCGCGAACCGCAGAGATGTGCGATAGTCGGGATAGTGGAACGATTCGTTTCCATGCTGCTGAAGCGCACAACTTCCGCGTTCTTGCCGATCGCGGAGGGATTGCCGGTCGAAGTTGAAAAGTCGGAGCAGGGGCCTCTGACGAGGACGATCACGGCCAGGCCCGCCCTCCGAAAGCGAGCCGGTCCGATCCTAGCGGCCTTGCTGCTCCTCGCCGCCGGCCTCGATCACGCTTCCGAGCAGTCTCCGCAGCGCAGCCGACCCCTTGTGCCCGAGATGCTCCTCCAGAGCCGAGTTCTGCTCCTCGACATGGCCGCGCACTCGGTCGAACAGGTTCTGCCCGCGATCCGTCATATGGACGAGCACCCTGCGCTGATCCTGCGGATCGGGGGCGCGATGGACGAGCCCGCGCGCCACCATCCTGTCGGTCATCTTCGTCAGCGCTGGGTGGTTCATCAGAACCAGATCGGCGATTTCTCCCATCGAACGGCCACTGCGGTCGCTCAGCACCTCCAGCATTCGCCACTGTTCGACGCTGACGCCCTCCGACTGCAGTTCGCGCTCGAGGTCGCCATGCAGCTTCCGGTGGGTCTGGGCCACCAGATAGGCCAGGTAATCGCTCAGCGCTCGTTCGGTCACGTTCCTCTCCCGGGGAGATGATCGGCTCTGATACGCCACGAACCGCCGCGGCACTGGCCGATTGCCATCATTGTCTGCTTCAGATACTTAATTCGGAAAACAAAAACAACAATGCGGGAACTGAATAGCGGGAGATCCTGGCGGAATGATCCAGCGATCGATGTTGCGCCATGGGGCGAGTGGACACGGCTATCCGCCGCTGTTCGGCCGCGACGTTCGTGATCGCCCCTTTCTTCAGGGAGCGGGACGCAGCCGTATTGCCGTCATGGTACCGATGAGCGGATCGGCCGGCATCTGGGGACCCTCCTGTATCTCCTGTGCCCAGTTGGCTGCCGAGGAGATCAACAGGCACCGCGGCATCGGCGACCGCGAAGTGGATCTGGTCTTCCTTGATGCCGATGATTCGGTGGTGGACGGCGCAGTCGAGACGATCGGCGATCTGGTCGACGACGGGAGCGTGAGCGCCGTGGTCGGCATGCATGTCAGTTCGGTGCGGCAGCGGTTGAACGAAATTCTGCGAGGGCGCATCCCGTATGTGTACACGCCGCTCTATGAGGGCAACGAACGCTCGCGGGGTTGCTTCACAATCGGCGAAACCCCGGGCGAACAACTCGCGCCGGCGATCCGCCGCCTCGCGGAGACGCTGAAGGTTCGTCGCTGGGCACTGGTCGGCAACGACTACGTGTGGCCGCGCGCCTCGCACAGGTTCGCCAAGAACAGCATCGCCCAGGCGGGCGGGCAGGTGGTGTTCGAAACCTACGTGCCCTTCGGCCTCGAGGAGCCGGTGGAACTCGTCGAGAGGGTCGCAGCCGCCAAGCCCGACATCGTTCTGTTGTCGCTGATCGGCCAGGAGGCCGTCGAGTTCAATCGGGTCTTCGGCGCCATGCGGCTTGACCGGTCCATTGTGCGATTCTCGACGGCGATCGAGGAAAACGTGCTGCTCGCCACCGGATCCGACTGCACCCGCCGGCTCTATGCGGCATCGGCATACTTCTCGAGCCTCCGGAGCGATGCGAACCTCTCCTTCGTGGAGCGCTACCGCACGCTGCACGGGGACCAGGCCCCGGTGCTCAATGCCCTCGGCCAGTCCATCTACGAAGGGATGCATTTCTATGCTGCCCTAAAGGATGGCAAGCGGGGTCGGCATGCGCCGGTCGTCTATCGGAGCGCGCGCGGCGGGACCTACTTCGGCAACGAGCGGAAGGAGAACCCGATCTATCTGGCCCGGGCCGACGGTCACCTGTTCTCCGTCGTCGAACGCCTCTCCTGAACGCTCAGTCCGACTTCGGATGGATTCCGGGTCCGGGAAAAACTTAACTCGGAAAATAAAAAGCTTGAAAAGGAAAATGTTGTCGCGCTAGGTTCCTTTCCAATTCAAGGAATCGCGGCTTCACGGGCACGCAGGTTCCGTCCATCGGAAACGGAGATTGGCGCGTGGCCTGGTTTCTCGCCCTCGTCGTACTGGTTGTGGTCGTCGTGCTCGGCGTGCTGTTCCTCAACCGGTTCTACGCCAAGTCGACCCGCGAGACGGCCCTGGTGCGAACCGGTCTTGGAGGACGACGTATCCTGATGGACGGCGGCGGCGTCGCCCTGCCGATCCTGCACCGCGTCGAACGCATCAACATGCGGACAACGAGGCTCAGGATCGAGCGCCAGGGCCCGCAGGCGCTGATCTCGGAAGACCGGCTGCGCGTCGACGTGTCGATGGAGTTCCACGTCCGCGTCGAGCCCACCGACGACGGCATCGCGACCGCCGCACAGGCCTTCGGCTCAAAGACCTTCCGTGAAGAGGAGATGCAGGGGCTAATCGAAGGCAAGCTGGTCGACGCGATTCAGTCCGCCGTCGCCAGCCGCTCGATGGACGAACTGCATGAGAAGCGGGACGCCTTCATCGAGGCCGTGGCGCAGCGGCTTTCGGCCAATCTTGCGCGCTCGGGCCTGATGCTCGATTCCGTATCGCTGGTGCGCCTCGACCAGACGCCGTTCAATGCGCTCGACGAAAACAACGCCTTCAATGCGGTCGGCATGCGCAAGCTCGCCGAACTGGTCAGCCACAACAAGAAAGCCCGCGTGCAGGTTGAAACCGAGACCGACATCGAAGTGCGGCGGCGGCAGTTGGAGCAGACCAAGCAGCGGCTGATGATCGAGCGCGAGCAGGAGGAGGCCGAGCTTGCCAAGCGCCTCGACCTCGAAAGGCGCCGCATCGGCCTGGACACCGAAATCAACAACGCCCGAACCGCAGCGGAGCGAATCGCCGAGGAAGCACGCATCGCCAAGGCCGGCGAGGTCAAACGCGCCGAGATCGAGCGCGATCTCGTGCTGCGCAAGCAGGAGATCGAGGCGCTGCTTTCGGTGGAGACGGCCAAGATCGACAATGCGATCCGCATCGCGGCCAAGCGTGGCGAGGAGCAGGCGGCGGAGGCCGGGTTCGAAACAGCCCGGACAAAGCTGGTCAAGGCCCAGGAGGCAGTGCAGACCGAGCGTGACATGGCCGCTGCCGAGCGGACACGCCAGCTTGCGCTGCTGAAGGCGCGAGAGGACGCCGAGGTGGAGGACCAGAAGGTCAAGGCGCAGGTCGAGACCATCCTGGAGATGGCAAAAGCCGAGGGTAATGCCGTCCAGGTCAGGGCAGAGGCCGAGCGACACCGCCTGATTTCCGAATCCGAAGGCAAGGCCGCGATGATCGAGGCGGAGAACGCCCAGAGCGAGCAGATCCTGCGGCTGCGGCTCGAAATGCACAAGCTCGACAGGCTGCCCGAGATCGCCGCCCAGATGGTGAAGCCGGCCGAAAAGATCAATTCGATCCGCATAAACCACATCTCGGGCCTCGGCTCGTTCGGCAGCGGCAACGGTTCCGGCGAAGGAGGCGGTGGCGGTGGTGGCGGCTTCCAGTCAGCGCTCGATTCGATCATGGGCATGGCCATCGGCTTCCCCGCGATAAAGAAGCTCGGCGAGGAGATAGGCGTGGAAATGGACGCCAATCTCGGTGCTCGCGCACTCGACGCGATCAACCGCACGCCGGTGCGCAAGAAGGACTGATCACACGCAACCGATTTCGGCGCGCCGGGAGACGCGCCGCAGCAACAAAAGGGGAATTTCGATGACGATTACCAGACGCACCATTCTCAAGGGAGCCGCGGTCGCCGGAACCACGGCGCTCGCAAGCCCCGCCTTCATCCGCAATGCCTTCGCCGAGGATCCGATCAAGCTCGGCACGGTGTTCGACATCTCGGGCATCTTCGACGCGTACGGCAAGCCGATCGACATGGCCGTGAGGCTCGCGGTGAAGCACATCAACGACGGCGGCGGCCTTCTCGGACGGCAGGTCGAGCATGTCGGCTATGACACCCAGTCGAACATGGCGCTTTACACGCAGTACGCCCAGCAATTGACCCGCCAGGACAAGGTCGATGTCGTCCACGGCGGCATCCTGTCCGCCTCCCGGGAGGCGATCCGGCAGACGCTGCGCCGCGCCAACACCCTCTACTTCTACAACATCCAGTACGAGGGCGGCGTCTGCGACCGCAACTGCTTCGTCACAGGCGTGACACCAGCCCAGACCACCGAGGTCCAGATCCCCTACACGATGGAGAAGTGGGGCAAGAAGGTCTACGTCCTCGCGGCCGACTACAACTACGGCCAGCTGATGGCCCGCTGGATCCAGAAGTACTTCAAGGACGGCGGCGGCGAGACCGTCGCGGTCGACTTCTTCCCGCTGGACGTGGCCGATTTCGGCTCGACCATCACCAAGATCCAGACCGCGGCGCCCGACATGGTCTATTCCGCGCTGGTCGGCGGCGCGCATCTGTCCTTCTACCGCCAGTGGGCGGCCGCCGGCATGAAGTCGCGCATCCCGCTCGCCTCCACCACGCTCGGCGTCGGTTCGGAACATCTCGTGCTGACGCCCGAGGAAGGCGACGGAATCGTAGTCTGCTACAACTACTCGCCCGAGCTCGACACGCCGGCCAACAAGGCCTTTACAGGCGCGTGGGCCGAAATGCATGGCGCCGAGACGGTTCCCAACATCCACGAACTCGCCGTGTCGAACTACCAGGGCATCATGCTTTGGGCCGAGGCGGTGAAGGCGGCAAATTCGGTCGAGCATGACAGCGTTATCGAAGCGCTGGACAGCGGTCTCTCCTACGAGGGCCCGGCCGGCATGGTGACCATCGACCCGAAGACCCACCATGCCACGCTCGACGTCCACCTGATGGAGATGCGCGACCAGAAGCTGAACGTCATCAAGAGCTTCGGCGCGCGCCCTCCGATCGATACCCAGCTGGTCTGCGACCTCGTCGCCAACCCCGACGACAACCAGCAGTACGAGATCAAGATCTGACGCCTTCGGCCGGCGCCTCAGCGCGCCGGCCGGTACTCTCCCCGGCATGACAGGAAAGAGCGGGCCCTGATGGACCTCGCAGCCGTCTTCATTCTCGAAATCCTCTATTCCATCGCGGTTCTGGTGCTGATCAGCGCCGGTCTTGCGGTCGTGTTCGGTATGATGCGTGTCATCAACCTCGCCCATGGCGAGTTCATGATGATGGGCGGCTATGCGACGATCGTCGCCGTCAAGGCCGGGGTGAACGTCTATGTCGCGATGCTGATCGTGGCGCCGCTGATCGTGGGCCTGATCGGGCTCGTGGTCGAGCGGCTGGTGATCCGATTCCTCTACGGACGGCTCGTCGACACCATGCTCGCCACCTGGGGTCTGAGCCTCGCCTTCACCGGCGCTGCGGTCATGATCTTCGGCAACACGACCACCGGCGTTTCGACGCCGATCGAGGGCTTCACGCTCGGCGCCTACCAGATCAACGGCTACAACTTCTTCATCATCATCGTCTCGATCCTGCTTCTGATCGCGTCCTATCTGGTTATGCGCGGCACCAGGCTCGGCCTCGTCGCGCGCGGTACCATGCAGAGCGCCGACATGGCGGCCGCGCTCGGCTACAGCCCGGACCGGGTCTACATGACGACATTCTTCGTCGGCTCGGCGCTTG
Organism: uncultured Alphaproteobacteria bacterium; assembly: GCA_963747465.1. Lineage (GTDB taxonomy): Bacteria > Pseudomonadota > Alphaproteobacteria > Rhizobiales > Rhizobiaceae > Aquibium. The sequence goes on from CAVVFC010000003.1 coordinate 229,302, forward strand.
CCGGACTTGCAGGCGGGGTGCTCGCACCGCTGGTCGGCCTCGTGCCAACCTGGGGCACGCTCTACATTGCCAAGGCCTTCATCACCGTCATTTCGGGCGGCGCCTCGATCGTGCTCGGGCTGCTCTCCAGCGCGACCGTCTTCGGCCTCGTCTCCCAGACCTTCACCTTCCTCTCCGGACCGGTGATCGGCGAAGTGGCGCTGCTGGTCGCCGCCATCGTACTCTTGCGCCTCCTGCCGCAGGGCATCACCGGCCGCTTTTTCAAGGGACGCCTCTGAATGGACCGAAGCGCCCTTCGAGACGCGCCCTGGGTCGTGGCGGCGGGCATCGTGGTGATGTTCGCGGCGCCGCTGATCATGAATTTCTACACGCTCACGCTCCTGGTGATCTACGGCATGCTTGCGCTCAGCCTCGGCCTGATATGGGGCTTCGGCGGCATCTTGTGTTTCGGGCAGGCGGCGTTCTACGGGCTGGGTGCCTATACCTACGCCATCTCGGCCGCCAACATCGGCGAGAGTACGGTGCCGATGCTCCTGGCGATCACCATCCCGTTCGTATTCGCATTCCTGCTCGGCGCGATGATGTTCTACGGCAGGCTGACCGACGTCTACATGGGCGTCATCACCCTGGTCGTGACGCTGATCTTCTTCCGCTTCATGAACACGACGGCGGGGCCGGAATACCAGATCGGCCAGGCGCGCCTCGGCGGGTTCAACGGAATCCCCGGCTACCAGACCCTCAACGTCCCCGGCGACCCCTCCGCCTACATCTGGGATGAGAGCCTCTACTACACGTGCTTCGTCATCCTGCTCATTGTCTATTTTCTGGTGCGGCTGCTGCTGGCGAGCCCGTTCGGTCGCATTGCGGTGGCGATCCGGGAAAACGAGAACCGCGTCGAGCTGATGGGTTACGATGCGCGGCTGCGCAAGAGCGTGCTCTTCGCGATCGGCGGCGGCATCGCCGGTCTGGCCGGTGCCCTCTATGCCTCCTGGGCCGAAATCGTGACACCTGGGCTCTTCTCGCTCGGCCAGTCGGCCGAGATCATCATCTGGTGCATCGTCGGAGGCCTGGGAACGCTGGTCGGGCCGGTGCTCGGCGCAGCGGTTCTCGGCTATCTCAAATTCGCGCTCGGGCAGCAGACCGCGATCGACAACGTCCTCGTCATGGGCCTGATCCTGGTAGTGGTCGTGCTCGTCCTGCCGCGCGGCGTCGTGCCGTCGCTGATCAGCGCCTTCAGGCATTCGTCGCGCCGCAGAGGCCCGGCAAGCCGGCGCCGCCGCGGCCCCCGGGGAGCGCGCGCCGATGGCTGACGTCGTCCTGGAGACCCGCAATCTCACCATGCGGTTCGGCGGCGTCACAGCCGTCGACAACGTCAACTTCAAGCTCCGCCGCGGCGAGCTTCGCTGCCTGATCGGGCCGAACGGAGCGGGCAAGACGACCTTCTTCCGCTGCCTGACCGGCATCCTGAAGCCGACGGCGGGCGAGGTCTTCATCGACGACGTCGAGACCACCGGCTGGGACCCGCAGTACGTCGCGCGCATGGGCATCGGCATCAAGACGCAGGTACCGAGCGTCATGGACGGGCTGTCGGTGCGCGAGAACATATGGTTGTCGGCCTACCGCCTCAGCGGCTCGCGGGAGGCGGATCGCATCGCCGCCGAGGTCATCGAGCGGCTCGGTCTCGGCGACATCGCGCGCTCGTCCGTCGGCCGGCTCGCCCATGGCGAACGCCAGCGCGTCGAACTCGGCATCGTGGTCGCCGCCCGTCCCTGGCTCGTGCTCCTGGACGAACCGGCCGCGGGTATGACCGGGGAGGAGGTCGAGCGCATGGTCGGCATCATTCACGAGATCAACCGGGATGCGGCACTCATCATCGTCGAGCACGACATGCAGTTCATCCGCTCGATCGCCGCGCAGATCACCGTCTTCTCACAAGGTGCGGTTCTGATGGAAGACACCGTCGAGGCGGTCATGAGCGACAGCCGCGTGCGCGACGTCTATTTGGGCAAGAGGGGCTGATGACGGACGCGCGCTCCGCTCTCGAGATCCGCGGCCTGACCGCCGGCTACGGGCGCATCCCCGTCCTGCACGGCATCGACCTGACGGTCGCGGCGAACGAGTTCGTCGGCATTCTCGGCCACAACGGCATGGGAAAGTCGACGCTGCTCAAGACCGTGATGGGGTTCATAGCGGCGACCGGCGGTACCGTCAGGCTCGACGGCGAGGACGTCACGGGGCTTGCCCCGCACGAGCGCTCTCGGCGCGGCATGGGCTACGTGCCGCAGGGCAGGGGCATCTTCCCGAAACTCTCCGTGCGCGACAACCTGCGCATGGCCTGGCATCGCGACACCGGGCTGGAAGAGGGTGAGGCCGTCGACCGCGTGCTCGCCGATTTCCCCCGCGTGGAGCGCCTGCTCGATCGCGACGGCGGCGCGCTTTCGGGCGGCGAGCAGCAACTGCTCGCGCTCGCCCGCTGCCTCATGGCCAATCCGTGGTTCCTGCTCCTCGACGAGCCGACCGAGGGCATCCAGCCGTCGATCATCGAGGAGATCGAGGAGACGCTGACGAAACTGCGCAGGAGCCGCGGCCTGACCGTCGTGCTGGTCGAGCAGAACTTCGAATTCATCAGCACGCTGTCGGACCGCGTCGTCGTCCTGGAGCGCGGCCGCGTCACCGGAGAACTCGACGCGGCGGCGCTCGAGAACCCGCAGCGGGTCGAGGAATTTCTCGGATTCGGCTCGGTGCGGCGCACGCGCGAGAGCGGTGCCAGCCATGCGACGGCGGCCGGGCGACCGGCTTTGCGGCCGGCTCCGGCGACCACCGCGACCGGACCCGCGATCCCGAGCTTCGAGCCGCCGTCGGATGCCGGCGGCGCCTTCGCCGTCCGGAGCACGGCCGCGGCCCGGCCTGAGCCCGCGCAGGCGGTACGATCTTCCTCGCCGTCCTACCAGAACGAACCCGCATCCGTGCCGTCCGCCGCACTGCGGGGGGAGCCAAGGCGTGCGCAAACCGATCTTCCGAGGGAGTTTTCAATGAGCATCAGGCGACCCACGCTGGAGCAGATGCGCAGTCTGGTCGGCGGCCTCCACATGTCGATGGGCGACCGCGAGATCATGGACTACATGACGCTGATGGAAGCGACGTTCGAGGCCTACGACGTCGTCGCCGGCATGCCCGACAATCTTCCGCAGGTGAAGTATCCGCGCACGCCGGGCTACCGGCCGCCGGCATCCGAAAACCCGATGAACGCCTGGTATGTGAAATCGGAGGTGCGCGGTGCCCATTCGGGCCCGCTCGCTGGACGCAAGATCGTGCTCAAGGACAATGTCTGCCTGGCCGGCGTTCCGATGATGAACGGCGCCTCGACGCTGGAGGGTTATACGCCGGACGTCGATGCAACCGTCGTGACGCGGATCCTCGACGCGGGTGGGACGATCGTAGGCAAGGCGCACTGCGAATATTTCTGCCTGTCGGGCGGCAGCCACACCAACGCGACCGGTCCGGTCCACAATCCCTGGAAGATGGGCTACATCGCCGGCGGTTCGTCCTCCGGCTCGGGCGCGCTCGTCGGCGCCGGGGAGGTGGAAATGGCGATAGGCGGCGATCAGGGCGGGTCGATCCGCATGCCCGCATCCTTCTGCGGCGCCTACGGCATGAAGGCCACCCACGGTCTCGTGCCCTATACCGGGATCATGCCGATCGAGCCGACGATCGACCATGCCGGACCTATCACCGGCAACGTGCGCGACAATGCGCTGCTTCTGGAAGTCATCGCCGGCGAGGACGGGCTCGATCCGCGCCAGTATGCGCCGCGCATCGACCGCTACACGGAGGCGCTCGGGCAGGGGGTATCCGGCATGCGCATCGGCATCGTGCGCGAGGGTTTCGGACGTCCCGAATCCGAAGGCGATGTCGACGAGAAGGTTCGCGTCGCCGCCCGGCGCTTCCGCGATCTCGGCGCGACGGTGGAGGACATCTCCGTATCCATGCACACGCAGGGCCAGGCGATCTGGACCCCGATCGCGCTCGAAGGCCTGACCGACATCATGATGCACGGCAACGGCTTCGCCACCGGCTGGCGCGGTCTCTACGTGACCAGCCTGCTCGACTATCATTCCAACTGGCGCGCGCGTGCCGACGAATTGTCGAAGAGCCTGAAGATCTCGATGTTCGTTGGCGAGTACATGCTCAAGCACCATCGCGGGCATTACTACGCCAAGGCGCAGAACCTGTCGCGCCGGCTGCGGGCGGCCTACGACGCCGCGCTCGGGCAGTACGATCTGCTGCTGATGCCCACCATGCCCATGAAGGCGCAGCCGCTTCCGCCGTCCGACGCGCCGCTGGCACTTTATATCCAGCGCGCCTTCGAGATGATCGGCAATACCTGCCCGTTCGACGCGACCGGCCATCCGGCGATGACGATCCCCTGCGGACTGTCGGAAGGACTTCCGATCGGCATGATGCTGATCGGCCGGCACTATCAGGAGAGCACGATCTACCGGGCCGCCGCCGCCTTCGAACGGATCGGCGACTGGCGGGCCATGTAGGTCAATATCAACGGGCTTGGCCGCCCGCGCCATTCCTGCCATCTTCGCGCCGCGAGCGAAAAAATGCTCATCGGGAGGAGCATCATGACTGGATTGTCGGAACCTCTGGGCGGGGTGCTTTCGAATAGCCTGTTGTCGAGGGAGGCGGAGGTGACAGCCGATCCTGCGGCGCTGAAGCCGCGCGAGGGCAAATCATGGGTGGTTGGCGACCGTTCGACGCCGCTCCTGCGCCAGACGATCCCGCAGGCGCTCGCGCAAACCGTATCGCGTCTCGGACCGCGGCCGGCGGCGATCTTCTGCGAGGCAGGGCGTCGCTTCACCTGGAGCGAGTTTTCACGCGAGATCGACGCCGTCGCGGCAGGGCTCTTGGCGCTGGGCCTGGAAAAGGGCGACCGGGTCGGCATCTGGTCGCCGAACAGGCCGGAATGGCTCGTCACGCAGTTCGCCACCGCCCGCGTCGGGCTGGTGCTGGTGACGATCAATCCCGCCTACCGCCTCTCCGAACTCGAATACGTGCTCAACAAGGTCGGCTGCAAGGCGCTGGTCACCGCCGCGGCCTTCAAGTCGAGCGACTATCTGGAAATGGTCCGTTCGCTGGCGCCGGAACTGGAGACGGCCGAGCCGGGCCGGCTGCATGCCGCTCGCTTGCCGGCGCTCCGGACGGTCATTCGCATGGGCGCGGAAAAATCCCCGGGCATGCTCTCCTTCGACGATCTCGCGCGTCTCGCCGGTCCCGCGCAGATGCACAGGCTCGACGCGGTGACGGCCATGCTCGATCCCGACGACGCGATCAACATCCAGTTCACGAGCGGCACGACGGGCGCGCCGAAGGGCGCGACGCTGACGCACGCCAACATCCTGAACAATGCCGACATGGTCACTCGCACGATCCGCCTGGCCGAGGCCGACCGGCTTGCCATCCCCGTGCCACTCTACCATTGCTTCGGCATGGTCATGGGCACGCTCGGCTGCGTGACCAAGGGCGCGACGATGGTCTTCCCGGGCGAGGGCTTTGACGCGGGCTCGGCCCTGAAGGCCGTGGCGGACGAGCGCTGCACCGGCTTTTACGGCGTGCCGACCATGTTCGTCGCCATGCTGGATCATCCGGATTTCAGGCGCTTCGACGTGACGACGCTGCGCACCGGCATCATGGCCGGCGCGCCCTGTCCGATCGAGGTGATGAAGCGGGTCGTGTCGGACCTGCACATGCCTGAAGTGACCATCGCCTACGGGATGACGGAGACGAGCCCGGTGTCCTTCCAGAGCCATGTCGACGACCCCCTGGAAAAGCGTGTCTCGACGGTCGGGCGCATCCATCCGCATGTCGAGGTCAAGGTGATCGACGAGGCCGGCCGGACCGTGCCGGTCGGCGCCTCGGGCGAACTCTGCACGCGCGGCTATTCCGTCATGAAGGGCTATTGGGACGACGCGGAGAAGACGTCCGAGGCGATCGATGACGACGGCTGGATGCACACCGGCGATCTGGCGACGATCGATGGCGACGGCTACTGCAACATTGTCGGGCGCGTGAAGGACATGGTGATCCGCGGCGGCGAGAACGTCTATCCGCGCGAGATCGAGGAATTCCTCTACCGCCACCCCAAGATAGCCCAGGTGCAGGTGTTCGGCGTGCCGGATGAGCGCTACGGGGAGGAACTGGCGGCCTGTATCGTGCTTCACCCGCACGAGGAGGCGACCGAGGAGGAGATCCGCGCCTTCTGCCGCGGGCAGATCGCGCACTACAAGGTCCCGCGCTACGTCCGCTTCAAGGACGCCCTGCCGATGACCGTCACCGGCAAGCCGCAGAAGTTCATCATGCGCGACGAGATGGTCGCCGAACTCGGGATCAGACAGACGAAGACCGCCTGACCGGACGCGCGCTTTTCCAGTGACGGCCCAGAGGACGTCGCTGCGCTGACACCTGACCTACCCCTGATCGGGTAGAATTCCACTCGTACGTACAGACGCCTTTGATCGTCTCGTGGTTCAGTTGCCTGTCAGTGGACCGCGGCAGCCTTTCCATCCGGAGCCGGCTTGGCATCCGCGTCGGCCGGGGCGGTTTTCTGTTTCGGTTTCGACGAGACCACCTTGAGATTAGGCGCGGATTTGGTTTCGACCGCCTCATCAGGCGGTGAACCGTTCCCTGCTGATTTCGTGACCTTGTCTATCGGTTTTCCGGTCAGATGGACCATCTCGGCTTCGAGTTCGTCCAGCCGGGCGCGGAGCGTCATGGCTTCGCTGATGGCCTCGATGCGCAGGGCAGCGGAATCGCTGAGGCGAGCATTCAGGTTGCGGTTCTCGTCCCGCAGCACTTCGGCCTCGCTCCGGTGACGCTTCGCGGCTTCTTTCGTTTCGGCTGCTGCTGTCTTGGCTGCCTCTTCGGCTTCGGCAAGTCTGACTTCCAGCGCATCGTCGCGCTTCTTGGTCAGTGAGAGTTCCTTGATGCCGGCCTCCGCACGGGCGGCTGCCGCATCGCGTTCCTGCTCGGCAGATGCCAGGGCGGCAAGTATGTCATCGATCCGGGCAATCGCACCGGAGAGCTTCAGAGAGGTGGCCTCCAATTGTGTGCTCAGAGCCTCTATTTTGCTCCGGAAAGTTTCGTTCTCTCCCGCAAGGCGTTCCGAGAGGGCGGTTCTGCCGGACGCTATCGTTTCCAGTTCACCGTGGCGGGCTTCGGCAGCCGAAAGCCTCGTGGTCGTCTCGACAATCTGGAGCTTGGCCGCATGAAGTTCCGCCGTCAGTTCGTCGACGGCATCAGCAAGATGTTTCTCGCGGGTGTGCAGCCGTTCGATCTCAGTATCGCGCCGGGCAAGCTCGTCTGTGAGTTCCGCGGACCGCTCGGCGAGCCGGTGCGACTCAGCGAGATGGGCTGCATTCTCGATCTCGAGCCTGTTCGCCCTGTTGACATCTATCTTGCTGGCTTCAACAGCAGCCCGCACGGAATTCTGAAGGGCCAGGAAACGCGCAAGCGCCTCCCCGATGATGCTCAACTCTTTCTGAGATGCCTGGCTTGCGTCCCGATGGGAATCGATCTCGGCGAGGCGGCGCGCTGCATAGGCGGTCAGCCTGCCGTCCCCACTTTGTGAGACGTCGGAAACTGCCTCCCCGATGCCGGCCGATTTCTGACCACGCAAATGAGGCACGGCCGCATTGTCTTTTTTGGAGGCCGGCAGCGACCCAGGCATGGGCGCCTGCTCGTCGAAAGCTTCCAGCAGTGCGTCGCTGATTTCCACGTCCAGCTGGTCGAGGTCGCCGTTGAATTCTTCAACCGCGCCAGCGAGGATTTTCTGCTTCTGCTCGTTCATGCCATACGCCTTTACCAAGATACCAAACGCACATGCCACCCAGACGGTAGTCATAAACGCTTTACCATGAAATGCAAAGTACTCCGTCGCGGGGTGTCTGTCGCCGGCAAGCTTGCGATGGAAGGTGACATTCCCTGTAGTTAAAATAAACAAATGTTATCTTTTCCCGGTTGTGCCGGCGATGGGAATTCAGCCTGATGCGAATGCATGTGCCTCGCGTACGGCACCGCTGCCGTTGCATGCAAGACTACAGCGCCGCGACGGGTCCGAAGAGCTCTTCCCGCACGAGATTGGACGCCAGGCGCCAGCGCCGCCGCAGACATGCCGCCCGACTTCGCCAGGATGTCCGCCCCGAACTGCTCCGGCGTGTCGTCCCGAACGCCGATGGCGCGCTGACCACTGCGCCGGTCTCGAGGTCGAGGCGCTCATAATGCCGGTCTCGTGGAAGGCGCCGGCGGCGCAAATCGTCCGAGCCGCTGATACCTGCCCCCGCTCACAGCGGCCCAGGCGATGATCTCCGGGTCGAAAGCATAGATGCGCAGCATCAGCGCCGGCGTTATCCCCGTCATCACCGCAGATTTGCAAGCAAGGTTATGCACCTGTTGGTCGGTGGCGTGTCGCGCAGCCTTCGGCGCCGGTTCGCCCCCCATCCGCTTCATGGGGACAAGAACCTCGATTCCTTCCTCACGATGCCATGAGTTGAACCGATCTCAATCCCGCATCGATCGCCGAGACGATCCTCTTCACGTCGTCAGACGTGATGACGAGGGGCGGGGACAGGATGATGTTGTTGCCGGACACGCGGACCATCACGCCCTCGGCATAGGCCGTCTCGAACACCCTGGCGATCGTCTTCTTGTCGATGGGAGCCTTGCTGGCGCGATCGGACACGAGCTCGACGGCCACCATCAGGCCCTTGCCGCGGACGTCGCCGACCGTTTCGTGGCTTTCCATCAGCGCTTCGCAGCCGGCGAGCAGTTCGCCGCCGCGTTCGGCCGAGTTGGCCGCAAGGTTCATCTTCTCCATTTCGGGCAGGCAGGCCAGCGCCGCCGCGGCGCCGACCGGGTGGCCCGAATAGGTATAGCCGTGGCCGATGGAGCCGAACGAGGTCTGGTCCGCCTCGAAGACATCGGCCACCATCTCGCCGATCATGACCGCGCCGAACGGGAAATAGCCGTTGGTGATGGCCTTGGCAGTGCACATCATGTCCGGCTTCACGCCCCACAGCCGCGAACCCGTCCAGGCGCCGGTGCGGCCGAAGGCGGTGATGACCTCGTCGGCGATCAGCAGGATGCCGTGGCGGTCGCAGATCTCCCGCACCTTCGGCATGAAACTTTCGTGCGGCGGGATGACGCCGCCCGCCCCGAGCACCGGCTCCATGATGAAGGCGGCGATCGTATCGGCCCCCTGGAAGGCGATCTCGTCCTCGAGCGCTGCCAGACAGAGCTGGGCAAGCCGTTCGGGATCGGTCGCGCCGAACGGGTTGCGGTAGAGATAGGGCGAGGCGATCTGGAAACAGCCGGGCAGCAGCGGCTCGTAGTTGCGGCGGAAGTTTGCGTTGCCGTTCACCGAGGCGCCGCCAAAATGGGTGCCGTGGTAGCCCTTCTTGAGGCTGAGGAACTTGGTGCGGTCACGATCGCCGCGGATCTTGTGGTACTGGCGTGCGAGCCGCAGCGCCGTCTCCACGCTGTCGGACCCTCCGGAGGTGAAGAAGGAGCGCACCAGCCCGTCGGGCGAAAACCACTCGGCCAGACGATAGGAGAGCTCGACGGCCGGTCCGGTCGCGGTGCCGCGGAAAGCGGAATAGTAGGCCAGTCGGTCGAGCTGCTCCGAGATCGCCTTCTTGACGGGATCGCATGAGTAGCCGAGATTGACGTTCCAGAGCCCGCCCACGGCATCGAGCGTTCGATGACCGTCGACGTCGGTCAATGTCACGCCTTCGGCCGCGGTGATCAGCTTCGGCGGATTGGCGCGCATCTCGGCGGGATGCGCCATCGGATGCCACATGTGCCGGGCGTTGTTTTCCTTCAGGAAATTGCTGTCATGCGGCGTCATTTGGAACCTCCGGAATGCTGTCGGCACCGAGCAGGCCGAGCGCCTTGTCGTAGCTCTCGCCCGGTCGGCGCACGTCGAAATGGACAGTCTGCATACCGGCGGCGTCAGCACCGGCGATGTTCTTCAACTGGTCGTCGACGAAGACGCAGTCGCCCGGCGAGAGCGCCAACGCCTCGGTGACGAGGGCGTAGGCGCGCGGATCGGGCTTCAGGATGCCTGTGTGGGTGGCGTCGACGATGACGTCGAAGTCGGCGAGGAACGGGAGCCTGGCGCGGAAACCCGCACCGTAGAAGAGATCGAGTTCGTTCGACAGGATCGCGAGCTTGACAACCGGCGATCTTGGCCGCATCGATCGCGGCGAGCGCCTCGGGCCTTATAATGGATGCCGGGTCGTCACCGCGCACGCGTTGCAGGAATTGCGGCAGCGCGGTCCATTCCTCGCCGACCAGTTCGCCCGTTTCCCGGGCGCGCCGGTACCAGTAGTCCCGTTCCGAGATTTCGCCTGCCTGCATCAACCGCCATAGGGGGTCCGAGGCCGGATCGAAGGGACCGCGCCACCTCAGCGTCCCGGGTGAGAGACCGAGCGCCTTCTCGCTCGCGGCATGGGTTTCGAACAGGGTCCTGCTGATGACCCCGCCGAAATCGAGCACGAGGGCGCCGGAAGCGGCTGTCATGCCGCGTCCTCGCGAGGTTCCGCGAAATGTTCCGGAGCCTCGCCGCCGATGGCGGCCGTCACCGCCGTGGCAGCCTTCGCGACCGCCGCGGCAATCGCGCCTTCGCTTCGGGAGGTGAACCGCGAGGCGACCGAGGCGACCGCGATGGTCCCGTACGCCTGTCCCATCGGGTCGAAGAACGGCACCGCCACGCCCACCACCTCCTCCTCGAAGCTGCGTGCCGAGACGGCGAAGCCCCGCCTGCGTACTTCCGACAGGAGGTGACGCAGTTCGTCGCCGGTTCGCAGCGTCTGTGCCGTGTGCGTCTCGAAATTCTCCGCGGCCAGGATCGACGCCGCGATCCGGCTTCCGGTGAAGGCCAGGTAGGCGATTCCGGATGCCGTGGCATGGAAGGGCAGGGTTTGCGAGGGATCGACATAGACTCTCGTCGATCGTTGCGGTTCGGCGATGCCGATCGTGATCATGCCGCGCGGCGAGGCAAGGCAGGCATGTGCGGTCTCGCGGGTCCGGATCGCCAGCGTATCCAGCACGGGCTGCACCACCGATGCGATTGGAAAGCTTGCCTCACGGACCCTGGCGAGCTTGAGGATGGTCCGGCCGAGGCGATATTTTCGGGTTTTCGGGTCCTGTTCCACGAATTCGCCGCGCATCAGGCTGTTGAGTAGCCGCAGGGTGGTCGCCTTGTCCTGGCGCACTTCACGCGCAAGTTCGCTCAATCCCCATTCCGGTGTTGAGACCGAAAAGAAATCCAGCAGTTTCATCGCCTTGTCGACGGTACCCATGGTCTGGGCCATTCCCGCATCCACTCCCTGGAAGGTTCGGACCTGCGCCAGCGGCAGATCATGGCTGACAGAAGCATGGAGAGAACGCAACGTATTTCACCGCTGGTGATAATAATGAACCAACGTATGGAAGCCGACGGCCAACATCGGCGTTCTGTTTCTACGCGCACACATCTGATCGGGTTGGCCGCAGCCTTCGCTCGCTCTTGAGCAGAACCTGAGACAGCAGGCGATGAACGAGATCAGGAGTGAACTGCAGCAGGACGTCGAAATCACGTTCTACGGTCCGGGCAGAGAGCCGCTCGAGCCGGATGCGCAGGCGACCGGATCCACCACAGGAGGAGCCGGCCAACGCAACGAAGGCCGGACCGCAGCAACAGCAACCGTATCGGGAATACGGCCACGCCTCCTCCGTCTCAGCGGTCGGCGCCGCCATCGAGCAGGGCGGAGAGTTCCTGGCGCAATTTCTTCTCGTCCACGGGCTTGCTCAACAGGCGCGCGTCCCTCAGGACCCCGGTGAGATCTTTCCGCTGGTAGGCGGTCATGACGAGGAAGGGTCGTTCGCAAGCCCGCAGCGCGTCCCCGACAGGCTCGGAGGTCTCGCCGTTCAGGTGGACATCCAGAATGGCGGCGTCCGGGCAGTCGTCACCGATCAGCCCCAACGCCGCCGTGGTGGTCGCGACCGGTCCGAGCACCGTGCAGCCCCATCCTTCGAGGATGTCCTGGATATCCAGCGCGATCAGCCGCTCGTCTTCGACGACGAGGATACGCCGTCCAGAGAGAGAGGGGTGCAAGTCTTGCGTCATCGTCGTTCCCCATCCACGGGAAATGTCAGGTGGTAGCGAAGGCCACGCGTCTCATAGATGAGTTCCGCCTCGCCGTTCAGTTCATGGGCGACGACGTCCTGCAGCAGACGGGTGCCGAAGCCTTTTCGTTCCGGCGGGGTGATCTCGGGGCCGTCCGCTTCCTGCCAGGTCATCGCGAGCCGATGGCCATCGCCATCGGTTTGCTCGAAATGCCAGGAGACGCGCACGGTTCCGCCGGCGACGCTGAGCGCTCCGTATTTCGCCGCGTTCGTCGCCAGTTCGTGCAGCGCGAGGCCGAACATGCGCGCCTGCCTGGCCGAAAACCGGGCCGGCTTGCCATCGATGACAATCTTGGTTGGATCATCCTGTCGATGGGCCGCAAGGATTTCATGCGCGAGCGTCAGTGGATCCGCCCGCTCCTCGCTGCTTTCGAACACGAGGCCCTCGGCCGCCGACAGGGCCCGGAGCCGGTCGATGAAGGCACCGCGGAATTCCTCGGCGGTGCGGTCCTTCACCGATGTCTGTGAGGCAAGTGCCCGGACCAGTCCGAGCAGGTTGCGAACCCGATGCCCCAGTTCCCGGGCGAGCACGCCCTGCTCGCGGGCGGATCGTCGAAGTTCGTCGTGGGTACGGACCCGCTCGATCGCCGCGGCGAGCAGGTTGGCGTATGTGCGCAGGAATGCCACGTCGTCGTCGCTGAACGCTCGCAGTTCCTGGGCGTCGACTTCGAGGACGCCGAAGGCGTCTCCGTGCCCGACGATGATGACGTTGACCATGCTCCTGACGCCGTGGCGGCGAAGGACATCGGGTATGTCGAAGCGATCTTCCGCGTCGACGTCCGGAGACACGACCGGATGGTCGGACCTCAGCGCATAGCCGCCTGGCGACTGCTCGTGGTCGCCGAAGGTCTCATGGCCGACGACCCCGGGCTGCCAGTTGACCCCGGCGCGGATGAGCATCTCGCCACGCTCGGGCAGATGCTCAAGCACTTTCACCAGGGGCACCTCGAGCGCACCCGAGACCAGTTCGGCGGCACGATTGAGCAGGCTGTCGATGTCGTCGCACCGGAAGGCAAACAGGCCGAAGTCGGCAAGTGCCGCCTGCTGCAGTTTCAACTTCTCCTGTACCGCCTCGACCTGAAGGTCTGCCAAAGGTCACCTCCTTTCGAGGCCGAACGATTGTCCCGGGCGCAACGTTCCCAAGGGACTTGACCTGGCACGCGATGCTGCCGAACCGGGAAGAAAAATCATGGCCTCAAACGGCATGTCCGGTCGCGTGGAACTGAATGGCGAGATGCCGTCGCAGCGTCGCCGGAGACATGCCGTTCGCTCGAGCGATCAGTTGCTCGTTCGGCGGCCATACGATCACGGCGCCCTCGGCCGAGAGCTCCGTATCGGGATGGAAGGACAAAAGCGCGTTGCTCGGATTCTTGATCAGCCTGTGGTGAGCGAGCCCGTGAGGGTCGCCGGACGGCGGCGAGGCCGTCCTGGATAGGGCGCCCTACGGCCTGAACTGCGTGCCGATTTCAGGAGCGCGAGGACGGCGTCTGCCTCGTCGGCCGGGATCAGGAACGGCATCCTCTCGGTGCCGTAGTGGCTCGCAGGTGATGGCGATGCATGCCTCCGCCGATGTGCACCTTCCCCTTCCATAGCATCTCAAGAGTCTCACCAATGACGCAAACGGCTACCGCGTTGAGAGAGACATCCGGGCCTGCATAAACTCCCCTGCCAACTGCCCGCTCTGTCGCCGGGACGAGGCAGAGGAAGACGAACCGGTGGCTACGGCAGGGTCTTTACCACCCCCAGCACATCCCCCTCCGCTGGCCGGCCTTCGAATTCCTCCACCACTCCGAACGCCCCGCCATAGCCCCAGATCGACCACGAGAAGCCGTGCTTTTCGGCAAGCTCGATCATGTCGCGATAGTAGGCAGCGCGCCATTGTGGCGGCATCACGAAGCCGTTCTGCCATTCCTGGCGGATCATGCCGAATTCGCCGAGCAGGACGTTTGCGGGCGCGATGTCGTGTTCGGCAGCCCAGGCGGCGGCGGTCTCGAACGGTTCCGCCATGGCAGCCTCCAGTTCCTCCTTCGTGTCGATCGCCGCGACCTGCTCGTCGAGATAGGCCAGCATGCCCGATTGGCGCAGCCATGGCGCATCGGCCCGAATCTTTGCCCGCGCCTTCTCGACCGCCGCCTCAAGTTCGGCGCGCGGCGCGGCGTAGGGAGGGTAGGGGATGCCGGTGACGTAGCGGATGAAGTCGCCCGACCATGATGCGCCCTGGTGCGTCAACAGGAAGGGCGCATAAGTGTGGAAGGACCAGAGGACATTGTCGTCGCGAATCTGCTCCGGGTCGATGGCGACGAGGCCTTCGGCCGTGCCCCAGCAGGCGCCGGTGAGCACCAGTGTCAGCCGCGTGGCGGACGCGCGCGCGGCGGCGTAGAGCCGCTGCATCCGCTCGGGCCATGCGGCATCCCGAGGACCGCATTCGGCCACCGGCTCGTTCATCAGTTCCAGCGCCACGACCGCAGGGTCTTCCGTCTTCAACGTGCCGGCCATACGCCGCACCACGTCCAGGTAGCGTTCGAACAGCGCCGGATCGTCCATCACCTGGCCCATGCCGACCGATCCGCCGGAGCCCGTCGGGAAGAGGTGCAGGTCGACGATAGCCTTCAGCCCCGCTTCCTTGGCCAGCCGCACCGCCTCGAAGACCTCGCCATAGAGCCTATCATGGAACCTCGCCGACCGGTCTGACAGGAACGGCCGCGGATCGACGGGGATGCGCACGAAGTCGAAGCCATCGGCCTTCAGCTTGGCAAGGCCCGTGGCGTCGAGCGTGCGCCGCCATTCGGGAAATGGAAGGAGTACACCGTCCTCGCCCCAGCGGTTCTCGTCGGGCCAGGTGACCCAGATGTCGAGATTGATGCCGCGCCGGGCCTGAAACATTGCCGCATGGGCAGGCAGGGCGACGAGCGCAGTGGTGATTGCAAGCGCCAGGACGGCGAGCCGATGCGCGACAGCGATCCGGGCCTCTCCATGCCGAGCCTTGATCGAGGCGGGGCGAAATGCCATCGGAGTCGCTATGTGCCGCATGCGGCGAGGAATGGCAGAGCGGGTCCTGGAAGGAAAGTGCGATGGCGGATCATGGTGAACGCGAGACCGGCCTGTCGGGCACACTCACCGCGTTCGGCCATCGGCTGTCGGCACGTGTCTACTATGCCGACACGGATTTTTCGGGCGTCGTCTACCATGCCCGCTATCTCGAGTTCCTCGAGCGCGGACGCTCGGATTTCCTGCGGCTTTGCGGCGTCCATCATGCCGAACTCGCCTCCGGCGCCAGCGGCGAGAGGATCATCTGGGTGGTACGGCGCATGGAGATCGACTTCAGGTCGCCCGCGAAGATGGACGACATCCTCGAAATTGAGACACGGACCGAGAAACATCTCCGGCGCGCGCATCGCCATGGCCCAGCGCATCCTGCGGGATGGTGCCGTCCTGATCGAGGCTCGGGTCGAGGCGGCGATCGTCGGCGAGGGCGGCCGGCCGCGCCGCTTTCCGAAGGAATGGATCGCCGCGTTCATGCCGCAGCGGGACGCATGACGCCCGGGCTGCGATCCTAACGAACCATTAACCATAATCTTCCATGAATTGGTTCGGTAAATTGCCGACGATGCCGCGCGCCTTCGTTTCACCAAGATTCCTGCGGAAAAGGCCGCGATACGTCGGGGACGATTGGCCGAAGAACCGCACGGTTCCGGTTCGGCAGGGGCGGAACGCGTGGCGACCCGGCCGGCGGATCACACTAGGACAGGACTTCCATGGAAACTCTCGCTCTCGCCGAGCCGTCAGCCAGCCTTTCCGTCTGGGCGCTCTTCTGGCAGGCCGGCTGGATCGTGAAGCTGGTCATGATCGGACTGCTCGGAGCGTCGATCTGGACCTGGGCGATCATCGTCGACAAGATCATCGCCTACGGGCGCATGCGGCTGGCGCTCAACCGGTTCGAGCAGACATTCTGGTCGGGGCAGTCGCTGGAGGAACTCTACCGGACCCTGTCGGAGCGCACCACGACGGGAATGGGCTCGATCTTCGTGGCGGCGATGCGCGAATGGAAGAAGAGCTTCGAGAAGGGCGCCCGCGCGCCGCTCGGCCTGCAGACGCGTATCGACAAGGCCATGGACCTTGCGCTGACGCGCGAGATGGAACGGCTCGAGGGCCGGCTCGGCTTCCTCGCCACGATCGGTTCGTCGGCTCCCTTCATCGGCCTGTTCGGCACGGTGGTCGGTATCATGACCTCGTTCCAGGCGATCGCCGGCTCGAAATCGACCAGCCTCGCGGTCGTGGCACCCGGTATCGCAGAGGCGCTGCTCGCCACCGCGATCGGCCTGCTTGCGGCCATTCCCGCGGTCGTGGCCTACAACAAGCTGTCCTCGGACGCGGGCAAGCTCGCCATGCGCATGGAGGGATTCGCGGACGAATTCTCGGCCATACTGTCGCGCCAGATCGACGAAAAAGTCGCGCAGCGGGCCTGACGGAGACCATTCGACATGGGCATGTCAGTAGGACAATCGGGCGGCCGGGGCAGCCGCGGCCACAGGCGGCGCGGCCGGCACCACAAGCTGATGTCCGAAATCAACGTCACGCCCTTCGTGGACGTGATGCTGGTGCTGCTGATCATCTTCATGGTCGCCGCGCCACTATTGACCGTCGGGGTTCCCATCGACCTGCCGGAGACCCAGGCCAAGGCGCTCAACGCCGACACGCAGCCGATCACCATTTCCGTCAACGACAAGGGACAGATCTATCTCCAGGAGACCGAAATCCCGATCGATGAAGTGGTGCCCAAGCTCGAGGCGATTGCCAGGACCGGCTACGAGGAACGCATCTACGTGCGCGGCGACAAGAGCGCCGACTACGGCACGGTGATGCGGGTGATGGCGCGGATTTCGGCGGCCGGGTTCCACAATCTCGGCCTCGTCACCCTGCAGGAGCAGGACAGCTAGCCGCGATGAAGGCCGGTCTCGTCACATCGACGATCCTGCATGCGTTGCTGCTCGGCTTCGGGCTGTTCACGCTGTCGGCGCCGCGCGCCTTCGAGGTCATGGACATAGAATCCTTCCCCGTGGACATCGTGCCGATCGAGCAGATCAGTCAGGTTCAGGTCGGCGACAGGGAGGAGCCCGTCGCCGAGACGCCTGCGCCGACGCCGACGACGCGGCCGGAGCCGGTCGAGAACGCCGAACAGGTCGGCGACAACACGGTCGACACGACGGCGCCGCCCACACCCGACCCCAAGCCGCGTCCGGTGGAGACCGCTTCGCTGCCGGAGCCGGCACCCGAGCCCGCGCCGCTCCCCGAGCCCGTTCCGGAACCGGAGCCGGCCGTGTCGGCGCCCGAACCGGTCCCGGCGACCGAGGTCACCCCGGAGCCGCAGCCAAAGCAGGAGGTCGAGCCCGACCCGGCGCCCGAACCCGTTCCGGCCGAGACCGCCGAAGCGGAGGACGCAGCCCTGCCGGACAGCGCTCCGCGCCCGGAAACCCGGCCGCAGCCGCCGCAGGCACAGACCGCGAAGGCGCCCGAGCGAAAGGATGCCGAGAAACCCGCCCCGAAGAAGCAGCAGACGCCTGCCCAGGAAAAGTCGGACGACGTCCTTCAAGACGTCGCGGCACTCCTCAACCAGGACAAGGCATCCGGCGGCGGCGCCAAGCGATCGACAGAGCAGGCTGCGCTCGGCGGAAAGCGCAAGACCGGCGAAAAGCTGTCGCAGAGCGAACTCGACGCGCTCCGGAACCAGTTCTCAGGTTGCTGGAGCATACCGGCCGGCGCGGAAGACGGGTCGGACCTGCGGGCATCCATCCGGTTCAACGTCGCACCCGGCGGCCGACTGGAGGGCATGCCTCAGGTGATCACGTCCAGCGGTAACAGGCAGTTCGACGAAAGCGCGGTGCGAGCCGTCCAGAAATGCGATCAGAAGGGCTTTATCCTGCCGCAAGGCAAGGAGGACGTCTGGGCCGAGGTCGTGGTGAATTTCGACCCGAGCGACATGTTCTGATCACGGTTTGCGGCTAGCCGCATCGCACGGAATTCTGGCGGCCCAGGCCGCAGTACGATACGAAGAAGGTCAAGCAATGAAAGCTCTCTTCAAACCTCTCCTGCTCGCCGCGGCGCTCGCTGCGGCGTTTTCGGCCGCCGTCACGCTGCCGGCGCGGGCGCTTGTCGAGATCGACGTCAACAAGGGTGTCGTCGAACCGCTGCCCATCGCGATAACGGATTTCCTGTCGGCCGACACTCTCGGTGCCGAGATTTCGGGGATCGTCGCGGCGGATCTTCAGCGGTCCGGCCTGTTCGCGCCGATCGATAAGGCGGCCTTCATCGAGAAGATCTCCAACCCCGACGCGGCCCCGCGCTTCGAGGACTGGAAGGTGATCAACGCACAGGCGCTGGTGACCGGGCGCGTGAGCCAGGAGGCCGACGGCCGCATCCGCGCCGAGTACCGGCTGTGGGACACCTTCGCCGGGCAGCAGCTCGCCGGCGAGCAGTTCTTCGCCTCCCAGGCGAACAAGCGGCGCGTCGCGCACATCATCGCCGATGCGATCTACGAACGCCTGACCGGGGAGCGGGGCTATTTCGACACGCGCATCGTCTTCATCGACGAGTCGGGCCCGAAGAACCAGCGTTCCAAACGGCTCGCCATCATGGACCAGGACGGTGCCAACGTCCGATACCTGTCCGACGGCCGGGCGATATCGCTGACGCCGCGCTTCTCGCCGAACCGGCAGGAAATCACCTACATGTCCTATGAGAGCGGCCAACCGCAGGTCTACCTGCTGCAGCTCGAGACCGGGCAGCGCGAGCTGGTCGGCAATTTTCCGGGCATGACGTTCGCGCCGCGCTTCTCGCCGGACGGCCAGAAGGTCATCATGAGCCTGCTCCGCGACGACGGCAATTCCAACATCTACACGCTCGACCTCAGGAGCCGCGCGACGACCCGGCTGACGGATTCGAACGCCATCGACACGTCGCCGTCCTACTCGCCGGACGGCAGCCAGATCGTCTTCACCTCTGATCGCGGCGGACGGGCACAGATCTACGTCATGAACGCCGACGGCACCAACCAGCAGCGAATCTCTTTCGGCGAGGGAACCTATTCCACGCCGGTCTGGTCGCCGCGCGGCGACCTGATCGCCTTCACCAAGCAGTCGGGCGGCGATTTCCAGATCGGCGTGATGCGCACCGACGGTTCGGGCGAGCGCATCCTTTCGACCGGCTTCAGCCAGGAGGGGCCGACCTGGGCACCGAACGGCCGCGTCCTGATGTTCTTCAAGGAGCCTGCCGGCGCGGGCGGCCCGCACCTCTACTCCGTCGACCTGACGGGGCGCAACGAACAGGCGATCCAGAGCCCGAACTTCGCATCAGACCCGGCATGGTCGCCGCTGCTCGAATGAGCGGTGACAAAGACGTGAAGGTCGCGTTTCCGCCGCATTCCCGCATAGGGTGCGGCGCACTGCAAATCAGCCGCGGAGGCGGGCGGCTTCGAGGGGAATAAGCAAGCATTAACCCTGTTTGTTGTTCGCCGGTTAACCCAAAGGTGGTTACTGGAAGGTCAAAGTAACCCCTGCAATGCGAAGGAGTGGCGGTGATGCGCCTGATCGCAACACTTACCAGAAATCCCGCGGTCATCGCGCTCGTGATGGCGCTGGCCGTAACTGGGTGCGCGTCCAAGAAGATCCCCAACAACGCGGCCGACATCGGCCTCGGCGCCGGGGCGGCGACGCCCGGGTCGCAGCAGGATTTCACGGTCAACGTCGGTGACCGCATCTTCTTCGACACGGATTCCTCGGCGATCCGCGCCGATGCCCAGGCGACGCTTGCCCGGCAGGCACAGTGGCTCGGCCAGTATCCCAACTATGGCATCACGATCGAGGGTCATGCCGACGAGCGCGGCACCCGCGAGTACAACCTGGCGCTCGGCGCCCGGCGAGCGGCCGCTACACGGGACTTCCTCGTCGCCCGCGGCGTTCCGGCGAACCGCCTGAAGACGATCTCGTACGGCAAGGAGCGTCCTGTCGCTGTCTGCGACAACATCTCCTGCTGGTCGCAGAACCGCCGCGCGGTGACGGTGCTGAACGGCGCCGGCAGCTGATCGTATCCTGAAAATGCGGTGGGCCCTGCGGCCCGCCGCTACCCCTAGGTGATCTCGCATCGCGCCAGAAACAAAATTTGGCCGAAGTCGCAAGGCTTGGTAACTTCGAGTTCGGGGACGCTGCCGTGTCCCGTACATCCGGAATTTCCACAGCGAGACATTCGATGAAATTCACCACGGTTTTCTGCGCGGCCTTGTCGCTGCCGCTCCTCGTCGGAGGGGCTGCCGCTGCGACGCCACTCGACCCCTCGGCATCCGCCGAACCCGGCACGCTGGAGCGGCTTCTGCCGGCGAGCTGGCTGCGCGCCAATGACGAGCAACCGAAGGTCCAGCTTGCCCAGACGGGAGACCCTCGAATCCTGGAGCTCGAGGAGCAGATCCGGCAGCTGAACGGCAAGATCGAGGAGCTCAACTTCCTTCTGCTGCAGACGCAGGACCAGATCCGTAAGATGCAGGAGGACAACGAGTTCCGTCTGCAGCAACTCGAGGAGAAGCGCGGCGACCTGGCGGCGCGTCCGTCGCAGGAGACCGCACGCAACGGCGTCGGCGGCGCCGATACCATCTCCGGCACGAACGGTGAGGCCGCTGCGGGGCAGCAACCGGCGGGCGAATTGCCGAGCACCCTCGGCACGATCACCTTCGACGCGAACGGAAACCCGGTCGGCGGAGGCGCCGAAGCCGGCCCACAGGACACGGCCTTCGCGGAAGGCAATGGCGAGATTTCCGGCACCGGCGCGACCGACGGCACCCAGGTCGCGGCGCTGCCGCAGACCGACAATCCCGACGAGCTCTACCGAAACGCCTACAACTTCATCCTTTCGGGCGACTACGCGACGGCGGAAGCGGGATTCCGCGAGCACATCGAGCGGTTTCCGAACGATCCGAAGGCGCCCGACGCCCATTACTGGCTGGGCGAGGCGCTGCTCGGACTGGAACAGTACCGGACTTCCGCCGAGGTCTTCCTCGCCGCCAACCGAGACTACCCGAAGTCCAGCAAGGCGCCCGACATGCTCCTGAAGCTCGGTGTTTCGCTCGCCGCGCTCAACCAGCGCGACGTTGCCTGCGCCACCTATGCCGAGATCGGCAAGCGGTACTCCGATCTCTCCGCCGCGCTCAAGGAGCGGGTCAAGGCGGAAGAGGCACTGGCCGGCTGCTGACGGCGAAGGGCCGCACTGCCGGGTTACTTTCGACAGGTCCGGGGAACCCGGTCTCCATCCGTCCGTTGGGCCGATCCAGACGAGGGGGACTGCATCCTGGACATCAGCCCGGAAAACATTTTCGACGAAATCGCATTGCCGGAACGTACGCCGGTGGTCGTGGCGGTTTCGGGCGGCAGCGATTCGCTGGCGCTTCTCGTTCTCCTCTCATCCCGTTTCAGAGACGGGCCCAGCGATCAAGTCCTGGCGGTCACCGTGGACCATGGTCTGCGTGCAGAATCCGCCGACGAAGCCGAACAGGTCGCTGCCTTCTGCCGCGAACGCGGGATCGAACATCGCACGCTCCGATGGGAGGGCGACAAGCCCGCGACCGGGCTTTCGGCAGCGTCGCGCGAAGCACGCTATCGCCTGCTCGCCCAGGCGGCGGGGCAAGCCGGGGCGTCACTCGTGTTTACCGGCCACACGCTCAACGATCAGGCCGAGACCATCTCCATGCGCCGCGAGAGGGGCGATGGACGCGGGCTGGCGGGGATGGCGCCCGCGACCTTGTATGACGGAAAGATCTGGATCATGCGGCCTCTCCTGGGCTGCCGCCGCGAAGACCTTCGGAGCCTGCTGAGCGGGCGTGGCATCGCATGGATAGACGATCCCAGCAACGAGATGGCCAGCTACGAGCGGGTCAGCGCCCGCCGTGCGCTCGCCGGTCCGCAAGAGGACGAGATCCTCGCGACCCTGATAGAGCAGGGCCGCCGCGCCGCCGCGGAACGCATGGCGACTGGAGACCGCGCGGCCGAGATCATCCGGCGATACGCAAGTCTGCCCTCACCGGGCCTTGTCCGGCTCGAAGCCGGGTTTGCGCAGGTCAACGACGGCCCGGCGGCGCGCCTTGCCTTCCGCATCCTGCTCGCCGCCGTCGGCGGACGCGAACACCTGCCGGAAGCGGGACGTGCCCGGAAGCTCTACGAGCGGCTGGGAGAGGCGGCGTTCAGAAGCACGCTTGGCGGAGCGGTGGTCGATCTGCGCAAGGGCGGGACCGGCTATCTCCACCGCGAACTGCGTGCAGGATGGACCGGAGCCATGACCGTGTCGTCAGGTTCCGTCTGGGACGGTCGCTATCGCATCTGCGGAGACGACCTGCCTGAAAACGGGGTGGTCGAGGCACTGGGGCCCACCCTTGCCGCCGCCCGAGCGCGCGAGCGCGGCGGTGCTCCGCAGGCCCTTGTGCGTGCCGCGCTCGCGGCGGAACCGCTGATCCACGTCCGCCAATCCGACCGGAGCCACGAACGCGGCAGCCCGGCCGCATTCGCCGATCTTCTTGGCCGGCTGCCGGCGCCCTGGATACGCTTCCTGCCGAGCTTCGACCTGGCGCCCGCGCGAGCGGTGGCCGGGCTCTTTGGAAGCGACGAAATTCCCGAGCCGCCATCGCGCAGTCACAATGCCGCATAAGGTCCTTAACCGAATGCCCGGCAAATGCTTGGCAACGTGTTTTGCCAACCCTATGTTAGGCTGAATTCTCCACCATGGACGCGCATCGCCAGCCGGGTGCGCACGGGACCCGAAGATGAATCCGAATTACCGCAATCTCGCGCTGTGGGCGATCATCGCCGTCCTCCTGATCGCGCTCTTCAACCTGTTCCAGACGCCGCAGCAGCGCGGCAGCGCGCGCGAGGTCGCCTATTCGGAGTTCCTCCAGGACGTTTCGTCCGGCCGGGTCAAGTCGGTCACCATCGCCGGAGAGCGCATCACCGGCACCTACGTCGACAACGGCTCCGGTTTCCAGACCTACTCTCCCGGCGATCCCTCGCTGGTAAGCCGGCTCGAGGATCGCGGCGTGACGATCAACGCCCGGCCGGAGAACGACGGGTCCAACTCCATCTTCGGATACCTGATCTCGTGGCTGCCGATGATCCTGATCCTGGGCGTGTGGATATTCTTCATGCGCCAGATGCAGTCCGGCTCGGGACGCGCCATGGGCTTCGGCAAGTCGAAGGCCAAGCTTTTGACCGAGGCGCACGGGCGCGTCACCTTCCAGGACGTGGCCGGCGTGGACGAGGCCAAGGAGGATCTCGAGGAGATCGTCGAATTCCTGCGCGACCCGCAGAAGTTCCAGCGGCTGGGCGGCAAGATCCCGCGTGGCGTCCTGCTCGTCGGCCCTCCCGGAACCGGCAAGACGCTGCTCGCCCGCTCCGTCGCCGGCGAGGCCAACGTGCCGTTCTTCACCATCTCCGGCTCCGATTTCGTCGAGATGTTCGTCGGTGTCGGTGCGTCGCGTGTGCGTGACATGTTCGAGCAGGCGAAGAAGAACGCGCCCTGCATCATCTTCATCGACGAGATCGACGCGGTCGGGCGCCATCGCGGCGCAGGACTCGGCGGCGGCAACGACGAGCGCGAGCAGACGCTCAACCAGCTGCTCGTCGAGATGGACGGCTTCGAGACCAACGAGGGCATCATCCTGATCGCGGCGACCAACCGCCCCGACGTGCTCGATCCCGCGCTGCTCCGCCCGGGCCGGTTCGATCGCCAGGTCGTGGTGCCGAACCCGGACATCACCGGCCGCGAGAAGATCCTGAAGGTCCATGCGCGCAACGTGCCGCTGGCACCCAACGTCGATCTCAAGGTGCTGGCGCGGGGTACGCCCGGCTTCTCCGGCGCCGATCTCGCCAACCTCGTCAACGAGGCGGCGCTGATGGCGGCGCGGCGCAACAAGCGTCTCGTCACCATGGCGGAGTTCGAGGACGCCAAGGACAAGATCATGATGGGCGCCGAGCGCCGCTCGACCGCGATGACGCAGGCCGAGAAGGAATTGACCGCCTATCACGAGGCCGGCCATGCGGTCATGGCGCTCAACGTGCCTTCCGCCGACCCGCTGCACAAGGCGACCATCATTCCCCGCGGCCGGGCGCTCGGCATGGTCATGCAGCTGCCCGAGGGTGACCGCTACTCGATGAGCTACAAGTACATGATCTCGCGGCTGACGATCATGATGGGCGGCCGCGTTGCCGAGGAGATCAAGTTCGGCAAGGAGAACATCACCTCTGGCGCGGCATCCGACATCGACCAGGCGACCAAGCTGGCGCGGGCGATGGTCACGCGCTGGGGCTTCTCCGACAAGCTCGGTCAGGTCGCCTATGGCGACAATCAGGAGGAGGTCTTCCTCGGCCATTCGGTAGCGCGTCAGCAGCACATGTCCGAGGAGACGCAGCAGATCATCGACGCGGAGGTGCGCCGGCTGATCGACGAGGCTTATACGGAGGCGCGGCGCATCCTGTCGGAGAAGAACGACGAATGGATTGCGATCGCCGAGGCCCTGCTCGAATACGAGACGCTGTCGGGCGACGAGATACGCCAGGTGATGTCCGGTCAGAAGCCGAACCGCGACGTCGGCGACGACACGCCTCCCTCACGGGGCTCCACCGTCCCGAAGGCTGGCCTGCATGGCAAGAAGAAGGGCGGCGAAGAGCCCGATTCCGGCATGGAGCCGCAGCCGCAGGGCTAGGCGGGTCTGCTACTTGCGATCGAATCGACAAGGGCCGGGGCATCGCTCCGGCCCTTGTTGCATCGGCGGTGCTATTGGCAGAGACGATAGTCGCCTTTTCGTTCCGCCAGATCCATGTGCAGGTGATTGTCATGGTACTCGTCCGTTCCCGGACCGAGCACGGTGGTGAAATGCATGCAGGCACCGGCGCGGACGGAGCGCTGAAAGGCCTCCTCGATCGTGCCCTTGCCGGCGCGCGGCACGACCGGGATCGGGTCGTGACCCTCGAAGTTGAAGCTGGCGATGTCGATCGCCGCGCCGCGGGCATGCTCCGAAATCTTCGCATCCGGCTGGTTGTTGCGGGTGCGGCATACATAGGTGGAGGCATGCGCGACCACCGAAAGTTCGACGTCATCCCCCAGGGCTTGGGTGGCCGGCAGGACCTCGTCGCGGACCCAGCGC
The DNA here is from genome assembly GCA_963747465.1 of uncultured Alphaproteobacteria bacterium. Taxonomy (GTDB): domain Bacteria; phylum Pseudomonadota; class Alphaproteobacteria; order Rhizobiales; family Rhizobiaceae; genus Aquibium. Next base: position 254,701 of record CAVVFC010000003.1, read on the forward strand.
GCGGTCGCGAGCGCGGCCGCGCAGGTCAGTTCAGTATCCGGCTTCACGATGACGCCTGGCGCCGCCTCGCGCAGATTGTAGGGCTTGTAGACACCGCAGGTGCCGTCACCGTCGATGGTGTCGCGGCGTTCGAAGACGGCGCCGAGCGCCCTGAGTTCCGTTTCGCACCGGGCGATGGCGGCTTCGTCCACGGGTTCCGGCCGCTGGTCCGGCGCAGTGGCCGGATCGGCGAGGTCGGTCTCGTCTTCTCCGGTTCCTGCGTCCGGGTCTCCAGCCGTGGTGCCGTCTCCGGTGCGTTCACGGGCAGTGTCCTTGGCCTCGGCGGCAGGCGAGGCGTCGCTGCCAGATGTCTTCGCGCCCTCGGCGGAGGCTGGAGCCGATTGTTCCGACGAACTGTCCGCGGGTTGCGGATTGTCCGGTGGCACCGGGGCGGTGTCGGGCAATTCGCTGGCTGCCACGAGCGCGACGAGCGCGGGGAGAAGAACGAGTTTCCGCACGCCGCTACTCCTTGAATTCGACCGTGACCCCGGTCTCCACGGCGTTTGCCAGTTCCATGGCGTCCCAGTTGGTCATGCGTACGCAGCCATGCGAACTGGTCTTGTCGATCTCGGCGGGCGCCGGCGTCCCATGCAGCCCATAGGTCGGCTTCGACAGGTCTATCCAGACGATGCCGACGGGGTTGTTGGGTCCCGGCGGCAGCGTGAGGACCTCGTCATTGTCGCCCTGCTGGAAGTTCTCGTCCGGCCGATAGGTGTAGGTCGGCTCGATGGCGATGGCCTTCACCTCATGGGTGCCGCTGGGAGAGGGAAGCGCGTCGCTGCCGATCGTCACGGGATAGCTCAGGACCAGACGATCCGCGTCGTCGTAGACGAGCAGCCGTGCCAGTGACTTGTCGGCGACGATCCGGCCGATCTGCGGCTTCGCATCCTCGCCGGGGTCGGCAACCCATATCTCGGACCCGACCGCGTCGAAATCCGCCGAAGGGTTGAGCTTCTTCAGGAATTCGATGTCCATGTGGAAGCGCTCTGCGATCTTCTCGGCCGCGCTCGTGAAGCCGAGCCAGTCCCTTTCGGCGAGTTCGGCATAGTCGTCCGGCAGCGGCTTCACGATGCGGGAGACATCGTCTTCGGAAATGGTGTGCCGTACGAAGGCGTCGCCGCCATATTTCACCAGAGCCTGCCAGACCGCCGGGTCGACGATGCCGTCGACCGTGAGGTCGTTCACCTCCTCGAAGGACCGCACGGCTTTTTCGACGTTTCCTCCCTCATATCCATCGATGACGCCCGGCGAGGCGTCCGCGCGGTCGAGCAGCACCTGGATGCGGGCCGTCAACGGACTCTGACCGTCCGGAAGAGGACCCGATGAGAATTGGGCGGCATTGATTGCTTCGGGCGTGATGTCGGCTTGGTCTTGCCCCGACGATTGAGCCGCAGCAGCACCGGTGGACAGAAGCAGCGAAGCGGCGATGAGGTGGGATTTTTGCATGGTGCGTTTCTTCCGTTGTTCAGAAACGCAAACGCGTGTCGGCGCCGATGGGTCCATCCTTGACGGCATCTTCCCGGGACATGCCCGGCGAAATGCAAGTCACTCCGGACGGTGCGCAAGATATGGCGTGGAAGGAACGGCGTACCGTTCGCCGTCGAACGCGCTGATCGCACAGCGGCTTGGCAGCGGGAGGCCGGACGACCGCTCAGAACTGCAGGTAGTTCTCGCCGATCCAGTAGGCGCCGATGACGAGGGCGATCGGTACGACCAGTTCCGCTATGCGCCGCACGACGCCCTGGAGCGGCTTCTCGGAAGAAGCGGCGGGTTTGGGCGGCGCAAGGCCGATGTCCTTGGTCATCGTTTCAAGCCTCCGTCAACGAAGCCGCCATTTTGACGAAGTCCGATTAAGAACGGCTTTGCGGGGTCGATTGGATTTTAGCGACATAGATGAAGAGGCTGCCGCGAGCCTTGACCCGCGGCAGCCTCCGGAGTGTCTGGACCGATCCGTCTAAAATGTGCGGAAGCGATAGATGAACACCGGTATCGACTGGTCGCTCATCGTCTGGCCATCGGCATCCGAGGCCGACTGCGTCTTGGCGTCGGACCCCGACGCGTCGGCCGACGGCATCGCCGAGGTCTTGGTCTGGTCGAGCGCGCTGAACTGTGCCGTGGAATACTCGTCCTTCGACACGGTTCCGGATCCGTCCGCGTCCAGGTACGAGAAGCGCGAGGCGGACCAGTCGGGCGTCATGCCGCTGACCGAGTCGCGCTTCCACTCGGCTGCGGTGAGCTTGCCGTCGCCATTCTCGTCGAGCGCCGCGAAATTCATCGCCGCGCGGGTGCCGGCGACGTCCGGCGACATTTTGTCGGCCGCGCCCTGCTCGAGCTCCTGCGGCGTCAGCCAGAGGAACCAGGTCGGGCGCGCGGCGTCGTTCGACCGGTCGGCGTCCTCATAGGCCTTCTGGGCCGAGGCCATGTATTCGTTGCGGTCGACGGACTGGTCCTGATTGACATCGGCTCCGGCGAAATTCTCGTCGGTGCGGTCACCCGTGGCGGCCTGCTGTTCATTGCCCGGCGTCGTGCAGTTGGCGAATTCTTCCTTGGTGATCTCGCCGTTGCCGTCGGCGTCGATGATGCCGAAATCCTGCTGCACGCCGCGCACGGCTTCCTCGCGCGTCACCATGCCGTCATTGTCGACGTCGACGTTCTTGAACGATGCATCGCAGGCAGGCGACATGGCGGCATTCTGCTGGGAGCCCTGCGAGGTAGCGGCATCGCTCTGGGCGTAGGCTGGTGCGGCTATGCCGATGACGACGGCGGCAAGAGCGGTAGAACTGAGCAGTCTCATTTGGTTTCCTCCTTGTTTCTGAGGTGCACCCCTCGCGGCGAACGCCGAGCGTTGCCGGGGGCATCAAGGAATCGAACCGAATTCTGCGGTGATGGTTCCGGTCGCGAGACCGATTCCGCAGCATCGGGACGAAAAAAGAGGTGGGGAGAGAGATGGTACGCCCAAGGGGAATCGAACCCCTGTTTGCGCCGTGAGAGGGCGCCGTCCTGACCGCTAGACGATGGGCGCGTCCAAGAGCCCGGGATATAACCAGAGCCGCCGGAAATTGCAACCGGGGGATATTCGGGAATGCGCCGATTTCCGGTCTCGCGAAATCGTGACTCCGCATGGAGGCCGCGACGTGGCGTTATGTGCAGGCAGCCACGCACCGCTTCGCCGACGAAGGAGACCTTTCATGCCTGTCGCCCGCGCTGCCGCCATTCTTTTCGCCCTCCTGTTCTGGTCCGGCATCGCCGCCGCACAGCAGGATCCGGTCCCCTCGAAATGCCTTGCGATCGCCCAGGGGCTTCCATCCGCGATACATGCCAGTTTCGTGCCCGCACAGGCCACGCAGACCGGCTCCGGGGTGACGATCACCTATGCCGGGCATTCGACCTACGTCGTCGAGACGCCGGCCGGCGTGCGCATCGCCACCGACTATAGCGGCATCTACGGGAGCGATCCGCTGCCGCGCGTGGTCACCATGAACAAGGCGCATACGACGCATTTCACCAGCAGTCCCGATCCAGGCATCGAATACGTGCTGCCCGGCTGGAACCCGGCCGGGGACGGCCCGGCGAGGCATGCACTCGTCATCGACGATGTCTATGTCCGCAACGTGCCGACCGACATACGCCGCTATGGTACGATGGAGAAGGACGGCAATTCGATCTTCATCTTCGAGGTCGCCGATCTGTGCATCGGCCATCTCGGCCATCTGCACCACGACCTGACCGATGCGCATTATGCCGCGATCGGCCGGCTCGACATCGTCATGGTGCCCGTCGACGGCGGCATGACCCAGTCGCTCGCCAACATGAGCGAGATCACCACTCGGCTTTATTCTTCGATCGTGCTGCCGATGCACCGCCATTCGACGCCGATGGGCGAGTTCCTGTCGATGATGGGCGAAGGCTACGCAGTCGATTACCGGGGGGAACGCAGCTTCACCGTCTCGCTGCGGGATCTGCCCAGGAGGCCGACCATCCTGATCCTCGAAGGCGTCTGAAGGAGTGCTGTGATGACCGTTTTCGGGAAGTTGGTATGGGCCATGGCCGCGCTTTTCGTCGCGGCGACGGGCTCTCTGGCCGATGGGCCGGACGAGCGCTCACGGCTCTTCGAGGAGCTGCGCAATGCGCCGACCGAACCGGCGGCAAGAGCCGCCGAGGACGCGATCTGGAAGATGTGGATGGCGCAGGGCCCGACGCCGGAGGTCCGCCGCGACGTGGCGCAGGCCATGGATGCCCGCGGATCCTACGATTTCGACAAGGCGCTCGGGATCCTGGACGGGGTGGTGGCCGCGGCACCCGACTACGCGGAAGGCTGGAATCAGCGCGCCTTCATATGGTTCCTGAAGGAGAACTACGACGAATCGCTCGCCGACCTCGATCGCACGCTCGAACTGGAGCCGAAGCATTTCGGTGCGCTCGCCGGCAAGGCGCTCGTCCTGATGCGGCAGGGCCGCACGGAGCTCTCCCAGGAGGCCTTGCGACAGGCGATCGAAATCGATCCGTGGCTCAAGGAGCGCCACATGCTCGTCCCGAAACCGGGCGAGGTCATCCCCAGGCCCGGGGGCACGCCGATCTGAGGCGCTTCAGTGCCCGGCGCGGTCGCTCCCCGCCGCCTTGTCGGCCGCCCGCTTGCGCCGCGCCAGCATGTTCAGCCCCTCGACCAGCGCGGAGAAGCCCATGGCGGCGTAGATGTAGCCCTTCGGCACGTGGAAGCCCATGCCATCCGCGATCAGCGTCATGCCGATCATCAGCAGGAATCCGAGCGCGAGCATGACGATGGTGGGGTTCTTGGCGATGAAGCGCGACAGCGGCTCGGCGGCGATCAGCATTACCGAGACCGCGCAGATGACGGCGATGTACATAATCGCGATCTCGTCGGTCATGCCGACGGCGGTGATGATGGAATCGATCGAGAATACGAGGTCGAGCAGCAGTATCTGCAGGATCGCCGCGCCGATCGACATCGACACCGTCGAGCCGACCATGTTGTCCTTCGGGTCCTCCGGATCGACGGAATGATGGATTTCCTTGGTCGCCTTCCAGACGAGGAAAAGACCGCCGGCGATCAGGATCAGGTCGCGCCAGGAAAAGCCGTGGTCGAAGATCTCGAAAAGGGGCGTCGTCAGGCTGACGATGACGGAAATGGTGGCGAGCAGGATCAGGCGCAGGACCAGGGCCGCGCTGATGCCGATGCGGCGAGCATTCTTCTGCTGTTCGGCCGGCAGCTTGTTGGTCAGGATCGAGATGAAGATCAGGTTGTCGATGCCGAGCACGATCTCGAGGACGACGAGCGTGGCCAGCGCCACCCACGATGTCGGATCATCCAGCCACAGGAAATGCGGGGCAATGAACTCTGCAAAGGGCATGAAGTGCTCTTTCAAAACAGTGGTGGCTGGGCCGCGGGAGGATTAGGTTCAACAACGTCCGCGGTCAACGACCGTTCCAGAAGGCAGGCACCGTCTCCTCGAGCCTCGGCCCGAGCCGCAGAGGGGCCACCTTCTCCGCCAGTCCGGTCCGGTCCGAAATTTCGACACCGAGGCCGCAGATGGTCGCCGGACCGGCAGCCGCCTCGAAGCGGCCCTTCGGCACCTTGGAAAGAAAGCGGTTCAACGGCTCGTTCTTGTCCATGCCCAGCGAGGAATCATAGTCGCCGCACATCCCGGCGTCGGTCAGATAGGCCGTCCCGCCGGACAGGATCTGGTGGTCGGCTGTCGGCTGGTGCGTGTGCGTCCCGACGACGAGGCTCGCGCGTCCGTCGACGAAATGCGCGAAGCACATCTTCTCGCTGGTCGCTTCGGCATGGAAGTCGATGACGACGGCGTCGGCCTGTTCGCCGAGCGGGCAGGCGCCAAGCTCGCGTTCGGCGGCCTGAAACGGATCGTCAAGTTCGGGGTGCATGAAGACCCGGCCCATGATGTTGGAGACCATCACCTGGGCGCCGTTCCTGGCGGTGAAGAGTCCCGAGCCGCGGCCCGGCGTACCCTTCGGGAAGTTGGCCGGGCGCAGGAAGCGCTCCTCGCGGGGCGCGAATTCGAGTGCCTCGCGCTGGTCCCAGACATGGTTGCCGGTCGTCACCACGTCGGCGCCCGCATGGAGCGTCTGCCGGAAGATGTCCTCGGTGATGCCGAACCCGCCGGCGGCGTTCTCGCCATTGACGATGACGAAGTCCAGGCGGAAGTCGGATATGAGGCCGGGAAGCCGGTCCCAGACCGCCGCGCGGCCAGTGCGGCCGACCATGTCTCCAAGGAAGAGCAATCTCATGAGGCGAAGCTTTACAATCCGGTCGCGAAACGGCGCAAGCCGCTTTCGGTCAGCAGTTCGGGAATGATCATGTCGTGCGGCTCGTCCGGCACGTGATCGACCTCCTGGCAGTCGAAAGCCATGCCGGTCAGGCGCGGGGAAAGACCCTTGGCATGCAGCTTCGAGATCGCGCGGTCGTAGTAGCCGGCGCCGTAGCCGATGCGGTGCCCGCGTGCATCGAAGGCGGCGAGCGGCACGAGCATGATGGTGGGATCGAGAACATCGGCATCTTCCGCCGGGCCCATCGTGCCGAAGCCCATGTCGACCATCGTGGCGCCGCGCACGAGTTCGCGAAAGACGATCGTGCTCCTGTCGAGGATTGCCGGCAGGCAGAGCCGCGCACCCTTCTGGCGGAGGCAATCCATCAGCGGGCGCGGATCGATCTCCGAGCGGATCGGCCAGAAGCCGGAGACCACGTCGCCGGGGCCGCAGTCTATTGCGTCGGCCCCGGACTCGGCGACCGACAGCGAGGCCTCGATGCGGTAGCGAGGATCGAGCGCGTCCCGGCGCGACAGCGCCTCCTCGCGAAGCCGCCTTTTCAGTTCCTTGAGGGGTTGCATCCGAAGATTTCCCGTTTTCCGGTGTGCAGGAAACCGAATGACGGCGAGAAATCAACCATGGAATCCATAGGGGGGAGGAAGAGTGACGATCCACGACAACCGGTGGAGAGGTTGATCCCGGGTGCCTACAACGTAGGTGGGCGCCGTATGAAAGGACCCACGGGTCCTCCCAGGGACAGCTCCCTTGGGATCAATAAGGCCCCGGGGAAGTGTTACTCCTGCCGTGAAGCGCAGACCGTCGCGACGAATATAGGACGGTGGCGCCGCCGCCGCCACAGGAAAGGCAACACCGCCTGCACAGGGCGAAAACCCCGCGCCGGTGTCCGGCTAGTGCAGGATCAATTCGCCGTTGACGCTGCGCCATTCGTTGGGCGCGATCAGCTTCCGGTGCGTGTAGGAGACCGAGTGCAGCGGCCCCTCGAGCTTCTCGCGCCAGAACTCGACGAACCTGAAGAGTGCGGGAAAGCGCGGTGCGAGATCGTATTCCTGCCAGATGAATGTCTGGAGAAAGTGGGGATGATCGGGCATCCCGTAGAGGATCTGCGCGGTGGTCAGGCCGTAGCCGTTGAGCATAAGTTCCATCTCGGAAGTCTCGCGCATGCCATTCGTCCCGGTCATGTTGCCGTCCTTCATCAATGCTCCTCCGGCGAAAAAGTGTCGGATCGAAAGGTTAATCGTCCATTGACATTTTCGTGAGGCGAGAAGAAATCTCTGGCGATATCAATGGGTTGTCAGCCGATCCGGGGAGTTGCTAACAGCCGCGCCCGCGGCGGTGGCGGCCACCCGCGACATGTCGACACGCCCGATCGAAGGTCTAATGTTGTGGGTTGCGACGAATTGATAATAATGCGCCGCGAGCTTGCGGGTGCGTCCCCGGGACTGCACTTGCCGCCGACGAGTATCCGAGGGGAGAGAAAAGCATGTCCGACGTCCATGTCCATCGCGTGAAGGCCGACTGGAAAAAGCGGGCGCTGATCGACGATGAGACGTATCGCAAGTGGTACAAGGACAGCGTCAGGGATCCGGAGAAATTCTGGGGCAAGCACGGCAAGCGCATCCACTGGTACAAGCCCTACACCAAGGTCAAGAACACCTCGTTCAAGGGCAAGGTGCCGATCAAGTGGTACGAGGACGGCCAGACCAACGTCTCCTACAACTGCATCGACCGCCACCTGAAGAAGCGGGGCGATCAGGTCGCCATCATCTGGGAAGGCGACAATCCCTACGACGACAAGAAGGTCACCTATCGACAGCTTCACGAGCATGTCTGCCGGCTCGGCAACGTGATGAAGGCGCACGGCGTCAAGAAGGGCGACCGCGTCACCATCTACATGCCGATGATCCCGGAAGCCGCCTATGCGATGCTCGCCTGCGCGCGCATCGGGGCGATCCACTCCGTCGTCTTCGGAGGCTTCTCGCCGGATGCGCTCGCGGGCCGCATCGTCGACTGCGAATCGACCTTCGTCATCACCGCGGACGAAGGCCTGCGCGGCGGCCGCACGATCCCGCTCAAGGAGAACACCGACAAGGCCATCGACATCGCGGCGAAGAACTTCGTCAGGGTGAAGAACGTGCTGGTGGTTCGTCGGACCGGCGGAAAGGTCGGCTGGGCCAACGGCCGGGACCTCTGGTACCACGACGAAATCCGCGCGGTGAAGCCGGAATGCGAGCCGGAGAAGATGAAGGCGGAGGATCCGCTGTTCATCCTCTACACGTCCGGCTCCACGGGCAAGCCGAAGGGCGTCCTGCACACGACGGGCGGCTATCTGGTCTACGCCTCGATGACGCACGAATACGTCTTCGACTACCACGACGGGGACATCTACTGGTGCACGGCCGACGTCGGCTGGGTGACCGGCCACTCCTACATCGTCTACGGACCGCTCGCCAACGGCGCCACCACGCTGATGTTCGAGGGAGTGCCGAACTATCCGTCGGCGTCGCGCTTCTGGGAGGTCATCGACAAGCACAGGGTCAACATCTTCTACACGGCACCGACCGCAATCCGTGCCCTGATGGGGGCTGGCGACGACCACGTGAAGAAATCGTCGCGCAAGTCGCTGCGGGTGCTCGGCTCGGTTGGCGAGCCGATCAATCCGGAAGCCTGGGAATGGTACTACAACGTCGTCGGCGAGAAGAAATCGCCGATCGTCGACACCTGGTGGCAGACCGAGACCGGCGGCATCCTTATCACGCCGCTCCCGGGCGCGACAGATCTCAAGGCCGGTTCGGCGACGCTGCCCTTCTTCGGCATCCAGCCGCAGCTCGTCGACAATGACGGCAAGGTTCTCGAGGGTGCCGCGGACGGAAACCTGTGCATCACCGATTCCTGGCCGGGCCAGATGCGTACCGTCTACGGCGATCACGAGCGCTTCATCCAGACCTACTTCTCGACCTACAAGGGCAAGTACTTCACCGGCGACGGCTGCCGCCGCGACCAGGACGGCTACTACTGGATCACCGGACGGGTCGACGACGTCATCAACGTGTCCGGCCACCGCATGGGAACGGCGGAAGTGGAATCGGCGCTGGTCAGCCACGACAAGGTGTCGGAGGCCGCGGTCGTCGGCTATCCGCACGACATGAAGGGGCAGGGCATCTACTGCTACGTGACCCTGATGTCGGGCGTGGAACCGACCGAGGACCTGCGCAAGGAACTGGTCGCGCATGTACGCCACGAGATCGGGCCGATCGCCTCGCCGGACAAGATACAGTTCTCGCCCGGCCTGCCGAAGACGCGTTCCGGCAAGATCATGCGCCGCATCCTCAGGAAGATCGCCGAGGACGATTTCGGCGCGTTGGGGGATACCTCGACGCTCGCCGATCCGGCGGTCGTGGACGATCTCGTCTCGAACCGGCAGAACAAGAAGAAGGGGTGAGTGACGCTTCGGCACCCCGAACCGAGCAAGGCGTGCCCTCGCATTTCGAGGCGAGCGCCGGCGCGCCGCGCGGCGGCTTTCTTCCGCCCGGCCAGCCGGATCCGACAGGTGAATGCGTCCGCGGGAGCGTCCGCGTCATGACGTGTCGTTGAGCATGGGCTGCCAGCCGCCGAAGGTGACGGCGCACGCTGCGCGGCGGCAGGGTGGGCGGGCAGCGGCATTTCCATCGAACCCGCCTTCGGGAGCCAGCAGCGTGCCGAGCACCGCCGCGAGCACGCGGAACCGCCACGCGAGCACCGCCGCATCGACGGGACGGTCGCCGGGCGCAAGATCATCCTCGAAGCATGGCCATTCGGAATGCGTGGCCTCGACGACGAAAGCCCGCGCCACGCCTTCGGCATAGCCGAGCACGGAGAGAACGAACCAGCGGACAGGGAAGGAACGGCTGCCGGCACGCTCGGCGAGAACGGCGAAGCCGGCGAGCATCGCAATGATGCGCCTCAGCGTCCGATCGTCCAGTCCCAGGTCCACGGCAAACCTCTCCACGACTCGGGGCATTGTGGGCCGGGCCATCGGGGGCGTGGATAAAGTGGAGGCGAAAATCGTGGAAGTGTCTGATTTCTTGAGGCCAGGCCTCGGCTATCAGCAGCCGATCGCGGCCCGGATCCTGTCGACCTCCTCCTTGGTCCTGCAGACGTTCTCGCAGGGAATACCGTCTCCGTCGCCGTCGGCCCTGCGATAGCCGCCGCACCAGAGGCGAACGGCCTCCTCGCAGGAGGACACCTGCTTGCAAGTGCGCGCGGCGACCGGAGTTGCCTGCAATCCGGTGGCGGTTGGCTTACTCCACGGTGGCGAGGCGCCTGCGTTGGCATGAAGGCCGCAGAGAAGCATGACGATCCATGCGGCGCGAACCAGCCGGCGCACAACCTTTCGATACAGAGTCATCTGCGTCTACTACCGCAGGTAGGCTGTTTTTGAAAGCCGAGCGACGGTGCCGAGGTCCGGCCGCCATGAATGTCGCGACGGTACTTGCATTCCATTCCCGATCACCCCATCCTCTCCGCCGTGTTCAACAAACTGAAAGGAGGTGATCCGATGTCGAGTGGTTTCGTTTTCCAGAGCGTGGCTTCGGCGGATCGCCTTCGCGGGAAGCAGTCTTCCTGACGAAGGGGTGATGCGCGGCTGACGGCGCTTGCCGTCACCAGAAGCCGCGCCGCGGACGGAAACACGGGGGCCGCCTCACCGGGCGGCCCTTTTCCTATTCGAGGAGCCCCGTCAGCATGCCTTGCCGGCACCAGTCGGCGCGCGCCCCGGAATCGTAGGTTCGTACCACGCCCTCGTCGAGCATGCGCTCGGCGAGGGGTTCTCCCTCGCCATTGGCAACGTCGGCGACGACCCGACCGTAATACTTGTCGGATCCTATGTTCGAGATGGACACTTCCCCGCCGCTGCCGACGATTTCGGCGAGCGTCCGTGCGGCACGTTTCGCGGCCTCGCGTTCGGCCGCGCAGCGCGAATGCAGTTCGGGAGCGTCGATGCCGCGCAGCCTGACGTTCACGGTCAGGACCTGCCCCGGCCATATCAGCGCTTCCGCCGCGAAGGTGTCCCCGTCGATGATCCTGAGAATCCGCGCCTGAACCGGTCCGGGGAAGAGATCGGCCGCCTGTCCAGTGGACGGCATCGCCATGAGGATCGCGGAAGCGGCGAGACCGATGCGAAGAACCTGGAAGGGCAGTGAAAGGCGATTCGGCATGACAGGAAAATAATCCTATTTCCGCCGTTTGACAAGCAGCGATGCATGCTTTCCGCGGCGATGGTCAGAAATCCGTCGCCAGCCCTTTCACCTCCCAGTCGCCATAGCGCCCCGGTTCCTTGCCGCCACGGCCGCCGAGTTCCCTGGGCATGCGCGCTTCTTCGGCAAGATAGGCCCGCCGCCGCTCCTCGGCTTCGGCAAGCGCGCGCTTCGCCTGCTCGGTAAGCGGCTTTCGCCCCAGGGGCGGTTGCTCCTGGTCGCCCGGTTTCTGCTCGGCGGTTCCGTCCGTCACGTGCGCATCGTCCCGATTATTGAAGTGGCAATCGCGGCATACCATCATATAGAGCGATTCAATTTGCGGATCGACCCCGCAACCGGCCGCAGGATCGGAGACCTTCCATGAACATGATGCGCACCGCGATGCTTCTCGCCGTCATGACGGCGCTGTTCATGGGCATCGGCTATCTGATCGGCGGTACGGGCGGCATGCTGATCGCCTTCGTCATTGCCGCCGGCATGAACCTCTTCAGCTACTGGAACGCCGACAAGATGGTGCTCAGGATGCACCATGCCGTCGAGGTCGACGAGCGCAACGCACCCGAATACTACGAGATCGTCCGGGGCCTGGCGCAGAATGCCAACATGCCGATGCCCAAGGTCTACCTGATCCAGAACCCGCAGCCGAACGCCTTCGCGACGGGACGCAATCCGCAGAACGCGGCCGTTGCGGCAACGACGGGCTTGCTCGAAGGGCTTTCATACGAGGAGGTCGCGGGCGTCATGGCGCACGAACTCGCGCACGTCCAGAACCGTGACACGCTCACGATGACGATTACCGCGACGCTTGCGGGTGCGATCTCGATGCTCGGCAACTTCGCCTTCTTCTTCGGCGGCAACCGCGACAACAACAACCCGTTCGGCTTCGTCGGCGTCCTCGTCGCGATGATCGTCGCGCCGCTGGCGGCCATGATGGTGCAGATGGCGATCAGCCGCACCCGCGAATACTCCGCCGACCGGCTCGGCGCGCAGCTTTGCGGAAATCCGCTCTGGCTGGCTTCGGCACTGGACAAGATCTCGAACGCTGCCGGGCGCATCCACAATCCCGATGCCGAACGCAATCCGGCCACGGCGCACATGTTCATCATCAATCCGCTCTCGGGCGAGCGGATGGACGGCCTCTTCTCCACCCATCCGAACACGGAGAACCGCATCGCCGCGCTGGAGGAAATGGCCCGCGACGGCATGGTCCGGACAGAAGCGGCATCTCCCGGTTTCGAAGGTCCGTGGAATGCACCTGCCGCGCCCCGTGCGAGTGCTGCGCGGACGCCGCCGAGGCCGGCCCGCACTTCGGTGCCTCGGGCAGGTCGCGGGCGCGACGATGAGCGGCGGAAGGGGCCCTGGTCGTGAGGCCGGCGAACGGCCGCAGATCCGCAGCGCCTGGAGCCGACGATCATTACCGCAATGCCGGGGCGGATACCGTGCCCGGGCTCGCTGCCCGCAAGACAGCGGCGAAGCTGCTGGCGGCCGTCGTCGACAAGAAGACGCCGCTCGACGGTCTGACCGACAACGAGCACGGGCATCCGCAATACCTGGCTCTGGAACCGCGCGACCGCGGCCTCGTGCGGGCGATCCTCGCCACCGCCCTGCGATACCGCACGACGATCGCTTCGCTGATCTCGAGCCGGCTCGACCGGCCGCTGCCAGCCAACGCCACCGCGCTCGCGCACGTCCTGCACGTTGCCGCGGCCCAGATCCTGTTCCTCGACGTTCCCGACAGCGCGGCGGTCAACATTGCCGTGCTGCACGCGAAGGATGACCCTCGCACGGCCCGTTTCTCGGGCCTGGTAAACGGGGTGCTGCGCGAAATCGCGCGCCGCAAGGAACGCTCGCTGCCCGCAGCACTTGCTGCCAACGGCGACGCGCCGGACTGGTTCTCGCGTCGGCTCGAGAGCGTCTATGGGACCGAGGTCGCCAGCGCCATTCTGGATGCGCATCGCATCGAGGCGCCGACGGACTTTACCGTCAAATCCGACCCGGAAGGCTGGGCCGCGAAGCTCGGCGGGTTCGTCCTGCCGACCGGCAGCGTGCGTGTCGCATCGCTCGACAGGCAGGTGTCGGACCTGCCCGGCTACCTCGAAGGGGAGTGGTGGGTGCAGGATGCGGCGGCATCGCTGCCGGCCCGCATGATAGGCGGAATCGGGGGGCTGCGGGTAGCCGATTTGTGTGCGGCGCCGGGCGGGAAGACCGCGCAACTGGCAAGCGCCGGTGCAAAGGTGACGGCGGTGGACGCCTCCGCAAGCCGGCTCCGGCGGCTCCGGCAGAACATGGAACGCCTCGCGCTCGAGGCCGAGATCGTCGAGGCGGATCTGATGAAATGGGAGCCGCCGGCGCTCTTCGATGCCGTGCTTCTCGACGCACCCTGCTCGTCGACCGGAACGGTGCGGCGCCACCCGGACGTGTCGTGGACGAAATCGCCCGAGGAGATCGACAAACTGGCCGGCGTCCAGGCGCGGCTGCTCGCGCGCGCCGCCGGCATGGTGAAGCCCGGCGGGCGGCTCGTCTTCTCGAACTGCTCGCTGGATCCCGTGGAGGGCGAGGACGTCGTCGCGGCGTTCCTTGCCGAATCAGCGGCGTTTGAGCGCGACCCGTTGACGCCCGACGAGGCGAGGGGAGCGACCGGCTTCGTCAACGCACGCGGCGAAATCCGCACCACCCCCGCCGGCTTTCGCACCGAAGACCCGAGAACGTCGGGCCTGGACGGCTTCTTCGCCGCGCGTCTGAGGCGAAAAGCTTAGGACAGCCGGCTTCTTCCCCAAAAAGCCTGTCGCGCAGCACTTTGAATCATATAAACTCTTGGCGGGTGGGGATGTTCAAGGGACGCAATCATTGGCAAGAGCCGCGGGCCATTCACCGCGCTTGTGGGGACTCGTCGCAAGAGAGGCCTGGCGCCGAGTGCGCCGCCGCTTGCGCTCCGGACCGGCGCGCCGCTGGCGCTATGCCGGGCGGACGCCCGACCGCGTCCTGATCGCTCCGCCGGACCTCAGACTGGCGGACCCCTACATCGCATCGGAAATCTATCACGGGCGATTTCCCCTGTCGGGGCGCCTGGTCGAGACGGCAGGCCGCTCGCCCTTCGGCATCGAGGGCGCCAGCGAGGCGTGGCAGAAATCGCTGCATGGCTTCCGCTGGCTGAGGCACATGCGCGAAGCCGGCACCGACCTTGCAACGGCGAATGCACGCGCACTGGTGTCGGACTGGATCTCTTCCAACGGCGTACGCATCGCGGGCATAGCGTGGACGCCGGAGGTGACCTCGAAGCGCATCATCGCATGGCTGCAGCATTCCACGATCGTGCTGCAGGGAGCGGAATTCCAGTTCTACCGCGCTTTTCTGCGGTCGCTGTCGCTGCAGATCCGCTACGTGCGCGCGATGGTCCGGGACATGCCGGATGGGGAGGAGCGGCTCAGGGCGCGCATCGCGCTTGCCTTCGCGGCCCTGTCCCTGCCGACTGCCTCCGCCACGCTGCGAAGCGCCACGCGCAATCTCGAACGTGAGCTCGACCGCCAGATCCTGGCCGACGGAGGCCACATTTCGCGCAATCCGCTGGCGATCCTGGAACTGCTGGCCGATCTCCTGCCGCTGCGCCAGACCTACGCCAACCAGGCCGAAGCGCCGCCACCCGCACTGATGGGGGCCATCGACCGGATGCTTCCTGCGCTGCGCTTCTTCCGGCACCAGGACGGCAATCTCGCCCGCTTCAACGGGATGGGCGCCACGATCCCGGACAGGATCATCGCCATCCTCCGGCACGACGACGCGGTGGGGCAGCCGCTGCTGCATGCACCTCATTCGGGTTTCGAGCGACTGTCGATGGGAGCGACCACCGTCATCGCGGATACCGGCAGACCGATCAACGCGGAGGTATCGACTAACGCGTATGCGGGCTGCCTCTCGTTCGAACTCTCCTCCAGAAAGCGGCTTCTGGTCGTCAACTCGGGCGTCGATACCTACGGTCCGCCGGACTATCTGTCGCTCGCGCGCGCGACCGCCGCGCATTCGACCGCCGTTCTCAACGACACGTCGTCCAGTCGCATCCTTTCGTCGCCGCGCTGGCGGCGCTTTCTGGGGCCGATCGTGGTGGGCGGTCCCGATCAGGTGCGATCCAGACGCACCGATTCGGACGGGCTCCAGGGCTTCGTCGCGTCCCATGACGGCTACGTCGGAACGTTCGGGATCGTGCACGAGCGGGAAGTCTCGCTCGCAGAGAAGGGCGACGTCCTCGAGGGTGTCGACCGGTTTCATGGCCCCGGAGGTTCGGCTGCGCCCGCACAGGACGACGCGGTTGCGATCCGCTTCCACATCCACCCCGAGGTGACGCTCCTGCGCGACAAGGCGGAGAACCTCGTGCTGTCCGCGGGCGAGGAGAACCACTGGCGCTTCGAGTGCAAGGGCGTAGAACCGGCAATCGAGGAATCCATCTTCTTCGCCGGGCTCACCGGGCCGCGGCGCAACGTGCAGATCGTGCTCTATTTCCGTGCCTCCCAGAAGAAGGCGGTGCGCTGGCGTTTCGAACGGCTGCGGGGGTAATCCCTCGAAGGGGCGGGAGGCCTGCGGGAACGTTTGTTTTCGCCGCCGCATGTGATAGGGCGCCCGCATCCCGGATTCCCACGGAGTTTCCCGCGCATGGCCGTCGCCTTGAAGAACATCCCCGCGCCGGACCTGATCGCGGTTCGCCGCGCCCTGCTCTCGGTGTCCGACAAGACGGGCCTCGTCGAGTTTGCCGCAGAGCTGGCGCATCGCGGTATCGAACTGGTCTCCACGGGCGGCACGTCGAAGGCGATCGCCGCGGCGGGGATTGCCGTCACCGACGTCTCGGACATCACCGGCTTTCCCGAGATCATGGACGGAAGGCTCAAGACCCTGCACCCGCTGGTGCATGGCGGGCTGCTCGGCGTCCGCGACGATCCCGACCACGCAGCCGCCATGGAAGATCACGGGATCAAGCCCTTCGATCTGCTCGTCATCAATCTCTATCCGTTCGAGGAAGTCCGCTTCGCCGGCGGTGGCTACGCCGAAACGGTCGAGAACATCGACATCGGCGGCCCGGCGATGGTGCGTGCGGGCGCCAAGAACCACGCCTACACCACCGTCGTCATCGATCCCGGCGACTATGCCGCCGTTCTCAACGCGCTGGAGATGAACACGGGCAGCATTTCGCTCGAATTCCGGAAGAAGCTCGCCGCCAAGGCATTCGCGCGCACCGCCGCCTATGACGCGGCCATCTCCACCTGGTTCGCGGAAGCCCTCGGCGTCGAGCACCCGGCCTGGCGCTCCGTCGGCGGGCGGCTCACCGAGGTCACGCGCTACGGCGAGAACCCGCACCAGCAGGCGGCGTTCTACGTGACCGGCGAGAAGCGCCCCGGCATCGCAACTGCGCGCCAGGTGCAGGGCAAGCAACTCTCCTACAACAACCTGAACGACACCGACGCGGCGTTCGAACTCGTCGCCGAATTCGATCCTTCCCGGTCGGCTGCCGTCGCCATCATCAAGCATGCGAACCCCTGCGGCGCGGGCGAGGGAGCCAGCCTGAAGGACGCATATCTCAAGGCGCTCGCCTGCGATCCGGTCTCGGCCTTCGGCGGCATCGTGGCATTGAACCGCCCACTCGACGCCGCAGCGGCGGAAGAGATCGCCAAGGTCTTCACGGAAGTGATCATCGCGCCCGGTGCCAGCGCCGAGGCGGAGGCGATCATCGCGGCCAGGAAGAACCTGCGGCTGCTTCTGACCGATGGCCTGCCCGACCCCCGCGCGCCGGGCCTTGCCGCCAGGACCGTGGCCGGCGGCCTGCTCGTCCAGTCGCGCGACAACGGCGTCGTCGACGATCTCGATCTAAGGGTGGTCACCAGGCGTGCGCCCAGCGAGGCGGAACTGGCCGATCTGAAATTCGCGTTCCGGGTGGCCAAGCACGTGAAGTCCAATGCCATCGTCTATGCAAGGGGCGGAGCGACCGTTGGCATCGGCGCGGGACAGATGAGCCGGGTGGACTCCTCCCGCATCGCGGCGCGCAAGGCGCAGGATGCCGCCGAGGCAGCCGGGTCGCGCGAACCTGGAACCGCGGGCTCCGTCGTCGCCTCAGACGCGTTCTTCCCTTTCGCTGACGGGCTCCTCTCCGCGGTGGAGGCGGGCGCCACCGCAGTCATCCAGCCGGGCGGATCGATGCGCGACGAGGAGGTGATCGCCGCCGCCGACGAGCACGGCATCGCCATGGTATTCACCGGGATGCGGCATTTCCGGCATTGATGGCCGGCTATGCCAGGGGCGAGGCTTCCGCCGGCACCTCGTAGTCGCGCGACCTCACCATCGGCAGCAGCACCAGTCCGATCGCGAACAGCAGGATGATCGGGGTGACGCCGAGGCGCTGTGCGTCCTGCGCCGAGAAGCCGAAGGCTTCCGATGCGAAGAAGCCGGTGGCCAGCGCCACCGCGAAGGGTCCGATGAAGGTCGTCGCCTTGCCGGACAGCGCATAGAGGCCGAAGGCTTCGGTCACGCGTTCCTTCTCGACCTGGTCAACCAGCAAGGTGCGCGAAGCGGCCTGCAGCGATCCGCCCGCCGCGCCGATCAGCGCGCCGGCGCAATAGAAGACGATGTCGGGCAGGTTCGAGGCGTCGCCCGGCCCGGCGACGGTGACGAACAGGACTTCGGTATCCGTCGTGGAGATGACGACCAGGCAGCAGAGTGCAAGCAGCGTGGCCGTCAGCGCTACGACGAAGCGGGGGCCGTGCCGCTGGTCGAGGATGCCGCCGTACCAGGCTCCGATGGCGCCGGTCAGGTTGGCAAGAATGCCGAAGATGCCGATCTGGATGATGGACCAGCCCAGAACGCCCGCGGCATAGATGCCGCCAAAGGCATAGAGCGCGTTGAGGGCGTCCCGGTAGAACATCGACGAGATCAGGAAGCTGAAATAGCTGCGCTCGGAGGGGAGCCTTTTCAGTGTGCTGCCGAGGCGCTTCAGGCCGCGCCCGATCATTCCCCTGGCGGAGGCGCGACGGGCGACGTCGGGGGTGAAGAAGAACATCGGCAGGACGAAAATCACGTACCAGATCGCGGTGAACGGGCCGGCCGCCCGGTCGCCTTCGCGCATCGCCGGTTCGAGGCCGAGGATCGGATCGAGGCCGAGCAGGGTACGTCCGCTTTCGGGCGAGGCGGACATCAGCCCGAGCACCAGCACCAGCGAGATCAGGCCGCCCGCGTAGCCGAGGCCCCATGCCGAACCCGAGAGCCGCCCGAGTTCGGAGCGGGGGACGAGCGTCGGCATCATGGCGTTGTTGAAGACTGCGGCGAATTCCATGCCGAACACGGCCAGCGCGATGAAGAAGAGGACCATCGCCATGTTCTCCGCGCCGGGCACGGCAAACCACAACATCCAGCAGCCGATGACGCCAAGCACCGAAAAGACGACGATCCACGGCTTGCGCGGTCCCGCGGCGTCCGCGATGGCGCCGAGCACGGGCGAGGATAGCGCGATCAGGAGCCCGCCGATGCCGGTCGCATAGCCCCACAACTCCTGGCCGCGCGCCGCGTCCGGCGCCACGGCGGCGGCGAAATACGGCGCGAAGACGAAGGTGATGACGAGCGTGTGAAAGGGCTGCTGCGCCCAGTCGAAGAGCATCCAGCCCCAGATGCCGCGCCGCGAAGCCCGGCCAGTTTGATCGCCCATCGTCGCCCTCCGCCCCCGCCGGACGGGATTATTGTCCGGCCAGATCCGCCATTATGCCTGCCGCCACGGTGAGGCGCGAGACGCTGATGTCGCCGCCTTCCGTCAATGCCTGAAGCCTCTCGCGCGCCCGCGCAAGCCGCTGGCCGCCGGCATCGATCCAGGCCGCGACCGGATCCTCCTGATTGCCGTAGCCGCTCAGCACGGAGACCGCCATGCCGCGGCGTGCGGCGCCGATCATGTCGTTGGCGCGCGAAAGGGCGAGGCCGTCGTAGTAGTCGGCCGGCACGACCGCCCGCGCCGCTTCCTCGATCCTGCCGATGCGGAAGGCCTCGCTGATCTGGAGATAGATCCTCGCCGCGACGAGGAGGTCGGCGGAAGCGTGCCGGGCGACGAGGTCGATGTCGGGGATGATTTCGGCCACGTTCAGGAAGGCGAGCCTTTCGGCCAGCGGAGCCGGGGCGCCGGCCTCGCCGAAGCGGTTCAGCCTTTCGGCCATGCGTTCCTTCAGGAAAGCAGGCAGCATCGCGGGAAGCTCCGGCGCCAGGACTTCGCGCGCCCGGTGCAGTTCGTCGATCCGGCCGCTGACGGGGATGTCGCGGTCGGCGTTCTTCAGATCCCAGTAGGTGGCCGCGTAGATCAGATGCACCACCGACTGATAGAAGCCGAGCTGCGCCATTCCGTCGACCTCGTTGTCGAGCGCATCGATGGCGGCGAACAGACCCGGCAGCTCGAACCCGTCCCGGACGACCGAGAACGCGGCGACGACGTCGGACGCGGGGCAGGCGGTGACATCCTGGAGACGGCTGACGAAGGAAGGGCCGCCGCGATTGACGACGTCGTTGGCAAGCTGCGTCGCGATGATCTCCCGGCGCAGCCGGTGTCCCTCGATTTCGGGGCGATATTCCTTCGCCATCCTGTCGGGGAAATAGGACAGCAGATCCTCGTCGAAATGCGGCTCGTCGGGCAGGTCGCTCTCGACGATGTCGGTGAACAGCACGATCTTGGCGTAGGCCAGGAGCACACCGATCTCGGCCCGGGTCAAAGGCTCTCCCCGGGCAGCGCGCTCTGCGAGCAGCGTGTCGCTCGGCAGCGTCTCGACGACCCGGTCGAGATGGCCCGCCGCCTCCAGCGCCGCCATGAAGCGCTGCTGGTGCGGCAGGTCGCTCATGCCCCGCATCTGCGTCAGGGAGATGGCGAGCGTCTGGTCGTAGTTGTTGCGCAGGACGAGCGCGGCGACCTCGCTGGTCATCTCCGCCAGGAACGCGTTCCTGTCAGGCCGGGTCAGCTTGCCGCTGCGCATGGCGGCGGCCAGCGCGATCTTGATGTTGACCTCGACGTCGGAGGAATTGACCCCGCCCGAATTGTCGATGGCGTCCGAGTTGCAGCGCCCGCCGTGCAAACCGTATTCGATACGCGCGCGTTGCGTCATGCCGAGATTGGCACCTTCGCCCACTACCCTGGCACCGATCTCGGGTGCGGTGACGCGGACCGCATCATTGGCGCGGTCGCCGACGTCCTGGTTCGATTCCGTCGTGGATCGCACGTACGTCCCGATGCCGCCGAACCAGAGCAGGTCCGCCGGCGCCTTCAGGATGGCGTTCATGATCTCGGTCGGCGAGGCGACGGTCTTCGTCAGGCCGATGGCGGCCGCTGCCGCTTCGGAAAGGGTGATCGACTTCTGCGACCTTGAAAAGACGCCGCCGCCCGCCGAAATCGTGCTCTTGTCATAGTCCTGCCAGCTGGAGCGGGGCAGTGCGAACATCCGCTCGCGTTCCGCGAACGAGGCGGAGGGATCCGGATCGGGATCGATGAAGATGTCGCGATGGTCGAATGCGGCGACGAGACGGATCTCCTTCGACAGCAGCATGCCGTTGCCGAAGACGTCTCCCGACATGTCGCCTACTCCAACCACCGTGAAGGGCTCGGTCTGGATGTCGCGGTCCATCTCGCGGAAATGGCGCGCGACCGCTTCCCAGGCGCCGCGCGCGGTGATGCCCATCTTCTTGTGGTCGTAGCCGGCCGAACCGCCGGAGGCGAAAGCGTCGTCGAGCCAGAAATCATGCGCCTGGCTGATCTCGTTGGCAGTGTCGGAGAAGGTCGCCGTCCCCTTGTCAGCAGCGACGACGAAGTACGGATCGTCGCCGTCGTGCCGAATGACGCCTTCCGGCGGGATGACGGCATCGCCCTGCAAATTGTCGGTGATCGAGAGCAGGCTGGAGACGAAGTTGACGTAGGCCGCCTTGCCGGCCTCGAAGATCTCGTCCCGTGAGCCGCCCTGCGGCAACTGCTTTGGAAAGAAGCCGCCCTTGGCGCCGACAGGCACGATGACGGCGTTCTTCACCTGCTGCGCCTTGACGAGCCCGAGAACCTCGGTGCGGTAGTCCTGCGCCCGGTCCGACCAGCGCAGTCCGCCGCGCGCGACCGGTCCAAACCGCAGGTGGACGCCTTCCACTTCCGGACCGTAGACGAAAATCTCGCGCCACGGTTTCGGTTCGGGCAAGCCCGCGAGCTGCCGCGAATCGAGCTTGAAGGCGAGGGAACGCTGCCTGCCGGCCTCCTGCGGCTTGAAGTTGTTCGTGCGAAGCGTCGACTGGATCAGGTTGAGGATCCGGCGAATGATCGTGTCCTCGTCCAGGACGGGCACGTTCTCCAGCGCCGCCTCGATCTTCTGGGCCAGTTCCTGCTGGTCATGGGCCGATGTGCCGTGCGGGACGGAAGGATCGAAGCGCACGGTGAAGAGCCGGAACAGGTCCGCCGCGATTTCCGGGTAGCGGTTGAGCACGGCGGCGATGAAATCCTGGCTCTGGGGAATGCCTGCCTGCTGGAGGTAGCGGCCGTAGGCGCGCAGGATGATGATTTCGCGCGAGCGGAGGCCGGCAGTCTGGACGAGACCGTTGTAGCCGTCATTGTCGGCCTGCCCGTTCCAGACGGAGAGGAAGACGTTCTCGAACAGCGCGCCGTCGGTGGCGAGGTTCACCGGCTTTCCGTAGGCGCTCTCCAGTTCCATGTCGTGGATGAAGACCTTGCCTTCGCTTTCGCCCGAGATCTCGAAAGTGCGCTCGCTGATGACGCGGAAGCCCATGTTCTCGAGCAGCGGCACGCGCTGGGAAAGCGAGACGGCCGAGCCGTGGTGGAATATCTTCAGGGCGACCTGTTCCGGCGGCTGCTCGGAATGGCGGTAGAAATCGATGGCGATCGGTTTGGCGGCCGACAAGGCCCAGACGCGGCCGGCATCGGTCAGCGCCTCCAGAGGCGTGAAACTGTTGCGGTAGGCTTCCGGGAAACCCTGCGCGACGGCCATGAACCGGGCATCGGCGCCGGTCTCGGTCGCTGCCTCGCGCAGGACGTCCTCCCATGTGCGCACGATGTCGCGTATGGCGGCCTCGATCGACGCCGGGTCGATCTCGGGCGTCTTTCCGCCTGACCGGCCGATGATGAAGTGGACGCGCGCCAGCGAACCTTCCGGGAAGGCCGGGTAGTAGGCCGACAGCCGGCCTTCGAACACCGTCTTGAGGTATTCGCCGATGTCGGCTCGGACGCGGGAATTGTATCGGTCGCGCGGCACGAACACGATGACCGAGACGAAGCGGTCGAACTGGTCGACGCGCACGAGCGCCCGCACCCGCGGCCGCTCGCCGAGAGCGAGGACCGTCATGGCGTGCCGGCGAAGCAGGTCCACGTCCATCTGGAAGAGTTCGTCGCGCGGATACGACTCCAGCACGTTGATCAGCGCCTTGCCGGAATGGTCGTTCTTCTCGAACCCTGTGGCGGCGATGACCGCCTCGGCCTTGGACCGGAGGTAGGGGATCTTCAGGATCGAGCGCGTGTAGGCGGTCGAGGTGAAGAGGCCGACGATGCGCAGTTCGCCGCTCAGTTTTCCGTCGGAATCGAAGGTCTTCACCCCGATGTAGTCGAGATAGGCCCGGCGGTGGACGATCGAACGCGCATTGGCCTTGGTGACGATGAGCGGGTCGGGCCCGTTGAGGAATTCGAGTATCTCGGGCGTGGTGATGGACGTCTGGGTGCTGCCGCGCAGAACGCGCAGGTCGGGATCCGACAGGATGCCGAGCCCGCGCTGGTCGGTGCGCTCGAGCGTGCCGTCCGCGCCTTCGCCGGTGTAGAGATAGCTGCGCATCCCGAGGAAGGTGAAATTGTCGTCGCGCAGCCATTCCAGGAAGGCGATCGCCTCGGTCACCGCCGCACGATCGAGCGGCACCGGCATGTAGCGGTAGTCGGAAATCGTGTGTTCGAGCCTGGCCAGCATGTGCTTCCAGTCGGTGACGGCAGCCCGGACATGGTTGAGCACGCGCCCGATCCGCGCCTCGAGGTCCTCCGCCTCCTCGACGCTCATCGGCGAGACGTGGACGTGGATGACGCTGAGGCGGTCGCTCGACGGCCCCGCGTCGGACTCGCCCTCGATGGACGAGACACCGTCGGCGTCGTGCGTGACGAAGATGACGGGGTGCGACACCAGCAGCGGTTCAACGCTGCCTTCGCCGATCTCGCTCATCACCGAATCGAACAGGAACGGCATGTTGTCGTTGACGACGGTGATGACCGAAACCGGCCGGTCCTGGCGCACGACGCCGGACTCGCACTCGATCGCGATGATGCTTTCGCCCTTGTGGTGCCGCTTGACGGCGCCTTCCGCGAGATCCGCGGCCCGCTCCAGCATCGTCGTCCCGTAGGCCGAAACGTCTTCGCGGGATGCGCGCGAGAATAGCAGCCCGGCGAAACCGGTGAGTTCCTGGGTTCCGGACGCAGACCGGTTCGTCCCGGCGGATCCTCCGCTGCCGCCGTCATGCGCCGCCATTGCCATTTCCTCCAGACAGTTCTTTTCGCTATCGTAACAGACAAAGTGGCGAAAGCGACCCTGACGGCAACCCGCTTGCGCCAAATTCATACGGGGAGATGAAACGCAGATGACGGACTTGAACAGGAAGACGACGGCACTCGATCTGAAGCCGTCGGAGAACCTTTCTGACAGCACACGGGCCTATTTCGCGAAGTGCGAGGAAAAGCTCGGGCTGATCCCCAACGTGCTCGTCGCCTATGCCTTCGACGAAAAGAAGCTGCGCGCCTTCACCGACATGTACAACGACCTGATGCTCGGCGAATCGGGCCTGTCGAAGCTGGAGCGGGAGATGATCGCGGTTGCCGTGTCCTCGGTGAACCACTGCTATTACTGCCTGACCGCCCATGGCGCGGCGGTGCGGCAGCTGTCCGGCGATCCGCAAATGGGCGAGATGATGGTGATGAACTACCGCATAGCCGATCTCTCGCCGCGGCAGAAGGCCATGCTCGATTACGCGGTGAAGCTCACCGAAACTCCCGCCGCCATGGAAGCGAGCGACCGTACCGCCTTGCGGGACGCCGGCTTCACCGATCGCGACATCTGGGACATCGCCTCCACGGCCGCGTTCTTCAACATGTCGAACCGGGTTGCCGCGGCGGTCGACATGCGGCCGAACGACGAATATCACGCCATGGCGCGACAGCCGCGAAGCTGACGATCCTCCTCGTCATCGTCCGCAGAACCCCGGTCCGACGTGCTCAGCGTTGCGTCGCGATCCGCGACAGGGCGAGCAGCATGTGGGCCTCGATGTGTCCCCGTATCCTGACGCGCGCCCCCTCTTCCTCGATAATCAGGTAGAGGTCGACCAGCGTGCCGAGAAGCACTTTGAGGAAGTGCAGCGCCTCCGGATCGTCGGCTGCGCCGACGCCGAACCGCGCGAGGAACGGAGACAGCAGTTCCTCGGCAATGCGATCACGGTTCGAGCCGTCGTCCTGTTCGAGCGATCTGATGCGCCGCATGGCGCGCAGGAGCGCCGCGTGACCCGGCACGGCGCTTGCGGCAGACAGATAGATTTCGAGAAGTTGCCGGGCGGCAGCCTCGGCTCCGACACTGCCGTCCAGCCGGTCAAGTGCAGTCCTGCATTCCGCGACGATGCGCACCACGGTCGCATCATAAGCCGCCAGCAGCAGGGCATCGCGATCGGCGAAATAGCGGTAGATCGTGCCGACGGCCAAGCCCGTCTCGCTCGCGATGCGCGAGGTCGTCACCGCGGCTTCCCCTTCGGCGGCGGCGACTGCCTCGGTCGCGGCGAGCAACGCGGCTTCAGTGCGCAGGGCGCGCTTCTGGCGGGGCTTTCGCACCAAAGCCGCGGGCGTAGAGCAGTCTTTCAGCATAGGCCCATCGAAAGTGAAAATCTTTCATCTTCGTTGACTTCACCCCGTATCGGCGGCATCGTCAAGCTTTCATCCGGGACGAAAGCGATGATTGCAGCCGGTCCAACAGCCTCGAAGCGGAGAAGCAGCGTCCTCATCCTGGCGACGACTGCCTTCTGCCTTTCCGGGTCTGCCTTTGCCGCCGAGATCGTCGTCGAACCGGGGCAAGGCGCCAACGAGAAGCTCGTCGAGGCGCTCATCATGGCCGAGCCCGGCGATACTGTGATGATTTCGGCGGGACGCTACGACCTGACCGACGGGCTTTCGCTCGACGTCGACGACGTCACCGTCAGAGGCGCGGGCCCGGACCGCACGGTACTCTCCTTCAAGGGCCAGACCGGCTCCGGCGAGGGGTTGCTCGTCACCTCGGACCGCGTCGTGCTGGCCGATTTCGCGGTCGAGGACACCAAGGGCGACGGCGTGAAGTCGAAGGGATCCGACCAGATCACCTTCCGCAACCTGCTGGTGGAATGGACCGGCGGACCGAAGGCGGAGAACGGCGCCTACGGGGTCTATCCCGTCTCGTCCAGCAACGTGCTGGTCGACGGCGTGACCGTTCGCGGCGCATCCGACGCCGGCATCTATGTCGGCCAGAGCGAGGACATCGTCGTCCGCAACAGCCGCGCCGAATACAACGTCGCCGGGATCGAGATCGAGAATTCCTTCCGCGCCGACGTGCACGACAACGTCGCCACCCACAACACCGGCGGCATCCTGATCTTCGACCTTCCCAACCTGCCGGTCCAGGGCGGTCACGACATCCGCGTCTTCGACAACGAGGTGATCGACAACGACACGCCCAACTTCGCGCCCAAGGGAAACATGGTCGCGATCGTGCCGAAGGGCATGGGGATCATGGTCATGGCCAACCGCAACGTCCACGTCTTCGGCAACAAGCTCGACGGCAACGCGACCGCGCATGTCCTGGTGGCGGCCTATCCGAACGACTACGAGGACGACAGCTACATGTTCGTGCCGCGCGGCGTCTACGTGCACGACAACACCTATGGCGAGGGTGGTTTCGAGCCTGACGGCGAGGTCGGAAAGACGATCTCCGACGTCTCCGGAACGCCCGTGCCGGACGTCGTCTGGGACGGCGTCACCACCATACCCGAATACTTCTCCTGGACCTCCGGCGAGAATGGCGTCTACGTCGAGGAAGCAGAGGGCACCACCTTCGTCAATCTGAAGATGATCTCGCAACTCCTGCTGCCGTGGGGCTGGTGGCCCGACAGCGAGATATCGTCCTATGCCGGGTCGCTGCCGGAGCCCGCGCCCGTAAAGCTGCCGCAGGACGGCGGCGCGTGATCATATCTTGTATGGCGCGCATCGGCCGCGCCTTCCTTGCAGTCTTCGCCTTATCTGCGATCTGCGCCGGGTTCGCGACGCCCGGCCGCGCGGTGTCCATCGAGGCGATCCTTTCGGACAAGCCGCCGAAGCTCCTCTCGGAATTCGGCTTCTTCGCCGATCCGGCGGCACAGGTGCCCGCCGAGGGCGTGATCCCGTACGACCTCAACACGCCGCTGTTTTCCGATCACGCGCAGAAGCATCGCTTCGTCTACGTGCCTGAAGGGAAGACTGCAGCATACGATGCGGCGGAGGCTTTCGAGTTCCCGGTCGGCTCCGCGCTGATCAAGACCTTCGCCTTCCCGGCCGACCTGGAGAAGCCGGACGAAGACGTGCGGCTCGTCGAGACCCGCGTGCTCCTGAAGCATGAGGACGGCTGGCAGACCTGGGCCTACGTCTGGAACGACGCGCACACCGATGCGGAATTGAAGATCGCCGGAGCAAAGGTGCCGCTGACCCTCGCCGGCACCGCGGACGGGCAGGTCTCCTTCACCTATTCCGTGCCCAACAAGAACCAGTGCAAGGGCTGCCATGCGCTGTCCGGCGGGATCGTCCCGCTCGGACCCAAGGCGCGCAACCTGAACCGGAACATCGCCTACGAGGGCGGCGAGGAAAACCAGCTGGCCCACTGGAGCAGCACCGGCATTCTCTCCGGGGCGCCGTCTCCGGAAGATGCGCCGGCGGTGCCGGACTGGCGCGACGAAATGGCGCCGCTCGAGGCCCGCGCGCGCGCCTGGCTCGACGTCAACTGCGCCCATTGCCACCGCCGCGAAGGACCGGCCAGCAATTCGGGGCTGTTCCTGACCTATTGGGAGACGGATCCGGTTGCGCTCGGGATCGGCAAGCGGCCCGTCGCGGCAGGCCGGGGGTCCGGAGGGCATGAATTCGACGTCGATCCGGGCGACCCCGACGGCTCGATTCTGATCCATCGGGTGGGGAGCACCGAGCCGGGCGTGATGATGCCCGAACTCGGACGCGTATTGGAGGATACGGCGGCAGTAGAGTTGCTGCGCGCCTGGGTTTCTTCTCTGCGTTAACGAACCGTAAACCCCGACAAGCTTAATCTCGCACGCTACATCTTCGGTTACATGGTCTCACATTTTGTGATTTCCGAGATTGAACCGCGCTGTGGCAAACCCGCCATCGTGGGGAGCCAATCAGAAGCGGTGGGGAAACCGACACGAATGGCAAAGCAGTATTTCGGTACGGATGGAATCCGGGGACGGGCCAACAGCTTTCCGATGACTGCCGAGGTCGCGATGAAGGTCGGCATGGCCGCCGGCCTGTCGTTCCAGCGCGGCGATCATCGGCATCGGGTCGTCATCGGAAAGGACACGCGCCTTTCCGGCTACATGATCGAGAACGCCATGGTGGCCGGGTTCTGCGCCGCCGGCATGGACGTGTTCCTGCTCGGTCCGGTGCCGACGCCGGCCGTTGCGATGCTCTCGCGCTCCTTGCGCGCCGACATCGGCGTCATGATCTCGGCCTCGCACAATCCCTATTACGACAACGGCATCAAGCTGTTCGGGCCGGACGGCTACAAGCTTTCCGACGAGATCGAGACGCGCATCGAGGGGATGCTCGACAAGGATCTGGGCTCCGAACTCGCCGGTTCCGATCTTCTGGGCCGTGCCAAGCGCATCGACGGCGTACATGACCGGTACATCGAGTTCGCCAAGCGGACGCTGCCGCGATCCATGTCGCTGGCGGGAATGCGCATCGTCATCGACTGCTCCAACGGCGCCGCCTACAAGGTCGCGCCGGCAGCGCTGTGGGAACTCGGCGCG
This sequence comes from uncultured Alphaproteobacteria bacterium, assembly GCA_963747465.1. Lineage (GTDB taxonomy): Bacteria > Pseudomonadota > Alphaproteobacteria > Rhizobiales > Rhizobiaceae > Aquibium. Next base: position 283,314 of record CAVVFC010000003.1, read on the forward strand.
GAAGTGTTCGCCATCCACGACGAGCCGAACGGCTTCAACATCAACGACGAGTGCGGCTCGACGAGCCCGGCGAGCCTTTGCGAGAAGGTGCGCGAGGTCAATGCGGACATCGGCATCGCGCTCGACGGCGACGCAGACCGCATGATCATCGTCGACGAGAACGGCGAAATCGTCGATGGCGACCAGATCATGGCCGTCATCGCGGAATCCTGGCACCAGGCTGGACGTCTGGCGGGCGGCGGCCTCGTTGCCACGGTGATGTCCAACCTCGGCCTCGAACGCTATCTCGGCGATCTCGGACTTTCGCTCCAGCGCACCAAGGTCGGCGACCGCTACGTCGTCGAGCACATGCGCGCGCACGGCTTCAACGTGGGCGGCGAACAGTCGGGCCATATCGTCCTGTCCGACTTCGCGACCACCGGCGACGGGCTCGTCTCCGCCCTGCAGGTGCTGGCCTGCATCAAGCGATCCAACCGGCCGGCCAGCGAGGTCTGCCGAAAGTTCGAGCCGGTGCCGCAGGTCCTGAAGAACGTTCGCTTCAACGGCGGACGTCCGCTGGAGAGCGATCCGGTGCGTGCCATGATCGAGGATGCGCGTGACCGCCTCGGCAAGGGAGGCCGGCTGGTCATCCGCCCGTCGGGCACCGAACCGCTCATCCGCGTCATGGCGGAAGGCGACGACCGGACGCTCGTCGAGAATGTCGTCAACGACATCATCGGCGCGATCGGCGACATCAAGTCGGCTGCCTGACCGCGCTGCGTCCATCACCCGTCTCGATCGCTTTCCCGGTACGCCCGGATTTCGCGCCGCGCCTGCGGGTTTCATGAATTTTGAAGGTTAACAGGCAGGGTTAAGGGCCCTTTAACCTTTGCATTCCATTATCCTTTGCGAGTTCAACCGGACCCGGCAAGCATCGTTTCCGGGAATTGCAAGGATAGTTCTAATGCTGAAGCCAGTCAGGCTGATCATCGGCGCGTTCTTCCTGTCAGGCGCGTCTTCCGTCCACGCCGCGGACCTGTACGAGCCGCCCATCGTGGAGGCTCCGCCGCCTGTCGTCTATGAAGAGGTCGACCACGGTGCCTGGTACATCCGCGGCGACATCGACTACCACTGGTCCAAGTTCCGAGGCTCCGACTACATCACCTACGGGTGCTGCGGCGCGGTAACTCCGGGCACGGGCGTTCTGAACGGCGACCTGGATGGCGCATGGTCGTTCGGCGGCGGCGTCGGCTATCAGGCCACCCGCTACCTGCGCGTCGATACCACGATAGACTACTGGGCCAAGTCGGACTTCGAAGGAAGGAGCTCCGGCACCTGTGGCGGGGTGCCCTGCAACTCCGTCGACCAGTCCAGCTATTCCGCGCTTCTGCTGATGGCCAACGCCTATGCCGACCTCGGCACCTACTACGGCGTCACGCCGTACGTCGGCGCCGGCATCGGTGGCGCACACCTCAAGTGGGACGACCTGCGCAACACCGTCGGCGGCGGAACCGAAGTCCACAAGGGCGGCAAGAACTGGCGCTTCGCGTGGTCGCTCATGGCGGGTGCCTCCTACTGCCTGACCAGCAATCTGCAGGCCGATCTCGGCTACCGCTACACCCGCATCGAAGGCGGGCGGATGTTCGAGGAATTCTCTCCCGGCGGTGTCGGCATCGGCGTCGGTCCTGGCTTCGACAAGGGTATCAATGCGCATGAGGTGCGGGCGGGTCTCCGCTGGAGCTTCGGCGGCGGCAATCCCAACTGCGCCCAGCCGCAGCAGATCGCCTACGAGCCCGAGCCGATCATACCCGTCTACAAGTAGACCAGTTCCCATAGTTGCAAGCGAGGCCGTCGGTTCGCCCGGCGGCCTCGTTCCGTTTTCAACTTATTGAAATCGCTTCCGGAAAATCGTCTGCATGCTTAACCCGCGTTTAACCATCGTGGTTAACAATGCCTCACGAACCGGCAAGCGCGCGAGTGTAGCGGGCCGGAAAGAATCCGAAGTCGAGGCCATGAAACTTTACGTCCACGCCCTGCTGTCGACCTGCGCCATCACCGGTTGGACCGGATCGAACGCGCTGGCGGCGGACTACGATCCGCCGATCTACGTCGAGGAAGCTCCGGAATTCGTCCCCGTCGAGGTGGGCTCGGGCTGGTACCTGCGCGGTGACCTCGGCTATAATTTCGGCAAGCCGTTCCGAAAGCTGTCCTACGGTGGGCCGACCATCGCCAACCCGGCCTACGACGAATCGCACACCGCCATTTCCGGGTCGGTCGGCTTCGGCTACCACTGGTCCGACTACTTCCGGACCGACGTGAATTTCGGGTTCCTCTCCAAGAACGACCAGAACCTCTCCTACAGGGAACCGGGCGTCAGCGCGACGGCCGTTTCGATCGACAACCAGGCATGGACCGGCATGGCAAATGCCTATGTCGACCTGGGAACCTACGTCGGCATCACGCCCTATCTCGGCGCCGGCCTTGGCTTCGTCTATTCCGAGCGAGGCCAGGCATTTTCGAGGAATTTCGTCGATCCGGCGATCCTCGACATCAACACCACGGCTTCGGAAAACCAGTTCAGCCTCGCCTACACGCTCAATGCCGGCGCCGCCTATCGCCTGACCAACAACCTGTCGCTCGACGTGGGATACCAGTACTTCTCGGCACCCAATCTCGAATACTCGGAAATCAGCGCCGGCATGCCCGTCATCAGCGAGGGCGTGAACATACACCAGGTCAAGGTCGGACTGCGCTACGACATCTGGTAGGCCGGTTACGATCTCGTCGGGGTCACCAAAGAGACGGCGGTCGCTCCGCCGTCTCTTTCGTTTTGCCGGCTCGGGGCATCGACGCCGAGTGTTCTGTTGCGACAAGAACTCCGCCCTTGACGCCACGATGCCGAAGGAATATCGCCGTCCGTGGGCCACCCCTCCCCAACGAGGGGCGAGCTATCTGAAAGGATAGAACCACATGACGACGATCTCCAAGCCCGGACTCCGTCCGGCAAATCCCAATTTTTCCTCTGGTCCCTGCGCGAAACGTCCCGGCTGGTCGCCGGAGGCGCTGAACGACGCGCCGCTCGGCCGTTCGCACCGCGCCAAGGTCGGCAAGGCGAAGCTCGAGCGGGCAATCGAACTCACCTGCGAGATCTTGCAGGTCCCTGCCGAGTACCGCATCGGCATCGTGCCGGCCTCCGACACCGGCGCCGTCGAGATGGCGCTCTGGTCGCTGCTGGGCGAACGCGGCGTCGACATGCTCGCCTGGGAGAGCTTCGGCGCGGGCTGGGTTACCGCCGTGGTGAAGCAGCTCAAGCTGCCCGACGTGCGTCGCATCGAAGCCGGCTACGGCGAGCTGCCCGACCTTTCACAGGTCGATTTCGATCGCGACGTGGTGTTCACCTGGAACGGCACGACCTCGGGCGTGCGGGTGCCGAACGCCGACTTCATCCCGGCGGACCGAAAGGGCCTGACGATCTGCGACGCGACGTCGGCCGCCTTCGCGCAACGCCTCGATTTTCCGAAGCTCGACGTCGTCACCTTCTCCTGGCAGAAGGTGCTCGGCGGCGAGGGTGCGCACGGCATGCTGATCCTCAGCCCCCGCGCGGTCGAGCGGCTGGAGACCTACAAGCCGGCCTGGCCGCTGCCAAAAATTTTCCGCCTGACCTCGAACGGCAAGCTGATCGAGGGCATCTTCAAGGGCGAGACCATCAACACGCCGTCGATGCTGTGCGTCGAGGATTATCTGGACGCGCTCGAATGGGCGAAATCGTCCGGCGGCCTCGACGGTCTCGTCGCCCGGGCCGACGCGAACTTCGCGGTGCTCGATCGTTTCGTGAAGGCATCGCCCTGGCTCGGCCACCTCGCCATCGATCCGGCGACGCGCTCGAACACCTCGGTCTGCCTGTCGATCGTCGATCCCGACATCACCGCGCTCGATGGCGATGCGCAGGCCGCTTTCGCGAAAGGGTTGGCCGCTCTCCTCGAAAAGGAAGCCGCCGCGCATGACATCGCCGCCTATCGCGATGCGCCTCCCGGTCTGAGGATCTGGGCCGGCGCGACTGTCGAGACGTCAGACCTCGAGGCGCTGCTGCCCTGGCTCGACTGGGCCTTCGCCACGCAGAAGGCCGCGCTCAAGGCGGCCGCCTGACCCTTCTTACCCTCCCCCTTGCGGGGAGGGTGGCCCGAAGGCCCGGGTGGGGGTGGTCGCGACGGACTGGACCGGCCAGGTCCGGCAACGGCCTTTGCGACCCTCCCGCACCCGCCTGCCAGATTGAACCACCCACACCCCGTCGGCTCCGCCGACACCCTCCCCGCAAGGGGGAGGGGGCGCTCATCCACAAAGGACAACCCCAATGGCACCCCGCGTTCTCGTTTCCGATGCCCTCTCAACCACCGCCGTGCAGATCTTCAAGGATCGCGGCATCGAGGTCGACTACCTGCCGGATCTCGGCAAGGACAAGGAGAAGCTCGCCGAGATCATCGGCCAGTACGACGGCCTCGCCATCCGCTCGGCTACCAAGGTCACCGAAAAGCTGATCAATGCCGCGCCGAACCTGAAGGTCGTTGGCCGTGCCGGCATCGGGGTCGACAACGTCGACATCCCCGCCGCCTCCCGCAAGGGCATCATCGTGATGAACACGCCCTTCGGCAATTCCATCACCACCGCCGAGCACGCGGTGGCGCTGATGTTCGCTGTGGCGCGCCAGATCCCGGAAGCGAACGCCTCCACCCATGCCGGCAAGTGGGAAAAGAACAAGTTCATGGGCGTCGAGATCACCGGCAAGACGCTCGGCGTGATCGGCTGCGGCAACATCGGCTCGATCGTGGCCACGCGCGCCATCGGGCTGAAGATGCACGTCGTCGGCTTCGACCCGTTCCTGTCGGAGAGCCGCGCCGCCGAACTCGGCATCGAGAAGGTCGAGCTCGACGAACTGTTCGCCCGCGCCGACTTCATCACGCTGCACACGCCGCTCACCGACAAGACGCGCAACATCATCAACGCCGCCTCGATCGCAAAGATGAAGGACGGCGTGCGCATCATAAACTGCGCCCGCGGCGGCCTGATCGTCGAGGCCGATCTCATCACGGCCCTCAAATCCGGCAAGGTCGCCGGTGCCGGCATCGACGTGTTCGAGGTCGAGCCGGCCACGCAGAACGCGCTGTTCGACATGCCGAACGTCGTCTGCACGCCGCATCTCGGCGCCTCGACGTCGGAGGCGCAGGAGAACGTCGCGCTGCAAGTCGCAGAGCAGATGTCGGACTACCTGATCAAGGGCGCGGTCTCCAATGCCATCAACATGCCTTCGATCACCGCCGAGGAGGCGCCGCGGCTGAAACCCTTCATCAAGCTTGCCGAGGTGCTCGGTGCCTTCGTCGGTCAGGTGACGGAGGATCCGATCAAGGAGGTCGAAATCCTGTTCGATGGGTCCACGGCGTCGATGAACACCCGTGCTCTGATCAGCGCGGCGCTCGCCGGTCTCATCCGCCCGCAGGTCTCCGACGTCAACATGGTCTCGGCGCCGATCATGGCCAAGGAGCGCGGCGTCATCCTCTCGGAGGTCAGGCGCGACAAGTCCGGCGTCTTCGACGGCTACATCAAACTGACGGTCAAGACCGAACACATGACGCGCTCGATCGCCGGTACGTGCTTCTCCGACGGCAAGCCGCGCTTCATCCAGATCAAGGGCATCAATCTCGACGCCGAGGTGGGGCAACACATGCTCTACACGACGAACGCGGACATGCCGGGCATCATCGGTCTGCTCGGCACGATCTGCGGCGGCAACGGCGTCAACATCGCCAACTTCCAGCTCGGCCGCGACCGGCCGGGCGGTGATGCGATCGCGCTGCTCTACCTGGACGCGCCGTTTCCCGAGAGCGTGCTGGCCGAACTGCGGGCAAACCCGAAGATCAATTCGGCCAAGCCGCTGCAGTTCGACGTCAACGGCGGCTGAGGTCCTTTCGGGGTTAAGGTTAGCCGGGCATTAACGCTTCTGTTGCATCTTTACCGATCACAGACTTGTGAGAGGGCGGAGCAAGTGAAGAAGAGCAGGGAAGGAACCGCGGCGCGCGTCGCGCCGCGTTCCGACCAGAAGGACGGTGCGGCTGCCGCTCAATCGACCGGCAAGGCAGTGGAATTGCTGTCGGGAGCCGGTCGCGACGAGATTGCGCGGCTTCTCGATATCGGCAGCGACTGGACCTGGGAGACGGACGTCGCACACCGCTGGACTGCGGTTGGCGACGCCTGCATCGATCAGACCGGAATCAGACGTTCAGCCATCATCGGCCGTTCCCGGATCCAGAAGCTGACCGAACGCGCCGGTTCTGATCCGAGCGCCGCCGCGCATCTGTCCGACCTCGCGGCAAGGCGGCCGTTCCGGAGCTTCGTGGACGAGGTCGGGACAGGCAATCCGGGCTGCAGATACGTCGAACTCTCGGGCATTCCCCGGTTAGACACCCAGGGAGAGTTCCTCGGCTATCGGGGGATCGCCCGCAACGTCACGCACCTCGTCACCGGGTCGGGCGCGACCGGGAGTACTCCGATGGCGGAGGCGTCGGCCGTTCCTGGTGAAACGGCTGCCAGTTCCGATGCCGAACGGCTGATGGCGGCGCTCAACCTCATGGGCGATTCCTTCACCTACTATGATCGAGACGACCGCATCGTGCTCTACAACGAGGCGTTCCTGACATTGTATCGCGGGGTCGAGGACATCATCCGTCCCGGCCTTCATCTCGACGAACTGGTGGATGCCTGCCTCCAGCGTGGCCTTTGGGATCTCGGTGGCTTCGAGCCGGGGGAGTGGCGGAGTGCGTTCGAGAAAGCCCACGACAAGGACAGCCCCGAACCCGCGATGCTGCGTTTCGCCGACGGCCGCTGGCTCTTGCGTCGGGAGTACCGCACGGATGATGGCGGGCGGATCGCCATCTGCACGGACATCACCGCTCTCAAGGAAAAGGAGAGCGCGGCGAAGAAGGCTCGCACCCGCATGGAGGCCGTTCAGGAGCGGATGCAGGCCGCGATCGATGCCCTGAAGGACGGCTTCGTCCTGTGGGACCAGGACGATCGTCTGCTCGTCTACAACGATGCCTTCAGGCGTGAGTATGCCCAGTTCGAAGGTTCCGACACCGGACGGAGCTTCGAGGACCTCCTGCTCGAGTATGCCCAGACGGGCATCGTGAGATCTGCCAGGGGCCGCGAGCGGGAGTGGGTCGCGGAACAGGTCGCGGCGCGGGCCCAAGAACTGGGGCAGGAGATCCTCTACGAGAGCCCCGACGGCCGCTGGATGCTCCGGCGTGACGAGCGTACCGCGGCTGGCGATCGCGTCGGGATACGAACGGACGTCACGGAGATGAAGAAGCGCGAGGAGGAACTCGCGCAGGCCAACATCAAGGCCGAGCACCTTCTCAACGACATCGCCCGCACCCTCGATGCAATGCGGATGGGCATCGTGCTCGTCGATTCGGACCTCAAGGCCGAGATAATCAACAAGGCCTTCTTCGATCTCTGGAAGTTGGGGAGCGAGGACGTAGCCGAGGGCGATCACTTCCGGGCATTGATGGATATTAACCGGCACAACGGCATCTACGATGTGTCTGACGGCCGCTGGGACGAGTACGTCGAGCGGCGGCTCTCCGAGATTCGGGCGGGCGACGTGGCGCCGCGGGAATTCCACCGGGCGGACGGCTCCACCCTCATCTACTCGGTAACCGCTCTTTCGGGCGGCAAGCGCCTCGTCTGCTACTACGACGTTACGGAGATGAAGCAGCGCGAGGCGGCGCTCAACGCGGCCCTCGAGCGCTCGCGGCTCGCCGATGCCGTCATCAACGGCGTCAAGGATCCTGTCTTCGTGAAGGACCAGGACCTGCGGTTCGTGTTCGCAAACAGCGCATTTGCGGAAATGTTCGACAAGTCGCCGGACGAGATGCTCGGGATGAAGGGCGGCGATTTCGTAACGCCGGAAGAGGCAGAGCTCTTCGAGGCGAGCGAGCGGGAGGTTCTCGAAACCGGAAATCCCTACGAGGTCGAGGAGGACTTCGAATTCCGGGGCATCGGGAGCTCGCGTGTCGTGCGCAAGAACCGGGTGAGCACGGAGAGCGGCAACACCTACGTGGCCGGTTTCGTCTTCGACGTCACCGAGATCCGTCGCCGGGAGAAGGAGGCGGAGCAGGCGAGGAACCAGCTCGCGCACGTCCTCGAAACCCTGCCGGCGGGCGTGGTCATCTACGACAAGGACGATCGCTTCGTGCTTTCGAACCGGAAGGTGCACGAGACCTTGCCGGCCATCGCCCACCTGATGCGCCCCGGGAATCCGCTTCGCCCGGTGCTCGAAGAGGGACACAAGGTCGGCTACTTCCGACAGTCGGACGATCCGGAACTGGATGCGCTCTATGACACGGATCGCGAAGCCTGGATCGAGGGGTACTACCAGCGCTACCACGTCAGCCATCGCGTCTCGGAACGGCAGAACGCCGACGGGCGCTGGTTCCAGGTACACGACACACGCACGAGCGACGGGCTCTTCGTCGGCGTACGCGTCGACATCACCGAACTGAAGCAGCGGGAGACGGACCTCAAGGAGAGCATGCGCGAGAACGAGCTCTTCCGCAGCCTCATCGACAACGTGCCCGTTGCGATCTACGCCAAGCGCCCCGATCTCCGCATCGTCTACGTGAACCAGGGTTGGTCCGACCTCACCGGCATCCCGAAGGAGACCGCGATCGGGCATACGGATGTCGAGGTCTTCGGGCCGGATGGCGAGAGCTTCATGGAAGGCGATCGCGCGGTTCTGGCCAGCGGAGATCTGCACGAGATCGAGGAAGTCGTGACCGCAAGCGACGGCACGGTCCGGCACCAGATCGCCCGAAAGGGCATGATGACGGCGTCCGACGGATCGCTCTACCTGATCGGATCCAGTTCCGACGTGACCGAATTGAAGCGGCGCGAGGAGGAGTTGCGCGCGGCGGAGCAGCGCGCGGTTCTCGCCGACCGGGCGAAATCCGAATTCCTCGCAAACATGAGCCACGAGATACGCACGCCGATGAACGGCGTGCTCGGCATGGCCGAACTGCTCGCCAAGACCGAGCTCGACAGCAAGCAGCGGACCTTCACCGACATCATCGTCAAGTCGGGCAATGCGCTCCTCACCATCATCAACGACATCCTCGACTTCTCCAAGATCGATGCCGGTCAGCTCGTCCTGGATCCGGCTCCGTTCATCCTGACGGAGTCCGTCGAGGACGTGGCGACGCTGATGTCGACACGCGCGAAGGAGAAGGACCTCGAACTGATCGTACGCGTCGCGCCGGACCTGCCGCGCGTGGTCGTGGGCGATGCGGGTCGTCTCCGGCAGGTCGTCACCAACCTCATGGGCAATGCGGTGAAGTTCACCGATGCCGGCCATGTTCTCGTCGATGTCTCCGGATCCGTGGTCGGCGATGACGTCCGGCTGACATTCAAGATCACGGATACCGGCATCGGCATCCCCCAGGAGAAGCTCCAGCAGGTTTTCGAGAAATTCAGCCAGGTGGATGCCAGTTCGACCCGCCGCCACGAGGGCACCGGCCTGGGCCTGGCGATCACCTCGCGCCTCGTCGCCCTGATGGGGGGCGAGATCGGCGTCGAGAGCCGGATCGGCGAGGGTTCCACCTTCTGGTTCGAGATTCCGCTGCCGGTCTGCGCGGAACAGCAGAAGAACAGGATCACGCCCTCCGACGTGACCGGCGCACGCGTGCTGGTCGTCGACGACAATGCGGTGAACCGCACCATCCTGATGGAACAGATGAGTTCCTGGGGGTTCGACGCCTGCGCCGCCGAGAGCGGGATCGAGGCGCTGGCGGTCCTGAAGGAGACCGCCCGCCTGGGCTTCGAGGTCGATTGCGTCGTGCTGGACTATCAGATGCCCGGCCTGACGGGCGCCGACGTCGCCGAACGCATGCGCGGCACCGCGGGGATGGTCGACACACCGATCATCATGCTCACGTCCGTGGACCAGTCGCTGAGCGGCATGCAGCACCGGGGTCTCGGGGTGAGCGCGCAACTGATCAAGCCCGCCCGTTCGTCCGCTCTCCTGGAAGCCCTGGTGGCGGCGATCCAGAAGCGGAGGGACGAGGCGCCCGGCGCAGCGGCCCGGATTTCTCCGCCACCCGCGAGCAGGATGCCCGAACCCGCGGCCCGACTCGCAAAGCCGGACGAACCCGCGCCGGCTTTGCCTTCGGCGCCGGCGGCGCGCCTGGGTTCGAACGGTGCACGCCGCGTGGACATCCTCGTGGCGGAGGACAACGAGGTGAACCAGCTGGTGTTCGCGCAGATCCTGAGCGAAACGGGCTACACCTTCGAGATCGTGCGCAACGGAAAGCTCGCGGTGGAAGCGCACGGCGACAAGCGGCCTGGCATGATCCTGATGGATGTCTCGATGCCGGAGATGAACGGGCTCGAGGCGACGCAGGCGATCCGCACGTCGGAGACCGACGGGGTCCATGTCCCGATCGTCGGCGTGACCGCCCATGCGCTCAAGGGCGACAGGGAGCGCTGCCTGGCGGCCGGAATGGACGATTACCTTTCCAAGCCGATCAGCCCCAACATGCTTCTCGAAAAAGTGCACCGCTGGCTGGAGGGCGCCGGGCGGGAACTTCATCGGGCCGGGTGAGCCGAAGCCTCGCTGCGGTGGGATATGGTGCGATCACGCCATAGCCAGTCCGCTTGCCCAATTGTTAGGCAGGATTACTCATCTCCGGGGTTTCGGGGGCCGGGGAGGATGAGCGACGGCGGGTTGAACATGGTAATCGCGAGCTCCAACCGATCCTGTTCCGGCAAGCACCCGCCGACATGCAGTCATCCAATGGCGGCTGTTGCTCTCCTGCCCGGTTTTTTCTCTCGCCCTTACCGGCCGATCGAACGCTGACGCTTTCCGTCTGCACGCAACCAACCAAAAGTCCAGTACTCCGGGATCGACCCGACGCTTCGTCAGGCAGTCGGCTAAAGAGCACGAGCCTCGCCGCGTCCGCGGAGGCCGGTAGCTTCGTTGCGACGACATGAAACTGTCATCGAACTGTAACACGGGAAGGCTAATCGGGCCCCGGCGCTGCTCATGAGCGCCAAAGGAATGGCGCCGGCAAAGGCGCCAGTGGAATTCCGAACAGGAGTAGGCCCCAATGATGAAAGTTTTCCTCACGGCGTCGGCTGCGGCCATCGCCCTGACCGCTTCCGCCGGCTTCGCCGCCGCGCGTGACCAGATCCAGATCGCCGGTTCCTCGACGGTCCTTCCCTATGCGAAGATCGTCGCCGAGAACTTCGGTGAGACGTACCCGAACTTCCCGACCCCCGTCGTGGAATCGGGCGGCTCGTCGGCCGGCCTCAAGGAGTTCTGCAAGGGCGTCGGCGAAGACACCATCGATATCGCCAACGCGTCGCGCAAGATCCGCGATTCCGAGGTCGAGGCCTGCAAGGCCGCCGGCGTCAGCGACATCCAGGAAGTGAAGTTCGGTTATGACGGCATCGTGTTCGCGACCGATATCAACGGACCGGATTTCGCTCTTACCCCCGAAGAGGTCTATCGTGCGCTCGCCGCCCAGGTGGCGGTCGATGGCAAGCTCGTCGAGAACCCGAACAAGAAGTGGAGCGATGTGGATTCCTCGCTTCCCGACTGGGACATCGTCGCCTACATCCCCGGCGAAAAGCACGGCACGCGTGAAGTCTTCGAAGAGAAGCTGCTGATCGCCGGCTGCAAGGAAGCCGGTGGCATCGAGGCCGGCGTTGCCGGCGGCATGGACGAGAAGGCCGCCGAAGCCGCCTGCAAGCAGGTTCGCAAGGACGGCGGCACGGTCGATATCGACGGCGACTACACCGAGACGCTCGCCCGCATCGACTCCAACAAGCAGGGCGTCGGCGTGTTCGGCCTGTCCTTCTACGAAAACAATGCCGACAAGCTCAAGGTCGCGACCGTCAACGGCGTGATGCCTTCGGTCGAGACGATCTCGACGGGCGAGTATCCCGTGTCGCGCCCGCTGTACTTCTACGTCAAGAAGGCCCACATCGGCGTCATCCCCGGCCTGAAGGAATATGTCGAGTTCTTCCTCGACGACCAGATGGTCGGCCCCGACAGCCCCCTCGCCGAGTTTGGCCTCGTACCGGCTCCCGATGCCGAGCGCGACCAGGTTCGTGAAGGCTTCGAAAACGGCCAGACGATGTAATTTGCCAGCCTTGCCTGACGTTGCGGGCGGCCCGGAGCCGTCCGCAACGATATCTTGACCGCGACCCGTCTCGCGGCAAACCGATGAGGGGAAATCGGTGTCAGCTTCAGTCGTACTGCTCGTCGTCGTCATCATCGGCGTCATAGGCTACATCGCCGGAAGGCGACGGGCGGCGAGCCAGCAGACTTCCGGGACGGGGAAGGCCCATTCGCGGGTCCACTACCACGGCTGGTGGGCGTTCACGCTCGCGGTGCTGCCCGCGCTCCTGTTCCTGGGCATCTGGCTCGTCGGCAGCGCTCTCTACATCGAGCGCACGGTCGAGGCGAGCCTGCCGGAGCAGACCGCGGAAAGCGCAGTCGCAAGCCGCGGCCTCGCGTTCGGTATGGTCAAGAGCCTCGCCACCGGCCTGGAGCAGCTCCAAAATGCCGGGGTGGCGATCCCGCAGACTTTCGAGGAAATCCGGCCGATGCTGGCCGAGCGCGGCATTGCGCTCGCCTCCGGCACGCAGGACTACATGATCGGGCTGGCGCTCGACATGAATGCGTTGCAGTCGATGTCGTCCTGGATCGGTTCGATCATCGCCATCGCCATTGCACTCGCCGGCGCCTGGTTCGCCGTGTCCCGCATCCATCTGCGGTCGCGCGCCCGCAACAACGTCGAGCGGGTCGTCCTGTGGATGCTGATCGCCGCATCGACGATCGCGATCATGACGACCGTCGGCATCGTTTTCTCGATGCTCTTCGAAACGATCCACTTCTTCCAGTCGGTATCGTTTTCGAATTTCTTCTTCGGAACCGTGTGGGATCCCCGTTTCGCGGCAGCAGGTTCCGGCGGCGCCGAAGGACAGTACGGCCTCATTCCGCTGCTCGCCGGAACGCTCTACATCGCCTTCGTCGCCATGCTGTTCGCCGTTCCGATCGGCCTGATGGCTGCGATCTACATGGCGGAATATGCCTCCAGGCGAGTGCGGTCCGTCGTGAAGCCGCTGCTCGAAGTTCTCGCGGGCATCCCGACGATCGTTTACGGCTTCTTCGCGCTCGTGACGGTCGGGCCGTTCCTGCGCGACCTGTCGGCCGCGATCGCCGGCTTCAGCTTCATCCAGGCCCAGAGCGTGCTGACCGCCGGGCTCGTCATGGGCATCATGCTCATCCCGTTCGTGTCGTCGCTGTCCGACGACATCATCACGGCGGTGCCCGGCTCGATGCGCGACGGGTCGCTCGGTCTCGGCGCCACACGCTCCGAGACGATCAAGCGCGTCATCCTTCCGGCGGCGCTGCCCGGCATCGTCGGCGCACTTCTGCTCACCGCGTCGCGCGCCATCGGCGAGACCATGATCGTGGTGCTGGCGGCCGGTGTAGCGGCCAATCTGACGGCAAATCCGTTCGAGGCGATGACCACGATCACGGTCAAGATCGTCAACCAGTTGACCGGCGATCTCGAGTTCACGTCGCCGCAGACGCTCGTCGCCTTCGCGCTCGGCATGACGCTGTTCGTGCTCACGCTCGGCATGAACGTCTTCGCGCTCTACATCGTGCGCAAGTACCGGGAGCAGTACGAATGACCGACGCCACCTTCGAAACCGCGGCGGCTCCCCATCCGCGCCGCGACATCGGCATCAAGAAGCGGTACGCGGCCGAGAGGCGGTTCCGCATCTACGGGATCATCGCCATCGCGATCGGCATCTTCTTCCTGATCGCGCTCATGTGGTCGGTGTTCGCGAAAGGCTATACGGCCTTCTGGCAGACATCGATCCAGCTGCCGATCGAGATCGCGGAAAGCATCGTCGACCCCGACGGCAAGCGCGACACCGATCCGAACGTGCTCCTGACCGCCAATTATCCGAAGCTGGCCGAAGCCGCGATCGTCAAGCTGCTCAACATCGATCCGGAAAACAGGCAGCTCGTGCGCGCCGCCGGCGGCCTGGTGTCCAACGGTGTCAGAAACCAGCTGCGCAATCTCGTCACGAGCGACTGGTCGGTGATCGGAACGACGCAGACCGTCTGGGTGCTGGCCACGGCCGACGTCGACTCGGCGGTCAAGGGGCAGGTCGACCTGACGGTCGATGAATCCCGCCGCAAGGTCTCCGATCAGCAACTGGAATGGATCCGACAGCTCCAGCAGGCAGGCGTGCTCGAACAGAAGTTCAACACCGGCCTGTTCACCTACGGCGCCTCCAGCCGGCCCGAGACCGCCGGCATGGGCGTCGCGATCATCGGCTCGCTCTTCATGATGCTGATCGTGCTCATCCTGGCGCTGCCGATCGGCGTCGCGGCTTCCATCTATCTGGAAGAGTTCGCGCCGAAGAACCGGTTCACCGACCTGATCGAGGTCAACATCAACAATCTGGCCGCCGTCCCGTCGATCGTCTTCGGATTGCTCGGCCTCGCGGTCTTCATCAACTTCATGGAACTTCCGCGTTCGGCATCCCTGGTGGGCGGACTGGTCCTGACGCTGATGACGCTTGCCGACGATCATCATCGCCACGCGTGCCGCGTTGCGGGCCGTGCCGCCCTCGATCCGCGCCGCCGCCCTCGGCCTCGGCGCCTCGAAGATGCAGATGGTGTTCCATCACGTCCTGCCGCTCGCCGCGCCCGGTATCCTGACCGGCACGATCATCGGACTGGCCCAGGCACTCGGCGAGACGGCGCCGCTGCTCCTGATCGGGATGGTGGCCTTCGTGGCGAACTATCCGACCTCGCCGCTCGATCCGGCGACCGCATTGCCCGTGCAGATCTACATGTGGGCCAACGAAGCCGAGCGCGCCTTCGTGGAGCGGACCTCCGGCGCCATCATCATCCTGCTGATGTTCCTGGCGGTCATGAACATCGGCGCCATCATACTTCGCCGGCGCTTCGAACGCCGCTGGTAATGGAGTAGAAGGACATGAACATGCTGAGCGAAGCCGCAGTCGAGAAGAAGCTCATGACCCCGGACGCCATGGCCACGTACAAGATGCGCGGCGACAAGGTCACCGTGCACTACGGGGAAAAGCAGGCGCTGTTCGACGTCGACCTGAACATACCCGAAAAGCAGGTGACGGCGCTGATCGGGCCCTCCGGCTGCGGCAAGTCCACCTTCCTGCGCTGTCTCAACCGCATGAACGACACCATCGACATCGCACGCGTCGGCGGCAAGATCACGCTCGACGGCGAGGATGTCTACGATCCCAGGATCGACGTCGTCGAACTCAGGGCGCGCGTCGGCATGGTGTTCCAGAAGCCGAACCCGTTCCCCAAGTCGATCTACGAAAACATCGCCTACGGTCCGCGCATCCACGGACTGAGCAACAGCAAGGCCGAACTGGACGCCGTGGTGGAATCCAGCCTCCAGAAGGCGGCGATCTGGAACGAGGTCAAGGATCGTTTGCAGGAGCCGGGCACCGGGCTGTCGGGCGGCCAGCAGCAACGGCTGTGCATCGCCCGCGCCATCGCCGTTTCCCCGGAAGTGATCCTGATGGACGAACCGTGCTCGGCGCTCGATCCGATCGCCACGGCCAAGGTCGAGGAACTGATCGACGAGCTGCGCCAGAATTACACGATCGTGATCGTCACCCACTCCATGCAGCAGGCGGCGCGGGTCTCGCAGCGCACCGCCATGTTCCATCTCGGCTATCTGGTCGAGGAAGGGCCGACCGACAAGATGTTCACGAACCCCGACGACAAGCGCACCCAGGACTACATCACCGGCCGCTTCGGCTGACCTGGCACAAGAACGAGGACAGGACCATGGGCGAGCACACCGTTGCCTCCTTCGACGAGGAACTGCAGAGTATCGACCGCCTCTTGTGCGACATGGGCGAACTGTCCGCCTCGATGGTCGACGACGCGACCCGCGCGCTGCTGTCTTCCGACGCCGTGCTCGCCCAGCGCATCATCTCCGATGATGCGATCATGGATGCCAAGCAGCGCGAGCTCGACGACCAGGCGATCACGCTGATCGCGCGGCGCCAGCCGATGGCGCAGGACCTGCGTACGGTGGTCAGCGCCATCCGCATGGCCGGCGACCTCGAACGCATCGGCGATCTGGCGAAGAACATCGCAAAGAGGGTCGGCGCGGTCGGCCAGACGACGACGGCATCGAGCCTCGCCTACTCGATCGAATCGATGGCCGAACTGGTCCATCGCCAGGTGAGGGCGGTGGTGGATCTATACGTGTCGCGCAATGCGGAGGCGCTCGTCCCGCTGCGCACCGACGACGAAAAGATCGACATCAAGTACACCGCGATCTTCCGGGAGCTGCTGACCTACATGATGGAGGACCCGCGCAACATCACGTCGTGCACGCACCTGTTGTTCTGCGCCAAGAACCTCGAGCGCATCGGGGATCACGTCACCAACATCGCCGAGAACGCCTATTATGCGATGACAGGAAAGCAGTTGCCGATTGCACGGCCGAAGACCGACGAGACGGTCATGGCCAGTGCGGACGCCTGAGGACGACGCGGCATGATGGCGGCAAAGATCATGGTGGTCGAGGACGAGGAGCCGCTCTGCGTGCTGCTCAAATACAATCTCGAGGCGGAAGGCTATCAGGTCGAGATCATCAACCGGGGCGACGAAGCCGAGATCCGGCTGCAGGAAAGTGTTCCCGACCTGCTCGTGCTCGACTGGATGGTTCCGGCGATTTCGGGGATCGAGCTTTGCCGGCGCCTGAGCGTGCGCCCGGAGACCGAACGACTGCCGATCATCATGCTGACCGCGCGAGGCGAGGAGAGCGACCGCGTGCGGGGGCTGTCGACGGGCGCGGACGACTATCTGGTCAAGCCCTTCTCCACGCCGGAGTTCATCGCGCGTGTGCGGGCGCTGCTACGCCGGGCCAAGCCGGAAGTGCTGTCGAGCGTGCTCAAGGTCGGCGACATCGTGCTCGACCGAGAGTCGCACCGCGTCTATCGCAAGAAGAGCGAGATCAAGCTCGGCCCGACCGAGTTCCGCCTGCTCGAGTTCCTCATGCAGCATCCGGGCCGTGTCTTCTCGCGCGGCCAGTTGCTCGACAACGTCTGGGGCGAGACGATCTACATCGACGAGCGAACCGTCGACGTCCACGTCGGCCGTCTGCGCAAGGCCGTCAACAACGGCCGCATGCCCGACGTCATCCGCACGATCCGCGGCGCCGGCTACGCGATCCGCGAAGAATAGGCGTCATTTCGCCGACGAGGCCTGCCAGGAATCGTCCTCGGGCGGGTACCAGTAGCGTGCGGCCTTCGCCTCGCGGCCGATCAGCACGAAGTTGTTGGCGAAGACCCGGTAGGGCGCGCTCCACTCGCCGTCCGGCCACTTGACCCGGACTTCCGCCCGTTCTGCCGTGCCGACCCCGACATGGACGAAGCCGGAATGGCCGGATGCGTGGCCTCCGCCAACCTGGACCGTCCGGTTGTACGTATTGTTTCCCGCCTTGACCGAAATCAGCGCGCCGACCGCATTCTGGTTCGGCGCGGGCTGCTGCAGCTCGATCTCCACGAAATTCCCCATCGGTCGGGATCCGTACTCCGTCACCGCGCCGGCATTGCGGAAGAGCGAGACATTCTGCTCGCGGTTGACGACGAGCAGGTCGAGCATGCCATCGGCGTTGAAGTCGTCCACCAGTGCGCCGCGGCCCTTGGTCGGGAGGTCGATGCCTGCCATGTGACCGGCCTCGGCGAAGGTCTCGTCCCATTGGCCGAGCAGCAGGTTGTCGGGATCGAACGCGGCGAAGTCCGGCATGCGCTCGACGTTTCCCTTGGCGATGAACAGGTCGAGCAGACCGTCATTGTTGAAGTCGGCGAATTCCGAATGCCAGCCGGTCGAGGGCTTCAGATCCTCGCCGACATAGGGGCGGTGCGCGGTGGCGTGTCTGGAAAATGCGATGTCTGAATAGACCGGCTCGTCCTCGTCGGCCTCTTCGGAGAGCTTCTGGAGCTTGGTGTCGCCCATCGAGGTCAGCGCGTATTCCGGGAATCCATCGCCGTCGAGATCGCCTTCCGCGATGCCCATGCCCCAGATCGTCAGGTGCTGCCAGCCATCGGACTTGCCATAGAGCTTCGCCGGTCGGTCCGGATCGACGCGCCAGAGTTGTTCCTCGCCTCCGCGATAGTACTGCCGGTCGTTGGTGATCCTGAGCGACGGCGTCCCGGAGCGGTTCCAGTCGGTGAAGAGCATCGACAGCGTACAGTAGCCCGGCCGCAGCGCCTGACGGTCCGAATAATCGGGCCGATCCCCCCCGGACGGCCGAAACAGGTCGTTGTCGTGGCAGGTGCCCCAGGGCGAACCCGGGGCGTGACGGTCGACATAGTTGCCGAAGGCCAGTGTGGGAAATTTCCGGCCGTGCTCCCAGGTCGCGGCGAACGCGGTCGTCCAGGCCTTGCCGCCATCCAGAGCGAATTGACGGTTTGCCTTGGAGAACGAGCAGTCCGGGCCGCCCTTCAGGACGACGTTTTCGCCGACGCGCATCAGCACGAGGTCGCGATGGCCGTCGCTGTCGATGTCGAGCGCATAGGCGCCGAGTACCTTCTCCAGGTCATCTGCCTCTATTCCGAGCGGTTTTTCCTGGAACCGCAGCGGACCGCCGGCGATGCTCCTGTTGACGTAGAAATGCGCCGTGTCTCGGCCGCCGGCGATGAATATGTCGGGCATGCGATCGCCGTTGCAGTCCAGGGAGGCGGCGCCGCCCCCCACGAAGAACTCCCAGGGACCGCGGTAGGCGTGCGTGACGCCGGCTGCTGCGGCTTCCTCGTGCATCAGGGGAACGTCGGTGGGAAGCAAGGGCGAGGGCGCGTCCTGCGCCACCGCAAGCGAGGCTGTCGACGCCGAAGCGATGGCGGCCAGCGCGGCAAGGAAGAGGCCCAGCCTCGTCATCGCACGTCCTCCCCGTCGATCACCAGCGTCTTCAGGAAGGCGATGATGGCGTCGCGGTCCTCGTCCGGCAGCGCGATGTAGCGGTCGCGGGTGTCGCGCGCCGCGCCGCCATGCGCACGTATGACGGCGTCGAGCGAGGCGATGTCGTTGCGGTGGCCATAGGGATCGCTCGACCCCACGCCCCACAATTCGGCGGTCATGAAGACGTTGCGTTCCACGAAGCGCTGGGCGAGCAGTTCGTTGCCGAGCGTGGCGACGTACAGGTCGGCGATCGCGTGCCGCTTCAGGTCACCGAAGAGCGGCACGAGCACCTCGCCATTGCCGTTGCGCGGGAGTGTCTTTGCCCAGTCGAGAAGCGCGAGGTCATAGACCGCGGGATCCTGGACATCGGCCGCCCGCAGCGTCCCGGCCATGTCGAACGGTCCCGGGTCGGCAAAGGCCAGCGAGCGCAGGGGAAGTGAGGGCTTGTGGCAGCCATCGCAGCCGATCGGACCGAAGATCATCTCGCCCTTGCGGGCGGCGGCGCGCCACTCTCCGCTTTCCGGGGACATGCGGCCGGGGGGCGGCAAGGTTGCCTGCCAGGCGACCATCGCGGAGATGTCCCCTTCGCGGATCTCGTCCTCATGGCCGTCGCCGTCGTGATCCCCTCCGCCCGTCCAGCGTCGGCCGAAACGCTCGTCCGGCTGCATTCCGTGGTGGTGGTTCAAGGCGTTGACGGTGAACTGCCGCAACGAGGTCATGACGCCCTTCTGGCTGAAGGGTCGCACCGTGAGGTCGGCGTCGACGCCGTCGATCTCGGCCATGTCGAGCACCCCGTCGGGATGGGCGGTGATCCAGCCGTAGTCTATTCCCTTCGAAACGAGCTTGCGGCGAACCTCGGTTCCGCTTGCGCGGGCATCCGCGAGGGTCTTCTTGCGGATCTCGCGCAGGTCGGCGGTGATCTCGCGCGCCAGAAGTTCGATCAGGCCGGCGCCGAACAGGTGGTTGGTGCCGCGTTCGTTGGAGAACTGCGGATCGGTCGAATCGAAATCGGCGCTCTCGAATCCCTCCGACACGAAGACGTTGGTGACGAAGTCACCGGCACCGCCGGCGATAGGTTGGTTGTGACAGGAAGAGCAGGCATTGGAATCCATCCCGGACGTGCGCGCGAAGGAGGCTTCGGGCGCATGCTTGCGTCTGGTCGGAATGATCGCCTGGGTGGCGAACGGCCGGCCGACGCCATCGAGGAGCGTGAACCGCCCGGTGAAGAGGTGCTCTCCCTTTTTGCGCAACGCGATCAGGGCATCCCTGTCGAGCGTGCCGGCCAGGGTGCTTTGGTCGACGTGTTCGGTGACTACCCGCTCCGCCCAGGGGTTGGCCGGCGCTGTCGCGGGCTGCAGGCAGGCAACCGCGGCAGTTGCGATGCACGATAGCGGCTTGAGAGGCAGTCTCATGCGATTTCCCTTCCGGTTCTGGCGGACGGCGCCACCGAACCGACTGCGAAGATTTCACGGTCGACGAAGGTCAGTGCGCGCAGGGCGCATCCCTCGCGGATGAGCGGCATCTCGTCGGGCTGGGTCTCGAACGTGGGCAATTCGTGGTGCTGACCGCCGGCGGTCTTGGACAGCGCCTCGAGCATGGAGCCTTCAACGAGATCGAAGGCCAGCGCCCCCTGGCCGACGATCGCCACGGGAGCGGGGTCAATCAGCGCGAACAGGCTTCCCAGCCCGAAGCCTATGGCCTCGCCCGCCCGGCGAAACGCTTCGCGTTCTGCCCCGGGGTGGTCGCGGGCGCTCTGTGCGAGCGCCCTCATCTCCTCGGTCCCTATGTCCGTTGCGTAGGCATCCTCCTCGTTGAGGCCGCGGGCGTTGCGCCAGATCGCGTAGTTGCCCGCATAGGCTTCCACGCAGCCGCGGCGCCCGCAGCGGCATAGCGCGCCGTCTGGCACATGGTTCATGTGGCCGAGTTCGGCGCCGGACGACGTCGTGCCCGTGAAGATCTCCCCGTTCAGCATCAGGCCCATGCCGATGCCATGCGACAGGAGGACCGCGATGAAGTTGTCGCCGTAGCGTTCGGGACTGCGGGCGCGAAGCGCCAGCGCGATCATGTTGCAGTCGTTTTCGACGGTGACCGGAATGCCGAATGCATCTTCGAGAGCCTCGCCAAAAGGAACATTCGTGTGGGGAGTGATCGGCGACCAGAGAAGTGACCGGGCACCGGAATCGGTGATGCCCTGTACGCCGATGGCGATACGGCGAACGCGCCGGCCTGACTGGCTGGACCGGGCGACGACGCCCCGGACGGTCGAGATCACGGCATCGACGAGGTCTTGTCTCGAAAGGTGCAGGGTCTCCAGCCGCGCCTGCTCGGTGTGGGCGACACCTCCGGCATAGTCGATTAGGGCGGCCGACAGCGAATTCATCGACAGGACGACGGCCACGACCGTCGCTGCCTCCGGGTTCAGGCCCAGTGCCACCTGCGGTCGCCCTCTGCGCATCGAAGGCGCTTCCGCATCGCGGATCTCGCGCAGTATGCCTTCCTCGATCAGATCGGCTGTGATGGCGGAGACGGTGGAGGCACTCAGCCCCGTGCGGGCACAGATGTCGGTGCGGGAGAGACGGTTGCCGCTCCGCAAGGTCGATATCACGACCCGCCGGTTCTGCCGGCGTACGTCGTCCGACCGCGTTACCGCCGTCATCGCGGCGTGTTCCTCCCTGCCTGAGCCTTGCCGCGATGCACAAAAATACTGTTGCAATGCAGCATTTAGCTCGATCGAGATTCATGTTGACACAGCCGGGCGGGTGAGTCACTATTTTTTTCGAGCCTCGAATTAAAGGGGCTGTCGTCGGCGACGTCCGCATCGGGGTGGCCGGCATCTTATGTGCAACGATGCACCGGGAGGATAGCATGAAGAAGACGATACTGGCGCTCAGCTGCGCCGTATTCAGCATTTCTTTCGCCGGCGGGGCGCTCGCCAAGGACAAGACCATCGGCGTTTCGTGGTCGAATTTCCAGGAAGAGCGTTGGAAGACCGACGAAGCGGCCATGAAGTCTGCCATCGAGGCGGCCGGCGACAAGTACATCTCCGCCGACGCGCAGTCCTCGGCTGCCAAGCAGCTGACGGACGTGGAGGCGCTGATCGCGCAGGGCGCGGATGCGCTGATCATTCTCGCCCAGGACGCATCGGCGATCGGCCCGGCGGTCGAGAAGGCCGTCAACGAAGGCATCCCGGTGGTCGGTTATGACCGTCTGATCGAAAACGAGAACGCGTTCTACCTCACCTTCGACAACAAGGAAGTGGGCCGCATGCAGGCCCGCGAGGTGTTCAAGGTGCAGCCGGAAGGCAATTACGCCTTCATCAAGGGCTCCTCGTCCGATCCGAACGCGGATTTCCTGTTCTCCGGCCAGATGGAAGTCCTCA
This sequence comes from uncultured Alphaproteobacteria bacterium, assembly GCA_963747465.1. GTDB lineage: Bacteria > Pseudomonadota > Alphaproteobacteria > Rhizobiales > Rhizobiaceae > Aquibium. The sequence goes on from CAVVFC010000003.1 coordinate 305,711, forward strand.
AGGAAGCCATCGACAGCGGCAAGGTGAAGAACGTCGGCGAGGCCTATACCGACGGCTGGCTTCCGGCCAACGCCCAGAAGAACATGGAGCAGATCCTGACTGCCAACAACAACGACGTCGACGCGGTCGTCGCTTCCAACGACGGCACGGCTGGCGGCGTCGTGGCTGCGCTCGCCGCGCAGGGCATGGCGGGCATACCGGTTTCCGGCCAGGACGGTGACCATGCCGCGCTCAACCGCGTCGCGCTCGGCACCCAGACCGTTTCGGTGTGGAAGGATGCGCGCGAGCTCGGAAAGAACGCCGCCGAGATCGCCTCGGCTCTAGCTGACGGAACCGAGATGAGCGCAGTCGGCGACGCCGTGAAGTTCACGACCCCCGGCGGCAAGGAAGTCGACGCCGTGTTCCTGACCCCGGTTCCGATCACCAAGGACAACCTCGACGTCGTGGTCGATGCCGGATGGATCTCCAAGGAGGCCCTCTGCCAGAACGTGCCGGACAACCAGGTCGACGTCTGCAAATAATCCGTTCCTGATCGAACGAATTGCGCCGCGGTTTGACGAAAACCGCGGCGCGTGTCTAACTTCCCTCCAGAACAATCCGGACTGCCGGAGACAGCCCCGCAGGGGAGGAAACGATGTCCGAAGCGACCTCGACGGCACCTGTCGATCGCCCTCGCACCAATGAACTCGGCCCGGTGGGGAGCTTCCTGAAGGCAACCGAGCTCGACACGCGCATGCTCGGCATGATCGGCGCCTTGCTGGTCATCTGGCTCGGCTTCCATGTCTTCTCCGGCGGTATTTTTCTCACCCCGCGCAATCTCTGGAACCTGTCGGTTCAGTCGTCGTCGATAGCGGTGATGGCGACCGGAATGGTGCTGGTCATCGTGACGCGCAACATCGACCTTTCCGTCGGCTCGATCCTCGGCTTCGTCGGGATGATCATGGGCGTCACGCAGGCAGAGGTCCTGCCGCAATATCTCGACTTCGGCAATCCGGCCATCTGGGTGCTCGCGCTTGCGGCCGGCATCGTCGTCGGCGTCATCATCGGCGGCCTGCAGGGCTACGTGATCGCCTATCTCGGCGTACCCGCCTTCATCGTCACGCTCGGCGGGCTGCTGGTCTGGCGCGGCGCAGCCTGGTGGGTCACGAGCGGCCGCACGGTCGCGCCCATGGACGCCACCTTCAGGCTGATGGGCGGCGGACCGGCCGGGTCGATCGGGGCGACGTGGAGCTGGATCATAGGAGTCGTCGCCTGCCTCGCAGTGCTGCTGCTGCTTTATGTCGGGCGAAACCAGCGCAAGCGCTTCGACTTTCCCCTGCGCCCGGTCTGGGCGGAGTTCTTCCTCGGCGCTGTCGGCTGCGGGGTCATCCTCGGCGCGGTGGGCGTCGCCAATTCCTATCCGTGGCCGATCGGCATCGTCAGGCGCTATGCGGCGGACAACAACCTCACCATTCCCGACGGCGGGCTGTTCATCGCGCACGGCATCGCCATACCGGTCCTGATCGCGATCGGCGTCGGCATCGTGATGACATTCCTGTCCACGCGCACCAGCTTCGGCCGCTACGTGTTCGCCATCGGCGGCAATCCCGAAGCGGCGGAACTGGCGGGCATCAATACACGCTGGGTGACGATGAAGATCTTCATGCTGATGGGTGGTCTGGCCGCCATCGGCGCGGCGATCTCGACCGCGCGCCTCAATGCGGCGACGAACGCCCAGGGCACGCTCGACGAACTCCTCGTCATTGCGGCGGCCGTGATCGGCGGTACCTCGCTGGCGGGCGGTTCGGGAACCGTGGCCGGCGCCATGCTCGGCGCGGTCCTGATGCAGTCGCTTGCCACGGGCATGATCCTGCTCGGGGTCGACACGCCGCTGCAGAACATCGTGGTCGGCCTCGTGCTGGTCGTCGCGGTCTGGCTCGACACCATCTACCGTCGCCGGGTCCAGTAGAAGCGGGAGAAGCAGGATGGAACGCACGGGAACTCCGCTCGTCGAACTGAACAACATCTCCATCGCCTTCGGCGGCATCCGCGCCGTCGACGATGCCTCGATCGATCTCCACGCGGGCGAGGTGGTGGCACTTGTCGGGCACAACGGCGCCGGCAAGTCGACGTTGATCAAGATCCTGTCCGGCGCCTACAAGCGGGATAGCGGGGAGATCAAGGTCAACGGCGAGGTCGTCCAGATCGGCAATCCGCGCGATGCGAAGGACTTCGGCATCGAGACGATCTACCAGACGCTCGCCCTGGCCGACAACGTCGATGCGGCTGCGAACCTCTTCCTCGGCCGCGAACTGAAGACGAGATGGGGCACGCTCGACGACGTCGCCATGGAGGCCGAGGCCCGCAAGGTCATGGGACGGCTCAATCCCCGCTTCCAGCGGTTCAAGGAGCCGGTAAAATCGCTGTCGGGCGGTCAGCGCCAGTCGGTGGCGATCGCCCGCGCCATCCTCTTCAATGCCCGCATCCTGATCATGGACGAGCCGACGGCGGCGCTTGGCCCACAGGAGACCGCGCAGGTCGGCGAACTCGTGAAGCAGCTGAAGGCCGACGGCATAGGCATCTTCCTGATCAGCCACGACATCCACGACATCTTCGATCTCGCCGACCGCGTCTGCGTGATGAAGAACGGACAGGTGGTGGGTACCGCTCGCACGGAGGACGTCACCAAGGACGAGGTGCTCGGAATGATCATCCTCGGCAAATGCCCTCCCGGCGCCGTGCCGGGCCCGGGCGCGATGACAGCCGCTCAGGCCGCCTGATCCGGGCCGTATCTTTCGTCGCCTTAAAAAACGAAGAGCCCGGCGTGTGGCCGGGCTCTCGCATGTCAGTCTGTCGGATTTCGTCAGTAGCAGGGCTCGGTGACGATGCGGTTCGTGCCCGCGACGCGATAGCGGCAGTATCCGGGGTCGGCAGCCTTGCCGAGCAGGTAGCCACCCGCACCGCCAGCGACGACGCCGATCAGGGCGCCTTCGGTTCCGCCGGCGGCAGCGCCGATGAGGCCCCCGCCCACCGCACCCACAGTGGCGGTCTGCTCCGCCGTGGTGCATGCCGTGCCGGTCAGCGAAACCGCCGCCAGCGCTGCAAAGATCATTTTCCTCATCTTGTCTCTCTCCTGGTTTACTGCTTCTAAAGTCCCGTCCTGGGTCTCACAATGGCCGATCACTTGGCCACCATTGTGTTCGTCATGCCTCAATTGTGCTCCCGGTCCGTTTCGTTGAGGGCGACAACCATCTCGGGAACCCCATATGGATCCCGCGTCTCGACTGCGGCGTGGAGCGTTCCGGCCGAATCGACATCCCAAACAAGCTCGGCGTCCTCATGTTCCAGGGCCGGATCGACAGCAATGCATTGGAAGAAGACGGTGGGGTATTCGCGGCCGAGGCTGCGCTGAGCGCTAACCAACTCGCGGGAACAGGCCTGTCGGGTTTCGAAGACCGGCACGTCCACCGCAATTTCCTGGCAGGCGGACAGATCGTTGGAACACCCGATTACCAGAAGCAGCGCCGCAATATGTTCCATGTCTCGCTCCTTTGGAGCCAACAACGGGAGTGAAGGTTCTTGGTTCCCGGCCAGGCCAGGTGGCGAGCCACACGGTTGGGTGGCTCGAAGTGACCGGCTGGACATACCCGGGAAGGGTAACATCCCCGGGTCGCCCCGAACTCTGGAGCGTAACCGCGTGTCGCTCTTGCACCCGCGCGGATCGTACGCGGATCGTATTTGCGGAGCGCAAAGTTTTTTCTTCTTGCCTGGAACCATTCGCCGGGAGGTACGTTGATGACCCGTAAAGCTCTCGGGTGACCCATCCCCCATCGGCCCCGAGCGCCCGGACGAAGACAGACCCGCCCCCCCCCGCCCATGTCTTCGCCGCTCTCTTGAAAGCCGGCTCGCGCCGGCTTTTTTTTTGGCTCGGCGCAGCCGATGGCGGAGAGGAAGACTCAGTTGAATTCGAAGTTCCCGGCGGGAATGCAAAGCCGGTAGAGCAGGCCTTCTCCCTCGCTGGAGAGTTTCGCGTGACCGTTGAGAGATGCCGGGACCACTCTTTCCAGGGCAATGCTGCCGAAGCGCCGGTTGCTCGAAAGGTCCGGCTTCGTGTCGGAGCTTTCCTTCCATACGAGTTCGAGCATGGCACCCTCATCCGATTGTGCCGGATGAGCCGAAATGGTTACGTACCCGTCCGGGCGCGACAGGGCTCCATAGCTCACGGAGTTTACCGCCAGCTCGTGGAGGGCGAGACCGACATGCAAAGCCGCGTTCGGGTTCAGGTAGGGATTGGAGCCCTCGAGCCGGATGTTGCGAACGGGATCGACGCAGAACCGAAGCACCTGCCCAGAGATCAGTTCGTGGAGATCCGCGCCGCGCCAGTTGGATGACGTGACCAGGTCCTGCGATGCCGCGAGGGACTGCAGGCGCCCGCGGAACCTGCTCAGGAAATCGCCGACCGTGCCGGAATAGCGTCCTGTCTGCGTCGCAATCGACTGGATGATGGCAAGCAGGTTCTTGGACCGGTGGCTGACCTCGCGCAGCAGCGCTCGCAAGGTCTGCTCCCGCTGCTTCTGCTCGGTAATCTCCACGGCCGTCGTGATGAGCCCCCTGACGGCTCCGTCGGATCCCCGGTCGGCATCGATCCAGATGTCGAACCAGCGCAGGCACTCGTGTTCATGCAGTTCGAGTTCCAGACGCTGCTGTTCGCCGCTGTCGAGTACCGCGCGTTTGGCGCTCAACAGACGTTCGGCTTCCGGACCGGGGAAAAGCTCCGGATCCGAACCGCCGGAAAGAGACCGAGATTTCCATGTGCCCGGAACGTTTTCCGCCCACAGGTACCGGAGCCCGGTGTCCTGGTAGAGAACCGAAATGCTGGTGTTTCGAAGTGCTCTGAGCAGGCTGCGGTCCACGCTATTGCCGCCGGCGGCCGCGAATCGCGAAGCCGCAGCATCAATGCCCGTGGCCACGCCCTTATTCGCTTCCGGACCCATGTGTGCCTTGTTCCTGCTGGTGCCTGTCGGTGCAACGGCCCATTCGAGGATTCAGTTCCCAACAGCGCCGGCTCTCCGCGGTGGGCGGAGAGCCGGCACCCACCGGTGCCAGGGTGAGGGATCCGGCATCCGGCGTTGCGTTGGCGTCGCGTCAGCGGGCGCGCCTGAAGAAGCCGGCCAGCAGCGACACGACGAGGAGGACGAGGAAGACATAGAAGAGGATCTGCGCGATCCCCGCCGACGCTCCGGCTATTCCGCCGAACCCGAGTGCCCCGGCAACGATGGCGACGACGAGGAATACAAGTGCCCAGTACAGCATTTTCGATCTCCTTCGACGATACATCGATCAATGCGGGTTCTTCTTCTTTGTTCCTTGTATCACGTACATAAACGAAGAAAGCCGCCCGGAGGCGGCTCTCGAAACTGGAATTCGGAAGATGGACTGACTACGCGGCGGCCTTGGCCTGGCGGTCGAAGAAGAGGGCCTGGCTGATGAGGGCCTTCACCATCTCCGGATTGAAGGGCTTGGTAACCAGGAAGGCCGGTTCCGGCCGCTCGCCGGTCAGAAGCCGTTCGGGGAAGGCGGTTATGAAGATGACGGGGACCGGCGAGTTGGCCAGGATCTCGTTCACCGCGTCGATGCCCGAACTGCCATCGGCCAACTGGATGTCCGCGAGCACCATGCGCGGCTGCGTCTTGCGGAACAGGGCCGTCGCCTCCGAATGCGTCCGGGCGGTGCCCACCACCCTGTGGCCGAGGCTTTCCACCATCTCCTCGATGTCCATCGCGATGAGCGGTTCGTCCTCGATGATCAGGATGTCGGTCTCGACCTGGCGCGAAATCTCCTTGGAGGCTTCGCTGAGAAGGGCGGAGAATTTCTCTTCGTTCACCTCGAGGATCTCGGCGGCCTCGCTCTCGCTGAAGCCTTCGACCGCGACGAGGACGAACGCCTGCCGGGGCAGCGGGGAGATCGCCGACAGATTGGCTGCGGCGCGCGCTTCCCATGCCGATGACGGCGTTCCGGAAGGAACATGGATTGCGATGGAGGAAAACAGCTTGGTGAAGACCTTGTAGAGGCCGACCTTCGGGCTACTTGCATCCGGGAATATGCTGATGTCGGCGATAATGGCCTCCAGCACGGCGGCAACAAGCGCATCGCCGCTTGCCTGAGACCCGGACACCGCTCGCGAGAAGCGGCGCAGATAGGGCAAATGCGGTGCGATACTTGCAGACAGGCTCATATGGTGTTGTCTCCCTCACTCAGAGTCCGGTCGGACACTTGCCGACGCGGGCTATCGGTTTCCAACGCACTTTGCAGAAAAAAGTTCCGGAACGGCGGGAACTTTTTCCTCCCTCGTCCATTGTCACCCCGAAAATGGCCGGTGCGGCGGCACGGTTCGAAGAAGAAGGGGTGGCGAAAGCCGCTGGTTACGGCAGGGGTGTTATCAAGCATGACAGAGCAAAAGTCCGCATCGGCCGGCCCGAAGCCGCGCCGGGGAGAAGATCCCTTGGGTGCGAATTCGGAGATCGGGCGCAAGTTGCGAGAGTATTATGACGGACTGATGTCGGGCGACGTACCGGATCGGTTTACGGATCTGCTGAGCAAACTGGAGAAGGCAGAAACGTCGAAAGATGAGGATGGAGACGCTCGATGAGCGAAGCATCCGCTTTCAAGACGGGATTGCTGGAGGCAATTCCCAGCCTCCGCGCCTTTGCCGTCTCGTTGTCACACAACAGCGACAAGGCCGACGATCTCGTCCAGGAGACGCTGGTCAAGGCATGGGACAAGCAGGCCAGTTTTCAGCCGGGCACGAACCTGAAGGCCTGGCTGTTCACGATCCTGCGCAACGAGTTCTACTCGCAGATGCGCAAGCGTGGCCGCGAGGTGCAGGACAGTGAAGGGACGATGACGGCGCGGCTTGCCGTCCATCCCAGCCAGCACGGGACACTCGACCTCAAGGATTTTCGGGCGGCACTCGAAGTGTTGCCGGAGGACCAGCGGGAAGCCATCGTGCTGATCGGTGCGTCGGGCTTTTCCTACGAGGAGGCAGCCGAAATCTGCGGCTGTGCCGTCGGCACCATCAAGAGCCGCGTCAGCCGGGCCCGCGTCCGTCTGCAGGAACTGCTGTCCATCGAGGGTGAGGGCGATTACGGCCCCGATGCGATCGCCGCACAGATCCTCGGATCAGGCGCTGCGGCTTAGCCCGGCGCCGTCGATCGCGGCGATCAGCATTCCTATCAGGTCTTCGCCGGAATAGGGCTTCGACGCGATCGCGACATCCGGGAATTTCCGGGTGATCTCGCTCGCGTCGCTGAGGCCTGTCGCGAAGACGAAGGGCACCAGGCGCGCCCGAAGCTGCTCTGCGAAGCAGATCGTGGAACTTCCGCCAAGCCTCAGGTCCAGGATGGCGCAATCGAACTGATGATCGCCAAATGGGTTCTCTCCCAGATCCTCGAGACTGCGCATGATCGTCACCATGTCAGCACCATGGTCAAGACAGGTCTGCTCGACGTCCATAGCGATCAGAAGTTCGTCTTCGAGCACGAGTATGGAACGTCCCGCAAGTTGGCGTCCGGCCAAATCCTTGTCTCCGATCTTGTGGTAATGTCGAATTCATGCCACCGCTGCTCAAGAAAGTCATTTAAATATGACGTAGGTGCGAGCGTCGGCAGCGGGCCGGCCGGATTGGTTGAGGGAGCGTCAGATCAACGTCGTGAGCGAACGTCACTTGCGCGGGGCCAGCCGGTTCGATTGCGAACGTTGCCCGCTGCGGGATCTTTCCATCTTCAGGAGCTTCGAGCCGGAGGAACTGGCGTTCGTCCGTTCCTTCAAGAAGGGCGAACTGACCGCAGAGCGCGGCGCGACGGTTCTCGTCGAGGGCAGCCACAGCGCGCATCTCTATACCGTCCTGTCGGGCTGGGGCTTTCGCTACAAGCTTATGGCCGATGGACGGCGCCAGATCCTGAACTACGTCATGCCGGGTGACCTCCTCGGTCTTCAGGGGACGTTGATGGGCGAGATGCAGCATTCCATCGAAGCCCTGTCGCCTCTTCTGCTTTGCGTCTTCGAGCGCGACAAGCTGGAGCAACTGTACCGCAATCAGCCCGGGCTTGCCTTCGACATCACATGGCTTGCCGCGCGCGAGGAGCAGATGCTCGACGAGAACCTGCTCAGCATCGGGCGCCGCACGGCACTCGAACGTGCCGCCTACCTCATTGCCTTCCTCAGCAGCCGCGCCAAGGTCGTGGGCCTCAATGGCAACGGGGCCGTCTCGCTTCCAATCACCCAGCAGCATGTCGCTGACACGCTCGGCCTTTCGCTGGTCCATACCAACAAGACGATGCGCAAACTCGCGGACCGCAGCCTGCTGCGCTGGCGTGAGAAAGGCTGCGAGGTGCTGGACCTCGACGGACTTCTGAGGGTGGCGCGCTGGGAAGGCGCGAACGAGTGCAAGCGGCCGCTGGTCTGATCGCGGGTACCGACAGCGCCTGACGACGTCTAGCGTGGCCGGGAGGGGCTTCTGCGCTCCGGGTCGATCAGCCTGACCCTCACCCTTTGCAGCCGGTCCGGTTCACTCGACCATGCGATGCCCGGAACGATGTGCGCTGCCACGGAGTAAACGATGAGCAGGACCGGTATGGCGATGAAGCCGCCCAGTGGTCCCCAGATCCAGATCCAGAAGGCGATGGCGAGGATGACGACGAACGGATTGAGCGTCATGGCGCGCCCGATCACGTGCGGCGTCACGAATTGCGCCTCGATCAGGTTCAGCCCAAGATAGACGAGCGGCGGCAGCAGACTGCCGCCGAGCGTGTCGAACTGGGTCAGTCCGACGGCGAACAGGATGACCGCCATGACCGCCGGGCCGAGATAGACGACGAAGTTGAGGACCCCGGCAAGGGCGCCCCAGAGAGCCGCCGACGGCATGCCGATGGCCAACATTGCGAGCGCGACCGCTATCCCGAGGCCGACATTGATGATCGAGATCGACAGCAGATAGCGCGATACGCTGCGCTCCACGTCGCGGAAGATGTGCGCGACGCGCCAGCGCAGCTTTCGGGACACGCACATCTGCAGGATGGTATGGCGGGTCTCGTAGCGCGTGGCGACGAAGAAATAGAGGCTCGCGAGGAAAAGCAGAACCTGGCCGATGATGGCCGGCGCGAGCGTCGCAACGCTTTCGACGGCAGAGCCCTCCTCCACGGAGACGGTCACCTCGTCACCGCCCACCGCCTCGCGAAGCTGGTCGCGCACGTCCTGGAGCGTTCCCAGAGGCTCTCGCAACTGCGACAGGTGAATCTTGAGCTCATGCCACACCTGGGGAACGCGGTTCATCCAGGTCGACAACGGCGCCGCCAGCGCCGCCACGGCGATTGCGATGATGACGAGGAAGAGGAGCACGACGAGACCGGCGGAAGCGGGCGCCGGCACTCCGCGGTGTTCGAGTCGGGTCGCGACAGGCCCGAACATCAGTCCGACGACGATCGCGGTGGCGACGGGAGCCAGGACGAATTCCGCCGCCTCGAGCGCGAATACGCAAGCCACGATCCCGATCGCGATCGTGGCCAGTTCGGCGGATTTCGAAACCACGAGATCCAGGTTGGACCTCGGTGGAAGCCGCTGGATCGGCGGCTTCTTGGGAACACGGATCTGCATCAGGATTTTTCCGGCTGGACTCGCGCGGCGAAACGCCTTTTCATACGGACGGGTTCCCGATCCCTTTGCCGGGAACCCGGCGGCTACGGCCGCGTTCAGCTTCTAAGTATAAGAGGAAGAACGTCTCATGAGCGCGACGCAACCGAAATCCGACAGGACGACCGCCGGGACCAAGGCGGAAAAAGAGGAAACCCGACAGGATTTCGAGGCACAGATCGCGCTTCTCCGCGAAGAGATGGCGCTGCTGAAGGCGCAGTTGGCGAGTTCGGGAGAACGCTCGGCGGCAGCCGCGCGTCGTGCCGCGGTCAGCGGCGCCGAGCATCTGCGCGCGCAAGGCGAGGCGGCCTATGAGGATCTGCGCGCCAATGCGAGGGACGTGGAGGCCCAGATCGTGATGACCGTTCGCGAGAAGCCGGTGACCTCTCTGGCAATCGCCGCCGGCGTCGGGTTCCTGTTCGCGCTGATCGCCCGCCGCTAGAGACGGTTCGTGCTGGGCTCGATCTTCGAAATGCTGTCCAGTCTGGATGCGGCCCGCACGGCCCGCCGCTTGAGGCGTGCCGTCATCGACTTTGCCTTCGCCGGCGTCGCGTTTCTCCTGGGCTTCGGATTCCTGATCGCTGCGGGGTTCATCTATGCCGCGGAACGTTATGGCGGGTTTCGTGCCGCACTCGGCTTCGGCTTCGGGTTCCTGGCGCTCGCCGCCATCATCATGGCCATCCACCGGATCGTGGCCGCCATGCGGGCCCGGCGCCGTGCGCGCGAAGCCCGGTCGGATCAGTTCAGATCCATGGCAACCGCTGCTGCCGTCGCAGCGGCCCCGGCCCTGATCCGCTCTGCCGGCTGGGTCGGCACCGTCGTGATTCCGCTGGCCGCGATCGCCGCCTATGCCATCTATCAGGAAAACCGCAGGCCTCTCGATGAGGAGGACGACCCGGCTGACTACTACTAGCCGCCGGGCATGACTTCCTGCCCCTTCTATTCGACGGTCTCCAGCGCCGGCACCAGCACGCGCAGTGCCTTGGGCTGGATTTTGAGCACGGTCTCCTTCTCGAGCCGCCGCAGTTCGCCGTCGATGACGCAGGGATGGCGGCGAAGGGGCGAAAGGATCTTCAGAACGGCCGTCTCGCACTCGTGGATCTCGACCTTTTCGAGGTCTTTCCAGCGGCCCCTCATCATGGCGAAGAAGAACCACAGGATCTCCAGACGTTTGGCGGCGTTCGACAGATAGATGCCGAGCACGCCGCCGTCGGGCCGGTCGGCATAGGGCAGGTGGCCGTCCCCGAAGACATTGTTGGAAATGCCGGCGCCGGTGGTCCGGGTGCGGATTTCCGTGTCGCCGATATCGAGGCTGATGTCGATGGCCGGCGGGTGGAATATGACCGCGAATGCCGCGCGCCACGAGGCAAGAATCTTGCCGATGCGAGAACTGTACTCGAAGCGGGATCTCAATTGTACCAGGCGTGCATGCAGCCCGATCGAGAACTGGTGCACGAAGGGTTCGCCGTTCGCGGTGGCAATGTCGACCTCCCGGGAGTGTCCGTGGGCATATCCGTCGATCGCCTCCTCGAGCGTCAGCGAAATCCCCAGTCCGCGGGCAAACAGATTCATCGTTCCTGCCGGCAGCACCGCAAGTGCCTTGCCGGTGTTCATCAGGGTCGCGGCCGCGGCCGAGACCGTGCCGTCACCGCCGCCTGCGAGCACCACGTCCACGTCCTCACGCGCGGCCGCGCGCCTCAGTGCGTCCACGATGGCGCCACCGGCCACGATCTCGATTTCGATCTCGTGTCCCGCGCCGCTGATGGCCTTGCGCATGTAGTCCGAAAGCGCATCGAGATCGGTCGTCCGCAACGTTCCGCCGTCGCGGTTCAGGATCGCGATGAAATGCATTCGGTGAAATCCCGGAAGTCGGTGGAGCGGAGAATCGAACGGGAGGCAACGCGGGAGCCGACTACAAGTTCCCATGCGAAGCCAGAATGCAGGCCGTCAAGAGAAAAGGTTCGGAATACTTCGCAGCCGGAACAACTTTCCTTGATTGGCGTTGTCCCGACGCTGAGTGGCCGCGTCCCGCCCCTCACAGCGACGATTGGAACGACACGCGGCCATGCATGCAAGATGCACAAGGAGAGAATATCATGATCCGCAATCTTTTGGCGACCACTGCGGTCGCGACCCTTCTGACTACCGGCGCAATTGCGCAGACCAGCACGACCACGACCCAACCCATGACCCAGGATCCGGCCGCCGCGACACAGCAGCAGCCGATGCAGATCAAGGCCGAAGGCAATCTCGCCTCCAACATCATCGGCGAGAGCGTCTACAACGGCGCCGGAGACGACGCCGAGAACATCGGTGAGGTGAACGACCTCGTCATCGCCAAGGACGGCAGCATCAAGGCCGTCGTCATCGGCGTCGGCGGCTTCCTCGGCATCGGACAGAAGGACGTGGCGATCGAATACGATCTCGTGAAGTGGGTGGATCGCGACAACGACCGCTGGATGGTCGTCGAGACCACCGCCGATGCGCTGAAGGCGCAGCAGGAGTTCGACCGTCTTGCCTATCAGCCGATGCCGGCTGACGCGCAGGTCGCCGAGACCAAGCCCGCCACCGCCGACGACCTCGCCAACGCGCCGGTCGAAGGGGAGCAGAACGACCAGAACATGGCCGCCGCTCCGGCGAACGATGCCGCTGCGACGGACAACCAGAATACGGCCGCTGCTCCGGCTGAAGATGCCGCTGCGACGGAAAAGCAGGATACCGCCGCCGCTCCGGCTGACGGTGCCGCGACCGACCAGACTGCGGCGAAGGATGGCGAGTCGAATGTCGAGGTGGTCGTCGTGGAACCCACGGACAATCAGTCCGCGAACCAGGACACCGCTCAGGCTCCGGCGGAGGAAGTTGCTCCTCTGGAGGGCAATGCCGACAAGATGGAGACGGCCGCGATCGACCGGTCAACGCTGAAGCCGATGGCGACCGATCAGATCACCGCCGAGGACTTCATCGGCACGACGGTGTACGGCGCCAATGAAGAAAATGTCGGCGAAATCGGCGACATCGTGCTGAGCCAGGACGGCAAGATCGACGCGATCATCGTCGACGTCGGCGGTTTCCTCGGAATCGGCGAGAAGCAGGTCGCCATCGGCATGGACCAGCTCGAGTTCATGCTCGACGCGGATGGCAACCAGTATCTCTACACGAACTTCACGGAAGATCAGCTCGAGGCCCAGCCGGCCTATGACGAGGGTTCCTACGCGGAGCGTCGCGACGAGATGCGTCTGGTCACCCCCCGGACCTGATCCCAGCCGACCTCCAGGCTGTCAGAGGGACCCGCTGCTCGGCAGCGGGTCCCTTTTTTTTCGGCTATGTACCATGAACAATCAACAATCTTTCGTTTCCTAATTGTGAGCGATCCTTCCCTTTCCGAGAAGCTTTCAATTTTGATGGCAGGCACGACATAGTGTCCTGAGAGGACGCAATGCGCGTTCCTGCGGACAGTCGGAAAGGAGCACGACCATGCTCGACCAGATCAGGGGCCTGCATCACGTAACGTCGATGGCGAAGCAGGCGCAGGAGAACAATGCGTTCTTCACCGGAAACCTCGGCCTGCGCCGGGTCAAGAAGACCGTCAATTTCGACGCGCCGGACGTCTATCACCTCTATTACGGTGACGGGGCCGGCACGCCCGGTACGGTCATGACCTATTTTCCTTTTCCCAACATCGGCCGCCGTCACGCCGGGGCCGGGGAAGTCGGGACCACGGTCTTTTCTGTTCCCGAAAGCACGCTCGGCTACTGGCAGGAGCGCCTTGAGCGGCAGGGCGTGACGGGGCTCGGGCGCGATGAGGCGTTCGGCGAAAAGCGTCTGACGTTCGAAGGCCCGGACCGTGACAGTTTCGCCTTGGTCGAAACCAGGGACGATCCCCGCCTGCCCTGGACGAAAGGCGAGATACCCGCCGACGACGCCATCCGCGGCTTCCATTCGGTATCTCTGCGGCTGAAGGAAGGTGGCGCGACCGAGGAACTGCTGGGCTTCATGGGGTATCAGCCCGTCGACACCTCGGGCAATGTAAAACGGCTGGCGATCCCCGGCGGCAACGGCGCGGATTTCGTCGACATCGAGTCCGTGCCGGGTGGCGATCGCGCCGGACTTGGCGCCGGATCGGTGCATCACGTCGCGTTCGCCGTGGAGAACCGCGCCAGGCAGCTCGAAGTGCGCAAGGCGCTGATGGACACCGGCTATCAGGTGACACCGGTGATCGACCGCGATTATTTCTGGGCGATCTACTTCCGCACGCCGGGCGGCGTGCTGTTCGAGGTGGCGACCAACGAACCCGGTTTCGATCGCGACGAGGACACGGCCCACCTCGGCGAAGCGCTGAAGCTGCCGACCCAGCACGAGCATCTGCGCAAGTCGCTCGAAGAACATCTGCAGCCGATCACCGATTGAGGACGGCGTCGGCTTCGGCCGCCGTTCCGTCAATGGAGCAGAAAATGTCCAGAGACAGCTACATCCACCGCTTTGCCCCTGGCGAGCCGGGGCGTCCGCTCGTCTTCGCCTTCCACGGCACCGGCGGCGGCGAAGACCAGCTACTGGCGCTTGCCCAGGATCTCGTACCAGGCGCGGCGCTCGTTTCGCCGCGCGGCGATGTTTCCGAACATGGCGCGGCACGGTTCTTCCGCCGAACCGCCGAAGGCGTCTACGATATGGACGACCTCGCCCGCGCCACCGCCATGATGATCGGGTTCGTCGAGGCCTGGAAATCGGATGTCGAGGCGAACCGCATCCTTGGCCTGGGGTACTCCAACGGCGCCAACATCCTCGCTAGCGTCATGTTCGCTCGTCCCGACCTGTTCGACGCCGCGGTGCTCATGCACCCTCTCATCCCCTTCGAGCCGAAGATCGCGGGCTCGCTTGAGGGAAAGCGAATACTGATTACGGCAGGGCGTAACGACCCGATCTGTCCGCCGAACCTGACGGTCAGGCTGGAAGCCCGGCTCGGTGCGGCGGGGGCCGACCTGACGACAAACTGGCATGCGGGCGGCCATGAGGTCCGACCCGAGGAACTTTCGGCCGCGAGGACCTTTCTTGCAGGGATCCTGCCGGCCCATGCGGAAGGACAGAAATCATGACCGAGCCACTTACGACCATCGAGCATGAGGACAACGGCTCGAAGGGCCGCTACTTCCTTCGCGGCGCCGGCGGCACGGTTGCCGAAACGACCTACACCAACGTCGGTCAGCACCAGGTGATTATCGATCACACGGATGTGCCGGACTCCTTCAGGGGGCAGGGGGTTGGCCTGCGGCTCGTCACCCGAGCCGTGGAGGATGCCCGTGCATCGGGCAAGAAGATCATCCCGCTCTGCCCCTTCGCGAGCGCGCAGTTCAAGCGCCATCCCGAATGGGCAGACGTCTTGAAGAGGTGAAGACATGAACGGACAGGAAATCCAGTTTGAGGAAACGCCGAAAGGCGGCCGCTACTTCGTTCCCATGCCGAACGGGCAGGACTCCCGTTTGACTTACGTGCGGACGGGCGAGGACCGGGTCATTGCCGACCACACCTTCGTTCCCGTGCCTTACCGGGAGCAAGGCATCGCGGAGCGGATGGTGGAACGGCTCATTGCCGATGCCCGCGCGGGCGGGTTCAGGATAATCCCGACCTGCTGGTTCGTCGCCGACGAGTTCAGGCGCCATGCCCCCGACTGGGACGACGTTCTGGCGCGTTGAGCCGATGGCATCCGCCGCGCGCGGCGGAGACCGGTTTGCCGAACCCGGCGGCATCGGCTACGACGGGCGTGCCATGGCCGATCCGTCGGCCGCTCCTTTTTCCGTTTTCTGAAGCGCGCTCATGACAGAACCAGACCTGATCCCGGTCTTCGACGGCCACAACGATGTGCTGCTCAAGCTGTTGAGCATGGGCGGCCCCGCGCCGGAGCGCATCTTCCTGGAGGGGACTCCCAAGGGTCATCTCGATCTTCCCCGCGCAAGGAAGGGCGGTTTCGCGGGCGGCTTCTTCGCCATTTTCCCGCCGCCGCTCGGGCGAGGCATGGACATTTCCGGGCCACCTCCGGGGGCCGGCGAGAACGCCGGTCTTCCCTCCGAGCTGTCACGAACCGATGCGAGCCAGTCCACGCTCGCCATGGCCTCGATCCTGTTCCGGCTCGAGCGCGCCTCCGAGGGAGCGCTGACGGTCTGCCGGAACGCGGGCGACATCCGCTCGGCCATGCAGCGCGGGTCCATCGCGGCGCTGTTTCATATCGAGGGCGCCGAGGCGATCGATCCCGATCTCCACATGCTGGAAGTGCTGCACGCGGCGGGGCTGCGCTCGATCGGCCCGGTCTGGAGCCGCCGGAACATCTTCGGCGAGGGCGTCCCGTTCCGCTTCCCGTCGTCGCCCGACACCGGCGACGGGCTGACCGACGCCGGCAAGGCGCTGGTGAAGGCCTGCAACAGGTTGAAAATCCTCGTCGACCTTTCGCACCTCAACGAAAAGGGTTTTCGCGACGTCGCGGCCCTTACCGACGCGCCGCTGGTCGCCACCCACTCGAACGTGCACGCCATCTGCCCCTCGGCCCGCAACCTCACGGACTGGCAACTGGGCGCGATCCGCGAGAGCGGCGGCATGGTCGGCCTCAACTTTGCCACCGGCTTCCTGCGCGAGGACGGGCGCATGATCTCCAACACCGGCACGGTCATCATGCTGCGTCACATCGATGCGCTGCTGGAAGCGCTCGGCGAGGACGGCGTCGGCTTCGGCTCGGATTTCGACGGCGCGCTCGTGTCGGCCTCCATCCGCGACGTCACCGGCCTGCCACGCCTGATCGACGCGATACTCGAGCACGGCTACGGCCGCGCCCTCGTCGAAAAGATCGCATGGCGGAACTGGGTGGGACTGCTGGAGAGGACGATCGGGTGAGAGAGCGGGAGTAGGGAGTAGCGAGTAGCGAATGGGGAGTGTCGCATTCTGGTTGGAAAGCTGACGCAGTTGTTGCGAGCGCATGACGGGTCATGTTTCTGACTTCGCTACTCGTACTCGCTACTCGCTACTCGCTACTCGCTACTGACTCGCTACTCGCTACTCGCTACTCGCTCCATCCTCTCCAACCATTCCTTCCCCACGCCGCGATCCCGGATGATCGAAAGCGGGTCCTGACGATCGAGCCGCGAGCACAGCCGATAGACCTCCAGTGTCTCGGCGTTCATCTCGCCCTTCCTGTAGAAGTGCATGGCGGCGGCATAGCGCGTGCGGCCCGACCAGAGTTCGCCGAGCGGCGTCCGGATCAGGTCCCAGTTCTCCGCATCCTCCCGCGCGGCGGCTTCGGCCTCGTCGGCCATCGTCAGAAGTCGGCCGGCGGCGTTGCGGTTCGACGTTCGAGCTTGACGAACGGGCGCGGAACGACCCTGGCCCGCTTCATCAGCTTGACGTACTGCTGCTCGCGCATGGCGTAGATCTCCACCCATAGATCGTCGTTGCGCGTCTCGCCGTATGGTCGCGCCAGGCTCGCGATGGCGATGTTGCGCTTGGCGAGCGGCGACCAGATCGCGGCGCTGACCAGGCCGACTTCCTTCTTCCTGCCGTGATAGACGATGGCGTGTTCGGCCGGGACGTTTCCCTCGACCTCAAGCCCCACGAGGATGTGGCGCAGGGTGCCTTTGCGCCGTGCCTCAAGGATGGCGCGCCGGCCGTTGAAGAAGGGCTTTGCCGCGTCGACCATCCAGCCAAGCCCGATCTCGTCGGGCATGCGCGACCGATCGGAGCGGATCGCGTGCTCGGCCGTGACGAAGTCGGTATTGGCGACGATGAAGCCTGCCTCGACGCGCGCCCTGTTCAGGGCCGCGTAGCCGATCGCGCGAAGGCCGCGTAACCGGCCGGCTTTCCAGAGACGGTCCCACAGGGACAGCGCCGATCCGGCATCCACGAAGAGCTCGTAGCCGAGATCGCCGGTAAATCCGGTGCGCGAAATCGTCACCGCGCCTTCCTCATGCGAAAACTCGGCGAGGTCGAAGGGTTTCAGCCGCTCGATCCCCTCGAAGCCGGCATCGCGCAGCAGCGCACAGGAGGTCGGGCCCTGCAGCGCCAGCCCGGCGATGTCGTCCGTTTCTTCCGCGACCGCGACGTCGAATCCGGCCGCGCTGTCCAGCAGCCAGGGCAGGTGCCGCTCCTGGCAGCAGAGCCGGAATCTCGTGTCGGAAAGGCGGAAGAGCGTGCCGTCATCGAGCACGTGGCCCTCGTCGTCGCACCATGCGGTGTAATGCACGCGGCCCGGCCTGAGCCTGGACACGTTGCGCACCATGACCCGTTCGAGGCAGTCCTCGGCGTCCGGACCCTCTATGCGATACTTCACCATCGGCGAGATGTCGAACAGCGCGGTCTGGCTGCGGATCGAGAAATATTCCAGTTCCTCGTCCCACAGCGAATGCGGTGCCTTGCACCCGGCCCAGTTGTACCAGTCGTTGGTGTGCGCCAGTGCCGCGATGCGCGGATGGAACGGCGTCTCGCGGCGGAGCGTGCGCCAGTGATCCTGACGAGCGATGCGGGCGGGGGTGGTGCTTTCTTCGATCGCGATCATACAGCCGCGCCTCTTCGTCCTGGAGCGTTCACCCCCCTCTGTCCTGTCGGACATCTCCCCCTCAAGGGGGGAGATCGATAATCATACCCGCTTTCGCCACTCACCGGCATGGCAGGTTGTGCGGCAGAGTGGAAGCGGAGGATCTCCCCCCTTGAGGGGGAGATGTCGGCGAAGCCGACAGAGGCGGGTGCGATGCCGCAAGCGCAGACAGGAAAGCTGACGAAATCACGAGTCATCTTCACCCCCGCATCTCGATGATCCGTCTGGCCGCGTTCCAGCCCGGCGCGCCGGAAATGCCTCCGCCTGGATGGGAGCCGGCGCCGGCGAGGAACAGGCCCTCCAGCGGCGTGTCGTGGCCATCGGCGCCGTGAACCGGCCGGTTCACCAGCATCTGGTCGACCTGCAACTCGCCGTGGTGCCAGTGTCCGCCCGGCATGCGGAAGCGCGCCTCGATGTCGGCCGGCGTCAGGAGTTCTGAATGGCGGACGGTCTTGCCGATCCCGGGCGAGTACCGTTCCAGCGTATCGAGGATCGCCTTCTCGAATTTCGGCTTGCCCGTGTCCCAGCCTTCCCTCAGCGCATACGGCGCGTACTGCACCACGGCGGAGAGAACGCAGGCGCCATCGGGCGCGAGCGCCGGATCGGACAGGCTCGGCAGCGTGATCCCCATCACCGGCTCCGGCGAAAACTCTCCATATTTCGACGGATTGAAGGCGCGCTCGACGTGGTCGACCGACGGCGCGATCACCAGCCGCCCGCTCAGGGCCTCGCCGTCGATCCCCGTAAATTCCGGAACCCCGTCCAGCGCGAGGTGCAGCTTCGCGGCGTCGCCTTCCATGCGGACGTTCTTCAGCTTGCGCAGGAACCCGGTTCCGACATGCCGTGCCCCCACGAGATCGGCGAATGTCGTGCGCGGGTTGATCGCGGAGACGATCGTGCGGGCGCGTATCTCTTCGCCGCCCTCGAGGATAACGCCCGTCGCGCGGTGGTTCTCGACCAGCACCTGGCGGACCTCGGCGCCGCAGCGCAGGGAGCAGCCCGCCTCTCCGGCCGCGCTCGCGACCGCGGCGGCGACCGCGCCCATGCCGCCTTTCGGGATCATCTGTGCGCCCGCGACACCCGCCGTCTCTCCCGCCAGGCGGTAGTGGAGCCCGAGCAGCGAGGTCGGCGAGCGCGGCCCGAGATGCGCGCCAAGCGTCGCGTCGAACGCGATCAGGCCCTTCAGCCGATCGTCGGAAAGGTGCTCGTCGAGAACATCCGCCACGTTCATCAGCATCATGCGAAGGAATTCGCGCATGTCCTCCTTGCCGAGCCGGCGCAGCGACAGCGCCGCGGAACCGAGCGCCGATGCTTGCGACAGGTTCATGGATGAGAGATCCGGCGGACGGCGCGACAGGAACGGTTTCAGGATCCCCGCCTGACGGAAGAGCAGGGTCCGCAGTTCGGACCAGCCCTGGCGATCGGCGGTGGAGATCTCGCCCTCCAGGGTCTCGCCATAGGCACCGCGAAGCGTCAGCGGATCGCCGTTCGACGAAAGGATGGTTGTCGGCGCGCCGCCCTCCCCCTCGAAGGCAAGCCCATGCCGCGGAAGCTCGAGCCCCTTCACCACCTCCGGATGCAGCCGGTTGACGATATGGGCGAGGCCGGAGACACGGAAGCCGGGCGCGAACTCGTGCGTGCAGGCGCCGCCACCCGGCGCCTCTCCCGCTTCCAGCACCAGAACCTTGCGGCCGCTTCGCCCCAGTGCGGCGGCGCAGGCGAGCCCGTTATGACCGCCGCCGATGACGATCGCGTCCCACTTCACCGCCTCAGATGACGTCATGGGCCGGGCTCATGTGCTTGGTCGATTTCTTCAGATCGCGCAGGATTTCGGCTGCCGCGTTTCGCCCGGGCGCGCCCATGACGCCGCCGCCGGGATGGGTCGAGGAGCCGCACATGTAGAGCCCGCCGATCGGCGAGCGGTACTGCGCATAGCCAGGTACCGGCCGGTTGAAGAGAAGCTGGTCGAAAGTGAGTTCGCCCTGGAAGATGTTGCCCTCGGTCAGGCCGACCTCGGCCTCCAGTTCGCGCGGCGTGCGCACCTCCATGTGAACGATACGGTCGCGGAAACCCGGCGAGTACTCGGCAATCTGCGAGATCACCGTCTCGCCGAAGGCGTCGCGGTCGGCGTCGGTCCAGTCGCGGCCTTCGACTTTGGGCGGGCAGTACTGCACGAAGCAGCTCATGAAATGCTTGCCCGGAGGCGCCATGGTCGGGTCGAGCGTGGTCGGGATCACCACGTCGAGGAACGGATCGGCCGACCAGCGCCCGTCCTTCCAGTCGTCGTAGGCGCGCTCCATCCGCTCGATCGAATCGGTGAAATGGAGGTCCGCCTGCAGGCATGGCGAATCCTTCGGCAGCGCGGGAAACTCCGGCAAGGAATCCAGCGCGATGTTGACCTTCCCCGACGAGCCGCGGATCTTGAAGTTCTTCACCCGGCGCAGGAAGATTTCGGGAAGCTCGCGTTCCTCCACCAGGGTCAGGAACGTGCGCTTCACGTCTGCGTTCGAGATGACCATCTTGGCGCGGACTTCCTCGCCGCCGGCAAGCACCACTCCTTGTGCCTTGCCGTCACGCACGAGGATGGTGTCGACCTCCGCGTCTGTCCGGATGGTTCCTCCGGACGCCTTGAACGAAGAGGCGAGAGCATTGCTGACGGCGCCCATTCCGCCGCGCGCGAACCCCCACGCGCCGACCGAGCCGTCAACCTCGCCCATGTAGTGGTGAAGCAGGACGTAGGCCGTGCCCGGCGACATCGGGCCGAGCGCGGTGCCGATGATGCCCGACAGTGCGAAGTAGGCCTTGATGACGTCGGTCTCGAAATATTCGTCCAGGAAATCGGCGATCGACATGGTCCAGAACCGCAGGGTTCTGGCCATCTCGTCGGCGCCGAGACCGGCGAACTTGCGGCCGATGTACATCATTTCGCCGAGATCGCGCGGCCTCAACGAGGTCGGCTCCGGCGCGGTGCGCATCAGCAGGGGCTGGATGAAGCGGCACTGGCGCATCACGTCACGCGAATAGCGGTCGTACGCCTCCGCATCGCGCGCCGAAAACCGTGCGAGTTCGCGCCGGTGCGCATCGTGATCGCGGTAGTTGGCGAGATAGTCGCCGTCCTGCGTGAACACCGCGCCGCCTTCGTAGGCGATGACCTGCAGCCCGTGCCGCGGCAGTTCCAGATCGCGCATGATCTCGGGCCGGAACAGCGAGCAGACATAGGAGCAGTTCGAATAGGTGAAACCGGGGGTCAGGGACCGGCTGACGGCGGCGCCACCGATCCAGTCGTTCTTTTCGACAACGAGCACGTCGAGCCCGGCGCGCTGAAGATAACACGCATTGACGAGGCCGTTGTGGCCCGCACCGACGACTATGGCGTCCCAGCTCTTCATGCTTCCGCCCGGCGAAATCCGCTTCTCTGGCGGTAAATTTGGCACGGCCAATCCGCGCCTGTCCAGCCATTTTGAATGAATGTTCAACAAATGAGGTTGTGTTTTCGTCATGGTGCGCTAGGCTTTGCGAGCATTTTGACGGTACATCGAGTGAAACGGAGATCGAATACCGGAGGATGGAAACGACCACGGTGAACCAGCCTGAATACGACGATGCCGCGATCCGCTTTCTGGAAGCGCTGTGGGGCGAGGGCTACCTTTCGCCCGGCGGTCCCGAGGAGGTCGACCGCGTCCTCACCGGCATGTCGCTCATGGGCAGGACCGTGCTCGACATCGGCTGCGGCGCCGGCGGCATCACGATGCACCTCGTGGAACGGCACGACGCCGCGCACGCCACCGGCTTCGACGTCGAGGAACCGGTCATCGTCACGGCGCGGAACAGGGCCTGGCAGCGAGGCCTTTCGACGCGGGTCGACTTCGTCCAGGCTCCGCCAGGCCGCCTGCCGTTCCGCGACGAGAGCTTCGACGTCGTCTTCTCCAAGGATGCACTGCTGCACGTGCCGGACAAGGATGCGCTCTTTGCCGACATTTTCCGTATCCTGAAGCCCGGCGGCGAATTCGCGGCGAGCGACTGGATGATCTCGCATGACGGCGAACCGACCGACGACATGAAAGCCTACATCGCCGCTGAAGGGCTGAGCTTCGCGATGGCCTCGCCGGCGCGCTACCGGCAGGCGATGGAGAGGGCAGGGTTCGTCGGGATCACGACGGTCGACCGCAACCCGTGGTACCGCGATGTCGCCCGGGCCGAGCTGGAAAAACTGAAAGGCCGGCTCTACGACAGGGCGGCCGCCGCTGTCGGGGCGGCCTATGTCGACAAGAACATCCGCACCTGGGAAGCCATGCAGAAGGTCCTTGACAGCGGAGAGCACCGTCCCACTCATCTGCGGGCGAGGAAACCGGGCTGATGCTGCTCGCGCCTACGGAGAACAACCCCATCATGTCCGAAACGACGGCCGGCGAGCGCCGGCCCGACGCCGAGAAGAAGGGCCGCAAGGCTTCCAAGGAAGTCCGGAGGCAGCAGCTCATCGACGCCACGATCGATTCGCTGGCCAGGCGCGGCTATGCGGAAACCACCCTGGCCGACGTCGCAGACGGCGCCGGGTTGTCGCGCGGCATCGTCAATTTCCACTTCGAGAGCAAGGAAAAGCTGCTTGTCGCCACGCTCCAGTTCATGGCGGAGGAATACGCCGCTCACTGGCGCGCGGCGCTGGACAAGGCGGGCGACGAACCGGCCCGGCAGCTTTGGGCTTTGTGTACCGCGGATTTCGACCGGGCCATCTGCAACAGGCGCAAGCTCGCGGCATGGTGCGCCTTCTGGGGCGAAGCCAAGTCGCGGCCGACCTACCAGGCCCTGTGCGGTTCGCGCGACCAGACCTACCAGAACGTGCTCGTCGGCATCTGCACGCGGCTCCGCGACCAGGGGAGCTACGCGATAGAGCCGCGCGCGACCGCGCTCGCCATCAACGCCATGCTGGAAGGGCCTCTGGCTGCGGCTGATGATGAGTACCGAAGACGTTTCGAGAGAGGTCGCGTTCGCCGCGGCGGCCGAGACGCTCTGCGCCACCTTTCCGAAGCACTTTTCACGGGAGGCCGGCGGCAAGATCAAGCCAGCATGAAAAGCAAACGAAGAACGGGAGCATGCAACATGAAGACCTTCAGGGAACGACTGACACTGTCCACCTCGCTCGCCATGGCCGTCATCATATCGGGGCCGCTGATGGCGCCGGCATTCGCCGCCGACGGCGAACTGGTGATCTTCGACTGGTCCGGCTACGAAGATCCGGCCTTCCACCCGCGCTACGCCTCCAAGCATGGCGATTCCCCGACCTTCACGTTCTTCGGCGACGAGGATGAGGCGTTCGAAAAACTGCGCTCCGGCTTCAAGGCCGATCTTTCGCATCCCTGCTCGCAAAGTGTAGCCAAATGGCGCGAGGCAGGCCTGCTGCAACCGCTCGACACGTCCAGGATCGAGGGCTGGAACGATCTCCTGCCGGGGCTGATGTCGATGAAGGACCTTGCCACGACCGAGGACGGCAAGGCCTGGTTCATGCCTTGGGACTGGGGCAACACGTCGCTCACCTACAACACCGAGAAGGTCGCGCTGGACGACATCGGCAGCCTCAAGGCCTTCGCCGATCCGAAGTTCCAGGATCGCGTGTCGCTTCCCGACAACGTCGACGACGCCTATGCGCTGGCCTCGCTCGCCATCGGGCTGAAAGACTGGACGCAGATGACGGACGAACAGTTCAAGCAGGCGTCCGATTTTCTGCGCCAGGTGCACAAGAACGTGCGCATGTACTGGGCCGATACGACGGAGATCGTGCAGGCGCTCGGCGGCGGTGAGGTCGATCTCGCCTGGGCGTGGAACGACGCGGCGACCCAGCTCCAGCTCGAGGGCAAGCCCTTCGCCATGAACAAGAACACCGAGGAGGGCATCACCACCTGGGTGTGCGGCTACGTCCTGCTCAAGGACGCGCCGGGCAACGCCGACAAGGCCTACGACTTCCTGAGCGCGGTCAATTCCGACCCCGACGTCGCCAAGTACCTGGTCAACGACTGGGGCTACGGCCACGGCAATGCCAAGATGATGGCCGAGGTCGATCAGAAGGTGCTCGAGGACAAGGGCTATGCGAACGTGGACAAGTTCGTCGACAAGACGCTGTTCCAGTCGCCGCTGTCGCCCGAACTCAAGCTCAGGATGATCGCCGAGTTCGAGAAGATTAAAGCCGGCTACTGATCCGCGCCGGAGCCGTTGCCGCTCGGCGGCGGCGGAGATCGAAGGAACAGGTCCGGGGAGAGCCGTCGCCTCATGGATGCGGCGGCTCTATCCTTTTTCCCCTGGCATCGAATGCGTGAAGCTTTTCCTCCGGCACGGCTATCGGGATGCGGTCTCCGGGCACTGCGCTGGCGCGGCCCGCGACGCGGACGATGATGGACGCACCACCCGCCCTGCCGTGCAGGAAGCTTTCCGCGCCGACGGGTTCCACGGCCACCGTCTCGAATTCGAGCAACTGTCCGCCATTGCCATGGCCTACCACCACGTCTTCGGGCCGGAAGCCGATCTGGGCGGCCTGCCCGCCGATGGAGGCCGTGCCCATGGTGGCGGAGCCGTCGGCGAACGCATAGCCCGACCCGTTCGACGTCACCGGAAGCAGGTTCATCGGCGGGGCGCCGATGAAGCTTGCCACGAAGGTGCTCGCCGGTTTCTCGTAGATGTCCAGCGGCGCGCCGACCTGCTCGACGCCACCCGCGTTCATGACGACGAGCTTGTCGGCCAGGGTCATGGCCTCGAGCTGGTCATGCGTGACATAGACCGATGTGACGCCGAGCGAGCGCTGAAGGTTCTTGATCTCGACCCGCATCTGCCCGCGCAGCTTCGCGTCCAGGTTCGACAGCGGCTCGTCGAACAGGAATACCTTCGGGCTGCGCACGATGGCGCGGCCCATGGCGACGCGCTGGCGCTGCCCGCCGGAAAGCTCGCGCGGGCGGCGCTGCAGGAGCTGCGAGAGTTCCAGGATCTTCGCCGTCTCGTTGACCCGCCTGTCGATCTCGTCCTTGGCCATGCCGCGGTTGCGCAGGCCGTAGGCCATGTTGTCGTAGACCTTCATGTGCGGGTAGAGCGCGTAGTTCTGGAACACCATCGCGATGTCGCGCTCTGCCGGGCCGATCGCGTTCACCACCTTGCCGTCGATGACGACCTCGCCGGACGTGATGCTCTCCAGCCCAGCGATCATCCGCAGCAGCGTCGACTTTCCGCAACCGGAGGGGCCGACCAGAACACAGAGCGCGCCGTCGGCTATGTCGATCGAGACTCCTTTCACGGCCTCGACGCCTCCCGGATAGGTTTTCCTGACATTGTTGAGGTCGACGGTCGCCATGCTTGCAGATCACTTCTCGGTTTCGACGAGGCCGCGCACGAACCAGCGCTGCATCAGCACGACCACCAGCACCGGCGGCGCGATGGCCAGCATGCAGGTGACCATGACCAGGTGCCATTCGGTGTCGGCGTCGGCGAAGGAAATCATCTTCCGCAATCCGATGACGATGGTGTTCATGTCGTTGCTGTTGGTCACCAGCAGCGGCCACAGGTACTGTGTCCAGCCATAGATGAAGAGGATGACGAAAAGGGCCGCGATGTTGGTGCGCGACAGGGGCAGGAGGATGTCCTTGAAGAAGCGCCAGGGACCGGCGCCGTCCACGCGCGCCGCCTCCAGCAGTTCGGCCGGAATGGTCATGAAGAACTGGCGGAAGAGCAGCGTCGCCGTCGCCGAGGCGATCAGCGGCAGGATGAGGCCCGTGTACGTGTCGATCAGGTTCAGGTCGACCATCACCTTGTAGGTCGGCAGGATGCGCACCTCCACCGGCAGCATCAGGGTGATGAAGATCGTCCAGAAGAAGAACATCCTGAGCGGGAACCGGAAGAACACGATCGCATAGGCGGAAAGGATCGAGATCACGATCTTTCCGACGGCGATGCCGAGCGCCATGATCGTGCTGTTGAGGAGCAGCACATCGACGCCGACCCCGCCGATGCGGCCGACGCCGCCGAACAGCGCCGTGGTGTAGTTCTTGAAGAACTCGCCGCCCGGAACCAGCGGCAGCGGCGGGCGCAGGATCTCGCGTAAAGTCAGGGTCGAGGCCACGAAGGTGTAGTAGATCGGGAAGGCGACGATCAGGATCCCGACGATCAGGACCAGATGCGCAACGACCGTGCGAGCGCGGGACTGTCCGATCATGGCTTCACCCGAAGGCGAGAAAGGTCGCGCCGCTCAGCCATAATGCACCCGCTTCTCGACATAGCGGAACTGGACCGCCGTGAGCGCGATGACGATGACCATCAGGATGACCGACTGCGCAGCCGAACTGCCGAGCTGCAGGTTTACGAAGCCATCGTTGTAGACCTTGTAGACCAGTGTCTCCGTCGACTTGCCCGGCCCGCCGCCGGTCACCGCGTGGATGATCCCGAACGTGTCGAAGAAGGCATAGGTCGTGTTGATGACCAGTAGGAAGAAGGTGATCGGCGCGAGCAGCGGGAAGACGATGGTCCAGAACCGCTTGGTCTCGCCGGCCCCGTCGATCGCGGCCGCTTCGATGAGGGTCTTGGGGATCGCCTGAAGCCCCGCGACGAAAAACAGGAAATTGTAGCTGATCTGCTTCCAGGCGGCTGCCGCGATGATCAGCGTCATTGCCTGGTTGCCGTTGAGCAGCGGGTCCCAGTTGTAGCCCGTCGATCGCAGCATGTAGGCGAACGTCCCCATCGTGGGATTGAACAGGAAGAGCCAGAGCATGCCGGCGATCGCCGGCGCCACGGCATAGGGCCAGATCATCAGGGTGCGATAGACGCCGCGGCCCTTCACGATCTTGTCGGCCATCACCGCCAGGAGCAGCGCGATCCCCATCGAACTGGCGGCCGTCGCGACGGAGAAGACGATGGTGACTTCGACCGAGTTGAGATAGCTCGCCTGCGACAGCACCCGCTTGAAATTGGCGAGACCCACGAAGCTGGACTTGAGCCCGAAGGGATCCTCGCGCAGCAGCGACTGATAGAGCGCCTGCGCGGCCGGCCAGTAGAAGAAGACGAGCGTGATCGCGAGCTGCGGCGCGAGCAGGAGGTAGGGCAGGAACCGGTTGGGGAATGTGCCGCGTGGTGTCACCGGCCGTCCTTCGAAAATGATGAAGTCCGCCCGCACGAAGAAATCGCGCGGGCGGAAACAGTCGGAAGGGTTCGGCGGCTAGTTGCCGAGCGCCTGCTGGATGGCGGCGTTGCCGCGCTCCACCGCATTGTCGAGCGCCTGCTGGGCCGTCTGTTCGCCGGCAAGCATCTTCTCGAACTCCTCGTTCTCGATGTCGCGGACCTGCGGCATGTTGATGATGCGGATGCCCTTCGAGTTGGCGGTCGGTTCCTTGCCCATCATCTGGGTGATGGGGGTCTCGCGGCCGGGGTTCTTCTCGTAGAAGCCAGACGCCTTCGTCGCCTCGTAGGCTTCCATGGTCACCGGGAGGTATCCGGACGCCTGATGCAGGCGCTGCTGGATCTCGGGCTGCGAGAGGAACTGGAAGAACGCCGAGACGCCTTCATATTCGGCGTCGTCGTGGCCGCCGAACACCCACAGGCTGGCGCCGCCGGGAATGGTGTTCTGCGGAGCGCCTTCGAGATCGGGATAGTAGGGCAGCTGGCCGATGCCGTAGTTGATGCCCGACTTCACGACGTCACCCAGTCCGCCGGACGATTCGGTCAGGATGCCGCATTCCTGCGACAGGAACAGCTGCTTGGCTTCCGAGGTGCGGCCGCCGTAGCGGAACACGTCCTCCTTGGCGAGGTCGGCGATGTTCTGGAAGTGCCTGACAAAGGGCTCCGTGTTGAAGGTCAGCTCGATGTCGGTGCCCGCGAGGCCGTTCTCGTTGGTGGCGTACTGGAGGTTGTTCCACGCGGAGAAGTTCTCGAGGCCGATCCAGGTCAGCCATGTGGAGGTGTAGCCGCAGGGCGCCGCACCGCTTTCCTTGATCTTGCGGGCTGCGTCGAACACTTCCGGCCAGGTCTTGGGCGGATTGGCCGGGTCGAGGCCGGCTTTCTCGAAGATGTCCTTGTTGTAGTAGAGGATGGGCGACGAAGAATTGTAGGGGAACGACAGCATCGTTCCGTCCGGCTTGGAGTAGTAGGAGACGATGCCCGGCAGATAGCGGCTCTTGTCGAACGTGCCGCCGCCCATCGAAAGGATCTCGGCGACCGGCTTCACCGCGCCCTCCGCCGACATCATCACGCCGGTGCCGACGTCGAACACCTGGATGATATGCGGCGTCTGGTTGGCGCGGAAGGCCGCGATGCCCGCGTTGAGGGTCTCCGGGTAAGTGCCCTTGAAGACCGGCGTCACCTTGTACTCGGACTGGCTCTCGTTGAACTCCTTCGAAAGCGTCTCGACGACCTCATTGTTGGCGCCCGTCATCGCGTGCCACCAGGAGATGTCGGTGACGGCAAGGGACGGAACGGCGGAAAAGATAAGAAAGCCGGCTGACAAAGCCGCTGTCGTGCTGCGAAGCGTCATGTTTCACTCCCGATATGTTCATTGGCGGAGGGGTAGTTCCGCGGACGGGAGTATCGTTCGAGTACGACGGCGGGACAACAGATTTATTTCACTTCCATGAAATTCGCCGGCTGACGAAACGGAAGCGAACCCGTTCGGCAAGGCGCCTCGGGGCCATGCCCGCGGAATCCGGGCGTTCGGCCATGCTGCTGCCTTTCCGTCCGGTGCTGGCAGAAAGCCGCCGCTGTGGATAAACCGTTGGCGAACCGGAGTGAGTGCATGTCGGATGTCGTCGTCGTCGTCAGCGCGGGTTTCAGCGGTCTTTCGGCCGCGCAGTGCGGGAGGCCGGCATGGAAACGGTCGCGCTCGAGTTGCGGGACCGGGTCGGCGGCCGCGTGGAACTGTCGCCGAGCTTCCCGGGCTATGTCAAAGGCGTCATCGTCGCGGGGCGATCGGCGGCGGACTGCATCCTGGCGAGCCTCGCTGCCCGGTGAACCGGGAAGTCCGGCCGATACCCCTCCCGCCTGATCAAATCAGTTTCGGTACTCATAGGTATAGGAGGCGCACATGTCGGCGTCGGTCTGCGGCACGTCCTGGGTGGTGAACACCGCGACGATCACGGAATCCTCCCCGGGACCATTCCAGGTCGCGAGATAGGTGACCGGGCCGCTGCCGCACAGCCGGTTGCCGTTCAGCAGTGCGGGATCTGCCGGTTCGTTGATGCTGTAGACCGAGGCGTAGACCGTCTCTCCGTTGACCACGAACGTATCCCCGACCAGTTCGTCGAAGGCCAGAGACTTGCCGTTCTCGAACACGATCTCGAAATCGTCCATCTCCATGTCGCCCGTAATGGACATGGCGGTGTTGCTGAGCGCGGCTAGATCGTCCGCGCAGGCCGGACCCGCCGCGGTCAGCGCGAGGGCAAAGCCCAATGTCCAGGCAAGGCGCATGGTATTCACTCGATGTTGCGAATGGGGAAGACCGGCCCGGTTGCGGGCCGGTGACAAGGTGAGGTCCGTCGCGGCGGCGGACTACTGGCGCTTCCAGGTCTCGAGACCCATCTTGTCCGCACCCACGAAGGTCCAGACGCCGGACCAGTTCGAGCCCTCGCTGGTCATCAGTCCGACGCCGATCTCGTCGTCGTCGCCATAGCCGTAGGCCAGGAAACTGTCATCGCCGATGGCGGAGCCGCTCTGTTCGGAGCCGTCCGCGTAAGTGTAAGTGAGTTCGAACACGTCGCCGACCTTGGCGATTTCCAGTTCGCCGGCATATTCCTCGCCTTTCGGCGTTTTGCCCTGCACTGCGTAGACACCGGACGGATCGGCCCACGCGGTGAAGGTGGCAGCAAGCAGCACTGCGAGCGAAGCAAGCAAGGTTTTCATCGGATTGTCTCCTGGGAGATGCACCAGCGGCGCTGGAGCGGCGTTGATTTAGCATTCCGCCCCGTAACTTCCAAGAGGAGACATCCTGCTTGCACACCAGGGTCCGGCCTTCGCTCCCATGAAAAAAAGCGCCCGCTCCTCGATCAGGAACGGACGCCGGATGGGAGATTCGATGCGATGCGGCGGCGCCGCGCGTGCGCCTATTCGCTCATGTCTCGCAAGGTCTGCATTCGGGCGATCTGGACGGTGCGCAGGCTCGGCAGTCGGATCACGCCCTTTTCCTTGAGCTTGGAAAACACACGCGAAACGGTCTCGATGGTGAGCCCGAGATAGTCGCCGATATCGCTGCGCGACATCGGCAGTTCCAACTCCTCCAGGCCACCCTGGCGGGCTGCCATGTCGAGGAGGAAGGCTGCGACGCGTTCGGCGGCGTTCTGGCGGCCGAGCACGAGGAGATGCTCCTGCGCCCGAACCAGGCTCTGCAGGGCGAGCGGCAGAAGCTCGCCGGCGTCGGTGCCGGCACGCGGACGCAGCACGCGAATCCCGGTTGCGCCGATCGCCTCGGCGAAGAAGTGGTGCGTCCTGTCGGCCTCGAAGCCGAACACCTCGCCGGCGAGGTGGAAGGCCGAAATCTGCCGGCGCCCGTCGGCCAGAAGCCGGTACACGCGCACTGCGCCGAAGGCGACGTGGTAGAGATCGCCGGCCCTTTCGCCCTGGGCATAGATTTCCGAACCGGCCGAATAGAGAGTGGCGGTCTGCGTCGGCGCGGCGGGAATGAGC
Organism: uncultured Alphaproteobacteria bacterium; assembly: GCA_963747465.1. Classification (GTDB taxonomy): domain Bacteria; phylum Pseudomonadota; class Alphaproteobacteria; order Rhizobiales; family Rhizobiaceae; genus Aquibium. The sequence continues at coordinate 336,582 of CAVVFC010000003.1, forward strand.
GCTTCGAGCCCGGCTCCGTTCACGGCGGTGCCGAGAAGGGTTGCGTGCCGGAAATCCTTCGAGCTGTGGACGGTCATTTTTTGCGCTCCCGCGGTGTGTGTTCGTCGGGAGGAAGATCGCGCAGTTCCGGCGCGTCCGAAATCCGGTTATGTCCCTACGGGATACTACGTAGAGGGCGCGGCATACGGTGCGTCGGTGGGCGTGCGGGTGACCGCCTCCACGAGGGCCGGGCCGAGCAGGGGCTTCGGCAGCTGCCGGAAGGCGAAGCTGCCCGGCAGCACGGAAATCCTGTCGAGCAGGACCACGACCGGGCGGGACACCCCCGCCATCTCGGCCAGTTGCGCGAGGCTCTGCTCCGCGCCGGCGATGGCGTCCTCGTCGACGACCGCGCAGGAAAAGCCGTTCCTCACCGGTGCGACGAAGACCGTGCCGAATTCCGCATGGGAATCGACCTCGAAGCCTTCCGCCTTGAGCGTGAACTCGATCGACCTGCGCAATTCCTCCGCGGGAACCACGACCAGAACGGTCTTGACCGGCTGCACCTATGCTTCTCCCGACCACGATCCTGGCCGGAGGATCCGGCCAGATGTCGCTGGGATACGGGCCCGAGACAAATCGCGCCTTGCGCCAAATCAAAATCGCGAGGAGCGGAATTGCTATTTCGGACCGAAGCCCGCGGCGAGCGCCATGCGGACGAGTTCGGGCAGGCTGCGGGCCTCCATCTTGGTCATCACGTTGGCCCGATGCACCTCGACGGTTCGCGGACTGATGTCGAGATCATAGGCGATCGTCTTGTTGGCGTGGCCCGCCACGACGCCGGAAAGAACCTCGCGTTCGCGCTCGCTCAACTGACCGAGACGCTCCAGGACGGCGCGGATGTCGCCGCTGGTCGCGTTCTTGTCGAGTTCCTGCGCCGCGCGTTCGACGGCCGCGATAAGGACCTCGTCCTCGAAGGGCTTCTCGATGAAGTCGAGGGCGCCGGCCTTCATTGCCTCGACCGCCATCGGCACGTCGCCGTGCCCGGTGATGACGACCGACGGAATCCCGGCCTGCCGTTCCTGGAGCCTCCGGATCAATTCGACGCCGCTGATGTCCGGCATCCTGAGATCGGTCACCAGGCAGCCGCTCTGAATGGACGGTGCGGCCGCAAGGAAGGCGGTCGCCGAATCGTGCATCCGCACGGCGAAGCCGGAAACGGTCAGCATGAAAGCCAGCGACTTCCTCACCGGCTCCTCGTCGTCGACGATGTGGACGACGTATTCACCCCTGTCCATCTGCTTCCCCGTTCCCGATCGCCGGCAGCGTGAAGCGGAAGGTCGCTCCGCCGTCGGCATTGCGGCTCGCCTCCATCCGGCCGCCGTGCGATTCTATGATTCGTTTCGAAATCGAAAGCCCAATTCCCATTCCGCCGGCCTTCGACGTGACGAAGGGCTGGAAGAGCCGCGCGGCTATCTCCTCGGAAATCCCGGGGCCCGTGTCGGACACCTCGACGGCCGCCATCCCGTCGCCATCCGGCAGCGTCCGCACCAGGAGTTCCCGCCTGTCGCTGTCCCGCATCGCCTCCATGGCGTTGCGCATCAGGTTGATGAGAACCTGCTGGATCTGGACACGGTCGGCCAGTACGAGGCTCACTCCGGGCCTGTACTCGAAGACGGTTCGGATGCCGCGCTCGCGCGAACCGACCAGCGCCAGAGCGCCGGCCTCCTCGACCATCGTGCGGATGTCCTCGGCCGATTTCTCCGTTTCGCCGCGCATGACGGATTCGCGCAGGTGGCGGATGATCTGGCCTGCCCTCAAAGACTGCCTGGAGATCTCCTCCAGCGCCTCCTGCATGCTGGAAGCCGTTTCGTCCTTCATGTTGCGCAGCAGCCGGACGCAGCCCTGGGCATAGTTTGCGATGGCCGAGAGCGGCTGGTTCAGTTCGTGCGCAAGGGTCGATGCCATCTCGCCGAGTTCGTTGAGACGGGCGAGCCGCGCGAGTTCGGCCTGCACCTCCTGCAGCCGCGCGGCCGAACTCCTCGCGTTCGGTCAGATCCCGGATGAAGCCGGTGAAGTAGAGCCGGCCATTGGCCTTCATCTCGCCGACGGCGAGCTTCATGGGGAAGGTGGAGCCGTCCTTGCGTCGGCCGACTACCACGCGGTCGGTGCCGATGATCCTCTTCTCGCCGGTGACGAGATAGCGCTGCAGGTAGCCGTCATGTTCGCCCTGATACGGTTCCGGCATCAGCATGCGCACGTTCTGCCCGATGATCTCCTCGGCCCTGTATCCGAACTGGCGGATGGCGGCGGAGTTGAAGGAAACGATCGTTCCGTCCTTCTCGATCACCACGGTTGCGTCGAGCACGGTATCGAGGATCGACTTCAGGTGCGCTTCCCGCTCCTCGAGCATCGCCTGCGTCCGGCCCGCCGCCCACCGGGCGCGGTGTACACCCTCGCCGACTGCGATCGTCGCCAGCCCGACCACGGCATAGATCAGGAACTCGAACCCGCCGGCTGTTCCAGCCGAATGGAGGGAGCCGATCGACCAGGCTCCAGCGAGCGACAGCGCAAGCGAAAGAAGTGCCGGGCCGAGACCGCAGATCACGGAGGCGACCAGGATGACGGGAACGAAGGGCGTGAAGAGCGCGCTGTCCTGCAGGATGCCCTGGAGCAGATAGCGGAGGGCGAATACGGCAGGAACCAGCACAAGCACCAACACATACGCCCAGACACCGCGATACTCCGTCAGGAGCAGCTTCGATGTCGGACGCAATTCGGGTCCGGCAGATATCCTGTCAATCATCTGTCCGGCCGGATCTCCGCGGCGGCAGAGTCGGGCGCACGACAGTGGCGTTCCGAGCCCTGACCGGCGTCTCGGTGGCCGCCCGGGCGTTCGGCTGCTTCATCGACGGGTTTTCGACCGGTATCAACGCGTGGCCATTCCATGGGGGCCATAGTCGCAACTTCGAACGTGTATGGTCAATCACTCATGGTGCACATTCTCGGAAACGCCATGGGGGAAGGGCGGCTGCGGAGCGCAGCCGCCAGCGTCTCGAGACACCTCGCGGGCAGGGGCAGTCGAAAGCCTGTGCAGCCGCGAGGCTTGGCCGGCGTCCAGGGGCCGGCCTGTTTCAGGGCTTCTCGACCCGCGCGACTTGATAGGTGTGCATCGCGCCGCCGTTTTTTACGGACACGTATTCGCCAGTGACGAAGCGTTCCTCGCCGAGGCGGAACCCGACCTCGTCGTCACGCTCGTCTTCGCTGTAGTCGAAGTACCACTGACCGCCGGGCTTGCGACGAAGACGTCCGATGCGATCGTCCGTCCCGTGACGGAAGTGTCTCACGCGACAAACGGACTGGTGCTTCTTCCACTCGACGGGATCGAGGTGGCCCTCGGCCTCGAGCGGCACGAGGATGTCGTATCCTTCTTCCCGGTCACCCTCCGGATGGCCCTTCTCCCGTGCGAGCAGCAGCCGGACGTGGCGGAACTTCGGCGTGAGGTCTTTCAGTGTGGTCATGCGCGGTCCCCTTCCTGGCGCGACCTTCGCTCCGAACCGGCAACCGGGCATTGATCGGAATCAAGGCATCGTTCAGCTGGCCAAGGCGGAGGCGAAGCCCAGCGAGTGCAGCATCAGCAGGGCTCCGCATCCCAGCGCTGCCGCCGTGATGCTCGCCAGGACGAGCGGCACCCAGTAGGAGACGGGACCCGCGACGGAGGCCACCAGAAGCCGTCCGACGGCGTTCATCGCGAGCGCCAGCAGCACCGCCAGCCCGACCGTTTCCAGGGGCACCGCCTGCCGGACCAGGCGAAGAGTGCTGAGGACCGCGACGTCGACGTCGAACGTCCCCGAGATCGCCGACACCGCGAGGAGCCCCCTGCCGTCGATCAGCCCGGTGATGCCGGCGCTCGCGGTGGAGACGATCGCAAACAGGATGGCAAACAGAAGCAGCGGTCCGATTTCGAAGGGATTCCGGGCGGAGGGCGCCAGTTCGACGCCATTGCCGGCTCGGATCAGGAGCACCGCTCCGGCGCCGGCGAAGCCCGCCGCGGCGGCAAGGATCGGCACTCCCGAGTAGACCAGCACGCCCGGCTCGATGATCAGGATCACAACCGCGACCCTCAGGACCGAGACCATGGCCGCGAAGCAAGCCGCGCCTGCGTATTGAGAAGTACCGGGTTCGTCCTTCGCCGCCCGCCCGAGCGCGAGGGTGACGGCCGTGGAGGAGACGATTGCGCCGGCCAGGGCGCCGATGAGGAACCCTCGTTTCGCACCGAGCATCCGTGTTGCGACGTAGCCGAGGAACGAAATCGCCGCCGTCAGCACCGTGAAGAACCAGATTTCCCGCGGATTGAGGCCTCCCCACGGATCGAGGGTACGGTCGGGAAGAATCGGCAGCACGATCATGGTCATCACCGCGAGCACCAGGGCCGAACGCAGCTCGATCCATGTCAGCCGGCGCAGCAGTTCATGAAGGACCTCCCGGCTCGCCAGAACCGCCGCGAGGAAGGTGCCTCCCGCCGCGGCGGCGAGGTAGTCGCCGACCACCGCCAGCGCGCCCAGCGAGAACACGGCGAGGCCGGCGATCACCCCGGTGACGCTGTAGTCCTGGTCGTGGGTCGCCTCGCGCGACTTGAACCAGGCGAAGACGACGCCGAAGCCGAGGAAACCCGCCGCGAGGATCGACACGCTTCCAAGGACCTGCGCCAGCGCGCCGAATGTCCCGCCGGTCAGGCCGGAGATGCCGTATGTGCGGATCCCCGCCGTGCGGCTGTGCTCGGGTGCATCCCGCTCGCGCCAGCCGCGCTCGAGTCCGACCAAAAGGCCGATGGCCAGGGCCAACCCCAGCCGCAGGATGAGAGGATCCATCGCCGGACGTCAGGCGGCCGGGGCCATCGGCAGATGCTCGCGGGTCCACCGCACGATCTGCGAGGTGTTCATCGCGCCCGAGGTGCGGCCGAGCTCCCTGCCGCCATGATAGAGGATCATGGTGGGTATGCCTTTAATGCCGAGCCTGCTCGCGACCGCCTGCTCGGCGTCGGAATTCAGCTTGATCAGCCGCACGTTCGGTTCCAGCTCCCGTGCAGCCGCCTCGAAGGCCGGCGCCATCGTCCGGCAGGGTCCGCACCACGGCGCCCAGACGTCGACCAGTACCGGCAGCGTGCCGCGGCCGATCTGACGATCGAAAATTGCCGCGTCTACATCCTCGGGGTGACCCGAAAAGAGCGGCGCATGGCATTTGCCGCACCTGGCTTCTTCCGCCCGGCGCGAGCCGGGTACGCGGTTCACGCCCGCGCACTTGCTGCACACGATCAGTCTCTCGTCACTCATCTCCGCCTCTCCTCGCGCGCGTCAATCCTGAATGCTTTCCATATAGGTGACGATGTCGTCCGCCTGCTGCGCGTCCGGCCTGAAATCCGGCATCACCGCGTGCCGCAGGAAGAGATCGCCTGCGATGTCCTCCCGCAGGCCTTCCAGAGGTCGTCGCTCGCCCATTTTCCTGAACGGCGGCGCCTTCGGATTCGCGCCGACATCGAACTGCGCGATGGCATGGCAGTCGGAACAGTTCGCTTCCGCGATCCGCTTGCCGCGGAAGGCGCTCTCCGCATCGCCCGCCAGAGCCGGTCCGCATCCCGCCGCAAGCGCAACTGCCAGGAAAACGTGCCTTGCCTTCATCATCTCATCCTCCGAACGGCGCGACCCTGCGCGCGTATCCCGATCTGCCCCCGACCGTCGTCGAGAAGCGGCCGCCACCGGCGCTGCCCCGCAGCGCACGCAATGCGTTGACGATCACCGCGACGTCGATGACTTCCTGCACCAGCGCGCCGGCGACCGGCGTCATGTAGCCCAGGGCCGCGAAGATCATCGCGATGCCCGACAGGCCGAGCCCTGCGATGACGCTCTGGAACGCGATCGTGCGGGTGCGGCGGGCTATAGCGACTGCTTCGGCTACCGGCTTCAGGCTGTCGGTCAGGATGACGATGTCGGCGGCCTGCGAGGTTGCCGTCGCGCCGCGCGCACCCATGGCGATTCCGACGGTCGCCGCGGCCAGTGCCGGCGCATCGTTGATGCCGTCACCCACCATCAGCGTCTGTGCCATGGCGCGCTCTTCATGCACGACCTCGACCTTCCTCGCCGGGCTCGCCTGGGCAAGGACGCGATCGAGCCCCAGCGTCTGTCCCACCCGCTCGGCGGCATTGCCGTCGTCTCCCGTGAGCATGACGATGCGATCGATGCCGGCGCGGCGAAGGGTGGCCACGGTGGTTTCCGCGTCGCCGCGAACGCCGTCGCCGAAGATGAAGAGGCCGACGAGCATGCCGTCGGCGCAGAGGTACACCGTCAGCACCGGCTGACCCTCATAGCGCCTGACGGCCCTTTCGGCCCAGAGGGGAAGCGGTGCCGTGCCGCAGACAAGAGACCGCGAGCCGGCCTGCAGCGTGATTCCGTCGATGGTGCCCTCGATCCCGGATCCGCGATGCTCCTTCACGTTCGAAGGCTGCGCGAGGGCCAGTCCGCTGGATCGCCCGGCCTCGACGGCCGCGACGGCGAGGACGTTGCTGGACGCCTGTTCCAGGGAGGCGAGGAGCCGCAGGAGTTCGTTCCGGTCGCGTCCTGGCGCTGGTTCGGTCTCGATCAGTTCGGCGCCGCCATGGGTAAGCGTGCCCGTCTTGTCGAAGATGACGGTCCGCACCTGCGCAAGCGCCTCCAGCGCGGCGCTTCCCTTCATCAGCGCGCCCGCCCGCGCGGCGCGGGATACGCCGCCGATGAAGGCGACCGGCGCTGCCAGGATCAGCGGACAGGGCGTGGCGACGACCAGAACGGCGAGTGCGCGAATCGGATCGCCCGAGCCCCACCATGCGAGCCCGGCGAGAGCGAGTGTCGTTGGCAGCAGCAGCAGCGCGAACCGGTCCGCCATCCGCATGAACGGCGCCTTGGCCGTCTGGGCGGCCTCGACCATCCGCACGATGCCGGCATAGGTGCTCTGGTCCGCCCCGGCGGTCGCGCGCATGCGGAAACTCTCGCCGGCGTTGACGGTTCCGCTGAACAGACCCTCGCCGCCGCGGCGCCGCTCCGGCAAAGGCTCGCCGGTGACCGCGGATTCGTCGATCGTCGCCTCGCTCCCGAGCAGCACGCCGTCGACAGCGAGGACCTCGCCGGCCCGGACGAGGAGTTCGTCGCCGACCACCACCGCCTCCGCCGGTATGTCCTCGATCGAGTCCCCGGCCAGTCTGCGCGCGGTCCGCGGAGAGCGGTCGGTCAGAGCTTTGAGGCTGCGTTCGGCGCGGCCCCTGGCGAAGTCCTCGAGTACGCTGCCGCCGGCATACATGATCGCCACCACCACCGCCGCGAGCGCCTGGTCGAGCAGCAGCGCCGCCGTCATAGAGACGAGCGCAATGGCATCGACGCCGAACCGCCCGATCCAGAAATCCCTCGCGATGGAGGCGGCGAGTGTCACGACCAGCGGCAGGGTCGCTGCCGCCCACAAGCGGTCGGCCGACAGCCACGCCCCGGCTCGCCCCGGCAGCAGTAGACCGGAGAGGAGGCCGAGCACGGCCAGGCCCAGCAAGGCCCGGCGCAGGAATGTCTCGTTGAAGCCTTGCACGGCAGGTGTCACATCACAGGCTGTCGACCGCCTCGGCGAGCATGCCCCGGACCTTCTGCGCAACCTCTCCGAGCGACGGGTTCTCGATTGCCTGCATCGACGCGACCGGATCGACGGCCGCGACTTCCACCTGTCCCGGAGCCTGTTCGGTGACGATGACGTTGCAGGGCAGCATGGTGCCGATCTTGTCCTCGGCCTGCAGTGCGCGCCACGCGAGGTGCGGGTTGCATGCGCCCAGGATCTTGTAAGGCTTGCCGTCGACTCCGAGCTTGTTCTTCATCGTCGCCTTGACGTCGATTGTGGTGAGCACCCCGAAGCCCTTTTCGGCCAGCGCCCTGGTGACGTGTTCGACCGCATCGTCGAACGGCATGTCGATGGTCTTCGAGAAATAATAGCTCATGATCGCTTCCTTCCCTGCTTCGCATCGGTTCCCGGCCGGCGCCGCCATGCCAGGTTGCTTCCGTGCGGCATTTGCTCGACGGTCGTGCTTGAGTGTAGGCAGCGCCGCGCCGCCCGGCATTGATTCAAGACAATGACCTCCGGCGCCGCCCCACTGAATTTGCCGGCTCGAAGGAGATCAGACACGTGACGATCAGAAATCTCGAATTCGCGGTGCGACCCCGATCGGTGGCCATCGTGGGAGCGTCGGTCAAGGCGGGCTCGGTGGGGCGCGTCGTCACCGACAACATCGTCGGCGGCGGGTTCGAGGGCGACATCTGGCCGGTGAACCCGAAATATGCGGAGGTCTCCGGTCTCCCCTGCTATCGCGATGCCGCCGCGCTCCCGGGCGCTCCGGATCTCGCCGTGATCGTGACGCCGCCCGAGGTCGTGCCTCAGGTGATCCGGGAACTCGGCGAGAAGGGCACGCGCGCGGCGGTGGTCATCACGGCCGGGCTGACGCGCCAGAACGGGTTGCGCCAGGCGATGCTGGACGCGGCGCGGCCCTATCTGTTCCGCATCATCGGCCCGAACACGCTCGGCCTCATGATCCCGCCGCTGAAGCTCAATGCCGGCTTCGCCCACATGGCCGCCTCGCCCGGAAAGATCGCGCTGCTCTCGCAGTCCGGCGCGATCGCCACCTCGCTGGTCGACTGGGCCGCCGACAACAACCTCGGCTTCTCGCACCTCGTCTCGCTGGGCGACATGGCAGACGTGGACGTCGGCGATTATCTCGACATGCTGGCGGGCGATGCCGGCACCAAGGCGATCGTCATGTATCTCGAGACGATCCCCAACCCGCGGAAGTTCATGTCGGCGGCACGGGCGGCCTCGCGCATCAAACCCGTCGTCGTCGTGAAGTCGGGACGGCACGAGCAGGCGGCGGCGGCCGCGGCTACCCATACGGGCGCACTCTCGGGCGCTGACCGGGTCGTGGACGCCGCGCTGTCGCGCGCCGGCATCCTGCGCGTCAACGGCCTGGCCGAACTCTTCGATGCCGCCGAGACGACCGCTCGGTTCTCGCCGCTCCGCCGCTCGCGCGTCGGCATCGTGACCAATGGCGGTGGCGCCGGGGTGCTGGCGGTCGACCAGTTGATCGACTGCAAGGGCGAGTTGGCGGAGCTGTCGTCCGGGACGATCGACAAACTGAACGCGGTACTGCCGGCCACGTGGTCGCACGCAAATCCGGTCGACATCATCGGCGACGCGCCGCCGCAGCGCTACGTCGCGGCCGTCCAGGCCGTCGCGGACGATCCGGAAACGGACGCGATCATGGTGCTCAACTGCCCGACGGGCCTCGCCTCCCCGGTCGAGGCGGCGCGAGCGGTTGCGGCGCTGACAACCAGCGGAACGATCAATCGCAAGCCGGTGCTGACCTGCTGGCTCGGCGAGCACAGCGCGCGCGAAGGGCGCCAGATTCTCCACAATGCCGGGGTCGCGAGCTACGCCACCCCGGCCGATACCGCGCGGGCGGTTTCCTACCTGAGCGACTGGTCGCGGGCGCAGGAGGCGCTCATGCGCGTGCCGTCGAGCCGCAGCGAGGACGCGCCGAGCGATCGCGAGGCCGTACTGGAAATCTTCCGGACAGTCGCCCGCGAAGGCCGCCGCATGCTGACCGAGCCGGAAGCCAAGACCGTCGCTGGCGCGTACGGCATTCCGGTCCCCGAGACGATCGTGGCGAAGACGCCGGAGGAAGCTAGGCAGGCCGCCCGCAAGCTTCTCAAGGAGTGGGACGGGATCGTCGTGAAACTCCTGTCCAAGGCGATCTCGCACAAGTCCGACATCGGCGGCGTCATCCTCGACATCGACAGCGAAGAAGCGGCCTTCGAAGCAGCGGCGACGATCCGTGAGCGCGTCGGGAAGAAGTCTCCGGGCGCGGACATCGAGGGGTACGCGGTGCAGCCGATGGTCGTGCGCAGGCATGCACAGGAGCTCATCCTCGGCATGAGCCGCGATCCCATCTTCGGACCGGTCGTGCTGTTCGGCGCCGGGGGAACCGCCGTCGAGATCATGGACGATACGGCCATCGCGCTGCCGCCCCTCGACGACGTGCTTGCCGGCGATCTCATCGAGCGCACGCGCGTCGGGCGGTTGCTCAAGGGCTACCGGGACAGGAAACCGGCGGATTTGGCCGCGATCGCCTCGGCGCTCAACGGCCTGTCGCAGTTGATCGTCGACTTCCCGTGCGTCGTCTCCCTCGACATCAATCCGCTGCTCGCCGACCCGCGGGGCGTCATCGCGCTCGACGCCCGCGTCGAGATCGACCCCGACCGGGTCGAGGAAGCGGGACCGAACCCGGATCTCGCGATCCGCCCATATCCGTCGGAGTGGGAGCAGGGCTTCTCCGCCGGCGGCATGGATTTCCTGATCCGGCCGGTCAAGCCAGCCGACATCGCGCTCTATCCCGAGTTCCTCGCCAAGGTCTCGCCCGACGACATCCGCTTCCGCTTCCTGGCACCGCGCAAGCGCTTTCCCGACGAAATGCTGAAGCGCCTGACCCAGCTCGACTACGAGCGCGACATGGCGCTGGTCGCGATCCGCCAGGATACCGGCGAGCTGGCGGGCATCGGGCGGCTGTCCAGCGATCCGGACAAGAGTTCGGCGGAATACGCGTTGCTCGTCAGGACCGACCTCCAGGGTCATGGCCTCGGCTTCGCCTTGTTGCGCCGCATCATCGACTATGCCCGATCCGAAGGCATCCAGAGGGTCGAGGGCATCGTGCTTTCGGAAAACCGCAAGATGCTCGGCATGTGCCGGGACTTCGGCTTCAAGCTGCAGCGCCATCCGCAGGAGGCCGGCGTCTGCCACGCGACGCTGGATCTGGACTGAGCAGGCCTTGGCTCTCAGGTCTGCTCGTGCATCCGGCTGAGCGCGGCTATTGCGTCGACTAAGTCGGCGGTGGCCCGGTCGGCGTCGATGCGGTGCCATGCCACTCCGTCGACCGGCCGCTCCAGCTGACGCGCAAGCACGTCGACGGTGGCGTCCGAGGCGCTGTCGCGGCGAGCCTCCACCCGCTGCCAGAGAACGGCCGGATCGGCTTGCAGCCAGATGCCGGTGAAGGGCGCCTTTTCGTCACGGGCCGCCGCCTCGAGGCGCTCGCGGTTTTCGCCGCGGTCGAAGACGGCATCGGCCACCACCGTCCCGCCCTCGGCGAGGATCAGCGCAGAGCGCCATGCCATCTCGCGGTAGACGCGTTCCGACACGGCCGGTGCATAGGCCCCCGGCGGCAGATGCGTTTCGGCCGCAACGCCGTGCATGGCCTTGCGGATGCGGTCGCTCTCGATGATCCGGGCACCGGGCGGCAGCCCCAGGCGTGGTGCGAGCGCTTCCGCGACCGTCGTCTTTCCAGTCCCGCTCAGGCCGCCAATGGCGACGAGGCGCGGTGATGCGTCGGCGAGCAGTCGGCGCGCGAGTTCGAAATAGGAGCGTGCTTCGTGCGCCAGCGTTTCCGACCCGGCGCCTTCGTCGATGCGCGTCGCCGTGACGTGCGCGCGCACCGCCGCGCGTATCGCCATGAAAAAGGGCAGGAGCGGAAAGCCGTCTTCGTCGTCCGCCTCGTCCAGATACCGGTTCATGACCACGTTCGCGTGCTCCGGAAATCCCCGGTGCCAGAGATCCATCAGGAGGAAGGCGAGATCATAGAGGACATCGATCGTGGCGATCCGGTCGTTGAACTCGATGCAGTCGAACAGCCGTGGAGCGCCGTCGAGGAGACAGATGTTGCGCAGGTGGAGATCGCCGTGGCAGCGCCGCACTTTCCCCGCCGTCTCGCGGCGGTCGAGCAGGGGGGCATGGCTCGCGAGCGCCGCGCGAAAAGCCTGGCCGAGAGCCTCGACGTCGGCACTCGGGAAAACATGACTGCCTGCGAAGGCGGCTTCGTTGATGTCCAGCACGCCGCCGATGTTTTTCGAACCGGCGGTCGCATGGACCACAGGCGCGGTCCGGTGGAACTGGACGATCATGCGCGCGGTGCCGGTCATCAGCCTGTGCGTCAGCCGCCCGTCCGTCGCCATCCGGTCGAAGATGCAGTCCTGCCCGAAGCGCTGCATCTCCACCACCGCGTCGACCAGTTCGCCTTCGCCGTCGAATTTGGACGTGCCGTCCGGGGAACGGGTGATGCGGCGGACGCCGAGATAGATTTCCGGCGTCGTCAACCCGTTCAGTTCGACTTCCTTCTCGCAGGCGGCAAGCCGCAGTTCAGGGGTCGAGAAGTCCGCATAGGGCAGCTTCACCGCCCGCTTCAGCTTGAAGGCGCGATCTCCGGCGAGGAACACGAGGGAAATGTGTGTCTCGATCGTCTCTACCTGGGCGGCCCTCCCGAGAGAGGCCGGTTCGCGGAGGAAGGCCACGGTGGCGCTCTGGTCCTGGACGATCATCTGCGCTCTCCCCGCCGGGCCTACAGCGCCGCTTCGCCCGCCTCTCAGCGTTGCAGCGTTTCGATATAGCTGGTCAGCTCGTGGATCCGTTCGGTGGTAATCAGTTCGCCGCCGTTCGGGCCATAGACCTTGGCGTCCTCCTCGATAAACTGCTGGCCCCAGACCGGCATGTCGCGTTCGCCGTGTCCTGGAACGAGGTAGCGCCCGTCTATGACGGCGAAGACCCGGTAGTACGGGAATGCGCCGCCGTTGTGGTCGCTCAGCCGCGTCAGGTCGGCCGGTGGCTTTGTCAGGACGCTGGCGAGCGGTCCGTCACCCATTCCGCCTTCGCCGTGACAGGATGCGCAGGAATTGAGGAACTCGGCCTGCCCGTACGACATTTCCTGGGCAAGCGCATGGGCGTTCAGCGCAGCAAGCAGGCTGACGACGGCGATGCTCTTCCTGATCATGGAATTTCCTCTGGCTGGATGGCCCATTCATAGCGGAGTCCGGGTTCGAGGCCTTGATGCCGATCAATCGCGGTTCGGCCGCCAACTAGCGTTGGCGGTCGACGTCGATGGTTCGGGTCCGTCCTGAAACTTGACCTTTGTCAAGGTCAGGGCACGGATACGATCGCTATTGGTCGGAGAATGAACGTCGATCATTCCATCGAAGGGCAGGTGCGCGGCCTGTCGCGGGACGTCGCGGCCGAACGGCTGCGCGAGTACGGTCCAAACGCGCTGCCCGAGGCGAAGGCGCCGTCGCTCGTGACCGTGTTCCTGCGGCAGTTCCTCAGTCCGCTGATCTACATCCTGTTCGCCGCCGCGCTGGTCTCGGTGGCGCTCGGCGACGCCCGGGATGCGGTCTTCATCGGCATCGTTCTCCTGCTGAACGGCACCATCGGCACCATTCAGGAATATTCCGCCGGCCGCGCCGCGGCGGCGCTGCGCAGCCTCGAACAGCCACATGCCGCCGTCATCCGCGGCGGGATGCGGCAGGAAATCGACGCGCGCGATCTGGTGCCGGGCGATCTCGTGCTTCTGGAGGCCGGCAGCCGCGTTCCCGCCGATCTCGATCTGCATTCGGCGGAAAACCTGCAGTGCGACGAATCGCTGCTGACGGGCGAATCGCATCCGGTTTCGAAAAAGATCGACGGAGAGCAAGACGCACGCGCTTTCGCCGGGACACTGATCACGCGCGGCCGCGGCGCCGGCATCGTCTGCGCCACCGGTGCCTCCACGGAGATCGGCAGGATCGCCGGGATGATCGCCGCGCGCTCCGTCTCGCGGCCGCCGCTCATGCTGCGCCTGGAGCGCTTCTCCCGCACCATCGCAGTCGCCGTCGGGGTGGCTATCGTGGCTCTCTTCGCCATCGGGCTGCTGCGCGGGATGGGCCTGCACGACCTTTTCCTGATGTCCGTCGGCCTTGCGGTCGCGGCCATCCCCGAGGGCCTGCCTGTCGCAATCTCCGTCGCGCTCGCAATCGGCATGCGGCGCATGGCGCGCAGCAACGTCATCGTGCGTCGCATGGCGGCGGTCGAGGCGCTCGGCTCCTGCACGATGATTGCGACCGACAAGACCGGCACGCTCACGATGAACGAATTGACGGTCACCGAGGTGCGGCTGCCGGACGGCACGATCGTGACCTTCGACACCGGCAATGATCTCGAATCCTGCTCGCTTCGCTCGCCGCAAGTCCGCGACGAGGAGGCTGGCGAACGCGCGGCCAGACTCCTCAAGGCTGCCGTGCTGCCCAACGAAGGACATCTGCACCGCGAGGACGACGGCTGGAAGGGCATCGGCGACACCGTCGACGTGGCGCTGCTCACGGCGGCGAGAAAGGGCGGCTTCGCGCGGGAGGAACTGGACGAGCAACACCGGCTCGTCGCGCGCATCCCCTACGAACCGGACCTCAGATACGCGGCCTCGTTCCACGAGGCCGAGGAAGAGGTTCGCATCTTCGTCAAGGGCGCGCCCGACACGCTGATCGCGATGGCGAGCAGCATGGACCATGACGGGAAGGCGGTCCCGATCGACCGCGAGGCACTCCTCGCCCAGAAGGAGGATCTCGCAAGACGCGGCTTGCGGGTGCTCGCCTTCGCCGAAGGACGGGTTGGGCGGCAGGAGAACGGCGCCTACGGTCACGGCCATCTGGTCGATCTCGTCTTCCTCGGTCTGGCAGGCATGCAGGATCCGCTGCGGCCGGAAGTGCCCGGCGCGATCGGGGCCTGCGCGGCAGCGGGCGTCGGGATCGCGATGGTGACCGGGGATGATCCCAGGACGGCCAGCGCGATCGCGCGCGACGCGGGCATCGACTTCGGGGACGACCAGGTGGTGACCGGCACCGACGTGGGCGAGGCCGAGGCGGCCGGCGACGATGCCCTCGACAAGCTGACGCGCCGCGCGCGCATCTATGCCCGCGTGGAGCCGGCGCAGAAGCTGGCGATCGTCCTCTCCATGGTCCGCAACGGCCATTTCGTCGCCGTCACCGGGGACGGCGTCAACGACGCTCCGGCGCTCAAGCATGCGCATGTCGGCGTCGCCATGGGACGCAAGGGTACCGACGTCGCCAAGGAGAGTGCCGACATCATCGTCACCGACGACAATTTCGCCTCCATCGTCGCTGGCATCCGCGAAGGCCGCGTCTCCTACGCCAACATCCGCAAGGTGGTCTTCCTGCTGGTCTCCACCGGCGCGGCGGAGGTCGTCCTGTTCCTGCTGGCGATCCCGCTCGGCCTGCCGATGCCGCTGACCGCGGTCCAACTCCTGTGGCTCAACCTCGTCACACAGGGCATCCAGGACGTCGCCCTGGCGGCCGAGAGCGCCGAGGGCGACGAACTTTCCTATCCCGCCCGCAATCCGCGCGAGCCCATCTTCGATCGCGTGATGCTGCGGCGCATCCTGCATTCCACCACGATCATGGGGCTCGGCGGCTTCGGCGTGTTCTGGTGGTTGCTCGGCAACGGCTACTCCGAGTTCGAGGCCCGCAACCTGCTGCTGCTGCTGTTCGTGCTCTTCGCCAATCTCCAGGCGTTCAACAGCCGGTCGGAACGGCATTCGGTTTTTGCCCAGAGCCTCTGGGCCAATCCATTCCTCGTGGCGGGGCTGCTGGGTGCCCAGGCGCTGCACATCGCTGCCATGCACATCCCCGTGCTGAACGAGACGCTGGGCATCGCGCCGGTGTCGCCGGTCCAGTGGACCGTCCTGCTGCTGATCGCGAGTGCGCTGGTAGCGGTGATGGAACTGGAGAAATGGTGGGACAGGCGGATCGCGGGACTTTCATAGGAGCTCAGGGGTGGGCGAAGGGGGGTGATCGATGGAGGATGGCATTTTCTCCGCGGAGAAAGGATTTGAGGCGAGGGCCGCGCCTGAACTGCAACTGACGCGACGCAACATCTATGGCCGGGAGACGATCATTCCCGACGACGTCGCGATCCGCGCCGCCCGAGGGCAGTCGCCGCTGCAATTCCGTCTCTACGTGAAGGGTGACCGGCAAGGATGGCGGACCGCAGGACGAGAAGAACTGATCGCCGACATCGACGCCGAATGGGCGCGACGGTCGCTTGACGGAGATCAATCGGGTGCGGGAAAACCATGGTAGCCTTGCGCATGATCAGGCTTGATCCCTCCGACTGGCTTTTGGCTTGCGCACTCGCCGCATCGGTCTGGGTCGTTCCTGCGGCTGCGCGGGCGGACGAGCAGGTCGCCTATGGCAAGGCGCTGGTGGAGACCAACTGTGCCCGCTGCCATGCCACGGGTCCGGACGACCAAAGCACCCATCCGGATGCGCCGGCCTTCCGCACCCTGTCGGAGCGCTATCCGCTCGATGCGCTGGAGGAAGCCTTCGTCGAGGGTGTCTCGACAGGTCATCCCGACATGCCGGAGTTCGTGGCGAGCCCGCAGCAGATCGCCGCGATCATCGCCTTCCTCGACACGCTTCAGCCGTAGCAAGCTGCCGGTCCGATCGCGTCAGGATTTCGCGTTCCCGGGGTCCGTCACGGCTTCGCCGTCTTCCTTCACGAAGCGGCCGACCGGGTTCGGCAGGATCGGCAGCACTTCCTCGGAGGGGCGGCAGAGCTTCGTCCCCAGTGGCGTCTCCACGATCGGACGGTTGATCAGGATCGGATGCTCGACCATGAAGTCCACGATCTCGTCGTCGGTCCATTTTCGATCGGCGAGCCCGATTTCGCCATACGGCGTGCCCTTCTCGCGCAGGAGTTGGCGCGGTGAAATGCCCATCGCGGCGATCAGTTCGACCAGTCTCCCGCGCGACGGCGGCGTCTTCAGGTACTCGATCACGTGCGGTTCCTCGCCAGACTGGCGGATCATGGCGAGCGTGTTGCGGGACGTCCCGCAGGCGGGATTGTGGTAGATGGTGATCGTCATGGCGCTCATGCCTCGGGGAACCAGTGCTGCGTGCGGTTTGCGAAGGCGACCAGCGACAGCATGACGGGGACTTCGACGAGCACGCCGACGACGGTTGCGAGCGCGGCGCCCGAGTTCAGGCCAAACAGGCTGATGGCCACCGCAACGGCGAGTTCGAAGAAATTGGAAGTGCCGATCAGCGCGCAGGGTGCGGCGACGTTGAAGGGGACCCTCCAGGCTCTCGCTGCGCCATAGGCGATGAAGAAGATCCCGTAAGACTGGATCAGGAGCGGCACCGCGATCAGGACGATCAGCAGCGGGTTTCCGGTTATGACGTTTCCCTGGAATTCGAACAGGAGCACGACCGTTGCCAGCAGTCCGATCACGGAAACCGGTTTCAGTCCGGCCGTGAATGCGGAAACCGCCGCCTCGGCCCCCGGCCCCCGGCCCGCCGCCGGCCCGGTCCAGCAGCCTCTTGCGCGTGAGCGCGCCGGCTACGAGCGGGATCACCACGTAGAGAGCGACCGAAAGGAGCAGCGTCTCCCACGGCACCGCGATGTCGGTGACGCCGAGAAGGAGCGCCACGATCGGTGCGAAGGCGAAGATCATGATGACGTCGTTCACCGACACCTGGACGAGCGTGTAGTTCGGATCACCCCTGGTCATCTGGCTCCAGACGAACACCATGGCGGTGCATGGCGCCGCGCCGAGCAGGATGAGACCGGCGATGTACTGCTGCGCATCGGCCGGATCGATCCAGCGAGCGAACACGTATTTGAAGAAAAGCACGCCGAGCGCGGCCATGGTGAACGGCTTGATCAGCCAGTTGACGACGATCGTCAGCACCAGCCCTTTGGGTCGGTCGCCGACGTGGCGGAGGCTGGCAAAATCGACATTGACCATCATCGGAAAGACCATGGCCCAGATGAGCACGGCCACCACGAGGTTGACGGACGCGAACTCGATCGATGCGAGCGCGCCGAACAGACCGGGCAGAAGGTTTCCGAGGACGATGCCGGCGAGGATGCACAGGGCCACCCATGCCGACAGCCATCTCTCGAACAAGCCGATCCCGCCTGCGGCAGGCACGGAGGCGTCGTAAGTCCTGTCCGTCATCTTTCCCGTCGCTCTTTCTTTTCGGATCAGCCGGCCTTCGGCAGCTTGCGACCGATCTCGTCCAGCCGCTTCTCCAACTCCAGGCGGTCGAGTGAGCCCATGGGAAGGCTCGTGAAGATCGAGATGCGGTTGTTGAGCATGCGGTAGGCGTCGGCGAAGGCAAGCCGCTTCTCCGCCTCGGTTCCTTGCTCCGCCGCAGGGTCGGGCACGCCCCAGTGCGCCGTCACGGGCTGGCCAGGCCACACGGGGCAGGCCTCGTTGGCGGTGTTGTCGCATACCGTGAAGACGAAGTTCATCTCCGGCGCACCCGGTTCGGCGAACTCCTCCCAGTTCTTGGAACGCGCAAACGAGATGTCGTGGTCAAGGCTCTTCAGAAGTTCCAGGGAATAGGGGTGCACCTCGCCCTTCGGCTGCGACCCCGCCGAAAATGCCCTGAAGCGCCCCTGGCCGAGGCGATTGAGGATTGCTTCGGCCAGGATGGACCGGGCCGAGTTGCCGGTGCAGAGGAAGAGCACGTTGTAGACCGGGGCGCCCATGACGAATTCCCCTAGCAGTCGCAGGTGACGGCGTTGATGACGGGCCGGCAGAGTTCCGGAGAACCGTTGCAGCAGTCTTCCATCAGGTAGGCCAGCAGGTCGCGGAAGGCGGTCATGTCGGCGACGTAGCGTATCGTCCTTCCGTCGCGCTCGGGACGGGTCAGGCCAGCATGGGTCAGCACCTTCAGATGTGCCGACATGGTGTTCTGGACGATATCCAGCCGCGCCGCGATGTCGCCTGCCGCCAGTCCCGGCTGCCCTGCCTTAACCAGGAGCCGGAAGGTTTCCAGGCGTGTGTCCTGGCCAAGAGCGGCCAGCGCGGCGAGGGCGGATATTTTATCCATATATCCAAGCTTCCAGATTTAATACATGGATATTTACTAATCGACTGTCCAGTCAAGCGGAATCGAAACGACGGCCCGGGAAAGGGCCGCCGAAAACCGGTCAGGATGTGCCAGCACCCTGGGGCATCGGTCGCATCATTCGACGATGACGATCCTGGTGTTTGCCGAACCGTAGGACTTCACGAGACTGTAGAGGCTCGCGGCGTTCGCGGGATGCAGACGCACGCAGCCGTGTGAGGCGGGCTGGCCTAGGCGCTTGACGGCATCTGTGGCATGCACGGCATAGCCGCCATGAAAGAAGATCGAATGCGGCATGGGCGCATTGTCGTATCTGCGCGAGTGCCACATCTTGTGCATCCGGGTCGGCGCGAAGGTGCCGCGTGGCGTGCGGTAGCCGCGCCCGGCGGTCGAGACCTTCCATTCGTAAGTCGGCCTGCCGTCGATGATGACCTGCATCGTCTGTTCGGAGACGTCGATCCTCGCCACGACCGTGGACGCCTTCGCCGTGCCGACCGCGGCTGCCATGCACAGGGCCGCGCCGCCGATCGTCATGACCGCACTGTGGATCAGTTTCGTTGCAATGTTCTGTTTCATTCCCGCCTCCATCCGATGTGTTCGTTCGATGTTTCGATGGCGGCACAATTCATGACGGGTGTTTCACAAAAATTTCGTTCATCAGCGCGAATGGTTTCGTTTGTGTTTCCTGATCGGGCCGATACGAAACAAACGGTCGCCTCCGGTTTCCATTTGCCTTCCCTTCATCCGCCAGTGCCGATTTTCCGTGTCCCCGCAAGGCCTTGAGCCCCGCGCCCGCTGCAACGCGAAAGCGGTGCAACGGCATGGTCCCGATACAGAACCGGCCGATGTTGGCTTCAACAGGGTCGCCTGGGCGATCACCGCAATCGAAGGAAATGACAAATGCGTAGCCGGTTTGCAGGAACGGTGCTCAATGCACTCCTGGCAGGACAGATTGCTTTCGGTGCCGCGGCCATCGGCGCTCTCGCCATGAAGGAGCGTGCGGCGCCGCGCGCACTGCCTGAAATCGCGGCGAGCCTCGCCGCCACGACGGACGTCGAGGCGGTGGTGCGCTGATGGTGCCGCACGCGGCCTTGCGTGCCGTGCGGAAAGACATGTGTGCCGCCGGACTGGCCGCGGCGCTTCTTGCGCCCGCGGTTTCGGGCATGGCCGCAGTCGACGACCCCGACAGTGTCGATGCGCTGCGTGCGGACCCGTCCAGACCCTTCGTCTACATGATCATCGTGCAGGATCGCGAATGGTCACCCGAAACCCGCGTGATGATCGGTGACAAGATCACCGGCTACATGCGCTACGTGCTCGGTGGCCAGCTCGTGCGGGATACGCCCGAGGCGGCCGGCATGACGGTGCGCATTGTGCTGGTGTCGGAAACCGCACCGGCCGGCGAGGACGTCTCGGTGCTCGAGGTCTTTAGGCAGCAAACGGCCGCTGCGGGCATCGACTTCGTCTGGGGCGGGGAGGCCGATCTCCGTGGCATGGTGGACGAGCCATGACCGTCATCGGGCCCGGCCCGGCCTCAGACCGGCGGATCGAAGCGGTAGCCCGCACCCCGGACGGTCACGATGCTTTCGGTGTCCAGCTTCCGGCGCAGCCTGACGATGCGCGAATCGACGGAGCGGTCGAATGCGTCGAAGCTCTCGGCCGGCGCGGCGGCCATGATATCTTCGCGGCCGAGCACCTTGCCCGGATTGCTCGTGAACAGCCTCAGCAGCGCGATCTGGCCGGGGGAGAGCTGCTCTTCGCCACCCGAGTTGCGCATGACCAGCGCCGCCTTCAGGTCGATGGTGGAGCTTTCCAGGATGATGAGGTCGCCGACGAAGCGGCCGCGCCGCGAAAGCAGACGGCTCAGGCGGCTCGCCAGTTCGCGCGGTACCACCGGGGCATCGATGAAATCGGCCGCACCGAGTTCCAGCGCCAGGATGCGGTCGACGGGATCGGAGTGCCGGCCGACCATGACGAAGGCTGGCGACTTCTCCCCGGCGAACTTGCGCAGAAGGTCGGTCCCGCTGAACTGGTCGAGCTTGAGGTCGACCAGGGCCACGTCGATGTTGTCCGACCCGAGCAGCGCGAGCGCGCTCCATTCCTCGTGGGCGAAGCGGACCTCGTAGCCGCGGCGGTCGAGATAGTCCGCAAGGACCTCCTCGTCATCACTCTTGCTGCAGATGCGCGCGACGACCGGTCTTCCGCCCACTTCCGAACCCCCGAAACGAACGCCCGACGAACAGGCTGGACAAAATGTTTATACCCAATCTACTTATAGCCGGAAACCAGGGGGATACAGCGTTGCGCGCGCGTATCGCAGTCGTCGACGACGAACCGGACCTGCGGGATGCGGTGGCCGAGTATCTCGCGGCGAGCGGCTACGACGTCATGACCGCCGGAAGCGCGGGCGAGATGCGCGAGCTTGTCTCGAAATACAGTTTCGACCTCGCCATCCTCGACATCGCCATGCCCGGCGAGGATGGTCTGGCGCTCGGACGATGGCTTCGCTCCCAGATGACGCTGGGGATCATCTTCGCCACGGCGGCCGGAACCGCAATCGACCGGATCGTCGGCCTCGAGCTCGGCGCCGACGACTACATCGTCAAGCCCTACGAGCTGCGCGAGCTCCTGGCGCGAGTCAGGAGCGTGTTGCGGCGCGTGCCGCAGGCGGCGGACACGCCTGCCGCGGCACCGGCTCCCTCTGCGAAGGCGGCCCGCAAGGTCATCTCCTTCGGCTCCTGCAGCGCCGATCTGGACGGGCGGCTGGTGATCGGGCCCGACGGTTCGCCGATCGAACTCGCCAAGAGCGAATTCGACGTGCTCGAGGTCTTCCTCACCCGGCCGAACCGTCTGCTGACCCGGTCCACGATCTCCGAAGCGATCGGCTTCAGCGAGGATCTGGAATCCTCGCGCGCCCTCGACATACGCATCATGCGGCTGAGGAAGAAGATCGAGCCGGATCCGGCGAGCCCGCGCTATCTGAAGACCGTTCGCGGCGAAGGCTACGTGTTTTCGCTGCCCGGCGGCGAAGGCCGCTGAGACCGAAGGCGCATCAGGAGGATCGCTGCGGCATGATGGAAGGCTCGGCTGTTCAGGCACAGGCCCGGCCGCGCGGGACGAGCCTGCCGGTTGCGGTTTCCCGCATCGCGCGACGCCTGCGCGAGGCGAACGAGTGGCTACAGGAGATCGACGACGTCCTTGCCATCCTCGGGCGTGCGCTGAACTGCCACCGGACGATCGTCTTTCAGCTGAAGCCGCTGCCGAACGCCGGCTTTTCGCAGTCCATCGCCGCCTACTGGGTCGATCTCGCCGTGCTGAAGGCCGCCGAGCGTCCGACCCTGATCAGGGAAGCAATCCTCGTGGACGACCCCCTCCTCAAGCGCATCGGTGAGGAGGAACGGCAGGGGAAGGTGTTCTCCGGCCACACGCGCGACCTCCAAGGCTTCCTGCGCACCGATTTCGAGAAGAACCAGATCAAGTCGTTCCTGTCGGTGCCGATCTTCGCGCACGGCTACCTGTGGGGTACGCTCGCGATCAACGATTGCCTCGAGGAACGCGACTGGGGTGAAGACGAGGCGGCGGCGGTCGAACTGGTCGCCGGCGCGATCGGCGATGCGATCCAGCACTCCTCGTCCGAGCAGCACATCAGCGAGGTGTTCCGCACCACCCTGGTGCAGGCCGCCCTCGACGGCGTCGTCGTCATCGACGAGTCCGGGGGCATCATCGAGTTCAATCCGGCGGCCGAAGCCATGTTCGGCTGGTCCAAGGCGGAACTCCTGGGCAAGAACATTGCGCTGACGCTCATCCCCGACGAGCACCGCAACGGGCACGCCAGGGGCATCCGTCGCTACCTCGACGGCGGGCCCTCGGTAATGATCGGCAGGCGCGTGGAGACCCAGGCGGTCGATGCCGCCGGCGAATCCTTCCCGATAGAGCTGACCATCTCGGAAGTGCGTGCGGCCGACCGGCGGCTCTTCGTCGGCTCGATCCGGGACCTGCGCGAGCGGCGCCGGGCGGAGGCCGAGATCAACCATCAGCGCGAAAAGCTGCACCAGAACGAGAAGATGGCGGCGATGGGCTCGCTGCTGGCGGGGGTCTCGCACGAACTGAACAACCCGCTCGCGGTGGTCGTCGCCCAGTCGACGCTGCTCTTCGAGTTCGCCAGCGATCCGCAGGTGAAGGCGCGCGCCGAGAAGGTGCGGGCCGCCGCCGAACGCTGCGGCCGCATCGTCAAGAGCTTCCTCGGCATGGTGCGGCTCCACCCGGCCCAGCACGACGAGGCGGACCTTAACCAGATCATCCGCGCGGCACTGGAGGTGACGGCCTATGGCGCGCGGAGCACCGGCGTCACGGTCGAGGCCGACCTGGCACCGGGGCAGCTCAGGATCTTCGCGGATGCCGACCACGTCACCCAGGTGGCTGCCAACTTCCTCGTCAACGCGCAGCATGCGCTCGCCGCCGTGTCGGGGGAGCGGCGCATCCGTGTGCGCACCTACCAGGCCGGCGACAAGATCGGCTTCTCGGTCGAGGACACGGGATCCGGCATCAATCCGGAGATCGCGCCGCGCATCTTCGAGCCCTATTTCACGACCAAGCCGGTCGGCGTCGGCACCGGGATCGGGCTTTCCATCTCGCGCTCCATCGTGGAGCGCCACGGCGGCCGGATCTGGTTCGAGGATGCGGTTCCGACCGGTGCCAGGTTCTGCGTCGAACTGCCGGTGAACCATGCGGCGCTGATCCCGGCACCGGAAGCGGTATACCGCAAGTCAGGCGTCGCGACCGCGCTCATCATCGACGACGAGCCCGACGTCGCCAGTTCGCTGGCCGACATTTTGGAGATGATGGGGGTTAAGTCCTCGGTCGTGACCCGCTGGACCTCCGTCGAGGAGGTCTTCTCCGGCGGCGAGCCGGACGTCGTCTTCAGCGACCTGCGCATGCCCGAGGCAAGCGGCATGACGATCCACGCCCAACTGCGTGCCCGCAACCCGTCACTGGCGAAGCGCTTCGTGCTGGTGACGGGGGACATGCTGGGGGCGAAGGGCGAGATCGAGGCGCTGGCGGTCGACCAACGGCCGCTGATGCTGGAAAAGCCCTTCAGCACGCTGGAAATCCGCGGCGTTCTTGCGCTGCTGGCAGACCGGAGGTAGGTGGCGAGCGGTCGGGTGTGTTGTCGCGGCAACGGCAGGTCAGCCACGCCTACCCGCGTGCGCCCAGGCCCTGGTCGTGGAAGGTCACGGCCGTTAGTTGATCGTCATCACGACGACGTCGTCATCCCTGTCGGCCTTCCGGTCGCGACGATCGAGATTGACGAGGAATTTCTCCGACCAGTCCTTGCCGTCCAGGCGCTCCGCTGCCATCGCCTCGCATGCCGCGCGGGCGGCGATGTAGGCGCTGAAAGGGATTTCTTCGCGAAGCTTGGGCATCGCCGATTCCTCCGTGGGCCCAATCAAACGCCAGATATTGTCCTTATTCTGGCAGACCCGTCTTTTCCGCCATCTTTCGCGATCGCGACGAGGCATTTTTCCGTCTCCATCCCCCAGGCCTGTCCCGAACAGGCGCTATCGACCTCGGTGGCGGGACGGGGCGCATCGATCTCGACCGCCGGCGCCACGGCTTGGCTTGCCGGGACCGGAGCCGGCGTGACCGACAGGGCGCGCGCGGACGGCATCGAGATCGAAACGGCGGTGACCAGGGCGGCGACCGCGAAGAGCCCCATCGGATGGCGTGCCGCCCGGCTGCGAAGTGACGTGAGGGAGAATGTCGAGCGGGCAGTGCCGCTGAACCGGGTATCGGACATGGTGGTCATCTCGTAGGCCTCTGATCGTTCGACTGTTCCGTTAATCTTCATTAATCACGGGCCGTTTCGGATGAATGTTGAAAAATTCACGCAATTGTTTCGTGCGGTAACCTTCGCAATGTTTCGCCCGGCGCTGGTGCCGGATTTGGCGGGCGGCGCACCCGTCCTCCTAAGTCCCGGTACCGCCGGGACTTTCCGGGCTCCGTCCGAGACTCGCGCGAGTGAAATCGTGAAGCGTCTAAGATATTGCAATTGATTGATAAATGTGATTATGTTGAATGAACATTCAACAACAATGGAGTGGATCGTGAACCGCCCGCTTCGCGATGTGGCGATCCCGAACGATTGGGATCGTCGCGGACTTCCCGGCTGGACCTACCACAGCCAGGCTCTTCTCGAACTCGAGAAGGAGCATGTCTTCCGTAACCACTGGCAGATCATCGGCCACGTTTCGGACGTGCCGAACCCCGGCGACTACCTGACGATGGACGTCGTCGGGGAGCGGGCCCTGGTGGTGCGCGGCAAGGACGACGTGGTGCGCGGCTTCCACAATCTGTGCCGCCACCGCGGCAGCCGCGTCGTTGCCGACGAGCAGGGCACCTGCAGGAACGCGCTCGTGTGTCCGTTCCACGGCTGGGTCTACAATCTCGACGGGACCCTGCGCGGAGCGGCGCGTCCGCGGTCCTTCCCGGAACTCGACAGGGTCGAGTTCGGCCTGAAACCGATTGATCTGGAAGTCTGGATGGGCTTCATCTTCATCCGCTTCCGGTCGGGACCGCAGCCGTCGGTGGCGGAACTGATGCGGCCCGTCGAGGCGGAGATGGCGCATTACCGCACGGCCGACATGGTCCCCGCCTGGGGGACATGGACGCAGAATTCGGCGGTGAACTGGAAATCGGTGCGCGACGTCGACAACGAGGGCTACCACGTCGCCATGGCGCATCCCGCGCTTCAGGACCTTTACGGCGCCACCTACTACGACGAGCCGTTCGTCAACGGCGTGTCGCGGTCGTTCGCAACCTACAACCCCCATGCCGGGCGGCGCTGGAGCGTCCGCAACTACGTCAGGATCGCGCCGGAGCCGGCGCATCTGCCGGATCATCTGAAGAAGGCGTGGCTCTACTACGGGCTCTTCCCGAACGCGGTGCTCGCCATGACCCCGGAAACCGCTCAGTTCTACCAGGAATTCCCGCTTTCGACCGGCGAGACGCTCCTGCGCGGCGCGATCTACCGCTACCGGAACGAAACGCGTGAACAGGCCGCCGCACGCTATCTCGCGTACCGCATCGACCGCGATACGCAGGCCGAGGACGTGCAACTCACGGTCTGGTCGAACGAGTCGATGCAGTCCGAAGCCTTCGACGGCTTCTATCTCTCGGACCTCGAATACGGCGTCCGCTCGCATCACGACCACCTGCGCCGGAATCTTCCCGTCCTGAACCTCGAAACGCCGCCCGACGAAAAGGACGTGTGGAACCTGAACGAGGCGCTGTCGGGCCGGTCCTGATCTCGGCTCAGGTCCGGCCGGGCGCCGGACCGATGTAGCGGGCCCGCGGGCGGATCAGCGATCCCGCGGCAAGCTGCTCCATGGCATGCGCGACCCAGCCCGCCGTGCGGGCGATTGCAAACAGTGCCAGTTCGTGACCCACCGGCAAGCCCAGCGAGCGCATCATCACCGCAAGCGCGAAGTCGATGTTCGGGTACAGCCCGGTTGCCTCGGTGATCAGTGCGGGTGCCTCCACCGCCAGCCGTTCGTGATCGCCTGACCGGGCAAGCTCCGCCAGGAGATGTTCGGCGCGCGGATCACCGTCCTGATAGATCGTGTGGCCGAAGCCGGGGACCGGCTCGCCGAGTGCCACGCGATCCCGGATCTTGCGCGCCATGTCTCCTTCCGCGAGGTCCGAGACCATGTGCGCGGCGAGCGGTCCCGCACCGCCGTGCTTCGGTCCCTTGAGCGCGACCAGCCCCGCGATGGTGGCGTCGTAGAGATTGAGCCCGGTCGAAGCGGCGCAGCGCACCGTGAAGGACGAGGCGTTGAGCTCATGGTCGGCCAGGAGCACCAGGGCACGCCGGATCAGATCCTCCGCCCTCCTGTCGCCCGGCGCCCAGGCCTGGGCGACTTGCCGGTGCAACGCCAGGCCGCTCGGGGCGCGTTCGAGGATGGCCGAGGTCACCAGCCGCATGACGCGTGCGCCGACGCGTGCGCGTCCGTCCCGTGTCCGGTTGAAGGCGCGCGGGTCGCTGTCGCCCGCCAGCGACAGCACCGCCACCGCGCGGGCGATGGGGAGGGCTTTTCGACCGCGCCTGCGATGATGCGCATGGCGCCGCTCAGGACGGGCAGATTGTCCGCCTCGAACGGGTCGATGTCATCGATTCCCCAGAGCAGCGTCGCCGCCTGTTCGAGCGTGCCCTCCGCTGCCAGCGCCACTGCGGGCGCCCCGCGATAGATCGGGCCGATCTCGGTGATGGTCGAGATCGAGGTGTCGAGGACCGGCGTGTCCGGTCCTGCCTCCCTCGCCGCGACCGAAGGCGTGCGGCGGTTTCTCAGCGCCCGCACGTCGTCGGCCCGATAGCGCCGCGCTCGCAAATCCGGCACCGGCTCCGACCGAACGAGGCCGCGGCTGACATAGGCGTAAAGCGTGGCCGGCGAGACCGCGAGTTCGCCGGCGGCTTCGCGTGCGCTGAGATAGAGCGGCTCATCGGGATTTTTCATATTGATCATGCTAATCAAGATTGATCAACATGAAAAGGGTCTCCACACTCAATTCCCCATCAACAGGAGATCCATCATGACATTGCACTCGAGGACACCGATCGGGCTCGACGGGGTGGTCGCGGCCGCGACCGCGCTGTCGCACGTGAATGGCGAGCGCGGCGAACTGGTCATTGCCGGCCGCCGCCTCGGCGACCTCGCCCCGTACTTCGCCTTCGAGGAGGTGACCGCCCGGCTATGGTCGCTGGCGGGAAATGCGCCCGTGGATCCTGAGCGGGTCAAGGCCGATCTGGGGGCGGCCCGCGCCAGTGCCTTCTCCCGATTGCCCCGAATCCTGGCCGCCGCCGAGGGCCTCTCCGTGGTCGCTGGTTTCCGCGCCGGGGTGGCCGCGCTAGGGCCGGTCGAGGATTTGCCGGACGAGGCGGTGATCGTCGGAGCGATGCCGGTGATCGCGGCGGCGCTCGCCAGACGAGCGGAGGGGCTGGCGCCGATCGCTCCCGAACGGTCCGCAGGCCACGCGGCCGACACGCTGCGCATGCTGCGCGGCGAGATGCCCACGGATGCCGAAGCGAAGGCGCTCGATGCCTATCTCGTCACGGTCAGCGACCACGGCATGAATGCTTCCACATTCGCCGCGCGTGTCGTGGCTTCGACCGGTGCGGATCTCTTCATGGCGGTGACGGCGGGATACTGCGCCCTGACGGGGCCGCTGCACGGCGGCGCGCCGGAACCCGTTCTCGCCATGCTCGACGCGATCGGCTCGCGCGAGAACATCGCCGAATGGATCGATGCCGCGCTTTCCCGAGGCGAGCGCCTCATGGGTTTCGGCCATCGCATCTATCGCGTGCGCGACCCGCGTGCGGACGTCCTGCGGAATGCGCTCGGCTTGCTCGGGGCGACCAGCATCGACCTGGGCTTCGCGGCGGAGGTCGAGGCCTATGCCCGCCGTGCGCTGGCGAAGGCGAAGCCGGACCGGCCGCTCGACACGAACGT
Organism: uncultured Alphaproteobacteria bacterium; assembly: GCA_963747465.1. Taxonomy (GTDB): domain Bacteria; phylum Pseudomonadota; class Alphaproteobacteria; order Rhizobiales; family Rhizobiaceae; genus Aquibium. Next base: position 364,837 of record CAVVFC010000003.1, read on the forward strand.
CGAGTTCTACACAGCCATCCTGCTCGATGCGCTGCGCATCCCCCGCACGGCCTTCACGCCGGTCTTTGCCACCGGCAGGGCGGCCGGCTGGACCGCGCACGCGCGCGAACAGCAGCGGACGGGGCGCCTGCTGAGGCCAGCCTCGCTCTACTCCGGCGAAATGCCGGGGCAGGAAGGGGGTACCTCCGGCTAGGTCCGCAACCGCACCGGATCGCGACCGTCCCAGTGCCGGGAAGCCTCCCGGAACCCGGCGAACATCGCTTCTGTTGCCGGCAGGAACTCGATGACCTCGATCATCGCCGGCAGCAGGCCATGGGTATCGAAGTAGCCGACACGCGCGCCGTTCGCGACCTCCGCCTCGTATGCGAGCTCGAACCCTGTCGAGGTGTCGCTCTTAACGGCCCGCAAGCTCCTGCAAAGAAAGGCGATCGCCATCGAGAATGATATCCGCGGTCTTCTGCGCAACTTCGGCCTCAAGGTTGGTGTTGTGGGAACGGTGAAATTCGAGGAGCGTATTCGGGAACTCGTCGAAAGCATGCCCGACCTGGAGGAACTCATGGGGGCGCTGCTTTCTGCCCGAAACAAGCTGCGCGCCGAATTTGCTCGCCTTCACAAGAAGGTGCTGGCTTGCGCGGAGGAGAATGCGACCTGCAAGCGCTTGATGACGATCCCCGGTGTCGGTGCCGTTACGGCGCTGGCCTATACTGCAACCATCGACATTCCGCAGCGCTTCAGAAGCTCCAAGGCGGTGGGTCCCATCCTCGGCCTGACGCCGAAGCTCAACGAGTCCGGCGAAAGCAAGCGCGTGGGCCGCATCTCCCTATGTGGGGACGGCATGATGAGAACGCTGCTCTATGAGGCCGCGCAGACGCTGCTGACGCGCGTGACGAAAAGTGCGACAGTGCTGTGGCGTAATCGTCCACGGCCATGCCGAAGTGATGCAGACCAGGTCCGGTGCGGTCGATCACCTCGCGATAGACGGAGGGGGTATCGTCCAGTTGCTGGATGAGTTCGAACTGCATGTCGCCCGAATAGCCCATCGCGATCGCGAGCGCGGTATCCGCCGGTCTTCCGCGATAGATCTGGCGCGGGAAGACGCCGCGTTCGCGCAGGAACCATGGCCCGATTCCCAGCCGCGTCGTCATCTCCGTCATCGTGGCATGGATATCGAGGGTCACGAAGGCGGTCTGGACGAGGCGTCCGGAGCCTCCCTCCGGTCTGGACGATCCGGGCGGAACCATGGGCACTCCCTTCCTGCGGGCAAGTCTTCAACGCAAAAGATAGCGGGCGGACGAGGGCCCCCGCAAGGGACGCTCATGCCCGCTCGGTGAAGCGAAATCTTCCGGTGGCGATGCTTTCCGGCCGCCGCCCTCAGCCGTTCCAGAGCCCCTCAGTGCGCAACTCGTCCATCGTGCGCGATATCCCCTCGCGCAGGATGGAGACCATGTCGTCCACCTGCTCGCGGGTGATCGTCAGGGGCGGCGACATCACGCACATGTTGATGAGCGGCCGCACCAGCAGTCCCAATTCGTGGCAGTGCCTGTCGATGCGCTTGCCCACGTCGTTGTCGAGCGCCAGCGGGTTCCTGCTCTCGCGGTCGGCCACGCACTCCACGCAGGCCATCAGGCCCATGCCGCGCACTTCGCCGACCAGCGGCAGTTCCTCGAGCGTCTTCAGGCGCGCCTGGAAATAGGGGCCGACCTGCCGCGCATGTTCCAGTATGCCGCCCTCGAGCAGGTCGAGGGTCTTCAGCGCGACGGCGCAGCCGATCGGGTGGCTCGAATAGGTGTAGCCGTGCCCGAACATGGCGGCCGCGTGGTTCGACTTGCGCAGCACTTCCGTCAGGCGCGCCGAGATCATGACGCCGCCTAGCGGGAAATAGCCCGAGGTGATCCCTTTGGCGAAGGTGATCATGTCGGGTTGGATGCCGAACACCGTCTCCGACGCGAAGACCTCGCCCAGCCGCCCGAACGCCGTCACCACCTCGTCGGCCACGAACAGGATGTCGTTGTCCCGGCAGATCTCGCGAATGCGCGGCAGGTATCCGGGGGGCGGAACGATCACGCCGCCTGAGGCCTGCACCGGTTCGCCGACGAAGGCGCCGATCCTGTCGGCGCCCCTGCGCTCAACCGTTTCGCGAAACTCCTCGACCAGGAAATCGGCGAAGGCCTCGACGCTCATGCCCGCCGGGCGGCGGAACGGGTCCGGACTGGTCAGCTTGATCACCAGGTCGTCTGCGCCGTCCATCCAGTCGCGGTCGCGCGGACGGCCGTTCAGCGATGCCGACAGGTAGGTCGAGCCGTGGTAGGCGCCGCCACGCGACAGGATCAGCTTCTTCTCCGGGCGGCCACGCACGTTGTTGTAGAACTGCATGAAGCGCAGCGCCGTCTCGACCGCCGAGGAGCCGCCGGTGGTGAAGAAGACGTGGGAGAGATCGCCCGGCGCGTGTCCGGTGAGCCGTCCGGCCAGTTCCGCCGATCGGTCGCTCATCGTGTACCATGGCGTGTTGTAGGAGAGTTCCATGGCCTGGTCGTACATGACGCGCGCCAGTTCCTCGCGACGATGCCCGACGTTGACGCACCACATGCCGGCGGGTCCGTCGATCAGCCGCCGGCCGTCGCCGTCGGTGATGTAGATCCCGTCGCCGCTGCCGATCGGCGTGCGCGCCTCGTTGCCGATCGAGCCCGCATAGGGCCACGGCTGGATCAGGTGGCGCCTGGCGCTTTCGACGAGATCGCGCCGGCGTGCCCCTGAGGCGTCTTCCCGCTGCGGTTCATGTTTCCCGATGGCAGCCATGGCCTAACCTCGCTTCTTTCGTCCCGCCGGACGACATACGGAGCCGCAACTTGCCGGAAAACCAGCGAAAATTGCCTCGTTGTTGAATGTCCGTTCAATCAATATCCCAGAAATAGCGCTTGATTTCAATGTGCGGATGGGCTCTTGTTGGAAAAACGCGCGGTCGCAAGGGGAACCGCTCGTATGCGACCCGGGTGGAGAAGTGACGCCAACTCCCACGCCCAGACCTTTCATGAAAACCGGAGCGCCGCGTTGACGGCGGCCGCAGAAGGGACCAGCGGATTCGCCCCGACGGGCGCTCGGCGCCGCGGCTCCTTCCTGCGATCCGAGGAAGCCCAGGGCCTCGCCCTGATCAGCCCGACCTTCCTCTTCGCCCTTGCCCTGCTCGCCGCGCCGATCCTCGTCGTCATCGCGCATTCCTTCTGGACGCAGAACTACCTGACGATCGACCGGACCTTCACGCTCGAGAACTACCGCATCGCGCTGACGGAGCCGATCTATCGCGACCTGCTCGGCCGTTCGCTGGTGCTTTCCTTCACGGTCAGCACGCTCACCGTGCTGCTCGCCTATCCGATCGCCTACTACATCTCCTTCCATGGCGGGCGGCACAAGTCGCTGCTGCTCTTCCTCGTGACCATCCCCGCCTGGACGAGCTATCTGCTCAGGGTCATGTCGTGGAAGGTGATCCTCGGCTACAATGGCGTCCTCAATTCCGCGCTTCTGGGCGTCGGCATCATCGACGAGCCCTCGACCGCCTTTCTCTACAATACCAATGCCGTACTCATCGCGCTCACCCATGCCTGGGCCGTGTTCGCCATCCTGCCAATCTACGTCTCGCTGGAGAAGGTCGACCGAACCCTTCTGGAAGCCGCTACCGATCTCGGCGACGGACCGCTCAGGCGCTTCGTGCGCGTGACGCTGCCGCTCACCATGGCCGGCATCATCGCGGCGCTGATCATCGTCATGATCCCGACCGTGGGCGACTACGTCACGCCGCGGCTCGTGGGGGGCAAGGACGGCGTGATGATCGCCAACGCCATCGAGGTGCAGTTCAAGAAGGGGGCGAACTGGCCGCTCGGCTCCGCGCTTTCGGTGACGACCATGATCGTGATCACCATCATGGCCGGCGCCTGCGTCGCCGTCCTGCGATGGACCGCGAGGCGCATCCGATGAGGATCGGGCGGGTTTTCGGCGGAGCCAACGGCCTGCGGCTCTACGCGGCGCTCTACGTCGCATTCCTCTACCTGCCGGTCCTCCTGCTGCCGCTCTTCTCAGTCAACGATTCCGCCGTTCCCAATTTCCCGCTCACCGGCTTTACCTGGAAATGGTATGCCGACATGGCCGATACGCCGGCGCTGCTCGACGCGGCCTGGAACAGCGCCATGGTCGGAACCGCGGCAGCCGTCGTGGCGACCCTTCTCGGCATCTGCGCCGCACGCGCCATGACGCGCTACCGCTTTCGCGGGCAACGGGCGATGAGCGGCCTCATCATGGCGCCGCTCGTCCTGCCGGAGATCATCATCGCGGTCGCGCTTCTGGTCGTGCTCCTGCGGCTCGGCCTCGAACTCTCGCTGCTGTCCGTCGTGCTCGGGCACGTTCTCATCTGCGTGCCCTATTCGGTGACGGTGCTGGTCGCCGGCTTCGAAGGGTTCGACCGCAGCCTCGAGGAGGCCTCGACGGACCTCGGCGAGTCGGCGTTCGGCACCTTCCGGCGCATCACGCTGCCGATGGTGGCACCGGCGATCGTCTCCAGCCTGCTCGTTTCCTTCACCATCTCGCTGGACGAGTTCATCCTCGCCTTCTTCCTGACCGGGACCGATTCCACCCTGCCGGTCTATATCTGGGGGCAACTGCGTTTCGCGGCCCGGCTGCCGTCGGTGCTCGCACTCGGCACCGTGATGCTGGCCGCCTCCTTCATGCTTCTCACCTTCGCCGAAATCTTCAGGAGGCGCAGCGCGCGCCGCACCCAAGTCGAGGGAGGCCTGTTTGCCTGAGCGGACGATGATCGACGTCGATCACGTGACCAAGACCTATGGCAAGTTCAATGCGCTGGACGACGCCTCGCTCGGCATCCGGGCCGGCGAGTTCTTCTCGCTGCTCGGGCCGTCGGGCTGTGGCAAGACCACCCTGCTTCGCATGATCGGCGGCTTCGACACGCCGACGCACGGCTCGATCGCGATCGACGCCCAGCCGATGGTCGGCATCCCCGCCAATCGGCGGCCGACCAATATGGTCTTCCAGAGCTACGCCATCTTTCCCCATCTCAATGTCGAGCAGAACGTCGGCTACGGACTGAAACGCCTGAAGCTCGATCCGGCCGAGGAGAAGCGGCGGGTCGGCGAGGCGCTGGCGCAGGTCTCGCTCGCCGGCTACGGCAAGCGCGGCGCCAACGAGCTTTCCGGCGGCCAGCGCCAGCGCGTCGCGCTCGCCCGCGCGCTCGTCATGCGGCCCAAGGTGCTGCTTCTCGACGAACCGCTCTCGGCGCTCGACAAGAAGCTGCGCGAGCAGATGCAGGTCGAACTGAGAAGCCTCCAGAAGGCGGTCGGCATCACCTTCGTTCTGGTCACCCACGACCAGTACGAGGCGCTCGCGATGTCCGACCGCATCGCCGTCATGTTCGGCGGCAGGATCGCGCAGACGGCGACCCCGAAGGAGATCTACCAGCGGCCGGTCAACCGGCAGGTGGCCGACTTCCTCGGCGGGATGAACTTCATCAAGGCGCAGATTGTCGGCGAGGAGGGCAAGTCGATCGTCGTGGAGACGCAAAGCTTCGGCCGCATCACGACTGACCGGCCGGCAAAGTGGGCGCCGAACGGGAATGCAGCCACCATCGGCATACGGCCGGAGCGGCTGCGGGTCCTGTGGGACGGCGAGACTGCCGGCCGCGAACTTGCCGGAAAGGTGGTCGACCGGCACTATTTCGGCGAGATCACGCACCTCGTGGTCGAGATCGCCGGAATGGAAACGCCGCTCTCGGTCACCGAGACCAACGATTTCGGTGCCGACGACATCCCGGTCGGTGCCGAAATCCGGCTCGCCTACGATCCGGACGCGCTCGTGGCAATGGCCGAATGACGTGATCGTGATCTGAAAAAACCCAGGAACTTCAAGAAATTGCCGCCCGGCGACACATTGCCGTTACACAACACGGGGAGATTGCCCCCCGACGCGTCATATGCCCCCGCGTCGAATACCAAACCCGACTGCTTCGGCAGTCGGGTTTTTGGTTGTTGTCCGCCTGCGTCGAAACGACATCTCTGCTCGCGGCCGGCTGTCAACGGTATCGCGCTCGGCCGGTCATGACATGGAAATGGTGATCCCGACAGGATTCGAACCTGTGACCCTCAGATTAGGAATCTGATGCTCTATCCTACTGAGCTACGGGACCACTGCCGCCTCAATACCCTCTTGAGGCGGATTTGCCAATAGGTTTGGCCTATCCGAAGGCAATCCGGCGGGATCGCCCTGCACGCCTGGACAGCCCGGCCGGACCGTGCTGCGACCGCCTTCAGGCCGCCAGCGATTTCTCCGCCAGCCGTACCCAGTAGGAGATTCCGTGCGGGATCGCCTCGTCGTTGAAGTCGTAGGCGGGGTGGTGGAGGTTGGCGGTGTCGCCGTTGCCGATGAAGATGAACGAGCCGGGGCGGGCCTCCAGCATGTAGGAAAAATCCTCGCCGCCCATCACCGCCGGCATGTCGTCCTCGACGTTCTTGTCGCCCGCCACTTCCCTGGCGATGCCGACCGAGAAAGCCGTCTCGTCGGCATGGTTGAAGGTGACCGGATAGTTGGCGTCGTACTCGATTTCGGCCACCGCGCCGCCGGCTTCCGCGATCCCGGTGACGATCGCCCGGATGCGCTTTTCGGCGAGCTCGGCGATGTCCTTGCGCAGCGTGCGCACGGTGCCGGCGATCTCCGCCGTCTCGGGGATGACGTTGTAGGCGTCGCCGGCATGGAATTTCGTCACCGAGACGACCAGCGCGTCGACCGGATCGGCGCTGCGCGACACCACCGTCTGCAGGGCGCCGACGATCTGGCTCGTGATGACGATCGGATCGACGGTCTGGTGCGGGAAGGCGGCATGACCGCCCTTGCCGCGCACGGTGATGGTGAACTCCGCGGTGGAGGCCATGATCGGCCCGCTGCGGGTGGCGAACTGGCCGACCGGCAGGCCGGGCTCGTTGTGCATGCCGTAGACCCGCTCGATGCCGAAACGCTCCATCATGCCCTCCTGGACCATGACGTTGCCGCCGCCGCCGCCTTCTTCCGCGGGCTGGAAGATGACTGCCACCCTGCCGGCGAAGTTGCGCGTCTCGGCGAGATACTTTGCGGCGCCGAGCAGCATGGAGGTGTGGCCGTCATGGCCGCAGGCGTGCATGGCGCCGGGATTGCCCGACGTATGCTCGACGCCGCTCGTCTCTTTGATCGGCAGGGCGTCCATGTCGGCGCGCAGGCCGAGCGTCGGTCCGCTGCCCAGCCGGCCGTTGATGATGCCGACGATGCCGGTCTTGGCGATGCCCGTCACCACCTCGTCGCAGCCGAATTCGCGCAGTTTCTCGGCCACGAAGGCGGAGGTTTCGAAGAGGTCGAAGTTGAGTTCGGGATGACGGTGCAGGTGACGGCGCCACTCGGATACTTCCTTCTGCATCTCGGCGGCTCGGTTCAGGATCGGCATCGTCTATCTCTCTTCGTCTCTGTGCGCACGCCGAACCGGACCACCCCGCAACTTCGTGATCGGCGGGAGTTTTGCCATTCCGGCGCCACATGCGTTAGATACGGGCGGCAAGCCCGCGGTTCGACCTTCCGGTCGGATTCCCGCAACCGTATCGTAATTCCCTCACGAGGCGAAAGTGAAATCTAACAGACCGATCGCCAGACATTTCATCCGCGCAGCCTTCGCCGCGCTGCTCGTCGCGGCCGGCCCCGCATTCGCCGGGGCCTCCATTCTCGTCGATCTTGCGAGCGGCAAGGTGCTCGAACAGGAGGATGCGTTCAAACGCTGGTATCCCGCCTCCCTCTCCAAGCTGATGACGACCTATGTCGCGTTCCGCGCCATCCAGGCCGGCGAGGTGACGCTGCAATCGCCTGTCCGCATGACCAAGAACGCCGCCGCCGAACCGCCGAGCAAGATGGGCTATCCGCCGGGTGCCGAACTCACGCTCGACAACGCGCTCAAGATCCTCATGGTCAAGTCAGCCAACGACGTCGCCACGGCCGTGGGTGAAAGCATCGCCGGGTCCGAGAAGGCATTCGCGGCCAGGATGAACGCGGAATCGCAGCGCCTCGGCATGACCGGATCGCACTGGGTCAACGCGCACGGGCTGCACGCCGAGGGGCAGTATTCCACCGCACATGATCTCGCCCTGCTGGCGCGGGCGCTGCGCACGGAATTTTCGCAATACGCGTCCTATTTCGACCTGGAAGGCATCGTCGCCGGTAACGCCCGGATCAAGAACCACAACAACCTGATCGGCCGGTTCGACGGCGCCGACGGCATGAAGACCGGCTACACCTGCCCGGCCGGCTTCAATCTCGTGGCGACGGCAACGCGCGACGGGCGTACGCTGCTCGCCGTCGTCATCGGCGAGCGGTCGTCGGAGGAACGCGCGGTCAAGGCCGCCGACCTGCTGGCCGCCGGTTTCGCCAGCAGCGCCGCAGAGGCGCCCACGCTCGCGGCCATGAAGCCCCGCGGGGAAGGGCTCGACGAACCGACCAACATGCGCGAACGGATCTGCACCAAGGCGGCCTACAGGGCGCGCCTCGATGCCGGCGAGGTCGACAAGAACGGCAAGGTGCTGGTCTCTTCGCCCCACCTGCACGAGCCGATGCGCGAGCCCATCCTCGTCGCCGTCAGCCTCGGCGGCGCCACCGGTCCCCGGTCCCCGTTCGCCGCGCCGGTCGAATATGCCGACGTTCCCATCCCGACGCCTCGCCCGGACTACACTCCGGTGAGTGCGAGCGCGGCGCAGTAGGCGCGCCGCCGTGAATCCGCTCGGACCGCCCGTTCCCGTCACCGTCCTCACCGGGTTCCTCGGAGCCGGCAAGACGACGCTGCTCAACCGGCTGCTGAAGGATCCGGCGCTCAGCGATACCGCCGTCATCATCAACGAGTTCGGCGATGTCGCCATCGACCATCTCCTGGTCGAACAGTCGTCGGACGGCGTCATCGAACTGTCGGACGGATGCCTGTGCTGCACCGTCCGCGGCGAATTGGTCGATACGTTGGCCGACCTCGCCGACCGCATGCAGACCGGTCGCATCCAGCCGCTGAAGCGGGTGATCGTGGAGACCACCGGCTTGGCGGACCCCGTTCCCGTGCTGCAGTCCATCATGGCGCACCCTGCGATCGTCGCCGCCTACCGGCTCGACGGAGTGGTCGCCGTGGTCGATGCGGTCAACGGATCATCGACGCTCGACCGCCACGAGGAGGCGGTGAAGCAGGTCGCGGTTGCCGACCGTATCGTTCTGACGAAGACCGACCTTGCCGACGCTGCGGCGATCGATGGGCTGAGGTCACGCATCTCGGACCTCAACCCGGGTGCTCCCATCCTGGACGCCGGGGCGGAAGCCGTCGCGCTGCTCGACTGCGGCCTCTACGATCCGTCGACCAAGAGCGTCGACGTGGCGCGCTGGCTCCGCGACGAGGCGCTGCATGACCATGCGCATGATCACCGCCACGATGATCACGACCATCACCACGACCACCCGCACCGGCACGACGATCGCATCCGCACGGTCTCGCTGGTGCTGGATCGGCCCTTGCCGCAGGCAACGGTGGAGAGCTTCCTCGATCTCGTCCGTTCCACTCATGGCGAGCAGTTGCTGCGCATGAAGGGCATCATCGAGACGATCGAGAACCCCGGTCGGCCCCTCGTCGTCCACGGAGTCCAGAAGGTGCTGCACCCGCCGGTGCGCCTGGAGCGTTGGCCCGAGGGCCCGCGCGGCGTGCGCATCGTCATGATCACGCTCGACATGCCCGAGGATTACGTCAAGAGACTGTTCGACGCCTTCGCCGGGCAGCCGCGGATCGACACGCCCGACCGCGCCGCTCTGGAGGACAACCCTCTGGCGATCGCGGGTTTTCGCGGCTGACTGCAGGGACGAAAACGATCAGGGCAAGGGATCAGCGGTGCGGACCCTGCCCGTCGACGAATGCCTTCAGCACAGCGTTGATCCGGGTCTTCCACCCGCGACCCTGGCCTTTGAAGTAGTCCAGCACCTCGGGATCGAGGCGCATGGTCACGGGGCGCTTGTTCTCGGCCGGCAGAGGAGCGGGAATGCCTGTTTCCAGGCGAGCGTGGGCCATCCAGTCGCGGGGAATGTCCCGAAGATCGGGATCGGCCCGTTCCTGCCGTTCCAGTTCCGCCTCGTCGTCGATCCGCTTGAAATCGGTGTCTCCCCGTTTGCTCATGGCTCACGCTCCAGCAGTTCTCGAAATCTTCTTTCCTCGGCCTTCCACGCTCGTCTTGCGGTGATCATCCATAGCGTTTCGCCGCGCCACATCCACACGACGGCGAACAGTCGGTCATTGATTTCACCGACGGAAATCACCCGCTCTTCGCCATCTCTGGCCGAAGGATAACTCAGGCGCGGCCGCCCATCGAAAAGCGTCTTCATGTCCTCAAAGTCGATCTGCCGATCGGCGAGAACCCACTGGCGCTTCCCTTCGTCCCAGCCGAACGGCATGAAGCCTCACTCGTACATACATTGTATGTATGAATTGACGAGAATCAAGCAAAGAAGCCACCACTCCTGAGCCGTCACCGGCACCTGGACCATGCACACTTTGGAGCGAGGCCTGTCGCCTTCAGCCGCGCTCGATCAGGAAGCGGTGGCCGCCGGCCGTGCTGAGGTTTTCGACGAGCCGATGGCCGCTCTCGGCGCAGAATGCGGGAATGTCGATCACGGCGAGCGGGTCCGTGGTCTCGACCCAAAGCCGGCTCCCGGCGGGAAGGCGGGCCAGCCGACGCCGCGTCTTGAGGACGGGGAGCGGGCAGTTGAGCCCCTTCAGGTCGTAGACCTCGTCGGCTACCTGCACGAGGTCAGCCGCCGAACAGGTTGCCGATCGCGCCGACCCGCTTGCGGACCGCGCCGAAGAGCCCGCTGCCCGTAGTGTCGGTCTCGACGGTTTCGGCCGGCGCCGGTTCGGCCGCGGCGGTTTCCGCCGCCTTCGCAGCCTGTACAGCCGCCACCTTCGCGGCCTCGGCCTCTGCCGCCTTCAGGGCGAGCGCAGCCTTCTTTTCTTCCTCGGCCTTCCTCTTCGCAGCCTCGCTGGCTTCGATCTCGGCCATGCGGCGTCCGGCGGGCGAATCGATGCGCCCCATCTGCGCCGTCGTCGAGACGACGCTGCCGTCGGAGGCCAGTGAAGGCGGCTCCATCGTCACGCGCTCGCCGCGGGCGCGCTTCTTCGACCATTCGGAGACCAGCCTGGCTTCCTGCAGGCCGGCGATCGTGGGCCTTGGCGGGATGGAGGCGCGCCTGTTCGCATAGGACGCAAAGGCGCTGTCGAACTGGGTCTGGTAGCTCTGGTAGGCCGTCATCAGCGCCTCGGGCTGGCTCATCGGCGGGCAGGCGCCCGTCGGCGAGAAGCTGGCGCTGCCTTCCGGGATGCGGTTGAAGACGTAGCGCTTCTCGCACACGTCGACCTTCGGCGGGACCTTGGTGATCTCGAAGTGGTCGTAGCCTTCCTTCAGCATCTTCCAGAATTCGTAATTCGGATCGTCCTTGTAGCGGGCCATGTTCTCCGGCGTCATCCGGAACGGGAAGGCCTGGATCTGGAACTCGGTCTGCCCGCCGCGGAAGGCGTCGCGGGCGAAGGCGTAGATTTCCTCGACCTGTGCGTCGGTCATCGAATAGCAGCCGGACGAGGAACAGGCGCCGTGCACCATCAGGTTGGAACCGGTGCGGCCATGGGCGCGGTCGTAGGCGTTCGGATAGCCCATGTTGAACGCCAGGTGATAGCTCGACTGCGGGTTCAGCTGCGACGGGCGCACGTTGTAGAAGCCCTCCGGCGCCTGCCGGTCGCCCTCGATGAACTTGGGGCCGAGCTTGCCGGACCATTTGCAGATGTCGTAGGTCGCGATGAGATCGTAGCGGCCGGATGTCTTCCGCTTCCAGATCTCGAGCTTGCCCTCTTCCTTGAAGACGCGCGCCATCACGGGCGCGTTCTTTTCCATGCCCTTGGCCTTCATCGAAGCAAGGATCTGGTCCGGAAGCTCCTTGTTGGCCTTGATGCCGGCCGAATTCAGGGTGGTTTCGGTGCAGCCTGCGATTGCGAGCGCCGCAACGATCATGCTGACCCGGGTAATGCTGGCAATCGTGTTCAAGACAAAAACCTGCGTTCGCGGTTCCGGACTGCCGGCTCGTGGCTCGGCCTGTTCCCGGGGACGTTAAATCCGTTAACCTTGCGAATTGCTTACCGCAAGGTTCCGTCCGCCCCTCTCACGCGATCGTCATACAGGCAAAGGCTTGGCGACATTATGGCGAAGGCCAGGTCCGCCGCCGGAAGGCTCTACAGATTGCGACCGATCGCCAGGAACTTCTCGCGGCGGTGTTCGCGAAAATCCATGTTCGAGCCGGAGAGTTCCTCGAACGCCTTGCCGATCTGTTCGCCCGCTGCCTCCATGGCGACCTCCGGGCCGCGATGCGCGCCGCCGAGCGGTTCCGCGATCACCCCGTCGATGACCTTCATGTCGAGGAGATCCTTGGCCGTGATCTTCATCGACGTCGCGGCGTCGCGGGCGCGGGTGGAATCGTGCCAGAGGATCGACGCCGCGCCCTCGGGCGAGATGACCGAGTAGATCGAATGCTCGAGCATGTAGACCTTGTTGGCGCTCGCGATCGCGATGGCGCCGCCCGACCCGCCTTCGCCGATCACGACAGAGACCACCGGCACCTTGAGGCCCAGCGAGGCCGATGTGGAGCGCGCGATCGCCTCTGCCTGCCCGCGCTCCTCCGCGCCGATGCCGGGATAGGCGCCCGCCGTGTCGACCAGCGTCACGAGGCGCACGTTGAACCGGTCGGCGAGTTCCATGATGCGAACCGCCTTGCGGTAGCCCTCCGGCCGCGCCATGCCGAAATTGTGCCGGAGCCGGCTCTTGGTGTCGGCGCCCTTCTCCTGGCCGAGGATGGCGACAGGCTCGCCGCGGAAACGGGCGAAACCGCCGATGATCGCTTCGTCCTCGCCGTAGAGGCGGTCGCCGGCGAGCGGCGTGAAATCGGTGAAGAGCTTGCCGACGTAATCCAGACAGTGCGGGCGGTCCGGATGACGCGCGACCTGTGCCTTCTGCCAGGGCTGCAGCGATTTGTAGATGTCGCGGAGCGCGTCGTTCGAGCGCTTCTCCAGCCGCGCGATCTCGTCGGCGACGTCGACGGATTCGCCGCTGTCCGAAAGCTTCTTCAGCTCGAGAATCTGGCCTTCGAGATCGGCAACGGGTTTTTCGAATTCGAGATAATTGTACATTCGCTACTGGACCGACACCGCCCCATGGCCGTGAACAGGCCGTGCGGGAACGTCGGTTTAACGCCCCTTCGCGCTGAAAAGTTGCCCCCACATAGCGTTCGAGGGCCTAGTCGGCAAGCGGATGGTGTTCGTTCACCAGCCTGATGAGGCGTTCTTCCAGCACGTGCGTGTATATCTGCGTGGTGGAGATGTCGGAATGGCCGAGCAGGAGCTGGACGGCCCTGAGATCGGCGCCGTTCTGGAGAAGATGGCTGGCGAAGGCGTGTCGGATCACGTGCGGCGAGATCATCGAGGAGGCAATTCCGGCCCGTGCGGCGAGCCCCTTGAGGTCGCGTGCGAACACCTGCCGCGGCAGGTAGCCCGTCTCGGAACGCGCGGGAAACAGCCACTGGCTTTCCGCATGTTCCGGAATTTCCGCGCGGATGGCGAGCCAGGCCGTCATGGCCGAGCGCGCCTTGGCCGAGAGCGGCACCATCCGCTCCTTGTTGCCCTTGCCGCGGACCATGAAGAAGCGATCGTCTCGCAGCGCAACGGCTGCCGGAAGCCCGACGAGTTCGGAGACGCGCAGGCCCGTGGCGTAGAGCACCTCGACGAGCGCATGCAGTCGCGCCGCGGCTTCGCGCGAGATGCCGGGCGGCGGCGCGGCCGCTTCCCGTTCCGCCAGCTCGATCAGCCGGCCAGTGTCCGCCTCGCTCAGCGTCCTGGGCAGCGGGCGCGGCTTCTTCGGAGCTTCGGTCGTGCCCGTCGGATCGTCGGTCCTGATCGCCTCGGAGTACAGGAAACGGAAGAACTGGCGCAGCGCCGAGAGCTTCCTGGCCTGGGTCGAGGCCGCGAAACCCTTCGCGGCGATCCCGTCGAGATGCTCGCTGACGTCGAGCGCGGAGGCGTGCGCCAGCCCGCGGTCCTTCGGCATCGAGGCATGCGCGTCCACGAGGTCGCGGCGATAGGCGTCGAGCGTGTTGGCGCTCGCTCCCCGCTCCGCGCTCATCATTTCCAGGAATGCCTCTATGGCGGCGTGGCTGTTCATGGGCTGCCGGAGGCGCTACTCGCGCGGGTTGAGCTTCTCGGCGGGAATGCGGACCGACATCTCGCCCTTGTTGGGCTCGACGAAGGTGACAAGCGCGAACATCGCGCCATAGGCGATCCCAACGAGAATTGCGATCGTCACGAGAAACCGGAAAAGGGTCGGCATTCTGTCGTTCTAACCCCACTAGCGTCCGCCCGCATTCCTTATGCGTCGCGAGTCCCGCTATTTCAACCCTCAGAGGGGTCTCGGGTTCCGGCCGCGCTTGCTTGACGTCGCCAGCCTTTTCATGTGCATACCCGCGGTCGAGGGGACGAGACCGATGAACGCCGTGGCCGAAGCCATCGATTTGAAAGTCCGGGAAAAGCTCGGCGGGCGGTCGGTCGTGTTCGTGGGCCTGATGGGGGCAGGCAAGACGGCGATCGGGCGCCGGGTCGCCCAGATGCTGGGCATGCCGTTCATCGACAGCGACCACGAGATCGAGACTGTCTCGCGCATGTCCGTGCCGGACCTTTTCGAACTCTACGGCGAGCCGGAGTTCCGGTCGCTGGAGCGCCGCGTCATCTCGCGTCTGGTGGAGGAGGGCGGACGGATCGTCTCCACAGGCGGCGGCGCCTTCATGAACGAGGAGACACGCAGCGCCATCGCGGCCAACGCCGTATCGGTCTGGCTCAAGGCGGACCTGGACGTGCTCATGGAGCGTGTTTCCAAGAACAGGAACAGGCCGCTGCTGCGCAACCCCGACCCGGTATCCGTCATGCAGCGGCTGATGAAGGAACGCTATCCGGTCTACGCGCTGGCGGACGTCACCGTCCTCACGCGCGACGAGACCAAGGAGATCATCGCCGCGGAGACCATTGCCGCTCTCGCCCGGCATCTGGAGGGCCCCCAGGCCGCAAGGGACGAGGCATGATCGACGCAACCGCCCATGGCGATCCCGTGCGCGTGGAGGTCGGTCTCGGCGAGCGCGCCTACGACATCCTGATCGGACACGGCCTCGTCCGCCGCGCCGGCGCCGAGATCGCGAAACGTCTTCCCGGCGCGCGTGCGGCCATCGTCACGGACGAGAACGTTGCGGCGGCGCATCTCGAGGCATTCACGGCAAGCCTGGAGAGCGCGGGCATCGCCTCGAGCGCGATCAGCCTTCCCCCCGGCGAACGCACCAAGAGCTTCGGACACCTGCAGGAGGTGGTCGACGGCATATTGGCTGCCCGCCTCGAACGCCGCGACGTGGTCATCGCGCTTGGCGGCGGGGTCATCGGCGACCTCGCTGGTTTCGCATCCGGCATCGTGCGACGCGGCATGCACTTCATCCAGGTGCCGACCTCGCTGCTGGCCCAGGTCGATTCTTCCGTCGGAGGCAAGACCGGCATCAATACCGCGCATGGCAAGAACCTCGTCGGCCTCTTCCACCAGCCGCAGCTCGTGCTCGCGGACACCGACGTGCTCGACACCTTGCCGGAACGCGAGTTCCGTGCCGGCTATGCCGAAGTCGCCAAATACGGGCTGATCGACCGCCCCGACTTCTTCGAATGGCTGGAGCAGAACTGGCGCGAGGTCTTTGCCGGCGGCGCGGCGCGGACGCGGGCGATCGCCGAGTCCTGCCGCGCCAAGGCCGAGGTGGTGGCGCGCGACGAATTCGAGACCGGCGATCGCGCGCTGCTCAATCTCGGTCACACCTTCGGCCACGCACTTGAGGCGGCAGTCGGCTACGACGGCGCGCGCCTCGTACACGGCGAGGGCGTGGCGATCGGCATGGCGCTGGCGCACCGCTTCTCGTCGCGCCTCAACCAGTGCGGCCCCGATGATGCGGTGCGGGTCGAGAAGCACCTTGCCGCGGTCGGCCTGCCGACCCGCATGCGCGACATTCCGGGCGACCTTCCTGACTCCGAGCGGCTCCTGTCCTATATTGCACAGGACAAGAAGGTCACGCGCGGTGCGCTGACTTTCATCCTCACGCACGGCGTCGGGCGCTCCTATGTCGCCAGGGACGTCCCGGCGTCGGAAGTACTTTCGTTCCTCAGGGAGAACCATCCAGGATGACGACTGAATTGTGGGTGATCGGCGGGATCATCCTCGTCCTGATCGTCCTGTCGTTCCTTTTTTCAGGAACCGAGACCGGCATGACCGCCGTCTCGCGTGCCAGGCTCCATTCGCTCACCGCGGGCGGCGACAAGCGCGCGGCGGCGGTCGAGCGCCTGATCGAACGCAAGGACCGGCTGGTCGGAGCGCTGCTGATCGGCAACAACCTGGTCAACATCCTGGCGTCCGCGCTCGCCACCAGCGTGCTGCTGTCGATCTTCGGCGACACCGGGGTGGTCTATGCCACGATCGGCATGACGGTGCTGCTCGTCATCTTCTCGGAAATCCTGCCGAAATCGCTGGCCCTGTTCCGGCCCGAGCAGTTCGCGCTGTTCGTCTCGCCCTTCGCACGTGCCATCGTCTTCCTCTTCGGCCCGGTGTCGAGCGCCGCCAATCTCATCGTGCGCGGCATCCTCCATCTGTTCGGGATCAACCTTGGCCGCGATGCGCCGATGGTGTCCGCCCACGAGGAACTTCGCGGGACCGTCGAGGTCCTGCACCGCGAAGGTGCGTTCGTGAAGCAGGACCGCGACCGGGTCGGCGGCCTGCTCGACCTCGCCGAACTCGAAGTCTCCGACATCATGATCCACCGCACCGCCATGCGGATGGTCAATGCCGAAGCCCCCGCGGACGTCGTGGTCCGCGACATCCTGCAGAGCCCCTACACGCGCATGCCGCTCTACAAGGACGAGACCGACAACATCGTCGGCGTGGTCCATTCGAAGGACCTCCTGCGCGCCCTGCACGAAGTGGGCAATGATCCGGCCCGGATCGACATCATGAAGGTGGCGTCGAAGCCCTGGTTCGTCCCTGACACGACGACCTTGCGCGACCAGTTGAACGCCTTCCTGCGGCGCAAGGCGCATATCGCGATCGTCGTCGACGAGTATGGCGAGGTCGAGGGGCTGGTCACGCTCGAGGACATCATCGAGGAGATCGTCGGCGAGATCGCCGACGAGCACGACATCGATGTGCAGGGCGTCAAGCAGGAGGCCGACGGGTCCGTCGTGGTCGACGGCGGCGTGCCCATCCGCGACCTCAACCGCGCGCTCGACTGGGATCTTCCCGACGACGAGGCGACGACGATCGCCGGTCTCGTCATTCACGAGGCGCAGATGATCCCGGAGGAGAAGCAGGCCTTCACCTTCCACGGCATGCGTTTCATCGTCATGAAGCGCAACCGCAACAGGATCGTGAAGCTCAGGGTCAGGCCGCTGGAGACGAGCCTGGTGAAAGGCGGCTAGGAAAGCACGCGGCGTGTGGCCGGGAGCGCTTGCGCTCGACATTGGCCGCCGAGACGTATCGCAACAGTTGGGCCCCGGGCGCGTTTATCCTTGTAATTCTGGAGTGACTCTCCATAAATGCAAGGATGATTGAGCGTCGTGCGAAAACCCGTCTTACCGAACTTCTGGACGAAAGCCCGGCCGCGGCACTGATCGGGCCACGGCAGGTCGGCAAGACGACGCTTGCGCTTGCCGTCGCCGAAAGGCGCCCCTCGATCTATCTCGATCTGGAATCGGACGCCGACAGGGCGAAGCTGGCGGAGCCGGAACTCTATCTGTCCAGCCATGGGGACAAACTGGTGATCCTGGACGAGGTACACCGACTGCCGGGCCTCTTCCAGAATCTGCGCGGGCTGATCGACCGCGGCCGCAGGAGCGGGAGGCGGGCGGGACAGTTCCTTCTTCTCGGGTCGGCATCCATCGATCTCATGAAGCAGTCCGGCGAGACGCTCGCCGGTCGCATCGCCTATCTGGAGCTGCACGCGATCGATGCGCTCGAAGTCCCTGACGACGCAGCCACGACATTGTGGGTGCGGGGCGGATTTCCAGACAGTTTCCTCGCGGGCAGCGACAGGGCGAGCCAGCGCTGGCGCCAGGATTTCATCCGAACCTATCTCGAGCGCGACATCCCCATGCTGGGTCGGCGCATTCCCGCGGAAACCCTGCGCCGGTTCTGGACGATGCTGGCGCATCGTCAGTCCAGCCTGTTCAACGCCGCCGAACTCGCCCGTGCCCTGGGCGCGGATGGCAAGACAGTCGCGTCCTACCTCGATCTCTTGGTGGATCTGCTTCTCGTTCGGCGGCTCGAACCATGGCACGCGAACGTCGGGAAACGACTGGTGAAGTCGGCGCGGGTCTACGTCCGCGACAGCGGCCTGACCCACACGCTGCTCGGCCTTGGCTCGCTGGAGGATGTGCTTGGTCATCCGGTCGTCGGTGCCAGTTGGGAAGGCTTCGTGATCGAGAGCCTCATCGCGGCGGCGCCGGAAGGAACGCGGTGCAATTTCTACCGGACGGCCGCGGGAGCCGAGATCGATCTTCTTCTGACCATCCCCGGTCGGCGGCCCTGGGCGTTCGAGATCAAGCGCAGCCTCGCTCCCAAGGTCGAACGCGGGTTCCACCAGGCATGCGAGGACCTGCTACCGGAGCGGCGGCTGGTCGTCTACCCGGGGCGCGACGGCTTTCCGCTCGGCCGGGACGTGGAGGCCGTATCGCTGTCCGCCGCCGGCCAAGCGCTTCTGGGACTGCATTGACGGGGTTGCCCGCGAGATCACCATCGCGTCGGTTCGCCGGGTGCCGCCGGCTCCACGGCAAGCGCATGCACGCCGCCTGACAGCTCATCGGCCAGCAGGTCGTTGACCGCGCGGTGGCGCTCGATGCGGCTCATTCCCGCGAAGGCGGGCGCCACGATGCGGACGCGGAAATGCGTCTCGCCCTCGCCGTCGAACTCGGCATGATGGCCCGATTCGACATGATGGTGGCCGGCGTGCAGATGGCTCTCGTTGACGATCGAAAGCCGTTCGGGCGAGAACCGGTCCCGGAGCTTCTTTTCGATGCGCGACTGCATGGACATGAGGACGTGCTCCCACCATATGCGGAAATCTCTGCGCCGGGAGGCGCAAATCGGGGGTTAGGGACATCCTTCCCGAAAAGTCAATTCTTGTTTCGCCGGGCGAAGCACCCATAATCGGTCAGCCATGAAGCCGAACTCGAAACTGTTCGACCGGATTCGCATCCGGCCCGATCCCGACGCGGAAGTGAAGTCGCGCGCACCCTGCTGCCAGTGGGACGGCTGCAGCGAGGCGGGGCTTCATCGCGCTCCGGTCGGCCGGCACAAGGAAGGGGAGTACTTCCGCTTCTGCCTCGACCACGTGCGCGCCTACAACAAGGGCTACAACTACTTCTCCGGCCTCGGGGACAGCGACATCGCGCGGTTTCAGAAGGAGGCCCTGACAGGCCATCGCCCGACCTGGGCGATGGGCGGCAACGGGTCGGTGCGCAGCAGTCCGGATTTCGCCCAGAAACGGTCGGGACGCGCCGGCTACTACAATCGCGTGCGCGATCCCTTCAATCTCTTCGGCGGGGAGGAACGTCCGCAACCGAAGCAGCGGCGCGCGAAGCCTCTTGAGGCCAAGGCGCTGGAAACGCTTGGCCTTGACGAAAAGGCGACTGGCAGCGACATCAAGGCGCGCTATAAGGAACTGGTTAAGCGTCACCATCCCGATGCAAATGGTGGCGACCGGGGTTCGGAAGACCGGTTCCGCGAGGTGATCCAGGCCTACCGTGTGCTCAAACAATCGGGTTTCTGTTGAGCGCGGCGTCTGCTAAGGACTGCCCCCGAAAAGCAAGGAAACGCCACGAACGGCAGCGCCCGCTATTGGCCGGAGCGCTGGAGGCATGATGAACAAGATCGATCGCGACATCGCAAATCTTCCCGACACCACCGTTTCGGTCAAGGAGGTGTTCGGCTTCGAGTCCGGCATGGTGGTCCCGGCCTATTCGGTCGCCGATCCGCACGTGCCTGACGTCGATCCCGACTACCTGTTCGACCGCGACACGACCCTGGCGATCCTGGCAGGCTTTGCCTTCAATCGCCGCGTCATGATCTCCGGCTACCACGGGACCGGCAAGTCGACCCATATCGAGCAGGTTGCCGCGCGTCTCAACTGGCCGATGGTGCGCGTCAATCTCGACAGCCACGTCAGCCGCATCGACCTCGTCGGCAAGGACGCGATCGTGGTCAAGGAGGGCAAGCAGGTCACGGAGTTCCGCGACGGCATCCTGCCCTGGGCGTATCAGCACAACGTGGCGCTCTGCTTCGACGAATACGACGCTGGCCGTCCCGACGTCATGTTCGTGATCCAGCGCGTGCTGGAATCCTCCGGCCGCCTGACGCTGCTCGACCAGAGCCGCGTCATCCGGCCGCACCCGGCCTTCCGCCTCTTCGCCACCGCCAACACGGTCGGCCTCGGCGACACGACCGGCCTTTATCACGGCACGCAGCAGATCAACCAGGCGCAGATGGACCGCTGGTCGATCGTCACGACCCTGAATTACCTGCCGCACGACAACGAGGTGAACATCGTGCTGGCCAAGGCCAAGCACTACCGCAACGACAAGGGACGCGATATCGTCAACAGGATGGTGCGCATCGCCGACATGACCCGCTCGGCCTTCATGAACGGCGATCTCGCCACGGTCATGAGCCCGCGCACCGTCATCACCTGGGCCGAGAACGCCGAGATCTTCGGCGACGTCGGCCACGCGTTCCGCCTGACCTTCCTCAACAAGTGCGACGAACTCGAGCGCGCGCTGGTCGCAGAGTTCTACCAGCGCGTCTTCGGCGAGGAACTGAAGGAGAGCGCGGCCAACGTGGTGCTGGGGTAAGTCGCCGCGGTCATGGCAGGTCCCGGAGACAACCAGCGCGGCGGCAAGCCGAAATCGGGCGGCGAGGGCGAGGCCTTCAAGCGTGCCGTGACGGTGTGCATGCGCGCGATCTCCGGCGACAACGACCTGGAGATCTCGTTCGCCAAGGACAAGCCGGCGCTCGCCGGCCATCGTGCGCGGCTGCCCGAACTCTCCAAGCGGCCGACGAAGGCCGACATCGCCATCACCCGCGGCCTCGGGGATTCCATGGCCTTGCGCCGCGCCTGCCACGACAGCACCGTCCACAATCGCCTCGCACCCGAGGGCAAGCAGGCGCGCGCCATCTTCGACGCCGTCGAGCAGGCGCGGGTGGAAGCGATCGGCTCTCGTGCCATGACGGGCGTCGCCGAAAACATAGCCTCCATGCTGGAGGACAAGTACCAGAAGGCAAACCTCGCCGCCGTCACCGAACAGTCGGAGGCCCCGCTCGAGGAGGCGGTCGCGCTGATGGTTCGCGAGAAGCTGACCGGCCGGACCGCTCCGAGAAGCGGCGAGAAGCTGGTCGACCTCTGGCGCGAGTGGATCGAGGACAAGGCCGGTCCCGACATCGAGGGCCTGGCGGGAAAGCTCGACGACCAGAACGCTTTCGCGCGCGTGGTCCGCGACATGCTCGCCTCCATGGAAATGGCCGAGGAACTCGGCGACGAGGACCAGTCCGACGAGAGCGAGGACAGCGACGACCAGCCCGAGGGCGACGACCAGTCCGAGGAGGGCGGCGAGCAGGACACCGGCGCCGACCAGTCGGACTCGGAGGAGTCCGACCAGTCGAGCGAGGACCAGGAGGCCGGCGAGAGCGAGGCGAGCGACGCCACCGCCGAGGATGTCGTCGAGGAAGAGGACACCGACGCCGAGACGCCGGGCGAGGCCAAGCGTCCGGATTTTCCCTATTCGAACCTGCCGCCTGACTTCGACTACAAGATCTTCACCACCGCCTTCGACGAAATGGTCGGCGCCGAGGACCTCTGCGACGAGGAGGAACTCGACCGTCTGCGCGCCTTCCTCGACAAGCAGCTCGTCAACTTGCAGGGCGTCGTCGGCAGGCTCGCCAACCGGCTGCAGCGGCGCCTGATGGCCCAGCAGAACCGCTCCTGGGACTTCGACCTGGAGGAAGGCTATCTCGATCCGGCCCGGCTGGTGCGCGTGGTCATCGACCCGATGCAGCCGCTTTCCTTCAAGCAGGAGCGGGATACCAAGTTCCGCGATACCGTCGTGACGCTGCTGCTCGACAATTCCGGGTCCATGCGCGGCCGTCCGATCACCGTCGCGGCCACATGCGCCGACATTCTCGCGCGGACGCTCGAACGCTGCGGCGTCTCGGTCGAGATCCTCGGCTTCACCACGCGGGCGTGGAAGGGCGGGCAGTCGCGCGAGAAATGGCTCAAGGATGGCAAGCCGGCCAACCCTGGCCGGCTCAACGATCTGCGCCACATCATCTACAAGTCGGCCGACGCCCCCTGGCGCCGCGCGCGCCGCAATCTCGGCCTGATGATGCGCGAGGGGCTTTTGAAGGAAAACATCGACGGTGAGGCGCTGCTGTGGGCGCATCAGCGCCTGATTCATCGCCGCGAGCAGCGCAAGATCCTGATGATGATCTCGGACGGCGCTCCGGTCGATGATTCCACCCTGTCGGTGAACCCCGGCAACTATCTCGAACGGCACCTGCGCGCCGTCATCGACCTGATCGAGACGCGCTCGCCGGTCGAGCTTCTGGCCATCGGCATCGGCCACGACGTCACGCGCTACTACCGCAAGGCGGTTACCATCGTCGACGCGGAGGAGCTTGCCGGCGCCATGACCGAGCAGCTTGCCTCACTGTTCGCCGAAGAGACCGGCCAGGGTTCCCGGCGCGGCGGTGCGCCGATGCGCCGCGCAGGCTGACCCGCTTGAAGCGAACGGTCTCGTCCCTCGTTGCTGCCGGAGCGCTGATCGCCGCCATCTCGGGCGCCGTGCCCGTGGCGCTGGCCGCGCCTGCCGAAGTCGAGCAGATGGCCATCAAGGCCTGGCCGATCGAGAATTTCAGGATCGGTTCGGACGAGACGCGCTTCGGCCCGCTCGAATTCGTCGGCGGCCTTGAGATGACCTCCTCGAACTGGGATTTCGGCGCGCTGTCCGCCTTCCGCTTCCTCGAACCGGGCACCCGCTTCGTCGGCGTCGCCGACACGGGCTTCTGGTATTTCGGCACGGTCACGCGCGACGAGACCGGCCGGCCGGCCGGCTTCGACAGTTTCACCATGCAGCAGATGGTGGACGCCAAGGGCGACATCATCGGAGACAAGTGGGACACCGACGCCGAGGGGCTCGCGGTACGCGACGGCATCGCAACGGTCGGATTCGAGCGCGAGCACCGCGTCTCGGAATTCAGTCTCAACCCCGACGACATGAAGGGGCTGTTGCGCAACCTCGACTTCCTCATCCCGGCCCATGAACTGCGGCGCAACCGCGGGTTCGAGACGATCGCCTTCGCCCATCCCCACGGCATCCACGAGGGTGCCCGCGTGGTCGTGTCGGAAAAAAGCCTCGACAAGCAGGGCAACATCTTCGCCGCCATCATGGAGGGACCCGCAAAAGGCGTCTTCACCATCGTGCGCAAGGACGAGTTCGACATCACCGACGGCGCCTTCCTGCCGAACGGCGACCTTCTGATCCTCGAACGCAGCTATTCGATCGGCAAGGGCGTCGGGCTGAGGCTGCGGCGAATCCAGGGCGAAAGCATCATGCCGGGCGAGGTTGCCGACGGGCCGGTCCTGCTCGAAGCGGACATGGGCTACCAGATCGACAACATGGAAGGCATGGACGTCTGGCAGCGCGGCGACGGCGCCCAGATGGTGTCGCTGGTCTCCGACGACAACCACTCGCTCCTGCAGCGCAATCTCTACCTGGAGTTCATCCTGCACGAGGATTGAGGGCGGTGTGGCGCTGAACCAGTCAAGCAGTCTTGACCGCCACCCAGACCACGTGCCGGGCGCCCCGCTTGCCCTTCGCGCGCACCTTCGCCTCCTCTACCGCGAAGCCGGCGCGCCGCAGCCTGCGCGTAAATCCTTCGTCCGGTCCGGACGACCAGACCGACAGCACCCCGCCCGGACGCAGGGCACGGAATGCGGCATTCAGGCCGGCGGTGTCATAAAGCGCATCGTTCGACCTGCGGCTCAGCCCTTCCGGGCCGTTGTCGACGTCGAGAAGGATGGCATCCCAGTTGCCTTCGCCGGCGCGGATCAGGAGCCCGACATCCGCCTCCTCCACGGCGACGCGAGGATCGTCCAGGCAGCCGTGGAACACCTCCGCCATCGGCCCCCGCGCCCAGGCGACCACGGCCGGCACCAGTTCGGCCACAACGACGCGGGCCTCGTCCAGTTCGGCGAGTGCTGCGCGCAGCGTAAAGCCCATTCCGAGCCCGCCGACGAGGACGTCCGGCGCGGGGCAGTCGCCGAGCTTGGCCAGCGCCAGCTTCGCCAGCGCCTCTTCCGATCCGCCAAGGCGGCTGTTCATCAGTTCGTTGGTGCCGAGCATGATCGAGAACTCGGAGCCGCGCCGCTTGAGGCGGAGTTCCGCGCCGGGCTCGCCGGGGATCGCCGACGAAGCGATCTGGATCCAGGGGATCACAGCCCGTGCCGCAGTGGGCAGCCAGCGGGCATCGGTCGGGGCCGGCGCATCTAGCGCGACGCCGCGAACGGCTCCGGCCGCAGCAGCGACAGCAGCGCGCCGTAGGGCACCAGCATGGCCAGCCCGATCAGGATCTTCACGCAGAAATCGCCGATGGCGAGCGAAACCCACAGCGGCGCCTGCCCGCCGAGGAACGCGACCGGGAAGGCGAGGGACCCGTCCTCCATGCCGAACGCGGCGTCGATGCCCGAAAAGGTCGCCGAGAAGGCGAGGCCGAAGAACAGGACCGTGTCCAGCACCGAGCCGATCAGCGTCGACAGGAACGGCGCCTGCCACCATGCCTTGCCACGCAGCCTGTCGAAGATCGAGACGTCGAGGAACTGGGCGGCGAGGAACGCCGTGCCGGAGGCGATGGCGATGCGCGGCGTCGCCAGCCAGATCGAGAGGACCACGGCGATGACGAAGCCGGCCAGCACCACCTTGCGCGCCGCCCGCGCGCCGAAACGGCGGTTGGTCAGATCGTTGACGAGGAAGGCGACCGGATAGGTGAAGGCGCCCCAGGTCAGGATTTCGCCGAGGCCGAAATGCCCGAACGGATACTGGACGAGGAAGTTGGAAGCGGCGACCACGGCCGCCATGGCCGCGACGAACGGCAGGATACGTGTTGTGCTGGTCATTTTTTTATCCTGGGTGATGGAACCAGAAAGGCGGGCCGAAAGCCCGCCCTGCGCGACACCGGAACGGCAGGAAGCCTGATCAGGCGGCCTGCTGCTCGGCGAGCTTCTTGGTGATCTGCTTCTTCAGCAGACGCGCGCGCTGGGAAAGCTCGGTATTGTCGGCCTTCATCAGGAAGGCGTCGAGGCCGCCGCGATGCTCGACCGAACGCAGCGCGTTGGCGGAGATGCGCAGGCGCACGTTCTGGTTCAGCGCTTCCGAGATCAGCGTGACCTTGACGAGGTTCGGGAGAAAGCGGCGACGCGTCTTGTTGTTGGCGTGGCTCACATTGTTGCCGTACAGAACGGCCTTGGCGGTCAGTTCGCAAGCGCGGGACATGGTTTCTTACCTTCGGTTCTCTGCCGGACCAATTGACCCACCCGCGCCAGACCGGTTGGCGCGCGGGATATGTCAGGCGGCCTCATAGGAAAAAGTCGGGCTTCCATAGTGGCAAACGGCCGGATCGTCAAGCGCGGCCATACCTCCGACGGCGAGAAAGACGGTCCCGTTCGGCCAGCGCCGGCGGCAAGCCAAACCTTCGCCGTATTCGATCCGCTAGTCGCCGGGGAGACGATGAAGCGCGCCGAGTGCGCCCTATATCCGGGTTGATGACGAAAATGGCAACACCCCGCCGCATTGCCGGCACCGCAATGGTATCGTTCCTGATCGTGGCCCTGCCGGACGCGTTTGCCGCGACGCCGTCCAAGGTTCGGTCCGAATATGCCGTTTCGCTCTATGGGCTGGTGCTTGCGCGGTCGAGCTTCGAAAGCACGATCACGGGCGAGGAGTATCGGCTGAACGGATCGCTTCGCAGCGCCGGACTGGCCAGCGTCTTTGACGACACGGACGGGACCATAAGCGTCAGCGGCCGCTTCTCGGGCAATGCACCGCGGCCCGATTCTTATCTGCTGGATTACGTGTCCGGCAGCAAGAAGAAGAACACGCGCATAACGTTCTCCGGTGGCGACGTCTCGCATGCGGAAAACACGCCGCCGGTGCGCACCAACCGGTCGGGATGGATCCCGGTCGGGGAGGGGCACCTGGCGAACGTCGCCGATCCCCTTTCCGCGACCCTGGTGCCGGCCGACGGGCCCGACGCGGTCTGCGGGAGAACGCTGCGCGTCTTCGACGGGGCCATGCGGGCTGACCTTCGGCTTGCCCCGGCGGGCACCGGCGAGGTCTCCATCCCCGGCTATTCCGGACCGACGGTAAAATGCACGGGGCGCTTCGTCCCGGTCTCCGGCTACCGGAAGGGCAAGGATTCCATCGAGTACCTGCGCGACAAAGCGCGCATCGCGATCGCCTTTGCACCGGTCGGCTCGACCGGTGTATATGCGCCCGTCGAGGCATCGGTCTCGACCAAGATCGGGACGATCCAGATCCGGGCGGTACGCTTCGAGGCGGTCGAATAGCGTCGAAGGTTCCGCTTCCGGCCGGCGGGAGCGGGAATGAAACAGGCGACGCTGATCGGCTTCTCGGCGGTGGCGATGTGGGCGCTGCTGGCGCTCTTCACTGACGCGTCCGGAGATGTGCCGCCGTTCCAGCTTTCGGCCATGTGCTTCGCCATCGGCGCGGGCGTCGGCTTTGCCGCGCGTCCGTTCGTCCCGGCTGCGAAGGCCTCGCCACCGGTCCGTCCGCTCGTCTGGATGGTCGGCATCGGCGGTCTGTTCGGCTACCACTTCTTCTACTTCACCGCGCTCAGGAACGCCCCGGCCGTGGAGGCGAGCCTCATCGCCTACCTGTGGCCGCTCTTGATCGTGCTGGGTTCGACGCTGATGCCGGGCGAGCGGCTTGGCTGGCATCACGTCGCCGGCGCGCTGATGGGGCTCGCGGGCACCGGACTGATCGTGTCGAAAGGCGGCGGCCTGGCGTTCGAGAGCCGCTATGCCTTCGGATACGCCATGGCGGGCATCTGCGCCATCTTCTGGTCCTCCTATTCCTTGTTGTCGCGCCGCTTCGAGGACGTGCCGACCAGCATCGTCACCTGGTTCTGCGCGGCCACGGCGCTCCTCTCGCTGGTCTGCCATCTGGCGGTCGAGGCGACCGTGTGGCCCTCCGGACCAGGCCAATGGCTGGCGGTCGCCGGCCTCGGCCTGATGCCGGTGGGTGCGGCCTTCTATGCATGGGATCACGGCGTCAAGCGCGGCAACATCCAGGTGCTGGGTGCGTCAAGCTATGCCGCGCCGCTGCTGTCCACCGTCGTGCTGATCGGCTTCGGCTTCGCCGAACCGACGCCTGCCGTCGTGGCCGCCTGCCTGCTGATCACCGCGGGCGCGGCACTCGCGGCGAAGAACATGCTCTTCGGCGGTTCGCCGCGCGTCATGTCGGAGCCGGGCGAATGATGCCGTTTCCCGGCGGGCCCGAAGCGATGGAGAACGGAACGCTGCTGCTCTCGATCGCAGCGGCGGTGCTTTATCTGTTCATGGCGGGGCGCGAACCATCCTGGCGGCGAACGGTCGCCAAGACCGCTTCCACGGCGCTGCTCGCGGTGCTCGCCTATCTGGTCGGCGGACCCGTCCTGCTCGTCGTCGCGCTGCTCCTCAGCGCAGCCGGCGACGCCTTCCTCGCGCACGAGGGCGAAACCGCCTTCATGGCCGGCCTGGCGAGTTTCCTCGCGGCGCATGTCGCCTATATCGTGCTCTTCGCGCGATCCGGCGCCGGTCTGTCCTTTCTCGTCGCTGAACCCTGGCGAATGCGCCGCCGCTCTCCTGATGCTCGCCTTTTCGGCGGTCATGTTCCTGCGGCTCCGGCCGGCCCTTCCGTCGAGCCTCCTAGGCCCGGTCGCGGTCTATGTCGCCGCGATCCTCGGCATGGGCATTGCCGCGCTGACGCTTCCGTCCCTGGCCGTGATCGTCGGCGCCGTGCTGTTCATGGCGTCGGACGCGATCCTCGCCGCCGGGAAATTCCTGCTCGCCGAGGCATCGCCGCGACAGTCGATCGTGCGCCCGGCCGTCTGGATCCTCTACTATGTGGCGCAGGCGGCGATCACGCTCGGCTTCCTGCTCGGCTGAGCCGGCAGGGGCGCTCCGGGCCGCCTAGAAATGGTCCTTGCGCTTGCGGATCTCGGCGAATACCGCCTCGTCGCTGGCGCCTTCCATGCCGAGGTTCTTGCGGATCACCGGATCGTGCGACCGCATGAAGGGGTTCGTCGCCATCTCCTGCATCATCGTCGTCGGCAGCGTCGGCCTGTCCTCCTCCCGCAATCGGTCGATATCGGCCGCGCGTTCCTTCAGCGCCGAATTGGTCGGATCGACGGACAGGGCAAAGCGGGCGTTCGCCTGGGTGTATTCGTGGCCGCAATAGATCGTCGTGCTGAGCGGCAGCGCCGCAAGTTTCATCAGTGACGAAAACATCTCCGGCGGCTTGCATTCGAACAGTCGTCCGCAGCCGAGCGCAAAGAGCGTGTCGCCGGTGAAGGCGACGTGCGATTCCGGAAAGTGGTAGCAGACGTGCCCGGCGGTATGCCCCGGCGTGGAGATCACGCGCACCTCCTCGCTGCCGAACCGGAAGGTGTCGTTGTCCTTCACCGTACGGTCGATGCCGGGGATCTTCGCGGCTTCCGCTTCCGGCCCGACGATCGCCAGCCCGAACCTCTCCTTCAGCGCCAGGTTCGCCTCCACGTGGTCGCCGTGATGGTGCGTCGTCAGGATGACGGTCGGGTTCCAGCCCGGTGCGCTCGATCGCCGCGAGGATCGGGCGTTCCTCGGGCGCGTCGATGATCGCCGTCTCGCCAGTGTCCGGATCGTGCGCGAGCACGCCGAAATTGTCGCTGCGGCACATGAACTGTTCGATCTGGAGAGCCATGTCGTTCCTCATTGCGTCTTCCGGCTGAACGATAGGGCGCGGACCATGGCCGCGCCACCCCTTCCTTGCGGACAGGACCGGGCGCGGATACCGTCGCTGCCCATGTACTCAGACATCGTCGACCTGCGCTCCTTCTATTCGACCACCCTCGGCCGCCTCGCCGAGCGGTCGGTGTCGATGGCACTGACGGGCATCTGGAGCAATCTCCCCAACGAACGGCTGGTCGGGCTCGGCTACACGCTGCCCTGGCTCGACCGCTTCGGAACCGAGGCGGAGCGGGTCTTCGCCTTCATGCCGGCGACACAGGGAGCGATCAACTGGCCGGTCAACAAGCCATCGGCCACGGCGCTCGTGTTCGACGAGGAACTGCCGCTGTTCGATTCCTCTATCGACCGCATGCTGCTCGTCCATGCGCTGGAGCACGCGGAGAACCCGCGCGAGACCCTGATGGAGATCTGGCGCGTGCTTGCGCCCGGCGGTCGCCTCGTGATCGTCGTGCCGAACCGCCGCGGCGTCTGGGCCCGCTTCGAGCACACGCCGTTCGGCACAGGGCGCCCGTGGTCGCGCGGGCAACTGACCGCCCTTCTGCGCGAGACCAACTTCACGCCCTCTGCGTGGAGCGAGGCGCTCTTGTTCCCGCCCTCGCGCAAGCGCTGGGTGTTGCGCTTCCAGCATATCCTCGAACGGGCCGGCAGGCGCTTCTGGCCGATGTTCTGCGGTGTGCTGATCGTGGAGGCGCAAAAGCGCCTCTATCAGGGCCTGCCGGTGGCGCAGCGGGCCTCGCGCCGCGTCTTCGTGCCGGCGCTGGCGCCCCAGGGCGCCGCGTGGGCCGAGGACTTAACCGCACGTTAACCAGGTTTTCCGATGATTCGCCGGGTTTCCAGGGGATTCGAAATGAGTTTCTGGCGATTCGACGACAAGGCGATCCTGCTGGCGGTCGTGCGCGAACTGGTCGACCACGGCGTGTCGCGCGAACAGATCGACGTGAAGCTGAGCGAGATCGGCCCGGTCGACCTCGACCTCCTGCGCGAGTGCTTCGACGAAATCGCCGCCGAACATGGTCGGCACGAAACGCTCGCCGCCTGACGAGGCCTCAGCGCTTCAGAACGAATACCCCCTGCTGGCCGAAGAAATTCCAGAACCACCACGGCATCGATACCGCAATCGATCCGCCGTCGCGGTCGAGCGCCATCGCGCTTTCGACCGTGGCGTCGACCTCGTTGCACAGGGTGACGAAGTCGCGGATCGTGCAGAAGTGGATGTTGGGCGTGTCGTACCAGCTGTAGGCGAGTTCGCGCGTCACCGGCATGCGGCCGCGGAACAGCAGCGAGAGGCGGACCTGCCAGAATCCGAAGTTCGGGAACGAGACGATCGCCCGTTCGCCGATACGCAGGAGCTGTGTCAGGACCTCCTTCGGGTTCCGGGTCGCCTGCAGCGTCTGCGACAGGATCACGTAGTCGAAACCCTTGTCGGGATAGAAGACGAGATCCGTGTCGGCGTCGCCCTGGATCACCGAGAGGCCGCGCGCGACGCACTCGTTGACGCCGCGCTGTGAGATCTCGACGCCGCGCCCGTCCACCTGCTTGTCGGCTTCGAGGAACTCGAGAAGCTCGCCGTCGCCGCAGCCGACGTCGAGGACGCGGGAGCGCGGCTTGATGAAGTCCGCGATGACCTTGAGGTCGATGCGTGGTGCGTTGCTGGAGGTCATGCGAGTTCGTCCAGCCCGCGGGCGCGGGCCGCCGACCGCAGGAAGCCGCCGATCGCGCCGAAAAGCTCCGGCTCGTCCAGCAGGAAGGCGTCGTGGCCGCGGTCGGTCTCGATCTCGACGAAGGACACGGATGCCCCCGCCGCGTTCAGCGCATGCACGATGGTGCGGCTCTCCTCGGTCGGAAACAGCCAGTCGCTGGTGAACGAGACGAGGCAGAAGCGCGTCTTCGTGCCCGCAGAATGCGTCGGCGAGCCGTCCGCCATGGTCGGCGGCAAGGTCGAAATAGTCCATCGCGCGGGTCATGTAGAGGTAGGAATTGGCGTCGAAGCGGTCGACGAAGCTCATGCCCTGGTGGCGAAGATAGCTCTCGATCTGGAAATCCGCGTCGAAGCCGAAGGTGAGCGCCTCGCGGTCCTGAAGGTTGCGGCCGAACTTGCGGTGCAGCGCGGCTTCCGAGAGATAGGTGATGTGGGCAGCCATGCGCGCCACGGCCAGTCCCTTTTCGGGCCGCTTGCCGGCGTCGATGTAGCGTCCGCCACACCAGTCCGGATCGGCCATCACCGCCTGCCGGCCGACCTCGTGGAAGGCGATGTTCTGCGAGGAATGTCGCGCGCCGGTGGCGATCGGCAGCGCCGTCAGCACGCGGTCGGGATAGCTCGACGCCCATTCGAGCACCTGCATGCCGCCCATGGAGCCGCCGATCACCGAAAAGAGCCTGTCGATGCCGAGATGGTCGACGAGCATGACCTGCGCCCGCACCATGTCGCGAATCGTGACAACCGGCAGGTCCAGCCCCCACGGCTCTGCCGGTATCCGGATTGATGGACGCCGGCCCGGTGGAGCCGAGGCAGCCGCCGATGACGTTCGAGCAGATGACGAAGAAACGGTCCGTGTCGATGATCTTGCCCGGCCCGACCAGCACTTCCCACCATCCGGGCTTGCCGGTGACCGGATTGGGATTGGCGACGTGCTGGTCGCCCGTCAGCGCGTGGCAGATCAGGACCGCGTTGGAGCGCGCCTCGTTCAGGCTTCCATAGGTCTGGTAGGCGACCTGGAACGGCGAGAGCGCCTTGCCGGAATCGAGTTGCAGCGGCTGGTCCGGACCGAAGCGGACGACGAGGCTCGACGGCTCGTTCACCTCGGTGATCGATGTGCGGACGCGCGAGGCGGCCATGGTCCCATCCTTCCGCCGACGAAAAAAAACCGGCGCTGCGCTATGGCAAGGCCGGCTACGATCCGCAATCGGCCCTTTAGCGAGTTGTTTAACGTGGCTGCAAGCCGACCGGCCAAATCACCACGACGTTCGACACGCTTATTATCGGCGCCGTCCCTTTGCGTCAACTTCAAAGCTTTGCTAGAGCAAGCCGCCTTCCGGCACACCCGGCCTCTTCCGACAGGACTGCGATCATGACAGAGCTTCAGCGCCCCGAGCCAAAACCAGGCGTCATGGACATCGCGGCCTATGTGCCCGGCAAGAGCGGGGCGCCCGCCGGCATCGGCAAGGTCCACAAGCTCTCGTCCAACGAGAGCCCGCTCGGCGCCTCGCCAAAGGCTGTCGAGGCGGTCAGGGACGTCGCCGGAAAGCTCGAATTCTATCCCGACGGTTCGGCGACGCGCCTGCGCGAGGCGATCGCCGATGTGCACGGGCTGAACCCTGCCAACATCATCTGCTCGAACGGGTCGGACGAGGTGCTCGGCCTGCTCGCGCTCACCTACCTTCAGCCGGGCGACGAGGCGATCTTCACCGAGCACGGCTTCCTCGTCTACCGCATCTACACCCAGGCGGCGAGCGCGGTCCCCGTCGCAGTGAAGGAGACCGACGAGACGGCCGATGTCGACGCCATCCTCGCGGCGGTCACGGAGAAGACGAAAATCGTCTTCCTCGCAAACCCGAACAACCCGACCGGCACCTACATCCCCTTCGAGGAGGTCCGCCGCCTGCACGCGGCTCTGCCGAAACACGTGCTCCTGGTGCTCGACGCCGCCTATGCCGAGTATGTCCGCCGCAACGACTACGAGTCCGGCATGGAACTGGTCGCCTCTTCGCAGAACGTCGTCATGACGCGCACCTTTTCCAAGATCCACGGGCTCGGCGGCGTGCGGCTCGGATGGATGTACGCGCCGGCGCCCATCATCGATGCGCTCAACCGCGTGCGCGGACCCTTCAACGTCAACGCCGTCGCGATCGAGGCCGGCATCGCGGCGATCCGCGACCGCGCCCATGTCGAGGAGGCCGTCGCGCACAACGACAAATGGCTCGCCTGGCTGACCGAGGAACTGTCGAAGCTCGGCCTCAGGGTCACGCCGAGCGTCGGCAACTTCGTGCTCATCCACTTCCCCGACGAGACGCGCTCCGCTGCCGCGGCCGACGAATACCTCACGCAGCGCGGCTACATCCTGCGCCGGGTCACCGGCTATGGTTTCCCCAACGCGCTGCGCATGACGATCGGTACCGAAGAGGCGAACCGCGGCGTCGTCGCGGCGCTCGCTGAATTCCTGAAACCGTGATGGCCGGCCCGCTCTTCGATCGCATCGCGCTCGTCGGCATCGGCCTGATCGGATCCTCGCTGGCGCATGTCATCCGCCGCGAGGGCCTGGCGGGAACGGTCGCGATCTCGACGCGCAGCGCCGCCACGCTCGACCGCGCGGAAGAACTCGGTCTCGGCGACGAATACCACCCCGATCCGAAGGACGCAGTCGCGGGCGCCGACCTGGTGGTTGTTTCGGTACCGGTCGGCTCGTCGGGAGAGGTCGCGCGGGCGATCGCACCGGCGCTGAAGCGAGGTGCGATCCTCACCGACGTCGGCTCGACCAAATCCTCCGTCGTCGCGCAGATGCAGCCGGAAGTGCCCGAAGGCGTGCATTTCATTCCCGGGCATCCGATCGCCGGAACCGAGCGCTCAGGTCCCGATGCCGGCTTCGCCGAGCTCTTCGAGAACCGCTGGTGCATCCTCACCCCGCCGCCGGGCGCCGATGCGGACGCCGTCGCAAGGCTGTCGGAGTTCTGGCGCCGCTGCGGCTCCAACATCGACACGATGGACCCCGAGCATCACGACATGGTGCTGGCGATCGTCTCCCACCTGCCGCACATCATCGCCTACAACATCGTCGGCACCGCCGACGACCTGGAGACGGTGACCAAATCCGAGGTGATCAAGTATTCGGCCTCCGGCTTCCGCGACTTCACCCGCCTGGCGGCCTCCGACCCGACCATGTGGCGCGACGTGTGCCTGCACAACCGCGACGCCATCCTCGAAATGCTGGCGCGCTTTTCCGAGGACCTCGCGTCGCTGCAGCGTGCGGTCCGGTGGGGCGACGGCGACAAGCTCTTCGACCTCTTCACCCGCACCCGCGCCATCCGCCGCTCCATCATCGAGGCGGGGCAGGAAATCGACGTACCCGACTTCGGCCGTCAGGTCGTGGCGCATCCGGAGAAGGCGTGAGCCGCCCTCCTACTTCACCGCCGGCACCTGCCCGAGCGTGATGAAGGCGATACGCGCGACGCCCTTCTTGATGGAGAGCGGCAGGGAAGGGCTGTCGCCGAGGGCCGCGAAGCCGGTCATCGCCGCCTGGATGCGATCCTTCTGCTCGGGCAGTGCCTCGCCAATTCGTTGCGCGACTGACTCGGGCTTCTCGACCACGATCTGCAGGCTGGCGTCCACGAGCCCGTCATCATCGACGGAAACCGGTCCCGAAACGCGCACGCCGGCTTCGTCGCCGAGCGACACCGACGCATTCCTGATCACGAAACTCATGCCGCGCAGACTTTCCGTCTGCCGTTCGAGGCGCTGCACCCCGTCCTCGATGGTGAAGTCGACAGCCACACCCGGAACCGCGATGCTCGTCGTGACGCCCCGTGCGGCGAGAATGATATCCCTTGCCTCCATCGCGATGTCGACGTCGCCGGCATTGCGCCGCATGTGGGCCTCGCCGGCGGCGGCTGTGACGGACACCAGATCGCTGGTCTCCTGATCCGCCGCCACGGTGATCCCGCTCAAGGTGAGCGACGCTCGTTCCGGCATCGGCTGCGCCACTACCGCACTGAACCGCATGTCGCTCGCGCTCGCCGTGTAGTCCGGTTCGCTACCGGGATAGCCGATCCGCAGCGAATCGAGTTCGCCGACGATCTTGAACGGATCGTAGACCTGGGCGGCGGTCCTCAGGCCCCGGCCGCGGACTTCGACCTTGCCGTTCGCGTCGGTGATGCCGATCTCGTCGCAGAAGAGACCGATGCGGAAGGGGTAGCCTCGCGCCTCGCGGTTGGCGCAGAGCGCAACACCGCCGTCGCGCTCGATGCGGGAAAGCGCCTCCCCGGCCTGCGACTGAAGAACTCCGGCCATGTAGAACCAGCCGGCCGTATAGAGCCCGATGACCGCGACGATCGCTGCCGCCAGCCAGGCGAACCTGCGGCTGTAGCTTCTCGCCGGTCTTTCCCTTGACGCCATCGGTTCAGCCTCGCTAACCCTCTCCGGCCGGGCGAACCGGCCTCGGTTTTCGATCAGGTTCCTGCATATGGGCGATTTTTGGGTGTTCGGCTATGGTTCGCTGATGTGGCGGCCGGGATTCGCGCATACCGAGACCCGGCGAGCCCGCCTCCACGGCTTCCGCCGCGCGCTCTGCGTGCGCTCCTTCGTGCATCGCGGCACGCCGGAGCGGCCGGGCCTCGTGCTCGGTCTCGACCGGGGCGGCTCCTGCATCGGGCTCGCCTTCCGCGTGCCCGCGAACCTGCGCGACGAGGTGATGGCCTATCTGCGCGAGCGCGAACTGGTGACCAATGTCTATCTCGAGCGCCTGCTGCCGCTCACGCTGCAGAGCGGGGAGCGCGTCGAAGGGGTGTCCTATGTGGTCGATCGGAAGCACGAGCAATACGCCGGTGCGCTTGCCGCACAGGATGCGGCGGCCCGGGTCAACGGCGCGGTCGGACGTTCCGGTCCCAACGAGGAGTATGTCCTCAACACCGTCGAACACCTGAAGGCGCTCGGCATCCACGACCACTGGCTGGAAGAGGTCGCCCGGCGGCTGGCGGACTGAGCCTCAGCCGATTTCCTCGACGATGCCGGCGAGTTCGCCCAGGTTCTCGATCGCCCGGAAGCGCGGCTCCCCGGTCGGCGGCTCGACATGTTCGAGAACCCAGGTGAGTTCGTGCGGCACGTGGACGCCCCAGCCGCCCGCCTCGATCGCCGGCACCACGTCGGACTTGAGCGAATTTCCCACCATCATCGCGCGCTCGGGGCCGTCCCCGTGCTCGGCGAAGATGCGCTCGTAGGTCTGGCGCTTCTTGTCGCTGACGATCTCGACGCCGTCGAACAGGTCGCCGAGGCCGGACTGCGCGAGCTTGCGCTCCTGGTCGAAGAGGTCGCCCTTGGTGATCAGGAGGATGCGATGCGTGCCTGCAATTTTTTCCAGCGCCTTCCTGGCGTGCGGCAGGGTCTCGACCGGATGCGACAGCATCTCGCGTCCGGCGCCCAGGATCTTCTCGATGACTTCCGCCGGAACCCGCCCCTCGGTCACCTCGATGGCTGTCTCGATCATCGACAAGGTGAAGCCCTTGATGCCGAAGCCGTAGATGCCGAGATTGCGCTTCTCGGCCTCCAGCAGCTGTCCGGAGAGATGGTCCTGATCGGCGAAGCCGGCGAGCAGTTCGGTGAAGCGCTGTTCGGTCATCCGGAAGAACTGCTCGTTCTGCCAGAGCGTGTCGTCGGCATCGAAGCCGATCGTCGTCAGGAGCCGCTCGCGCGACATCGGGCTCGCCTCAGGCCTTCGGTGCGGAGGCCGCGCGTGGCGGATGTCCGAGCCGTTCCAGCCGGTCCACGGCGGTCAGTGGCAGGGGCGGCGCCTCGGGTCCCCCGGCGGCATCGATCAGCAGTTCGTCCACCACCGTCTCGGTCTCCGCGATCAGCCTCTTCATGAACTCGTCCTTCGGCAGGCCGGGAGGAATGGCAGGCAGGAAGCGGGCCTTGATGGTACCCGGAAAGCGCAGGAACTTCCGCCGCGGCCAGTAGAGCCCCGCGACATGGGCGACCGGCACGACCGGGATGCCGAGTTCGGTGTAGAGTTCGACGATGCCCCACTTGTAGTTCGGCTCGGCGCCGGGCGCGCGGCGGGTGCCTTCGGGATAGATGATCAGCTGGCGGGGATTGCGGGCGAATTCCTTCCGCGTCGCCTCGACCACGGCCTTCAGGGCGACGGAACGCTTGCCCCGGTGCACCGGAATCATCCGCATCTTGGCGATGTACCAGCCGAAGAATGGGATCCACATCAACTCGCGCTTGAGGATGTAGAGCGGATCCTCCAGGAACGGGAAGAATGCGATGGCGTCCCAGAACGACTGATGCTTCGGCGCGAGGATGAAGGAACCCTCCGGCAGGTTCTCGGTCCCGGTTATCTCGTACCTCGTGCCCACGATCGCCGTCTGCAGCCACAGG
Organism: uncultured Alphaproteobacteria bacterium; assembly: GCA_963747465.1. GTDB lineage: Bacteria > Pseudomonadota > Alphaproteobacteria > Rhizobiales > Rhizobiaceae > Aquibium. The sequence continues at coordinate 402,158 of CAVVFC010000003.1, forward strand.
CTCGAACGCGACCAGAATTTCGGGACGAACCACGCAATCCGCCGCGGCGACAGGAAGTAGAAGGGCGTCCAGAAGATCATCTGCGCGATGAGGCTGACGTAGAAGACGGCGTTGAACGCCAGTGATCGCAGTGCAATCATGAAGGAGGCCCGGTTGGATCGTGCCGCCGCTCGTATCATCGGAGCGGGAAAAGGGAAACCGCCGCGGGCTCGGCCGCCTCAGCCACGGGCGGCGCGTGCGCCTGCGAGAAGGGACTGCTGCTCGGGCTGCATCACCAGCCCCCGCGCCAGCGCGGTCAGGAACTTCGTGTACTCCGTGAAAAGCACCCGGACCGCATCCGGCTTGGTCAGCCAGCCGCCATGGTCGATGCGGCTGTTGACCACCGGATAAGGCTGCAATGCGGTGTCGTCCAGCAGCCGCCTCATTTCCAGCAGGCTGCGCGGCATGTGGTAGTTGTTGGTCACGAGGATGACGGTCCGGTATGCGTGCTCGCGCACCCACTTGGCGCTCTCGGTGGCATTGCCGATCGTGTCCTCGGCGGCGCGATCGATGTCGACGCAGCAGGCGAACGTCGCCTCGTCCACGCCGATGACTTCCCGAAGCTCCGCATCGCGCGCGACCGGATTGACGCCGCTGATCAGCAGGCGCTTGCCCTTGCCCGATTTCAGGAGATCGGTCGCCGCATCGAGCCTGAACTGTCCGCCGGTGAGCACGATGATCGCATCGGCCCGAGGCGGATCGGCGGGCGTGCGCAGCATGCTGACCTCGTTGGCGAACCAGCCGAAGCCGGCGACGAAGCTGACGCCCAGGATGGCCGCGCAAGCGAGCAGGCCACGCACCAGCCGGTCCCGGCCGGGCCCGGGCCGAGGCTCGTCGATGCGCTTTGTTTCTATGGCGTATTCGCCCTCTGTTTCGCTCGCCATTTCCAAGACATAGCCTGCAATTGCGGCTTTCGGTAGATGGCTGTGCGCGGACGGAGATGCCGTGACGCCGCACCGCCCTAGGTATGATCGGTACGGCCGATCTCGATGCTGTTCAACCGTGCGACCACGGTCATGTGCGAGGTGATCGCCGTGAGCGCGGCGACCATGCCCATCACGACGAAAACCCCGGCATAGCCGGTCGCGCCGATGGCGAAGTTGCCGAACAGCGCGGTCGCCTGGTCTGCCTCCGGCGTCGCCAGGTTTCGCGACGACCACCAGCCGAAGGCGACGAAGACGATGATCGCCGCCAGGCTGCCGGTTGCGGCGCCCTTCAGGCCGATCCAGAGGAAATGCCGCCGGAACTCGCCGGCGATGAAGCGCGCCTCCGCGCCGACGAAGTGCAGCACCTCGATCACCGGCCCGTTGCCGGCCATGGCGCCCCGCGTCGCGAACACGACGGTCAGCACCGTCGCCGCAAGCATCAGGACGAGAACGGCAACGCCGATCATCACGGTCGTGCGGGCCATGGCGATCAGCCGGTCCACCCAGTTGCGATGATCGTCCAGGCTGGAATTCGGCACCTTGGCCTGCAAGGTGTCGCGGATCGCGGTGAAATCCGGCGGAGCCGTCTCGTCGATGGTCACGATCACCAGGCGCGGCACCGGCAGTTCGTCGATGTCGAGCCCCGCGCCGAGCCATGGCTCGAGCAGGCGGGCGGTCGCTTCCCGGTCCACGATCGAGGCCGAGCGGACACCGGCAAATGAGGCGGCGATGGACTGCGCGTCGATCAGCGCCTGTTCCATGTCGAAGTTCTCCGCCGGCTTGATCTGGATCGTCGCCTCGCGTGCGATCTGCGTCTGCCAGACATTGGCCGTGTCGCGTACCAGCGTGACGGCCCCGAGGGTCAGGCACGACAGGAAGGTCATGATGGCGATGACGATGATCAGGGCCCGCCCGGCGACGCTGCGCGGCGGAACGATCGGCGTGCGCCGCGGCGGAACCTTGGCCTGCAAGGCGCGCAGCCTGGCGGCGGGCGCCGTGTCAGTCGTGGACATGCAGCCGCCCCTCCGCGAGCACCATGCGCCTCGCGTCCACCTGGTCCATCAGTTGCAGGTCGTGGGTGGCGATGACCACGGCCGTGCCGGAACGGTTCAGTTCGATGAACAGCCGCAGCAGGCGGCGCGCCAGCGTCGGATCGACATTGCCGGTCGGCTCGTCGGCGAGCAGGATCTCCGGCTGCTCGATCAGGGCACGCGCGATCGCGGCGCGCTGCTTCTCGCCGCCCGACAGCACCGGCGGCAGCACGTTGATGCGTTCGCCGAGCCCGACCCATTTGAGGAGCTCCACCACATCGTTGCGGTAGCTCGCCTCCTCGCGGCCGCGCACGCGCAGCGGCAGGGCGACGTTCTCGTAGGTCGTCATGTGGTCGAGCAGGCGGAAATCCTGGAAGACCACGCCGATCTTGCGGCGCAGATGCGGCAGCTCCGTGCGCCGGATCAGGGTCCGGTCCTTGCCGAACACCGTGATCAGCCCGCGCGTGGGAGCGAGCGCGAGAAAGAGCAGCCTGAGCAGGGTGGTCTTGCCGGCGCCCGAGGGTCCGCTCAGGAACTGGAACGACCCGCGCGGGATGTGGAACGAGATGTCCCGGAGGATTTCCGGGCCCATGCCGTACCTCAATCCAACATTCTCGAATCGTATCACTTGGTCTGCGGCCCTGGTTCGTCTCGCGGTTGCCGGTCGGACGCGGGAACTTCCCGCCGCATGGTTAATGGCGGGTTAAATCGTTGCCTCGCCTCGCCCGCCCGCGGGAAGGCGAGCAGCGAAACGTTAACCAATTCCGTTTACCCCCTGTAAGGGATTCGCGAAAGGATTACCCGCGCCCGATGGTCGATCGACAAGTCCGCCCCGTCTCGGGCGAAATCATGACAGTCGAACGCGACGCTGCGTCGCCCCGCGCGGCCGAAACCGATGTCGTCGATGCGGAGTTCGAGATCGTCGCCGGTGCCCGTCCGGCCAGACCGCAATCGGACCCGCCGGGCCACCGCTTCACCGTCGCGGTCGAGCGCCAAGTTGCGGGAATGGACATCCTGCGGGGCGGAGCCGAGGGTGCTGCACCCGTTCCCGGCCGGCGCGGCGGGTTCGCCTTCTGGAGCTTCGGCGTCGCTCTCGCCATCGCCGCCTTCTGGATTTCCGGAGGCCACACGCTCGCCGGGCCGCTGCTTGCGGCCTTCGCCTCGAAGCCGGCGGCGCTGAAGATCGCCGAACTGACGTCCCGGGTCGAGAACCATGGCGGCCGCAGTCTCCTCATCATCGACGGGACGGTGGTGAACCACGGCTGCACATCCGATGCCCTCCCACCGCTTCTGATCGAGGTGACAGGTGACGCAGGCCGCGTGACCCGCTACACCCTCGATTCGGCGGGAGCGGGAATCGGTCCCGGCGCCCAGGTCAGGTTCTCGAGCCGCGTCGACGCGCCGATCGGAGGCGTCGCCGGCGTTTCCGTGAAGATGAGTGAAAGGTCCGACTGATGCCGGTGGTGCGCGGGAAAGAAATCGAAATCCTTTTCAGTGCCTCGGCCATCGCGCGGCGCAATCTCGAACTCGCCAAGGAGATCGCCTCGAAGGACTACAAGGACCTCCTGGTGATCTCGATCCTCAAGGGCTCCTTCATCTTCGCGGCAGACCTCATCCGCGCCATGCACGACGCCGGCGCTTCGCCGGAAGTCGAGTTCATCTTCATTTCCAGCTACGGCACCGGCACGACCAGCGGCGAGGTCAAGGTGCTGCGCGACATCGACAACGATGTCGGCGACCGCGACATCCTCCTGATCGACGACATCCTCGAATCGGGCAAGACGCTGAAGTTTACGCGCGAACTGATGCTGTCGCGGGGCGCCCGCAGCGTCGCCATCGCAGTCCTTCTCGACAAGCACAGCCGCCGCCAGACCGAGATCACCGCAGATTACGTCGGCTTCGACTGCCCCGACTACTTCGTCGTCGGCTACGGAATGGACGTCGCCCATGCCTTCCGCGAGCTGCCGTTCGTCGGCGTGGTCAAGGGCGATGCGGCGTGAGCCAAATTTCCTGCAGGCTTTACGGAACCACAAGATTCTCCGCCGCATTTTAGGAAAATGAGCAAGATCCTGATCGTCGAGGACGACGAACCCGTCCGCACCCTCGCAGCCCGTGCCCTCGAACGCGACGGGCATTGCGTCGACACCGCTGAAGACGGCGAGCTCGGCCTCGACCGCATCCGCAGCCACGAAGGCGCCTACGACCTGGTGGTCTCCGACATCCGCATGCCGGCGATGGACGGGATCGAGATGGCCAAGGCGGCGTCCCGCCTCTATCCGGAGCTTAGGATCATGCTCGTGACCGGCTACGCCGAGCAGCGCGAACAGGCCGAGGAACTCCGCGACATCATCGTGGAGGTGGTGCCAAAGCCGTTCACGCTGGCACAGATCCGCGAGAAGGTGCGCCAGCACGCGCGCTGACCTGCCCGATAGTCGCAGCGGCCGCGTTCCGGCCCTGCCTTGCCGCATCCTTCATTTCATCCTAGACCGTGCCGCGGTTCGCGTGCCGCATGTCGGCTCCGGAGGAGCGAGCAGAGATGACGAAGAACGACATCGCGAAGCGCGTCTACGACCATACGTGGAAGCTCGACCCGATCATCCGCAGCCTTCTCGACACCGACTTCTACAAATTGCTGATGCTCCAGATGATCTGGGGCCTGTACCCGGAAGTGGACGCCACCTTCTCGCTGATCAACCGGACCAAGGTGGTGCGGCTGGCCGACGAGATCAGCGAGAGCGAGCTGCGCGGACAGCTCGACCATGCGCGCACGCTGAAGATGTCGAAGAAGGAGATGATCTGGCTGGCCGGCAACACCTTCTACGGCAGCAAGCAGATCTTCCGCCCCGAGTTCCTCGCCTGGCTGTCCGAGTTCCAGCTTCCCGAATACGAACTGTCGCGCCGCGACGGACAGTTCGAACTGCACTTCCACGGCAAGTGGAAGGAGACCAGCATGTGGGAGATTCCCGCGCTGGCGATCATCAACGAACTCCGCTCGCGCGCCGCCATGAAGTCGATGGGGCCGTTCACGCTCGACGTGCTCTATGCCCGCGCCAAGGCGCGCATGTGGTCCAAGGTGGAGCGGCTGCAGAGGCTGCCGGACCTGCGCATCTCAGATTTCGGCACCCGCCGCCGGCACTCCTTCCTGTGGCAGCGCTGGTGCGTGGAAGCGCTGAAGGAAGGGCTGGGCGATGCGCTGACCGGCACGAGTAACGTCAAGCTGGCCATGGACACCGATCTCGAGGCGCTGGGCACCAATGCACACGAGCTTCCGATGGTTCTTGCCGCGCTCGCCGACACCGACAAGGAACTGATCGCCGCCCCTTACCAGATCCTGCAGGACTGGAACCGGTACTACGGCGGCAACCTCCTGATCGTGCTGCCCGACACGTTCGGCACGGCGTCCTTCCTGCGCAACGCGCCTGACTGGGTCGCCGACTGGACCGGTTTCCGGCCCGACAGCGCCCCGCCGATCGAAGGCGGCGAGCGGATCATCGCATGGTGGAAGAAGCACGGCCGCGACCCGCGCGACAAGCTCATCGTCTTCTCCGACGGCCTCGACGTGGAGACCATCGAGAGGGCCTATCATCATTTCCATGGAAAGGTCAGGATGACCTTCGGCTGGGGAACCAATCTCACCAATGACTTCGAAGGCTGCGCACCGACCGCGACCGACGGGCTCGAGCCGATCTCGATCGTGTGCAAGGTCAGCGAGGCGAACGGCCGGCCGGCCGTCAAGCTGTCGGACAATCCCGAAAAGGCGACCGGCGAGCCTGCGGAGATCGCCCGGTATCTTCGGTTGTTCGGCGCCGACGAGAGGGTCGCCAAACCGCTCAGGGTGTGAGCCGCTTCCGCAAAGCGCCGAAATGGCGGTCCGCTGCCGGTCGGGCCGCTTTTTTTAACGGAGAGTTAGGCACCTTCCCTTAAGGTCAAGTGCGGCCAGGAACCCAGGTGGGTGGGAACCTCGCTGAAGTGCATCGCTTGTTCTGCCTCGGCGGGAACTCGAAATGCTTCGGCAGCACGTTGCTGCCGTCGCATTGCTGCGCGGCTATTTGCGGTGAGGTGGGGATGAAGACGCAGGCTTCGAGTTCAGTTTCGTCGAGCAGCAATGCTCCCGCTGCTCCCGCCTCCGACATCGCGACGAAGATCGCACTGGCGATGCGCGCAATGGGGGTCGTCGGCACCCCTAGGAACTACGAGATCTATTACGAGATTTTCGCCGGCTCGAATCCGGCACTGAACGCGGAAGTCGGCGCCCTGGGCAATCGGCCGAGGCAGGACGACCTCGATCGCATCAGCCTCAAGTACTTCATCCAGGCGAGCAACCAGCTCTTCGTCGAGAATGTTCGCGAGCAGATCGCCAACAAGGTCGAGGAGGTGATGATCCTCTTCGACAGGGAGCGCATCCAGCTCGAACGCTACGGCTCGATCCTCAGCCAGACCTCCGACGGGCTGCGCAAGCGGGACGCCGTCACCCAGGAGATACTGCAGCGGATCGCGGGGATCATGTCGGCAGCCACCGATTCCAAGGTGGAGCAGGGCAGGCACCTGGTGAGCGCCATGATCGACAAGTCGACCGAACTCGAGGAGGTCAAGACAAAGCTCGAGGAATACAAGAAGCTCGCCGACACCGACCCGATGACGCAGCTCTTCAACCGCCGGGCATTCGACAAGTCTATCGCCAGGATCTACGACCGCCCCGGAAGAGCGGCTTCCCATGCACTGCTGATCCTGGACATCGACCGTTTCAAGCAGATCAACGACCGCTACGGACATCCAGTCGGGGACAAGATCATCCAGCACGTGGCGGGCGTCATCCGCACCGCGGCATCTCCCGACATGACGGTTGCGCGCACGGGCGGCGAGGAATTCGCCATCATCGTCGCCGGGATGAACGAACCCGCCCTCTTCGACTTTGCCGAGGGGCTTCGATGTGCGGTCGAGAAGCTGGTGCCGCTCAACGGGCAGGTTGCGTCGAAGGGCGGCGCCGTCACCATCTCGATCGGCGGCTGCATGGCTCCGACGGCCGAAAGCGCCGAGGATCTCTACGCCAAGGCAGACCAGGCGCTCTACACGTCCAAGGCCAACGGACGCAACCGCACGACGCTCCATTCCGGCATTGCCGACCTCGGGGCCTCCAAGAACTGGCTCATCTACCGCCGCGACTGATTGCTCCATCCCGCGATCGGCCGGTGGCCGCCGCATCTGCCGGGTTCTCTCCCGTCCTCCATTCGCTTCTGCTTAACCGGCGGTTAGCGGCGCCGGGCAAATCCTTGCGGAATTCCTAATCGCGTATTCACGGGCGTCGCCTATCCTGAGGATTGTCTCCATCAGGGGGTTATGGCGATGCCTGAGGCACTCAAGGGCCTGTTTGACTTTAGCCTGCCGCGTTTGGCGGCATCCAGACTGTTCCGTTGGACGGTTCTGGGTACGTTGTGGTGCGTTTCGATCTCGACGGTCTACGATCTGATGCGCCGGTCCGATGCGGCGCCGATTGACAGGTCGCACGGGTTCGGAGGAGCGGTAATGCTGTCCCTCGCACTCGCGGGGCCGGTTCTGCTCTTCCTCGCCCTGAAGCTGCGCGAACTCGCGTTAGCCAATCAGAGGCTGGGCGTCGTCGCCTCGACGGACAGCCTCACCGCCTGTCTCAACCGGGGCAGCTTTTCGGAACGCGTCGACGAGCAGCTGCTGTCGGACGGCAAGTCGCGCCGCATCAAGGGCGCGCTCCTGATCATCGACGCGGATCACTTCAAGTCGATCAACGACACCTACGGTCACGAGCAGGGCGATGAGGCGCTGCGGATCATCGCATCCGAGATCCGCGGGCAGGTGCGCAAAGGCGACCTGGTCGGCCGCCTCGGCGGCGAGGAGTTCGGGGTCTTCCTGCCGGGCGCGAGCCAGGACAATGCCGTGGCGATCGCGGAACGGATCCGGCGCTCCATCAGCGAGATGTCGTTTCGCCCGCGCGGCAATCAGCACCGGCTCTCCGTCAGCGTCGGCGGCGTCAGCTTCGAGGATCAGCTCGAGTTCGTGGAGCTTTACCGGATAGCGGACAGGCGTCTCTATCACGCCAAGCACGCCGGCCGGAACCGCATCGAGCTGACGCATGTGCAGGCCTACGATTCGAACAGCCTGCGTCCGCTGCACTGACGCCTGCTTCCAGTCCGTAAGAATGATGGGTCCTGACGCCTACCGCGTCGGGACCGGATGCTCGCCGCGATAGTCGTAGAAGCCGCGGCCGGCCTTGCGGCCCAGCCATCCCGCCTCGACATATTTCACCAGGAGCGGGCAGGGGCGGTACTTGGAGTCCGACAGGCCGTCATGCAGCACCTGCATGATGGACAGGCAGGTGTCGAGGCCGATGAAGTCGGCAAGCTGAAGCGGCCCCATGGGATGGTTGGCGCCGAGCTTCATGGCCGTGTCGATCGCCTCGACCGAACCGACCCCCTCGTAGAGTACGTAGATCGCCTCGTTGATCATCGGCAGCAGGATGCGGTTGACGATGAAGGCGGGGAAATCCTCCGCGACCGTCACCGTCTTGTCGAGGCTGAGCACGAAGGCCTTGGCCGTCTCGAAGGTGGCGTCTTCGGTGGCGATGCCGCGCACCAGCTCGACCAGCTTCATCAAAGGCACCGGGTTCATGAAGTGGATGCCGATGAAGCGCTCGGGACGATCCGTCTGCGCGGCCATCCGGGTGATCGATATCGAAGAGGTGTTGGTCGCCAGCAATGCTTCCGGGTTGAGGATCGGGCAGAGCTGCCCGAAGATCTTGCGCTTGATCGTCTCGTCCTCGGTCGCCGCCTCGATGACCAGATCGGCGCTTGCGAGGTCCTCGAGGCCGTTCGCCGATCTGATCTTGGCCAGCGCGTTCGAGCGCACCAACTCCTCGAGCTTCCCGGAAGAGACCAGCCGGGCCATGTTGCCGTTGATGGTCGCGATGCCCTTCTCGATCCTGTCGGTCGAGACGTCGTGCAGGATGACCTGGTAGCCTGCCTGCGCCGCGACATGCGCGATGCCGCTGCCCATCTGTCCAGCGCCGATTATGCCGACGGTCTGTATCGCCATTGAGTGATCCCGCGAAGCCCTGCGCTTCTGTCGTCGCCCTCTGAGAGGCGGAAGCCGAAGCGGTCCTGTCCCGCTCCGGCTCCTGAATATCTTAGACTTGGCCGGCCGCCGCCGTCAAAGCGCCTTTTCGAGTTCCGGCAGGATCTGGAACAGGTCCCCGACGAGGCCGTAGTCGGCGACCTGGAAGATCGGGGCTTCCTCGTCCTTGTTGATGGCGACGATGATCTTCGAATCCTTCATGCCGGCGAGGTGCTGGATGGCACCGGAAATGCCGCAGGCGATGTAGAGGTCGGGCGCCACCACCTTGCCGGTCTGGCCGACCTGCCAGTCGTTCGGGGCATAGCCGGCGTCGACCGCCGCGCGGGAAGCACCGATCGCCGCACCCAGCTTGTCGGCCACCGGCGTGATCACTTCCTGGAATTTCTCCGAGGAGCCGAGCGCACGCCCGCCCGAGATGATGATCTTGGCCGACGTCAGCTCGGGACGGTCGCTGTGCGCGATCCTGTTCTCCACGAAGCTCGACAGGCCCGGATCTTCCGCCGCCTGGATGGTCTCGACCGAAGCCGAACCGCCTTCGCCCGCCGCCTGGAAGGCCGCCGTGCGTACGGTGATCACCTTCTTGGCGTCCGTCGACTGCACGGTCTGGATGGCATTTCCGGCGTAGATCGGGCGCTTGAAGGTGTCGGGCGCCTCGACGTCGGTGACGTCCGAGATCTGCATCACGTCGAGCAGCGCCGCCACCCGGGGCATCACGTTCTTGCCCATCGTGGTCGCGGGGGCGATCAGCGTGTCGTACTTGTCGGCGAGCGACACGATCAGCGCCGCGAGCGGCTCTGCCAGGCGCTCGGCGAGTTCGTCGGCCTCTGCCAGCAGCACCTTCGAGGCGCCTTCGAGCTTCGCCGCGCCGTCGGCGGCGGCCTTGGCGCCCTTGCCGGCGATCAGGATATCGACCTCGGAGCCGATCTTGAGGGCGGCCGAGAGCGCTTTCGCGGTCTGGTCGGAAACAGTTTCGTTGTCGTGTTCGGCGACGAGAAGAATGGCCATTTTTCTATTCCTTTCCTGACACCGAAATCAAAGCACGCCGGCTTCGTTTTTCAGCTTGTCGACCAGTTCGGCCACGGTCTTGACCTTGACGCCCGCCTTGCGGCCACCGGGCTCCTCGGTCTTCAGAACCTTGAGCCGCGGCGCCACGTCGACGCCGTAGTCGGCCGGGCTCTTCTCGTCGAGCGGCTTCTTCTTGGCCTTCATGATGTTGGGCAGCGAGGCATAGCGCGGCTGGTTCAGGCGCAGGTCGGTGGTGACGATCGCCGGCATCTTCAGTTCGATGGTCTGCAGCCCGCCGTCGATCTCGCGGGTGACCTTCGCCTTGTCGCCGTCGAGTTCGAGCTTGGAGGCGAAGGTGCCCTGCGACCAGCCGAGCATCGCCGACAGCATCTGGCCGGTCTGGTTGGCGTCGTCGTCGATCGCCTGCTTGCCCAGGATCACCAGTTCAGGCCCTTCGGCCTCGACCACGCCCTTCAGAAGCTTGGCCACCGTCAGCGGCTCGACGATGCCGTCCACCTTGATCAGGATGCCGCGGTCGGCGCCCATGGCCAGCGCGGTGCGGATCGTCTCCTGCGCCTGCTGCGGCCCGACCGAGACCGCGATGATCTCCTCGACCTTGCCGGCCTCCCTGAGGCGGATCGCCTCCTCGACCGCGATCTCGTCGAACGGGTTCATCGACATCTTGACGTTGGACAGTTCGACGCCCGAACCATCCGACTTGACGCGGATCTTGACGTTGTAATCCACCACCCGCTTCACGGGGACCAGAACTTTCATCAGCGTCGAACCTCTCTCGTGAATGTGTTGGGGCGGCGTTTAGCACTGCCACCGCCGTGCCCGCTAGCCCGAAGCCGACATTCGGCCCCGAAAACCGGCCGTGCGCGCCGCGCCGGCAGCGCGGCGGAACCTATGGGCGATTGACGTTTACGTCAATATGGGGAGTTGGCGAGGGCGGATACCGGCGCTCATGCGATGCTGCTCGGCCAAACGGAGCCGTACCTCTTCAGACGACGTCCTCCGGCGCGAGGCGACACGCGCGCGCCGGGTCCGTCTCGATCTGGAAGGTGGCATGGCCAATTCCGTTGTGCTCTTGCAACTCCTCGGCAGCATCGTGGAGGAAGGCATCGCCGGGATGTCCTTCCGGCATGACCAGATGGCAGGTCAGCGCGGTGTCCGTCGTGCTGAGCGCCCAGACGTGGAGGTCGTGCAGGCCCTTCACGCCGGGCAGCGCTTCGAGCCGGGCACGAACGCCGTCGAGATCGATGCCTGGCGGGACTGCATCCATCGCCAGCTTGACGCTATCGCGCAGCAGCCCCCACGTGCCGGCCAGGATCACGATTGCGATCACGAGGCTGATCGTAGGGTCGAGCCATTGCCAGTCCGTCCACATGATCAGGAGGGCGGCGACGATGACTCCCGCGGTCACACCCGCGTCCGCGGCCATATGGAGAAAGGCGCCACGGATGTTCAGGTCGCCCTTGCGCCCGCTCATGAACAGCAAGGCCGTCCCTGTGTTGACGAACAGCCCTACCACCGCGACCCAGAGTATGGTTTCGCTCGCGACCTGTTGCGGTTCGATCAGGCGGCGGACCGCTTCCCAGACTATCGCGCCGACCGCAACCAGGAGAATCACCGCATTGGCAAGCGATGCGAGGATCGGGGCACGCTTGTAGCCATAGGTCCTGCGCCCGGACGGCGGCTTGCTCGCCAGCCAGGTTGCCAGCCATGCGATCACGAGGCCGAAGACATCCGAAAGATTGTGCCCGGCATCCGCGAGGAGGGCGAGCGAACCGGAAATCAAGCCGAAGGCAGCTTCCAGGACGACGTATATGGTGTTGAGCGCAATTCCGATGGCGAAGGCTTTGCCGTAGCTCGCTGGTGCATGAGAATGACCTGTTCCGCCATGCCCATGCTGATGCCCATGCTGATGATCGTGTCCGTGACTTTCGTCGGGCGAGTGCGTCATGCCATTTCGATCCCCCGGTTCGCATGGAAAACCCGCAGATACGGAGAAGGTTCATCCGTTCCGGGACAGGTGCGTTGCTCTGATGTCTGTTTGCAGCTACCCCCGGAACGACGTGCCGGTGTCCGCTTGGGCCGGACGCGGAATCTGCTCCGACAAGAATGAAGTCTCACCGCCCCCAGCGCGGCGTCTTGCCGAGCGTGACCGGGGCGGCAGAGGGCTCCGCCTGCGTCTCCACCGCTGCCGGTGTCACGATCGTGCGGTCGAACAGGGGCACGCCGGGGCGGCGGATGATGAGGATCAGGACCACACCGGCGATGATGCCGCCGACATGGGTCGCCCATGAGATTCCGCTGTCGTCCCCCGCGCCGAGCATCAGCAGCTGAAAGCCGACCCACAGGACGAGCGGGATGAAGGCCGGGATCCTGAGCGGTATGCGGCCGAAGGCCAGCACCCACACCTTCACCCTGGGATGAAGGATCAGGTAGGCCGCGACGATGCCGGCGATTGCGCCCGACGCGCCAATGAGCGGAATGCCGGAGCCGGGGTCCATCGCCCCGTGCAGGGCCGCTCCGGCCGCCGCGCAGACAAGGTAGAAGAGCACGAAGCGGAAATGGCCGAGCGCGTCCTCGACATTGTCGCCGAAGACCCACAGGAACAGCATGTTGCCGCCGAGATGGAAGATGTCGGCATGCAGGAAGGCATAGGTCACGTAGGTGAAGCCTTCCGGCAGCATGACGAGGTTGGGCGGCAGTTCGGCGACGTCGTTCACGACTGCGGGAACATAGCCCAGACCGTAGGCTGCCGCCTGCGAGGCGTCGCTGCCTGCGATCGAGGTCATCAGGAAAACGATGATGTTGGCGGCGATCAGGCCGAAGGTGATGTACTGTAGCTTGATGTGCTTGAGGTGGTTCGCATCATGAAGCGGTATGAACATCCCCCGAAGCCCCCGGAATCAGCGATTTGCCCCCGGCACCCATAACACGTCGCCCGTACCGTTGTCATTGACGGCCCGCGCGGCCACGAAGAGGAAGTCCGACACGCGGTTGACGTACTTCAGCGCTTCGGCGCTGATCGCCTCGCCGTCCTGCCTCGAGGCGGCGACCATCGAGCGTTCGGCCCGCCTCGCGACCGTGCGGGCAAGGTGCAGTGCCGCCGCGGCCGGCGATCCGCCCGGCAGCACGAAGGAGCGCAGGGGGCTCAGCGAGCCGTTCAGCCGGTCGATGTCGGCCTCGACCCGCTCCACCTGGGCCGCTGCGATCCGCAGCGGCTCGAAGCCGCGGACCTTGCCGTCGTCGGGCGTCGCGAGGTCGGCGCCGAGATCGAAGAGGTCGTTCTGGATGCGCGCGAGCATGGCGTCGATCTCGGGATGGCCCGCGCCGGTGTGCAGCCGCGCCAGTCCGATGCACGCGTTCGCCTCGTCGACGGTGCCGAAGGCCTCGATGCGGAGGTCGCACTTCGGGCGCCGGGTCCCGTCGACCAGCCCCGTGGTGCCGTCGTCGCCGGTGCGAGTGTAGATCTTGTTGAGCTTGACCACGCAGCGATCCTCAGGCCGGCGTGCCGCTGCGGCTGAACCACAGCGCCAGCATGATCAGCACCAGCGCCACGAACTGGAGCAGCACGCGCGCCTGCATGAGCTTGTTCGAGGTGTTGCCCGAACCGCCGCGCAGCATGTTGATCAACCCGCGGACGAGAACGACGACCACGGCCACCATCACGAGGACTGCGAAAATGTTGAAAACGGTGGACATGCGACCCTTCCGGTTGATGATGCCGGAATCCGGCCCGTGCCTGATTTAGGGCGAATCCTTGCCGATGTCAGCAGGTGGAACTCCCCGCAGGTGCCCGCGTCAACCTCTCGGCGGCAGCGTCGGCAGGCAAGTTGGGCCGGCGCGGCTTGCCTTGCGGGCGGATGAACTTCACATATTCGCTCGAGACAGGCACTCGCGAGGAGGTTTCATGCGGAATTTGGCCGCGGCACGGCGCGTCCTGGCCGATGCATTCGGTCACTTCGACACCGACGACGGCTGGTCCATGGCGAGCCACCTGGCGCTGTCGGCCCTGATCGCGCTGTTCCCCTTCCTCATCTTCGCCACCGCGCTGGCGAGCTTCCTCGGCGCCAACGCCTTCGCAGATACCGCCGTCCACCTCGTCTTCGACACCTGGCCGCGAGACATCGCCGAGCCGATCGCGCGCGAGGTGACGAACGTGCTCACCGTCCAGCGCGGCGATTTCCTCACGATCAGCGTGATCTTCGCCGCCTTCTTCGCCTCCAACGGCATCGAGGCCCTGCGCGTCTCGCTGAACCGGGCCTACCGCGTCGCCGAGACCCGGTCGCTGATCTTCAGGCGGCTGCAGAGCTTCGCCTTCGTGCTCATCGCCACCATGGGCTTCCTCGCCATCAGCGTGCTGCTCGTGCTCGCCCCGCTTGCCGCGCGCATCGCCGAAAAGCAGTTCATCTGGCTCGGACCGTACATGGGGACGATCACGATATGGCGATACATCATCGCCTCGAGCGTGATCGTCGTCGGGCTCGTCTGTGTGCATTTCTGGCTGCCGGCGGGCAGGCGCCGGATCCGCGACGTGCTGCCCGGCATCGTCTTCACCCTCATCGGCTGGGTTGCCGGCTCGTCCATCTTCGCGAGCTATCTCGAGCAGTTCTCCACCTACGTCTCGACCTATGCGGGCCTCGCCTCGATCATGATCGCGGTGATCTTCCTCTACATCATCTCCGTCATCTTCATCCTGGGCGGGGAACTGAACGCGGCGCTGCGCCGCTACCGCGAGGCACGGGCGCGCATCGGCAGCTGAACCGTGGCCAGCGCCACCCCCAGCGTCGCGATCACCATGCCCGCGATCTGGATGGCGGAGAGTTCCTCCGAAAAGAGCGCCCACGCCATCAGCGCCGTCACGGCCGGGACGAGATAGAACAGCGACGCCACCTTCGACATCTCGCCGTGCCGGATGAGGTACATCAGAAGGAAGATCGCGCCGAGCGACAGCACCAGGACCGACCAAGCCATGGCGAGGACCAGTTCGCCCGTCAGTACGAACGTCCGCGTCTCGAAGGCCGTCGAGGCGATCACCATGAGCAGCGTTGCGCCGAGATACTGGTAGAGCGTCACCGGTACGAGATCGACGCCGGTGATGAAACGCTTCTGCCAGATCGTGCCGGCGCTCATGCCGAACACCGAGATTACGGCCGCCGTCAGTGTCGCCGCCGTCACGCCGCCGCCGATGGCGCCGAGCTTCGGCAGGAGCACGATCACCACGCCGGCGAAGCCGACCGCCAGGCCGAGCCAGTGGCGGGGCAGGATGCGTTCGCCGAGGAACAGCCCCGCGGTCACCGCCGTGATCAGCGGCTGCAGGGCGACGATGAGGGCGGAGAGGCCGGCTGGCATCCCGTGCCGGATCGCCCAGAACACGCCGCCGAGATAGACGCCGTGCATCAGCATGCCCGCGAAGGCGGCGTGGAACCGGTCGCGCCAGCGCGTCGGCCTGGCGCGGATGAAGACCAGCATGGCGGCGAGCAGGACGAAGGCGATCGCAAAGCGTGCCATGAGGAAGCTGAACGGCTCCGACCACGGCATGGCATAGCGGGCGCCGATGAAGCCGGTGGCCCACAGGATGACGAATACGGCCGGCGCCATGCTTGAGAGGTTCATTCTTCTTCCATCATTCTTCGTGGGGGAATAAGCAAAAGGAAAGGATTGGGCGATAGGCTCCACGGCAGGGATTTGCGAAGAGCCAGCGAGGCTGGCGGACTCGAGGGCCTGTGATCTGGAATCTGAACCCCTGGTGGTTGTTCATGGCGGTCTCCGCCGTGGCTGTCCTCTCGTTCATCTTCTCGCTCGGGTTGAACGCCATCATCGGCCGCGACGGCTTCGGCCCCTTCGGCACCATGGCGATCGTCACGGTCGGGTTCTTCGCCTCGATCTATGCCGCCAATTTCTACGGGATACGGCTCTCGCAGTTGCAGGAGGCCGCCTTCGCCGGTCTCGTCGGTGCCTTCATCATCCTTATGACCCTGCTTCTGGTGAAGGCGGTCATCGCCCGTCTCTGACGCCTTGGAGCCCCACCATCCGGCGTATATCGTCCGGCGTCGCGCCTGCCTCCCGCAGGGAGCGCAGCGCGGTGTCGCGCCGGCTCTTGGAAAGCTTGCGCCCATCGTCGCCCAGCACCAGGTCGTGGTGGTGGTAGACCGGGACCGGCAGCCCGAGCAGGTCCTGCAGCAGCCGATGCACCGACGTCGCGAAGAAGAGGTCGCGTCCGCGCACCACGTCGGTAATGCCCTGGATGGCGTCATCGACGACGACGCACAGATTGTAGCTCGCCGGCGTGTCCTTCCGCGCCAGCACCACGTCGCCCCAGGCCTCGGGCCTCGCCGCGATCCGCCCGGTCTCTCCGTCCGGCCCGGCACCGGTCTCGAGCCATTCCACCCGACCGGAGACGTGCGCGAGCGCCGCCGCCATGTCGAGGCGCCAGGAGAACGGATCGCCCGCCTCCATCCGTGCCTTGCTTTCGCGCCGGGTCAATGACCTGTCGCGGGGCGGATAGAGCGGGGCGCCGTCGGGATCGCGCGGCCACGGGTCCTCGCCCGCCCCGTCGGCGATCCATGCCCGCGCCTCGCCGCGGCTCATGAAGGCCGGATAGACCAGATCCTCGTCGATCAGGCGGTGCAGGGCTTCGGCATAGTCGGCGAAATGCTCCGACTGGCGGCGTACCGGTTCCTCCCATTCAATCCCGAGCCAGGCGAGGTCCGTCAAGATGCCGCGTTCGTATTCCGGCGTGCAGCGGTCGGTGTCGATGTCCTCGATGCGCAGCAGGAGCGTGCCGCCCGCCGCCGCCGCCAGCCGCGCGTTCACGAGCGCGGAATAGGCATGTCCGAGATGGAGCTCCCCGTTGGGGCTCGGCGCGAAACGGAAGGCGGGAATTGTCATGAGCGGACGCGCAGGAGATTGGAGGAACGTCCCCCGATTGCTAGTCTTCCGGCCGGCAAAGGAAAACCCCATGGACAGGATCGAAACGCTCGATCACGTCGAGGCCGGGCTCGATGCGCTGTGCCGCGCCGACCCGCGCCTCGTCCCGGTTCGCGCCGTGGCCGGCGATGTGCCGCTGCGCCGGGTGGCGGCGGGCTTTCCGAGCCTGGTCTCGATCATCGTCTCGCAGCAGGTGTCGACAGCCAGCGCCGGCGCCATCATGGCGCGGCTTGCGGCGCTCGCCGATCCGCTGACGCCGCAGACGATCCTGGCGGCCGACGACGGGCTCTTCCGCGCCGCCGGACTGTCGCGGCCCAAGCAGAAGACGCTGCGCGCCATCGCCGCCGCGATCGTGGAAAAGAGCTTCGATCTGGAGTCCGTCTGTGCGCTCGAAGCCGGCGAAGCCATGCGCCTGATGACGGCGCTGCATGGCGTCGGCCCGTGGACGGCGGAGATCTACCTGCTCTTTGCGTCGGGGCATCCGGACATCTTCCCGGCCGGCGACATCGCGCTGCAGGCGGCCGTCGGTCACGCGTTGGGAATCGCGCCGCGCCCGGCGCCGAAGGCACTCACCGCGATCGCCGAATCATGGCGCCCGCACAGGGGCGTAGCCGCGCGGCTGTTTTGGGCCTACTATCGCGCCATGAAGGGAAAGGAAGGCGCTCCGGCCGCGGTGGAACCCGAAGCCCTTGAAAGATATCCGGTTTGACGAGGCATTCCTGCAACAGTTCTGGCATTTGCATGCTTCACATTCCTGACATCTGTCGCTTACAGTATCCGGGCCGTTCGGTTCTCGCGAAAAGGAGTGGATGGAAGTGACGGTTGCCGTCTCGCCGGATAGCCTGCCTGCGCTCGTCCTGAACGCGGACTATCGTCCGCTCAGCTACTATCCCCTGTCGCTGTGGTCCTGGCAGGACGCCATCAAGGCGGTCTTCCTCGACAGGGTCAACATCGTCGCCGAATACGAGCACGCCGTCTCTTCGCCGTCCTTCACCATGAAGATCCCGAGCGTGGTCTGCCTCAAGGCCTACGTGAAGCCTTCGCGCCATCCGGCCTTCACCCGCTTCAACGTCTTCCTGCGCGACCGTTTCCAGTGCCAGTACTGCGGCACGCACGAGGACCTGACCTTCGACCATGTCATCCCGCGCCGCTGCGGCGGCGAGACGACGTGGGAGAACGTCGTCGCGGCCTGTTCGCCCTGCAACCTGAAGAAGGGCGGCATGCTGCCCGCGCAGGCCAGGATGTTCCCCAGGCAGAAGCCCTTTCCGCCCACCGTGCACGACCTGCACAACAACGGCCGCCTGTTCCCGCCGAACCACCTGCATGAGAGCTGGATGGACTATCTCTACTGGGACGTCGAACTGGAGCCGTGATCCGCTCCGGCTGCTCCGGGCGCCTCAGCGACTGGAGAAGGCGCCCCAGTAGGCGACCGCGCCCAGCCCCAGGCTCGCGATCGCGTTCCAGCCCGCCAGCGACAGCCCGAGGATGCGCAGCGCCGCCTCGTCGCAGGACGGCGGGATCACCGTGTTCAGCGCGTCGAGCACGCCGTTGCCGCCCGTGTTCGTGCCGCCGCTCACCGCGCCGCAGTCGGTCGGACCGGCCCACCACGCCCATTCGACCCCGGAATGGTAGACGCCCATGTAGAGCCCCCAGGTCATCAGCAGCGCCCCGATCAGGATGAGCCCGCGCACGACGATGCCAGGCAGGTTCATGGCCGAGGCGAGCCCGGCGGCCAGCATCACCGGCGCGCCGACGTAGTAGGGCAGGCGCTGCTCCAGGCAGAGCTTGCAGGGGATGTAGCCGCCGACATGCTCGAAGAGCAGCGCCGAGCCCACGACCGCGGCCATGGCGATGGCAAGCACGAAGGCGGTTTGCGTCTGGCGGCGTCCGGCCGGTGCGGTCAGGCTCATGCGGTCCTCAGAATATGTACTTCACGGCGAGGAAGCCGCCCACGAGCAGCACCATGAAGAGGGTGAAAAGAAGGCCGAGATTGTTCTCGATGAAGGTGCGGATCGGCGCACCGTAGCGATGCAGCAGCCACGAGACGAGGAAGAAGCGCAGCCCCCGGCCGATGATGGAGACGACGATGAAGGAGACGAGGTTCATGCCCACGAATCCGGAGAAGATCGTCAGCACCTTGTAGGGGAACGGCGTGATGGCGGCGAACAGCACGCCCCACCCGCCCCAGGTCGCGTACCATTGCTGGATCCGGGCGAATGCGTCCTCGGCATCGTAGAGCCTCAGGATGGGCTGGCCGACCAGTCCGAAGACGAAGGCGCCGATGAGATAGCCGAGGATGGCCCCGACCACGGAGGCGACGGTGCAGATCAGGGCGTAGCGCAGCCACCGCGAGCGCTCCGACAGAACCATCGGGATCAGGAGCACGTCGGGCGGGATCGGGAAGAAGGAACTCTCGGCGAAGGAAATGCCCGCCAATGCCTTTTCCGCATGCCGCGTCGCGGCGAGCGACATGGTCCAGTCGTAGAGCCTGCGAAGCATGGAGGGTCCCCCGTGACGGCGGATGTCTAGTCCGGAACGTCTCTTCTTCGCAACGGGCAATCCGCCGCGCCTCGCTTGCCGCGGATCGGGCCGACGACGCAGTTGACGGACCCGGGCTTGCCCGTATAGTCCGCACCCGTCCGGAGGCTTCCGGGCGCCGCGTGCCCCTGTGGCGGAATTGGTAGACGCGCTCGACTCAAAATCGAGTTCCGCAAGGAGTGCTGGTTCGATCCCGGCCAGGGGCACCATTCTCGCGCCACGAAGGGCAGCGCTGCATCGATGCTCGAACGACGCGACAGCTACGAACGCCTCTTTTCCGACTTCCGCTGGTCCATACCCGGGCGCTTCAATATCGGCGTCGCGGTCTCCGACGCCTGGACGGCGCGCGACCCGGAGAGGATCGCGCTGTGCGAATACGCGCCGGACGGCGATCCGCTCACGCTGACCTTCGGCCAACTTTCTTCCCGCTCCAATTCCCTTGCCAGCGGGCTCAAGGCACACGGCATTGCGCGCGGCGACCGGGTCGCGCTGCTCCTGCCGCAGAGCTTCGAGACGGCGATCAGCCATGTCGCCATCTACAAGCTCGGCGCCATCGCCGTGCCGCTGGCGCTGCTGTTCGGGGTCGAGGCGCTCGAGTACCGGTTGGCGACGGCCGGTGTGAAGGCGATCGTCACCAATGCCGCGGGCCTGGCCAAGCTCACCTTGATCAGGGCCCGCCTGCCGGACCTGCGGACCGTCGTTCTCGTGGAGGGCGCAAGCGGCGATGCGCTCGGCTTCGACGGGCTCGTCGCCGACCATCCGGAGGTCTACCTGCCGGAGGACACCACGCCGGACGATCCCGCGATGATGATCTTCACCTCCGGCACGACCGGTCCGCCCAAGGGCGCGCTGCACGGGCATCGTGTGCTGCTCGGCCACCTGCCGGGCATGGAGATGGCGCACGAGTTCCTCCCGCAGGCCGGAGACCGCTTCTGGACGCCGGCCGACTGGGCATGGGCCGGCGGGCTCCTCAACGCGCTCCTGCCCGCGCTCTATTTCGGCATTCCCGTGGTCTCCTCGCGCATGGAGAAGTTCGACTCCGAGATCGCCTGCGACCTCATGCGGCGCATGTCGGTCCGCAACGCCTTCATACCGCCGACGGCGCTCAGGATGATGAAGTCCACACCCGGCATCGCCGCCCGGTTCCCGAAGCACCTGCGCACCGTCGCTTCGGCCGGCGAGGCGCTGGGCAGGGAAACCTGGGAGTGGGCGCGCGGCGAACTCGGCATCACGGTCAACGAGATCTACGGGCAGACCGAGTGCAATCTCGTGCTCGGCTCGTCCGCCGCGCTCGGCGTCTCGCGGGCCGGCGCGATCGGAAAGCCGGTGCCGGGGCATGCGGTGGCATTGATCGACGCCGGGGGGCGCGAGGTGCCGCCCGGCGAGCCGGGGCAGATCGCGGTCAGGCGGCCCGATCCCGTCATGTTCCTCGGCTACTGGCAGAACCGCGAGGCGACCGAGGCGAAGTTCCTCGGCGAGTGGATGCTCACCGGAGACCAGGGCGTCGCGGACGGCGACGGCTACATCCAGTTCTTCGGCCGCGACGACGACGTCATCACCTCGGCCGGATACAGGATCGGTCCCGGCGAGATCGAGGACTGCCTCACCGGGCACGGAGCGGTCGCGCTGGCCGCCGCAGTCGGCAAGCCCGATCCGGTCAGGACCGAGATCGTGAAGGCCTATGTCGTGCTGAAGGACGGGACCGAACCGTCTGCCGCGCTGGCCGAGGAGATCAAGTCCTGGGTGCGCGAGCGGCTTTCCGCGCACGAATATCCGCGCGAAGTCGAATTCGTGGATTCCATGCCGCTGACGACGACGGGCAAGGTCATCCGCCGCATCTTCCGGGATCGCGCCCGCCGCGAGGCTTCTGCCTGAGCGGCGTCAGCGCCGCCTGAGGATGCCTCTGAGCCGATTGCGCACGACGCGGGCGAAGTTGAGCGTCTCCTTGTGCAGGTGAAGCTGCCCGGCCGCCTGCCGCGCGTACTTGTCGGAACCGGGCGTGATGCCGATCACCAGCGTGCCCATCTGGCGTCTTTCGCTCCACAGCCGGCTCATGACCGGATGATCCGGAACCGCGCAGGAATCCGTGGCGTCGATGTTGGGATCCTCGAGATGGATCTTCGTCACCTCGATGGTCAGAAGCGTGCCCGGGGAGAAGGTTGAATAGGTCTCGTCGTAGGCGGTCTTCCAGGTGTAGGCCTGACCCGCCTCGATGAAGATGATGAGGCTCGCGATCGTCTTGCCGTCGAGCGTCAGCGAATGGACGCGGCAGGAGTCCTGCTGCGCCAGCCGGTGGATCGCCTCGCGGGCGAACGCCGCGCGGAATCGGTCGACCACCATGGCGGTGCGCTCGCGTCCCTTCCAGCCGGATCCCTCCAGCGTCAGGAATTCCTCGACCGCCAGGCGGATTTCCTCGGGCTGGCGGGCGACGTGGTGCTCGAGCGCGCCCTGCTCGGCGAGGCGCCGCTTGAGCCGGCGGAACTCGCGGTAGTGATGGGACCGCAGCGAGGCCTTGAGGTACTCCTCGCCATCGAGTGCGCTCTCCAGGAAAGGCCGCTCGACGCGCATGGTCTCGATCACGGGCAGATTGCGGTTCATGGCCACGGTGCGGATCAGGCCGGCGACCGGCCCGGCGGTGCGGATTTCCGGGACGACGAGCACTTTCGGCAGGTTGAGGTGCGGCCGGGCCAGCATGGAAAGCAGGTCGTCGATCACGCCGACCGGATCGTCGCGGTCGACCAGCGGCGTGCCGAGGGGAGCGAACGGGCTCGACCATGTCCGCATCACCGGCACTCCCAGCGGGATCGTCGGCTTCTCGATGGAGAAGGGAGCGAGCAGCCTCAGCCTGCTCTTCTCCTCGTCGCCGTCGCGGATGACGAGCAGGCGTACCTCCCGGTCCTCCAGGCGCGGCATGGCGGGGGCAAGGAAGCGCGGGTTGAAGAACACGTTCGGCTCGACCGTGCGGACGCACAGATAGTCGAGTTCGTCGACGAGGTCGAAACCGGCCGAGGCCGGATAGATCGCCAGTTGCCGCTGCTTGCCGCCGGCCGAGGTGATTTCGGTCGCCGACTGCTCGGCCGGGCGCGCGGAGATGCCGGCGAGGCTGGCGATGAGAGCGCCGGAGGGGCTGCCGCTCATCTCTTCGAGGATGGGAACCGCGGCCATCGTCAGGTGCTCCGATGCTTGCGTGCGGGAACGAAGATCAACATCACGATCGACAGCCGGCGCCAGACGACCAGGGAAAGGGCGCCTGCCTCGAAGACCATCGAGATCGTGGTGGCGATCGCGGCGCCCCACAGACCATGTTGCGGGATCAGGATGAAGTTCAGGGCGACGTTCAGCGCGAGCGTCAGCGCGAACACCGCCGCGCAGACATTCTGGTTGCCGGTCATGGTGAGCAGGCTTTCGGCAGGGCCAACCGCCGCGCGTGCGACAACGCCGATCACCAGCGCGAAGAGGAGCGGGTAGCCGGCGTCGAAGCCGGGTCCGAACAGGCCCAGCATCGGCTCGCCCAGCAAAAGCACCACGCCAGCCATGAAGACGGAGGGCCAGAAGGTCCACGAGACGGTCTCGCGCGCGAAGCTCGCGAGTTCGTCCGGATCGCTGCCATGGCTGATGCGGGCGAAGCGCTGGGCCGCGCCGGTCTTGACCGCGAAATAGACGAAGTGGACCAGCGCCAGCGTCTTCACCGTGGCGTAGTAGACCGCCACGTCGTCCGGCTCCAGGAACCGCCCCACCATGAGCACGTCCGCGTTGGTCAGGAGGAAGAAGAAGCTTTCGACCAGGAAGATCGGCATGGAGACGGCGATCCAGTCGCGCAGCAGGATCTGCTTGGGGCCGCGCTCGGCCTTGCGGTCGGCGCGCGTGGCGACCGACGCGAGTTGCCATACGGTCGTGACGTAGGTGGCGACTATCGCGGCGGCAATGGCGGTCGTGGCGGCCGCCGGCAGGCCCAGAAGGAGCGCCGCGGCCATGCAGACGAGGACCAGCACCGGCCGCACGAGGTAGGTCGGCGACAGCGCCCACAGCGCCCAGGCATTGGCGCGCGCGATGCCCTGGAGCGTGTCCGACAGCGCGATCATCGGCACGCAGACGAGCCCGAGATAGAACGGCGCCACGTAGTAGCTCTCGACCATGGGGGAAAGCAGCCACAGCCCGACGAGCCCGATCCCCGCCACGACCGTCGAGGACAGGAGCGCGAGCAGCCGGCTCGCGAGCAGGATGCCGCGCAGTTCGGCCCACAGGCCCTTTTCGCGGTATTCGGGGATGAAGCGGATGACGGAGGTGTGGAAGCCGAAGCAGGAGAGGCTTCCCACGATCACCATCGTCACCCAGACGAGCACGAAGATGCCGTACTCGAAAGAGCCCATCCAGCGGGCGAGCAGCACCTGGCTGAGGAAGGCGATCGCCGCGTTGGCGATGCGGATGGCGAACGCGATGACGGACATGCGTCCGGCCTCGCCGCGTTCGTCGGCGGCGAAGATGAGCGCGTCGGCATGGCGCAGCAACGGCTGCGCGGCCATCGCCAGGCGCTCCGGTAACAGCCGTTCAGCCGTCGAGGCCGCGGAAAAACGCACGCTACCCGTACTCCAGATGCTCGAGTCCACCTCCCGAGCGGTACCAGAGACAGTTTAAGAAACGGTTCGGCGAGGCGATATCGGACCTGACAAGCGCCGCTTCGGCGGCGATGTTGGCGGACAAGTCACGTGCTTGCGAGCCGCGCCTCCGATGGCTATTGAAACAGGAATGGAAACAAACTAAACTAAGTGAACTTAGTTCGAGGCTATCATGAACGTATTCAACATCCATGAAGCAAAGACGCATCTATCGCGCCTCGTCGACAAGGCTGCCAAGGGAGAGGCCTTCATCATCGCCAAGTCAGGCAAGCCCATGGTCAAGGTCGTCCCGCTCGAAGCCGACACGAAGCGGACGCCGGAACGGATAGGTTTCATGGCCGGAGAGATCTCGGTGCCCGACGATTTCGACTGCATGGGAGCCGGCGAGATCGCCGCGTTGTTCGAGACAGGGGAGTGAAGCTCCTGCTCGACACCCAGATTCTTCTCTGGGCGGCGGCCGGTTCGAATCGCCTGTCGTCGGAGGCTCTGCGGCTGATCCGCCCGGACGACAATTCGCTGCACTTCAGCGCCGCAAGCCTATGGGAGGTGGTGATCAAGCGCGCACTGGGGCGGGAGGATTTCCGTGTCGATCCGCACGCCTTTCGCCGCGGATTGCTGGACAACGGATATCGCGAACTGCCGGTCACCAGCGAACATTCCGTGGCGGTGCTCGATCTCCCGAGCATTCACAAGGATCCCTTCGACAGAATGCTCGTCGCGCAGGCGACCATCGAACGGCTCGTGCTGGTGACTGCCGACAGGACGCTCGGCGCCTATCCCGGCCCCATCAGATACGTCTGAGCGCCGCCTTTTCGCCGGCGGCGGAGACAGACATATCCGTCGGTCAGGCGAACGTGCCGTGGCAGTGCTTGTACTTCTTGCCGGAGCCGCACGGGCAGGCCTCGTTGCGGCCCACCTTGCCCCAGGTCGAGGGATCCTTGGGATCGCGCTCTTCGGCCGGTACGACGCGGTTCAATTCCTGGCGCACCAGGACCGCCGTGTCGCCGCCTTCGGTGAAATCGTCCTCGCCGCTGGTGGCATCCATGTGGTGGCCTTCACCCTGCGCGACCTGCGGCGGCGGCGCATCCGCCGCCTCGCGAACCAGTTCCACGCGCATCAGCTGGGCCGTCACCGCCTGGCGCAGGTTGCCGAGCATGGCCTGGAAGAGCTCGAAGGCTTCCGACTTGTACTCGTTAAGCGGGTCGCGCTGGGCGTAGCCGCGGAAACCGATCACCGAGCGCAGGTGATCGAGGTTGACGAGATGCTCGCGCCAGAGGTGATCCAGCGTCTGCAGGAGGATCGATTTCTCGACATAGGTCATCACGTCGGGGCCGAAGCGTTCGGCGCGCTCACTGGCGGCTGCATCCGCCGCGGCGGTGATGCGCTCGCGGATCGCCTCCTCGGCGATGCCTTCCTCCTGCGCCCAGTCCTCGATCGGCAGGTCCAGGTTCAGGTAGGAGCGCACGCCTTCCTTCAGTCCGGCGGTGTCCCACTGCTCGGCATAGGCGTTCTCGGGGATGTGCTTGGCGACGAGATCGTCGATCACGTCCTGGCGCATCTCGCCGACCGTCTCGGAGAGGTTCTCCCCGTCCATCAGTTCCTTGCGCTGCTCGAAGACCACCTTGCGCTGGTCGTTCATGACGTCGTCGAACTTCAGGAGGTTCTTGCGGATGTCGAAGTTGCGCGCCTCGACCTTCTTCTGCGCCTTCTCCAGCGCCTTGTTGATCCAGGGATGGATGATCGCCTCGTCCTCCTGGAGGCCGAGCTTCTGCAGCATCCCGTCCATGCGGTCGGAGCCGAAGATGCGCATCAAATCGTCCTGCAGCGACAGGAAGAACTTCGAGCGGCCCGGGTCGCCCTGGCGTCCGGAACGGCCGCGCAGCTGGTTGTCGATGCGGCGCGATTCATGCCGTTCGGTGGCGAGCACGTAGAGGCCGCCGGCGGCGAGCGCCTCGGCCTTCAGGCGCTGGACGTCCTCGCGGATGGCCTTTTCCTTCGCCTCGCGCTCGGCACCTTCGGGCATGCCGTCCAGTTCCTGGGCGATGCGCATGTCGGCGTTGCCGCCGAGCTGGATGTCGGTGCCGCGGCCGGCCATGTTGGTGGCGATGGTGATCGCGCCCGGTTTGCCGGCCTGCGCCACGATCTGCGCCTCGCGCTCGTGGTGGCGGGCGTTGAGGATCTCGAAGGTGGAAACCCCTTCCTTGCGCAGCCGTTCGGCGAGGAATTCCGACTTCTCGATCGACGTCGTGCCGACCAGGATCGGCTGGCCCTTGGAATGGGCATCCTTGATCTCGCGGGCGATCGCCCGGTACTTCTCCTCGGCGGTGCGGTAGACCTCGTCGTCCTCGTCGAGCCGCGCGACCGGAAGGTTGGTCGGGATCTCCGAGACACCGAGCCCGTAGATGTTGCCGAACTCCTCGGCCTCGGTAGAGGCGGTGCCGGTCATGCCGGCGAGCTTGCCGTACATGCGGAAGTAGTTCTGGAAGGTGATCGAGGCGAGCGTCTGGTTCTCGGGCTGGACCTTGACGTGCTCCTTGGCCTCGAGCGCCTGGTGCAGGCCCTCGGAGAAGCGGCGTCCCGGCATCATGCGGCCGGTGAACTCGTCGATGATGACGATCTCGTCGTTGCGGACGATATAGTCCTTGTCGCGCTGGAAGAGGCGGTGCGCCTTCAGCGCATTGTTGACATGGTGCACGATCGCGACGTTCTCGATGTCGTAGAGTGCGGCGCCTTTCAGCAGGCCGGCCTCGCGCAGCAGGTTCTCCAGCTTTTCCGTGCCCTCCTCGGTGAAGGTCGCCGTGCGCTGCTTCTCGTCGATCTCGAAGTCGGGGTCGGCGAGCTGCGGTATGAACGTGTCGATCTGGTTGTAGAGGTCCGAGCGGTCGTCGAGCGGACCGGAGATGATGAGCGGCGTGCGCGCCTCGTCGATCAGGATCGAATCCACTTCGTCGACGATCGCGTAGTTGTGGCCGCGCTGGACCATCTGCGCGCGCTCGTACTTCATGTTGTCGCGCAGGTAGTCGAAGCCGAGCTCGTTGTTGGTGCCGTAGGTGACGTCGCATCCGTAGGCGGCCTTGCGCTGCTCGTCCGACAGCCCGTGGACGATGACGCCCGTGGTGAGGCCGAGGAAGGAATAGACGCGGCCCATCCATTCGGCGTCGCGGCTGGCCAGATAGTCGTTGACGGTGACGACGTGGACGCCCTTGCCCTCCAGCGCGTTGAGGTAGACGGGGAGGGTAGCCACCAGCGTTTTGCCCTCGCCGGTGCGCATCTCGGCGATGCCGCCGTCGTGCAGCACCATGCCGCCGATGAGCTGGACGTCGAAGGGCCGCAGGCCGAGCGCGCGCCGCGCACCCTCGCGGGCCACCGCGAACGCAGGCACAAGGAGATCGTCGAGGGACTTGCCCTCGGCAATCTGCGCGCGGAACTCCGCCGTCTTGCCCTTCAGGGCGTCGTCCGACAGCGACCTCATCTCCTCCTCGAGGGCGTTGATCGCTTCGACGCGGGGGCGCAGGCCCTTGATCCGCCGATCATTGGCGGAGCCGAAGACCTTGCGCGCGAAACCACCAAGACTGACCATCCACTGGTCCTTTCAATGTGAAACTTCTTCCGGCCGCGACCGGCAGGACCGTGCCTGAAGACTGTTTTAGGGCAGATCCACAATCAAAAAAGCGCCCGGAAAAGGGTTCTGGACGCAGGGACGAAGGACAGATAAGAGGGGGCGAAAGCGATGTCAACGTCGCGTGCCGACTGCCGCGACCGCCCATTTTCGCCGTATTCGGGCGCGATGGCTGCGCCCCTTCTCTTCTGTCTGGAGACATTTCCATGCGCCTGCCCCTCAACCTCCGCCCGCTGTCGGCTTGTGCCTTCGCACTCGGTCTGGCGGTCGCCACGCCCTTCGCCGTGTCCGCGCAGGAGACCGTCGATCCCTCCAAGGTGGTCGCCACGGTCGACGGATCGCCGATCACCGAAGGCGACCTGTCGATGGCGCTGAAGGATCTCGGCGAGCAGTTCGCGCAGCTTCAGCCCGAACAGCAGCGCGCCGCCGTACTGTCGGCGATCGTCGAGATCCGGCTGATGGCCGACAAGGCGACCGAGGCGGGGTTCGGCGACGACGAGGAGTTCAAGAACCGCATGGAGTTCCTGCGCCAGCGCGCGCTCCACAGCGCCTATGTCGATCAGAAGGTCGCCTCCGAGGTCACCGACGAGGCGGTGCGCGCCCGCTACGACAAGGAAGTCGCGGCCACGCCCCCGACCAACGAGATCCGCGCCCGCCACATCCTGGTGAAGACCAGGGAAGAGGCCGAGGAGATCATCAAGCAGCTCGAGGCCGGCGGCGACTTCGAGGCGATCGCCAAGGAAAAATCCACCGACGGCGCCGCGCCGCAGGGCGGCGATCTCGGCTATTTCGGTCCCGGCCAGATGGTGCCGCCATTCGAGAAGGCCGCGTTCGCGCTGGAGGTCGGCGAATACTCCAAGGAGCCGGTCGAGACGCAGTTCGGCTTCCACGTCATCAAGGTCGAGGACAAGCGGGCCCAGCAGCCCCCGGCATTCGACCAGGTCAAGGATCAGATCCGCAGCCTCCTGTTCAGGGAGAAGTATTTCGAAGCGGTGCAGAGCGCGCGCCAGGCCGCCGAGATCGACATCAAGGACCCGGCGCTGAAGGAAGCGGTCGGCAAGATCGAGGCTCCCCAGCCCCAGCCCCAGCCGCAGCCGCAGCAGTAGCCATCCGCGCCGAAGACCTGTCCACCATGTCCAGCGCCGTCTCGCCGCTCGCGCCGAAAAAGCAGCCGGTCCTGCCGCCCATCGACGGCGTCAGGATCGCCACCGCCGAAGCCGGCATCAAGTACAGGGGGCGGACCGACCTCCTGGTCATGGCCTTCGACGAGGGAACAACCGTCGCGGGCGTGCTTACCCGCTCGAAGTGCCCTTCGGCCCCGGTGGATTTCTGCCGCGACAACCTGCCCGCCGGCAAGGCGCGCATCCTCGTGGTCAATTCCGGCAATGCCAATGCCTTCACCGGCCGGAAGGGCAGGCAGGCGACGGCCACGACCGCGCAAGCGGCAGCCGCCGCGCTCGGATGCGGCCGGGACGAGGTCTTCCTCGCCTCCACCGGCGTCATCGGCGAGCCGCTCGACGCGGGCCGGTTCACGCATCTGCTCGCGCGGCCTCGCCGCGCGAGGCGGCGGCCGGACCGCTGGGCGGACGCCGGCAAGGCGATCATGACCACCGACACCTATCCGAAATACGCCACCGCGAAGGTGGCGCTCGGCGGCGCCGAGGTCATCATCAACGGCATCGCCAAGGGTGCCGGCATGATCGCGCCGGACATGGCGACCATGCTGTCCTTCGTGGCGACCGATGCTCCGATTGCGGCGCCCGTGCTCCAGGATATGCTGTCGCGCGGCGTCGACCGCACCTTCAACGCGGTGACCGTCGACAGCGACACCTCGACCAGTGACACCCTGCTCATCTTCGCGACCGGAGCGGCGGCGAAGCGCGGTGCCCGCGCCATCACCGCCATCGACGATCCGGAGCTCGCCCAGTTCCGCCGCGCGCTGAACCGCGTGCTGAAGGATCTGGCGCTGCAGGTCGTGCGCGACGGCGAAGGCGCCCGCAAGGAGATCGAGATCGCCGTCGACGGGCGCGAAGTCGCGCCGGTCGGCCAAGCGGATCGCGCTGTCGATCGCCAATTCGCCGCTGGTCAAGACGGCGGTCGCCGGCGAGGACGCCAACTGGGGCCGCGTCGTGATGGCCGTCGGCAAGGCCGGCGAACCGGCCGACCGCGACCGCCTCTCGATCTCGTTCGGGGATTTCCGCGTCGCCCATGAAGGCGAGCGCGACCCTACCTACTCCGAGGAGGCGGTTTCGCGGTACATGACGGGCGATCGGATCAGGATCGGCGTCGATCTCGGGATCGGCCGGGGCAAGGCCACGGTCTGGACCTGCGACCTCACAAAGGAATACGTCGCCATCAATGGCGACTATCGCAGCTGACGGAGCAGATTGTTGCGAACCGGACTTGGCAGCGAGCCTGAACTGGCGACGGTCAGGCGCTACGAAGCGGCTGGCTTTCGCGCCTGGCCGGCCTCGTCGGTCGTCTACGACGCGACCTGGGTGATCCGGCTCACCGCCGGCCTGCACGCCAAGCGCCTGAACTCGGTGAACCCGCTCGATCCCGGCGACGGCCGCAACCTCGTGGAGCGGATCGGCCGTGCCGGGCGGCGTTTCGAGTCGTATGGTCGTCCGCTGACGTTCCGCATCTCGCCCCTTGCGAGCAAGGTGCTCGTCCAGCATCTCGACGAGGCGAACTGGTCCAGCTTCTCCGAATCCATCGTCATGTGCTGCCCGCTGGCCGGCGATCATCTGCAAGGCGTGCTCGACCAGATCCCGCTGAAGGACATCGGTCGTTTCATCGGCGCCGCCTTGACGGTGCGGGCGATGGAGCCGTCGCAACGACCCGGCATGTCGGAATTGATCGGCTCCATCGAACCGGAAGCCGGGCTGTTCGTGCACGAGACCGGGGGCGACGCGGCGGCCACCGCGATCTGCGTCCACGACGGCGAACTCGCCGGCCTGTTCGAGGTGGCGACGGCACCCGGCATGCGCGGCAACGGCCACGGCCGGCGCATCGTCCTGTCCGCCCTGAAATGGGCCCTCCTGCGCGGTGCGCGCGAGGCCTGGCTGCAGGTGGAGGCCGACAACGCGGTCGCCATCGCTCTCTACACATCCCTCGGCTTCTCCGAAGTCTATCGCTACCACTACCGCCGCGAGGACCGGTGACGGACGCGGAAGGCGGCAAGCGCCTGCTCCTGGTGGCCGCCTGCGCCCTCGTGGATGCCGATAGCCGCGTGCTCCTGGCGCAGCGGCCGGAAGGCAAGGCGCTGGCTGGCCTGTGGGAGTTTCCCGGCGGCAAGGTCGAGCCTGGCGAGACGCCCGGAGGAGACGGTCGTGCGCGAGTTGCGCGAGGAACTGGGCATCGTCACGCGCGAGCCGTGCCTGGCGCCGCTCACCTTCGCCAGCCATGCCTACGAGGACTTCCACCTCCTGATGCCGCTCTTCATCTGCCGCCGGTTCGAGGGCACGGCGCAGAGCCTCGAAGGCCAGCAGCTCAAATGGGTCCGGCCGCGCAACATGCGCTCCTATCCGATGCCGCCGGCAGACGAGCCGCTGATCCCTTTCCTCATCGACCTGCTCTGAGGCATACCGCCGGACCGTCCTGCCGACCGTCGGAAGCTTTGCCGGAAAGCCCCGCGTCCGGTTTTCCCCAACAGCGTTAATGGATCGTTCAGGCGGTCGTGACAATCTTTCCGACAGCAGCCACGGACACACTCTCGCGGACAAGGGCAGGGAGCTCGTCATGCGTACGGACTACGACTGGGAAGACATCAAGGTGACGCCGGGATCGCGCCTCGGTACCGCCGGCATGAGCGCCGTGCGGGTCGCGCTTCTCTTCGGGTCGGCGGCTATCGCGCTGGCCCTGATCATCGCTCCCGTCGCCGAAAAGCAGTTCGTCCGGCAATCCGGCGGCGGCCTCGACCTGATGAGCACCGGCTCGATCGGCCGGAGCGACATCTACACGGTACGACGCAGCGTGCTCCAGAACTCGCCGGGCTCCATCTGCATCATTCACACCGATGGCCGGCAGTCCGGAGACTGCCGCTGATCGCGGCGGCCGCATGCACCGCGTGTTAACCGGTTCTCTTAAGGCTTTCTATCGGATCGGCCCCTAGGATGGGGACAAATGATCGAGGAAGGCATGATGACTGCGCTCAAGGCGTTTCTGCGGGACGAGACAGGCGCGACGGCGATCGAGTACGGGCTGATCGTGGCCGTGCTGTCGCTGGCGATCGTCGCCGGCATCTCACAGGTGCAGAACGCGATCGAGGTGCTCTTCGCCGAGCCGACCTCGGCCATTCAGAACACTCTGAACTGACGGCTCTTCATTCCGGCTTCTTCCGGTTCAGGAAGTCCTCGAGCGACACGTTCGCCGAGCCCCGTTTTGCCGGTGCCTGTTGCGAGGCGTGCGGCGCCCACCCCGACATCCAGATCATCGAAAAGGTCGCGCGGATGCGCCCGTCCGGATCGGCGAACTTTCCGGCGTAGATTTCGGCGGCGCGCAGGAAAACGCCGCGCCGCGTCGGACGGCGCAGGCGCCCGGCAAGCGTGTTGGTCGCTCCCATCGCGCGCAGGTCGCGCAGCAGTGCGAACATGTCGCCGTAGCGCACCGTCACGGCATCGACGTCGGCGACCGGAAGCGCGAAACCGGCCCGCTGCAGCAATGCTCCCGCATCCCGTACGTCGGCAAAGGGGAAGACGCGCGGGCTGGCGCCGCCAGTCAGTTCGGTCTCGGCCGCCAGCAGGCTCTCGCGAAGTTCGGCAAGTGTGCCCGCGCCGGCCAGGCACGCCAGGAACAGACCATCGGGCTTCAGCGCACGCCTGATCTGGATCAGCTGCCCCGGCAGGTCGTTGACCTCGTGCAGCGCCAGGAGCGAGACGGCGAGATCGATGCTTTCCGGCGCCAGTCCAAGCGCATCGCCGGATGCGACCACGCCCTCGCCGCCAGCAAGGAAGGCCGGATCAGCCTCGACACGCGTGATACTCTCCACCTTGCCGGAGGCGCGCAGCACCTGCGCCGCATCCGGCGTGACGCAATGCACCGCCGCGGCCGAGGAGAACGTCCGCTCCACCGCCGACAGGCGTTCGCCGAGATCCTCCGCAACGCGCCGCATCAGGAAATCGGCGCCGGCGACGTCCATGTCGCGCGCCCGCTTCTTCCTCTGCGAGGACGGCCCCGGATCGAACAGGAGTTCCATGCGCCTTCCGCGTCGGCTGCGACGAAAGCCGGCCCGTCAGCGATAGGCTTGCGACCCTGCTTCTGCTAGCTTGCGTCCGTTCAGGTGAGCGTCGTGGCCGATCTGTCCCTCGAGATCAAGCGCGTATTCGATACGATGACCGTCGGGGTGGCGCGGGCGCTGTTCCCGCCGCTGTGCGGCGGTTGCCGCAGGACGGTCAGCCTGCCGGCCACGCTCTGCGGTTCGTGCTGGCGCGAACTGAGGCTGATCGAGCGCCCCTGGTGCGAGGTGCTGGGCGTCCCTTTCGGTATCGACATGGGCGAGGGGACGGTGTCGCCGGCCGCGATCGCCAACCCGCCGCCCTTCGACCGGGCCCGCTCGGCCGTGGTCTATTCCGGCGTCGCGCGCCGCATGGTGCAGTCGCTGAAATACAACGACCGGACCGATCTGGCGCCGTGGATGGCGCGCTGGATGGTGCGCGCCGGCGGCGAACTGATCGGTCGCGCCGACATGATCGTTCCGGTCCCGCTGCATGCGCGCAGGTTCCTTTCCCGGCGCTTCAACCAGTCGGCGGAACTCGCGCGCGCCATCGCGGACCTCACCGGCCTGGCGTTCGAGCCGTCCCTCGTCGCCCGCATCAAGCCGACGCGGCAGCAGGTCGGGCTCGGCCTGACGGCGCGCGAGGAAAACGTGCGCGGCGCCTTCAAGGTGCCGGCTGAAGCGCGTGCGCGGCTGAAGGGACGACGGGTGCTCGCCGTCGACGACGTCTACACCACCGGCGCAACCGTGTCGGCAATGGCGCGGTCCCTGAAGAGGGCGGGCGCGGCGGGCGTCGACGTGCTCACTTTCGCGCGCGTGCTGCCGGAGGACTTTCTAGACGCCGGCGGCAACTCTATATAGAGCGGCATGACGACGGAAAACGCGATGCCAGACGTAACCATCTACACCCGTGCCATGTGCGGATACTGCAGCGCCGCCAAGCGCCTGCTGGACCGGAAGGGCGTGTCCTACACCGAACACGACGCCAGCTTCTCGCCGGACCTCCGGCAGGAGATGATGGCCCGGTCGGGACGCGCGACGTTTCCCCAGATATTCATCGGCGACACCCATGTCGGCGGCTGTGACGACCTGCACGCGCTGGAGGCGAATGGTCGCCTCGATGCCATGCTGCAGGGCGGCAACGCCTGACGGGTCGGCATGATGAGCGTCTTCAGGGCTGCCGCCATCCAGATGCGGTCCGGCATGGACCCTGATGCGAATGCGCAGACGTTCGAGGCCATGGTCCGCGAGGCGGCTGCACAGGGCGCCAGCTACGTCCAGTCACCGGAAATGACAGGAGCCCTGGTGCGCGACCGTGCCCGGCTGCGCACCATCCTCAAGGACGAAGGCGCCGATGTGATCGCCGCCACCGCCGGGCGCCTTGCCGCCGAACTCGGCATCACCATCCATGTCGGGTCGACGGCGATCGCGCGCGACGACGGCAAGGTGGCGAACCGCGCCTTCCTTTTCGGACCCGACGGTGCGCTCATCACCACCTACGACAAGATCCACATGTTCGACGTCGATCTCGACAACGGCGAGAGCTGGCGCGAATCGAGCACCTACCAGCCCGGCGCCTGCACCATCGTCGCCGATCTTCCATTCGCCAGGCTCGGCATGTCGGTCTGCTACGACCTGCGCTTCCCGCAGCTCTTCCGCGCCCAGGCCATGGCCGGCGCCGAGGTCCTCACCGTGCCGGCGGCCTTCACGCGGCAGACCGGCGAGGCGCACTGGCACGTGCTCCTGCGCGCCCGCGCCATCGAGAACGGCGCCTGGCTGGTCGCCGCCGCGCAAGGGCGGCAGGCACGAGGACGGCCGCGAGACCTACGGCCATTCCATGATCGTCGATCCCTGGGGACGCATCGTGGCGGAAGCCGATCATGACGAACCGGGCGTCATCGTCGCCGAGATCGACACCGCCGCCGTCGGCGGCCGCGCGCACGAAGATCCCGAACCTGAAGAACGCCCGCGAGTTCTCGGTCAGGAGCGTCGGCGCCGTACCGCCCGCAGCGGAGAGAGCCGCCTCGTGATCCGCTTTTCCCTGCATTGCGACCATGGCCACGCCTTTGACGGCTGGTTTCGCAACAATGACGATTTCGACAGCCAGGCCGAGCGCGATCTCGTCTCGTGTCCGGTCTGCGGTTCCAGTCACGTCAGCAAGGCCCTGATGGCTCCCGCCGTCTCGACGGGCCGCAAGCGCGACAAGATCGCGCTGGCGGTCGGCGAGGAGCAGAAGCAGGTTTTCGCAAGGCTGAAGGAGCTTTCGGAGAAGGTGCGGGCGAATGCCGATTACGTCGGCGAGAAATTCGCCGAGGAGGCGCGAAAAATCCATTTCGGCGAGGTCGAGGCGCGCGGCATCTACGGCGAAGCCTCGCCCGAGGAAGTCCGGAGCCTGGCCGAAGACGGCGTCGAGTTCATGCCCATCCCGGTCTTCCCCGACGACCGGAATTGATCCTGCAGACCTCCGGGACCGACCTGCCATGAACCCTTTCGCCCGGCCATGAGGCCGTCTGGGATTCTGCCGCCGCGCTGCTGCTCGTCACCGGCGGTCTGCTCGGCATGATCTTCCCGCTCGGCAAGATCGCCACGCAGGCCGGCGTATCGGCGGTGGTCTGGTCGTTCGTGATCTCCTTCGGCGTCGGCACGATGCTCATCCGGTCCAGCTGATCCGCCGCGACCTGCCGACGCTCGACCGCCACAAGCTGCGCTATTTCGCGATCGCCGGCGCGATCTCCTATGCCATCCCCAACATCATCGTCTTCGCCGCCATCCCGCATCTCGGCGCCGGCTTCACGGCGATCATGCTGACGCTGTCGCCCGTCATCACGCTCAGCCTGTCGCTGATGTTCAGGCTGCGCCGCACTCGAGCCCGCTCGGCATGGCGGCATCGCGGTCGGCTTCCTCGGCGCGGTGATCGTGGCGGTCACCCGCGGCGAACTCGGACAACCGGCGGCCACCGGATGGGTGGCGCTCGGATTGCTCATTCCGCTGGCACTCGCGATCGGCAACATCTACCGGACCCTCGACTGGCCAGGCCATGCCGGGCCGATCGAACTCGCCATCGGGAGCCACTTCGCTGCCGCGGCCATCCTTCTCCTCGTCGGCTTTTGCCCGCGGCCGACTTCATCGCTCGCACCGCTCGCCGACCTGCCGCGGCGGTCGGCGCGCAAGCGGCCTCGTCGGCCGGCATGTTCGTCTTCTTCTTCCGCCTCCAGGCGGTCGGCGGCCCGGTCTATCTCAGCCAGATCGGCTATGTCGCGGCCGCCTCGGGCTGGTCTCCGGCACGTTTTTCCTCGGCGAGCGATACGCGCTGCTCACCTGGGCGGGAGCCGCCGTCATCGGCATCGGCGTCGCTATGACCACGAGAGCGCAGAGCCGGGAAAGCTGACTGGTTCGTATCGGCGTCGTCTCCCTGCTAAGGGCGATACCCGGCGGAAACCGGATCGAACGACGATGGCTTTCCACATCAGGAACCCCGCAACCGAGGCACGTGCGCTCAAGCTGGCGTCGCTGAAGGGCCTCGGGCCGCCGGAGACGGTCCTCCGCGCTCACTCGTTCGCCGGCTTCTCCGCCAGCACCATGTAGTTGACGTCCATGTCGCGCGAACGCTGCCAGCGATCCGCCAGCGGGCTGTAGACGACGCCGGTCCGGTCGATCACGTTCATGCCCGCATCGCCGAGCGCCTTCTGCAGCTCGTCCGGCCGCACCAGCTTGCCGAACTGGTGCGTGCCGCGCGGCAGCCAGCGCAGCACGTATTCCGCTCCGAGGATCGCGAGCCCCAGCGCCTTGAGCGTCCGGTTGATCGTCGCCACGAACATGACCCCGCCGGGCTTCACCATCTCGGCGCACTTGCCGATGTACAAGCCCGACGTCGGAGACGTGCTCGACGACCTCCATGTTGAGGATCACGTCGAACTTCTCGCCGGCATCGGCCAGGTCCTCGGCGGTGGTCGCGCGATAGTCGATCGTCACGCCGCTCTGGGCGGCATGCAGCTTCGCCACCTCGATGTTGGTCTCGGAGGCGTCGGCGCCCACCACGGTCGCACCGAGGCGCGCCATCGGTTCGCACAACAGTCCGCCGCCGCAGCCGATATCGAGGAAGCGCAAGCCTTCGAACGGGCGCGTGGAGCGCGGGTCGCGGCCGAACCGTTCGGCGACCTGGTCGCGGATATAGGCCAGCCGCACGGGGTTGAACTTGTGCAGCGGCTTGAACTTGCCGTTCGGATTCCACCATTCGGCGGCGAGCGCGGAGAAACGCTCGACTTCGGCGGTGTCGATGGTCGTTCGTCGGGCCTCGGGCATCGCAGTGGTCTCCTCTCGCGAGCGCAAGAGGTCGGTCGCGCGAAGGGGAATGTCAATACCGCCATCGCGCCCCGCCTTGGCAGAGGCATGCGCGGGGCGTGTTTGATGATGGTCCGGAACGCAGCGGCGGCGCCGGCGTTTCGGCAAGGATGAAGTTCTTGCTGCCCAGTCGCGGACGCAGCCAATCCGGCGCCTACGGTCGAGTGCGCGTTCCGGCGGCAGTGCTTGTCCTGCTCCTCTCGATGTTTGTTGCTGTCCCGCCAGATGGCGGAGCGCGCGCACAGGAGCCTGCGGCCGACATGGAAGAGGCGCCGAGCGCTCCGCGCCAGCCGGTCAGCATCGATCCTTCGGTCGAGGACCGCGACATCGCCGAACGCCTCGCCGGCATTCTCCAGTCCACCGGATGGTTCGAGACCGCGACGGTCGCGGTGCGCGAGGGTGTCGTCTTCCTCGACGGCGCCACCGGCTCGCAGGACCATCGCCAGTGGGCCGGCGAACTCGCCGCCAGTACCGAAGGAACGGTTGCGGTCGTCAACCGCATCGAGGTGCGGGCGGACCTGCGCTCGACCTTCGGCCGGGCGGGCGCAGGAATCGGCCCGGCTCTACCGCCAGGCGGTCCAAGCCTGGCCGATTTTGCTTCTCGCCCTTCTGATCGCCTTTGCAACCGTCGTCGTCGCGGCCCTCATCGGCCGCTTCGCGCGCGGCTTCCTCTCCACGCGCATAAGCTCGCCGCTGCTGCGCTCCGTCATCGTGCGGGCGGTCACCATCCCGATCTTCCTGCTCGGCATCTATTTCGTGCTGCAGGTCGCCGGCCTCACCAGCCTCGCGGTCACCGTCCTCGGCGGCACCGGCCTGATCGGCATCGTCATCGGCTTCGCCTTCCGCGACATCGCCGAGAATTTCCTGGCGAGCCTGCTCTTGTCGATGCGCAACCCGTTCCGCTCGGGCGACCTGATCGACGTGGCCGGCCATGTCGGTATCGTGCAGAACCTCAATACCCGCAGCACGGTGCTTCTGACGCTCGACGGCAACCACGTGCAGATCCCGAATGCCACCGTGTTCAAAAGCATCATCAAGAACTATTCGAGCATCCCGAGCCGTCGCGCCGAGTTCATCGTCGGCATTGGCTATGATTCCTCGACCGCGAAGGCCCAGGCGCTGATCGCGCAGGTGCTGCGCGACCATCCCGCCGTGCTCGCCGAACCCGAACCGCTGGTGCTGGTCGACCAGCTCGGGGCGGCGACCGTCGATCTCAGGGTGCAATACTGGTTCGACAGCGCCACCTACTCGCCGGCAAAAATCAACTCGGCCCTCCTCAGGCTCTCCAAGAACGCGTTGCTTTCCGGCGGCATCGAGCTTCCCGAC
Organism: uncultured Alphaproteobacteria bacterium; assembly: GCA_963747465.1. Lineage (GTDB taxonomy): Bacteria > Pseudomonadota > Alphaproteobacteria > Rhizobiales > Rhizobiaceae > Aquibium. The sequence continues at coordinate 440,857 of CAVVFC010000003.1, forward strand.
CCGGCGCGCGAAGTCGTCTTCCCGCAGGGCGTGCCCGTCTATCAACGCGACAGCCCGCCCGCGAAATCTTCGTCCGGCGGAAAGCAAAGGAAGATCCCGCCCGTCGACGAGCAGGCCGTCACCATCGGCGAGGGCAATCTCCAGAGCGAAACCCGCGAGGCTGCCGAACGGCCAAGAGGCGACATCCCCGAAAGCGCGGAAAACCTGCTCAAGGGGTAGAGCGCCACCACGGGGGTAGAGGCGGGAAGCAGCCCCTCAAAGCCCGTGCATCGCCTCGATCCGCTCGGCGGTCAGATGCTGCAGCCTCCACAGGTGGCGGTCGTGGATGCCCATCTCCTCCAGATGCTCGACGGTGGCATGCAGGTATTCCGCCATCGAGCCGCGGAAACCACAGGCGGTCGCCAGCATCTGCGCCGTTTCCTCGTCGCTCAGATGGCCGATGTAGCGTCCGCTCTTGCGGTTCATGGCGAAAGTCAGTGCGCGCAGCGGTCCGTCCTCCGTCTCCACCTTGATCCAGCGCGGCGGGAAGGAACTCGGCACCATCGACATCTCGCGCCGCACGAGCTTGTCGAGGCTTTCCTTCAACGTGTCCGGCGTCAGCCGGAAGACGACGCCCTTGCACTGCCCGCCCCGGTCGAGCGCCAGCATCAGACCGGGGTTGTCGCCGTTGCCGCGGAAACGGCGGTCCCAGCCGAGGCAGAAGATGCGCCGCCAGCCGCGTGCCAGACCGATCCGCGCCTCCGCGACCTCGAAGGCCGGGTTCCAGATCAGCGAGCCGTAGGCGAAGACCCAGAAGGCATCGTCCGGCGCACCTTGCCGGAGTTCAGCCGCCAGTTCCTCGAAATCCTGATCGGTCGCCGGCCGCACGCCGGGAAAAGGCTGGAAGCCGGGATCGGAGATCTCGCGCACGAGCTTCTCCACGTGGCGGCGGGTCAGCCGCATTTCCCGTTTCACCATCCGCTCCGCCATACCCTCGCCCTGCCGGTTTCACCGTCATGCGAACTTACGCGGACGGTCCCCGCGCGCAAGCCGACGGTTGCGGCAGATGCCTGTGAGGCGAAGCGTTCGTCTCGGCGGTGTCGTCGCGCCCTCTCGAAAAAGGCCTGCGGTCAGTACGGGTCTTTTGGTGCCCGGTCGCCAGACAGCGTCTCGCGCGACCGCTCCACCAGCAACTCGATCGCGTCGGCAAGATGGATCTCGGCGATGGCGTAGTCGCCGCGCGCCACCCGCACCTTGTGTGCCTCCATCAGCACGTCCGCGTGACTGAACCCCGCCGGCGGCTCGAAACGGTAGGAGGCGAGCTCGATCGTCAGGCCGAGCGGATCGTTGAAGTAGATCGAATCCATGAAGCCGCGGTCCTTCGGACCGGTATTGTCGATGCCGCGCTCGCCCAGCCGTTCCACCGCCTGGAGGAACGTGACGCGCGAGACCGAGAACGCGATGTGGTGGACGCAGCCGGGATCCGTCGGCGTGCGCCTCGGATCAGGCTTCCGGTTCTCGTCCGTGAAGATGGTGATCAGCCGTCCGTCGCCCGGATCGAAGTAGAGATGGCTTTCGCTGGCCCGGTCGAGGTTCGGCTGTTCGAACACGAACGGCATGCCGAGCACGCCTTCCCAGAAGTCGATGGAGGTTTGCCGGTCGGCGCCGACGAGCGTGATGTGGTGGACGCCCTGGGACTGCAGTTTGCGCATTCTTCCCTCCCTGGATGGCGGCTGTCGTCGAGACTTCGCTGCCGCCGCCGCTCTTCCCGCGATCATGCTAGGGTCTTTCCCCGCGGAAGGAAACGCATCCGCCGGTGCACCCGGATGTGCGGCAGGCCCCGCGACTGTGCGGAAGGAGTATTCGGCAACTTGCACCACACGCGCATTTTATCTATGGGACCGCCCATCGACGCCTCGGCCTGCCCGGGGCGTTTGCATGAGAATCTCGTCGGCACGGAGCCGGCGCCCCGCAGCAAAGGCATTCCGCTTCCATGGCGCGCATCGTGATGAAATTCGGCGGGACGTCCGTTGCCGACATCGCTCGCATCCGCAACGTGGCGCGGCATGTCAAACGCGAGGTCGATGCGGGCCACGAGGTGGCCGTCGTGGTCTCCGCCATGGCGGGCAAGACAAACGAGCTGGTCGCCTGGACGCGCGAGGCCTCACCGATGCACGATGCGCGCGAGTACGACGCTGTCGTCGCTTCCGGCGAGCAGGTGACGGCCGGGCTTCTCGCCATCGTGCTCCAGTCGATGGGCGTGCATGCGCGCTCCTGGCAGGGCTGGCAGATCCCGATCAGGACCGACAACGCGCACGGCGCCGCGCGCATCCTCGACATCGACGGCTCCTTCCTGATCACGCGCTTCGGCGAGGGACAGGTGGCGGTGGTGGCGGGCTTCCAGGGCATCGGCCCGGACAAGCGCATCGCGACGCTCGGCCGCGGCGGATCCGATACCAGCGCAGTGGCCATCGCCGCGGCGGTCAAGGCCGACCGGTGCGACATCTACACGGACGTCGACGGCGTCTACACCACCGATCCGCGTATCGAACCCAAGGCGCGGCGCCTGCCCAAGATCAGCTTCGAGGAAATGCTCGAGATGGCCTCGCTCGGCGCCAAGGTGCTGCAGGTCCGTTCGGTCGAACTCGCCATGGTCCACAAGGTCCGGACATTCGTCCGCTCCTCCTTCGACGATCCCGATGCTCCGGGCATGGGTGATCTCCTGAATCCGCCCGGAACGCTCATTTGCGACGAGGATGAAATCGTGGAAAGCCAGGTTGTCACCGGCATCGCCTACGCCAAGGACGAGGCCCAGATATCGCTGCGCCGTGTCGCCGACCGTCCCGGTGTGGCGGCGGGCATCTTCGGCCCGCTCGCCGAAGCCAACATCAACGTCGACATGATCGTCCAGAACATCTCCGAGGACGGATCGCGCACCGACATGACCTTCACCGTGCCGCTCGGGCGACGTCGACAAGGCGCTGGCCGTGCTCGACAAGGCGCGCGTCGAGATCGGCTTCGACGTCCTCCAGCACGACGAGGGAATGGCCAAGATCTCGGTCATCGGCATCGGCATGCGCAGCCATGCCGGCGTGGCGGCCACGGCCTTCAAGGCGCTCTCCGAGAAAGGCATCAACATCCGGGCGATCACGACGTCGGAGATCAAGATCTCCATCCTGATCGACGGCGCCTATACCGAGCTTGCCGTTCGTACTTTGCATTCCGTCTACGGGCTGGATAAGCAATAGAACAACACATCGAGGGGCGGCCCGCCGCATTCGCGATTCGCGCGGATGCGGAGAAAGGCCGTTGAGAGGCCATGCCCATGCGTGAAATCGCAGGCAGCCCGCGGGTCCTGCTGAGACGCCTGCGCGAGCTCATGGCGGAAGCGCTGGAGCCGCAGGCGCGGCTCGACCGCATCGTGCGCGAGATCGCCTCCAACATGGTGGCCGAGGTCTGCTCGCTGTACGTGCTGCGGGCCGATTCGGTTCTCGAACTCTACGCCACAGAAGGTCTGAACCCCGGATCGGTCCACCTCGCGCAGCTGCGCCTGGGGCAGGGCCTCGTCGGCACGATCGCGGCAAGCGCCCGGCCGCTCAACCTCCAGGATGCCCAGAAGCACCCCGCCTTCGCCTACCTGCCGGAGACGGGAGAGGAGATCTACCACTCCTTCCTCGGCGTGCCGGTGCTGCGTGCCGGCCGCACTCTCGGCGTACTCGTGGTCCAGAACAAGACGATGCGGCACTACGGAGACGACGAGGTTGAGGCGCTGGAAACGACAGCGATGGTCATCGCCGAAATGATCGCCACGGGCGACCTGCGGCGTCTGACGCGGCCCGGAATGGAGCTCGATCTCAGCCGGCCCGTGACCATCGACGGCGTGTCCTTCAACGAGGGCGTCGGCCTCGGCCACGTCGTGCTGCACGAACCGCGCATCGTGGTGACGAACCTGTTCAACGAGGATGCCGACCTCGAACTGAAGAAGCTCGACACCGCGATCGGTTCCCTGCGTGTCTCGATCGACGACATGCTGTCGCGTCGCGAGGTCGCATCGGAAGGCGAGCACCGCGCCGTGCTCGAAGCCTATCGCATGTTCGCGCATGACCGCGGCTGGGTGCGCCGGCTGGAGGAGGCGGTCCGCAACGGCCTGACGGCCGAGGCCGCGGTCGAGAAGGTCCAGAGCGACATGCGCGCGCGCATGATGCACATGACCGACCCCTACCTGCGCGAACGCATGAACGACTTCGACGATCTCGCCTACCGGCTCCTGCGCCAGCTCATGGGTCGCAGCGCCGATGCGCTGGCCAGCGCGCTGCCAAAGGACGCCATCATCGTGTCGCGCGCCATGGGCGCGGCCGAACTCCTCGACTATCCGCGCGACAAGGTTCGTGGACTGGTGCTGGAGGACGCAGCCGCCACCAGCCACGTCGTCATCGTGGCGCGCGCCATGGGCATTCCCGTCTCCGGCCAGGCCAAGGGCGCGGTCTCGATGGCTGAAAACGGCGACGCGGCCATCGTCGACGGCGACGAGGGCAAGGTGCATCTGCGTCCCCAGGCGGACGTCGAGGCCGCCTATGCCGAAAAGGTCCGCTTCCGGGCGCGCCGGCAGGAACTCTACCGGGAACTGCGCGAGCGGCCCTCGGTGTCGAAGGACGGCGTCAGGGTCGACCTGATGATGAACGCGGGGCTCGCCGTCGACCTGCCGCAGCTCGCCGATTCGGGCGCGGGTGGTATCGGCCTCTTCCGCACCGAACTCCAGTTCATGGTGGCGGCCACCTTCCCGCGCGCCGAGGCGCAGGAGGCGCTCTACCGGCAGGTCATCGATGCGGCGCGCGACAAGCCGGTCACCTTCCGCACCATCGACATCGGCGGCGACAAAGTGCTGCCATATTTCCGCGGCGGCGAGAAGGAAGAGAACCCCGCGCTCGGCTGGCGCGCCATCCGGCTGACCCTCGACCGTCCGGGGCTTCTGAGAACCCAGGTGCGGGCGCTGCTCAGGGCGGGCGGCGGCGGCGAGCTGCGCCTCATGCTGCCGATGGTCACCGAGATCGCCGAGATCACCAAGGCGCGCGAACTGATCGACCGCGAGGTCAGGCACCTCGGCCGCTTCGGCCACCTGCTCCCGACCAGCCTCAAGCTCGGCGCCATGGTCGAGGTGCCGTCGCTCTTGTTCCAGCTCGACGAGCTGATGCGGGTCGTCGACTTCGTCTCGGTCGGCTCCAACGACCTGTTCCAGTTCCTGACCGCCACCGACCGCGGCAACGGCATGCTGTCAGGGCGCTTCGACCCGCTGTCGGCGCCCGTCCTGCGCGCGCTGAGGCAGGTGCTCGACGCCGGGACGCGCGCCGGCAAGCCGGTCACGCTGTGCGGCGAGCTCGCGGGCCGGCCCATTTCTGCCATGGCGCTGATCGGCCTCGGCTTCCGGTCCATATCGATGTCCGCCGCCGCGATCGGTCCGGTCAAGGCCATGCTGGTCGAGCTTCCGGTCGGCGAACTGGAAAGGACGATCGGCGACATCCTCGCCGATGGCGGCGCGACGCGCAACGCCCGGGCCCTCCTGCGCGATTTCGCGGCGGCGCACGACATTCCGCTCTGAGGCCCGGCCGCCCGCCCTTGCCGCGAAGCTGCTATGACGGGCGCCTTCCGTGATTCTCAAGCAGATGCCGATGACCGCCACCGCCCTCGAAATCCTCAAGACCATTTACGGCTACGACGCGTTCAGGGGCCCGCAGGCCCGCATCGTCGATCACGTCATGGCCGGCAACAACGCCTTCGTGCTCATGCCGACGGGCGGCGGCAAGTCCCTCTGCTACCAGATCCCCGCCATCGCGCGGCCCGGCATGGGGCTCGTCGTCTCGCCGCTGCTGGCCCTGATGGCCGACCAGGTGACGGCGCTGAGGGAAGCGGGCGTCCGCGCCGCGGCCCTCAATTCCGACCTGCCGCCAGAAGAACGCCGCGCCCTGTGGAACGAGATCCACGGCGGTGGGCTCGACCTGCTCTACGTCGCCCCGGAGACGCTGCTGCGCGGCGACGTGCTGGAGCGGCTCGGCCGGGCGCGGCTGTCGCTGATCGCCATCGACGAGGCCCACTGCCTGTCGCAGTGGGGACACGACTTCCGCCCCGCCTACCGCCAGCTCGACGCGCTCGTCCGCCAGTTCCCCGACACTCCCCGCATGGCCCTGACGGCGACCGCCGACGAGCCGACGCGCGCCGAAATCCTGTCGCATCTCGACATCGCGCGGGAAGACGCCTTCGTCGCCGGGTTCGACCGCCCCAACATCCGCTACGCCATCGAGGAGAAGGACAATCCCCGCGCCCAGCTCAAGGCATTCCTGACGCGACACCCGGGCGAGAGCGGCATCGTCTACTGCCTGTCGAAGCGCAAGACCGAGGAGACCGCCGCCTGGCTGCGCGACCACGGGCACGACGCGCTCGCCTATCACGCCGGAATGGACAAGACCGTGCGCGAGGCCAACCAGCGGCGCTTCCAGCGCGGCGAGGCGGTGATCATGGTCGCTACCATCGCCTTCGGCATGGGCATCGACAAGCCGGACGTGCGTTTCGTCGCCCATCTCGACCTGCCGGGCAGCATCGAGGCCTACTACCAGGAGACCGGCCGTGCCGGCCGCGACGGACTGCCGTCGGATACGCTGATGCTCTACGGGTCCGACGACATCGCGCTGCGCAGCCGGTTCATCGCCGAATCGGACGCGCCCGACCAGCGCAAGCAGATGGAGCGTCAGAAGCTCGACGCGCTCTTGGGTCTGGCCGAGACGGCGGGCTGCCGCCGGCAGGTGCTCCTGTCCTATTTCGGCGACCACTGCGAGCCCTGCGGCAATTGCGACACCTGCGCCGAGCCGCCAAAGCTCTTTGACGGCGCCATCGCCGCGCAGAAGGCGCTGTCGTGCATCTACCGCACGGGCGAGCGCTTCGGGCAGGCCTATGTCGTCGACGTGCTGCTCGGGGTCGAAAACGACGCGCGTCGTCCAGTTCGGCCACGACCGCGTATCGACCTTCGGCATCGGCAAGGAGCACGACAGCCGCACCTGGCGGGCGATCCTGCGCCAGCTGATCGCGCTGCGCATGGTCGACGTCGACCTCGCCGGCCATGGCGGCCTGTCGATCGCGCCCGCCGGCCGGGACTTTTTGCGCGACAGGCCGGCGCTGATGCTGCGCGTGCCCGGCGCCCCTCGCGCCCGGCGCGACAAGGCCGCGCGCGGCGCCGCGCAGTCCGCCGTCGCCGAGGCGGACCAGGACCTGTTCCAGGCGCTTCGCCAGAAGCGCACAGAAATCGCCCGGGCGCAGAATGTGCCGCCCTACGTGATCTTCCACGACAAGACACTGATCGAGCTCGCCGCCGCCCGCCCCGCCTCGCGCGCCGCGATGGCCAACGTGCCCGGCGTCGGCGAAGCCAAGCTCGACCGCTACGGGCCGGCGTTCCTGACGGTGATCGCCGAACACGCCTGAGCATGAGGCCACGGTACAGCGTCTACCCTCATGGTGAGCATCCTGAGCCTGCCGAAGGGCAAACCATGAGCCTGCCGAAGGGCGAACCACGCGGGTGGAGGCGGGACGCCGCCCAACAAGGCGAACCGCACCCCTAGACGTCCCCTCCCAAATCCGTCATTCAGGCGCCGCCCGGTCAGCGCGCCCGCGGCCGCGCCGCACTCTTGCCGATGCCGGACGGAACGATAATAACGCACGGATGACATCTCTTCCCGCCGACCGCATGGACCAGGTCCTGAAGCGCTTCGACATGCTCGAGGCCCGGATGGCCGCGGGTCCCGATTCCGAGACCTACGTCCGGCTCGCCTCCGAATATTCCGAAATCCAGGAACTGGCCGCCAGGATCAGGACGCTGCGCGCCCTGGAGAAGGATCGCGACGGCATGAAGGCCATGCTGTCGGACCGAACGACCGACCGCGACATGCGCGAGCTTGCCGAGGCCGAACTCGAAGAGGTCGAGGAGCGCATCGAGGCGGTCGAGCAGGAAATCCAGCTCCTGCTCCTGCCGAAGGACGAAGCCGACGCGAAGAACGCGATCCTGGAAATCCGTGCCGGCACGGGCGGCGACGAGGCGGCTATCTTCGCCGGCGACCTCTTCCGCATGTACGAGCGCTACGCGGCGGAGCACGGCTGGAAGGTCGAGCTCGTCTCCGCCAGCGAGGGCGACGCGGGGGGCTACAAGGAGATCATCGCCACGGTGTCGGGCAAGGGCGTGTTCTCGCGGCTCAAGTTCGAGTCCGGCGTGCACCGCGTCCAGCGAGTCCCCGCCACCGAGGCGAGCGGGCGCATCCACACATCGGCCGCCACCGTGGCCGTGCTCCCGGAGGCCGAGGACGTCGACATCGAGGTTCGCAACGAGGACATCCGCATCGACACCATGCGCGCCTCCGGCGCCGGCGGCCAGCATGTCAACACCACCAATTCGGCCGTGCGCATCACCCACCTGCCAACCGGCATCATGGTTGTCTCGGCGGAGAAGTCGCAGCACCAGAACCGTGCCCGCGCCATGCAGATCCTGCGCTCGCGCCTCTACGACATGGAGCGCAACCGCGCCGCCGACGAACGCTCCGAGGCGCGACGCCTGCAGGTCGGCTCCGGCGACCGCTCCGAGCGCATCCGCACCTACAATTTCCCGCAAGGCCGCGTCACCGACCACCGCATCAACCTGACGCTCTACAAGCTCGACCGGGTGATGGTGGGCGACCTCGACGAGATCATCGACGCGCTGATCTCGGATCACCAGTCGAAGCTGCTCGCCGACATGAGCGGGAATGCCTGAGGCGGATGCCACACGAGCCCGACAGATATCGAACGATGACATGAGGCAGGGACCTGTTTCCCGAAGGCTGCTCGGCGCAGCCGGTGATCTCTCTGCTTGGCGCCGAGAGATGGATTCAATTCCCCGCCATCGGAACCCTCCGGCGACACCTACGCCCCGATGACCACCCCGACGCTGGCCGAATTCTACCGCGACGTCCGCCGCCGCTTCGCCGCCGCCAATCTCGAAACCCCCGACCTCGACGCCCGGCTGCTTCTCGAACACTGCACCGGTACGACCGGGCTCGACATGATCCGCGAGCCTGAACGCAACATGATGCCGGAGCAGGCAGCCGAACTGGAGAAGGCGGTCTCTCGCCGGCTCGCGGGAGAACCGGTGCACCGCATCCTCGGCTGGCGCGAATTCTACGGCCTGCGGCTTTTGCTCTCGCCCGAGACGCTGGAGCCGCGCCCGGATACGGAGACGCTCGTCGATCTCGTCCTGCCGCATGCCCGCCGAATCGTCGCTGCCACCGGGGCATGCTCGATCCTCGACCTCGGGACGGGGACCGGAGCCATCGCACTCGCGCTCCTGTCGGCCCTCCCGCAGGCATGCGCGGTTGGCGCCGACATTTCCGAAGGCGCCCTCGAAACGGCGCGCCGGAACTCGGTTTCGCATGGGCTTTCCGACCGGTTCCAGATGGCGTCTTCGGACTGGTATGGAAATATTTTAGCCCGGTTCGATGTAATCGTCTCCAACCCTCCCTACATAAGCGCCAATGAATTGGCGGATCTCCCGAGGGACGTGAGCGGTTTCGACCCCCCTCGCGCCCTTTCCGGCGGACCTGACGGGCTAGACGCCTATCGGACGATCGCGGCGGGGGCCCGCCAGCATCTTCGGAGCGAAGGCATCGTCGCGATGGAGATCGGAAGCCGGCAAAAGACGGACGTCACCACGATTTTCACCCGATGCGGTTTCGTGCTCGCCGGTGAGGCGAGAGATCTCGGCGGGAACGAAAGAGCCGTTTTGTTCACAGTCTGAGACGTAAAATTGTGCCATGCGAAAAAATGCTTGGCATGGATGTCGAATGCAGATAGTTTCCGGCCACCGGATGAAACGAAGCAGGCAGTGCCGTATCGGTTCGGTTCCTTCAGGATACAGACTGCCGACTGCGTGAAGAACGCACTTGCTTCGTATGGGGATCCTCCGGCCAGGGTTACGAAACCAAAAGCGAGATGGCAGGGCGAGCGGCTTCGTGTGCCGCAATGCCCAGAACCGGACGGCGTAAGGCGGGTCCTTTTTCGACCGCATCGCCCTTTTTCTCAACGCGATGAAATGAAGAGTATCTGATGAGGCCACAACAGCAGAACAGGCGCATGCGCGGTCGTAACAACAACAACCGCAAGGGCGGCGGCGGCCCCAATCCCCTGACCCGCAGCTACGAAAGCAACGGTCCGGACGTCAAGATCAGGGGTTCCGCCCAGCAGATCGCCGAAAAGTATGCGACGCTCGCCCGCGATGCGCATAGCGCCGGCGACCGCGTGATGGCCGAGAACTATCTCCAGCACGCCGAGCACTACAACCGCATCATCGCCGCCGCCCAGGGACAGATGCCCGTCAACACGCCGCGCGACCAGCGCGACGAGTTCGACGACGACGACGATGAAGACAACAACGAGCAGGGCAACCAGCAGGACAACCGCAACCAGCAGGACAACCGGCAGGAAGCGCGCCAGCAGGACGGCCGGCAGCAGAACGAAGGCCGTGACGGACGCCAGCAGAACGAAGGCCGTGACCGCCAGCAGCAGAATGAAGGGCGGGACGGACGGCAGCAGAACGAGGGTCGTGACGGTCGCCAGCGCGACCAGCGCCAGGGCGGAGACGACCAGCAGCGCGACAACCGCCGCCGCGACGAGCGTCAGCGCGACCAGCAGCCGCGCGGCGAACAGGACGCGGGACGGGAGCAGTCGCAGCCGACCAATGACGGTTCCGGCCCGCAGCCGGTGATCGAGGGAATGCCCGCTGAGGTGGCGCTCGAACAGGAATCGGCAGGCGAGCCGCGCCAGCGCGCTCGTCGCGGCCGTCCGCCGCGCGCCAACGGCGCCGCACAGGCGGAAGCTCAGGCGCCCGCGTCGGAAGAGGCTGCAGGCGAGCGCGGCGACGCCGCGCCGCGCAAGCCGCGGCGTCCGCGCCGGCCGCGCGGCGGCAATGCCGAGGCCGGCAGCGAAGCCTCCGGTTCCGACGGCGGCAATGACGGCCAGGATGAGAATTCCGACGAGCCCGCGGTCGCCGCGCAGTAGCATCGGCCTGTCGGGTGAATTCGGGAAAGGGCGGGGCCGGCGGCTCCGCCCTTTCGCATGTTTGACACGCATCAACCCATCTTGAGGAACGCTCCTCTAATCTCCATATCCACGGCAAGTTGGGCCGGCTTCGATCGGAGCGGTCCGTCACATTGAGCCGAACCGGTGCCGCCAGACGGGCCGGGAAGGGAATGGAGACCAGAACATGAACATCGAAAAATACTCCGAGCGGGTCCGGGGCTTCATCCAGTCCGCACAGACGATGGCGCTGTCGCGCAATCACCAGCAGTTCACGCCCGAGCACATCCTGAAGGTCCTCGTCGACGACGAAGAGGGTCTCGCCTCCTCGCTGATCGAGCGGGCCGGCGGCCGGCCGAAGGACGTCCAGCTCGGGGTCGAGGCCGCGCTGAAGGCGATGCCGCAGGTCGAGGGCGGCAACGGCCAGCTCTTCATGGCCCAGCCGCTCGCAAAAATCTTCACCAGTGCCGAGGAGATCGCCAAGAAGGCCGGCGATTCGTTCGTCACCGTCGAGCGATTGCTCACCGCGCTCGCTGTCGAGAAGTCGGCAAAGACAGCCGATATCCTGGCCAAGGCCGGCGTCACCGCGCAGGCGCTCAACCAGGTCATCAACGACATCCGCAAGGGCCGCACCGCCGATTCGGCCTCGGCCGAGCAGGGCTACGACGCGCTGAAGAAGTATGCGCGCGACCTGACCGCGGACGCCCGCGCCGGCAAGCTCGATCCCGTCATCGGCCGCGACGACGAGATCCGCCGCACGATCCAGGTGCTGTCGCGCCGCACCAAGAACAATCCGGTGCTGATCGGCGAGCCTGGCGTCGGCAAGACCGCCATCGCCGAGGGCCTCGCCTTGCGCATCGTCAACGGCGACGTCCCCGAATCGCTCAAGGACAAGCGCCTGATGGCACTCGACATGGGCTCGCTCATCGCCGGCGCCAAATATCGCGGCGAGTTCGAGGAGCGGCTGAAGGCGGTGCTGTCGGAGGTCACCTCCGCCGAGGGCGAGATCGTCCTTTTCATCGACGAGATGCACACGCTTGTCGGCGCCGGAAAGGCCGAGGGCGCCATGGACGCCTCCAACCTGCTGAAGCCGGCACTTGCCCGCGGCGAACTTCACTGCGTCGGCGCCACCACGCTCGACGAATACCGCAAGCACGTCGAGAAGGACGCCGCACTCGCCCGCCGCTTCCAGCCCGTCTTCATCGACGAGCCGACGGTGGAGGACACCGTCTCCATCCTGCGCGGCCTGAAGGAGAAGTACGAGCAGCACCACAAGGTGCGCATCTCAGACTCGGCGCTGGTCGCCGCGGCGACGCTCTCCAACCGCTACATCGCCGACCGCTTCCTGCCCGACAAGGCAATCGACCTCGTGGACGAGGCATCGTCGCGGCTCAGGATGCAGGTTGATTCCAAGCCCGAGGAACTCGACGAGATCGACCGCCGCATCATGCAGCTCAAGATCGAGCGCGAGGCGCTGAAGGTCGAGAAGGACCAGGCCTCCAAGGACCGGCTGGAGAAGCTGGAACAGGAACTCACCGACCTCGAGGAGGAATCCGACGGGCTGACCGCCCGCTGGCAGGCCGAGAAGCAGAAGCTCGGTCTGGCCGCCGACCTGAAGCGCCAGCTCGACGAGGCCCGCAACGACCTCGCCATCGCCCAGCGCAAGGGCGAGTTCCAGCGTGCGGGCGAACTCGCCTACGGCCAGATCCCGGCGCTCGAGAAGAAGCTCGTCGACGCCGAGGCGCAGGACGGTACCGGCGCCATGGTGCAGGAGGAGGTCACGCCCGACAACATCGCCCATGTCGTCTCCCGCTGGACCGGCATCCCGGTCGACAAGATGCTGGAAGGCGAGCGCGACAAGCTCCTGCGCATGGAAGACGAGATTGCCAAACGCGTCGTCGGCCAGGGCGAGGCCGTGCAGGCGGTCTCCAAGGCCGTGCGCCGCGCCCGCGCAGGGCTCCAGGACCCGAACCGGCCGATCGGCTCGTTCATGTTCCTCGGCCCCACCGGCGTCGGCAAGACCGAGCTCACCAAGGCGCTCGCCTCCTTCCTGTTCGACGATGAGAACGCCATGGTGCGCATCGACATGTCGGAGTTCATGGAGAAGCACTCGGTCGCCCGGCTGATCGGCGCGCCTCCCGGCTATGTCGGCTACGAGGAGGGCGGTTCGCTGACCGAAGCCGTGCGGCGTCGGCCCTACCAGGTCGTGCTGTTCGACGAGATCGAGAAGGCGCACCCGGACGTCTTCAACGTGCTGCTGCAGGTGCTCGACGACGGCCGCCTGACCGACGGCCAGGGCCGCACGGTCGACTTCCGCAACACGCTGATCATCATGACGTCGAACCTCGGTTCGGAGTACCTGGTCAACCTCAAGGACGACCAGGACGTCGACGCTGTGCGCTCCGAGGTCATGGACGTGGTCAAGGCTTCCTTCCGGCCGGAGTTCCTGAACCGCATCGACGAGGTGATCCTGTTCCACCGCCTGCGCCGCGCCGACATGGGCGCGATCGTCGAGATCCAGCTGAAGCGGCTGGAGAAGCTCCTCGTCGACCGCAAGATCGTGCTCGATCTCGACGGCACGGCGATCGAGTGGCTGGCCGAGAAGGGCTACGACCCGGCCTACGGCGCGCGTCCCCTGAAGCGCGTCCTGCAGAAGGAGTTGCAGGATCCGCTGGCGGAGAAGATCCTGCAGGGCGACATCCGCGACGGCCAGACCGTGGTCATCGCCGCCGGCTCCGACCGTCTCCTCTTCCGCCCGCGCCCGCAGGCGATGGAGACCGACGAGGCGGCCTGACCGGACGCCATTCCTCTCCCCCGCCGGGGGAGAGGCCTTCCGGCATCAGCGCGAGGCGCGCGCCGCTTTGGCAAACAGCAATGCGGCGCCCGCCCACATCGCGGCGAGGCCGCCGGTGAGCAGCAGGACCTCGGGCGTCCAGACCGGCACGTCCGAACCCGGTCCGGCGAGCGTAACCACCGCCGGCACCAACGCCTGGGCGAGCGCCGCCGCGGCCATCGCCCACGCCATCCGGGCAGGCCTCAGGCCCGCGATCGCCGATCCGGCGAGCGCCAGCAGCACCACTGCGAAAAACAGGAGGTTGGCCGGGTTGTCCTCGCTGCCAATGATGCCGACCGCGAGATTGATCCAGATGGTGAGCAGCGCGGCTGCCAGCGCCAACCCCGCGGCGGCGCGATAGGCCAGGTCGCGCGAATTCCGCACCGCCAGTTCGGCGCCGAGGCCGACCCCACCGAGGAGCATGGCCGCGAACACCAAGTCCGATGCCGTCCAGGCGACCTCGTCCGACACCTGCATCGCGCCCAGCGGCAGAAGCAGGACGAGCCCCGCCATCGTCCAGCCCATCGCCCGCCACGGCACGTGACGCCATCCGCCGCCGTCTCTTGCGCCTGCCGCCATCGCATTCCTCCCGGATCAGCTGTCACCTCGATGACGCGGGGATAGCGCCGCGCCGTGGAGGAACTGTGGCGATCGACCCCGCCTCGACCCGCACCCGCATGCGGTAACCGGGCGCCGTCGCGACGCAGGAAACCAATCGCCGGGCCGTCCGTTTCCCGGACCAGTGCGTACCAAGGAGAGTTCCATGCTCAAGTTCATCGGCGGCACCATCGGGTTCGTCTTCCTGATCGGCCTCATCGTCATCGTCGGCCTGCTGATGCTCATCTTCTGAGCCGCCAGCAAGCCGCCAGTAGGTGGCCGCGCGCATCGGCGCGGCAAGACCGGCCCAAGCCTTGCGCCAGCCCGCATTCGGGGCAGACGCCGCCGCGTCGTTCCGCTATTCGTCCCTTCCCGCGACGTTCCGGCCTGGCGGCAGCGGGCAGCGGCAAACGGGCGGCGGAGGACGACACTTGCACGCAATCGTGGAGACGCGGGCGAACCGGCTCACCGGCATTTTGCTGATGTGCGCGGGTGTCGCCTGCCTCAGCGTCAACGACGCGCTGGCCAAGGCGCTGACGGCAACCTATTCGCCGGTGCAGATCCTGTTCCTGCGCAATCTCATCGCGGTGCCGTTCGCGGTTCTCATCGCATACCGCATGGGTGGCGCGCCGGCGCTGCGCTCGCACCGGCCGCTGGCGCATCTCGCGCGCGCCGTGGTCTGGCTCGCGGCCGCCGTGCTGTTCTTCACCAGCCTCATGCACCTGCAGCTCGCCGAGGCCACCGCACTCATCTTCGTCGCGCCGCTGTTCATCACCGCCATGTCCGCGCTGGTGCTGGCCGAGCATGTCGGCTGGCGGCGCTGGTCGGCGGTCATCGTCGGCTTCATCGGCGTTTTGATCGTCGTCCGTCCGGGCGCGGCCAGCTTCCAGCCCGCCTCGCTGCTGCCGGTTGCAACCGCCTTCTTCTATGCACTGCTGATGCTGAGCGCCCGATGGCTCGATCCGCGCGAGAGCGTGTGGACGCTGCTGCTTTATCTCACCGGCGCCGGCGCCCTGCTCGCCGCTCTCGCCGCGCCCTTCGTGTGGAGGGAAATCCAGTCCGAACATCTCTGGCTCTTCGTCGCGATCTCGCTCTTCGGCACGGCCGGCATGACCATGATGACCCAGGCCTTCCGCCTGGCGCCGGCCGCCCTCATCGCGCCGCTCGACTACACCGCACTCGTCTGGGCCACCGCCCTCGGCTGGCTGATCTGGAGCGAAGTCCCCGACACCGCGACCTTCCTCGGCGCCGCAGTCATCATCGCCAGTGGCGTGGTGGTCATCCTGCGCGAGGGCAGGAGAAAGGGATGAGGCGGAACGCGCTCGACGGAATTCCGCGGCGGCGACATGCCTCGAGTTCGAACTGGCTTTCGCCCGCTTCAGCTTGCCGGGTTCTCGATCTTGTCCTAGCTCGGAGCCTGGTCATGTTCGTCCAGTGGCTGCAGGATCTCGGCGATCAGGCTTCGCAACCATCGATGGGCAGGCGTGGCGGTGGAGCGTCGGTGCCAGATCATCGCGATGGTCGCCGGATTGACCGGCATCGGCGGCCGGTAGACCTCAAGCCCGGCCTTTGGCGCGACATGGCGCGCCATTTGCGTCGGGAGGAGCGCGATGAGGTCCGACTCGCTGGCCGCGCGGTAGACGCCCGAGAAGACCGGCATCGTCATGGCCACGCGGCGCTCGCGGCCGACGCGCGCAAGCGCTGCGTCGCCCATCGCCTTCAGCTTTCCTTCCGGCGAGAACAGGACGTGCCCAAGGTCGCAGAAGAGGTCCAGCGGAACGACTTCGTCCGGCCCGATGTTCGCTCGGGCGAGCCTGGGATGTCCCTTGCGGGCAATGACGGAGAAAGTAGAGCTGAAGACCGGTTGATGGTCGACCCACTCGGGAAATTTGCAGATCGGGATGAGGGCGATGTCCACCTCGTAGCGATCGAGCGTGTCGACATAGCTGTCGGGGAAGAGGTCGACGAGTTGCACGCGCATGCCGGGCGCACGCCTCGACACCTGTTCGGCCAGCTTCGGCATCAGCATCTCGGCGAAGAAGTCGCTTCCGGATATCTTGAATGTAGCGGTACTCTTCAGCGGGTCGAAATCTCCGGGTCGGCCGAGGAGCCTCTCGAGATCGTCGAGAATGGCGCGCAGCGGCTTTGCAAGAGACTTGGCAAAGTCGGTCGGCTCCAGTCCCTGCCCCGTCCGGAAGAAAAGTTCGTCCTGGAGCGAGTGCCTCAGTCGCGACAGCGCGGCCGAGACGGCAGGCTGGGAGAGGCCGACGCGATTGGCCGCTTTCACCGTCGAGCCCTCCCGCAGGAGCGCGTCGAGCACGCGCAGCAGGTTCAGGTCGAATCCGGCCATATTCATCAGGCTGATATCCCGGATACAATCATTCGATTTCTCACGGCCGCGAGCGTAGTTTAGCTTCCTGCTTCACGAAAGCGCTTTCGTTTCTTGCCCCTCAATGAGGATTGAAACGATGAACCAAATCATCCTGGGCGACGACGCTGTCGAATGGCTGGGCGTCCGCTACAGAACCTTGCTGCCGATGGCCGAGACCGGCGGGCGCATGTCGATCTTTGACAGCGTGTCGCCGCAAAACTCCGGTCCGCCCCGCCACATCCACAACGACGCGGACGAGACCTTCGTCCTGCTGAGCGGCGACGTGGAGTTCTGGCTCGAAGGCGAGACCTTCACGCGTGGACCCGGTGAAGCCGTCTTCGTGCCGCGAGGAAAGGAGCACACGTTCCGCGTCTTGAGCGACACGCCATCGCGCCACATCGTGATCCTGACGCCCGGCGGCTTCGAAGGCTTCTTCCACGAGATGGCCTCGGGCGGCTTCCGGATACCGGAGGACATGGCCGCCATCAAGGAATGTGCATCCCGTTTTCATCTCACCTTCACCGGTCCGCCTCTCGGAGCATCGCCGGAGGGAGTGGCAGCGGGCTGACCTTTGCGCACGTGTATGCGGCCGCCGCGTTACCTGAGTGCGGCGGTGTCCCTCTGGCCGGTTGGCCGCCAACACATTCACAAGGGAGAAGACCATGCCTCGTATCGCCCACATGTTCTTCAGGGTCGCAGTGGTGTTCCTGCTGCTCGGCATCCTGATGGGATTGCAGATGTCGATCTCGGGCAATCACAATGTCATCGGCGCGCATGCGCACACCAACCTGCTCGGCTGGGTGACGAGTGCCGTCTTCGGCGGCTACTACGCGCTCAACCCGTCGAAGGCCGAGAAGCGCGTGGCCTCCATCCACTTCTGGCTCTATTCGGGTTCGGTGGCGGTGATGGTTCCGGCGCTCTATGCCTTCTACACGGGATTCCGCGCCATCGAGCCCCTGCTCGCGATCAGTTCAGTGACCGCGTTCGTATCGGTGCTCGTCTTTGCCGCAATCGTGTTCTCGCCGGAGCCGGAACGGGCGGGGCAGTCCCGTCTGACAGCACGGGAAACACCCGCCTAGACACTGAAATGCCGGGTGAGCGACATGCGTCGCTTCCCGCACGTCGCCGGTCAATCTCGTCCAGCGTATCACCACGACGATTAGAATGCTTGGCCCTCCGGGGCCATTCCGCTGCGGCAGGGAGCGTTGATAGATTACAACCGCCAAGGTCCATCTACACCAAGCTCTCCTGCCGCTCGAAGCGTTGGCTGGCCGGCCAACGCTTCGATTTCTTTCTACCGCCATCGGGCCGCTCAGAAAGAAATTCGGAAAATACAATCCCCACCCCCGTGACCCGCCTTACCATCCGGCCCTGTGGTGGAGTGGCCGAAATGATGGACGTCGCGGAACGGAACGATCGGACGCTGAGGCGCATCATGGCGACGCTGATGGCGCTCGCCGTGATAGCCGAGCGTGTGGCCGGCCGTTCCTTTCCCGTCCGCTGGCTCGTCCTTCTCATCCTGCACAGGGCGGAGGCCGTGGCGCGGGCCCATGTCGAGGAGGCGACGGGGATGGACTGGTCCCTTTTCGACCAGCCGTCGGGCATCGGCGGCGGCCCGGTGGACGCGGCCTGCCTCGCGCAGCGCTTCCGGATGCTCGCGGCGGCGCTCTGTCTCCTCTTGCCGCCGACCTGCCGCTTCGGCCGTCGGTCCGCGGGTCTCGACGGCGCGCCGCGCCGCCCCGCTCCGCGCGGGCGCCTTCTGCCGATGCCCGCCGGTCCGGGCGGCTGGCTCTTCGACACCTCCTGACGCGAAAATTGGGCTCGCAATCCCGCCCTCCCGATCCTTTGAGCCGACGGCGCAAGCGCCGCGCGGCGCGTCCGGCGTTGCCCGAAAGTCCCCTTGCAACCCGGCATCTTCATACTTGCCGCGGGGGCGGATAGGGTGCGCCGCATGACGCTCGACGAATACAACGCCTTCTGCGCTTCCCTTCCGCATGCGACCCACGTCGTCCAGTGGGGCGGCGCGCATGTCTGGAAGGTCGCCGGCAAGGTCTTCGCCATCGCCGGCTGGAGCGCCGGCGCTGACCTCGCCGTCACCTTCAAGTGCTCCGAGATGGCCTTCGATGTCCTCAAGGACGAAGCCGGCCTGCGTCCCGCACCCTATCTCGCCTCGCGCGGCATGACCTGGATCCAGCGCTATGGAATGGGCAGCATGGACGACGAGGCGTTGCGCGACTACATCCGCGAAAGCCACCGGCTGGTCGCCGCGAAGCTTGCCAGGAAGACCAGGGCGGCGCTCGGCCTTTGAGAGCCCGCGCCTGCCATCTTCATGTCCCGTTCATCTGGAACGGTGCATCATGATCGAACGTTTCGCGGTCGCATAGACGGAGTATTGAGGGACATGAACGGACGCAACTTCATCCTCGGCGCAGTCGCGGGCCTGCTCGCGGCGTCAACCGCTTCGGTCGCCGCTGCGGCGGTCGCGCCGGCCGGCGGCGGGTTCGGGCAGGCTGCGCCGTCGCTAAGCGCGCCGGAAGGGATCCGGCTCGCCCAGAACGGCGGTGTCGACGTCTTCTACGACGCGCGCGGCCGCCGCGTGCTTCTGGATTCGCGCACCGGCCAGGTCGTCGCTATCGAGGAGCCAAGCGTGCGCGAACGCCGCTGGCCGCAATATGAACGCCTTTACGATTCGGGCGTCCTCTCGGCCCGCCCGCGCGAGCGCGACGCGGCCGCCGTCGAACGCTACCGCCGCTACCGCGAATACCAACTCGGCCTGCGCGAGGCGCCGGTCGACGGCGGCTTTAGCGAGGAGGAATACCAGCCCTATCCGGAATACGGCCGCGTCGAACGGCGCGCGATCCCCGAGTACCGGGAGATTCCCGAATATGACGAGATCGAGGTATACGAGCGCTCGCGCAGGGAGCGCGACGCGCGCGATTATGCCCGCGGCGAGGAGGTCGAGCGCCCGCGGCTGCCCAGCGATCCCTTCGCGGAAAATCCGGTCACCGGATCGACGCCGGGAACCGAAGAGGCGTTTCCGCCGGCGCCCAGGAACATCGGCGCGGCGGACGACGTGGCCGCGCTGCAGGTCCTGCTCGACCGCGCCGGCCTGTCGCCGGGCGTCATCGACGGCAAGATGGGCGGCAACGTCCAGAAGGCGCTCGACGCCTATGCCGAGATGACGGGCAAGCGCCTCGACGTCACCGACAGGGTGATGATCGAGGAGAGGCTGGCCGACACCGGCGGCGAGGCCTTCACCACCTATACCGTCACGCCCGAGGATGCCGCCGGCCCCTACGTCGCATCGGTGCCCGCCGACTATGGCGAGAAGGCCCAGCTCGAGCGGCTCGCCTTCACCTCGACCGCGGAGATGCTGGCCGAGCGCTTCCACATGGACGAAAACTACTTGAAGGCGCTCAATCCCGGCGTCGACCTCGGCCGCCCCGGCACGCAGATCCGGGTCGTCAATCCCGGCTCGCCCAAGGTCGGCAAGGTCGCGCGCATCGTCGCCGACAAGGCCAGTGAGCAGGTCCGCGCCTATGACGAGACCGGCACTCTCGTCGCCGCCTATCCGGCCACGATCGGTTCCACCGACATGCCCTCGCCGTCCGGCACGGTGAAGGTCGAGCGCATCGCCTTCGATCCGGAATACACCTACAATCCGAAGGTCAACTTCAAGCAGGGCGAAAACGACAAGGTTCTCAGGATCCCGCCCGGCCCCAACGGCCCGGTCGGCTCGATCTGGATCGCGCTGTCGAAGCCGACCTACGGCATCCACGGCACGCCGGAGCCATCCAAGATCGGCAAGACCAACAGCCACGGCTGCGTGCGCCTGACCAACTGGGACGCGAAGGAGCTCGCCAAGATGGCCGAGCCCGGCATCTTCGTGCAGTTCATCAACTGAGATCGGGGGCGGCGGGCGGCCGGACCGGCCGCCGCCTTGTCCATGCCTTGCCGCGCTGTCAGCGGCTGGCGAGCTTCAGCGACCCGTCCGCATCGCCCAGCAGGGCGTCGATGCGCTCCCGCTCGCGGTTGAAGGCGGTCAGCTCCTCGTCCTTCAGCACGCGGCCGGTCGGCAGGCGCACCCGCATCGGATCGACCCTGTTGCCGTTCACCATCATTTCGTAGTGCAGGTGCGCGCCGGTCGAAAGCCCAGTCGATCCGACGAAGCCGATCACCTGGCCCTGCCGCACCTTCGCGCCGGGCACCACGCCCTTGGCGATGCGGCTCTGGTGGTTGTAGGAGGTCTTGTAGCCGTTGGCGTGCTTGATCACCGTCTGGCGCCCGTAGCCGCCGGCCCATCCCGCCTTTTCCACCGTTCCGTTGCCGGCCGCGATGATCGGCGTCCCGCTCGGCGCGGCCCAGTCGACGCCCGTGTGCATCTTCGTATAGCCGAGGATCGGATGCCGGCGGCGCCCGAAGCCGGACGTGAAGCGCCCGTTGGGAAGCGGATTGCGCAGCAGGAACTGTCTGGCGCTCCGTCCGTCGGTATCGAAATAGTCGGTGGTCCCGTCCGCCATCTGGAACCGGTAGAAGGAGCGCGTGTTGCCGCCGAACGTCGCCTGCACGTAGAGCAGCTGCAAGTCCTCCGAAGCGGTGTCGTCCTCCTTCGGCTCGGAGAAGAAGACGGCGATGCGGTCGGTGGGAGAGATGCGCGACTGGAAGTCGACGTCCGACGCCAGCATGCGGATCAGCTGCTTGGTCATATCGCGCGACATGCCGTAGGAATAGGCAGCGCGATAGATGCCGTCATAGGCCTTCGGCAGATCGCCGCGAACCCGCACCGGCGGCCGGTCCTCGTTGAAGGCGGCGGCGATCTCGCCGCTCTTTTCCGGCTCGTCGGCCGGAACATACTGGTCGCGGTCGTCGACGGCGATCGTCAGCAGATGCTCGCCGCGCTCGTAGACGCTGGTCCGCACGATGCGGTTCTTCTCGCCGGCCTGTTCGATGCCTATGCGCAGCACCGCCCCGGGCTTCAAGCTGGACGTGTTCAGAAGCCTTCCGATCGCGTCGGCCATGCCGATCGCGTCGTCGTTCGGATAGCCGCTGTCTGCAAGAAGCTCGCCCAGCGGCCGCTCGTTGCGGACGATCAGTATCTCCTCC
This sequence comes from uncultured Alphaproteobacteria bacterium, assembly GCA_963747465.1. Lineage (GTDB taxonomy): Bacteria > Pseudomonadota > Alphaproteobacteria > Rhizobiales > Rhizobiaceae > Aquibium. The sequence continues at coordinate 462,822 of CAVVFC010000003.1, forward strand.
GAGAAGCTCGGCGCGACGTCGTTGGCGCGGTCCTGGCGCGCGACCGAGACGTTCTCCTGGATGATGCGGAAGCCGGGCGACTGCGACAGGGTGGCGGTGGCCAGCGATTCGCCGAAGCGCTGGGGATCGACATAATGGAGCGCCGCCACCTGGACCTCGCCGTCGGTCAGGATGGCGCCGGTCTGGCGCACGACCTCCTCGACCTCGTCGGCCGAAAGGCTGCTCTTCTCGTCGAAGGCCGCCGTTTCCACGGGGAAATCGACGGTCTTGAGGCTGACCTCGCTCTCCACCTTGGTGCCGTAGATCAGGCCGGTGACCGGCGCCTGCGCCGTCGCCGCCCCGTCCTCCGAAAACACCTCGAGCGGATCGAAGCTCGGATAGTCGCGGCTGGTGGAGTAGGCAGCCGCGAGCGGCATGCGGACTTCCACGAAGGGGAGGGTGCGGATCACTTCGCGGTCGCCTTCGCGCGTGACCGTAGACACTTCCATCCTCCGGCGGTCGCGCGTGCGGTTGGTCGCGTGGGTGGCGACCACGCGGGCCGCCTTGGCGGCCTCGCCCGCATCGCCTCCCGCCATGTCGCCGAGTTCAGCGATTTCAGGCGGGGTGGCGAGCTGCTCGCGTCCGTCGAGCGCCGCGACCAGCGCGACACCCATCAGCACGGCCGAGGTGACGCCGGTCAGGAAGGTGCCGGACAGCCAGCGGGCGGAGACTTCCCGGCGGTCGGGCGGGCCGCTGCGACCGCCCGTCGTCAGCGGCGGCTCGTTGCCGAGCGATGCGATTGTCTGCTGGAGGTTGTGCATCGCTGCAGGCGATTTCCCCTCGGCCCCGATGGCGTTTCTTCTTGTTGCGACGGAAAGTGCCCGCCGCTGGCGAATTAGTCAAACGAACTGTGCCCCAAAGCGGGGGAAGACCTGATCTTCCCCGCTGCCGTTCCCGAGAATCGAGACGAGCCCCCTCGTCAGCGGCGACACTCCCGCGTCAGTGTGGCGTCAATGCGGCCATCGGCCCGCTCACCCTCGCGCGCGCGCCCAGTCCAATGCTCCGCCGCGGGTCGCCGGAAGCTGTCGCAAAAAGTTCAAAAAAGTTGGAGATCGATGTTGACACCCGAACCGGCCCCCGACTATATACGCCTCACCAACGAGGGCGGCGCGCCGCTGGCGACGGAGAAGTTCGCTTCTTTTACTGCCCTCCGCGACAAATCAAGAGAGCCGCGTGAGCGACACTCGACCGGACCCGAAGCCAAAAGCGGAATGGTCCACGACACCGCGTCTGCGATGTCTGTTCTTTGACAATTGCATAATGAGAAGAAAGAGAAACGTGGTCGGCGGGTATCCTGCTGAGCTTTCGTTCCCGCCAGGGGATGGGAGTTCGAGGAGACTTTGGCGGTACACGTTTCGAGAGAAGATGTTACACGGTCTTTTCTCGCGGATTTCGGCTGGTCCTTGTGGGCTGGCTGGTTTCGTGGGGGAGGCCAGGTGTGAAATGTTCTCGTCAATTCAAGCGTGACCTAGTCGCCGTATGATCCTGCAAGGGGTCGTGCGGCGCGAACAGCCAAGACAAGTCTTATGAAACATGAGAGTTTGATCCTGGCTCAGAACGAACGCTGGCGGCAGGCTTAACACATGCAAGTCGAGCGCCTCGCAAGAGGAGCGGCAGACGGGTGAGTAACGCGTGGGAATCTACCCATCTCTACGGAACAACTCCGGGAAACTGGAGCTAATACCGTATACGCCCTTTGGGGGAAAGATTTATCGGAGATGGATGAGCCCGCGTTGGATTAGCTAGATGGTGGGGTAATGGCCTACCATGGCGACGATCCATAGCTGGTCTGAGAGGATGATCAGCCACATTGGGACTGAGACACGGCCCAAACTCCTACGGGAGGCAGCAGTGGGGAATATTGGACAATGGGCGCAAGCCTGATCCAGCCATGCCGCGTGAGTGATGAAGGCCCTAGGGTTGTAAAGCTCTTTCACCGGTGAAGATAATGACGGTAACCGGAGAAGAAGCCCCGGCTAACTTCGTGCCAGCAGCCGCGGTAATACGAAGGGGGCTAGCGTTGTTCGGAATTACTGGGCGTAAAGCGCACGTAGGCGGATTGTTAAGTGAGGGGTGAAATCCCGGGGCTCAACCCCGGAACTGCCTCTCATACTGGCAATCTCGAGTCCGGAAGAGGTGA
>CAVVFC010000003.1:467500-913428 GCA_963747465.1 uncultured Alphaproteobacteria bacterium
TGATCTAGCCATGAGCAGGCTGAAGGTACGGTAACACGTACTGGAGGGCCGAACCCATATCTGTTGCAATAGATCGGGATGACTTGTGGCTAGGGGTGAAAGGCCAATCAAACTCGGAAATAGCTGGTTCTCCGCGAAATCTATTTAGGTAGAGCGTCGACCGAATACCCCGGGGGGTAGAGCACTGGATGGGCTAGGGGGACTCACCGTCTTACCAAACCTAACCAAACTCCGAATACCCGGGAGTACTAGTCGGCAGACACACGGCGGGTGCTAACGTCCGTCGTGAAGAGGGAAACAACCCTGACCGACAGCTAAGGTCCCCAAGTCATGGCTAAGTGGGAAAGGATGTGAGGATCCCAAAACAACCAGGATGTTGGCTTAGAAGCAGCCATCATTTAAAGAAAGCGTAACAGCTCACTGGTCTAAGTAAGGGTCTTTGCGCCGAAAATGTAACGGGGCTAAAGCCATGCACCGAAGCTTCGGGTTTGCGAGCTTGCTCGCAAGCGGTAGCGGAGCGTTCCGTAGGCTGATGAAGCGGCACCTGTGAGGGGCCGTGGAGGTATCGGAAGTGCGAATGCTGACATGAGTAACGATAAAGCGGGTGAGAGACCCGCTCGCCGAAAGTCCAAGGGTTCCTGCTTAAAGTTAATCTGAGCAGGGTTAGCCGGCCCCTAAGGCGAGGCCGAAAGGCGTAGTCGATGGGAACCACGTCAATATTCGTGGGCCTGGAGGTAGTGACGGATTGCGTGTGTCGTTCGACCTTATCGGATTGGTCGGGCGGCGAAGCGGTCCCGGGAAATAGCTCCTCCGTACAGACCGTACCCGAAACCGACACAGGTGGACTGGTAGAGCATACCAAGGCGCTTGAGAGAACTCTGCTGAAGGAACTCGGCAAATTGCACGCGTAACTTCGGAAGAAGCGTGACCCATGTCTACGCAAGTGGATGTGGGTGGCACAGACCAGGGGGTAGCGACTGTTTATCAAAAACACAGGGCTCTGCGAAGTCGCAAGACGACGTATAGGGTCTGACGCCTGCCCGGTGCTGGAAGGTTAAGAGGAGAGGTGCAAGCTTTGAATCGAAGCCCCAGTAAACGGCGGCCGTAACTATAACGGTCCTAAGGTAGCGAAATTCCTTGTCGGGTAAGTTCCGACCTGCACGAATGGCGTAACGACTTCCCCGCTGTCTCCAGCAGAGACTCAGTGAAATTGAATTCCCCGTGAAGATGCGGGGTTCCTGCGGTTAGACGGAAAGACCCCGTGCACCTTTACTATAGCTTTACACTGGCATTCGTCTTCGCATGTGTAGGATAGGTGGTAGACTTTGAAGCGCGGGCGCCAGCCTGCGTGGAGTCACCCTTGAAATACCACCCTTGTGGATATGGATGTCTAACCGCGGCCCGTCATCCGGGTCCGGGACAGTGTATGGTGGGTAGTTTGACTGGGGCGGTCGCCTCCTAAAGAGTAACGGAGGCGCGCGATGGTGGGCTCAGAACGGTCGGAAATCGTTCGCTGAGTGCAATGGCATAAGCCTGCCTGACTGCGAGACAGACAAGTCGAGCAGAGACGAAAGTCGGTCATAGTGATCCGGTGGTCCCGTGTGGAAGGGCCATCGCTCAACGGATAAAAGGTACGCCGGGGATAACAGGCTGATGACCCCCAAGAGTCCATATCGACGGGGTTGTTTGGCACCTCGATGTCGACTCATCGCATCCTGGGGCTGGAGCAGGTCCCAAGGGTATGGCTGTTCGCCATTTAAAGCGGTACGTGAGTTGGGTTCAGAACGTCGTGAGACAGTTCGGTCCCTATCTGCCGTGGGTGTAGGAATATTGAGAGGATCTGTCCCTAGTACGAGAGGACCGGGATGGACGTATCTCTGGTGGACCTGTTGTGGCGCCAGCCGCATAGCAGGGTAGCTATATACGGAACGGATAACCGCTGAAGGCATCTAAGCGGGAAACCGGCCTCAAAACGAGTATTCCCTATCAGAGCCGTGGAAGACCACCACGTCGATAGGCCGGGTGTGGACGCGCAGCAATGTGTGAAGCTTACCGGTACTAATAGCTCGATCGACTTGATCATTCTCATTACCCGTGCCCATCGCATACGCGATGGAACGGTGGTCCTTGCGCTCGCGCATGAGCGGCCCTTCCGGGCCTATGCTCCGCGGGGGCGCCGGACGACCGGCGACGCGTGTCACGCTTGCGGCCTTCGGCCGTAGCGTCGGTGCGCGCGCAAACGGTGCAGAAAAGACGAGGGGCATGCTATCGCGTCAGCGCGGCAAACGGCATCATTCGACTGCCGACTGCCGACTGCCGACTGCCGACTGCCGACCCCTTAGAAACCCAGCTTCTCAAAATTTTAGTGTGCGCTTTGTCGACCTGGTGGTCATGGCGGGGCGGCTGCACCCGTTCCCATTCCGAACACGGCCGTGAAACGCCCCAGCGCTGATGGTACTTCGTCTCAAGACGCGGGAGAGTAGGTCGCTGCCAGGTCTATAAAACGCACACGAAAATCTTCTCTCTTCACAACCAGAACCGCTCCCAGGCGGACCAAAAGGGCCGCCAAAAGCGGCCTTTCGTCATTCGCAGAACGAACAAATCCCCGGTGCAAACCGGCGATGACGCGGGGTGGAGCAGCCCGGTAGCTCGTCAGGCTCATAACCTGAAGGTCGTAGGTTCAAATCCTACCCCCGCAACCAGCCTCTTCCGATCCCCCGGCGACCCCAGTCCCGGGGGTTGTTGATTTCCGCTCAGAAGTGAGCCGGGTTTTTCACCGAGAAGTGAGCCACCTCTGACTATGGTTTTTGGCTCAGGCTGGGGTCAAGGGTCGTAGGTTCTCCTTCCGTTTTGTTGCGGCCGCAGAGCTTGCCTTGAAGCGGAAGCTGTCGTTGCCAGTTTCGAGGATATGGCAGCGGTGGGTGAGCCGATCGAGCAGAGCGGTGGTCATCTTGGGATCGCCGAAGACAGACGCCCATTCGCTGAAGCTCAGATTGGTGGTGATGACGACGCTGGTGCGCTCGTAGAGCTTGCTCATCAAGTGGAAGAGCAGCGCTCCACCCGAGGCGCTGAACGGCAGGTAGCCCAGCTCGTCCAGGATCACGAGATCGAGCTTGGCCAGACCTTCGGCGATCTGCCCCGCCTTGCCCTTCGCCTTTTCCTGTTCGAGCGCGTTGACGAGTTCGATGGTCGAGAAGAACCGAACCTTCCGGCGATGATGCTCGATGGCCTGGATGCCGAGTGCGGTGGCAACATGGGTTTTGCCGGTGCCGGGACCGCCGACCAGAACGACGTTCTGCGCCCCGTCGATAAACTCGCAGCGGTGCAGCTGACGCACTGTGGCCTCGTTGATCTCGCTGGCCGCAAAGTCGAAGCCGGCGAGGTCCTTGTAGGCCGGGAACCGCGCAGCCTTCATGTGGTATGCGATGGAGCGCACCTCGCGCTCTGCCAGTTCGGCCTTGAGCAGTTGTGACAGGATCGGCACGGCGGCGTCGAAGGCCGGCGCACCCTGTTCGATCAGGTCGGCGACGGCCTGTGCCATGCCATACATCTTCAGGCTGCGCAGCATGATGACGACGGCGCCGCTTGCGGGATCATGACGCATGACGGCCTCCCGCGATCCGCACACGCAGACCGTCATATCTCTCGACATCGGCCTTGGGCTCGCGCCGGAGCATCAATGCCTGCGGGGTGGCGATGTCGGGACCGCCGGTCGTCTTGCCGTCGATCAGTCTGTGCAGAAGGTTCAGCACATGGGTCTTGGTCGCCACGCCCTCGGCCAGCGCCAATTCCACGGCGGCCAGAACCGCCTGTTCGTCGTGCTGCAGGACGAGCGCCAGGATGTCGACCATCTCGCGGTCGCCACCCGGCCGTCGCAGCATCTGGTCCTGCAACTGCCGAAAGGCACGCGGTAGCTCCGCGAAGGGTGCGCCGTTCCGCAACGCGCCGGGCTTGCGCTGGAGCACGGCGAGGTAATGCCTCCAGTCATAAACCGTCCGCGGCGGCAGATGGTGGCCGCGCTGGATCACTCGTTCATGCTCGCACAGGATTTGCCCCTCCGCGGCGACGACGATCCGCGTGGGATAGACCCGCAGGCTGACCGGCCGGTTCGCAAATGACGCCGGCACGCTGTAGCGATTGCGTTCGAAGCTGACGAGGCAGGTCGGTGAGACACGCTTGCTCTGCTCGACAAAGCCGTCAAAGGCAGCTGGCAGCGGCATCAGCGCGGCCTGCTCTTCAGCCAGGACGTCGGCGATCGTTCCGGGCAGCGTGCCGTGCGGAATCTCATGCCACAACTCCTGGCATCGTCGCTCCAGCCAGGCGTTGAGCGCCGCAAGATCCACGGCGTTGGGCATCGGCTGCCACAGGCGCGGCCGGGCGTCCTGAACGTTCTTTTCCACCTGGCCCTTCTCCCAACCCGAGGCCGGATTGCAGAACTCGGGCGCGAACACATAATGGTTCGCCATCGCCAGGAATCGAATGTTTACCTGCCGATCCTTGCCCCGTCCGACGCGATCGACCGCCGTGCGCATGTTGTCGTAAATGCCGCGTGCCGGCACGCCGCCGAAGACGCGGAACCCGTGCCAATGGGCGTCAAACAGCATCTCGTGGGTCTGCAGGAGATTGAACCGCCCCGGGTTTGCCGGAGGCCATTTCGTTCGAGTTACGCCGCTATGGGCGGTTTTTCCAGCTTTGCGTAGTAGCGTTCCTCGGCTTCGGCCGGCGGGATGTTGCCGATGGGCTCGAGGAGCCGGCGCTTGTTGAACCAGTCGACCCAGGTCAAGGTTGCGAACTCGACCGCTTCGAACGAACGCCACGGTCCCCGTCGATGGATGACCTCAGCCTTGTAGAGGCCGTTGATCGTCTCGGCGAGAGCGTTGTCGTAGGAGTCACCGACACTGCCGACGGAGGGCTCGATGCCGGCCTCGGCCAGACGCTCGGTGTAGCGGATGCTGACATATTGCGATCCGCGATCCGAATGGTGCACGAGGCCGCCACGATGGACGGGCCGCCGTTCATGCAGGGCCTGTTCGAGAGCATCGAGGACGAAGCTCGCATGGGCGGTCCTGCTCACCCGCCAACCGACGATACGACGCGCATAGGCGTCGATGACGAAGGCCACGTAGACGAAGCCCGACCAGGTGCTGACATAGGTAAAGTCCGACAGCCAGAGCATGTTCGGCGCCGGGGCATGAAAGACCCGGTTCACATGGTCGCGCGGGCACTGGGCGGCCCTGTCCTGCACCGTGGTGCGGACAGGCTTGCCGCGGATGACGCCGTGAAGGCCGAGTTCGGCCATCAACCGTTCGACGGTGCAACGCGCGACATCGAAGCCCTCGCGCAGCATCTGCCGCCAGACCTTGCGCGCGCCATAAACCTCGAAGTTCTCGGCGAAGACGCGTTCGATCTCGGGCTTCAGCGCAAGGTCCCGCTTCGCCCGCGCCGAAAGTTTCTCGGGATCCGCGCGTTTGGCGACGTGGTCGTAGTAGGTCGACGGGGCGATCGGCAGCACCTTGCAGATCGGCTCGACCCCGTGGACCTCGCGGTGATCGTCTATGAACGCGATCATCGTTTGAACGGGCGGTCGAGCTCCGCCTGGGCAAAATATGCGGAAGCCTTGCGCAGGATCTCGTTGGCCTGGCGAAGCTCCCGGTTCTCTCGCTCCAGCGCCTTCAGCTTCGCGGCCATGTCGATCGGCACACCGGCCCTCTTGCCGGCATCGATCTCCGCCTTCTTCACCCAATCCAGCAACGTGTGCGCCGAGCAGCCGATCTTCGTCGCTATCGACTGACAGGCAGTCCAGCGGGAGGAATAATCAGCCTCGTGATCCAACACCAACCGCACCGCACGCTCGCGCACCTCAGGTGAAAACTTGTTCGTCGTTTTGCTCGTCATGGCTCCATCCTATTTGGAAGTTGGAGCCTCCGGCAAACCCGGGGCGGTTCAGGAGATAGGCGCGCAGCAGGAACGCCCGGCTGTGCGACAGCTTGATGTGCGCAACCTGGAGCTTCGTGCGCTCGCCGCCCAGAACCGCGTGGTCTTCGCTCCAGTCGAACTGGAACGCTTCGCCGGCCCGGAACGTCAGGGGCACGAAGGTGCCACGTCCCGTGGTCTGCTGTTCGCGCTGACGGTCTGCGCGCCACCGGCGCGCAAAGGCGGCGACGCGCCCGTAAGACCCCGTGAAGCCGAGCGCCACCAAATCGGAATGAAGCTGCTTCAGCGTCCGCTTCTGCTTGCGGGACTTGGCCGCTTCGGCACCAAGCCATGCAGCCAGCTTGTCGGCGAACGGATCAAGCTTGCTCGGCCGCTCCGGCGTGGCGTATCTCGGTTCGATAGTCCCCGAGTTCAGATGCTTCGTGACGGTGTTTCGAGACAGGCCGGTGCGCCGCGAGATCTCGCGGATCGACAGCTTCTCACGCAACGCCATGCGTCGGATGATGTTCAAAAGTCCCATGTGGATCACTCCGTTGCCCCCTGTCGCTCTCCGCGAAGGGGAAGGGGTCACATGGCTCAGTTCTCAATGGAAATTACGCGCCAACCCGGCTCACTTCTGGGTGGAAATCAACAGACAGCGAGCCATTAGAGCGGTTTTCGAGCGTCGTGAATCGACAGGGATTCCCAAATCATCACGGTTCTGATTCATGCTTCCTGCCGGATGCAGGAGGTCGGCATGGATGGGACAGCCTCTTTCGATTGACTTGCGTTCGCGGTTGATCGCCGCGATTGACGACGGGATGAGTTGCCGGGCGGCCGCGGCCCGCTTTGGCGTTGCGCCATCGACAGCGATCCGATGGCATGCGCAGCGGCGCGATGTCGGCCATTTCGAGCCGAAATCCCAGGGCGGTGACATGCGCTCGCATCATGTTGAGAAGCGCGCGGCCGATATTCTTGCGCTCTGGGAAGCCAATCGAGATATCACGCTTGAGGAACTTCGTGCCGAACTCTCAGAGATCGGCCTTGAAGTCTCGATCGCGGGACTGCACCGCTTCTTCAAGCGCCACGGCATGACGTGGAAAAAAAGACCGGGCACGCCATCGAGCAGGACCGCCCAGATATCCTGAGGCAGCGCCGCCACTGGTTTGGTGGCCAACCCGACCTCGACCCGGCGCGGCTCGTCTTTATCGACGAAACCTGGACAGCCACGAACATGGCCCGCAGTCATGGCCGTTGTCGCAAGGGAGAGCGCCTGCGGATGGGATATCCACATGGCCACCGGAAGACCACAACACTCGTCGCCGGGCTGCGGCTGTCAGGGATGGTGGCGCCGATGGTGCTCGACGGACCGATCAACGGCGACTGGTTCGAGGCCTATGTCACCTCGGTCTTGGTGCCGGAACTCAAGCCCGGCGATATCGTGGTCATGGACAATCTGTCGAGCCACAAGCGGACAACGATCCACGAAAAGATCGAAGCGGCGGGCGCAACGCTGCGGTTCCTTCCGCCCTACAGCCCCGACTTCAATCCCATTGAAAAGGCGTTTGCTCGCCTGAAGGCTATGCTCCGCAAGGCCGGCGAACGAACGGTCTCTGGCCTCTGGAGCCTCATCGGCAAACTCGTCGACATCTTCAAGCCAGACGAATGCGCCAACTATTTCAGATCGTGCGGATACGACCCGGAATGATCGAAAACCGCTCTAGCGACAGCGAGGTTGTTGGCATCCATGCCGTCCATCACGAGGTTGATGTTGTCCTGGTTCGACCACATCGAGACGACTTCGTCGACCTGGATGTTCACGTCGACAACATAGTTCGCTGCGTCGATCGGTCCACCAGCCATCGCGGAACCAGCAAAGCCCATCACGCTCATTGCGGTCGCGGCCATAAGAAGTTTCTTCATAACGCTTCTCCCGTTTCATCCCCGTACTTCAACGGGGGTTTCAAACTAGAGCCCTCACGATGGTCGAACTGCCCGGGCTCCGGTAAGCAAGTCCTATCCACTAATATGCACATCTGCGGTTGCGATGGAAGAGGGTATTTAACGATTAGTTAATTTTCGTCGCGAAAGCACAGAAATGCAGCTTACGCAGCGGAAGTATTTAAAAATTTACTGATGAAAAGACAGTATAGCGAGCGTAGCGCAGCATTATATACTACGATATACGCATCTCGGCGCACCGCAGCTGTGCTGGCGGCGCGCTCATAACCGTCAAATATTGGATCTTTCGACCCACCCACGGGCACCATTTCACAAGGTGACCCAACGTTGCATCCCCCATTTGGAGGGGGCGGTTACGAAAAATTAACGATTGTTCCAATTCCGCGAAACGGCGTTAACGGCCGGGTCCGATTCGCGTCAGCCCGCGTGCCTTGCCAAGAGGGCGACGAGCTCGGCCTGGCGGCCGGTGTTCGTCTTGGCGAAGATCGCCTTCAGGTAGTGGCGGGCCGTGGCGATCGAAATGCCCATGGCGCCCGCCGCCTCGGTCAGCGACCGGCCGGTTGCTAGCCAGCCGGCGAGCTCGGCCTCGCGTGCGGTCAGTTCGAACAGCGCACGGATCTCGCCGTCGTCGATCCTCTCGTAGGCCGGCATCTCATGGAGGGTGACGATCGCGCAGGCGCCGCTCAGCAGCGCCTGGAAGTCGCGTGGCATGCGGAAGCCGTCGACCCCGATCGGGCGGCCGTCGGTGGTCTGCAGGAGGATGGGCCTGGCCGGCTCCTGCACCGCATCCCCGCGGTGCTGCACGAGGCGCTCGACGAGCGCGGCCAGCTTCCTGTCCGTCGGCGCGTCCCTGCTGGTGAGGCGGCCACCCGAGAGGACCGGGAGCCGCCGCAGCAGTTCGTCGGCCCTGGCATTGGTCGTGTGGACCCTGCCGGCCCAGTCCAGCACGAGAACGCCGCGCGCGGCGGAGGCGAAGACGTCCTCCAGCGTCTCGACGCGGGTGCCGCCGACCGCCGCGGCCCGCGCCGCCGCCATCGAGAGTTCGCCGCGCACCTGCATCAGCCTGTCGATCTCGTCGGGCTCGAAGGCGTCGCGCCCGGCCGCCGCGTGCACGGCGGCGCCCCATGTCTTCCCCTCGACGTCGAAGGCAATGCCGGCAAACCAGCGCAGTCCCGCCGGGAAGATCAATTCGGCGTAGTAGGGATGGCGCTCCATCTCCTCTGGCTCGATCAGGTCGTGGTCGGTGACGAAGCCGCGCTCGATCGCCATGGGGAAGCCCTGCGCCCGGAAATCGTTCTTGTACCAGCCGGTCTCGATGAAGCGTTCGAACAGTTCGCCCAGGGCCGGCGAATGCGGCATGCCGGGACCCCGGCGCGCGCTCTCCTGCGGAATGATGAGCCCGCCGGCCGCGCCGACGAGCGCTGCGAGTTCATCGCACACGCCGGCCCACGCGGTCGGATCGAAAACCGTCTGGTCGAGTATCGCCGAAAGGCGCGACTGCCCCCCGGAGAGCGGCTTCCCCAGCGCCATCTCTCCATCCCCTACATTATTACATCATGTTAGGTTGCATAAGTTGCAGGCGATGAAAACCTGGATTGTAACGAAAGGTTAACCACGCGGAACGCGGGTTGCTCCGGGTTTGGCCGCGCGAGCGGCGTCAGGCCGTCAGGTGGTCGCGCCGTTCTCCGTCGGGGCTGGAAACTCCACCACGAACCTCGTGCCGCCGCCCTGCGGCTTCTCGTGCCGGACGGTGGCGCCGTGGTGGCCGGCGATCTGGCGCACCAGCGAAAGGCCCAGCCCCCAGCCGCCGGCCGTCTCGCCGCGGCCCGACGGCCGGTAGAACGGCTCGAAGACGCGCTGGCCCTCGCCCTCGGGGATGCCGTCGCCGTGGTCGCGCACGCTGAGACGGACGATGCGGCCGGCGCTTTCGACTTCGGCCGAGATCGGCGGCGCGCCGTGGCGCAGCGCGTTCTGCATGAGATTGCGGATCAGCCGGGTCAGCAGCCGCGGATCGCCGGAGACGGTGGCGGGCGTTCCGCAGACCTCGATGCCGTTGCGCGCACCTTCCTCCGAGGCGAGCGCGAGGAGATCGACGGGTTCGACGTGGTCGAGGCGGTCGGCATGATCGAGGCGGCTGGCGAGCAGGATCTCCTCGACGATTGCGTCGAGTTCACCCAGGTTGCGCACGATCTCGTTCTTGCGCGCGTCGTCCGGAGACTGCTCGTAGAGGTCGATCGCCATGCGCAGCCGGGCGAGCGGCGAGCGCAGTTCGTGGCTGGCATTGGCGAGCAGCGCGCGGTGCGCCATGATCATGCGGTGGATATGATCGGCTGCGCGGTTGAAGCTCTGCGCCACGGCGGCGACCTCGTCGGAGCCATTCGCCGGAACCCGGGTGACCAGCGCTCCCTCGCCCCAGGCGTCGACGCCCTTGCGCAGCGCCTCCAGCCGGCGCGTGAGATGGCGGACCACCGGATAGGCGGCAAGGCCGATGACGGCGGCGATCATGGCCAGGTAGGCGAGCGGATTGCGGCCGCCCGGACCGAGCGGGGTTTCCATGCGGGCGGCGACGGTGCGTCCATCGGCAAGCCTCATGGTCATGGCGTCGTCGTCGTCGTCCCCGTGCTGCCGCTCCCGGCGCCAGTCCGGCACCCGTTGGGGAAACGGGTGTCCCGTCGAGGCGACCAGCCGCCCGCGCCGGTCGTAGATGGCGAGGTCGGCGTCGATTGCGTCGCCGATCCGGTCGAGCATGCCCTCGAGTTCCGCCGGGGTGGCGCGCGGCGGCAGCATGGCGGCGATGAACTGGTCGCGGCGTCCGCGCCAGCCGCGGTCGTCCTCGTCGTGGCCGATCCACACGAAGGCCGCGCTGGCGATCGCCACGACCGCCAGGCTGGCGAGCAGCGTCAGATAGATCTTGATGAAAAGGCTGTTGCGCCAGGAAAACGGGATCAGCTTCACTGTTCGTCGTCCTGGTAGCGGGCGAAGACGTAGCCGGCGCCGCGCACCGTCACGATGCGGCGCGGATGCTTTGGATCGTGTTCGATGGCAGCGCGGATGCGCGACACGTGAACGTCGATCGAGCGGTCGAAGGCTTCCAGTTCCTCGCCGCGCACCATGTCCATCAGCTGTTCGCGTGAAAGCGTCCTGCCGGCGTGGCTGGCCAGTGCCACGAGCAGGTCGAACTGGTAGCTCGTCATCGTGCAGTCGCGCCCGTCGATCCTCGCCGCGCGCGAGCCGGGATCGATCTCGAGACGCCCGAAGCGCATGACGCGCGCACCGTTCGCCGACTGGCCGTTCCGCCGCCGCAGGATCGCTCGCAGGCGTGCCAGCAGTTCGCGCGGGTTGAACGGCTTGGGCAGGTAGTCGTCGGCGCCGAGCTCGAGGCCGACGATCCTGTCGGTTTCCTCGCCCTTTGCCGTCAGCATGAGGATCGGGACGTCCGAAAGCTGGCGTATGCGCCTGCAGGTCTCGAAGCCGTCGTGATCGGGAAGCATGACGTCGAGGATGACGGCGTCGGGTGGACGGCGGCCGAGATCGGCCAGCCCTTCCATTGCCGTCGCGGCGGTGAAGACGCGGTAGCCGTTGCCGGCGAGATATTCCGCCAGCATGGCCGAAAGGCGTGTGTCGTCGTCGACGATCAGAACCTGTTCGGCCATGCCTGTCCGTTCCCGCCCATGCGCCTTCGCGGCCTACCAGCGGCCGCGGTGGGAGCGGCGTTCCTCGACGTTCTCGGCGAGCTTCGTGCGCTGTTGCGGCGTCAGGACCTCTGCGGCGTCGAGCAGCGACTGGGTCATCTTCTTCGATGCCTGGTCGAGCGCGGCGATACGGTCGCTGCGCAGCTTCTCGGCCGCCGCGCGATCGATCTCCGGCGCGGCCAGAAGGGCGAGCACTTCCTCGCGGGTGTTGCGGAAATCGATGGCCGTGGAGCGCATCTCGCTGCGCGCCGCATCGACGATCTCCCAGATCTTCTTCTCCTGCTCGGGCGTCGCGTCGATGTCGTCCAGCATGTCGCCCATCCCGCCATGCATGAAGCCCATGCCTCCCATTCCCATGCGGCCGTGCATGCCGGATCCGTGTCGCGGACCCCATTCGCCGCCCCAGCCGCCGCCGTCCGCCTGCGCGTTGACCAGTCCGATGCCTGCGACCACGGCAGCGGCGAGGCCGCCGATCGCGAGCCCGCGGCGCCAGCCGGCGGATCTGGTCGAGCCGGCATCCGTCGCTTCGATCCTGTCGATATCGTTTTCCATCTCGCGTTCCTTTCCTGTGCAGCGACAATCGCTGTCCACGATCCAAGGATAGCTTCGCCACGTTTCCGCGATTGCGGGCGAATGTAAAGTTGTGTGAAGCTCGGGAGCCGGCGGTCCGGCCAAAAAAAGGGCCGGATCCGCGACGGACCCGGCCAGGATTGGAAGTGCCAGGATGTGGCTGAACCTCCAGAGGGGAACACTCTCCGGGCCGATGGGAGGAAGCGCCCGATGAGATGCATCCAAAATGGGCATTCTGCATTCGTTTAACAAGTATACAAAGCGATCTATCGAATGGTCCAGCGGCCGCTTGCGGGGGACGACGAGAGACATGGCAGGATGGTTTGCACAAAGGCAACTGGCGGACGACCTGACGCGCTTCACCGAGCCGGCAGTGCATGATTACTTCCGCGCGAACGTCTTCTTCCTGCGCGGAAGGGACCGCGATCTGCTGGTGGACAGCGGCATGGGCATCGTACCGCTGGCCCCGCACCTGAAACCGGCTCCGGGCCGGCCGCTGGTCGCCCTGGCCACCCACATCCATCTCGACCACGTCGGTTCCCTGCACGAGTTCGCGGAGCGGTGGGGACCGGCGGTCTCGTCGGCGGCATTCGAAACGATGCCGGACGGTGAGACCTATGCCGACATGTTCCGCGGCTTCGCCGGTGGGGTCGAAACTCTTCCGGGGCCAGGCTGGGATCAATCGGCATATGCGCTTCGTCCGGCGCCGCTGACGCGAACCCTCGTCGCTGGCGACGCCGTCGACCTCGGTGACCGCCGCTTCACGGTTCTTTCGCTGCCCGGCCATTCTCCCGACTCGATCGGCCTGCTCGACGAGAAGGACGGCCTCTTCTTCAGCGGCGATGCGATTTATCCGGGCGGACTGATCTACGACCTGCCGGATTCGGACCGCTCCGCCTATCGAAAGACCATGCAGCGTATCCTCGACCTGCCGGTGCGGGTCGCCCATGGCGGACACGGCGAGAGCATGACGCCGGCGGAGATGGCCGCGATCGCGCGCGGATACCTGGAGGGTGGCGCCTGAGCGCCCGCCCCGAACCCGCCGGACGCCGGGAACGGGTGCTGACGCATTGGGCATCGAAGCAGGGCATTTCATCGCCGAGGAAAACCCGCAGGCGACGCTCGAAGCGATGCTGCCGTTCCTGGATAAAAACGCGCTGGCGGCGAACTGACCCTTCGGTTCGCTGGCGCCGGTTCCTCGCGCACCGCGCGCGGCAGGAGAAAGCGCGAGGTTCTTTTCCGCTGGACAGGGCCGCGCACCTGTGGATTTGCTCCTTCTCCCATCGGGAGATTTTCATCATGGCATTCGAAACCTGGCTTGCATTCGTTGCGGCATCCGCGATCCTGCTGATCATTCCCGGTCCGACGATCCTGCTCGTCGTCTCCTATGCGCTGGGGCAGGGTTGGCGCACCGCCCTGCCGATGGCGGCGGGCGTCGCGCTCGGCGACTTTACCGCCATGACGCTCTCCATGCTCGGCATCGGCGCGCTCCTGATGGCATCGGCCACCGTCTTCACCATCCTGAAGTGGCTCGGCGCGGCCTATCTGGTCTGGCTCGGCATCAAGCTCTTCCGGGCCGGCGGCAGGCTGGATGCGGAGGCGCGGACCGAGCCCGTCTCCGCCGGCCGCATGCTCTCGCATGCCTGGCTGGTGACGGCGCTCAACCCCAAGGGCATCACGTTCTTCGTGGCGTTCCTGCCGCAGTTCATCGACAGGAACGGTGATTTCCTCACGCAGATGGCGGTGTTCGAGGCCACCTTCCTCTGCCTCGCTTTCGCCAACGCCTTCGGCTATGCGCTGGTGGCCTCGCGGGCTCGCGACGCCGTGCGCAACCCGCGGATCGTCTCCGCCTTCAACCGGACCGGCGGAGCGCTGCTGATCGGCGCCGGCGTCGCGACGGTCGCGGTTCGCTCCGGAAACTGAAGCTGTCATGACCACGCACGACCGACTGGGATTTTCGCTCTCCGGGGCGGACGAAACGAGCGCCGGGCACTACGAGGAAGGCCTGGCGGGCCTTCAGCGCTTCGTCGGCGATCCGGTGGCGCATGCCGACGCGGCGATCGCGCAGAGCCCCGGCTTCGTCATGGCGCATGTGCTGAAGGGCTGGCTGTTCGGCCTCGCCACCGATCCGGCCGCCACCGCGGCGGCGCGGGAGATCCATGCGGCGGCGGCGGCGCTGCCTGCCAATGCGCGTGAGAAGGGCCATGTCGCCGCGCTCGGCGCGCTGGTGGACGGTCACTGGCACCGGGCATCAGAAATCCTCGAAGATCTGACGCTCGACCACCCGCGCGATGCGCTCGCCCTGCAGTCCGGGCACCAGATCGACTTCTTCACCGGCAACGCCCGCATGCTGCGCGACCGCATCGCGCGCGCGGTTCCGCAGTGGGACAAGTCGATGCCAGGACATCACGCGATCCTCTCGGCCTATGCCTTCGGGCTGGAAGAGACCGGCGACTATGCCCGCGCCGAGGCCGTCGGGCGCCGAGCGGTGGAGCTCGAGCCGCGCGACGGCTGGGGCCAGCACGCGGTGGCGCACGTCATGGAGATGCAGAGCCGGCAGCGCGACGGCATCGCCTGGATGCGGGCCGATCCGGACCGCTGGTCGACGGACAGTCTGATGAAGGTGCACAACTGGTGGCACCTGTCGCTCTTCCACTACGATCTCGGCGAGCACGACGAGATGCTGGCGCTCTATGACGGCCCGGTCGAGGGCGGAACCTCGGGCTTCGTGCTCAATCTCGTCGACGCCTCGGCGCTTTTATGGCGGCTTCACCTGCGCGGCGTCGATGCCGGCGCGCGGTGGATGCGGCTGGCCGAACTCTGGGCGCCGTTCGCCACCGCGGGCAATTACGCCTTCAACGACGCGCATGCGATGATGGCCTTCGTCGGCGCCGGCCGGAGCGATCTCGCCGATACGCTTGTGCGCTCGCAGGAGGAGGCGGTCGCGCGCGGCGACGACAATGCCGCCTTCACGCGCGATGTTGGCCAGCCCGCGACGAAGGCGATGAAGGCTTTCGGCGACGGCGACTTTGCCACGGTCGTGCGGCTGCTCAAGCCGCTGCGCGGGCAGGCGCATCGCTTCGGCGGCAGCCATGCCCAGCGCGACGTGCTCGACCTCACGCTGATCGAGGCGGCGCTTCGCGGCGGCAACCGTCCTCTGGCGGTGGCGCTCGCCTCCGAGCGCAAGGAGTTGCGGCCCGACAGCTCGCTCTCACAGCTCTTTGTCCGGCGCGCAGTCGAACTGGCGATGCCTTCCCAACCCCACTGAATTATTCCGACCAGCGAAAAAAATCTTCGGCCGCGGCGGGAATCCCGGTTTTCCGCCGCAGGTTTTTTGCTATGACTAGGGCGCGGTCGCCTTCTGGTCGGACCAGATGATGGTGGCGCAGAGAGGGATCGGCGCGAGGGCAACAGCGCGTCGGGAAAAAACGCATGTATCTCGGGCTCGACCTCGGAACGTCGGGGGTCAAGGCGCTCCTCATCGATGGCGAGCAGCGCATCGTCGCGTCCGCGACCGGAGCGCTCGACGTCTCCCGTCCGCATTCGGGCTGGTCCGAGCAGGACGCCGCCGACTGGATCCGCGCCACGAAGGAGGCGGTGGGGTCGCTGAAAGCCTTGCACGGGCGCGAACTCGCCGCCGTGAAGGGCATCGGTCTGTCGGGCCAGATGCACGGCGCAACGCTTCTCGATGCCGCCGACCAGCCGCTGCGTCCCTGCATCCTGTGGAACGACACGCGCAGCCACGAACAGGCGGCACGGCTCGATGCCGATCCGCGTTTCCGCAAGATCACCGGCAACATCGTCTTCCCGGGCTTCACGGCGCCCAAGCTCGTGTGGGTCAAGGACAACGAGCCGGACATCTTCGGCAAGGTCGCGAAAGTGCTCCTGCCCAAGGACTACCTGCGGCTCTGGCTCACCGGCGAGCACATCTCGGAAATGTCGGATTCGGCCGGCACCTCCTGGCTCGATGTGGCGCAGCGGAAATGGTCGGCCGAACTCCTTGCCGCGACGGATCTCGATGAGAGCCATATGCCGTCGCTGGTGGAAGGGACGGAGCAGGGCGGCACGCTTCGCGGCGAACTCGCATCCGAATGGGGCATGGGTGTCGACGTCGTCGTTGCAGGCGGCGCCGGAGACAATGCGGCGTCGGCTTGCGGCATGGGCACGGTCGGGCACGGCCATGCCTTCGTCTCGCTCGGCACCTCGGGCGTGCTGTTCGCCGCCACGGATTCCTACCTGCCCAACCCGCAGAGCGCGGTCCACACCTTCTGCCATGCCTTGCCGAACACCTGGCACCAGATGGGCGTCATCCTGTCGGCGACGGACTCGCTCAACTGGCTGTCCGGCGTCACCGGAAAGAGCGCGGGAGACCTGACGACGCAGCTTGGTGACGATCTGAAGGCGCCGACGGGCGTGACCTTCCTGCCCTACCTTTCCGGCGAACGCACGCCGCACAACGACGCGACGATCCGCGGCGCCTTCGTCGGCCTCGGGCACCAGTCTGGACAGGCGGAACTAACGCAGGCGGTGGTCGAGGGCGTCGCCTTCGCGCTGCGCGACAATCTGGAGGCTCTGAAAGCCGCCGGAACGACGCTGGAGCGCGTCACCGCCATCGGCGGCGGGTCGCGTTCGCGCTACTGGCTGAAGGCGATCGCCACGGCGCTGGGCATACCAGTCGACATCCCCGCCGACGGCGATTTCGGCGCCGCTTTCGGTGCCGCTCGCCTCGGGCTGATCGCGGCCACCGGCGCCGACCCGATCGCCGTCTGCACCGCGCCGCAGACGGCCGAAACCATCGAGCCCGACGGCGACCACGCCAATGGCTACGCCGACGCCCACCAGCGCTTCCGGGCGCTTTATCCTGCCATCAAGGGAGCAATTTCATGAGCACCGGTTTCTTCGGCGATATCGCAAAGATCGGATACGAGGGGCCCGAGAGCACCAATCCGCTCGCCTATCGCTTCCACGACAAGGACGAGGTGGTGATGGGCAAGCGGATGGAGGACCATCTGCGCTTTTCCGTCGCCTATTGGCACTCCTTCGCCTGGCCGGGCGGCGACCCGTTCGGCGGCCAGACCTTCGAGCGTCCGTGGTTCCCGCAGGCCGGCGGCACCGACACCATGGACCTCGCGCGGCTCAAGGCCGACGTCGCCTTCGAGATGTTTTCCGCGCTCGGCGCCCCCTTCTTCTGCTTCCACGACGCCGACGTACGGCCCGAGGGCGAGACGCTGAAGGAAAGCATCGCGAGGCTCGACGAGATCGCCGACTATTTTGCGGCCAAGATGGAGGAGACCGGCGTCAAGCTGCTCTGGGGCACGGCCAACCTCTTCTCGCACCGCCGCTACATGGGCGGTGCCGCGACCAATCCGGACCCGGATGTCTTCGCCTATGCAGCCGCGACGGTGAAGAGCTGCATCGACGTGACAAAGCGGCTCGGCGGCCAGAATTACGTGCTGTGGGGCGGTCGCGAGGGCTACGAGACGCTGCTCAACACCGACCTGAAGCGGGAGATGGAGCAGGCAGGTCGCTTCCTCGCAATGGTGGTCGACTACAAGCACAAGATCGGCTTCGAGGGCACGATCCTGATCGAGCCCAAGCCGCAGGAGCCGACCAAGCACCAGTATGACTACGACGTCGCCACGGTTTACGGCTTCCTGCGCAAGTTCGGGCTGGAGAACGAGGTCAAGGTCAACATCGAGCAGGGCCATGCGATCCTCGCCGGCCACTCCTTCGAGCACGAACTGGCGATGGCCAATGCGCTCGGCATCTTCGGTTCGATCGACATGAACCGCAACGACTACCAGTCGGGCTGGGACACGGACCAGTTCCCCAACAACGTGCCGGAGATGGCGCTCGCCTACTACCACGTCCTGCAGGGCGGCGGCTTCACCACCGGCGGCACGAACTTCGACGCCAAGCTGCGCCGCCAGTCGCTGGACCCACAGGATCTACTCCACGCGCCACATCGGCGGGATGGACTGCTGCGCGCGCGGGCTGAAGGCGGCGGCCCGGATGATCGAGGACAAGGCGCTTTCGGGTCCGCTCGAGGAGCGCTACGCGGGATGGGATTCGGGCGAGGCCAAGGCGATGCTGTCGGGCGGCAGCACGCTGGAACAGATCTCCGAGCACGTCCTGTCGAACGGCATCGAGCCGCAGCCCAGGTCGGGCCGGCAGGAATATCTGGAGAACATCGTCAACCGATACGTCTGACGCCGGGCTCGCCGGCGGGCTATGCAGCATTGCGCCGGTCGGGCAAAAGCCCGATACATGCGTGCGCTTTCGGGGAGGTTCGATGCGGCAGACGTGGCGATGGTTCGGTCCGAAGGACAAGGTGACGCTTGCCGACGCGCGCCAGGCCGGGGTGGAAGGCATCGTCACCGCGCTCCATCACGTTCCGACCGGCGAAGTCTGGCGTCCCGAGGAGATCGAGAAGCGGCAGCGCGAGGTCGCCTTTACCGCCGACGGCTCCATGAATCACCTGAAATGGGAGGTGGTCGAGAGCCTGCCCGTCTCCGAGGCCATCAAGACGCAGACCGGCGACTGGCGCGCCCACGTCGAGCACTACCGCCGCAGCCTCGAAAACCTAGCGCGGGCGGGGATCGAGGTGATCTGCTACAATTTCATGCCGGTGCTGGACTGGACCCGCACCGACCTCGCCTGGCCGGTCTCGCATGGCGGCAGGGCGATGCGCTTCGACCTCTTCGACTTCGCCGCCTTCGACATTCACATCCTGAAACGCTCCGGCGCCGCTGACGATTTTTCGGCGGCCGTGGTGGCGGAGGCGGAGAAGCGGTTTCGCGGCATGAGCGAGGACCGCAGGAAGGAACTCGCCGCCAACGTCACCGCCGGCCTGCCCGGCGCGGTCGAAAGCTGGTCGCTGCCGGAACTCCAGGCTCACCTGTCGACCTATGACGACGTCAGCCCCGACA
Organism: uncultured Alphaproteobacteria bacterium; assembly: GCA_963747465.1. Classification (GTDB taxonomy): domain Bacteria; phylum Pseudomonadota; class Alphaproteobacteria; order Rhizobiales; family Rhizobiaceae; genus Aquibium. The sequence goes on from CAVVFC010000003.1 coordinate 486,567, forward strand.
GGCTGCGCCGGAACCTGATCGATTTCCTTGCCGAAGTCGCGCCCGATGCTGAGCGGCTCGGCTTGCGGCTCTGCTGCCACCCCGACGACCCGCCCTTTCCGCTGCTCGGCCTGCCGCGCATCATGTCGCGCGAGGCCGACTACACGGCCGTTCTCGATGCTGTCGACCTTCCGGCGAACGGCGTCACCTTCTGCACCGGCTCCCTCGGCGCGCGGCCCGACAACGACCTGCCGGCAATGGTCCGGCGGCTGGCGCCGCGCATCCACTTCGTCCACCTGCGCAACGTGCGCCGCGACACGGACGAGACGCCGTGCTCCTTCTTCGAGGACGAGCATCTTTCCGGCCAGACCGACATGGTCGCCGTGGTGGCGGCACTCCTCGACGAAGAGAAGCGACGGCGGGCCGAGGGCAGGGCAGACGCCGAGATCCCCATGCGCCCCGACCACGGCCAGGACATCCTCGACGACCTCCACCGCGGCGCCCAGCCAGGCTATCCGGCGATCGGGCGGTTGAAGGGGCTGGCGGAACTGCGCGGGGTGATGGCGGGGCTGACGTTTGCGGGGGCGGGTTGTGATGGATCTTGAGGGCACCGCCAAGCACCCCCTCACCGGCCCTTCGGTCCACCTCTCCCCCTGTCAGGGGAAGAGGAAAGGCGCCGTGCCGATCCCGCTCGTCCGGCAGGGTACTGGCGCGGAGCCGAAGCTGCGGTTCCTCTCCTCCGGGCAGGGGGAGAGCTGGCTCGCGAAGCGAGACGATGAGGGGGTGTTTCCTGCCGTCCGCCGGCCATGCAAGCTCAGTCTGCGGGCCATGCAGAAATTGTCTGAATCCGACAATCCCTTGTGGAGAGGGAGCAGGGGTGAGGGTGCGCGGTATGCGAACCTGGAAAGCCGGGCCGCGCGATGACCCGTCTGTCGCAAACCGCCAACCTCCCTTCCACCGTCGCCGTCCCCGCCTACGACCGCACCACCCTCAGGTCCGGCATCGTCCACATCGGCACCGGCGCGTTCCACAAGGCGCATCAGGCGGTCTGCACGGACGATGCGCTCAACGTCTCGGGCGGCGACTGGATGATCACCGGCGTCAGCCTGCGCTCGGGCGACGTCGCCGACGCCATGAACCCGCAGGACGGGCTCTACACGCTTCTGGTGCGTGGCCCCGAGGGCGTTTCCGCGCGGGTGATCGGCTCGATCGCCAGGGTGCTGGTGGCGCCGCGTGGACGCGATGCCGTCCTTGCGGCACTCACGGCGCCGGAAGCCAGGATCGTCAGCCTCACCATCACCGAGAAGGGCTACGGGCTGGACGGGCAAACGCGCAGGCTCGACCGGCAGCATCCCGCCATCGCCGCCGATCTGAAGGACCCGGCACATCCCGTCGGTGCGGTGGGGTTCATCGTGGAAGCCCTGCGGATCCGGAGGGAACGAGGCCTGCCGGGTTTCACCGTTCTCAGCTGCGACAATCTTCCCGACAACGGCGAGGTCGCGAAGCGGCTGGTGCTGGAATTCGCGGCTGAGCGTGACAAGGAGCTTGCCGCCTTCATCGCGGAGAATGTCCGCTTCCCCTCGACCATGGTCGATCGCATCACGCCGGCGAGCACCGGCGACACCCTCGCCGACGCTGCGCGGCTGACCGGTCGCGAGGACCGGGCGGCGGTCGAGACCGAGCCGTTCACCCAGTGGATCATCGAGGATGATTTCGTCGCCGGACGGCCCGACTGGGAGGCCGGCGGCGCGCTGTTCGTGAAGGACGTCGCGCCCTATGAGAAGATGAAGCTCAGGATGCTCAACGGCGCGCATTCGACGCTCGCCTATTCGGGCTACCTCGCGGGCCACACCTACGTACGCGACTGCATGAACGACCCCGATCTCGTCCCGGTCATCGAACGCCACATGGCCGCGGCGGCGCAGACGCTCGATCCGGTGCCGGGCATCGACCTTGCCGAGTACGCGCGCGACCTCATCGAGCGCTTCGCCAATCCGGCCATCGCGCACCAGACCTATCAGATCGCGATGGACGGCACGCAGAAGCTGCCGCAGCGTCTTCTGGAGCCGGCGACGATTGCACTCGGGCGCGGCCTGCCGCTCGACGCCTACGCCTTCTCTGTCGCGGCGTGGATGCGCTATGCGACCGGCGTCGACGAATGCGGCGAGACCTACCTCCTGCGCGACCCGCGCGAGGGCGAGATTGCCGAGCGGGTCGAGGCGGCGGGGCGGGACGCCGCCGCGCTGGTCGAAAGACTCCTCTCGCTTCCGGGCCTCTTCCCCGAAAAACTCGCCGTCTCCGACGAATGGCGGCGGGCAGTGACCGTGAGGCTCGACCGGATGCTGTCCGAAGGCATGCGCAAGGCAATCGCGGCGGAAGCGGCCGCCTGTCGACCGTAGTCGTGCGTTGAGGCCGCAGGACAAGTATGGTCTTCACATGCTCGTCATGGGATGATGCTTGTTCGAGCGCAAAGCCTGCGCGCAGGAAGCTTCGCGGACCGGTGCGACGCCGGCCGGGCGATTGACTCTTATATAAGACACAAGATACGACTTTGGCAGCATCACGAGTTGTCGGTACCGAAGAATCGAAATCCCGATGCACCCCAGGGAGGAAAACATGAAAACCAGTCACCTGCTCTCCGGAATCGCCTTTGCGGCGATGCTCGCGGCCGCGCCGGCCTCGGCCGCCGAACTGCGCTTCGCCTGTTATCAGGACGGGGTCGAGTGCGACGCATGGTCCGAGGCGTTCAAGCAGTTCGAGCAGGAGAATCCGGGCACGACGGTCGCGGTTGACGTCGTCCCCTACAAGTCGATCGTGGAAGGCCTGCCGCTGCAGCTCGCGTCGGGTGAAGGCCCGGATCTGGCCCGCGTAACCGATCTCGGCGGTCTCGCCAAGTACATGCTGGACGTGACGCCCTACGTCTCCGACGCGGCCAGGATCGAGGAGCAGTACGGAAAGACGCTCGCCTGGACCCGCGTGAACGGCCCCGACGACAAGGGCATCTACGCGATCATGGACCAGCAGACGGCGACCGGCCCGTTCGTCAACAAGACGCTGTTCGATCAGGCCGGCGTGGAGATGCCCGGCAAGGGCGCGACCTATGCGGACTGGGCGAAGGCGGCGAGGGAAGTCGCCGAGAAGACCCAGACGCCTTACCCGATGGCGATGGACCGCTCCGGCCACCGCTACATGGGCCCGGCGATCTCCTATGGCGCCAAGGTCTTCGACGACCAGGGCAATCCGATCACGGTGGACGATGGCTTCCGCGACTGGTCGAAGCAGTTCGTCGACTGGAACAATGACGGTACGGTGGCCAAGGAAGTCTGGGCCGGCGCCGGCGGTTCGTCCTATCAGGACGCCGCGAAGGAGTTCACCAACGGATCGTTGGTGATGTACGTCTCCGGCTCCTGGCAGATCGGACGGTTCGGCCGCGACATCGGCGACGCCTTCGACTGGGTGGCCGTGCCGGCGCCCTGCGGCCCCGGCGGCTGCACCGGCATTCCCGGCGGCGCGGCGATCGCGGCCTTCAAGCACAGCAAGTCGCCCGAGGAACTCGGCAAGCTGATCGAGTTCATCTCGCGCGAGGACGTCCAGGCCGAGGTGCTCGCCAAGACCAAGAACATCCCGGCCAACCAGTCGCTGCAGGTGAAGGGCATCGACTACCAGAACGCAAGCGAGGACGAGAAGGCGGCGCTCACCACCTTCGCCAACTCACTGGCCGAGTTCTCGCCGGTGGCCTTCCAGTTCCAGGGCTACAAGAACAACCGCGCGATCATGAACGCGATCGCGACGCGCATCACGCAGGCGATCGTCGGTGAATCCACGCTCGACGAAGCGCTGGAGCGCATCGACAGCGACGTCGAGGAAGCCGTGGCGGCGGCCAAGTAGCTTCGCCAGCAGACAGGATGCGCCCGATCGCCGGGCGCATCTCCCTCGGGAGTTCCCGAACCCGCCGAGGGGCTCGCCCTATGAAAGGGGTCGCGGTGCTCACACCTCTGACGACAGCCGTCTCCTTCGTCTACCGCTCGGCGTTCGAGGTCTTCGAGCGGCCGATGCTCGCGATCCAGAAGATGACCGGCGCGCAGAAGATCGCCTGGGTGTTCCTTTTCCCCAACCTCCTCATCTTCGGTCTCTTCACCTTCCTGCCGATCTTCCTGAACTTCTTCTACGCAACGACCGGCAGCGACCGCATCCTCCTGGCCGAGCGGCCGTACGTGGGGCTGGAAAACTTCCAGTCGCTGCTGGCGTGCGAGAACTATCTCGACCCCAACAGCTGCGCGCGCGACATCTTCTGGCGCGCCGTCCACAACACCGGGTGGTTCGTGCTGCTGCAGGTCGGCTTCATGATCCTGTTCTCGCTGGTGACCGCGCTCGTGCTCAACCGCGACATCCCGCTGCGCGGCTTCTTCCGCTCCGTCTTCTTCTATCCCGTGCTCTTGTCGCCGGTCGTCGTGGCGCTGATCTGGAAATGGATCCTGCAGCGCTACGGCGTGCTGAACGCCGGCGCTGGAGGCCTGGGACCTTCCGGTGATCAACTGGCTGGTCGAAGCCGACTGGGCCTTCTTCTGGATCGTCTTCGTGTCGATCTGGGCGCATATGGGGTTCTACACGCTGATCCTGCTCGCCGGATTGCAGGCGATCCCCTCCGACGTCTACGAGGCGGCCGAGATGGACGGTGCGTCGAAGTGGCGGGTCTTCTCGAAGATCACCATGCCGCTCCTGATGCCCACCATGGTCGTCGTCATCGTGCTCTCGCTGATCCGCGCCGTGCAGGCCTTCGACGAGATCTTCGTCCTGACCGGCGGCGGCCCCGGCTCGGCGACGACGCTGCTGTTGCAGTACATCTACGAGACCGGCTTCGCCTACCGCCCGCAGCTGTTCGGTCTCGCCGCCGCCGCCTCGCTGCTGATGGCGGCCGTGCTTCTGGTGCTGACGCTGCTGCAACTCGCCGCGACGCGGCGGCAGGCGGAGGGGTAAGATGGCGAACGTCCTTTCCTTCCTCACCCGCACGCGCGGCCGGGGCCGGTTCGATCTCACCGACTGGCTGACCTGGTTCTATCTGGCGCTGGCGGTGCTGCTGATGTTCGGGCCGGTGCTGTGGGTGGCGCTGTCGTCTTTCAAGACCGAGGCGGCGCTCCAGGAATATCCGCCGACCCTGCTGCCGCTGGCACCGGTCACGGCGGCCGTGGAGGGCTACGAGGAGCCGCTGCAGCTCTTCCGCGTGACGGGCGGCGAGCACGAGGGCGAGGTGCTGGCGCAGATCCGCCGGATCGGTCTCAATGCGCAGATGGTCGATCCCGCAAAACCCGGGAGAGAGGATCAAGGTCAACATCAACGACCGGGTGCCGGTGCGCGAGTTCGCCATGGCCGCCGAGAACTACACCGAGCTGTTCGAGCGCTTCAACTTCGCCCTCTATTTCTGGAATTCCGTGTTCATCACGGTGGTGGCGACGATCATCACGGTGCTGTTCAACTCGATGGCGGCCTTCGCGCTGTCGAAATACAGGTTCCGGGGCCGCACCGTCGTCTTCATCCTGATCATCGCGACGCTGATGATCCCGCCCACCATAAACCTCGTGCCGATCTTCCTCGTGGTGTCCGAACTGGGGCTGGTCAACTCGCCCTGGGGCGTCATCTGGCCGGCGGTGGCGACGCCGACCGGCGTCTTCCTGCTGCGGCAGTACATGCTTACCATCCCCGACGACCTGCTCGACGCCGCGCGCATGGACCATGCATCGGAATGGCGGGTCTACTGGCGCATCGTGCTGCCGCTCGCAGCACCCGCGCTCGCCGTGCTCGTCATCTTCTCGGTCATGTGGCGCTGGAACGAATTCCTGTGGCCGCTGATCGTGCTCAACCGCTCCGAGGAGTTCACACTGCAGCTGGCGCTCAACTCCTTCCAGGGCGACCTGCAGACGAGCTGGGCACCGCTGCTCGCCATGACCGTGCTGACGCTGGTGCCGATCACGCTGGTTTTCGCCGTGCTGCAGAAATACGTCACCGCGGGCATCGCGCAATCGGGAGTGAAGTGATGGCCGTCGTCGAGCTCCACCACCTCGTCAAGGACTACGGCTCGGTGCGGGCCATCCACGGCGTCGATCTCAGGATCGAGGACGGCGAGTTCTGCGTCTTCGTCGGACCGTCAGGCTGCGGCAAGTCGACCCTGCTCAGGATGATCGCGGGTCTGGAGGACATCACGGACGGCGAACTGAGGATCGACGGCCAGCGCGTCAACGAACAGCGCGCGTCGGAGCGCGGGCTCGCCATGGTGTTCCAGACCTACGCGCTTTATCCGCACATGACGGTGCGCCAGAACCTCGCCTTCGGGCTCGAGAACATCCGCACGCCGAAGCGCGAGATCGAGACACGGGTCGCCGAAGCCGCGCGCATGCTGCAGATCGAGGCCTATCTCGACCGGCGGCCGAAGCAGCTTTCCGGCGGCCAGCGCCAGCGCGTGGCGATCGGGCGCGCGGTGGTGCGCGAGCCGCGCGTCTTCCTCTTCGACGAGCCGCTGTCCAACCTCGACGCCGAACTGCGCGTCACCATGCGCGGCGAGATTTCCGGCCTGCACCGGCGGCTCGGCAACACGATGATCTACGTCACCCATGACCAGGTCGAGGCCATGACCATGGCCGACAAGATCGTGGTGCTGCGCGACGGCCGCATCGAGCAGGCGGGCTCGCCGCTCGAGCTCTACAACACCCCGGCCAACGCCTTCGTCGCCGGCTTCATCGGCTCGCCGCGCATGAACTTCATCGACGTCACCGTAACCGGCATCGACGCCGAGGGGGTGGCGCTCGAGGATGCGGCGGGCAACACCTATCGCGCGGCGGTCTCGGGCGAAGGCCTGTCGGTCGGCGACGCCGCGCAGCTCGGCATCCGACCCGACCATCTGGAGATCGGCGGCGGGCAGGGCAATACCGTCACGGTCCATTCGGTCGAGCAGCTCGGCGGCGAATCCTACCTCTATTGCGAGGCAGCCGACGGCACCAAGCTGACCGCCCACCTGCCGGGACAGACGTCGATCAGGCGCGGCGAAACCACCCACCTCGTCCTGCGGCCGCAGTTCACGCATCTCTTCCGCAAGTCGGACGGGCTGGCGCAGAACCGGCTGGTGATCGGGGAGGCGGTGTAGCCAAGGAAATCTGAAGCATCGGTGCCGAGGCCCGAACCCATCGGAATCACGCAATGTCTTTCATCTCTCTCACCGGTCCGATCTCCACCAACGCGCCTGACCTCTCCGCCCCTCTCTCCTCGGGCTTCACGCTCCGCATCGACGCGCTGTCTGGCTGGCTGCTGCGCATCGCCGTCGTCCCCGACGGAGGCTTCGCCGTCGACCGCACCTGGATGATCGCGCCGGACGGCGATGTGCCCTGGGCCGGCCGCGACCGGCTTTCGACCGACGGTTTCGAACCGCTGGCAGCGACGCCCGCCGGCGACGGGCCGACGATCCGCTTCGGCGAGGACTGGCAGGTCGACATCCAGCCATCACCGCTGGCGCTGACCATCCGCCGCCGCGAGGGCGAGGCGTGGAGGACGATCGTCGCCGATCGGCCGACCGGCGCCTACCAGTGGTTCGACAGGCGCGGCATCTTCCGCCATTTCCAGGCGCGGTCGCTGGAGGACCGCCACTATGGCCTGGGCGACAAAACCGGCCCGCTCGACCATACCGGCAGGCGGCTCAGGTGCCTGCAGACCGACGCGCTGGGCTACGACGCCGAGACGCAGGACCCGCTCTACAAGCACGCGCCCTTCGTGATCGCCGACAGCAATGCGGGCGGCGCGGTGGGACTTCTCTACGATACGCTGTCCGAGATCACCTTCGACCTCGGCGCGGAACACTCCAACTACCATCCGCACTACCGGCACGTGGACGCGCAGGAAAAGGGCGTCGTGCTCTACGTCATCGCCGGACCGAAGGTGCGCGACGTTGTGCCGAGGCTGATGCACCTCACCGGCCGCCCGCATTTCGCGCCGCGCTGGTCGATGGGTTTCGCCTTCACCACCATGCACCACGCCGATGCGCCGAACGCTCAAAGCGTGATCACCGGCTTCGCCGAACGCTGCCGCGCGGAAAAAATCCCGATCAGCGCCATCCATTCCGGCTCCGGCTATACGACGAAGGCGGACGGGCGGCGCTACGTCTTCACCTGGAACGAGGAGAAATTTCCCGACCGGGCCGGCTTCTTTAGCCGGCTTTCCGATCTCGGCTTCAACACCTGCGCCAACGTCAAGCCGGTGCTGCTGACCGAGCATCCCGCCTATCCCCAGGCCGCAGCCGAAGGCTGGTTCATCCGCCGCGCCGACGGAAGCCCGGCGGTCGAGATGTTCTGGGGCGGCAACGGATCGAGCCTCGACTTCACCAACGAGGCGACGGTCGCCTGGTGGAAAGAGGGCATCACGGGGCAGGTGCTGGACGCCGGCTTCACGGCGGCCTGGAACGACAACAACGAGTGCGAGCTGTGGGACGAGACGGCGACGGTCGACGGCTTCGGTTCGCCGCTTCCGGCGATCGACATGCGACCCGTGCATGCGCTGCTGATGAGCCGCGCAACCTTCGAGGCCACGCTGGCGCGCGCGCCGGACAGACGCCCCTACACGATTTCTCGCGCGGGTCCGATCGGCATCGCTCGCTACGGCGAGACGTGGTCGGGCGACAACCGCACGAGCTGGCATACGCTGAAATGGAACCTGCGGCAGGGCCTCTCGATGAGCCTGTCCGGCATGCCCTTCACCGGCCACGACATCGGCGGCTTCGACGGACCGAGGGCCGGGCCGGAACTCCTGGTGCGCTGGGTCGAGATGATGTCGCTGCACCCGCGCGCGGTAATGAACTCGTGGAAGCCGCAGCTGACCGATCCGACCAACACGCCGTGGATGCACCCCGACGTCACCGACGAGGTGCGCACGGCATTAAAACTACGCTACCGGCTGATGCCCTATCTCTACACGCTCGCCTACCGGGCGCACCGCGACGGTACGCCGGTGATCGCGCCGGCCTTCTACCATTTCGACGATGCCGAATGCCGCGCCGACGCGACCTGCTTCATGGTCGGACCCGACCTGCTGGTCGCGCCGGTGGTCGAGGAGGAGACGTATCACGCGCGGGTTTTCCTGCCGCGCACGGCGGACGGCTGGCACGATCTCCGTTCCGGCGAAATGTTCTCGGGCGGGCAGGTGATCGAGGTCGCCGCCCCGCTCGGCCAGTTGCCCGTGCTGGTGCGCTCCGGCGCGATCCTGCCGCTCGCCACCCGATGGCCCGACACCGCGCCGCACGACGCGACGGCCGTCGATCTGACGCTGTTTGCCGGCGCGGACGCGGGCACGAGCGACACCAAAATCTTCTTCGACGACGGCATCGGCTGGGATTTTCGCAACCGCGACGCCTCGCTCGTCGTCTGCGGGGCAGTGTGGGACGCGAAGACGGTGCGGCTTTCGGCGGAAGAACGATGGACCGGCAAGGGCCGCCCCGAGATCATGCTGGCGGCGCGGGGCTTGGACGGGCGCGCGCTGGAGGGCGACCTTCGGATCTGAGGAGGTCCCTGAAGGCGCCGTCAGGCCCCAAAGGTCCTCATCCTGAGGTGCGAGCCCGCACTGACTTCCAAGGCGAGCCGGAAAGTTGGCGGGCGAGCCTCGAAGGACGCACCACCAATGGGCTTGCCACGTGAAAAAAGCCCATCATCTGCCCCCTCCAAAGCCACCCCCCCCACAAGGAATCCCCAAATTCTATCCACGCCTCCACCACCCGCTCCACAATGGCCAAAGGTTTTGGAGAACCAGACATGGACGGCGCGGCAACAAACGATCGGACGCTGAGGCGCATCATCGCAATGCTCGTCGCGCTTGCCGTCCTCGCCGAGCGCGCCGCTGATCGCTCGCTGCCCGTCCGCTGGTCCGTGCTCGTCCTGCTTCGCCATGCCGAGACGGTGGCGCTGGCGCTTGTCGTCGAGGCGACGCAGGCGGGATGGGCCGGCTTCGAGCAACCGCCGGAAGCCGGCAGCAATCCCGCCGATGCCGTGCTGCTCGGCATGCGCCTGCGCATGCTTGCAACCGTGCTTGCCGCGTTGCTGGATTCGGAAGGACGGCCGGACGAAGACGGTGCCTGCATCGTTCGCGCAGCCCATCGCCTCGCGTCGGCTCTCGACCGCCTCCTGGCAGTGCCCGGCGGCGCGGCGCTCGTGCCTCACGACACGTCTTGATGCGTGCGAACCGCTGGTACGACACATCGCTGGCTCGAATGGCCGGACGGCTCCGCCTCTCGGCGCGGCGGCGTTTGTTCTGTCCAGCCTACTGCACCACGAAGAAATCCTCGATCCGCTGCGCCGCGTCGCGCAGGGCGGGGAGGACGCCGGCTTTCATCGTCTGCGCCGAAAGCCGCGCCGACTGGGTCGAGACGTTGATTGCCGCGACCGTATGGCCGGTGCGGTCGCGGATGGGCACGGCGATCGATCGCAGGCCCGGCTCCAGTTCCTCGTCGACCAGGGCATGACCGTCGGACTTCGCCGTCAGGATTGCGGCGCGGAGGGCGGTGCGATCCGTCACCGTCCGGCCGGTCAGCCGGCGGATCTCGGCCTTCGCCAGGAAGCGGTCGAGGTCCTCGGCGGCCAAGTCGGCGAGCAGGACGCGACCCATCGAGGTGCAGAAGGCCGGCAGGCGGGTGCCGACATGGAGCGCAACCGAGAGGATGTGGCGGCCTGGCACGCGCGCGACATAGACGACGTCTTCGCCCGACAGCACGGCGGCCGAGCATGCTTCGCCGAAACGCAGCGAGACGTCGCGCATGAAAGGCTCGGCGAAGCTCCAGAGCGACGCGCCGCCCAGCCAGGCGCGGGCGACGGAGATGAGCCGGGAGGAGAGCCGGAAGGTGCGGCCGTCCTGTACCGCGTAGCCCGAGGCGACCAGGGTGAGCAGGAAGCGGCGGGCACCGGCGCGGGTGAGGCCGGTCTTCTGTGCCGTCTCGGTCAGGGTCAGGCCCTGCGGGTGCGCGGCGAGGATTTCCATCACCCCAAGACCGCGTGCCAGCGACCCCACGAGGTCGCGTTCGCCGGCGGTTCCGCGCGTTGACTCGGAGGTGCTGCCCATATAGAAAGTATCGCATACGAAACTTGTGTTCGCAATGCGAACTTTCTGGATGGCGGTCGCCATCGGGCAGCGGCGGGACCCACCGACGATGAACAAGATCTATCCGGCTATCGAAACGGCTCTCGACGCGGTCGAGGACGGCATGTCCGTCATGATCGGCGGCTTCGGCGGGGCGGGTGCGCCGATCGAGCTGATCCATGCGCTGGTCGAGCGCTACAAGCGCACCGGCTCTCCGGGGGGCCTGACCGTCATCAACAACAATGCCGGAAACGGCGCCGTCGGAATCGCCGCGATGATCTACGCCGGCATGGTGGCGAAGATGGTCTGTTCGTTCCCGCGTTCGTCGGACCCCAAGGCGTTCACCGACAAGTATCTCGCCAACGAAATCGCGCTCGAACTGGTGCCGCAGGGCACGCTGGCGGAGCGCATCCGCGCCGGCGGCGCGGGGATCCCGGCCTTCTATACTCCTTCGAGCTATGGCACCCAGCTTGCCGAGGGCAAGCCGGTGGAGGAGTTCGACGGGCGTCCCTACGTGCGCGAGCGCTGGCTAAAGGCGGACGTTGCGCTGATCAAGGCGGAACTCGCCGACCGCAAGGGGAACCTCACCTACCGCAAGGCTGCCCGGAATTTTTCCCCGTTGATGGCGATGGCAGCGGCCACGACCATCGCGCAGGCGAGCCGGATCGTGGAGCCGGGCGAGATCGATCCCGAAGCGGTCATCACCCCGGGCATCTTCGTGGACAGGGTCGTGGAGGTCGCCGAGCCGCAACAGGAAGAGGCGCTGCTGCGCGAGGGAGCCAAGTGATGGTTTCAAAGCTGACCAACGCACAGATCGCCTGGCGCGCGGCGCAGGACCTGCCCGACGGCGCCTATGTGAACCTCGGCATCGGCTTTCCCGAGATGATCGCCACCTTCAAGCCGAAGGGCCGCGACGTCGTCTACCACACCGAAAACGGCATCCTCGACTTCGGCGAGGCGCCCCCGGCGGGCGAGGAGGACTGGGACCTGATCAACGCCGGCAAGAAGGCGGTGACGCTGAATCCCGGTGCCGCCTTCTTCCATCACGCCGACTCGTTCGCCATGGTGCGCGGCGGCCATCTCGACGTGGCGGTGCTCGGCGCCTACGAGGTGGCCGAGACAGGCGATCTCGCCAACTGGAGCACCGGGCCGGGCTCGGTTCCCGCCGTTGGCGGGGCGATGGACCTCGTGCACGGCGCCAAGCAGGTCTGGGTGGTCACCGACCACGTGACCAAGAAGGGCGAGCCCAAGCTGCTCGAGGAGTGCCGGCTGCCGCTGACGGGCGTCGCCTGCGTCACGACGGTCTACACGAGCCTCGCCGTCATCGATGTCATCGACAAGCGCTTCGTGCTGCGCGAAAAGCTGGCCTCGATCAGCCTCGAAGACCTGCAGGCCGTCACCGGAGCGACACTGGTCACCGGCGACATGGTCGGCGAACTCAACGTACCGGAGCTCTAAAGATGTCCGACGCCTATATCTGCGACTACGTCCGCACCGCCATCGGCCGCTTCGGCGGCTCGCTGTCTTCCGTGCGGGCCGACGACCTCGGCGCCGTGCCGATCAAGGCGCTGATGGAGCGCAACGGAAAAGTCGACTGGGAAGCCATCGACGACGTCGTCTACGGCTGCGCCAATCAGGCCGGCGAGGACAACCGCAACGTCGCGCGCATGGCCGCGCTGCTGGCCGGGCTGCCGACGGCGGTGCCGGGCTCCACCGTCAACCGGCTGTGCGGCTCCGGCATGGACGCCATCACCATCGCGGCGCGCGCCATCAAGGCGGGCGAGGTCGAGATCATGATCGCCGGCGGCGTGGAATCCATGAGCCGCGCGCCCTTCGTCATGCCCAAGGCCGACACGGCGTTTTCGCGCAACGCCGAGATCTACGACACCACGATCGGCTGGCGCTTCGTCAATCCGCTGATGAAGAAGCAGTACGGCGTCGATTCCATGCCGGAGACGGGCGAGAACGTCGCGGAGGAGTTCAAGGTCAGCCGCGGCGACCAGGACGCCTTCGCCGTGCGCAGCCAGGAAAAAGCGGTGGCGGCGCAGGAGAACGGACGGTTGGCCAAGGAGATCGTTCCGGTCACCATCCCGCAGCGCAAGGGCGACCCGGTCGTGGTCTCCAGGGACGAGCATCCGCGCGCCGGCACCACGGTCGAGACGCTGGCCAAGCTCGGCACCCCTTTCAAGAAGGAGGGCGGCACGGTGACGGCGGGCAACGCATCGGGCGTCAACGACGGCGCGGCCGCGCTGATCATCGCCTCGGAAGCAGCGGTGAAGAAATACGGACTTACCCCCATCGCGCGCGTGCTCGGCGGAGCGGTAGCCGGCGTACCGCCACGCATCATGGGCATGGGGCCCGCTCCGGCCTCGAAGAAGCTCTGCGCCCGGCTCGGCCTTAAGCCGTCCGATTTCGACGTGATCGAACTGAACGAAGCCTTTGCCTCCCAAGGCATCGCCGTGCTCCGCGACCTCGGCATCGCCGAGGACGCGGAGCACGTCAATCCGAACGGCGGCGCCATCGCGCTCGGCCATCCGCTCGGCATGTCGGGCGCCCGCATCACCGGCACCGCAGCTCTGGAACTGCGCGAGCGCGGCGCGAAGCTGGCGCTCGCCACCATGTGCATCGGCGTCGGCCAGGGCATCGCGATCGCGCTGGAGCGGGTCTGAAGCTCCTTCGGCGCCCAGACCGTCCGGTCCCTTCCGCCGCCTCGTCCTTCACCGGGGCGGGGCGGTTTTTCCTTTTCGGGAGCGCGCGAGCGGAGAATGGAAAACTCCCCGCACCGCTGATTATGGGATGACGTTCCCTGGATGATCGATGATGGCCGATCCATATATCGGTCATGACCGATACAAAGATCGACATCGATCGGGACGCGATCCTCAAGGCGCTGGCGAGCCCGGTGCGCAGGGACATGCTGACCTGGCTGAAGGAACCGGATAAGCATTTTTCCGGTGAGCACCACCCGCTCGAGATGGGCATCTGCGCACGCCAGTTCGAGCGCTGCGGGCTCTCGCAATCGACCGTCTCATCCCATCTCACCGCGCTCGTCGCCGCCGGTCTCGTCACCCAGCGGCGCGTCGGATAATGGGCCTTCTACACCCGCGACGAACCGGCGATCGCAGCCTTCCGCGCGTCCCTTGCCGACCTCTGACCATCACCACGTTCATTTCACGAAAGGGCTTTCCATGACCACGCTTTTCGACCCGATCAAGATCGGCGGCATCAAGCTCGCCAACCGCATCGCCATGGCGCCGCTGACGCGCAACCGCTCGCCCAACGCGGTGCCCGGACCCTTCGCGGTCGAATACTACACGCAGCGCGCGGCCGCCGGTCTGATCGTGACCGAGGCGACCGCGATCTCGCACCAGGGCCAGGGCTATGCGAACGTGCCCGGCCTATACGGCGCCGACCAACTCGCCGCCTGGCGGGCGGTGACGGATTCGGTGCATGCAGCAGGCGGGAAGATCGTCACGCAGATGTGGCATGTCGGGCGCATTTCGCATGACAGCCTGCAGCCGGGCGGCGCCAAGCCTGTCGCGCCATCGGCGATCCGCGCGAAGGCGAAGACCTATCTCGTCGGTCCGGACGGCACCGGCTCCTTCGTCGAGACTTCCGAGCCGCGCGCGCTCGAGACCTCCGAGCTCCCTGGCATCGTGGAGGACTATCGCAGGGCCGCAAGGGCGGCGGTCGAGGAGGCGGGCTTCGACGGCGTGGAAATCCACGCCGCCAACGGCTATCTGATCGACCAGTTCCTGCGTTCGGGGAGCAACCGCCGCACCGACGAATACGGCGGCTCGATCGAGAACCGCGCGCGCTTCCTCTTCGAGGTGGTCGACGCGGTGGTGGAAGCCGCTGGCGCCGGCCGCGTCGGCATTCGGCTGTCACCGGTAACGCCCGCCAACGATGCATCCGATCCCGATCCGCAGCCACTGTTCGAGCATGTCGTGAAGGGTCTTGCCCAGCGCGGCCTTGCCTTCATCCACGTGATCGAGGGCGCGACCGGCGGTGAACGAGGCTTCACCCAGGGCGCTGCGCCGTTCGACTGGGCGGCGTTCAAGGCGGCCTATCGCGAGGCCGGGGGCCGCGGCGCGTGGATCGTCAACAACGGCTACGACAAGGCAGTAGCGGAAGAGGCCGTGGCGAGCGGGCGGGCCGATCTCGTCGCGTTTGGCCGGCCGTTCATCGCCAATCCGGATCTGGTGGACCGCCTGCGCCGCGACCTGCCGCTGGCCGAGCCGGAGCGCGCGACCATGTATGGCGGCGGCGCCAAGGGCTATATCGACTATCCGGTGGCCACCAACAGGGCGGCCTGAGGCGCGGCAGACAAGGACGGCGGCGCCTCACCGCGCCGCCCTCAACTTGCGCGCACCGCCATCGCCACGTGCACTCCGCTGCGCAGGCGGAAACCGATGGATTCATAAAGCCTGATCGCAGCGGCGTTGCTTGCCCAGGCGTGCAGGCAGGACCGTTCGCCTCGCGCCGCGACACCGCCGGCGACCACGAGCGACAAGAGCCGCGCATAGCCGTTGCCGCGTGCGTCAGGATGGGTGCACACGCCGCTGATCTCGGTGAAGCCCGGCTGCTTCATCCGTTCGCCGGCCATGGCGACGAGCCGTCCGTCATGGCGAATGCCCCAGAAGGCGCCGAGGTGAAGCGCCTTGAGCGTGAAGGGCCCCGGCTTCGTGAGCATGGCGAGCTCCAGCATGTCGGCGGCATCCGCCTCACCGAGACGGATAACGCGAGGGTCGTCGATCGGCGGCATGTCCTGCGTCGCGACCATCTGGACGCCGTCGGCCCGCAGCGTTTCGGTCAGGCCTGTCGGCAGCACGACCGGATCCGCCTGCAGGAACAGGAGCGTCTCGCCGGGCGCTGGGAGTTCGGCGAGCGCGGCCAGACATTCAGGACTGTCGTCCCGCGTCGCTGCGAAGGGCACGGTGTCGGCAAGATAGCGCCTCGCCAGTTCACCGCCCTCGGCAAGCTTGGCGTGGCGGGTGGTCAGGGCAGACCAGACCGGGCGGCGGAGAGCGTCGAACGGGTCAGGTTCGGCCGAGGAGGTTGCGAGACTGTCAGTCATGTCGTTCCCTTCCTGAACGGGGTTCTCCGGATGGACGAGTACCCCTTCAAAGCACTCTACCAGCTAACCGATCCCACCGGGCCAACTCCACGCCCGAACGGTACTCCACGGTCAGAACCGATACGTGACGGGAGGCGCCGTCGCAGGCAAAGAGGATTGCTGCGCAAAGCGTCACCCCCGCCGCATCCTGACCGGCGCCCTGCCGAAGGCGTGCGAGAAGGCGCGGGAAAAGGCGGCGGAGGAGGAGAAACCGGTACGCGCGGCGATGTCGGCCATCGGCTCCGTCGTATCGAGCACGAGGCGTCGGGCGGCGTTCAGGCGCAGGCGCAGGTAATAGGCGCCGGGCGTTTCGCCGATCGCTGCGGCGAAGATCTTCTCCAGCGTGCGGGCCGTCACACCTGCGCGCAGGGCGATGGCGGAGACGGGCAATGGGCGGTCGACATGGCTCTCCATCAGGCGGACCGCCTGTGCGAGGCGCGGGTCGTAGCCGTCGAGACGGCCGAGCGAGACGAGCGGCTGCGCATCGGTCGCAACGCGGGCCTGGTCGTAGATGAAGACGCTCGCGACATCGAGCGCCACGGCCATGCCGAGGCGCGAGCGGATCAGATGCAGCATGAGGTCGAACGTCGGCGATGCGCCGCCCGTCGTGAAGACCGGCCCGTCGATGACGTAACGGTCCGGCCGAGCGTCGACATCGGGGAAGGCGGCGGAGAAATCCTCCAGATCCTCCCAGTGCGTTGTCGCCGCGCGACCGTTGAGAAGACCGGCTCGGGCAAGGAGCCAGCCGCCCGCCTCGACCCCGCCGACGGCACGTGCTGACCGCGCGGCGCGGCGGAAGGCGGTGATCAGCGCGCGCGGCGCCCCGGTGCGGGTTCCGAAGCCGCCAACCGCGACCAGGACGTCGGCGCGCGCGGCCGGATCGAACCTGCCGTTCACCGCCACGGGGAGCCCGGATGTCGTGACCGCCGGCTTGCCGTCGCCGGAGACGATCGACCAGTCGAACAGCGTCTCGCCGGCGACCCGGTTCGCCGCACGCAATGGATCGATCGCGGAGGCGACGCACATGATCGATGCGCCGGAGAAGACGAGAAAGGTCAGCCGCAGTGGCGTGCGGTCAGGCCGGAAGATCGAGGCGGTTTCGCTTTGCATCAATTCGAATTCGTAAATGGTGAAGCGGCAGGGAGCAAGGCAGGGGATGCTCCGCGGCATCAAACCGGAGGGATCGCATGCCGCTTTCGATGAACCGCGAGGTCTTCATCACCTGTGCCGTGACCGGCTCGGGCGGGACACAGGACCGCAGTGCGCACGTGCCGCGTTCGCCGAAGCAGATCGCAGACTCCGCGATCGACGCGGCGAAGGCGGGGGCGGCGATCGTCCACTGCCATGTGCGCGATCCGGAAACGGGTGCGCCGCGCCGCGACGTCGCCCTCTACCGCGAGGTGACGGAGCGCATCCGCGAAGCGGAGGTGGACGTGGTGCTGAACCTCACCGCGGGGATGGGCGGCGACATGATCTTCGGCGACGTCGAGAGCCCGCTGCCGCTGAAGGAGAAGGGCACCGACATGGCCGGCGCATCGGAGCGCGTGGAACATGTGCGCCAGTGCCTGCCGGAGATCTGCACGCTCGACTGCGGCACGATGAACTTCGCCGAGGCCGACTACGTGATGACCAACACGCCCGGCATGCTGCGCGCGATGGGCGGCATGATGACCAAGATGGGCGTGAAGCCCGAGATAGAGGCTTTCGACACCGGGCACCTCTGGTTCGCCAAGGAACTGGTGAAGGAAGGCGTGCTCGAGGCCGATGCGCTGGTGCAGCTGTGCATGGGCGTGCCGTGGGGCGCGCCGGACGACCTGAACACGTTCATGGCGATGGTCAACAACGTGCCGGCGGACTGGAACTGGTCGGCATTCTCGCTCGGTCGCAACCAGATGGCCTATGCGGCGGCGGCCGTGCTTGCGGGCGGCAACGTCCGCGTGGGGCTGGAAGACAATCTGTGGCTCGACAAGGGCGTGCTCGCCACCAACGCGCAACTGGTCGAGCGTGCCGTGACGATCGTGGAGAACATGGGCGCGCGGGTGATCGGGCCGGACGAGGTGCGGAAGAGGCTGAACCTCACCAAGCGCGCGCCAGTGGCGGCGTAGCTTTGATATTAGAGATGAACCACCCCCGGAGTGGGGGTCGATAGGACCGAGACAGCATGACCATCAAACGAGCAGCCTGCATCGGCGGGGGCGTCATCGGAGGCGGGTGGATCGCGCGGCTGGCGCTGAACGGGATCGACGTTTCGGTGTTCGACCCGCATCCGGAAGCCAAGCGCAAGGTCGACGAGGTGATGAAGAACGCGCGGCGCGCCTACAAGCGCATGGCGGTGAAGGGCCTGCCGAAGGAGGGCAGGATCACCTATGCGGGCTCCATCGCCGACGCCGTGGCGGGCGCCGACTTCATCCAGGAGAGCGTGCCGGAGCGGCTGGACGTCAAGTTGAAGACGCTGGCGGAGATCGAGGCGGCGGCGCCCGCCGACGCGCTGATCGGCTCGTCGACCTCAGGCTTCAAGGCGACCGACATGGCGAAGGACATGAAGCACCCCGAGCGCTTTATGGTCGCGCATCCCTTCAACCCGGTCTATCTGCTGCCGATCAACGAGATCGTGCCGGGCGACAAGACGGGCAAGGCCTTCGTCGAGCGGGCGCGCGAGGTCTACTCGTCCATCGGCATGAAGCCGGTGGTCATCAACAAGGAGATCGACGCCTTCGTCGGCAACCGGCTGCTCGAGGCCGCCTGGCGCGAGGCGCTGTGGATGATCAAGGACGGCATCTGCACGGTCGAGGAACTCGACGACATCATGCGCTACGGATTCGGCCTGCGCTGGGCGCAGATGGGCATGTTCCAGACCTACCGGATCGCCGGCGGCGAGGCGGGCATGCGCCACTTCATGGCGCAGTTCGGGCCGGCGCTCGCCTGGCCCTGGACCAAGCTGATGGACGTGCCGGAGTTCAACGACGAACTCGTCGACCTGGTCGCCACGCAATCCGACGAGCAATCCGGCAGATGGTCGATCCGTGAACTCGAGCGCATCCGCGACGAGAACCTGGTCGGGATCATGGAAGCGCTGGCCAAGGCCGAGAAGGGCCAGGGCTGGGGCGCGGGCGAACTGCACAACACCTACGTGAAGCAACTCGGCAAGGCGGCTGGCGCCAAGGTCTCGAAGGCGGCCGCGAAGGCGAAGGCGGACAAGCCGAAGAAGGCCGCCAAGGCGAAAAAGAAGGGATGAACCCAGCAATCGACCCCCACTCCGACCCGCTAAGCGGGCCACCTCTCCCCCGATTGAAGGGGGAGAGGAAGTGCGCCGCTGCACTTGCGGCACGACTTCAGCTTGGGTTCCTCTTCCCCGTCGAGCGGGGGAGAGGTGGCCCTCAGGGCCGGAGTGGGGGTCGACCCGCCGGAACGATCGACGAAGGAAAGCAGCCATGAACTTCGGCCTCACCGAGGAACAGAAACTCATCGTCGAGACGACGCGGGCATTCGTCGAGAACGAGCTCTATCCGCACGAGCGCGAGGTGGAGCGGTCGGGGCATCTCGACATGGACCTGATCAGGGAACTGCAGAAGAAGGCGATCGCCGCCGGGCTCTACGCCGCCAACATGCCGGAGGAGGTCGGTGGGGCAGGGCTCGATACGCCGACATGGCTGCTCTACGAAAAGGAACTCGGCCGCGCGAACTACGCGCTGCACTGGACCTGCGTGGCGAGGCCCTCCAACATCCTGCTCGCCGGCACCGACGAGCAGAAGGAGAAGTATCTCTACCCGTGTATCCGGGGCGAGACCTGGGACTGCCTCGCCATGACCGAGCCCGGCGCGGGCTCGGACCTGCGCGGCATGAAGGCGACGGCGGTGGAGAAGGACGGCGACTGGGTGCTGAACGGCACCAAGCACTTCATCTCCCACGCCGACATCGCCGGCTTCGCCATCGTCTTCATGGCTTCGGGCGAGGAGGAGACGCCGCGCGGCAAGCGAAAGAAGATCACCGCCTTCTTCGTCGACAAGGGCACGCCGGGGTTCTCGGTGCGCGAGGGCTACCGCAACGTTTCGCATCGCGGCTACACCAATGCGGTGCTGGAGTTCGACGATTGCCGGCTGCCCGCGAGCCAGGTGCTGGGCGAGGTGCACCGCGGCTTCGAGGTGGCGAATTCCTGGCTCGGCGCGACGCGCCTCCAGGTGGCGGCGACCTGCCTCGGCCGCGCCGAGCGCGCGCTGGCGCATTCGATCGACTATGCCGCGCAACGCGAACAGTTCGGCCAGCAGATCGGCAAGTTCCAGGGCGTGTCCTTCAAGCTCGCCGACATGGCGACGGAACTGAAGGCGGCCGAACCTTCTGACCTTCGAGGCGGGCTGGAAATACGACGCCGGCACGGTGACCGACGAGGACATGGCGATGGCCAAGCTGAAGGCGACCGAGATGCTCGCCTTCGTCGCCGACGAGGCGATCCAGATCCATGGCGGCATGGGCCTGATGGACGACCTGCCGCTGGAGCGCATCTGGCGCGACGCGCGCGTGGAGCGGATCTGGGAAGGCACCTCCGAGATCCAGCGCCACATCATCAGCCGAGCGCTGCTCAGGGCGGTGGGGGGCTAGTCCGCCCGATGGCGAAAGCGGCGCTCCGCGAGGCCGACCTCTATCTGCCCGTGAAGCGGCTGCTCGAGGGGCAGGGCTACGAGGTAAAGGGCGAGATCGGCGCGGCCGACGTCGTGGCGGTGGGTGCCGGCGACGAGCAGCCGGTGATCGTGGAGCTGAAGGTCGGGTTTTCCCTTTCGCTGTTCCACCAGGCGATCGATCGCCAAGCATTGACCGATGCCGTCTACGTCGCCGTACCGCGCGGCACCGGCCGGGCGTGGCTGAAGGCGCTCGCGGAGAACCGCAAACTGTGCCGGCGGCTCGGACTCGGATTGATCACGGTCAGGCTGGAAGACGGGTTCGTCGAAATCCATTGCGATCCCGAGCCCTATCGCCCGCGCCAGTCGAAGCCGCGCAAGGCGCGGTTGCTCAAGGAGTTCGCTAAGCTCGTCGGCGACCCCAACACGGGCGGAACGACAAGGCGCAATCTCGTGACCGCCTACCGGCAGGAGGCTCTGCTGTGCCTGCGGCTGCTCGATGCGCAGGGGCCGACGAAAGCGGCGGCGGTGGCAAGCCGCACGGGCGTCGTGCATGCGCGACGCCTGATGGCCGACAACCACTACGGCTGGTTCGAGCGCGTCCAGCCCGGCATCTACGCGTTGGCGCCCAAGGGCCTCGCGGCGGTCGCCGACTACGCCGCCGAGATCGAGAAGCTCGCGAACGCACGCCCTTTTTCAGACATCCCGCAATCCGGTACCAACCCATGACCGCCGAACCGCGCGACCTCTCCCGCCTCCTGCGTCCGAAGACGATCGCCGTGATCGGCGGCGGCTTCTTCGCGCCCAACGTGGTCAAGCAGTCGCTGAAGATGGAGTTCGCTGGCGACATCTGGCCGGTCCATCCGAGCCGCGACGAGGTCGCCGGCGTGCGGGCCTATGCCTCGCTGGCAGACCTGCCGGCCGCACCCGATGCAACCTTCATCGGGGTCAACCGCAACCTGACGATCGACGTCGTGCGCGAATTGCGGGCGATGGGCGCGGGCGGCGCGGTATGCTTCGCCGCCGGCTTCAGCGAGACAGGAGGCTACGACGCCGACGGCGCCAGGCTGCAGGCGGCGCTGATCGAGGCGGCGGGCGACATGCCGGTGATCGGGCCGAACTGCTACGGGCTGATCAACTATGCCGACGGGGCGCTGCTGTGGCCCGACCAGCACGGCGGGCGCCGGCTGGCGGCGGGCGAACGCGGCGCGGCCATCATCACGCAGTCGTCCAACATCGCCTGCAACCTGACCATGCAGACGCGCGGGCTGCCGGTGGCCTTCCTGATGACGGCAGGCAACCAGGCGCAGACCGGCCTGTCCGAGATGGCGCTCGGTCTCATCGAGGATGAGCGCGTCTCGTGCCTGGGACTGCATATCGAGGGCTTCGATTCCGCCGACGGCTTCGAGCGGCTGGCGGCGCGGGCACGCGAACTGAAGAAACCGATCGTGGCCATGAAGGTCGGGCGCTCGGAACAGGCGCGTGCGGCGACCGTGTCGCATACCGCCTCGCTCGCCGGTTCGGATGCGGCTTCCGACGCCTTCCTGCGGCGGCTCGGCATCCCCCGGGTTGACACGATTCCGTCGTTCCTGGAGACGCTCAAGCTCCTTCATGCCGTGGGGCCGCTGCCGGGCGGCAGGCTCTCTTCGATGAGCTGTTCGGGCGGCGAGGCGTCGGTGATGGCCGACACGGCCGTCGGGCGGCGGGTCTCGTTCCCCGCCCTGACGGAGGAGCACAAGGAGCGGGTGCAGGAGACGCTGGGCCCGCTGGTCGCGGTCGCCAATCCGCTCGACTACAACACATACATCTGGGGAAAGGAGGAGGCGCTGACGGCCGCCTTCAGCGCCATGGCCTCGGGTGGTTTCGACCTCGATATCCTCGTGCTCGATTTTCCGCGCACCGACCGCTGCTCCGACGCCGACTGGTGGCCGACGGTGAATGCATTCGACAAAGCGCTGCAGGCGAACGGTGCGCGCGGCGCGATCGTCGCCTCGATGGGCGAGAACCTGCCGGAAGGCCATGCCGAGGAACTGATGCGACGCGGCATCGTGCCGATCTGCGGCATCGCCGAAGCCTTCGATGCGGCGGAGGCGGCGGCGATGGTGGGGGAGGCGTGGCGGCGGCCGATGTCGGAGGCGCTGGCGCTGCACCGACCCCCCTCTGCCCTCCTGAGCGATTGTCGGAGGGCGGGCATCTCTCCCTCAAGGGGCCAGATCGGACACCCCGGCCAGTCCTCTCCCGACGAGGCCGAAGCCAAGGCGATGCTGGCGGCGGCGGGGCTGCCGGTGCCGGAGGGGCGGCGCGCCGCGGATGCCGAGGAGGCGGTCCTGGCCGCCGAGGCGCTCGGCTATCCGGTCGCGGTGAAGGCGCTGGGGATCGGGCACAAGTCGGAAGCCGGCGCGGTGAGGCTGAACCTGCACGATGCCGATGCGGTAAGCGCAGCCGCGCGGGCGATGGCCGGGCTCGGGTCTGGGCTCTATGTCGAGCGGATGGTGACGCGCGGTGTCGCGGAACTCATCGTCGGCATCACCCGCGATCCGCTGTTCGGGCCGGTGATGACGGTCGGGTCCGGCGGCGTGATGGTGGAACTGCTCAAGGACAGCGCCACGCTTCTCTTGCCGGCGACGCGCGAGGACGTGGAGGCTGCGCTGCGCAGCCTGAAGCTGTTCCCGCTGCTCGACGGGTTTCGCGGGCGGCCGAGGGCGGATGTCGAGCGCGGCGGTGGATGCCGTGCTGGGGATCGCCGAGTTTGCGATGGCGCATGGCGGGATGCTCGAGGAGCTCGACGTCAATCCGCTGATCGCTGTGTGAACACGGCGCCTGGATCGCGGATGCGCTGATG
The DNA here is from genome assembly GCA_963747465.1 of uncultured Alphaproteobacteria bacterium. Taxonomy (GTDB): domain Bacteria; phylum Pseudomonadota; class Alphaproteobacteria; order Rhizobiales; family Rhizobiaceae; genus Aquibium. The sequence continues at coordinate 510,217 of CAVVFC010000003.1, forward strand.
GTGTTCGGGCCGAACACATGAACAATGACCGCGAACGACGCGAGGAGAACGACATGACCGACGTGATAAAGACCAGAACCGAAGGCGCGATCCTGGAGATCACGCTCGACCGGCCGAAGGCCAATGCCATCGACCTGGCCACCTCGCGGCTGATGGGCGAGACCTTCAAGGCGTTTCGCGACGATCCTGCGCTGCACGTGGCGATCGTCAGGACAGCGGGCGAAAAGTTCTTCTCGGCCGGCTGGGACCTGAAGGCGGCTGCCGGCGGGGATGCCGTTGACGGTGATTACGGCGTCGGCGGCTTCGCCGGGCTGCAGGAACTGATCGACATGAACAAGCCGGTGATCGCCTGCGTCAACGGCATGGCGGTGGGCGGCGGGTTCGAGCTGGCGCTGTCATGCGACCTGATCTTCGCATCGGAGCACGCGAGTTTTGCGCTGCCGGAAATCCGCGCAGGAACGCTGGCCGACGCCGCGACGGTCAAGCTGCCGAAGCGCATTCCCTACCACGTCGCCATGGACCTTTTGCTCACCGGGCGCTGGATGGACGCCGCGGAAGCGCACCGGTGGGGGCTGGTGAACGAGGTGCTGCCGGCCGACAAGCTCGAGGAGCGTGTCTGGGAAGTCGCGCGCCTGCTCGCCGGTGGGCCGCCGCTTGTCTTCGCCGCGATCAAGGAGGTCGCACGCGAAGCAGAGGCCATGGGTTTCCAGGACGCGATGAACTGGATCACCAAGCGCAAGTTCCGCACGGTGGATGCGCTCTACGCGTCGGAAGACAACATGGAAGGCTTCAAGGCCTTCGCGGAGAAGCGCGACCCGGTGTGGAAGGGGAAGTGATGGTGGGCGGTCATCGCCCGTACGATCAGGCATTTACCCCACCCGGCCCGTCGGGCCGGTCTTCGACCCCCCGCAAGGGGGAGGCAAGGAGCGCATAATGACCGACTACAAGACGCTGATCGACGCCGAGACATGGGCCTTCATCGAGCGGACGAATTCCTGACTATCCGCCCGACACGATCGACCATGGCGTCGACGAGCAACGCGCGATCTACGACCGCATGTGCCGGGAATTTCATGCCGGCTATCCGGACGGGATCATGGTCGAGACGGCGGCGCTCGACACCGACACGCACCGCATCCCGGTCCGCATCTACAGGCCGGAGGGGACGAAGCCGGTGGCGATGGTTCTCTACTTCCACGGCGGCGGCTTCGTCGTCGGCGGGCTTGAAAGCCATGACGACGTCTGCGCCGAACTGTGCCATCGCACCGGCTGCACGGCGGCTTCGGTCGACTACCGGCTGGTGCCGGAGCATCTGCATCCGGCGGCGTTCGACGATGCCATGACCGCGTTTCGCTGGGCGGCGGATACGCAAGACCTGCCAATCGTGCTGGCCGGCGACTTCAGCCGGCGGCAACCTTGCAGCGGCGGTCGCGCATCATACGCGCGGCGATCCCCGCGCTCCGGTCGGGCAGGTGCTGATCTATCCCGGGCTCGGCGGAGACCAGACGAAGGGCTCCTACGTCACCCACTCCGAAGCCCCGATGCTTTCGGCGCGGGACATCGCTTTCTACGGGACCAAGCGGTTCGGGGGAAAGGATCCGACAGGCGACGTTCGTGCCTCGCCTCTGCACGACACCGATTTTTCCGGCCTGCCGCCAACCGTGATCGTCACCGCCGAGTGCGACCCGCTCTGCTCCGATGGCGAGACTTATCGCGACGCGATCCTCGCCGCCGGCGGCAAGGCCGTGTGGTTCGAGGAGAAGGGCCTGGTGCACGGCTACCTTCGCGGCCGTCACACGGTGGGGCGTGCGCGCGAGAGCTTTTCGCGCATCGTGGAGGCAACGGCGGCTGTGGCCAAGAGCGAGTGGCCGTACTGAGGCGAGATCGCGGTCATCGCGCAGCCTGGCAAGTTTCGATAAACGATTTAGCGGCAAACTGCCCGGGGATTGCCGCAATGGCGCGGCAAGCAGCAGGCCATGGCCGACGCGCAGGCCCGCATTTTGCAACTCCGCCGACGAGAAAACAGTGCCCGCTTTTCAACTTCGTGCCGGCCTCCTGATCTGCCTGGCCGTTCTGCCAGCCGGCTGCAGCATCATGGCGCTTTCGCCGACGATCGAAACCTCGAGCGTCGGTGCCTCGGCGAGCGCGCAGGAATATCTCGGCTACGTGCGTGGCACCGCTGGTCTCGGTGCGGCGCGGCCCGATCCGCTGCTGGAGAAGGCCGCCAGCCAACAGGCGCGCTACATGGCACAGGCGGGTGTGATGGAGCACACGACCGGCCGCGGCCGCGATTTCGCGAGCCGTATGCGTGACGCGGCGATCGAGGGGCCTGCCGCCGAGAACATAGCCCATGGACGAATGGGTCTGGCGAAGCTGTTCCAGATGTGGGCCGACAGTCCGCCGCATCGGAAAAACATGCTCGATGCGCGCTTTTCGCGCTACGGGCTCGCCTCGGCAGCCGATGCCGAAGGCCGGCGCTACTGGGCGCTGGTGCTGGCGAAGTAGCATCTTTCGTCCGGGATATCCCCAGGCGGAACTCTGCGCCGCCTCGGCCATTTGCGAGGCAAGGATCGAAGCGCGGAGATGAAAGCGAGATGGCCGCACACTCGGGCTCCAAGACGGTCATCTACGCCGCGCTGGCCGGCAACTTCCTGATCGCCGTCACCAAATTCGTCGCTGCCGCCTTCACAGGCAGTTCCGCGATGCTCTCGGAAGGCATTCACTCGCTGGTCGACACCGGAAACGGCGGACTGATGCTCTACGGCCTGCATCGGTCGTCGGAACCGCCCGATCTCGAGCACCCTTTCGGACACGGGCGGGAGCTCTATTTCTGGAGCTTCGTGGTGGCGCTGTTGATCTTCGCACTCGGCGCCGGCGTCTCCTTCTACGAAGGCGTCATGCACATCATGCAGTCCGGAGCCGGTCGAGAATGTCGGCTGGAACTACGCGGTGCTCGGTTTCGCGGTTGTCTTCGAGGGTGGGTCCTGGTTCGTCGCGCTGCGTGAATTGAACAGCATCAAGGGCGACATGGGTTACGTCGAGGCCGTGCGGCGCTCGAAGGACCCCAGCGTCTTCACGGTGCTGTTTGAGGATACCGCCGCGCTGATCGGGCTGCTGATTGCCCTTGCCGGCGTGACGGCGGCACACCTTCTCGAGATGCCGGTGCTCGACGGCGCCGCCTCCATCGGCATCTCCCTCGTGCTGGGCGTGACCGCTGTCTTCCTCGCGCGGGAGACCAAGGGGCTGCTGATCGGAGAGCCGGCAGTGCCGGAGGTCGAGGAGGCCGCAAGGCGCATCGCGGCGGAGGACCCCTCTGTGACGACGGTCAACGGCTTGCTGACGGTGCATGTCGGGCCGAGCCAGATCGTGGCCGCCATCAGTGCCGAATTCGACGACACGGCACGCGCCGACGACATCGAGCAAGCCGTCGAGCGCATCGAGGCGCGTCTTCGAGAGGAACAGCCGGACATCGTCGCGGTCTACGTCAAGCCGCAGCGCGAGGCGGTGTGGGAGCGGCGTCGTGCGCGGCTCGCCGATGGTTGACCGGTCCGCTCAGGACAGGAACGGCTTCGCCTTCATGGTTTCCGGCACCGGGACGCCGAGACGCGTCAGGATGGTCGGTGCGAGCTGGAGCTGGTCGAGCGGCGCGTCGTCCGAAGGTCCCTGACCATCGCCGAAATAGTAGAATGCGAAGTCCTGCTGCAGATCCTCGCAACCCCCGTGATGGCCGCGGTCGGTCTGACCGTGGTCGGCGGTCACCATGACCTCGTAGCCGGCGGCGCGCCATTTCGGCAGGAACGCCGCCAGCATGGCATCGGCCACTGCGCAGGCATGGTCCATCGGCGTGTTGTCGTGGCCGAAGCGATGGCCCATCGAATCCAGCGTGCAGGTGTGCAGGATGCCGTAGTCGATACCCTTGCGCTTGGCGAGCATCGTCAGCGTGGCGAAGAGATCGACATCGGATGGCGTCATCTGGTTGTCGTGACCGTAGCCGGTCATGGTGTGGAAGCGGCCGTGCGTGATCGGTCCACCCGGCTCGTCGTATTCCATGTCCTCGACCAGATCGAAGGGGTAGGAGCGGAAGAACTCCGACCAGTAGGAATGCGTTACTGCACCGGTCGTGCCGCCGGCCTTCGTCACTTCGGAGAAGATGTCGGGTTGCTCGACGCGGAAGCGCACCTCGTTGGACAGGATGCCGTGCACCTGCGGCGTGACGCCGGTGTGGATCGAGGCGTAGCAGCAGGCGGAGGTCGACGGCAGCACGGCGCGCATCTTCCACACCCGCGCCTCGCCCGACTGCACCCAACCCTCGAGATTGCCGAACAGGCGGCGCCAGTTTCGCCAGGGGACGCCGTCGAGGATGATGAGGAGGAGTTTGGAGGAGAGGGGCATGCTGATTCAGTTCTCGATTTGCGAAGCAAGATCCATCCGCTGGTGAAGGATGCGGACAATGATGACAAGGTCCGAATCGCGCCGGCAGACAATGAAATGGGACCCAACGGAAGCTTTGAAGTACCTGCCGCCGAATTCCCGTATTTGTTTGCACCTTACGGAGCCATCTGCGATTCCGTCGCATGTCTTTCTGATCTGGGAGGCGTAGATATCCGCCTGATCACGATTCCATCTTTCGAATGTGTAGAGGTAGATTTCGACCAGATCATCGTCGGCTGCCGGGGCGAAGACGTAGCGGTTCATTTGCCTACGCGCGCGTGCATTCTCTTGATGAATTCATCGAAGTCGAAGGGTTGCGGCTCGCCGCTCTCCTCGCCCTCGATGATGGCGGCGCGGAGCCGCTCGATCTGCGCCTGGCGCTTTTCGAGCAACTCCAGCCCGGCGCGGACGACCTCGTCAGGGGACGCGAAGTTGCCTTCCTCGACCTGACGGTCGACGAAGCCGGCGGAATGCTCGTCCAGGGCGATTGTCGCGTGCTTGTTCATGTTCGGACCGGCAGAGTCACTCTCCTGGATTATGTAGCGCAACCCCGACCGGAATCCAAACGACCATGAGCAGAACGACGATACACGTCGTGATCGTATCCGGCCCGGTCCGCAGACCGCAAGTCAAAGCGACAATCGGCGCCACTCCGCTAACACGCTGGCGCTCAGTTCCCGGCCGCCTCCATCCTGCGCCCCGAAATCGCCTTTTCCAGCCAGCCCAGCTCCATCTCCGGGACCGAGGAGAGCAGCAGGTCCGTGTAGTCGTCGAAGGGCGGGGCGAGCACCTGGCTCTTGGGTCCGTAGCGGACCACCGCGCCGCGATACATGACGGCGATGGAATCGGCGATCGACTTCACGGTGGCGAGGTCGTGGGTGATGAAGAGATAGGCGACGTTCTCGACCGCCTGGAGGTTCAGCAGGAGCTTCAGGATGCCGTTGGCCACCAGCGGGTCGAGCGCCGAGGTGACCTCGTCGCAGATGATGAGCTTCGGCTTGGCGGCGAGCGCGCGGGCGATGCACACGCGCTGCTTCTGGCCGCCCGAGAGCTCCGCCGGATAGCGGTCGAGGAAGCCCTTGCCCATCTCGATCTCCTCGAGCAGCTCGGCCACGCGCTGGTCGCGTTCCTTTCCTCGCAGGCCGAAATAGAATTCGAGCGGCCGGCCGATGATGGTGCCCACCGTCTGCCGCGGGTTCATCGCCACGTCGGCCATCTGGTAGATCATCTGGAGTTCGCGCAGGTCGTCCTTGGTGCGGTCGGCGAGTTTTCCGGGAAGGGTACGGCCGTCGAAGACGATCGATCCCTCGCGCGGTGGCAGAAGACCGGTGATGGCGCGCGCCAGCGTCGACTTGCCCGAGCCGGATTCGCCGACGACCGCCAGCGTCTGGCCGGGGAAGATGTCGACCGAGACGTTCTTCAAGACGTCGACCGTGCCGCCGCCATAGGCAGCCGTCACATTCTTCACGGAAAGGAACGGCGCTTCGCCCGGCACCTTTTCCTGGTGCTCGATGTGGTGCACCGAGACGAGCTGGTTGGTGTATTCCTGCCGCGGCTCCTTGATGATCTGCCGCGTGCCGCCCCATTCGACCAGCTTGCCGTGGCGCAGAACCATGATCTCGTCCGAGACCTGGGCGACGACGGCGAGGTCGTGGGTGATATAGAGCGCGGCGACGCCGGTGTCGCGGATCGCATCCTTGATGGCGGCGAGAACGTCGATTTGCGTGGTGACGTCGAGCGCAGTGGTCGGTTCGTCGAAGACGATCAGGTCCGGCTCCGAGCAGAGCGCCATGGCGGTCATGACGCGCTGCAGCTGTCCGCCCGAGACCTGGTGCGGGTACCGGTCTCCGATGGTCTCGGGATTGGGCAGGCTGAGCTTGCGGAACAGGTTGACGGCGCGCTTCTCGGCCTCGGCGCGGCCGGCGACCCCGTGCCGCAGTGTCGCCTCGACAACCTGATCCATCAGCTTGTGGGCCGGGTTGAAGGCAGCGGCCGCGGACTGCGCCACGTAGCAGACTTCCTTGCCGCGCAGCCTGCGCAGGCCGCCCAGGCCACCCTTCAGGATGTCGCGGCCGTTCATGATCACTTCGCCGCCGGTGATGCGCACGCCGCCGCGGCCATAACCCATAGCGGAAAGGCCGATGGTCGACTTGCCGGCGCCCGATTTGCCGATGAGGCCCAGCACCTTGCCCTTGTGGAGCGTCAGAGAGACGCCGTCGACGATGGTGATGTTGCGCGGGTCCTCGCCCGGCGGGTAGACGGTCGCCTCGATCTTCAGGTTGCGGATGTCGAGCAGCGGTCCGCCATCCGTCTTCTGTGCCTTGACCCGCGCCATCAGCCGCGTCCTCCCTTGAGGCTGGTGGTGCGGTTGAGGATCCAGTCGGCGACCAGATTGACCGAGATGGCGAGCGCGGCGATGGCGGCGGCGGGGATCAGCGCGGCCGATATGCCGAAGACGATGCCCTCCTTGTTTTCCTTGACCATGCCGCCCCAGTCTGCCGCCGGCGGCTGGACGCCGAGGCCGAGGAAGGAGAGCGCCGACAGGAAGAGCACCGCGTAGATGAAGCGCAGGCCGAGCTCGGATATCAGCGGCGACAGCGCATTGGGCAGAATCTCGCGGAAGATGATCCAGCCCATGCCCTCGCCGCGAAGCTTTGCGGCCTCGACGAAATCCATGACGTTGATGTCGACGGCGACTGCCCGCGACAGGCGATAGACGCGCGTGGAATCGAGGACGCCCATGACGAGGATCAGCGTGACCATCGTCGAGGGCAGCACCGAGAGCACGACGAGACCGAAGATCAGCGTCGGAATCGACATCAGCAGATCGACGAAGCGCGACATGATCGTGTCGAACCATCCGCCGACCACGGCCGCGGTGAAACCCAGGATCGCACCCATGCCAAAGGAGAGCGCGGTGGCCAGCACGGCGATGAAGATGGTGATGCGCGCGCCATAGATCATGCGCGACAGCAAGTCGCGGCCAAGGTTGTCGGTGCCGAGCCAATGCTGGGCATTCATCGGTTCCCACACGCCTCCGACGACCTGGCCGCCGCCATAGGGTGCAAGCAGCGGCGCGAAGACCGCGGTGAAAAGAAAGAGCGCCGTAATGACGAGGCCGAGCAGGGCGCCGGCCGGAATATGTCTGAAGTCCAGCATCTGCCCGCCCCTATTTCGGATGCCTCAATCGCGGGTTGGCCAGGATGGCCGCAATGTCCGCGATGATGTTGAGGCTGATGTAGACAGCGGCGAAGATCAGGCCGACGGCCTGCACGACCGGTACGTCTCGCTTGGCGACGTGGTCCACCAGGTATTGGCCCATGCCGGGATAGACGAAGATGACTTCCACCACCACGACGCCCACGACGAGGAAGGCGAGATTGAGCATGACCACGTTGACGATCGGCGCGATCGCATTGGGGAAGGCGTGCTTGCGGATGATGTCGAGCGCGCCAAGCCCCTTGAGTTCCGCCGTCTCGATGTAGGCGGACTGCATCACGTTCAGGATGGCTGCGCGCGTCATGCGCATCATGTGCGCGAGAACGACGAGCGTCAGCACGGTTGCCGGCAGCACGATCGCCTGCAGTTTCTGCAGGAAGGGCATGCCATCATAGACGGTGGAGATGGACGGGAACCACTGCAGCTTCACGGCGACGAAGAAGATCAGCAGGTAGCCGACGAAGAATTCCGGCAGCGACGTCGAGGCGAGCGCGAAGCCGGAGATCGCCTTGTCGATCGGTCCGTTACGGTAGCGCACCGCGAGCAGCCCGAGGATAATCGCCAGCGGCACCGAGACGATTGCCGCCCAGAACGCCAGGAACAGCGTGTTCCAAAGCCGCGGCAGCAGGGTGGTCGCTATGTCCTGGCGCGTCGTCAGCGCGGTCCCCAGGTCGCCGGTGACCACTCCGCCCAGCCAGACGAAATAACGCACGACAGCGGGCTGGTTGAGCCCGAGTTCCTCGCGAAGGTTCGCGAGGGACTTCCGGCGTCGCCGACTGGCCGAGTATCGACTGCGCGACGTCGCCTGGAAGGATCTGCGTGCCGGCGAAGATGAGCGCCGACACCGCAAACAGCAGGATGACGCCCAGCGCAACGCGCTGGGCGATCATCTTCAGGATCGGAGAGCCCCCCACGCCCCCGACCCGCCTAGGCCGCGAGCCAGCATTCGGCCAGAGCGTAGCCGTCCATCATCTCGCCTGCCGGATGCGGGTCGAACCCGGCCGCCTTGGCGCCGGAAGCGTCGATGAAGTCGTTGAACATCGGCAGGATCAGGCCGCCTTCGTTGCGGACGAGCATGCCCATGTCGGCGTAAATCTGCTTGCGCTTGGCCTCGTCGAGTTCGCTGCGCGCGGCGAGCAGCATCTGGTCGAACTTCTCGTTGAAGAAGCGCGTGTCGTTCCAGTCCGCCTTGGAGTAGTAGGCGGTCGTGTACATCTGGTCCTGCGTCGAGCGGCCGCCCCAGTAGGAGGTCGAGAAGGGCTGCTTGTTCCAGACTTCCGACCAGTAGCCGTCGCCCGGTTCGCGCTTGACGTCGATGGTGATGCCGGCGGCCGCGCAGGACTGCTGGTAGAGCTGCGCCGCATCGACGGCGCCGGTGAAGGCAACGTCAGAGGTGCGCAGCAGCACCGGGCCGTCATGGCCGGACTTCTTGAAGTGGAACTTCGCCTTGTCCGGGTCGTAGGTGCGCTGCTCGAGTTCGGTGAACAGCGGATAGGCCTTGTTGATGGGGAAGTCGTTGCCGATCGAACCGTAGCCGAACAGGATCTTGTCCAGCATCTCCTCGCGGTTCATGGCGTATTTCAGCGCCAGGCGGAGGTCGTTGTTGTCGAAGGGCGCGGTGTTGCAGTGCATGATGAACACGTAGTGACCGCGGCCGGACACGTTCTGGATCGTGACGCCGGGGACGCGCTTGATCAGTTCGACGATCTTCGGCTCGACGCGGTTGATCATGTGGACCTGGCCGCCCTGGAGGGCAGAGGTGCGCGCGGTCGCGTCATTGATGACGATGATTTCGATCTGGTCGGCATGGCCCAGATCGTCGCCGCCCCAGTAGTTGGCGAATTTCTCGCCGCCCTGGCGCACGCCTGGTTCATTGATCGTGACCTTGTAGGGGCCGCAGGAAATACCCGCCGTCGGATCGTCCTTGCCGCCGTTCGGCTGGATGATCAGGTGATAATCCGCCATCAGGTAGGGGAAGTCGGCGTCGGGGCTGCGCAGCGTCACGATCACTTCGTTGCCGCTGGTCTTCACGCCTTCTATGTTCTTCAGGATCCCGAGCGCTCCCGACTTCGAGTTCTCGTCGGCGTGGCGCTCGATCGTTGCGGCGACGTCATCGGCGGTGAGCGTCTTGCCGTTGTGGAACTCGACGCCCTGCTTGATCTTCATGGTCCAGGTCATGGCATCGTCGGATGCGCCGATTTCCTCGGCGAGCCTGTTCCGGAGCGAGCCATCGCGGTTGAGGCGAACCAGATAGTCACCCCAGCACTTGCCGAAGGAGAACGGCACCTGGCTCAGGAAGGATGCCGGGTCGAGGCTGTTCGTCGCCTCGCCGCCCTGCAAGCCGGCCTTGAGGGTGCCGCCCTTGACCGGTTCCGCAGCGAACGCGGCGCTTCCCAGAAGGGAATTCGCGAAGGGAGCGGCCACGCCCAGCGCGGCAGCCCGGCCGAGAAAATCGCGACGGCTCATATTGCCGAGTCCCACGTGGCGGCTCAGGAATTCGAGTTCTTTCGACATCAATTGCTCCTCACTGTGATTATGTTGCCCCTGGGCCATTAGAAGGCCTCTTCGTGTCAGGAATATTGGCGCCAAGGATGGCCGGCCGACAAGACCGAAAGCGACATTCCCTGGCGTAAATCGTATGGCGCGTTGGCCCAAGGGTGGGCGCGATCAGATATGATCACGCCTGATTTCATTAACGAATTCTCGTGTGAATACAAGCTCGTTCCCCTTGAACGCCTCGATTCGCCCGGACAGGAAGAATTTTCGTGCCTCACAGCGCATGCTGGTCCAGGTGTCGGTGCGCACCTGCCAATCGCCGCGCGACAGCGTTTCCGTCCAGTGCGTCTCGCCGTTGGCCGACAAGGGATCGTCGGGGTCGATCGACCATTTTTCGCGCGCCACACTCCCGGTGACGAGGCCGTGGTCCAGATCCCGGACCTCGCCGAAATCGTCTTCGATCTCCAGCGTCACCAGCCCGGTCGCAGTGTCGCGCGCGGTCTCGCGGCGGTTGGAGGCGGGACGGATCGTCTCGGTTTTCCAGGGGGCGGCCCCTTCGGGTTTCTCGAAGGTCCATTCGTCCTCGGCGCCGCCGGATGTTCGCACCGGCAGGTCCAGCGAGCCTTCGTGCAGGGTGAGGGTGACCTCTTCCGGCGACGGCCACACCATCGGCCAATAGGTGGAGGAGACCGCCACGCGAAGGCGATGTCCCGGTTTGATGGAATAGGCGACATCGTCGAGGCGCAAGCGCGATTTCCATCGTCTCGCCGGGCACCACGGCTTCGGGGAACTCGTGCGAGTTGCGGTGGCTGAGATTGAGGAGGCCATAGGTGATGCGGGTCGAGGCGCCATCGGGCTGGACGTCGCACAGCCGGACAGCGACCATGGCGGTTGGCCGGTCGGCGGAAAGCTTCAGCCGCACCGTTGCGCCGCCGACGATGTCGATCGCCTCGTCGAGCGGACCGCTGTCGAAACAGCATGATTTCTCGTCGTCGCGACGCTGGTCGCCGGGCAGTTCCGGGCCGAGCCAGATCGCGCAATACTCGCCGCCGGCCATGCCGCAGTCCTGCGGCGAGCGGATCGCTTGTTCGAGCGGTCCGCCGGCGCCGGGCGACAGCGTTCCATTGGGGCCGAGGCCGAACTGGCGGCTCTCGATCGCCGTGGCCGGCCATTCCGCTTCCGCGATCCAGCGGCCGGGCCGCTCCTCGTACCAGTCGCGCGGCGGGACCGAGTCCATCAGATAGAGCCGCATCGCGGGGTCGTCCTCGACCCCTGTGTCGACGTCCTTCAACCAGCGGTCCCACCAGCGCAGCGCCTCCTGGAGGAAGCCGATCGCCGGCCTCGGCACGGCGAAATGCGGATATTTGTGGATCCAGGGTCCGACGATGCCCTTCGCGGGTGCCTCGGTGATGCCCGTGACGAGGCGCGAGACGGCGTTCTTGTAGGCGTCGCCCCAGCCGCCGACGGCGAGCGTCGCCGCCTTGATCCGGGAAAAATCCTCGCAGACCGACCCGCGTTTCCAGTAGGCGTCGCGGGTCTGATGCGACAGCCAGGTCGCCGGAAGGAAAGGCTCGTTCTCGAGCCGGTCGAGCCACATCGCCCGCCAGCGCTCGCCGACGAGGGCCGGGTCCGGCGGGCGCGACGAGTAGGAGAGCATGGTGGCGCCCCAGCCCTGGTTCTCGTTGAGCAGCAGTCCGCCCTTGTAGTGGATGTCGTCGGCATAGCGGTCGTCGGTCGAGCACAGCGTGACGATGGCCTTGAGCGCTGGCGGTTGCTTCGCGGCGACCTGGAGGGCGTTGAAGCCGCCCCAGGAGATGCCCATCATGCCGACCTTGCCGTTGCACCAGGGCTGGCTGGCCGCCCAGGCGATGACGTCGCAGGCGTCCTGCAACTCCTGCTCCGAATACTCGTCCTCCATCAGGCCTTCGGAATCGCCGTTGCCGCGCATGTCGACCCGCAGGCAGGCATAGCCGTGGCCGGCGAAGTACGGGTGGGTGAGATTGTCGCGGCCGATGGTGCCGTCGCGCTTGCGATAGGGCAGATGTTCGAGGATCGCCGGGACGGGGGCTTCGCTGGCATCTTCCGGGATCCAGGCGCGCACCGACAAGCGGCAGCCGTCCGGCATGACGATGCCGAGATCGGGATGTTCGACGACCTTGCGGGGGAACTCGGTGACGGTCTTCATGGCGGCCCTCTCGTTGCGCGACAGTCAGCCACAAAGGTGGCATTGGATTTAAGCCGCGCCAGCGACCGGCACGATGCTGATCGCGCCGCAAGTCCACACCAATTTGGGCGGGTTCTTGCCGCTTTCTCCGTACCGAAAATCGTGCTAATTTTTGGTCTTCCAAAGGTGGAGACCGAGAGATGCCCCAGATCCTGCTCGCCGACATTACGGCCAGCGTATCCGAATTGAAGCGGAACCCGATGGGCACCGTCGCCGCCGGTGAGGGCGCTCCCGTGGCCATTCTCAACCACAACCAGACCGCCTTCTACTGCGTGCCGGCAAAGGCATTCGAGTCGATGATGGAGCGTCTGGAAGACATAGAGCTCAATGCCATCGCCGATGCGCGCAGGAAGGAAAGGCACATTCCGGTCGATCTCGATGAGATATGAGGTCGAGTTCCTCGAGACCGCGCTCAAGGAATGGAAGTCGCTCGGGTCGAGTATTCGCGAACAGTTCCGCAAGAAGCTCAAGGAACGATGCGATCATCCGAAGGTTCCGGCTGCCCGGCTGCACGGTGCTTCGAACCGCTACAAGATCAAGCTGCGAAGCGCCGGCTATCGAACTCGTCTACGAGGTCGACGACGGCCGGATCGTCGTGGTGGTCATTGCGATCGGCCGCCGCGATCGCATGGAGGTCTACGAGACGGCCCGGCGGCGCTGAGGCCAGTCGGTCAATTCAACGGGATGTCGTTGTCGGCCTTGCCGTCCTGATACGCGGCGGAAAGCGAATCGTAGCTCTTCGAGAGCGCCGCCATGCGATCATGGAGGCGCGCGCGGTCGGGTTCGGGAAGGCCTTCGGCGAGCCGCCGGAGCGAATAGCTCTTCCAGTAGGCGTTTTGCGCGTTGTAGCCCCCGGGCTCCAGCGTGAAGACCTCCTTGAGGATCTTCAGGTCGTGCGGGATCGCGAAGCTGTCGCGGGAATCCTCGTGACTGAAGAAGTAGTAGAAATTGTCGAAGCCGGTCCAGGTGATCGCCGAGAGGCAGAGCGAGCAGGGCTCGTGCGTGGCGAGGAAGATGCAGTCCCTCGTGTCGGAACGGGTCTCCTTCGGCATTTCGTAGAAGCGCTTCAGCGCATGCACCTCGCCGTGCCAGAGCGGGTTCTCCATCTCGTTGTTGGTCTCGGCGAGCACCAGCGACAGGTCGGACTTCCTGAGGATCGCCGCGCCGAAGAGCTTGTTGCCCTGCTTCACGCCGGCCGCCGTCATCGGCAGGATGTCGCGCTCGATCACGTCGAGCAGGCGCTCGATGAGAACGGTGTCGGTCATGCGGCGAACCCTTGCGGAAGCTGGACGGTCCACGGCTCTTCGAAGTGGTGTTCATCGAGATTGTTGCCGTCGCCGCCCCGATCGACCACGAGGAAATCCTGCGCCCGGCCGATCGGCGTCAGCACAGCATGCCAGGTGTTGCGGCTATAATTCACGCCCTGCCCGGCGCGGGTGAGGAAGGCGCGCGGCGCCTCGGGACCGTTCGGCCCGTCGGAGCAGACCACGACGAGGAACGGCGCGGGCGACAGCGGCATGAAGGCCTGGCTGCCGAGCGGATGTCGCTCGACCATGGTCAGCCGGAGCGGTAACTCGTAGGGCGTGCCCTTGAAGATCGAGACCAGCACGCGCGCGGTCGGCCCCTCGGCCTCCACCTTCGCCAGATCGTGATAGCGCTCGCACTTGCCATTGTTGATGGGGAAGTGGTGCGCGCCCTCGGCCTCGATGACGTCACCGAAGGGTGCGAAGGCCTCACGGGTGAGGGGGGCTGCGGTGATGCTCCTCATGAAGCGCTCACCGCCCGAACCCGCCCAGCTTGGCGTGACGGTTGACGTCCTTGTAGAGCAGATAGCGAAACTTGCCCGGGCCACCGGCGTAGCAGGCCTGCGGGCAGAAGGCGCGCAGCCACATGTAGTCGCCGGCCTCGACCTCGACCCAGTCCTGGTTCAACCGGTAGACCGCCTTGCCTTCGAGCACGTAGAGCCCGTGCTCCATCACGTGCGTCTCGGCGAAGGGGATGACGGCGCCCGGCTCGAAGGTCACGATGGTGACGTGCATGTCGTGGCGCAGGTCGGCGGGATCGACGAAGCGCGTCGTGGCCCATTTGCCGTCGGTGCCGGGCATCGGCGTCGGTGCGACGTCCGCCTCGTTGGTGAAGATCGGATGCGGAGTGTCGAGGCCCTCGACAGCTTCGAAGGCCTTGCGGATCCAGTGAAAGCGGGCGGGAGCGTCGCCGGCGTTGCGCACGGTCCAGCCGCTCGCGGGCGGCAGCCAGGCGAAGCCGCCGGGTTTGAGGACATGGTCGGTGCCGCCCAGCGTCACCGTCACCTCGCCCTCGACCACGAAAAGCGCACCTTCGGCAGCCTTGCCGGGCTCCGGGCGGTCGGAGCCGCCGCCGGGTGCGACTTCCATGATGTATTGCGAGAAGGTCTCGGCGAAGCCCGAGAGCGGCCGCGACAGGATCCAGCACCGCGTGTCGTTCCAGAAAGGCAGGTAGCTGGTGACGATGTCGCTCATCACGCCTTTGGGAATGACAGCATAGGCGGTCGTGAAGACGGCGCGGTCCGTCAGCAGCTGCGTCTGTGGCGGCAGGCCGCCATGCGGCGCGAAATAGGTGGGGGCGGCTCGGTCGTTCATGCGGGCAGGATGTCCTTGAGCCGAAGCAGCGCGATGCGCTCCACCTGGCTGCAGGCGGTGGCGAATTCTTGCGGCCGGCTGTTGGCGATGCGGGTCTCGAAGGCGGCGAGGATCTGGTCTTTGGTCAGTCCCTTCACGGCGATGATGAAGGGAAAGCCGAATTTCTGCGTGTAGGCGTCGTTGAGTTCGGTGAAGCGGGCGCGCTCGGCATCGGTGAGTGCGTCCAGGCCGGCGGATGCCTGCTCGGACGTGGATTCCGCCGTCAGGCGCCTGGCCTGCGCCAGCTTGCCCGCAAGGTCGGGGTGGGCTTTCAGAACGCCGAGGCGCTCGTCCTCGGTGGCGGAGCGGAAGATGCGCGCGAGCGCATTGCGCATGCCACCGGCCGAGTCGTGCGCGGGCCCGAGGTCCAGGTCGAAGGCCCGTTCTGCAATCCACGGCGAATGCTCGAAGATCGACCCGAATTTCTCGACGAAGTCCGTGCGCTCCATGCGCGAGGGCCGCAGGGCCGCAGGTCTGTAGGGGTGATGCTCCATCCAGTGCTCGGCGATGTCGATGCGCCGCGCGATCCAGACCTTATCGTGGCTTTTCACGTAATCGATGAAGCGCTGCAGCGCTGCGGCGCGGCCGGGGCGTCCGACGAGGCGGCAGTGCAGCCCGACGTTCATCATGGCCGGTTGCCCGGACTGGCCTTCGGCGTAGAGCGTGTCGAAGGCGTCCTTCAGATAGGCGAAGAACTGGTCGCCGGAGTTGAAGCCCTGCGCGGTGGCGAAGCGCATGTCGTTTGCGTCGAGCGTGTAGGGGATGACGAGTTGGGGGTCGATGGCTTTGCCGTGGCCGTCATGGTCGAGCCAGTAGGGCAGGTCGTCGTCATAGGTATCCGAGATCCAGGCGAAGCCGCCTTCCTCGCAGGCGAGGCGAACGGAATTCACGGAGGTGCGGCCGAGATAGAGCCCTTGGGGGCGTTCGCCGACGACCTCGGCATGCAGCCGGATCGCCTCGAGAAGGTCGCGGCGCTCGTCCTCGGGCTCGTGATCGCGGTAGTCGATCCAGCGCAGGCCGTGGCTGGCGATCTCCCAGCCGGCCTCCTTCATGGCCGCGACCTGGTCCGGCGAGCGGGCGAGCGCGGACGCGACGCCGTAGACGGTGACCGGGACATCGGCTTGCGTGAACATGCGGTGCAGGCGCCAGAAGCCGGCGCGCGCGCCGTACTCGTAGATCAATTCCATGTTCCAGTGGCGCTTGCCGGGCCAAGGCGCCGCGCCGACGATCTCGGACAGGAATGCCTCGGAAGCGGCGTCCCCGTGCAGGATATTGTTCTCGCCGCCTTCCTCGTAGTTGACCACGAACTGCACGCAGACATTGGCGCCGTCCGGCCATCTCGGGTCGGGCGGGTTGGCGCCGTAGCCGCGCATGTCGCGGGGGTAACGAGGTGGGGTCATGTCCTGCTCCAGCCGGCTCCGCTCCGGCCTGCTTTCAACACTAGCAAAGGCGGTCGGCCGGATTGCCGCAGAAAAATTTGAAAGTCTTTTCGTGGCGATCCGGTTCGGCACAGCTTATGCAAAGAGTCCGTTTGCTGCACAATCCACCGAGCAAGCAGAGAGACAGCCAGCAATGACCGGCGGAAAACTGACGACCCACGTGCTCGACACGGCCAGCGGAAAGCCGGCCGCGGGGCTTTCCATCACGCTCTACAAGGTGAGCGGGAATTCGCACCGGAAGCTGAAGACGGTCGAAACCAACGCCGACGGGCGCTGCGATGCCCCGCTTCTGGCAGGCGACGAGTTCACGACCGGGCAGTACGAACTGGTCTTCGCCGCGGGCGAGTACCTGCGCAAGAGCGGGGCAGCACTCCCCGAACCCGCCTTCCTGGACGAAATACCGATCCGCTTCGGAATGGCTGAAGAGACCCATTACCACGTGCCGCTGCTTTTATCGCCCTACGGCTATTCGACGTATAGGGGGAGTTGAGTGCAGGTGCGAACCGGGGTGATATCTTCATGAAGCACGCAGGATCCGAAATCCGCTTCCTCCTCAACGGAAACGAGATCGCGCTGTCCGAGGTTCGTCCCGACGAGACGCTGCTCGATTTCCTGAGGCTGCGCCGGTCTCTGAAGGGCACCAAGGAAGGCTGCGCGGAAGGCGATTGCGGCGCCTGCACGGTGCTGGTGGGGCGGCTGACACCCCAGGGTCTCGTCTACGAGGGCGTCAACGCGTGCATTCGCTTCCTCGCCTCCGTCCATGGCTGCCACGTCGTCACGGTCGAGCATCTGAAGGGCACGGACGGCGCGCTGCACCCGGTGCAGCAGGCAATGGTGGATTTCCACGGCTCGCAATGCGGCTTCTGCACGCCGGGCTTCGTCATGTCGCTCTACGCGCTGTGGATGCGCACGCCGGAGCCATCGGTCGGCGCGATCGAGAAGGCACTGCAGGGCAATCTGTGCCGCTGCACCGGCTACGAATCCATCGTGAAGGCGGCACGGGCCGATCTCGACTTACGGCGACGCCGGTAATGATCCGGTGGCGGGAGAGCGGGAGGCGGTCGCGTCGAGGCTGGCCGAGTTCAAGCAGGGGGGGCGAGTCGAGGTCGGCTCGGGCAGGCAGAGGTTCGTGATCCCGGCTGATGCCGACGACCTCGCGGCGGTTCTGGAAGCCGAGCCGAATGCCACGATCGTCGCCGGATCGACCGATGTCGGGCTCTGGGTGACGAAGTTCATGCGCGACATCGCCCCGGCGGTCTTCATCGGACATCTCGACGAACTGAGGACGGTCGAGGAAAAGGACGGCGTCGTCACGATCGGGGCATGCGTCAGCTACACGGATGCCTTCGCCGCGCTGTCGACGCGCATTCCGGCGCTGGGGAAACTGATCGACCGGATCGGTGGCGACCAGGTGCGCAACATGGGCACGATCGGCGGCAACATCGCCAACGGCTCGCCGATCGGAGACATGCCGCCGCCGCTGATCGCGCTCGGCGCGACGCTGACACTGCGCAAGGGATGCGGAGCGGCGCACGATTCCGCTGGAAGACTTCTTCATCGCCTACGGCAAGCAGGATCGGCAGCCGGGAGAGTTCGTCGAGGCGGTGCACGTGCCGCTGCCGGACGCCGGCGCGCTCTTCGCGGCTCACAAGGTGACGAAGCGGCGCGACGAGGACATCACGGCGGCGCTCGGGGCCTTCAACGTGGTCGTGGAGAACGGCAGGGTAACATCCGCGCGCATCGCCTATGGCGGGATGGCCGCGACGCCGAAGCGGGCGAGCGCCGTTGAGGCTGCGCTGGTCGGAAAGCCGTGGACCATGGAGACGATCGAAGCGGCGATGGAAGCCTATCCGTCAGACTATACACCCCTTTCAGACATGCGGGCTTCGGCAGAATACCGGATGCTGGCGGCGAAGAACCTGCTCAAGCGCTTCTTCCTGGAAACCACCGGCGCCGGTCATGTCACCGTGAGCCGGGAAAAGGCGGCCTGATGAACAAGCACGCGGCGCCCTCGCCAACAGCCCAGAAGATCGTCGGCGGCGTCGCCACCGATCAGCGGCACGATTCCGCGCACAAGCACGTCACCGGCCAAGCGGTCTACATCGACGACATGCCGGAGCCGGCCGGACTGCTGCATGCCTGCCTCGGGCTCTCGACCTGCGCCCATGGCACGATCCGGTCGATGGACCTGTCGGCGGTTCGATCCGCGCCCGGGGTCGTGGACGTGCTTGTCGCAGCCGACATGCCGGCTTCGAACGACATCTCGCCGACGCATCGTCACGACGAGCCGGTGCTGGCCGAGGAGAAGGTGGAGTTCTTCGGGCAGGCCATGTTCGCCGTGATCGCGGAGACGCGCGAGCAGGCGCGCCGCGCCTGCCGGCTGGCAAAGATCGAGTATGACGAGGAGCCCTTCGTCACCGACATCAAGGACCTCGACCGGCGCAACGGCAAGCTGGTCACGCCGCCGCTGACGCTGAAGCGCGGCGACGCGGCAGCGGCGATCGAGGCCGCCCCCCGTCGCATCGCAGGGTCGATGCGAATCGGAGGGCAGGATCACTTCTACCTGGAAGGGCACATCGCGATGGCCATCCCGGGCGAGGACATGGACGTGACCGTCCATTCCTCCACCCAGCATCCGAGCGAGATCCAGCACATGGTCAGCCATGTGCTCGGCGTCCCTTCGCATGCCGTGGCGGTCGAGGTGCGGCGCATGGGCGGCGGCTTCGGCGGCAAGGAAACGCAGGGCAACCAGTTCGCCGTGATCGCGGCGGTGGCGGCCAAGAAACTGGGGCGAGCGGTCAAGATCCGGCCCGACCGCGACGACGACATGACGGCGACCGGCAAGCGGCACGACTTCGTGGTGGATTACGAGGTGGGCTTCGACGACGAGGGCAACATCCTCGGCGTCGACTACCTCTATGCCGCGCGCGCCGGCTATTCCTCCGACCTTTCGGGGCCCGTGACGGACCGGGCGCTGTTCCACTGCGACAACGCCTACTACTATCCGGCCGTGCAGGCGCAGTCGGCGCCGCTCTACACCAACACGGTGTCGAATACCGCCTTCCGCGGCTTCGGCGGCCCACAGGGCATGGTCGGTTGCGAGCGCGTGATCGAGGAGATCGCGTTCGCTCTCGGCCGGGATCCGCTGGAGATCCGCAAGCAGAACTTCTACGGCATCGGCGAGCGCAACGTGACGCCCTACCACCAGACGGTGGAGGACAACATCGTGCGCGATATCGTCTCGGAACTGGAACTCAGCGCCGACTATCAACCGCGGCGTGAGGAGACGCGCCACTTCAACGCCCACTCCAAGTACGTGAAGCGGGGCATAGCGCTGACGCCGGTGAAGTTCGGCATCTCGTTCACGGCGACGCACTTCAACCAGGCGGGCGCGCTGGTGCATGTCTATGCCGACGGTTCGGTCCACCTGAACCACGGCGGCACCGAAATGGGGCAGGGGCTCTACGTCAAGATCGCGCAGGTGGTGGCCGAGGAGTTCCAGATCGACATCGGGCAGGTGAAGATCACCGCAACGACGACCGGCAAGGTGCCGAACACGTCGGCGACGGCCGCGTCGTCGGGCACCGATCTCAACGGCATGGCCGCGCAGGCGGCCGCGCGCACGATCAAGCAGCGGCTCATCGACTTCGCGGCCGAACGCTACCAGGTGACGACCGAGCAGATCGAGTTCCTGCCGAACCGGGTGCGGGTGGGCAACCAGGAGATCACCTTCGGCGACCTGACGCAGCAGGCCTACATGGCACGCGTGCAACTGTCCGCCACCGGCTTCTACAAGACCCCGAAGGTGCGCTGGGACCGCGACAAGGGCGAAGGCCATCCCTTCTACTATTTCGCCTATGGCGCGGCCTGCACGGAGGTGTCGATCGACACCCTGACGGGCGAATACATGGTGGAGCGCGTCGACATCCTGCACGAGACGGGTCGATCGCTGAACCGGGCGATCGATCTCGGCCAGATCGAAGGCGGCTTCATCCAGGGGATGGGCTGGCTGACCACGGAAGAGCTGGTTTGGGACGACAAGGGCCGGCTGAGGACGCATGCGCCGTCGACCTACAAGATCCCGCTCGCATCGGACCGGCCGAAAATCTTCAACGTGACGCTGGCCGACTGGCCGGAGGCGGGCGAGCCGACGATCCACCGTTCCAAGGCCGTGGGCGAGCCGCCCTTCATGCTGGCGATCTCGGTCCTGCACGCGCTGTCGGACGCGATCGCAAGCGTGGCGGACTATCGCGTCTGTCCGCGACTCGACGCACCCGCCACGCCGGAACGGGTGTTGATGGCGGTCGAGCGCCTGCGTAAAGACGCGGGAAAGCCAGCTTGACGTAGCTACAATGTGCCTACATATAAACCCGGGAAACGTGGGTTGAAACAATGGCAGCAGACAGCGTAGTGCGTGCGCGCATCGATTCCCGCACGAAGGAAGAAGCTTCGGCAGCGCTGGAAGCGATGGGGCTTTCGATCTCCGACGCCATTCGACTTCTGATGACGCGGATCGCGGAGGAGCAGCGTCTGCCGTTCGAGGTGAAAGTGGCCAAGCCGGGCACTCTGAAGGCGATGAAGGAGCTGGATGACGGAAAAGCCGAGCAATTCGGGACGCCGGATGCGCTTTTCGAGGATCTTGGCGTCTAGCCAATGCTGGTCGCAGTTCGCGCCGGACGCTTCAAACGCGACGTCAAGCGGCTGCAGAAGCGGGGCAAGAACCTGACGAAACTCAAGGAGGTCCTGTTGCTGCTGCTGGAGGAAAAGCCGTTGCCGCCGCATTACCGGGATCATCCGCTTCGCGGCGACTGGGATGGTTTTCGCGACCTGCACATCGTGCCGGACTGGCTGCTGCTCTACCGCATCAGAGACGACGAATTGCAGCTCGCGCGTACGGGCAGCCATGCCGATCTCTTCAGAGAGTGACGGTCA
The DNA here is from genome assembly GCA_963747465.1 of uncultured Alphaproteobacteria bacterium. GTDB lineage: Bacteria > Pseudomonadota > Alphaproteobacteria > Rhizobiales > Rhizobiaceae > Aquibium. The sequence goes on from CAVVFC010000003.1 coordinate 531,615, forward strand.
CAGCGCGAATGGCCTCCCTTGCCCTCTCCCTTCAAGTCTTCCTCGATGCCCATCCGACCGTCGCCAAGGTGGAGGTGACGGAGGCGAAAGGCTCGACGCCGCGCGAGGCGGGAACCTGGATGCTGGTCGCTCCGCAAGCGATCTTCGGCACGATCGGTGGCGGACAGCTCGAGTTCATGGCGATCGCCACGGCGCGCGAAATGCTGAATGGCGACGGTGGTCCGACCGAGCTCGATATCCCGCTCGGGCCGGAGATCGGCCAGTGCTGCGGCGGCCGCGTGGCTGTTTCGGTCACGGTCGCCGACGATGCCATCCGCGCAGAGCTGTTGGCGGAGACCAGGGCGGCGGATGCGCAACTGCCCCCCGTACTTGTTTTCGGCGGCGGCCATGTCGGGCACGCACTGGCACAGGCCCTGGCGCTGCTGCCCGTGCGGGCGATGGTCGTGGAGACGCGCGCCGATGCCATCGACGGGTTTCCCGAGCAGGTCGCGACCAGACTGACGGCGGTGCCTGAGGACCTCGTGCGCCAGGCGCCGGCGGGCTCGGCCTTCGCCGTGCTCACGCACGACCATGCGCTGGACTTCCTGATAGTGGCGGAAGCGTTGCGGCGCGGGGACGCCGCCTATGTCGGGATGATCGGTTCGGCAACCAAGAAGGCAACGTTCCGGAGCTGGTTCTTCAAGACCGCCGGCGGCAGCCGGGAGCAACTTTCACGGCTGGTCTCGCCGATCGGTGGGGAGATCGTGCGCGACAAGCGACCGGCGGTGATTGCGGCACTTGCGGCCGCCGAGATCATGGCTGCGCTCGCGCAGGCGCTTCCGGCCGACTGAGAGGTCCGCTCCAGAAGGCGCTCCGTTCATCCTTTGCTAGTCGTGCCGTTCCTCGGCCTGCTTCAGGGCAGCCTCGAAACCGGACGGCGGCTGGCCCCGTCCGCGTCGCCGGATGGCAAGGACAAGCGCGACCAGGAAGAAGAGCGCGAAGGCCGGGATCGCCGATGCGAACGCTATGCCTGCCGCACCCATTTCGCAGCCGCCGGAATCGCCCGGCGTGCCGCAGCGCGGATCCAGGACGCGGCCAAGCACGATCACCACGAGGAACAGCAGGACCGGAACCGCGACCAGCCCGACCAACCCGTAGAATGTCGACTTCACGAGGATCCACCCGACGCCCTGCTGTTTCTCCATGTCAGCGCCCCGCCAGTATGTCGCGGATCATGCGCTGGCAGCGCTCCGCCATGAAGTCGAGCAAAAGGCGGACCTTGGTGTCCTGGTACTGACGGTGCGGGAATATGGCGGCGAGTTGCACCGGTTGCGGCGGCGCATCCGGGAGGATCACCTTCAGCCGGCGGTCGCGGATGAAGGGCTCCACCTCGAAGCGGGGCTTCAGGATGATGCCATGGCCGGCGAGCGCCCATCCCGTCAGCACGTCGCCGTCGTCGGAATCATAGGGTCCGCGGACGTCGAGCTTGCGCGGTCCGTCGGGCGTCTGAAGCGTCCAGAAATATTCGCGCGCGCCCGGATAGCGCAGCATGAGGCAGTCGTGCTTCAGCAGATCCTCGGGGGATTGCGGCTCGCCATGCTTCTCGAGATAAGGCGGAGCGGCGACGATCACGCGTTCGCAATCCATGATGCCGCGCATGCGCAGGCTGGAATCCTCCAGGAGACCGAGGCGCAAGGCGACGTCGATGCCTTCCTTCATGATGTCGACCTCGTGGTCGGAAAGCCTCAGCCTGACCTCGATGTCGGGGTAGCGGTCGCGGAATTCGGGGATGCCGGACGCGATCATGCGGCGCCCGAGGCCGAGCGGCGCGGTGACACGGATCGTGCCGCGCGGCTGGCCCGACAGGGCGCTCACCGCCGCCTCGGCATCGGCGACCGCTTCCAGCACCTTCCTGGCGCCGTCGTAGAAGACGCGGCCCTGCTCGGTCGGCATCAGCTGTCTCGTCGTGCGGTTGAAGAGCCGCACACCGAGATGCTTCTCCAGTTCCTTGATGCGGTTGGAAGCGACCGCCGGCGAGATGCGCATGTCGCGGCCCGCCGCGGAGAGGTTTCCCAATTCCACCACGCGGACGAAAACGGCGACATTGTCGAGGTAGGCCATCGCAGCGGCAATCCGGTTCGGGGGGCTCCCCCTCTGTTCATTGGCGACAACCTAGTATTGTCTAGATTTTTTTGAAAGTGTCGGGACGACGCCTTGCTTTTCGTTTGCATCGCAAAACGTAATGTCCAGGGATTCGACGAGGGGGCATCCGGCATGAACGATTTTGCGGTTATCTGGGAATGGCTGTCCTTCGGCGTGCGTTGGCTGCATGTCGTCACCGCCATCGCCTGGATCGGGTCGTCCTTCTATTTCGTCGCGCTGGATCTCGGCCTGCGCCAGCGGCCTGGTCTGCCGGAGGGGGCTCACGGCGAGGAATGGCAGGTCCATGGTGGCGGTTTCTATCACGTCCAGAAGTACCTGGTTGCGCCGGCGCACATGCCCGAGCATCTCACCTGGTTCAAATGGGAAGCGTATTCGACGTGGCTGACCGGTTTCGCCATGCTGGCGATCGTCTACTACGCGGGGGCCGAACTGTTCCTGATCGACCCGAATGTGCTCGACGTGTCCGCACCCGTGGCAATAGGCATCTCCATCGCCACGCTCGTTCTCGGGTGGATCGTCTACGACCTCCTGTGCAAGTCGCCGCTCGGAATGAACGACACGCGGCTGATGCTCGTGCTCTTCGTCGTGCTCGTGTTCATGGCATGGGGCTACACGCAGCTCTTCACGGGCCGTGCCGCGCTCCTGCATCTCGGCGCCTTCACAGCGACGATCATGTCGGCCAACGTCTTCATGATCATCATCCCCAACCAGAAGATCGTGGTGGCCGACCTGATCGCGGGGCGCAAGCCCGACCCGAAATACGGCCGCATCGCAAAGACCCGCTCGCTGCACAACAACTACCTGACGCTGCCGGTCCTGTTCCTGATGCTGTCGAACCACTACCCGCTGGCCTTCGCCACCCAGTTCAACTGGGTGATCGCGGTGCTGGTGTTCCTGATGGGTGTCGTGATCCGGCACTACTTCAACACGGTCCACGCGCGGAAGGGAAACCCGACCTGGACCTGGCTCGCCGCAGCGATCCTGTTCGTCTTGATCATGTGGCTCTCGACCGTGCCGAAGGTGCTGACCGGGGAGGACCGTGCATCGGCTGGCTCGACGCCGTTCCTGGCATCGACGCATTTCGAGGCGGTGCGCGACACGGTGATGGGGCGCTGCTCCATGTGCCATGCCGCCGAGCCCGGGTGGGAGGGCATTCACATGGCGCCGAAGAACGTCCGGCTCGACACCGACGAGGCGATCGCGGCGCATGCCCGCGAGATATACCTGCAGGCCGGCCGAAGCCATGCCATGCCGCCGGGCAACCTGACGGGAGTGACCCCCGAGGAGCGAGCGCTGATCGTGGCGTGGTTTGAGGGGGCGCGAGGGACATTGATCGCCTGGTATTCGGCCCGCAGACCCCCATCCGACCTCGCTTCGCGAGGCCACCTTCTCCCACAAGGGGAGAAGGACGAACGCGCCGCCACCAGTCGCCGAAATCACGACCGTTGCGGGGCAACCGCGCAATCTACCCCTTCCCCCCTTGTGGGAAAAGGTGGATCGACGCGAAGCGTCGAGACGGATGAGGGGTATCGCGAGGCACTGCCTAGATGACCTCCCTCCTCATCCGCGGACGCATCCTGTCCTTCAACCGCGAACCGGAATCCATCGACGATCTCGGGTCCTGTCTCCACGAGGAAGACGGCGCGGTGCTGGTCCGCGACGGCAAGATCATCGCGGTCGGCGATTTTGCCGCCGTGTGGGCCGAGGCCGGCGCTGACGCCGAAATCGCCGACCACCGGCCGCATCTGGTCCTGCCCGGCTTCATCGATGCCCACGTGCATTTCCCGCAAATGCAGGTGATCGCCTCCTACGGCGCCGAACTGCTCGACTGGCTGAACGACTATACCTTTCCCGAGGAGTCGAAATTCGCCGACGCCCAGCATGGACGTCGTATCGCGCGGCTGTTCCTCGACGAGGCGGTGCGACAGGGCACCACGACGGTCGCTGCCTACTGCTCGGTGCACAAGGCGTCGGCGGAAGCCTTCTTCGAGGAGAGCCACGCCCGCAACATGTTGAACATCGCCGGCAAGGTGATGATGGACCGCAACGCGCCCGAGGTGCTGCGGGACACGCCGCAGAGCGGCTACGACGACACGAAGGCGCTGATCGCCGAATGGCACGGGAGGGGGCGCCAGCTCTATGCCATCACCCCGCGCTTCGCGATCACCTCGAGCCCGGAGCAGATGGAGATGGCCGGCGCGCTGGCCGCCGAACACCCGGACTGCCATGTCCAGACGCATCTTTCGGAAAACCACGCCGAAATTCGCTGGGCGGAAGAACTCTATCCGCAGGCAAAGGACTACACCGACATCTATGCGCGCTACGGGCTGCTTGGAGCAAAGAGCCTTTTCGGCCACTGCATCCATCTCTCCGAGCACGAGGCCGACGCCATGTCGGAAAGCGGCTCGGTGGCGGTGTTCTGCCCGACCTCGAACCTGTTTCTCGGGTCGGGCCTGTTCGACTACCACCGCTACCGGGGGCGGGAAAAGCCGCTCAGGATCGCAACGGCCACCGACGTCGGCGGCGGCACCAACTATTCCATGCTGCGCACCATGGACGAGGCCTACAAGGTGATCGCGCTGCTGGGCGAGAAACTGAACCCGCTGCAAAGCTTCTGGCAATTGACGCGCGGCAACGCCGAGGCACTGTCGATCGCCGACCGCACGGGCACGCTGGAGGTCGGGACCGACGCCGACATCATCGTGCTGGACGCCGCCGCGACGCCGGCGATGAAGGTGCGGATGGAGACCGTGAAAACGCTGGCCGAGGAGCTTTTTCTCCTGCAGACGCTCGGCGACGACCGGGCGGTGAGGGAAGTCTACATCGCTGGGCGGGCGGCGAAGGGTTCGGTCGAGTAATCTCGAGGTATCATACCGCGATACGATCGCGTTGACGTCTCAACCGTATCGTGAGAAGATACGAACTCGGAGGCGAGGGTGATCCGTTCCGTCCGCGACAAACGAATAGAAGCCATCATCGCGTCGAGGTCGCCCAAAGGATTTCCCGCCGACCTCGTCGCTTCTGCGAGACGCAAACTGTTCATGCTCGACAACGCCAAAGCGCTCGAAGATTTGCGGATGCCGCCCGGCAAGCGTCTCGAGGCGCTGAGGGGCGATCGGAAAGGTCAGCATTCCATTCGGATCAACGATCAGTTCCGGATCTGCTTCCGCTGGCGGGATGGCAATGTCAAGACGTCGAGATCGTCGATTATCATTGAGAGGGCTCCGTGTCCGCTGAATCAGGAAAAATGAACTTCGATCCTCCCATCCATCCCGGCGAGATATTGCGCGAAGAGTTTCTGAAGCCGCTCGGCCTGAAGCCCTACGGCGTCGCAAAGAGGCTCCACGTGCCGCGGACCCGCATCGAACGCCTGGCAGCCGAAAGCGCACCGGTTACGCCCGATACGGCGCTGCGGCTGGCGAAGCTCTTCGGCACGACGCCCGATTTCTGGCTCTCGATGCAGGCATCCTATGATCTGGCGGTCGAGGCGAGCGCGAAGAAGCAGGAGATCGACGCCATCCAGGCGCTGGACGCTGCCTGACCTGGTGTCCGCGGACGAGATTGTTCTCAAAAGCCATTGCCCGTGCCCGCTGCCGGGTCTACGACCCGAAACCGCATGCAGCAAGGATCGAGACCGGTGACGCGCGAATCCGACATCGCCCGCGTGAAGGAGCAGGAGGCGGCGCTCGTGTTTGATCGCTTCAACGAGGAGGAAGCCTTCCGGCTCGGACTCGCGCTGCGGCAGCTCGCCATGGCCAGCCGGCTGCCGGTCGTCATCGACATCCGCACCTGGGACCGGCATCTCTTCTTCTGCGCCATGCCGGGCTCGACGGAGGGCAACGTCGACTGGGTGCGCCGCAAGACGAACGTGCTGCGCCGCTTCGGCCGGAGCACCTATCGCGTGGCGCTGGAACAGAACCGGGACGACGATCTCTTCGCGCCTCGCAACGGTCTCGATCCGAAGGACTACGTGCTGGCTGGCGGCGGGTTTCCGATCCGGCTGAAAAACGCGGGCGTCATCGGCTGCGTGACGGTCTCCGGCCTGCCGCAGCGCGAGGACCATGCCCTGGTAGTGGAGGCGCTCTGTGCGCATCTGGGGCTCGACCACGCCGCGTTGGCGCTGCCTCCGGCATGAAGGGCGATCCGGCATTGCCTGGACAGTCCATTCACCCATGATCGCGGCGTGAGGTCGTCCATGCCAAGACTTGCCGCCAATCTCTCGACCATGTTCTGCGAGGTGCCGTTTCCCGAACGGTTCGAACGCGCCGCGCGTGCCGGATTTTCTGCGGTCGAGTTCCAGTTCCCCTACGAATTCGCCGCGCGAGACATCGCCGCCGAACTGAAGCGAAGCCGGTTGGAGATCGCGCTGTTCAACATGCCGCCCGGCGATCTCGCGGCCGGCGAACGGGGCTTCGCGAGCATTCCGGAGGCGCGCGAGCGGTTCGCCGAAAGCATCGGGGTCGCGCTGGACTATGCACGCACCATCGGCTGCCGGCAGATGCACTGCATGGCCGGCGTGCTGTCGGGCGAGGCGTCGATGGAGGAGCGGGAGCAGACCTTCGTCGAGAACCTCCGCCAGGTCGCCCGCGCCTTCGCGCCGCGTGGTATCAGCGCGTTGATCGAACCACTCAATCCGTTCGACACGCCGAACTACTTCCTGACCTCGGTCGATCAGGCGGCGCAGATCGTACGGCGCGCCGGATCGGAGCACGTGCGGATCCAGTACGATCTCTATCACCAGAGCCGCACGCGCGGCGAACTGCTGGCGACGTTCGACCGCCACCACGACCTGATCGCGCACATCCAGATCGCGGGCAATCCCGGCCGGCATGAGCCGGACGCCGGCGAAATCGACCATCGCTTTGTGCTGAAGGCGCTCGATGCGCGGGGGTACGCAGGCTACGTCGGCTGCGAATATTCGCCGGCCGGGACGACCGAGGAGGGGCTCGGCTGGGCACGCGCGTGGCTTGCGGCGAACGCATCATGAGCGGGCTGGACCCGAAGGCGTTCTTCGTCTCGCTCTACGAAGCGGCGGTCGCGGCGGCCGATCCGGCGCGCGTGATGCGCGAATTCCTTCCGCGGAAGCCCGTCGGGCGCACGATCGTTGTCGGCGCGGGCAAGGGCTCCGCGCAGATGGCCACGGCGTTCGAAGATGCCTGGGACGGGCCGCTCGAAGGGCTGGTCGTCACCCGCTACGGCTATGCCCTGCCATGCCGCTCGATCGAAGTCTTGGAGGCGGCACATCCGGTGCCCGACGAGGCGGGGCTGGAGGGCGCGAGGCGCCTGCTCGAGACGGTCTCAGGCCTGTCGGAGGACGATCTCGTGGTAGCTCTCGTTTCGGGCGGTGGCTCGGCGCTGCTGCCCGCACCTGCGGGAAGCCTGGCGCTCGACGACGAGATCGCCGTCAACCGGGCGCTGCTCGCCTCCGGCGCGCCGATCTCGGCGATGAACACGATCCGCAAGCACGTCTCTGCCATCAAGGGCGGGCGGCTGGCCGCCGCCGCGTGGCCGGCGCGTGTGGTCACGCTGCTGGTCTCGGACATCCCCGGCGACCGGCCGTCGCTGGTGTCGTCAGGGCCAACGGTGCCCGACGCTTCGACACGTGAGGATGCGCTGCGGCTGATCGAGACGTGGCGAATGATGCTGCCGGAAACGGTGATGGAGCATCTCCGCTCGCCTGCCGCCGACGCCCCCCAGCCGGACGACGCGCGGTTTGCCCGCAACGAAACGCATATCATCGCCTCGGCGGCGGCCTCGCTCGAAGCAGCCGCGGAGGCCGCGCGGGCGCATGGGATCGAAGCGGTGATCCTGTCCGATGCGATCGAGGGCGAGGCGCGCGAGGTCGGCTCGGTGCACGCCGCGATCGTACGCGAGGTGGCGCTGAAGGACCGGCCGTTCAGCAAACCGGTGGTCATCCTGTCGGGCGGCGAGACGACCGTCACCCTGCGCGGCAATGGCAAGGGCGGGCGCAACACGGAGTTCCTGCTGTCGCTGGCGCTCGGGATCGATGGGGTGGGGGACATCCATGCCTTTGCCGCCGACACGGACGGCATAGACGGATCGCAGGACAATGCCGGCGCCTTCGCCGATTCTGCTACCGTGTCGCGCCTGCGTTCGGCCGGTTTGGATCCCCGCGCGATGCTGGGCGACAACGACGCCTGGACGGCGTTCGAGGCGATCGGCGACCTGTTCGTGCCGGGACCAAGCGGGACGAACGTCAATGATCTGCGGGCGATGCTGGTGCGGTAGGCTGTATTGCAAAGCGCCGTTGAGGTATCATCCAGCGATGAATCGTGACCAGGCTCTGGCGATCCTCCAGCGGCATCGCCCCGAACTGCAGGACCGGGGCGTCCGGCACGCGGCGCTGTTCGGCTCGACGGCGCGCGGGGACCGGCATGCCGGCAGCGACATCGACATCGTCATCGAACTCGCTGAGGATACGACGATCGGGGTCTACGACTACGTCGCCCTGAAGGACTATATCGCCGGACTGTTCGACGGGAGTGTCGATGTCGTCAATCGCGACGCCTTGAAGACGCATCTGAGGTCTGCTGCGCTGGGCGATGCAGTCTATGCGTTCTGACGCGGCGCTTCGCGCCCTCGAAGACATCTGCCGCAACATCGAACTGACACGCGTATTCCTGACCGGAATGGAATTCGGGGCTTTTTCCAAGGATGAGAAGAGCCTCTATGCAGTCGTCCGATGTCTCGAAATCATCTCGGAAGCATCGCGCCGGCTTCCGGATGACCTGAAGGCCCGCCATGCTGATGTACCATGGTCCCAGATCGCGGGAGCCGGAAACGTGTTCCGGCCCGACTACGAGGATATCCTGCCGCGCATCGTCTGGAACACGGTAACGAGCCAAGTCTTCGCCTTGGAAAATGCCGCGCGCTTGGAACCGGATCGACTCAAGCCGCCATCAATTCCCTGACCGCCTTCATGTCGGCAAGGAACCGGCCGCGTTCGGCGTCCTTGTCGGCCGTCTCGCGGATGCGCAGGATGTAGGAGGGGTGGATGGTGAGGAAGACGCGCAGGCCGTCCTCGCGCTCGACCACCTGGCCGCGCATTTTCGTGATGGGGATCGCCTTCCAGAGCAGGGACTGCGCGGCGGTCGCGCCGAGTGCGACCGCGAGGTTGGGCTTCAATATGGCAAGTTCCTTGTCGAGCCACCAGCGGCAGGCCTTTACCTCGCCGGCGTTCGGCTTGGCATGGATGCGGCGCTTGCCGCGCGGCTCGAACTTGAAGTGCTTGACGCCATTGGTGACGTAGACCTCCGTGCGGTCGACCTCGGCCTCCATCAGCACTGCATCGAGCATCTTGCCGGCGGGGCCGACGAAGGGCTTTCCGGCTAGATCCTCCTGATCGCCCGGCTGTTCGCCGACGAAGACGACCTTCGCGTTTTCCGGTCCTTCGCCGAATACCGTCTGGGTGGCGTCGCGCCAGAGCGGGCAGCGCCGGCAGCCTTCGGCCGCTTCGCGCAGTTCGGGGATGGTTCGTGCATTCGCGCCTTCTTCGTCCGACGCTTCGCCGACCTCCGGTTCCGGCCAGTGGCGCGCCTTGACCTTGGCGTGGTGCGGTGCGGGTTCGGTCGGGAGTTTCTGGATCATGTCCTTCGCCTTTTCCTCGGCGCCCCTGATCATGTCCGGAATGAGCGACGCCTCGGGAAGGTTCCGCCAGTATTTCTTCGGCATCTCGGCCTGCATTGCCTTCACCTTCAATCGCGCGGGATTGAAGATCGAGGCGAAATAGGTGCGCCAGAGCGTTTCCGCATCGTCTTCGGCCGGCGCATCGGCGCGGGTGGCGCCGGGGCCGATCGCCAGGCGCTCTCCGTTCCAGTCGGCCGACGCACAGGGCGTCAGGATCGTCCAGCACATGCCGGTGAAGCGGCGCACGAAGAACGGCGCATTGCGCTCGACGATGAAATGCTGCGGCTCGAACCAGGCGACGTGGCGCTCGTCGGGGCCGGAGCCGATGCGCCGGAAGCGAACGAAGGCACGCATCTTGTGGATGTCGCGGCGCACGGATTTGGCCATTGCCTCCAGTCGCCTCACGTCGGGATCGGAGGCGATCTTCAACAGGTCCGGCTCGCGACGCAGCCGCAGCAGCATTCGATAGAGAAGCGAGAAGCGCTCGGGGTCCGAATGGCAGATGACGATCTCCGCCGCTTCGAGGAAGGCGCGGGGGACGGTGAAGGTCGTGCCGCCGGTGGGCACGGCGTCTCCTGCCGGCGCATTGCCGTCGAACAGATCGGCGCTCGTTGCCCCACTCACCGCCCAGCCGACCTGGCCGGCGGGGATCTCGTGCGTCGCCAGCGCGCGGGCGGCCTTGCGCCAGCCGTCGAAATCCGTCTCGGCGGCGAGCCGGATGGTGATGCGGGGGAGCGACTTCGCGAGAGCGCCCATGGTCAGAACAGCGACAATTGCCGGGGTTCGGGAGCGACCCTGGCCTGCAGGCCCGCGCAATCGGTGAGCCCGCCCGGCGACCAGCCTTCGGCCACGATGAAGGGCCGAACCCTGGCGATCGACTGGCAGAGACGGCCGACATCCTCCAGCCGCAGCCGGCGGTGCTTCCGCGTCTCCAGGATGCGCTTGACGACCTTCGTGCCAAGGCCGGGAACCCGGAGCAACGCCTCGCGGTCGGCGCGGTTGACGTCGAGGGGGAACATGGCGCGGTTTGCCAGGGCCCAGGAGAGCTTCGGGTCGATCGCGAGGTCGAGCATGCCGTCCGGCCGGGCGGAGAGGATTTCGCTCTCGCCGAAGCCGTAGAAGCGCATCAGCCAGTCCGCCTGGTAAAGCCGGTGCTCGCGCATCAGCGGCGGCTTCATCAGCGGCAGGGCGGCGGAAGAATCAGGGATGGGGCTGAAGGCGGAATAGTAGACGCGGCGCAGGCGGTAGCTGGCATAGAGCCGGGAACTGGTCTTCAGGATCGTGGCGTCGGGCGTGGCATCAGCGCCGATGATCATTTGCGTCGACTGCCCGCCGGGCGCGAAGCGCTCGCGCGTCTTCGTGCGCAGCGTCGGCTCGGCCTTCTCCTCGATCTTCGAGCGCAGCTTCGCCATGGAGATGCGGATCGTCTCGGGCCGCTTCTCGGGCGCCAGTTTCTTCACGCCCTCGTCGGTTGGCAGTTCGACATTGATCGACAGGCGGTCGGCATGGAGCCCCGCCTGCTCGATCAGATCCTGCGAGCATTCGGGGATGGTCTTCAGGTGGATGTAGCCCGAGAAACGATGATCGATCCGCAGGCGGCGAGCGATCTCCACCATCTCGCCCATGGTGTCGTCGGGCGAGCGGATCACGCCCGAGGAAAGGAAGAGGCCCTCGATGTAGTTGCGCTTGTAGAAGTCGAGCGTCAGCTTCACGACGTCGTCCACCGTGAAGCGGGCGCGCCGCACGTTGGAGGAGGAGCGGTTGATGCAGTAGCTGCAATCATAGATGCAGAAGTTCGTCAGCAGGATCTTGAGCAGCGAGATGCATCGCCCGTCCGGGGCATAGGAATGGCAGATGCCGCTCCCCTCGGTCGAGCCGATGCCGCCGCTCTTCAGCGAGTTGCGCTTCGCCGCGCCGGAAGAGGCACAGGACGCATCGTACTTGGCGGCGTCGGAGAGAATCGCGAGCTTTTCGCGCAAGGGGAGTGTGGCCATGGGTTCATGATATGTTCCGGATTGCGGCAACGCTATGAAATTTGACATGCCAAAGCAATTCACTGTCGCTTTCGCTTGCGGGGCCGGCAGCCCGGGCTATGTTGCGCGCCCATGAACGCGCCCGACAGCATTTCCCGCCCGCCTGCCATCGAACCGATCACCGGGGCTTCCGAGCCGGCGGTGCTGGCGTTGAACAACAAGCACGCGGCGGAACTGTCGCTGCTGGATGCGGGACGATTGTCGCATCTCGTCGGCGAGGCCTTCGGAGCCTGGAGAATAGGCAATCTCGAAGCGTTCATGATCGCCTTCGATCAGGATGCCGACTACGACAGCACGAATTTCCTGTGGTTCAAGGAGCGGTATCCTCGCTTTGCCTATGTCGACCGGATCGCAGTGGCATCGTTCGCCCGCGGGCGCGGCCATGCGCGCCGGCTTTACGAACATCTGTTCGAGCGGGCGAGGCACGCCGGTCATATGGTGGTCACGTCGGAAGTGAATGCCGATCCGCCCAACCCGGCCTCGGATGCATTTCATGCCGCCATGGGATTCCGCGTCGTGGGAGAAGCGGAAATCTACGGCGGGGAGCGGAGCGTTCGCTACTACGAAAGGCTGCTTTAGACTGCGGACGACCGGAGCATCGGCCCCGGCCGCAGCATGTGGCTGCTGTCAATCCGCGCAGGCAAAACTGTCTGCGCTCTCGGAGTCGCCCGACTGGTAGCGCGCCACTTGCGGCCAGGCGCAGAGCTTGCGCGTGCGGTTCGCCGGCCAGGCCGCCGGAACGTCCTTGTTGTCGGCCGACAGTCCCGCCGTCACCGCCTTCGGCGCTTCGCCCTTCTCCACCCAGTCGACCAGCTCTGAAAACAGATCGAAACTGTCTGTGGCGGGTCCGCCCGAGCAGTGGGTCATGCCGGGCACGGTGTAGAACTTGACGAAATCTGCCGCGGATCCACCGTTGTTGGCCGCGAGCTTCTCGTACCAGTTCATGGTGTCCTTCACCGAAAAGACCGGGTCCGAAACACCGTGGAAGACAATCATCTTACCGCCCGCCGCCTTGAAGTCCGAGAGCGTCGGGTCATCCGCGTTCGGCGGTGTCATGAACTCCATGGCCAATTCCCCGAACGGACCCGTCTTGGCGTAGATCTTCGGCGCATCCTCGTCGAGGTCGAAGTCGAGCAGGAATTTTTCGAGCGAATCCGGATCACCGGCCACTTCGGTCGGCGGTGTCGTGAAGACGTGGGCAAGCGAGCCTGCCCCCATCACAGCGATCAGGGGCATGTTGTTCCACGGCGGGATAGGGCTCTCGAGCTTCCAGAACCGCCAGTTGCCGCCGCCGATGCCGTTATCCCAGGCCCAATCCGAATAGAGCTGCTCGCCCTTTGAATTGATCGGGCCCGCATGAATCGTCTTCAGCGCCGTCACCTGCTCCGGAGCGAGGCAGGCCGAGTTCTGGCGCTCCGTGCACTGGAGCCCGTCGACATTGAAGGCGGACTGGCAGGCGGCAGTATCGCCGACGATGCCGTCCTTCAACCCGTCGAGTTCGTCGCAGGCGGCGAGCACGCGGTCGGCGACCATCGCCAGGTCCTCGCGCGAGAAAGCCTTGCGGACGTCGCCATTGACGGCCTTGAACGACTGGACGTCGAGCGCATGCTGGAGCGCCGCCTTGGGAAGGTTGAAGCCCGGCGCACCCGCCAGAATGCCGTCATAGGAGCCGGACAGGCGTTCGGCGGCGACAAAGGCGTGGCGGCCACCATTCGAGCACCCGACGGCGTAGGAATGCTCCGGCGCGTTGCCGTAGTAGGATGCGATGAAGGACTTTGCGAGCGGGGTCAGCGTCTCCACGGCCTTGTAGCCGTAGAATGCGCGGGCTTCGGGATCGAGGCCGAAGCGGTTGCCGGCCGACAGTCCGGTCTCGGGCTGCGCCTTGCCGTCGTGGCCTGCATCGGAAGACAGGACGGCATAGCCGCGGCTGAGGGCGGTCGCAGACTTGTCCCCGCCGAGCAGGGGACCGACCGCAGGCTTCACCTCGCCGTCGTTGCCGCCGTTGAGCTGATGAAAGAAATCGCCGTTCCAGTCGTCGGGAAGCCGCATTTCGAAGCGGATCGCGTAAGGCTTGCCGTCAATGCCGGCATGTTCGGCGGTCGTCGCTTCTATCCTGCAATGAGGGACGGGGTTTTCGGCATCGGCTGCGACGGATTGGGCAGTGTCGATGCTGACCTCCGGGAGACCGAGCGCTTGGCCCGTCAGCCCCTCGCAGGCCATCTTCGCCATGGCCGGTCCCGCCGCCGAGACGAGGGCAAGCGAAGCTGCTCCGACCATGCGGCAGACTATGCGCGTTCTCATGATGCTCCTCCCAGTGCATTCGGGGCAGGCTTGCCCCCAAGCAGAGTGTTGAAGTCATAATTGTTTGTCAACATAACAAATTAGCGCCGCGACCGACGTCCGCATGAGCCCGCGGAACCGAGCGGTGTCAGGGACGCTGCGGGGTCAGCCGGAGATGTCGATGACGCCGCAGTCGCCGGTCTCGGACCCGAAGACGACGCGACGGCCGGCATGGTCCCAGCCCAGAGAAGTCACGGCGCCGTTGCCCTGGCGGCGCAGGAGCACCTCCTTGTGGTCGGCAAAGCGTGCCGCCATCACCATGCCGTCGGCATAGCCGATTGCGACGAAGTCGTCGGCGGGGTGACACGAGACGGCGGTGACCAGGGTGTTGCCGCGCGTGCCGAGTTCGAGCGGCGCCTTGCCCATAGGGCCGTCCTTTCCCTGGAAGGGCCAGACGATGGCGGCCGGTGCGCCGGAACTGGCGAGCCAGCGACCCCTTGCGCTCCACGACAGGCTCTTCACCTTGCCCGGATAGCCTGTCATGCGCATGTGCTTGCCGTCGGCGATCTTCCAGCCGTGCAGCGCGTTTTCCTGCATGGTGGTGACCACGAAATTGCCGTCGGGCGAGAAGGTGATGCCGGTGTGTGCGCCAGCCCATTCGAGTTCGACCGGCTTGCCTTCGGCGGCCGGGAAATGCAGCGTCGCGCCGTTGTAGCGCGCGGTGCCGATGCGCATGCCCTTGGGCGAGAAGGCGACGCCCTCGACCGTGCGCGGATGCTGCAATTCCTTCACCTTGCCGTCGGCGAAGCGGACATAGGCCGTGCGGCCGGATGCGAAGGCGACCGCCCCTTGCGGCCCGGCGGCGACGCTTGACACCCACTTGCGGCCGATCTCGCCAAGAACCTCCGTCTCTCCGGAGGGCGCGACGGCGACGACCTTGCCGTCCTCGCCGCCGGTGATCATTTTGTCGCCCTTGTCGGTGACGGTCGCGCAGAGCAGGCCGTCATGGGCCGTCACCTGCTGGTGGCCATTGTCGAGGCGATGCACCGTGCCGTCCGCAAGCGCGAAATGCGGGATATCGGACAGGAAGACGGCGGCGATGCAATGGCCGTCGAGGTCGAGCGGGGCGACGGTTGGCATGGTGACTCCGGATTTGGCAGCGATGCCGACTAGCGGCGCATCTCGATCTTGTCTCGTGCCGCGCTGGCGAGAAACGCGGAGCGGGTAACGCCCATGCGCCGCGCCGCTTCATCGATAGCGCGAAGCATGCCGCGTTCGAACGTCACGTTGGCACGGACGACCGCCGTGTCCGCTTCGATCAGCGGCACCGACAGGAGATAGCCGCCCTCGGCGAGCGCCTCCCGCACGTCGTCGCGAGCGACGATCGCCTCGTGCGGGGAGGGGAGGGGAAGAGCCTCGTCCTCCGCGAAGAGCCGCAGGGCCTCGACTGCATTCGATACGAGATCACCCTCCTGATCGGCCGCGCTGAAGCAACCGGGTACGTCCGGAAACCAGAGACCGAAGGAACTGCCGGGTTCCTTGTCTACGACGGCCAAGTAGTTGTGTATCACTTGCTGCCTTTCATCCAACCCGCCTGTCTTGCGATGGCACGCGCGGTACCGTGCGGCAGGTCCTTCTTCGGGTGCGGCACGATCACCACGTTTCCGTCTCTTCGGTACTTGTGGTGCGAACCCGCAACGGAAACGAGTACAAAGCCTTCGGCGAGAAGGCGTTTCACGATCCTGCGGCTGTCATGCTCCAAACATTTTCCCCGATGCGCATTTATATACGCATTGGCGCTGCGCCATCAAGGATGCAACGATCCTTATGCCTCGCAGGCCCGGAACGTCCGCTCCAGCCGTTCCCGGTCCAATTCCCTTCCGATGAAGACGAGCCGGCTCTCGCGGGCCTCTCCATCCTTCCACGGACGCTGGTGGTCGCCTTCGATGATCATGTGCACGCCCTGGACGACGTAGCGCTCCGGATCGTCCCTGAAGGCGATGATGCCCTTCAGACGCAGGATGTTCGGTCCTTCCATCTGGGTGATCTTCTCGATCCACGGGAAGAACTTCTTCGGATCCAGTTCGCCGGCTCGCATCGAGACGGACTGCACCGTCACGTCATGAAGCGGCGAAGGGGCGGGATGGCCGTGATGGTGGTGGTCATGATCGTGGTGTTCGTGGTCATGGTCATGGTCCTCGTGTTCGAGGAAATGCGGATCATTGTCGAGCGCGCGCTTCAGGTCGAAGGCGCCGCGGTCGAGCACGTTTTCGAGGTCGAGCCCGGCGCGCTCGGTGCGGTGGATTTTCGCCGACGGATTGATCGCGCGGATGGTCGCCTCGACCGCGGCGAGTTCCTCCTCCGAGACAAGATCGGTCTTGTTGACCAGGACGACATCCGCGAAAGCGATCTGGTCCTCGGCCTCGCGGCTGTCCTTCAGTCTCAGCGGCAGGTGCTTGGCGTCGACCAGCGCGACGACCGCATCGAGCTTTGTCTTGGAGCGCACGTCGTCGTCCATGAAGAAGGTTTGCGCCACCGGGGCGGGATCGGCCAGGCCCGTCGTTTCCACGACGATCGCGTCGAAGCGACCGGGTCGGCGCATCAGGCCCTCGACGACGCGGATCAGGTCGCCGCGCACCGTGCAGCACACGCAGCCATTGTTCATCTCGTAGATCTCCTCGTCGGATTCCACGATCAGGTCGTTGTCGATGCCGATCTCGCCGAATTCGTTGACGATGACGGCATAGCGCCGGCCGTGGTTCTCGGAGAGGATGCGGTTGAGCAACGTGGTCTTTCCGGAGCCGAGATAGCCGGTGAGCACGGTGACGGGGATCTGGGAAATCGTTTCGGACATGTCTTGTCCTTCGAAAGGAGGATAGCGTTCGCCGCCATATAGGACGGCGCGGCGGGGAATGCACGTGCCCGACGGCACGGCCGGCGATCACCCCGCCGCTTGAAGCGCAGGCTGGCGGATGTCATCTGGCTGAAACAGTCGTCTGACATAGGTTCGCCGGCGCATTAGCCGGCTGGCGTTTCGGGCATGCGGTCAACGCCGGACAGCGGGAGCAATTGCGTTCGGGCCGCTATCGTGCTTGGACGATCTCGACAAGCGGGGACGGGTCATGGCGAAAGCTGAAAAGGGCGCGGCGATCAACCGCTTGCAATCGGCGGCAAGGCTGTCGCGCACCGCACTTGCGGCGCGGCTTCTCGACCACGGGTTCTATGCGGGGCAGGATCAGATCATGCTCGCCCTCGCGCAGGAGGATGGGCAGACGCCTGGGCAGCTTGCCGTCCGCCTGGGTGTGCGGCCGCCGACGGTCACGAAGACCATCAACAGGCTTCAGGCCCAGGCTTTCCTCGAAAAGCGGGCTTCCGAGAACGACGCCCGCCAGTCGCACGTCTTCCTCACCGAGGTGGGCCGCGATGCGATACGGGCCATCGAGAAATCGGTACGCAAGACGGAAAAGCAGGCGTTCAAGGGGTTCGACAAGAAAGAGCAGAAGCTGCTGACCCGACTCCTCGCGCGCATCGAGACCAACCTTGCCGGCAATTCACATGCCGAGCCGTTGGAAGATGCGGAAGAGGAAGCCTAGGCTCAGGACCTTGGACCGGACCGCCGCGGGTGGTTTTCGCTTGCTCTTCCATCCGCAATTGCTGAAACAATCGCGCGATCGAAGGACCGGCGGCTTTACGTGTCAATCAATACCCCGTACCGCGACGCCGCCACGCCGGCGGCCGCCATCGTTCTGGTCTGCGCCGCCGGCCTGATCTTCTCGTTCCTCGACACGAGTGCCAAGTATCTCGCGTCGGTTGGTTTCGAGCCGCCCTTCGTGGCCTGGGTACGGTTCGCGGTGCATCTCGTGCTCGCCGTGATCCTTCTTGGCCCGTGGAAAAGCGCAGCCGTGTTCACGGCCGACAGCTTGCCGCGGCAGTTCCTGCGCGGAATGCTGCTGTTCGGCTCGACGTTCTTCAACTTCTTCGCGCTGCAGACCTTGCAGCTCGCCGAGACGGTGTCGATCATGTTCTTCGCACCGATGGTCATCACGGCGCTGGCGGGGCCGCTGCTGGGCGAATGGGCGGGTTGGCGGCGATGGCTGGCCGTGGTCGTGGGGTTTGCGGGCGTGCTCGTCATCACCCGGCCCGGCTTCGGCGTGTTCGGCATCGGACACGTCTATGCGCTCTGCGCCATGACGAGCTATTGCTTCTACGTCATCATGACCCGCCACATGGGCGCGCGCGAGACGGCGGAAAGCATGATCTTCTATTCAGCCCTCGCGCCGGTCGTGCTGATGGCGCCGGCGGTTCCGGTCTACGGCTCCATTCCCGGTGAATGGCAGCACTGGGCGGTGCTCCTGTCGCTCGGGTTCTACGGCGGTTTCGGGCACTGGCTGCTGATCAAGGCGTATCGCGTCGCCACGACGACTGCACTCGCTCCGTACGGGTACCTGCAGATGGTCTGGATGATGACCCTCGGCTACCTGGTATTCGGCGATCTGCCAGATCAATGGACCATCGCGGGAGCGCTGATCATCGTGGCAAGCGGCCTCTACATCGTCCATCGCGAGCGCACGCTGCGCCTGCGTGACCCTGGGGCCACGAACCCGCAGCGCTAGGCTCCGGTGGCAGCGGCGGGAAATCGATTGAAACCCTTCGCGCTGTCGGCCTATACCGACTTAAACGGTTTAAAGGCACGGCGGCAGCACGGCGGGGGAGGGCGCTCTGGCGCAGAAGATCAAGCTTTCGACGATAGCCGATGCACTCGGCGTTTCGACGGCCACGGTTTCACTCGCGTTGCGCGACAGCCCCCTGGTCGCCGATTCGACGCGGGAGCGCATCAAGGAGCATGCCCGGGCGATCGGCTACATCTACAACCGCCGGGCGGCCAGCCTGCGGACTTCACGGTCGGGCATCGTCGGCGTGGTGGTGCACGACATCATGAACCCGTTCTTCGCGGAGATCCTGAAGTCGATCGAAAGTGAACTCGACCGCAGCAGGCAGACCTTCCTGCTGTCCAATCACTACGACCAACTGGAGAAGCAGCGCAACTTCATAGACACGCTGCTGCAACTCGGCGCGGATGGGCTGATCATGTCGCCCGCGATCGGCACGCCCCGCGAGGATATACGGCTGCTGGAGGAGAACGGCCTGCCCTCGGTCCTGGTGGCCCGCTCGGTCGAAGGCGCCGAGGTGCCGGTCTTCCGCGGCGACGATTCCTACGGCATCGGCCTCGCCACCAACCACCTGATCTCTCTGGGGCACAGGCGGATCGCCATGATCGGCGGCACGGATCAGACGTCAACGGGCCGGGACCGCTATCACGGCTATGTGCTGGCGATGGAAAAAGCCGGGCTCAAGGTGCAGGCCGACTGGCGAATTCCTGGCCCCCGGACGAAACAGGCCGGCTTCGAAGTGGCAGGGCAGTTCCTCGCCCTGCCGGACAAGCCGACGGCGGCGGTCTGCTGGAACGATCTCGTCGCCATCGGTCTGATGAACGGCATTGCTCGCGCGGGGCTCACCGCCGGCGTCGACGTGTCAGTGACCGGCTACGACGATCTCGAGGAAGCTGCGATCGCCACACCTGCGCTGACCACTGTCTGGAACGGTCAGCGCGACGTCGGGCGGCGCGCGGCCCGGGCTCTTCTCGACCGCCTGAATGGCGTTGCGGTGGGAGCGTCGCAGGAACTGATCAAGCCCGAACTCCACATCCGGCAATCCACCGGAAAACCGGTGGAGCGGGGGTAGCATCCCTTAAAAAAAAAGAAGGCCCCGCAAAGCGGAGCCTCCCTTGTAAGCAATCCAGTCCGGATCAGCCGCCGGCCGGGCGCTCAACGCCAACGGCGTTGCAGAGGCCCGTGGTGACCGTGCCGTAGGAACCGCGCAGGTCATAGGCGCGCTGGCACTGATCGACGATGGAATCACGATCTTCCTGGCCCATGGCGTCGAACGCGCTCGAAATCTCTTCGTCGGAGCGGAGCTCCATCATGTCCGGATCGGTGAAGAAGCCCTCGTAGCGAGCCCGGTTCTCGCCCTGGTACCAACCCTGTTCGTCGGTCGATGCGTAGGGGTTGTTCTTGCTGGCGTTGGCCGTCGAGGACGTGGACTGGGCAAACGCCGAGCCGGCGGTCATGGCAACGATGGCGGCTGCGGTAAGCAATGTGCGGGTCATAGACAATTCTCCTCTTTTTCGGGCGTCGATTGCGCCCTTTTCAACGTCCGGCTCTGTTTGAGTCTTCGAATGCGCCCGAACGTTTTTCACTTGCGCAATCTCCAGACGAACGCCTGCATCCGCCATGTGTTCCGTAAAAAGCCACGTTCCGCCGGACGCCCGCGTGGGTCTCCGGCAGGGTGTGCTTGTCTGGCGGGCATCTCGCCAATAGTGTCGCATCGACGGTCGGCGACCGAACGCCGCCTCAGTGGAGAAATTGCAGGAATGGACGAACGAAAGCAGGCCGTCGTGCTGGTTCCCGGAAAGCTGCACGATCACGCGCTCTCCCGCGTGCGATCGGAATTCTCGATCGCCGAAATCGACCGCTCCGATCCCGGGCTGGTCGATGCGGCGCTGGCCGATCGCGTGCGTGCGCTTGCCGTTTCGACGCGCATTGATGCGGCGTTCATAGATGCGTTCCCCAATCTAGAGATCATTGCAAGCTTCGGCGTCGGCTACGATGCCGTCGATGCCAGGCACGCCGCGTCGAAGGGGGTGGTCGTCACCAACACGCCGGACGTGCTCACCGAAGAGGTCGCCGATACCACGATCGGATTGCTGCTCAACACCGTGAGAGAGCTCCCCAAGGCCGAAAGTTATCTCAGGGCCGGCCGCTGGGCTGCCGAAGGAAACTACCCGCTGACCGGCCTGACCCTGCGCGGCCGCACGGTCGGCATCTTCGGCATGGGCCGGATCGGACGGGCGGTGGCGCGACGCATCGAGGCGTTCGGGCTGCCGCTGGCCTATCACAACCGCAACAGGATCGAAGACGTGTCCTATGCCTACTATCCGTCGCTGAAAGAACTCGCGGAGGCCGTCGACACGCTCATCTCCGTGGCGCCCGGCGGTGCCGCCACCGAGAAGGCGGTAAACATGGAGGTGCTGGAGGCCCTCGGCCCCGAGGGCGTCTTCATCAACATCGGGCGCGGCAGCACGGTGGATGAACCCGCGCTCGCAGAGGCGCTCAGGAAGCGCGTCATCCGTGCGGCGGGGCTCGATGTTTTCGCCGACGAGCCCAACGTTCCCCAGGACCTGCTCGATCTCGACAACGCAACCCTGCTTCCGCACGTCGGCTCGGCCTCTGTGCACACGAGGCGCGCGATGGCCGATCTCGTGGTGGACAACCTCGTTTCCTGGTTCACCAGAGGCTTGGCGCTGACGCCGGTCCCCGAGAGCGCAGCAGTCGCCGGCGGGCGTTAACCATTCGTTAGGAAACGCCGCCCATTCTCAGGCAACGACCCGTTCGCAAGAGGTCAGCAATGAGATTGCTCCTGGGCATCGCCTTCGCCGCAGCCGGCTATACCGGCGTGCATATTTCCGAACATCACCGGAGGTGTTCCCGCTGCGGAATCCGCCGTCAGCTCCGCTCCCACGAGTTTCGATCTGCAGCTGGTGGGCGCCGACGGCCGCTGCCGGATCGAGAAGGGCGCCGGCCCATCCGGCCTGAAGCTCGGGCCGGGATGCCTGAACGTCTATCCGGCGCTCGCGCGGGCCAAGTCGTGGCAGGAGCGCAGTGACGGTTCCCTGGCGCTGACCGCCTCGGATGGAGCGCCGGTCGTCGTCTTCGCGGTGTCGGACGGGCTTGCCTTCGAGTCGATCGAACCGGCAAACCCGCTCATCACGCTGAGTTCAAGCGACTGATTCGCCTGCGACCGCGAGAGTTCATTCGGCCGCTGCCGACATTCCCGAACGCGCCAAGGCATGCGCGCGCGCCGCGTCGCCGAATGCCCTGAATATCCGCGCAGAGGCGTCGTCCGTCCGAACCCAGTATTCCGGATGCCACTGGACACCCACGGCGAACGCTTTTGCGCCGCGCACCGAGACCGCCTCGACGGTACCGTCCTCCGCCACGGCTTCGACGTCGAGATGCTCGCCCAGTCGATCGATCGCCTGCCGATGGACTGAGTTCACCCGAATGTCTCCGGCTCCGAAGATCCCGGCCAGGCAGGTGCCCGGCCTGATCCTGACGTCCTGGCGGATGGAGAAGCGGACGTCGTGATCGGTCGCCGACGGAGCGCGGTGATCCAGAATGCCCTCCTTCTCCTGGATCTCGGTCGCGAGGGTTCCGCCCAGCGCGACGTTGAGTTCCTGGATGCCGCGGCAGATCGCCAGCAGCGGGACGCCGCGCTCGATCGCGTTGCGGATCAGCGGAAGCGTGGTCGCGTCGCGCGCCGGGTCATAAGGACCGTTCGCCTCGCTCGCTTCTCCGCCATAGAGGTCCGGATGCACGTTGGTCTTGGACCCGGTGATCATCACCCCGTCGACCGATCCCAGCAGCGCATCGAAATCGATCCGCTCGCCCAGGCAGGGAAGCAGCATCGGCAGCACGCCGGCGCCGGTGATGGCAGCCTCCACATACTGTTGCGGCGCAGCATGCCAGGTGTAGGTGTCGAAGGTTCGTACGTCGGAGGAAACGGCGACGAGGGGCTGCTTCATGATGACCTTTGTCCCGCTTTCAATTCATCCGCGGCGTGTGATGCATGCGTCTCTATCTATGCTGTTCGTCGATCCAATCCAACTCCCAAGCGAGGCTGTGCACGTCATGAAACGATATGATATGAAACTGTTTTATATCGAATTTGCAATGGCTTAGGTAAAAATACGCAATCCCGGCCATTATTTTGGTCCAGCGCTGGACGACCTCCGGCCGCTGTGCGAAGGACGCACCCATCATTAGCCGCGGCCCGTCCGGACCGCACCCGAAAACCCGAAAATCCATCGATCGGAGGAGTATTCATGGATCGTCGTTCATTCATCAGGAAAGCCGGCTTTGCCGGTGCCGGCGCAGCCGCCGCATCGACGCTCGCCGCACCTGCCATCGCGCAGTCGAACCCGAAGATCACCTGGCGCCTGACGTCGTCGTTCCCGAAGTCGCTCGACACCATCTATGGCGGTGCCGAGGTCTTCGCGAAGATGGTTTCGGAAGCCACCGACGGCAATTTCCAGATCCAGGTCTTCTCGGCCGGGGAGATCGTCCCGGGCCTCCAGGCCGCGGACGCGACCGCGGCCGGTACGGTCGAGGCCTGCCACACCGTCTCCTACTACTACTGGGGCAAGGATCCGGCCTGGGCGCTCGGCGCCGCGGTTCCCTTCTCTCTCAACGCGCGCGGCATGAACGCCTGGCACTACCATGGCGGCGGCATCGATCTCATGAACGAGTTCTATGCGAAGCAGAACCTGGTGGGCTTCCCCGGCGGCAACACCGGCGTCCAGATGGGCGGCTGGTACCGCAAGGAGATCAACACGGTCGCCGATCTCCAGGGTCTCAAGATCCGCGTCGGCGGCTTCGCCGGCCGCATTCTCGAGAAGCTCGGCGCCGTTCCGCAGCAGATCGCCGGTGGCGACATCTATCCGTCGCTCGAAAAGGGCACCATCGACGCCGCCGAATGGGTCGGTCCTTATGACGACGAGAAGCTCGGCTTCTACAAGGTTGCGCCGTTCTACTACTATCCCGGCTGGTGGGAAGGCGGACCGACCGTCCATCTCATGTTCAACAAGGATCAGTTCGACGGTCTCCCGGCGAATTACCAGTCTCTCCTGCGCACCGCGGCCCAGGCCGAGAACGCAGACATGCTGCAGAAGTACGACTACCTCAATCCGGACGCGCTGAAGCGGCTGGTGGCCAACGGCACGCAGCTGCGCCCGTTCAGCCAGGAGGTCCTGTCGGCCTGCTTCGACGCTTCGCTCGGCATCTACGACGAACTCAGCTCCTCGAACGAGATGTTCAAGAAGATCTGGGATTCCATCACCGAGTTCCGCTCCAAGCATTTCCTCTACCAGCAGGTGGCCGAGTACAACTACGACACCTTCATGATGGTGCAGCAGCGCGCCGGCAAGATCTGACGCCAGCAGCTGGCAACCAAACCAAAAGGCCCCGGAGCGGTGACGCTCCGGGGCCTTTTGCTTGAGCAGGTGCGGGCGTGAACCGTCTTTCCGGAAAACACCCGCATGGATACTCGGCCAGGGCCCCTGGCGCGATTTCACGATGAAGAATCAACGCGCTGTCACCGCAACGCTGGACACGATCGCAGGCCTATGCATTGATTGCCAACAGTTGGCCGCCCAGAAGTGGGATATCACAGCGGGGGCCGGCTCTTGATCCGCATCAATAGGGAGGTAACAGCATGGATCGCCGTTCATTCATCAAGAAAGCAGGACTTGCCGGGGCAGGCGCCGCGGCCGCGTCGACGCTGGCCGCGCCTGCAATCGCGCAGTCGCAGCCAAAGATCACCTGGCGCTGCACGTCTTCGTTCCCGAAGGCGCTGGACACCATCTATGGCGCAGCCGAGACCATGGCGGAGTTCGTCAAGGAAGCATCGGACGGCAACTTCGAGATTCAGGTCTTCGCGGCTGGCGAAATCGTCCCGGGGCTGCAGGCAGCCGATGCCGCCGCGGCGGGAACCGTCGAACTGGCCCACACCGCGTCCTACTACTACTGGGGCAAGGACCCGGTCTACGCCTTCGGAACCGCGATCCCGTTCGGGCTCAACTACCGTCAGCAGAACGCCTGGTACTACTATGGCAACGGCAATACGCTGATGAACGAGTTCTATGCCACACAGGGCCTCTACGGCATGATCTGCGGCAATACCGGCGCGCAGATGGGTGGCTGGTTCCGCAAGGAGATCAACACTGTCTCCGACCTTCAGGGCCTCAAGATGCGCATTGGCGGCATGGGGGGCAAGATCATCGAGAAGCTGGGCGTCGTGCCGCAGCAGATCGCCGGCGGCGACATCTATCCGGCACTCGAGAAGGGTACCATAGACGCCACCGAATGGGTCGGACCCTACGATGACGAGAAGCTCGGATTCCAGAAGGTGGCGCAGTACTACTATTATCCCGGCTGGTGGGAAGGCGGTCCCGTCCTGCACACGCTCGCCAACCTGTCCAAGTGGAACGAGCTTCCGAAGAACTATCAGGCGATCCTGCAGACCGCCTGCCGCGCAGCCAACGCCGACATGATGGCGAACTACGACTTCAAGAACCCCGCGGCGATCAAGCGCCTGGTGCAGGGCGGCGCGCAGCTCCGGCCATTCAGCCAGGAGATCCTCGAGGCCTGCTACAAGGCGGCCATGGAAACCTATTCCGAGATCAACGCGCAGAACGCGACTTTCAAGAAGATCTACGAGGACCAGCAGGCATTCAAGAAGGACGCCTACCTGTGGGCGCAGCTGACGGAGTACAACTTCGACACCTTCATGATGATCCAGCAGCGCGCCGGAAATCTCTGACGCTCTTTGAGCCGATCGACTGAAAACAATGAACCCCGGGATGTCGCCATCCCGGGGTTTTCGTTTGCGTCTCGATCAAAGCGGCGCGGCTCAGTCGAAGCTCGGCGGTTGACTGAGATCGTTTCCGGCCGGCGCCGGGGCAGGTTCCGACGGCAACGGTTGTGCCGGTCCGTTCGACGGAGCGCCGGCAGGCGGAAGGCCCAGGGGAGGCAAGCCGAGGCCGCCGCCACTGGCCGCGCCATTGCCGGTCCCCTGTCCGCCTGCCGGCGGGAGACCGAGCGGCGGAAGCCCAAAGCCGCCGCCATTGCCGGCGCCACCTCCGAGCGGCGGCAGGCTCATGCCGCCGCCCGCGCCGCCCATCGGCGGCAGCGTGATCTGGATGTCGGTGGTCGGGGGAGCCGATTTGTAGTGCGTCACCAGTCCCGGAAATGCGATGACAAGGAGGATCATGAGAAACTGGATGATGATGTAGGGCAGGGCGCCCTTGTAGATCTCGCCGGTCCGGATGCCAGGAAGCACGCGTCCCGAGACGGTATCGGTCCATTCCCTCATGGGTGCGATGGAGCGGAGATAGAACAGCGAGAAGCCGAAGGGCGGCGTCAGGAACGACGTCTGCAGGTTGATCCCGAGAATGACGCCGAACCAGATCAGGTCGATGCCCAGCCGCTCGGCAACCGGTGCCAGCAGCGGTACGGCGATGAAGGCGATCTCGAAGAAGTCGAGGAAGCATCCGAGCACGAAGATGATGATCGTCACCACGATCAGGAAGCCGTACTCGCCGCCGGGCAGCGCCAGCAACAGCTCCTCGATCCACACGTTGCCGTTGATGCCATAGAAGGTGAGGCCGAAAACGCGCGCGCCGATCAGGATGAACATGACGAAGGCAGAGAGCTTGGTCGTCGAATCCAGCGCCTGCTTCAGGACGGTGAAGCTCAGCCTGCCCTTGACGAAGGCCAGGAACAGCGCGCCCGTGGCACCCATGGCGCCGCCTTCGGTCGGCGTCGCAATGCCGAGGAAGATGGTGCCGAGCACGAGGAAGATGAGCGCCAGCGGCGGGATGAGAACGATTACCACCTGTTCGGCCAGTCGCGACAGGATGCCGAGTTTGAACTGCCGGTTCGCGAGGCTGAAGATGTAGGCCGCAAGCGTGGCGACGGTCGCTGCCCAGACCAGCCGCACCTCGTAGCGCATCTCGGCGAAGATGGTGTGATAGGTGATGAAGTAGATGCCCACCGCGGCTGCCAGGATGGCGACGAGAGACCACACACCGCCGCCGAGCGTCCGCGCCTCGATCGGCAGGGCGGGTACCCATTGCGGCTTGATGATGCTTACGGCGAAGACATAGAGGCAGTAGAAGCCGATGATGATGAGCGCGGGGATCAGCGCGCCGACATACATGTCGCCGACCGAACGTCCGAGCTGGTCCGCCATGACGATCAGGACGAGCGAGGGCGGGACGATCTGGGCCAGCGTACCGGACGCCGCAATCGTGCCCGTCGCCACGGAGCGGTCGTAGCCGTAGCGCATCATGATCGGAAGCGAGATCAGGCCCATGGCGATCACCGATGCGGCGACGACGCCGGTGGTAGCAGCCAGAAGCGCACCCACGAGCACGGCCGCGAAGGCGAGGCCGCCGCGAATCGGCCCGAAAAGCTGCCCGATGGTGTCGAGCAGGTCCTCGGCCATGCGCGACCGCTCGAGGATCAGTCCCATGAATGTGAAGAACGGGATCGCCAGCAGCGTGTCGTTGTACATGATCCCGTAGATGCGCTCAGGATGCGACTGGAGCAGCGGCCAGAACAGGCGAATCTCGCTGGAGATGTGCGAGACCTCGACGCCGACGATGAAGAAGATCAGGCCCCCGGCCGCGAGGGTGAAGGCGACCGGGTAGCCGATCAGCAGCATCGCCATGACGGTGACGAACATGATCGGCGCGAGGTTGTGGGCGACGAAATCAATCACGACGGTCGGCCTCCATGTCGACCGCGGCTTCGGCCGCGGGAGGCAGATCGTGGTGCGGCGACGGATCGTCGATCACGCCCATGATGACGGCAAAGCGCTTGATGATCTCCGAGAAAGCCTGCGCCGTGAGAAGGATGAAGCCCGTCAGCACCATCGCCTTTGCAGGCCAGATGATGAGGCCGCCCGCATTGGTCGAGACCTCGCCGGTCCTGTAGGAAAGCCAGAACCAGGGCCAGCAGAGGTAGACGAGCAGCAGCGCGAACGGCAGCAGGAAGAAGATGTGGCAGAAGAGATCGATCCAGTCCCGGGTGCGCTTGCTCAGCTTGTTCGAGAGGATGTCGATGCGGATGTGCTCGTTCTGCCGAAGCGTGTAGGCGGCGGCCAGCATGAACACGGCGCCATAGAGATACCACTGCATTTCCAGCCAGGCATTGGAAGACATGTCGAACGCCTTGCGCATGCTGGCATTGCCGGCGCTGATCAGCACGGCAACGAGTATCAGCCAGGAGACATTCCTGCCGATGAACCCGTTGATGCCGTCGATGACCCGCGAGAGAGCCAGAAGCCCCGCCATGCGATTCCTCCCGATGCGTATTGCTCTAGATTCCCCCGTCCGACGTCGTTTTTTTGATCGGTTCGCCGAACGTATCGATGATCGTTGCACGGGTACCCGCGCGCGAACCGGTGATTATCAGCTTTGAAGTTGCAGGCAAAGGAGATTGGAGTTCAAACCGAACCGCTTTTGCGGGGTTGTCGTAGTTTTACCTAATGTCGGTTCCCTCATGCAGGGCGGCGACTGTCGGGTTGCCGTCGCTCGCGCCGCATGCAGAGCGGTCCGCGTTCTTGCGGCCGGTCCGCGCGATTTCGTTTGACGCGGCGCCGGAGGGAAGGAAGAACTCCCCTTCAGGTGAAAATCGCCCGAAGATGGCGAGCACTCGAGGACATGCAGCATGACGCTTCACGACGTATCGCTCGCGGACAAGTACGACCTGGGCAAGGAACGGATCTTCATCTCCGGCGCCCAGGCGATCGTTCGCATGCTGCTGATGCAGCGCGAGCGCGACCGCAGGAATGACCTCGATACCGCCGGGTTCGTGTCGGGCTATCGCGGCTCGCCGCTGGGCGGGCTCGACCAGCAGCTCTGGAAGGCGAAGCAGGAACTTGCGCGCTCCAGCATCGTCTTCCAGCCCGGCCTCAACGAGGAACTCGCGGCGACCGCGTGCTGGGGTTCCCAGCAGACGGAGCTTCTCGGCGAAGGCAAGCACGACGGCGTCTTCGCCGTCTGGTACGGAAAGGGACCGGGGGTCGACCGCTCGGGCGACGTGTTCCGCCATGCCAATCTCGCGGGCTCGTCAAGAAATGGCGGCGTGCTGGCGCTGATGGGCGACGACCACACCGCCGAATCTTCCACGAACGCGCACGCGACCGAATTCCATTTCGTCGACGCGATGATCCCGATCCTCAATCCTGCCGGCGTGCAGGAGATCGTCGACTACGGCCTCTACGGCTTCGCCATGTCTCGCTTCGCCGGCACATGGGCGGCGATGAAATGCGTCAAGGACAACATCGAATCGACGGCATCGGTCGATGTTTCGCTCGACCGGCTCAACATCGTCCTGCCCGATTTCGAGATGCCGGCGGGCGGGCTCAACATCCGCCACGAACTGGACCAGATGGGCCAGGAGGCGCGGCTGCACGAATACAAGCGAGGGGCGGCGGCGGCGTTCATCCGCGCCAACGGGCTCAACCGCATCGTCTATTCCGGCGGCACGAACGCCCGGATCGGCATCATCACCGTCGGCAAGAGCTATCTCGACGTGCGCCAGGCGCTCGAGGACATCGGCATCGATGAAGCCCGCGCCAACCAGATCGGCGTGAGGCTGTTCAAGGTCGCCTGTCCCTGGCCGCTCGACATGGAGCACATCCGCGAGTTCGTCTCGGGGCTGGAGATGGTGATCGTCGTGGAGGAGAAGCGATCGCTCATCGAGGTGCAGGTAAAGGAGCACCTCTACGGTTCCGATCATCGTCCGACCGTCATCGGCAAGAACGACGAGCGTGGCGACTGGCTCTTTCCGGCCAAGGGAGCGCTGGACCCGAACGACATCGCGATCGCGCTTGGCGAGCGGGTCCTCAAGGTGATCGGCCATTCGGACGAGATCGCCGCAAGGGTCAGCCAGATGAAGCAGTTCCAGGCGATGCTGGCGGATACGCAGGATGTCGGCAGCCGCACGCCCTACTTCTGCTCGGGCTGTCCGCACAACACCTCCACCAAGGTGCCGGAAGGCTCCCTGGCCGGGGCCGGCATAGGCTGCCATTTCATGGCGCTTGTGGATGGGGCGCAATACGGTCGGCTTCACCGCCATGGGCGGCGAGGGCGCGCAGTGGGTCGGCCAGGCACCCTTCTCCAAGCGCGAGCACCTCTTCCAGAACATCGGCGACGGCACCTACAACCATTCCGGGTCGCTGGCGATCCGCTTTGCGGTCGCGTCGGGCGCCAACATCACCTACAAGATCCTCTACAACGACGCCGTCGCCATGACCGGCGGACAGCCGCACGAGGGCGGGCTGTCGGCGCCGATGATCGCCGAGCAGGTCCGGGCCGAGGGCGTGAAGCGCATCGCGGTCGTCACCGACGAACCCGAGAAATACGACGGCGTCACCATCCCCTCCGGCGCGACGGTGCATCACCGCGACGACCTCGACCAGGTGCAGCGCGAACTGCGCGAGGTGAAGGGCGTGTCGGTGCTGCTCTACGACCAGACCTGCGCGGCGGAGAAGCGGCGCCGGCGCAAGCGCGGCACCTTCCCCGATCCGGACAAGCGGGTGATCATCAACGAGCTGGTCTGCGAGGGCTGCGGCGACTGTGGCGTGCAGTCGAACTGCGTCTCGATCCAGCCGCTGGAGACGGAATTCGGCCGCAAGCGTCGCATCGACCAGTCGAGTTGCAACAAGGACTTTTCCTGCGTGAACGGCTTCTGTCCGTCCTTCGTGACGGTGCACGGCGGCGAAGATCCGCAAGGCGGAAGGCGTAGCCGGCAGTGCCGATCCGCTGGAAGGCGTTCCCGAGCCGCGACCGGCCGGTCTGGACGAACGGCTGGTCGGCGATCATCGACGGCATTGGCGGTACCGGCGTCGTCACCATCGGGGCTATCCTCGGCATGGCCGCGCATCTCGAAGGCAAGGGTTGCGGGATGATCGACATGGCGGGTCTCGCCCAGAAGGGCGGCGCGGTCTACAGCCACGTGCGGATCGCGCAAGACGCCCGAGGACATCCACGCCATCCGCGTCTCGGCCGGAAAGGCCGACCTGGTGCTCGGCTGCGACCTCGTCGTATCGGGGTCCAAGAAGGTGCTTGCCGCGGTGCGCGAGAACCGGACGGTATTCGTCGCCAACACGGCCGAAGTCATGCCGGGAGATTTCGCCCGGTCGGCCGATTTCTCGCTGCCGACGGAACGGCTCCGGAAGGCCATACGCGCTGCCGCCGGGCGAGGACCATGCGCATTTCTTCGACGCGACCCGCGCAGCGACCGCGCTGTTCGGCAATTCGCTCGGCGCGAACATGTTCATGCTCGGCTTTGCCTACCAGCATGGCGGGGTGCCGCTGTCGGCGGAGGCGGTCGAGAAGGCGATCGAGCTCAACGGCCAGGCCGTGGCGATGAACCATCGCCGCCTTCCGCTGGGGCCGGCGCGCCGCCCACGATCCGGAGTTCGTCCGCGGCCTGATCTCGGATGCGGGCAGCGGTCCCGCCGACCGCGACGCTGTCGTCGAGCCTCGACGAGATCATCGCGAGGCGAAGCGCGTTCCTGTCGGCCTATCAGAACCGCGCATACGCCGAGCGCTACGAGAAGCAGGTTGCGGCGATCCGCACCGACGAGGCGCGGGTTGCGCCCGGCTCGCAGCGACTCACGGAAGCGGTCGCGCGCAACCTCTTCAGGCTGATGGCGATCAAGGACGAATACGAGGTGGCGCGGCTCTACACGGACGGCAGCTTCCAAAAGCAGCTCGATGCGCAGTTCCAGAGCTACGAAAAGCTGGAGTTCCATCTGGCACCACCGGCCCTGGGGCGGACGGGCAGCGACGGCAAGCCCCGCAAGTCTTCCTTCGGCCCGTGGATGATGAGCGGCTTCCGGCTGTTGTCGCGCCTGAAGGGGCTGCGCGGGACGGCGTTCGACCCGTTCGGGCGCTCGGCCGAGCGCCGAATGGAACGGCATCTCCTCGCGCGGTACCAGGAGGACCTTGCGCTGATCCGCGACACGCTCACGCCGGAAAGACTCGATGCCGCCTGCGCACTCGCTTCCGTGCCCTCGCTCATCAAGGGCTTCGGTCACGTGAAGGCCGCGAATGCCGAGAAGGCCGATGCCGAACGTCTTCGGCTTCTCGAACGGCTGCGGAAAAACGCGAAGTTGCTGGAGGCCGCGGAGTAGGGGCAGGCCGGATGCTGCACACGCGAAGCGTTTTATTAAGGGGAATGTGACATGACTTGAGCTTCCGACGGGCTCAAGCATGCGCAGAATCAACAAGAACGACATCCCGGTCGACATATATGTCCCGTTCGTGGAATCGCTCTTCCGGGACGGTTTCACGCTGTCGGTCGGCCTCGTCGCGCAGACGCTTCTGGTCGGGCTCTGCTACTGGAAAACTGACAATCCGCTGTACCTCCTCGTCGCCCTGGGCATGGCCGTTGTCGGGGTCATGCGCCTGCGCAACATCCGCAGATATCGCGACAAGGGCACACCGCAATCCGGCGACGAAGCCTGGATCAGGGAAAAGGACTACATCCTCTTCGGCTCCATGCACGGGTTCATGCTGGGCCTGTTCTGCTTCGTAGGCATCTATCTCGCGCATGACCCGTTCGCCGAGATCGCCGCGGTCTCCGTCACCCTCGCTTCGGCGACGTCCATCGCGGGGCGCAACTACGGCTCGCCGCGCATGGTCATGAT
This sequence comes from uncultured Alphaproteobacteria bacterium, assembly GCA_963747465.1. GTDB lineage: Bacteria > Pseudomonadota > Alphaproteobacteria > Rhizobiales > Rhizobiaceae > Aquibium. The sequence goes on from CAVVFC010000003.1 coordinate 564,056, forward strand.
CTTCATCATGACGATGACATGGCCGATCTCGCTGGGCTTCATCCTGCGCGGAGATCCCTACCACGTCATTCTCGGCTGCATGGCCTTTCCCTTCTTCTTCGCGATCAGACGGTTCGCCGACCTGGTGCGCGAGGTTCTCTTCTCCGCACTTTCGGAAGAGAAGAAGGCCAACCGGCTGGCGCAGCGCTTCAACCGCGCCCTCAACACCATGTCGCACGGGCTCGTCATGCTCGGTCCGGACAGCCGGGTGATCGTGGCGAATTCGGAAGCAGCCGAACTGATGAAGGTCGACAGGCCGGAACGGCTCGTCGGGCGCACACTGAAGGCCCTGCTTCTGCGCGGCGCGGCGGGCAACCTGATCAGCCGGAACGACTGCAGCTTCGTGGAAGCCCAGCTGTCGCGTGCCTTGCGCGAAGGCTGCGGCCGCAAGCTGATGGTCCGGCTGGAGGACGGCCGACACCTGGAATTCTCCGCACGCGAGGGCAGCGACGATCTCGGCGTCATCACCTTCGAGGACGTGACCCAGAGAGTCCACTCCGAGGACAAGATCCGCAACATGGCGCGCTACGACAGCCTGACGGGCCTCGCGAACCGCGCCTATTTCCACGAGCTGGTTACCGAGCAGATGGGCGGCGGAGACCGCGAGCGCCTCTGTGCGCTGGTGATCTTCGACCTGGACGATTTCAAGAGCATCAACGACACACTCGGCCATCCGGTCGGCGACGGGCTGATCTACGCGATCGCCGAGCGGCTCTCCTTCTTCGCCGACGAGGACACGCGCATCAGCCGCTTCGGCGGAGACGAATTCGTCATCTATTTCGACCGGGTGCTGGACGAGGCGCATCTCGCGCAGCTTCTCGATGGCGTCTTCGAGGGCTTCCAGGAACAGGTGGATGTGGCCGGCCACGTCCTCCGAATCCAGGTCAGCGCCGGTGCGGTGCTCAAGCCGGTGGCGCTGTCGGAATTCGACGACATGATCGTCAAGGCCGACCTCGCCCTCTACAAGGCCAAGGAGCTCGGAAAGAACGGCTGGCAGCTGTTCGAATCGACCATGGACGCGGCTTTCCGCGAGCGGCAGATGCTCAAGGCCGACCTGCGCAACGCGGTGGCCACCCGTGCGCTGCGCGTGGTCTACCAGCCGATCGTCGGCACGGAATCGATGCGGATCGTCAGTTGCGAAGCCCTCTGCCGCTGGCATCATCCCGAGCTTGGTGGAATCTCGCCCGCGATCTTCATCCCGCTGGCCGAAGAGATGGGCATCATTTCCGAGATCAGCCGACAGGTGCTCGCCGCCGCATGCCATGAATGCTCCAATTGGCCCGAACCCATCGGGGTGTCGGTCAACCTGTCGGCCCGGGACTTCCGGGACGCGGATATCGTCAATACGGTACGCAGGGCGCTCGACGAATCCGGGTTGGCGCCCAGCCGGCTAGAGGTCGAGGTGACCGAAACGGCCGTGCTCGACGACAAGGCCTTGACCCGCGAGCAACTGGAGGAGATCCGCAAGATCGGCGTCCGCATCGCGCTGGACGATTTCGGCACGGGCTATTCAGGCCTCAGCTACCTTCATACATTGCCGCTCGACAAGGTGAAGATCGACCGGAGCTTCCTGAAGGACATCACCGCCAGCGAGCGGTCGCTGGAACTGCTGAAGGGCGTCGTCAGTCTTTCCCATCAGCTCGGACTGTCCGTCACGATCGAAGGCGTGGAGACGTTCGAGCAGCTCAAGCTGCTGGCGCTTTCCGTCCATCCGGAGCTGCTCCAGGGTTTCCTGTTCGGCTCGGCACTGTCGGCCAACGGCATCGAAACGATGGCCAAGACGACATGGCCGTTCCGAGAAGACCTCGAACGGGCGCGCGAATCCGCAGCCGTCTGAACCGCTGCGCCTAGCCGCTGCGGCCGCCGGCGCATACTTCCTTCTGAAAATCCGTTCCATCGGCCGCCTTTCATGGTGCGATCACGCCATTCGCCAACTCCTTGTTAAGGTTAACATTACGTAAACGGGGCAAAGAGAAGTTTCGCCTTTCGCCTGCTGGTTACGGCAGGTACCTTGGGGGTACTGGTACGGGAATTTGTGTGAATGAATGCGCATCCGATAATCCGGGGCAATGCGGCAAGCCCTGAATTGAAGAACGCGCCTGGAAGCATGAATGCTTTCGCGCGAAACGTCTTTTCGGTTCTTGAACGCACCGAGTACCGGCGCATCGAGGGCGGCGAGGATCTCGAGAGCATCTATCGGCTCCGCTACAAATCGTATCGTTCCGCCGACATGGTGTCAGACCTCCCGGACCAGATGGTCTGCGACGCGCTCGACGACCAGCCGAACTGCTATCGATTCGGCGTCTTCATCGACGGTGCGCTGGTCTCCACGATCCGTATCCACCACGTCGACGCAGCGCATCCGATCTCGCCGTCGTTCACCGTCTACGGTGACATCCTGATGCCGCGGCTGGCCGCCGGTCACACGTTCATCGACCCGAGCCGGTTCGCCGCCGATCCGGAGTGGTCGCAGGTGTATCCGCAGATACCCTACCTGACGCTACGGCTGGCCGGCATGGCATGCTTCCACTTCGACGCCCCGTACTGCCTGTCTACGATCAAGGAAGAGCACACGGGCTTCTACCGGAGAATCTACATGTCCGAGCAGATCGGGCCGAAGCGGGACTATCCCGGCCTCAACTACCCGGTGGTTCTCTACCAGGCCAACGTGCACGCGATCGAGGAGCGGTCGTTCCAGCGCTTTCCCTTCTTCCGGTCGACGCCGATGGAGCAGCGCCTCCTGTTCGAGCGGCCGGTCAACGGCGGCACCGCTCCGCTGACGGTCCTGCCGACGGCCCGCTACTGGAAACGCGCCGCCTGAACGTCTCCCGTTGACGCTTGTTTCGGCAGTGCCATGGGGTCATAACGGTCATGCAAGGACCGTGATTTGGCCAAGAGGATGCTCTCCAGGGAAGAATTCGTCAGAGGTGCCATCTGGGCCCGGGAACTCGATGACGAGGAGATCGAGCGCTCGCTGCGCGGGATCGTGGAAAAGACATTCCCGAAGAATGCCTATATCTGCCATCGCGGCGACAAGCTGGATCACTGGACGGGCGTGATTGCAGGCCTCGTGAAGATCAGCGCGATATCGCGAGGCGGCAAGGCCATGACCTTTGCCGGCGTGGCGAGCGGAAGCTGGTTCGGCGAAGGATCGGTGCTGAAGGACGAGCCGCGCCAGTACGACGTCGTGGCGATCCGCGAGACCCGGCTCGCCATGATGAACCGGGGCACCTTCGCGTGGCTCTACGAGAACTCCAAGGGCTTCAACCGCTTCCTGGTGCGCCAGCTCAACGAGCGGGTCGGCCAGTTCATCGCGACGATCGAGCACGACCGCATCCTCAGCCCGCGGGCGCGCGTGGCGCGGCACCTGTCGTGGTTCTTCAATCCGGTGCTCTATCCCGAGGTCAAGGCGGAAATCGAGATTTCGCAGGAGGAACTCGGACTTCTGGCCGGCGTATCGCGAGCCGTGGCCAACCGTTCGCTGCAGGAACTCGAGCAGGAAGGGCTGCTCGCAACCGATCACGGCCACATACGCGTCATCGACCTCGAAGGACTGAGGCGCTACGAACCCTGAAGTTTCGGAAGATCCGGGGGCCGAAAAAACGGTACCCGCATCGATACCAGACCACCCGCCCTCATGTCTGTCAATCTGGAAGTTGCCGATCCCGTGCGATCATGTGATCTTTCCTGCGACGGTCCGGCGGAGGATCGGGGGCAGGACGCTGGCGGCCCTACTGTTGCAGGTCAAACTTGCATGGTGGGTGCAGCCGGGCCATAAACGTGGACAACCGCAGGAACAAGGCGGGGTCTGGGAGGAACCAGGAGATGCTTGCGACGGCAAAGGCCGGAACGAAGCTCGACACTTTTCCGAAATATCTGCGGCTCAACGCGGAGCGATTCGCGAACCGCCCGGCGATGCGGCACAAGTATCTCGGCATCTGGCAGGGCTGGAACTGGAAGCAGCAGTTCGAGGAGGTGCGGGCTTTCTCGGTCGGGCTTTCGGCCCTGGGGCTCAAGCGCGGCGACAAGGTCGCCGTGGTCGGGTCCAACCGGCCGCGCCTCTACTGGACGTTCGCCGCCGTGCAGTCGCTCGGCGGGGTTCCCGTCCCGGTCTATGCCGATTCGGTGGCCGAGGAGATGGCCTACGTCCTGGATCATGCGGAGGTGAGGTTCGCGGTGGTCGAGGACCAGGAGCAGGTCGACAAGGTCCTCTCCGTATCGGACAAGGTGCCTTCTCTCAAGCTGATCATCTACGACGAGACGCGAGGCCTTCGCGACTACGACCATGCGCAGTTGCACGCCTATGACGAGGTTCGCGACAAGGGCCTTTCGCTGCTCGCGAATTCGCCCGAGGAACTCTCGAAGTGGCAGAATTCTCTCGATGCCGGCACCGGCAGCGACCTCGGCATCATCCTCTATACGTCCGGCACGACGGGTCGCCCGAAAGGCGTCATGCTGTCGAACGACAACCTCGTGAAATCGGCGTTGCACGGGAACGCGTTCGACAATCTCGGCGTCGATGAAGAGATCATCGCCTATCTGCCGCTGGCATGGGTCGGCGACCACGTCTTTTCCTATTCCCAGTCCTATACCGCCGGCTTCTGCGTCTCGTGCCCGGAAAGCCCGGAAACCGTCACGGAGGATCGCCGCGAGATCGCGCCGACCTATTTCTTCGCTCCGCCTCGCGTATTCGAAGGCCTGCTGACGGCTCTCATGGTGCGCATGGAAGACGCCGGTCGCGTCAAGAAGCGGATGTTCGACTATTTCCTCGCCCATGCACGCAGGGTCGGCGAACCGATCCTCAACGGCGAGAAGGTAGGCCCTTGGGACCGCGTCAAGTACTTCGCCGGGGAATTGCTGGTCTATGGGCCACTGAAGAACCGCATGGGGATGTCGCGGCTGAGGGTGGGATACACAGCTGGCGAGGCGATCGGACCCGAACTGTTCCGCTTCTACCGTTCCATAGGGCTCAACCTGAAGCAGCTCTACGGCCAGACCGAAGCGTGCGTCTACATCACTGCGCAGCCGGACGGCAACATACGCGCCGATACCGTCGGCGTCCCGTCGCCCGGCGTCGAGATCAAGATCGCCGAGAGCGGCGAGGTGCTCTACCGCTCGGACGGCACGTTCGTCGGCTACTACAAGAACGAAGAGGCGACCAGGTCGACGAAGACCCCGGACGGCTGGGTCCATACCGGCGATGCGGGCTTCATCGACAACGAAGGGCACCTCAAGATCATCGACCGGGCGAAGGACGTCGGCAAGTTGCGGTCCGGAGAATTGTTTGCGCCGAAATACGTGGAGAACACGCTGAAGTTCTTCCCCGACATGAAGGAAGTGGTCGCCTTCGGCGACGGTCGGGATTTCTGCGCCGCGTTCGTCAACATCGACCTGCCGTCGGTCGGCAGCTGGGCCGAGCGCAACAACGTCTCCTACGCATCCTACCAGGAACTCGCGCAAAATCCGGAGGTCTACCGGATCGTGACCGCGCACGTGGAAGAGGCGAACCGGAAGCTCGCCGAGGAGCCGATGATGGCAGCCTCGCAGATCCGGCGCTTCCTCGTCCTGCACAAGGAACTCGACGCGGACGACGGCGAACTGACACGCACGCAGAAGGTGCGGCGCTCCTTCATCTCCGAGCGCTACGGCGAACTGATCGAGGCACTCTACGACGGCTCCACCGAGAAATACGTCGAGACCGAGATGACCTTCGAGGACGGCCGCAAGGGACGCATACGGGCGACGGTCCGGATCGTCGATGCGCCAGTCTTCGGATCGCCGGATGTCGCGCTCAAGGAGGCAGCCGAATGAACCGCGCCGTGCATCCGAGCGAACTGGCCCTGCACGAAGACGGTCTCGCGAACGGCGACGTCCTGCTGGACGTCAAGAACGTCTCGCTCCGGTTCGGCGGCGTGAACGCGATCACCGACATCTCCTTCGACATCCGCAAGGGGGAGATCCGCGCCATCATCGGCCCGAACGGTGCCGGCAAGACGTCGATGCTCAACGTCATCAACGGCTTCTACACCCCGCAGGAGGGAACGATCACCTTCCGCGGCAAGGAGCGCAAGAACATCGCCGCCCTACGAGGCCGCGGCCTCCGGGATCGCGCGTACCTTCCAGAACGTCGCCCTGTTCAAGGGCATGTCGACGCTCGACAACATCATGGCCGGGCGAACGCTGGCGATGCGGACGAACTTCCTGTGGCAGCTGCTCTATTTCGGGCCGGCGCTTGCGGGAGGAGATCGAGAACCGCCGGAAGGTCGAGGAGATCATCGATTTCCTCGAGATCCAGCACATCCGCAAGGTGCCGGTGGGGCGGCTGCCCTACGGGCTGCAGAAGCGCGTCGAACTGGGCCGGGCGCTCGCGATGGAACCGATCTTGCTGCTGCTCGACGAACCGATGGCTGGCATGAATCTCGAGGAGAAGGAGGACATGAGCCGCTTCATCCTCGACGTGAACAGCCAGTTCGGCACCACCATCGCGCTGATCGAGCACGACATGGGCGTGGTGATGGACATTTCGGACCGGGTGGTCGTGCTCGACTACGGCCGCAAGATCGGCGACGGGACGCCTGAAGAGGTGAAGTCCAACCAGGACGTCATCGACGCCTATCTCGGCGTGTCGCACTGAGGGACGGGAAGACGGAAATGCTCTACCAGATCTTCATCGATCCCTTCGTCCAGATGGTCGAAATGCCGGACTTCCTCATCCAGGTCGTCTGGGAAGGGTTCGTCGCCGGCGTGCTCTATGCGCTGATCGCGCTCGGCTTCGTGCTGATCTTCAAGGCGTCGGGCGTGTTCAACTTCGCCCAGGGCATCATGGTCGTCTTCGCCGGCCTGACGCTCGTCGGGCTTCACGAGGCCGGCGTGCCCGCCTGGCTGGCGCTCGTCCTGACGATCGGCGTGATGGCCCTGCTCGCCATCGGAGTAGAGCGCTTCGTGATGCGCCCGCTCGTCAACCAGCCGGAGATCATCCTGCTGATGGCGACGATCGGGCTGACCTATTTCCTGGTCGGCCTCGGCGAGTTCGTCTTCGGCGGCGAGCCGAAGCAGATGATCACCGAGCAACTCGGGCTGCCGACGGGCTCGACCGCCTTCGAGATCGGCGAGCAGGGGCTGGTGATCCTGCAGCACATCGACATCGCGGCGGCGGTGATCGCCATCATCATGGTGGCTGCGCTCGCCGTGTTCTTCAACAAGACGCGGATCGGCCGCGCCTTGCGGGCGGTGGCCGACGACCACCAGGCGGCGCTGTCGGTCGGCATCTCGCTCAACCAGATCTGGGCGATCGTCTGGTTCGCGGCCGGCATCGTGGCGCTCGCCACCGGCATCATGTGGGGCGCGCGCTCCGACGTCTCCTTCGCGCTGGAGATCGTCGCCCTGAAGGCGCTGCCGGTCCTCATCCTCGGCGGCTTCACCTCGATCCCCGGCGCCATCGTCGGCGGCCTCATCATCGGCATCGGCGAGAAGATCGGCGAGATCTACTGGGGTCCGCTGGTCGGCGGCGGCATCGAAAGCTGGCTCGCCTACATGATCGCGCTGGTCTTCCTCCTGTTCAGGCCGCAGGGCCTGTTCGGGGAACGCATCATCGAGCGGGTGTGAGGAGGACGATCCGATGTTCTACCGCGAAGCCGGGCAGTTCAAGACCACCTACGCCGCCGACCAGGCGGTCTTCCCGATCCTGCAGGACCGGATCGGCATTGCGCTGATCCTCGCCGTAGCGCTGCTCGTGGTGCCGTTCGTGGCAAACGACTTCGTGCTTTCGGCAATCGTGATCCCGTTCCTCATCCTCGCGCTGGCGACGATCGGGCTCAACATCCTGACCGGCTATGCCGGCCAACTCTCGCTCGGCACCGGCGGCTTCATGGGGGTTGGCGCCTATGCGTGCTACAAGCTGACGACGATCTTCCCGGACGTGAACATCATCGTGCACGTCCTGCTGTCGGGCTTCGTCGGCGGCCGCCGTCGGGAATCATGTTCGGGCTGCCATCGCTGCGCATCAAGGGCCTCTACCTGGCGGTGACGACGCTGGCGGCGCAGTTCTTCTTCGAATGGTGCTTCATCCGCATCGGCTGGCTCTACAACTACAACGCTTCGGGTGCGATCGAGGTGCCGGGAACGCAGTCGGCCTCGGCACGATCATCACCGGTCCGGCGGCCGGCAGCGTCCCGCGCTACTACGTCGTGCTCGTCATCGTCATCCTCCTTACCGTCCTGGTGAAGAACCTCGTGCGCGGGCAGCATCGGGCGGCAGTGGATGATGATCCGCGACATGGACATCGCCGCCGAACTGATGGGCGTGCGGCCGCTCTATGCGAAGCTCTCGGCGTTCGCCGTCTCCTCCTATCTGTGCGGCGTGGCGGGCGCGATGTTCGTGTTCTTCTACCTCGGCGCGGCGGAACCCTCGGCCTTCTCGATCACGCTGTCCTTCCAGGTCCTGTTCATGGTCATCCTCGGCGGGCTGGGCTCGCTGGTCGGCTCGTTCTTCGGCGCCGCCTTCATCTGGATCCTGCCGATCCTGCTGCGCGCGGTACCGCCGATGATCGGCATACCGATCGCGGCCGAGACGGCGACCCACGTGACCTCCATGATCATCGGCGCGCTGATCGTCGTCTTCCTCGTCGCTCGAGCCGCACGGGCTGGCTCGTCTGTGGCAGATCGGCAAGGAGAAGCTCAGGGTGTGGCCCTTCCCCTATGCGTGAGGGGCAACCAACAACGCTTGCAACCGCAGGCGGACACCTTACGATCCGGACTTCGAGCCCTGTCCGGATCCTAGCAACGGCAAGGCTCAAGTCGGCCCTGGGGCCAGAGTAACGGGAGGAATGAAATGAAAATGAAATCGATGATGATCGGCGGCGTGCTCGCCGCGCTGGCATCGACGGCGGCGCTGCCCGCCTTTGCGCAGGAGGACAGCGTCTACGTGCCGCTGTTCACCTACCGCACCGGTCCGTATGCCGGGTCGGGCATTCCGATCGCCAACGGCATGGAAGACTATTTCACCATGCTCAACGAGCGCGACGGCGGCATCAACGGCGTCAAGATCAACGTCGAGGAATGCGAGACCGGCTACGACACCCAGAAGGGCGTGGAGTGCTACGAGCAGGTCAAGCCCAAGAACCCGCTCATGATCACACCCTATTCGACCGGCATCACGCTGCAGGTGATCCCGAAGGCGAGCGTCGACAAGATTCCGGTCCTTTCGATGGCCTACGGCCTCTCGGCGGCGGCCATCGGCAAGACCTTTCCCTGGATCTTCAACGCGCCCGACACCTACTGGGACGGCGCCTCGGCGATCATCAAGGACATCGCGCAGCGCGAAGGCGGGCTCGACAACCTGAAGGGCAAGAAGATCGGCTACATCTTCCTCGACGCCGGCTACGGCCGCGAGCCGATCCCGCTGCTTGAACAGCTTGCGGACAAGTACGGCTTCACGCTGCTCCAGTACCCGGTGCCTGGCAAGGAGATGCAGAACCAGTCGTCGCAATGGCTCAATGTCCGCCGCGACCGCCCCGATTACATGATCATGTGGGGCTGGGGCGCGATGAACCCGACGGCGGTCAAGGAAGCCACCAAGATCCGCTATCCCATGGACAAGTTCTACGGCGTGTGGTGGTCCGGCGGCAATGACGACGCTGCGGCCGGCGGCGAGGATGCCAAGGGCTACCGCACCCTCAACTTCAACGGCGTCGGCAAGGACTACGGCGTCATTCAGGACATCAAGAAGTATGTCGTGGATGCCGGCAAGAGCCAGGTCGACCCGGCGAAGTTCGCCGACAACCTCTACAATCGCGGCGTCTACAACTCGATGCTGATCGCCGAGGGCATCCGCACCGCGCAGGAAATGACCGGCAAGAAGGTGATCAACGCCGAGGACATGCGCAACGGCCTCGAGGCGCTCGACATCACGCAGGAGCGGCTCAACGAGATGGGCATGACGGACTTCATGAACCCGCTCAAGCTGTCCTGCGAGGACCACAACGGCCACAACGCGGTCTACATCGTCGAATGGGACGGCAAGGACTGGAAGAAGGCTCGCGACTGGTTCGAGCCGATGACCGACGTCGTCCAGCCGCTGCTGGAAACGGCCGCAGACGAGTACGTCAAGGCGAACTCGCCGTGGCCGGAGCGAGACGTACCCTGCGCCAAGTAGGGCCGCAATGAAGCAAGGGACCGCTGGCGGGCGAGCGCCCGCGGTCCGACCCCTCCTTCACCCAGGCATCGTCGATGAGGAGGGCGAATTTTTTCTTCCGCGCGAGCGACTTCGTGCTCGGGTCCGTGGCCCCACGATTCTACGGAGAGATAGATTGAACGCCATCACGGGATCGGCACCGACGACCGGGGACGCGGCCGAAGCCGCGACCGAGACGATCCTGTCGGTCAACAACATCGAGGTGATCTACAACCATGTGATCCTGGTGCTGAAGGGCGTGTCGCTGACGGTCCCGCGCGGCGGCATCGTGGCGCTGCTCGGCGCCAACGGAGCGGGCAAGACGACGACGCTGAAGGCGATCTCCAACCTGCTGCACGCCGAACGCGGCGAGGTGACGAAGGGAACCATCGAATTCCAAGGCGAGCGCGTGGAGGCGCTTTCGCCCAACGATCTGGTACGGCGCGGCTGCATCCAGGTGATGGAGGGGCGGCACTGCTTCGGCCACCTGACGATCGAGGAGAACCTGCTCACCGGCGCCTTCACGCGCCGTGACGGCGCCGCCAGCATCAAGCGGGACCTCGAGATGGTCTACGGCTATTTCCCGCGCCTGAGGGAACGTCGCGGGTCGCAGGCCGGCTACACCTCCGGCGGCGAACAGCAGATGACCGCGATCGGCCGGGCGCTGATGTCGCGGCCCAAGATGATCCTGCTCGACGAACCCTCAATGGGGCTGGCGCCGCAGCTTGTCGAGGAGATCTTCGAGATCGTGAAGAAGCTGAACGACGAACAGGGAGTGTCCTTCCTGCTTGCCGAGCAGAACACGAACATCGCGCTGCGCTACGCCAAGTACGGCTACATTCTCGAGTCGGGCCGCATCGTGCTCGACGGAGAGGCCAAGGCGCTGCGCGAGAACGAGGACGTGAAGGAATTCTATCTCGGCGTCGGCGGCGAGGGACGGCGCTCGTTCAAGAACGTCAAGCACTACAAGCGGCGCAAGCGCTGGCTGGCGTGAGCGGAGATCTCGGCGAAAGCCTTCAGAACTCGCCGGGCTGCTCGTAGTTCCTGTCCTGGCGCCGCTGCCATTCGAAGAGCCCCTCGACCGTCATTCTCTCCGGCTGGCGGCCAGCCATCGGCAAATTCCCGCTGCCTTCTCCAACGAGAATAGCAGAGGGATCGGCGGCCATGAAGCGCGGCGGAATGCTTGTAATTGCATCTCGAACCCGCATTGCCCTCGCAACCGCTTTTGGGTATGTCCGCATCAGGAATTTGCAACGAGGCATACCGATGGCTGAGGATACGCCGACCGGTCCGGTCGAGATGGGCGCTGACATGGACTATTCGGAACACGAGAAGACGTACTCGATGTTCCTGTTCATGACGAAGTACGGGATCATCGTCTGTGCCGCCTTGATGATCGCGATGGCGTTCGGATTCTTCGCCGGCGGCGGTTTCTTCTCGTCCCTGATCGTGTTTATCCTCGTGGTCGCGCTGGCATCGTATATGCTGCGCTGACGCACCGATCCTTTCTTTCGGGGGAGGAGAGGTTCCAACCGGAGGGGAGTACACGGTGGGACTGACTGTTTTCGTGCCGAACGAATCGGCTGCCGGGGAACCACGCGTCGCCGCTTCGCCCGATACGGTGAAGCGACTCGCGCCGCTCGGGGTCGACGTCGTCGTCGAAAAGGGAGCCGGCAGGGAGTCGCGCATCACCGACGAGGAATTCGTCAGGGCGGGCGCCACGAGCGGCAAATCTTCCGACGCGGCCAAGGCGGATGTCGTGCTAAAGGTCCGCCGTCCGACGGACTCCGAACTCAAGTCGTACAAGGCCGGCGCCGCGGTGATCGCCACGATGGACCCGTATGGCAACGAGGCCGCCGTCGCCGCGATGGCGAAAGCCGGCATCACCGCCTTTGCGATGGAGTTCATGCCGCGCATCACGCGGGCGCAGTCGATGGACGTGCTTTCCAGCCAGGCCAACCTCGCCGGCTATCAGGCTGTCATCGACGCGGCCGCCGAATACGACCGCGCCCTGCCGATGATGATGACGGCGGCGGGAACCGTTCCCGCTGCCAAGGTCTTCGTCATGGGTGCGGGCGTCGCCGGGCTGCAGGCGATCGCCACGGCGCGGCGGCTTGGCGCGGTGGTGACGGCGACGGACGTTCGCGCTGCCGCCGGAGAGCAGGTCGCCTCTCTCGGCGCCAAGTTCATCATGACGGATGCCCTGAAGGACGCTTCGGGAGAGGGCGGCTACGCACGCGAACTCACCGACGACGAGAAGAAGGCCCAGTCGGCACTCGTGGCCGAGCATATTTCCAAGCAGGACATCGTCATCACGACCGCGCTCATCCCAGGCCGCCCGGCGCCGCGGCTGGTCACCGCCGCGATGGTCAAGTCGATGCGGCCGGGTTCGGTCATCGTCGATCTTGCAGTGGAGCGCGGCGGAAACGTCGAAGGGGCGGTTGCCGGCAAGATCGTCGCGACGGACAACGACGTGAAGATCATCGGCCACCTCAACGTGCCGGGCCGCATCGCGGCGTCGGCGTCGCTGCTCTATGCGCGCAACCTCTTCGCCTTCCTCGAGACCTTGGTCGACAAGCAGACGAAGTCGCTGTCGATCAATCGTGACGACGAACTCGTCAAGGCGACGATGCTCACCCATGGCGGCGAGGTTGTGCATCCCAATTTCGCTTCGGCCGATGCGGCAAAAGCCGGGGCCGCGCCGTCGAAGCCGGCAAAGGCGGAGAGTTCCCCGTCCTCTAAGGATGAGGCGCCGCCGGATCCTGACATGCTCAAGGCGGCCAAGGGCACCGAGCCTGGCCTCTCCACGCCTTCGAAGTCCAGGAAGAAGCCGGCGCCGCGCAAGTCCGCCGCGAAGCCGGCGGGCGCCGCGCGAACGGACGCCAAGGCAGCCGAACCGCTGAAGGGACCCGCGGGCAAGCTATCGGACAGGGCGGTCGAATCGAAAAATTCGGACAAGGCGGGCAGCACCGGCAAGTCGGCCAAGCCCCAGGGAGGCGTCTGATGGAAAAAACCGCACTCGAACAGGCGCTGGACCAACTCGACCAGGCGGCCGCGTCGGTTCGCATCGCGTTGCAGGACCACTCTGCCGCCGAAGCTGCGGCGGCATTGGGCACGAGCGTCACCGGCGGTGCCCTCGACCCGTTCGTCTTCCGGCTCGCGATCTTCGTGCTGGCGATCTTCGTCGGCTACTACGTCGTCTGGTCGGTGACCCCGGCCCTGCATACCCCGCTGATGTCGGTGACCAACGCCATCTCGTCCGTGATCGTCGTGGGTGCCCTGCTTGCAGTTGGCATCTCGGCCTCGGGGCTCGCGACCGGCTTCGGCTTCATCGCGCTCGTGCTCGCCTCGGTGAACATCTTCGGCGGCTTCCTCGTCACCCAGCGCATGCTGGCGATGTACAAGAAGAAAGAGAAGTGAGCGCGGACCGATGAACGAGAACCTCGCTTCCTTCCTCTACCTCGTCTCCGGCGTGCTGTTCATCATGGCGCTCCGGGGCCTGTCGCACCCGACGACCAGCCGGCAGGGCAACATCTACGGCATGTCGGGCATGGCGATCGCCATCCTCACCACGCTGGCTCTGGCCACGCCTTCGTTCGGCGGGTTCCTGCTGATCGTGGTCGGCCTCGCCATCGGCGGCGGCGCGGGCGCCTATATCGCCCGCTCGATCCCGATGACCTCCATGCCGCAGCTCGTGGCGGCGTTCCATTCCCTCGTCGGACTGGCGGCGGTCATGGTGGCGGCGGCGGCCATGTACGCCCCCGAGAGCTTTGGGATCGGCGTCCTCGGCGACATCCACAGCCAGGCGCTGGTCGAAATGTCGATCGGCGTGGCGATCGGCGCGGTCACCTTCACCGGCTCGATCATCGCCTTCCTGAAGCTCGACGGCCGCATGTCCGGCAAGCCGATCATGATCGGCGGTCGGCACGCCATCAACGCCGGCCTGGCGCTCGCGCTCGTCATCCTCATCGTCATGCTGGTGACGACGGAAAGCACGACCGTATTCTGGCTGATCGTGCTGGCTTCGCTGGCGCTTGGCGTCCTGATCATCATCCCGATCGGCGGCGCGGACATGCCGGTCGTCGTGTCGATGCTAAACTCCTATTCGGGCTGGGCCGCGGCCGGCATCGGCTTCACGCTCGGCAACCTGGCGCTCATCATCACCGGCGCGCTGGTCGGCTCCTCGGGCGCGATCCTGTCCTACATCATGTGCAAGGGCATGAACCGCTCCTTCATCTCCGTCATCCTCGGCGGGTTCGGCGGCGAGACCGTGGCTGCCGGCGGCGACGACGGCATCGACCGCACGGTGAAGCAGGGATCGGCGGACGACGCGGCCTATCTGATGATGAATGCGCAGAAGGTCATCATCGTGCCCGGCTACGGCATGGCGGTCGCCCAGGCGCAGCATGCGCTGCGCGAAATGGCCGACAAGCTGAAGGCGCACGGCGTGGAGGTGAAGTACGCCATCCACCCGGTGGCCGGCCGCATGCCCGGACACATGAACGTGCTGCTTGCCGAAGCACAGGTGCCATACGACGAGGTCTTCGAACTCGAGGACATCAATTCCGAATTCGCGCAGGCCGACGTCGCCTACGTGATCGGCGCCAACGACGTGACCAATCCATCGGCGCGTGACGACAAGGCGTCGCCGATCTACGGGATGCCCATCCTCGACGTCGACAAGGCGCGCACCTGCCTGTTCGTCAAGCGCTCGCTCGGTTCGGGCTACGCCGGCATCGACAACACGCTGTTCTACAAGGACGGCACCATGATGCTGCTCGGCGACGCCAAGAAGATGACCGAGGAGATCGTCAAGGCGATGGAGCACTAAAGGCCGCGCCTGCCGCGCGCAGGCGGAACGACCACCGGACGGAACATGGGAGCCTGCCGCGCGTCGCGGCGGGCTCTTTCGTTTTAGGCGTCGTCCGGCTCAGGAGGTTGCGGCTGCGGCGCTGCGGCGCGCGATGCCGGCGATGCGCAAGCCCGCAGCAAGGCCGATCGCGCCGACCGGGATGAAGGCGACGAAGAGCCAGGCGGCGACGCCGGCCGCGGTCTCGGCGCTGTAGCCGGACGCAAATCCCGCACCGTTGGCGATGATGCCGGCGCCCGCGGCGCCGACCGCGTATCCGATGCGTTGCATGGTGGATCGCCGAGGAAGCGATGGTGCTCTCGGCGGCGGGCGCCGAAACCACGATCACGCGCGTCACGAAGGGCCAGGCGATGCCGAAGCCGCCGCCCTGGAGGACCGCGCAGGCGAGGATCGCCGGGATCGATCCGGATGGCACGGACCAGGCGAAGCCGGCGAGCCCGGCGAACACCATCGTGGCCCCCGTGGCGATGATGACGCCTTCGCGACGGGCCGGCTGGCTGGCGACGAGGATCGACAGGATCGACCAGGCGATCGATTCGGCGGCGATGACGTAGCCCGCGGTGAGCGGGGAGATGCCGTGCAGGCCGGTCAGCACCAGCGGGCCGTAGATGGAGAAGGAGCAGGTGGCGACAGCCAGGGTGGCGACCATGACCATGCCGCTGCCCAGCGTCGTGCGCCAGTCGAAGAGACGGGACGGAAAGAGCCTGGCCTGCCCACCGGCACCGTCGAGGGCAAAGAACAGCGCCAGTCCGCCGAGGCCGGCTGCGAGCAGCACAAACGAGCCTAGCGGCTCGATACCGACGCCTGCATAGGCGATGAGCATGATCGCGGCGGCGAGGTAGCCAAGCGTGCGCCAGGGAAAGGGCGGGGGCGTGTTGCTGCTGGCGCGGGTGGTGGCCCGCGGCCCGCGCAGTACGGCGAAGCAGGCGCCAGCCATGGCAAGGCCCGAGGCGGCGAAGAGGCCAAAGGCCCAGCGCCAGGACAGCGTTTCGGCCACCACGGCGCCGATCAGCGGCCCGCCGAATGCAGCCACGCCCCAGACCGCCGACATGATGGCGAAGAGCTGGGGCCAGATCGTGCGCGGGAAGAGCCGCTCCACCGACACGAAGGCGAGCGCCACCAGCGCACCTCCGCCGAGCCCTTCGACCAGCCGGCCGGCGAGGAACCAGCCCATGCCGGGCGAGGCGGCGCAGATCGCGGCTCCCGCGGCATACAGCATGGCGGCTCCAGCCATGTTGCGACGCAAGGGCATGTAGGAGACCAGCCTCCCGGCCGCTGCGCCGGCGACGATCGAGCCGAGTTCGTAGAGCGCGAGCGACCAGCCCACGAACTCGACGCCCGAGATGTCGCGCACCATGGCGGGCATGATCGTGGCGATCATGGTCTCGTTGGTGGCGTGGAGGAGGATGCCGAGCAAGATGAAGACGAAACGACCGAGGTCGCCGCCGCGCCACAGCGCGGGCCAGTCGACCTTGGCGGCTGCGGTCTCGGCCGGATTCGGGGTGGGCTCTCGCTCATCGCCCTCCCATAGCCGCTTCCCCAGCGGCGCGAAATCGCCGCCCGCGGGTGGCCGCTTGGGCCAGCCCGCGGCCTGGGCCGCCGATCGCGGCTACTGGGCCGATCGCAGTTCGAACCGCGCGACTCCGAGCGCCAGGTTCAGGCCGGTCTGAGTCTGCACGCTGACGGGCTGGAGGGTGAAGCTCTCGTCGGAGCCGCCGACCAGGAGATTGGCGCCGGCGCCGACGCCGGCGGATGCCTCCGCGCTGGCTCCCACGTAATCGCCGGCCAGGGCGCCCGGCTCATACACATCCGCGGCCGGCGCGAGCACGACCCACTGCATGATGGCCGCTCCGGTGACGCCAACATCCAGGCCGAACTTCGAGATGTTGCCGAAATACTGCTCGGCTGCGAGGCCCTCGTCGGCGGGCGTATAGGTGCAGCTGACGTCCTTGCTCGAGCCGATGATGAACCCGGCGCCACCCTCGACGACGCAGTCGAGAAGTCCGAGCTTCACGCCTTCCTGGGCGTGCGCGGCGGCCGTCGGCGCCAGAGCCAGTAGGGCAGCGGCCGAAATCGTGCGAATGTTCATCATGGTGATCTCCGTTGGAACTGCGGCGGAAATGTACCTGCCGCGGCTTTGGTTCCCCCGGAGCGGAGAAGTGGAGGATCAGCCGCCCTTGGTTCGGTTCAGCCCGGCGACGGCTGGTCCGTAGTTGGGATCGAGCTTCACGGCCTGCTGGAACGACTTGCGGGCGCGCGCCTTGTCGCCCCGGCGCTCATAGACCAGCGCCTGGTTGGCCCAGCCTTCGGCATTGTTCTCGTCGAGCTTGATCGCCGTGTTGAAATCGGCGAACGCGTTGTCCTCGTCGCCCATCGCAAGATAGGAGACGCCGCGGCCGTTGTAGGGTTCGGCGGCATCAGGCGCGAGCGATATCGCGGTCGCGAAGTCCTCGAGAGCGAAATTGTGCTGTCCCTGCGCCTGATAGAGCAGGCCACGATTGTGGTAGGCGCGCGGATCCGTCGTATCGAGCTGAATGGCGCGCTGGAAATCGGCAAAGGCTTCCTGCGTCCGACCCTTGAGCCGATAGAGATTGCCGCGTCCGATGTAGGCGGCGTCGTAGCTTGGATTGATCTGCAGGGCGCGATTGTAATCGGCAACGGCCTTGGCATCGTCGCCCGTGTAGCGCCAGATCAGGGCGCGGTTGGCAAAGGCCTGATAGTAGCTCGGATTGAGCCGGATGGCGGTATCGAAGTCCTTGAGCGCTTCCTCGTAGCGTCCGGCGCGCCCGAAGGCCGATCCGCGGACGTTATAGGCTTGCGGGTCGTTGGGACTGCGGTCGATGACTGCGGTCAGCGATGCGATGTTCTCGGCCGAGCCTTGCGCGGTGTCGATCGCTGCGATCTGGGCCGCCGGACCGGAAGAGGTCTGGCAGGCCGAAAGTGCTGCCGCGCAAGCCAGAAGCGCCGCTGCCGCTAAGCCGCGCGTGACGGCGTGGGTGTTGCCTGGGAATTTATGCATCTTGATTTTGGTGTCCGAGCCGTCCGCCTCTGCTGCGACGATAACCGCGGGCCCCTCGTTCCGCGGCAGCCGCCAACAAAAAAGTGGCGGCGATTCTCATCGCGCCACTCTGTTATCGTCCGAAAGAGACGAAAGATGGGCAGGTGTCAGCGGGCCGGAGCCGGACGCGGACCAGCGACGAGGCCTTCGCGCTGTGCCCGCTTGCGGGCGAGCTTGCGGGCGCGACGTACTGCCTCGGCCTTCTCGCGTGCACGCTTCTCCGACGGCTTCTCGTAGTGGCCGCGCATCTTCATTTCGCGGAAGATGCCTTCGCGCTGCATTTTCTTCTTAAGTGCGCGAAGCGCCTGATCTACGTTGTTGTCGCGGACGAGTACCTGCACGGGCGTTCCTGTCGTTCCTTGTTGGAGTTGATCACACTTTTGCCGGCGCCCGACAAAAGGGGCGACGCCACCGCGGCACAATTCTACCGCGAAGTGCGCGGCTGATAGCAGAATCGGGCGGTCCTGTCCATCCGGAATCGTACCATGAGAATGCCCCTCAAAGCCACGGGGTGCATGGCTTCGCGTCGCCTGGCTTCGGGACGCCTGACGCTAGGTCACTCCGCCGCGTGTCGCACCATGGCACCGGAGTCGATCGCGTCGGCATCGCCGGGTGCGGTTTCGCAGCCGAGATCGGGGAAGGCGGCGATGCGCCATCCCCGCAGATCCGTGTGCAGCACGACCAGGCCGCGTTCCTCGAAGAAGGAAAGCAGCCGCCTCGCACGCCGGGCCGAATGAGTGCCGTAAGCCCGGGCCAGAACGGCATCCGAAGGGCAGGCAGCCCCCTCGACCGCCGCGCGGGCGACGAGGAGGAAGACGCCGTGGAGGTCGTCGGGGAGGGAGGCCGAGAGGTCGAGCGCCAAGTGCCAGGCGGAGCCGTCCTCCGGCTCTCCGTGGACCCCGGCGCGTGCGACGGCGAGGGCACGGCGAAACGTCGACAGGTCGAGCGGTTCGCCCGTCACACGGCGGATGCGGCAGCGGACGAGGAAATCCTGGTAGAGCACCGCGTCGGAGCGGAAGGCAGCGTCCGGATCCTCGAGGATCTCGCGCATGACCGAATTGAGCAGGCGACGGCGCTCCACCGTGTCCGCCTCGGGCCGTTCCGCCTCCGTCTGCGGTTGCTGCGGGCGCGAGGCGGCGAGTTGCGCCAGGATGTCAGCCGTCGGGGTCGGCGGGGGCGGGGTGTGGCGGCGCGGAACGGTCCGGACCTCCTGCGGACCGGGCGCGAAGATCAGATCGGCCGCGTCCTGCGGCGCCGTTTCCGGGAGCGGCATGAGTTTCGGGCTGGTCGAGCGCGCGGCGGTCTCGACCGCGCCGATATCAATGGGCAGCGGTCGCCGCGACAGTGCGGGGCCGAGCGCGACGAACTTTCCGCGCGGCAGATCGCGGAACATCTCGGCCTGGCGACGATCCATGCCGAGCAGGTCGGCCGCCCGCGCCATGTCGATGTCGAGGAAGGTGCGGCCCATGAGGAAGTTGGAGGCCTCGGCAGCCACGTTCTTGGCGAGTTTGGCCAGCCGCTGGGTCGCGATGACGCCGGCCAGCCCGCGCTTGCGACCACGGCACATCAGGTTGGTCATGGCGCCGAGCGAAACCTTCCTGGCGTCGTCGGCGACCTCGCCCGCGGCCGCGGGAGCGAAGAGCTGCGCCTCGTCCACAACCACGAGAACCGGGTACCAATGGTCTCGCTCCGCATCGAATATGCCATTGAGGAAAGTGGCGGCGGCGCGCATCTGCTGGTCGACGTCCAGGCCTTCGAGGTTGAGGACGACGGAGACTCGGTGCTGGCGTACGCGTGCGGCGATGCGGGTCAGTTCGGCCTCGCTGCGGGTCGCCTCGACGACCAGATGGCCGAACTTGTCCGCCAGCGTGACGAAGTCGCCCTCGGGATCGACGACGCACTGCTGCACCCACGGCGCGCTCTGTTCGAGCAGCCGCCGCAACAGGTGCGACTTGCCGGAACCGGAATTGCCCTGCACCAGAAGGCGCGTGGCGAGCAGTTCCTCCAGGTCGAGCATGGCCGGCTTGCCGCCGCCGTCCAGGCCCATGTCGATGCCGATCTTCATTCACGTCTTCCCGGCCGTGTCCCCGGCCTCGTTCCAGTCGGCCCGCGCTGCGCACATTGCGCGAGGGCGCGGGCAAGGCGGTCAATACCATCCAGGCGGCAGCGATGTCCGGAGCGGGTTCCCGCGATTCACAGGGAATCGATCCGGCGCCGATGATTGCGCCGGATCGCTCGTCATCAGCGTTTCGCCGCCTCGGCGGTCGGCACCAGTTCGAATTCGGGATAGAAATCGGAGTAGTCGCAGGTGATCTCCTCGCCCGCAGCGATGTCGCGCACGGTCGTCGCGCCTCCCGAATCGGAAAAATCCGTGTTCGGATCGTCCGAATGGTTCATGAAGCGGCCATTGTCGACTTCATAGACCAGCAAGCCCGGCCGGTCGGGGCTCGGATAGGCGTAGCGGTCGAGGAAGTCCTTGAGCCGCGGTTCTGCCGTCTCGTACTTCTCGACCGGAATGAGCCGGTCGAAATCCGGCTCCAGACGCCAGATGAGCGTCCCCTTGGGAATGGGGTCGGCGGCAAACACGCCCACACCCTCGATCGAACTGGCACCAACGAACGTATTCACGAGAAGCATCTGTCTTTCTCCACATGCCAAATCGGCGCACGGAAAATTCTCCAACTCGGCTGCGGTTGCAAAGGAAGATTCTGAAGGTCGGCTCTCCTGTTGCCGCCGCGTCGCAATTCGCCATCGCCCGTCGCATTCAGCGCAAGGGTGGCATCGCGTTTTGGCTAGTGATACACCCGCCGACTTGAACGGACACCGACTGTAAATGGCACGCGAGGCTTGCCGCTGATGCGCAGATATTCCGCTTTCGCCATCGCCCGCGAAGCGCTTCGCGGCCACAAGGGCTGGGACGAGCAGTGGTCCTTCCCGGAGCCCCGCAAGGAGTACGACGTCGTCATCGTCGGTGCCGGCGGGCATGGTCTGGCGACGGCCTACTACCTTGCCGCCGAGCACGGCATCACCAACGTGGCGGTGCTGGAAAAGGGATGGCTCGGCGGCGGCAACACCGGCCGCAACACGACGATCATCCGTTCCAACTATCTGTACGACGAATCGGCCGCCATGTACGATCATGCCGTGAAGCTTTGGGAGGGGCTCTCCCAAGAGCTCAACTACAATGTCATGTATTCGCCGCGCGGCGTGATGATGCTGGCGCACAACGTCCACGACGTTCAGGTGCTGAAGCGGCACGTCCACGCCAACCGGCTGAACGGTGTCGATAACGAGTGGCTGACGCCCGAGCAGGCGAAGGAATTCTGTCCGCCGCTGAACATCTCGAAGGACGCGCGTTATCCGGTGGTCGGGGCCGCGCTGCAACGGCGCGGCGGGACGGCGCGGCACGACGCAGTGGCCTGGGGCTATGCACGGGCCGCATCGGCGCGCGGCGTGCATATCATCCAGAACTGCGAAGTGACCGGCATCAACCGCGGCCCGAACGGCGCCGTCACCGGAGTCGAGACCACGCGCGGGCCGATCGGCGCCAGGAAGATCGGCGTCGTGGCGGCCGGCCACACATCCGTTCTGATGGAGATGGCCGGCGTGCGCATGCCGCTGGAAAGCTATCCGCTCCAAGCGCTCGTGTCGGAACCGGTCAAGCCGTGCTTCCCCTGTGTGGTCATGTCGAACACGGTGCACGCCTACATCTCGCAGTCCGACAAGGGCGAACTGGTGATCGGCGCCGGCACCGACCAGTACATCTCCTATTCGCAGGCCGGAGGCCTGCACATCATCAACCACACGCTCGACGCGATCTGCGAGATGTTTCCCATGTTCACGCGCATGAAGATGCTGCGGTCCTGGGGCGGCATCGTCGACGTGACGCCGGATCGCTCGCCGATCCTGGCGAAAACCCCCGTGAAGGGGCTCTACGTCAATTGCGGCTGGGGCACCGGCGGCTTCAAGGCGACCCCGGGATCGGGACACGTCTTCGCACACACGATCGCGCGCGACGAGCCGCACCGCATCAACGCGCCGTTCACGCTGGAGCGCTTCCGTACCGGCCGCCTGATCGACGAGGCGGCGGCGGCCGCCGTGGCGCACTGAAGTCGGTCATGCGGCAACCGGTCAACCTCGCCGACAAGCTCGCGCTGTTTTCCGAGCGCTGGTCTCCGAAGATCGTCGGCGCCTTCAACGGTCATGACCTGATGGTCGTGAAGGTGAAGGGCGAGTTCAACTGGCATTCGCATCCCGAGACGGACGACTTCTTCATGGTGCTCGACGGACGGCTGACGATCCAGATGCGTGACGGCGACGTCGTGCTCGGCCCTGGCGAACTCTACGTGGTGCCGAGGGGCGTCGAGCACTGCCCGAAGGCCGACGTCGAGACGCACCTTCTGCTGATAGAACCGGCGGGCACGCCGAACACCGGCGACCACGCGACCGCCGCGATCAAAACCGAGATCTGACCATGCTTCTGATCCAATGCCCCTACTGCGGCGAAGAACGGCCGGAACTCGAGTTCCGCAACGCCGGCGAAGCCCACATCGCACGCCCCTCCAACATCACCGAGACGAGCGACGAGGACTTCGAGGCTTTCCTGTACCTGCGGGCAAATCCGAAGGGGATCATTTATGAGCGGTGGCGGCACGTGCACGGCTGCGGCCGGTTCTTCAATGCGGTGCGCGATACGGTGACCGATCGCTTCTTCACCACCTACAAGGCGGGACTGCCGAAGCCGAACCCGGACCGCTTCGCCAAGGCCGCTGCGGCGGTCGAGCCGCTGACCGCCGATGCCAACATCCCCGTCGTCGAAGCGAAGAAGGCGCAGCCCGCGGTGGCGGCAAGGCCAACGCGCAAACCGGGCGCGACCGGTGCGTCGGAACCGGCGCCCGTCGACGCACCACCGGACGAGCGCAAGCCGGCACGCGGCGGCAAGCGCGTTTCGCCGCCATCGAACTCGGATGCTCCGGCCGCGCAACCGAAGCCGCGGCGAGCCAGGACGACGACTGCCGCAGACGAAAGCGCGTCCGGCACGTCGGAGCAATCCAGACCGACCCGCGGCCGGAAAGCGACGACGCCGGCCGGTACCAATACCGGCGACACCGCCGCCGAAGCGCCGAAGTCCGCTTCGAAACGAACCCGCAAGACCCAGAGCAACGAGGGTGAGGCCTGATGGCCGAGACGCATCGTATCGCAGGCGCCGGCAGGCTGCCGGACGCAAGGCCGGTCCGCTTCACGTTCGACGGCGAGCCGTATTCGGGGCGCGAGGGCGACACGCTCGCATCCGCCCTGCTGGCGAACGGCGTCCATCTGGTCGGGCGTTCTTTCAAGTACCACCGCCCGCGCGGCATCCTTTCTGCCGGCGCGGAAGAGCCGAACGCGCTGGTCGGCGTCCACAGAGATGCCGCCCGGAAGACACCCAACGTGCGCGCCACCGTGCAGGAGGTCTATGACGGACTGGCGGCGGTGTCGCAGAACCGCTGGCCCTCGCTCGCCTTCGACGTCGGCGCGGTCAACGACCTGGCGGCGCCGTTCTTCTCGGCCGGCTTCTACTACAAGACCTTCATGTGGCCGAGGTCGGCATGGGCGAGGCTCTACGAACCCCGGATACGCTCGGCCGCCGGTCTCGGGGTCGCGCCCGACAAGCCCGACCCGGACCATTATTCATCGCGTTTCGCCCATTGCGACGTGCTGGTCGTCGGCGGCGGCGCCGCCGGGCTCGCTACGGCCCTGGCGGCAGCGGAAGCGGGCGCGCGCGTCATCGTGTGCGACGAACAGGCGACGTTCGGCGGCGCCATGCGCTACGAGACCGGCGCCCGCATCGATGGGCGGGACGGCTGGTCGTGGTCGCAGGAGACGGTGAAGAAGCTGTCGGAGATGGACAACGTGAGGCTGCTGTCCCGCACCACGGCTTTCGGCTACTATGCCCAGAACCTGATCGCGCTGACCGAGCGCGTCAGCGACCATCTCGCCGAACCGGGCGACCTGCCGCGCGAGCGGCTCTGGCAGGTGCGGGCCAGGCGAGTCGTGCTCGCGACCGGCTCGATCGAACGGCACATGGTCTTCGCCGGCAACGACCGGCCCGGCATCATGCTCGCGTCCGCGGCGCGCACCTATCTCAATCACTACGGCGTGCGCGTCGGCCGCAACGTCGGCGTCTATACCGCCAACGAATCCGCCTATTGGGCCGCGATAGACATGCGGCGCGCGGGCGCCGGCGTCCGGGTGATCGTCGATCTTCGCGACAACCCGACGGGCAACGCCCTGGAAGAGGCCCGCTCGCTCGGCATCGAGGTGCTGCCGGGACGGGCCGTCACCGCGGTCGGCGGCAACCTCCGCGTCAATTCGATGACCGTCATGCCCAAGACCGGCGAGGGAAGCGGGCGCGTCATTCCGATCGATGCGTTGCTGATGTCGGCCGGATGGACGCCGTCGGTCCACCTGTTTTCCCAGTCGCGCGGCAAGGTCGCCTTCGACGCCACGTCGAAGCGCTTCCTGCCGGGCACATATGCGCAGGACTGCGCCTGTGTCGGATCCTGCAACGGCACCGACGATCTCGCGGCCGCCGTCAAGGAAGCGCTAGCCGCCGGCGAGAGGGCGGCGCGGGCATCGGCGGGCGCAAGGCCCGAAACACGCACCGCGATAAAGGTGGACGCCTCGGAGGGCTGGTCGGCCGGCATGGTCGGCGCGGCACCCGGCGCTGGGCGGGATACGACCGTCAAGGCCTTCGTCGA
Organism: uncultured Alphaproteobacteria bacterium; assembly: GCA_963747465.1. Taxonomy (GTDB): domain Bacteria; phylum Pseudomonadota; class Alphaproteobacteria; order Rhizobiales; family Rhizobiaceae; genus Aquibium. Next base: position 588,933 of record CAVVFC010000003.1, read on the forward strand.
TTTCCAGAACGACGTAACCGCCAAGGACATCCGCCAGGCGGTGAAGGAAGGCATGCGCTCCATCGAGCACGTCAAGCGCTTCACCACCAACGGCATGGCGACGGATCAGGGCAAGACGTCCAACCTGCACGGGCTGGCCATCGCTGCCGAGATGCTCGGCCGGGAAATCCCGGAAGTGGGCCTGACGACGTTCCGGCCGCCCTTCACGCCGGTCACGTACGGTGCATTGGTCGCGCATTCGCGCGGCAAGCTGTTCGACCCCACGCGCAGGACGGCGATGCACGAGTGGTCGGAGCGGCAAGGCGCCGTCTTCGAGGACGTCGGCCAGTGGAAGCGGGCGTGGTACTATCCGAAATCCGGCGAGGACATGCACGCGGCCGTCAATCGCGAGTGCCGGACCGTGCGCCAGAACGCCGGCATGTTCGATGCGTCCACGCTCGGCAAGATCGAGGTGGTCGGACCCGACGCGGCCGCCTTCATGGAACTGCTCTATACCAATCCCTGGCAGAAGCTCGAGCCGGGCCGCTGCCGCTATGGCATCATGCTCAGGGAAGACGGTTTCATCTACGACGACGGCGTCGTCGGACGGCTGAGCCCCGAACGCTTCCACGTCACGACCACGACGGGCGGCGCTGCGCGTGTGCTCCATCACATGGAGGACTATCTTCAGACCGAGTTCCCGCAGCTCAACGTGTGGCTGACGTCGGTGTCGGAGCAGTGGGCGGTGATCGCGGTGCAGGGGCCGAAGTCGCGCGACATCATCGCGCCGTTCGTCGAGGGCATCGATCTCTCGGACAAGGCGATGCCGCACATGTCGGTGCGCGAGGGTCGCATCTGCGGCGTGCCGACGCGGCTGTTTCGCATGTCGTTCACGGGCGATCGCGGTTTCGAGGTGAACGTACCCGCCGACTATGGCGAGGCCGTCTGGGAAGCACTGTGGGGCGAGGCGGAGAAGCACGGCGCCTGCGCCTACGGCACCGAGGCCATGCACGTCCTGCGCGCCGAGAAGGGCTATATCATCGTCGGCCAGGACACGGACGGAACGGTGACGCCGAACGATGCCGGGCTCGATTGGGCGGTCGGCAAGAAGAAGACGGATTTCGTCGGCATCCGCGGCCTCATGCGTCCGGACCTGGTGGCGCCCGGGCGTCGCCAACTGGTCGGGCTGCGAACCAAGGACCCGAACGTCGTGCTCGAAGAAGGCGCGCAGATCGTCATCGATCCGAACCAGCCGATCCCCATGAAGATGATCGGCCACGTGACCTCGTCCTACTGGTCGGAGAATTGCGGGCGCTCGATCGCCCTGGCACTGGTCGAGGGCGGGCGCGACCGTGTGGGCAGGACGCTCTATGTTCCCATGCCGTCGGGGCCGATCGAGGTGGAGGTCGGCAGCACCGTGTTCTTCGACGAGAAAGGGGAGCGGCTCCATGGCTAAGGCGTCGAAAACGGCGGTCGAGCGGCGCGAGAGGCTCGCTGGTCTTTCGGTCTCCGCCGAACGCGTCGCGCTCACGCCGGCACCGCCGGCGTCGAGGCTTGCCCTTAGAGTTCCGGATCTGTCGGTCAACTCGGTTTCCCGCGCTCTCGGCGTAACGCTGCCGCAGACGCCGAAGACGTCGGCGCGGGCGAAATCCGGCAGCCGCACCGCGCTCTGGCTCGGGCCGGACGAATGGCTCGTCATAGACGAGGACGGGAGCGATCTGCCGTCGGAGGCCGGGAAAGCCAAGGCGCTGCATTCGGCGGTGGACGTCTCGCACCGCAACGTCGCGATCCTGGTGGAGGGGTCAGGAGCCGAAGCCTGTCTCAGCGCCGGCTGTCCGCAGGATCTGGCCCTCGCGGCCTTTCCGGTCGGCGCCTGCTCGCGGACCTTGCTGGGGAAGATCGAGATCGTCCTGCTCAGGACCGCCGAAACCGGGTTCCGGGTCGAGGTCTGGCGGTCGTTCTCCGAATATGCGTGGGATTTCCTCTCCGAGGCCGCCCGGGACGCCTGAATCCGGCACCAGCCTCGTGGATGATACCGTCGCTCAGATGGCGCTGATGCCGCCGTCGACCGAAATCGCATGCCCGGTCATGAAGGAATTGCGCGGTTCGCCGGCGAAGAGGATCACCTCCACGATCTCGTCCACCTCGGCGACGCGCTTCATCGGCACACCGCGCGTGAGTTCCGCGATCGCCTCGTCCTCGGTGCGTCCCGAGAGTTTCACAAACTCGCCGACCATGTTCGTCCGCGCGTAGGACGGACACACGGCATTCACGCGGATGCCCTTCGGCGCGTATTCGAGCGCGGCTGACCGGGTCAGGCCGATGACGCCGTGCTTCGCGGCGGCATAGACCGACAGCCGCGGCGCCCCCGATACTCCGGCGACCGACGCGATGTTGACGATCGCGCCACCCTTGCCGTCCTTCCGCTGCTGCTTTTCCATCTGCGGCAGCTGATGCTTCATGGCGTAGAACACGCCCATCAGGTCGATGTCGATGATGCGGCGCGCCTCCTCGGAAGGCACCTGCGACAGCTTTACGAAGCTCTGGGCGATACCGGCATTGTTGATGGCAATGTCGAGCCGCCCGAAGCGGCTGACCGCGAGCTTCACCAGATCGTGCGAAAGGCTTTCGTCGGCGATGTCGCCTGCCAGCGTCGCACACTCGCAGTCGAGCGAACCGGACAATTCGTGCAGCGGGTCGTCCCCGATGTCGGAAAGCACCAGACGGGCACCTTCCTCGGCTAGGCGCTCTGCGGTGCGCCGCCCAAAACCGCCGCTCGCGCCGGTCAGTATGACAACCTGGTCGGTGAAGCGGCCCATGATCACGTCCCTTTTTCGATTTGCCGCACGGCGAGGCCGGCAAGCAATCTGACCGCGTCGCCGTAGGTACGCGCCTTCTCGGGATTGGAAGCGTTCCCGTCAAGTGCGCGCTTGTAGACGCCCTGGCAGATCGCCGCGAGGCGGAAAAAGGAGAAGGCGAGACAAAATGTCCAGTCGGGGATCGAACCTATGCCGCGCCTGCGGCAATAGACCTCCACATATTCCTCCTCGGACGGCAATCCGATGCTCTTGCGGTCCACCCCTCCGAGGCCGCGAAAGCCCGAATCGTGCGGCAGATGCCATTGCATGCACTGATAGGAGAGATCGGCATAGGGATGGCCGAGCGTCGAGAGTTCCCAGTCCAGCACCGCCACGACCTTCGGCTCGCCGGACGCGAAGATCATGTTGTCGTGCCGGTAGTCGCCATGCACGAGCGACACGAGGCCGTCGTCCGCGGGCCGGTTCGCCTCCAGCCAGGCGATGAGTTCCTCCATGGCATCGACCCTGCCGGTCTCGGATGCCCGATACTGGCTCGTCCACCGCCCGAGCTGGCGCTCGAAATAGCTGCCGGGACGGCCGTAATCGGCGAGCCCGATCGCCGCGAAGTCGACGTCGTGGAGGGCCGCGAGGGTGGCGTTCATCGCATCGAAGATGGCCGCACGCTCGTCATTGCCGGTCACTTCCGGCAGGGCCGGGTTCCAGAAGATGCGGCCCTCGACGAAACGCATGACGAAGAACATGCGGCCGATCGGAGAATCCTCTTCCGAAAGGTGCAGCATCTCGGGAACCGGGAATCCCGTCGTCCCCAGCGCCTTCATCACACGGTATTCGCGGTCGACCTGATGCGCGGATTTCAGCAACTGGCCGGGCGGCTTGGCGCGCAGCACGTAGTCGCCACTGCCGGCGGTGAGCCTGTAGGTCGGATTCGACTGGCCCGACTTGAATTTCTCGACCGATTTCAGTCCGGAAAAGCCCGCAACGTGCTTTTCGAGGTATGGACCGAGTGCGGCTGCGTCGAGGGCGTTGGGGTCGCTCATGATGCGATGTCCTGCTGTGCCAGTTGCGTCAGCGTCAGCCAGCGCGCGGTGAGCGCGGGCTTCTTCGATCCCTCGATCTCGATCGTCACGTCGTAGCCGGCCTCGACCCAGCCCGAGGGGCGCACGTTCGCCCTGGCGAGCACGAACCGGCCGCGGATGCGGGCACCGGACCTGACCGGCGACTTGAAGCGAACCTCGTCGAAACCGTAGTTGATGCCGATCGTCGCACCCGCAAGCGGCGGCAGCGTCTCGTAGGCGAGGGTAGACAGAAGCGAAAGCGACAGGAAACCGTGCGCGATCGTGCCGCCATAGGGCATCTCCCGCGCCGCCCTTTCGGGATCGACATGGATGAACTGATGGTCGTCGGTGGCTTCGGCGAACCGGTCGATCATCGTCTGGCTGACTGTCCGCCAGGACGATACGCCGATTTCCGATCCCACCGCCGCCACGAGGTCATCCGTGGTGACCGGCTTCAGTTCCGTGTCCTGCATCCTGCGGCGTCAATCCAGATCCTTGAACAGCGACATGCCGTGCTGCACCGCCTGTCCGCCATCCAGGGGAAGGATGGCGCCCGTGACGTAGCTTCCGGCGCGGCTGCACAGATAAAGCGTCGCGCCCGCTATGTCATCCGGATTACCGATGCGCCCGAGAGGTACGCGGTTGCCGACCTTGGCGGCCTTTTCGTCGCTGCCGGTGGCGAACGCCGTCATGCGGCTCTGGAAGGGACCGGGCGCGAAGGCGTTCACCGTGATGCGGCGCCCCGCGAGTTCGTTCGCCAATGTCCGGGTGAGATGATGCACCGCCGCCTTGGAAGCGGTGTAGGAATAGGCGCCGTCAGCCATCGGCTGGGTTCCCATCACCGAACCCAGATTGATGATGCGCGATGGATCGTCGTCGGATGCTGCCTGCTCCAGCAGGGGCAGCATCTCCCGGGTGAGATGGAAGAGCCCCGTCACGTTGACGTTCATCACCCGTGCCCAGGCATGGTAGGGGAAGCTCTCGAGGTTCTCGCCCCAGGTCAGGCCGGCGTTGTTGATGAGGATGTGCAGCGCGTCGGTACGCGCCTTCACGGCTCCGGCAAGCTCCAGGACGCCGTCTTCGGAGCCGACATCGCCGCCGAAGCCTTCCGCGCTTCCCGCGGCGCCCATCGCGTTCAGTTCTTCCGCGACCTTCTCGCATTCCGCTCCGCGCCGGGATACGATCATGACATGCGCGCCGGCCTGCACCAATGCCGTCGCTGCCATGCGCCCGATGCCGCTGGCCGCGCCGGTGACGAGCGCCTTCTTGCCCGCTACCGAAAAAAGGTCGTCGATGTATGACATTGTTCCTCCCCGGCGGCTTATACAGGATGCCGCGTTGACAACATACCCGGTAGTATGTTCATCATCGCCCTGTCAGTAAAGAGCCGATCGGCCATGTGTCCGAAAAACAAGAAGGCTCCGCGAAACGGGAGGTCGTGAGACAGGATGGCGCTGGGCGTCAGGGAGCAGGTCGCCGACAATTCGCGCATCGACATTCTCAGCGCGGCGGCAAGATGTTTCATGGGTCGTGGCTATACCGCCACCTCGATCGACGACGTCGCGCGCAGTCTCGGCGCCACGAAGGGACGCATCTACCATCATTTTCCTTCCAAGGCGGATCTCTTCGCGGCCGTCTTCAAGCACGGGATGGATCTCAATTACGAAGCCGTGGAACCCTACCTGCATCTGCCCGGACCAGCCTTGCCGCGCTGGCGCAAGATGGCGATGGCGCACGTCCTGCAGATGATCGACACCAAACCGTTCCAGCGTGCCGTGTGGATCGGCGTCGAGATGCACCTGCGCGGCGCGACCACGCCCGAACAGAGATCGGTCTTCAACGAACTCATCGAGCACCGCCACAACTACGGCATGCTGTTCCGGAACACGCTGCTGCAGGGACGCGACGAAGGCGTGTTTCGCTTCGATGATCTCAGCATCACGAACCAGCTCATGTTCATGTCGCTGAACTCGCCGATCTTCTGGTATTCACCGCGCGTCGGCGAGAATCGGGCCGACGTCGAGGGCGTGGCCGAGAAGGTCGTCGAGTACGCGCTGGGCGGGCTGTCGAAGGGGCAAGAGGAAAAGACATGACGAACATGGATCTCGGGATGACGGAACGGCTGAAGCCGATCCACGACAAGGTTGCCCGCATGGTGCAGGACGAGATCATCCCGCTGGACGAGGAATTCCTGGCCGAGATCGGAAAGGGCGGCGACCGCTGGACCTATACGCCGCGCCAGACCGAGATCCTCGAGGGGCTCAAGGCAAAGGCCCGCGAGCGCAATCTCTGGAATTTCTGGCTGACCGATTCGGAGCGCGGCTACGGGCTGACGACGGTCGAATACGCCTACCTCGCCGAGGAGATGGGCAAGTCGCACCTGGCGGCGGAAGTATTCAACTGCGCGGCGCCCGACACCGGCAACATGGAGGTCTTCGAGCGCTACGGCACGCAGGCGCAGAAGGACGAATGGCTGGCTCCCCTGCTGGAGGGCAGGATCCGCTCCGCCTTCCTGATGACCGAACCGGACGTCGCCTCCTCCGACGCGACCAACATATCCATGAGCTGCGTGCGCGACGGCGGCGACTACGTGCTGAACGGCGAGAAATGGTGGTCGTCGGGTGCCGGCGATCCCCGCTGCAGGATCTACATCGTCATGGTGAAGACCGGTGGCGACGAGGATCCCAAGCACCGCCGCCACTCCATGGTGCTGGTGCCGGCGGGAACGGCCGGCGTGACGATCCTGCGCGCGATGGAGGTCTATGGCGACGACGACGCGCCGCACGGCCACATGCATATCCGCTTCGAGGACGTGCGCGTGCCGGTCGAGAACATGCTCAAGCAGGAGGGTGCGGGCTTCGAGATCGCCCAGGGCCGGCTGGGGCCGGGCCGCATCCATCACTGCATGCGGGCGATCGGGCAGGCCGAGCGCGCGCTGGAGATGATGTGCCAGCGCGCCATGCGCCGCGAGGCCTTCGGCCAGCCGCTCGCGAAGCTCGGCGCCAACTACGACATCATCGCCAACTGCCGCATGGAAATCGAGATGGCGCGCCTTCTCTGCCTCAAGGCGGCATGGATGATGGATCAGGGGGATGCCCGCGCGGCCGCGCCGTGGATCAGCCAGATCAAGGTGGTCGCGCCGCAGGTGGCTCTCAAGGTCACGGACGAAGCCGTGCAGATGTTCGGCGCACAGGGGATCAGCCAGGACACCTCGCTCGCGCGCAGCTGGACGCACCTGCGGACCCTGCGGTTCGCGGACGGGCCCGACGCGGTCCACCGCCGTCAGGTCGCCCGCATCGAGCTGAAGAAGTACACGCAGGAAAAGGTCTGAAGCCGCACATGAAAGCGATCGTCGCCCGCGCCTACGGTCCCCTGGACAACCTGGAATATGCCGATTGGCCCGAACCGGAGGCCAAAGGCAGGACCGTGGTCATCCAGTCCGAGGCCATCGGCGTAAACTTTCCCGACGGACTTCTTGTGCAGGGGCTCTACCAGATGAAGCCGCCCACACCGTTCGTGCCTGGGATGGAGGTCGCGGGAACCGTGACGGCGATCGGCGAGGACGTGAAGGGCATCAAGGTGGGCGACCGCGTGGCGTCGCTGTCCTCCATGGGCAGCTATGCGCAGATGGTCGGCGCACCGGAAGCCACGGTGATGAAGCTTCCGGACGCGATCGGCAGCGCCGACGCCTGTGCGCTTCTGTGCGGCTACGGTACGTCGCATTATGCGCTGAAGCAGCGCGCGCAACTGAAGGCAGGCGAGACGCTCTGCGTTCTCGGTGCGGCCGGGCTCACCGGGACCGCGGCGGTCCAGATCGGCAAGGCGATGGGCGCACGCGTCATCGGCGTCGCGTCCAGCCCGGAGAAGCAGGCGATCGCCAGGGACGCCGGTGCCGATATCGTGCTCGGCTACGACAACCTGAAGGATGCCTTGAAGGAAGCGACCGGCGGCAAGGGCGTCGATGTCGGCTACGACCCGGTCGGTGGCGAGAGCTTCGATGCATTGTCGCGCTCGATGGGCTGGGGCGGCCGCCTTCTGGTCATCGGCTTCGCGTCCGGCACGATCCCGAAATTCCCGGTCAACCTGGCGCTGGTCAAGGGTTTCAGCGTGGTCGGCGTGTTCTGGGGGGATTTCACGCGCCGTGAGCCGCAGGTCTATGCCGGCAACATGAAGGAGTTGATCGGCTGGCATCTCGCCGGCAAGGTGAAGCCGGTCATCGAAGGCGAGTATCCCCTGGCCGACGCCCCGACCGTACTGAAGCGCGTGCTCGGGCGCGGTTCGGCCGGCAAGATCATCCTGAAGCCTTGAGGAGCACGTCGCGATGAGCATTCCCGCACGCATGAAGGCCCTGCTGCTGGTCAACGACGGCTATTCGAGCGAGCGCTCCGATGCGCGGCTCGAGGCGATGCAGCCATACGTGCGGCCCGGGGAGATCGAGGTGCCCGCGCCCGGCCCTTCGCAGGTTCTGGTCAAGGTCAGCCTCGCCTCGATCAACCCGTCCGACGTCATGTTCGTCAAGGGGCTCTACGGACAGCCGCGCAGGCAGGGCCAGCCCGCCGGGTTCGAGGGCGTCGGCGTCATAGCGGCGGCTGGCGAGAGTGCAGGTGCGCATCTGCCGGTCGGCCAGCGCGTCGCCTTTGCCACCGGCCTCAGCGGCTGGGGCTCCTGGGCCGACTACGCGATTGCGGAAGGAGGCGCCTGCATCCCGGTCATCGACGGCATCCGCGACGAGGACGCGGCCGCGATGATTGTCAATCCGCTGACGGCGCTGGCCATGTTCGGCATCGTCAAGGAGGAGGGCGAGAAATCCTTCATCCTGACCGCGGCGGCCAGCCAGCTCTGCAAGCTGATGATGGGGGTGGCGCGCGACGAGGGCTACAGGCCGATCGCGATCGTACGGCGCGACGACCAGAAGGATCTGTTGAGGAATGCCGGCGCCGCACATGTCCTGAATGCGTCGTCGGGCGGTTTCGCCAACGAACTCAAGGATGTTCTCAAGGCCGAGCAGCCGCGCGTCTTTCTCGACGCCGTCACCGGCCCGCTCGCCGGTGAAATCTTCAACGCCATGCCGAAGCGGGCGCGCTGGATCGTCTACGGGCGGCTCGATACGGACACGACCCCGATACCCGAGCCGGGGCAGCTGATCTTCATGAACAAGCGGATCGAGGGCTTCTGGCTCACCGAGTGGATGCGCAAGACCGCGCCGGAACAGAAGATCGCAACCATCCGCGAGGCGCAGATGCGTTTCAAGGACGGTCGCTGGTCGACTGACGTAAACGCGGTCGTCCCGCTTTCCGAAGCGATGCAGAAGGTGCCGGAGGAAATGGCGCGACCCAACGGAAAGGTGTTCATCGCGCCCTAGGAGGAAGAACAGCCACGCCTGCGAGGGCGGGCGGGCTGTCTGTAGGGTGAACGACAAAAGAACGCGGCAAGAGACCGCGTCGATTTGGGAGGATCGAACGTTTTGGACGTCTTGCAACTATTTGTCAGCGGGCTGGCGAACGGCTGTGTCTACGGCCTTATCGCGCTCGGCTTCGTGCTGATCTACAAGGCGACGGAAGCGGTGAACTTCGCCCAGGGCGACTTCATGATGCTCGGGGCCTTCATCACGCTCGGCCTCACCAACGACCAGTTCTGGGGACTGCCGTTCTGGGTCTCGGTACCGATCGCGATCTTCCTGATGGGCGTCTTCGGCTACCTGCTCGACATGATCGTGCTCAGGCGCATGTTCGGCCAGAGCCAGGTTGCCGTCGTCATCCTGACGATCGCGCTCGGCTTCGTCCTGCGCTTCATCGCCGGTCTCATCTGGGGCCACCAGCCGATCTCGCTGGAATCACCGATCGCCGGGCAGGATGTCCGCTTCGGAGGTCTGGTGCTCGGCCTGGACGAGGTGTCGATCATCATCGTCACCGTGCTGCTGACGATCGCGCTCTACTTCTACTTCAACCGCACCAAGCTCGGCGTCGCCATGCAGGCCGCCTCGCAGAACCAGCTCGCGGCCTACTACATGGGCATCCCCGTCAAGCGCGTGCATTCGCTGATCTGGGCGCTGGCGGGAGCGGTCGCGGCGATCGCCGGCATCCTGTTTGCCTCCAAGGGCTCGATCGATCCCTCGATCGGACTGCTCGGCATCAAGGCCTTCGCGGCGGCGGTCATCGGCGGTTTCGGCAGCCTTCCGGGCGCGCTGCTCGGCGGCATCATCGTCGGGCTGATCGAACCCTTCGCCTCCTATTACATCGCGGCGGGATACTCGCAGGTCATGCCCTACCTGCTGCTGTTCCTGATCCTCGTGTTCAGGCCGCACGGCATCCTGGCCCAGGTCCACAGGAAGAAGGTCTGAACCGATGCGGACAGTCTTCAAGACATCCTACGACGCCGACATCAACTACTTCCAGCACAGTGCCCAGGCCACCTGGTACATGCTGCTGCTGGTGCTGGCGATCATCCTTCCTTTCCTGCTCGGCACCTTCGCCATCGGCGAGATGACCAACATGCTGATCTGGGCAATCGCCGGCATGGGGCTGATGGTGCTGGTCGGGCAGACCGGCCAGGCGAGCCTCGGCCACGCCGCCTTCCTGGCGGTCGGCTGCTATGCCAACGTGCTCCTGCAGGAGAAGCTCGGGTTTCCGTTCCTGCTTTCCTTCCCGCTCGCCGGCGTGATCGCCGGGCTTGCCGGCGTCCTGGTCGCGCTGCCGACGACGCGGCTGCACGGCATCTATCTCGCCATCGCGACGCTGGCGGTCTCGATCCTCGCCGACGACATCATCGTTCTGGCCGAACCGCTGACCAACGGCGTCATCGGCCTGTTCGCGCCGACGATCGAAATCTTCGGCTTCAAGTTCGACCGCTACGCCAATCCGGACGGGTTCTACTGGCTCGTGCTCGCCGTGACGGTGCTGGTCGTGCTGGTCTACCGCAACCTCCTGCGCTCGCCGCTCGGCCGCTCCTTCGCCGCAGTGCGCGATTCGGAGGTGTCGGCGCAGGCCATGGGGGTGAACGTCGCCCGTACGAAGGCGACGTCATTCGGCATCTCGACCGCGATCACCGGTCTCGCCGGCGCGCTGATGGGACATTACGCGGGCATCTTCAACAATGAGACCTTCAACGTCATCATCTCCATCCAGCTCCTGCTGATGATCGTCATCGGCGGTCTGGGCTCCATCCACGGCGCCTTCTTCGGTGCCATCATCGTGGCGCTCATGCCGCAGGCCATCGCGATCTCGCGCGACTGGATCGGCGGCCTGTTCGGCGGCGGAACGGTGGCCATTCCCGGCCTCGAATCCGCGATCTTCGGAGCGATCCTCATCCTGTTCATCCTGTTCGAACCGATGGGAATCTACGGCCGCTGGATCAAGATCCGGACCTACTTCCAACTGTTCCCCTTCTACCGGAAGGACATGTTCCGCCGCCAGAAAAGCTACCTCAAGACGGAGCGTATGCGATGAGCCTGCTGGAACTGGACAACGTCACGTTGCGCTTCGGCGGCGTCGTCGCCGTCAACAAGGTCTCGTTCTCGGTCGAGGAGGGCGAGGTGTTCGCGCTCGTCGGTCCGAACGGCGCCGGCAAGTCGACCATCTTCAACCTGATCAGCCGCATCTACGATCCGGCCGAGGGCGATATCCGCTTCCAGGGCAAGAGCATCCTGTCGCGCCAGCCGCACGAGATCGCCTCGCTCGGCATCGCACGCACCTTCCAGAACATCGAGCTGTTCGAGCAGGCGACGGTGCTGCAGAACCTCCTGGTCGGCCGGCACCGCCACCGCCGCAGCAATTTCGCGACGGAGCTCCTGTTCACGCCCTCCGTGCGGCGGGAGGAGCGGCGGCACCGCGAGGCGGTGGAGCACGTCATCGGGTTCCTGGACCTTCAGGCCTATCGCGAGAAGTACATCGCGGGGCTTCCCTACGGCGTGCGCAAGGTGGTCGAGATGGGCCGGGCCCTCGCGCTCCAGCCGAAGCTGCTGCTGCTCGACGAGCCGGCTTCCGGGCTTTCGGTGGAGGAGACGCAGGACGTCGCCTTCTGGGTCGAGGACATCAAGAAGCAGATGGGCATCACGGTGCTGATGGTCGAGCACGACATGCATCTCGTGTCCGCCGTCTCCGACCGCGTGCTGGCACTGGCCGACGGCCAGATGCTCGCCATCGGCACCTCGCACGAGGTGCAGAACGATCCCAAGGTCATCGAGGCCTATATCGGCGTCTCGGACGACGAGGAAAGGGCGGTCGCATGAACGTGGCGCAGAGCATCCGCCCCGAGACGACGCCGGCCTCTGAGAAGCAGGTCGTTCTCACCGTGCGCAACCTCGAAAGCTACTACGGCCCGATCATGGCGATCCGCGGCTGCAGCCTCGAAGTGCGAGAGGGCCAGATCGTCACCGTGCTTGGCGCCAACGGTGCCGGCAAGACGACGCTGATGAAGACGATCTCCGGCGTCATGGACCCGGAGAAGGGCCAGATCCTCTACGGCGGCCGGAACATCGCCGGCGCGGCGCCCGACAAGGTGGTGCGCATGGGCATCGTGCACGTGCCGGAAGGGCGCGAGGTGTTCCCGCTGCTGACGGTGGAGGAGAACCTCCGAATGGGCGCCTTCGTGCGCAGCGACGGCGACGGCATCCGTCAGGACGAGGAGATGGTGTTCTCCTACTTCCCGATCCTCAAGGAAAGGCGACGGCAGGCGGCCGGTACGCTGTCGGGCGGACAGCAGCAGATGCTGGCCATCGGCCGCGGCCTGATGGCAAGGCCGAAGCTGATGCTCCTCGACGAACCCAGCCTGGGTCTCTCGCCCCTGCTGGTGAAGGAGATATTCCAGATCATCAAGCGTCTGAACCGCGAGCAGGGCGTGACCATGATGCTGGTGGAGCAGAACGCCAAGGTGGCGCTCGAGGTCGCCGACTACGGCTATGTGATGGAACTCGGGCGCATCGTGATGGCCGACGAGGCCAAGCGGCTGCTGCAGTCGAAGGACGTCCAGGAGTTCTACCTCGGCGTCCAGGCCGAGGAGAGCCAGCGCGGGCAGAAGCGCTGGAAGCAGAAGAAGACCTGGCGCTGAGGAGGCGCCGCGGGAGGAAGTGATGACGATAGCCGAAAAACTGCCCCCCATGCAGACGGTCAGGGGGTTCTCCTTCAACCAGAACCTCGAAAGCGCCGGTCCGTTCTATCTCGACGGATGCGATACGCTGGCGAAGCTGTTCCGCCAGCGCTGCCAGGAGCTCGGCGGCAAGGTGGCGCACCGGGAGAAGGACTATGGCATCTGGCTGTCCTACACCTGGAGCGACTTCTACGACCATGCGCGGCTGATCGGGCTCGGTCTCCTGTCGCTCGGCTTGAAGCGCGGCGAGGTGGTCTCGATCCTGTCCGAGGACAACAAGGAATGGATCTACACCGATCTCGGCGTCCAGTCGGTCGGCGGCATCTCGTCGGGCGTGTACACGACGGATTCCGCCAAGCAGCTCCAGTACCTGGTCAATGATTCCGACAGCCGCTTCCTGTTTCTCGAAAACGACGAGCAGCTCGACAAGTATCTCTCGGTCCGCGACGAGATGCCGGGTCTGGCGAAAGTCATCGTCTATGACCGCGAGGGACTGCACGACTTTGTCGATGACCGCGTGATCTTTCTCGACGATCTCTACCGGATCGGCCGCGATTTCCTGAAGACCAACCCGAACCGCTTCGACGAAGAGATCGCACGGTCCGACCCAAAGGACACGGCGATCCTGGTCTACACGTCGGGCACGACCGGTCCTCCGAAGGGGGCCATGATCAGTCATGAGAACATCATCGTCTCCATCATCGGTTCCGTGCTGACGCTGCCGGTGGACGACGATGACGAGCAGCTCTGCTTCCTGCCGCTGTGTCACATCCTGGAACGCCTGATCAGCGTCTTCACGCCGATCGGGCTGCGCTCGACGGTGAATTTCGCCGAAAGCCCCGAGACGGTCTTCGACAACGTGCGCGAGGTCTCGCCGCACGTCTTCACCGCAGTGCCGCGGGTGTGGGAAAAGGTCTATTCGCGCGTCACCATCATGGCGAACGACGCCACGCCGCTCGGCAAGTGGGCCTACAGGCGCGCCATCGCCACTGGAATGGCTCGTGCCCGCGCGCTCGAGCACGGCGACCCGGTACCGGCCGGAACGAAGCTTGCCTACGCCTTCTGGGACTTCTTGGTGCTGAGGAACCTGCGCCGGATGCTGGGCTTCGACCGGCTGCGGCGCGGCACGACGGGTGCGGCGCCGATCTCGCCGGATCTTCTCAGATGGTACCAGGCGGTCGGCATAACCGTGCTGGAAGGCTACGGCATGACCGAAAGCTCCGGCGTCATCTCGGTCAACCTCATCGAGGATGCCAAGACGGGCAGCGTCGGCAAGGTCGTGCCGGGTGGCCACGCGCGCATCTCTCCCGACGGCGAAATCCAGTACAAGGGAGCCAACGTCTTCAAGGGCTACTGGAACAAGCCGGAAAAGACCGCGGAGACCGTCTCGGAGGACGGCTGGCTCAGAACCGGCGACGTCGGCCGCCTCGACAACGAGGGGTTCCTCTTCGTCACCGGACGACTGAAGGACATCATCATCACGGCGGGCGGCAAGAATATCACGCCGGCCGAGATCGAGAACCGGCTCAAGTTCTCGCCCTACGTCTCCGACGCGGTGGTGATCGGCGACAAGCGCAAGTTCCTCTCCTGCCTGATCATGATCGACCAGGAGAACGTCGAGAAGTTCGCGCAGGAGCGCCGCGTGCCGTTCAACGACTTCCGCTCGCTTTGCGCCGCGCAGGAGGTGCGAGACCTCATTGCGGGCGTCGTCGCCGATACCAACGCCGAGTTCGCGCGCGTGGAACAGATAAAGGATTTCCGCTTGATCGATGTGCTGCTCACCGCAGAGGATGAGGAATTGACAGCCACGATGAAGTTGAAACGGAGCTTCGTCGAACAGAAGCACAAGAAGCTGATCGACGAGATGTATGGCCAGCCCGGCCATGCTGGGAACTGAACAGACAAGGAGGAAGTCTCAATGATCAGGTCCATAGGAAAATCCATCCTCGCGATGGGACTGGCGGCGGGAATGGCATCCGCCGCGTACGCCACGCAGGGCGTCACCGACGACGAGATCGTCATCGGCTCGAACGGCGACCTCTCGGGCATCTTCGCCGCCTTCAACGTCGGTGCCATAAAGGCCGCGCAGCAGGTGTTCGAGGAGGTGAACGCTGCCGGCGGCATCAACGGCCGCAAGATACGCTTCGTCGTCGAGGATCACGGCTACCAGGTGCCGAAGGCGGTTCAGAACTTCAACAAGCTGGTCAATTCCGACCAGGTCTTCGCGATGATCCTGAACCTCGGCACGCCGCACAACATCGCCGGCTTCCCGATCATGGAATCCAAGGAAGTCGCAAACGTCGGTCCGCTGACTGCGGCCCGGCAGATGCTCGAAGGCGACACGTCCTTCAAATACGCGGGCTTCTCGTCCTACTACGACCAGCTCCGCGCGGGCGTGAACTACCTGGCGAAGGAGAAGGACGCCAAGGACGTCTGCGCGATGTACATTCCTTCCGATTTCGGCAAGGAAATCCAGGAAGGCGCCATGGACGAGGCTGAGGAACTCGGCCTCAACTGGGCAGCGGAAACCACCCACAAGCCGGACGAGCAGGATTTCGTCGGGTCGATCCAGAAGCTGCGCGACGCCGGGTGCGACATCGTCGCCACGGCTCTCGGCGTGCGGCAAACGATCGTGGCCTTTGCCACGGCCAAGAAGCTCGGCTGGACCGACGTTTCCTTCATCGGATCGTCGGCCGGCTTCAACACCGCCGTCGCCAAGGTTCCTGAAGGCGTGACCGAGGGCTACTACGCGGCCGCCGGCTGGGTCGATTTCGAGGATCGTCTGGACGTGCCGGAAGTGAAGGAATGGGCCGACAAGTACCAGGCCTTCGCGGGTCAGCCGGCCGATACGGCCGCGCAACTCGGCTACAGCGCTGCCAAGACGCTGGTGATGGCGCTCGAGGCCGCGGGCAAGGACCTGACGTCGGAGAGCTTCCGCACCGCGATGGAAGGCCTCAAGTACGACGACGTCGTCAACGACGTTCCGATCGACGTGGGCGAGGATCATCAGGGCGGAAATCTGATCGTCATCTCCAAGATCGACGGCGGCAAGTGGGTCGAAGTCGGTCGCGTCGATCCGACGGAATCCAACTGACCGGAGCACTTTTCCGATAAGGGTGCGGGGCCGGCGGAGCGATCCGCCGGCCTCTTTTTTCGGCCTGATTTTCCGATCGGAAAATTTGGGTTCCCCGACGGAAGTTTTCTGTTACCTTTCCTCCATACGGACCTGGATGACGGTCCGTTGGAGCACGAGTCGCCGTCACCGACAGGCCGGCCCGCCTGTCGGATCGCGACCCGGGTGCGTAGAGCGCCGGAGGAGAAGCTCGCCAGAACAGAAACAGGGAGGATACGATGAACTTCAGGAACCTGCTTGCCGCGGTGGCGGCACTCGTCATGGCTTCGGCCGCCCATGCGGCGGACTGGGAGCCTTCGGGACCCGTGACGCTGCAGATCGGCTTCGACGCAGGCGGCGAGACCGACACGCTCGGCCGCGTGATCGCCAAGCAAATGGAAGAACAGACCGGCTGGGACATCGTCGTGGAGAACAAGCCAGGCGGCGGCGGCATCGCCATGTTCACCGGACTTTCCGTGGTGAAGCCGGACGGCCAGACGCTCGGGATGGGGGTGTCCATGCCCGTGCTCGTCAACCTCGTGCTGCGCGGCAAGGAACTGCCGTTCGATCTCGACAGCTTCGACTATCTGGCGACCGTGGCCCGTGCCCAGCTCGCCATCGTGGCCAAGGCGGATGCGCCCTTCGACGATTTGCAGGGGCTGATCGACTATTCCAAGGAGCACGAGGGCGCGATCGTGGCATTCGATGCCAAGCCGCAGGAACTGCTCATGCAGTATGTCGGCAAGGAAGCCGGTACCGAATTCCGGCTGGTCCCGACCAAGAGCAGCGCCGAGATGATCCAGCAACTGCTGGGCGGCCATGTCGTGGCTTCGTTTTCGGCCGGCGCCCATATCCCGTATCTCGAAAGCGGCGATCTGAAGATGATCGCCAGCGCGAACGCCGGCCGGCACAGCTATGCTCCCGATACCAAAACCGTCCAGGAGCAGGGCTACGACATCTATGTCGACCCCTATTTCTACATCGCCGCTCCTGCCGGCCTCACCGACGACGCAAAATCGGCGCTGGCGAAGGCACTCAACGATGCGATCAATTCGGAAGCCGCCAAAACGGCCATCGTGAACGCCATGAAGACCGAGCCGAGCGACCTCGGACCGGCCGGAACGCGCAAGATGCTGGACGACGGGCTTTCCAACGTCGCCAAGCTGTTCGGCAAGTGACCGCAGTGGCGGAGCCGGCCGGCCAGCAGGCGATCTGGGATGACGTGACATGCTGGTGAACCGCTTGGCGGGGCTCCTGGTGGCTCTCGCCGGCATGGTCCTCCTGTTGGCGGTGATTCCCGCCAACACGGAGACCGTGGACTACGGCTGGATGCGTCCGCAGACGGTTCCCAACGCCTGCGCGGTCGCACTGGTGGCGTTCGGACTGCTCCAGGCGTTGCTTGCAGGCAAGCCGGTGCGGCCGGACATGCCGGAGGTCCTGCGCGTCGTCATGTTCGCGGCGCTGGCAGCACTCGCGCTCTGGGCGATGGATGCGTTCGGCTTCGCAATCGTGGCGCCGGCGTTCGCGCTGGTCACGATGCTGCTCGTGGGGGAACGGCGTGCCGGCTGGCTCGCCGCAGGCACCCTGGCCGTCCCGCTCGTCATCTGGCTGGTCGCCGTGCAACTCCTCGACAGAACGCTGCCGTAGGGACCGCAATGGATACAGCGCAGGTCTTGGCGGGGCTTTCCGATGCGTTCACCCTCACCAATCTCCTTTTCGTCGTCGCCGGCGTGGCGACGGGACAACTGGTCGGGGCGTTGCCTGGGATAGGTCCGGTGATGGCCATCGCCATCGCCATTCCGTTCACCTTCGCCTTCGATCCGCTGCCAGCGATCGCGTTTCTCGTCGGAGTCGATGAAGGGCGGGCTCTATGGCGGCGCCATCCCCGCTATCCTCGTCAATACGCCGGGAACCCCCGACGCGGCCGCAACGGCGCTCGACGGCCATCCGCTTGCCGCCCAAGGCAAGCCGGTCAAGGCCACCAAGATGGCGCTCTACTCGTCGGTGACGGGCGACACCTTCTCCGACATCGTCCTCATCACCGTGTCCGCGCCGCTCGCCGTGGTGGCGCTGAAGATGGGACCGGTCGAGATCTGCGCGCTCATCCTGTTCGCATTCTCCGTCATGGCAGGGCTCGTCGGGGAGTCCATGGTGAAGGGCCTGATCGCGGCCGCCTTCGGCCTGTTGTGCGCCACGGTCGGTCTCGATCCCGAGCACGGCACGCCGCGGCTCTACTTCGGATATTTCCAGCTGTTCGATGGCCTGCCGCTGACGTCGGTGGCGATCGGAACACTGGCGGTTTCCGAAATCCTTCGCCGGCTGGCGACGATCGGCGGCAATGTCAGCGCAACCATCGAAGTGCCCGAAGAACAGCGCGCCGCCGACCGGCGTGTCTCCTGGGCGGAATATTGGGCATGCCGCTTCACCCTGCTGCGGGGAGCCGTGATCGGCACCATCCTCGGCGCCATTCCCGGAATCGGCTCGACCGCGGCGGCTTTCATGAGCTACGCGGCGGCGCGGCAGGCCTCGAACGAGCCGGAGAGTTTCGGAAAGGGCAATATCCATGGCGTCGCGGCGACCGAGTCCGCCAACAGCGCGGTAATGGGCGCCAATCTCATCCCGCTGCTGGCGATCGGAATTCCGGGAAGCGTCTCGGCCGCGCTGCTGATCTCGGCCTTCAAGATCCACGGCATCCAGCCCGGACCGCTCCTGTTCGAACAGCAGGGCAGGCTGATCTACGGCCTGTTCGGCGCCATGATGATGGCCAACCTGTCGAACCTCGTCGTCGGGCAGGCAAGTCTGCGCCTGTGGTCGCGCGTCGTCGGGGCGCCGGAATCGCTGATCTTCGCGGTGTCGCTGCTGTTGTGCTTTTCCGGCGTCTACATGGCGACCGGGGGTGTCTTCGGCGTCGCGGTAATGCTGCTGTTCGGGCTGGTCGGATATGCGATGAACGTGCTCGGCTATCCGGTGGTGGTCTTCATCATCGCGTTCTTCCTCGGCTCGCAGTTCGAGCAGTCGCTGGCCCAGACCCTCATCATCCTGAACGGGGATGCGGGTGCACTCGTAGATCACCCACTGGCGCTCGTGCTTCTCGCGCTCAGCGTAGCATCGGCGTGGTGGCTCGGCCGGGGCGGCCGCAAGAGCGGGCGATGACCGCTATTCGCCCGGCACGGGCTTCGGCTGCTGCGCGGCCTCGATCTCCTTGTGCAGCCGTGCTTCCTCGTGCGCCTTTGGCGTGACGAAGCGGCCGAGAAGCAGATAGGCGACCGGCGTCAGGAACATCGTGGACAGGGTGGCGAAGTCCGAGGCCGCCGACGATCACCCAGCCGAGCGCGATGCGCGCCTCGGCGCCTGCGCCGCTCGCCAGCACGAGCGGCAGGCCGCCGACGATCGTGCAGATCATGGTCATCATGACGGGGCGCAGCCGGATGTTGGCGGCATTCTCGATCGCCTCGCGGACGCCTTGGCCGCGATCGCGCAGCTGGTTGGCGAACTCCACGATCAGGATGCCGTTCTTGGCCATGATGCCGACCAGCATGACGAGCCCGATCTGGCTGTAGACGTTGAGCGAGGTACCGGTCAGGAGCATCGCGAAGACCGCGCAAGCGAGGCCGAGCGGCACCGTCGCCATGATGATCAGTGCGCTGACGAAGCTCTCGAACTGGGCGGCTAGCACAAGCAGGATGATGACGATGGCGAAGCCGAAGGTCCGCGCCATCGAGGAGGACTGCTCGCCAAGCGTGGCGGTCTCGGCCAGCGGAATGAGGCGCGAACCCGGCGGCAGCAGGGGCTCTGCGATGCGCTGCGCCTCGGCCCAGGCGTCGCCGAGGGGGAAATCCCCTGCCAGCGCCGACGTGATGGCGACCGAGCGCAACTGCTGTTCGCGGTCGAGCCCGGGCGGGACGGCCTGCTCGCGCAGGCTGGCGATGGTCGAGACCGGCACGAAGCGCCCGTCACCGGTGCGGATGAAGATGTTTTCGAGGTCGGTGGGGTCGTTGACGGGGCTGGTGGTGGAAACCAGCTTCACGTCGAAGCTCCGGTCGTCGATGAAGACCTGACCGATCTTGCGTCCGTCGAGCATCGCCTGCATGGCGGCGCCGAGGCCGTTGATCTCGATGCCGAGGTCGGAGGCCCGTTCACGGTTGACGACGACGGAAAGCTGCGGCTGGGTCGCTTCGGTCGAGAGGCGCGCCTGCTGGAAACGCGGGTCCTTCTCCAGTTCGGCGACGATCTTCTGAGCCGCCTCGCCGAGCCGGGCGTAGTTGCTGCCCGCGACCGCGAACTGCAGGCCGCTGCCGGCGCCGCGGATGCCGAGGCTGTTGGGCTGGAAGGCAAAGGCGCGAACCCCGGGCACGTCCTGGACGAGGCGGTTCACCTCGTTGAGGATGTCCTGCTGCGAGCGCTCTCGCTCGTCCCAGTCCGCCAGGCGCATGACCACGAAGCCGCTGTTGGACGACCCGCCCCAGCCCGCCAGCGAGAAGGTGCTGGTGATCTCGCCCGATTCGCGGAACGGCTCTATGGCCTGTTCGATCACCCGGAGCTGCTGCGAGAAATAGTCGAGGCTGACGCCCTGCGGTGCGGAGACGCGCAGGAAGGCCATCGACCGGTCCTCGGTCGGCGTCAGTTCCGACTTGATGGTCGGATAGAGGCTGGCAGCGAGCGCGGCGAACAGGAGCGAGACCGCGACGACGACCATCGGTGCGTTGAGACAGGCGGCGAGACAGCGGCGGTAGAGCCCGGAAAGCGCGCCTCCGATGCCTCTGCTCTTGCCTTCATGGTGGCTGGTCCCCTTCAGGATGCGCGAGGCGAGCATGGGACAGAGCGACAGGGCGACGAGCGACGACAGGAACACCGCGATGGCCAGAACGAAGCCAAATTCGCGGAACAGCCCGCCGGTCTGACCCGGCAGGAAGGAGAGCGGCACGAACACCGCGATCAGCGTGGCCGTGGTGGCGATGACCGCGAAGAAGACCTCGCTGGTGCCGAGCACCGCGGCCGCGCGCGGCCCCATTCCTTCGTTGCGCCGGCGCACGATGTTTTCCAGGACTACGATCGCATCGTCGACGACGAGACCGGTCGCAAGCACCAGCGCCAGCAGGGTCAGGATGTTGACCGAGAAGCCGGCGAGATAGATCGCGGCCAGTGTGCCGATCAGTGCAACAGGCATGGCCAGCCCCGGGATGATCGTCGCGCGCCAGTCCCACAGGAACAGGAAGATGATGACGAGCACGACGGAAACCGAAATGCCGAGCGCGATCTCCACCTCGTGAATCGCGCCGTTGATGAAGGTGGCGTCGTCGCTGGTGACCTCGATCGACATGCCCTCGGGCAGGTTTTCCTGGAGCCGCGCCGCCGCCTCGCGGACGCCTTGCGAGATTTCCAGCGTGTTCGACTGCGCGGCGCGGATGATGCCCAGACCGATGCCGCTCTTGCCGTTGGCGCGGAGCCGGGATTGTCCGATGTCGGGGCCGAGCGTGACGGTGGCGAAATCGCCGAGCCGCGCACGGCGGTTGATGACGAGGTTCTCGAACGCCGCCGGCGTGTTGACCGACGCGGTGGCGCGCACGATCAGGTCCTGCGTGTTGCTGGTCAGCGATCCCGCCGGGGTATCGAAGGCGATCGAGGACAGGGCGCTCGAGACGTCCCCGACGGTCAGGTTGAGGCTCGCCATCTTGTTCTGGTCGATGTCGATCCGGAAGATCTTCTTGCGGTCGCCATAGACCTGCACGTCGGCCACGCCCGGCACCGCGGACAGCGCATCGACGATCTCGTCCTCCACCAGCACGGTCATGTCCTCGACCGAGATGCGGTCGGAGGTCACCCCGAGCCGCAGCACGGCCTGCGCGTTCGCGTCGGCCTTGATGATGCGGGCTGCTTCGGCGTCCTCGGGCAGATTGTTGGTAACGCGGCCGAGAGCGTCACGCAGGTCGGAGGCGGCGGTGTCGAGGTTGACGTCGTCGCCGAACTCGACGGTGACGCGGCTCTCGCCGAAGGAGGACGAAGACGAGATCGACTTCACGCCCGAGACCCGCGAAACCGCACCCTCGATGACGCCGGTGAGTTCGCGGTCGATGGTTTCGGCGGCCGCGCCCTCGAAGTCGGTGCGGATGGTGATCACCGGACGGTCGACGTCGGGCAGTTCGCGAATCTCGACGCCGAAGAAGGCGGCGAGCCCCGCCACCACGATCAGCGTGTTCATGACGAAGGCAAGCACCGGGCGCCTGACGAACAGCGCCGTCAGCCCGTGTTCCTGACGTTGGCTCTCGAAATCCATGTCCCCGCTGCCGTTCCTTGTCAGGAGCCGCCGGCCGGCGCCGGTTCGCCATCGGCGCCGCGGTCGCGGCTCGCCACGCGAACTTCCGCGCCTTCGCGCACGGCGTGAATACCCTCGGTCACGACGTTGTCCTGGAGACTGAGCGATGCATCCACCAGAACGCTGTCCGTGTTGCGCTGGATGATCGCGACCGGGATGCGTTCGGCGCGTCCGCCGCGGATCGCCCATACGAAGGCGCCGTCGGTGCCCCATTGGACGGCCAGCGGATCGACGGCGGGATATTTGTCGCCGGGGAAGCGCATGGCCACCTGAAACGACATGCCGGCGCGCAGTCGGTCGTTTTCGTTGGCAAGCCTGGCCTGCACCTGAAGCGTGCGACTTTCGGGATCGACGCGGTTGTCGATGGCGCTCACGGTGCCCTCGAAGGTGTCGCCGGGGCGCGCGATCGAGTTGGCGGTGAGCGCCGAGCCGACCGAGATCATGCTGGCGAAGCGCTCGGGTACCCAGAAGTCGACGAGAATCTCGGACCGGTCTTCGATCGAGGCGATCTCCGTCGAGGAGGTCACGTAATTGCCCGCTGTGATCGGCAGGATACCGACCACACCGCCGATGGGCGCTTCGATCGAGCGTCGCTGGAGTTCGAGTTCCGCGTCGCGGAGCTGCAGCTTGGTATTTTGCAGCGCGAGTTCGGCCTCGGTAAGCTGGACCGCGCTCGCCGTATTCGAACTGCGCAGCGCCTTGATGCGCTCGACACGGGCTTCTGCGTCCTCGACCGCGATCCGTGCACGGTCGAAGGCGATCTGTTCGGCTTCCGAATCGAGCCGCGCGATGGCGTCGCCCTGCTTCACGGTAGCGCCCGATTCGGTCAGCACCTCCGTCAGGCGACCGCTCGTATAGGGCGTGACGGTGACCGAGCGTACCGCGCGGCCGGTGCCGATCGCCGACAGCCGGTCGTTGATGGTCGACTCCACCACCGGCGAGGTCACGACCGCCGATTGCGCACCGCCGAATCCTCCGCCGGGACCGCGGCCGCCGCCGCTATTCGCCGTCGCTTCAGATGCCTCGGGAACGAAGGGGATCCAATCCATACCCGAGCGGGCGAGGATCTCTCCCGCGCCCGGATAGAACCGGACCCAGCAGGCAGCCGCTATCAGAAGGACCACGATGGTCAGCGCAGCCTGTTTCCAGATCGACATCAGGTGCTCCAGCTTCGACGACATCATAAAAAGCGGTGCCGATCACGGCAACGAGGGCCGCCACCACGGCAGGCACGACGAGCAACGTGCCCGGCCAATATGACGTTTATCCGACCGACTGCACCTATGATATCACCACGGAAGTTCAATACGATAACTTTCGCGCGATGGACCACCAGCGGTCATATGGCGAGGTGGTTTTCATCGCCGCGAACCGAGCTTCGGGCGACCCATACTCTTCCGAAAATGGCGCGGCGACGAAAAAAGTCTTCGTGCCAAGGGTTTGACAAACCTCCGGGCGGCGGATGAAGATCGTTCCCCAAGGGCAGGGGACGGGCCCACGGGGAGTCGGCGCGGGCATGGGCCGGGTTCGGCAATTGCGTGGATCTTCGAAGGGTCTGGAGGCGGGGTGGCGGACGTGCTGCAAAGGATGACTGGCAGGTCGAGACCCTGCCACGGGCGGCTTGGAGCGAGATGGATTGCTTCGAGGAAGGGGATGCCGGGTGCCTGAGGCGATCAAGACCTACGTCCGCGTCGTCGAGAGGCTGAACCACCGTGTCGGCCGTTTCGCCATGTACATCCTCTACGTGATGATGGCGATCCTCGCCTGGTCGACCATCTCCAAGATCACGCCGTGGCCGTCGATCTGGACGCTCGAAATGGCCCAGTTCGCGATGGTCGCGTATTTCATGCTGGGCGGGCCCTATTCACTGCAACTCGATTCGAACGTGCGGATGGACCTCCTCTACCACCGCTGGAGCCCGCGTACCCGCGCCTGGGTCGACGCCTTCTCGATCTTCGCGCTGCTCTTCTATCTCGGCGTCCTGCTCTACGGGGCGGTGGAATCGACCGTCTATTCGATCGAATATGCCGAGCGCAGCCCGACGGCATGGCGGCCCTACCTGTGGCCGATCAAGGTGATCATGTGCGTCGCCGTCCTGCTGATGCTCCTGCAGGCGATCGCCTTCTTCTTCCGCGACGTGGCGAAGATCCGCGGGGAGGAGATCTGATGTCCTACGATCTGATCGCCATCCTGATGTTTGCCACCATGATGCTGATGATGGCGACCGGCCAGCGCGTCTTCGGCGCCATAGGCTTCGTCGCGGTCGCCGCGGCGCTGCCGCTATGGGGGGTGGGAGGCTCGGACATGGGGTTCTCGGCCGCCATCAAGCTGATGAAGTGGTATCCGTTGCTGACCCTGCCGATGTTCATCTTCATGGGCTACGTCCTGTCGGAGAGCAGGCTCGCCGACGACCTCTACCGCATGTTCCACGTATGGTTCGGCCCGATCCCCGGAGGGCTCGCCATCGGGACGATCTTCCTGATGGTCATCATCTCGGCGATGAACGGCCTTTCGGTCGCCGGCATGGCCATCGGAGCCACCATCGCGCTGCCGGAACTCCTCAAGCGCAAGTACGACAAGCGCATGGTCACGGGCGTGATCCAGGCGGGATCGTCGCTCGGAATCCTCATTCCGCCGTCCGTCGTCCTGGTGCTCTACGCCATGATCGCGCGCCAGCCGGTCAGCCTCTTGTGGCTGGCCGGGGTGCTGCCGGGGCTGATGATGGCGGCGATGTTCATCTTCTACATCTGGCTGCGCTGCCGGCTGAACCCGGAACTCGGTCCCGTCCTCGACGTGGACGAAAGGGCAGCCATCCCGCGCTCCGAGAAGCTGCGTCTGCTGACGGCCGGCGTGCTGCCGCTGGTGATCTTCCTGGTGATGATGGTGCCCTTCGTCACCGGCTATACCTCGCTGGTGGAGGCCTCGGTGGTCGGTGCGCTGGCTTCGGTCGTCGCCGCCGTCATCAAGGGACGTTTCACGCGGGCCGTGTTCGAGACGTGTACCCGCGAGACGCTTGCCGTCTCGTGCATGTTCATGTGGATCATCCTGGCCGCGCTCGCCTTCGGTGCGGTGTTCGACGGGCTCGGCGCGGTGAAGGCGATCGAAGGGTTCTTCATCGACAGGCTTGGGCTTTCCCCCTGGACCATCCTCATCCTGATGCAGCTCAGCTACCTGGTGATGGGCACCTTCCTGGACGACACAGCCATGCTGGTGATCGTGGCGCCGCTCTATGTGCCGCTCGTCGCCACGCTCGATCTCGGCATCGACAGTCAGTACGTGCTGATCTGGTACGGGGTGCTCTACACGATCACCTGCCAGATCGCCTACATGACCCCGCCGTTCGGCTACAACCTGTTCCTGATGCGCGCGATGGCGCCGCCGGAAATCAACATCATCGACATCTACCGTTCCATCGTGCCGTTCGTCGGCGTGATGATCCTGGCGCTGATCCTCGTGCTCGCGTTTCCGCAGATCGCCCTGTGGCTGCCGCAGCACATCAACGCAAGATGAGAAGAACCCGGCGACGGGCCCAGCCCCAACCAGCAAGGAGAGACTCAATGACGACGAGACGCAAGTTCCTCACCACTGCCGCCGCTGCCGTGCCGGCGACCCTGGCCGCCCCGGCCGTGCTGGCGCAGGCGCCGATCAAGTGGCGCATGCAGACCTATGCCGGACCCGCGCTGGCGGTCGAGGTCGTCGACACCTGCATCAAGCAGTTCAACGAGATCGCCCAGGGCCAGATGGAAATCGAGCTCTACCACGCCGATCAGCTGGTCCCGACCGGCGAGCTCTTCCGCGCGCTGCAGAAGGGCACCATCGACGCCGTGCAGTCGGACGACGATTCGATGGCTTCGCCGACCGAGGTGACCGTGTTCGGCGGCTACTTCCCGCTCGGCCTGCGCTACTCGCTGGACGTGCCGGCACTGTTCAACCACTGGGGTCTCGACGAGATCTGGAAGGAGGAATACGCCAAGGTGGGCGTCAGGCACATCTCGGCCGGTTCCTGGGACCCCTGCAACTTCGCCACCCAGAAGCCGATCAAGTCGCTGAAGGACCTCGAGGGACTGCGCATCTTCACCTTCCCCACGGCCGGACGGTTCCTGACCCGCTTCGGCGTCGTGCCGGTGACCCTGCCGTGGGAGGACGCGGAGGTGGCGCTTCAGACCGGTGAGCTCGACGGAATCGCCTGGTCGGGGATCACGGAGGACTACACGTCCGGCTGGGCCAACGTGACCAACTACTTCCTGACCAACAACATCTCGGGCGCCTGGATCGGCCACTTCTTCGCCAACATGGACCGCTGGAACGAGGTGCCGGACCACCTGAAGACCCTGATGGAGGTGTGCTTCAACTCGTCCCACTATCACCGCCAGCACTGGTACTGGAACGGCGAGGCGAGCCTGCGCGTGAAGGAGAACAAGCTCGAAACCACGACGATCCCCGAGGAGGAATGGGCGACCGTCGAGGAGGAGGCACACAAGTTCTGGGACGAGATCGCGGCCGAAAGCGAACTCAAGGCCAAGATCGTCGGAATCTTCCGCGACTACAACGAGACCATGCGCAAGGCCGGCAAGCCCTATCGCTACAGCTGAGCCTTCACCGCGTACCGGACCCGGCCGCCAGCGCGGCCGGGTTTCTTGATGGAATTCACGATTGCCGGCAGGAACGGCGGAGAATCAAATGGCAGGAAACCTCACCTTCGACGAACTGAAGGCGGACGTCGCGTCCGGCGACATCGACACAGTCCTGGCCTGCGCGGTCGACATGCAGGGCCGGCTGGTCGGCAAGCGCTTCCTGGCGAGTTTCTTCGTCGAATCGGCGCATGGCGAAACACACGGGTGCAACTACCTGCTCGCCAACGACATCGATATGGAGCCCGTGCCCGGCTACAAGGCGGCGAACTGGAGCAAGGGCTATGGCGACTTCGCCATGAAGCCCGACGTGGCGACCCTGCGCCGAATCCCCTGGCTCGAGAAGACGGCGCTGGTGCTGTGCGACGTGCAGGACCACCACACCCACGACGACCTGCCGCATTCGCCTCGCGCCATCCTTCGCAAGCAGGTGGCGCGGCTGAAGGAACGCGGGTGGATCGGCTACTTCGCCTCCGAGCTCGAATTCTACCTCTTCGACGAGACCTACGACACCGCCCGCGCCAAGCGGTGGAAGGACCTCGGCACCGCCTCGCCCCATATCGGCGACTACCTGATCGGCATCACCAGCAAAGAAGAGGATGTGATGCGCCGCCTGCGCAACGAGATGAACGCGGCCGGCATCCCGATCGAGAATTCGAAGGGCGAATGGGGCCCGGGTCAGGAAGAAATCAACGTGCGCTATGCCGAGGCGCTGGAGATGGCCGACCGGCACGTGGTCCTCAAGAACGGCGCCAAGGAGATCGCCCATTCCATGGGCAAGGCCATCTCCTTCATGGCCAAGTACAATTACGACCTCGCCGGCAATTCGAGCCACATCCACAATTCGCTGTGGAGCGCCGACGGCAAGACGCCGCTGTTCTTCGACAAGGACGCGGAGTGGACGCTGTCCGAATTGGGCCAGCAATGGGCCGCGGGCCAGTTGAAATACGCCAAGGAATTCACCTGGTTCCTGGCGCCCTACGTAAACTCCTACAAGCGCTTCCAGGCCGGCACCTTCGCGCCGACGAAGATCATGTGGTCGGAGGACAACCGCACTGCCGGCTTCCGGCTCTGCGGGGAGGGCACCAAGGGCATCCGCATGGAATGTCGCATCGGCGGGGCCGATCTCAACCCCTATCTCGCCTTCGCGGCGCTGATCGCGGCGGGCATGGCCGGCATCGAGGAGAAGCTGACGCTCCAGAAACCCTTCGTCGGCGACGCCTACCAGGCCTCGCGCCTGCCGGAAATTCCGAAGACGCTGCGGGAAGCAACCGAGACGATGCGCAAGTCGGCTATGCTGAAGGCGGCATTCGGCGAGGACGTCATCGAGCACTATCTCCATACGGCTCGGTGGGAGCAGTTCGAGTACGACCGGCGGATCACGGACTGGGAGTTGCACCGGGGGTTCGAGAGGTATTGAGAGCGGTCGGCAATGTGTGTATGCTGTAAAAACACTTAAACACACAGGCGGGAATCATGGGAAAGTACACTCCGCTGCGTGATTTTCTGATCGATCAGGAGCAGCCTGTCGTGGCAATGACTTTCCGGCAGATCGAAGAACTGATTGGCCAGCCTTTGCCGTCCTCGAAGGCTAGTCGAGCGTTCTGGAGCAACAATCCGGACAACAATGTCATGACACGGGAGTGGCTGGCGGCCGGTTACCTCGCGGAGGCTGTCGACGTGAAACAGGGCAGGCTCACATTCCGGAAGCGGGAGGAGTATCCCGTCATGTTCGCTGGCGAGACTGCGGAGGACCTGGGCTTCGAACCCACCGGCCGAGATCCTCTGTTCGGTTGCATGCGTGGTACACTGAAGATTCTACCCGGCGTGGACTATGCGAAGCCTGCCGAGCCCGAATGGGGCAAGGTCTATGATGACCGTTGACGGGCTTCTGCTCGACACTTGCGCCATCATCTGGCTCTCGCAGGACGCGAAAGTCGCGCCGTCGGCGAAGGCGGCCGTCGAGCGGGCGCGGACGGCCAGAGCGACGGTAGGCGTCTCACAAATGACTGCGTGGGAGATCGGGATGCTCGTCTCCAAGGATCGTTTGCCGGCGGTCAAGGATGCCGAACGCTGGTTTGACGAATTCGTCGAACGCGCGGAGATCGTCGTTTGGCCGCTCACGACCCGCGTCCTCATCGACTCGTCGTTTCTACCGCATTTCGATCACGGCGACCCGATGGATCGCATCGTCGTGGCGACGGCGCGGGCGAACAACCTGGCGATCGTCACACGTGACAGACCCATTCTTGCCTACGGAACCGCCGGCCACGTCAGGACCGTGCGTTGCTGAACAACGGGAGAACACCCTTGGAAACCGTGAAACTCAGATCACCCGTCGACGGCTCGATCTATCTCGAGCGGCCGGTAGCCACCGACCAGGCGATCGACGCGGCGGTGTCGCGCGCCCGGAGAGCGCAGACCGACTGGGCCGGCGTGCCGATCGCCAAACGCGGCGAATACCTGCTCGCCTTCATCGAGGCGCTGATCGCCATGAACGACGAGATCGTGCCGGAACTCGCCTGGCAGATGGGCCGGCCGGTGCGCTACGGCGGCGAGAAGGGCGGCGTGGAGGAGCGCACCCGCTACATGGTCGCGCTGGCGGAAAAGGCTTTGGCACCGTTCGTGCCGGAAGAACGGCCCGGCTTCCGGCGCTACCTGAAGCGCGAGCCGCTCGGCATCGTCTTCACCATTGCTCCGTGGAATTATCCCTACCTGACGGCGGTGAACTCGATCGTGCCGGCGCTGATGGCCGGCAACGCGGTGATCCTGAAGCACGCCGCGCAGACGCTGCTGGTGGGCGAGCGTTTTCAAATGGCCTTCGACAAGGCGAACCTGCCGAAGGGGCTGTTCCAGAACATCGTACTCAGCCACGCCCAGACCGAAAAGCTGCTCGGGTCCGGCAAGGTCGACCATTGCAACTTCACCGGCTCCGTTGCCGGCGGGCGGGCGATCGAGAAGGCGGCGGCCGGCACGTTCATGACGCTGGGGCTGGAACTCGGCGGCAAGGACCCCGCCTACGTTCTGCCTGATGCCAAGCTCGACCACGCAATCGCCAACCTCGTCGACGGTGCCTTCTACAATTCCGGCCAGTGCTGCTGCGGCATCGAGCGCGTCTACGTGCACGAGAAGGTTTATGACGACTTCGTGGAGGGCTTCGTCGCGGAGGCGAAGAACTACAAGGTCGGCAATCCGCTCGACGAGGCGACCACGATGGGACCGATGGCGCAGGCGCGCTTCGCCGATCTGATCCGCGAGCAGAAGGCGGAGGCGCTGCGCAAGGGCGCGAAGGCGCATATCGGCATGACGGTCGAGGGCGACCGGGAAGGCTCGCCCTATCTGGCGCCGGAGGTGCTGACCGAGGTGAACCACCAGATGAGCGTCATGCGCGAGGAAAGTTTTGGGCCGATCGTCGGCATCATGAAGGTGCGCGACGACGAGGAGGCGATCCAGCTGATGAACGACAGTCCCTACGGCCTGACCGCCTCGGTATGGACCACCGATACCGACCATGCCGCCGACATCGGCGATCGCATCGAGACGGGGACGGTGTTCATGAACCGCTGCGACTACGTCGATCCGGGGCTTGTCTGGACCGGCGTCAAGGACACGGGCAAGGGCGGTGCGATGGGCGTGGTCGGCTACGCGAACCTGACGCGCCCGAAGAGTTTTCATCTGAGGGAGAAGATCTAAGAATCCTCTCGTCATGTAATCGACCCCCACTCCGTCCGCTTCGCGGCCACCCTTCCTCTCCCCCAGGCAGGGGGAGAGGTGGCTTGCGAAGCAAGATGGAGTGGGGGCGCAACTGCTCCGGAAAGAACCAAATGACCACCCTCGTTTCCAAATGGAATTTCCCCACCACCATCCGCTTCGGCGCCGGGCGCATCTCGGAACTGCACGATGCGTTGCTCGCCACCGGGATCTCGCATCCGCTCTTCGTCACCGACCCCGGCCTGCTCAAGCTGCCGGTTACGGCAAAGGCGCTGAAGGTGCTGGACGAGGCGAAGATCCCCTACCGGGTTTTTTCCGACGTGAAGCCGAACCCGGTGGAATCGAACCTCGCCGCCGGCATACAGGCCTACAGGTCGGCGGGGCATGACGGCGTGATCGCCTTCGGAGGCGGGTCGGCGCTCGACCTCGGCAAGCTGATCGCCTTTCAGGCCGGACAGACGCGGCCCGTCTGGGACTTCGAGGACATCGGCGACTGGTGGACGCGCGCGGACGCTTCGAAGATCGCCCCGATCATCGCGGTGCCGACGACGGCCGGCACTGGCTCGGAAGTCGGGCGCGCCGGCGTCATCACGCACGAGGAGAGCCACACCAAGAAGGTGATCTTCCATCCGAAGATGCTGCCGGCGATCGTGATCGCCGATCCGGAGCTGACGGTCGGCATGCCGCCCTTCATCACCGCGGGCACCGGCATGGATGCGCTGGCGCATTGCCTGGAGGCTTACTGCGCGCCGGGATACCACCCCATGGCCGACGGCATCGCCGTCGAAGGCGTGCGGCTGGTGTTCGAAAATCTCCCGAAGGTTTTCGCCAACGGCGCGGACCTGACCGCCCGCGCCCACATGATGAGCGCCGCGGCGATGGGCGCGACGGCGTTCCAGAAGGGGCTCGGCGCGATCCACTCGCTGTCGCATCCTGTCGGCGCGCTCTACGACACCCATCACGGCATGACCAATGCGGTCTTCATGCCTTACGTGCTCGCCTTCAACCGCGCGGCAGTCGAGGAGCGCATCGAGCGGCTCGCCGCCTATTGCGGCATCAAGGGCGGTTTCGACGGCTTTGCGAAGCAGATCGTGAAGCTTCGCAAGGATCTGAACGTACCCCACACGCTGGGCGGCCTCATCCAGGGGCTCGACATGGACAAGTCCCGCAAGCAGCTCATCGCCGATATGGCGGTCGTCGACCCGACCGCCGGCGGCAATCCGGTCAAGCTGACGAAGAAGGCCGCGCTGACGCTGCTCGAGCAGGCAATCGCCGGGTAAGGACCATCCTGCGGCGCAAGCGGCGACGGAAGTCCGGCTGGATCGATATTTAGCCGGGGAACGATCGAATCCGATTGCCGCAGATGACTATCTGTTGTTAACTTTCGCGGACTCGTGCGACAGATGACGGCGGCGTTCATCCAATTGTCACGGGACAAAGGTAACCGCGTCGCAGGCGCCCTTCGGCGTCATTCCTACGGAGAGAGAACATGTTGAAACGCACGGGAACAGCGCTGTCCGTGACAGCCGCGATATTGATGGTGTCGACGGCGATCTCGTCGGCCCAGGACATGGCCGCCCTCGAGGCCGCCGCCAAGGCGGAAGGCATGCTGACGACGATCGCGCTGCCCCACGACTGGTGCGGCTACGGCGACGTCATCGCCGGCTTCAAGGCGAAGTATCCGGAAATCAGCGTCAACGAGCTGAACCCCGATGCCGGTTCGGCCGACGAACTGGAAGCGATCCGTGCCAACAAGGACAACAAGGGGCCGCAGGCGCCGGACGTCATCGACGTCGGCCTGGCATTCGGTCCGCAGGCGCAGGCCGAGGGACTCCTGATGCCCTACAAGGTCTCGACCTGGGATTCGATCCCCGCCAGCGCCAAGGATGCCGACGGCAACTGGTACGGCGACTATTATGGCGTGCTTTCCTTCGCCGTGAACAAGGACATCGTCCAGAACCTGCCGGCCGACTGGTCCGACCTGCTGAAGCCCGAATACGCCAACAGCGTCGCGCTGGCCGGCGATCCGCGCGCCTCCAACCAGGCGATCTTCGGTGTCCACGCAGCCGGCCTCGCCTCGGGCGCGGCTGCCGGCGAGGCGGCCGGCGAAGCGGGCCTGAGCTACTTCGCCGAACTCAACAAGGCCGGCAACTTCGTGCCGACCATCGGCAAGTCCGGCACGCTCGCACAGGGCGCCACCCCGATCGTCATCTGGTGGGACTACAACGCGCTTTCGGGCCGCGACGCGCTCAACGGCAACCCGCCGATCGAGGTCATCGTGCCGGAATCGGGCGTCGTCGCCGGCGTCTACGTCCAGGCGATCAGCGCCTTTGCTCCGCACCCGAACGCCGCCAAGCTGTGGATGGAATACCTCTATTCGGACGAGGGACAGCTCGGCTGGCTCAAGGGGTACTGCCACCCGATCCGCTTCAACGACATGGCGTCGCGTGGCGTGATCCCGCAGGAGATGATGGACGCCCTGCCGCCGGCAGCAGCCTACGAGAAGGCCGTGTTCCCGACGCTCGAGGAGCAGGACGCCGCCAAGCAGGTCATCACCGGCAAATGGGACAGCGCGGTCGGCGCGAACGTGCAGTGATATCCGCCGGCTGAACGAACTCGCGGTTCCCGCCCCGGCGGGGACCGCATGGCTCAAATGCAGCGATCGTCGGGCGGGCAGAGGATGACCGAAGCAGATGCCGCGAAGGCGGTCACGCCGCCGCGCTACATGCCGCGCGTTTCACTCGCCTGGCTCGGCATCGTCCCGTTCGTCGCTTTCGCGCTGCTCTTCCTCGTCTTTCCGACGCTGCAGATCGTCACCGGCGCATTCCTCAACCAGGACGGCCAGTTCACCCTCGACAACATCGCGAACCTGTTCACGCCGTCGATCATGGCGGCGTACTGGATATCGATACGCATCAGCGTGGCTTCCGCCTTCCTCGGCTGCCTGATCGGATTCCTGCTCGCCTGGGCCATGGTGCTCGGTGGCCTTCCCAGGGGCGTGCGGTCGCCGCTGCTGACCTTCTCCGGGGTGGCGTCCAACTTTGCCGGCGTGCCGCTCGCCTTCGCCTTCCTCGCGACATTCGGCAGACTCGGACTTGTGACGCTGATCCTGCGCGACTGGTTCGGCATCAACATCTACGCCTACGGCTTCAACATCCTGTCCTTCGGCGGGCTGACGCTGACCTACCTGTTCTTCCAGATCCCGCTGATGATCCTGATCGTCACGCCGGCGCTCGACGGCATGCGGCGCGAGTGGCGCGAAGCGGCATCGATCCTCGGCGCGACCGGGTTCCAGTACTGGCGCATGGTGGCGCTGCCGATCCTGTGGCCCACGCTGCTCGGCACCTTCGCCCTGCTCTTCGCCAATTCCTTCGGCGCGGTAGCCACCGCCTACGCGCTCACCGGCTCATCGCTGTCGATCGTGCCGATCCTGCTCTTTGCCCAGATCCGCGGCGACGTGCTGCAGGACCCGCATCTCGGGTATGCGCTGGCCTTCGGCATGATCGTCATCACCGGCATCGCCAATTTCGTCTACATCTGGCTTCGCACCCGCAGCGAACGGTGGATCAAATGACGGTCAACCGCATCTGGTCCTGGGCCTTCCTCGTTCTCGGCGTGCTCTATTTCGCGCTGCCGCTGGTCGGCACGTTCGAGTTCTCCATGAAGATGCGGCGCGGCGTCTACAGCCTCGACGCCTACGAGGCGGTGATCTTCGATCCCCGCTTCCAGGAGACCTTCAGCTACTCGGTGATGATGGCGCTGGCGACGATCGTGGTCGGCGTGCTGCTGGTGGTGCCGACCGCCTACTGGGTGCGGCTCAAGCTGCCTGCCTGGCGGCCGGTGCTGGAGTTCGTGACGCTGCTGCCGCTGGTCATTCCGCCGATCGTCATCGTCTTCGGCTACATCCGCCTCTACAACACCTCGTCCTGGCTGCCGCTCACCGGCTCGGCAACGGGCACCAACATCCTCCTGATGTTCGGCTACGTGGTCCTGTCGCTGCCATACATGTACCGCGCCGTCGATACGGGTCTTCGGGCGATCGACGTCAACACGCTGACCGAGGCCGCGCAGAGCCTCGGCGCCGGCTGGGCGACGATCATGTGGCGGGTCATCCTGCCCAACGTGCTGGTCGCCGTGCTGTCGGGGGCGTTCCTGACCTTCGCCATCGTCATCGGCGAGTTCGTCATGGCGGCACTTCTCAACCGGCCGGCCTTCGGCCCCTACCTGCAACTGATCGGCGCCAACCGCGCCTATGAGCCGGCGGCGCTCGCCGTCATCGCCTTCGGCATCACCTGGGGCTGCATGGCGCTGATCCAGGTCGTCTCGCGCTTTGCGCCGAGGCCGCCGGCCCAGCCGCACTGATCCCGGGAGAGCCGAACCACCATGTCAGACACGTTCCTCTCCATCCGCCAGGTGCACAAGGCCTTCGGCACGACG
This sequence comes from uncultured Alphaproteobacteria bacterium, assembly GCA_963747465.1. Taxonomy (GTDB): domain Bacteria; phylum Pseudomonadota; class Alphaproteobacteria; order Rhizobiales; family Rhizobiaceae; genus Aquibium. Next base: position 624,074 of record CAVVFC010000003.1, read on the forward strand.
GTCGTCGTGCAGGAGTTCAACCTCGACGTCCGGCAGGGCGAGTTCGTCTCCTTCCTCGGCCCCTCGGGCTGCGGCAAGACGACGATGCTGAGGATCGTCGCCGGTTTCGAGGAGCCGAGTTCCGGGTCGGTCTTCATCGGCGACAGGGACGTCACGCGGCTCAAGCCCAACCAGCGCAACATCGGCATGGTGTTCCAGGCCTATGCGCTTTTCCCCAACATGACGGTGGCGCAGAACATCGGTTTCGGCCTCAAGGTGGCCGGCATGCCCAAGGCGCAGATGCAGGCCCGCGTGGGCGAAATGCTGGACCTCATCAAGCTGCAGGAATTCGGCGGCCGCTATCCCTACCAGCTCTCGGGCGGGCAGCAGCAACGCGTGGCGCTCGCCCGCGCCATGGCGGGCAAGCCCCAGGTGCTGCTGCTCGACGAGCCGCTTTCGGCGCTCGACGCCAAGGTTCGCGTGTCGCTGCGCGAGGAAATCCGCGCCATCCAGAAGGAACTCGGCATCACGACGATCTTCGTCACGCACGACCAGGAAGAGGCGCTGTCGATGTCGGACCGTGTCGTGGTCATGTACAACGGACGCGCCGAGCAGGTCGGGACACCGTTCGAGATCTACAACAAGCCGGCAACGCGCTTCGTGGCCGGCTTCGTCGGCACGATCAACGTGCTGGAAGGCAAGGTTGCCGATGCCGAGCGGGGCGTCGTGCGGGTCGGCGCCGAGACCGTCGCCACCGGACGCACGCTATCGGGCCGCAAGACCGGCGATGCGATATCCCTGGCACTGCGACCCGAGGCCATCTCGCTCGGGCCGCGCGAAGGCCGCACAGGCACCGCGCACGGCGTCATCCGCGAAGTCAGTTTCCTCGGCTCGGTGATCCGGCTGCGCATCGCGCTGGGCGACGACTTGATCTCGCTCGACACGTTCAACAATCCCGCCAGCCCGCCGCCCGTCGCGGGCGAGCAGGCATCGATCAGCTTCGCGCCCGACGATGTCTTGCTGATCGAGCAGTAGCGTCCGTCCCATTCGTCCCCGTCCCGGGCGCCGAGGCGTTTTGCACAGGGGCGCTGCGCCGCCCTTGCCATCCGGCGCGTCACAAGCCATGTCAGCGGCTTGATCCTGCGGACCCGGCCTGAGGCGAAGGAACCTCGACATGACAAGAACCATCATCGCGCCCTCGATCCTCTCTGCCGACTTTTCGCGGCTCGGCGAAGAGATCGAGGCGGTCGACCGGGCAGGGGCCGACTGGATCCATCTCGACGTGATGGACGGTCACTTCGTGCCGAACATCACCTTCGGCGCACCCGTCATCAAGGCGGTGCGTGGTCGCTCCAGGAAGGTCTTCGACTGCCACCTGATGATCGAGCCGGCCGATCCCTATCTCGCGGCCTTCGCCGATGCCGGCTGCGACATCATCACCGTGCATGCCGAGGCAACGCGGCACCTCGACAGGTCGCTGCAGGCGATCCGCGATCTCGGCAAGAAGGCCGGCGTCTCGCTCAATCCGGCCACGCCGGAAAGCGTCATCGAATACGTGCTCGACCGGCTCGACCTCGTGCTCCTCATGACGGTCAATCCCGGCTTCGGCGGCCAGGCCTTCATCCCGTCGGTCGTGGAGAAGGTGGCGAAGGTGAAGGCGATGATCGGGCCGCGGCCGATCGACATCGAGATCGACGGCGGCGTGACGCCCGAGACGGCGCCGCTTGTCGCGGCAGCGGGGGCAAACGTGCTCGTCGCCGGTTCGGCGGTGTTCAGGGGCGGCAGCGAAAAGGCCTATGCCGACAACATCGCCGCCATCCGTCGCGCCTCCGACGGCGCAATGCGAAGCGCTGCGTGAGCGAGGCTCCGTACCTCGCCGGATGGCCTGGCGGCCGGCCGAAGGCCGTCCTGTTCGATCTCGACGGGACGCTGGTCGATTCCGCACCCGACATCGCCGCGGCGACCAACGAACTGATGGCGCAGCATGATCTGCCGGGGCACTCGCTGGCGGACGTGCGGGCCATGATCGGCAACGGCGTGGGCAAGCTGGTCGAGCGCGCCTTTGCCGCCAATGGCCGTCCGCTCGCCGGCAGTGCGCTCGACGACGCCGTGGCCGGGATGATGCCGATCTATGGCCGGCACCTGACCCGCCTGACCACGGTCCTGCCTGGTGCGCGCGAAAGCCTCGCCGCCTTGTCGGCGGCAGGCGTGACGCTCGCCGTGGTCTCCAACAAGCCGATGCCGTTCACGCGCGAGATCGCGGACCACTACGGATTTGCGCGCTTTCTCGCTGCGGTACAGGGAGCGGAGCCCGGCATCGCCAAAAAGCCCGCGCCGGACATGCTGCTTGCCGTGCTGACGAAATTGGGCGTCGCCGCCGGACACGCGCTCATGGTCGGCGACAGCGCCGCCGACGTCCGCGCCGCGCGGGCGGCCGGCATGCCGGTCGTGCTGGTGCGCGGCGGCTACTCGCCTGAACCCGCGCAAGCGCTCGGCGCCGACCGCGTCCTCGAGGGCATGCACGAACTGCCGTCGCTCCTCGCTCCGCTGCCGGCGCAGGGCTGAGACGGCCCGAAGACGCCGAACTCCCGATCTTCATCTGAGTGGAACAGAAACCGCAAAGCGCGGTTCGGCTGGCGATCCGCAGGAGAACGACGACGATGGCCGACCAGAGAGACGGTGCAGGAACCAATCCCGCCGAGGTACGGGGGAACATCCAGAAGGGCCGCACGGGCGACAAGATCGAGGGATTCGATCCCGCCGCCTCACCGCTGGAAACGGATTCGGAGGCCGGCGGCCAGCCGCTTTCTCCCGAACAGGTGGAAATGGCGAATGCCCGTGCCGAGCGCGGCCTGAGGGAGACCCCGGGCGTGGAGCAGGCCTCCCATGGAACGGCGATGCGAGAATTCGGCGAGCGGGGTTCCGGTCGCCCGGGCACCGGCATCTGGATCTGGGTCGCCGTCGGGGTGGTTGTCCTGATCATCGCCATCTGGCTGGCGGTCGGCTGAGGTCGGTCCGACAGGCGACATCCATATCCTGCGCCAGGTTGCGACGGACCGGACGTTGCAAGCCACAGCAAATCCCACGAGCGGCGCGACACACAAGATCCAGCCCGATCTCCCGGAAGGCTCTCGCGAAACGATCGGGAACCAGCTTGCGCGCCAGGGCGGTGCCGGCGGTGCGGCCGACGGCGTCGCCAAGTACCCGATGCCTTATTGCGTCAGCCGGAGTGCCGAGAACTTGTTGCCGATCTTCTCAAAAATGGTGCGCAGTTCCGACACGTCGTTGGTCGGATAGTAGTCGTCCGGCGTTGAAACGCACGCCGTATACAGCTTGCGGTTTGCAGCCGTATCGGCTCCTAGAAGGACCGCGTAGATCTGAACGCCCTTCTTCTTGAGGGTCGTGCACACCTCAAGCGTATACTCGTTCACTGCCGAGAGAGCGCCGTTGCGGTTTGAGGTCCCGAGGCGGCCGGAGTTGAGAAACCCGTAGGAGCCGTAGTCTGACGTGTTGTAGGCTTGGCTGCTGGCCCCGAACACCGTGTTTTCACCGTCCGTGAACAGCACAACCGCCTTCGTGACGTTCTCCGGGTCGAACTTGCTGCCCTGGGTGTAGGGTTCCTCCGGCGAGAGCACCCGCATGCCCCAGGCCAGCCCCTCGGAGACATTGGTCCCCGACCCCTCCCAATAGACCATCTCGGCGATAGCATCCCGGAGTTCATCGAAATCGTCCGTCAGCGGCTCGATCGGCGTCGGGCAAGCGTAGTTCGGTCCCGTGCTGCGAGGAGCCCGCTCGTCGATGTAACGAGGAGTAGATGCCGCAAAGTATCGGACGATGTCCTTGCGCTGGGCGCCGTCCGAGCTTCCGAACGTGTCTCCGAGGTAGGAATTGTTCCAGGCGGTTCCAGAGTTCGGGGACTTCCCAGCGGCGCCCGGATTGTCGGGCGCAAAATAGGGCACGAACAGAGTGGAGGGGTTTGCCTTGTCCGGTTCGGCATCGCTCAAGTTATAGGGCGCCGGGCGCGCTTCCACGCATCCCTTCCAATCCACCTTCAGGTGCTTGAACAGGTCAAGGTGATTGTGCACCTTGTTCTTGTTGATCGGATCGAAATTCGCGCCGTGATAGGGCGCCTCGGCATCAACATCGATCCATTCGTTCTTGAAACCTTTGCCTTTCACGTTTACCGCCGTGACGAAGGGAACCAAAGCAGCGCGAATGTTCTTCGTATCCGAACTCGCTCCCTCCAGTATGTTCGCCAGCGCCGTGGCGGCTTCGCGAAGGGACTTCATCCGGGCGGATCCCATCGATCCGGTGTTGTCCAGGACCATCGCCACTTCAAGCTTCGGACTGGACTGGTAGACGGTGGCCTTCACGGTCATTTTGCCATCGTAGATTTTGTTCATGAAGAAGAGGCGGATATCTGCCGTTATCTTGCCTCTGCTCTCGATGGTATTCGCGGAGCGCGAGACGTCCAGGTCACCCTTGTAGGTCAGGATGTTCGGATGATTGGACATGTTCACCGCGAGGAAGGCGTCGAATGTCTTCTGCCTCGAGTCGTTTGCGTCCCCCAGCTTCGAGGAAGCCAACAAAGCCGAGTCCAGCGATGACTGAAGCGTAGAGCGAGCGCCCACCAGAACCGCATAGTCGGTCATGACCCCGACAGCGGCAATGAGGGCCGGCAAGGCAACTGCCAGGGAAATTGCAAAATTCCCGCCTTGAGACTTTAAGAAGCGTCTCAACATTCGATCAAAGCCTTGTCCCGCTCGTGCCGTCCGGTTCGTGAACATCTCAGCTCGACAGCCTGAGCTTCACCACGTTCTTGCCGATCTCCTCGAAAACATCGTCGAGCTGGCTTCGGGACGGAGCGTCGAAGAAGTGGGCGGCGCTCGTGGCGCAATCCTTCAGCATCATGCCGGTCTTCACATCCGGCTCCTCCAGCCGAATGGTGTAGACGATGATGCCGTCCTTCTTGGCATTCTCGCAGGCAGCCAGTGTCTTGGCATTCATGATCTTGTTGGTGTCCGAGGAATTGCCCCAGGTCAGGCCAAGCCGCCCGTCGACGAGATAGCCGTTGCTGGAATAGCTGGACTTCAGCGCTGTTCCGTTATTGCCGAAGACATTTGAGCCGTCGGTCAGCACGATCATGATCTTTTCGAGCCCGTTCGCCTTTTCGCGACCCTCGGAAAAGGGTTCGTGCGGTGAGAGAACGCGCATGCCCCAGGCGACACCCTCCATGATGTTCGTCGTGCCATTCGCCTCCAGCGACTTCACCTTGTTCTTCACGGCCAGGTAGTCGCTGGTCAGCGGCATGATCGGTTGCGTGAGGCAGTCTCGATTAGGCCCCTTGTCGCCATAGATGCTGGTCGCCGGAACGAACCACTCACCCAATCCCTGGAGCGGGATCTGGGCGCCAAATTCGTCCGCAAGGCTGGTGATGCCATACTTGACGAGCTTCTTGACTTCGCTGGCCGCGCTCTTGTCGAGCGGATCCACGTTCGCGGTTATGTAGCTGTTGCCATAGCCGGTATCGGGCTCGTCGATCGAGAAGGCGGGCACGAAAAGGCTCTTCTTGTCCTTCTTCTTCATCGGCCGATCGGAAACGTCGTAGTCCTCACCCGGCCCGCTGTAGCGCGTCTCCACACAGCCGCGCCAGTCGTCCTCGAGGTTGTGCATGACCTCGAAGCGGCTGACGCCCTTCTTCAACTCGAGCTGCGGGAATTCGACCTCACCCTTGATGTCCAGCCATTCGGCGCCCGTCTTCTTCTTGACTTTCCCCTTCTTGTCGAACTCCGGTCCGTGTTCACTGCCGACATTGACGAAGTTTGCGAAGGGAACGACGGAGAATTTCAGCTTTTCCTTGTCTTGAACCTGCGCGCTCATCGTATCCAGGAGACCAAGGACGGCGTCCTTCATGGATACCAGCTTGCCACCCTTCATCGACCCCGTCGTGTCCAGGACGAGCGCGATCTCGTAGGTGAGAGGTGGCTCGGGAAATCTGAACAGCCGGGATAAGTGGATTTTCCGCGCAACGGCAGCATGATGCTGCGAGCGAGGAGAAGACCATGGCAAGACGACCGCGCCGGAACCACAGCCCGGCATTCAAGGCGAAAGTGGCGGTGGCCGCGATCAAGTGTGAGAAGACGCTGATAGAGCTGTCGCAGGACTTTGATGTCCACCCGAACCAGATCAAGCAGTGGCGAGATCAGCTTCTCGAGGGCGCGACCGGGGTATTCGGCGACAGTCTGAAGGCTGAGCCGGAACCGGAGATCGACGTGAAGACCCTGCATGCCAAGATCGGAGAGCTGACGCTGGAGAACGATTTTTTGTCCGGCGCGCTCGGCAAGGCGGGTCTGTTGCCGAGCGCAAAGAGATGATTGATCCCACCGCGAAGCTGAGCGTCAGTCGCCAGGCCATCGTGCTGGGGATCAGCCGGGGCAGCGTCTACTATCAACCGCGTCCGGTCTCGGATGCCGATCTGAAGCTGATGCACCGGATCGACAAGTTGCACATGGAGTTCCCATTCGCGGGCAGCCGGATGCTGCAGGGCCTGCTGGTCCAGGAAGGGTTCAAGGTCGGGCGGTTGCACGTCGCCACGCTGATGAAGCGCATGGGCATCGAGGCACTGTATCGAAAGCCGAACACATCAAAACCCGCACCGGGTCACAAGATCTACCCCTATCTGCTGCGGAAACTCCCGTCACCCGGCCCAACCAGGTCTGGGCGATGGACATCACCTACATTCCGATGGCGCGGGGGTTCATCTATCTCGCCGCGGTCGTGGACTGGTTTACCCGCCGGGTTCTGGCATGGCGGGTGTCGATCACGCTGGAGGTAGACTTCTGCATCGAAGCCGTCGAGGAGGCGCTGGCCCGGCATGGCGAGCCCGAAATCTTCAACAGCGATCAGGGCAGTCAGTTCACGTCGACCGACTTCATCAAGGTTCTGGCCGCCCGCGAGATCAGGATCAGCATGGACGGCAAGGGCGCCTGGCGCGACAACGTCTTCGTCGAGCGCCTGTGGCGGACAATCAAATACGAGGAGGTCTATCTGCGGGCCTACGCCAGCGTCTCCGAGGCCCGCGCCGGGATCGGCCGTTATCTCGGCTTCTACAACAGCCGCCGGCCCCACTCATCGCTTGACGGAAAAACACCCGATCAGGCCTACTTCAATCTGCGGGCGCCAGAAGTGGTGGCCGCATAACCGAGGCGGAAATCCACTTAGGAAACGCCCGGAACCTGTTCAGACAAACCGAGCCACTGAACCGCCCCGGGTTTGCCGGAGGCCATTTCGTTTGAGTCACGCCGCTATGGGCGGTTTTTCCAGCTTGGCGTAGTAGCGTTCCTCGGCTTCGGCCGGCGGGATGTTGCCGATGGGCTCGAGGAGCCGGCGATTGTTGAACCAGTCGACCCAGGTCAAGGTTGCGAACTCGACCGCTTCGAACGAACGCCACGGTCCCCGTCGATGGATGACCTCAGCCTTGTAGAGGCCGTTGATCGTCTCGGCGAGAGCGTTGTCGTAGGAGTCGCCGACACTGCCGACGGAGGGCTCGATGCCGGCCTCGGCCAGACGCTCGGTGTAGCGGATGCTGACATATTGGCTGATCCGCGATCCTGAATGGTGCACGAGGCCGCCACGATGGACGGGCCGCCGTTCATGCAGGGCCTGTTCGAGAGCATCGAGGACGAAGCTCGCATGGGCGGTCCTGCTCACCCGCCAACCGACGATACGACGCGCATAGGCGTCGATGACGAAGGCCACATAGACGAAGCCCGACCAGGTGCTGACATAGGTAAAGTCCGAGAGCCAGAGCATGTTCGGCGCCGGGGCATGGAATGACCCGGTTGACATGGTCGCAGCGGGCACTGGGCGGCCTTGTCCTGCACCGTGGTGCGGACAGGCTTGCCGCGGATGACGCCGTGAAGGCCGAGTTCCGCCATCAACCGTTCGACGGTGCAGCGCGCGACATCGAAGCCCTCGCGCAGCAACTGCCGCCAGACCTTGCGCGCGCCATAGACCTCGAAGTTCTCCGCGAAGACGCGTTCGATCTCGGGCTTCAGCGCAAGGTCCCGCTTCGCCCGCGCCGAAAGTTTCTCGGGATCCGCGCGTTTGGCGACGTGGTCGTGGTAGGTCGACGGGGCGATCGGCAGCACCTTGCAGATCGGCTCGACCCCATGGACCTCGCGGTGATCGTCGATGAACGCGATCATCGTTTGAACCGGCGGTCGAGCTCCGCCTGGGCAAAATATGCGGAAGCCTTGCGCAGGATCTCGTTGGCCTGGCGAAGCTCCCGGTTCTCTCGCTCCAGCGCCTTCAGCTTCGCGGCCATGTCGATCGGCACACCGGCCCGCTTGCCGCTGTCGATCTCCGCCTTCTTCACCCAATCCAGCAACGTGTGCGCCGAGCAGCCGATCTTCGTCGCTATCGACTGACAGCCGTCCAGCGGGAGGAATAATCGCCTCGTGATCCAACACCAACCGCACCGCACGCTCGCGCACCTCAGGAGAAAACTTGTTCGTCGTCTTGCTCGTCATGGCTCCACCTTCTGAGGAGTTGGAGCCTCCGGCAAACCCGGGGCGGTTCATAGTGGGGAATACCCGTTCTCCCGGATGGTGTCGAAGAGTAGCTATGACTTCCACGGCATTCTGGGTGAGGGGGATGGTTCTAGAGTGCCCGTTCTTCGCCTCAGGGATGAGCAGGGATCGCCGTGGGAGGTCTATGTGCTCCCAACGTAGAGCAACGATCTCGCCCCTTCGCATGGCCGTTTCTAGGGCGAAATGGATGACAGGCAGGACAAAGGGGTTTCTTGTTTTCTTGGCTGCCTTTCGGATGGCATCAAGTTCCCCCTCTTTCAGTCTGCGTTCTCTCTTTCGGTCCACTGTCCCCAGCTTCAGATTGGCCAGCGGGTTCTCTCTTAGGGGTATTTCCCATTCGTCCCTTGCAACATTGAACATGTTCCGAAGGGGTGAAAGCTCCCGGCTGAGGCTCTTCCCCGTTATCGTCCGCATTCGTCTGTCACGGTAGGCTGTCCAGTCCGACAGCTTGAGGTTAGATACCTTCGTCCGGGAGAGAGGATCGCGAAGGAAGGCATTCAGGATGATGGCCTCGACTTCCTGTCCCTTCTTACGAGGCACGATCTCATCGCGGTACCGAACGACCAATTCCCCGAGTGTGATCTTGCTGAGGGCTTTCGTGTTCTGCGGTAGCTCCCCTCGGTCTACCCGCACCTCCTGATGACGAGCCCACTCCTGAGCATCCTTCTTGTTAACGAACGAACGTGAGAGTGCCGGTGATCCTTGCCGCCGAACCTGGACCTGCCATTTGGTTCCCCGCTTCCTGATAGTCGCCATGACGAACCTTCCGCTGTGACAGAGTGTGACAGCAGCTGCTTCGACAGGTTTTCGAGGACTTGCGGTGGGAGATTCCCTAATGATATCAGGGGCTTGATGGTGGGCGTGACAGGGATTGAACCTGTGACCCCTACGATGTCAACGTAGTGCTCTCCCGCTGAGCTACACGCCCATCAGCGCCGCGCATACACCACACAAAGCGCGACCCCGTCAATGGCAAAAAACGCATCCTCCGCAAGTTCGGGAGGGGCCATCGGCCGGGCGCCCGTGGAAGCTCGGGCGGGGCTTTCGGAGGGCGGGATCAGGCCGCCTGCAGCATCTTTTCGACCTCGTTGACGAGGTCGCGAAGGTGGAAGGGCTTCGACAGGACCTTGGCGTCCTTCGGGGCCTTGGAATCCGGGTTGAGCGCGACGGCGGCAAAGCCGGTGATGAACATCACCTTCAGGTCCGGGTCGATCTCGGTGGCGCGGCGGGCCAGTTCTATCCCGTCCATCTCCGGCATGACGATGTCCGTCAGGAGCAGCGAGAAGGGCTCCTCGCGCAGTCGCTCGTAGGCGCTGGCGCCGTTGTCGAAGTCGCTGACGTCATAGCCAGCGCGCTCCAGCGCCTTCACCAGGAAACGACGCATGTCGTCGTCGTCTTCAGCAAGAAGGATTCTCGCCATGTGCTCCCGTCCGAATCGCTTGCGTGCGGGATCGCTGCCCCGCCCGTTAACCAAGCCGGATATATGAGTGAGAACGGGTAAACATCAAGTGAATTCGGTGGTTGTCCCGCCTGTGCGTGAGCGCGTGGGCGGACTGGACAGAGCATGACCGCAATGGCACGTTCTGCCGATGACGTCGTTCTTTACCCGGCAGGCACCCCGTCCATGAGCGCCGAACTCGATTTCCTCGACGTCGCGCCATTCGAGGTGCGGCAGCCGGAGCGGCAGACCGCGCCCTTCGTCTTCAACTCGCCGCACAGCGGCCGCAGCTATCCGCGCCGTTTCCTTGCGATGGCGAAGCTCGATACCGACGCCATACGCCGCTCGGAAGACTGCTACGTCGACGAGCTCTTCTCGCACGCGGTGGCGCTCGGCGCGCCGCTGATGCGGGCAAATTTCCCGCGCGCCTATCTCGACGTGAACCGCGAGCCGTGGGAACTCGACCCGCGCATGTTCAACGAAGCGCCGCCGGCCTTCGCCAACGTCCGCTCCGCCCGGGTGGCCGGCGGACTCGGGACGGTGCCGAAGGTGGTCGGCGAGGGCCAGGAGATCTATGGCGCCAAGCTGCCGCTCGGCGAGGCGATCTCGCGCATCAACACCATCTACAAGCCGTACCACGAAAGCCTCAGGCGGCTGGTCGTGGCAACGCAGGCGCGGTTCGGCGTCGCGGCCCTCGTCGATTGCCACTCGATGCCGGCCAGCATCCGGGTCGGCGACACGGGCGTGAGGCCGGACTTCATCGTGGGCGACCGGTTCGGCGCCTCGGCCTGCGCGGCGATGACGGAAGCCGCCATCGGCATCCTGATCTCGCTCGGCTACACGGTGGCCCACAACAAGCCCTACGCCGGCGGCTTCATCACCGAGCATTATGGACGGCCGGCGCGGGGACTCCACGCATTGCAGATCGAGGTGAACCGCGGTCTCTACATGAACGAGCGGACATACCGGAAGTCGAGCGGCTTCGACGCGCTGGCCCGGGACATCGGCTGCTTTCTGACCCGCTTCGTCGAGGCGGTTCCGTTCGGGGAGGAGCGGCCGCCACTCGCCGCCGAGTGATCCATCCGCGCGCACTCCACGTGCCGAGGCCCGACAGTCCAAAAAAAAGACCGCATCGTTCGCACGACGCGGTCGAAGTCTAGGGAGGATACGCCCAAGGAGGGCATGAACGGAACCAACCGTTCATCTCAAATGATATTGTGCGGTGCACAAGTGTCAAGCATGGGCCGTGGAAAACTGTTGCATGGACGGGTTTCGAACAGCTATCCGCATCACCGTGTGACACAATTGCAACAAGGCGGGGACTGAACATGGACATGGCAGTGTTTCTGCGCCGGGTTGCCGCCGCCGCGGCAGGGGAAACACTTCCGCGCTTCCGCGCCGCGGGCGCGGTCTCGAACAAGCTCGCCGCGGGCTTCGATCCCGTGACGGAAGCAGACCGCGAGGCGGAGCGGGTGATCCGGGAACTGATCAGGTCCGAATTCCCCGGCGACGGCATCCTCGGCGAAGAGCATGGCCGCGAGAACGAGGCATCGGACAGGTTGTGGGTCATCGACCCCATCGACGGCACGCGCGCCTTCATCTCCGGGATCCCGACGTGGGGAACGCTGGTCGGGCTCACCGTCGGCGGCGAAGCCGTCAGCGGACTTATGTCGCAGCCCTTCACGGGGGAACTCTACATCGCGACCGACGAGGGCGCGTTCTACGAGGGTCCGGGAGGACCGCGGCGGCTGAAGACCCGGGACGTGGAGACGCTTTCCGGGGCGACCGTCTTCACCACAACCCCGGCGCTTTTCACCGGCGACCTGCGCACCCGCTACGACCGGCTCGAGAGCGCGGCGCGGCTGACACGCTACGGAACCGACTGCTACGGCTTCGCCATGGTCGCGGCCGGTCATGCCGACATCGCCGTCGACGCGGGGCTGCAATCCTACGACATCGTGGCGCTGATCCCGATCATCGAGCGCGCCGGCGGCGTGGTGACGACCTGGGAGGGAAACCGCGCCGAACAGGGCGGCGACATCATCGCAGCGGCGACGCCACGCATGCACGAGGCCGCCATGAAGGCGATCAACGGCTGAGCGCGGCGGTTACAGGACGTCGGTGCCGGGCACGAAGGAATCGAAGGCGGCGAGGAACTGCTCCCGGTAGACGTCCGCTTCCTGAAGCATCTCGTGCCGGGCGCCGTCAATCGTCAGCAGCGAGCCGGATTTGAGCGCATAGGCATATTCCTCGATCGCCGGCGTGGAGACCACCTCGTCGGCACCCGCCGCGATCAGCAGCGAAGGCACCTGGATGCGTGCCATGAAATCGGGATCGCTGACGCGGGCGACGGCCCGGCAGGCGGCGAGGAGCCATGTCACCGTCGGTCCGCCCAGCGCGAGTTTCGGCTCGCGGAGATAGATGCCGGCATTGCGCGTGTAGCGAAGGAAATCCGAGGTCAGCTTGTTGGTGGCGAACAGCGATTCGCCCGCCGACCGGGGTCCTCCTCCCAGATACATGGAGCCAAGGCCGAGATTGTAGAGCACCACGGTGATGCGCTGGAGGGTCACCATGGAGACCGGCGAGTTCCCGAAGGAAAGCAACGGTGCGGAGAGCACCATGCGCCTCACCCGGTTGACGAGCCCGGGCGCCGCCAGCAGCGCGATCAGCGAGCCGGTGGAATGGGCGAGGATGTAGAAGGGGCCGGGGCAGTCCGGCAGCACGATCTCCTCGAAGAACTGGTCGAGATCGGCGACGTAGTCCTGGAAGCTGTTGACGTATCCCCGCTCCGGATCGCGCAACTGCCGCTCGGAGCCTCCCTGCCCCCGCAAGTCCATGATCGCCGTGCCGAGGCCGCGGACGGAAAGGTCGCGGATGGTCTCGAAATACTTCTCGATGCTCTCGTTGCGGCCCGTCAGGATGACGACGGTGCCCTTGCGGGGCCTGCCCCCGGCCGCGAAGAGGGCATAGCGCAGCCGCAGGCCGTCGCGTGCCTTCAGGAAACCCGCGCGCGCGCGCGGCGGGATCTCGTTGGCCGCCGTCCCGAACAGGAGTTCGGAAGCAGGCGCGGCGGGGGACTCGGAATTCTCCGTGGGGTTCATGCCGGACTGATAAGAGGGAGCGCGTCCAAAAGCAAAGCCAATGCGCCTCGGGGGAATGACCGCCCGAAAAACTGAAGGCCGGAGGCGACTGAGCGCCTCCGGCCTATGCCGATCCGGGAGGAAGGGACGATGCACCCGGACCGAACCGATCGCGGGGCCTTTCGGCCAGGCCGCTTTTCGTTGGTGGGTGCAACATAGGCGCGTCCACCTGAACGGAACCGGAAGGGCGCGTTCATGTGGCGTTCATCTTCGCAGGACGTCGTGGCCCCGGATGCCGTCGCTTCGAGCAAGTCTCACCGGCGTCGAAAAAGCTCTTGAAACGGAAAAACCGAATTCCCAAATCCTTCTTGCGATCGCCGCTTCCGGGATCGCTGGCCGACAGGAAATGCCGCTACGGATTTTCAGTCGTCGGTCAAAGCGCAAAGCAGATGTTGCTCAAAGGAGAACAACCATGCGTCACGTGGATTTTTCGCCCCTCTATCGTTCCACCGTTGGTTTCGACCGGCTGTTCACCATGCTCGACTCCTTGTCGCAGCCCGACAACGGTCAGACCTATCCCCCCTACAACATCGAGCGCACCGGCGATGATGCCTACCGCATCACCATGGCCGTGGCCGGCTTCGGCGAGAACGAGATCTCGATCGAGGCTCACCGCAACGTGCTGACGATCAAGGGCGAGAAGGCCGAGACCGAGAACGGCGAGGCCGCCGAAGTGCTGTACCGCGGCATCGCCTCGCGCACCTTCGAGCGTCGTTTCCAGCTTGCCGACCACGTTGAGGTAAACGGCGCCGAACTCAAGAACGGCCTGCTTCATATCGATCTCAAGCGCAACATTCCGGAGGAGATGAAGCCCCGGAAGATCGCCATCGCCAACGGCGGCGCAAAGTCTTCGAAGCAGATCGAGGCGAAGGCCGCCTGAGGCGGCAAGCCCAATCCGTGCTGACCGGCCTCCAGAAGGCCGTTGCTGGGCGGCTCCGCAAGGGGCCGCCCTTTTTGCCGTCCGGCCGCATCATTGGGCAGGCGCGGCGACCATTCTGCGTGACGCCGACCCGCGGGCGATCACCGCATCCAGCGACACCGCGCCGGCTCCCTTGACGACGACATAGACGAGCGGGAAGGCCCAGAGGAGCCGCTGGTCGACGATCGCCGCATCCGGAAAACGGTCGAAAAGGCTGCCGACCGTCTCGGGCCCGACCGCGTGGACGGTGACGTCGACGAAAGACTGCACGAGGATGAACGCGATCATGCCGAGTGCCGCGACGCGTGCGAACAGGCCGAGCACGATCAGCAGCGGCAGCACGAACTCGGCATAGGTTCCGGCCCACACCATGGCGCCCCACGGAATGAAGGCGACCTGCGAGACGTCGCCGCCGGCCGCTTCGACGGCGGGGAGGGCGATCTGGTAGTAGGCGTTGTCGCTGACCGTGAAGAAGCCGAGCAGGCCGTCGCCGACCTTGGTGCGCGCCGAGTTGAGGAAGTAGAACCAGAGGACGCCTGCGAAGACGAAGCGGGCGAGGAGCCCGAGGAACCATCCGTCCAGCGCCTTCTCGATGGCGCCGAAGACCGATGCGTGCAGTTTCGTCGTAAAGCCGACCAAGGCTGACATCAAACCCTCCCGTTCCGGCCCGGAACATGCCGGTTCATTCATCCTCTACTGCGGCGAAGGCGCCGGCCTCGAGCGTGAGCGCGATCGCCTGCCCGGCGTCGAATGCGGGCTCCTCGTCGAGCGCCTCTTCGACGGACCGCGCCAGCGAGTGACCCCCTGCCAGCGATCCGAAAAAGACCGCGCATCCGGGCTCCAGTCGCCGCACCTCGACTGTGGCACGCGGCCGCGTCACCAGCGCGTCCTCGGCGACGTCGCCCCTGATTCTGCCGGTCATGCCCGGTTCGCCGCGGTTCGACTGGAAGATGGAGACGATCGCGTAGTTCGAGCGCACGAGCCGCATCGCCGGATGCGGAACGAAGCATGCCGCCGCCAGCCGCTCCGGCGGCAGTCCCGCGAGCGCTTCCTGAGCCAGCGGTTCGGCATCCGCTGCGTGATAGGCATCGAGCCAGGCCCGTTCGAGCCGGGCGACGTCAGCGAGGTAGGGCATCGGCCGCGCAGGGCCGAACCCTTCGATGAAGGCGGGAAAGTCCCGTCCGTATTCTGAAAGTACGCGGGAGCGCGGCGGCGACAGGCGCACGAACCCGATTGCCATGCCGCGAAAGAACTCCGGGCCGACGATCCGCCTCGTTGCCGGATAGATGTCTTCGATCGCCTTTACGAGGCTCGACGCGACGTTGTTGCGATAGACGGCGTACCGCATGGTCCTTTCCGAGCCCCCCGGCTCCGTCAGGTTCGCGGGGTCGGCGCGATCGGGCGCGAGCAGGGGCGCTGCGAAGAGGCCCGCGAAATCGTCCGGCTTCCGCTCCCGTTCGATCGGCCGGGGAAAATGGCCTTCAGCCGTGAGCGGCATGCCGTCTCTCCCGCAATCCGGAACTCCGATCGAGGATGCGATCGGCAGCCTCGGCCTCGGTGCGCAGGACGCGCCATTCGGGGATGTCGCTGTCCCATTCCACCAGTGTCGGCACCGGGCCGGTGCGGGCGATCACCGTCTCGTAGAGCGACCAGACCGCATCCGGCACCTCGCGGTCGTGGGTGTCGATCAGCAGCGGCCGTCCATCGTCGTCTTCCTGCTCGTCATGGCCTGCGAGATGGATTTCTCCAACCAGGTCCAGCGGGAAGTCGTCGAGGTAGGCCGTCGCCGAAAAACGGTGGTTTGCCGCCGAGACGAAGACGTTGTTGACGTCGAGCAGGAGGCCGCATCCGGTGCGCCTTGCCATCTCGCGGATGAAGTCGGTTTCGGAAAAGGTGGATTCGGGAAAAAGCAGATAGGTCGCCGGGTTTTCCATCAGGATCGGTCGGCCGATCGCCTCCTGCACCTGATCGACATGGGCGCAGACATGGGCGAGCGTTTCGGCCGTGTAGGGCAGGGGCAGCAGGTCGCTGTAGAAGACGTCGTCATGCGTCGACCAGGCCAGATGCTCCGAAACCAGCGCCGGCTCGTATCGCTCGACCACTCCTGCGAAGCGGGCCAGATGCATCTCGTCGAGCGGCTGCGGAGCGCCGATCGACATGCACACGCCATGCATCGACACGGGAAAGCGCTGGCGGATGGCGGCGAGCTTCAGATGCGGCGGTCCTCCCGCTCCCATGTAGTTTTCCGCGTGGACTTCGAAGAACCCGCTGAAGTCCTTGTCTTCGGCGATCGCGTCGAAATGCTCAGGCTTGAAGCTGGCGCCGGCTTTCGCGCTGATCGGGTGATCCGGAAAACGGAGCCTTGGCGAGGCTCGAACAGGCAGATGTGCATTCATCGCCAAACTCCATTTCCCGGGTCTGTATGGTCGGATCAGGACGGCATGTCGCGCTTCAGCGGCTCCATCGAGCCCATGCGGTCGCCGGGCAGATCGATGTCGGTGCAGGTGCCCTTCTCGACATACTTCCAGGCGTTGCCCTGGTAGTCGACCTTGGAGGTGCCGGCGCAGGTTGTGCCGGGTCCCGCCGCGCAGTCGTTCTTTCCGGCCATCGCCACCCCGAAGCACTTGTCCTTTTCCTGCGCCTGGGCAGTGCCGCTGGTCAGGGCGCTTGCGGAAAGAGCGGTGGCGACGACGCCTGCCAGGTAGGCGGCGCTCACGATCGTTTTGGTCGACATGGAAATCTCCTCTCGCATGATGTTAAACCGGTCCCTGCCGGCACGACCATCATCCGGGCGGCCTAGCTCACTTGGAAGTAAAGACGGCGCGACCGATCTTCACACCGTACTGACGTCCACGTTACCGAAAGTTAATCTTGGCGACGGCAAGTCAGGCGATCAGCCGCCCGAAGTTCTCCACGTCATCTTCGGTCGTCGCGAAGCTGGTGACGAAGCGGTAGACCGCCTCATCGGGCGCCATCTCCGCCGCGAAGCTCCGCGGCGTGTGCCAGGGGTGGAAGACCACGCCTTCCTGTTGCAGGGAAGCTGCGGTCTCGGAACCGAGGATGGCGAAGACCTCGTTCGCCTGCGGCTCCCAGGCAAGGCGTGCTCGCGGCGACTTGCGAAGGTGCCCGGCGAGGCGCGACGCCATGCCATTCGAATGCCGCGCCGTCTCCAGCCAGAGACCGTCGCCGAAATAGGCTTCAAACTGGGCCGCGACGAAGCGGGACTTGGAAAAGAGCTGCGCGGCGCGCTTGTGGATGAAGGCGAACTCCTGCGCCTTGGCCGGATCGAACAGCACGACCGCCTCGGCACACCAGCAGCCGTTCTTGGTGCCGCCGAAGGACAGCAGTTCCACGCCGCGCTTCCAGGTCATCTCGGCCGGGGTGCAGCCGAGCGACACCAGCGCGTTGGCGAAGCGCGCGCCGTCCATGTGCAGCGGCAGGCCGTGCCGCCTGGCCACGTCCGCGACCGCATCCAGATCGTCGAGGCCGTAGACCGTGCCGATCTCCGTCGCCTGGGTGACGGAGATCGCCATGGGACGCCCCGAATGGACGAACTCGGCCGGATAGCGCGCGATCGCCCCGTCCAGCTTTGCCGGGTCGATGCGGCCGAGCGGCCCGTCGACGGGGCAGAGGCGGGCGCCACCGGTAAAATACTCCGGCGCGCCGGCCTCGTCCTCGGTCATGTGCGCCTCGCGGTGGCAGAACGCCACGCCCCCGGGCTTGTTGACGGAGACCAGCGAGAGCGAATTGGCGGCGGTGCCTGTCGAGACGAAGAAGACCACCACCTCCCGCTCGAAGATGTCGCAGAACGTCTCCTGCACCGTCCGATCGGGCTCGCTGTTGCCATAGGCGCGGGCATGGCCGCCGGCGTGTTGTGAAAGTGCTGCCGTGATGGCCGGATGGGCGCCTGCCCAGTTGTCCGAAGCGAAGATCATGAAAGGTCCCGTGAGGTCTCAGAAGTGGCGGGAGAGTGCCCCTGTGCCGCGCGGGAGTTCAAGTCCATTCTTGCGGGACTGCGTCGACGCTCCGCATTCCCGGGGTCAGATCAGGTTTCGCGCAACATAATTTCAACGAGGGCACCTCTGTCGCCCTGATTGTTGCCGGATCGGCCGCATTTTTTGTCGCTTCCGTCTTGTGCGCCGGAGACATATCTGGCAATGTGCGATTAGGACAGCATTGCTGTCTTATTTTCGGACTGGCGCTGGAGCCGGGGCTGGCGATCGATTGCGCCGGTCCGGGCTCTTGCGCAGCGGCGCCGAAAGCGCTCAAGACGTGCAGGCCGCCGCCGGCAGCAGGCGGGCCTCCCGTGGAGGTGCCCATCCGCCGTTGCGGCGCCGACGTATGCAGGATTTCTGCAAGGCTGTTAAGATGAAGGCCCGGTCGAAGGCGCATGCCTTCAGCGGGATCGAACGGAGGAAGGACGATGACGGTGATGACGCCATCTGTGACGACGGAGCTTCGCCCGGCCGCCCAGCAGGATGCACGCGCCGTCAAACGCGTGCAGGAGAACGCAGGCCTGCCCTCGGCCCGCGGCCTCTACGATCCGCGCAAGGAGCACGATGCCTGCGGCGTCGGCTTCATTGCCAACATGAAGAACGTCCGCTCGCACCAGATCGTCGAGGACGGGCTGGCGATGCTCGAGAACCTCACGCATCGTGGTGCAGTCGGTGCCGATCCGCTGATGGGCGACGGCGCCGGCGTGCTCGTCCAGATCCCCGACCGCTTCTTCCGCGAGGAGATGGCCGCGCAGGGCGTCACCCTGCCGCCGCCCGGCCACTATGCCGTGGGGCACCTGTTCATGCCTCGAGACCCCGACGAGCGCACGCATATCGGCGAGGTCATCGCCGAAGTTTGCAGGGCCGAGGGGCAGCCGCTGATCGGCTTCCGTGACGTGCCGGTCGACAATTCCTCGCTGTCGAAGGCGTCGCACATCGCGGCGTCCGAGCCGGTGCATTGCCAGGTATTCATCGGCCGCGGCCCGTCCATCGACAGCGACGAGGAATACGAGCGCAGGCTCTACATCCTGCGCAAGGTCATCTCCGGGCGCATCTATGCCGAGACGGCCGGCCGCGACAATGGCTTCTACACCGTGTCGCTCTCGTCGCGCACGATCGTCTACAAGGGCATGTTCCTGGCCTACCAGGTCGGCGCCTACTACAAGGACCTCAAGGATCCGCGCTTCGACAGCGCGCTGATCCTCGTCCACCAGCGCTTCTCGACCAACACCTTTCCGTCCTGGAAGCTGGCACATCCCTACCGGATGGTTGCCCACAACGGCGAGATCAACACGTTGCGCGGCAACGTCAACTGGATGGCGGCGCGCCAGGCATCGGTCGATTCCGAGCTGTTCGGCAACGACATCTCCAAGCTCTGGCCGATCTCTTACGAAGGGCAGTCCGACACGGCCTGCTTCGACAATGCGCTCGAGTTCCTGTGCCAGGGAGGCTATTCACTGACACATTCGATGATGATGCTGATCCCGGAAGCCTGGGCCGGCAACAAGTCGATGGATGCCGAGCGCAAGGCCTTCTACGAGTACCATGCCGCTCTCATGGAGCCGTGGGATGGGCCGGCGGCGGTCGCCTTCACCGACGGCCTGCAGATCGGCGCCACGCTCGACCGCAACGGGCTCAGGCCTGCCCGCTACGTCGTCACCGATGACGACCGCGTCATCATGGCGTCGGAAGCCGGCGTGCTCCCGGTTCCGGAGGAAAAGATCATCACCAAGTGGCGGCTGCAGCCTGGCCGCATGCTGCTGATCGACCTCCAGCAGGGCCGCATCGTCTCCGACGAGGAGGTCAAGGCCGAGATCGCCTGCAAGCACCCGTTCCGCAAGTGGCTGGACAACACCCAGCTCATCCTCGAGGAACTGAAGCCCGTCGAGCCGCGCGCGCTGCGCAAGGACGTCACGCTGCTCGATCGCCAGCAGGCTTTCGGATACACGCAGGAGGACACCCGCATCCTGATGGCGCCGATGGCCACGACCGGCCAGGAGGCGATCGGGTCGATGGGCACCGACACGCCGATCTCGGCGATGTCCGACAAGTCCAAGTTGCTCTACACTTACTTCAAGCAGAACTTCGCGCAGGTCACCAACCCGCCGATCGACCCGATCCGCGAGGAACTGGTGATGAGCCTCGTCTCCTTCATCGGGCCGCGGCCGAACATCTTCGATCTCATCGGTTCGTCGCGCAAGAAGCGGCTGGAGGTGCGCCAGCCGATCCTGACCAATGGCGATCTCGAGAAGATCCGCTCGATCGGCCACACCGAGGACCGCTTCGACACCAAGACCATCGACGTCACCTACAGCGTGGGCGAGGGCGCCGAAGGGATGCCGCATGCGCTGGAGCGCCTCTGTGACCGCGCCGAAGCCGCCGTTGCGGGCGGCTACAACATCATCATCCTGTCCGACCGCCAGATCGGGCCGGACCGCATCGCCATCCCCATGCTGCTCGCCACCGCGGCCGTGCATCATCACCTGATCCGCAAGGGTCTCAGGACCTCCGTCGGCCTCGTGGTGGAATCCGGCGAACCGCGCGAGGTGCACCACTTCTGCTGCCTCGCCGGCTATGGCGCGGAGGCGATCAACCCCTATCTCGCGTTCGATACGCTGACCGAGATGCATCGGCGCGGCGACTTCCCCCCGGAAGTCGACGCCTACGAGGTGGTCTCCCGCTACATCAAGTCGATCGGCAAGGGCATCCTTAAGGTGATGTCCAAGATGGGCATCTCGACCTACCAGTCCTATTGCGGCGCGCAGATTTTCGACGCGGTGGGGCTGAAGAGCGACTTCGTCGAGATGTACTTCACCGGGACGGCGACGACGATCGAGGGTGTCGGCCTGGAGGAGGTCGCGGCCGAGACGGTCGACCGCCACATGGGCGCCTTCAGCGACGATCCGGTGCTGCGCAACGCGCTCGATATCGGCGGCGAGTACATGTATCGCATCCGCGGCGAGGCCCACATGTGGTCGCCGGATGCCGTGGCCACGCTCCAGCACGCGGTGCGAAAGGGCTCTTGGGACACGTTCAGGGAGTACTCGGCCCAGATCGACAGCGCGTCCTCGCGCGCCAAGACCATTCGCGGGCTCTTCCATGTCCGCACGGCCGCCGAGGCCGGGCGCGCGCCCGTGCCCATCGAGGAGGTGGAGGCCGCGTCCGAACTCGTCAAGCGTTTCTCGACCGGCGCGATGTCGTTCGGTTCGATCAGCCGTGAGGCGCATACGACCCTGGCGCGGGCCATGAACGCGATCGGCGGCAAGTCGAACACCGGCGAGGGCGGCGAGGAGCCGGACCGCTACCTGCCGCTGCCGGACGGCTCGACCAATCCCGAGCGGTCCGCCATCAAGCAGGTGGCTTCCGGCCGCTTCGGTGTGACGGCGGAATATCTCGTCAACTCCGACATGATGCAGATCAAGGTTGCACAGGGCGCCAAGCCGGGCGAGGGCGGGCAGTTGCCTGGCCACAAGGTCGACGCGACCATCGCCAAGACGCGGCATTCCACGCCGGGCGTAGGCCTGATCTCGCCGCCGCCGCATCACGACATCTATTCCATCGAGGATCTGGCGCAGCTGATCTACGATCTGAAGAACGTCAATCCGGCGGCCGACGTCTCGGTCAAGCTGGTCTCGGAAGTGGGCGTGGGCACCGTAGCGGCGGGAGTTGCCAAGGCGCGCGCCGACCACATCACCATCGCCGGCTACGACGGCGGCACCGGCGCCTCGCCGCTGACCTCGCTCAAGCATGCCGGTTCGCCGTGGGAGATGGGTCTTGCCGAGACGCACCAGACGCTGGTGCTGAACGGCTTGCGCAGCAGAGTGGCGCTGCAGGTCGACGGCGGGCTTCGCACCGGGCGCGACGTGATCATCGGCGCGCTGCTGGGGGCCGACGAGTTCGGCTTCTCGACCGCGCCGCTCATCGCGGCGGGATGCCTGATGATGCGCAAGTGCCATCTCAACACCTGTCCGGTGGGCATCGCCACGCAGGACCCCGTCCTCAGGAAGCGCTTCAAGGGCGCGCCCGAGCACGTCGTCAACTACTTCTTCTACGTGGCCGAGGAAGTACGCCAACTGCTGGCGGAGATGGGCTACCGCAGGCTGGACGACATCATCGGCCAGAGCGACCTTTTGGCGAAGGAGACGCTGATCGATCACTGGAAGTCGCGCGGCCTCGATTTCACCCGCGTCTTCTTCAAGCCGGACGCGCCGAAGGAAGAGACCTACTGGACGACGCGCCAGAAGCACCCGATCGACGACGTTCTCGATCGCAGGATGATCGAACTTGCCGAGCCCGCGATCGAGCGAAAGGAGAAGGTCAGGATCGAGCTTCCGATCCGCAACACCGACCGCTCGACCGGCGCCATGCTGTCGGGTGTGGTGGCCAGGCGCTGGAAGCACAAGGGCCTGAAGGACGGTACCATATCGGTGACGCTGACGGGAACAGCCGGCCAGTCCTTCGGTGCCTTCCTGGCGCGCGGCATCTCGTTCGAACTGATCGGCGACGGCAACGACTATGTCGGCAAGGGGCTCTCGGGCGGCCGCATCGTCATCCGCCCCGCCGAGAACTCCCGGATCCGCGCGGAAGAATCCATCATCGTCGGAAACACGGTGCTCTATGGAGCGACCGAGGGCGAATGCTACTTCCGAGGCGTCGCGGGCGAGCGCTTCGCCGTGCGCAATTCCGGCGCGGCGGCGGTCGTGGAAGGCGTCGGCGACCATGGCTGCGAATACATGACCGGCGGGGTGGTGGTGGTCATCGGCCAGACAGGCCGCAACTTCGCGGCCGGCATGTCGGGCGGCGTCGCCTACGTGCTGGACGAGGACGGCGACTTCGCCGAGCGCTGCAACATGGCCATGGTCGAGCTCGAACCGGTTCCCGAAGAGGACGACATGCTGGAGAAGCTGCACCATCATGGCGGCGACCTCATGCACAAGGGTCGCGTCGACGTGTCGGGCGACATGACCCGCCACGACGAGGAGCGGCTGGTGCAGCTCATCACGAACCACGCGCACTACACGGGTTCCACCCGTGCCCGCGCGATCCTCGACGACTGGGCGAACTACCGGTCGAAGTTCCGCAAGGTGATGCCGGTCGAGTATCGCCGGGCGCTGCAGGAGATGGAGCGGATGCGGATGGGAGTTGCGGCGGAGTAGGGGCGGCTCCGCGGGCACTCTCGCCGCAGCGGCAAAACTGGAATATACGGGGGCGAGCAATGCGCTCAGCTTCATGTAGGTCACAATACGGAGGATCGCGACGTGATGATGCGAGTGAAGCTCCACGAGGAAAACGGTGTGCAGACGCTCACCATACCTGCCGAATTGACTATTCCTGCTTCCGAAGTGTTCGTCACGAGCGACGGCGGCAAGCTCCTGGTCGAACCGGTGATGGTACGGGACAAAGCATCGTTCTTCGAATGGCTGAGGAGCGTCGAGCCGTGGGAGGGCCCTGGTCCGGATATCGACGATCCCTTGCCGGAGGACATAAAGCCCTGACAAAGTATCTGCTGGACACAAACATCATTTCCGACATCGTGCGAAATCCACAAGGTGCAGTCGTCGACGCCTTGGCCTTCACGGAAGATGCAGTGACGAGCGTAATCGTGGCCGGCGAGCTGAGGGTTTGGGTCCAAAAAAGCAACTCCTCCCGTCTGGAGCGACTGATAGCCACGACGCTGGTCGCCATTCCGGTGCTGCCGCTGGAACCCGACGTGGCAGACATCTACGGGAGGATCCGTGTCGCTCTCGAGCGCACGGGCAAACCAATTGGCGCAAACGACCTCTGGATCGCTGCCCACGCACTCGCGTTGGAGGCGGTCATGGTGACTGACAACGTTCGCGAGTTCGAGCGCGTACCAGGGCTCTCTGTCCAGAATTGGCTTCGTGGGCAGTAGATGTGATCGCTGATCAAGCGAACCTTGGCGGGATCGTATCGAAATATGAGGAATGCTTCGGAGGCGCGTGTTCTTGGAGGCACGTCGCCAGACGCTCCGGTACTTACCGGACGTAGTCGATGGAACGAGACGACGAAGGGTAGACCACACGACATGGGCAAGGTAACAGGTTTTCTCGAAATCGACCGGCAGGTGCACAAGTACCAGCCTGCATCCGACCGCATCTGGCATTTCCGCGAGTTCACGCTGCCGATGTCGGACAAGGAGGTCGAGAAACAGGCCGCGCGCTGCATGGACTGCGGCATTCCGTATTGCCACGGGCCGACGGGCTGCCCCGTGCACAACCAGATTCCTGACTGGAACGAACTCGTCTACCAGGGCGACTGGGAGAACGCGATTCGCAACCTCCATTCGACGAACAATTTCCCGGAATGGACCGGCCGTATCTGTCCGGCGCCCTGCGAAGAGGCGTGCACGCTCAACCTCGAGGACGTTCCCGTCGCCATCAAGACGATCGAGCAGGCGATCGGCGACAAGGCCTTCGAGCTCGGATTCCTGCGGCCCTCTCCGCCGGAGCACAAGACCGGCAGGAAGGTCGCCGTGATCGGTTCTGGTCCGGCCGGCATGGCAGCGGCGCAGCAACTCGGCCGCGCCGGACACGACGTCCACGTCTACGAGCGCGAAGTCCCGGCCCGGCGGCCTGATGCGCTACGGCATTCCCGACTTCAAGATCGAGAAGCGCTATGTCGACCGTCGCGTCGAGCAGATGGAAGGTGAGGGCGTCACGTTCCACTGCGGCGTCAACATCGGCGTCGACAAGACCGTGGGCGACCTGCTCGCCGAGCACGACGCCGTGCTCTACTGCGGCGGTTCGGAAAAGCCGCGCGCGTCGGAGCTTCCGGGCCGCGACCTCGCCGGTGTCCACGATGCGATGCCCTATCTCGTCCAGCAGAACCGCCGCGTCGGCGGCGAGGACATCCAGTCGGTTGCCTGGCCGTCCGATCCGATTCTCGCCGGCGGCAAGCATGTCGTGGTCGTCGGTGGCGGCGATACCGCCTCCGACTGCGTCGGTACCGCATTCCGCCAGGGCGCGGTGCGGGTGACCCAACTCGACATCCGGCCGCAGCCGCCGGAAAAGGAGGACAAGCTGACGGTCTGGCCATACTGGGCGACCAAGATGCGCACCTCTTCCTCGCAGGCGGAAGGAGCGCAGCGCGAATTCCAGATCGCGACGCTGGAATTCATCGGGGAGGACGGCGTCCTGACCGGCGTGAAGTGCTGCGAGGTCGACGAGGCGCGCAAGCCGATCGCGGGGACCGAATTCGTCATCCGCGCCGATCTCGCCTTCATCGCCATCGGTTTTTCCGGCCCGATGGAAGCCGGCGTCTGGACGGAACTCGAGAACGATCTGGCCATCCACACGGACCGCCGTGGCTCCAAGAACGTCGTTGCCAATGACCGCGACTACAGGACGAACATCGACAGGTTGTTCGCGGCGGGAGACATCCGGCGCGGGCAGTCGCTGGTGGTGTGGGCGATCCGCGAGGGACGCCAGGCGGCACGCGCCATCGACGAGCAGTTGATGGGAAGCACGCTCCTGCCGCGATGACGATCGGGCGCAGGCGCTCTCGCCCGCTCCCGCATCACGGACGGTCCGGTTGAGCCAGATCAAGGCGCGGCAGCGCCGGGGGGCCATCCTCGCGCCGTCGGCAACATGTGCCGGCTCGCCATGGAGGGAACCATGCTCAAGCTACCGCTCGTCATCTACGTCCTCGTCGCGCCCGTGCTGATGGGTGTCTTCCTGACTGCGCTCCTGACGATGGACCTCCGCCGTTTCGATGCGGCGACGATCGTCACGGTGGTGCTGGCCGGCGCACTTGCGGCCGTTCCCGTCGCATGGATCGTCGTTCGAAAGATCGTGAGCCTGCGCTGACCCCGCCGGCCGGCGCCGGACTACCGTTCGATAGCGTCCGAAGTCTCGCCCGGAAGCGCTGACGTGCGATCCTCCGCATCGGGAAGGACGGGCTGGGGCAGCTTCGATCGCCCGAAGTCGTCGACACGTCCCGGGCGCGGGTCCGGCGCAAGTCCTTCGATGACCAGCTTCTGCGCCGGCGTCAGCGCGTTTTCGCGTCTTGGAGCGACCACCAGGCCGAGTAGCTCGTCGCCTCCATCGAGTTCGGGATCGGTGAGCGAGACGGGGGTCGTGTGCTGGATGACCGGCGTCATGCCGGGGATCGGCGGACCGAACATCTCCCCGATCTCGGATCCCGCAGATGGTCCCGCCGGCCCATTCTCGAGGATGCGCGCCAGCGGCTTCTCCGTATAGAAGGCGATCTTGCGCCTGCCGGCTTGCGTGAAATTGATGCCGTCATTGGCGCGCAGCCGCACCGGCTGGCCGTTGACGTCGGGTCCGTTCGTGACGAATGCGCCGTTCTCGTCGACGAAGCCGTCCCAGATGTCGACGAAGACCCCGCCCGCCGCCTCGGTTGCCTGTCGGTGCATGTCATTGAACGCGATCATGTCCGACGACATCTTGCTGAACCGGAACGAAGGCAGTCCGACCCATACCAGCGGTATGTTCCGCTCCGAGAACGCGGAGGCGAACAGCGTCGCCCGAGCCTGGTATTCCGACGACCAGCTGTCCGAGCGCACCGGCTGGCTGGAGCCGTCCACGCGCATCGCCTGCCGGTCGTTGGAACCGATCATCACTACCCCGACTGCCGGCTTTTCCTCGTCCAGGATGGCGCCGATGTTGCCCGGCCAGTCGTAGTAATCGTCGCGGACGAAGCCGGAAGACCCGTTCGATCGGTCGACGATCCTGACCGTCGGGTCTCCCTCGAAGGCCGTTTCGAGACCTTCGGCCAGGCCACCGGCGATGAAATCACCAACGACCAGGATGGTGCGCGCGTCCCCGGCTTTTTCCACATCGGCCGCGGGGGGCGAGGCAGGGGCACTGGCAGCGGCCGGTGCGCTCGCCGGCGCGCGTGGCTTGACCCGTTTCGACGTGCTGCGGTCCCTCTGCCTCGGCTGCGGTTCCCTCACCACAGGACGGGTTTCTTCACGCCGGTTGGGAAACAGGAGCTGGAACAGCGTCCTTGGCCGCTCCTGCGCCTGTGCGGAGGACGATGTTGCGAGAAGCGCGGCGCCGCCCGCCGTACCCGCGAGGATCGCGAGTGCAACGAACAAGCCCAGCCACTTCGCGAACGACGTTGAAATCAAGTGACGAACTTTCCGCCTGTCAGCGTTGTCTCAACCGTGAGAGCACTTCCTTGCTCGGATGCCCGTCGGCCTGGAGCCCGAGCGCCTGCTGGACGGCGATGATGGCGGAGCGCGAGCCCGAGCCGATCTTGCCGTCGATCTTGCCGTCGTAATATCCGAGCGTCAGCAGGCGTTGCTGGAGTTCCTGTTTTTCGTCGAAGCTGAGCTTCGTGAAGGGCCTGTTCCAGTCGCGCACCAGACCGCCGTATCCGGCGATCTCGTCCGCCAGCAACCCGACCGCGAGCGCATATTTGTCGGCATTGTTGTAGCGCTTCAGCACGAAGAAATTCTTCGTCATCAGGAATGCCGGTCCCTCGCGCCCGTCGAGCACCTTCAGTTCGGCATTCTCGGACGGGGAAGGAAACGGCTTGTCGCGGGCGCGCAC
The DNA here is from genome assembly GCA_963747465.1 of uncultured Alphaproteobacteria bacterium. Taxonomy (GTDB): domain Bacteria; phylum Pseudomonadota; class Alphaproteobacteria; order Rhizobiales; family Rhizobiaceae; genus Aquibium. The sequence continues at coordinate 651,672 of CAVVFC010000003.1, forward strand.
CACCCCGATCGACGCCCACTTCGACAGCGACATCGATCCACCCGGGAACTTGCGCCCGGCCGGCAGCGTCACTTCGTAGCCCCAGCTCTTGCCCGGCTGCCAGCCGTTCTTGCGCAACAGGTTGGCCGCCGTCGCCAGCGCGTCGGGAACGGAGTTCCAGACGTCGCGCTTGCCGTTGCCGTCGGCATCCACCGCATAGGCCTGGTAACTGGTCGGGATGAACTGGGTGTGCCCCATGGCGCCGGCCCAGGAGCCCGTCAGGTGGCTCTCGTCGATGTCGCCGCTCTGCAGGATCTTCAGGGCGGCGATGAGCTGTGAGCGGGCAAACTTGGCGCGCCGCTTGTCGGCATAGGCGAGCGTCGACAGCGAACGCACGACGTTGCGCATCACCTTGTCGTTCTTGAGGATCTCGCCGTAATTGGATTCCATCGACCAGATAGCCAGCAGGATATGGCGATCCACGCCGTACTGCCGTTCGATGCGGTCGAGCCACGGCTTCCACTGGCGCGCCATCTGGCGCCCGACCGCGATCGAATCCTCGTGGACCCGATTGTCGAAATAGTCCCATACCGGCGCGGTGAATTCGGGCTGATAGCGCGCTTTCTCCAGCACCTCCGGGTCGGGCTCGGTGACGCCCCGGAAGGCGCGGTCGAACGTGTTGCCCGAGATGCCGCTGCCGGCCGCCACGCCGCGGAACCCGGCGACCCACTTCTGGAAACCGGCATCGGCCGAGGCCGGCTGAACCGTCAGCATCGCGGCCAGGCCGGCGATCCCGAAGGCAGCCGCCCGCAAAGTCGTCTTCATCTGGAACATGATTGCCTCCAAAGTCGTTCCATGAAGTGCGGAATCCTGCCCTGCGCCGGTTAGCAAAGGGTTTACCATAGGAGGGTTTCGCAATACATCCTCTCGGCAATGCCTTGCCTGACAGGTCAGGTCCGCCGTTGCCTATTCCGCAAATCCGGCATCAAGATGTCGCGTCCTCTCCAGCCAGAAACGAGATGTCATCCAGCATGAAAAAGGTCCGAAAGGCAGTCTTCCCCGTTGCCGGTCTCGGCACGCGTTTTCTCCCGGCCACAAAGGCCCTTCCGAAAGAGATGCTGACGGTCGTCGACAAGCCGGTGATCCAGTATGTCGTCGACGAGGCGAGGGAGGCGGGCATCGAGGAATTCATCTTCGTCACCGGCCGCAACAAGGGCGTCATCGAGGACCATTTCGACGTCCAGTTCGAACTCTACGACACGCTAGCCCAGCGCGGGAAGGATGCCGAACTGGCGAAGCTCCAGCGCATGCAGCCCGAAGCGGGACAGACCAGCTTCACGCGCCAGCAGGTGCCGCTCGGCCTTGGCCACGCGGTGTGGTGCGCGCGCAATCTCGTCGGCGACGAACCGTTCGCCCTGCTGCTGCCAGACATGATCATGCAGTCCGAAAAGGGCTGCATGCGTGCCATGGTCGAGCTCTACGAGCAGGCTGGCGGCAACGTCATCGCCGTTCAGGAATGCGACCCGGAAGAGGCGCACAAATACGGCATCGTCGGCAAGGGCAACGACGTCGCGAACGGCTTCGAGATCACGTCCATGGTGGAAAAGCCTGCCAAGGGCACGGCCGAGTCCAACCTCTTCCTCAACGGCCGCTACATCCTGCAGCCGGAGATATTCGACATCCTGTCGGCGCACGAACGCGGCGCGGGCAACGAGATCCAGCTGACCGACGGCATGCTGAAGCTGCAGAAGGACCAGCCCTTCTTTGGCTATCACTTCAAGGGCCGTACCTTCGACTGCGGTTCGCCGGAGGGATTCGTGGAAGCGAACGTCGCGTTCTCGCTGTGGCGCGAGGATTTCAGCCCGCGCATGACCCGCATGATATCGGGCCTGCTGGAAGAATACACTTCCGGCAAAGCCAGGTCCCACTCGGGCTGAGCATGCCGGTCAGCGCTGCAGCTTGAGGCCGAGATAGACGCTGCTCGCCTCGTAGTCGCGTCCGGCCAGCGTGCTGTCGAAGCGCTCATGGCGCAGCCTGCCGTTGATGCCTGCGAAGCGGTTGAACCACCAGGTCGCGTTGGTCTCCGCGCTCAGCGTCAGTTCGTGCTCGGTCGAATCGATGTAGTCGCGCCAGGCGAGGCCCGCGGTCGCCCCGACCGTCAGGTTCGACCTCACCTGCCGCTGCACGTCGAGGCTCGCGGAATACCGCACGGAACCGCTGTCGTCGGCGGTGGTGGTGCCCTCGACCTCGGTGGAGCCGAGCAGCGACACCGTGGTGCCGCGCGATGGCGACCAGGCCAGCGCGGCATTAAGCAGCAGCGCGGAGACGGGTGTCAGGCGATCATCGTCGAAGCTCTCGCGCAGCCAGCCGGCGGAGAACTCGCCGGAGAGCTTTTCGCCAAGGTCGAGTTCGAGGCCGGTCCGCAGGGCCAGCCGGTCCGCGGATCGGGCATAGCCGGCTGAATCGACCTTGAGATCGTAGAAGCGTCGGCCGACCTCGCCCTCGACGAACGGAAGGAGCGCGGGGGATATCTCGTATCCCGCCCGCAAGGCCACGGTGGCGAGCGTGAAGTTGCGATCCTCCTGCGACAGGGTGCCGCCACCGGCGATGTCTGCATCGGAATAGAGCTTGCGCTCGAGCGAGCCGGTGAGGCCGAAGCGGGCCTTGCCGACGCCCTTGCTGATGCCGAGGCTGCCGGTCATGTCCTGGAGCAGCGGTTCGAAGAGGGCGCCGACGATCACGACGGGCGAGGACGCCGATTCGGGACGGACCGAATAGGAGAAGAATGCGTCCGCCGTCAGTTCATGGGCGAGGTCTGCGCGGAAGGCCGCGTCGAAGCCGCCTTCGAGGTCGGAGACCTCCGAACCGGACACGCTTTCTCGGGCAATGCCGTAGGCGTTGATGGTCGCCGCATGTCGCGCCCAGTCGGACACTGCGTTCAGTCGCAACTGGGTTTCGGAAAGCACTCCCTCCCCGCCGTCGGGAGAAAAGTTCGGGTTGCTCGACCAGGTCAGCCCCTGGTCGAGGGTGGCGTGGACATCGAATGTCCCGACCCGCAAGCCAAGCGGCGAATAGGGGTTTTCCTCGTCCTCGATCGAACCGGTCTCTATCGCCCCCGTCCGGACGTTCTCGGCTTTGGCGCGGCGGTTCGCCTCTTCGTCCTGGCCATCGATCGCTTCCTGCCGCACGGTTCCCACGGTGAGGTCGTCGGGTTCCTCGTCGCCCTGTCTATTCGCCCGGCGATCGTCGCTGTCGGGAGACACCGGCTTCTCTGCATTCCGCGGCTGGGCCGAAGTCTCGCGCGCGTTGGCCGTCCGTGCTGGCCGGCGAGGCGAGGTCCGCTCCGCGAATGTATCGGTCGCCTCCTCCTCACGCATTGGAAAGAGGGACGAGCCGTCGCCGCTGCGTTCGGCTTCCTGCTCGTCGTCGAGCGCACCGGCGCTCGCCGGTCTGTAGGCCGGCAGGGGGACGCCGGTGTCTGGGGTCGACAGCGATCCGTCCTGCCCGCCATTGACCTGTGCCTCGGTCACCCGGCCGCGCAACTGCGTTTCCTGGGCAAGTGCCCGCGGCAACGGTATAGCCACGGAAGCGCACAGCGCCAGGAGCGACATGCGCATGGGCAGGCGAGAGCAACCCTTAGGGCTTACAATCAAGGTCGATAGCATCTTCATCCGGCCGATCGCGCGCGGTGCAAAACTTTACCAACCGTAAATGGCGATGGTTAACGGAGCGTTGAGTTTCCTGTAAGTGCGCACCCACCGTGCACGGCGCGGCGAATCGGAAATGGACAGCCGGCACCGGAAGGGATAGAGCGTCGCCATGCACGGAAAGATCCTGAAGCAGCAGGTCGACGCCCAGGCGGCGGTCGCCTCGGCTGTCCGAACCATATCGACCGAGCAGGCAGGCATGGCCGCGCTGGCGGCCGCGCTCGGCAACGGGCTCGCAGATTCCTTCGCGAAGGCCGTCGACATCTTGGCGGCTATCGGCGGCCGCGTCATCGTCACCGGCGTCGGCAAGAGCGGCCACATCGGCAACAAGATGGCGGCGACGCTGGCCTCGACCGGCACGCCCGCTTTCTTCGTCCACCCGGCGGAAGCCAATCACGGCGATCTCGGAATGATTGCCGCCGACGATGCGATCGTCGCCATCTCCTGGTCGGGCGAGAGTGCCGAGATGAAGGGCATCGTCGCCTATTCGCGCCGGTTCAAGATTCCGCTGATCGCGATGACCTCGGGAGAGACCTCGACGCTGGCTCTGGCCGCGGACATCGTGCTGTGCCTGCCGAAGGCGCCGGAGGCCTGTCCGCACGGTCTGGCGCCCACCACCTCCACGGTGCTGCAACTGGCCATGGGCGACGCGCTTGCCGTCGCACTGCTCGAGGCGCGGGGGTTCACGCCCGACCACTTCCGCACCTTCCATCCCGGCGGCCAGCTCGGCGCCAACCTCACGCAGGTGCGCGAGGTCATGCATCTGGGCGAAGAGGTGCCGGTCGTGAAGCTCGGTGTCACGATGCCGGAGGCCGTGACGCTTCTGTCGCGCAAGCGCTTCGGCTGCGTGTGCGTGACCGGCGATGATGGCCGGCTGGCAGGGATATTCACGGACGGCGACCTCGCGCGCAGCCTCCACCTCGACCTGACGCAGATGAGGATCGAGGAACTGATGAGCCGAAATCCCAAAACGGTCACGCCGCGCACGCTGGCGGCGGAGGCCATGGCGCTGCTCGACGAGCACCATGTCAGTGCGCTGATCGTGGTCGACGACGGCTTCCCCGTCGGCGTCGTCCATTTCCACGATCTGCTGCGGCTGGGCGCGGCGTAGCCGCAGCTCCTCAGACCGGCTCCACGACCAGGTCGCCGTCCTGCGCTGCGACGACGCGCACCTTGGTGCCCGGAGCCGTATCGGGACCGTTGACCGGCCACCAGGTGTCGCCGATCTTCAGCCGGCCGCGTCCGTCGCGAATGGGCTCGTCCAGGGTACCGGTGCGGCCGACGAGCTGTTTGGCGCGCTGGTTGAGCAGCGGCTGGTCGCTGGGGGTCTCGTCGAGCCGGACATAGCGATAACCCGTCCACGCCGACAGAAGCGCCAGGGCGAGGAAAACCAGGATCTGCACCTGCCATGTCCACATGGCGAATTCCCAGACGACGATCGAAAGCACGCCGACGGCAAGCGCGGCGAGCCCGATCCACACCAGGAAGACGCCGGGGATGATGATCTCCAGCGTGAGCAGGACGAAGCCGAGGACCAGCCAGTTCCACGCGCCGAGTTCGGAAAAGATGCGTTCGAGCATTCGGGTTCTCCCGCGCGGCCGGTCAGCCCTCGCCAGGCGTCACGAGCGGCGGACGGTTGGCGCCGCGCGTGTTCTGGCTCGGGGATTCACCGCCGAAGACCTCCTTGGCGATCGCGCCGATGCCGCCCAGCGAACCGATGAGCGCCGATGCCTCGACCGGCAGCAGGACGAGCTTGCTGTTGTTGGCGGAACCGATCCGCGTCAAGGCCTCCGTGTACTTCTGGGCGACGAAGTAGTTGATCGCCTGGACGTCGCCCTTGGCGATCGCCTCCGAGACCACCTGCGTGGCGCGCGCCTCGGCCTCGGCCGCCCTCTCTCTCGCCTCCGCGTCGCGGAAGGCGGCTTCCTTGCGGCCTTCCGCTTCCAGCACCTGGGCCTGTTTCAGGCCCTCGGCCTCGAGGATCTGCGCGCGCTTGTTGCGCTCGGCCATCATCTGGCGCGCCATGGACTCGACGAGATTGGCCGGCGGGTTGATGTCCTTGATCTCGACGCGCGTCACCTTGATGCCCCAGGGGCTCGCCGCCTCGTCGACGATCCGCAGCAATCGCTCGTTGATGGCGTCGCGGTTCGACAGCAGTTCGTCCAGGTCCATCGAGCCCATGACGGATCGGATGTTGGTCATGGTCAGGTTCAGGATGGCGTTCTCCAGCCCCGCCACCTGGTAGGCGGCCTGCGCGGCGTTCAGCACCTGGTAGAAGGCCACGCCATCGACGGCCACGATCGCATTGTCGCGCGTGATGACTTCCTGCGTGGGGACGTCCAGCACCTGCTCCATCATGGTCAGCTTGGCGCCGATGCGATCGATGAAGGGCAGGATAAGGTTCAGGCCCGGCGTAAGCGAGCGCGTGTAGCGGCCGAAGCGTTCCACCGTCCAGTTGCTTCCCTGCGGTACCGTCTTGATGCCGGCGAACAGGAACAGCAGGACGAGGACCACCAGAACCGGAATGATGATGTCGAGACCCGTGAAAGGCATTATTCACCCCTTAACTTTCGCCGGTACGCGATCGCGACTCGGCCAGTAGCCCACGACCGAGATGTAGAAGGGAATCTTGTCCGAAACAATTCCGTTACGGAAACGCATGCGGCCCCGCGTCGCACGTCTCAGAGCCAGCCGCCGAGTTCGCGTCGGGCCATGTCCTCGATCACGGCCATGCCCTCGTCGCTGTCGTTGAGGCAGGGGATGTGCGAGAAGTTCCTGCCGCCGTTCTCGTGGAAGGTCTCGGCGACCTCGCCGGCGATCTCCTCCAGCGTCTCCAGGCAATCCGACACGAAACCCGGATTGAACACCGCGACGGATTTCACGCCCTCCTTCGCAAGCCGCTCGACCGTCTTGTCGGTGTAGGGCTGCAGCCATTCCTCGGGGCCGAAGCGCGACTGGAAGGTCGTCACTAGCTTCGCCTCGTCCCAGTCGAGCCGCTCCCGAAGCAGGCGCGTCGTCTTCTGGCAGTGGCAATGGTAGGGATCGCCCGCCTTGAAATAGCTCTGCGGGATGCCGTGGTAGGAGGCGATCACCACCTCCGGCTCGAAATCCAGGCTGGCCACGTGCTTCTCGATCGACCGCGCCAGTGCGTCGATATAGACGGGCTCGTCATGATAGGCCGGTACGGTGCGGACCGCCGGCTGCCAGCGCATCTTCATCAGCGCCTCGAAGAACTTGTCGTTCACCGTCGCCGTCGTCGTGGCGGAGTATTGCGGATAGAGCGGGAACATCACGATGCGGTGGCAACCCGCCTTGGTCATGCGCTCCACCACGCTTTCGATCGAGGGATTGCCGTAGCGCATCGCCCACTCCACGACGACGTTCTCGTGGCCGGCGAGCGCGGCGGCCAGTTTCTCGCCCTGCGACCGCGTATAGGTCCTGAGCGGCAACTCGTTCTTCTCGCGGTTCCAGATCTTGTCGTAGAGCGCGCCCGATTTCTTCGGCCGCGTGTTGAGGACGATGCCGTAGAGGACGGGATACCAGACTGCTCGCGGCCATTCGATGACGCGCCGGTCCGACAGGAACTCCGCCAGGTAACGCCGCATGGAGGAGCGGTCCGTTCCGTCCGGGGTGCCGAGGTTGACCAGGAGCACGCCCACCTTTGGCGGCGCTACCGGCGGATGGTCGCCGGGAAGTGGTCCCACGGCGTTTGCGGTCTTCATCTCCAGTCGTGAACTGATCGGCATCGGAATTCTCCATCGGCGGACCCGAATTGGGTATACGCGGCCGGGAAGCAATCCGACCAATGCCGCGAGGCCCAGGGAACAAAAAAACCCGCCCTCCGGAGAGGGCGGGCGGCAGTCGATCTGCGCGTGATCAGTTCGCGGCCGGGACGACCAGCGGGCTGCCGATCGGGAGGTGATCGGGATTGTAGTCCGGATTCGCCTCCTTCAGCATCGACCACTTCATGCCATCGCCGTAGAATTTCTGCGCGAGCTTCCAGTAATTGTCGCCGCGCGCGATGATGTAGGGATCCTTGCCTTCGGCCATTCCGCCTTCGGCCGGCTTGTCCGGCGACGCCATCGCGGTCTGCTCGGCCGCGGGCTTCTCGGCCGGAACCGTCGGAGCCTGCGACGTCAGCGTCGAAGACATCGCCGGCAACTCCGGCGTCTTCACCTCGGCCTGCGCCTTCTCGGCAGCCATCTTGGCCTCCTGGTCGGCCTTCATGGCGGCTTCCTTCTCGGCGGCCATCTTGGCCTCCTGGTCGGCCTTCATGGCGGCTTCCTTCTCGGCGGCCATCTTGGCCTCCTGGTCGGCCTTCATGGCGGCTTCCTTCTCGGCGGCCATCTTGGCCTCCTGGTCGGCCTTCATGGCGGCTTCCTTCTCGGCCGCCATCTTGGCTTCTTCCTCGGCCTTCATGGCCGTATCGTCCGCCGGCACGGTCGGAGCGGTGGATGCCAGCGTGGACGAAGCAGCCGGCAGTTCCGGCAGAACTGCTTCCGGCTGGGGTGCCGGTGCCATTTCGGCCTTCTTTTCGGGCTCGGCGGCTGCGGGAGTTTCCCCGGCGGGTTGCTCGGAGGCAGGTGCTTCGGGCGCCGGGGCAGGTGCGGCGGCGCTCACCTCGGTGATGCGGCCGTCGAGTTTCGGGGTGTATGGACGGTTTTCGGCAAGATAATCGGCGACCACCTGCTCCAGACCCGGACCGAAGTCGTAGGCGTTCTGGGCATTGTCGGCGAACAGCTTGTAGCCATCGCCGCCGCCGCGCACGAAGTTGTTGGTCGCCACCGTGTACAGCTTTTCGTCCGAGAGCGGCACCCAGGAGCCGTTCTCCATCGTTTCGATCGACTTCAGCCGGTCGTCCGGTGCGGCCGACTTGTCGAAGGTGTAGCGAAGGCCGGCGACCTGCGGAAACTTGCCTTTCCCCTCCTCGATTTCAGAGAGCCCCGCGGCGATCGAGGAGCGAAGGTCCGCGCCCGTGATCTGGAAGGTCGCCAGCGTGTTCTGGAACGGCAGCACCGTGAGCACCTCGCCCATGGTGATGACGCCCTCGTCGATCGAGGCGCGGATGCCGCCGCCGTTCTGGACCGCGATGGTGACGCCCTGGTCCGCGGTGCGGTCGAGCATGGCATCGGCGATGAGGTCGCCCATCTCGCATTCGCGTGCGCGGCATGCGTCGCGCCCGCCTTCGATGGGAGCGGTCGTCTCGGAAACTTCCTGCGACTTCAGTTCCTCGATCGGGGCGCCGAGTTCCTTGATGCGGGCGAGCACGGCCTCGTCGGGCTCGATGGACTTGTCGAGCAGCACCGGATCGCCTGACGCGGACGTGACCACGCCCTCGTCGTTGAAGACCACCTTCAGTTCGCCGAGATACTTGGAATAGGAGCCGGCCTGGGTGACCGGGACCTGGTAGCCATCGGGATTGTCGATCATCGTCGGATACGGACCGGCGGCCTTTTCGTCGGTATTCGACAACAGGGTATGCGAATGGCCGCCGACGACCACGTCTACGCCCGGGATCTTGGCGATCGCCTGCATGTCGCGGACGTAGCCGACATGGGTCAGGGCGATGATCTTGTTGATGCCCTGGTCCTGCAGCTTCTTCACTTCGGCGGCAATGTTCTCGACATCGTCCTTGATCGAGATGTGCGGACCGGGCGAGGCGATCTCCGGCGTGTCGTTGGTGACCGCGCCGACGATCCCGATCTTCTGGCCACCGACCTCGACGACGATGGAGGGCTTGATCATGTCGCCGACCTTCGATTCCGCATCGGGGGCGACGTTGGCGCTGACGACCGGAAATTCGACCTTCTCCAGGAACGGCACCAGCGCGTCCTCGCCGTCGTCGAACTCGTGGTTGCCGACGGTCATGGCGTCGAATTTCATGCGGTTCAGGAACTCCGCTTCCGCGGTGCCCTTGAAGGTCGAATAGAAGAGAGAGCCCTGGAAATTGTCGCCGGCGTTGAGAACCAGGAGGTTCTCGTCGGCGAGCGCCTCGCGGCGGTCATCGATGATGGTGACGAGGCGTGCAGCGCCGCCGAAGCATTCGCCCTTGCCCTCGTCCTCGGCCGAACAGGTCGAATTCGTACTTGTTGTTGGATTCGATGCGGCTGTGCCAGTCGTTGATATGCAGGATGTTCAGCGTGTAGTCGGCAAACGAAGCCGCCGTGGACATGGCGAGCATCGACGCCGACATGGCGGCAAGGGTCGTGATCTTCTTCATCTCAGGTCTCCCGTGGCGTTCCGGATCCGGTCAGGCCGGTGCTTCGGAACAAAGTTGGCGGCCGGTTGAATACGCCGGCTGAATGTCAGGCACGTGTCGTCCGGGTAGATTCATGTTCACACCCGCAAAGTCCGGATGCAAGAGCTTCGTGCGCCTTCCGATGGGTCACTTCGAGTAGTCCCGCTCGTCGGCGATCACCTTGCCGTCGTTGGGCAACGTGCCGGTGCCTACGATCTCCACCTTGCCGCCGAGCTTGGTGAGATCGCGCAGCGAGGCCGCGATGGCCGAGACATCGGGAGAGGCGCCTTCGGCCTTCTCCGCGCGCAGTTCCATGATGTCGCTCTCGCCGTTGCGAGTGACCACGAGCCGTGCCCGGGCGATTTCCGGATGCCGACGGACGATCTCGGCGACCTGCCTCGGATCGACGAACATGCCCTTGATCTTGGTGCGCTGGTCGGCGCGGCCCATCCATCCCTTCAACCGCCTGCCGGTGCGCCCGCAGGGGGACGTGCCAGGCATGATGGCCGACAGGTCGCCGGTGCCCAGACGCACCAGCGGGTAGACCGGATTGAACCCGGTGACGACCACCTCTCCGACCTCGCCGTCCTCGACCGGATCGCCGGTGCCGGGCCGGACGATCTCGACGATCAGGTTCTCGTTGACCACCATGCCTGGGTTGGGCTCGCCATCCTCGCCGGCGGTCTCGTAGGCGATCACGCCGAACTCGGCGGTGGCGTAGCACTGCAGCACCTTGATGCCGCGGCCGGCATATTCCGCGCGCAGGGACGGAAACAGCGCACCGCCGGAGACGAGCCCGCGCCGGAAGGAGGAGAGGTCCTTGCCGGACTCGGCCGCGCGGTCGAGCATGACCTTCAGGAAGTCGGGCGTGCCGCAATAGACCGCCGGTTTCAGCGCGGCGGCGGCCTCCACCTGCATGTCGGTGTTGCCGGTGCCGGCCGGAAACACGGTGCAGCCGAGCGCCCGCGCCCCGGCATCGAGCAGGAAACCGCCAGGTGTCATGTGATAGGCGAAGGCGTTGTGCACGCGGTCGCCCGCGCGGATGCCGGCGGCGAAGAACGCGCGCGCATTGTGGACGGCTTCGTCCTGCGTCCACTCCGGCTCCCAGATCGGTCCGGGCGACAGGAAGACGCGGCGGCCCCTCAACGCGCTCTCGTCGGCGAACCCGCCGAAGGGCGGCTCCTCGGCCTGAAGTTCCATCAGTCGCGACTTGCGCAGCACGGGAAGCTTCGCCAGCGCCTCGCGGGAATCCACCGTCTCCGGGGACACGCCGTCCAGCCATTTCCCAAGTCCCGCCGCCTTCTTCATGGATTGCTCCAGGAAGCCCGGCAGGCGGCCGAACAGATCGGCTTCGCGGTGTTGCGGCTCGCGCGTCTCCAGTTCGTCGAAATAGGCGCTCATCGGCATGTTCCTCCCCGGTCGCCCTTATCGCAGGAGCCTGATCCAGCGCGCAAGGTTCACGAGCGAGATGAGAGCGCCGGCGACGTAGGTCAGCGCGGCGGCTCGCAGGACGCTGTGGGCGGCGGGCAGGTCGTCCTCGGCGATATACCGCCCCTCGCGCAGGATCGGAAGCGCCTTGGAAAAGCTCGCGTCGATCTCGACCGGAAGCGTGACGAGATTGACCAGAACCCGCACGCCGAGCAGGGCCACGCCGGCACCCAGCAAGGCGACGAATGCGGCGGGCGTCCGTGCGAGCAGCGACAGGAACGGGGCGGCGACGAAGAAGATGCCGGCGAGGCGATCGGTGATGACTGCGAGCCTGGCGAGGCGCTGCCGTGCGGCAAGCTTGCGCTCGCCATGCGCATCCTGGATGGCGTGCGAGACTTCATGCGCCGCGATGGCGACGGCCGACAGGGACTTTCCGTCATGGTGCTGGCGCAGGAGTCGCACCACCCTGGCGTCGGGATCGTAGTGGTCGCCCTTGTCGGTGACCTCGACCTTGACGTCGTCGAGATCGAAGCGGTCGAGCAGATGCCGTGCCAGTTCGCCGCCGGTTCCCGGCAGGTCGGGCCGATCGGCGCCATGCTTGCCGATCGTATGGCGTACCCAAAGCTGCGGCAGGACCACGATCGCCAGCAGAACCACACCGACGAGCACGATCATCGGCGGATCCGTTGCTCAGCCGAAGCGGTTCGCCGCGTCGGTCAGGAGACGCCGCTGCGCCGCACGAGCGTGAACTGGTTGCCGGTGGCGCTCGTGCAGTTGAGCTGGGTCGGCGTCACCATCGTGCAGGCGACGCTGGACGTGGTCTGCCGGATCAGCGAGGTCAGCGTGATGTCGATCGTGCGGGAATCCCGAAAGTTATAGCGGCCTTGCGCGAGCTTGTTCCCGGTATCGGTGGCGATGGTCTCGAACGCGCCGTTGCTGAAGCGCGAGATCGCGACGCCGTCGGTGCCGATCCAGTCGCCCTCCACGCCGCTCGGTGCCCGCGACGACCGAACCGCCTCCCGTGCCGCCCATCTGGCATCCCGCCAGTGTCGCCAGCACGACCGACGCCGCTACCAGTCGAACCGTATTCATCATGCGTTTCCTCTCCTCAGGACGACGTTTCATGCCGCGCCGGCCGGGCAAAAGCAAGGCAGGGCGAACTCCAACGGGTCCGCTTCGTCTTCAGCGCACCAGGATGTTGCGAAACTGCCATGGATCCTTGGTATCGAGGTCCTCCGGGAAGAGGCCCGGACGGCCATCGAGCGGCGTCCAGTCGGTGTAATAGCCGTTGACCGGGCCGAGATAGGGCATCTGCACCTCGAGGCAGCGCTTGTAGTCCATCTCGTCGGTCTCGACGATGCCGGCCTGCGGGTTCTCCAGCGCCCAGACCATGCCGGCGAGAACGGCGGAGGACACCTGCAGGCCGGTCGCGTTCTGGTATGGCGCGAGCTTGCGCGTCTCCTCCAGCGTCAGCTGCGAGCCGAACCAGTAGGCGTTCTTGTCGTGGCCGTAGAGCAGGACGCCGAGTTCGTCCTTGCCGTCGACCAGTTCGTTCTCGTCGAGCACGTGCTGGACCGGCTGCGCCTTGCCGGCCGCGCCGAACATCTCGTGCAGCGACAGGACCGCGTCGTTGCAGGGATGATAGGCGTAGTGGCAGGTCGGCCGGTAGACGACGTCGCCGTTCTTGTCGCGCGCGGTGAAGTAGTCGGCGATCGAGATCGACTCGTTGTGGGTGACGAGGAAGCCGTACTGGGCGCCCGGTGTCGGACACCAGGTCCGCACGCGCGTGTTGGCGCCTGGCTGCTCGAGGTAGATCGCCGCCTTGCAGCCCTTCTTGTGCTTCCTGGCGTTCTTCGGCTTCCATTCCTCGTGCGTGCCCCAGCCGAGTTCGGCGGGCTGCAGACCTTCCGAGACGAAGCCTTCCACCGACCACGTGTTCCAGAAGACGTCCATCGGCTTGGGCTTCTTGGTGCGCTGCGTGTCGCGCTCGGCGATGTGTATGCCTTTCACGCCGACCTTCTTCATCAGCTTCGCCCAGCCGTGGCGATCGGTGGCCGCGGGTTCGGCGTGCTTGACGCCCTGTGTCGCTGGCGAGATTGACCAGCGCCTGCTTGACGAACCAGGACACCATGCCCGGATTGGCACCGCAGCATGAAACCGCCGTCGTGCCGCCGGGGTTCTTGCGCTTCTCCTCGCGGACCGTCTCGCGCAGCGCATAGTTGGTGCGCGAGGAATTGTCGGCGTCCTTGTCGAAGTAGAAGCCGAGCCAGGGTTCGACGACCGTGTCGATGTAGAGCACGCCGAGCTTGCGGCACAGCTTCATCAGGTCGAGCGAGGAGGTGTCGACGGAAAGGTTGACGCAGAATCCCTGTCCCTCGCCCTCGGTGAGCAGCGGGCCCAGCAGGTCCTTGTAGTTCTTCTTGGTCACATGCTCCTTGACGAAGGCGATGCCGCGCTCGTCGAGCAGCGCCTTGTCGGCATCGGACGGGTCGATGACCACCATGCGCGATTTGTCGAAGGCGAAATGGCGCTCGATCAGAGGGAGCGTGCCGCGGCCGATCGAGCCGAAGCCGATCATCACGATCGGGCCGGTGATTTCGCCGTGGACGGGCCAGGATTGTTTCGCCATTCGGGGAGCGCTCCGTTCTTGAAGTTCTCGCGCGATTGCGCGGGTGATCGGCGGCTAAACCATAAACGATTGTCACAATAAAGGGAAAAGCCCGGCGATACGTTCCGCAGCAGGTGCCACCGATACCAAACCAATCGATGTCGTGAACGGGCGCGTCCATACCGTATCACGCGCTACAATACTCGTCGCGGATGAAGGCGCGTTGCGCGGCTTACCTACACCGGCCAGATGTGCGTGTTTCCGCCGGGCGAAGGCGCGATCCGGACTTTCGCAACGGCTCCTGCTTCCGCGATTGCTGTTTTCTCACGGAAGTTTTTCCCATATGAGACGGGCAAAAGAGATGTGAGAGGACGCCCATGCCCCCCTATCGCTCCAGAACCACCACCCACGGCCGCAACATGGCCGGCGCGCGCGGCCTGTGGCGCGCCACCGGCATGAAGGACGGCGATTTCGGCAAGCCGATCATCGCGGTCGTCAATTCCTTCACCCAGTTCGTGCCGGGCCACGTGCACCTCAAGGATCTCGGCCAGCTCGTCGCGCGCGAGATCGAGAGCGCCGGCGGCGTCGCCAAGGAGTTCAACACCATCGCCGTCGACGACGGCATCGCCATGGGCCACGACGGCATGCTCTATTCGCTGCCGTCGCGCGAGATCATCGCCGATTCCGTCGAGTACATGGTCAACGCGCACTGCGCCGACGCCATGGTCTGCATCTCCAACTGCGACAAGATCACGCCCGGCATGCTGATGGCGGCGATGCGGCTCAACATTCCGGCCGTCTTCGTTTCCGGCGGGCCGATGGAAGCCGGCAAGGTGGTGCTCAAGGGCAAGCAGGTCGCGCTCGACCTCGTCGACGCCATGGTGGCGGCGGCCGACGACAAGGTGTCGGAAGAAGACGTCCAGACGATCGAGCGTTCGGCCTGCCCGACCTGCGGCTCGTGCTCGGGCATGTTCACCGCGAATTCGATGAATTGCCTGACCGAGGCGCTCGGCCTGTCGCTGCCCGGCAACGGCACGACGCTCGCGACCCATGCCGATCGCCGCCGCCTCTTCGTCGAGGCCGGCCATCTCGCGGTCGACATCGCGCAGCGCTACTACGAGCAGGAGGACGAGAGCGTGCTGCCGCGCAATGTCGCCAACCGGCAGGCGTTCGAGAACGCCATGTCGCTCGACATCGCCATGGGCGGCTCCACCAACACGGTCCTGCACATCCTGGCCGCCGCCTACGAGGGCGGCATCGACTTCGACATGGACGACATCGACCAGCTGTCGCGCCGGGTTCCCGTGCTCTGCAAGGTCGCGCCCGCCAAGCAGGACGTCCATGTCGAGGACGTCCACCGCGCCGGTGGCATCATGTCGATCCTGGGCGAACTGGACAAGGCGGGGCTGATCCACCGCGATTCTCCCACGGTCCATGCGGAGACCATCGGCGATGCCATCGACCGCTGGGACATCACCCGCACCAAGAGCGAGAACGTGCACGACTTCTACAAGGCCGCGCCCGGCGGCGTGCCGACGCAGGTCGCCTTCAGCCAGTCGAGCCGCTGGGAGGATCTCGACCTCGACCGGGAGAAGGGCGTCATCCGCTCCGCCGGGCATCCCTTCTCGAAGGACGGCGGTCTGGCCGTGCTGAAGGGCAACCTCGCGCTCGACGGCTGCGTGGTGAAGACGGCCGGCGTCGACGAATCCATCCTGAAGTTCACCGGTCCGGCGGTCGTCTTCGAGAGCCAGGACGCGGCGGTGAAGGGCATCCTCGGCAACGAGGTCAAGGCGGGCGACGTCGTCGTCATCCGCTATGAAGGCCCCCGGGGCGGCCCCGGCATGCAGGAGATGCTCTATCCGACCAGCTATTTGAAATCGAAGGGTCTCGGAAAGGATTGCGCGCTGATCACCGACGGCCGCTTTTCGGGCGGCACGTCGGGCCTGTCGATCGGCCACGTCTCGCCGGAAGCCGCGAGCGGCGGTGCGATCGGGCTGGTGCGCCCGGGCGACACGATCGAGATCGACATCCCGAACCGCACGGTCAACCTGCTCGTCGCCGACGAGGAACTCGGCCGCCGCCGCGCAGCGCAGGACGAGGCGGGCTGGAAGCCGGCCGGTCCACGCAAGCGCAACGTCACGACCGCACTCAAGGCCTACGCCGCCTTCGCGGCCAGCGCGGACAGGGGCGCGGTGCGGATCCTGCCGGAGTAGGGCGGGCATGGCGAGGCGGGGCGGCGGCGGATTGCGTCGTCCCTTCCGCATCCTAGACTTCTCCCCAACGGAGGCATCCGAATGGAAGACACGACTGGCTGGCGGCGCATGCACAGCGCACCCAGGGACGGAACCCGCATCCTGGTGACCGTCCGCGATTCGGAGCAGGGGCCGGCGCAAGTGGACGTCGCGCACTGGGCGCGCGCCGACCAGTACGGCATGGAAGGCTGGCGCTCGGCGAACTCGCATCCGGGCCAGATCATCGGCTATGCCGAGCCCGAGCTGAAATGCTGGATGCCGCTGCCGACGGCAGGCGCCGCGCAGCCAAGTCCCTGGGAAGAGGGCGAGGAGCTCTTCGGCTCCGGTATCTGAAGGAAGAACGCCGCCGCGTCCCGCGGGGGCGCTGCTATCCTGCCTCGGCGCGAACTTCCGCCATCTCCCGCAGCGCCGAGACCAGCCGGTCGCGATCGGCCGTCAGGCCCTTGTAGTCGAGCTGCCTTCCGTCGAGGGCGGACAATTGTGCTGCGAAGGAGCCGGCGAGGGAAGCGCGGTCGGGATGGCGTTGCAGCACCCGCATCGGATCGACGTAGATCCTGATCGTGAACAGGATGTCGCCTGATTCCGGCAGCTTGCGCAGTGTCTGGCGCTCTACCCGGATGAAGGCACTTTGCGCCGGCATGTCGCCAAAACGCGCCGGGCGCGTGGTCGCGCGTTCATCACGGGCCACCGACGACATCGGCTTGTGGAGTTCGGCGTCCGTCTGGAAGGACCAGTTCAGCCGCTCGACGGACCGGTCGGGCTTCAGATTGTCGAACATGCGTGCAATCAGTTCGGCATTACGCGTACCGGCGTTGAAGCCTGGCACCGGCGCATGGATCTCGTCCATCGGCTTGCCGAACTTTTCCGCCAGCGACCACGAAGACGGAAAACAGAGCGATGCCGCGGCGAGCCGCCACCCGTCATCCCCGCGCCGCATCAGGACGAGGTCTTCCTGCACGAGCAGCGCGGCGGCGAGCAGCGGCGGATGGCCCTCCCTGCCGACGGCATCCAGCGCCGCCAGGGCCGTTTCCCACTGGCGGGTTCCGGGAAACAGCGACGGAAAACCACCGACCAGATGATCGCGCACCAGATCGAAGACCTCCTGCTGCGATTGTGCCGTTTCCCGTTCCTCGCGAAACACCGCATCGGAATCCGCAGCGATCAGCCGGCGCTTCTCCGAGAGATAGGCTCCGTAGCGCTCGTCGATCTCGAGCCATGTCGCGAGATCGAGCGCCTTGAGGCCGATCGTGAACGGCAGGGCGGAGCCATCATAGGGCGTGTGGATCGGAGAGTTTTTCACCAGAACTCCGGAGATTGCCGCCGTGTGTGCCAGACGCGGAGGATTACCACCCCAGACGGTCCGACACGATAGGGGATGAGATAGGGAAGGCCTGGAACAGACCATTCCCTTACACCGGCTCTGGGCGTGGGGCGGCCGATGTCGGGATTTCTTGCGAGGAGATGGAAGGATTGAACCAGGCGGTTTGCTACCGATGCAGCCGCCGCCGGATTGCCGCGCGAGATGTACGCTTGGACTTGTTCAAGATCGCGTACGGCTCGCGGGAGAAGCCGCCAGCTCATTGTTCCTCGTGTGGAAAGACGTCCGGCGCCGGAGCAGGAACCGGCTCCTCTGTTCCCCACGACCGGAGCCAGGCATCGACGGCCGCGCCAGACACGAAAACGCCTTCGTCGGCCTCGCGGACCGCTTCGTCGATCGCCTCCAGATACCGACGCCGCTCTTCGACATAAGAGGCAACGGCTTCCTTCACGACGAAGGAACGCGAGCGCTTGGTCAGGCGGGCGAGGTCGTCGACCTGCTCACGGAGGTCGTCGGGAAGCCTTACGGAGATAAGGCTGGAGCTACCGGCCATTTGGTGCCGCTGTCCTGAAAGTGATTACGTTGTCATACAGGCGATTACATCGTAAGCGCGCCAGTCCGCGGGGTCAACGTCAGGCGAGAACCGCTCTACCCCTCCATCTGCTCCAGTTCGTCGATCAATCCCTCGATCACCGACAGACCCCTGGCCCAGAATCCCGGGTCCGAGGCGTCGAGGCCGAAGGGCGCAAGCAGCTCCGAATGATGCTTGGTGCCGCCGGCGGAAAGCATCGCGAAGTACTTGTCCTGAAAACCCTTCTCGGCGTTCTGGTAGACCGCGTAGAGCGAGTTCACCAGGCAATCCCCGAAGGCGTAGGCGTAGACGTAGAAGGGCGAATGGATGAAGTGCGGGATGTAGGCCCAGAATACCTCGTAGCCCTCGCGCAGGCGGATCGCCGGGCCGAGGCTCTCGGCCTGCACCTCGAGCCACATCTCGCCGAGCTGGTCCGATGTCAGTTCTCCGCCACGGCGCTGCGTATGCACCTTGCGCTCGAATTCGTAGAAGGCAATCTGGCGCACGACGGTGTTGATCATGTCCTCGACCTTCTGGGCGAGCATCGCCTTGCGCTCGCGCCGGTCGCGGGTTCGTTCCAGCAGTGAACGGAAGGTCAGCATCTCGCCGAACACCGAAGCGGTCTCGGCCAGCGTCAGCGGCGTCGAGGCCATCAGCGGGCCCTGCTTGCCGGCCAGCACCTGGTGCACGCCGTGGCCCAGCTCGTGCGCGAGCGTCATGACGTCGCGCGGCTTGCCCATGTAGTTGAGCAGCACGTAGGGGTGTGCGGACGGCACCGTCGGGTGCGCGAAGGCGCCCGGCGCCTTGCCGGGGCGCACGGGCGCGTCGATCCAGTTCCGGTCGAAGAAGCCGCGCGCGATCTCCGCCATCTCGGGCGCGAAGCCGTGATAGGCCGACAGCACCGTGTCGCGCGCCTCGTCCCAGCCGATGACCGCCTGCGGCGTGTCGGGCAGGGGGGCGTTGCGGTCCCAGTGGTTCATCTGCTCCATGCCGAGCCAGCGCGCCTTCATGGCATAGTAGCGGTGGGAGAGGCGGGGATAGGCGTCCCTCACCGCCGCCGCCAGCGCGTCCACCACCGGCCTCTCGACCCGGTTGGCGAGATGGCGGGAATCGGCGATGTCCTCGAAGCCGCGCCAGCGGTCGGAGATCTCCTTGTCCTTGGCCAGCGTGTTGGTGATCAGGGTGAAGATGCGCAGATTGTCCTTGAACGTCCGGGCGAGCGCCTCGGAGGCCTTGCGCCGCTTCTCGCCGTCGGCGTCCTGCAGAAGGTTCAGCGTCGGCTCGAGCGAGAGTTCCTCGCCGTCGACCGAGAAGCGCAGCGCCGACATCGTCTCGTCGAACAGCCGGTTCCAGGCGCCGCGGCCGGTCACCGACTTCTCGTGGAACAATTGCTCCACCCGATCCTCGAGCTGGAAGGGCTTGTCCTTGCGCAGGTCCTCGATCCAGGGCCTGTAGCGGCCGAATGCCGGTTCGCAATCCAGTGCGGCGGCGATGTCGGTCTCCTCGACCTTGTTCAGTTCGAGCGAGAAGAAGAGGAGATGCGCGCTTGCATCGGTCATCTTCTCCTGGATGTCGCCATAGAGTTTCGCGCGCTTCGGGTCGCCGGTGTCGCCGGCGTAGACGAGGCTGGCATAGGAGACGATGCGCCCGATCAGCTCCTCCAGCGCCTCGTAGGCATGCATCATGTCGCCCAGTCCGCCGTTCGGGCGGCCCTCGCCGCTTCGGCGATCCTGCCCTTCCAGGCCGCTTCGAAGGCCACGGAGTCCGAATTTGCGCGGGCGATGTCGCGCTGCAGTTCCGGCGCGTCCATGCCCGGATAAAGATCCGAAAGGTTCCATTCCGGCAGATCGCCGAGGCCCGTCGTGGAAGACGCGGCAGCCGTGGCTCCGGACGGGGCACCGGCCGGCCCGACCTGGAGTGAGATGCTCGACATTTTCATTGTTCGGTCCTGGCGCGCGCTGCTCCCCGCGGCCGGTGCGCGGAACTTAAAGGGTTTGTTCACCGGCTTTCTTGAGCCCCTATTTAGACCCCTGTGCCATCATGATCCAGACAGCAATTTCAACCAATAGATCACCTGTGCGAAGGTAAAATGTCGGGTCGTGTCCTGATCGTCGATGATGATCCCGTCCAGCGCCGGCTGCTCGAAGCAGCGGTTGCGCGGACGGGGCGCGAGGTCGTCAGCGCGGACGGCGGCAAGGCGGCGCTGGAGCGTCTCGCCGGCGCATCGGAGGATTTCGCGGTCGTCGTGCTCGACCTCGTCATGCCGGAAACGGATGGGCTGGCGGTGCTCGGGGCCATGCGGGAGCGTGGCATCGGCACCCCCGTCATCGTGCAGACGGCGCAGGCCGGGATCGATACCGTCGTCGCCGCCATGCGCGCCGGTGCCTTCGACTTCGTGGTCAAGCCGGTCTCGCCCGAACGCCTGCAGGCCTCCATCGCCAAGGCGATCAAGGTGGAGACGCACGATGCGGCAAGCCGCCGCACCCGGCCGGAAGCACCGGGCACGCTGACGATCAAGGACCTCGTAACGCGGAGTCCTGCCATGGAGCGGGTGATCCGTCTCGCACAAAGGGCCGCGTCCTCGAACATCCCGATCCTGATCGAAGGGCGAGTCGGGCGTCGGCAAGGAGGTCATCGCCCGCGCGATACAGGGCTCCGGAAACCGCCGTTCCAAGCCTTTCGTCACCGTGAATTGCGGCGCCATTCCCGACAATCTGGTCGAAAGCATCCTGTTCGGCCACGAAAAGGGGTCGTTCACGGGCGCCACCGAGAAGCACCAGGGCAAGTTCGTCGAGGCGAACCACGGAACCCTGTTCCTCGACGAGATCGGCGATCTGCCGCTGGACGTGCAGGTCAAGCTGCTGCGCGCCGCGCAGGAGGGCGAGGTCGACCCGGTGGGAGGGCGGTCGGCCATCAAGGTCGACATCCGTCTGATCTCGGCCACGCACCGCAACCTGCTGCAGCGGGTCAGGGACGGGCTTGTTCCGCGAGGACCTGTTCTACCGTCTCAACGTCTTCCCCATCTTCGTGCCACCGCTGCGCGACCGCCGCGAAGACATCGCCGATCTGGTCGGACACTTCATCGCCAGGACCGGCGCTTCCGAGACCGCCGGCCGCGTGAACGGCATCTCCGGCGAGGCGCTTGCGATCCTCAAGGCCTATGACTGGCCGGGCAACATCCGCCAGCTGGAAAACGCGATCTTCCGTGCGGTGGTGCTTTGCGAGGGCGCCACCCTGACCCCGGACGAGTTCCCGCAGATCTGCGCGCAGGTCGGCAAGGTGGACGCCGCGGACGAGACCGGGCTTCGGGTCGGACCGGCGAACCTGGCCGGAGCCGAATGGGAGGGCCGTCCTGACGGCATGCCCCCGCAGCTCGGAGCAGGTTCATCCGTGACGGCCCTGGCGCGCGACACCGGGGGCGTGCTCGATGCCTTGGACGACCGCGGCAACGTGCGGTCGCTCGCCGAAGTGGAACTGGAGATGATCCAGTTCGCCATCGACCACTACGAGGGACAGATGAGCGAAGTCGCGCGGCGGCTTGGCATCGGGCGTTCCACGCTCTACCGCAAGCTCAAGGAATACGGCATCGATCCGGAAGCGGGTCGCAACGACCGGCTGGCGTCCTGACCGCGACTCTTGCTATGTTTCAGGATGCACTCCGACTTGTGACAATTGCGCATGGGAAAGCTTTCGTTTACCAGAGGGATAGGTGTGCGATTCATGGCCTATTCCTGCCATCCTCTCACCGCATTTCGACACAATAAGCTGAGGTTAACCATTAGGGATGATAGTCGGACGGTGTAGATGGCGCCGTCGGACTACCGGGGACGAAAAGCAAGCCAGCAAGGCCTATCATATTGGATATTCGGTATCTCTCCATCGCATGGTGGCGTTCGCGCGCACTTTTCCGGCCGCTTCAGGTCGGCAGCAGTGCTCCTTGTCGCTGGCGATCATGCCGGCGGCCGCCGGCCACGCCCACGCCGAAACCCGCACGCTCAAGCTGTACTTCATCCACACGAAGGAAAAGGCGGAGATCACCTACAAGAAGAACGGACGCTACATCCAGTCCGGTCTCAACGAACTCAACCGGTTCCTGCGCGACTGGCGCCGCAACGAGCCGACCAAGATGGATCCGCGGCTGTTCGACGTCGTCTGGGAAGCCTATCAGACCGTCGGCGCGCGCGACTACATCAACGTCGTCTCCGCCTATCGTTCGCCGGCGACCAATTCGCATGCTGCGCAGCCGCAGCAAGGGTGTGGCCAAGCACAGCCAGCACATGCTCGGCAAGGCCATGGACTTCTACATTCCCGGCGTGAAGCTCAGCACGCTGCGCGCGACCGGTCTCAAGATCGGCGCGGGCGGTGTCGGCTACTATCCGACGTCGGGTTCGCCTTTCGTCCATTTCGACGTCGGCAGCGTCCGCCACTGGCCGCGCATGAGCCGCAAGGAACTCGTTGCGATCTTCCCCGAACGGCAAGACGATGCATGTGCCGACCGACGGCAAGCCGCTGCCGGGCTACAATCAGGCGCTGGCCGCCTACAAGGCGCGCGGCCGCAGCGGCCCCGCCGTGCAGGTCGCAAGCAACGATACTGGCAAAAGCAGCAGCCGCAGCGGTTCCGGACGGGGATTCCTCGCCACGCTCTTCGGCGGCGGCGCCGACGAGGAAGAGGAAAGCAGCACGTCTTTCGAGACGATCGCGCGGGCAACCGACCGCAACGTGCCTGCTGTCGCGGCAGCGCGCGCACAGCCGCAGCCGAAGGAACTTCCCGGTGTTGCGGTCGCCGAAGCGGCGCCTGCGCCGGCGGCGCAGCCCGAGCCTGATCCGGAAACGCCCGAGCAGATCCTCGCTTCGCTGCCTGCCGGGAGCGTTCCGCTTCCCGCCTTCGCGATCCGTGCCGGCGACAAGGCCGAGGACAAGGTTGCGACCCTCGTTGCGAACGCGTCGGGCGCCATTCCGGCAGAGACGCCGACGGCGGGCGATCAACAGCAGGCCGCGCTATCTGTTCCGCTGCCGAGCACCAGGCCTTCGCTCGATCAATCCAGATTGGCGGCGGCGCTTCCGGCGCCCGTGACCCAGGTCGCGGATGCGGCCGGCCAGATTCGCAGGTCCGCGCTGACGTCGCTCGCCGAAACCGTCGAGGTGACCCCTTCCGGGAGACCCGCGGCTGCCCAGCCGAACGCCGATGTCACACTCGCGGCCTTCGCGCAGGTGCCGCGGATGCGTCCCTCCGGCGGCGCCATCGAAGATATGATCGCGGCGATGCCCTCGGCCCGTCCCGGCAAGTCCGGGAGCGACGTCCGGACCGACATCGTCGGCGCTGTCGAGCAGAAGCTCGGCAAGGGTTCGCGCGTAAACAGCGCTTCGCAGCGTGCGGTCATCCTGGCCAGCACGGGCAAGGTGGATCCGATGGAAGCCATCGCGTCCGAGGTGAAGACCACCGGGAAGTCCGCCAAGCCCGGTCCGCAGGATCTGAAGGCGGATCGCAAGCCGGTCGTCGTTCCGGTCGAGGACGTGGCGGCGCGCTGGGCTCTCGAGAGGTCCGGTCGCCTGACGCGCGCCATCGCTTCCGCCAAGGAACCGTCACTCGCCTACCACGCCGTCCGGACCTCGCCGACGCAGGTCTATACGGATGGCTTCGTGCCGGTCGTGACGGAGCCGGATCCCGCAAGATTCTCGGGCAACGCCGTCACCTTCCTGTCCGTGGCGAATTTCGGCGCCAACTGAGCCGACCCGCTTCGGGGCTCGTCCTGATGGGCGGGCTCACTCAATTCCGGCTTCGAGGATTGTCACGCGCGCGCGGCCGCGACGGCCTGGCGTGCCAGTTCTTCGATGGCTTGCCAGTCTCCCGCGTCGATCAGTTCGTCCGGCGCCACCCAGGATCCGCCCACGCAGATCACGTTCGGCAGGCCAAGGTAGCTCGCCGCGTTTTTGGCCGTGATGCCGCCGGTCGGGCAGAAGCGGACGCCGGCCAGCGGCGACGAGAGCGCCTTCAGATAGGCAGCGCCGCCGGCCTGCTCGGCGGGAAAGAACTTCAGCAGCGAATAGCCTTCCTCCATCGCCGCCATGATCTCGCTCGGCGTCACGGCGCCGGGCAGCAAGGGGACGTCGGCGCTGCGTGCGGCGTCCAGCAGTTCCTGGGTCATGCCGGGACTGACCACGAAACGCGCGCCGGCGCCGATCGCCTGGTCCCACTGGCGCGGCGTCAGCACCGTACCGGCGCCGACGATCGCTTCCGGAACCTCCGCCGCCGCTATGCGGATGGCGTCGATCGCCTCGCGCGTGCGCAACGTGATCTCGATGGCCGGCAGCCCTCCTCTTGCGAGCGCCCGCGCCAGGGGTGCCGCGTCCGCCGCCCGCGCGAGCTTCAGAACCGGGATGACCGGCTGGCCCGTCATGACGGGAAGGAGCTTGTCGGCTTTCTGGGGCATGAGGATCGATCTTCCTTGCGTATTCGGTTGTCGCGACCGGTATAGCCTATCGTTCCGGCAACCAGAAGTCCGGGCGCTTCAGGCCCGTCCGAGAAGCCCGGCGAGCCAGGCGCCAAGCCGCAGCCATGTCGGCAATGCCGGAACCTTGACCGGCAGGCGATTGCGCAGTTCCGAAAGCGTCTGTGGTCCGGCGAGCCCGTCCGGCGCGCATCCGCTTTTCAGCTGAAACTCCCGAAGCGCGGCCTCGGTAGCCTTCCCGAAGATACCGTCGACGGCGCACCGATGTCCGGCAGCCGACAGGAGCGTCTGCAGTTCGCTGATCGCGGCCCCGTGGTCGCCGCGTCGCAGGGCGGTACCGTGTTGGCGTTCGGGCAGTTCTTTCCCTTTCGCTCCAGTGGCGTTCCGGTGCCTCTCGTAGGCCGCGGCGATTTTCGCGTCGTATCCATACTTCCGGTAACCCGGACCGTTGTAGCCCCGGGCGAATGCCGCCCAGTCCTGCCGTTCGAGCGCGGAACGAAGCCCGGACCTATCGATGTAGCGGATCATGAGCGCCGCCTGACCTTCGACGCCGCTGCGCGCCTCTGCGACGAGCGCATCGACGCTCGGATAGCCCAGCCAGAGCCAGTGTGCTCCCATCACCTGCCCGAGACCCCAGGAGACGGATTCGTAGGCTGCCCTCCGGTCGAAGGCGCAGGCGCGTTCGAGCAGCGCCCAACGCCCGGCCTGCGATCGCGGGTTCGCCACGCCGCCCGCCCTGGTCGAGGCCAGGCCGGCCGCGCGGGCTTCGGCCTGGTTGCGCCCCGTCAGCCGGCGGTCGAAGTAGTGCCCTTCGAAGCGGATGATCGGTTCGCGCCTGCCTTCGACGTCCGCGAATGCCTTTCCGGCGCTTTCGACGTCGGTCACGGCCAGCAAGGCCGCCGGTTCGAGCCGGGCGTCCTCGGCCGCCCTGGTGATCGCCGCGATGGTTTCCTGGTCGAACATGCGTAGGCATCCTCATCATGATTGATCGAGGACCATGTTCGGGCATCCCGGACCGGCGTTGACAGATTTCTTCGGCACCTCCCGGCTTGCGCCCGCAAGCCCAACGCTCTAGGCGGTGCGCCATGTCCGATCAATCCACGCCAGCCGCCGGCTTCCGGGTCGCCGCGCTCTACCGCTTCTGCCGGTTGCGCGGCCACGCCGGTCTGCGCGAGCCGCTGCATGCGTTCTGCGCCCAGCGCGGCATCAGGGGCACGCTGCTGCTCGCAGCCGAAGGCATCAACGGGACCGTAGCAGGAACCGACCCGGCGATCGATGAACTCCTGGCCTGGCTCGCGGACGTGGCCGGCATCCGCGACGCGGAGGTGAAGTTCAGCCGGGCGGCAGCAATGCCTTTCCATCGGCTGAAAGTGCGCCTCAAGCGCGAGATCGTGACGATGGGCGTGGAAGACGTCGACCCGCTGGACGATGTCGGCGCCTATGTCGAGCCATGCGACTGGAACCGGCTGATCGATGACCCGGGCACCTTGGTCATCGACACGCGCAACGGCTACGAGACGGCAATCGGCAGCTTTGCAGGTGCAGTCGATCCGGGCACCGCCAGCTTCCGCGAGTTCCCCGAATGGATCGAGCGCAACCGCGCGTCGCTGGAAGGGCGCAGGATCGCGATGTTCTGCACCGGCGGCATCCGTTGCGAGAAGGCCACGTCGTACATGAAGTCGCTCGGCTTCGACGACGTCCACCACCTGAAAGGCGGCATCCTGCGCTACCTCGATGAGGTGCCGGCCGGGGAAAGCCGCTGGGAGGGCGAGTGCTTCGTCTTCGACGAGCGGGTCTCGGTCGTGCATGGGCTCGATGAGGGTCAGGCGAAACTCTGCCGCGCCTGCCGCCATCCGCTGACCCCCGCCGAAAGAGCCTCGTCGCTGTTCGAGGAGGGCATCTCGTGCCCGCATTGCCACGACGGCCGGACCGACAAGGACCGCGCCCGCTACGCCGAACGTCACCGCCAGGTCGCGCTGGCGAGGCAACGCGGCGAAGCGCCCCACATCGGGCAGATGCCGGTTGATCCCGGTCAAATCCCGCGCAGCCGCCGCTGATAGCTTGCGGCCGTCTGGCGAGAAAATGCGGGAGTTCTCGATGTCGGCGATCAATCGCGAATGGCATCAGGGCCACAGGATGCCGAAGAACCCGACGGAGTCGCAGCGGATCGCGTGGCACGTCGAACATGCGCGCAATTGCGGCTGTCGCGGCATCGACGAGGGCGTGGCAAGGCTCTTCCACAAGCATGGCATTCCCGTTCCCGCGCCGTTCTCCGCCCCGTCAGCTCCCAGCGGCCGTTGAAGCGCGGTCGGCCGCCGCCTATCTGTGCGTGACGAATATCCGTGGAGGCACCATGTTCGACCCCAGGAAACTGCTCGATGATCTGCTCGGTTCACAGGTGCCGGGCATGGAAGGCACCGTCCGCGACAAGGCGGATCAGGTGACGCAACTCGCCAAGGACAATCCACTCGCAACGGGTGCCATCGCCGCCGTCCTCCTCGGCACCGGCACAGGCCGGCAGATCACCGGATCAGCGCTCAGGATGGGCGGTCTCGCGGCGGTGGCCGGCCTTGCCTGGAAGGCCTACCAGAATTATCAGGGCGGCGCCCAGCCCGATGCGGCGACCGCCGGGGAGCCCGACCTCCTCGCACCGCCGGCGAACACCGGCTTCGATCCCGCGGAAGCGCCGCAGGGCGAGGCGGAGTTCGCGCTGACGCTCGTGCGCGCGATGATCGCGGCGGCCCGCGCGGACGGCAAGATCGACGGCGAGGAGCGCGGGCGCATCGCCGACCGCGTGAAGCTCGCCGGCATGGACGAAGAGGCGGGCGATTTCCTGGTGCATGAACTCGAGCGTCCGGTCGATCTGGACGCCCTGGTGGCGTCGGCGCATACCGAGGCGCAGCGCGTCGAACTCTACACCGCCTCGCGGCTGGCGATCGAGCCGGAGACCCGCGCCGAGCGCGGCTATCTCGACATGCTCGCCGGCCGCCTGCAATTGCCGGACGCCCTCGTCGACCACATAGAGGCGACGGTCTCCTCCGCCAAGCAACCGGCCGCGTCGCCGGCCAGCGCGCCCCCGGCGCAATCTCCCTGGTGAGGTCGAACGGGTATGCCGGGCCTGCACGCCTGTCGTTAACCTTCCGTTAACCATTCGGGCGCAAGCTTCACCTCAGTCGGATCGGCTTATCCTCCTCCCAAGCAAGGTCCTGATCAGGGCGGTCGTAAATGACCGCCCTTTTTCTTGCGCCGTCCCGGCCGCTTGCGCTTCCCGCCACCGTCTGCAAAGTGCTCCCCGGTCAGCAGGAGGGCACCTATGAACACCAGCAAGGTCGCGATCGTCACGGGCGCGGGAACCGGCATCGGCAAGGCCGCGGCCACGGCACTCGTCAGGAACGGGTGGAACACGGTCTTCACCGGCCGCAGGCTCAACGTTCTGGAGGAGGCGGTTGCCGCTGCGGGCGATGGCGGGGGCAGGGCGCTTGCCATCGCCTGCGACATCTCCAGGCCGGACCAGGTCGACGCCCTCTTCGACAGGACGGCCGCCGAGTTCGGCCGCATCGACCTCCTCTTCAACAACGCCGGCATGGGCGCGAAGGGAATGCCGATCGACGAAATTCCCGTCGAGGTGTGGCTCGATGTCGTGAACGCCAACCTGACAGGCTCGTTCCTGTGCGCCCGCGCCGCCTTCCGGCACATGCGCAACCAGTCGCCGCAGGGCGGGCGCATCATCAACAACGGTTCGATCTCGGCGCACACCCCGCGGCCCGGCTCGGTGCCCTACACGACGACCAAGCACGCGATCACGGGGCTGACCAAGACGCTGGCGCTGGACGGGCGCCCCTTCGACATCGCCTGCGGCCAGATCGACATCGGCAATGCGCTGACCGAGATGGCCGCGCCGATGACGAAGGGCGTGCCGCAGGCCAACGGCGAAATTGCAATCGAGGCGACGATGGACGTTCGCCATGTAGCGGATGCGGTCCTGCACATGGCAAGTCTGCCGCGAGAAGCCAACGTGCTGTTCATGACGGTCATGGCCACGGCGATGCCGTTCGTGGGGCGCGGCTGAGAAAACGCCGCCCAATCCGGCCACTACGAAGAAACGATTTTCTTCGACAGGGCCGCGCTGCTGCGCTCTTTTAGGAGGAGACGTACCGGCGTGCGGGATCGAGAGGAACGCCGGGGCGCCGAATGCATTCCTGGCCAGCCCGCCTGACCGGGCCGGAGATTGACCCGCAATGGCTACCCTGATCGCCGGATACGAGCCCTACGTCGCGCTTGCGCTTCTGGCTGCGCTGCTCGCCGCCTTCATCATGGAGCGCTATCCGCCCGAGGTCACGGCCGCGGCGGGGGCGGCGGTATTCCTGCTTCTCGGGCTCACCACGCGCGACCAGGCGATGGCCGCCTTCTCCAACCCGGCGCCGCTGACGATCGCGGCGATGTTCGTGCTCTCCGGAGCGCTGGTGCGTACCGGTGTGCTCGAAAGCCTCGCCGATGCGCTCATCCAGCGCGCCACGCGCCGCCCCGCCTTCGCGGTCATGGCGCTGCTTGCCGGCGCGGTGCTGGCTTCGGCCTTCATGAACAACACGCCTGTCGTCCTGATCCTCATCCCGATCGCCTTCCGGCTGGCGCGCTCGCTCGACATCGCCGCGACCCGGCTGCTCATCCCGATCTCCTACGCTGCGATCCTCGGCGGCACCTGCACGCTGATCGGCACCTCGACGAACATCCTGGTCGACGGCGTCGCGCGCGCGTCGGGGCTTCCAGCCTTCTCCATCTTCGAGATCACGCCGATCGGGATCGTGGCCGCCCTGACCGGAACGCTGGTGATGCTGCTTCTCGGACGCTTCCTGCTTCCCGACAGGCGCAGCGAGAGCGACGCTTCTTTGAACGCCGAAACGGAGTTCCTGTCGGAGGCGACCGTGCGCAGCGAGGGCCGCTACACGCAGAACAAGGTCGGCCAGCTCTCCGATTTCAAGCGTTCGGGGCTGCGGATACTCGGCTTGCGGACCGGCGCGGACATCGTGCGCGACGGGATCGACGACCGCGTCATGAAGAAGGGCGACTCTCTGATCTTCGTGGGCACGACGTCCGAGATCCTGACCCTGAACGAAAAACCCGACCTGCGCGTCGGCATGCGGCGCGGGCAGGAGCGCTCGGGCGAGACGGTCGCCGTCGAGGCCGTCGTCGCCCCCCACCGGTCTTCGGCCGGCGAACGCATCGTCGACCTGTCGCTCGGTCGCCGCTACGGCGTGCGCGTGCTGGGCGCCCACCGTCACCGCCACATTCCAGGCACGGACCTCGAAAGCGTCAAGCTGCGGCCGGCCGACAAGCTGCTGCTGGAAGGCCCCCCCGACAATTTCGACGCGCTCACCGAGGACGCCGACCTCGTCTCGGTGTCGCGCCCGAGCGGCCGGCCGTACCGGCGCGGCAAGGCGCCGATCGCGCTCCTCGCGCTCGTCGGGGTCGTCCTGCTCGCGGCCTTCAACGTCATGGACATCGGCATCCTCGCCATGCTCGCGGTCGCCGGCATCCTGGTCCTGCGCTGCATCGACAGCGACGAGGCCTGGAGCTCGATCGACGGGCCGATCCTGGTGCTGATCTTCTCGATGCTGATCATCGGCGCGGGGCTGGAACGCTCCGGCGGCGTCAACCTCGTTGTCAACGCGATCACGCCCTTCCTCTCGCAGATGCCGCCCCTGGCGACGCTCATCGCCATCTACGTCATCTCGTCGATCCTGACGGAACTGGTGACCAACAACGCCGTCGCCGTGCTCATCGCGCCGATCGCCATCGGGCTTGCCGCCCAGATGGGCGTCGACCCGCGGCCGTTCCTGATCGCAGTGATGATCGGCGCGAGCGCCAGCTTCGCCACGCCGATCGGCTACCAGACTAACACGCTGGTCTACGGCGCCGGCAACTATCGGTTCTCCGATTTCCTGAAGATCGGCATACCGATGAACGTCGCCGTCGGCGTCGCCACCTGCGCCGCGATCTACTTCATCTACGGGTTCTGAGGAGCCTTGCTGCCAAGGAAATCCTCCATCCGCTCGATCGCCCGGAGGATGCTCTCCTCCGAGTTGGCATAGGACAGCCGCAGGTAGCCCTCGCCGAGGATGCCGAAATCGGGGCCGCCGATCAGCGCCACGCCCTTGTCCTCCAGCAGGGCGGAGGCGAGCGGCTTGGCCTTCCAGCCGGTTTCCTTGACGTTCGGGAAGGCGTAGAAGGCGCCCTTCGGCGTGATGCACGAGACGCCGGGCAGGCTGTTCAGGCCTTCCACGACGATCTTCCTGCGCCGGTCGAACGCCCGCATCATCTTTTCGACCTCGTCCTGAGGTCCGTCGATGGCTGCAATACCCGCCATCTGCGCCGACGCGTTGACGCAGGACCAGCAGTTCACGGCGAGCTTGCGGATCTTGTCGTAGAGGCGGTCGGGCCAGACCGACCAGCCCATGCGCCAGCCGGTCATTGCCCATGTCTTCGACCAGCCGTTCAGAAGGATCAACCGGTCGCTGATCTCGGGATAAGTCAGGAGCGAGTGATGCGTCTCGCCGTCATAGGTCATGACCTCGTATATCTCGTCCGAGAGCACGGCGACCTGCGGGTGATCGGCGAGCCCCGCCACCAGCTTGTCGATCTCCGCCTTGGGAGTGACGCCGCCGGTCGGGTTGGCGGGCGAATTGACGATGAGAAGCCTCGTCTTCGGCGTGATCAGCGACAGCGTTTCCTCCGCCGAGAAGGCGAAGCCGTTCTCCTCGCGGATCGGTACGGGAACCGGCTTCGCGCCGGTGAACTCAATCATCGAGCGATAGATGGGAAAGCCGGGATCGGGATACATGATCTCCGCGCCCGGTTCGCCGAACAGCACGATGGCCGCATACATGGTCGGCTTGCCGCCGGGCAGGATGACGACGTTCTCGGGCGAGATCTCGACGCCGGTGGTCGTCAAGGTGCGCCGGACCACCGCCTCGCGGGTGGCCAGCAGCCCCGTCGCAGGCGTGTAGCCGTGGTGGCCGTCGCGCAGCGCCTTGATCGCCGCCTCGACGATGTGCTCCGGCGTGCGGAAATCCGGCTGGCCGATGCCGAGGTTGATGATGTCCTTGCCCTGAGCGGCGAGGGCGGTGGCGCGCGCCAGTACCGCAAAGGCGTTTTCCTCCCCGATGCGGTCGAAGGCTGCGACGGTGTGGAGGGTCATGACAATCCTATAACAATGCCGATCGCAAATCGGTCTGGGAGAAATCATTGCCTATGTATAGCAGCGGCAAATCCCGTTGCTTCGCAACGGAATACGCCAGACAATCACCGAAATTCAATTGAGCCGGGTGACCCGATCCCTTGCCGTAGCGACGAGCCGCCTCCGCCGCGATTGGCCCATGCTCCGGTTCCACCGGTGTCAGGGCCATGATGCGGTTCCGCAGGAGTTCGTCGATCCAGCCCTTCCGGCTTTCCCTCAACTTGCTGACAAGGAGAAACTCCACATAGGCGGACACCGGCAGGAAGGACGGCTCGTCTGACAACAGTCGGTTGAGGCAAAGCTCGAATCCGTGCTCTTCCGCGAAAATGCTGACCAGAGCCGACGTGTCGACGACGATCATGCACGCTTCCTGCGCTCGGCGTCATCACCCGGTTCGTCGAGGTAGGAATAGAGCGAATCGATCTCCTCCTGGATTTCGGTCCAGCTCGGCTTGGGGTCGGGCGGCGGGTACTTCCGTCGCAACTCCTTGAACACGGCCAACCGGCGCGTGACCTCCGCTTGCGAGGTTTCGTGGGGCTCTTGTGCGACCTCCTTCTCCGCCAGACGCCGTATCACCGCGCTCGGTCCTTCGCCCGTGCGGCGGCCGATCCTGCGGATCAGCTCCTCGGTCTGCTTGTTGCGGATGGTGATGGCCACCGGCTCCGGTCCCCTGGCTTAGCAAGCTTGCTCGATCTGGCCGCAAGCGATGCGGAAGCATATGCTGCTATGCTTCCGTCTTCAAGGAGCGAGCGCAATGACGGACCTGGAAACCTGGACGCCGCGGCCGCGGCCGGACCGTATGCCGATGGAAGGCCGCTATGTCCGTCTCGAGCCTCTCTCGGCGGACCGCCATGGCGACGGCCTGTTCAAAGCAGCCACGGAAGGAGATGCCGACGACCGCTTCCGGTGGCTGCCCGAGCGAACGCCGGCCGACCGGGCCGAGTTCGGCTCCTGGCTCGAAAGGTCCGAGGCGAGCGAGGATCCGCTGTTCTTTACCGTGATCGACAAGGCGAGCGGCGAGCCCGTCGGACGTCAGACCCTGATGCGCATCGATCCGGCCCACGGCGTCATCGAGATCGGCAACATCCACTGGGGGCCGCGCATGCAGCGCTCCCGCCTATCCACCGAGGCGTTCTTCCTCTTCGCCCGCCACGTCTTCGACGATCTCGGCTATCGCCGCTTCGAATGGAAATGCAACGACCGCAACGAGCCCTCCAAACGCGCCGCTCTCAGGTTCGGCTTCACCTTCGAAGGGGTCTTCCGCCAGCATCTGATCGTGAAGGGGGAAAACCGCGACACCGCCTGGTTCTCCATCATCGACAAGGAGTGGTCGGCGCTGAAGGCGGTCTATGAAGCTTGGCTGGACCCGGGAAATTTCGACGCGGACGGCAACCAGAAGCGGACGCTGCGCGAGGTCCGGGCCGCTACCGGCGCGTAGACGAACCCCACGGGCCGCCAAATCCACCATTCGTGCCAAATGGCTTTGCCTTCACGGCTACGGCGTCTTACGACGGAGTTCGACCGACACGTCGGACCGATGTGTGATCTCTATTCGTGGGAGGCAGCATGGCCGGAAGGCTGAAGGGCAAGGTCGCCGTCGTGACGGCGGCGGGGCAGGGGATCGGGCGGGCGATCGTGGAGGCCTTCGTCGCTGAAGGCGCCACCGTCCACGCATCGGACCTCGACCGCGACAAGCTTTCCGATCTCAAGCGCGCGAAGAAGGCGAAACTCGACGTGAGGTCCAACCGGGCGGTCGAGGCCTATGCGGCGAAGATCGGCGGCATCGACATCCTCGTCAACGTGGCCGGCTTCGTCCACCACGGCACCATCCTCGATTGCGAGGACAAGGACTGGGACTTCTCCTTCGACCTCAACGTCAGGTCCATGCACCGCATGATCCGCGCCTTCCTGCCCGGCATGCTGGCGCGGGCCCGGGAGCAGGGGAGCTCGGGCTCGATCGTCAACATGTCGTCCGGCGCCTCCTCGCTGAAAGGCGCCCCCAATCGCTACGTCTACGGGACCACGAAGGCCGCGGTGATCGGCCTCACTAAGTCGGTGGCGGTGGACTTCATCCGCCAGGGCATCCGCTGCAACGCGATCTGCCCCGGCACGGTTCGTTCGCCGTCGTGGGAGGCACGCGTCGAGGAACTCGGCCGCACCGTCGGCGGTACCGACAAGGCGATGGAGATGTTCGTCTCGCGCCAGCCGATGGGCCGAGTCGGCGAGCCTTCCGAGATCGCGGCGCTGGCGCTCTATCTCGCCTCGGACGAATCCGCCTTCACCACCGGAACCGCTATCCCGATCGACGGCGGATGGATGCTGTGATGGACCCGAAGAACCGCAACGCAGCCATCGCCGCGGCGATCATCCTTGGCGGGTTCGGGCTCGTCGCCTTCTTCATGCCGACGATCATGCTCGCCGTCGGGGAGACCTCGCCAGTGGCCGCGGGACTGATCGCCATTCTGTTCGTCGCCGCCTTCTTCGGCGTGTTCTGGCTGCGCGGCCGCAGCAAGCGGGAGGATTGAGCATGCGCGTCCTGATGACCGGAGCGGCCGGAATGATCGGCCGCAAGCTGACCCAGCGTCTCGTCGCCGACGGCGGCCTCAGCGGGCAGCCGATCGAGGAACTCGTCCTTCACGACATCGTCGAGCCGACCGCGCCCGAGATGCCCGGCGCGAAGATGACCGTGCTCACCGGTGACCTCGCCGGACAAGGCGCGGCGGAACGGCTGGTCGCCGCCAAGCCCGACATCGTCTTCCATCTCGCCGGCGTGGTCTCGGGCGAGGCCGAAGCCGATTTCGAGAAGGGCTACCGGGTCAACCTCGACGGCACGCGCGCGCTGTTCGAGGCGATCCGCCATGCCGGCATTGCGCCGCGCGTCGTCTTCACCTCGTCCATTGCCGTGTTCGGCGCACCGTTTCCCGAAACGATCCCGGACGATTTCCATCCAGTCCCGCTCACCTCGTACGGTACGCAGAAGCTGATGTCGGAAGCGCTCTTGACCGACTACACGCGGCGCGGCTTCTTCGATGGCATTGGCATACGGCTGCCCACCATCTGCGTGCGGCCCGGCAAGCCCAACAAGGCCGCCTCCAGCTTCTTCTCCGGCATAATCAGGGAACCGCTGGCCGGCCAGGAGGCGATCCTGCCGGTTCCGCGCTCGGTGGTGCACACCCATGCCAGCCCCCGCTCGGCGGTCAATTTCCTGGTGCACGCGGCTGGGCTCGACGGCGAGGCGGTCGGACCGCGTCGCAATCTCACCATGCCCGGCGTCGCCGTCACCGTCGGCGAGCAGATCGAGGCTCTGGCGCGTATCGCCGGAGCGGACACCGTGAAACTCATCCGCGAGGAGCCGGACGCCACGATCTGGGCGATCGTGAAGAACTGGCCAACGCGGTTTTCCGCGGGCCGGGCCCGGGCGCTTGGTTTCGTGGCGGAGGAGAGCTTCGACGACATCGTCCGCGCCCATGTCGAAGACGAGATGGGGTAGGGCGGCTCTGCCTACGCCTGCAAGCTCGCCGCAAGCAGCATCAGCCCCAGCAGGAACACCAGCGCCGCGCCGCCGATCTCGATGGCCGCGTGAATCGTGTTGCCGGTCCGGCCGTCGCCGGCGAGCGCGACGGCCCAGTTCTTGGCCGTGACGGCGAGCGTAGCGAGTGCGGATACGGTGATCGCCGTGCCGATCGACATCGCCAGCACCGAGACGACGCCGCCGAGCCACAATCCGTTCAGGAAGGCGAAGGTCAGTACGATCAGCGCGCCGGAGCAGGGGCGCAGGCCGACGGCCGCGACGGCCGTCCATGCGGTGCGCCAGTCGAAGCGGTCGCCCGAGATCAGCGCCGGGTCCGGCGCGTGCGAATGACCGCAGGTGGCGCAGACGTCGCTTTCGCCGTGGTGATCATGGTGGTCGTGATGATGGGCATGGCCGTGGTGACGGGTCTTGCCATGATGATGATCGTGGCTGGCGGAATGGTCGTGCGTGGCGGCGGCGGAAAGGCTGTGCGCCGGCGCCTTCCCGAACAGCCTAGCGATGCGCGGCGCGAGCTTCTGCCAGAGCAGCCAGGCACCGAAGAGCGTGATCATGGCGTAGCTCGCGATCTCCAGGAACCAGGTCGCATCGGTCATCGAGACCGACGTGCCGCGTAGCACGAGGAAGACCAGTCCGATCATGACGATCGCGCTTGCACCCTGCAGCAGGGCGGAGACGAAGGAGAGCAGGATGCCGCGGCGCAGCGCCACCTCGTTGGCCAGCATGTAGGACGAGATGACCGCCTTGCCATGACCGGGCCCGGCGGCATGGAAGACGCCGTAGGCGAAGGAGAGCCCGACCAGCAGCCAGAGCTTGGTCCCGTCCTCGCGCATCGCCTTGAGCGCGCCGGTCAGGGCGCGGTAGAATGCCTGCTGCTGGACGTTCACCCAGTTCAGCAGTCCGGCGAACAGCCCGGTCTGCGGCAGCATCGCCTCGTTCGTGCCGATGCCGAGCGAGCTTTGCGCGTGCGCATGGCCGAGGAAATGCGACAGGACATAGCTCAGCGCCACGAGAGCGAAGACCGAGCGCGCCAGCCACCGGTTCATGGTTCAGCCCTCGGCGCCGCAGGTGATCTCGAGCCTGGTGGCGAAGATGTTGCCGTAGTCGGTTCCGGCCGGATCGTTGAAGAACGCCTCGGTCAGCGTCGACTGGTTCTGCGCCAGCGCCTCGTCGGGATCGGGGCGGATCACCGTGCGGCCGCATCCGCCGGGCAGATTCTCGATCGCCATGTTTTCATCCTCGATGAAATCGATCGCCGTATAGAAGGTGGGATCGTAAACGCCGAAATCGACCTTGCCGGCGAGCTTCAGTTCCTCTTGAGGCTGCGATTCGAACAGGATGATGAGCTGCCCGTCCTGGAAATCGGCCACAAGGCTTTCGGGCGGCTTCATCGCCACCGCCTTGTCGTTCGCACGGACGATCTGGAAATAGTCGTAGTCGCCGATGGAATCGAAGACGGTCTTGGAGACCTCCTTCAGCTCGGCATCATCGAGCTTCAGATCGCTGTTGGCGTCGAATTCCATCAGGACGGTGCTCGAGAAGAGATCGTCGAAGCGCCACAGGTGCCGCAACGACGACACGTCGCCCTTTGGAGAGACGACGACGTCGAGCCGCGCTTCCGCGAAGACGTGAGGGTGGGCGTGAGCCGGAGAAATCAGCGCGGCGCCCGGGAGTATCGCGGCGGCGAGAATGGTGGTTCGCGAAAAGGGTCGCATCGGGTCCATGGCGAACATGTGTTGATTTCGGCACCGGTGGTCTACCACGAACCCGGCGAAATTGGGACTGTCCGCCCGCTCACCCGCCGTCATTGTCCTTGAACCACTGAACCAGGAAATCCACGAACACCCGGACCTTCGCCGGCAGGTAGCGGCGATGCGGATACACCGCGAAGATGCCGGCGCCGGTGAGCATCCTGTCTTCGAGCAGGGGCAGCAATCGCCCGGCCTCGATTTCCGGCGCGGCGATGAAGTCGGGCAGGATGGCATAGCCGAGCCCCGAGACCGCCGCGGCCCGCGCGGAAAGCGGGCTGTTCACCTCGATCGGCCCCGACACGGCGACCGAGATCATCTCGCCGCTGTCGCCCTTGAAGGGCCAGTTCGCCAGCCAGCGGCCATTGGTGTCGATGATGCAGGGGCGGGACGCGAGATCCTGCGGCCGCTTCGGCGCCCCGGTGCGCTCGATCAGGTCCGGCGAGGCGCAGACCTTCACCATGAATGGCGCCAGCCGCCGCGCAATCAGCGAGGAGTTCTCCAGCCGCGAGATGCGGATGGCGAGATCGAAGCCCTCCTCGACGAGATCGACGAAGCGGTCGTCGAGGTTGATGTCGAGCACGATGTCGGGATGCGCCAGCGCGAAGTCGATCAGCGACTGCCCGATCGGCGCGTCGGCGAAGGTGCGCGGCGCCGACAGCTTGATGCGGCCGCGCACGTCGCCCGAGGATTCGCGCACCGTGTCTGCCAGGCTGTCGATCTCGCGGATGATCTCGTTGGCACGCTTGTAGTAGGTGTGCCCGGCCTCAGTCAGCGAAAACTGCCGGGTCGTGCGGTTGAGCAGCAGCGCGCCGAGCTCGTCCTCGAGTTCGCGCACGTATTTCGAAAGCAGCGCCTTGGAGCGGCCGATCTTGCGTGCGGCGGCGGAAAATCCTTCCGCCTCCACGACGTCGATGAAGGCGCGCATGCGGGTCAGCGTGTCCATGTTCCGGCCCCTCGTGTGATCTCCACCATGCGGCGCGCCAGCCGGATCAGCGCCATGTCGCTGCCGGCCGGTCCGAGCAGCGAAATGCCGAACGGCGCACCGCCGACGCTTCCCAGCGGCAGGGTGATTTGCGGGAAGCCGGACAGCCCGGAGAGACACAGCAGCCGCAGCGCGCGCTCGCGATAGGCCTGGATGTCGTCGAAGCCGGTATCCGAAAGCGGCGCCGCACCCGGAACGGTCGGCATCAACAGGACGCCGTCGTCGCCTAGCAACGCGGCAAACTCCTTGCGGAACTCGCTGCGCCGTGCGCCATCTGCCTCGAAGGTCGCCTTGTCGACCGTGGAGCCGAACTCGAAACGTTCCTTCACGCCCGGGCCAAGCTTGCGGTCGGCGCCGGAGATCCACGGTCCGTGCACGGCCCAAGCCTCGTGAGCCTGTATCCGGCGAAAGCACCAGTAGAGATCGTCGACGGAGCGCGAAAGCGGCGGCGCCGTCTCCGGCGCGCCCGTGACGGCCGCAACCTCTTCGGCCATGCGGGTATATTCCCGCGCCTCCGCCGGGCCGAGCAGGAGGTCGTCGAGGGCGGCGAGGCGGAGCGCCCGGCGTAGAACCGGGGGTGGCTCGTTGCCCAGCAGCACCTCGGCGACCCTTTCATAGATGGCGGCATCCTTGGCGAACCATCCGAACGTGTCGAGGCTCGGCGCGAGCGGCATGGCACCGTCCAACGAAATGGCGCCGTGGGTCGTCCTGAGGCCGATCAGCCCGCAGAAGCTCGCCGGCGCGCGGATCGAGCCGCCGGTATCCGATCCGAGCGCGATATCGGCGAGCCCTCCCGCCACCGCCGCCGCCGATCCCGAAGAGGATCCGCCCGTCACCCTGCCGGGCGCGGCGGGGTTCACCGGATGCGGATAGTGCGCGTTCTGCCCCATCAGCGAGAAGGTGAGCTCGTCCGTCTGCGTCCTGCCGACGAACCGCGCCCCCGCATCGAACAGCGCCTGCACCGCCGGCGCGGTTCCCCCGGCGGGAACGGCCTCCGCCAGACGCAGGGGATTTCCGCCGCCGGTGCGCTGGCCGGCGATGTCGTAGATGTCCTTGACTGCGAGCGTCAGCCCCGCGAGCGGACCTTCCGGCGCATGCGGCACCTTCGCGGGCTCATGGTCGAGAAAGGCGTTGTAGGGATCGCGCTGTCGCATGATGGTCCGCATGTGTGAACGATGAAGCGAACATCGTTCAACACAATGGATTGCGCAAGCGGCCGCTCGAGCCTTCCCACCGCTCCGCGGTGACAATCAGGACCGTCTGTCGCCGCGACGTCGCTCGACGGCGCGGTCCTCGCTCCGCGCCGGCTCGCCGATTGCTCAATCGGCCTCGGGAATGACCGCCGGGGCAACCTCCATCTTTGCCGGCCGCTCCGTTCCGGACGGAGCGGCAGCGTCCTGGCTTTCGCTCGGGGCAGGCAGTGCGGTCGGCATCGCCTCTTCCCCTGCCTCGCCCGAACCGATGGCACTCGTCGCCACCGGATCCTCGCCGACCGGCTCGCGCGTGACCGAACCATCCGCGGAAGCCACGCGCCAAACCGTGTTGCCGGCGTCGTCGGCAACCAGCAGCGCGCCGGTGCCGTCGATGGTCACGCCGACGGGGCGGCCGTGCGCCTGGTCGCCGTCGATGAAGCCGGTGACCACGTCCTGCGCCATTCCGGCGGGCTTGCCGTTCTCGAACGGGATGTAGACCACCCTGTAGCCGTTGAAGAAATCCCGGTTCCAGCTGCCGTGCTCGCCGACGAAGGCGCCGCTCCTGTACTGTTCGGGCAGGACCGACCGGTAGCTGAAGGTCATGCCGAGCGGTGCGACGTGGCTCGACAGCGCATAGTCCGGCGCAATCGCCTTCTCGACCATGTCGGGCCGCTCGGGCTTCACGCGCGGATCGACATGCTGCCCGTAATAGCTCCACGGCCAGCCGTAGAACGCGCCTTCCTGCACCGAGGTCATGTAGTCGGGCACCAGGTTGGGGCCAAGTTCGTCGCGTTCGTTGATCACCGCCCACAGCGTGCCGGTCTCGGGATGGATCGTGAGCCCGTTGGGATTGCGCAGTCCCGACGCATAGACGCGGGACGCGCCGGTCTTGCGATCGATCTGCCAGATCGCCGCGCGTCCCTTCTCGGCTTCGATCCCGTTCTCGACGATATTGGAGTTCGAGCCGACCGAGGCATAGA
The DNA here is from genome assembly GCA_963747465.1 of uncultured Alphaproteobacteria bacterium. Lineage (GTDB taxonomy): Bacteria > Pseudomonadota > Alphaproteobacteria > Rhizobiales > Rhizobiaceae > Aquibium. The sequence continues at coordinate 691,891 of CAVVFC010000003.1, forward strand.
GGTACTTGCCGTCCGGGCTCAGCACCAGATCCTTCGTCCAGTGGTGATTGATGGGGCCGCCTGGCAGCGGCGTCAGTTCCTTCGGCTCGGCCGATATGCTCGTCTCGCCAAGCTCGTAGGGATAAGCCAGCACCGCCTCCGTGGAGGCGACGTAGAGCGTCCCGTCGTACCATGCCACGCCGAAGGGCGAGGCGAGGCCCGTCAGAAGATCATGGCGCTCGTCCACCTTTCCGTCGCGATCGGTATCGCGCAGCAGTGTGATCCTGTTGCTCTCCCTCTGCGCGCCGCCGCCGCCATGCGCCATCGACATGATGAAACCGCGGATCACGTCCTTCGGACGCGACACCGGCTCTCCCGAAGGCCCGCGTGCCTGGATCACCAGCACGTCGCCGTTCGGCAGGGTATGGACGTTGCGCGGGTTGGCGAGGTCGGTCGCATAGGGCGTGATGGTGAGGCCATCCGTAACGGTTGGTGTCTGGCCTTCGGTCCAGCCGACGACCTCGGCGACCTTCATGTTGGCGATGAGGTTCTGCTGGGGTTCGGGCAGAAGCGGATCGGGTCCTATCTGCTGCGAGATGTCGAAATCGGCGGCTTGGGCGGCACCTGCTGCCAGGACGCCAACGCAGACGCCGGCCAGCAGACGGCGGCCAAGGAATTTAGGATCATGCATGATGCGACACTCCAATGTCGTGACGATAGACGAGCGAACGGCCGAGCCAATCGGTGATCACCATCACGACGAATGTTACGATGGAAAGGGTCAGTCCCCAGGGGACCACTCCCGTCCAGCCGTCGCCGGCGTGAACGAGACTGTTGAGCAAGGCGAGCAGGACGACGACGATGCTGCCGATCGCGTGAGGCCATGCAGGCCGCCTCGACCGGATGGCGGGGCGCAGGGCGAAATCGACGATGCCGGCGAGGATGGCCAGTGCGGCGAAGACCAGCCCGGCGAAGAGCAGCCAGGAAGAAAAATTCTGCCACATCAGATTGGCCGTGCGCCAATAGGCGATGTCGGTCAGCATCGTGAGGGTGAAGCACACGACCGGGAACTGGACGAACATCGCGTGGATCGGCTGGCCGCCGATGGCGACCGCGCTTCTGGTGTCTGGGGGAGCCATGGTTCGCACTTCCTGCAGCATGTGGGGCATGTGTTTCCATTACGGATGAGGGTTTGTTTGGTTCCCTGCGGCGGACCTGCCACAGTCGGCGGAAGCCGTGCGAAAAATTCCCCGGCAAGGGCAATTTTCCCATTGATTGTGAATGTCTTCGCGCATATATCGCGCTTGCCCAAAGTCGCACGTGCCTGTGGGCGTCCGCCGGTCCCTCGAATGGCGAGGAAATCGGTAAGGTAACCGGAGCTAACCCCTCCGGTCGGTTCGACGGCCAACCGCCGATCCGAGGACGCCTTGAAGCAACGACGGTGCGGGCCTTTCTGGTTCTCTTCCGGTCGTCCAAAGACCGGGGTTACTGAAGAGGCACACCATCATTGCCGACAGTGCGGACGGGGCTCCCTTCCAAAGCTGAGGCAGACAAAGCGGGCGCCGGCTGAAGAGCCGTCGCTCATCGCCGCGCAAGGCGGGTTCATGGTACCGGCGTCTCCACCGGCCGGATCCTCGACTCTCGCTTTTCGCACTTTGTCAGAACCGCTCGAACGACCGGCCGCGTGCCGGCGGGGCGGAGCCCGATTGCGCGCGCCCGAAAGGCGCGATTGGAGAGACCCGATGGCCACCCAGCGTATCCACGACTTCCTCGCCACCCGTCGTCCGAACGGCCCCTGCCTCGTCGTCGATCTCGATGTCGTGCGCGACAATTTCCACGCCTTCGAGAAGGCGCTGCCCGACAGCCGCATCTTCTATGCTGTCAAGGCCAATCCGGCGCCGGAGATCCTGCGGCTCCTGGCCTCGCTCGGTTCGTCCTTCGACACCGCTTCCGTCACCGAAGTCGAGATGGCGCTCGACGCCGGCGCGTCGGCCGACCGCATCTCCTTCGGCAACACCATCAAGAAGGAGCGCGACGTGGCGCGTGCCTTCGACCTCGGCATCCGGCTCTTCGCGGTGGATTGCGTGGAAGAGGTCGAGAAGATCGCCCGCGTTGCACCCGGCGCCCGCGTGTTCTGCCGCGTCCTGACCGACGGCGAGGGTGCCGAATGGCCGCTTTCGCGCAAGTTCGGCTGCGTGCCTGCGATGGCGGTGGCCGTGCTGCGCCGTGCGAAGGCGCTGGGCCTCGATCCCTACGGCGTCTCCTTCCATGTCGGTTCGCAGCAGTGCGACCTGACCGCCTGGGACCGTGCGCTGGGCGACGCCAAGCGCGTCTTCGCCACGCTCGCCGAAGAAGGCATCGTTCTGAAGATGGTCAACATGGGCGGCGGCTTCCCGACCCGCTACCTGCGCGACGTGCCGGTGGCCCAGGCCTATGGCCAGGCGATCTTCACCGCGCTGCGCAAGCACTTCGGCAACCAGATCCCCGAAACCATCATCGAGCCCGGCCGCGGCATGGTCGGCAATGCCGGCGTCATCAAGTCGGAGGTCGTGCTGATCTCGAAGAAGTCCGACACCGACGAGGTTCGCTGGGTCTATCTCGACATCGGCAAGTTCGGCGGTCTCGCCGAGACCATGGACGAGGCGATCCGCTACCCGATCGTGACCCCGCACGATGGCGGCGAAGTCGCGCCTTGCGTGCTCGCCGGCCCGACCTGCGATTCGGCCGACGTCATGTACGAGAAGACGCCGTACCCGCTGCCGCTCTCGCTCACCATAGGCGACGAGGTGCTGATCGAGGGTACCGGCGCCTACACGACCACCTATGCCTCGGTCGCCTTCAACGGCTTCGAGCCGCTCCGATCCTACGTGATCTGACGGCTCGCCGGCCTCGCGCCGGTCGCCGCCAGGTCATTCCGTCGCCGGGTTCTTCGCCCGGCGCCGGGTTCGCTCGTGGACTTCTCTCCGCTTGTGAAGGATTGCGGACATGGACTTCGAAATTGCAGTAGCCGGCCAGATGTATGTGACGCCGATCTCCCCCCTTGAGGGGGAGATCAACAAGTGCCTCGCCATCACCGCCGAACAACCCGCTGACGTCGCGGCGCGCGAGGCGCTGCTCGACCGCGCCATTGGGCCGAACCGAAAGCGCAAGTCGTCCGAAAAGCTGCGGCGCGGCCGCAAGCCCTCGGAAGGCCTCGCGTTTGCGGCGAAGGACGCCGACGGCCGCCTTCTCGGTACCGTGCGGTTGTGGGACGTCAGCGTCGGCGAGTGCCGCGCGCCGGCGCTGCTGCTCGGGCCTCTGGCCGTCGATCCTGCCATCAAGTCGTCCGGCCTCGGCTCGGCCCTGATGCGCCAAGCCATCGCGGAGGCGCGGCGCCTCGGCCACGGCGCCATCCTGCTCGTCGGCGATGCACCCTACTATGCCCGCTTCGGCTTCTCGACTGAGAAGACCGACGCGCTCGCCATGCCGGGCCCTTACGAGAAGGAGCGCTTCCTGGCGCTGGAACTGATCGAGGGATGGCTGGACGGTACGAGGGGCGTGCTCAAGGCATCGGGCCGCAAGGCCGTCAAATCAGGCGCATCGCGCCGGGCCATGGCCGCCTAGGCCGGGCCTTCAGGCCGCTCCCGATCCGTCGAGCCGGGGGGCTCCGGTCGGGCGCGGCCTTTCATCTGATGGGACGGCGCCTCAGAGCGCCTGGCTCAGCGCCATCGCCGCCGACATGTCGCCGTCGACCTTCATCTTGCCCTGCATGAAGGCTGCGGTCGGGTTGAGGTCGCCGGCCGCGAGCGCCTCGAAATCGTCCTTGCTCATGGTGATCGTGCAGTCGGCGTCGCCGCCGTTGGTCGACACGTTCTCGCCGTCGATCATGAGCGTGCCGTCGGCACCGAGGTCGATCTTCACGGAACGGTCGAAGCCCGAACCGGACATGCGCTTGCCCATTTCGGTGGCAATCTCGTCGAGGGTCATGTCAGTCTCCTTCTTGTGCGGGCGAACGCGGCGAACGCCTCGGTTGATCGGTTGCGCCGCAAGCGGCGTCGTTCGGCGTTTCCCATACCAGTCGATTGACGTTTACGTCAACGTTGCCTAGCATTCCCGCCGGAGGAACGCCGGCCCCGGTGCAGAAGCATCCTGGCCGGATTTTGTTTCGCGCGCGCGATGGTGCCGCACCGTTTTCGTGTCGCGGCGGCGGCAATGCCGAGGAGGAGGAGACATGCAGTTCACGCCCGAACACGAGGACCTGCGCCGCACCGTGGCGCGCTTCGTCGAGACCGAACTCAATCCCCACGTCGACGCATGGGAGGCGGCGGAGCAGTTCCCCTCGCACGAGGTCCTGAAGAAGATGGGCGATCTCGGCCTGCTCGGCATCAAGTACGATCCGGCCTATGGCGGACTTGGCCTCGACTTTTCCTATTCCATGGTCATGGCCGAGGAACTCGGCCTGTGCGCCTGCGGCGGCGTGCCGATGGCAATCGGCGTCCATACCGACATGTGCACCCCCGCGCTCAACCGCTTCGGCTCCGACCACGTGAAGAAGACCTTCCTCGCCCCTTCCATTGCTGGCGACGTCGTCGGCTGCCTCGGCGTCTCCGAGCCGGGCGCGGGCTCCGACGTGGCGGCCGCCAAGACCACGGCGCGCCGGGACGGCGACGATTACGTCATCTCCGGCACCAAGATGTGGATCACCAACGGCATGAAGGCCGACTGGTGCTGCCTGCTCGCCAATACCTCGGACGACAAGCCGCACAGGAACAAGTCGCTGATCTGCGTGCCGATGGACGCCAAGGGCATCACGCGGCAGAAGATCCACAAGATCGGCATGCACTCCTCCGACACCGCGCAGCTCTTCTTCGACGAGGTGCGCGTGCCGCGCGCCAACGTCATCGGCCAGGAGGGCATGGGCTTCACCTACCAGATGCTGCAGTTCCAGGAGGAGCGGCTCTATTCGGCGGCGAGTTCCATCAAGGGCTTCGACCGCCTGATCGACCTCACCATCGACTACACCTCGCAGCGCAGCACCTTCGGCAAGCCGGTCCTCGACAACCAGGTCGTCCATTTCCGCCTCGCCGAACTGCGCACCGAGGTCGAGGCCCTTCGAGCCATGACCTGGAGCGCGGTCGAGCAGTACGTGTCGGGCAGGGACGTCACCAAGCTCGCCTCCATGGCCAAGCTCAAGACCGGCCGGCTGGCCCGCGAGATTACCGATTCCTGCCTGCAATACTGGGGCGGCATGGGCTACACCGCCGACAACCCCGTCAGCCGCGCCTACCGCGACACGCGCCTCGTCTCGATCGGCGCCGGCGCCGACGAGATCATGCTCGGCATCATCGCCAAGCTCGAAGGCACGCTGCCGGGGACGGGGAACCGGGCGAGGAAGGGGCACTGAGGTGCATGGTGCGCGGTTCGCCCTTCGGCAGGCTCAGGAAGCTCGCCATGAGTAGCCTTGTGGCTCATCAAGAGGGAGATCGGTGGAACGGCAACACTGTCAAATCCGTCAGCACCTTCGCGGCAAGCCTCCCTCGCCTCTGTGTCCTGGAATCGTTTACGTCGCGGGGTCCGCCAATCTCCCTCATGGTGAGCTCGTCGAACCACGCACCATCCCAGCCTCTGCCGGTCCACCATTCACCCTATGGTGAGCTTCCTGAGCCTGCCGAAGGGCGAACCACGCACTGACGGCTCAACCACTCACCACGCCGCTCCAGGGAACTCCCTCATGATCAGCTTGCCAAAGAGCGAACCCCGCAACACGTCACCGCATCAGTCCCGCGGCGCGCAAGGCGTCCTCGATGGTCTTGGTCACACCCGCCGCGCCCGGTCCGGCGCTCGTGGTCTGCGCCTGCCGCGCGTCCGTCGCCGCCCTTCGATGCGGTTCGACGGCATCGCGCGTTCCGTCGGCGATGCCCCAGAACGCGGCGATCCGGCGCGTCGACGAAATCCCGACATCGAGCATGTACGGCCCGGGCGAGCCCAGTCCGTCCCTGCCGAGCGGGGTGCCGTGGCCCATGCCGCCGATCATGTTGACCTCGAGCACCGCATCGCCTGCCTCGTCATGCCAAGCCTGCCGCGTCAGCCGCCCGGTTTTTTCTGAGAGGCTCGGAGACGCTTCCAGATTGTGCACGCCGCGCCACTGCGCCGCGATCGCTGCGGCGTTGGACGGCGCCACCGTGCGGTCGGCGGTGCCGTGCCAGATCGACAGCCTGGGCCAGGGGCCGCGATGGTTCGACGCGCTGCGCAGTGTCCTCTGAAGCTCATGCTCCGACGCGCCGCCCTCGCCGCGCATGCGGTCGAACGCCTCGGGCACGGAGTTCGCGCTGGCGTAGGGCAGTCCCGCGATCACCGCCCCGGCGGCGAAGGTTTCCGGATAGGCCGCCATCATCGCCGCCGCCATCGCCCCGCCGGCCGAGAGACCGGTGACGAAGACGCGGCTCCGGTCGAGTCCATGCGAACCGGCCATCGCCTCCACCATCTGCCGGATCGACAGCACCTCGCCGGCCCCGCGCCGGGCATCGGCGGCCTGGAACCAGTTGAAGCAGAGGTTCGGATTGTTGCCGCGCTGCTGCTCTGCGTAGAGAACCGCGAATCCGGCCTCGTCGGCGAGCTGCGACCAGCCGGAGTGGCGGTCGTAGCCGGAGGCGTCCTGGGTGCACCCGTGCAGCACGACGACCAGCGGCGCCCCCTCGGGCAGGTCTTCGGGCACATGGTGCAAGGCCTTCAGGGCGCCCGGGTTCGAGCCGAAATCCGCTAGCGCGCGCAGATGGCTCGGTCCGGCGGCGCCGGTCGTATGGGCGCCCTGCATCGCCCGCAGGGCGCCGAGGCGTGCAATCGTGTCTGATATGTTTCGCAATGAAGGCGTTCCCGTTGATGCGTCCGGCATTGGACGGCAGTCCCCCTAACGCACCCGCGGCGCGATCGTTGCTGCATTGCACAATAACAGTCGCGCCTCTCTGCCCTGCGCATGCACGCGGCGCCCGGACCGTCATCATGGCGGAGGCCAGATCCTGGTAGCCAGGGAGGGCACTATACCGATCAGCTGTCCTTGATCGTCTTGCCCGGCCATCGGGCTGCCGCCGCGGGGCCGACGAACTTGCCCGTGATCGCGCTGCGATGCGCGCCTTGGGTAGAGCCGCCGCCCCGCGCCTCGCCAAGGGTTCCGGACGGGTTCTTCGTTGCGGCGCTCTTCGTCACGAACTGGCCGGAACTCGCGTTGCGGTAGTTCTTCCCGCCGCCTGAACTCGACTTTGCCATCGCGTCCTCCTTTCGTCCTGATGCGAATCGGAAGCAACGGCGATAGTGTTCACGTAATTTACGTCAAGGAGGGAATCGCGTGACCGAAAAGCTTTTCTGTGACGACAACCTGCCGATGCTGCGCGAGTACGTGGCCGCCGACCGCGTCGACCTCGTCTATCTCGACCCGCGCTTCAACTCCAAAGCCAACTACAACGTGCTGTTCCGCGCGCCGAACGGCGGGCAGAGCCAGTCGCAGATCGAGGCCTTCGACGACGCGGGGCACCGGTCGGAATCGGCCGAGAGCGCTTAAGCTCGGCATCATTTGCTGATATGGTATCCATGGCCCGAGTTCGTGGAGAAACAAGTCAATGGCAAAAGGAAAAGGCGGCAAGAATTACCGCAAGGCAAGTAGCGGGCAGTTCGTCACCAAGAGCCAGGTGGCCGGGAACTCGAAGACTGCGCTTGCCGAGGAGCACGGCGGCGGCTCGACGCGCGAGGCCCACCGCAGCGCGATCTCGGGCAAAATTGTCGACAAGACTGCCGCGGCGCGCTGGCCGGACAAGACGATACCTATACCTGATCCCGACCCGGTACGGGACGGCGATACCGGCCGCTTCATCGTGGGCGCGCGAGGTATGGGGAAGCTTAATGCCATTGAGGGGATATCGCTCTCGCGCGAGTCACGCGCGATGTTTTCGGAATTTGATCGCCAGAACCTGAGCCCGGAGGAACGGCGGGCTGTGATCAACGCCAAGCACGCCGGGAAACGGTAGAACGGGGGTGTATGATGCATCCCCCGATCCATACTGCTATCCCGCCAGCACTGTTCTCAGGAACAAACTGAAACTCGCCGATCAGGCCGCTCTCAACGACTTCGAAGCGGATGCAGTCACCCAGCGGGGCATGGAACCGTTGCCATCCGGACGGCTCACGCCGACGCATCTCCGGGCCGTTCACCATCATCTGTTTCAGGACGTCTATTCCTGGGCAGGTCGATACCGAACGGTGCGCATCGGCAAGGGTGAGAGCATTTTCTGTTATCCCGAGCACATCGCGTCGCAATTGCAGAGCTTGTTTGGTTGGCTCCATCGACAAGGCCGGTTGACAGGGTTGGCTCCTGATGACTTTGCGGAACGGGGCGGACATTTCCTCAGCGAGTTGAACGCTATCCATCCCTTCCGCGATGGCAATGGGCGCGCGCAGATGGCCTTCTTTGCTATGCTCTCATACCGAGCCGGCCATCCGCTCAATCTGGATCGTCTCCAGCCGGCCGCGTTTCTTGCTGCCACGATCACAGCGTTTAACGGGGATGAACGACGGCTTGCCAACCAGATTCGCGGCATGATCTAGGTGATGTCGTTTGCAGCGGGACCGCGCTTCTGCGACAAGCACCCGAGAAATGGGCGATCACTGGCCGGCATCTTCGTCACGCTCAACCCACCCACCAAACCAATGGTCGCGGAAGCCGCCGCCGCCGGCTTTGCCGACACCCAGTTCGGCCGCATCCCGCGCATCCAGATCCTCACCATCGAGGGCCCGCTGGAGCATCGCGAGTTCGCGCGCCTGCCAGCGGTCGATTCCTCCGCCTTCAAGAAGGCGCCCAAGGAGAAGAAGACCTCCGAGCAGGCCGGCTTCGAGTTCTGACGCCTCGAAGCTGCGCCTCCCGCGTGGACAAATCCCCCACATCGATGATTTCTTCGACCGCCAACGCCCTGATTTCCTATCAATTTTTCCCGCCTGCCACTGCCGCTCCTTCCGTTCCCATCCACGTCCCGCCCAACCCGCCCACAATGCCCCCAACTCAAGGAGGGCCGGAGATGGACGGCAGGGCACGGAACGATCGGACGCTGAGGCGCATCATCGCGGTGCTCGTCGCGCTCGCCGTTCTGGCCGAGCGCGCCGCCGGCCGATCCTTTCCCGTCCGCTGGTTCATGCTCGCCGTGCTGCGTCATGCCGAGACCGTGGCGCAGGCGTATGTGGTCGAGGCGACGCAGGTGGCGTGGCCCGAATTCGAGGAACCGCCGGGCACCGGCAGCAATCCCCTTGATGCCACACTGCTCGCCCTGCGCCTGCGCGTGCTTGCGGCGGTGCTTGGCGCCTTGCTGGCGCCGGCAGGACGGCCACAGGAAGACGGTGCCTGCATCGTGCGCGCGGCCCGTCGCTTCGCGCGCGCTCATCGGCTTCTTGCCTCGCCTGGCGGCGCCGCGCTCCATCCCCATGACACGTCCTGACGCGGCATTCCCATGCCACGCTCACATCGCAGTCCCTGTCCGCCGGACGGCTCCGCCGCGCCGGGCGGTGGCGTCGGTTCCGCCCGCGCGGCAAGGAATCGTTCCAGGCGCGGCCGACACCGTCCCACTCGTCTCATGATCCGGCCTGCTTGCGGGCGCGGCAGCGATGGAGCATGTCTTGATCTCGTCCACTCATTGTTATACCAAATAACATTATCTTCGGGGAGGAAGCGATGCCGGTTGTGACCGCGCCTGGAATGCGGCCCGTGCACATGGGCGAAAGTTCCGTCGAGATGACGAAGAGCCCTGAGGGGGTCGTCTACGTCCGGTCGAGCGTTCCGCTCGGCGACCATTCCCGCTCCATGACCGACAGCCTGCGACGCTGGGCCAGCGAAGCGCCGGACCGCGTCTTCCTCGCCGACCGCGGGCCGGACGGCGCATGGCGCAAGGTCACGTTTTCCCAGGCGCTCGAAAAGGCCCGCGCGATCGCGCAGTTCATCCTCGACCGCGGGCTCTCGGCCGAGCGGCCGATCGTGGTGCTGTCAGGCAATTCCGTCGAGCATGGCCTCATCGCGCTCGGCGCCATGATGGCCGGCGTTCCCTTCGCGCCGGTGTCGCCCGCCTATTCGCTGGTCTCGAAGGATCACGCCAAGCTCAGGCACATCTTCGACCTCTTGACGCCCGGTCTCGTCTTCGCGGCCGAAGGCAAGCCCTTCGAGGCGGCGCTGAAATCGGTCATGACGCCCGACATCGGCCTCGTCGTGGCGCGCAATCCTGCCGAGGGGTTTGCCTGCGAGACCTTCGAGGACATGCTGGCCACGAGGCCCACCGACGCCGTGGAGAAGGCCGACGCGGCCGTCGAACCCGACGCGCCGGCAAAATTCCTGTTCACCTCGGGCTCCACCGGCATGCCGAAGGCGGTCATCAACACGCAGCGCATGATGACCTGCAATCAGGTGATGATCGCCGCCGCGATGGCCTTCCTGAAGGACGAGCCGCCGGTGCTGGTCGACTGGCTGCCGTGGAACCACACAGCCGGCGGCAACCACAATTTCGGCATCGCGCTGACGAATGGCGGCACGCTCTGGATCGACGATGGCGCGCCGACGCCCGCCGGCATCGAGAAGACCGTCCGCAACCTCACCGAGATCGCGCCGACGCTCTATTTCAACGTGCCAAAGGGCTACGAGATGCTGTGCGAGCATCTCGCCAGGAACGCGGCCCTGCGCGAGCGCTTCTTCAGCCGCGTGCAGATCCTGCAATATGCCGGCGCCAGCCTGTCGAAACACGTCTGGGACACGCTGGAACGCCTCGCGACCGAGACGGTCGGCGAAAGGATCATGATCATCACCGGCTACGGCTCGACCGAGACGGCGCCGTTCGCCTTCACGACGACATGGCCGGTCGGCCAGCCCGGCGAGGTCGGCCTGCCGGCGCCGGACATCGAGGTGAAGCTGGTCGAGAACAACGGCAAGCTCGAACTGCGCCTGAAGGGGCCGAACATCACGCCGGGCTACTGGCGCCAGCCGGACAAGACCGCCGAGTGCTTCGACGAGGAGGGTTTTTACAAGATCGGCGACGCGCTGAAGTTCGTCGACCCGACCGACCGCCGAAAGGGGCTTCATCTTCGACGGCCGCGTGACCGAGGACTTCAAGCTTTCGACCGGCACCTGGGTCAACATGGCCGGCGTGCGCACCGGCCTGATCGCCGGCTTTGCGCCTTATGTGCGCGACGCGGTGCTGACCGGGCTCGACCGCAACCACATCGGCGCGCTGCTCTTCCTCGATCTCGACGCGGCGCGGCGCATCGCGCCCGAACTCGCGGTCGCCGACGAGGAGCATTTCGCCGTCCACCCTGCCGTGCGGCTGATCTTCCAGGAACGGCTGGACGAGCTTGCGAAAAAGTCGACCGGCAGTTCCAACATGGTCGCGCGCGCCGTCATCTGCGATCGGCCGCCGTCAATAGACGCGCATGAGGTCACCGACAAGGGCTCGATCAACCAGCGCGCCGTCATGGCTGCCCGGCCCGAACTCGTGGAGGATCTCTATCGCGATCCGCCGCCGCCGCACGTCCTCGTCGCGAAGCGGAGGGCTGAGGCGATGCTGGTCTCGCGGCGCGACGTCGAGATCGAGTGGGGCGATTGCGACCCCGCCGGCATCGTCTTCTATCCGCGCTACTTCGCCATGTTCGACGCATCGACCGCGCTGCTCCTGGAGAGGGCGACGGGCATGAAGAAGATCGCCTGGACGAAGGAATACGGCATCGTCGGAATCCCGATGGTCGACACGCGGGCGAAATTCGTCGTGCCATCGCGGTACGGCGACGTTATCGCCATCGAGACGCGGGCCACGAAGCTTGGCCGCACGAGCTTCGACGTCGAGCACAGGGTCTTCAGGGGCGAGGTGCTGTCGATCGAGGCGCAGGAGACCCGGGTGTGGGCGGGCAAGGACCTCGATCATCCCGACCGCATCAAGGGGTATGCGATTCCTGACGAGGTGGCGCGGGCACTGTCGGCGGATTGACCCGAGGAGGTAAATGCTACTCGGCGGGCGCCAGCAGCCGGTCGAGCAGCCCGATCAGCCTGTCGCGTTCCTCGACGCCGCCGAGGCGTTCGATCAGCCTGTTCTCGTGCTCGGCCCAGATGGCGGTCATCTTCTTCACGAACTTCTCGCCTTCCGGCGTGAGGTGGAGCGAATGCGAGCGGCGGTCCGCCTTTGCCTTGCGCCGCTCGGCCAGCCCGCGCTTTTCGAGGCTGTCCATCAGCGCCACGAAGTTCGCCCGCTTGATGCCCAGCGCCTCGGCGATCTCCGACTGCTTCAGTCCCGGCGTATCCGCGATGATGGCGAGCACCGAAAACTCGGCCGGGCGCAGCTTCACCCGGGCGAAGGACTCGATGAAGTCCTGGAAGACGAAGAGCTGCGCCCGCCTCAGCTTGTAGCCGATGATGGCGGCCATCGGCGGAACCTCGACGCGGCCATCCTTGCCGGCCGTCCTGCGGGAAAGCGTCCTAGCGCTCATCTGACTTCATAGACCTTGATGGCGACCGCCGCCGCCTGACGCGCGCCGGTGCCGACGCAGATGAGCCGGTTCAGCCAGGCGTAGCGGCTGTCGCCGGTCTCGAACCGCGGATGCGTGCGCATGTAGTAGAGCGAGGGGTCGACCGGCTCGCCGCGGCCGAGGGCTGCGATCACCTCCGGCGGTCCGTTGCGGTAGCCGAAGTTGCGGATGTCGATCAGCGCCCCGTCATCTGTCTCCATCGAATAGCGCGTGTCGAGTTCGGCGTTGCCGTCGGAAAGGATCGTCTGCCAGTCGGCGCCGAGGTTGAGGATGCGACCGTTCAGGCGCTCCCCGGTCACCGTTCCGCCGACGATCGGGATGATCCGGCGCCGTCCCCGCGGCGAATCCCCGAGTTCCATCGGCGCGGCGAGTTCGACCGTCAGGTCGCAGAGGTGGACGAGTTCGGGCTTGGCAATCATCCGGGCGGCTTCATTTCATGGTCATCGGCAGGAACAGCACGATCGCCGGGAACACGACCAGCAGGATCAGCCGCATGATGTCGGTCAACACGAAGGGCAGGACGCCGCGGAAGATCGTCACGAGGCTCACCTCGCGCGCGATGGTGTTGATGACGAAGACGTTCATGCCGACCGGCGGCGTGATCAGTCCCAGTTCCACCGTCATCACGATGATGACGCCGAACCAGATCGGGTCGAAGCCGAGGTGGGTGACGACCGGGAACACGATCGGCACCAGAAGGATGATCATCGCCATCGCGTCGAGGATGCAGCCCATCAGGAGGAAGAAGGCGAGGATCAGCGCCAGCGTGCCGTAGGCGCCGAAATCGAGCGCCACCAGGAAGGCGGTGATCTTCTGCGGCGTCTGGGTGATGGCGAGGAAGTATCCGAACAGCACGGCGCCGATCAGGATCGTGTATATCGCGACGGAGGTGCGCAGCGCCTCGATCAGGCTGTCCATGATCTTCGTAACGTCGAGACGGCCCCTTGCGACGCCGATGACGGCGGTCAGGAACGAACCCACCGCGGCGGCCTCTGTTGCGGTGGCGATGCCGAGATACATCGAGCCGATGATGGCGATGAAGAGCAGCAGCACCGCCCAGATGTCGCGCAGCGAGCGAACCGCATCGCGCAGGTTGAAGGGCTCGCCGGGAGGCAGCGAGCGCCTGTAGGCGAGCCGCACCGTCGCCATGTACATGAGCACAGCGAGCCCGCCCGGGACGATGCCGGCGATGAAAAGTTTCCCGACGTCCTGCTCGGTGATGTAGGCGTAGACGGCCAGCACGACCGAGGGGGGAATGAGGATGCCGAGCGTTCCGCCGGCCGCGATCACGCCGCTCGAGACGTCGTTGGAATAGCCGACGCGGCGCATCTCCGGCAGCGCGATCTTGGTCATCGTGGCGGCGGTGGCGACCGACGATCCGCAGATGGCCGCAAAGCCGCCGCAGGCCGCGATGGTCGACAGCGCCATGCCGCCTTTGAGGAAACCCAGCCAGGCCTGCCCGGTCCGGAAGAGTTCTCGCGACATCCCCGAATTGGTCGCGAACACCCCCATCAGCACGAAGAAGGGGATCAGGCTCAAGTTGAAGTCGGTGATGACGCGGATGGGCGACTGCGCGAGCAGGTTCAGCGCCGGCTTGATGCCGGTGATCGCCGCGAAGCCGAAGACGCCGATCAGGCCCATGGCGACGCCGATCGGCACGCGCAGCGCCATCATGGCGAACAGCGCCACGAAGCCGGCGACGGCTATGAAATCAGCGTTGGCCATCGGTTTCCCCGACCTGCTCGCCGGCTTCGGCGGAATCGAAATGGTCGAGCGTTCCCCGCCCCGCGGCGATGATTACGATGCGTGCGACGACGGTGACGATCGCTACCGTGGCGCCGGCGCAGATCAGCGCCAGGAACGGCCACGCCGGCAGGCGCAGGTCGAACGTCGCCTCGCCGCTGCGGTAGGCGCTCGCAACCCGGTCGTACATCTTCCAGCTGAGCAGAACCGTGAAAATCAGCAGAACGGTCCAGGCGATGAAATCGACCACCCGGCGCAGCCGCGCCGGCATCAGTTCGACGAAGAGATCCACCTTGATGTGCGATCCGCGGTAGCCGACGCTGGCGAAGCCCCACATGATCGCTACGCCCAGCATCAGGCGCGAGATGTCGAATGCTTCGGGAATGGGCGAGGCAAAGCCGTAGCGCCCGATCGCAGAAGCGACCACGAGCAGCGTTATGCCGGCCAAGAAGAGGCCGGCGATCCTGTCTATGGCAAGGGAAAACCGGCCGAGGGCCCGGATAAGCGCGTTCATCTGTACCGCCCGCCGAAAAGGAAGGGAGCCGGCATTGCCGGCTCCCGGATTTCGATCAGTAGCGCGAATTGTTGCGCTCGAGCGCCTCGACGAAGTCGGCGTAGATCTTCTCGGGGTCGCCGCCGGCCTTCTTCACGTCTTCCTTCCAGGAACTCGATGAGCGGCTGGGCGGCGTCGCGCCACATCTGAACTTCCTCATCGGTCGGCTTGTAGAGGGTATGATCGGGCGAATCGATCATCTTCTGGCGACCCGAATACTCATTGTCGGCCCAGCCGGTGGAGAACTTCTTGGACCATTCCGGGGTGCAGTGATCGTCGATAACCTTCTTGTCCTCCGGCGCCAGGTTCTCGTAGGTGTCCTTGTTGAACAGGAGCATCTGCGAGGACAGGTAGAACGGCATATCGAGATGGTACTTCACCTCGCTGTCGATGCCGAAGATGTATATCGAGTTCCACGGGAAGGTCATGGCATCCGCGGTGCCCTTGGCGATCGCCTCGCGGGCCTCGGGCGCGGGCACCTGGACGCTTGCGCCGCCGAGCAGGTTCACGAAACGCGCCATGGTCGCGTGGGCGGGACGGATGTTCTTGCCCTTCACGTCGGCCGGCACGTGGATCGGCGTCTTCGAGTGCATCGTGCCCGGATCGTGCGGGTTGATCAGGCAGAAGTGCACGTCCTTCATCTCGGTCTCGGCGATCGGCGCATACCATTCGTGCAGCGCCTTGGCGCCGTCCTTGGCGTTGGTCGCCTGGAACGGGATCTCGGCAAGGCTGTAGATCGGGAAACGGCCTGCCTGATAGCCGGGATTGGTGTAGCTGATGTCGACGATGCCGTCGCGCGCCATGTCGTAGTGGTCAGGTGCCGCGCCCAGCTGCTGGGCGGGGAAGATGGTGATGTTGATGCGCCCGTTCGACGCTTCCTTGATCGATTCGGCCCACGGCTCGATGCCGAGCGACTGGATCGGGTGCGTGGCGGGCACCCAGTGCGAAAGCCGCAGTTCCACTTCCGCCGCATGGGCGGCAATGGCCGAGACGGAAACCGAAAGTGCAGCGGCAACGGCTGCGAAAGTCTTGCTGGTCATGAACTTCCTCCCTTGATGTCGCCATCGTGGCACGGCCAAGGGGACTTTGCCAATCCCGGCGCGCACTTGTACGACGCGAGAATGTTATGATATGAAACAATTTAATCAAGACAAATCTGCGCAGGCCGCCACGGCCCGCGATGGGAGCGCCGCCTGATGAGTTCTGCCAGCCAAGCCATAGCATCGGGAGATGCGAGCGGCGCGCTTCTGGTTCAACAGCACGACGCGGTGGCAGTGGTTTCCTTCAACCGCCCGCAGAAGCGCAACGCCATCAACGATGCCCTGCTGGAGGAACTGCGGACTTTCTTCTCCAGTCCGCCCAAGGGCGTCAAGGCCGTCGTCCTCCAAGGGCTCGGGGGCCATTTCTCGGCGGGTCTCGATCTTTCGGAACAGTCGCAGCGCGAGCCGCAGGAGGTTCTCTACCATTCGCGCGGCTGGCACGGCGTCATGGAACTGATCCAGTTCGGCGGTCTGCCGGTCGTCTCGGTCCTCAACGGGGCGGTGATGGGCGGCGGGCTCGAGATCGCGGCGGCCACGCACGTGCGGGTCGCCGAGCCTTCGGCTGTATTCCAGTTGCCCGAGGGCAAGCGCGGCATCTTCGTGGGCGGGGGCGCCACGGTCAGGGTCGGCCGCATCATCGGCGCCGACCGCATGACCGAGATGATGCTGACAGGCCGGCGCTATGGGGCCGAAGAGAGCCTCACGCTCGGCCTGTCGCATTATCTTGTCGGGGAGGGGGAGGGGCTCGCCAAGGCTCTGGAACTCGCCGGCGAGATCGCCAGCAACGCGCCCTTGGTCAACTACCTCATCGTCCAGGCCATATCGCGCATCGAGGACATGTCGCGGACCGATGGTCTTTTCGCGGAAAGCCTCAGTGCGGCGCTTTCGCAGTCGGGCACCGATGCGCAGGAGGGCCTGAAGGCCTTCCTTGAGAAACGCAAGCCAACGTTCAGATAGAAGCTCGGGGACGCGCGGCCGGGCCCTTCCGCCCGGCGGACCGCAGGAATTTCAGTGCGACTTCAGCACCGGGCGCTTGTCGCCGCCGGCATTGTCCCGCCGCCGCAAGGCATTGTCGCGGATCTGCTCCTTGGTGAGATAGTCGATCTGCTCGACCAGCACCTCCTGCACCAGCGTGTCGCCGACCCGCTTGTTGATGCTGTCGCGCAATCCATTCCGCATGGCGTCGAGGTCGAGGCCCTTCGGGTCCGAGAAGTCGATCTGCTGGTTTGAGAACAGATAGGTGTAGAGCTGGTCCACCAGCAGCGTGTCGGCCGGCAGGCTGAGCTTCTTCAGCTTGTCGGGTTCGATGGCATAGACCAGTCGGGACAGGAAGTAGCCCTTCACCTCACCGCTGCGGACCACCGGCACCGACAGCATGTCTGTCTTCATGTACTCGAGTTTGCCGAGGAATGGCGACGCGTCGCCGGCCTCGTGCTTCTCTCCGCTCGCGGAGAACGAGAAGAAGATCGTGCCGATGGTCACCGCGACGATCCAGACCGCCGCGAATACGAACTTGATCATGCACCGCCCCGGGCGAAGACGCTGGAATTGTAGGTTCCGTCGGCCTCCGAGGACTCGATCGCCTGCTGCAGCAGACCGGCGACCTCCGTGACGGCATTCAGGTGGGCGGAGATCGCAGCCTCGTTCTCCGACAGTTTCCGGCGCAGGCGCACGATGCCTTCCCGGTTTGCCTGGAGGAGGTCGGCGCCGACGGTCTTCATCGCCTTGTTCAGTTCGTAGAGGTAGCGGCTCTTGCGCGCGTTCGATGCGCGGATGTCGAAATTGACGTCCGTGCGAAGGGAAACGGTTTCGAGCTCGACGGCCTCCTCGATCCGCTGGATGATCGTGCCGAGGCTGGAAGTGCGCGACGCGTCGCGGCGCGGTGGGGCGCCCGCGGCAACCGCGATCGACTGGGGATGATATGTGTCCTGCTCGCTCATCGGCGTTCCTCGAAGCCTACTGGTCGGAGGTGACGCCGCTCGCCGCGGCGGCGGCGTCGGTCACGCTGCCGACGATGGTGCGCTGGATTTCCTGGATCAGGGCGGTCGAGAGCAGGGACTTCGCTTCGCCGGCCAGCTTGTCTTCCGTATCCGCTTCCACTCCCGCGACGGGCACCTTCTCGTCACCGGCCTCATAGTAGTCGCCGAGGATGCGGTCCGAGATGCCGATCCCGCCGACACGGGCCATCTGCATGCCGAGTTCCTGGGCGAGGAATCCCTTCCACATCTCACCGGCTATTCCGGTACCGTAGACGTTCTCGGCGTCCGACGGCAGCATCTGCTGCACGAAGTTCTGCAGGACCATCGCCTCGAACTGCACGTAGGATTCGGGCCTGGCAGATCCTGTCGCGATGCGTGACAACGGCTCGCCGCGCATGCCGGAGGCGTCCATGGTGGTCGAGAAGGCGTCGCCCGCCCTTGTCCCGGCGATGGACGACAGCTTCCTGCGCGCCGCTTCCAGCGCTGCCGGCTCGACCGCGCGGGCAACGTCGAGAACGATGTCGCTGGGTGGAGATATGGCCACGGGGACTTCCTCGTTTCCGATGCGCTTGCCATTCTTGTCGCAGAACAAGCTTGCCGCAGGCTTGCTCTCTTCTACCTGGGACGCGGGGTGATCATGCGCTCCACGGCTTCCAGGCCGTCTCGCTCCTCCGCCTGGCGGTCTTCCTGGCGGAGCGCGTCCCGGAAATCGTCCGCGATCCGTTTCGTCCGTACGGTTTCGGTGGCGATCTTCCTCGCCTCGTGTTCGGCGGCCTTGAGGTTCCGGTCGCGGGTGTTCAGGGCGCGTTCTATGCGGCGCTCGTAGAGTTCCGGAAAGAGGTTGGCGAGGCTCTCGCCGCCTTCCTTGCCGGCCGCGATCTCCGTCGCCTCCTGGTCCGCCGCATGGGCAGCGCCGAGAAAGCCGGCTCGGCGCATCTCGTGACTCGCCTTGAGCTGGTTCTGGACCTTCAGGAGCCGCTTCAGCCTATCCGAACGCACTGCCATGCTATCTCCCGATGGTGACCGGCACGAAGCCTTCGGCAAAAAGCCGCAGCATCGGTGCGATGCCGAGATAGACCAGCAGGAGGCCTCCCGTGAGCACGAACGGCAGCGATATGAAGTAGACCGGTATCTGCGGCGTCAGCTTGTTGACGAAGCCGATGGCGAGGTTCACCAGGATGCCGTAGGCGATGAACGGGCTTCCCAGCTGCAGCATCACCATGAAGGATTCCGACAGCGTGTCGGCGATGTCGGTGAGCGCGGAGGCAGGGTTGAAGAGCAGGTTCGGGGGCGCGATGCGATAGGAGGCGACGAGCCCCCTCAGGACGTCGTGGTGGAAGTTGAAGACGAACAGCAGCATCAGCGCCGAGAACGTGATCAGGTTGGCGATCGGCGCCTGCGGTTCGGCTCCCTCGATGCTCGGCGCAACCGAGCCGCCGTAGCCGATCATCATCGCCATCGCGGCTGCGATGAACTGGAGCGCGAGCACGTAGATCCGCGTCATGATGCCGATCAGCGCGCCGATGAGGATCTCCGAGATGATCAGCCCGGCCAGCGTTACGGGTTGGCGGCTGGCGAACGGGAGCAGGCTGTCCCACAGATGCATCAGGACGGCGAAGCTCGCGGCGATGGCGATGAAGAGGCGGACCTGCAGCGGCACCCGCATGCTGGACAGGCCCGGCATCAGCATGAAGCAGGACCCGACGCGGCAGAAGGCCAGGAATGCCGCGATCAGGAACTGGTTGAGCAGCAGGCTCAAGAAACAGAGCCGAGGACGCGTATCTCGACCCCCTTGGCGATCTCCACGTGGGACAGCACCGGCAGCGTGGGGAAGAGCCGCTCGACGATCATGCGCACATAGGGCCGCGCATCCGGCGCGGTGACGATGACGAACCTTTCTCCGGTCTCGAAATGGCTGCGGATGACCTTCGACGCCTCCTGGCCGAACTCCTCGAGCAGGCGCGGATCGATGTCGAACTCGCGCACCTCGCCCTTGGCGTCGCGTTTCAGCGACTGGTGGAACACGAGATCCCAGCGGTTGCCGAGCCGCAGAACCTTCATGGAGCCGCCGCTGGAGAGATCGCCGCAGATCTGCTGCGATATGCGGATGCGGACATGCTCCACGATCTGCTCGGTGCGTCGTACGTGCGGCGCGATCTCGGCGATCGCCTCGATGATCAGGTGGAGGTTCCGGATCGAGACGCGCTCGGCGAGCAGCAGCTTCAGAACGGCCTGGAGGCCGGGGTAGGAGATGCTGGAGGTGCAGATCTCGTCGGCGAGCTTTCGGTATTCCGGATCCTGGCGCTCGAGCAGCGCCTTCATGTCCTTGTAGGACAGAAGCTGGGGCAGGTTGTTGCGGATGACCTCCGAAAGGTGCGTCAGCAGCACGGAAAGATTGTCGGCGAAGGCGTAGTTGTCGCGCTTCAGATCCTCCGCGAAGGTCTCGGCGACCGAGTAGGCGCGCATGCCGAAGGCCGGTTCGCGAACCTCCTCTCCCGGCATGTCGGGCACATCGTTGGCGCCGAGGAGGACCATCACCTCGCCGACCCGCATCTGGTACTCGGCGACCACCGTCCCGTGGACCTTGATCTGGTAGCTCTTGGACGGAATCGAGAAATCGTCGGTGAGGCGCACCTCCGGAACGACGAAGCCGTATTCCAGCGCGAACTTCTTGCGCATCTTGCCCATGCGGAAGGCGAGCTCCTGATGCGAGGCGAGCAGGCGGGTCGAAAGCTGCTTGCCGATCAGGAGCTCGATCTCGGCCGTCTTCAGCGAGTTCTTGACCGAGTTCTTGTCCTCTTCCGCCTTGTCGGCCTCGATCTTCTTCTCGCCCTCCGTGATTTCCGCAAGGCGCCGGGCTTCCCGCCGCGGGATGACGTAGGCGGCGGCGGCCATCGCGAGCGCCAGGATGAGGAAGGGAAGCATGGGCAGGCCCGGCAGGATCGCCAGCATCAGGAGCAGCGACGCCGCGACGTACAGCGCCCGCGGATAGCCTGCGAGCTGTCCGATGACGGCCTGGTTGGCCGCGCCGCGGGTGCCGCCCTTGGAAACGAGCAGGCCGGCGGCCAGCGACACGATCAGGGCCGGAATCTGGGTGACCAGACCGTCGCCGACCGAAAGCTTCACGAACACGTCGGCGGCCTCGCCCAGGCCCATGCCGTGGCGGCCGTAGCCGATCGCGATCCCGCCGACGATGTTGACGCCGGTGATGATGAGACCGGCGATCGCGTCGCCGCGTACGAACTTGGATGCGCCATCCATGGAACCGAAGAAGGAACTCTCCTCCTCCAACTCGCGGCGGCGCGACTGCGCCTCCTTATCGTCGATCATGCCGGCCGACAGGTCGGCGTCGATCGACATCTGCTTGCCGGGGATGGCGTCGAGCGTGAAACGCGCGCCGACCTCCGCAATACGGGTCGAGCCCTTGGTGATGACGATGAAATTCACGATGATCAGGATGAGGAAGACGATCAGGCCGATGACGAAATCGCCGCTCATGACCAGGTTCGAGAAGCCGCCGATCACGTAGCCGGCGGCGTTCGTCCCCTCGTTGCCGTGCGACAGGATCACGCGCGTGGTGGCGATGTTGAGCGCCAGCCGGAGCATGGTGGCGATCAGCAGGATCGTCGGGAAGGACGAGAAATCCAGCGGACGCTGGATCCACAGCGACACCATCAGGATCAGCACGGCGAGCGCGATCGAGAATGCCAGGCCGACGTCGATCATGAAGGACGGGATCGGCAGGAACAGCACCGAGAGGATGGTGATGATGCCGACCGCGAAGAACACGTCGCGGCTGTTTCGGGCGGCCGCGGCCGGTACGGGTGTTGTCGTGACTGATGCGGCCATAGGTGCCGGGCTGCTCCATCCTGCTTCAGGCAGGGGAGACTAGAACCTCAAGCTTGTGCGAGGGTGAGCAGACCGCCGCCGCGGTCGTCCTCAGAAGCCGTTCTGGATGCGCTGGAAGATGACGTTCGTGAAGCTGGATATCTGCGCGCCCACGAAGGGGCCGGAGAAGGCGACCGCGAGCAGAATCGCGACGATCTTGGGCACGAATGTCAGGGTGATTTCCTGGACCTGGGTGAGCGCCTGGACGAGGGCGATCGAGACGCCGACGAGCATCGCCACCACGACCGCAGGACCGGAGGCGAGCAACACCGTCCAGATCGCGTACTGGACGATTTCGAGGGCGTCGGCTTCGTTCATGGACTGATCGTATTCGTCAGCTCAGCGTGACGCCAGGGCCGATCTCGAGCATCGAACCATCTTCGAGAACCGCGACGACGCCGGTGTCGGTGATCATCGCCTGCTTGACCTTGCCCGAAATCTCGCCATCCACGGACGTGGCGGTGCGGCCGATGATGCTCGAGGCCTGGCCGAGAAGCGAGAACTGCAGAAGCTGGTCGAGCTTGGTGTTGGTCTGCACGGTCTGCTCGACCTGCGAAAAGGTCGCGAGCTGCGCGACATAGTCCGTCGAATCCATCGGCTTCGTCGGATCCTGGTTCTTCATCTGGGTGACGAGGAGCCGGAGGAAGGACTGGTAGTCGACGGTGGTCGAGCTCTTCTGTTGAGTTGCGGCGTTGCCCTGGGCTGCCGCGATCGCGTCTATGCTCATGATGCAAGTGCCTCCAGTGAGATGTTCGCGGCGGGCTTCGGCATGTTCTTCTGCTCGGCGATGACGATCGCCTCGATCGGGAACAGGCTGCGGATCAGCTTGAGAGCGTCGTAGATGTGATCCTCGACGATCATCCGGTCGACCTGCTTCAGGGAAGCGAGGATCTGGTCGTTGCTGAAGCTTGCGAGCAGCATCGGCAGCAACTTCCTGAACATGTCGCGCGCGTCCTTCGCGTCCTCCGGGTTCATGAGGATGATCTGGACGATGAAATACAGCTGGCGGAGCGGCGTCGAAGCGTTCTCCGGCTGCATCACGTGGTTCTCGAGCAGGAACTGGACGTCGTTCAGGAACTCGATGGACGTCTTGCGGTCGACCTTCACGACCGCGCCGTTGATGTAGATCTTCTCGTTCGCCTTGAGGGAAATCTTGAGCGTGTTCTTCATTGGATGCCGTCCCGTATGATCTGGGATACCTCGATCAGACCGTCGAAATTGTCCGATTGGCCCTGGCGCACGGACTCCGCCTCGCGAAGCAGCCACAGGCCGATCGAGATCAGGTTTGCCCGCAATTCGTTCGGCAGCTGGTTTTCCGAGCTGCCCAGGTCCTCGAGGAAGGAAGTCCAGACCCGGTTGAGGAAGTGCAGCGCCTCGATCGTCTGCATCGAAGTCGACCCGCTGTCGCGCGCCGCTACGAGCAGATCGATCGAACGGGAAAGCAGCTGTCGTTCGCGATCCTTCGCATCCGCCACCGACTCGGTTTGTATCTCGGCATATGAAAACTGATACATCTCGCTTCCGTATTCGCTGCTGGCCGTTGCCGGCCGCTGATTAAGACAACAGCCTCGTCAAGCTCAGCTGCTGTATTCGGGCAGTCAGGGCGTATGAGGTTTCGATCTGCGATATCAACGCGTTCACGCGGGTTGACGCTTCGTAGGGGTCGACGCCTTCGAGATCCTGAAGGAACGTCTTGAAAAGGTCGATCTGCATGCTGACGCGGTCGGTGGCATGGGCGATCCGCTGCTCGGTGAACCCGGCCTTCGCCTGTGTCTGGGCGAGGTCGCCCATCGCCTCGCCGACCATCTTCATGGCCGCGTCCGCGATGCTGGAGAGCGTCTTCTGGTTCAGCGGCCCCTCGAACAGGCTCGTCACCGCAGTGGCGGCCATGGTCAGCTTGCGTATTCCTTCGACATTGGCGGTGACGGAGGTCTCGGCCGTCTCGTTGAGGGCGATCCGCGAGGTGATGCCCTGCTGCGTTGCGCCGGACCAGTTGGCCTGCCAGCCGGCCCCGAGGAACTGGTCGTTGACCGCGCCGTCCAGAAACGCCTGCATGTCCTCCGGGGTTATGCCGTTGGCGGCCGCGTCGTCCTGCGCGAACCCGAATTCGGCGAGGAAGGCGGCATCGAAGGCGGCCTTCCCGGTCGAGCCGGATGCGAAATAATCGTCGAGCGGCACCACGTCGGTGTTTACACCGGCGAATATGTGCTCTCCGTTGAAACTGGAATTGACGATGCCGGTGAGCGCCTGGAGCATCGAGGCGGCAGCCTGCCGCGTTGTCTCCGGGTTGGAATCGCCGGAGGACGCCGATGTCAGCGCGGTCAGGAAGGTCGAGGCCGCCTCGGAAAGCTGGTTCAGCGAATTCTGGGTGGCGGTAAGGCGCGACGAGACCAGCGTGTTCGATCCGACGATCGAATCCAGCCTCTGGATGTCACGCGAAAGCGATACGGTCTTGCCGGTACGGACCCCGATCGCCAGGCCGGTGTCGGCGACCTTGCCGGACTGGACCTCCTTCTGGCCCGAGATCAGTTCGGCCTGCATCCTCGACATCGAGTAGCGCAGGGCTTCGCGAACCGCATGAGTGGAGACATAGGTGAGCTTCATGAC
Source organism: uncultured Alphaproteobacteria bacterium (assembly GCA_963747465.1). Lineage (GTDB taxonomy): Bacteria > Pseudomonadota > Alphaproteobacteria > Rhizobiales > Rhizobiaceae > Aquibium. Next base: position 716,193 of record CAVVFC010000003.1, read on the forward strand.
CCCGTTACACCATGTCCATCAGCGTACCCAGCATCTGGTCGATGGTCCTGAGGATGCGTGCGGAGGCCTCGTAGGAATGCTCGAGATCGAGCAGCAGCGACATCTCGGTATCGACGTTGACGCCGATTTCGCTGGAGAGGGCCTCCTCCGTCCGGACGAGAAGTGCGCTGCTGGTCAGTTCGCCGCGTGATGCATTCTGCCGCAGACCTTCGATCCAGCCGATCGCATTCGCACTGAACTCGCTCAGGCTGACCGACGTCGCGATGCCGGCGTCCGTGTCGAAGGTCATGCCCTTGTCGATGTTGTCGCCGTACTTGATGAGGAGGTCGGAGAACGAGGCTCCGGCCGAGTTGGCGCGATAGGCCGCGCCGTTCGCGCCGCCGTCGCGCAACAGCGTGGCATCGCCGCCGCGATCGGAATCGAATGCGGCGTTGACTTGAATGCTGGCGGCGAGCCCGGCGGTTGCTGATCCGGCGGCCGGCAGTGCGGGTCCGCCGCTCCAGGTGAACAGGCCCGCGAGATCGGCGCCGCCGCCGCCGCTCTGGTCGGTTTCGGCGAACGCCTGGATCGCTCCGCGCGCAATCTCGTCGAGCTGGGTCTGGAGGGTGACCGCGACGTCGTCGCGGAGTTTCACCAGACTGCCGAGCCGTCCGGAAATGTCAGAAGTGGCAAGAGATGCCGAGTCCAGCGGCACACCGTCGATGTAGATGGCATTGCCCTGGATGTTGGCCCCATAGACGCTCGTCGGTTCGAAGGTCACCGGGCGGGCGATCGTCTCGAACAGCGTCACGCCATCCTTGGTCGTGATCACCATGTCCGAGTTGGTGCGCGTGGAGGTCGAGATGGGAATGTATTGTGCGATCTGACGTATGATCGCGTCCCGCTGGTCCATCGACGAATTGGCGTCGCGTCCCGTCGATGTCGCGGCGATGACCGCCTTGTTGGCGACGGCGAAGTCCGCGAGCAGCTTGTTCAGGTCGGTGACGGCGCCCGATATCTCGGCGTCTGCACTCGCCCGGAAAGACTGGATCTGGGCGCTGCCCTCGTTCAGCGAGCGCACCAGTTGCCGGGCGGCATCGACCGCGCCCTCGGCGAGGTTGGCGCTGGAAGGCGTCGTTGCGTAAAGCTGCAGGGCTTCCTGCATGGCACCGAGGGCGGTCGCCGGGGAGGAAGCGTTGTCGTCGCCGTTGATCGAGAGTGCGAGGGTGTTCAGACGCGACAGGAGCCCGTCCTGGCCTTCCCATTGGGAGAGCGCGGTCAGGTTCTCGCGCAGCAGTGCCTCGTTGGCGGCCCGCACGACCGCGGAAACGCGTACCCCGGGTCCCGTGCTCGACAGGACGGCCGTCCGGCGAGAATAGTCGGGGTTGTCCGCGTTCGTGATGTTCTGCGAAGTGACGCTTGTCCGACGCGACGTCGCCAGAAGCGCATTCTGAGCGATGTTCAGCGCCGTGGTCAGCGACATTCCGGATGGCCCCCCGACCCATGCATCTCAGGATTACCTCTTCAGATTGACCAGGATGTCCATCAGTTCCGAACCGGTCTGGAACACCTTGGAATTCGCGGTATAGCTTCGCTGCGCCTCGATCATCGAGGTCAGCTCTTCGCCAATGTCGACGTTGGAAGCTTCGATCGCTCCCGAATTGATGTTGCCGAATCCGCCGCTGCCGGCGAAGCCGAAGAAGATGTCGCCCAATTCCGCGCTCTGGCTGAACACGTTGCCGCTCTCGACGATGAGCTTGTCGGGGCTGCGTGCGTTGGCGAGGGGTATCTTGTAGAGCGCCTCGAGCGTCCCGTTATCGAACTGGGCATAGATCGTGCCGTCATTGCCGATCTTGACCCCGGTCATGGGGCTCGCGGCGCTGCCGTTCACCTCGGCCTCACCGGGCACGAAGCCGGCGGCGAGCTGCGTCATGCTGGAAAGATCGAGTTCGAGGGTTTCACCCCCCGGGATCGGAACGTCGATGGAATCCCCGCTCGCCGTCGTGAGCTTGCCGCTCGTGGGGTCGAAACTCAGCGTCTGGGTCGCAAGCGGTCCCGAAGCATAGGGAAAGCCCGTATTGGCCGCGCCGTCGGCGCGGGAGAAGACGGCGACTTCCCACTCGTTGTCGGCCGTCTTGGTGAAGTAGACGTCGAGCAGAACCTCGCCGCCCAGGCTGTCGTAGCTCACCAGCGAAATCTTGTTCGAATACTCGGAGCCGGCGACGTTCTGGGAGGGCAGTTTCGCGGCGTCGACGATTTCCGCGCTCGCGGGAACGTTCGCGGAGTAGGTCCCGTAGGTAGACGCCACCGCCTTCAGGCCCTGCTGCGAGATGGTGATCGGCTCCAGACCCGCGAAGCCGTTGGCCGTGGTGCTCGGCTCGCCGTTCTCGAAGCTGTAGCCCAGCAGGTAGAACCCGGCCGCGTTGACCAGGCGTCCCTGGTCGTCGGGAACGAAGGAGCCGGCGCGCGTGAGGAACGGCTGGCCGGAAGAATCCTCGACGACGAAGAAGCCGTTTCCGTCGATCGCAAGGTCGGTCGCTGAAGTCGTGTACTGGATGACGCCCTGGGTGGTGACGGCGGCGCGTATGTCCGTCACCACGCCGCCGGAAGAATAGGAACTGGTTCCGCCGCCGCTGACCACCAGCGTCGAGAACTCCGTGGAGTTTCTCTTGTAACCGTTGGTGCCGGAATTGGCGATGTTGTCCGCGACGGTGCCGAGCCGGTTCGACTGACCGTTCATTCCGGAAACGCCGGTCCGCATCATCCCATAGAGGCTCATAGCAAATTCCTCGTGTTCAGCGTCGCTGACTGTGAGGCTAGCGCATCTGACTTGTGCGAAACTGTACTCTCCCGGTACTCCGTCGCCCTCGATGGGCGCGCCCGGGCGCCGCCCTGCGGCGGCGTCAGGCGGTCAGGCAGTATCCGAGGAACCGCTTCGAATCGATCGGGTCGTAGCCGAGCCGTTCGCGAAGCTTCTTGCGAAGCTTGCTGACGTGGCTCTCGACGACGTTCTCCTCGACGTCCTCGTCGAAGATCCCGTAGATCGCGTTGAAGACCTGCGTCTTGGTCACCCGGCGTCCGCGGTTGCTGGCCAGGAACTCCAGGATGCGGCGCTCCCTGCGAGGGAGCGGCAGTGGTTCGCCGTTGATCTCCGGGTCCTTGCCGTTCATGAAGATGCGAAGGTTGCCGATGTCGGTTCCCGCCACCTCGTCCTGCACCCGGCGCCTGATCGCCGCGATGCGGGCAAGGATTTCCCGGATGTGCACCGGCTTGCGGATGACGTCGTCGACGCCCGATTCGAACAGCCGCAGCGTGTTCTCCAGCGAGTGCTGTTCGCTGAGCGCGATGACTGGAGCCCCGGTCTTCTCGCGCAGCATTCTCGGTGAGATCGGGTGTGCGTCGCACTCCCCGATCAGGAAGGCTCCGATCGCCTGCAGGTCCTCGTCCGCCGCGCTCGAAACCCACTCGTCGAACTCGCACGCCCCGAAGCCTGCGCTCGGCACGCCTTCCCTGCTGAACAGCGAGGAATATCCCTCTTTTACACGATCACGCTCATCCACGATGACAATCATCGGCCCGCCCTCCGAATCAGTTCAATAGTCCGCCGTGGAAAGGCGTAACCGTTGGCGGGAATCGCGGACAACTGTAAGATCTTGTATGTTGAATTAGAGGATTCCCGTGCGGAATCCCGGCTGCTTGTCCACATCTTGTCCACAGGCCGGCGGATGCCGCGGGCGGTGACCTCTCCGCCGCGTTTGCTCTTATGGGTTGCAGAACGCCCGGGCGTTTGCGGTCCACTTTCCGAACCCGGTTGCAACCATGTTCGCGATCACTCGGCAGATGTACCGCTTCTGCGCAGGGTCGTTGTCGGGGCCGGCATGATAGCGCGCGACGGCCATCGACCAGGTCGAATGACGGCGCTTCAGATCAACCAGGAATCGGGCCGCATAATCGACGTTCCGGTGCGGGTCGAACATGTCCGAGACACTGGCGAACTGGTCGGCGTGATAGTGGTGGTTGATCTGCATGCAGCCGATGTCGATGAGCTTCTTGCCGCTGCGTTCCGCCTCTGCGAACATGCGCAGGGCCTCGACCCGGGAAGGAGCGAACGATGCCTTCCCTTCGATGTTCAACGCGAAGGGCTGGAGGCTCCCCTTGTGGCCGGTCTCGGACAAGCTCACTGCATATAGTATTCCCACCGGCACGCCGTATTTTTCCGAGGCACGCAGGATCTCGCCTTCGCATGGGTTCGCGCGGGCATCGGCCGCGATGCTAAATGTAGATGCCGCCGCCAGCAGGCCGGCTGTGAGAAACCTTCGCATCGCTGTCCCGCTCGAGAGGGTTGTTGCCATGCCCGGAGCCGCCGCCCGAGCCGCGCTGGTCCTGGCCGGAGCCCTGCGAGAGGGCCGACGAACCGTCGTTCGTGCGTCCGCCGGCGCCCGATTGCGGCTGTCCGTTTGCCGCCGGCGGCGGTTGCTGGATGGTGACGTCGTCGATGCGGAATCCGAGCCCGCGCAACGACGAAACGATCGCGTCGCGGTCGGCTGAAAGCCTGTGATAGGCGTCGTAGCTGTCGACCTGAATTTCTATCGAGAGTTGTTCTCCCGAGAGCCGCAGCCGGGCGTTCACCTGTCCGAGTTCGACCGGGTTGAGCTGAATCCTGAGGTCCCGGACGGGGGCCTGTTGAACTCTTGGGAACGTCTGCTCCCATCGAATTCAGCTGCTCGATCGCGGTTCGCCATTCGCCATCTTCCGCAATTGCGGTCGCCAGGCCCGTGACTGTGCGGGACGTATCGGGTGCGACGGGGGCTACGGTCAACGTGTCGCTGACCACCTTCACCTGCATCTCCGCCTGTCCGGAGCCCTTCGCCCGGACCGAGGCTGGGCGGTTTTCGTCTTCCGTCAGGTCTGCCTTGCCGTCCCTTTGAACGGTTTGGTCCACCGCCCTGGTCGCGGGGCGACCGCCTTGGTCATCGGTCAGTTCGCCTTGATCGGCGGCCGGTTCGGCCATCTGGCGGTTCTCTCCGCCGGCATTCTGCGCCCTTGCCGTCGCAGTTTCCGGATGCGGCTTTTTCTCCGACGTGTCTTTTGCCGTCTCTCCTGCGAGCGCCCGCTTCGGCTCGGAGGGTGAATTCCGCGTAACGAGGGCGAAACCGGCGGCTTCCGCCGCTTCGGCCTCGTTCGTCTCTTCGTCGCCGTCCTCGGAGGGAGGGCTTTGTTGGTTCTCGACTTCCTCCTTGCCCGACGGGCCCTTCGTCTCGGACCCGTCGCGGACCGCCGTCTCGCCGAACATGAGCGCCAGCCGCTCGAGCGGCGAGAGTTGCCTTTCCTGCGCAGCTGCGATTTCGGGCGTACCCTCTCCGGAGGCTGTCCCGCTCGTCGCGTCTTCCGCGGAGCCCTGACGAGGCGCGGTCCCGTCGCGCGGCGTTTCAGGCTCGGCATGAGGCCGGGAGCGGGAGTGGCGGGCGTGGTCCGCGGGCGTATTCAGAACCTTCGAGAAGGCATCTGCTCCTTGCTGCGGCCTGCTGGCGGCGCCGCTTCGTGGCGCCGGCGCCGGTGACGCCAGTGTGGGGACGGGTGTCATTCGACCTTTTCTCCTTGCAGCAGGCGATCCACCGCATCGAGCTTTTCGCGGACTGAACTCACCAGTTCCTGCGACACGGCGTCGAGTTCGTCGGCGCCGACTACGCTTTCGCTGATTTCGGTCGTACTGTCGGTCTGCGCAGCCTTGGCTGCCTCGTCCTGCGAAACGGTCTCCGTTCCGGCACTCTCGGCGGCGGGTTCATCCGTTCCGCTATCCTTCGCCTCCTCGACAGCCGTCATGTCTGGCGGCGACAGCACTTCCGCCGCGATGGCGCGGGCGGCGAGCAGCAGTCGCCGGTCGCGCGGCGAAAGCTGGGATGCGTCCACCTTCTCCAGGTTCTGGAGTATTTCTTCGATGTTTTCCGACGTTATCGAAGCGATCGCCTGATAGAGCGTCGCGCGGGGGTCTTCGTCGCCCTGCACCTCGCGCGACAGCGTCGTAGCCCGGCCGGAAGCGAAGGCCGATCGCTCGATCTGCCCCTTGATCGTGCTGCGTCGCGCAAGACGGAGATAGATCGCCTCCTGCTGCGCCGGGTTCATCAGCGACACGATCGTGCGGATCTGTTCCTCGGTGATCGCGTCGTGGAAGGTCACCATGCCTTCGACGAAGGCATCGGCGAATTCGCTTGCGTAGGGCGAGTGCAGGAAGCGTCTCGTATACTGTTCTGCGAGCACCAGAAACCGGTCCGGCCGCTCCAGCGTCAACACCAGCGGCATGGAGCGGCGCAGCGCCGCTTCCTCCACCAGGGTGCCCGGCGCCAGCAGGCGTGCCTGATCCATCAGCTTGAGCGCGGCCTCGGGACGCTTCACGCCCATAATGGATCCCTTCACCAGGGCGAGGGATGCGCCGGTCTCGCTCGGCAGCGACATCGCGTCGATCGGCGCCAGGATCTCGCCTGCCTCGATCATGCGGCCCTTCATGTAGGCGAGCGCGCCCTTGCCGAGAGCCGCCTGCTCGCCTTCCAGATGGACCTTCGACAACACCACCTGGATGGTGGTCGGGTTTCCGCCGCTCATGGCATAGACCAGCAGCGCCGTCAGGTTGCGCGGGTCCTCGAACTCCTCGGGCAGAGCAACCCTGAAGCGCTCATCCGTGAGCGCCAGGATCTTCTGCTGCATCGGCAGCGCGGCATGGTCGCCACGCGCGAGCTGATCCTGCACGAGCTGCAGGGAACGAACCATCTTGTAGAGTTCGAGCCCATCCGCGGCGCGCGCGACATGCCCGCCGGCGGCGAGCAGCGCGACGGCAATGGTAGCCGCCGCCAGCTTCATCCGCGGGTCTCCAGGAATATCTCGATGCGCCGGTTCTTGTCGGAATAGGGTTCGTCGGGAATCTTGAGTTCGCGGTCGGCGTATCCCGCGACCTGGTGCACCCGCTTCTCATCCAGGCCGCCCCTCACCAGCATGTAGTAGGCGGACTGCGCGCGGGCCGACGAGAGCCGCCAGTTGTCGTATGTCTTGCTTGCGAAAGGCCGGCCGTCGGTATGACCGTTGATGGTGATATTGCCTTTGCGCCCGTTCAGGATCGCGGCCACCTTCTCCATCGCGAGCACGAGATCGCGGCGCGGCACCGCCGACCCGATCTCGAACATTCCGTAGTCGAGCTGGTCGGTGAGCGAGATGACGACACCACGGTCGGTCGGTTCCACGGTGAACCCGTCGGCGATCTTCTCGCCGTTTCCGAACGCCTCGACGAGTTCGGCCTTGATCTCCTCAGCGGCCTTCAGCGCCGCAGGGTCCACCCCCTCCTCGACCTCCTTTGCGGCCGCCTCGTCACTGTTGTTTTCGCTCTTCTCGATCTCCGGAGCCGCTTCCATCGCCTTCGCCTGCTGATTGAAGACGTCGTCCGCGAACGGGTCGGCCTCGGCGGCAACCGGGCCCAGACCGCTGCGGGGATCGCTGCCGTCGTTCGCGTCGGGTACCTGGGGGTGCTCGAACAGGTCCGGTTCGCCGGGAAGATCCTGTTCGACCTGCTTGGACCAGAAGTCGGGGGCGAACGGGTCGCGGAAGGATTCTCCGCCGGACGCGCCGGTCGCCGCGCCTGACGCCTGGGCGCCACCGTCGCCCTTGGCGCTCAGATTCTGGAGCTCGCCCGATTCGGCGGCGATCTCGGCAAGCACCGCGTAAGGGTCCGAGAACAGGTGTTCGTCCGACTGGACCTCCGCCTTCTCGCCCTCGTCTGAATTCAGTTTCTCGCCGATACCCGACGAGGCTGGACCAGTGGACTTGCTCGACGTGCTTTCCTCGGATTTCGATTCGGTCGAGCCTTCCTGCTCCTGGGGACCGGCTCCGACGTCGTCCAGCCCGCGCCGGCTGGAATTCCTGTCCACCAGCTTTATCGGGTTGAAGTAGCTGGCAACCGAGACCTTCGTCTCCTCGTTCGCGGCGTTGATGAGCCACATGACGAGGAAGAAGCACATCAGGGCGGTCATGAAGTCCGCGAACGCGATCTTCCATACGCCGCCGTGGTGCTCGTCATGATCGTCGCCATGGCCATGCTTGACGATGATGATCTCATGCCCGTGTTCGGCGTGGCCTCCGCTCACAAGAAGGACTCCGACAGGGACTGCGACCATTCCGAAAGCCGCGTCTCGTAAAGACTCTCGTCGATGGAAACCTCAAGGTCGAAGCCATCGGTTTCGGTGTATTCGAGCCGCCCGGAATGCTCGCCCACGGCGCCTTCCAGCGCCTCGAACAGCGAAAGCGGTCCGCGCACCCGGATCCGGACCGCGCCCGACTCCCGTATCGCCTCGCCTATGATGCCGGAAAGGTTCTCGACCGCCTTCTGCTGCAGGCTCGCGGTCAGAACCGGACCAAGCAGACGCGCCACGACATCGGACGTGTAGCTCGTGAGGCGATCCTCGATGGCGGCGAGCTGCTCGTCTATCAAGGCTCCCGCCCGTTCGCCGGTTTCCCGCCGGAGACGCTCCAGTTCCTCCTCATGGGTTTCGCGATCGGCCGCGAGGTTTGCCGCGAAACGCTCTTCCAGCCGCTCCGTCAGTTCCGCTTCGGCCTTTGCGACGGCTTCCGCGACGAGTGCATCGATGTCCGGCGGCTCTTCGGCGAACAGTGGTTCCTCGGGCGCATCGAAGCTGATGTCTGCGCCGTCGATCGGGAAGTCGTGGAGCGCACCATGATCCAGTTCGTCCTGCGGCAATCCGAAGGCATGACTGTCGGACAGCATCCGTTTGGACTTCGCCGGCTTGCCAAAGTCGACGAGATAATCGGCCAGGCTGGGCATCAGGCCGCCTCCGGCTCGGCATTAACCCACTTGCGCAGGATTGCGGCGGTCCGTTCCTCGTTGAGATCGACCATCTGGGCCAGGCGCTCCTGGGGAGCCGGCCGCAGCCGCATCTTCAGTTCCTCCATCACGTCGCTTTCGGACGGCGATCCCCCCATGCCTGCGAATGCGCCCATGCCGCCTGCGCCGCCCGAACCATCCATGTCGGCCAGGGGATCCGGCAGGGCGATGTTGTTGAGAGGCGAGTCGAACGGAAGCTGGAGATCACCGTAGTCCGGACCGTCGACGCTTTCCGACCGGGTGAGAGCGCCCGCAAGCGGTCGCAGTCCGAACCAGGATACCAGGAAGACGACGACGATGAAGGCAAACGCGTTGATCATGGACCCGGTGTATCGGCCGGCAATCTCCAGATAGCCGGGTTCAACCGTGGCATCGCTCGCCATCTCCTCGACGAAGGAGAGCGCGGTGACCGAAACCTTGTCGCCACGTTCGTCGTCGAGACCCGCGGCGGTTGCCACGACGGTCTGGATCTCGGCGACGCGCGCGTCCACCATCTCCGCGGTCGCACCTTCGCCCAGCGCCGCCTTGATCTGGTCGCGGTTCACGACCACGGCGATCGAGAGCTTGGAGATGGAGTAGCCGTTGCTGGTCGTGGCGATCCGCTTCGAATTGAGCTCGTAATTGGTGATCTCCTCGCGGCGTTCGCTCGTCTCGGAGGATTTCGGCGCCTGGCCCGCGGCGGCGGCCGGGTCGGGCAGGTTCTGCTCGACGGAAGCCGGCGTGGTGGCGCCGCTTTCGTTGGAGTTGTCGTTCGAGCGGATCGTCTGGATGGAGCGTTCGACCTTGGAATCCGGGTCGAAAATCGTCTCCTCGATCTGCCGGCTGTCGGTATTGACGACGGCCTTTACGCTGGCGCGGAAATTATCGCGCCCGAGGAAGGGCGAAAGCGCCTTGTAGATGTTGTCGGCGATCTGGCTCTCGACCGTGCGCTCGATGCTCATGGAGCGGTTCAGGGAACTGCTGGACGGATCCTCGCCGCTGGCGAGCAGCGAACCGTCGGTGTCGAGGACGGTCACGTTGTCCGATGTGAGGCCGGGGACGGCGGCTGCGACCAGGTGCCGGATCGAGTTCGCCGTCTTGATTTCGTCGAGGCCGCCCGAGCGGATGACCACGGAAGCCGTCGGCTGCTGTTCCTCGCGACGAAAATTCGCCTGCTGCGGCATGACGATGTGGACGCGCGCCGACCTGATGCCGGAGATCGACTGGATGGTGCGTGCGATCTCGCCCTCGAGCGCACGCACCCGCGTGACTTCCTGCATGAAGGAAGTGAGGCCGAGCGAGCCGACGTTGTCGAAGAGTTCGTAGCCGGCGTTGGAACTGCTGGGCAGCCCTTTTTCGGCGAGGATCATGCGTGCCTGGCCGGTCTGGCCGGCGGCCACCATCACCGTCGTCCCGTCCGCGCCGACATCGTAGGAGAGACCCGCTTCGGCCAGGACGACGCCGATCTTGGCCACGTCGCTCCGGTCGAGCCCGACATAGAGCGTCTCGTTGGCGGGCCGGTTGAGATAGATCGCGCCGATGGCGATGACGCCAAAGACGAGGGCCGCGATGCCGCCCATGATGCCGAGGCGTTTCGGCCCCAGCGTGGCGAGGTTGTCTCTGATCTTCTGAAGCTGTTCCGGCACAGTCCGCCAATCCCGAATATGTCGGAGGCGAGACTAGTGGCTGAAGCTTGCGCGAAAATGATATCGGGCCGCCGTCCGGAGACGGCGGCCCGACTGGAGGGACGGTTCCCGGTGCCGGGAACCGTCGGAGTGATTAGCGGAACAGCGACAGGATCTGCTGCGAGTTGCCGTTGGCGATCGAGAGAGCCTGGATGCCGAGCTGCTGCTGGACCTGAAGCGCCTGCAACCTGGTCGATTCCTTGTTCATGTCGGCGTCGACGAGCGTTCCCACGCCGCGGTCGATCGTGTCCATGAGGTTACCGACGAATTCCGACTGCATGTCGACGCGCTTCTTGACCGCACCGAGGTCGGACGCGGAGTCGGTCATCTGGGTGAGGATCTCGTCGACGACGCGAACCATCGCACCGATATCCGCGGCCGATGTCGTGCCAGTGAGCGCGATCTGCGTGGAACCGGTCTCTGCCGTTCCCACCTCGAGGAGGTGGAAGTTCTGAGCCGTTGTGGTCGGCGTGGCAAGCAGGGCGTCCGCGTCGATCTTCTTCGTGAGGATACCCAGCGATGCGTCCTGCGTGGCAGTCAGCGTCAGATTGCTGGTATTGACGTCGAGCGTGCCGATGCTCACGTTGCCGGAAGCATCGCGATTGAAGGAGCCGACGATCGACTTCGATCCGGAGGCTCCCGAGCCGGTGTTGTTCAGCCAGTTCTCGCCGGAGAAGGAAGCCGACGTGGTGATCGACTTCAGCTGATCCTTGAGGGCGGTGAGCTCCTTGTTGATCTTCAGCTGGTCCACGCCGGGTTCGCTTGCCGCCACCAGCTTCGACTTGATCTCGTCGACGACGTCGATCGCGGCGTTCATGCCGGTGTAGGCGGTGTCGATCTTGGCTGCGCCGAGGCCGAGGGCGTCCTGCACCGCGCCGAGCGCCTTGGTGTCGGAACGCATCGTGGTCGCGATCGACCAGTAGGCGGCATTGTCGCTCGCCTGGCCCACCTTGAAGCCGGTGGAAATACGCGACTGGGTGGTCTCGAGAGCTTTGTTTGTCGCCTGGAGGGTCTTCAGCGCCGTCATCGCCGAAGCATTGGTATTGATACTCGCCATGGGTGTCCCCTGAACTAACACATTTTACACGACATACCGGGTTCGACCGGTAAGACGGGGCGGCATCATGCCTATCGGGACCCAGTAGAGGCGGGAACGATCCGTCCTGAAACAACAATGTCCCAGCCTTTTACAGCCGGGACATTTTGTTTCAGTTAAGTACTATGGTTACGGGAACGTTACCCGCGGAACAGCGACAGGATCTGCTGCGAGTTGCCGTTCGCGATAGACAGCGCCTGGATGCCGAGCTGCTGCTGAACCTGCAGCGCCTGGAGCCGGGTGAACTCCTGGTTCATATCCGCATCGACCAGGGTTCCCACGCCGCGATCGATCGTGTCCATCAGGTTGACGACGAAGGTCGACTGCATGTCGATGCGCTTCTTGACGGCACCGAGGTCGGAGGCGGCGTCGGTCATCTTGGTGAGGATCTCGTCCACAACCCGGACCATGGCTTCGATCTCGGCGGGCGTGTTCGTGCCCGTCAGAGCGATGGCCGTGCCGGTGGCCGCCGTCGCGGAGGAGACATCCAGCAGGATGTAGTTTGCGACCGGCGTGGTCGGCGTCGCCAGCAGCTGGTTGGCGTCGTAGGCCTTTGTCAGAATGCCGTCGGCCGCGTCGCCGCTCGAGGTCAGGGTGAGGACATTCACATCGACGTCGAGCTTTCCGATCGTGACGTTCCCGTTCGCATCGCGGTTGAACGAGCCGACGATCGACTTGGTGCCGGTAACACCGTCGTTGCTCAGCCAGTTTTCCCCGGAGAAGGCGGCCGAGTTTGCTATGGATTTGAGCTGATCCTTGAGTGCGGTGATTTCCTTGTTGATCTTGGTCTGATCGATGCCCGGCTCCGAAGCCGCGACCAGCTTAGCCTTTATCTCGTCGACGACGTCGATCGCTGCGTTCATGCCCGTATAGGCTGTATCGACCTTGGCGGCGCCAAGCCCCAGTGCGTCCTTTACGGTGGAGAGAGCCTTGTTGTCCGAACGCATGGTGGTCGCGATCGACCAGTAGGCGGCGTTGTCGCTCGCCTGTCCAACCTTGTAGCCGGTCGAGATCCGCGACTGCGTCATCTCGAGAGCCTTGTTCGTCGATGTGAGAGATTTGAGCGCCGTCATTGCCGACGCGTTGGTCAGAATACTCGACATAGGGATACCCCGTACTAACTAAACACAACATCACTGGAATATACCGGATTTCAACCGGTAGAGCGGGGCGGCCTCATGCCATCGGCTGACTGTACAACGACAAGCCGATCCGTTCTGTTAACGATGTTCTGACAGGGAAAATTTACCAAACCGATAATTTTTCGGCCGGCTTTTGATTTCTTCACTAACGAATGCTTAACGCGTTCAAACGCCGTCCGTCAGGTGAAGGAGCGCACCAGGCTACCGACCAGGAGATTCCAGCCGTCGATCAGGACGAAGAAGAGAATCTTGAAGGGTAGCGAGATGACGGTCGGGGGCAGCATCATCATGCCCATGGCCATCGTGACGGTGGCCACGACGAGGTCGATGACGAGAAACGGCAGTACGATGAGGAAGCCGATCTCGAAGCCGCGCCTGATCTCGGAGATCATGAAGGCGGGCACCAGGATCCTGAGATCGACCTTTTCGCCACTGACGACGGTCTGGCCGCGCTCGCGGGCGAGATCGGCGAAGAGATTGAAGTCCTCTTCGCGGACGTTGTTCAGCATGAAGGAGCGGAACGGATCCGCTATGCGTTCGAACGCCTGTTCCTCGTTGATCTCGTTGTCGACCAGCGGACGTACGCCGTTGTTCCAGGCCTGGTCGAAAGTCGGTGCCATGACATAGAACGTCATGAAAAGCGCCAGGCTGATGAGGATCAGGTTCGCCGGAGTCGTCTGCAGGCCGATGCCCGCCCGCAGGATCGAGAAGGCGATCACGAAGCGGGTGAAGCTGGTCACCATGATCAGCAGGCCCGGTGCGATCGACAGCACCGTCAGCAGTGCGAACATCTGGATTATGTAGCCGATCGTCTCGCCCTGGAGCTGCTCGGCGAGCGGGCCGAGGTCGAGCTGCTGTGCATATGCCCCTCCGGCAAGGAGGAACAGCATCGTGCCGGCGAGAAGGAACCGTCTCATTCGAACAACAGAGTCCGGATCATCAGCTGGGTAGCGAGGCCGTCGCTGCGGATCCGGGCGCGTTCCTCCAGGTCGGTCTTGAGGTGCTGGAAGCCGCTTGCGCCCTGCACCTGCTGAAGCGTCACCGTGCGCATGTAGGCAAGCAGATCCTGATGGATCGTCCTGACCATCTCGGGCGACGGCGGTGCCGAGAACACGATCGAGATCTCCATGCGCACCCAGATGTCCGAAGGCGCCGCGAGATTGGTCGTGATCGCTTCTATGGGAACGAGCCTGGGGATGAGCTCGATCTTGTCGCCGCTTTCGTCGTGGCCGGCGCTCTCGCCGTCTCCTGCCTCGCCATCCGCCGGCGGATCGACCGTCATCGGCTCGACGGCAATCTTGACCGGCGCCGGCTCGGCAGGTTCTCCGCTCCTCAAGTTGTTCCCGGCAAACCAGCCGCCGCCGATGGCGAGCAGCGTCATCGCCAGCAGGACGCCTCCCTGGATGACGAGGGAGGGGCCCTTCTTCTGGGGCGTTGCTTCGGCGGCGTCGAGCGACATCGGATCGTTCGCCGGTCAGAACGGAGAAACGATGTCGAGGACCTGCTGTCCCCAGGCGGGTTGCTGGACCTCGGTCAGCCGGCCGCGGCCGCCGTACGAGATTCGTGCCTCGGCGATGCGCTCGTACGGGATCGTGTTCTGGGCGCCGATGTCGGCCGGCCGCACGATGCCGGCGATCGTCAGGATGCGCAGTTCGGCGTTCACGCGCACCTCCTGCGAGCCGCGGATCACGAGATTGCCGTTCGGCAGGACCTCGGTGACCACGGCGGCCACGGAGAGGCGGATGTTTTCGGACCGCGCAGTGGCACCCGAACCGGTCGAGTTGGAGCGCGAGTTGAGGTCGAGCGCGGCCGATCCGTCCGAACCTATGCCGTTGACGTCGTAGTTGCCGCCGACCCCGAACTTGCGGTTGGACGTCCGCGTCCGGTCGGACTCGTTGTTGAGGGTCGCCTTGTCGTTGATCGAGATGAAGACGGTCAGGATGTCGCCGGCCGAAAGTGCGCGGGCATCCTTGAAGAGCTGGCTCTGTTCGTCGTTCCACAGCGAGAAGCGCTTGACCGGCGCTGCCGGCGGCTCCGGATAGGCATGCGCCGTCGCCGAGGCAGGCTCCAGGCCCGAGCCCACGGGAGAGAGCGCGGGCGCCCGGCCGATGTCCTGCAATTCGCCGGCGCAGCCGCCGAGCGCCAGGCACAGGAGACCCGGAAAGAATAGGCGGTTCATGAGGGGTCCTCGGCCTTCGCCACGTCGGCGATGATGCTGGTGAGTTGGGCCGCGGCCCGGGAGTCCATCTCGTTGAGGATGACGCCGGCCTGGCGCTCGTTGAGCTTCAGCAGGATCGCCGCCGCAAGGCTGGCATCGAGCTTCTCCATGCGTTCGGCTGCAGCGTCCGGACGCATGCGCGCGTAGATGCCGACGACGCTGTCTTCGGCGCGGTCGATGACCTCCTTGCGCCTGGCCAGCCAGTCCTCGTATTCGGCGCGCTTGGATTCGAGTGCGGCAATGCGCTCGTCGATCTCCTTGCGGAGGTTTTCGAGTTCCCGCGTCTGAACGGCGTATCGCCGGTCGCGCGCGGCATCGATGATGTTCGCGCAGAACTCGCGCACCTCGTCGGTCATCTTGCCGGGGAGGTTCTGGGCACCCGCGACGTTGCCGGTCACCACGAGAATGGCGAAGCCCGCGCCGGCAGCAAGTGCCAGGGCCGCCGAGACCCTGAAACTTCTGCAATTCGGAAACGGGAGGAGGGCGGTCATCGCGGACGCCTACTGGAGCACGAGTTCGGCCTGCAGGGCGCCGGCGGACTTGATGCCCTGCAGGATGGCGATGATGCCGTCCGGCTTGACGCCGATCCGGTTCAGGCCCGCGACCAGCGTCTGGAGATCCGGTCCGTTCAGCATGGCGACCTGACCCCCGTCCTGCTGCGCGTCGATAACGGTCGAGGGCTCTTCCGCCGTCTCGCCGCGCGAGAAGGGAGCGGGCTGGACGATCTCTGGCTGCTCGGTGATGCGCACCGTCAACTGTCCGTGACTTACCGCGACCTGCGATATCTTCACGTCCTGGCCGATCACGATCGTGCCCGTGCGCTCGTCGACCACCACCTTTGCCGGCGTGTCGGTCTCCACCAGCAGGTTTTCGAGCTCCGCGACGAAGCGGGCGGCCGAAACGCTCTTTGGACGATTGATGAGGATCGTCCGGGAATCCTGTTCGCTCGCGGTGCGCATACCGAAGCGGCTGGACGTGTATCCGTTGATCGTATCCGTCACGCGGATAGCGGTCGAGAAATCGGCGTTGCGCAGTTGCATGGTCAGGACGGTGTCATCGTTGAAGCGTGCATCGACCTGCCGCTCCACGATCGCGCCGCTGGGAACGCGCCCGGAGGTGGGAACGCCCTTGGTCAGCGTTTCAGCATCGCCCTGCGCGCTGAACCCGGAAACGAAGACTGGGCCCTGCGCGACGGCGTAGATCTCTCCGTCGGGCGCCCTGAGCGGCGTCATCACCAGCGTTCCGCCCTGCAGGGAGGACGCGTCTCCGAGAGAGGATACGGAGACGTCGATGCGCGATCCGGACTGCACGAAAGGCGGCAGATTGGCGGTGACGATCACCGCGGCTACGTTCTTCGCGCGAGCCTGTCCTCCCTCCATGGCAATCCCGAGGTTCTGCAGCATGGCGCGGATGGACTGCTCGGTGAACGGCGAGTTGCGCAATCCGTCGCCGCTGCCCTGGAGACCGATGACGAGGCCGTAGCCGATCAGCTGGTTGTCGCGCGCCGTCTGGAGCGTGGCGATGTCCTTGATGCGGGAGACCGGCCCGGTGCGCGGCGGAAGGTCCGACGGCCCACCGCCCGGCACGTTCACGCGGTAGGCGCCGCCCGCCGTAGCGTCGGCACGAAGGTCGGCTGCGGAAACCGGCGCCGCCAGCAGCGTACCGGCCAGCGCGACCGAAAGAGCGATCCTTGCGATCATAGTGCACTCACGCGGATCGAGCCGTCCGCCATGACGGTGCCGCTGAAGATCGCGCCACTTTCGGAATTGCGCACGCGGATCATTTCGCCGAGCGCGCCCGGCTGCAGAGGCACGCCCACGGTCGAGATCCGGAGAGCGCCCTCGACATAGTTGACGCGAACCGGAGTTCCTGCCTCGACGAGGTAAGGCTCGCGCACCGAGCTTATCGGGATAAGCTTGCCCGGCAGCAGCGTCCGCTTTGCCACCTTGCCATCGATCTGCTCGACATACATGGCGATCGCGGAGGTAATACTATTCGTCCGGCGAAGCGGCACTTCGGTGAGCGCGGCCATCTCGATCGTCTCGCCGGGATAGATGACGCGCTTCGGGATGACGACCATCTCCTGCGCGGCGACGTACTGTGCGGAGAATACCGCGATGGCGATCGCCAGAACGACGCGAAGCGACTTCGGGAGTGGGCTGTTCATCATGCTACCGGATGCTTTGCGAGATCACGGAAGCCATCTCGTCGGCCGCCTTGATCACCTTCGAATTCATTTCATAGGCACGCTGGGCGGAGATCAGTTCGGTTATTTCCTTGACCGGATCGACGTTCGAGCTTTCGAGATAGCCCTGCTCGATCTCGGCATAGCCGGGGTCGCCCGGCACGCCGACCGTCGGTCCGCCGGATGCGGTCGTCTCCTGGAACAGATTGTCGCCCATGGGCGCGAGGCCGGCCTCGTTGGCGAAGTTGGCCAGCGTGATCTGCCCCAGATCCTGAAGGTCCGCCTGGCCGTCGACGCGCGCAAACACCTGGCCAGACTTGTTCACGATGACCTCGACGGTCTCGGGCGGGACGACGATGGTTGGAACCACGCGGAAGCCGTCGACGGTGACGAGTTCGCCATTCGCGTTCGTGTTCAAGGCGCCCGAGCGCGTGTACATCGTGGTGCCGTCGGCGCCTTCGATCTGGAACCAGCCCCGGCCGGTCAGCGCGAGATCGAACTTGTTGCCCGTTGCGGCAAGCGACCCTTGCATGTGGACGTTGCGGATCGCCGAGGTCTTCACGCCGAGGCCGATGTTGGCGCCTTCGGGAATGATCGCCTGGTCGGCCCGGTTCGGCACGCCCTGCAACCGCTCCGTCTGGTAGAGAAGATCCGAGAATTCCGCCCGCGCCCGCTTGAAGCCGGTCGTGTTGATGTTGGCGATGTTGTTGGCGATCACTTCCAGGTTCAGTTGCTGGGCGTTCATGCCGGTCGCCGCGATGGCCAGAGCTTTCATGTCATGTCCTCAGATCGCCATGCGGCTGATTTCGAGATAGGCGGTGACGATCTTGTCGCGGATCGCGATGGCCGCCTGGAGCGACTGTTCGGCGTTCATGACCGCGTCGACCACCTCGCGGGTCTGCACACCGCCGCCCTGCAGCGCCTGCAGGGAGGCCGTTTCGGCCTTCTGAAGGCTGCCCACGGTCTGGAGGGCGGCTTCGTTGAGCGCGGCCGCGAAGGAAGTCGCGGTGCTTGCCGGCGCCACCGGCGGCGTCACGCCGCTGGCCGGGCCGTCCGCGAAAGGGGTCGGCTTGATGCTGCCGAGAAGGCCGATCCCCGAGATCATGTCGACCTCATCAGGTCGATCGTCATCGAGATCAGTTCACGTGCCTGCTTCATGACTTGAAGGTTGGCCTCATAGGAGCGGTTGGCCTCCGTCATGTCGGCCATCTCCACCAGGGTGTTGACGTTCGGAAGCTTGACGAACCCGTTCTCGTCCGCGGCCTGATGACCCGGATCGAACTCGACGCGAAACTCGGACTTGTCGAGATCAACCGCCTGGACGTGGACGAACGAACCGCCGCTCGTCGCATCCATCGCGGAGGCGAAGGTGATCGTCTTGCGCTGGTACGGATCGGAACCGGGTGCGTTGCCGGTCGACTGAGCGTTGGCGAGGTTCTCCGAAACGATGCGGAGACGTTCCGACTGGGCGTTGAGGCCGGACGCTGCGACGTTGACCGCGACTGAGAGGGGATCCATCGCCATGGCTTACTTGGCCGCCATCATGATCATGCGGTGAAAGGCCTTCACGATCGCGGTGTTCATCTCGAAACCGCGGCGGAGCTCGCCGGCCTTGACCAGTTCCTGCTCTATGGTGACCGAGTTGCCGGAGGGGCTGGCGATCGCGGCCTCGTCGGTGCGCACGTCGAAGTCGCCGCGGTTGGCGCCGATGGCGATGTGTCCCGGCGCCGTCGGCTCCATCTGCAGCTTGCGGTTCTCGAGCACCCGCTCGAAAGGCTGGACGTCGACGGCCTTGTAGCCGGGCGTGTTGATGTTGGCGATGTTTCCGGCGACCGCGGATTGGCGGACCGAAAGCCAGCGAGCCTGCTGGGAGGCGAGGTCGAACAGATTGACCGGTTGCATGGATCTTTCCCTTCCTGGGCAAGAATCATAGGCAGCCAGTCTTGCGTGGAACTTGCGAGCGGCTTTCGACGCTCGCAGCCGGTCTTCAGGGGATCATCTCGACGACGATGTCGTCGCTGGTCCTCAGCACCCATTTGCCGCCCTCGTTCTCGATGGCGACCACGCGGGAGTTGTCGGGCAGGACGGAGCCGCGCTGGACGACGAAGAAGCCGTTTTCGTCGCGGATCATGGCGCGGCCGTTGGCCACGTGGACGAGCTGGAAGTTGGGCGCCGTCACCGGATATGGCTGCGCCTCGCCGTCGCCCTTCAGCGCGGGCGGCGTCTTGATGGAACCGACGGTTCCGGTCGGCGCGTAGTCCACCGGCAGCGAAGCGATTTCCTCGTCCGTGAGCGGCTTGGGAGTCCACTGTACGCGAGGCGTGTAGAAGGGGCCGGAGAGGTCGGAGGTCGCCTCGTTGCGGTCGAAGGCGAGGGCGGTCGGCCCAAACTGTTCCTGATGATAGAAAACGTACCAGGGGAAGGTGGCGCTGGCGGCAGTGAGGCCCACACCTATCCCGATGAGAACGGCATCCGCGAGGCTGTAGCTGCGGCGGCCGCTGCCGGCAAGCCGCGCCGCGCCGGTCTTCTTCATGCCAGCCAGCACGGGTTGGGGAGTTCGGGGTCGGCGGCGGAACCAGCGTGCTCTAGCCATTTGCCTTGTCCTGCTTCTTCAGACCCTTCGCCAGGTCGCCGAAGGGGTCCTGGGAGGAGCCGTCCTGCGGAGACTGGATGAGGGCGTCGTAGACCAGGGGAACCTGCTTCACCGCGCTGTCCAGGTCGGGGTCGGCGCCCGGCTGGTAGCCGCCGAGAAGCCGGATGTCGCGTGTCTCCTCGTAGCGCGAGATCATCGCGCGCAGGCGCATGACCAGGGTCTTTTCGCCGTCGCTCCAGGCGCGATTCGCCAGGCGCGAGACGGACGCGAGGGGATTGACGGCGGGATAGCGCCCCTGTTCGGCGATCGCGCGGTCGAGAACGATGTGCCCGTCGAGAATTCCGCGCACCGAATCGGCAACGGGATCGTTGTGGTCGTCGCCGTCCACCAGAACGGAGATGATCGCGGTGATCGACCCGGAGCCCTCCGCGCCGGGTCCTGCCCGCTCGAGCAGCCGCGGCATGTCGGTGAAGACGGACGCCGGGTAGCCGCGTGCGACGGGCGGTTCTCCGGCCCCGATCGCCACCTCGCGCAGGGCGTGGGCGTAGCGCGTCACCGAATCCAGCACCAGCAGCACGCGGTCGCCGCGGTCGCGGAAATACTCGGCCACGCTCATCGCGGTGAGCGATGCGCGCTTGCGCATCATGGCGCTTTCGTCGCTGGTGGCGACCACCGCGACGGTCTTCTTCATGCTGTCCTCGCCGATCGTGTCCTCGAGGAATTCGCGGACCTCGCGGCCGCGTTCGCCGACGAGGGCCACGACGACTGTATCGAAGGCATGTGCCGCGGCCAGCATCGCCAGCAGAGTGGACTTTCCGACGCCCGATCCGGCGAAGACGCCGAGCCGCTGACCGAAACAGAGCGGAGTGAAGATGTCGATGACGCGGACGCCGGTGCGAAACGGCGCGTCGACGCGCTGCCGCGCCAGCGCGCCTGGCGTCGACCGGCCATTGGTCGGCAGCGATTCGCCCTCGTGCAGGCGCGGTCCGCCGTCGACCGGACGTCCGAGCGCGTCGATGACACGTCCGCGCCATGCCGCGTCCGGCGAGACGCGATAGGGACCCCGGATATAGACGGAATCGGAGACGCCGGCATCCGACGTCTGTTCGAACGGCGCGACGAGCACTTCCTTCTCGCCGATCTGGACCATCTCGCCGAGCTTGACGCCATGGCGGCTTCGATGCTCGACCACGTCGCCCAGCCGTGCCGTGTCCGACAGGCCGCGCACCCGGTAGTGGGTCGCCGTCACTTCCGTGATGCGGCCGCCGCTTCGAACCAGCGAATTGTCCTGGGATGCATTCCTGAAGAGCCGTTCGAGAAGCTCCAGCGCTTCCATGCCGGTGCCGGCGGGTGCGGGCGCCGCGCCTGCTGTCCCTGCTGATGGCGGGCGTTGCGGGCGCGTATTCTTCCTCGAGCACCTCGACCTCCATCAGGTGCCGATCGCCTTGACGGCCTCTCCGAGCGATTTGTCGCTATCGCGGACGATGGCGGCGGCGTTCTCGAATGCACGCTGCACCATGATGAGGTTGGTCATCTCGAGGACCGGGTTGACGTTCGATTCCTCGACGAAGCCCTGGACGAGGCCCACGTCGCCCCTGTCGACGATCGCCTCGGGTGGCGCGGCCGGCACCAGGCCCGAATTGCCGTAGCGGACGAAGTCCTCACCGGGCACGAAGTCGAACAGTCCGATCGCGCCGATCGGCTGGCCGTTCTGGCGCAGCATCCCATCGGCGCCGGCTTCCGGCGCGCCGGCCCCCGGATCGAGCTGGATCGCCGCTCCTCCGGCATCGAGCACGGGATGGCCTTCGATCGAGACGAGTTCGCCGGTGTCGAGCATGGTGAAGCGCCCGTCCCGGGTCATCACCGGTCCGGCCGGGGTGTCCAGCGCGAACCATGCCTCGCCCCGCACGGCGAAGTCGAGCGGGTTGCCGGTCTGCTTTATGCCGCCGGATTTCGTCGACAGATAGGTCGATCCGGGCGACACGAAGGACACGGAATCGTTGCCAAGGCCGGAGACGACATCCTCGAATTTCACTTCTGTGGCTCGAAAGCCGACGGTGTTCGCATTCGCCACGTTGTCGGCGATCGTGGTCAGGCGCTTTTCGAGCGCCACCTGGGCTGAAAGCGCGACGTAGAGGCCCGATTGCATGGTCTGGTCCAGTCTCAGAACTTGAGTTGCTGCATGGTCAGGAGCACGTCGGTCGAGATGCCGAACTCGGTCGGCTGACCGAACAGGACGCTGAGGTTCGAAACCGAGGAGGCCGACGGGTTCGCCACGTCCCACATGCTGGTGAACCGCTTGAGCAGCTTCGAAAGCGCCTCCGGATCCTTCAGATCCTCGAGGTCGAGGCTCTTGCCCAGGATTTCGACCTGCTTGTCGATGTCGAGCAGCGCAAAGGAATCCGGCAATCCGAACGACGTCCGCACCACCTTCGCCAGGGCCGTGTCGGCCAGGATGCTGTACATGCTGGTGACATCGGGTGCCTTGCGCTCGAAATAGAGCGCGAGGCGGACACCTTCGCTGGTAGTGCCCGCGTCTTCCTCGAGGGTCTGGCGCAGGTACTTGTCGACCGTGCCTTGCCGGGTCCGGTCGAACACCGTCGTGCTCTCGCCGAAGCGGGCGAAGTTGAAGGCCTCCGCGAAGTCCTTGTAGCGCTTGTCGGTCAGCGAGTTCGCGAAGCTCTCGCTGTCGTCGATGCCTTCCTTGAGGAGCTTGACCATGAATGCCTTGGCATAGGTCATGTCCTCGAGGCCGAAGGCCTTCATCGCGTAGTTGAATAGCCGCGGGTTGCCGACAAAATCATCGATGGATTTAACGTTTTCGATATTTTCCAGGTAGTACTCGGTCTCGCGCTTCACGACGGGCTGCGCCTCCACCCGCTCGATGGTTGTGTCGAGATCGCGCACGATCGATGCGTAGCTGGTGAAGGTGTTGACCAAGCCCGGGGCTCCTGAGCCATGTGTTGCGCCGATCATATGTCTATTTCCTTGCGCGAACCTTTCCGGCGCCTGACCGCCTGCCGCGACCCGCGGCGGAGGGGATCGGTCCAGCTTCACACAAGGCACGGCCGGTAATCCTTCGGCCGGCGCATTCCATGGAGGGGCCGTCTTGGGAATTCTGATCGGGCTTGTGGTCACGCTGGGATGCGTGCTCGGCGGCTTCATGGCCATGGGCGGGCACATCGAGGTGC
This sequence comes from uncultured Alphaproteobacteria bacterium, assembly GCA_963747465.1. GTDB lineage: Bacteria > Pseudomonadota > Alphaproteobacteria > Rhizobiales > Rhizobiaceae > Aquibium. The sequence goes on from CAVVFC010000003.1 coordinate 739,145, forward strand.
TCATCCAGCCCTGGGAGTTCGTCATCATCGCAGGCGCGGCACTCGGCATCTTCCTCGTCGGCAATCCGATGCCGACTGTCAAGGATACCGGCAAGGCGCTGATCGAAGCCTTCAAGAACGCGGTTCCGGGAGAGCTGGACTACCTCGAGACGCTCGGCGTGCTGCACAGTCTCATGCGCGAACTGAAGACCAAGTCGCGAAGCGAGGTCGAGGGCCACATCGACAATCCCGACGAGTCGCCGATCTTCCAGGCCTATCCGATCGTCCTCAAGAACCACGACCTGACGCACTTCATCTGCGACTACTGTCGCCTGATCATCATCGGCAATGCGCGCTCGCACGAGATCGAGGCGCTGATGGACGAGGAAATCCACACCATCCGCAGCGACAAGATGAAGGCGCACGCGGCGCTCGTTTCCGTCGGCGACGGTCTTCCGGCAATCGGTATCGTCGCGGCGGTGCTCGGCGTCATCAAGGCCATGGGCGCCCTCGACCAGTTCCCCGAGGTCCTCGGACACCTCATCGGCGGAGCGCTGGTCGGCACCTTCCTCGGCATCTTCCTGTCCTATGGCCTGGTCGGCCCGATCGCGGCCAAGGTCAAGGCCGTGCGCGAGAAGCGGAACCGGCTCTACATCATCGTCAAGCAGACGCTGCTTGCCTACATGAACGGCGCCCTGCCGCAGGTCGCACTCGAGTTCGGCCGCAAGACCATCTCGTCGCACGACCGCCCGACCATCGATGCCGTCGAGCAGCAGACGCTGAATACCGGCCACGAAGCGAAGGCCGCCTGACATGAACGGCAGTGCCGTCAACGTCCAGCCGAGCGCATCGCCTTCCATCCTGGAAAGGCTGGTGGGCGCTACGGGCGAGCCGGCAAAGATCGTCAAGTCGGCGCAGATCCTCGGCGATCAGCTGCTCAAGCCGCTTCGCGCCGGGCTGGAGGACGCCGCCAACGAACCGGTGCCGTTCGAACTCGAAAAGGTCGAGATCGACCGGACCATCGACATCGTCACGTCCGCCGGCCCGCACGATGCGGTGACCGTCGCGTCGTCGAAGGTCTCTCCCGACGCTCTGGCGGTCCGGATCGAGGAACAGGCGCTCGCGATCTTCGTCAACGCGTTGTTCGGAGCCGAGCCCGACACCGGCGCCGGCCGGATCGGGCGCGAACTCTCGCCGGTCGAGGTCGAGGTCGCCAACCTCGTCTCCCGGCTCTTCGCGGCGGCATTCAACGGCGTCAGCTCCCAGGCGCAGCAGGTGAAGCTTCCACTGCCATCCGTGCTCTCGGGGGAAAGCCTCAAGAGCGTCGCCCTGCGCGACGGTCCAGCGGTGCGGATAGACTATCTCGTCGGAACCGAGCCCGAGATCGGGCGGATCTCCCTCTACATGCCCCAGCGCGTGGTCCTGCGCCGCGGCGCGGACGAGAGTTCCGACCTTGCCGGAACCGACGCGCAGACGTCGGAGTGGGCGGCACGCTTCAACGAGGAGGTGATGCGCTCGAAGGTCAGGCTGGAGGCGACGATGCCGGTGGGCAAGATGAGCCTCGGTTCCATCGCCGCCCTGCGGAAAGGCCAGATCATCGAATTGTCGCGAAGCGCCCCGACGGAAACGCTGCTTTCTGCGAAGAACAAGCTTCTCTTCGTTTGCGAGTTCGGCCGGCTTGAACAAAACTACACCGTGCGAATCAAGGGTCCCGCGGATTCGGACAAGGACGAAGGCGGCGGGCTTGTCTTCTCTTGAAGCTGGAATGGCGGGAAGGCACGCCCGTATGGAGCAAATGCAATGAACCAGGCCAACGCCTCGGCGGACACGGTCGAAGGGGAAGAGGACCTCGACCGCGCCATCGACGAACTGCGCGGCGTGCTCAGGGAGGATTCCAAGCCTGCCGGCAATGCCGGCTTCTCGCTGCCGCAGGACGATGAAGAGGAGCAGGCGGGTGCCGGCGATTCCAACTCCGGCATCATCATGAACATCCCGGTCGACGTGCAGATCGTGCTGGGCAGCACCGAGATGCAGGTGTCGGACCTCATGGCGCTGCGCAAGGGCGCTACGGTGGCCCTCGACCGGCGCATCGGCGAGCCGGTCGACGTCGTCGTCAACGGACGCAAGATCGCGCGGGGCGAGATCACCGTGCTCGAGAGCGATCCATCACGGTTCGGCATCAAGCTGACCGAGATAATCCATTCGGCGAAGAAGTCCTGACGGCGCGATGAACTTCGACTTCTCCTCCCCCGATTCTTCGGAAAGTTCGTCGGCCTTATCGAACCTGACGCGCGCGCAGAAGGCTGCCGCGATCCTCGTCGCGATGGGAAAGCCGGCGGCCGGGCGGCTGCTGAAGTTCTTCAAGCAGGAAGAGCTGAAGATGCTGATCGAGGGTGCGCGAAAGCTGCGCACCATCCCGCAGAGCGAGCTGGAGAAGATCATCGCCGAATTCGAGGACGAATTCGCCGAGGGCGCGGGTCTCATGGACTCGGCCGACACGATGGACACGATCCTCAGCGAATCCCTGTCGCCGGAGGAGGTCAGCGCGATCATGAACAACGGCGCCGACAACAATGCCAACCAGCCGCCGCCGGTCTGGCCGGCGATCGAGGCCCTGGAGCCCGAAAGGGTCGGCACCTTTCTTTCCGCCGAGCATCCCCAGACGGCGGCGCTGGTGCTCACCAACCTCGCGCCGACCCCGGCTGCCAACATCCTCCTGACGATGCCGAAGAACCTGCGTGGCGAAGTCGCCAAGCGCATGGTCACCATCGGCACCGTGAAGCCCGCCGCGCTCAGGATCGTGGAGAACCAGCTGCGCGCGCGTCTGCTCGGCGAGAACTCCGCTAAGTCCCCCGCCGCCGGTCATGCGCGGGTTGCCAGCGTTCTCAACGAGCTCGAGAAGACCCAGCTCGACGAGATCCTCGCCGACATGGAGAGCGCCGGCTTTGCGGACGTGAAGGCAATCAAGGCGCAGATATTCTCGTTCGAGGACCTGCCGCTGCTGGACCAGAAGTCGCGGCTGACGCTTTTCGACGGCATGTCGACGGAGATCGTCACCCTGGCCCTGCGCGATGCGGACAACCTGGTCGTCGAGGCGGTCCTTTCGGCACTTGGCGCCCGGTCGCGCCGCATGATCGAATCGGAACTCGCCGGCAATCCCGGCAATCTGCAGCCCGCCGCGATCATAAAGGCGCGTCGCGAGATAGCCGTGGCCGCCATCCGCATGGGCAAGGAAGGCAAGATCCAGCTTCCATCGACCCAGGAAGCCGCCTGAACGGGCGCACGGCGCGCCGACGCTCGCCAATCCTGGCATGACAAGGTGACGGGCGGCGATGGCTGAAGAAAACGACAAGGAAAGCAAGACAGAGGCGGCGTCGGAAAAGAAGATCCGCGATGCCATCGAGAAGGGGAATCTGCCCACCTCGCGCGAGGCGCCGATCTTTGCCTCGCTCGCCGCCTTCGTCGTGTTCGCGCTGTTCTTCTCCTACGACACCATCATCCATCTGGCGCTGTTCCTGGGGACGTTCCTGGAAAGGCCGGACGAATGGCGGCTCGAGACGGAACTCGACGCCACGTCTCTCCTGCAGGTCGTATCCATCGAGATCGCCCGCGCGATCATGATCGTCATGGCCCTGCTGATCGCGGCCGGAATAGGCGCATCGGTGCTGCAGAACATGCCGCGCATGGTCGGCGACCGCATCATGCCGAAATTCTCGCGGATATCGCTCCTGGGCGGCTGGAAGCGCGTATTCGGCATCAAGGGCTTCGTCGAATTCGCCAAGTCGCTGGGCAAGGTCATCTTCGCGACCGTGTTCCTGATCTTCGTGATGAACGACGTACACGCCCGCCTGCTCGCCGGAATGGTGACGGTTCCGAGCAGCTTCGGGGTGGTCATCCGCGACATTGCGGTGGAACTGGTCACCACCGTCGCCTTCGCCATGGCGCTGATCACCGGCGTCGATGTCCTGTGGAGCCGCTTCCACTGGATGCAGGAACTGCGGATGACGAAACAGGAGGTCAAGGACGAGCACAAGCAGTCGGAGGGCGATCCGATCCTGAAGTCGCGCATGCGGTCGCTGCAGCGCGACCGGGCCAGGAAACGCATGATGTCGGCCGTTCCGCGTGCGACCCTCGTCATCGCCAACCCGACGCACTTTTCGATCGCGCTGCGCTACGTGCGCGACGAGACGGCGGCGCCCATCGTCGTCGCCAAGGGACAGGACCTCGTGGCCCTGCGCATCCGCGAGATCGCCGAGCAGAACGGAATCCCGATTTTCGAGGACGTCGCGCTCGCGCGTTCCATGTTCAAACAAGTTTCAGTCGATAACATGATCCCACCGCAGTTCTACCACGCGGTGGCGGAACTCGTCCGGATCATCCAGAGCGGCCAGAAGGGCCAGAAACCAGGCAAGTTGCATTCATGAATCGGCAGCCGCATTCCTCCGCTCGCGAGATAATCGTCGCCAAGGCGATCCAGGAGGTCGTTTCCGAACTCCGCATGGTCGACGTTGCAGACTACGTCGCCTTCCTCCGGCTCGAGCAGCATGGCAACCTCGCCGACATCGTGGAATCGGCGGCTGAACTCTATTTCATGCCAGGCACGCTCTGCTTTGGGCACGGCGGCACCGTCAATCTCGGCTGGAGCGGGGAGCCGGTGATCACCCTCGACCTCCAACTGAAACCCGGCGGGGCGACCGTCTATTTCTCGCTCTGCCTGACCGCGCTCAAGGCGAGCGTCGAGGTGAACTACGTCGCCTTCGACGAATCATCGGAGGATCCGGCACAGAACACCCGGTTCCTGGCCACCGCGCTCGAGGGCTCTCGCATCCGCAGGACCGAGCCGCTCGGGCTTTGAGCCCGCGGCTCGGATCGCCATCGTTTCAGTCGATCAGGCCGAGCCGGAGGGCCTTTGCGACCGCGTGCATCCGGTTGACCGCGTTCAGCTTCTGCGAGGTGGAGGAGAGATACTGGTTCGCCGTATGGACCGACAGGCCGAGGCGCCGGGCGATCTCCTCGCTGGTCTTTCCTTCGGCGGTCAGGCGCAGGCACTGGATTTCCCGGGCCGACATCGCCGGGACCTCGCGGGTCTGCACCAGCAGCAGGCGCGCCACCGTTCCGAACAGCGCCAGCGCCCTGATGTGCAGGTCGCAGACCATGGCATCGTCCACCGCGATCTCGGCGCCGGCCAGGACGACGAAACCCTGCGATCCGCGATCTGCGAAAACCGGCAGGGCCAGGCCAGGCAGTTCGGGCGTCAGCGGTTCGACCTCGTCTCCGATGGCCAGCAGCGGAAACGCCGGGCAGCGTGCGGTCTGGGTCTCGCAGCGCCACCAGAACGGCGTCATCGAACGGCCCGCTGCGCCGAGCCATCCGGTTCCGTGATCGCCGCAGATGAAGCGTGACAGGTCCGAGGACCTCGGGAACTTGCGATCGAAGCAGAGCGCCATGCCGGGCTTCGGCGTCGTACGCGAGATGAGGAATACCGCGTAGTAGGAGGCGTTTGCGTCGACGGCCATGCGGCGCACCTGCCGCACGGAGTCGAGCAGGAAGCCGACATTGTCCGTGGTCACGTCGAGGCCCTTGCCTGCGATGTCCGCCCAGTCGCCGAGGGCCAGTCTCTCGGGCGCGCCGTCCATCATGGTCAGATGGCTCCCGTCCTGATCGCAGTGGCAATCGCCATTGCGCGGTTGCTGGCGCCGAACTTCTGGATGGCATTCGCGAGATAGCTGTTCACCGTGTTCGAGGTCACCCCCAGGATGACGGCGACCTCGCCGGTGGTCTTGCCCTCCGAGACCCAGTAGAGGCACTCCCGCTCGCGCTCGGAAAGCGCGTCCGCCGAGGTTTCGCCGAGAAGTTCGGGCGGAAGCTGTCCCACCAGGTAGCAGCAGGCGAGGCGGACCGTGGGCAGCAGGTCGACCCGTATCGAGGCAGCTTCGGAGGAAGACAGGAGCATGTGGCAGCATCGCGTCCCCGCACGCAGTGACAGGGCATGGAGTTCGGCGTGTCCGCGCCGCTTCAACAATGCCCTGGTCCGCCCGGTATCGGTCCGCGTCTCCTGCTGGCGCAATTCCCTGGCGGCCGGACGGGGGCCGCTTGGGTCGAGCGCAGCACCTTCCAGTTCGGCGAGACGGGCCAGCGCGGTCTCGCCGGCGAGCTGCAGGGTATCGTAGATCCAGTTGCTCGCCACGACCCAGGGCTGTCTTCCGCCATGCTGATGGCGTTCGGCAAGCAGCAGGTAGTGCGAGGCCCCGGCTTCGGCAGCGATCCGTTCGAGGCAGGCGGAAAGCTGTTCGCGGTTCCCGACCGTGGCGACCGCGGCGAGCGTCTGCCGGGACAGTATCGGCCGGGCGACGGTCATTGCCGCTCGCTGCCTCGCGCAAGCCCGCGGGCCGGGGATCCGCGGAATCCCCCTTCGGTGGCGCGCCCGTCGAGCACGCCCGTGACCCGGCACGAATCAATGAACATGGCCAAGGATTTTCATGCTGGCGGACTCGGGTCAAGCCATCGCCCCGCATGCGGAATCGCTCAGATCGAGCCGGTCCGGGCCGGCCGCCGCGCGGATCGTCAGGAAACCGGCGCGTTCCGGCAGGAAAGGATCGGGGGAGGGGGGGCGAGGCTCTGCAACTTGTCCACGCTTTTCCCGTCTATCCGGCCGAGTACCGCCTTCGCCACCTCGCGGCCGGCGAGCCGGAAGTTCTCCTGGCAGACATAGAGTTCCGGCCGGAAAAGCCGCAGCAGCTTGGAGGATTGCTTCGAGACGACATCGACGTCGCTCCCCAGCTTCAGCCCGGCCTCCTCGATGCCGGCCACGAGGGCGAATGTCGCCCCGCCGCTGGACACGACGATGCCGTCGGGCCGATCCTTCCGCTGCATCAGGCGGATCGTCTTCGTCCGGATCGCATCCACCTTGTCGTCGATGGAAACCCCGTTCCATGCCACTTCGGTCGCGCCGGCTTCGAGCACGCCTTCCGAAAAGCCCTCGCGGGTATGGCTGTGGTAGGTGAGCCCGACCGGCGGCGGAAGCAGCGCCAGGCGGGTCCGCCCGAGTGCGGCGAGCTTCCTGGCGGCGTCACGGGCGAAGCTCCTGTTGTCGAAGTCGTGCCAGGCGTGCTCGACGGTCAGGTCCGTTCGGCCGTGCGTGGCGAAGGGGAACTGGTGTTCGATCAGGTAGTGGATGCGCGGGTCGTCGGGCAGCGTGCGCGACAGGATGATGCCGTCGGCCGAGCCGGTCTCGACGATGTAGCGGATGGGATCCATGGGATCGTTGCGCCGGGAATACGGCGTCACGATCAGGTGGTACGGTGTCTCGGCCACGGTCTCCGAAATGCCGTAGATCATGTCCGAGACGAAGCCGGTCAGATCCTCCTCGGTGTCGAGGACGAGGCTGATGACGTTGGTCTTGCCCGTCCGCAGCCTCACGCCGGCGCGGTTCGGCCGGTAGCCGATCTGCTTGGCGACGAGGCGGACCCTGCGCTTGGTCTCCTCGCCGATCTCGGGCGCATCCTTGAGCGCACGCGAGACCGTCGTCACGCCCAGTCCGGTCATGAAGGCGATCGTCTTCAGCGTCGGACGCCCGCCATCGGCTCCGGAAGTCTCGCTGATCGGGGCTTTGAGGTCCATCGGCTCCGCCTATCAGCCGCTGCCGCGGCTTACAATCTCCACCCGGATCAGGTTCTGGTCGGAGGTATAACTGTAACGTTACAGAATTGCTGGTCCTTGTGCAATGCTTCGAACATCTGCTTCCGTTCTCCGCAACGGTACGACCGGTGCAAAGCGCGATGATTAAGTCGCGCGCAGTGGCGCGATTTCGCAGCGCAGCAAACAAAATGCTGCATTGCGGGCCATTCACCTTTAGTTCGTCTGTCGAAAAAAATCCCTTGAGTGCCGCTTTTCCTGATTGCGCCACCTCGCGGCTTCACCTATGGTCAGTACCTGTAACGTTTCAGAACTTCCAGGGAGGAACAACAGTGCGTTATCATCTAATGACGGCCGCGTTCGCGGCGTCGGTTGCATTCGCCGTTCCGGCGAGTGCCGCCGATCTGGAGGTCACCCATTGGTGGACTTCCGGCGGTGAGGCCGCGGCAGTCGCCGAATTAGCCAAGGCATTCAACGCAACCGGCAACAACTGGGTCGACGGCGCCATCGCTGGCGGCGGCAACACGGCGCGGCCGGTCTTCATCAGCCGCATCACCGGCGGCGACCCGATGGCCGCCACGCAATTCAATCACGGACGTCAGGCGGAGGAACTCGTCGAAGCCGGCCTCATGCGGGATTTCACCGATCTCGCCTCAAAGGAGGGCTGGAAAGACTTCATCCGCCCGGTCAGCCTGCTCGAGGGCTGCACGGTCGACGGCAAGATCTACTGCGTGCCGATCAACATCCACTCGTGGCAGTGGCTCTGGCTCTCGCACAAGGCGTTCGAGGATGCCGGCGTGCCGGTGCCCACCAACTGGGACGAGTTCGTGGCCGCCGCGCCGGCACTCGAGAAGGCGGGCAAGGTGCCGCTGGCGATGGGCGGCCAGGCATGGCAGACGACCGGAGCCTTCAACGTCCTGATCCCGGCGATCGCCGGCAAGGAGACCTTCCTGAAGGTCTACAGGGACAAGGATGCCGAAGTGGCGGCCGGTCCGGAAATGGCCAAGGTCTTCAAGGCCGCCGACGACGCGCGCAAGATGGCCGCGAACTCGAACGTGCAGGACTGGAACCAGGCGACCAACCTCGTCATCACCGGCCAGGCCGGCGGGCAGATCATGGGCGACTGGGCGCAAGGCGAGTTCCAGGTCGCCGGACAGGTCGCGGGCAAGGACTATTCGTGCCTGCCCGGGCTCGGCGTCAACGAACTGATCTCGGTGGGCGGGGACGCCTTCTACTTCCCCAACCTCGATGATCCGGAAAAGACGGCGGCTCAGGAAGTGCTCGCCTCGACGATGCTCAGCCCCGAAACGCAGGTCGCGTTCAACCTGAAGAAGGGCTCAGTCCCGGTTCGCGGCGACGTCGATCTCGATGCAGCCAACGACTGCATGAAGAAGGGCCTCGCGATCCTTGCCGAGGAGAACACGATCCCCGATCCGCCGCGGCTGAACACGGAGGATACGAACAATCAGCTCAACGACCTGTTCGTCGCCTTCTTCTCGACGCCGTCGATGACGCCGGAAGATGCGCAGAAGCGCTACGCCGAAATCATCGCGAACGCCGATTGAGCGATCGGTAGCGCAATCCCCGCCGCCAGGGCCGTTGCCCGGCGGCGGAGGACTGTTCGCCCGCACCAGAATTTCAAAGCCGCTGGACGATGACGATGGCGAATGAAGCCACTGGCCGGCCCAATTCCCTGTTCCGGAATCTCAACGCGAAGATTGCTTCGGTTCCGATGGTCTTCACCGCGCTGGTGGTGTTCCTCGGCGGCAGCGTCTGGACGGTCATCTATTCCTTTACCAATTCACGGCTCCTGCCGCGCCTGAACTTCGTCGGCCTGGCCCAGTACGAACGCCTCTGGTCGACGCCGCGCTGGCTCGCCTCCATCGAGAACCTCCTGATCTACGGCGTCCTGTCGCTGATCTTCTCGCTGTTGATCGGTTTTGTGCTGGCAGCGCTTCTCGACCAGAAGATCCGTTTCGAGAACACCTTCCGCACCATCATTCTCTATCCCTTCGCGCTCTCCTTCATCGTCACCGGCCTGGTCTGGCAATGGCTGCTCAATCCGGACTACGGCGTGCAGCATCTCGTGCGCAGCTTCGGTTGGGAAAGCTTCACGTTCAATCCGCTCTACGACCAGGACATCGTCATCTACGGCATCCTGATCGCCGGGCTGTGGCAGGGCACGGGCCTCGTCATGTGCCTGATGCTCGCGGGGCTGCGCGGCATCGACGAAGACATCTGGAAGGCCGCCCGCGTCGATGGCATCCCCATGTGGAAGACCTATCTCTTCATCGTGATCCCGATGATGCGGCCGGTGTTCATCACCACGCTCGTCATCATCGCGAGCGGCATCGTGCGTGTCTATGATCTCGTGGTGGCGCAGACCTCCGGCGGCCCCGGCCACGCCTCCGAGGTGCCCGCGAAATACGTCTACGACTACATGTTCGCCGCCCAGAATCTCGGCCAGGGCTTTGCCGCCTCCACGATGATGCTGCTCACGGTGGCGATCGTGGTGGTTCCATGGGCGTATCTCGAATTCGGCGGGAGGAGCCGCCGTGGCTGACGTCCGCGTTGCCGCCGCCGGACAGGTCGAGCCGCAGGTCGCCGATCCGGCGGAAGCCTGGGGGCCGAAGCCGAAGCGCATCTTCTCGCGCCGCAACGTCGTCGTCTACGGCATGCTCGCCCTTGTCTCGCTCTACTACCTGATGCCGCTCTACGTCATGGTCGTCACCTCGCTGAAGACCATGCCGGAGATCCGCTTCGGCAACGTGTTCGCCCCGCCGGTCGAGATCACCTTCGAGCCTTGGGTCAAGGCGTGGTCGACGGCATGCACCGGGTTGAATTGCGACGGTCTCTCGCGCGGCTTCTGGAATTCCGTGCGGATCACCATTCCCAGCGTGATCATCTCGATCGCCATCGCCTCGGTGAACGGCTACGCGCTGGCCAACTGGCGTTTCAGGGGCGGCAACACCTTCTTCACGATCCTGATCGTCGGCGCCTTCATCCCCTACCAGGTGATGATCTATCCGATCGTCATCATCCTGCGTGAAATGGGTGTGTACGGCACGCTGACCGGGCTGATCATCGTGCACACGATCTTCGGCATGCCGATCAACACGCTCCTGTTCCGCAACTACTTCGCGTCCGTGCCTGAGGAACTCTTCAAGGCGGCGCGCGTCGACGGCGCCGGCTTCTGGGGCATCTACTTCCGCATCATGCTGCCGATGAGCCTGCCGATCTTCGTGGTCTCGATGATCATCCAGGTGACCGGCATCTGGAACGACTTCCTTTTCGGGGTCGTCTACACGAAGCCCGAGACCTACCCGATGACGGTGCAGCTCAACAACATCGTCAATTCCGTACAAGGCGTGAAGGAGTACAACGTCAACATGGCGGCAACGATCCTGACCGGCCTCGTGCCGCTGGTCATCTACTTCATTTCGGGCAAGCTGTTCGTGCGCGGCATTGCAGCCGGCGCTGTGAAGGGCTGAGCGATGACGAGCGTACTGGTCAGGGATCTGTCGCTCAATTTCGGCGCGGTCGAGGTGCTGAAATCGCTCAATCTCGACGTCGGAGAGGGCGAGTTCATCGTCCTGCTCGGTCCCTCCGGATGCGGCAAGTCGACCCTGCTCAACTGCATCGCGGGCCTTCTGGACGTGTCGGGCGGACAGATCTTCATCAACGGCAAGAACGTCACCTGGGAAGAACCCAAGGACCGTGGCATCGGCATGGTGTTCCAGTCCTATGCGCTCTATCCGCAGATGACGGTCGAGGGAAACCTCACCTTCGGGCTGAAGAACGCACGCGTCCCCCGCGACGAGATCCGTAGCCGCGTTGCGCGGGCGGCCGAAATCCTCCAGATCGAGCCACTCCTGCAGCGCAAGCCATCGGCCCTTTCGGGCGGTCAGAGGCAGCGCGTCGCCATCGGCCGGGCACTGGTGCGCGACGTCGGCGTGTTTCTCTTCGACGAGCCGCTTTCGAACCTCGACGCCAAGCTGCGCTCGGAACTGCGCATCGAGATCAAGCGGCTGCACCAGAAGCTCGCAAACACGATGATCTACGTCACGCACGACCAGATCGAGGCTCTGACGCTGGCCGACCGGGTGGCGGTCATGAAGGGTGGTCTCATCCAGCAGTTCGATTCGCCAAAGACCATCTACAATCGGCCGGTCAACCGCTTCGTGGCCGAATTCGTCGGTTCGCCCGGCATGAACTTCATCGAAGGCGCGCTGGAGACTGCTGGCGGCAGTCCCTGGTTCGTCTCGGGCGATTTCCGGGCTCCGGTGTCGAACTACCCGTTCGACGGCCTCGGGTTCCGCGAAGGGCCCACCTCCTTCGGCATCCGCCCCGAGCATGTCGGCGTCGACACCGGGGAGGGCTGGCCGTTCACGGTACCGCTGCCCGTGGAAGTCGTCGAGCCGATGGGATCCGATACGCTGCTGTGGACCAGGCTCGGCGGCCAGAGTTTCACCATGCGCGTCACCTCCGAACGGGCGCCCCGGGACGGGGAGACGGTCACGATCGGCTTCGATCCCGCCAATGCCTCGCTCTTCGACAGGGAAACCGGCGAGAGACTCTGACGTCACGATTTCACGATCTTGGAAAGAACGGACATGGACTGGTCGTTTCAACTCTACAGCGCGCGCAATTTTCAGCCCTGGGACGATGTCCTGCAACTCCTGGCGGAGTGCGGCTACAAAAAGGTCGAAGGTTTCGGAGGGGTCTATTCCGACCCCGCGGGGTTCCGCGCCGGGATGGACAGGAACGGTCTCTCCATGCCGACCGGCCACTTCCCGATCGATGCGCTGGAGAACGATTTCGACAGCGTCCGCCGGACCGCCGACGCGCTCGGCGTCGACACCCTCATCTGCCCCTTCCTGACCGCGGACAAGCGCCCCGCCGACACCGCCGGATGGCGCGGCTTCGGCGAGCGGCTGGCGCGTGCCGGCGAAAGGGCCCGCGAAGCGGGATACGGATTCGGCTGGCACAACCACGATTTTGAGTTCAAGCCGCTGCCGGACGGCTCGCTGCCGCAGGACATCATCCTGTCATCGGCCCCTGAGATCGGCTGGGAGATCGACGTCGCATGGGTGGTGCGCGGCGGTGCGGACCCGTTTGCCTGGATCGAGCGCCATGGCGCCAGGATCATCGCCGTTCACGTCAAGGACATCGCGGCGGCGGGACAGGGCGGCGACGAGGACGGCTGGGCCGATGCCGGCCACGGAACCCTCGACTGGCCGAGGCTCATGGCGGAGCTGCGGTCGAAGTCGCCGGCCCGGCACTACATCATGGAGCACGACAACCCCAACGACATCGGTCGATTCGCCCGCCGCTCGATCGAAGCGGTCAGATCCTACCAGGAGTAAGGCGTCATGGCGAAGAAACTGGGGGTCGGGATCGTCGGCTGCGGAAACATCTCCGCCGCCTATCTGAGGCTCGCGCCGCTGTTCAGGGGCATCGAGATGCGCGCCTGCGCCGACATCGACATGACGGCGGCCAGAGCGCGTGCGGCGGAGTCCGGCGTCAGGGCGTCGGGCGTCGACGAATTGATGGCCGCCGACGACGTCGACATCGTCGTCAACCTGACGATTCCCGCGGCGCATTACGATATCTCGCGCCGGGCGCTCGAGGCCGGCAAGCACGTCTATTCCGAAAAGCCCTTCGTGCTGTCGGTTGCCGAAGGTCTCGACCTGAAGAAGATCGCGGCGAAGAAGAACCTGCGCGTCGGTTCCGCTCCGGACACCTTCCTCGGCGGCGCGCACCAGCTTGCCCGGCATATCGTGGATTCCGGAGCGGTCGGGCGCATCACCAGCGGCACCTGCTTCGTGATGAACCACGGCATGGAGCACTGGCACCCCAACCCGGATTTCTTCTTCAAGGCCGGCGGCGGGCCGATCCTCGACATCGGTCCGTACTACATCGCCAACCTTGTCCAGCTCATCGGCCCGATCCGGCGCGTGGCGGCGCTTTCCTCGGTCCCGGCGAAGGAACGCACGATCACCTCGCAGCCGCGTGCGGGCCAGACGGTGTCGGTCGAGACGCCGACCACCATTCTTGCCCTTCTCCACTTCGAGAATGGAGCCGTCGTCAGTCTCAACGCCAGTTGGGACGTGTGGACGCACGGTCATTCGCCGATCGAACTCTACGGCGAGGACGGCTCGCTGTTCGTGCCCGATCCGAACTTCTTCGGCGGCGATGTGCGGTACACGACGAAGGACAAACCGGTGAAGAAGGCGCCGAAGTGGGAACATCCCTTCGCCGTGCACAATCAGGATCACCCCCGCGGCCCGCTCGCCAACTACCGCGCCTCGGGGCTTGCCGACATGGCTGTGGCGATCCGCGAGGGCCGACCGCATCGCTGTTCGCTCGAGGCCTCGCTGCACGCGATCGAAGTCATGACCTCGATCCTGAAATCGGGCGAGACCGGCAGGTTCGTCGAGACGAAGACGACCTGCGAGCGCCCCGCCGCGCTGTCGCCGAAGGACGCGCGCTCGCTTCTCGCGCCGAAGGAGAAGGCCGCGCGCGACGCCGCGTGACCCCGATGCAGTCCATCCTCCCGCGACTGTCCTTGCGCCCGGGCGGCCGAATTGCCGCACCGGGCGCAGCTTTCTTGGCCGCCAATCCGCGACCTGCTAGAAAGTCGCGTCGCGAGAATGGGCGAAGGCAACCATGAAGGCATTTCGCAGAGCATGGGGTGGCTGGGTCGCGCACGCGGCGTCCCTGCTTCTGTTCGCACAGCTTTTCGCGACCGGTTTCGCTGGCGCAACCCAGGCCGGGGCGCCGCAACTCGACGCTTTCGGCAACGTCCTTTGCCTTTCGGGTGAGCCGGGGGACGATCCGCGCGACAGCGGCCGTCACGCTCTCCCGGACTGCTGCACCTCTGGGTGTACGGTCGCGGCCGCTCATCCGGCCATTGCTCCCGACGATGCAACCGGCCTCGTCAATCCTGCAGCGCAGCCGCCCGCAGCCCGCTTCGCTGCCGTGCGGCTGGTTCGCTCCATCTGCAGAACCGGGCTCGGAAATCCCCGTGCTCCTCCGTTAAATGTCTGATCCCTGCGGCAAGCAGCCGCCTTCGATCGACGCATTTCCTTTGAAGCGCCGTCCCTTGGCGGGACGCGCAGACAACCGGAGCATTCCATGTCCTTCTTCGTTCGCGCGCACGCGCTTGCCGTTCTCCTCCTCGTCGCCAGCGTTTCGGCGCTGTTTGCCCATGAGTTCAAGGCTGGTGACCTGATCATCCAGCATCCCTGGTCCCGGGCCGCACCGGAAGGCGCCAAGGTCGCCGGCGGCTATTTCGCGGTCCACAACAACGGTTCCGCGCCGGACCGCCTGGTGTCGGTGTCGGCGGAGATCGCCGGCCGCACCGAAATCCACGAGATGTCGGTGGACGACAAGGGCGTCATGACCATGCGGCCGGTCGAAGGTCTCCTGGAGATCCCGGCCGGAGGTACCCTCGAACTGAAGCCCGGCTCATATCACCTGATGTTCCTCGACCTCCATTCGCTCCCAAAGGAGGATGAAAGTTTCGCCGGGACGCTGACCTTCGAGAGGGCCGGCGAGGTGCCGGTCGAGTTTAGGGTCCAGGGCATGGGCGCCGCCCCGAAGGACGACACGCATGGCTCGACGATGAAGATGGACTGATCGGCTACGTGGTCCGTTGATTTCGGGGAGCGGCGGCAGTGACCGCCGTCGCGCCTCCTGGTAGTACCGCCAAATTGACCTCTATGTTGACATAAAGATATCCTTATGTGAGTATCCGACAGTTTCCGGAAACAGCATGAGAGTATCTGCCCCATGGCTTCCAGCCTCGACGAGCTTTTCGGTCCGATCGCCGCAAAACCGGACGGAACGGAAATCCGCGCGGCGTTGAACGCGGCTGCGCGGGAACGCATCCTGGTTCTCGACGGCGCGATGGGCACCGAGATCCAGGCGCTCGGCTACGGCGAGGACCATTTCCGCGGCGAGCGTTTCGGCGGCTGCGCCTGCCACCAGCAAGGCAACAACGACCTCCTGATCCTCAGCCAGCCGGGCGCGATCGAGGAGATTCACTACCGCTACGCCATCGCCGGCGCCGACATTCTGGAGACCAACACCTTCTCCTCCACGCGCATCGCGCAGGCCGACTACGGCATGGAGGAGATGGTCTACGACCTCAACCGCGACGGCGCGCGACTGGCGAAGCGCGCAGCCATCCGTGCCGAGCAGGAAGACGGCAGGCGCCGCTTCGTCGCCGGCGCGCTCGGGCCGACCAACCGTACCGCGTCGATCTCGCCCGACGTCAACAACCCCGGCTATCGTGCGGTCAGCTTCGATGATTTGCGCATCGCCTATGGCGAACAGCTGCGGGGCCTCGTCGACGGCGGCGCGGACCTGATCCTGATCGAGACCATCTTCGACACGCTAAACGCCAAGGCGGCAATCTTTGCCTGCGGCGAAGTCTTCGAGGAGAAGGGCATCGACTTGCCCGTCATGATCTCCGGCACGATCACCGACCTGTCCGGCCGCACGTTGTCGGGCCAGACCCCAACGGCCTTCTGGCACTCCGTGCGCCATGCCCGCCCCGTTTCCATCGGCCTCAACTGCGCACTGGGTGCTACCGCCATGCGCCCGCACCTGGCCGAGATTTCAGGCGTCGCCGACACGCTCACCTGCGCGTATCCGAATGCCGGCCTGCCGAACGCCTTCGGCGAGTACGACGAGAGCCCGGAATTCATGGCCGGGCAGATCGAGGCATTTGCACGAGAAGGCCTCGTCAATATCGTCGGCGGCTGCTGCGGCTCGACTCCCGAGCACATCCGAGCCATCGCCGACGCGGTCGCGAAACATCCGCCACGCGAGATCCCGCAGGTCACCCCGCTGATGCGGCTGTCGGGCCTGGAGCCTTTCACGCTCACCGAGGACATTCCGTTCGTGAACGTCGGGGAACGCACCAATGTCACCGGCTCGGCCAAGTTCCGCAAGCTGATCACGGCGGGCGACTATGCCACCGCGCTCGACGTCGCGCGCGACCAGGTCGAGAACGGCGCCCAGATCATCGACATCAACATGGACGAAGGCCTGATCAACTCGCAGAAGGCGATGGTCGAGTTCCTCAACCTCATTGCCGCGGAGCCAGACATCGCCAAGGTGCCGGTGATGATCGACAGTTCCAAGTGGGAGATCATCGAAGCCGGCCTCAAGTGCGTCCAGGGGAAGCCGGTGGTCAACTCGATCTCCATGAAGGAGGGCGAGGAAGCCTTCCTCAAGCAGGCCAAGCTCTGCCGCGCCTATGGCGCCGCGGTGGTCGTGATGGCCTTCGACGAGCAGGGTCAGGCCGACTCGAAACAGCGCAAGGTCGACATCTCGAAGCGCGCCTACAAGCTCCTGACCGAGAAGGCCGGCATGGCGGCCGAAGACATCATCTTCGATCCCAATATCTTCGCCGTGGCGACCGGCATCGAGGAGCACGACGGCTACGGGCTCGCCTTCGTCGAAGCCGCCCGCGAGATCACGACCGCGCTTCCCGGCGTCCACGTGTCGGGCGGCGTATCGAACCTCTCCTTCTCCTTCCGCGGCAACGAACCCGTCCGCGAAGCCATGCATGCGGTGTTCCTCTACCACGCCATCCAGGCAGGGATGGACATGGGCATCGTCAATGCCGGCCAACTCGCCGTCTACGAGACGATCGATCCGGAGCTGCGCGAGGCTTGCGAAGACGTCGTGCTCAACCGTGCACCGAAGGCCGATGGCACGGCGACCGAAAATCTCCTGGAACTCGCCGAGCGCTACAAGGGTGCCGCGGGCAAGGAAGCCCGAGAGAAGGACCTGCGCTGGCGCGAATGGCCGGTTGAAAAGCGGCTGGAGCACGCGCTGGTCAACGGCATCACCGAATACATCGAGAGCGACACCGAGGAGGCGCGGCAGAACGCCGAGCGTCCGCTGCACGTCATCGAAGGTCCGCTGATGGCCGGCATGAACGTCGTCGGCGACCTGTTCGGTTCGGGCAAGATGTTCCTGCCGCAGGTGGTCAAGTCGGCGCGCGTCATGAAGCAGGCCGTCGCGGTGCTCCTGCCCTACATGGAGGCGGAAAAGCTCGCCAATGGCGGCAGCGGCGAGCGCCAGAGCGCCGGCAAGGTTCTGATGGCGACCGTCAAGGGTGACGTCCACGACATCGGCAAGAACATCGTCGGCGTCGTCCTCGCCTGCAACAACTACGAGATCATCGACCTTGGCGTGATGGTGCCGTCCACCAAGATCCTGCAGACCGCGCGCGAGCAGAACGTCGACATCATCGGCCTGTCGGGCCTGATCACGCCATCGCTCGACGAGATGGCGCATGTCGCCGCCGAGATGGAGCGCGAGGGCTTCGACATCCCGCTTCTCATTGGCGGCGCGACGACCAGCCGCGTGCACACCGCGGTGAAGATCCACCCGCGCTACGAGCGCGGACAGGCCATCTACGTGACCGACGCCAGCCGCGCGGTGGGTGTGGTCTCCAGCCTGTTATCGGCGGATGCAAAAGCCGGCTATGTCGAGACCGTGCAGGCCGAATACCGCAAGGTGGCCGACGCCCATGCCCGGTCAGAGGCCGAAAAGCAGCGGCTGCCGCTGGCGAAGGCACGCGCCAATGCGCACCGCATCGACTGGACGGACTACCAGCCGCCGAAGCCCTCCTTCCTCGGAACCCGCGTCTTCGAGGGCTGGGACCTCGAGGAACTCTCACGCTACATCGACTGGACGCCCTTCTTCCAGACCTGGGAACTGAAGGGCCGTTATCCGAAGATCCTGGACGACGAGAAGCAGGGCGCCGCCGCGCGCCAGCTCTTCGAGGACGCGCAGGACATGCTGGCAAAGATCATCGGGGAGAAGTGGTTCGCTCCGAAGGCGGTCGTGGGCTTCTGGCCGGCCAATGCCGCCGGCGACGATATCCGCCTGTTCAAGGACGATACGCGCTCGGCCGAACTGGCAACGCTCTTCACGCTGCGCCAGCAACTGACCAAGCGCGACGGGAAGGCCAACATGGCGCTGGCCGATTTCGTGGCGCCGGAAGCGAGCGGGAAGACCGACTATGTCGGCGGCTTCGTGGTGACGGCGGGCATCGAGGAGATCGCGATTGCCGAGCGCTTCGAGCGGGCCAACGACGATTATTCCTCGATCATGGTCAAGGCGCTTGCCGACCGCTTCGCCGAAGCTTTCGCCGAGCGCATGCATGAGGTGGTGCGCAAGGAACTCTGGGGTTATGCCGCCGACGAGGCTATCGCGCCGGAGGACCTGATCGGCGAACCATACCGTGGTATCCGTCCGGCGCCCGGTTATCCCGCGCAGCCCGACCATACCGAGAAGGAAACGCTCTTCCGCCTGCTCGACGCGGAGCAGAAGATCGGCGTCAAGCTGACCGAAAGCTACGCCATGTGGCCGGGTTCTTCGGTCTCGGGCCTCTACCTCGCGCATCCGGAAAGCTACTACTTCGGTGTCGCCAAGGTCGAGCGCGACCAGGTCGCGGACTACGCCTGTCGCAAAGGCATGGCGGTAGAAGAGGTCGAGCGCTGGCTTGCCCCGATCCTCAACTACACGCCCGCCGCCTTTGCGGAAGCCGCGGAGTAGGGGAAAATTCGTGCTGGAGATGATCCGTCGGCTGATCGACGAAGGCCGATGGGAAGCATCTCTCCATGCCGTTCGTGAGCTTGCTTCAGATGGATTGGTCATCGAGCCGCTGGTGCTGGGGATCAAGACGGCAAAGATCGTTGAGAAGTATCCAGACTACCACAAGGGTCCCTGCGTGCTTATCATGCAGGTGGACATGAGCGGATCGCCGATACATCTTCTATGAGGTGTTCCGAAGGGAAAGGACGGGCCAGCCCTGTTGGTGACAGCGTACCGGCCGGACCCGGCAAAGTGGTCGGATGATTTCCTCGAGCGGAGATCGATGGAATGAGCACGGAATCCAGACAACTGATCCATGAAGGCAAATATGCTGCCGAGGTCACCGTCCGTTTGATAGAGGACGAAACAGGATGGTCCCCCTACGTATCGAGGGAGGACGTCAGCAAGCTCGATCGCGTCCGATTGGCATTGCGACGCGGGGATGTCGTTGCCGCCGCCCGCGAGGCGAAGGTTTTCGAGCTGCTACCGTTATCCTGACGATCGATCGCTCGGGAGCTGCGTTTCGGTAGCCACGCTTATGGCGCCGGCTCTCCCTTTCGGAATGTAATTTCGCGGGCTATGGAGGCTCCGCGCGAATTCCTCCGGAGTCTGCATGAAGATCTTCGCCTACAAGCCCGGTCATGACGGCCATGTCGCCATGCTGGAGGACGGAAGGCTCGCGTTCTCGATCGAGGCGGAGAAGGATTCCGGCCCGCGCTATGCTCCGATCACGCCCGAGCTCCTGCTGCATGGCCTCGGCCTTTCCGGCGGCGTACCGGACGTCCTCGCCGTTTCCGGCTGGATGGGCTCGTTCCGCCCTATGGGCGATCCGATCGGCTCCGGCTACTTCGGGCATGACGAGGACACCATCATCGACCGGCCGCACCGCTTCATGGGACGCGACATCCGCTATTTCTCCGCCTCCCACGAGCGGTCTCACATCGTCGGCAGCTACGCCATGTCGCCGTTCCCGCAGGGCGAGCCCTGCTATGCGCTGGTATGGGAAGGTGTTCTCGGCAGCTTCTACCGCATCGACGAGAAGCTCCAGGTGACGAAGCTCGGCACGCCGATGAGCGGGCCGGGCCACAAGTACGGCTTCCTTTATGGCCTCGCCGACCCGAGCTATCCGATCGATGCGCGCAAGAGCCGCCGCGAGGATGCCGGCAAGCTGATGGCGATCGCGGGCTATGGCAAGCCGTCGGCGGAAACGCGGGAGGAGCGCGACCTCGTCGAGCGGCTGATCGCCTGGGACGCGGTCGCAGCCCCATTGCGCAAGGCGGATTTCACCGACACGCCCTTCTGCAACATCGGCCTGGAGACCCAGGAATTCCGCAACCTCGCCCGGCGCTTCCAGGATGCGATCTTCGCCCGCTTCCTCGATTTCGCGAAGGCGAAAATGCCCGACAGCCTGCCGCTGCTCGTCTCCGGCGGCTGCGGGCTCAACTGCGACTGGAACAGCGAGTGGAAGGGCTCGGGCCTGTTCGCCGACGTCTTCGTGCAGCCCTGCACCAATGATTCCGGCTCTGCGATCGGCACGGCCGCCGACGCGCAGTATCACGTCACGGGCAACGCCAAGATCGAATGGACCGCCTATGCCGGCGAGGCGTTCGTCCATGACGAGACCGATCTTTCCGGCTTCGAAGCGGTTCCGATGCGCGAGGCCGATATCGCCGACAGGCTCGCCGCCGGTGCCGTCCTCGCCTGGGTCCAGGGCCGCTACGAGATCGGACCTCGCGCTCTCGGCAACCGTTCGCTGATCGCCGCGCCCTTCACGGGCGAGATGCACACGCGCCTCAACGCCATCAAGAAGCGCGAGGGTTTTCGCCCGATCGCACCCATCCTGCTCGAAGACGAGATGGACCGGCTGTTCGAAAACCACGGGCCGAGCCCGCACATGCTCTATTTCCAGCGCGTGAAGACAGACGCCCTCGAGGCCGTCACCCATGTCGACGGATCAGCGCGCGCGCAGACCGTCACGCGCGAGCAGAACGCTCGGATGCACGCGCTACTGACTGAATTCAAACGACAAACCGGCTTCGGCGTGCTCTGCAACACGTCGCTCAACTTCTCCGGCAAGGGCTTCATCAACCGGATGAGCGATCTCGTGCGATACGCGAACGAGACGGACCTGGACGGCTTCGTCGTCGGCGAAACGTTCTACCGCCGCCCCTGAAGCAACTGCTGCAACCGGCTCGTGCTTCCGGTTGCAGAAAATTCAGAAAGCCCGCTGAAGTCGTCGCCGTCGAGGGCAGAAGCAGATCGCGCCATGCCAGCCGGCGCAACCGGGGAAGATGGGCTTCCCCGGCTGCGGCAACAGCCTTGCTCTCGAACGGAGGTGACGATCATGCGGCAAAGACCGTTGAGCGTCAGCTTCGAGATCAGGTGGACCCGGACTAGCTGGCAAGTCATCGTCCGGATCCGCCTCTTCTCGTAGGCGAACGGGGAGCGGGCGAAAGCCGCTCTCCACCTCCGAATATAGTCGATCAGCATCGTCGCAGCAATGAGGGGATTGCAACCGCAACGGGTTCAATGGCCTCGAAGACTTCTGCGCACCAGAAGCACGTTTTCCGCCGTTTCAGCTTTTCGGCGATATCCCCTGGCTGCCAGTTCGGCGAGGCAGTCGCGCTCCCATAGTTTCGAAAGCACCGTCTCGATGAGGATTGCCCTTGGCCAGAGCGCTTTCGGCGCCTGATCGAACAGCGGCAGGAGCGCACGGTCTTCGAACCCCTCTACGTCAATCTTGAGGAGGCCGATCCTGGCTATTCCGAGGTCGACCATCACGGAGGCCAGCGGCGCCACCTGCACCGTCTCCATGCTGCGGACGGTCCCCGCGCCTTCCTTCAACAGGGAGGCATGGCCGATATT
The DNA here is from genome assembly GCA_963747465.1 of uncultured Alphaproteobacteria bacterium. GTDB lineage: Bacteria > Pseudomonadota > Alphaproteobacteria > Rhizobiales > Rhizobiaceae > Aquibium. The sequence goes on from CAVVFC010000003.1 coordinate 761,246, forward strand.
GCCGCCGCCGTCGCTGAACAGTTGCATCGAGCCGGCTTCGTCGGCGATGGCGAGGTTTTTCGCGATGACGTTCCCTGCGCCGTTCGCCTGGAGGTGGAAGGCGAGCTTGGCGAATGTGCGCGGATGCGGTTCGAAGGCGACGACGCGCGTGTCCGGGGCCGCCGTTCTCGCCACCCAGAGCGAGTAGGTGCCGACATTGGCGCCGATGTCCACGAACACAACGCCGGGGCCGACGAACCGCCGGATCAGCTCGTGCTCCTTTGCCTCGGGGAGCCGGCCCTGTCCGAGCAGCACCCGGTCGTCGCGGTTTTCCGCCGGATAGACCCGCATGTTTATGCCCTCGACGGTCACGTCGAATGGTCCGGGACAGCGCTTGGCGAGCGTCTTGCGGAGCCGCCTGCGCCAGCGCGCGGGGAAGGCCGAAACGACGGTGAGGCGCCACAGCGCCCTCACGGCGACCCCGGGCGGACGCCCGCCGAACGGTGTCGAGATGTCGAGCGGGGCCAGCGGGCGCGCCATGAACCGGTTTTCCCGAGGCTGCGTCAGAGCGCGGCGGCTGCCGACTTGCCGTGGTCGCTCGCCGCGGCCTGTGCGTCGTCGACCACCGAACGGACCGAGCCGGCGATGGCCTTCTTCTGCTCCTCGGAAAGTTCGTCCGCCTTCTGTCCGTCCGCCAGCCGCACCGTGACCTCGCGATGCGCGAAGCGGATGCCCTCCCGGGCGAAGACCTCCCGGATCGCTGCGTAGACCACCTTGCGCGTCACGAACTGGTCTCCCGGCCGGGTCATGAACTTGACCCGCACGATCATCGCGGAGTCCTCCATCGAATAGACGCCCTGCGACTTGAGCTGCTGCAGGAAGAGATGCCCGACGACCGGATCCTCGAGCAGCCGCTGGCCGATCTTCTTCACCAGCTTGCGCACCTTCTCGATGTCGGTGTCATAGGTGAGGCGCAGCGGCAGCTTCATCATCACCCAGTCCCGCGAATAATTGGTGAGCTGGTGGATCTCGCCGAACGGCACCGTATGGACCGCGCCCAGGTGATGCCGCAGCTGGAACGACCGCATCGAGATCTTCTCGACGACGCCCTTCACAGCGCCGATCTCGATGTACTCGCCTTTCCGGAAGGCGTCGTCGAGCAGGAAAAAGGCACCGGAGAAGATGTCGCGGATCAGCGTCTGCGCGCCGAAACCGACGGCGATGCCGACCACGCCGGCACCCGCAAACAGCGGGCCGACGTCCACTCCCAGGTTGGCGAGCACCACCATCGCCCCGATCGCCACCAGCAGACTTACGATCACGTTGCGGAAGATCGGCAGCAGCGTCGCGATGCGGGACTGGCCCTTTCCGGTCTCGCCTTCGCCCTCGCCGGGGTTGACCGGGTTGGTGTCGAGCGTTCCGCCTTCCTCGATGATCTTGTGGTCGATGAAGCGGTTGACGGCCCGGTAGAGCGAGGCTGCGACGATGATGACCAGCAGGATGTCCAGCGACGACGCGAACCAGTGGCCGCCCTCGCGGCCCAGATCCGCCCCCCATAGCCGCGCCAGTTCACCGACGCAGACCACCAGGATGGTCGCCTGTATCGCGTTCTGGAAGAATTCCTTGAAAGCCGGGAAATAGGGCGCCGTCGACGTGGATGGCCGGTTGACCGGCGCCATGACGGTCATCTCGTCGCCGTCCTCCAGCATCTCGCGCACGTCCTCGTTCATCTCGGCCATCATCTCCTTGGCCGCTTCGGCGCGCCGCCATGCACGCCGCTCGGCCTGCAGCGTCAGCAACTGTCGCCGGCGGTGCGATGCGGCGCGGCGCTCATAGACGATCTCGAGCAGGAAGGCCGCGATCGCATAGGCGAAGATGCCGGCCACGAAGATGATGATCGGAGCCAGCACGGGGACGTATCCGCCCGGATGTCCGAGCGCCAGCCGTACCGAACTGGTCAGCCATGCAAGCACCAGATAGACGATGGCGAGGGGCAGGGAGATGTACGCGAACCCGCGGCGTATGGGCGATTTCCTCGTCGCTTCGTCGCGCCCCAGCACGATCTCGTTCAACTCGTTCCGGTGCCTGAACGCCAGCGTGGCCATCATACCCGCACAGATGAACATGCCGACGATGAAGGCGAGGTTCTGCGCATCGTGGTTGATCGCCACCATGGACGTGCCTCCCGTGCCTTCAGGGGTCGGCAAGACCAGAATCCAGCGGCAGAGGCCGATGATCGCCGCGCCGATTGCGAGAACGATCGCCCATTCCCGGAAATGCGTCTCCGCGGCTGCGTCGGATATGTTGATCAGCCGGTGCGCCGATGCGCCCGGCGCGAAGAAGTTCCAGAAGATGACAGTTCGCAGCACGCGGTAGGCGACATAGGTCGAGACGATGACGAAGATCGTCGCCCGGGAGGGCTCATGGCCGGTGTCGAAAACCACGGCGACCAGTATCGCGGTGACGAACATGACGGCCGAACTCAGCAAGGTCCATCCGGCACGCGCCAGGATGTAGCCAAGCTTGGCGGAAAGCCGCGTTTCATCGGGACGATAGAGGTAACCGAAGTGGTCGCGCCCCCAGCCGGTCATCAGCTTGAAGGCGAAACGGCCGGCCACGAGACCGGCCACGGCGGTCGCGATCGCGATGAGCAGCCAGTTGGGTCGGCCGTTCGGACTTGCCGCGCGCAGCGAATCCGGAAGGTATTTCATGTAGATGATCGAGCTTGCCACCATGCGCTTCAGATTCTCGCGCGCCTGCAGCAGGCTCTCGGTCGTCAGCGCCATCGCCATCGGCATCTCCGCGGCCGGGGCGGCTGCGGAATTCGGCTGCACCACGATCACGGTCGAGCCGTCCTTGCGCGCCTGTTCCACCAGGGCGTCCAGCACCGCTGCCCGATCGCCTGCCGCTGCTTCCTGGGCATGGGCGGAGATCCGGTCACCTGTCATGGCCATCGCGATGACCGCGATGGCGAGAGTGGGCAGGAGCCAGCCGAAAAGCAGTGGCCGCAGCAAGCGTGACCAAATCGCCGTCAGGAACATCCGCAACTCCCCGCATTCCGACGTTGTCATGGCGCCGATCCACCGCTACCCATCGCACGGCGCGGGACGACTTTACGATAAATGATGATCAAAAACACGTTGTACCTCGTGAGGCACGGCCAGACGCTCTGGAACGCGGAAGGACGGTTCCAGGGTCGCAGCGAGGTCCCGCTTTCCCGCGAGGGGCGTCGCCAGGCTCTCGGGAACGCCCAGAACCTTCGGGTCCACCTGGAAAGGCTGGGTCAGTCGCCTCCGGCGATAGAGATCGTGAGTTCGCCCCTCTCACGCTGCATGGAGACCATGGGCATCATGGCTTCGGAACTCGGCATCGAGGAAGGTCAGTGCCGAATAGATCCGAGGCTGATCGAAGCCGGCTTCGGCCGTTGGGAGGGGCTCACCACCCACGAGGTGAAGGCGCGGTTTCCGGAGGAACGCCGTCGCCGCAAGACCGATCGCTGGCACTTCGCTCCCGAAGGCGGAACAAGCCACGCCGCGATGGCACGGGACATGTCCTCCCTGCTTCAGAGCCTGCCGGAGAACCGTCCCGTCCTCCTCGTTTCGCACAGCGGCAATCTGCGCGTCATGTTCGCCATGCTACAGGGGATCGGAAAGGACGAGGCTATGCGCATCGCGGTCCCGCACGACCGCATGTTCGGCTGGAGCGACGGGCGGCTTGCGATAATCTGAGGAAGGGCTCGAACGGCGACGCGTGAAGCAAAAACAAATGCAGCCTCCGCAGCTTCGGCCTCTTGCCGCAACGGTGGGGAATTGCAAAACTCCGCCCACTTCCCCGGCCGCGGCGAAATGCCGTGGCATCGGGAGCCGGGGAGTGGAGGCGGTGGCTGATGCAGCGCTGCGTGGGATGGGAACGAACGAGTTGGGCGACGGGCGAGACTTGTTGCGTATCGAGGACCTGCGCATCTCGATCGCCATTCAGCGGACGAGCCTCGAAGTCGTAAGGGGGGTGAGTTTCCGAATTCCCGCCGGCAAGACCGTCGCGCTTGTCGGAGAATCCGGTTCGGGGAAGTCAATCATCGCGCAGGCGATCCTCGGGATCCTGCCGCGCGTGGCCTCCATCACCGGCGGCAGCATCCGGTTCAGGGATCCGCTTTATCCGGGTTCGGAGTGCGACATAGCCGCTATCAATCCGAACAAGCCGGAGATGCGCTCGCTTCGCGGGGGCCGCATCGCCATGATCTTCCAGGAACCCATGACGTCGCTTTCGCCGCTCCACAAGATCGGCGACCAGGTGGAAGAGGCGCTCGTCCTGCACCGCGCCGTCGCACGCGGCGAGGCGCGCAGGATCACCGAGGACATGCTCAACCTGGTGGGCTTCCCCGAGCCGCACCGGGCCTACGACATGTATCCGATGGAGCTTTCCGGCGGGCTTCGCCAGAGGGCGATGATCGCCATGGCGCTGATCTGCCGGCCGGCGCTGCTCATCGCCGACGAGCCGACGACCGCGCTCGACGTGACCGTGCAGGCGCAGGTGCTGGGACTGCTCAAGTCGCTGCAGGCAAAGCTCGGAATGTCGCTGCTGCTCATCACCCACGACCTCGGCGTGGTGGCGAACATGGCCGACGAGGTCGTCGTGATCTACCACGGCGAGATCATGGAGGCGGGACCGCTGCGCGACATCTTCGGCAATCCGAGCCATGCCTACACCCGGGCGCTCATGAAGGCGGTCCCGGACCTGGACATGAAGCGCGGCGAGAAGCTGGTCGCGTTGCGCGAAGCCGACAAGATCATTCCCGAGGCGATGCGCAAGGCGGGAAGCGGACGAACCGCTTCCGGAAAGCCCATTCTCACCGTCCGCAACCTGTCCAAGGTATTCGTCACCAAGTCCGGTAGCTGGCTCGGCGGAGAGCACCGGCAGATCCGCGCCGTCAACGATGTCTCGTTCGACGTGAAGCGGGGAGAGTGTTTCGGCATCGTCGGCGAAAGTGGCTGCGGCAAGTCGACGATCAGCAAGCTGATCATGCGCGCCACCTCGGCGAATGGCGGCTCTATCCATTTCGACAATGGCGAGGTCGCCTGCGACGTGCGGCAGCTCCACGGAAGGGCGCTCAAGGAGTTCCGCAAGCGCATCCAGATCGTCTTCCAGGACCCGTTCGGCTCGCTCAGCCCCCGTTCCACGATCCTCAACACGCTTCGCGAGCCGCTCGAGATCCACAGGCAGGCCTCGGCGAGCCAAATCACCAGGACGGCAGCGGACCTGATGGAACTCGTCGGGCTCAACCGCAGCCAGCTCAACCGCTATCCGCACAGCTTTTCGGGCGGCCAGCGCCAGCGCATCGGCATCGCGCGGGCACTTGCCCTGTCGCCCGATCTCCTCATCTGCGACGAGCCGGTGTCCGCGCTCGACGTCTCCGTCCAGGCGCAGATCCTCAACCTGCTGAAGTCGCTGCAAAGCGAGCTCTCGCTCACCATGATCTTCATCTCGCACAACCTCGCGGTGGTGAAGTACATTGCCGACCGGATCGCGGTAATGCGGCGCGGACGCATCGTCGAGATCGCCGATTGCGAGACGCTGTTCGCCCGCCCGATGCATCCCTACACCCAGCGCCTGCTCAGCGCCGTCCCGAGCGCCAGCCTCGATCGGAAGCTGGACTTCTCCAACCAACCCGGAGAGGACTGCGATCCCAGCGAGTTCTGGGCACCGGAGTTCAGGAGCTCGCACGAAGACGGCAGCGATCTCTCGCTGATCCCGGTGGGGGTCGGGCATCTGGTGCTGGCCCGCGAGATGCCGGTACGCGAAAAGGTGCCGGCATGACGGTGCGCCTGAGCCGTCGCACACTTCTGCTGGGTACGGCGGGCGTCCTGGCCATGCCGAGACTTGCCTGTTCAGCACCGGCGGAAGAACCGCCGTCGCTGAAGGAGGCCGTCGCGGCGGGCGAACTGCCGCCCATGCGAGACCGGCTTCCGCAGCTTCCGAGGGTCGTCGATCTCGGCTCGGTCGGCAAGTCGGAGGGCCGGCACGGCGGGCGCCTCACCATGCTGATGTCCGATGCCAAGGACATCCGCATGATGACCATCTACGGCTACTCGCGCCTCGTCGGTTTCGACGAAAAGCTGAACCTGATCCCTGATGTCCTGCTCGCCTACGATGTCGAGGAGGGGCGCATCTTCACGTTCCGCATGAGGCCCGGCCACCGCTGGTCCGACGGGCATCCGTTCACCAGCGAGGATTTCCGTTATTCGTGGGAAGACGTCGAGAACAACGAGGAACTTTCGCGCGGCGGCCCGTCGGCGGTCATGCTGGTCGATGGCCAGCCGCCCGTGTTCGAGGTCATCGACGACCTGACGGTGCGATACGCCTGGCCGAAGCCGAACCCGCAGTTTCTGCCCTCGCTCGCCGGGGCCAGCCCCAACTACATCGCCCAGCCGGCGCATTACCTGAAGCAGTTCCATGCGAACTACGCCGCGCCAGAGGAGCTTCAGGCGAAGATCGAGGCGAACAAGTCGCGCGACTGGGTGGCGCTGCACACCGTCAAGGCGCGCGCCTACCGGCCCGAGAACCCGGACCTCCCGACGCTCGAGCCGTGGATGAACACCACCCCGCCGCCGGCCGAGCGCTACATCTTCAAACGCAATCCGTATTTCCACCGGGTCGATCCGTCGGGGCTGCAGCTTCCCTACGTCGACGAGGTCTATCTCGGCATCAGCTCGGCCGACATCATCCCGGCCAAGACGGGAAGCGGCGACAGCGACCTCCAGGCGCGCTACCTCCGTTTCGACAACTACACATTCCTGAAGATGGGCAGCAAGGCGCACGAATACGGCGTCAAGCTGTGGAAGGACGGCACCGGTTCGCAGGTTGCCTACGTGCCGAACCTCAACGTCAATGACGAGGCCTGGCGGACGCTGTTCCGGGACGTCCGTTTCCGGCGTGCCCTGTCGCTCGCCGTCTACCGCGAGGAAATCAATCAGCAGTTCTATTTCGGCCTCGCCAATCCGGCGGCGAATTCCGTCCTGCCCGGCTCGCCGCTCTACAAGCCCGAATACGGACAGGCGTGGGCAGACTACGATCCCGACCGCGCCAACGCGCTGCTCGACGAAATCGGGCTGGGGCGCGGCCGCTACGGCTACAGGCATCTGCCCGACGGACGCGAGGCCGAACTGATCATCGAGCTGGCCGGGGGCAACGAGGAATCCGACGTCACCCAGCTCGTCGTCGAATACTGGGGCAGGCTCGGGATTCGCGTCTTCCCGCGTTCCATGCAGCTCGACAACATGCGCCGCCGCTTCCTCGCGGGCGAGACGATGATGTCGGTCTGGTCGGGCCTCAACATCGGCTACGCCACGCCGGACATGCCACCCGAGGAACTGGCGCCGGTGTCCTCCGTCCAGGGCTCCTGGCCCAAGTGGGGCCAGTACGTCGAAACCGCAGGAATGGCCGGCGAGGAGGCCGACCTGCCGGAGGTCAAGCGTCTCAGCGAACTCTTCCAGAAGTGGCGCATCTCCTCGACCACCCTGGAGCGGGCCGCGATCTGGCACGAGATGCTCTCGATCTTCACCGACCAGGTCTTCACGATCGGCACGATCAACGGCGCACTGCAGCCCGTCGTCGTGCGCGACAGCCTGAGGAACGTGCCCGACGAGGGCATCTACGCCTTCGCTCCGGTCGCCTATTTCGGCGTCTACATGCCCGACACCTTCTGGTTCGACAGGGGATAGCCGGCCTTGATCCGCTACATCGCCTACCGGCTGCTGGCCGCCATCCCGACCTTGCTGCTCATCAGCGCGCTCGTCTTCTTCATCATCGAGCTTCCGCCCGGCGACTATTTCGAGACCTACGTGGCTGAACTCCAGGCCCAGGGCGAGACCGTCGATCCCCAGAAGATCGAGTACCTCAAGCAGGAATACGGCTTCGACAAGCCGCTGATCGAACGCTACTTCACCTGGGTCGGCGGCATGCTCCAGGGCGACTTCGGCTATTCCTTCGAATACGAGCTGCCCGTCAGCGACGTCGTCGGCAACCGCCTCTGGCTGACGATCCTCGTGTCGACCGTCACCATCATCTTCACCTGGCTGATCGCCTTCCCCATCGGCATATACTCGGCCACCCACCAGTATTCCTGGGGCGACTACGGCCTTACCTTCCTCGGCCTGCTCGGCCTCGCAACGCCGAACTTCCTGCTGGCGCTGATCCTCCTCTATCTCTTCAACGTCTGGTTCGGCATGTCCGTCGGCCACCTGATGGACGCCGAATTCATCGATCAGCCGATGAGCTGGGCCAAGTTGAGCTCCATGGTCGAGCACATGATCATCCCCGTGATCGTCATCGGCACCGCCGGGACGGCCGGCATGATCCGGCGGCTGCGCGCCAACCTCCTCGACGAACTTCAGAAGCAGTACGTCGTGACCGCGCGCGCCAAGGGCGTTCCGCCGATGAAGGCTCTGCTCAAGTATCCGCTGCGCATGTCGCTCAACTTCTTCATCGCCGACATCGGCTCCATCCTGCCCGCCGTGATCTCGGGCGCCGAGGTCGTGGCCATCGTGCTTTCGCTCGAGACCACCGGACCGCTGCTCATCCGCGCCCTGCAGAGCCAGGATATGTATCTCGCCGGCTCGTTCCTCATGTTCCTGGCAACGCTCACGGTCATCGGCGTGCTCATCTCCGACATCGCGCTGGCGCTGCTCGATCCCCGCATCCGCCTGCAGGGAGGGCGCCAGCGATGAGTTCGCCACTGCCGCCGGACGGAGCCGCAATCGAACACTTCGTTTCGTCGAAGCCGTTCGATCCCCAGGTCGTCGAGAAGCTGTCGCCCGAGCAGGAGAAGATCTATCTCGCCTCGCAACTGAAGCTGATGTGGTGGAAGTTCCGCCGGCACAGGGCGGCCGTGATCTCCGGCCTGTTCCTTCTCGTCCTCTACCTGTCGATCCTCGTCTGCGAGTTCCTGGCGCCCTACAACCTGGAAAGCCGCAACGTCCACGCGATCTACATGCCGCCCCAGGCAGTCCATCTGTTCCACGAGGGCGAATTCGTCGGGCCGTTCATCTACGGGACCGACTACCAGCTCAACATGGACACGTTGAAGCGGGAATACACGCCGAATACCAACGAGATCCATCCGCTGCGCTTTTTCTGCGAAGGCGACCGCTACGAGTTCTGGGGACTGGTGGAAGGCAACACGCACCTCTTCTGTCCCGATGAGGACGGCACCGCCTACCTGCTCGGCACCGACCGGTTCGGGCGAGACGTGCTCTCGCGCATCATCTACGGGACACGCATCTCGCTCACCATCGGCCTGATCGGCATCACGGTCAGCTTCGTCCTCGGGATCACGATCGGCGGCGTCGCAGGCTACTATGGCGGCTGGATCGACCATGTCGTCCAGCGCGTCATCGAGGTGCTGCAGAGCATACCCAGCATCCCGCTCTGGCTGGCGCTCGCCGCCGTCATGCCGGTGACGTGGAGCCCCATCCTGGTCTATTTCGGCATCACCATCATCCTCGGCCTCATCGACTGGACCGGGCTTGCGCGCGCCGTCCGGTCGAAGCTCCTGTCCTTGCGCGAGGAGGAATACGTCGTGGCGGCCGAATTGATGGGGGCGAACCCGCCGCGCATCATCTTCCGCCACCTCATCCCCGGCTTCATGAGCCACCTGATCGCCTCCGCGACGATCACCATCCCGACCATGATCCTGGCCGAAACCGCGCTCTCGTTCCTCGGACTGGGCCTGCGGCCGCCGGTGACGAGCTGGGGCGTGCTGCTCAACGAGGCGCAGAACATCAATGTCGTGGCGCTCTATCCGTGGCTGATCCTGCCGGTCGTGCCGGTCATCCTCGTCATCCTGGCCTTCAACTTCCTGGGCGACGGGCTGCGCGACGCCGCCGATCCGTATCACTGAGATGCGGCCGTGCCGGCGGCGAGGTCGTCGGCATGGTGGAAGCGAAAGCCCCGTTCTATAGCCAGATGCCGGAGCAAGCCGGCCAGGGTCTCCCACGCCCGCTGGTCGTGATCGATGTGGTGGGAGAGGATGCCGATCGGGGCGCCGCCCCTTTGGCGGGATTCGATCATACGGCGCAGGAGTTCGCCGCTGATCCAGTCCGCATCGCGACCCTGCCGCAACGTCCAGTCCATCACGTCGACATGCGTGTTGATCTCGGGGAGGGCCGTTCCCTTCGGCTCCCACGACCACGTGGACAGCGCGTCGAAGCCGCATTCGCGCACCCGTGCCGCCACCTCCGGCGCGATGCGGTTCCACGGCGGTACGAGGAAGCCCGAAAGCCGCTCGCCGAAGAGGTCCCGCAGCTTTGCGCGGCCTGCCACCAGCCCGTTCACGATGTCTGCCGCTGCCGCGCTGCCGCCGAGTTCGATCTTGCGCTCGCCTTCCCGGGCGTTGTTGCGATGCGCGATGCCGTGCACGCAAGGGCGCACGAGGGGAGCATTCAGGAGCCGTTCGGCGAGTGCGGATCCGGCGCGTTCGGGAACGACGGCCAGCAGCAGGGGAAGACCGAGTTCCTCGCACAGCGCGATCAGCCGGTCGAGCGCCGGACCCGGCTCCGTGGCGTCGTCGTCGCGCAGCCAGAAGCGCGGCCGAAGCCCCAGTTCCTGCCATTGTGCGAACTCGCCGTCGAGGTCCGCTTCGGCGGTCATGGGCTCACCGGCCGCCCTGCCGCCCCGGCGGCGATCAGCGGTTCCAGTCCTGCTTTCAAAGTCGCGGCGGCCGCTTCGGGCCCGTGATGCCGCTTCACGTATTCCCGCGCCTTCGCGCCGATCGAAGCGCGCGACCCGGGGGTCCGGAGCAGGTCCTTGATGCGGCTGCGGAATGCCGCCTCGTCGAACGCCTCCGCGAGCAGGCCGCTCTCGCCATCCGCGACGACGGTCGGGACGCCGGCCGTCGCATAGGCGACGACGGGCAGTCCGAGAGCCTGCGCTTCGAGAAAGACGATCCCGATCGCCTCGCGCACGCCGGGCCAGACGAAGACGTCCGCCGTCCGCATCCAGGCGATCACCCCCTCGCGCGTCAGGGCGCCCGTGAAGTGAACGCGATCCGCCGCAAAGCCGAACATCGTCTCGACCTCCGCCCGGCCGGGTCCGTCGCCCACGATGACAAGGTTCCAGTCCCGGGTCTCAAGGGCCACGAGCGCTTCGGACAAAAGCCGGTAGGACTCGATCTTGGCGCCGGGCCGCATCATGCCGACCGAGAGGATCGTGGGGCGCGACATCTCCAAGGGCGCTTCCGCCTTCTCCCCGTCGTCCGGAAGCGAAGCAAGGTCGATGAACGGCGCCAGCGGCACGATACGGCTCGCATCCGGCAGGAAGCTCTCCAGGTACGCGCGATCCGACGGTTTCATGCAGAAGTTGGCCGCCGCGCCTCTCAGGGCCGCCTGCACCTGTGCTCGGCCGTCGGCCCAGTCGGCGTCGGTGTCCTGCCTCGTCCTGCAGGCCTCGACCGTCACATATGGGATGGACAGTGCCCCGCAGACCGCGGGGCCAATCCAGTCGGGCGACTTGCAGTAGGGATGATAGGTCATCCACAGGTCCGGCGCGGCTTGCGGATTGCCGTGCCAGAGCGACAGGAGCCGCCCGGCCTCAGCCTCACATGTCCGCCGGCGCTGTTCGAAGAGTTCGCGCGAAGGACGCTTCTGATAGGAGATGACCTCGCTGGCGAGGAATGCATCGAATCCGGCGAGGCCCAGCGCGTCGAGGAGGTTCCTCGCGATCTCGCGGTCGCCGGAAGGGATCGGATGCGTCGGCGGTTTCAAGGGGGCGTAGAAGGCGATCTTCGGCTTCATGCGGGCAGCGCCTCACGCGGCGAGCGTCTCGCCGCGCGCAAGGGCCGCGATCAGCCGCGCCGCCTCGTCCGCTCCGCCGATATCGATCGCGGAGCGGTCCGGCGCGGGACCCGCCATGGCGCGGTTGATCGCCGCCGCGATTGCCTCCGGCGTCTCCTCATCGGGGGCGACTGCCTGCACCAGCCCCTTGCGGGCGAGCAGTGCGGCTCGCGTGATCTGCTCGGTCTCGATCCCGTCCGACAATGGTGACACGACTGCGCGGCAGCCGGCGGCGAAGATGTCCGCCGTCGTGTTGTAGCCCGCGCGCGAGATCGAAAGCTTCGTGCGCGCCAGCAATGCGCAGAGGTCGGGCACGAAGGACTGGAATTCCACGCCTGCGTCGGCGAAGCGCTGCAGCTCGGCCTTCTGCTCGGGTGTGGCGAAGAGGCCGCTGAGCACGAGCCATTTCGCGTCGCACATCGTCGACAGGCGCCGAGCCTCGAGCGCAGCGATCAGGAGCTTGTGGCCGAGCGCGCCGCCGCCGACCGAAAGCACCACGTCCGGGCCGCCGTCACCGGCGACGGGAGGGTTTGGTGCGACGATGCCGGTATAGCTGACCTTGCCGGCGATCTCGGCGGCGTGCGGGAAGGTTTCGCCGATGCTGATGAAGTTCGGGTCGCCATGCACCAGTACCCTGTCGAACCAGTCGTCGAGAAGCCGGACGACCTCGCGGTCGCGCTCGGGCTTGGCGTTCGTCTGGATGATGTCGCGAACGGATGACACGATCACCGGCCGCTTCGGCCGCGCGTGCGCGGCTTCCATCAGCGGCAGCAGTTCGAAGCGCATCTGCCGGCGCCCGAACGGGAACGCCTCCGTCACGATGACGTCCGGCGCGACGTCCTCGAAGAGTGCCAGCAAGAGGTCTCGTCGTCGCGCCTTGTAGGTGTCGGAAACCGGATTGCCGTTCGGGTCCTCCAGCCTGTTGAAGGCCTCCTTCCCGGCCCGCACCGGCGGCAGATAGTGGATGCTCGCATCGGCGATGTCGAGATCGGGGATCGGGACGCCGCCGAAGGCGAGATCGACCTCCATGCCGTTGCGCCGGAGCGCCCGGACGATCCGGCTCGCACGAAACACATGGCCGACGCCCATCAGGTGCTGGACGTAGAACAGGACCCGCGTGCTCACGACGCCACCTTCTCGCGAGCGGGCCGTGCGAGGAGCCCTTCCGCCTCGAACAACCCGATCAGACGCCCGATGGTGCCGCGATGGTCGAAGCTCGAGCGCACGCGCTCCATTGCCGCCTGTCCGTAGCGCGATCGCAGCAGCGGGTCGCGAATGGCGGCGGCGATGGCTTTTGAAAGTGCGGCCGAGTCGTTCGGCTCCACGAGGACACCGGTGCGTCCGTTCTCGATCAGTTCGGGGATGCCGGAAATGGGTGTCGAAACGCAGAAGAGCCCCTGGCTCTGGGCTTCCACCAGCACGTTCGGCAGGCCGTCGCGGTCGCCGCTCGCTGCGATCCGGCAGGGCAGCACGAACATGTCGGAAGCGCGGTAGGCCTCCAGAACCTCGCGCTGCGCCATGGCGCCGCGAAGCTCCACCCTGTCGGCCAGTCCGAGCCGGGCGACCTGCTCCTTCAGCGCATCGGCCAGTTCCCCGCCGCCGATATGCGTCCAGCGCCAGTGCAGGTCCGGCGGAAGCTGCGCCAGAGCGTCGGCCAGGGTGTCGAGCCCCTTCTTTGCGACCGCTCGCCCGACGGAAAGGATCCGCACCGGATCGCCGGCTTCGCTGCCGTCCCGGGTCGCGTTCGCGCCGTCGGGCTGCTGGAAGCGGGAGAGGTCGATGCCGTGATAGACCAGGGAGACCTTGCCGGGATGCGGGGCCAGGGCCTTCAGGTGGCCGCTTCCGCCGGCCGTGCAGGTCACGGTCCAGGCAGCCGCGTCGAGCTTTTCGGAAAGTTCCCAGTCCGGCGAGGTCCAGATGTCCTTGGCATGCGCGGATGCGCTCCAGGGGATGCCGACCATCTCACTGGCGTAGCGGGCGACGGAAGAGGGGGTATGGATGAAATGGCTGTAGATCCACCGGGCCTTCGGCGGGAACTCGGCGGCGAAGACCACCGCCTGTCCGAACCGGCGGATCCGGTTCAGCGTGAAGTCGCGGCGAAAATCCTTCAACCAGTGACGCCATGCCGTCCGGTAGCCGGGAAGCCTTCGCGCCTTCAGCCATGCGCGGGAGACACGCAGCGGCTCCTGATGAAGGTATTCCGGCAGGTAGACCACCGGCGCCCTTATCTCGTCGTTGACCGGGTGGGTCTTGCGGTCGGTCGGATGTCGCAGCGAAACCAGGACGAGTTCGTAGCCGGCCCGTTCCAGTTCCAGAAGCTCCTGCGCGATAAAGGTCTCCGACAAGCGCGGATAGCACTTGAGGACGACGGCGATGGTCGGATTCATGAAATCGCGGTCTTGAGAAGCGGCGCCTGGGACGCGGCCCCCTCGTTCTGGCGGTCGAAGAGAATCTCGGTCAGCGCGCAAATGCGGTTAAGTCCGTCGAGATCGGGGCGCGACACCGCGGAAGAAGGCGGAGGCCGGCGAAGCACGCGGCCGATCGCGGCGAGGAAACGTTGCGGGTTCTTGGCATTCTCGATGTCGATGGCGTCGACCCAGCCGAACTCCTCTGCGCGCTTGGCGCGGATGGACTGCTCGCGCCGCGGTGCCGTGCGGGGCACGAAGAGCGCCCGCTTGTCGAAAGATATGACCTCGCAGAACGTGTTGTAGCCGCACATCCCGATCACGGCACGGGCGTTTGCCACGACCGCCTCGAGATTGGCATCGAAATCGACCACCTGCACGTTCGGGAGGTTCCCCGCCCGCGCCGAGATCTCGAACTGCTGGTGCTCCGTCATGAAGGGACCGAGCACAAACAGGAACTCGCGTCCCGGCGTGCGGTCGTGGCGCACGGCGTTCAGCGCGGCCGACATCAATTCGAAACCGTCGCCGCCGCCGCCTGCGGTGACGAGCACGTAGTCGCGTCCGTATTTCTCGCTGACGTCGTCCTCCTGGATCGAACGCGGCAGGAAGCCCGTATAGCGGGTCTGCGACAGGATCTGCTCCGGCAGGTCGATGCCCGCGAGCGGATTGTGGAAGCTGCCGGGACCGTAGATCCATATCTCGTCGTAGAGATCGAGATATTCGACGATATGCTTGCGTTGCCACTCCTCGCGCAGCAGTTCTGGCGCATCGAGCACGTCGCGCAGTCCCAGCACGGCGATCGTGCCCTGAGACTTCAGCCATCGAAGCGTCGACAGCATCTCGCGGGCGAGGCCGAGCGGCTCCTTGTCGACGATCACCATGTCCGGCCTCAGGCGCTCCGCGGCCTCTCGGATCACGGCCTCGCGCGCTGCGATGGTCTCCTCGAAGGACCTCTCCTCGCTACCGGAAACATAATTTCCGTTCGTCAGTTTCTGCGCGGCGGGAAGCTGGATGTATTCGACGCGATCCTCGAACGGAAACGCGTCAACGACCGGAGATCCGGACACGATCGATACCGTTGCGCCTGGAAAATGGGAAACGAGCGCATGCGCGATCGTGCGGCTGCGCCTCAGGTGGCCCAGGCCGAACGTGTCGTGACTGTACATGAGTACAGAGAACTTTAAGACCGGGTCCATGTGCGCCAGGTAGTTCGGCCAACCTTCCCGAGATGTAGGACATATCAGGCGCGAGCGCAATGAAAGGAGCGCGATTGGCGGATGCAGCGGAGGCGCGGACATGACCGTCGCCTTGCTTGCCATCGTCATTGCCAGCCGCTAAGCCGGGCCCGATGCTAGACGCCGACCCGAAGGGCCGGCCCTGCGACAGGTTCGACAGGCATTCGGCCAGCTCGGGCCCACTCGCGGCAGAGGAGTAGAATACGTTTGTTGAACGATGCGAGAAAAGGCCAGGCGCAAACCGATCTGTCCTCGAGCCTGGAGTTTCCATTCGGCCAGCCGCCTGCGACGGGCGAGGTCATGGAAGTCGCGCCGGGTATCCTGTGGACGCGCATCCCGCTGCCCTTCAGGCTCGACCACGTCAACATCTACCTGATCGACGACGGAGACGGCTGGGCGATCCTCGACACCGGCATCTCCGACAAGCCCACGCGCGCGGTCTGGGAGCAATTGCTGGGCGGTCCGCTCGCCGGCCGGCCCGTCACGCGCCTGATCGTCACGCACTACCATCCCGATCACATCGGGCTTGCCGGATGGCTTTGCGAACGGTGCGGCGTGCCGCTCCTGACCAGCCAGACCGGCTATCTCGGGTGCATCAACATTTCGCTCAGCCCGTCTTCTTTCGAGGCGAAACCCTACCGCGATTTCTACCTGCGCCATGGCATGAGCGAGGAGACCGCCACCATGGTCGCCACGCACGGCCACGGCTACCTGCGCATGGTCACTCCGCTGCCGATGACCTTCACCCGGATGGTCGCCGGCGACGAACTCGTGATGGGCGGCCGGCGCTATCAGGTGCTGTCGGGCGACGGTCATGCGCCCGAGCAGATCATGCTCTATCGGCCGGAGGACAAGGTGCTTCTCGCAGCCGACCAGGTGCTGGCACGGATCACGCCCAACGTCAGCGTGTGGGCCGTCGATCCGGAGGGCGATCCGCTCGGTCTCTATATCCGTTCGCTGAATGCCCTGCGCAGCGGTATCCCCGGCGATGCGCTGGTCCTGCCGGGCCACCAGTTGCCCTTTTACGGACTGCACACGCGTTGCGATGAACTGATCGACCACCACGAGGACCGCTGCGCGGCGATAGCGAGCGCCTGCGCGGAGGCACCGAAATCGGTCGCCGAACTCGTGCCCGTCATCTTTTCGCGCAAACTCGATGCTCACCAGATGAGCTTTGCCTTTTCGGAAGTCCACGCGCACGTGAACTACATGCTGCGGCGCGGCGAACTGGCCTGGCAGGACAAGTCCGCCGAAACGCTGCGAGCCCGCCTGGCGGGCTGAGGCGGCTTTCCCTACTCCGCGGCCAGCTGGCGATCGGGTGCGAAGAGGTGGCAGCGTACGCCCGCACCGGAAACGTCGAAGGCAGGCGGAATATCGGTCCGGCAATGCGGCATCACGAATGGGCAGCGCGGGTGGAAGTGGCAGCCGGGCGGCGGGTTGACCGGGTTCGGGATTTCGCCGGCGATTGCCAGCCTCTCCTTGCCTTCCATCTCGATGTCGGGCACCGCGTCGAGCAGCATCCTCGTATAGGGGTGCTTCGGGTCGGCGAAGAGTTCGCGCGCCGGCGCCTCCTCGACCAGCCGCCCCAGATAGAGCACGCCGACGCGCGTGGCGACGTGGCGCACCACCGCCAGGTTGTGGCTGATGAAGAGATAGGTGAGGCCGAACTGCTCCTGCAGTTCCCTGAGCAGGTTCAGCACCTGCGCCTGCACCGATACGTCGAGGGCCGAGGTCGGTTCGTCGCAGACGATGAAGCGGGGGTTCGATGCGAGGGCCCGTGCTATTGCGATGCGCTGGCGTTGCCCGCCGGAGAATTCGTGCGGGAATTTCTGCCCGTCGCGTGGGTCGAGGCCCACCAGCGACAGCAGTTCACCGACGCGCGCCGCACGGTCGCGCGCGTCCGGGATCAGGTCGAACGCCTTGATCGGCTCTTCGATGATCGCCTTGACGCGCCAGCGCGGGTTCAGGCTGGCGAACGGATCCTGGAAGATCATCTGGATGCGTCGCTGCATGCGCCGGCGAGCGTCGCCGGACCGTTCGCTCCAAACGTCCGTCCCCTCGATGGTGATCGAGCCGGCCGACGGCGGCAGGAGTCCCACCATCATCTTGGCGATGGTCGACTTGCCGGAGCCGGATTCGCCGACAAGTGCGTAGGTCTCGCCCCGGTTGATCGAAAAATCGACGCAGTCCACGGCGGTAAGCGTGACGCGTCCGCCGCCTTCGATCAGCCGGTTGAGCAGCGGCTTCGACAGGTCGAAGACGCGCCGCAGGCCCTTCACCTCCACGAGCGGCGCGGCCTTCGCATCAACGCCGTCCGACGGTTTTTCGCGGGCGCTCATCGTGCCGCCTCCGGCGTGCGAGCGGCAACGTTGATGCCGGAGGCCGCGGCGCTTCGCGCAGAGTCGGGCGGGACGCTACCGGCCGGATCGTGCAGGAAACACGACGCGTCGCTCGCGCCGGCCGGATAGATGCCCGGCCGTTCCCGCGCACAGCGGTCGAAGGCATAGAGGCAGCGCGGGTTGAAGGCGCAGCCCGGCGGGATTGCGCCAAGCCGCGGCATGGAACCGGGGATCTGCGCCAGCTTCTCGTCGGGATCGCCTGCGAGCGACGGGATCGCCGCCATGAGCCCTTGCGTATAGGGGTGCTGCGGATGCTTCACCACGTCCCGCACCGTGCCGATCTCGGCCAGCCGGCCGGCGTAGAGCACGCATACCCGGTCGGCGGTCTCGGCGATGACGCCCATGTCGTGGGTGATCAGCATCACCGCTGCGCCGCGCTCGGCGCAGAGCTTCTTCAACAGCGCGATGATCTGCGCCTGGACGGAGACGTCGAGCGCGGTCGTCGGTTCGTCGGCGATCACCAGTTCCGGATCGGCCGCGAGCGCGAGCGCGATCACCACGCGCTGGCGCATGCCGCCGGAGAACTGGTGCGGATAGGACGACATCCTGGCTCCGGCCGCCGGGATGCCTACCTCTTCCAGCAGATGCAGCGCCTTTTCGCGTGCCACGCGCTGCGAGACGCGCTCGTGCGTCAGGATGGTCTCGGTCAGTTGGTCGCCGATGCGGTAGAGCGGGTTCAGGCTAGTCAGCGGATCCTGGAAGATCATGCCGACGCGCCGGCCCCGAATGCGCCGCATGCGGTCGGGCGGCAGATTGTCTATCCGCTCGCCGGCGAGCAGGATCTCGCCTCCGGCCACCCGGGCGGGGGGCTCCAGCAGCCCGATGATGGCGGAGCCGGTGATCGACTTGCCGGCCCCGGACTCGCCGACGACGCCGAGCACGTCGCCGGGCGCGATGTCGAACGACAGGTCGTCGATCGCGGTGAGCACGCCTTGGCGGGTAGGGATCTCGACCCTCAGGTTTCTGACGGAAAGGGTAGGGGTCATCTGAGCTTCGGGTTCAGCGCGTCGCGCAGCCAGTCGCCGAGCAGGTTGACGGAGAGTGCCAGTATCGCGAGGGTCATTCCGGGAAAGATCGTGATCCACCACTCGCCTGAGAACAGGAAGTCGTTGCCGATCCTGATCAGGGTTCCGAGCGAGGGCTGCGTCGGCGGCACGCCGACACCGAGGAAGGAGAGCGTCGCCTCGGTGATGATGGCAAGCGCGAGGTTGATGGTCGCGATCACCAGCACCGGGCCGAGCACGTTCGGCAGCACGTGCTTGAACATGATCGTCCAGGGTCGCAAGCCTATCAGCCGGGCCGCGAGAACGTATTCCTTGTTCTTCTCGACCAGCACCGAGCCGCGCACCGTGCGTGCATACTGGACCCAGAAGGACAGGCCGATCGAGAGCACCAGCACACCGAAGACGATGTCCTCGTAGGATCCCGGTCCGGCGAGGCCGCGGGCGACCCCGTCGATCAGCAGCGCGATGAGGATCGCGGGAAAGGTCAGCTGCACGTCGGCGATGCGCATGATGATGGAATCGGCCACGCCGCCGACATAGCCCGCCACCAGCCCGAGCGTGACGCCGATGATCATGGCGAAGATGACGCTGGCGAAGCCGACCGCCAGCGAGATCCGCATGCCGTAGAGGATCGTCGACAGGATATCGCGGCCCTGGTCGTCTGTGCCGAGCAGGAAGCGCGGATCGCCTTCGCCGGTCCAGGAGGGCGGAAAGAACGACTCCATGATCGACAAGGTCGCGGGATCGAAAGGGTTGTGCGGCGCGATCAGAGGAGCGAGCAGGGCCGACAGGATCAGTGCCAGCGCGACTATCGCGGAGACGACGGTGATCGGCGAGCGCCTGAAGGAATACCAGATGTCGGAGTCGCGCGCCCTCGCGAAAAAGCCGGATGCCTGCTCTTCCGGGGCGCCGCCGACGACGGCCGCGACTTCGGGTTCGGCCTTGTGATCCGCCAGGCTCGCCATGTCAGCCCCGCGCTCCGCCGAGGCGGATTCTCGGATCGACCGCGACGTAGAGCATGTCGACGACGAAGTTGATGGCGACGAACAGGAAGGCGATCAGCAGCAGGTACGCCGCCATGATCGGTATGTCGACGCTCTGCACCGCCTGCAGGAACATCAGACCCATCCCCGGCCACTGGAACACCGTCTCGGTGATGATCGCGAAGGCGATGATCGAGCCCACCTGCAGTCCGGTAATGGTGATGACGGGCACGAGCGTGTTCTTCAGCGCGTGGCCGAAATTGATGGCTCGGCGGGAAAGCCCGCGCGCGCGGGCGAACTTGATGTAGTCGGCGCGGAGCACCTCGAGCATCTCGCCGCGCACCAGACGCATGATCAGCGTCATCTGGAACAGCCCGAGCGTGATGGCCGGAAGGATCAGCGATTGCAGCCCGGATTTCGTCAGCAGCCCGGTCGTCCAGCTGCCGAAGACCCTGACCGTGTCGCCGCGCCCGAAGGAGGGCAGCCAGCCGAGGTTCACCGAGACGATGAAGATCAGCAGTATGCCGATCAGGAAGGTGGGCAGCGATACGCCAATGAGCGATATGGCGAGGAAGCCCCGCGAAACCCATGAATGCGGATAGAGTCCCGTGAAGATACCCATCGGGATGCCGATCGCGAGCGCGAAGACGGCGGAGACGAAGGAGAGCTCGAGCGTGGCCGGAAGCCTCGAGGCTATCAGCGACGCGACCGGTTGCTTGAACTGGTAGGAGATGCCGAAATCGAGCTGTGCGGCCTTGACGATGAAGCGTCCGAACTGGACCAGCACAGGATCGTTCAGCCCCAGCGCCTGGCGCAGCGCCTCGCGCTCGGCCGGCGAGGTATCCACCCCGACGAGCTGGTTCACCGGATCGCCGACGAAACGGAACATGAGGAAGGAAATCAGCGCAACGACGAGCATGACGCCGAGCGCCTGAACCAGTCGCCTGATGGCGAAAGCAATCATGAAGCGGAGCCTCTTGCGGGCATGCCTGCGGCCCGCGCGCTATGGCGCGGGCCGTGGGGTGTCGATCAAGGCGCTCAGTTCACCTTGGCCCAGTAGAACAGCACCTGGTTGTCCGCGCGCTGGACGATGTCGACGTTCTTGCGCTTGCCCCAGGCCAGAGACTGCTGGTGCAGCGGGATGTGCGACGTCTCGTCGGTCATGATCGTGTAGGCCTGCTTGATCATCTCGTCGCGCTTGGCCTCGTCCGTCTCGCCGAGGATCTTGGCCGCGAGGGCGTCGACCTCCGGGTTGCAGTAGCCGCCGAGATTGAACGGTCCGCCCTTTCCGGTCTCGTCGCGGCAGCCGGCCAGGTTGGTCAGGACGTTCCACGAGTCCAGCGAACCGGGGGTCCAGCCGAGCAGGAAGAAATCGGTATCGTAGCCGCCGGGCGCCAGCACCTTGGCGAAGTACTGTGCCTTGGGCTGTGCATTGAGGTTCACCTTGACGCCGATCTTGGCCAGCATCGAGACCGCCGCCTGGCAGATCGCCTCGTCGTTGACGTAGCGGTCGTTCGGGCAGTCCATTCCGACCGTGAAGCCGTCCGGATAGCCCGCGTCCGCGAGCAGCTTCTTGGCCGCTTCCGGATCGTAGGGCCAGCGCTGGAAATCGCCCGAGCCGGAATAGAGTTCGTTGGCGATCAGCAGCGGCACCGGCGTCGCAAGGCCGCGCATGACGCGCGACTTGATCGCCTCGATGTCGATCGCCTGGTAGAAGGCCTTGCGCACGTTCGGGTCCTTGAACGGGTTCTTGCCCTTCACGTCCGACGTCGCGAGTTCATCGTCCATCTGGTTGAAGCCGAGATGGATGACGCGCAGTTCCGGACCCGTCAGCGCTTCCGTGTTCGGATCGGCGTTGACGCGCGGGATGTCCTGCACGGGGACCGGATCGATCAGATCGACGTCGCCCGCCAGAAGGGCGGCGACCCGGGTGCCGTCGGCGGCGATCGGCGTGAAGATCACCTCGGTCAGGTTGTGCTCGGGCGTGCCCCACCAGTTCGGGTTCGGCTTGAACACCGTCTTCACGCCGGGCTCGTGGCTCTCGATGATGAAGGGGCCCGTGCCGTTGGCCTTATAGGCGGCCGGTCCGGGGCTCGTGTCCTTGGCGGAAACGGGCGAGACGGCGCCTTCGGCCTCGGCCCATTCCTTGTCCATCATGTACCAGGTGTCCCACTCGTAGGGCAGGATCGGGTTCGGCGTCTTCAGCTTCACGTCGACGGTGTGGTCGTCGACCTTCACCCACTCCGAATCGGCCGGGATGCGGGTCTTCAGGTCCGAGGTGTCGGCGCGCACGCGCTCAGCCGAAAAGAGCACGTCGTCGGCGTTGAAATCATTGCCGTTGGCGAACTTCACGCCCTCGCGCAGGTGAAAGCGCCAGGTCAGCGGGTCGATCTGCTCCCAGCTCTCGGCCAACCCCGGAATGATGTTCAAGTCCTTGTCGCGCTTGGTCAGCCCCTCGTAGACGTTGCCGAACATGCCCAGCGAAAAGGTCTCGTTCAGCGTGTAGGGGTCGAGCGCGTTCAGCGTGCCTTGGAATGCGAAGCGCAGCGTCTCGGCATGTGCGGCCGAGCCGAGCAGCAGGGCTGCGCCGGCCGCTGCAATTGCGGTGCGCCGTCCGCGCGCAAGAAGGTGTCGGATCTTTGGTCCATCGTACATCGACTGGTCTCCCATTGGCGGGCATCGGCCGTCATTTCATGCGGCCCGTCATGCCTCGAAGGCGCACTATTCAGAAAAGCGCGACCGGGTGCAACCCATCTTCATCATTCGCCGGCATTTCGATCGATGGTGGAGGATCAGACGTGCAGTGCGTGTCCCAGCGCGCGCATTGCCGCTTCCGGAAAGGCCTCGCCAAGCGTCGGATGCGCATGGATCGTGTGGGCGACGTCCTCCAGCCGTCCGCCCATCTCGATGACGTTGGCGAAGTAGGAAGAGAGCTCCGATATCTGAGCCCCCACCGCCTGGATGCCCAGCACCAGGTTGTCGTCGGCGCGCGCGACGATGCGGACAAAGCCATCGTCGCGCTCCAGCGTCATCGCCCGCCCGTTGGCCTGTAGCGGGAAGATTCCGCTGCGCACGTCGTGGCCGGCCTTCTGCGCCTCGTCCGGCGACAAGCCCGCCGAGACGATCTCGGGATCCGTAAAGCAGACCGACGGGATGCACTGCCTGTCCCAGGCGCGGCGGTTGCCCGCCACGATCTCGGCCACCATCTCGCCCTGCGCCATCGCCCGGTGCGCCAGCATCGGCTCGCCCGTCACGTCGCCGATCGCGTAGACGCCCCGCATGGAGGTGCGGCAGTGCTCGTCGATCGCGATCGAGCGGCCGTCCATCGAAAGGTCGAGTTCCTCCAGTCCCCAGCCCTTGAGGTTCGGCTTGCGTCCGACCGTCACCAGCACCTTGTCCGCCTCGATGGACCCATCCCTGCCGTCCACGTCGGTGAAGGAGAGAGACCGCGAGCTTTCGGAATACCTGTCGGCCTTGACGCCCGTCAGCACCGTCACGCCGAGCTTCTCCAGTCGCTGCGCCACGGGCTTGGTCAGCTCGGCGTCATAGAGCGGCAGGATGCGATCCATCGCCTCCAGCACCGTCACCTTCGCGCCCAGCTTGGCGAAGGCCGTACCCATCTCCAGGCCGATGTAGCCGGCCCCGACCACCGCCAGTCTTTCGGGGATTTCCGTCAGGGCCAGCGCCTCGGTCGAGGAGATCACGTTCTCGCCGAAGGGCAGGCCGGGCAGTTCCACCGAAATCGACCCGGTCGCGATCACGATGGTCTCGGCCTCGATCGTCTGAGGTCCGGTGGAAGTCTCGACCACCACGGTCTTGCCGTCGCGGAATTTCGCCCAGCCGTCGACATGCTTGACGCCGGCCTTCTTCAGGAGCCCGCCGACGCCGTTCGTCAGCCGGCGCACGATGCCATCCTTCCACTCGATCGTCCTGGGGAAGTCGATCGCCGGGTCCGACGCGCTTATGCCGAGCGGCGATCTTCCGTCGGCGAACTCGCGCAGCTTGAAATACTCGTCCGATGCGTGGATCAGCGCCTTGGACGGGATACAGCCGACGTTGAGGCACGTGCCGCCCGGCTTCGTCGCCTCGACGATCACCGTATCGAGCCCCAGTTGGCCGGCGCGGATGGCACAGACATATCCGCCGGGGCCGGCGCCGATCACGAGGAGCTGGCACTTCATGTCTCTCATGATCTCACTCCTCGATGAAGATCGACGCCGGCGTCTCGAGCAGGGATTTCACCCGCTGCACGAACACCGCCGCGTCGAAGCCATCTATGATACGGTGGTCGAAGCTCGACGACAGGTTCATCATCTTCTTCGGCACGAACTGCGCCCCGTCCCACATCGGCCGCACCTGCATCTTGTTGACCCCGACGATCGCCACTTCCGGATGGTTGATGACGGGTGTCGTGGCGATGCCGCCCAGCGCCCCGAGCGAGGTGATGGTGATGGTCGAGCCCGACAGTTCCTCGCGCGTGGCGGTGCCGTTCTTCGCCGCCTCCGCAAGCCGGTTGATCTCGCCCGCCGCGCCCCACAGGTCGAGCGCCTCGGCATGGCGCACCACCGGAACGACCAGCCCGTTGCGTGTTTGAGCGGCGATGCCGCAATGCACGCCGCCGAACTGGCGCACCACGCCCGCCTCGTCGTCGTAATGCGCATTGATGTTCGGCTGCTCGCGTATCGCCCTGACCATGGCCATCATGAGGAAGGGGAGCAGCGTCAGCTTCGGCCGGTCGTCCTTGCGCGATGCGTTGAGGCTCGCACGCAGCTGCTCCAGCGCGTCCATGTCGATCTCGTCGACATAGGTGATGTGGGCGATGCGCGACTTCGACAGCGCCATCTTCTCGGCGATCCTGCGCCGCAGCCCCACGACCTTGAGTTCGGTGACACGGCTGTCCGGCATCTTGCCCGCAGGCGCGCCGGGCCTCGTGCCCTGTTCCAGATAGAGGTCGAGATCCTCATGCGTGATGCGTCCCGCCGGTCCGGTGCCCGGCACGAGACGCAGGTCGATGCCGCGCTCGCGCGCCTTCAGGCGCACCGAGGGCGCCGCCAGCGGCTTCTCGCCCTCCTTGCGCGATTGGGCCGGAAGAGCTCGCTTCGGTGCGGACGCATGTTTCGGTGAGGGTGGCGCCGGCTCGGACTTGCCGGCGGGAGTTTCCTCCTCTTCGTCGCCCTCGGTTTCGTCCGGCTGCTCGTTCTTTGTCGGCTCGGGCTTCGCTTCTTTTGCCGGTTTGGCCTTCGGTGCCGCCGCCTTGTCGGCCGAGACGTTGCCTTCGCCCGACACTCCGAGCCGCAGCAGCGGCGCGCCGACGGCGATCTGCTCGCCGACCTCGCCGCCGATCCACTCAACCGTGCCTTCGACGGGCGAGGGGATTTCCACCGTCGCCTTGTCGGTCATCACGGCCGCCAGCACCATGTCCTCGGTGACCGGGTCGCCGACCTTGACGTGCCATTCGACGAGTTCGGCCTCGGCGATGCCTTCGCCGACGTCCGGCATCTTGATGACGAAGGTTCCCATGTCAGCCCTCCATCACGTCGGTGAGCGCAGCGGCGAGGCGCGCCGGGCCCGGGAAATAGGTCCATTCCTGCGCGTGCGGATAGGGCGTGTCCCAGCCCGCGACGCGGCGGATCGGCGCTTCGAGATGGTAGAAGCAGTGCTCCTGCACCAGGGCCGCCAGTTCCGCGCCGAACCCGGAGGTCAGCGTCGCCTCGTGCACGATCACGCAGCGCCCGGTCTTCTTGACCGAGGCGACGATCGTGTCGAGGTCGAGCGGGTGCAGGGTCCTGAGATCGATCACCTCGGCATCGACGCCGCTCTCTTCGGCCGCGGCTTCGGCGACATAGACCATGGTGCCGTAAGCGAGCACCGTCACGGCGCTTCCTTCGCGCCGCACCACCGCATTGCCGAGCGGCACGGTGAAATGCCCGGCCGGCACATCGCCCAGCGGATGCTTCGACCAGGGGATGATCGGCTTGTCGTGGTGGCCGTCGAACGGGCCGTTGTAGAGGCGCTTCGGCTCCAGGAAGATCACGGGGTTGTCGTCCTCGATGGAGGCGATCAGGAGCCCTTTGGCGTCGTGCGGGTTGGACGGCACGACGACCTTCAGGCCCGAAACGTGCGTGAACAGGGCTTCCGGGCTCTGGCTGTGCGTCTGACCACCGAAAATGCCGCCGCCGGTCGGCATGCGCACCGTCAGGGGACAGGTGAAGTCGCCGGCCGAGCGGTGCCGGACGCGCGCGGCTTCCGAGACGATCTGGTCGTAGGCCGGGTAGACATAGTCGGCGAACTGGATCTCCACGCAAGGGCGCAAGCCGTAGGCGGCCATGCCGATCGCCGTGCCGACGATGCCGGCCTCGTTGATCGGGCTGTCGAAGCAGCGGTCCTTGCCGAACTTCTCCTGCAGCCCCTGGGTGCAGCGGAAGACACCGCCGAAATAGCCGACGTCCTCCCCGAACACCACCACGTTTTCGTCGCGCTCCATCGCTACCACATGGGCGTCGCGGATCGCCTCGATCATCGTCATGCGCGGCAGTCAGTATCCAGCCTCCTGCCGTTGCCTGCGCAGGTTCGGCGGCATCGTATCGTAGACGTCCTCGAAGATGTCGCGCGGCGAAGCCTTGGGACCGGAATGCAGCGTGCCATAGGATTCCGCCTGCTTCTGCGCAGCGAGAACCTCTGCGTCGATCTCGGCTTCGGCCTGCTTGTGGCGCTCCGGCGACCAGGCGCCGATGGCTACGAGATGGTTCTTCAGCCGTTCGACCGGATCGCCCAGCGGCCAGGCGTCGGTCTCCTCCTTGGGGCGATAGGCCGAGGGATCGTCCGACGTCGAGTGCGCAGCGGCGCGGTAGGTGACATATTCGACCAGCACCGGCCCGAGGTTTTTCCGCGCCCGCTCGGTCGCCCATTTCGCCACAGCGTGGACGGCGAGGTAGTCGTTGCCGTCGACCCTGAGCGAGGGGATGCCGAAGCCGTGCCCGCGCGCCGCGAACGTGCCGGAGCCGCCGCGCGCGATGCCCTGGAAGGTCGAGATCGCCCACTGGTTGTTGACGATGTTCAGCACGACCGGCGCCTTGTAGGTCGAGGCGAAGACGAGGCCGGCGTGGAAATCGCTCTCGGCGGTCGAACCGTCGCCGATCCACGCCGCCGCAATCCTCGTGTCGTGCCTGATCGCGGAGGCCATCGCCCAGCCCACCGCCTGCACGAACTGGGTAGCCAGGTTGCCCGAGATCGTGAAGAAGCCGTGCGACTTCGACGAGTACATCACCGGAAGCTGCCGCCCTTTGATCGGGTCATGCGTGTTGGAATAGATCTGGTTCATCATCTCGACCATCGGATAGCCGCCGGCGATCAAGAGGCCCTGCTGGCGATAGGTCGGAAAATTCATGTCGCCGTCTTGCGTGGCCTTGCGGAAGGCACAGGCGATCGCCTCCTCGCCGAGACATTGCATGTAAAACGACGTCTTGCCCTGGCGCTGCGCCATCAGCATGCGCCGGTCGAAGGCACGTACGCGCATCATGTCGCGCAGGCCAGAGAGCGCCTCCTCCGGGGTCAGCGTGCCCGCCCACGGACCGACGGCCTCGCCCTTGCGGTTGAGCACCCGGATGATGGACCAGGCGTGGTCGCGGATGGCCTCGGGCGCGACGTCTACCGGCGGGCGGTCGACGCTGCCGGCCTTGGGGATCTTTACGTTGGAGAAATCCGGCTTGCCGCCCGGCCTGACCTCGGGTTCGGGAACGTTGAGGTGAAGCGGAGCGGTTTCGGCCATGTCGTGTCTCTCCCCGGAGCGCCCGCGCGCGTTCGTGCCGCAGCGTCAGGCGATCGCGCCATTCTTCACCATCCGATAGCGCCGACAAGAGGCAAGTGGTTCCACCGGAACGATAGCAACAAGCGATCCCGGGCTCCCGCCGGGGCGAAACATTCGTAAAGCCCAAGGCTGCCCGCAGGATTTATTTCAGCGTGCGGACCGCCGCCTCGTCGAGAAAGCCGAGCGGCCGCCGGTCGCAGGCGAGCGGCACGAAGGAGACGGTCAGCCCCGAGGGCCGCAGCGTGCAGAGCCCGAAGGAGGCGCCGGAGAGGATGCGCAGGCCTTTGCTGAAGAGCGGGTCGATGAAGGCCTGCAGCCCGTGCCGACGACGACCGGAACGCCATGCCAGGTAGAGACGCGGTCGTGATGGATGTGGCCCGTGAGGATGCCGGCGACGTTGCTTCCGCTCAATGCCTCGCGGAACCGTTCCGTCTCCGCCACGCTCAGGCTCTCCCAGCCGAAGGGCGATTCCTCGTCGATGCGCGGCGCATGGTGCATCACGACGATCTTCGGCAGGTCCGGCTCCCTGCGCAGCGCTTCGGCGAGGAAGGCGAACTGACCATCGCCGAGTGCGCCGCTGGTGCGGCCCGGAACGCTGGTGTCGAGAACGACGACATGGACGCCCGCGATCGCCCGCTCGTGGAAATACGGCGCCTCGGCATCCTCCGTGCGGTCGAGCATGCCGGCATAGAAGCCCGGCCTCCTGTCGTGGTTGCCCAGCGCGTAGACGACCGGGAGCGCGAGCGCGTCCAGCCTCTCCCTGGCGATCCGGTAGCTCTCCTCGTCGCCCTGATCCGTGATGTCGCCGCTGACAACGACGAAATCAGGCACCGGCTCGATGGACCGGATCATATCCAGCACCGCGTCCAGCCGCACAATCGGATCGTCGATATCCCGTGTTTCGCCTGGCGGCCGCTGTGACACGTGAATGTCGGTCAGGTGGACGAACCGTACGGCGCCGTCGGTCATCGGTCAGGCCGCCCGCGCCGTCCTGGCGGTCCGCGCCCGTTCGGCGAGCGATTTCGTGGCGTCCACCGTCTCCCGCGCGGCATGCCAGTGGCGCTTCTCGAGTTCGATGTTGAAGACGACGCCTTCGGGGAACTCGCACTCGGCGACGACCGCCTCCCAGGGAATGTCGCCCCAGCCAACCGGCAGGTGGAGATCGCCGTGGCCGTAGGCGATCCGCTCGCCTTCCGTGTACATCCAGATGTCGTCCTGCCGTCCGAAGCTGTCGTGAAGGTGCAGGTGCCGGCCCCACGGCGCAAGCGCCTTGATCTCGTCAAGGAAATCGCCGCGCCGGCCGTCATAGTCGAGCTTCAGGTAGGAATGGCTGAAATCGATGGTCGCCATCACGTTCGGATGGCCGATCGCCCCGAGTTCCGCGGCGAGCCGCTTCGGAGACGAGGCATGCACCCGCCCGTCGAACCCGGCGAACAGCGTCTCGACGCAGATCACGAGGCCGAGCCGCTTTGCGATGTCGCCGGCCCGGGCAAGACAGTCGCGCTGCCGCGCATAGGCCGCCTCCAGTCCGTCGCCCTGTTGCACCGGAGCGAGGCCCGAATGGGCGACGTAGTGCTCGGCGCCGACCTCCGCCGCGACCTCCAGCGATGCCGAAAGCACGTCCATGTGGCGCTGGAGCCGGTAGGGCTCGTCCATCAGGTTGATCGCCAGCGGCCCGTGGACGGAAAAGGTCACGGAGCGCCCTGCGCAGGCGCGCTTCAGCGCCTCCATCTGCGGCCGGCGGATGCGGCCGCCCACGACGATGTCCATGTCGAAGGTCGGCAGTTCGATCGTATCCACGCCGAGCGCTTCGATCATGTCGAGTTCGTCGGAAAAGTCCGAGAGATCGTGGCTGCGCTTGTGCGCCGAAATGCCCGTGCCCGCTACGCCGTTGGGAAGCATCGGTCGTTCCTTTCCTGTTGCCGCCGGGCGGCGGCCCTCCGTTGGTATTCGCAAGCACGCGCCGGTGTTTCATGCCACGCGTCGCATAATGGAACCTGGCGCGGGTATCATCCGGCCGCGATCACCTCGACCTCGACCTTGAATTCCTCACGCGTGAAACCCGTCACGATCATCAGCGTGGAAGCGGGCGAGGGTGCGGGAAACAGCCGGTCGCGTACGGCCATATACGGCTTCATGTGCGCGCGCGCGGTCACGAAGGCGTTGATGCGGACGACGTTCTGGAACGTCATGCCCGATGCCGCGAGGATCGTTTCCACCGCCCCGAAACAGATCTCCGCCTGCGCCCCTGCGTCCTCCGGCACCTGGTCGTCGGGCGAAATTCCGAGCTGCCCCGAGCAGAAGACGAGCCGCGATCCCGGAGCAATTTCCACGGCGTGGCTGTAGGCGGCGAAGGGGCGTCGCACGCCGTCGGGCGTCAGATGTTTCAGCATGGGCGGTCTCCGGCGTGGCAGTCTTCTCGACGATTCCTGCACCGGAGGCGAGAGATTGTCGATGGGGAGAGCCTGGAGTTCCGCGCGATACTGCTACCCCCTTTTCCCCTCGCCGTGGCGCTGCACGCCTCGACCTCTCCCCCATTGCGGGTCGATCGCGTTCGCACATCGGACCGCTTCATCAGCAAGCGCTGCGTCCCGCTTCCACCCTCGTGGTTCGACAAGCTCACCATGAGGGTGAAGGCTGCGGCGAGCCGTTGTGTCGAGCGTGTGGAATTGCGACGGTGAAGCGGTTGCGATGCTCCTCTCGCCCTCATGGTGAGCCTGTCGAACCACGAGGCGACCCACTGAACGTGAAAGCCGTGGCCAAAGCCGGACTGGTCGATCAAAAGATTCACAAAGCAGGAGAAAGGTAGCGTGCTCCGCGCTGGCGGTGAGGGAGTTCGCGGCCAAAGCAGAAGAGGATGGCTGCCACCGGAGCGCCCGTGCCCCTACAACAACCCGGCCACCGCATCCGCGCACTCCCGCAGGCAATCCACCGCTTCCCGCCGGAAGCCATCGTCCGCAAGCTTCTCTCCCGGCGCCGAAAGCCCCAGTCCGGCCGTCGTCCCGCTCTGCGTCCTGATTGGAACCGCCAGCCCCGCCACGCCCGCTTCGAATTCGCCGTCCACGAAGGCATGTCCGGTGCCCGCAATCTCCGCCACCTGGCGCGCGATCGCTCCGCGGTCCGTCAGCGTCAGTGGCGTGTACGCATGCAGCGGCGCGCCTTCGATCGCCGCGTGCGCACCCTCCGCATCGCTTGCCGCGACCAGCACGCGGCCTATCGCCGTCGACAGCAGCGGCACGCGGCTGCCGATGGTGAAGCCGATACGTGCCATGCCCGCCTCGCTGCCGGAATGGGCGACGTAGACCGCGTCCATGCCGTCGAGCATCGCCATCGAGATCGTCTCGCCGATCCTTTGCGCGAAGGCCCGCATCACCGGCTGGATGGTCTTGCCGAACTGCCGCCCCTGCAGGAAGCCTCCAGCCAGCACCAGGATGCGCGGCGTCAGCGAAAACGTCCGGTCGCGTTGCCGCACGTATCCCAGATGCACCAGCGTCAGCACCAGCCGCCGCGTCGTCGCCCGGTCATAGCCGGTCAGCCGCGCCACCTGCGGCAGGGTGAGTTCCGTGTGCTCGGCGTCGAAGGCCTTCAGCACGGCCATGCCCTTGGCGAAGGTCAGCGAGATGTCGCCCTCGGCGAGCGGAGAGGCCGGCGCCATCACGCGTGCCCGCTTGACACGGTGCGCCGAAGCCTCGTACATTTTGCGCGATAATCCACCATGTGCGCGATAATCGCACATTTTCATGATGCCCGCAACGCCCGCCCTGGGCTGCTAATTCCGGAGATCTGGTGATTTGTCGGCAAGGCTGGAAACCTCTATCGGGAGACGTGCACAGTTCGCCCTTTCCCACCCTTCCAGTGAGCGATCGATGAAGCCGAAGACGATCTTCTCTGAGTCCGGTTCCAGCTCATTCTCCGTGCATCCGGTGACCGCAATCTCGCTCCGCTTCATGGGAGCGGTCCTATGAGCGCCGGGGCCGTCATCGTCGGCGCCTCGCATGCGGGGGTGCAGGCTGCCGTCTCGCTGCGCCACGCCGGCTGGCAGGAGCCGATCCACCTGGTCTCCGCCGAGAGCGAGTTGCCCTATCTCCGCCCGCCGCTGTCGAAGGCCTTCCTGCTCGGCGAGAAGTCCGCCGACCAGATCCAGCTGCGCGCAGAAGCCTTCTATACCGCGCAAGGCATCGCGCTCCATCTGGACACGCGCGCGGTGGCGGTCGACCGTGCCAGCCGCACCGTCCTGACCACGCGAGGCGAATTGCCGTTCGACAGGCTCATCCTCGCCACCGGCGCGAAGGCGCGCCGCCTGTCGTTGGCGGGCGCCGACCTCGACGGCGTCTTCACGCTGCGCGACCTTGCCGATGCTCGCCGTCTCAGGCCGGCGCTCGAAGCGGCAGCTTCGATCGCGGTGATCGGCGGCGGCTTCATCGGGCTGGAGGTGGCGGCGACGGCGGCCAGGAACGGCAAGTCCGTCACGGTGATCGAAATGCTGCCGCGCCTGCTGGCCCGCTCGGTCCCGGAGACGGTGGCAACCCATCTGGCCGGCTATCATTCCGCCAAGGGCGCAAAAATCCTGTTCGGCCGCGAGATCGAGGCGATCGAGGGAGAGGGCGGCCGCGTCCGCGGGGTCCGGCTGAAGGACGGCTCCCGCATCGACGCAGACATCGTCGTGGTCGGTATCGGCGGCGTCGCCGACCTGTCGCTTGCCGAACCTCTCGGGCTCGCCACGGCGGCCGGCGGCATCCTCGTCGACGAGCACGGCATGACCAGCGCGCCCGGCATCTATGCGGTCGGCGACTGCGCCGCCTTCGACAATCCCTATGCCGGCGGTGTGCTGCGTCTGGAATCTGTCCAGAACGCCGTCGATCAGGCCAAGGCTGCCGGCACGCACGCGGCCGGCATGACCGCGCCGCTGTCGTCCGTGCCCTGGTTCTGGACCGACCAGTACGATCTGAAGGTGCAGATGGCGGGCATCGCGGCTGCCGACGCCGAGCAGGTGCTGCGCGGCGATCCCGAGAGCCACGCCTATAGCCTCCTGCATCTGCGCAAAGGCCGGCTCGTCGCCGCCTTTTCGGTCAACCGGGGCGCAGACCACATGGCTGCGCGACGTCTGATCGAATCCGGCGCGCCCATCGACCTCGCTGCCGCGTCTGATCCGGCCGTGCCGCTGTTGCGCGCCGCGATCGAGCCGGACCTTCGATCCGCGGCGCAATAGCGACAGGAAGCCAGGGAGACCCCAGCCATGATGAGCCAGGAACAGAACGATCTTCTCACGCGGGTGGGGCCGAAGACGGGCGCCGGCTCGGTGCTGCGGCTCTACTGGCAGCCGGCGGCACTCTCCGACGAACTGATGTCGGCGCGCCCCGTCGTGCCGGTGCGGTTGCTCGGCGAAGACCTGGTGCTCTTCCGCGACAACGAGGGCGCACTCGGCCTCATCGGCCGGCACTGCCCGCACCGCGGCGCCGATCTCTGCTACGGCCGGCGCGAGGACAACGGCCTGCGCTGCCCGTTCCACGGCTGGCACTTCGACCGCAACGGCCAGTGCGTCGAGCAGCCCGGCGAGCCGGAAGGCAGCCGGATGCACGAGAACATCCGCACCGTCTCCTATCCGGTGGTGGAGCGAAACGGCATCGTCTTCGCATATATGGGCCCCGGCGACCCGCCGCCCTTTCCCGCACTCGACTGCTTTGCCGCGCCCGACAGCCACGTCTTCGCCTTCAAGGGGCTGTGGGAATGCAACTGGCTGCAGGCGATGGAAGTCGGCATCGATCCCGCGCACGCCTCCTTCCTGCACCGCTTCCTGCAGGACGAGGACCCGTCGGAAGGCTACGGCAAGCAGTTCCGCGACAAGGCCGGCAACACCGAGATGCCGATGACCCAGCTGCTGCGCGAGTACCCGCGCCCCGACATCCGCGTGGAGGAAACCGATTACGGCCTGCGGCTGATCTCGCTGCGCCACATGGACGACGGGCGCAGCCACGTCCGCGTCACCAACCAGATCTTTCCCGAGGCGATCTGCATCCCGATGTCGAACGAGATGACGATCACCCAGTGGCACGTGCCCGTCGACGACGAGACCTGCTACTGGTACTCGATGTTCACGAGCTTCGGAAAACCGGTGAACAAGACGATGATGCGCGAGCAACGCATGAAGGAACACCGCCTGCCCGACTACGCGCCGCTGAAGAACAAGCGCAACAATTACGGCTACAATCCCGACGAACAGGAGAGCCTGACCTATACGGGCATGGGCCTCGACATCAACGTGCACGACCAGTGGGCGGTGGAATCCATGGGCCGCATCCAGGACCGCACCGACGAGCATCTCGGCCGCACCGACGTCGCCATCATGAAGAACCGCCGCAAGCTCGTCGCGGCGATCAAGAGCGTGAAGGATGGCGACTTGTCCGCGCTGCCGATGCGGGGCGAAGCCTCGGCCGTCGAAGCGGTGCGCGGGCCGGTCTCCATCGACGCCATCGGCCCGACCGACGCCTGGGAAGAGCTCTGGCCGCAAGCCGACCGCACCCGCCGCGCGGCGTGCGAATGGCCGGCTGTCCTGTAGCGTGCTTGCCTCCAGCCGCAAATGAACCGGCCCGCCCTTACCCCCTCGGAGCGCCGAATCCCACGGCGGTATCCAGCAAATCTCCCTGCGGAGCCCCGATCATGAGCGCCGGCGACACCCTTGCCACAGGCTTCACCGGCCGACTCACGGCCTCCTCTCGCCCGACCAGTTGCGCCTCGCCGAGGACGTCCTCGCCAGGGTCGAGGCCGAAAATCTCGAGACGGTCCGCATCCTCTTCGCCGACCAGCACGGCATCCTGCGCGGCAAGACCATCGTCGCTTCCGGCCTCGCCTCCGCCTTCCGCAACGGCATCGCCGTCACCTCCACGCTGCTCCTGAAGGACACCTCGCACCGCACCGTGTTTCCGGTCTGGAGCGACGACATCGGCTTCGGCGAGGGCACGCTGACCGGCGCGGGCGATATCGTGATGGTGCCGGACCCGGCGACCTTCCGCATGCTGCCCTGGTCGCCGCATTCGGGCTGGCTGCTGTGCGACCTCTACTACAAGGACGGGCGGCCGATCCCGTTCTCCCCGCGCTCCATCCTGCGCGATGCGATCGACCGCCTTTCCGCCACCGGCAAGCGCCTCGTCTGCGGCCTGGAGGTCGAGTTCCACGTCTACCGTATCACCGACCCGAAGCTCGCGCACACCGACGGCGGCATGCCCGCCGCGCCGCCGGAGACCACGCTGCTCTCGCACGGCTATCAGTATCTCACCGATGCCCGCTACGACGCGCTGGAAGAGGTGATGGACGACCTGCGACGCGCCTGTGAACAGCTTGGCCTGCCGGTCCGCTCCATGGAGGCCGAGTTCGGACCCGAGCCAGTGCGAATTCACCTTCGAGCCCGACGGCGCGATGGCGCACGCCGACGCGATGATGCTGTTTCGTTCGCTGGTAAAGCAGGTCTGCGCGCGAAAAGGCCTGCACGCCACCTTCATGTGCCGACCGAAGGTCGACCACGGCATGGCGAGCGGCTGGCACCTGCACCAGTCGGTGGTGGACGCTACGACCGGCGAGAACCTCTTCATGCCGAAGCCGGACGGCACGCTCTCGGATACGGCGACGCGGCTGGATCGCCGGCCTGCTCGACCACGCCGCCGAGACCTGCCTTCTGACCACGCCGACGGTCAACGGCTACAAGCGCTACCAGCCGTTCCAGCTCGCGCCCGACCGCATCCAGTGGGGCCGCGACAACAAGGGCGCCATGATCCGCGGGCTCATGGAGCCGGGCGACAAGGCGAGCCGCGTGGAAAACCGCGTCGCCGAACCGGCCGCCAACCCCTACCTCTACTTCGCCTCGCAGATCCTGTGCGGCCTCGACGGCATCGAGCGCGGCCTTGCGGCGCCGTCACCGGTCGAGAGCCCCTACGACAGCGGCGCCACGCTCCTGCCGAAGAGCCTCGTCGCGGCGATCGAGCGCTTCGAGACGAGCGAATTCTACAAGGGCAGGCTCGGCGCCGACACCGTCTCCTGGCTCACCCGCATCAAGCGCGCGGAGTGGGACCGTTACCTGATGACGGTCTCGGAATGGGAGCAGCGGGAGTATTTTTCGCTGTTTTGAGGATGGGGACCTGACGCTCCGGTTTCCGCAATTTCGGTGGCGCTCTACCCGAAGCGATGCTGGGTGAAACAGAATTTGGAATTAGGTTGCAAGTCGCGCTTGGATGGCACACCACAATTTCTTGAAAGCGGACAAGCAGAGTGCCTCTCGGGCTAGGGTGAGCCGGTTTGTCTTGGAATTCTGCGAGCTTCGTTCAATTCAACCATCTTGTCCAATATAACTTGAATGAAAATTCCTCCTTGTGCAGGGTCCAGATGTAGATCTATACTACCCCATATCAACCCTAGTGAAAGACTAGTATGCTGATTAACTTCTGTGTTAATGTCCAAAAAGCCAGTGGGCCTCCCTCTATCGGAAGCGTACAGTACCTTATTTCTAATGTCCGCCACTTTCTTTATCTCTGTTTCAATGTCGTGGAGCAAAGGGGCTTGGCCCAAATAAGCACGGTCGCCTATCTCTGATGTGCCATCAAAATCTACGTGAAAAACGCTTAGGTGGAGCCTGTTATATATGTACCCTTCTCCCTTCGGGAGACGATAAGCTAGTGATTTCTCGTCCGGATGCACAGCTACAGCCAAACCACCCTGATTAGCTGCTAAACTCGCGCGGCGTGCGAAAATGGAGACTAATGCTTTGCTTAGATGATCGTGAATATTCAATTTCTTCGCGCGTTCAGTATGGCCACAGTTTTTTGCAGCTGAGATAAATGCCGCAACGGCTTCTTCTATAGAATGCAGCGCGCAGAATGACGCAACAGGTGGAGCCGTTTCCTTAAATTCATCAGCCCATAGAGCGAAACGGACGGAATTATCGGCGCAGTACTTGGAGCGATCATTTAAAATAGGGAATTTCTCGATGATCCAGCGGCTCACATCCGTATGCCAAATTTCTTCCGCCATTGCTCTCTCTCCCGCCTAGCCGACGAAACTAACATACTTAGATAAATTTGCGCCTTGAGCTCATGGAGATCCCCGCCTGTCCAAAGGACTGAGAGTCCGCTCACCATCCTATCCTGACAATAGAGAATCGAACAGAATCAGAGTATTCTGTTTCACTCGCTGGCTGCTTCAACCCGCGAGGCGCTATCTCACAACGCGGCGGCGACTGGACCGCGGTGAGAAACCGCGCGCTACGGTCGACGTGTCGATACGCCGGCGTATGTCCCACGAATTGTCAGCAGCCTCCCCTGGCCCAACACCGTGCCTGCTGACAAAACGCCGCAGGTCGCCTACATGGGCGCGATGAATCCCGTCATCTCCGTCCAGAACGTCTCCAAACACTACGCATCCGGGTTCCAGGCGCTGAAGAGCGTCGACCTCGAAATCCGCGAGGGCGAGATCTTCGCGCTGCTGGGGCCGAATGGCGCCGGCAAGACGACGCTGATCTCGATCATCTGCGGCATCGTCAACAGATCGTCCGGAACCGTGCTCGTCGATGGTCACGACATCGTCGCCGAGTACCGCAAGGCGCGATCGATGATCGGGCTCGTCCCGCAGGAACTCACCACCGACGCCTTCGAGACTGTCTGGGCGACGCTGAGCTACAGCCGCGGCCTGTTCGGAAAGCCGCCGAACCCGGCGCATCTGGAAAAGGTCCTGAAGGACCTGTCGCTGTGGGACAAGAAGGACGAGAAGATCGTCACGCTGTCGGGCGGCATGAAGCGGCGGCTGCTGATCGCCAAGGCGCTGTCGCACGAGCCGCGCATCCTCTTCCTCGACGAGCCGACCGCCGGCGTCGACGTGGAACTCAGGCGCGACATGTGGGAGATGGTGCGCGGGCTGAAGGCGTCCGGCGTGACCATCATCCTGACCACGCACTACATCGAGGAAGCCGAGGAGATGGCCGACCGCGTCGGCGTCATCTCGAAGGGAGAGATCATCCTCGTCGAGGAAAAGGCCGAACTGATGCGCAAGCTCGGCCGCAAGGAACTGGCAATCCAGCTCAAGGAGCCGCTCCAGACCGTGCCCGAGAGCCTTTCCGAATACCGGCTGGAGCTTTCCGCGGGCGGCGAACTGCTGACCTACACCTATGACACCCAGGCCGACCGCACCGGCATCACGCGGCTTCTGCGCGATCTCGACGGCGCCGGCATCCGCTTCCGCGACCTCGACACGCGCCAGAGCACTCTGGAAGAGATATTCGTCAGCCTCGTGAGGGAGCGGCAATGAACCATCACGCCGTCTGGGCCATCTACCGCCAGGAAATGGCGCGGACCCGCCGCACGCTGCTCCAGAGCATCGTGTCGCCGGTCATCTCGACTTCCCTCTATTTCGTGGTGTTCGGCGCCGCGATCGGCTCGCGCATCGACGAGATCGACGGCGTCAGCTACGGCGCCTTCATCGTGCCGGGTCTCATCATGCTGTCGCTCCTGACCCAGAGCATCTCGAACGCGTCCTTCGGCATCTATTTCCCGAAATTCGTCGGCACCGTCTACGAGCTTCTCTCTGCGCCGATCTCCTATTTCGAGATCGTCATCGCCTTCGTCGGCGCGGCTGCGACGAAGTCGATCATCCTCGGACTCATCATCCTGGCGACGGCACATCTCTTCGTGCCCATGCAGATCCTTCATCCCGGCATCATGCTTCTCTTCCTGGTGCTCACCGCCTTCACCTTCTCGCTGTTCGGCTTCATCATCGGCATCTGGGCCGACGGTTTCGAGAAACTGCAGCTCGTGCCGCTGCTCATCGTCACCCCGCTCACCTTCCTCGGCGGCAGCTTCTATTCCATCGACATGCTGCCGCCGTTCTGGCGCACCGTCACCCTGTTCAATCCGGTGGTCTATCTGGTCAGCGGATTCCGCTGGAGCTTCTACGGGCAGTCCGACGTCAACGTCGTCGTCAGCCTCGGCATGACGCTCGCCTTCCTCGCCGCCTGCCTTCTCATCGTGGCCTGGATCTTCCGCACCGGCTACAAGCTGAAGACCTGAGGCCACCGCCAGTCTCCCTCGCAAGGACGGATGAGGCGCGCTAACCTTCCATCAACATTCTCCAAGCAAGTTCATGCATGTCGGTCGCCGGGCGATTCGGCAGGAATTGCAGGGCGGCTGCGCCAGAGCGGTGCGGTTGCGGTAACGCCCTGGCGCCTTGTTCGGCGCATGCGGCGAACGGGAATGGAGAGACGTGTCTTGAGCGTGAATCTGGAAGTCGCCGTTGCGGAGAAGCCTGTCTGCCAGGTGACCGTGTTCCCGCTCTGGCGCCGCACGGCCGACGTGCGCCGGGCAGCGACGACGCTCGCCGTCATCGCCGAAACGGACGAGGCGGACGAGTTCCGCCACACGCTGGCGCAGCAGTTCTTCACCGAACTGGCGGCCATCGGCCTTTCCGAGCACGAGCAGGACGAACTCGTCGGCGCCTTCTTCCATCAGGTCGAGCTCGAACTCGAAGTGATGTTCCTGGAAGCCAGCGAGACCGTCGGCTGATCCAGCCTTTGGCGCGGGCGGCCGCCTTCCGCATCGCCGCCCGGTCGGCTTTCGACCGCTTCTGAGCGGCTCCCGCGGCCCTCAGTCCGCAACATCCCGAATCCAGACCGGCCTGGGCGCGAGCCTCGCCGCCGTGCGACCGCGCGTCAGACGATCCTGTTTCAGACACGCATGATCACGCGGGAGATCACGCCGCGAGCAGTGAGAATCAGCATCGCGAATCGGCGAATCGTGATGCCGGTCCGCGCCCGGATCGCTTCCGCGGAGCGCCGGCGAGAGGCCGTCAGATTAACCTGTCTTGCCGATGCATTAAGCTCGCCGGTAACCTTTCTCCGACCCGCAATCCTCTGAATTCAAGGCATTTTCGCCTCATTCCGACGGGTTTGTGCGATTTCCGCCCACTCCTGCCCCGTCCCCCGACCCACGGTCATTAACCAGTTTACCGTTTGTTAAGCACGATCGTTCACAAAGATTAAGACGCGACAAGGGTTGTTCGGAGAAACGGAGAACCGGAGGCGCGTGAGAAGTCGGGAAAAGGGGCCGGGATCAATCCGGACCGATGACGAGAGGGGCTTAGCGTGTCCAGTATTCTGACGAACGCCGCTGCGATGACTGCGCTGAAGAGCCTTCAGGCGACCAACAAGTCGCTGGAGATGGTACAGGCCCGTATCTCCACCGGCTACCGGGTCGGCCAGGCGAGCGACAACGCAGCCTACTGGTCGATCGCCACCACGATGCGGTCCGACAACAAGGCGCTGCTCACGGTCCAGGATGCCCTCGGCCTCGGCGCCGCCAAGATCGACATCGCCTACACGGGCCTCAGCGAGACCATCAAGGTCGTCGACGAGATCAAGGCCAAGCTCGTCGCCGCCCGCGAGCCCGGCGTCGACCGGGGCAAGATCCAGGCGGAGATCACCGCCCTTCAGGGCCAGCTTCTCGGCAACGCGACCACCTCCTCGTTCGCCGGCGAGAACTGGCTCTCGGTCAATTCCAGCTCCATCGACTACAACTCCAGCAAGTCGATGGTCGCTTCCTTCACGCGTGCCTCCGATGGTTCGGTGTCCGTCTCCACGATCAACGTGAGCACCGAAAGCGTCAAGCTCTACGACGCAAGCGCGATCGATGTGCTCTCAAAGGGTACGCTGGACAGCACGAAGATCATTCTGAGGGGCGATCTCACAGGCGCCGAACAGACGGCGCACGACGCGCTGGTGACCACCTATGACAGCGCGCGCACCGCCTACGACGCTGCGGTGGCCTCGGGTGACACCGTCACCATCGCCACGACGGCCGCGGCGCTCACCACCGCCGCCAACGCGGTGGTCGCCAGCCCCGCCGTCGAGACCACCTACTCGGTCAGCACCCTCAACATCGCCGGCCTGACCAATAACGCCACGGATCTCAGGATCCTCGATGCCTTCATCCAGGGTGTGGACGAGACCATCTCCCGCATGACCATCGCCGCCAGCGATCTCGGCGCGGCGAAGAAGCGCGTCGACCTGCAGGTCGACTTCGTCAACAACCTGATGGACGCGATCGAACGCGGCGTGGGGGCGCTCGTCGACGCCAACATGAACGAGGAATCGACGCGCCTCCAGGCGCTCCAGGTGCAACAGCAGCTTGGTATCCAGGGACTGTCGATCGCCAACGCCAGCGTCCAGGGCATCCTCTCCCTCTTCAAGGGCTAACGGGCTCCGCCCCGGGCCGCGCGCCTGATCCATGAACGAACCACCGCGTACGGGCAGGCCTCATCGGCCGGTCCGTACGCGGTGCGTTCCGGCGGACGGTTCCGGCCGTCGTCATGATTGACCCAGCGTCAACTCGTTGGACTGCAATCGAATTAACCTTTGCACAAATATTGTCGGCTAGCTTTTCGATACGGCTGCTTTGGGGGCCTCGAGCAACCGAATGGCATGATGCCGCGCTGCCGGGCCGGCTGGTTCGGCATGTCCAGATATCTCATACGGAACAACACCGCATGAACCACTATGCGTTCGGCGCACGCTCCGGCCTGCGCCTTGCCGGGCCAAGCGCGCGGCATCTCCAGAAATCCGAAACGATCCTGTTCGTCGGACCCGAGGCCTTCGGCATCGGATCGCGGACGATCGTCCGAACGGGAAGCGGGCAAACCAGCGGGGGAGAAGAGACGGTATGACGGACGCGATGGAAACGGGCGGCGTCGAACGGCCGATGCCTGGTGAGAAGGCTGGCCAGATCGGGGTGAGGGGACGCCTGATCGGTGCGTTTGCCACCGTCGCGGGTCTGACGCTGATCGCCTGCTTCGTGAGCTACCGCTCCTTCACGGCCGTCGATGCCAGCTTCAGCAGGATCGAACGGCAGGGAATGCCGCAGATGTCGTCGGCGCTGCAACTCTCCGAACAGGGCAATGCCATCGCATCCCTCGCGTCCACCATAGCCGGCAGCAGCAGGTGGGACGAGATCGACAAGCTCAAGATCGCCGTCGAAGAGGCCAGTACCGGCATGGCCGGGACGCTGACGGCGCTGGAATCCAGCGGCGCCGACAAGTCCGCCGTCTCTACCGCGATGGCCGCCACGGCCGCGCTCTCGCAGGACGCCAACGGTCTCTGGGCGGCGAAGAACCGCCAGTTCGCCTTGCAGGCCGAGCGCGGCAAGCTGATCGATGCCGCGGTCGCCGCGCAGAAGACGCTGGCCGAATTGCTCGCGCCGGCCGCCGAGGTCGCGGCGGAGCGCGTCCATTCCAGCCTGCAGGAGCTTTCGCGGACGCTGAGCGTCTTTTCGCTGCAGGAGACGATCGATCGCATCAACAAGCGCGAACTGGCGCAGCTGAACGCGATCTCGGCCATCGGCGCGGAGGCAAACACCGTGATGGCGCTCTACGCCGAGGCCTCCGTCGCCCGCGATCCGGCCACGCTCGATGCGGTGAAGGAGCGTTTCTTCGCCGCCGGCGAAAGGATCGATGCCGCGCTGGAAGTGCTCCCCGCGGAAATCGCGACCGCAGAGATTACCGCCGCGCTGGAAGGGGTGCTCGCACCCGGTCGCGCGTGGCGTTCCTTCTTTGACGTCCTGACCGACGAGACCGCGGCAGTCACTGCCGCCGAGGGCCTCGTGGCGAGAACGCAGTCCGAACAGGCGCAGCTTTCGGATGCGATCTTCACGCTCGGCCGGTCCGTCGAGACGTCGACGAAATCCGCCATAGCTGGGGCCACCGGCAGCCTGTCGGACGCGCGGCTATACCTGGTCGCGCTCGCGGTGGTTTCGCTGCTGGCCTCGATCGGCATCGTCTGGCTCTACATATCGCGGAACCTGCTTGCGCGTCTGTCGCGCATCCACAAGGTGGTGTCCTCGCTCGCCGAGGGGGATCTGGAGCTTCAGCTCTCGGAGCGTGACCGGCAGCGGCAGGACGAACTCGGCGAAATCGCACGCGCGGTCGAGATTTTCCG
Organism: uncultured Alphaproteobacteria bacterium; assembly: GCA_963747465.1. Lineage (GTDB taxonomy): Bacteria > Pseudomonadota > Alphaproteobacteria > Rhizobiales > Rhizobiaceae > Aquibium. Next base: position 803,842 of record CAVVFC010000003.1, read on the forward strand.
CCACAACGCCCATGCCAAGCTTGAAGCCGAGCGGGATGCCGAAAGCCACCGCCTGCAGAGCGACGAGGAGAGGCGGCGCAGCGCCGACATCAGCACGTCGGCGGCACAGAAACAGGCCATCGTCGTGCGGTCGCTCGGCGAGGGACTGGAGAAGCTCGCGGCCGGCGATCTCACCTACCGTCTGACGCAACCTTTCGCCGTGGAGTACCGGAAGCTCCAGGACGACTTCAACAAGGCGATTTCCGCGCTTCACGACGTGATGGCGGTGATCTCCGACGGTGCTGCGAGCATGCATACCGGGACCGACGAGATCAGCAGCGCCTCCGACCAGTTCGCCCGCCGCATCGAACAGCAGGCGGCCAGCCTCGAGGAGACCGCGGCAGCGCTCGACGAGATCACCTCGAACGTGAAGCGCACGGCGGAAGGGGCTTCGAAGGCGCGGTCCGTCGTCGACGCAGCCAGCAAGGATGCCGAGCGTACCGGCGGCATCGTATCGCAGGCGGTCTCGGCGATGAACCAGATCGAGAAGTCGTCCACACAGATCAGCCAGATCATCGGCATCATCGACGAGATCGCGTTCCAGACCAACCTGCTCGCGCTCAACGCCGGCGTCGAGGCGGCGCGGGCAGGCGAAGCGGGCCGCGGCTTCGCGGTCGTGGCCTCGGAGGTGCGCGGGCTGGCCCAGCGTTCGGCCGATGCCGCCAGGGAGATCAAGGGCCTCATTTCCGTGTCTGTGCAGCAGGTCGGCCAGGGCGTCGAACTCGTCGGCGAGACCGGCGAGGCGCTGCGGGCCATCGTCGGCAAGGTCGCCGAAATCAACGACACGGTCGCCGGCATCGCTTCGGGCGCGGAAGAGCAGTCGTCGGGCCTGCAACAGGTGAACGTCGCGGTCACGCACATGGACCAGACGACCCAGCAGAACGCGGCCATGGTGGAACAGTCGACCGCCGCCAGCCATGCCCTGTCGCGCGAAGCCGACGAACTGGTGACGCTGATCAGCCGCTTCCGGCTCGCCAACGCGGCGGAGACCAGGCCAATCGTAAAAACCGCGGTGGCCGCGCCGCGGGTGGAACTCCGAACGGTGTCGGCCGGCGGCTCGAATGCTGCCGCGGAACCGGCGCTGCCCGACGATGGCTGGGAGGAGTTCTGACGATGCGCGTGGCCTGCTTCTCAGGCGTGCGGAACGACGCGAAACCGCCGCTGGTCTTAACAGGTGCTAAACCAATTGCGTGGCAATGGTTCTCCTGGGGGCTTGGACGTTTTGACGCCAAAGGCATGATGCCGCGCTCTTCAGCCGGTCGTGCCGGCATGTCTTCTGCAATCCTTTCGGAAACACGCGGATGAGCGGCGTGGGGCAGACCCGCATGGCTTCTGGACGCATCGTCGGGCAGGTCGCCGAGATCGATCGGCTGGTCGCGGCGCTGACGTGCATGGAGACGGATTGGCAGACGGAGACGTCCGCCGCGATCCAGGCCCTGCGCGACAAGGCGCAGGATCTGGTCAGGACGATCGCCGGCTTGGCCGCCCTGGACGGGGAAGGGGCCGCCGCGTGGCGCGATCCTTGCGCCATCGAGGAAGCCGGCTGGGAAGAATTCTAGAAATGGGGACGAAATCGGACATGGCAGCAACCGTTTCACTGCCCCCCGTGCTGGACATCACCGCGGCGGGACCACTCGCCGCGGAACTGATGGGTGCCAGGGGCAAGGATATTTCCGTCGATGCGTCGAAGGTCGAGAAGATCGGGGCGCAGTGCATCCAGGTCCTGCTGTCGGCCGCGGCCACCTGGGCGCATGACGGCATGGAGTTCGAACTCTCTCGGCCCACGGATGCACTGGTCGAGCGACTTGGGACCGCCGGACTCGAACCAGCCAATTTTGCGGCAAGGAATGCTTGAGATGACGAAGACAGTTCTCACGGTCGACGATTCGAGGACCATCCGGGAAATGCTGCGCGCAGCACTGCTGGACGCGGGCATGGAGGTCCTGCAGGCCGAGGACGGCGTGCATGGGCTGGAGGTCCTCGACGGCTCCATGCCGGACGTCATCGTCACCGACATCAACATGCCGCGCATGGACGGCTTCGGCTTCATCGAGGCGGTTCGCGGGAGCGAGCGCCATCGCGGCATCCCGATCCTCGTCCTGACCACCGAGAGCGTGGACGACAAGAAGGACCGCGCGCGCCGTCTCGGCGCCACCGGATGGATCGTCAAGCCGTTCGATCCGGCCAAGCTCGTGAACGCCATCAACCGCGTAGCGGCCTGAAGCATCTGATACCGGGGGATCTTGCCAGTGGATACGATGGCGGCAATCAAGCAGACGTTCTTCCAGGAATGCGAAGAACAGCTTGCCGAACTCGAGACCGGACTGCTCGCGATCGAGAGTGGGGAAACACGACGAAGATACCGTCAACGCGGTCTTCCGAGCGGTCCACTCGATCAAGGGCGGCGCGGGCGCCTTCGGGCTGGAGGACCTCGTCCGTTTCGCGCATACGTTCGAGACGACGCTGGACCTCGTCCGCAGCGGGCAGATCCAGCCGGACGCCGGGCTTCTCAAGCTCATGCTCCGATCCTCGGACACGCTGGCCGACCTCGTGCGCTATTCGCGCGACGGCGGCGACATGGACGATGCACGAGTCTCGCAACTGCATGACGAACTGACCCGCGCCGCCAATCCGGACGCCGCCGCCGAAGCGAAGCCGGCGAAGAAGCTGTCGAAAAAGGCCGCGGCCAAGGTTCCCGAACCGGAAACCGCCGAGGAAGCCGAGCCGGCGTTCGGCGACGGTTTCGTTCCGATCACCATCTCCTTCGACGACCTGATCGGCGGCGACGACGCCGACGCGGACGCGGACGCGGACGCCGATGGCGAGACGGTGTACAAGGTCTGGTTCAAGCCCAAGCCGGAGCTCTACGCAAAGGCGAACGACGCGATCAAGCTCCTGCGCGAGATTTCCGCGCTCGGGGACGCCGACGTCGCCTGCGACATTTCCGAAGTGCCGCTGCTCACCGAACTCGACCCGGAGGGCGCCTACCTGTCCTGGAACATCCGGCTGGCCACTGCCGAGCCGGAGGCGAAGATCCGGGAAGTGTTCGAGTTCGTCGAGTTCGACTGCGACTTGGCCGTCGAGGCCGAGCCGGAGGCGGATCCGGATTTCGAATTCGTACCGGAGCCGATCATTGCGGCCGAGGTGGAGCAGGACGGTGCGGGCGATGGCCCGCCGATACCGGAAGCGGTCATGGCCAAGATCGCCGAGATCGCAGGCGCCGAACCGGCCAAGGCGATGACGGCGGCGAACTCGCAGGCACAGCCGGCACAGGCCGCGCAGACGACGATCCGAGTCGATCTCGACCGCGTCGACCGCCTGATCGACCTCGTCGGCGAATTGGTCATCAACCAGTCGATGCTGTCGCAGCGCGTCACCGAAGCGGGCATTGCCCGGCTGTCCGAGGTCGCGGTCGGACTGGACGACCTCGAACAGCTGACCCGGGAGATCCAGGATTCGGTCATGGCGATCCGCGCCCAGCCGGTCCGGCCGATCTTCCAGCGCATGTCCCGGGTCGTGCGCGAGGTCGCCGACATGACTGGCAAGTCGGTCCGTCTCGTCACAGAGGGCGAGAATTGCGAGGTCGACAAGACCGTCATCGAGCGCCTCGCCGATCCGCTCACGCACATGATCCGCAATGCCATCGACCACGGGCTCGAGAAGCCCGAGGACCGCGTGAAGGCCGGCAAGCCGGAGCAGGGCGTGGTTCGGATGATGGCCGCGCATCGGTCCGGCCGGGTCGTCATCGAGGTCTCCGACGACGGCGCCGGCATCAATCGCGCCAAGGTCAAGGAAATCGCGATCAAGAAGGGCGTGATCGAGCCGGACGTCCAGCTTTCCGACAGCGAGATCGACGACCTGATCTTCGCACCGGGCTTCTCGACCGCGAGTAGCGTGTCCGACGTGTCGGGCCGCGGCGTCGGCATGGACGTCGTCAAGCGCTCCATCCAGGCGCTCGGCGGACGCATCAACATCTCCTCGAAGCCCGGCAAGGGCACCGTCTTCACGCTCAGCCTGCCGCTGACACTGGCCGTCCTCGACGGCATGGTGGTGACGGTTGCGGGCCAGACGCTGGTGGTTCCGCTGACGGCCATCGTCGAGACGCTGCAGCCGAAGCCTGCGGACGTCCATGGCCTCGGCGAGCGTGCCAAGGTCATCGCGATCCGCGGCTCGTTCATTCCGCTCATCGACGTCGGGCACAAGCTCGGCTACCGCGAGGACGAGGCCGATCCGATCAACAGCGTCGCGATCATGGTCGAGTCCGAAAACCGGGCCCAGAGCGCACTGATGGTCGACGGGATCATCGGCCAGCAGCAGGTCGTCATCAAGTCTCTCGAAACGAATTACGGACAGGTGTTCGGCGTCGCCGCGGCAACCATTCTCGGCGACGGCCGCGTCGCAGTCATTCTCGACGTCGACGCCATCGTAGCCGCCGGCAACCGCTCCGATACGGCAAAGGCCGACATCGCCAACCGCAAGAGGAATGCAGCATGATGCAGGTCAAGGAACACGATACGTCGAAGGCTAGTGAACTGATCGCCTTCAGGCTCGGCGGACAGGAGTTCTGCGTCGACATCATGTCGGTGCGCGACATCCGCGGCTGGACGCCGACGACGCCGCTTCCGCATTCGCCGGAATACGTGAAGGGCGTCATAAACCTGCGCGGCTCCGTGCTGCCGGTCATCGACCTCGCCGCCCGCCTCGGCTTCCGCTCCACGGATCCGACGGCCCGCCACGTCATCATCGTCACCCAGGTCGGCAACCAGTCGGTCGGGCTGCTGGTGGATGCCGTCTCCGACATCCTGACGATCAACGCCGAGACGATCCAGCCGACGCCCGACGTGGCATCGGAGCTGGCCCGCGCCTTCATGAAGGGCGTCCTGGCGATCGAAGGCCGAATGATCAGCCTTATCGGGCTGGACAGCGTGCTGCAGTCCACCCGCGAAAGCTCGGGACTACTCAATTGAATCCATCAGCCGCGTCGAGATCGAGCGGTATCGTTCCGGGTGAGTATCTGCTCACCGCGGACGACTTCCGCCAGATCGCAGCCATCCTCCACGACCATGCTGGGATCCAGCTGTCGGAGACGAAGGCTGCGCTCGTCTATGCGCGGCTGGCCAAGCGCCTCAGGGCGCTCGGTCTCCATAATTTCCGCGACTACTGCTCCTTCGTGGTCAAGTCGGATGGGCTCGACGAACGCCAGCGGATGGTCGCTGCGCTGACGACGAACGTCACCAAGTTCTACCGCGAGGCGCACCATTTCGAGCACCTCAAGCGGACCTCGCTGCCAGGCCTTCTGGAACGCGCCCGTCGCGGCGACGAGGTTCGCATCTGGTCCGCCGGCTGTTCGAACGGCCAGGAAGCCTATTCGATCGCGCTGGTAATCCTGTCGATGATGCCCGATGTCGCCAAGCACGACGTGCGCATCCTCGCCTCCGACATCGACCCCAACATGATCGGGGAAGGCCGCATCGGCCAGTATCCGGACCAGGCGCTGTCGGACGTCCCGTCCGACCTGCGCAAGCGCTTCCTCCGCCGCGCTCCCGGCGCCGGCGACGTCTGGCAGGTCGCCGACGAAGCGATGGACCTCGTCTCCTTCCGCGAGCTCAACCTGTTCGCCAAGTGGCCGATGCAGAAGAAGTTCGACATCATCTTCTGCCGCAACGTCGTGATCTATTTCGACAAGGCCAAGCAGGCCGATCTCTGGGGACGCTTCTCGGGCGTGCTGAAGCCGGACGGCTGGCTCTACATCGGCCATTCGGAGCGGATTTCCGGCCCCGCCACCGACCATTTCACGTGCGAGGGCATCACCACCTGGCACCACACCAAGGGGAGTGCCCGGTGAAACCAGTCCGTGTCCTGATCATCGATGACAGCGCGACCATGCGCAAGATCATCGGCTTCGCGCTGGCCAGCAATCCGGCAATCCAGGTCGTGGGCGAGGCACCCGACCCGACCGAGGCCTTCCGCCTCGTCGACACGCTCGATCCGGACGTCATCACGCTCGACATCGAGATGCCGAAGATGAACGGCATCGATTTCCTGCGCCGCGTCATGAAGCACCGGCCGCGGCCGGTGATCATGGTCTCCACCCTCACCGTCAACGGCGCGGCGGTCACCATCGAGGCTCTGGCGCTCGGCGCATTTGACTGTGTGGCCAAGCCGTCGCTGAAGGACGACCGCTCCTTCGAGGATCTCGTCGAAAAGGTGATAGCGGCCGGCGCCGCCCGCAACCGAGCACGGCCGAGCCATGCTCCGGTCGAGCGCCACGAGCCCGTGCAGGTCACGGCCGATCTCGCCGGCGCGCGGGAGAAGCTCATCGCCATCGGCGCCTCTACCGGCGGAGTGGAAGCGCTAATCGCCGTCCTTTCGGATTTCCCGGCCAACTGCCCGCCCACGGTGATTACGCAGCATATGCCGGCAAACTTCACGCGCTCCTTCGCCGACCGGCTCGACCGCCTGTGCCGGCCGACGGTCCAGGAGGCTGACGACCGCCGTCCGCTGGCACGCGGGAACATCTACATCGCACCCGGCGGCGACCGCCACTTCGAGATCGTCCGGCGTGGCGACACACTGGAAACGCGGCTGCGCGAAGGCGAGACGGTTTCGGGTCATCGCCCCTCGGTCGACGTCCTGATGAATTCGGTCGCGGCAGCGGTCGGCCCGGACGCCGTCGGCGTCATCCTCACGGGGATGGGCAAGGACGGCGCGCAGGGGATGCTGAAGATGCGTCAGGCCGGTGCAAGGACGATCGGTCAGGACGAGCAGTCGTCGCTCATCTACGGAATGCCGCGCGTCGCCCATGAGGTTGGCGCGGTTCAGAAGCAATTGCCATTGAACCGTATCGCTCGCGAGGTCTTCGCGGGCGCAAGGTCTGCCAGAGAAGGGACCGTCCCATGTCACTCCTAGCACAGTTGAAGATCCTCGTGGTCGACGACACGACGACCAGCAGGATGCTTTTGCGTGATGCGCTCGAAACCATCGGGTTCCGCCACATCTCTGTCGCCGCCGATGGCGAACAGGCCATGCAGATGATGATGACGCAACCGTCCCATCTGATCATCTCGGACATGAACATGCCCAAGATGAACGGCCTGCAGCTTCTGCATGCCGTGCGCAGCTACAAGCCGATATCCAAGGTGCCGTTCATGATCCTGACCGGCAATGCCGACAAGAACGTGCTGATCGAAGGGCGCAAGCTCGGGCTCAACAACTACCTCAACAAGCCGTTCACCGCTCCCGACCTCAAGAAGGCACTCGAGGCCATCGTGGGGAGGCTTCATTGATAGACAGCCGTCGCCCCGGCCGTATCCATGTAATCCAGGGTGAATGCGTCGTATCGGACCAGCCGGGAACCGTACTCACGACGGTCCTTGGTTCCTGCGTTGCCGCCTGCATGCGCGATCCCGTCCTCAAGGTCGGCGGCATAAACCACTTCCTCCTGCCCGGCGAGGGCGAGCGCTCGCGCCTCAACGAGGCGGAGCGGTTCGGCGTGTACCTCATGGAGTTGCTCGTCAACGGGCTCCTGAAGCGCGGCGCCCGCCGCGAGAACATCGAGGCGAAGCTGTTCGGCGGTGCGCGCACCGTCCAGGGCTTCACCGACATCGGTGCCAAGAACATCGATTTCGCCCGCCGCTTCCTGGACAACGAGGGCATCGCCTTCCATGGCGGCAGCGTGGGCGGAAACCAGGGACGGCGGCTGGAGTACGAGCCCTACACCGGCCGCGCCCGCCAGTTCCTGCTGCCGCAGGCCTCGGCGCCGCTGCCGCCCGTCGAGCCGCGCGTGCCGAAGGTTCCGGCCGGCGGCGAACTCGAGTTGTTCTAGGAGTATCCTCGCATGTCCGCCGCAGCCAAGGCCCTCGCGCACGACCCGCATCATGAGCCCGTGCGCGACGTCATCGCGCGCATCGAGGCGGAACTCGAGACGATCGCCCATGCGATCGATGCCAACCACGCGCACATCGCCGTCGCGGTCGGCGAAAGCGGCAACGGAAAGCCGGATTTCCTGCGCGCCATGCAGCAGGCGGACCTCCTGTACCAGAAGGTCGAGGGCATCGCCGGCTTCCTGCGGACGCTGGCCGACACGATGCCGGCCGACTGGGAGATCGAGACGGGCGGCGCCACGCGCAACCTCAAGCTCGCCGAACTCGTGCGCAAGATCGGTGCGAGTTCCTACGTCGTCCACCACGCCGACGATGTCGACCACGGTAGCTGCGACCTGTTCTAGCCGCTTCATGGCGGCGTGACGTTCCCGAGTTCCCCCATCCGTGACTGGAGGAACCGGCGCACCGCGGCGTCGCGTTCGAGACCCATCGCCCGTCCGTAGGCCTGCCCGGCGGCGTCGGTATCTCCCAGACTTGCAAGAAGCCCCGCGCGCGCGGCCCAGTACGGCTGGTACTCGGCAAGCCGCGGATCGCCCGCCAGCGTGTCGAGCAGGGCGAGGCCCGCTGCCGGCCCCTCGACCTCCGCCAGCGCGTCGGCGCGGTTGATGCGCACCACCGGCGAATCCGTCAGTTCCGCGAGGGTGTCGTAGAATTCCAGGATCGCCCGCCAGTCCGTCCGGCCGGTGCGCAGCCGCGCGGCGTGCACGGACTGCACCGCCGCCTCGAGCTGATAGCGGCCGATTTTGCCGCACGCCGCGGCCCGGACGAGCAAGGCCTCCGCCTCCCCAATCGCTTCGCCATCCCAGAGCCGCACGTCCTGCCGCGCCAGCGGGATGTATTCTCCGTCCTGCCCGCGACGCGCCTTCCGTCGCGATTCGGCGAAAAGCATCAGCGCCAGCAGGCCCAGCGCCTCCGGTTCGCCGGGCATCAGCGAAGCCACGAGCCGTCCCAGCCAGATGCCCTCGCCGGCGAGGTTGCGCCGCCGGCTGTCCGTTCCCGCCGGATCGGACCAGCCCTCGGCGAAGATCGCATAGATGGCGTCGAGCACCGCGTCGAGCCGTTCCCCGAGCGCCTCGCGCTGCGGCACTCCGAAAGGAATTCCCGTCTCCCGGATGCGCCGCTTGCCGCGCACCAGCCGCTGGCCCATCGCCGCGGGCGAGACCAGGAAGGCGGAGGCGATGGTGGCGGCGTCGAAGCCGAGCACGGTTTGCAGGATCAGCGGCGCGCGCACGCCCTGGTCGAGCGCGGGGTGCGCGCAGGCGAACATCAGCTCGAGCCGCTTGTCGGGGAAGGGCGTCTCGGCCATGCGGTTCTCCATCTCCTCGGCCAGAAGCAGAAGATGCGCCTGCGCCGCCTCGCCGGTGCGGCGGCGGCGCACCCGGTCGGCGTCGCGCCGCCTGGCGACGGTCAAGAGCCATGCCTCGGGGTTGTCGGGAACGCCCGTTTCCGCCCAGCGCGTCAAAGCGGCGGCGAAGGCTTCGGAGAGGCAGTCCTCCGCGCCCGCGACGTCGCGTGTGCCGGCCGCGAGATAGGCGAGAAGCTTGCCATAACTCCGGCGGGCGACGGCCTCGGCCGCCGTCCGTGCGTCGACTTCCCGGTCGAGCACGTCTTCCTTCCTACATCGTCCAGACGGGACGCAGCTCGATGGTGCCGTTCTCCGCGGACGGACAGCGTGCCGCCCACGCGATCGCAGCATCGAGATCGGCAACGTCGATGATGTAGTAGCCGCCCAGCTGCTCCCTGGTCTCGGCGTAGGGGCCGTTGAGGACCTGCGTCTTTCCCTCCGCGATCCGCACCGACGTCGCCGTGTCGGTCGGCCGCAGCCGCTCTCCGCCGACGATGACGCCCGCCTTCCGCATCGCCTCGGAATAGGCGACGTAGGCCGGTGACATCTGTGCCGTGGCGTCGGCGGGCTGCGGCGGCATCTGCGTCTCGTCCCCGTAGATCAGCATCATGTACTGCATGTTCGTTCTCCGTTGCGTGCGGCCGCGTTCTTGCGTACCGCCACCATGTCGCCTGTGCCGCGCCCGTTTCGACAACCGCCAAAAAAATCTTCCGGCGCTCGGCAAATTCCGGCTGCGGGAACCGGCCGTTCCGATGCCGTGACATTTTCATGTTGGCATTTTAGCGGTGCCGTCTAAACTCCCGCCCTTGGCGTCATCGTCGAACGGCGGTGCGTAAACGAGACCCAGCAAGGGAGGAATGAAATGTATCATCGTTCGAGACTTTTGGCGGCGGGGGCTATCGCGCTCTCGATCGGCCTCGGCGCGGCCTCGGCGCGCGCCGACGAGTTCATCAACGTGCTCACCGGCGGAACGTCGGGCGTCTACTATCCGCTCGGCGCCGCACTCGCGAAAATCTACGGCGAGAAAATCGACGGCGCCCGCACGCAGGTGCAGTCGACCAAGGCCTCCGTCGAGAACCTGAACCTCCTCCAGCAGGGCAAGGGCGAGATCGCGTTCGCGCTCGGCGATTCCGTCAAGTCGGCCTGGGAAGGCGACGAGGAAGCCGGCTTTCCCGGCAAGCTCGACAAGCTTCGCGGCATCGCGGCCATCTACCCGAACTACATCCAGATCGTCGCTTCCAAGGACAGCGGCATCGCGAGCTTCGAGGATCTGAAGGGCAAGAGCCTTTCGGTCGGCGCGCCGAAGTCCGGCACCGAGCTCAACGCCCGGCGCATCTTCGACGCCATGGGCATGAGCTATGACGATCTCAGCCAGACGGAGTACCTGCCCTTCGGCGAGTCCGTCGAACTCATCAAGAACCGCCAGCTCGATGCCACGCTGCAGTCCGCCGGCCTCGGCGTCGCCTCGATCAAGGATCTCGCGACCTCGCTGCCGATCACCATGGTGGCCGTTCCCGGTTCCGTCGCCGAGACGCTCGGCGCACCGTTCCTCGCGGCCACCATCCCGGCCGGCACCTACGAAGGCCAGGACGAGGACGTGCCGACGCTCGCCATCACCAACATCCTGGTCACGCATTCGGACGTGTCGGAAGAGACGGCCTACCAGATGACCAAGCAGCTCTTCGAGAACCTGCCGGAGATGGTCGCAGCACACGCCGCCGCCAAGGCGATCAGCGCCGAGAAGGGCCCGCAGGGCGTTCCAGTCCCGCTGCATCCGGGCGCCGAGCGCTACTACAAGGAAAAGGGCCTGCTCTGATCGCAGACCCGATCGCGATCCCATCGTGAAAACCGCGGCCGCCCGACCGGGGCGGTCGCGTCCCATTGCCGGTGCCCGCGGACCGTCCGCGGGCACTCCGCGGTCCTCTCCGTCCGGCCAGCGCGGCCCCGACGCGAACCGCGGCCCGCCGGGCGGCGCCCGGCACCACCTTTCGGGGCATGACATGAGCAATCCGGCTGCCAGCGACGTCGGTTCCTCCGAAACCTTCCACGATCCGACGGGAGGCGGCTTTCCGCTGTCGCGCGAGGGCCGCGTCCTGTTCTGGATCGCCGTTGCGTTTTCGGTGTTCCAGCTCGCCACCGCCGCGCACGTCGTCAACCTGCCGAGCCAGATCGTGCGGGCGGTCCATGTCGGCTTTCTCCTGCTGCTCGCGTTTCCGCTGGTCGCCGCCGCGGCGGGCTGGCGCACGCATTGGAAGAGCCTCGCCTGGGCGCTCGGGCTTGCCGCAATGGCCGTCGCCGCCTACCAGTGGATCGAATACAAGCCGCTGATCCTGCGCGCCGGCGACCCGCTGCCGCTCGACATCGTCTTCGGCGTGGTTGCGCTCGCCACGATCTTCCTCGCCGCCTGGCTCATCATGGGGCCGGCGCTGCCGATCATCTCCGGCACCTTCCTCGCCTACTGCCTGTTCGGCGAATACCTGCCGTCGCCGCTCAATCACCGCGGCTACGACTTCGCGCAGGTCATCGACCACATGGCCTACGGGACGGAGGGCATCTACGGCATTCCGGTCTACGTCTCCTCGACCTACATCTTCCTGTTCATCCTGTTCGGCGCCTTCCTGGAGAAGGCCGGCATGATCAAGCTTTTCACCGACGTCTCGCTCGGCCTTGTCGGCCACGCGCGCGGCGGCGCGGCCAAGGTGTCGGTGATTTCGTCGGGCCTGATGGGCACGATCTCGGGCTCGGGCGTCGCCAACGTCGTCACCACCGGCCAGTTCACCATTCCTCTGATGAAGCGCTTCGGCTACCGCGCCGCCTTCGCCGGCGGCGTCGAAGCCACCGCCTCCATGGGCGGGCAGATCATGCCGCCGGTGATGGGCGCGGTCGCCTTCATCATGGCCGAGACGCTCGGCATCGAATATTACGAGGTCGTCAAGGCGGCGATCGTGCCGGCGATCCTCTATTTCGCCTCGACCTTCTGGATGGTGCACCTGGAAGCCGGCAAGCGCGGCCTGCACGGGCTGCCGGCCTCGGAACTCCCCTCGGCCTGGGGCGCGCTCACGCGCGGATGGTACCTGCTGCTGCCGCTCGGCGTGCTCGTCTATCTTCTCTTCACCGGCTATACGCCGCTTTTCGCCGGCACGGTCGGGCTCTCCTTCACAGTCCTCCTCATCCTCGGCGGATCGGTCGCGCTTGGGCTGCCTGGACAGGTCATCCGTGTCATCTTCTGGATCGGCCTCGGCCTGGTGGCCGCGAGCTTCTTCCGCTACGGCATCAACGTCGTGCTTGCCGCCGTCGCGCTGCTGATCCTCGCCAACGTCTTCGTGGAGGGCGGGCGCAAGACGCTCGCGGTCTGCCGAGACTCGCTCGGCGACGGCGCGCGCACCGCGCTTCCCGTCGGCATCGCCTGCGCGATCGTCGGCATCATCATCGGCACCATGACGCTGACCGGCGTCGCAAACACCTTCGGCCAATACATCGTCTCGGTCGGGCAGAACTCGCTGTTCCTGTCGCTGGTGCTGACCATGATCACCTGCATCGTGCTCGGCATGGGCATTCCCACGATCCCGAACTACATCATCACCTCCACGATCGCCGGCCCGGCGCTGCTCGAACTCGGCGTGCCGCTGATCGTCTCCCACATGTTCGTCTTCTATTTCGGCATACTTGCAGACCTGACGCCGCCCGTGGCGCTTGCCTGCTTCGCCGCCGCGCCCATTGCCAAGGAAGGCGGGCTGCGCATCTCCATGGAAGCGGTGAAGGTCGCCGCCGCCGGCTTCGTGATCCCCTACATGGCCGTCTACACGCCCGCACTGATGCTGCAGGGCGGCGGGCCGCTCGCCGAGACGATCGGCTACTGGCCGGCCGTCGCCTACATCGTGGTCAAGGCGGGACTGGCCATCTGCCTTTGGGGCGCCGCCGTCATCGGCTACCTGCGCACGCCGCTCGCCGCCTGGGAGCGCGTGCTTGCCGCGGCGGCCGCATTCACGCTGATCGCCGCGCTGCCCGCCACCGACGAGATCGGCTTCGCGCTCGCCGCGATCATGATCGGCGCGCACTGGTGGCGGACGCGGGGCAGGGTGGCGGCGGCGTAAGCGGCCATGCCTGCCCTGGCCCTTTGCATCCTGTCCGCCGGCAAGACCACGGTGATTGCCGCCAGCGCCTTCACGCTCGCCTGGACGCATTCGGTCGAAAAAACCCGCTGGGAGGAGGAGTGGCGGGTGACGCAAGCCGGCCTCGAACTCACCGCCGCCCGCGTCGAGGGCACCGGGGCGGGCATGGAAATACCGGATGGCGCGGTGCTGAAGGACGGCGTGTGGACCTACCGTCCCGTCCTGCCGCCCCAGCCGGCGCTGCATCTGGCGAGTTCCGGCGCGACGGTTGGCGGGTGGAAACTGTGCGCGGACGGAAATTGCATTACGATCGGTGCGGAGCCTGGTGAGCCGGTCGAGATCAGGGGATGCAAGCGGTAGGGCGGGGCGCACGTGGGTGAGCCAACGCCGGCGTGCCGGGCGGCGACTTTACCATCCGGCCAGTCATATCAGCAGTCCCGACCAAACCTTGGCGCGGCGGGCCACGTGTCTGGTCCGTCCTCCGGACACCGGCAAACGGGGAGAAGGAGACGCCGGCCGCGGGCGTCAGGACGTATCGTTTGGCCGGATCCGATCGAAGCGGGGCGCGATGACGACCTCTGCAACGCTGCGGGGCGCTCGGCTGACGTCGATGTCGAGCAAGCCTGCCTGAGGCAGCACGGCGCCAAGGATCGCCGCGAGGACGCGGAAGCGCAGACCGAGCAGCGTGGCGTCGTCGGGACCGTTCCCGGGCACCGGATCGTCCTCGAGGCAAGGCCAGTCCATTTGCGTCGCCTCGAGAACGAAGGCCCGCGCCACGGGTTCACCCGATCGCAGGATGGCAAGGACGAGCCAGCGCACGGGAAAGGACCGGCCGGCGGCGCGCTCGGCGATAGCGGCGAGCGAGACGAGCAGCGCGATGATGCGCCTGAGCGTCCGATCGTCCATTCCTGCGCCGTGCATCTTTATGCCCTCCGAAACCTGTGGCCATTGTGGCCCGGCTGCCTGGGGGGTGGATGAGATGGGGGCGGGATTCGTGGAAGTCGTTGCTTTCATTTGCGGAGACGGTGATGGTTGTCCACGGAGCGAGGGGCGCGCGACGGTGCGATGTCCGAAGACGGTGTCTGGACCAACCCGCCAGACCTGCCGCCGCAGCGGATGATCGATTGCTTGATTTCAGTAGCACCCAGTGCTACATATTCTGATGGCCGAAGCCCACGAACCTGTGCGAACTTTCAAGACCGACTGGTTCGCCAAGGCGGCGCGCAAGGCCCGCATCAAGGATGCCGAACTTTGCGAGGCGATCGAGGAAGTGATGAAGGCCCAGGCCGACGATCTCGGTGGTGGGGTCTACAAGAAGCGTCTGAACAGGAACATGCACCGGAGCATCATTGTCGCGAGGGGCGGGCGATTCTGGATCTACACATATCTGTTCGCGAAGAAGGATCGCGCGAACATCGATGATGATGAACTGAAGGATTTTCGCATTCTGGCCAAGAGCTATGCGACGCTGACCGACGAGCAGCTTGCGAGGCTCGCATACGACGAAGACCTGACGGAGATATGCCATGGCGAAGAAGCCTAGATTCAAAAGCGATGTTTCGGAGGCGATCCACTCGTCCGCTGCGATGCTCCACAAGGTTGGGGCGCTCGACAAGGCGACGATGCGGGATTTCGACGCCCGCCACTTGAGCGTTCCGGTCGAGATAGAGCCTGCGCAGATCAAGGAGCTTCGCGAAGCCAACAACGTCAGCCAGCCCGTGTTCGCCCGCTATCTGAACACGAGCGAAAGCACCGTCGAGAAATGGGAGACCGGCGCCAAGCGACCGAGCGGAATGGCGCTGAAGCTGCTCGCCGTCGTCCAGAAGCACGGGTTGCAGGTTCTCGCTTAGGGACCTGGACACACGTCGCCGTGCTTCCCTTTCGCGCCGCCACCCGTATGAATGCCGCATGGCCTTCACGATCCGCCAGCTCCAGTATTTCGTCGCCGTCGCCGAGCAGGGCACCGTCAGCCGTGCGGCGCAGAACCTGTCGATCTCGCAGTCGTCGGTGACGGAAGCGATCAAGGAACTGGAGGGCGATCTCGGGGTGGAACTGTTCGAGCGGCATCCGCGTGGATTGTCCATCACCCACAAGGGCCACCAGTTCCTGCGCCATGCGACGAAGATCCTGGCCGACGTGTCGGACGCGCGGCGCACCTTCTCCGGCGATCCCGAGACCGTCACCGGACGGCTGCAGCTCGGCGTGACCTCACTGGTCGCCGGCTACGTGCTGTCGGACCTTCTCGCCCGCTACCGCCGCGCCTGGCCCGGCGTAGAGGTGTCGGCCATCGAGGACAATGGCGACTATCTGGAGCATCTGCTCGTCGGCGGCGAACTCGACGTGGCGGTGATGGTCATCTCCAACCTGCGCGACCGCATGGCGCTGCAGGCCGAGATCCTCGAAGTCTCGCCCTACCGGCTGTGGCTGCCGCTCGGCCACCCGCTCGTCGGCGCCGACATCATCACGCTGGCCGACATCGCGGCCGAACCGCTGATCATGCTGACCATCGACGAGATCGAGGAGAACACCGGCAAGCTCCTGATGGCGCTCGGCACGCGCCCGCACGTCGCCTTCCGCACCCGCTCGGTGGAGGCGGTGCGCAGCCTGGTCGCCACGGGGGCAGGGGTGGCGCTGCTGCCAGACCTCGTCTATCGCCCCTGGTCGCTGGAAGGCGACCGCATCGAAAGCCGCGACGTCGCGGGTTCGCTGCCGGTGGTGCAGGTCGGCATGGTGTGGCGGCGCGGCTCGGGGCTGTCGCAGACCGCACGCGACTTCATCGGCATCGCGCAGGGGCAGCGGACGGTGAGGGGGCGGTGAGGTGGGCGTTCTGGTGCGGGACGGCGGTAAGGTGAAGCGGAGAGGAGTAGTTCCGGAAGCGACGCCATTATGGTCGTTCGGCCATCGGCCGGCAAACCAACTATCGAGCGGAAATAACATTCGCCGGAGCAGAAATGCGCTCTCCGGATGGAAAAAATGCCAAATCCGTGCCAGAATCAAAGTATACGGTGCGAAAACCCAAGTGCCGTTTCAAGGGACACGTATTTAGATGGCGCGCAGCGACCTCATCATCAATCTCGTCAAGGCCAGCGTCCGCGGTGACGTTGCCGACGCGCGCGCTGTCGCCGAAGCCATCGCCGCCGACGAGCGGTCGAAAAAGCATTCCGGCGTTGCAGAGCGCATAGCGCGCGTCCTTGATACACAGCAGCCAAGCCAGCGGAACGGTCAGGCAAGTGCGCCGGGCATCCGTGTCCGTGACGGCTCTGGCGGCATTCAGCGCACAGAGCCACGCCGCCCCCTGTCAGCCCTCTATCTGGACGAGGCTATTCGCAAAGCTTGTGACGAGCTTATTGAAGAACAGCGCCGGGCCGATGTCCTGCGGGTGCACGGCCTTGAGCCCCGGCATCGCTTGCTTCTGGCCGGCCCTCCCGGTAACGGAAAAACCTCGCTTGCGGAAGCGATAGCCTATGAACTGGCTTTGCCGCTCTTCACGGTCCGCTATGACGCGGTCGTAACAAGCTATCTCGGTGAAACAGCGCAACGCCTGCGCCGCCTGTTCGATTTCGCCCGGACGGAGCCCTGCGTGCTCTTCTTCGATGAATTCGATGCCATCGGCAAGGAGCGAGGGGATATTCACGAGACCGGCGAGATCAAGCGGGTCATCACGACGCTCCTGCTTCAGATCGACGACCTGCCCCCTTACTGCGTTCTGGTCGGCGCGACAAACCACCCTGAACTGCTGGACCGCGCCACCTGGCGGCGGTTTGAGTTGCGGCTGAATCTCGATGCTCCGTCCGCCGGAGAAATGATCAAGTATTTCGATGACCAGCTCGATGCGCTTGACGGCCAGCCGGGATATACCGCCAAACGCTTGTGCGAGTCGGTTAATCCTGTCAGTTTTTCAGAGGCTGAGGCATTTTTCCTTGATGTGAAGCGGCGAATAGCGTTGGCGCAGGGTGCTCGTGAACTTCGATCTATACTGGATGATCGCGTTAAGGCCTCTCGTTCACGGTCAGGCATGCGGGAGATAGGGGGCATAGATGGTGGAAAGACCGATCCTCCGGTTTCCTGATCCGGTCAATGCTACTCGTCCTACAGGGAGTCCTCGTGTCCCGCCTAGGCCGTCGGGACCCGGGCGAGCACGGCAGGGCCAGCGCTTTCAAGCAACTTTCGACAGGCTGAGCGCGGCGCTCGCCGGCGACGATCCGCTGGCCGCGCTTCGCCATGACCCCGCCGGCATCGCGCCGGAGCGTGCGCTTGTTTTCGTCACAGCCGGCAGTGTTGCCGACTTTGCCAGGGTAGCACGCGAGGCCGGACTCGAAGTCTTCTCCGAAGAGGAACTGGAAACCTTGGAGGACTATCCGGAAGGTTTCCAGCCGGCGGGAGACGCAGCGAGACTGGCGCGCACGTTGTATGCGACCATACCGACCATTGAGTCGTTCCAGCAGATGCTCTCGCTGTGGAGAGCCCACCAGCGGGGAGAAAACGCGCCGTACGGCGCCGGACCCTGGTGGAAGGTCTTCGACCTGCTCCTTGAATTGCGCCCGTGGGGGCCGCAGGACCGGCTTGGCGACACGGCGCGCGCAGTCATTGAAGATCGGCTCGCTTTCCGGGCAGACGAAGCTCCGATCTCCATCGAGTTTGAAATCTGGCCGACGGCGAGCGCCGCCAAACGTGCGAACTGGCGAGGCGAGCTGGAGCAACGCGTGGCCGCGCGGGAAGGCTCAATTCTTGATCGCAGCTCTATAGTTGAAGACGGCTTTATTTACGAGGCGCTTCTCGTTGAGCTGCCTTGCTTTGCTGTGCGCCAGATGCTGGCTAATCCCGCTGATATTGATGGTCTTGCCACGCTTGAAGGCATCCAGTTCATCCTGCCGCAAACGATCGGCCAGGCCATACCAGATGGTCCGGACGCCGCCGGAGAAGATCGCGCCGTTGACGGCGCGTTCGATCCCGACGCGCCGATCCGTGCGGCGCTTCTAGACGGGACACCCGTCGCGGCCCATCGGTCCCTGGATGGCGGTGTCGTTATCGAAGACATGCACGACCTGGTCAGGCTTTCGCCGGTAGCCCGACGATACCACGCTACCGCGATGGCTTCGTTGATCCTGCGCGGCGATCTACAGGCTGACGGCACGCCCCTGACTGACTCGCGGCTTATCAGCGTACCTGTCCTGATCGACTTGGACAATGGCGCTGAAACTGCGGGAAACAGCCTCTTTGTCGATGTGGTGCATACCACTCTCCTGCGGCTGATCGGCACCGACGAGCCCGTGACACCGGAGGTGTTTGTCGTCAATTTCTCCATCGGCGTCCGCGACAGTCACTTCTCCGGGCGCATCAGCGCGCTCGCGCGGCTGATGGACTGGCGGGCGGCGAAAGAAGGACTGCTCTTTGTGATTTCGGCTGGCAATGTCGGCCATCTCGCCCTACCCGGTACGACAACGATGGATTTTGAGAACGCCGGGATCGCCGCCCGCCGCGCTGCGGTTCGCGGGGCAATGCGCGATGGCATTTTCAATCGCACGCTTCTTGCGCCGGCGGAATCGTTGAACGGCCTGACCGTGGGCGCATTGTCACTTGATCACGCCAACCATACGCCGCCGCAGCAGGCCGGAATCCTCAAACTGGAGGAGGACGGCGAGTTTGTGCCGCAGATGACCAGCGCCCTTGGATTGGGCTCCCACCGGTCTATCAAGCCCGATCTCGTCGAGGCGGGCGGCTGCCTGGAAGTGCGTGCGATGCCGCAAGGGACAGATGTCAGTTTGCGGGGCATGCAGTCCAGTCGCACTGGTCTGGTCGCAGCATCCCCGCCAGGACAGGACGCTACGCAAAAATCCCGCGGCACGAGTCCTGCGGCTGCGCTCGTCACGCGTTCCCTATTGCGCGCCGCCGCGGCGCTCACGGGAGAAGATGGTCCTTTTGAGGGGCTGGAACTATCCCGTCGGCAGAACGCACTTCTGACCCGGGCCTTGGCGGTGAATGCGGCCAGATGGCCGCAGGATGCGCTCGATCTCTACGATGAAGAGAAAGGCCGGCTTGGCAGCAACCAGCATCTTCGCGCGAAGGAGGAAGTCTGCCGTCATTTCGGGCATGGCTATCTGGATGGCGGGTTGATGCGGGAATCGCCTGAGGCCGGCGTGACGATGGTCGGCCTGGGAACAATCCGCAAAAATGGCGCGCAGGTTTTTCGAATGCCCGTGCCGCCATCCCTATCGGGAGAGAAGCTTCCGCGTTCCATGCGCGTGACGCTGGCATGGTTTTCGCCAGTCAATCCTTCGCGCGCTCAATACCGGCTTGCTGCCCTGGAAGCCATAGCGGTCAACGAAGTCGATGATGAAGATGACGGCAGATGGGGTTTTGACATGACCCCCGAGGGGCTTGATGCCAATATCATCAAGCGCGGGTCAGTTTGGTCCAAGCGGCTGAAGAACAGAATCCGGACCATTCCCGAATTTGGAGACGATGCGGATATCCCGATCCGAGTGCAGTGTCGTGATGCCTCTGGCGGAGGACTGAACCAGGATGAGGATATTCTATATGCAATCGCCGTGACGCTTCAGGTCGAAGCCGAGGTTCAGTTCGATATTCATCAGGAAATCGAGCAGGCATTGCGCGTTCGGGCGCAGGCGTAATCCAAACTGGTCGGGCAAGGTGCGTCCGCGCGTCGGACTAGCCTGTAGGAGCTGCATGGAATGTCGTCTTGAAAACGCGGCAGAGGTAATCCCTACGTCCTGTGTGGGCGCCTTGCCGCCGAAGTTCGTTTATTAAGTGAAGGGCAGCTTTCCCTGCGCATCCGCCCATAGCTGCCATTCCGCTATCCACCCCATCTCGGCCGTTCGTCATCGACCGACTTCGCTCAACGACATGGCGTCGGCATGCCGCGTGAGCATTCGCGCGGATATCGGAAATTCCGATACCGCCCTTCTGATAAATGAAATTGCGAATGGCCGGAATCCTGTCACTCTGGCTGCAGGGACCATGCCGCCACCGGAGAGCGGCCCCTGCCAATGGGAGATCAGTCATGACGAAGAAGAAGCTTCTGCATTCCTGCACCGCGCTCACGCTCGCCCTGTCCGTCTCGGGCCAGGCGCTCGCCCAGATGACCGAAGTCGGCGAGGGCGAAGGCCAGGTCAACATCGTCGCCTGGGCCGGCTACATCGAGCGCGGCGAGACCGACAAGGCGTTCGACTGGGTCACCAAATTCGAGGAAGAGACCGGCTGCAAGGTCAACGTCAAGACCGCGAACACGTCGGACGAGATGGTGGCGCTGATGAACGAGGGCGGCTTCGACCTCGTGACGGCCTCGGGCGACGCCTCGCTGCGTCTGATCGCGGGCAAGCGGGTGCAGCCGATCAACATCGACCTGATCCCGAGCTGGTCCACGATCGACGACCGCCTGAAGGATGCGCCCTGGCACACGGTGGACGGCGTGCACTACGGCGTGCCCTACATGTGGGGGCCGAACGTGCTGATGTACAACACCGAGGTCTTCAAGGAGGCGCCGAGAGTCCTGGAACGTCGTCTTCGAGGAGACGACCCTGGCGGACGGCAAGTCCAACAAGGGCCGCGTGCAGGCCTATGACGGCCCGATCCATGTCGCCGATGCGGCGCTCTACCTGATGACGCACAAGCCGGAACTCGGCATCAAGAGCCCTTACGAGCTCAACGAGGACCAGTACAAGGCCGCCCTCGACCTGCTGCGCCAGCAGCGCCAGCTCGTCGGCCGCTACTGGCACGACGCCTTCATCCAGATCGACGACTTCAAGAACGAGGGCGTGGTCGCGTCGGGCTCGTGGCCGTTCCAGGTCAACCTGCTGAAGGGCGAGGGCCAGCCGGTCGCATTCCGTCTTCCCGAAGGAGGGCGCCACGGGCTGGGCCGACACGACCATGATGCATGCGGACGCCGCCAACCCGAACTGCGCCTACATGTGGATGGAGCATTCGCTGTCCTCCAACCTGCAGAGCGACCTCGCGGTCTGGTTCGGCGCCAACCCCTCGGTGCCGGCCGCCTGCACCGACGGCGCGCGGCATGCAGACGGCGGAAGGCTGCACGGCCAACGGCATGGACAATTTCGACAAGGTCCGGTTCTGGACCACGCCGACCTCGAAATGCGCCAGCCAGAACGACCAGTGCGTGCCCTACTACCGCTGGGTCTCCGACTATATCGGCGTGATCGGCGGGCGCTGAGGCCGGCAGTCGGGCGAACCGGACGCGGTCACCCCTCATCCGTCCGGCGCTGCGCGCCGAGCCACCTTCTCCCACAAGGGGAGAAGGCAGGGCGCGTCGCCTTCTCCCCTTGTGGGAGAAGGTGGCTCGCGAAGCGAGGTCGGATGAGGGGTGTCACCCGGATGTTCCAACCCATGACCACAGCCGTCTCCTTCCAGACCGTCTCGCGCCATTACGGTCCCGTGCGCGCCGTCGACCGGGTCGACCTCGACGTCGAAGCCGGCGAGTTCTTCGCCATGCTCGGCCCCT
This sequence comes from uncultured Alphaproteobacteria bacterium, assembly GCA_963747465.1. Classification (GTDB taxonomy): domain Bacteria; phylum Pseudomonadota; class Alphaproteobacteria; order Rhizobiales; family Rhizobiaceae; genus Aquibium. The sequence continues at coordinate 825,697 of CAVVFC010000003.1, forward strand.
CCGGCTCCGGCAAGACGACCTGCCTGCGCCTGATCGCCGGCTTCGAGCAGCCGACGGCCGGCCACATCGAGATCTTCGGCGAGACGGCCGAGGGCGTGCCGCCCTACCGGCGCAACGTCAACACGGTGTTCCAGGACTACGCGCTGTTCCCGCACCTGAACGTCGTCGACAACGTCGCCTACGGGCTGATGGTGCGCGGCGTGGCCAAGGCCGAGCGCCAGCGGGCGGCCGAGGAGGCGCTGGCGCTGGTCCAGCTGCCCGGCTACGGCGAGCGCCAGCCCGGGCCAGCTCTCCGGCGGCCAGCGGCAGCGCGTCGCGCTCGCCCGGGCGCTGGTCAACCGGCCCAAGGTGCTGCTGCTCGACGAGCCGCTCGGCGCGCTCGACCTGAAGCTGCGCGAACAGATGCAGGAGGAACTGAAGACCCTGCAGCGCCAGCTCGGCATCACCTTCGTCTTCGTCACCCACGACCAGGGCGAGGCGCTGTCGATGGCCGACCGCGTCGCCGTCTTCAACGACGGCCGCATCATGCAGATCGGCACGCCGGAAGATATCTACCAGCCGCCCGGCGTCGCGCTTCGTCGCCGATTTCGTCGGCTCCTCCAACGTGCTGCCGCCCGACTTCGTGCAGCGCTACGACGGCCGGACGATCCTGGGGCAGCCTGCGGCCCGGAAGCGATCCGCATCCAGCAGGCGACCGCCGGCGACGGCGTTCCGGCGCGTGTGGTGGCGAAGAACTACCTCGGCGCCGCCACGCGCATCGCGCTCGATGCGGAAGGCCTGCGCCTGCACGCGGTCATGCCCGCCGGCGACCCGGCTGCCGGCCGAAGGCGAGGCCGTGGTGCTGACCTTCAACCGCGACGCATCTGCACCTGATGGAGGGCGGAGGGGTGAGCGACGCCGTCGTCTCCACCCGCAATCCGCGCCATCCTGCCCGGCCGCGGCGGTGCTGCTCGGCGCGCTTGTCGGACATGTTCTGGCGCCATCCGGGCCTGCTGCTCTTCCTGATGCTGACGCCGCCGCGTGCTGTGGCTCGGCATCGTCTATCTCGGCTCGCTGTTCGCGCTGCTGGCGCAGAGCTTCTTCTCGATCGACGAATTCTCCGGGCATGATCCGCTACGAGTTCACGCTGAAGACCTATGGCGAACTGCTGCGGCCGCACAACCTCGACATCATCCTGCGCACCGTCGCGATGGCGGCGCTGGTGACGCTGGCCGCGGCGGTCGATCGCCTTCCCGATCGCCTATTTCGCGGCCCGCTATGCGCGCGGCAAATGGAAGGCGTTCTTCTATCTGGCGGTGATGCTGCCGCTGTGGTCGAGCTATCTGGTCAAGGTCTATGCCTGGAAGCTGATCCTGGCCAAGGAAGGCATCCTCACCTGGGTGTTCGCCAAGCTGCATCTGACGCTGGCTGCTCGAGGCCTGGCTGTCGCTGCCGGTCGTCGGCGGCAATTCGCTGTCGGTCAGCTACACCGGCACCTTCCTCGTCTTCCTCTACGTCTGGCTGCCCTTCATGATCCTGCCGATGCAGGCCGCGCTCGAGCGGGTGCCGGGCAACCTGCTCGAGGCCTCGGCCGATCTCGGCGCCTCGCCCGGCCAGACCTTCCGCAACGTGATCTTGCCGCTGGCGCTGCCGGGCATCGTCGCCGGCTCGATCTTCACCTTCTCGCTGACGCTGGGCGACTACATCATCCCGCAGATCGTCGGCACGTCGCGCCTGTTCATCGGCCAGGCGGTCTACGTGCACCAGGGCACGGCCGGCAACATCCCGCTCGCCGCCGCCTTCACCGTGGTGCCGATCGTGATCATGGGCTTCTACCTGTGGGTCGCCAAGCGGATGGGGGCGTTCGATGCGCTCTGACCGCGGCCAGTCCGCCCCGCTCGGCCTGAAGCTCGCCGCGGCGGCGGGCCTGCTCTTCCTGCACCTGCCGATCCTGCTGATCTTCGTCTATGCCTTCACCACCGAGGAGAAGAGCTACCAGTGGCCGCCGCCGGGCCTGACGCTGAAATGGTTCGCGGTGACCTGGAACCGGCCGGACGTCTGGGAGGCGCTGTCGCTGTCGGTGCAGGTCGCGGCGATCTCGACGGTGATCGCGCTGGTGCTCGGCACGCTGTGCGCCGCCGCCGTCAGCCGGACGAGGTTCTTCGGGCGCGAGACGATCTCGCTGCTGGTCATCCTGCCGATCGCGCTGCCCGGCATCATCACCGGCATCGCGCTGCGCTCGGCCTTCAACCTCGCCGAAATCCCGTTCTCGTTCTGGACCATCGTGCTCGGCCACGCGACCTTCTGCGTCGTCGTCGTCTACAACAACGCCGTCGCCCGCTTCCGGCGGACCTCCGGCTCGCTGATCGAGGCGTCGATGGACCTCGGCGCCGACGGGTTCCAGACCTTCCGCCACGTGATCCTGCCCAACATCGCCACGGCGCTGCTGGCCGGCGGCATGCTCGCCTTCGCGCTGTCGCTTCGACGAGGTGATCGTCACCACCTTCACCGCCGGCCAGCAGCAGACGCTGCCGATCTGGATGCTCGAGGAACTGGTCCGGCCGCGCCAGCGGCCGGTCACCAACGTCGTGGCGATGGTCGTGGTGCTGGTCACCTTCCTGCCCATCCTCGCCGCCTATCTATCTCACCCGCGACGGCGACCAGATCGCCGGACAGGGCAAATAACCACGGGAGGAACCCCATGGACACCCAGATGCTGATCGGCTCGAAATTCGAGGCCGGAACCGAGACGGAGGAAGCGATCCTCAACCCGCGCACCGGCGAGACGATCCTCGAACCTGCCCGAGGCCCGCCAGGGCCAGATCGAGGCCGCGGTCGCCGCCGCCGAGAAGGCCTTCGCCACCTGGTCGCGCACCACGCCGGCGCAGCGCTCGGGCTATCTGCTCAAGATCGCCGACCGCATCGAGGCGCGAGGCGGACGAGTTCGCCGCGCTCGAGGCGCTGAACTGCGGCAAGCCGATCAACGCGGTGAGGAACGACGAGATCCCGGCGATCGTCGACTGCTACCGCTTCTTCGCCGGCGCGGTGCGCTCCATGCCGGGCGTCGTCGCGGGCGAATACCTGCCGGGCCACACCTCGATGATCCGGCGCGATCCGATCGGCGTCGTCGCCTCCATCGCGCCGTGGAACTATCCGCTGATGATGATGGCCTGGAAGCTGGCGCCGGCGATCGGCGGCGGCAACACGGTGGTGTTCAAGCCGTCCGAGCAGACGCCGCTGACCGCGCTGAAGCTGGCCAGGATCCTCGCCGAGATCCTGCCCGAGGGCGTGGTCAACGTCGTGCTCGGCCGCGGCGAGAGCGTCGGCAACGCGCTGATCAACCATCCGAAGGTCAACATGATCTCGATCACCGGCGACGTCGCCACCGGCAAGAAGGTGCTGCAGGCGGCCGCCAAGTCGGTCAAGCGCACGCATCTGGAACTCGGCGGCAAGGCGCCGGTCATCGTCTTCGACGACGCCGACATCGACGCGGTGGTCGAACGGGCTGCGCGCCTTCGGCTACTACAATGCCGGCCAGGACTGCACCGCCGCCTGCCGCATCTATGCCGGCGGCAAGGTCTACGACAAGCTGGTCGCCGACCTCTCGTCGGCCGTCTCGACCATCAAGTACGGCCAGGAGGACGACACGCAGAACGAGATCGGGCCGCTGATCTCGAAGCGCCAGCGCGACCGCGTCGCGAGCTTCGTCGAGCGCGCGGCCGAGCTCAAGCACATCGAGATCACCACCGGCGGCAAGGCCGGCGACGGCGGCGGCTTCTACTACCAGCCGACGGTGGTCGCCGGCGCGCTGCAGGAGGACGAGATCGTGCGGCGCGAGGTGTTCGGCCCGGTGGTCTCGGTCACCCGCTTCTCGGACGTCGACGAGGCGGTCGACCTGGGCGAACGACAGCGACTACGGCCTCGCCTCGTCGGTCTGGACCAAGGACGTCGGCCGGGCGATGGCCACGGCCGCGCGGCTGCAATACGGCTGCACCTGGATCAACACGCCACTTCATGCTGACCAACGAGATGCCGCATGGCGGGCTGAAGCAGTCGGGCTACGGCAAGGACATGTCGCTCTACGCGCTGGAGGACTACACGGCCGTCCGGCACGTGATGGTGGCGCATGGGTAGGGGAGTTCATCGCGGCGCCGTACCGGAGTAGCACCCCCCACTCCGTCTCGCTGCGCGAGCCACCTCTCCCCCACTTCGCAGGGGAGAGGAACCCGAACTGGACAGGTGCCGGCGATATGACAACGCGCTTCCTCTCCCCCGGGCAGGGGGAGAGGTGGCTCGGCCAAGCCGAGACGGAGTGGGGGTGCTTTCCACGGTCGGGTGACTGCGGAAAAAGCTTCCCGCTTCACCCCACCTCGGCCAGTTCCTTGGCGTGCAGCCAGTCGGCGTGTTTCGGCGCGCGTTTGGTGCGCGACCATTCCTCCAGCATGTCCCATTTCACCGCGTCGAGCCGCTTGATCAGCGCCTCCTCCTCCGGATCGGGGCAGGCGAGTTCGACGCGGTGGCCGTTGGGGTCGAAGAAATAGATCGAATGGAAGATCGAGTGGTCGGTGACGCCGAGGACGTCGATGCCGTTCTCCTCCAGATGCGCCTTGTACTCCAGCAGCGCGTCGCGGTCCTTCACCTTGAAGGCGATGTGCTGCACCCAGCGCGGCGTGTTCTCGTCGCGGCCCATCTCCGGCTTGGTCGGCAGTTCGAAGAAGGCCAGCACGTTGCCGTTCCCAGCATCGAGGAACACGTGCATGTAGGGGTCAGGCTCGTGCGTGGAGGGCACGTGGTCTTCGGCGATGGCGAGCACGAAGCCCATGTTCAGGTTCTTCACGTACCAGTCGACCGTCTCCTTCGCGTCCTTGCAGCGATAGGCGACGTGGTGGATCTTCTCGATCTTCATGGCGATACCTCCGTTGATGGTTTCAAACGTAACTGTTGCATTTGTAACCATCAAACGCCATTTCGGGCTCGTGCGCAGCACCTTGTGAGCCATGCACCCGCCGATCACCCATTGGTGAAGTGCCCGGCCATCGCAAACCAGCCTTTCGGTGATAACGTGTGGGCAACGGGGTCACACGATCCCTGGTGGAGGAGGCTATCCATGCATCGACGGGTTCTGGCGGCGTTGGCCGTCGCGGCGGTCCTGTGTGCCGCGCCGGGCATCGCGAGCGCCGAGGTTCTGAAGCTCGGTGCCGAGCTTTCGGGCGCAAACGAAAGTCCGCCGAACGACAGTCCCGCGACCGGAATGGCGGAAGCGGAATTCGACACGCAGTCACGGGAACTGACCTGGACCGTCACCTTCGAAGGCCTGACGGGTCCGTTGATCGGCGCCCATATCCACGGGCCTGCGGATCCGGGCACCAATGCCGGCATCATGCTGCCGTTCGGGTCGCTGGAAAGCCCCATCGAGGGGTCGGCGATGTTGAACGAAGAGCAGGCGAAGCAGCTGCTGGACGGGGGCCTCTACGTCAACCTCCACACCGAGGCGCATCCGGGCGGCGAACTGCGCGGACAGCTGAAGACGTCCGACTGAGCGGACGCGGTAGATCCGCGTCGATCAGGCCGCGCGAGCCCGCCGGCGTGTCGCGCCGGCGGCGTCGCCGGCGCTGACGAGTTCGAGGAATTTTTCGGCGGGGACCGGCGGGGACACCAGATAGCCTTGCCCGAGCGACACGCCGCATTCGAGCAGCCGGTCGACCTGCGCCCGGGTCTCGATGCCTTCGGCCACCACGCTCATCTTCATCTCGGCCGCGAGCCGCACCAGCATCTCGACCATGATGACCGCAGAGGGATCGAGGTCGATGCAGTCGATGAAGAACTTGTCGATCTTCAGCACGTCGGCGCCCAGGCGCTGGATCTGCGACAGGCCGCTGTGGCCGATCCCGACGTCGTCGATCGCCACCTTGAACCCGTAGGACCGGACCTCGCGGACGAGTTCGGCAGCCTTGGCGAGGTCGGGAAACGGCTCGCGCTCGGTGATCTCCAGCGCGATCTGCCGCGTGGCGATGCCTTCCGAGGCTACCGCCTTGCGCAGCCTCGTCACGAAGCCGGGTGCCTGGAACTGGCGCGGCGTGATGTTCACGGAGATGCGGAAGGCCTTGTCGCGGCGGAGCACCGGCTTCATCGTTGCAAGCGCGGACGAGAGAAGCTGCCAGGTGATGGGCTCGATGCGGCCGCTGTCCTCGGCCAGTTCGATGAAGCGGGCCGGCGGGATCACGCTGCCGTCGCTGCGTATCCAGCGCACGAGGATCTCGGCGCCGACGATCCTGCTCGTGGCGAGTTCGAAGATCGGCTGGAAGAAGGGCTTGAATTCCTCCGCCGCGATCGCCCGGTCGAGTTCGTCGACGGGGCTCGCCGGCCGCTGCATTGCGCGTAGAAGGAGCAGCCCGAAGGCAAGGCCCAGGAAGGCCGAGAGACCGAGGATGGGCGCATACGGCTGCGTGTTCCAGCCGGCGAGCGCAGCCTGCTCCACCTGCACGGTGGTCCGTATCGGATAGCGGTCGGAGGCCAGCTCGATCGTCATGACCTGACCTCCTTCGGCCCAGGCCCGGCCCTGCGCGGAATCGGCGATCAGTTCGTCGTTGGCGAGTTCCAGCGCGATGTGGCTGTGGTCCTGGAGTTCGGCCGGCATGATGTCGAACAGCGAGCCGTTGATGCCGAGAATGGCGACGAGCCCGCTCTCGGAGCCGGTATCCTTCATCAGGCCGAGCGCGGTCCCGAAGAACTGCTGCACCCGGAAGAGCCGCATGGCCGGGTCGCCGGTCGGAAGCATCGCGTCTCGCGTCACCCAGCCCTGGTCGAACTCCAGCGTCTCGGAATAGGCGGAGCATCGCACCACGCCCCGCCCGTCCACGACGCGGATGTCCTTCACGACGCCGCGGCGGTAGACGTGCAGCCTGACGGCCTGAAGGGCAGACGGCTCGCAGCTGGTCGGCCCGCGCGCCTCCAGTTCCTTCAGGCTCTCGAGCCCGAATTCGATCGCGGCCTCCGAACGCCGCAGCGCGATACCGTTGAGCTCCCCGATCTGCCGGACCTGCTGCTGGCGGATGAGTTCGGTCGCCACGAGGTGTCCGCCGCACACGAACGCGACGAGCGCGAGCGCGGCGATCGAGACGTTCATCAGTCCGGGCCATCGGACGTTCATCGAGGCGCCTTTCGATTGCCGGTCGATCCTAGACGCAGAAGCTCAACATTCTGTTAGGAGCGAACGGCCGGCGGAACGGCATACCGTATTGGCGCTGCCCGCGATTTGCCGCTATCATGCGGCATTGCGACTTACGGCGCGGCATTGGCCGCGCCACTGCCACATGAACGCTCTCGGGTGGGGAGGTCAGGCATGGTGATACGCATCCTCGCGGCCTGTGCCATGCTGATTGCAGGTCTTGCCGCTGCGACTGCCGACGAGATCGCCGGCAGCGAATTCAAGTCCGGAAAATGGTCGGGCGGTGCCTATACCGACGAAGGTGTCTTCAGCCATTGCGCCATGGCGACCGACTACCAGTCGGGGATAAGGCTGCATTTCGCTATCGACGGAACCTATCACTGGCGGCTGGGCATTTCGCATCCCGGATGGAACATGACGCCGGACGAAACCATCCCGATTACATACCAGGTCGACCGCAACGCTCCCAACGGTTCGGATGGCAGGGTGATCTCGAAGGACTTCCTGCTTGCCGAACTCGTCGCCACGGACCGGGTGTTCGACCAGTTCCGGCGGGGCAAGCTGCTCCAGATCGGCGCCGGAGACCAGAACTACTCGTTCGTGCTGACGGGGACGTCGCGAGCCCTTTCGCGTGCATTGAAATGCGTCGAGCGGAACCTGAACTATCGCGACCGGCCGCCGCCGTCCGCAGGCGTTCCGTCGGCTGGGATGACGTTGGACGGCGCCATGCCAACCATCATACCGCCGCAGGTGCCCGACGCGTCGCGGCGGGAGGCGAGCGACCAGCCGCAGGCGCCGGCCGCACCTGCTTCGTCGGCGTCGCCGGACCGGCAGCCCAACCTGCCGCAAACCGCATCACTCGAGTTGCCCGACCGTTCCGCCAGCGAGCGGCGGACATCAACGGCCAGCACCGGTCCTGTTTTACTGGACCGACCCGAGCAGACGCTCGACGCGGTCCGCTTCATGATCCGCATGTTCCGTTCGGATGATTTCGCGCAGTACCGTTTCCTTGACCATACCGCAGCCGGAAGCGACGACTCCAGGGTCGGCCGCTCGGCCGCCATCGCCTGGACCTCGCCGGGCGGTACCGGCGCGCTCAAGGTCTTCGATCCGGAATCCGCGCAGCCCGACGGCATCATCTCCGAGGCCATCGCCGACGATGCCCGCCGGTGCCGCGGCTCCTTCGCCTCCGGCAAGAAGCCGTCGCAAGAGGATGCCGCGATCTCGACCGCCTTCACCGCGTGCAAGGACGGCGAGGTCTACGAATCCTATCGCAACTACGTCGCTTTCCGGCACGGCACGGGATACCTCTACCTCGTGTCTGGCGATCAGTCGGGATCGTCCTCGATCGACGACGGGATGCCGGAGATGTTCGCGCGCAACATCGCCTCTTTGGCCGAGTAGCTTCGGCCGCGCCCTTGGCCCGTGCGGCCAACTGCATTATCTCAGGGCGCAAGCAAAACCGGGATCATCCATGACTGTCTCACGAGAAGCCGTCGTCGAAACGCTCCGCTCCATCAAGGGGCCGGATTTCGAGGGAGACATCGTGTCGCTCGGACTGGTCTCGGACGTCTTCATCGCCGACGGGAAGGTCTTCTTCTCGATCACGGTCCCGGCCGACCGTGCCCAGGAGCTGGAGCCGCTGCGCGCCGCCGCCGAACGCGCCGTCAAGGCGATGCCGGGCGTCACCGGCGCGGTGGTCGCGCTGACGGCGGAGAAGAAGGGCGGGGGAATGGAGCGCGCTCCGGCGCCTCCGCGACCGGCCCCTTCACAGCCGAGGCCCGCGCCGCAGCCCGCGCCGGCTTCGCGCCAGTCGGGCAAGCGCGGCGTGCCGGGCGTCGCCTCCATCATCGCCGTCGCCTCGGGCAAGGGCGGCGTCGGAAAATCGACCACGGCGCTGAACCTCGCTCTCGGCCTCCAGGCTGCCGGACAGAAGGTCGGGGTGCTCGACGCCGACATCTACGGCCCCTCCATGCCGCGGCTGCTCGGCCTTTCCGGCCGGCCGGAGACGGTCGACGGCAAGATCCTGAAGCCGATGCAGAAGTTCGGGCTGAAGGTCATGTCCATGGGCTTCCTCGTCGAGGAGGAAACGCCGATGATCTGGCGCGGACCGATGGTCATGTCGGCGCTCACGCAGATGCTGCGCGAGGTGGAATGGGGCGAACTCGACGTGCTCGTGGTCGACATGCCTCCGGGCACCGGCGACGCGCAGCTCACCATGGCGCAGCAGGTGCCGCTCGCCGGTGCCGTGATCGTCTCCACGCCGCAGGACCTCGCGCTGATCGACGCGCGCAAGGGGCTGAACATGTTCCGCAAGGTCGACGTGCCGCTGCTCGGCATCGTCGAGAACATGAGCTACTTCGTCGCGCCCGACACCGGCAAGCGCTACGACATCTTCGGCCATGGCGGCGCCAGGAAGGAGGCGGAACGCCTCGGGGTGCCATTCCTGGGCGAGGTGCCGCTGGAGATGGCGATCCGCGAAACGTCGGATTCCGGTGCGCCCGTGGTGGTCTCGCAGCCCGACGGTCCGCACGCGAAGATCTATCGCGACATCGCCTTGCGCGTGCTGGAGCAACTCGAACGGGAGAAGGCTTCGGAGGCGGTGCCGTCGATCGTCTTCGAATAAAGTCGCGCAAGGGCGCGAGGGCTATTTTCGTAGAAATTTCAATCGAGATTTGCTAATCAATACTCACGCGAACCAACCCGCACACGGTATTGATCGAGTGCCTGTGCGGGCATCGCGCCAACGATACTAATCTTGCCGTGCGCATTTGCATAACGTGTGCGGGTGGCGACACACCGCAGACGTGCAGGCCAGGCGATCGAGATGGGGCTTTCATGGCCGGCCGTGAGTTCATACGGCAGGTGGCGACAATCGTTTCGATCGATGCCGTCGGCTTTTCGCGCCTGATGGGAATCGACGACGAGGCGGCGGTCGCGACCTTCGAGCAGCGCCGCGACCTCATCGGGGTCTGCTGCGGCGACTATGGCGGGCGGATGTTCGGCCCGGCCGGCGACAGCATGATGGCGGAGTTCGGGTCGCCGATCGACGCCCTGCTCGCGGTGCTCGAGTTCCAGGACCGGATCCGGTCGGAGAACGACGGCGTGCCCGAGGACCGGCGCATGGCATTCCGCTCCGGCATCAACACCGGACAGGTGATCGTGCGCGACGACAGCCGCTACGGCGACGACGTCAACATCGCCGCCCGGCTGCAGGAGATCGCGCCGGAGGGCGGCGTGGTGATCTCCGAGACGACATGGCATCACGTGCGCGGCCGCGCGGCGGTCACCTTCTCCGATCTCGGCATCCGCGAATTCCACAACATCCTCCTGCCCGTGCGGGCCTATCGGGTCGACCGCGGCACGGCGCCCGTGGCCGAGACGGACACTGCAGCGCCGTCCTTTTCGTTCTTCCGGGCGGACGGGAAGGGCGGTCCTCCGGCCGTCGCCGTCCTGCCCTTCAGGATCGAGGCCGACGATCCGGAGATCCGCTACATGGGCGAGGGCATCGCCGAGGACATCATCGCCGGCCTGTCGAACACGCGCTGGCTTCCCGTCATCGCGATGAACTCGAGCCGGCAGCTCCGTGACAATGCCCTGATGCCGGAAGCGGCCGGCCGCGCGCTGGGCGCGCGCTACGTCGTCACCGGAATGCTGTCGCGCAGCGGCGACATCCTGCGCCTGCGCGCCGCGCTCGACGATGCTTCCACCAACCGCAACATCTGGTCGCGCCGCTACGATTTCGACGCCAGCGAGATGACGGAGATGCAAAGCGACATCGGCAGCGAGATCGTGGCGACGCTCGAAAAGGAGGTCGACCGGATCGAGCAGGCCCGGACCTTTCGCGTCCCCTGGGAGAGCCTCGAGACCTGGCAGCTGGTGCGGCGCGGCCGCTGGCACATGCAGCGGCGCACGCGCGAGGACACGCAGGCCGCCCTCGATTTCTTCCTCGCGGCCTACGAGCGCGACCCGAACTCAAGCGCGGTCCTCGACGAACTCGCGTGGTGGCATTTCTGGCGTGCCTGGGTGAGCTTCGGCGGATCGGGAGACTACCAGGACGACCTTGAAAAGGTCGTCCAGTACTCCCGCAAGGCGCTCTACATGGACAGCCAGGACGCGCGGCCGCACGCCTATCTCGGCATCACCGCCATCATGCTGAGGCGCCCGGCCAGTGCGCTCGAGCACCTGGCGGAGGCGCTCCGCATCAACCCCAGCTTCGCCTTCGCGCGGTCGGCGATGGGCAGCGCTCACAACCTGCTGGGCGAAGCCTCGCGCGCCATCCCGCTGTTCCACGACGCCGAACGGCTCAGCCCATTCGACCTCTACCGGTTCCACAATCTCGGCGAACTGGCCTCCGCCTACAGCCTGATCGAGGATTGGCCGTCCGCGGTGGCGTCGGCGGACCGGTCGCTCGCGCTGGCGCCTTCCTACTGGTATGCGCGCTTCCTCAAGATCGGCGCGCTCGCCCGCATGGGCCGCCACGAGGAGGCCGGGCACGAGCATTCGATCCTTCTTGCCCGCGATCCGGAGTTCCGGGTCGAACGTGCCGAGGTGATCCCGTTCGCCAGGCTAGAACTCAACCGCCGGCTGATCGACGGCTTCGGCATCGCCGCGGGAGCCTGAAAGCCCGCTCCGGGGAAAACCGGCGGAAGGCGCCGCGGTTTGTGAAGCGCGTCACTTACATATGGCAAGCCGCGGTTCTAGCTGCCATCAGGTACGGATCGCGGGGACACGGATGTTCACGACGAAATATTTCGATGGCGTAAGGAAGGCGCAGGCCGAACAGAAGCCGGTGGCAGAACTGCCGCCGTTCGATCCCGAACGCATGCGGAGCAAGGGCATCGCCTCGCACGTCATCGGCAGCCTGTTCGAGAACCCGCGCTGGTGGCTTTCCCTGCTGCGGCGCTTCAGGCCGATCGCGCGCATCGGCAATGTCGCTCTCGTCACCAGGGCCGCGGACGTCCGCGAGGTGTTCGAACGCCAGGACGTGTTCCAGACCCCGTTCGGACCCGAGATGGCGGAGATGGCCGGCGGCGCCAACTTCATCCTCGGCATGCAGGACGGCTGCGCCTACCGGACACTGAAATCGTCGATCCTCAGCGCCTTCCCCCCGGAGGAGGCCGAGACGAGGGTCCGTCCGATCGCCAGGCAGCATTCGCAGGCGATCATGCGCGGCGCCATGCCGGGCTTCGACGCGGTCGACGATCTCCTGAAGATCGTGCCGGTGCGCATCTGCCGCGAGTATTTCGGCATGAGCATCGAGGACGAGAAGGAGTTCGCCGACTGGTCGATCGCGCTGAGCGCACTGTTTTTCTCCGATCCGGGCGGCAATGCCACGACCCGCGAGCTGGCCGTGGTCGCGGCCGATCACATCGGGATGGCGATCGAGCGGTCCATCGATCGCGCGATCGCAGGGGACTGTCCGCCGGATACGCCGCTCGCGCGGCTGGTCGCGATCCATCTCGACAATCCCGAGACCCTCGGAAGGAACGACATCCGTTCCGTCATGATGGGCATGATTTCCGGGTTCGCTCCAACCAACCTGCTCGCGGCCGGCAACTGCCTCGACGTGCTGCTGTCGCGCCACGAGGCCCATGCGGCGGTCAGGAGCGCGGTCCAGTCGAGGGACGATGCGGCGCTCGACCGCGCCATCCTCGAGACGATGCGCTTCAAGCCGATCTTCATCGGTCCCTTCCGGCATGTCGCGACAGATGCGGTGATCGCACAGGGCACCAGCCGCGAGACGAAGCTCAAGGCCGGCATGACGGTCATGCCGTCGATCCTTTCGGCGATGTTCGACGAGGAAGCCGTCGCCGATCCGAAGCGGTTCAACCCCAACCGTCCGGCCAAGGACTACATGGCCTACGGACACGGCATCCACTGGTGCATCGGCTCGGCCATCGCGCGGGTGCAGATCGCCGAGTGCATGCGGGCGCTGTTCGAGCGCCAGGACCTGCGCCGCGCGACCGGTCCGGCCGGAAGGCTGAAGCGCCGGGGCGCCTTTCCCGAGTCGCTGCACGTGGAGTTCGAGATCCCCGATGCCTCGAAGACGGTCGGGCATGCCTTCGTGACGATCGCCGCTAAGGTGGCGGAGGGCGTCGAGGCCACGGCCCTGCGCGAGAAGATCGCGCAGCTCGACAATCCCGCCGCCGCCAAGGTCAGCCGGACATTCGAGCGGACCGGCATCGTCCACTTCGCCAGCCTGGCGGTCGTCGGCAGCGCCGACCCCGAAGCCGAAAGGCCGGGCGACCGCCTCGACCTGGTGCTGGAATTCTCCGCGGACGGCGCGCGCGACGACGCCATCGCCGCGGTGGCCGACCATGCCGGCGCCAGTCTGCGTCCGATTTTCGAAGCCGCCGGCGTATTGAGAGCGGGCTCCGACCTCGCCGAATTCATGCGTGGCCATGCGATCGACGTTGCGCCGGGAATCGGCAAGACGGCAGGTCTCTGCTTTACCGGGACGCCGGGTCACTCCGTGCGCCGGATCAAGGCGGAGGACATGCTTTGCCAGGAACTGCGTCGCACCCTGCTCAGGGACCAGCGCCGCCCGGGCGAGACCGCGATGCAGCGTCTGGAGCGGCTGCGGAAGGTGATCGCGTCGCGGCCGGAATTCCACTGGGCCTTCCAGCGCGCTCCGCACACGCTGGAAGGGCCGGCGGGGACCACGCTCGACGCCCTCGCCGGAACGGTGAAGTCACCCTGGATCTGGGCGCCCGCGCTGCTTGTCCTCGCGGCGATTTCGGCGCTGTTCTACGCCTTTGCATTCGGCCCGACCGAGCGCGTGTCCGATGCCGTCTTCACCGCCCTTGCAAGCCTCACGATCGGGTCCCTTTCCGTTCTCCTCACTGCGGGATCGGCCGGCCTTGCCGCCTATCTCCTGCTGCGCCGGAAGGAAAGCCGGGACAAGGAGAAGGGGGCGCCGCTTTCGGCCGCCCGCTTCGCGCCGATCGCCGAACGCGAGAACCACCACGCCCACAACCATCTCGCCGCGATCTCGGTCATGAAGCCCGGGCTGTTGCGCCGCCTGACGCTGCGGCTGGCCTTCGCGGCGATAAAATCCGCCGCGACATACGTCTTTCCGCCCGGACGCCTCTCCGACATCGGATCGATCCATTATGCGCGCTGGGTGCTGCTGCCGGGCACGAACAAGCTGCTCTTCTTCAGCAACTACGGCGGCAGCTGGGGAAGCTATCTCGAGGATTTCATCACCAAGGCCAGCGCCGGGCTGACCGGGGTCTGGAGCAACACGGCCGGCTTCCCGAGGGCCGAAAACCTGTTCCTGAAAGGCGCGGAGAACGGCGACCTGTTCAAGCACTGGGCGCGCGAGCAGCAGATCCCGACGCTGTTCTGGTACTCCGCCTATAGCGACCTGACCACGTTCCACATCCGCAGGAACGCGGCGATCCGCGAGGCCTTCGCCTCGGCCGACACCGACAGCGAGGCCGCGGCCTTCTTCGCCGAGTTCGGTTCGTCGCCGCGACCGGTGGCGAAACTCGAGACCGACCAGGTCCAGTCGATCTTCTTCGGCGGGATGGGCAGGCTCGGGGAAGCGGAAATGATCGCACTGTCGATACCCGACGACCTGACCGACGCCCGGAAGCGGGATTTCCTCGACCACGTCCTGGCGAACGCCACGTTCGGCGATCGGGTGCCCGAGGACGAGGCGATGGTGGTCGCCTTCGGCGCCGGAGGACTTCGCAAGCTCGGTCTCGGCGACGAAGGGATCCGGCTCCCGACCGTATTCCTGCGCGGCATGAACGCGCCCGACCAGGACCGGGTGCTCGGCGACGTCGGTGAGAGTGCGGCCGCCAACTGGCTCTGGGGAACGGCCGACAGCACGGCGGATGCCGTGCTGGTCTGCTACGCCAGGACCAAGGGCGGGCTGCGCAGGAAGACGGCCGCGCTGGCGCGGATCGCCAAGGGTTCCGGCATGTCGGTGGTGGCGCGCCTGCCGCTCACCATCAAGAAGGACACCGACGGCAACCCGGTCGAGCATTTCGGCTTCCGGGACGGCATCTCGCAGCCGGTCGTCGAGGGCACTCCGCGCGCCCGCGTGCCGGCGGAGAGCCAGCATCGCGTCGCCACGGGCGAGTTCCTGCTCGGCTATCCCGACGAAAGCGGCTACACGCCGACGCCGCTCACCGTCGATGCCGCGTCCGATCCCCAAGGCCACCTGGCGGGGCTCGCCACCGGCACTTCTTCGCACGAAGAGGCGTTTCTGCGCGATTTCGGCCGCAACGGGTCCTTCCTCGTCGTCCGGCACCTCGCCCAGCACGTGGACCGGTTCGAACGCTTCTGCGGGGATGCAGCGCAGGCGCTCGGCTCCGGCACGATCGATGGCCGCACGGCGGAGGAATGGATCGCGGCCAAGATGTTCGGCCGCTGGAAGGACGGGTCCTCGCTTGTCCGCAATCCGCGCGGAGACAGTCCGGTCGGGGAAGCATCCGCCGGCGCGGACGCCACCAACCGGAAACGAAACCGGGCCGACAACGGCTTCCTGTTCGGGACGGAGGATCCGCAGGGGCTGCGCTGCCCGTTCGGCTCGCATGTCCGCCGCTCCAGCCCGCGCGATTCGCTCGGGACCGACGCCCAGACGCAGATCGGGCTTTCCAAGCGTCACCGCATCCTGCGCATCAGCCGCGCCTGGGAGAACGCCTCGGAGAAGGGCATCCTATTCATGTGCCTCAATGCCGACATCGAACGGCAGTTCGAGTTCGTGCAGCAGACATGGGTGATGAACCCGAATTTCCAGGGGCTGCGGAACGAGCAGGACCCGCTCGTCGGCAATCAGGCGGCGCCTGGCAGCTACACCATCCCCATGCCGGACGGGCCGCTCACGCTCCAGGGGCTCAAGGCCTTCGTGACGGTGAAGGGCGGCGGCTATTTCTTCATGCCCGGCAGGCGCTCGCTGCGCTACCTGCGTGCGCTGGCCGGGGATGCGCAGGCCACCGCCCCGTCGCCACGTGCGGCAGTGGAAGCGGTCGATCCGCGGGAAGAGGAACTGGTCGAGGCCTGATGCACATCGTCCCAGTATCGGGCGAGTATCGGGCCAGGATCGGGCCAGGATCGGGAACGGCTTGCGGCGGCACGTGCGATACCGAACCTGTCAGGCGCGGCAAGCGAACGGGACATCTCGCGAGACGCTCGAGGGGGTGCCGGACCAGCGATCGTCCCTGCGGACGGGCTCAGTCTTCCGAGGCGGCGCCGATGCGCTCCAGCCCGCGTCCGTTCAGGATCTTGATCGCTCCGCGCTTCACGTCGATGAGCTTGGACTTGCGCAGATCGGTCAGCGTCTTGTTGACGGACTCGCGCGTCGCTCCGAGGAATTCGGCCAGTTCCGACTGCGAGATGTGGATCCAGCCGCTCTCGTCCCTGATCAGCCCGGACAGGAAGGAGAGCCGCTTTGCAAGACGCGCCTCGATCTTCAGGAGAGCCTGGTCGCCGAGTTCGGCGCTGACATAGCGCAGACGGGAGCACAGGAGCCCGATCACCGTCGTCGCCAGCTTGGGATTCTGTTCGATCCGCTCGAGGAGTTGCCTGCGGGAGAGCGAAACCAGCGTCGCATCGGTGAGGCAGGTCGCGGTCGCGGTGCGGGGACCGCCGTCGAGCGCCGCGATCTCGCCGAAGACGCATCGTCCGGTCTCCAGATTGGCGACGAGCTTGCGGCCGCTTTCGGAGTAGATCGCGATTTCCACGGCACCGTCGATCACACCGTATATGCGGTCGGCGAGATCCTCCTGCATGAAGAGGTGATGCCCGGCGCGATAGTGTTCGGCCGTGCAGCCGGCGAACAGCGGATCGAAGAGATCGTCGGTGAGCTTCGCACGCGGCTGGGGCCGCACCTCCACTTCCAGCATTTGACTTGCCATGACCTTTTCCAACCGGTATCCGCCATCCTGCCCCGGATGAATGCCTGCCGCCGCGACACCATGGCCGATCTCTCCGGCCATGACCAGTCAATCCGCATGATCCGGGTCGAACCGATCACGCCGCCAGAACCGAGCGGCGGACCTTGCCGGTCGGCCGGCGCGAGGAGGAACAGGCGCATGAGCGACGACACAATATTGCACGATCGGCGTGACGGCTACAGCATCATTTCGCTGAACCGCCCGGAACGTCTCAATTCGTTTAACGAATTGCAGCACCGGCAGCTTCGCGCCGCCCTGGAAGAGTGCGAGGCGAACGAGGATTGCCGGGCGATCGTGCTGACCGGCTCCGGCCGCGGCTTCTGCGCCGGGCAGGATCTCGCCGACCGCGACCCGACGATGAGTGGCGAGCGGCCCGATCTCGGAAAGACGCTGGAGGCGTATTACAACCCGTTGGTGCGCAAGTTGAGGGCCATGCCGAAACCGGTGATCTGTGCCGTCAACGGGGTGGCCGCCGGAGCGGGCGCCAACATCGCGCTCGCCTGCGACATCGTCCTGGCGGCGCGCTCGGCAAAGTTCATCCAGGCCTTCTCAAAGATCGCGCTGATACCGGACGCGGGCGGCACCTACTGGCTGACGCGGCTCGTCGGCGAGGCACGCGCCAAAGCGCTGGCGCTGACCGCGCACCCGCTGCCGGCCGAAGACGCCGCCGCCTGGGGCCTCATCTGGAAGGTGGTCGACGACGAGAAGCTGATGGACGAGGCAACGGGGCTGGCGGCAGCGTTCGCGGCTGGGCCGACGCATTCCTACGGACTGACCAAGCGGGCGATCCACGCCGCCTCTACCAACTCGCTCGACGAGCAACTCGATCTCGAACGCCAGTTGCAGCGCGAGGCCGGCATGTCGGACGACTACAAGGAAGGCGTGGCGGCGTTTCTCCAGAAGCGGGCGCCCGACTACCGCAAGAAGGCCGGGTGAGGGCAGTCCCGCCGCGCCGTCGCGGCGATCTCAGGCGGCGCTGACGATCTCGTTGAATTTCGAGAAGAACTGCCCGGCAAGCTTCTTCGACGTGGATTCGATCAGGCGTCCGCCGAGCTGCGCCATCTTACCGCCGACGTCTGCTTTTGCCTTGTAGGTCAGCAGCGTCTCGTTCGGACCGGCTTCCTTCAGTTCCACGTCCGCTCCACCCTTGGCAAAGCCGGCGACGCCGCCCTTGCCCTCGCCCTGGATGGTATAGGAATGCGGCGGGTTGAGGTTGGCGAGATGGACCTGGCCGTTGAAGCGCGCCTTGATCGGCCCGACCTTCAGCGAAACGACCGCCGTGAGTTCGGTGTCGGAATTCTTCTCCAGGGATTCACAGCCCGGGATGCACTGCCTGAGGACGTCCGGGTCGTTCAGCGCCTCCCAGACCTTTCCAATCGGTGCGCTGATCTTTTCCTCGCCCTCGAGATTCATCGCCCCCGTACTCCCTTAGCGTGCAGATTGGGAAAGGGAGTAGCGCAGCCGCTTCGCGTTGTCCATCGCGGCCCGAAGCGTGCCGCTTGCCCGCATGACGCCCGTGCACTATCGCTTAGGGACAGGCATGGAGGATTACGATGAGCGGTCCGGACGACACCAGCAAGCAGGGCACGAAACTGCGTTCGCAACAGTGGTTCGACAACCCGGCCGATCCCGGCATGACCGCGCTCTATCTCGAGCGCTACCTCAACTACGGCCTGACCCGCGCGGAGCTCCAGTCCGGAAAGCCGATCATCGGCATCGCCCAGACGGGCTCGGATCTGTCGCCCTGCAACCGGCACCACATCGAACTCGCCAAGCGCGTGCGCGCCGGCATCGAGGCGGCGGGCGGCATTCCGATGGAATTTCCCGTGCACCCGATCCAGGAGACAGGAAAACGGCCGACCGCCGCGCTCGACCGCAACCTGGCCTACCTTTCGCTGGTCGAGATCCTCTACGGCTACCCGCTTGACGGGGTGGTGCTGACCATCGGCTGCGACAAGACCACACCGGCGCTCCTGATGGCCGCCGCGACGGTCAACATCCCCGCCATAGCCCTGTCGGTCGGCCCCATGCTCAACGGCTGGCATCGCGGCGAGCGGACCGGTTCCGGTACCGTCGTGTGGAAGGCGCGCGAGTTGCTGGCGGCCGAGGAGATCGACATCGGCCAGTACATGGACATGGTGGCATCTTCGGCGCCGTCCGTCGGCTATTGCAACACGATGGGCACGGCGACGACCATGAATTCGCTCGCCGAGACGCTCGGCATGCAACTGCCCGGCTCCGCGGCCATTCCCGCGCCGTACCGGGAACGCGGCCAAATGGCATACGAGACCGGCAAGCGCATCGTCGACATGGTATGGGAGGACCTGAAGCCGTCCGACATCATGACGCGCGAAGCCTTCGAGAATGCGATCGTGGTCAATTCCGCCATCGGCGGGTCCACGAATGCGCCGATCCACCTCAATGCCATCGCGCGGCATCTGGGCCTCGCCCTCGACAATGACGACTGGGAACGGATCGGTCATCATGTCCCGCTGCTGGTCAACCTGCAGCCGGCGGGCGAATATCTTGGCGAGGACTATCATCACGCCGGCGGCGTGCCCGCGGTGGTCGCGGAACTCTTGAAGGCGGGCCTGCTGCCGCATTCGGACGCGCCGACCGTGAACGGCCGCACGATCGGGGACAACTGCCGTGCCGCGGAGAACCTCGACCCGAAGGTCATCCGGCCGGTCGACAGCCCGCTGAAGGAGCATGCCGGATTCATCAACCTGAAGGGCAATCTCTTCGATTCCGCGATCATGAAGACCTCCGTGATTTCCCCGGAGTTCCGCGACCGCTACCTCTCCAATCCCGCCGATCCCGAAGCGTTCGAAGGCAGGGCCGCCGTCTTCGACGGGCCGGAAGACTATCATGGCCGGATCGAGGATCCGGCACTCGGCATCGACGAGAACACGATCCTGTTCATGCGAGGCACGGGACCAATCGGTTATCCGGGCGGCGCGGAGGTCGTCAACATGCAGCCGCCGGCCTATCTGTTGAAGAAGGGCATCCACTCCCTGCCGTGCATCGGCGACGGACGCCAGTCAGGGACCTCGGGATCGCCCTCCATCCTCAATGCCTCGCCGGAGGCCGCGGCCGGAGGCGGCCTGTCCCTGTTGCGCGACGGTGACCGCGTGCGAATCGACCTCAAGAAGGGAAGGGCCGAGATCCTCGTCGCCGAGGACGAACTGCAGCAGCGCAGGGCCGAACTCGAAAAGGACGGGGGATACCCTTTCCCGCCGCACCAGACGCCGTGGCAGGAGATCCAGCGCGGGATGGTCGATCAACTCTCGGAAGGCATGGTGCTGAAACCGGCGGTCAAATACCACCGGATCGCGCAGGTCATGGGCGTTCCACGAAACAACCACTGACGCTGCTTCCCGGGTGCATCGGAAGACGCCCGTGAACGGTGCCGCACGGCCGCCGCAAGGTCGGGATCAGGACCGGCGGTAGATTCCGGGCGTGGTTCCGGTGGCGTTCTGGAAAGCCTTTATGAAGTGGCTCGGCGTCTTGAACCCGGTCGCCAGCGCCACCTCGCCGACGGAAAGGCGTGTCGTTGACAGGAGCCGTTTCGACAGTTCGATCCTGCGCTGGAGGACGTAGGCGTAGGGCGGGATACCGACGGTCTCCTTGAACGCCCGGGCAAAATGGAAGCGGCTGAGATTGGCCACGCCCGCCATCGCATCCAGCGTCAGTTCCGAGGAGAGTTTTTCTTCGACATAGTCGAAGACGCGGCTGCGCTGCGCGTCCGAAAGCTTGTGCCTTGGCGCCGCGGCGGCGGCGGAGCCTTTCGCCTGGAGCAAGGCGAGTTCGATCACCGTCAGGAGCCCCAGCGTTTCGGCGTAGATGTCCTCGACATGGCTCTCCGGGTCGTCGGCAGTCACTATCGACCGCAGCTTCTCCAGGGTGGACCGCAGCCGCCTGTCGTCGAAATAGACCATTGGTCTTCCGTCGAGCCCGTCGTAGAAACGCTCGGTCTCGCTCGAGACGATTTCCGGGTCGAAATGGAGGCTGGTGAAGCTGTTGCTGCGCGCCTTCGGGGTTGCGAAGCCGGAGGCCCGACAATGCCTGGGCATGTAGGTGAGCCGGTTCCGCAGATCTCCGCCAGCGACTGGGGCGAGGCCGTCGACCGTCATCTCGCCCTCGTCGAGAACGAGGTCGTGAAGTGCAAGATAGTGCCGTTCGCCGGTCACCTGGAAGGAATACGGCGTGGGGTCGGAGATGCAGGTGTGCTCCACCGAAAATCCCCGCCAGTCCAGCTTCCTGTTCGCGTCAGGCGCGATGTCGGGGGTCCGGAACCTGAGCTTCAGTACCGATCTGTCGTCCATGTGCCTTCGTCGGGTTCCTCACTGCAACCAGCGCGACTCAATGCTGATTGCTAGCACGAGGCGCGGATCAGACACACCTTTCTGTCGCAGGGCCGGCACAAACCTCCCGCTCCGGTGGCATCTGCCTGCCGAACGCATG
Organism: uncultured Alphaproteobacteria bacterium; assembly: GCA_963747465.1. Taxonomy (GTDB): domain Bacteria; phylum Pseudomonadota; class Alphaproteobacteria; order Rhizobiales; family Rhizobiaceae; genus Aquibium. Next base: position 847,216 of record CAVVFC010000003.1, read on the forward strand.
AGCGCGGGCCTTGCGGTCCGCGCCCGGAGTCGAGTGCGTCTCGGGCTACTCCGGCTTCGCGGCCCGGGCGGAGAGTTCGCGGCATTCGATCAGCAGTGCCTCGAGGGCCTCAACGCGCTGCTTCACCTCGGCCAGCCGCCGGCTGTGCGTCTCGCTACGGCTGTCCTCCGGGACGAGGAGCTCGATGCTGCCAATGGTCTCGACCGTGTTGCCGACGAAGGCCTCGGCCATGTCGGCGATCTCGTCGAGCCACTCCGCCTCGGTCCTGGCGCCCTTTCCGCCGTTGTTTCCGCCGCCGGCCGGCGGCACCAATGCCATGATCTCTAGAACTCCTGCCACCCGTCGACGTCCTCCTCGGGCTCGACCTTGCGGGCAGCGGCCGAGCGGTGCGCCGAGAACGAGGCGATCCTGGCCGGGGCAGGGCGCGTGCTGTCGGGCTTGTTCGCGGCCCGGCGCGGCGCGGCCGCCACTGGTGCCCCATCGCCGATCTCGAACTTGGCGACCAGCGCGGCCATGCCGTCGGCTTCCTTGGCCAGCGAATGGGCGGCGGCGGTTGATTGCTCCACCATCGCTGCGTTCTGCTGCGTGGTCTGGTCCATCTGCCCGATCGCCACGTTGATCTGGGCGATGCCGGTCGCCTGGTTCTCCGCCGATGAGGCCATCTCGCTGACCAGTTGGCCGATGCCGGCGAAGGACGACACGATGCGCATCAGCGCCTCGCCCGTCGTGCCGACAAGCGAGACCCCGTTCTCGACATGCTCGGTCGAGGCCGAGATCAGTTTCTTGATCTCCTTGGCCGCCTCTGCCGAACGCTGCGCCAGTGCGCGCACCTCCTGGGCGACCACCGCGAAGCCCCGGCCGGCCTCGCCGGCGCGTGCGGCCTCGACCCCTGCATTGAGCGCCAAGAGGTTGGTCTGGAAGGCGATCTCGTCGATGACGCCGATGATCTGGCCGATCTGGTCCGACGACTTCTCGATCTGCTCCATCGCCGCGATCGCCTGCTTGACGATCTCGCCGCTCCTTTCCGCCTCGGTGCGGGTCGTCGAGACCGTCGCGTCCGCTTTTCGGGCGCCCTCGGCGGTCTTCTTGACCATGTCGGTGACCTCGTTGAGCGCCGCAGCCGTCTCCTCCAGGCTCGCCGCCGTCTGCTCCGTCCGCTTCGACAGGTCGTCCGACGCACGCGTGATCTCGGAGGTGCCGCTGCGAACAGCATCGGCACCGCTCGCGATGGAGATCAACGCGCTGCGCAAAGCATCCACTGTCCGGTTGAAATCGACCCTGAGCGCCTCGTACTCGGTCGGAAAGCGCTCCGAAAGCTCGTGGGTGAGATTGCCTGCGGCGAGGTTCTTCAGCCCGGCGGCGAGGGACTCCACGACATGCGCCTGTTCGCGCGCCCGTGCGGCCCGTTCTTCCTCGTTGCGCCTGCGCTCGAATTCGACCTCGGTCACGTCGGCAGCGAACTTGACGACCTTGTAGGGCTTGCCTTCGGCATTGAGCAGCGGGTTGTACGAGGCCTGGATCCAGACCTCCTTGCCGCCCTTGCCGAAGCGCTGGAACTTCTCGGCAATAAATTCGCCGCGGTTGAGACGCTCCCAGAACTGCCGGTATTCGGCGCTGTTGGCGTAGTCGCGATCGACGAACATCGAGTGCTGCCTGCCGGCAAGCTCCGCTGCCGTATAGCCCATGACCGAGAGGAAATTCTCGTTCGCGGTGACGACGGTGCCGTCGAGATTGAACTCGATCACCGCCTGCGATCGGGAGATCGCCGCGACCTTCGCCTCTAGTTCCGCGATATGACCCTTGCCGTCCCTGGAACGCCCAAGGCCGCTGAACATGCTTGCCAAATTAACCCCCTATGGTTTCGGCCGATATGTGTGGAAACTCACTCCCGGTGAAGAGAAGCGTCCTTGACTGCCGTGTCGGGCATCGAACCGGCCAGACGGTGGTCGCTAGGCTCTCGACCAGGACCATAATCACGTCCGGTTAACGAATTTCTTAAAATTGCTGGATGCAATCCATAATCAGCAAGAAAGCGCAATCCGTGCTCATCTGGCGGGGACGATCAGTAGCCCATCGCGCTGCGGGGAAGGTGGATGTTCTCGAAGCGCCCGCGCAGCGTGTCGTCGAGGGCTTTTCCGACATGGCGGGGAAAATGGGTCGAGAGGATGCGGCGCTTCTCCGCGATGGCGCGCTCCAGAATGTCCGGCCGGCCCTTCTCCGCCCATTCCTTGGGCGAGAACCGGTCCGCGATGGCCGGATAGAAGTATTCGGTCTGCATGAGCTTCAGTGTCTGGGCGTGTCCGAGATAGTGGCCCGGTCCGTTCAGGCAGACGTCGGCGATGCTGTCGACCGAAAGCGCGGCATCGCTGACATCGATGCCGCGCACGCAGCGCAGGCACTGGCCGAGCATGTCGTTGTCGATGATCAGGCTTTCGAGGCAGAAGCCGAGCAGCGAGGCGTGCATGCCCGCGGATTCGTACACCAGGTTGAGGCCGGACAGACCGGCCATGACGTTGGTGATGCCCTTCTCGTAGCCGGACTGGATGTCGGGCAGCTTCGAGTCGGCCATGCCGGCCGCGGAGCCGCCGGGGAGATCGTAGAACTGCGCCATCTGGGCGCAGGCGGCGCTGAGCAGCGCCTGCTCGCCCGAACCACCCGACATGGCGCCGGTCCTCAGGTCGGAAACGAACGGCCAGGTGCCGAAGATCGCCGGATGTCCCGGCTTCAGCGCATTCACATAGACGAGACCGGCGAGCACTTCGGCCACGGCCTGAACAACCGCGCCGGCGATCGCAGCCGGCGCGGTGGCGCCGGCCTGACCGGCCGACAGTAGCAGGATGGGAATGCCGCCCTCGACGCAGGCTTCGAGCACGCCGCAGGCGTCCTCGGCGAACTTCATCGGCGGCACGACGAAACAGTTGGAGTTGGAGACGAACGGCCGCGCCCGGAAATTCTCCTCGCCGCCGGCGATGGCGTAGAGCATTTCCAGCGCCGGCGCGACGTTCTCGCGGACCGTGAATGACGTACCGACGTGTTTGGTGGTGCCGGTCACGCAGGCGTAGAGCGTGTTGAAATCCATGTCGAGGGGATCGACCACGTCGCGCGGTACCATCGGCCGCTGGAAGAAGTGGATGTTGTCCATCAGGTCGACGATGCGGGCCGCGTCGTAGATGTCCTGGAGCAGCAATTCCCGGTATTCCCGCTTCTCGACGTCGACGACGTGCACCGCCGCGCCCGCCGTGCCGTAGTGCACCTTCTTTCCCTGCACGAGCATGTCGTGCTTAGGGTCCTGTCCGTACAAAGTGAACTGCCGGGGCGCGTTGCGGATCGTCTCCAGCACCAGGTTGCGCGGGAAGCGGATGCGGCCGTCCGGGCCGTGTTCGGCGCCAACCCTGGTCAGTGCCTCTATGCAGGAGGGGATGGCATTGGCGAAGCCGACCGTTTCGAGCACGGTCAGGACGGCCTCGTGGATGCGCTCCAGATCGTTCGGAGAGAGGACGGCGAGGCGGCCGCCCTCCATGCCGGGGCGGATCGGCCTCACATCGTCGGCAAGCGGCGCCGCCCGCATCGCCCTGCGGGCTTCCCGCCCGCCGGAGCGGCGAGAGCGCTCGGCGGAACCGCCGTCTTCGGCCAGCACAGGCATTTCGGAACTCCCGCAAGACCCTCGAACCGCCGCCGGGATCATTCGTTCCGGTCTCATCGGTGCAGGGCCAACTATGCTTTGGCGCCTCCGCCCCGCATTATGCCAGGGGCCCTCGTCCTCTGATCCAACTGGTCCAGAGCGCGAGGTCAGGCCGCCGCCGGTCGCCGTCCGGCCGCGGTCGCCAGTTCACGGATGCCCGGCTCGATGTGCTGGAGCGCGATCGAGGATATGCCGAGCCGCATGAACCGGCCCGGCGCATCGGCCGCGTCGAAGAAGCGTGCGCCCGGCTCGACCAGCACGCTGCGGGCGGCAGCCTGTTCGGAGAGCTTCAGCGCATCCATCCCGTGCGGTCCCTCGAGCCAGACGGAGGTGCCGCCGGCGGAGTCCGTCGCGCGCCATTCGGGAAGGAAAGCCGAGATCGCCTGGACCAATCGTTTGCGCCTCTCGGCGAAGGCATTCGACAGTTTCCGGACCAGCGCGTCGTGATGGCCGAGCGACAGGAACAGCGCCACCGCGCGCTGGTTGTTGGCGGGCGGATGGCGCAGCATGAAGCGGCGCAAGGCCCTGAGTTCCGCGATGAGGTCGGCCGAGGCGACGATGTAGCCGAGCCGCAGTCCTGGCGCGAGCGTCTTCGACATGGAGCCAACATGGATGACGCGCCCGGTGCGGTCGAGGCTCTTCAGCGCCTGCTGGGGCGCATCGTCGATCAACTGGCTGTCGTAGCCGTCCTCGATGATGATCTGGTCGTGACGCGAGGCCTGCGACAGCAGTTCGCGGCGGCGGTCTTCCGAAAGCGGCACCATGGTGGGGCAGTGGTGGCTGGGCGAGACGAACACAAAACCGCTTTCGGACGGAATCTCGCGCGTGACGATGCCGTGCTGGTCGACCCTGACCGGATCGATCCGAGCGCCGGCGAGCCGGAAGATCGAACGGGCGTCTGGATAGCCCGGATCCTCCATCGCCACCCGCGAGCCCTTCGTCATCAAGAGCATGGCGAGCATGTAGATGGCATTCTGGGCGCCGAGCGTGACGATGATCTCGTCGGGATTGGCGAAGATGCCGCGGCGCGGCAGCAGGCGGGCCTGGATCTGCTCGATGAGCAGCGGATCGTCGCGGTCGACCATGTCGGCCGCCCAGTTGCGGATCTCGAGCACGGCCAGCGCCATACGGTTGCACTCGCGCCATTCGGCGGTCGGAAACAGGCCGGGGTCGAACTGCCCGTAGACGAAGGGATAGGAGGACTTGATCCAGTTCTCCATCTTCATCGGCGGCGGCATGTCGCTCGCGTCGATCTGGCGGCGCGCCTTCCAGTCGAGACCAGGCGCATGATTGTCCTGCTTCGGGCCGGGCTTGGAAGGCGAGGTCAGCACGTCCGGATTGACGAAGTGGCCGCGCCGCTCGCGTGCGATCAGAAAGCCCTGATCGACGAGCTGCTGGAACGCGAGGACAACCGTGCCGCGGGCGACGCCGAGCTTTTCCGCAAGGATGCGGCAGGAAGGAAGCGGCATGGAAGCCGCGATCTGCCGGTCGAGGATGGCCGCCACGATCGCCTGCCTGATCTGCGCCTGCAGGGTCTGGCCCGAGTCCGGCGAGATGGTGAAAAGGCCGGACCAGATGGCGGTGTCGCTTCGCGTGGGCATTTCGTCATACCTCCGGGCTGGACACTAAACATGTGAAGAGTTGGCGACAAGTCTGGTCCAACGCATTGCGCCACGGAATCTTGTCTCCATGGCAATTATGCCACGGCGGCGGAAGCTTCCGGACACGGCGCCGGATGGAAGCGTCTTCTTTTCAGGCTCGCATTGCTCTATCCGTACCCCGACATCGGAGAGGAATCGCCTTTGAACCGGATCGCCTTTTCCCGCGCGCTCGCCGAGCTCAACACGCACGCCGCCCATCTCGCGCCTTCGGACCTCGGTTCGGCTTTCGCAAGCGATCCGGGCCGGTTCGACAAATTCTCGCTCGAACTGGACGATCTCCTTCTCGACTGGTCGAAGACCTCCGTCGACGGCCGCGCGATGGAGCTTCTGGCCAAGCTCGCCGGGACGGCGCAGGTGGAGGCGCGGCGCGACGCCATGTTCGCCGGCGCGCCGATCAACACCACCGAGGGGCGCGCCGTGCTCCACGTCGCCCTGAGGGCTCCCGTGGATGCCCGCTTCGAGGTGGACGGCCGCAACGTCGTCCCGGACGTCCATCGGGTGCTCGACCGCATGACGGAATTCGCCGATGCGATACGTTCGGGCGGTGCCAGGGGTGCGACGGGCGAGACGATCGCGGACGTCGTCAACATCGGCATCGGCGGTTCCGACCTCGGTCCGGCCATGGCGACGCTGGCGCTCGCGCCCTACCATGACGGACCCCGCGTGCATTTCGTCTCGAACGTCGACGGCGCTCATATCCACGACGTGCTGAAGAGGCTCGATCCCGCGACGACGCTTTTCATCGTGGCGTCGAAGACCTTCACCACCGTCGAGACGATGACCAACGCGGCAACGGCGCGCAGATGGATCGAGGCTGCCCTCGGCGGCGAGGCGGTCGGCGCCCATTTCGCCGCGGTATCGACCGCGCTTGAAAAGGTCGCGGATTTCGGCATCGCGTCGGAGCGGGTCTTCGGCTTCTGGGACTGGGTCGGCGGGCGCTACTCGCTCTGGTCGGCGATCGGGCTGCCGATCATGCTGGCGGTCGGGCCGGAGCGTTTCCGCGACTTCCTTTCCGGCGCCCATGCCATGGACGAGCATTTCCGGTCCGCGCCGCTGCTTCGCAACCTCCCGGTCGTGCTCGGGCTGATCGGCTTCTGGCACCGCGTGGTGCGCGGCTATCCGGCGCGTGCGGTGATCCCCTACGACCAGCGGCTTGCCCGCCTGCCGGCCTATCTGCAACAGCTCGACATGGAATCCAACGGCAAGTCGGTGACCATCGACGGCGAGGGAGTGGCAATGCCGAGCGGCCCGCTGGTGTGGGGCGAGCCGGGGACGAACGGACAGCATGCCTTCTTCCAGTTGCTGCACCAGGGGACCGACGTGATCCCCGTCGAGTTCATCGCCGCCGCGCTGGGGCATGAGCCGGAACTCCGCCATCAGCACGACCTTCTGCTCGCCAATTGCCTGGCGCAATCGGAAGCGCTGATGAAGGGTCGTACGCTCCAGGAGGCGCGCGAGCAAATGGCGGCGAAGGGAATGGACGCGGCGAAGGTAGAGGCGATCGCGCCGCACCGGGTCTTTCCGGGCAACCGTCCATCGATCACCATCCTGCATCGCCGGCTCGATCCGTTCTCGCTCGGACGGCTGATCGCGCTCTACGAGCACCGCGTCTTCGTCGAGGCGCAACTCTTCGGGATCAATGCGTTCGATCAATGGGGAGTCGAACTCGGCAAGGACCTGGCGACCGCCCTCCTGCCCGTCGTCCAGGGGAAGAAGGATGCCGCGTCCAGCGACGGCTCGACGGCCGGACTGGTCGATCATCTGCATAGCCTGGCGGAGAACGTACGCGCGTGACCATCAAGGGGATACTCTTCGACAAGGACGGCACGCTCGTCGACTTCAACAAGACCTGGTACGCGATCGGGGACCGCCTGGCGCTGGAAGCCGCCGGCGGCGACCGCGACAAGGCGGACAATCTGATGGACGTCGCCGGCTACGACTTTTCGGCCGGGCGATTCCGGTCCGATTCCGTCTTCGCCGCCGGCACGAACGCCGACATCGTCGCGCTCTGGTATCCCGGGGTCGCGGCGAGCCTTCGCAAGGAACTCGTCGAGCGCTTCGACAGCTTCACCGCCAACGAGGGCGCGCTTCGGGCGGTGCCGCTGGACGGGGTGATCGATGCGGTGGGTGCACTCCACGCAAGGGGCTACAGGCTGGCGGTCGCGACCAACGATTCGACCGCGGGTGCCTCCCAGACGCTCCTCATGCTCGGCATCTCCTATATGTTCGAAGCGGCTTACGGATATGATGCGGTCGCCAGGCCGAAACCTGCCGCGGACACGATCCTGGCCTTCTGCGACCTGACCGGGCTGAAGCCGAACGAGGTCGCGATGGTCGGCGACAACCGGCACGATCTGGAGATGGCGCGGGCCGCCGGGGCTGGACTGGCCGTGGCCGTGCTTTCAGGGACAGGCACCCGCGACAGGCTGGAGCCGATGGCGGATGCGGTTCTGGGCTCCGTGGCGGAACTGCCGGCCTATCTCGCCGGCTGATGTCTTCCGCGCCGGCTATGGTTCATGCCGACCGGCGTGCTGCGCGAATATGCGCCGCCGCCTGCCGCCCGCGGCGATTGCCTCGGTGATCCCGCTTCAAATGAGCACGGCATCGACTGCCAATACCGATGCAGCACTCGCAAGCCGCTTGTCGAGCGTGCAGATGGTGGCACCGTGCGCCAGGGCAACAGCAATGTGGAGCGCGTCACCTGCCCGCAGGCCCAGGTTGTAGCGATCGGCGAAAGAAGCCGCGACGCGGAAATCCGTTCCGCCAATCGGGAGGGTTTGGAATGACTCGGCGATGAGCCTGGTATAGGCCGAGAGGATTCGCGCGCGATCGAGTTCACTGATCTGGGCAGTCCGAACTTTAAGGGAAAGAGCTGAAGAAAATTCAGTATTCACCCACTCGCTTATCGCGAGCAGTTCTACTGGTTGGGCGCCCAGCCACGATCGGACCTCGGCCGTTCTCGGTTCTCTTGCAAGCGCCGCCACGAGAACCGAGGTATCCAGATACAGCATCAGTACCTGTCTTCATCGCGCATCCTGCGGATGTATTCACCCGCCGTGTCTTCCTGAGCAGGCATGGAATCCGCCAACTCCCGGAGTGCTTCGATGTCGATCGGTTTGCGCGGACGAGCGATCGCGGTCAATTGAGCGACAGGCTTGCCGCGATGCAGGATGCGAACCGTTTCTCCAGCCGCAGCATCGGCTACGAGTTCGCTCAGTTGTGCCTTCGCATCGGCAAGGTTGACGGTTCGCATGGCAAGGCCTCCTGACCAGGCAGATGGTCAGGATATAGCAAATTGCCTCGCCCCGGACAAATCGGGAGGCGTCTTCAATCCCGCAACTCCCGCCGCAGTATCTTGCCCACATTCGTCTTGGGCAGTTCCGTGCGGAACTCGATCTGCTTGGGACGCTTGTAGCCGGTCAGCTTGTCCTTGCACCAGACCTTGATGTCTTCGGCGGTCAGCGCCGGGTCCTTCTTGACGATGAAGACCTTCGGCACCTCGCCCGAATGTTCGTCCGGCACGCCGACGGCCGCGACCTCCAGCACGCCGGGATGGCCGGAGATCACGTCCTCGATTTCGTTGGGATAGACATTGAAGCCGGAGACGAGGATCATGTCCTTCTTGCGATCGACGATCTTGACGTAGCCGTCCTCGTTCATGAAGCCTACGTCACCCGACTTGAAGAAGCCGTCCGGCGTCATGACCTTCGCGGTCTCGTCGGGGCGGTTCCAGTAGCCGGCCATCACCTGCGGCCCGCGGATGCAGATCTCGCCGACTTCGCCGATGGCTACGTCGTTGCCGTCCTCGTCCCTGATGACGATGTCGGTCGAGGGGATCGGCAGGCCGATCGTGCCGGAGAATTCGTCCGCGTCAAAACGGTTTCCGGTGGCGACCGGAGATGTCTCGGAGAGGCCGTAGCCCTCGGCTATCACCAGTCCGGTCAGCTTCTTCCAGCGCTCGGCCACCGGCCGCTGCACGGCCATGCCGCCGCCGAAGGTCAGGACCAGCGGCGAGAAATCGAGTTTCTGGAAATCCTCGTTGTTCAGAAGCGCGTTGAACAGCGTGTTCAGGCCGGGGAAGATATTGATCCCGTACTTCTGGAATTCCTTGACCAGCGAGGGGATGTCGCGCGGGTTGGGAACGAGAATGTTCTGCGCGCCCTGTTCCATGCCCATCAGCGCATTCACCGTCAGCGCGTAGATGTGGTAGAGCGGCAGGGCGCAGAGATAGACCGGCCGGTCGGGTCGCGGCTTCTTCGCGTAGGCCGCCTCGACCCAGAGCGCGTTCTGCGCGACGTTGGCAAGCACGTTGCGATGCAGGAGCGTCGCACCCTTCGAGACGCCGGTCGTGCCGCCGGTATATTGCAGGAAAGCGACGTCGTCGGGGCCGACCGCGACGGGCTTCAGGCTCGCGGCGGCACCCGTCTTCATGGCATCGTTGAACCTGACGTGGCCCGGCAGGGACCAGGCCGGCACCATCTTCTTCACGCGGCGGACGACGAGGTTGACGAGCAGTCCCTTGAGCCCGAGCATGTCGCCCATCGAGGCGACGATCACGTGCCTGATCTTGGTGCGCGCGACCACCGCCTGCAGGACGGATGCGAAGTTCTCCAGGATGACGATCGCCTCGGCACCGGAATCGTTGAGCTGGTGTTCGAGTTCGCGGGCCGTATAGAGCGGGTTGACGTTGACCACCGTACAGCCGGCGCGCATCGTTCCCATCATCGCGACGGGGTACTGCAGCACGTTCGGCATCATCAGCGCCACGCGCGCGCCTTTTGCGAGGCCCTTCGACTGCAGGAAGGCACCGAAGGCGGCCGACGCCTTCTCCACCTCGGCATAGGTCAGCGACTTGTCCATGCAGGTGAAGGCCGGCCGCTCGGGATACTTCCTGCACGACTGCACGAGAAGTTCGCCGATCGAGTTCGCCGGAAGGCCGGCAATCTCGGCGGGGATGCCCTGCGGATAGCTTTTCAGCCAGGGGCGGTGGGCGACGTCCGCTGCCCCGTTTTTCGTGGCCATTCCTTGCCTCCCGAGCTTTCTGCGGAGACGACGCCGGTCTGGACCGGCCCGCCTTCCATGGTCACGCCGCTCCTCTGGCGGGCGATGAGCCGTATCTAGGATCAATGCCGAAGCGCGTGCAAGTATTACCCTAACGTAAGGGTAAGCTTTTCCTGCCCGAGGCGGCGTCGACCGGCTACTGCCCGAAGCCTTCATGCGTGGCGAGGAACTCCCTTTCCTCGGGCGTGCTGTCGCGACCGAGTGCGCTGTTCCGGTGCGGGAACCGGCCGAACTTTGCGATGATGTCCCGGTGCTCGCGGGCATATTTCAGGCTGTTCTCGTTCCCCAGGTCGGCGAACAGCTTTACGCAGAGTTCCTGATCCGACAGCACTTCCGAGTGCATCAGCGGCATGTAGAGGAAAGTCTTCTCGTCCGGCGTGAACCCGGCATCGAACTGCCTGGACATGGCGCCTTGCGCGATGGCGAGCGCGACGGGGTCGCCCAGAAAGGCCTCGGCCGATCCGCGGAAGACCTGGCGCGGGAACTGGTCGAGCACGATGATCGCCGCGAGAGCCGTGCGCGGGTCGCCCAGATGGTCCTCCGCCCGGCTTGCCAGCAACTCCCGGCACAGGGGGAGGAAGCGGGAGCGGATCTCGGCGTCGAATTTCTCGCTGCCGGAGAACCAGTCGTCCGGGCCATGCTCGTCGAACCAGAATTTCAGGATTTCATCGGGCGTCCAGTCCATATGCGCTCCAGTCCGTTCCTCGCTCCGTGACGAGGTAGGTCACCCACGCCGGAATTGCAAAGCCGGCGAGGTGCGGTGCCGACGGCCCGGCGGGCGCGGCGATATTCCAGCGTCCGGGTGGATGTTCCGCAGCGGCAGGATGCCGGGGGAGTTTTCTTGGCGGTCAAACGGTGCTTATATGCCGCCTTCCAAGGGCCGGGACACAACGGTTCCGGACGAGAAAACTGGGAGTACCACTCTATGAAAAGGTTCAGTTTCGCAGCCGCCCTGCTGGCTGCGACGGTGTTGAGCGGCGCGGCGAGCGCAAAGACCCTGGTCTACTGCTCGGAAGGATCGCCCGAGGGCTTCGATCCCGCACTCTACACGGCCGGCACCACCTTCGACGCATCCTCGCGGCCGGTCTACAACCGCCTCGTCGAGTTCACCCCCGGCACGACCCAGATCGAGCCTGGCCTCGCCGAGAGCTGGGAGGTTTCCGACGACGGGCTCGAATATACGTTCAAGTTGCGGCCCGGCGTGAAATTCCAGTCGACCGACTTCTTCACGCCGACGCGCGAGATGAACGCCGACGACGTCCTGTTCTCGTTCGAGCGCCAGTTCGACGCCGACAGCCCGTGGCACCAGTACGTGCCCGGCGCCGCATGGGAGTACTTCAACGGCATGGGCATGCCCGACCTGATCAAGTCGATCGAGAAGGTCGACGACATGACGGTGAAGTTCACGCTCAACAAGCCGGAAGCGCCGTTCCTCGCCAACCTCGGCATGGACTTCGCTTCGGTCATGTCGAAGGAATATGCCGACCAGCTGGCGGCGAACGACAAGATGTCCCAGCTCAACCAGCAGCCGCTGGGAACCGGACCCTTCGAGTTCGTCAACTACCAGCAGGACGCGGTCATCCGCTATCGCGCCAACGAGGACTACTGGAAGGGCAAGGAAGCGATCGACGATCTCGTCTTCGCCATCACGACCGACGCGGCGGTCCGCCTGCAGAAGCTGCAGGCCGGCGAGTGCCACATCTTCCCGTATCCGAATGCGGCCGACGTCGAATCCCTGAAGTCCAATCAGGACCTGACGGTGATGCAGCAGGAAGGCCTCAACGTCGCCTACCTCGCCTACAACACCAGCCAGGCGCCCTTCGACAAGACCGAGGTCCGCAAGGCGCTGAACATGGCGATCAACAAGCAGGCGATCGTCGATGCCGTGTTCCAGGGCGCGGCGACACCGGCCAAGAACCCGATCCCGCCGACGATGTGGTCGTACAACGAAAGCATCCAGGACGATCCGTATGATCCGGAAGCGGCCAAGAAGATGCTTGAGGACGCCGGCGTCAAGGACCTCAAGATGAAGGTCTGGGCGATGCCGGTGGCGCGTCCGTACATGCTGAACGCCCGTCGCGCGGCCGAACTCATCCAGTCGGATCTCGCGGCCATCGGCGTCGATGCCGAGGTCGTGTCCTACGAGTGGGCCGAGTACCTCTCGCGCTCGAAGGAGAAGGACCGCGACGGTGCCGTGATGCTTGGCTGGACCGGCGACAACGGCGACCCGGACAACTTCCTCCACACCCTGCTCGGCTGCGACGCAGTCGGCGGCAACAACCGCGCGCAGTGGTGCAACGAGGAGTTCGACAAGCTGGTGAACCAGGCCAAGACCACGACCGACAAGGACGAGCGCACCAAGCTCTACGAGCAGGCGCAGGAAGTGTTCAAGCGCGAGGCCCCGTGGGCGACGCTCGACCACAGCCTCGTCGTCATGCCGATGCGCAAGGAAGTGCAGGGCTACGTCATGAGCCCGCTCGGCCAGCACAGCTTCTCGGGCGTCGATATCGCCGAGTAAGACATCGCAGACGGCAGGCGGGGGCGATCGCGGCGCGAGCGCCCCCGCTGCTTTTGTGCTAGTCAGCCGGTAGCCACTGGTCTCCGGCAACAGGGATATCAGATGTTCAGGTTCCTCGTCGGCCGGCTGGCCGTCCTGATCCCGACCTTCATCGGGGTCTCCATCATCGCTTTCTCGTTCATCCGCCTGCTGCCTGGCGATCCCGTCATGCTGATGTCGGGCGAGCGGGTCATGTCGGAAGAACGCTACGTCCAGATCTCGCACGAACTCGGATACGACCGACCGCTGGTCGTGCAATACCTCGACTATCTCGGCGGCATACTGAGCGGCGATTTCGGCCATTCGATCGTGACCAAGCAGCCGGTGCTGTCGCAGTTTGGAGAACTGTTCCCGGCGACGCTGGAACTGTCGCTGTGCGCCATCATCTTCGCGGTGCTGATCGGCATACCGGCCGGCGTCTTCGCCGCCATCAAGCGCGGCTCGTTCTTCGACCAGACGATCATGGGCACCGCGCTCGTCGGCTATTCGATGCCGATCTTCTGGTGGGGGCTGCTGCTCATCATTCTCTTTTCCGGCATCCTGCAATGGACGCCGGTCTCGGGCCGCATCTCGCTCCTCTTCTATTTCCCGCAGGTGACCGGCTTCATGCTGATCAATTCCCTGCTCTCCGGCCAGGCCGGAGCGTTCCGTTCGGCGGTCAGCCATCTCATCCTGCCGACCATCGTGCTCGGAACCATTCCGCTCGCCGTCATCGCGCGGCAGACACGCTCGGCGATGCTGGAGGTGCTGGGCGAGGACTATGTGCGTACGGCGCGCGCCAAGGGCATGCCACCGTTCCGCGTCATCGCCGTCCATTCGCTGCGCAACGCCATGATCCCGGTCATCACCACGATCGGGCTGCAGGTCGGCGTCATGCTCGCCGGCGCGATCCTCACCGAGACGATCTTCTCGTGGCCCGGGATCGGGAAATGGATGGTGGATTCGGTCTTCCGGCGCGATTATCCGGTCATCCAGGGCGGGCTGCTGCTGATCGCGGCGATCATCATGCTGGTCAATCTCCTGGTCGACATCATGTACGGCCTCATCAACCCGCGCATCAGGCACTGAGGTCGGTCATGGCTCAGGCATCAACCACGGCAATGGACCAGGCGAAGGCCGGCGCGGCCTCACGGCGGCAGATGCTGGCCGAGTTCTGGTTCTATTTCTCGGAAAACAAGGGCGCCGTCATCGGCCTCTTCGTCTTCGCCCTCCTGGTCGTGCTGGCGCTGCTGGCGCCCGTCATCGCGCCGTACAACCCGAATGCGCAGTTCCGCGATGCCATCCTGGTGCCGCCGTTCTGGGAGGAGGGCGGCCAGGCCGCCTTCCTGCTCGGCACGGATCAGGTCGGGCGCGACATCGTCTCGAGATTGCTCTACGGCGCCCAGTATTCGCTGTTCATCGGCGTCGTCGTGACGACGCTGGCGCTCACCGGCGGCATCTTCGTGGGCGTGATCGCGGGCTATTTCCGCGGCTGGGTCGACACCGTGATCATGCGGTTGATGGACATCATCCTGGCCTTCCCGTCGCTGCTGCTGGCGCTGGTTCTGGTGGCGGTACTCGGCCCCGGGCTGATGAACGCGATGATTGCGATCGCGCTCGTCCTGCAGCCGCACTTCGTGCGCCTGACGCGCGCAGCCGTCATGTCGGAAAAGGGCAAGGACTACGTGATCGCCGCGCGGGTCGCCGGCGCGAAGCCGCTCAGGCTGATGTTCCGCACGATCCTGCCGAACTGCATGGCGCCGCTGATCGTCCAGGCGACGCTCTCCTTCTCGACCGCGATCCTCGATGCCGCCGCGCTGGGTTTCCTGGGCATGGGCGCACAGCCGCCGACGCCTGAATGGGGAACCATGCTGGCCGAGGCGCGCGAGTTCATCCTGCGTGCCTGGTGGGTGGTCACTCTGCCGGGCATCGCGATCCTCGTGACGGTGCTTTCGATCAACCTCATGGGTGACGGCCTGCGCGACGCGCTCGACCCGAAGCTGAAGAGGAGCTGAAGGGGGTGGAAGCCTGGGTTGGACCTGCCATCGTCGCAGCGATCATCTCGGGCCTTATCAGTCTGGCTGTCGTCCAGTTGAACTTTCGGCAAGGGCGGAAACTGGAGCAAGCAAGGCGGGATGAGAAGGTCAGGGATTTCCAGATCGCAATCCGCGCGGAGATCAGAAGCGAATTGAGAAACCTCGTTCAACACGATGTGGCGGAGCAACTCGGCCGGGTGAAGTCGCGCTACGAGCGCGACCCTGATTATTCCGTTTCAGTCCCGCGGCCGGTCCGTCAGTCTGTCTTCGAGGCGCTGGTGAATGAAATCCACATACTGCCTGAGGCTGTGATCGATCCGGTCGTACTTTACGCCCGGCAGCGAAATGCCATCGACACGATCGTCGAGGACATGCGCGCGCCAGGCTTCTCAAGCCTGTCGCGTGAGCAGCAACTAGCGATGTACGAAGATTATCTCCGGATGTGGGAAGCCTGGCGCGAGTTCGCTATAGCGGCCGAGGCCGCACTCAACGGCAATGCTTCAGTATCCCGGACGCGGTCCGGTCTGTCCGCTGATAGGCGGGACGGAAGGTAGGGGGCGCGGCTTGGACATCGCTAAAATCTCACCTCTTCACGGAAGATATATGCTCAATCAACGGAAATATCCAATCGGTATTCGACCATGCCCCTTCTGACCATCGAAAACCTCATCGTCGAATTCGCCACCGCGACTGGCCCGTTCCGGGCGGTGGATGGCATCTCGCTTTCGGTCGACGAGCGCGAGGTGCTGGCGATCGTCGGCGAATCCGGCTCCGGCAAGTCGGTCTCGATGCTGGCTGTCATGGGGCTTTTGCCCTGGACGGCCAAGGTGACGGCGGACCGGATGGAATTCCAGGGCCGCGACCTCCTGGGCATGAGCGACGCGGATCGCCGCAAGCTGATCGGCAAGGACATCGCCATGATCTTCCAGGAGCCGATGTCGAGCCTCAATCCATGCTTCACGGTCGGCTTTCAGATCGAGGAAGTGCTGCGCTTCCACCTGGGGCTCGATCGGAAGGCTCGCCGCCAGCGTGCGATAGAGTTGCTGCGCGACGTCGGCATCCCCGAGCCGGAACAGCGGCTCGCCTCGTTTCCGCACCAGATGTCGGGCGGCCAATGCCAGCGCGTCATGATCGCCATGGCGCTGGCGTGCAATCCGAAGCTGCTCATCGCAGACGAGCCGACCACGGCACTCGACGTCACCATCCAGAAGCAGATCCTCGACCTGCTGATGGCGCTGCAGGTGGAGCACGGCATGGGGCTGATCATGATCACCCACAACATGGGCGTCGTCGCCGAGACGGCCGATCGCGTCATCGTCCAGTACAAGGGGCGCAAGATGGAGGAGGCCGACGTCTTGTCGCTCTTCGAGAACCCGCAGAGCAACTACACCAAGGCGCTGCTCTCGGCGCTGCCGGAGCGCGCGACCGGTGACCGGCTGCCGACCGTGGCCAGCTTCATGGAAGGCTTCGAGCCGGCGGGAGACGCCCGATGAGCGAGGTCGTCGTCGAAGGCCGCGACATCGTGCGGGACTACCGCATCGGCGGCGGGCTGTTTGCCAAGGAACGCGTCGTGCATGCGGTAAAGGGCGTGTCCTTCAAGGTGGAGAAGGGCAAGACGCTGGCGATCGTCGGCGAATCCGGTTGCGGGAAGTCCACGCTGGCCCGCATCATCACGATGATCGACGCGCAGACGAACGGCGAGTTGTTCATCGATGGCAAGCCGGTCGACATTCGCACGCAGTCGATGACGCCGGAAATGCGCCGCAAGGTGCAGATCGTCTTCCAGAACCCCTACGGGTCGCTCAATCCGCGCCAGAAGATCGGCGACGTGCTGGGCGAACCGCTTTTGGTCAACACCGGCATGCCGGCCGCGGAGCGCCGCGACCGGGCCATGCAGATGCTGCTCAAGGTCGGCCTCGCGCCGGAGCACTTCAACCGCTATCCGCACATGTTCTCCGGCGGCCAGCGCCAGCGCATCGCGATCGCCCGGGCGCTGATGCTCAACCCGCGCCTGCTGGTGCTCGACGAACCGGTGTCGGCGCTCGACCTTTCGGTGCAGGCGCAGGTCTTGAACCTGCTCGCCGACCTGCAGGACGAGTTCGAACTGACCTATGTCTTCATCAGCCATGACCTGTCGGTGGTGAAATACATCGCCGACGACGTGATGGTGATGTATTTCGGCGAGGCGGTGGAATACGGCTCGCGCGACGCGGTGTTCGCCGACCCGAAGCACGACTACACCAGAACCCTTTTCGCCGCGACGCCGCGCGCCGACGTCGAGAGCATTCGCCAGCGGCTGGCGAAGAAAGCTGCCTGATGCGGATCCCGGATCTCGACGACGTCCTCGCCGCGCATGACCTGATCCGGCCGCACGTGCACCGCACGCCGGTGCTGACGAACCGCCACCTCGACGGGCTCGCGGGAGCCAGTCTGTTCTTCAAGTGCGAGAACTTCCAGAAGGTCGGCGCCTTCAAGGCGCGCGGCGCCTGCAATGCGGTCCTCAGCCTGTCAGACGAGGAGGCGCGCAACGGCGTGGCCACCCATTCGTCGGGCAATCACGGACAGGCCATCGCCTACGCGGCCCGCCGCCGTGGCATCGCGGCCACCATCGTCATGCCGGAAACGGCGGCGAAGCCGAAGTTCGAGGGCGTGCGCGGCTATGGCGGGGACGTGGTGACCTGCAAACCGGGGACCAAGGCGCGGGAGGAGGCCGTCGCCGGGGTGCTCGAGCGAACCGGCGCGACGTTCCTGCACCCGTTCGACGATGCCCGCGTCATCGCGGGGCAGGGCACCTGCGCACTGGAACTGATCGAGGATGCCGGGCCGCTCGACGCGTTGGTGGCGCCGGTCGGCGGCGGTGGGCTGATCAGCGGAACGTGCCTCGCGGCTTCAGGCCTTTCGCCCGGGACGAAGGTCTTCGCCGGCGAACCGGAACAGGCCGACGATGCCTGCCGCTCAAAGGCTGCGGGGCACATCGTCGAGGACGACGCGCCGCAGACGATCGCCGACGGCCTGAAGGCGTCGCTGAAGCCGCTAACGTTCCATTTCGTCTCGAACCATGTGAGCGCCGTCCTGACGGTTTCGGAAAAGGAGATCGTCGACGCCATGCGGCTCGTCTGGGAGCGGATGAAGATCGTCATCGAGCCGTCGAGCGCGGTGGCGGTCGCGGCGGTGCTGAAGAACCGGGATGTGTTTGCCGGGCAACGGGTGGGCATCATCCTCACCGGGGGGAACGTCGACCTCGACCGTCTGCCGTGGGCCGGGTGATCGGACGCATTGGCTTTACCGCTTTTGAAAGCCGTCATCCTCGGGCTTGCCCCGAGGATCTGCGAGGATGGTATTTTTCGTCCGATGGATAGAGGCAGCAAGGCCTTCTCGGATTGGGCAACGGTCGTTTCCTCAGGGACGAGCCCTGTCGGATTCACGCATCTTCGCGTTGCCGGCTGACTCAAGGAAGCACCCCCTCACCGTCTCGCTTCGCGAGCCACCTCTCCCCCTGCCCGGGGGAGAGGAAAGGCGGCGTCGCCCGCCGTGCCTGGACTGCCAGTGTCGCAACGGCAGCGGCGGGCCGAAGGAAAGCTCCCTTCCTCTCCCCGGGCAGGGGAGAGGTGATCGGGCGAAGCCCGAGACGGTGAGGGGGGTGCTTGGCCGTGACCGTGAGGTTTGGGAACGCGACGTGAGAAATGCGTAGGGACGAGCCCGAGGATGACGGCGTCGGGCGCGGCTTTGGCAGCAGCCGTGGCCTGCTGACGCACAGCATCTTCTCCCGCCTTGCGAAAACACTATCTTGGCGGCATGCGTCCCTCCGACCTGCTACAGCCCCGACCCGAAGGCCTCTACTGTCCGCCCGGCGATTTCTTCATCGATCCGGTAAGGCCGGTCGAACGCGCCCTCATCACCCATGGACATTCCGATCACGCCCGGGCGGGGCACGGGGCGGTGCTTGCCACGCGCGAAACGCTCGACATCATGGCGATCCGCTGCGGCGAGGATTTTGCCGGAAGCACTCAGACGGCGGTGCTCGGAGACGAGATCGCGATCAACGGCGTCACCGTCACCTTCTATCCGGCCGGGCACGTGCTGGGCTCTGCGCAGATCAGGGTGGCGCATGGCGGGCACTGCATCGTCGCCTCTGGCGACTACAAGCGGCGGCCGGACCCGACCTGCCGCGGCTTCGAGCCTGTCTCGTGCGACGTCTTCATCACCGAGGCGACATTCGGCCTTCCGGTGTTCCGCCATCCGGACGACCGCGAGGAGATCGCGACGCTGCTGAAATCGATTGCCCAGTTTCCGGAGCGCACGCACCTCGTCGGTGCCTATTCGCTCGGCAAGGCGCAGCGGGTGATCCGGCTGCTGCGCGACGCCGGATATTCGGAGCCGATCTACATCCACGGCGCGCTGCAGCGGCTCTGCGACTACTATGCCAGCCAGGGCATCGACCTTGGGGTGCTGGAGCCCGCCACGGTCGACAATGGCGGCAAAGCCGGTTTCGCGGGCAAGATCGTCGTCGGGCCGCCCTCGGCATTCTCCGACCGCTGGGCGCGGCGCTTCGCCGACCCGGTCTCCGCCTTCGCATCGGGCTGGATGCGCATTCGCCAGCGTGCGAAGCAGCGCGGCGTCGAACTGCCGCTGATCCTCTCCGACCATGCCGACTGGGACGAACTGGTCGACACCATCCGCGAGACCGGTGCAGGCGAGGTCTGGGTCACCCACGGCCGCGAGGAGGCGATCGTGCGCTGGTGCGAGATCAACGGCATCGCCGCCCGCCCGCTACACCTCGTCGGCTATGAGGACGAGGAGGATTGATCGTGCCGATCGGTTTGCGCGAGATACCCCCCTCTGCCCTATTGGGCATCTCCCCCTCAAGGTGGGAGATCGGCATCGGCCACAAGCCATGAAACGCTTCGCCGAACTCCTCGACCGTCTCGTCCTCACGCCCTCGCGCAATGCGAAGCTGAAGCTGCTGACGGACTATTTTCGCGACACGCCCGATCCGGACCGCGGCATCGCGCTGGCGGCGATCACCGGCGATCTCGACATCCCGAGCGTCAAGCCGGCCATGCTGCGCGCGCTGGTCATGGAACGCATGGACCCGGTGCTGTTTTCCTATTCCTACGACTATGTCGGCGATCTGGCCGAAACCGTCTCGCTCGTGTGGCCGGCAGTGCCGGACATCGAGCGGCGGAATTCGGAGCTTTCGCTGTCGGATGCGGTCGAGGCGCTTCTCAATGCCGGGCGCGTGCAGGGGCCGGCCGTCTTCGCCGGTCTGCTCGACCGGCTGGAGGCGTCCTCCCGCTTCGCCCTGATCAAGCTGGTGACGGGAGGCATGCGGATCGGCGTTTCCGCGCGCATGGCCAAGCAGGCGCTCGCCGACTTCGGAAAGGTCGAGGTCACCGAGATCGAGGAACTCTGGCATGGGCTGGAGCAGCCATACGAGGAACTCTTTGCATGGCTCGAAGGGCGCGCCGAAAAGCCCGTCGCCGCCGCGCGGGCGATGTTCAGGCCGGTGATGCTCTCCAATGCGGTGGCGGAGGGCGACCTGGAGAAGCTCGATCCGGCAGACTACGCCGCCGAATGGAAGTGGGACGGCATCCGCGTGCAGACGGTCGCCGAAGGCGGCGTGGTCAGGCTCTACTCGCGCACGGGCGACGACATTTCCGGCGCTTTTCCCGATCTCATGGAGGCGATCGATTTCGACGCCGCGATCGACGGGGAATTGCTGGTCGGGGTGGCGGGGCAGCACACCGGCACGTTCTCCGACCTCCAGCAGCGGCTGAACAGGAAGACGGTCTCGGCGAAGATGCGGGAGAAGTTTCCCGTCTTCGTGCGGTGCTACGACCTTCTTCAGATCGGAGGCGAGGACCTGCGGCCTCTGCCGTTTGCGGAGCGGCGGCAGCGGCTCGAGGAGTTCGTCGCCAAACTGCCCGACGACCGTTTCGACCTGTCGCCTTTCGTGGAGTTCGAAGGCTGGGGAGAACTGGAGGACATGCGCTGCAACCCGCCGCATCCGATCATCGAGGGCGTGATGCTGAAGCGCTGGGATTCGGCCTACGTGCCCGGCCGCCCAAAGGGACCGTGGTTCAAGTGGAAACGCGATCCGCACACGGTGGACGCGGTGCTGATGTACGCCCAGCGCGGCCACGGCAAGCGGTCGAGCTTCTATTCAGACTACACCTTCGGCGTCTGGACCGGACCGGAGGAACAGCCGGAACTGGTGCCGGTCGGAAAGGCCTATTTCGGCTTCACCGACGAGGAACTGCGCCAGATCGACAAGTTTGTCCGCGACAACACCGTGGAGCGGTTCGGGCCGGTCCGCTCGGTGCGGGCCGACACCACGCACGGGCTCGTGCTGGAGATCGCCTTCGAGGGGCTGAACCGGTCGCAGCGGCACAAGTCCGGCGTGGCGATGCGGTTTCCGCGTATCTCGCGCCTCCGGTGGGACAAGCCGGCGGCCGAGGCCGACCGGTTGGAGACGCTGCAGGCGCTGCTCGACTGAGCGCTGTCAGTCCTGGATGGACACCCGGATCGCGCGGATGTCGACTGCGCGGCCCTGATCCTCGACGTCAGACACGATCGCGATCTTTCCCGCGCCGGCGGGGTCGCCTGCCGGGATGTCCAGGTCGAACAGGAAATCGGTCTGTTCGGCCGTCACGTCGTAGCGGTTGCGCCCGCAGTCGCCCAGGCTGCCGAAGTCACATGTCACCGACATCTGCGTCGGCTTGCCTTCCTCGGTGGCGGCGACGACGTTGAACACGGCGCGGCGCCCGGCGATCTGGTCCAGCACGCCCTGGCCGACATCGAATTTGACCGGTTCGTCGGCGGATGACGCGCGGATGCGCAGCACGGGCCCATACTCCGAATCGATGACCGCCGCCTCTCCGCCGGGCGGCGTCGAGACCTGGGTCGGATCCGACGGATCGAAGATCGTGATCCAGTCGGCCGTATCGTCCGCCACGCCAAGCAGGGGCGGCGACGGCGACGTGCCCTCGGGAACGAACTCCTCGTTCTCGAGCGCGAGCGGTGGGTTCGGTACGCTCGTGTCGCGCTGCTCCGCCGACAGGAACAGACCCTGGTCGACGGTCCACCAGACGCCCATCCCGATCGCGGCGATCAGGGTCACGGCGAGGAACGCCATGGCATAGAAGCGGCCGCGACGCCGCGGCAGGTCACGGCGTTCGCCTTGCAGGCGGGACGGCACATCGCCGGTGTCGTCCGCAGCCGGAGGGGCGAGCCCCAAATCGTCTCCGAACGACGGCTCGCGTCTTTCCGAACCAGAACGGCGCGTTGGTGCCCGAAGTCCGGGCTCAGGCGTGCGCCTGGCTCCTTCTTGCGAAGGCGTGCGCGGCTCGATGACCGGGAAATCGGTCGCGGTCTCGGGTTCGTCGCGGTCTGGTGCTATCTCGGGCGCCGCGGTCGCATGATCGTCCGGTTCGGATGCGACCGGTTCCACCGCCGGAACCGCAGCGCCGGTGAACTCTCTCTCATCCTCGACGCGATCCGCTGTGATTTCTTCTTCGGGTTGATATTCTCCCTCCCGCTCAATCGGGGCAGGGGCGGGCGCGGGCGTGGGCGCCCGTGCGGGGATGAATTCGGTCTCGATCGACAGGATGCTCGCCTTCAGCATCTCGCGACGCTGCCGCGCGGTCTCCTCCGAAAGATCGGGAGATGCCTGCAGGCTCCGTTCGAGCGCGGCATGGACGGAACGATAGACCTTCTCACGGAAGGCGCGGTCGCTCGCGTCGCCCTTGTCGAGCGTGTTCCTGATCGTCTTTTCGATCGGATTCAATTCAGGTCCCTCGCATCCCGCGGCGACATCGTTAACCGGACGGGGTGGTGCAATCAACATCGGTGCCGCATCCTCGCGGGAACGCGCGGACCGGAAGGCAGTTGCGAGAGCGCGGTTGCCCTGCAGCACTCGGTTGCCGCCCGGCTGCATTCTGCTAGAAGCGACGTTTACGGAAACGTCAACAGTTGCCCGGGAGAGCGCGTGCATGGCCTTGCCTGAAATCCTCAAGAAGAACCTCCGCCTCCCGGTGGTCGGCTCGCCGCTCTTCATCATCTCGCATCCGCCGCTCGTGCTCGCGCAGTGCAAAGCGGGCATCGTCGGGGCGTTCCCGGCGCTCAACGCGCGTCCCGAAGCCCAGCTCGACGAATGGCTGGCGCAGATCACGGAAGAGATCGCGGGGTATGACAAGACCAATCCCGACTGGCCGGCGGCACCCTTCGCTGTCAACCAGATCGTCCACAAATCCAACACGCGGCTCCAGCACGACCTCGAAATGTGCGTGAAGTACAAGGTGCCGGTCGTCATCACCTCGCTCGGCGCGGTGGAGGAGGTGAACCAGGCGGTCCACTCCTATGGCGGCATCGTGCTGCACGACATCATCCACGATCGTCATGCGCGCAAGGCGATCGAGAAGGGCGCGGACGGGCTGATCGCGGTGGCGGCGGGTGCGGGCGGTCATGCCGGCACCTTGTCGCCCTTCGCGCTCATCCAGGAAATCCGGCAATGGTTCGACGGACCGCTGCTCCTGTCCGGCGCCATCGCCAATGGCGGCGCGGTTCTCGCCGCGCAGGCCATGGGCGCCGACATGGCCTATATCGGCTCGCCCTTCATCGCCACGCGGGAAGCGCGCGCCGAGGACGCCTACAAGCAGATGATCGTGGACTCGAAGGCGGCTGACATCGTCTATTCGAACCTCTTCACCGGCGTGCACGGCAACTATCTCAAAGGCTCGATCCGCGCGCAGGGGCTCGATCCCGACGATCTGCCGGTCTCCGATCCATCGAAGATGAACTTCGGCAGCGACAAGACCAAGGCGTGGAAACACATCTGGGGCTGCGGCCAGGGCATCGGCGCCGTCGGCGAGGTGACCGGCGTCGCCGAACTGGTCGACAGGCTCGCCCGCGAATACGAGGCGGCCAAGGCGAAGCTCGCCGCGTGAGCGAAGAGCCCGGCGGCGGGCGCGTGCCCGGGCGTGAGCCCCGCCATAGCGCAGGCGCTGCCTTGACAGCGAGGGGTGCTGCCCGCTCCAATCCGGCTCGAAACGCTCAACGGACCCGATCATGCTCAAAACCCCATACCTGCTCTTCCTCGGCGACGCGCCGGACCAACTCGCGGCCAAGGTGGCGCAGGGCATCCGCGACTGGCGGCCCGAATTCGCCCTCGGTCAGTTGCGGCTGGAAGGCTGCAAGGCAGACCTGAAGCTGCCCGAGATGACGGTCGCAAAGGCTCGCGAAGCAGGAGCGCAGACGCTGGTCGTGGGCGCGGCGAACCGGGGCGGCGTCATCTCGAAGGCCTGGGTGAAGACGCTGATGGAGGCGGCGGAGGCCGGCATGGACATCGCGTCCGGATTGCACAACCGGCTTGCCGCCCTCCCCGAACTGGTCGCGGCGTCGGAAAAGGCGGGCACGCGCCTGTTCGACGTGCGCGTGCCGACGGTCGAGTATCCGATCGCCGACGGCAAGCCGCGCACGGGCAAGCGCTGCCTGGCGGTAGGCACGGACTGCTCGGTCGGCAAGATGTATACGGCGCTCGCAATGGAACGCGAGATGCTGGCGCGCGGGATGAAGGCGACGTTCCGCGCCACCGGGCAGACCGGCATCCTGATCACCGGATCAGGGGTGCCGCTCGATGCGGTGGTGGCGGACTTCATGGCCGGCAGCGTCGAATGGCTGACGCCCGACAACGAGCCGGACCATTGGGACCTGATCGAAGGGCAGGGGAGCCTGTTCCATCCCTCCTTCTCCGGCGTGACCATGGCGCTGATCCATGGTGGGCGCCCCGATAGCCTGGTGCTGTGCCACGAGCCGACCCGGACGCACCTGCGCGGCCTGCCGCATTACGGGCTGCCTACGCTGGAGGCCTTGCGCGATCTTGCGCTCCCGACTGCCCGGATCGTCAATCCGGATGTCCGGGTCGCCGGGATCGCGGTCAACACCGCAGCGCTTGGCGATGACGAGGCGCGCGCCTGCCTGGAGGAGATCGAAGGCCGGATGGGCCTGCCGACGGTCGACCCCTTCCGTAACGGTGCCGGGCGGCTGGTCGACGCGCTGGCGGACTGATCGGCTCCTGGCGCCCGAAAACGACAAGGGCTCCCCGGCGGAGAGCCCTCGCAGAAACGCCTGCGTGGAACCGGCTACGCCGCGTTCGCCATCTTCACGGCGCGCTTGGCCATCACCACGATGAGGTTGGCGCGGTATTCGGCCGAGGCGTGGATGTCGGTCATGAGGTCCGCCGAGGGGACTGTCACCGCGTCGAGCGCCGAAGCGTCGAAGCTGGACGACAGGGCGGATTCGATCTCGGCGGAGCGGAAGACACCATCGTCGCCCGCACCGGTGACGCCGACCTTCACGCCCGCACCGTCCCGGGCGACGAAGACACCGGTCATGGCGTAGCGCGAGGCCGGGTTGCGGAACTTCTGGTAGCCGCACTTCTCCGGAGCCCTGAACTTGACGGCAGTGACGATCTCGTCGGCATCCAGCGCCGTTTCGAACAGGCCGGTGAAGAAATCCTCCGCCGCGATCTCGCGCTTGTTCGTCACCACGGTCGCGCCGAGGGCCAGCAGGGCCGCGGGATAATCGGCAGCCGGATCGTTGTTTGCGATCGAGCCGCCGATCGTGCCGAGGTGCCGCACATGGGGGTCACCGATCTGGCCCGCCATGTGGCAGAAGGCGTGGCAGATCGCGGCCAGTTCCTTGCTGTCGGCCACTTGGGCATGCGTGGTGCCGGCGCGGATGGTGACGTCGCGGCCCGAGACGGTGATGCCCTTCAGATCGCCGATGTGACGCAGGTCGATCACGTCGCTCGGCGCGGCGAGCCTGGTCTTCATGGCCGGGATCAGCGTCATGCCGCCCGAGACGAGCTTGCCGTCGTCGGCCTCTCCGAGAAGCCTCGCCGCATCCTCGACCGATGACGCACGATGGTAATTGGTGGAATACATGTCTTTCGTCTCCGATCGTTTCGCTCAGTGCCGCGTGCCCGCCTTCAACGCCGCCCAGACCTTCTGCGGCGTCGCGGGCATGGTCAGATCATTGTTGCCGATGGCATCGGTCAGCGCGTTCATCACCGCCGGGGGCGAGCCGATCGCACCAGCCTCGCCGCAGCCCTTGATGCCGAGCGGATTGCCGGGGCAGGGGGTGTTGGAGGTCGACACGGTAAAGGATGGCAGGTCGCCGGCGCGCGGCATGGTGTAGTCCATGTAGCTGGCGGTGATCAGCTGCCCGTTCCGATCATACTGGCACCCCTCCAGCAGAGCCTGGCCGACACCTTGCGCGATGCCGCCGTGGACCTGGCCCTCGACGATCATCGGGTTGATGATGTTGCCGAAATCGTCGGCGGCCACAAACTGCACGATCTCGGTCGTGCCGGTGTCGGGGTCGACCTCGACCTCGCAGATGTAGCAGCCGGCCGGGAAGGTGAAGTTCGACGGGTCGTAGAAGGCGCCTTCCTTGAGGCCGGGCTCCATGCCCGCCGGCAGATTGTGCGCGGCGTAGGCGGCGAGCGCCATCTGGAACCAGGGCAGAGTCTTGTCGGTGCCGGCGACCTTCAGTTCGCCGTTCTCGATGACGATGTCTGCCTCGTCGGCCTCCAGAAGGTGGGCGGCGATCTTCTTGGCCTTGGCCTCGACCTTGTCGAGCGCCTTGACGATGGCCGACATGCCCACGGCACCCGAGCGCGAGCCGTAGGTGCCCATGCCCATCTGCACCTTGTCGGTGTCGCCGTGGACGATGGAGACCTGCTCGATCGGCACGCCGAAGCGCTGGTTCACGAGCTGCGCGAACGTCGTCTCGTGGCCCTGACCATGGCTATGAGAGCCGGTCAGCACCTCGATGGTGCCGGCCATGTTGACCCGCACCTCGGCCGATTCCCACAGGCCGACACCGGCGCCGAGCGAGCCCACCGCCTGGCTGGGCGCGATGCCGCAGGCCTCGATGTAGCAGCTCATGCCGATGCCGCGCAGCTTTCCGCGGGACTTTGCCTCCGCGCGGCGGGCTTCGAAACCGGCGTAATCCGCCGCTTGCATCGCGGCATCGAGCGATGTGGCGTAGTCGCCCGCGTCATAGGCCATGATGACGGGCGTCTGGTAGGGGAACTCGGTGATGAAGTTCTTGCGGCGCAGTTCCGCCGGGCTGACGCCCAGTTCGCGCGCGGCGGTCTCCACCACGCGCTCCATGACGTAGGTCGCTTCGGGCCGGCCGGCGCCGCGGTAGGCATCGACGGGCGCGGTGTTGGTGTAGACCGTGCGCACGTTGCAGTGGATCGCCGGGATCACGTACTGGCCCGACAGCAGCGTGGCGTAGAGATAGGTCGGCACCGAGGACGAGAACAGCGACATGTAGGCGCCGAGATTGGCGACGGTGTCGACCTTCAGGCCGGTCATCCGGTTGTCGGCGTCGAAGGCCATCTGGACTTCGGTCACGTGGTCGCGCCCATGGGCATCCGTCAGGAAGCTTTCGGTGCGGTCGGCGACCCACTTCACCGGCACGCCCGTCTTCTTCGAGGCCCACAGGCAGACGATCTCCTCCGGGTAGATGAAGATCTTGGAGCCGAAGCCGCCGCCGACGTCGGGCGCGATGACGCGCAGCTTGTTCTCGGGCGCGACGTTGTAGAAGGCGCTCATGACGACGCGGGCGACATGCGGGTTCTGCGAGGTGGTCCAGCAGGTGTAGTGGTCCTCGGCCTTGTCGTAGTGGCCGAGTGCTGCGCGCGGCTCCATGGCGTTCGGAACGAGGCGGTTGTTTACGAGCTTCAGTTTCGTGACGTGCGCGGCCGACGCGATCGCCTTGTCGGTGGCGGCGCCGTCGCCGATCTCCCAGTCGTAGATCAGGTTGCCTTCGGCCTCCGGGTGAAGCTGGGGAGCGCCGCTTTCGAGCGCGGCCATGGCATCGGTGACGGCCGGCAATTCCCTGTAGCTGACCTCGACGGCTTCGGCGGCATCGCGGGCCTGTCCCTTGGTCTCGGCAACCACGATGGCCACCGCATCGCCGACATAGCGCACCCGGTCGGTCGCCATGGGCGACCACGCGCCCATCTTCATCGGCGTGCCGTCCCTGGAATGGATCATCCAGCCGCAGATCAGGTTGCCGATGCCGTCGGCCTTGATCTCCTTGCCGGTGAGGACGCCGATGACGCCTGGCATCTTCTTCGCGGCCGCGACGTCGATGCTCTCGATCTCCGCGTGCGCGTGCGGGCTTCTGACGAAGGCCGCGTGCTTCATGCCCGGCACGACCATGTCGTCCACGTAGCGCCCGGCCCCCGTGATAAAGCGCTTGTCTTCCTTGCGCGCAACCCTCGCGCCGATGCCTTCGATGCCCATGAAAGTCCTCCTCCAGAATTCTCGTGCCCAGCGACCAGAAAGCCGCAGGGAAGCGTCCGCGTCGAGGAAATCCGCGACCCGCCCGGCTGTCGTCGGCCGAGCGGCGATCTGCCTCGCCGGCGTTCTCCTCCCGCTTCCGATCAGGCCGCGCGTGCCGCGCCCTTCGTCATCGTTTCCGAAGCCGCCAGGATCGCCTTGACGATGTTATGGTAGCCGGTGCAGCGGCAGATGTTGCCCTCGAGCTCGGCGCGCACGGTCTTTTCGTCCAGCCCCTCCGGGTGGCGGTTGATCATGTCGGTGGCCGCCATGATCATGCCGGGGGTGCAGAAGCCGCACTGCAGGCCGTGATGTTCGCGGAACGCCGCCTGGACGGGATGCAGGTCGGCGCCGTCGGCCAGCCCCTCGATCGTGACGACGGTCGAACCGGACGCCTGGGCCGCGAGCATCGAGCAGGATTTCACCGCCTTGCCGTCGAGATGGATCACGCAGGCGCCGCACTGGGAGGTGTCGCAGCCCACATGCGTCCCGGTCAGCCCGAGGTTCTCGCGCAGGAAGTGGACGAGCAGCGTCCGGTCTTCGACGTTTCCGGTGACCGTGCGGCCGTTCACGACCATTTCGATTTCAGACATTCAATTCCTCCTGACCTGCCTTCTCGGTGGGTAGCGCATGTCTTGCGCGCATGCTCGGCGGCGAGATTACTCCAGAGGAACAAAGAGTCCATCGGCTGCATCGGAATTTCTATGGCCCAGCATCCTCGACGGCTCGCGCGACCGCGTGCGGGCGGGCAGCGGGCCGCGGCGGGCGGGAAGGAAGCCCGACGCATAGATGTTCGTCCGAGGTCGGTAATCCCAAGACGGCGGCGGGCAGCATTCACGACGGGCGTGATTTGTCGTGGTTTGACGCTTGAATTTGCCCGCCGATGCCGGTATCACCCGCGAACATTCGCCGATGGCCACGCCGCCGTCGGCGGGGCCGCTTTAGCTCAGTTGGTAGAGCACATCATTCGTAATGATGGGGTCGCGTGTTCGAAGTCACGCAAGCGGCACCACCCATTCCCTTTTCCCTAGCGATCTCTCGGCCGTCTTCGACGCCCACAGAATAGCTCCGTCAGGATCCCGGTTCCCGGCTTGTCTCCCGAAGCGATCGGGCGCTCCCGAACCGCGGGCCGGCCTGAGGATCCCCGGCGATCGACGTCGCCTGGGTCGAAACAGTGCCAGCCTGCTGTTTGATTTGTGCCAGGGAACAGGTGATCGGGCCAGCGGTTCCTCTGCCTCGGCCGAAACGGCCCAGGTGTCGCCGGGGATGATCCTGCCGGCGGAATTACGAGGTGCGCATGCCAGATCGGTCTCCCGTCGGAGCGACCGCGATACTGCTGCTCGAGCGTGCTCGAGCCAGCGATGCGGGCCTGATCCACATCACCACGAGCGAGGCAAGGGCACACAGGATTGCCCGGTTTCTCTCCGCTCTCTGTCCGCGGAATGAGGTGGAGGTCTTTCCCCCATGGGACTGCCTCCCCTACGACCGCGCCTTTCCCTCTCACGAGGTGATGGGGAAGCGCATGGCGGTTCTGGAAAGCCTGTCCGCTGGACACCCGTCGCGGGCCCGTATCGTGGTGACCACACCCGACGCTTTGCTGCAACGCGTGCCTCGACGGGAGGCGCTGCAAAGCATGGACCTGCGGCCCGGCGAGAAGATCGATCCGGAGGCGGTGCGATCCTTCTGTACGGCCGGCGGATACGTCGAGGACGAACGGGTGGACGAACCCGGCGAGGTGGCGTTCAGGGGAGAGGTCATCGACATCTTCCCGGCAGGCGAGCCGGCGCCGTGCCGGATCGAGATGATCGATGCGCGGATCACGTCCATCAGGCGGTACGATCCGGTGTCTCAGCGCACCGATGGAGACCTGGAACGCCTGCATGTCGTCACTTCGTCGGAACTGACGGATGCCGGCGACGGCGTACCGCAGGAGGCGCACGGAGCGCGCACCCCGCACGAGGACCTCTGTCCGGTGTTCGATTATCTTCCGGGCGCAGCGATCACGATCGAAGCCGGGGCGGAGGATCGGTGCGAGGCGATGATCGCCCAGATACGGGAAGCCTATGAAGACCGGCTCAAAACCGCCGGGCCGGGTGACCATGCGCCTGCTCCGCCGGAGCGGCTGTACCTGACCGATGAGGAATGGCGCGATCATGTCGCGGCGCGTGTGGAAAGCCTCGACGCTGCTTCCCGGTTCGGCCCCGTTCCCGAGTTCGCGATGCAGCCGCGCTCCGCCTCGGCTCTGGCGGCTTTCCTGCGAAAGCGGGACGAGGAGAAGAACCGCATTCTTCTGGTCGGCCCCGATGATCGCGACCTTTCCAGGCTCGCCGATCGCGCCGGCAGGACGCTCGGGCGAAAGCCTGCCTCCGCAAGGAGCTGGGAGGAAGTGCTCCAGCAGCCTGCCGGGTCGATCGTGGCACTGAAGGCCGATCTGGAGCGCGGCCTGGTCGACCGAAAAAGCCGGGTCGCAGTCATCGCGGTCCATGACGTTCTCGGCAGCCGGGCGAGTGCCGGCTCGACCGCGGCCGATACCGGCGCGCTCTGGGAGAGCGAGCTTTCCGAGCTCCATACCGGTGATCTGGTCGTCCATCTCGACCACGGGATAGGGATCCTGGAAGGGCTGGAGCCGTTAGGGGCATCCGGAGGCGAGGGGGAGGCGATACGCCTGGAATATGCGGACGCGACCAGGCTCATGGTCCCCGTCGACGAGGCGGACCGGATCTGGCGCTACGGATCGGATGCGACCTCGGTGAGCCTCGATCGGCTCGACGCAGAAGGATGGGCCAAGCGTCGGGCGAAGCTCAGGTCCGCGCTCGAAGAGACGGCCGGCAAGATCGTGGAGACGCACAGGGAACGCCGGGCGCGGGACGCCGCCAGGCTCGTGCCGCCGCCGCGCGACTACGAGCGCTTCGTTGGACGATTTCCGTTCGCCGAGACGGCGGACCAGGACCGCGCGATCAAAGCCGTCCTCGACGATCTTTCCTCAGGCAAACCCATGGACCGCCTCGTGCTCGGAGACGTCGGTTTCGGCAAGACGGAAGTCGCGCTACGCGCCGCCGCGGCGGCAGCATTCAGTGGCAAGCAGGTCGCAGTCGTGGTGCCGACGACGGTTCTCGCCCGGCAGCACTACGAGACTTTTCGCCGGCGTTTCCTCCCCTTCGGAATACGCGTCGCTCACCTTTCGCGACTGGTGTCGAGGAAGGAAGCGGACGCGGTGAAGGCGGGCCTCGCCGACGGCAGCATCCCGATCGTCGTCGGTACGCACGCGGTTGCCGGAAAGGGGATCGAGTTCGCCGATCTCGGCCTCCTGATCATCGACGAGGAGCAGAAATTCGGCGCCGCCCAGAAGGACAAGCTGCGAGCCATGGGATCCGGCGTCCACCTCCTGTCGCTTTCGGCGACCCCGATACCGCGCACGCTGCAGGGTGCCCTTGCCGGCCTGCAGGACATGAGCCCGATCATGACACCACCTTCGCGGCGGCGCCCCGTACGGACCTTTTCGTCACCCTACGACGCCGCGACGGCGTGCTTGGCTCTGCGCAGGGAGAAAAGGCGGGGCGGTCAGAGCTTTCTCGTCGTGCCGCGCATTGACGACATCGATCCGATCGCCGAGAACCTGAAGGAGCTCGCTCCAGACCTGGACGTCCGGATCGCGCATGGCGAGCTTCCTCCGAAGGATGTCGACGAGTCGATGGTGGCCTTCGCAGCGGGCAGTGGAGACGTTCTCCTGGCGACCAGCATCATCGAAAGCGGGCTCGACGTGCCCCGGGCGAACACGATGATCGTCCACCGTGCCGACCTCTTCGGCATGGCGGAACTGCACCAGTTGCGCGGCCGGGTCGGCCGCTCTCACATCCAGGCGCTGTGCTATCTGACGACCGAACCTGACCAGCCGCTGTCGGAAGCGGTAAAGCGGCGACTGGGTACGCTCCAGGCCTACGACAGGCTGGGAGCCGGCATGGCGATCGCGGCACGGGATCTCGATCAGCGCGGTGGCGGCGACCTGGCCGGCGAAAAGCAGGCCGGTCACGTCAAGCTGGTCGGCCTGCCGCTCTACCAGGACCTCCTGTCGCGCGCCTTGAAGGAGAGCAAGGGCGAGGCGCCGGACGATCGAAGGACGGAACTGCAACTGGAACTCTCGCCGCTGATCCCGCCGGACTACATCCCGGAAGCCGAGATGCGGCTGAACCTCTACCATCGCCTGGCGCATGCGAGCGAGCAGCGCGACGTCGAACGCCTCGCGGCCGAGATCGCCGACCGCTTCGGCCCGCCGCCCGACCAGGTGCGCAGTCTTCTCGACATCGCCCGCATCCGAACCATGGCCGCCGCCATCGGCATCGCGAAACTGGCGGCGGGGCCGCAAGCTGTGGCGCTGACATTCCACGCGAATGTCGCAGCGGAGAAAGAACTCGCGGATGTGGTCGAGCAAGACCCTGATCTGTCGTGGAACGAAGGCAGGCTTATCTGCCGGCGCACGGCAGACGATCGGTTGCCGAGGCTGGGAGCCGTCGTCGAATTGCTCGATCAACTCTCATAGAGCGCCCGGCGCTGCCCACATCAATGGTGCTGGTCGAGGACCATCAGGGCTCGATCTGTCTGGTCGGGGAAGCGACGCCGGTCGCGGCGCACGCTACGACACGGCGCGCGCGGCCGCGCATTGCCGGCGATGATCCCGCCTGCGCCTTATCTCGTCGACAGCGGAACGGAGAAGCCCAGGGTGGCGTAGAAGCCGTCCGAGCGGCTGGGGTCCAGTTCGTCCTGATATCCGGCGGAAATCGCCATCCTCATTGACCCGAACGTCGGAATGTCGTTTGCGAAGACGCCGTATCTCAGTGTCGGGCGGCTGCCTTCCTCGTCGAAAATGGAGAACATCGGGCCGTAGCTCAGGGCGGAAGTCCTGTACCCCACCTCGGCGTGCATGTAGATCTGGCTGAAGGCGGTCGAGGCGGAGCCGTAGGACTGGAGATAGATCGTATCGCGGGCCTTGGTTTCGAAGCTGTACTGGATCATCGTACCCAGTTCGGCGCCATCCCCGGCGCTGCCCCGCCGGGTGTCGTTCTTATCGACGTAATGAGCGCCCGCGGCCATCGAAAAATAGTATTCAGGCGTGTTCCACTGGTATCCCGCAACGAAGGTCCCGTAGACCGAGCGCGATGTGGAGAACGCGTCTTGCGTGCGCGAAAAGCCGAGATTGCTGGAGATGATCCATCCCGGAACGCCGATGTCGCCATTCCAGGCAGTCACGAACCCGGCACCGGTGCCATAGCCGTTCCTGCCCGCGCGCGCGCGGACGAACTCGGTGCTCCAGTAGGCGACGCTGTCGTGCGTCCTGGCGCTCTCGATCCTTGGACCGGTCGCTTCCGCAGCGAAGCCGGCCAGGGGAACGGTAATCAAGGCAAGCGTTGCCGCCGCCGTTCCGGCCATGCCTCTGATCAAGGCAAGACTATTCACGCTGTGCCCCGCTTCCCCAAATAGGTCCCTGCGTCAATAGAAGACCAAATCCGGTTGAACTTCATCACCTATCTCGAGGATATGGCCGAAATCACGTCAGGGCCGTCATCCCTGAAGGAGAATGCCCGAAGCAGTGCAGATCATCGGCGCATGACTATCCCGCCGTTTATGGAGAAGGACTACGCCAGTTCCCGCCTGACAATCGCGGCACCGTCGGCCATCGCCTTCATCTTGCCGAATGCGACGTCGCGCGGCAGGTATTTCAATCCGCAATCGGGTGCGATTACCACGCGCGAGGCGTCGACGTGGGGCAGGGCGCGGCGGATGCGTTCGGCGACCTTTTCCGGCGTCTCGATCTCGTGCGTGGAGAGGTCCAGCACGCCGAGGATGATCTTCTTGTCGGGAAGGGTCTCCAGCACCGAGGTGTCGAGGTTCGACTGCGCCGTCTCGATCGACACGGCCTTGCAGGAGCATCCCGACGAGTTCCGGCAGGAAGGAATAGCCCTCCGGCCGCGGCATGGATGATCGCCGCGTAGCCGAAGCAGATGTGCACGGCCGTCTCGCCCTCGACGCCTTCGAGCGCCCGGTTCAGCGCATCGAGGCCGTACTGCCTGGCCGGCTCCGGCCGGGCCTGCATGTAGGGTTCGTCGATCTGCACGATGTCGGCGCCGGCCGCGAACAGGTCGCGGATCTCCTCGTTGACGGCGGCGGCATAGTCCAGCGCCATCTCGGCCGGGTCGGAATAGAAGTCGTTCTGCGCCTGCTGCGACATGGTGAAGGGGCCGGGCACGGTGATCTTGATCGTCCGGTCGGTGTTGGCCCGGAGGAATTTCACGTCGTCGACCTCGACCGCGTGCATGCGCCTGATCTTGCCGACGACGCGCGGAACCGGATTGGGATGGCCGGAGCGGTCGAGCGCGGAGCCCGGGGTTGTCGATGTCGACGCCCTCGAGCGCGGTGGCGAAGCGGTTGGAATAGCTCTCGCGGCGCATCTCGCCGTCGGTGATGATGTCGAGGCCGGCGCGTTCCTGGTCGCGGATCGCCAGACGCGTAGCGTCGTTCTGCGCCTCTTCCAGATGCTCCGGCGCGACGCGCCACAGTTCCTTCGCCCGGACGCGGGGCGGGAAACGCCCGGCGAGCTTGGCGCGGTCGATGAGCCATTCGGGTTGGGCATAGGATCCGACGAGCGAGGTCGGCAGCAGTGGCAAGGCATGGGCCAAGGGACAATTCCTCCAACGATACGAAACAGATGGGCGGCACCTCCCGTGCCGCCCGCAACCTAGATAAGGAACATGCTGCAAGTCATGCAGGGAAGAGATTTCTGGGCACGCCCGCCGCCTCGAAGACGTAGTCACGGCTCGCTTCGAGTTCGCTCTTCAGCTTCGGCAGGTCGACGTCGAGCAACTTGCCCTTGAACTTGCGCAGCTTGCCCGCCACCATCACCGTGTCGACGTTGGTGCGGTCCATCAGGGTCACGACCGCGCCCGGCACGTTGTTCAGGGGCGTCACGTTGATGGCGCCGGCGTCGAGCAGGATGATGTCGGCTTCCTTTCCGGGCGTCAGCGTGCCGGTCTTGGCGTCGAGCTTCAGGCCCTTGGCGCCTTCCAGCGTGGCGAAGCGGATCACGTCGCGCGACGTCAGGAGTTTCGGCACGTCCTTTTCGCCGGCCAGCGCCTTCTCGTTGGCGAAGGCGCGTTGCAGGGTGAAGGCGCCCCG
This sequence comes from uncultured Alphaproteobacteria bacterium, assembly GCA_963747465.1. Classification (GTDB taxonomy): domain Bacteria; phylum Pseudomonadota; class Alphaproteobacteria; order Rhizobiales; family Rhizobiaceae; genus Aquibium. Next base: position 882,714 of record CAVVFC010000003.1, read on the forward strand.
CATCAGCGTGAACGGATCGGCGGACATGGTGCATTCGACATCGCTGGACAGCGACGGGTGCATGCCGAGGTCGAGAGCCTTCTGGATCGGCGGCATGCCGTGGCGCATTGCCATTTCGATCGGCACCGCGAGCGAGACGTGCGCGCCGGCGTCGGCCGCCTTCTGCCAGGCCATGTCGGACATGCCGGTCATGTGAATGAAGATGTTGTCGGGGCCGAACTGGCCTGCCTCGGCGAGCTGGTCGAAGGTGGGCCGCATGCCGAAGGTGCCGACGACGTGCAGCGCTACCGGGATGCCCAGTTCGCGGCCGATCTTCCACGATTCCTCGTAGCCCGGGATGTAGATCTCTCCGCCCATGACCATCGTCACGAGCTGATCGTCGGAGGAGAAGTGCTCGGACTTGAGGCGGCGGGCGTCGCCGGGATACTTCGCATTGTCGCCCCAGCCCTCGAAATAGCCGAACACGGCGCGTCGGCCGGCATCCTGGAGGGCCTTCACCGCCGCGTCGGAATGTTCGGGCGAGTGGTGGATCTGCGAGACATCCATGACGGTCGTGACGCCCGTGTCCAGTTGCGCGAGCGATCCGAAGAGCTCGTTGATATAGACGTCCTGCGGCCGGTAGACCATCGAGAACTTCTGCAGGATGTACTCGTAGTAGTTGACCGCGTTCTCGGGCAGCCCGTCGTTGACGAGGATGCCGTCGGCCAAGAAGCTCCTCAGCGCCGTCTCGAACTGGTGATGGTGGGTATCGATGAAACCCGGCATGACGATCATGCCGGTTGCGTCGATGACCTCCGCGTCGCCGGCGTCAAGGTTCGGGCCGATCGCCTCGATCGTGCGGCCGGAGACCAGCACGTCGGCCTCGGCGAAGTCGCCGACGGCCGGATCCATGCTGAGCACGTGGCCGCCCTTGACGAGAACGCGGCGTCCCTCCGTGCCCGTTCCCCGGGGAGCTTCCTGCGCCGAGGCAACCCCGGTCGCGGCAAACACCGACGCGGCGGCGGCGCCCGCAACGAGCGACGCCTTCAGGAAATCGCGCCTGGATTCGCAATCCAGCGGCGGACGGCCTTGGTCACACAACCTGCACATCGATTTCTCCTCCCGGTTCGGGATGCCGTGGGTGACGGCGGTCTCCTCCAGACCTTTGCCGTCGAGCATCCAAGTTTTCGCTGTGCGAAATTATTTTCGGAGAGTGTATGCGTGGTGCCCGGCGCTGTCAACGACGTGGGTGCAGTGCCGAGCGGCGACGTTCCGGAGCCTTCCTTCTCCCCTTGTAGAAGAAGGTGGCCTCGCGAACCGAGGTCGGATGAGGGGTGTTCGCCAGAGCACGAGCGGGCCGAATAATGGACGCGCGTGCCTCTTCGGCAGCATCTCGCTCCAACGAGCGCCCCTCATCCGTCTCGGCGCTTCGGGCCGATCCACCAAGGTCGAGCCACGTGTCTCGCCCGTCCTTCGGACCCCACAAGGGGAGAGGGGAGGACGCGCTGCGGGGTTCACCGCGTGCCGATGATCAATTCCAGCACGGGATAGCGCGACAGGGTCTGGGCGAGGCGAGCCGCAGAACTCCGCAGCGGCTGCAGGCGGTTGGCGACGAGTTCGTCGGCCGTCACGAGACCGCTGTAGCCGGACGTGTTCAACGCAGCGATCGGCCGGCCGGACGCACCGCGGATCGGCACGGCGAGCGCGGTGATGCCGTAGTCGAGCTGGTCCACCGAGGTCGAATAGTTCTTCTCGCGGACCTCGTGGACGATTTCCTTGATGGCGGCCTTGTCGACGACCGTCTTCTTGGTCAGTGCGACCGGCTCGACCTCGCGCAAATAGCGGTCGAAGTCGGCGTCGGGGAGGCCGGCCAGCAGCACGCGACCCAGCGAGGTCGCGTGGGCCGGATAGCGTGCGCCGACGACGGCGGTCGGCCGCCGCGCGCGCTGCTCGGAGTAGTGCGCGATGTAGAGGACGTCGTGACCCTCGAGCGTGGCGACGGACGAGGCGTCGCCGAACGTGCCGACGAGATGGCGCAGTTCCGGCTGAAGGACTTCGTCGACGCGCGAGGAGAAGTAGAAGGCGGAGCCGAGGCTCATCACCTTGGGCCGCAGATGGAAGCGCTTGTTGGTCTGCCCGACATAGCCCAGGGCCTGCAGCGTGATCAGGCTGCGGCGCGCGGCGGCGGGGCTCAACCCCACCCGTCGGGCGACGTCGCTGAGCGTCATCTCCGGATGTTCGGAATCGAAGCTTTCGAGGATCGCGAGGCCCTTCGCCAGGGCTTCCACGAACTCCGCCGGCCTGGCCGCCTCCAGATTGTCCTCGTGCATCGCAGTCCTTCTTAGTCCGGGGCAAGCACGAAATCGTACTTCAGCATGGCGTCCGGCTTGCGCTCCAGCGACAGGTCCCCTGCGGCCTCGGCCTTGAAGGGCACGATCTTGGCCAGCAGCGACTTGCGGACCCCGAAGACGGCATCATTGTCCACATATTCGGTGTTTTCGAAGAACACCTCGGTGGTGATGGAGCGCATGCCCGGCGAGCGAACCATGTAGTGCAGGTGCGCGGGGCGCCATGCGTGACGATCGCCGGCGCGAAGCAGGCGACCGACCGGGCCGTCATAGGGGACGGTGTAGGGCTTCGGCAAGACGGTGGTGTAGTAATAGCGGCCTTGCTCGTCCGCCTCGAAGATGCCGCGCAGATCGTACTTGTCCTGGCCTTCCTCCTGGATCGGGTAGGTCCCCGCGCCGTCGGCCTGCCAGGTATCGACGATCGCCCCGGGCAGCGCATGGCCGAGCGTGTCGCGCACGATGCCGTGGCAGAGCACCGACACGCCCTCGCGCGGGCCGGCGAGATCCGAGCCCAGCCCCTTGCGGGGCGCATTGTCGAGGTAGAAGGGGCCCAGATTGCTTCCCTCGGTCGCGCCGCCGCGCGTGTTGATCATGTCGACCAGTGCCGAAAAGCCGAGCACGTCCGATAGCAGGATGAATTCGTGGCGTTCGGGCGTCGAGATCTTCCCGCAGTCGTAGAGGAAGTTCAGCACCCCTATCCACTCCTCGTGCGTGAGGCTGGTCTCGCGCGTGTAGTCGTGCAGGTGGTCGAGCAGCGATTCGAGCAGGAACTTGAAACGCGAGCCTTCCTGCGTGCGGAAACTCTTCTTCACCGCCTCGGTGATCGTGAACTGGTTTATGTCGGCCATCCGCTTCGTCCTCCCCGTATTCGACTTCGTTCCGACGCACGGCTCGGGCATCGGCACTTGACACATGAGCGTAAGGCCGACCATAGTTTCCGACAAGAGAAAAAAATTTCGGCATGCGAAATAATGCCGTGGGAGGATCGATGCGCATCGGCAAGCAGGAAGGCGCCTTCACGGCAATTGCGACTTCCGACGCGCATTCGATAACCGTAAGGGGCCACGACCTTTGCGGCGACCTCATCGGCAAGATCGACTTCACCGACTATTTCTGGCTGCTGGTCATCGGCGACAGGCCGTCCGAGAAGCAGCGAGCCATCACCAACGCCTGCATGGTCGCGATCGCCGAACACGGGCTGGTGCCGAGCGTGCAGGCCTCGCGAATGACGCTGGCGGCGGCGCCGGAAGCCTGGCAGGGCGCCATGGCGGCGGGGCTGCTCGGCATGGGGAGCGTGGTCGCAGGCAGTTCCGAGATCGCGGGCCGCTATATCGTCGAAGTGCTGGAGGACAGCCGCAGACCGGGTTCCAATCTCAGGATCGCGGCGCGGAAAAGCCTGGAGGCGATCAAGGCGGCGCGCGGCAAGGTGCAGGGGCTCGGCCATCCGCAGCACAATACCGGCGATCCGCGCGCCAACGTGCTGATGAAGCTCGCCGACGATCTGGGCGTCTCGGGGGATCACGTCGCCTGCCTGCGTGCCATCGCCGAGGAGGCTCCGGCCATCATGGGGCGACCGCTGCCGATCAACGTGTCGGGCGCGATACCGGCGCTGATGCTGGACGCCGGCTGGCCGATCGAGGCGATGAAAGGCGTTCCGCTCCTGGCGCGCGCGGCGGGGCTCGTGGCACATCTCTTCGAGGAATCGCAGCGCTCGATCGGGTTCATCATGTCGCACAAGGCGGACCTTGCGATCGCCTACGACGGCCCGGCCGCCGCACCCAACGGCGTGCGGAAGAGCACGTGAGGACGCCGCGATGACGAAGATCCTCAAGGACGTGCGCGTAATCGAGATGGGCACCTATATCACCGGCCCGGCGGCGGGCATGCACCTCGCCGATCTCGGAGCCGACGTGATCAAGGTCGAGCGGCCCGAAACGGGCGATCCATTCCGTGCCTTCAAGGGCGGGCTCTATTCGCCGCACTACCAGACCTACAACCGCAACAAGCGCTCGATCGCGCTCGATACCGGCAAGGGGGAGGATCTCGCCGTCTTCCACGACCTGATCGCGGGCGCGGACGTGTTCATCCAGAACTTCCGGCCCGGTGTTGCCGACCGCATGGGCGCGGGCCACGAGGAACTGCAGCGAATCAATCCGGGGCTGGTCTACTGCGCCATCACCGGCTTCGGCCAGACGGGCCCGGCGCGCGACAGGCCGGCCTTCGACACCGTGGCCCAGGCCGCCAGCGCCTACCTGCGCCTGCTCACGCCGCCGGCCAATCCGCGCGTGATCGGTCCGGCGATCGCCGATGCCGTGACCGGTCACTACGCCGCGCTCGGCATCGTCGCGGCGCTGCTGGAACGCACGAAGACAGGCAAGGGCCGGCGCCTCGACATCTCGATGCTCGAAGCGATGTGCCACTTCAACCTCGACAGCTTCACGCACTATTTTTCGGTCGGCGAGGTGATGGGGCCGCTGAGCCGGCCAATGGTCTCGCAGTCCTACACCTTCGCCTGTTCGGATGCGAAGTGGATCGCCATCCACCTGTCCTCGCCGCCGAAATTCTGGGAAGGACTGATGGCCTCGGTAGGCAGGACCGATCTCCTGACCGATCCACGTTTCGCCGAGCGGCCCGACCGGATCAGGCACCAACAGGAACTGATCGACATCATGACGCCGATCTTCGCGACGAAGCCCCGCGACGCGTGGTGCGACATTCTGCTGGCGAACGAGGTGCCACATTCGCCGGCCTACGATTCCAACGAGGCGCTGGAGGATCCGCAGGCAAAGCACCTCCACATCGCGGTGGAGGCCGAGCACCCGACCATGGGCGCCTTCAAGACCGTGCGTGCGCCCTACAGCTTCGACGGCGCGCCGGAACTCGACATCGCGCCGCCACCGACTCTGGACGAGCACGGGGCCGAGATCAGGGCGGAACTGGCGAGAGGAAAGTCCGGCCGATCCGGCCGGCGGGGAGGAAACGATGGGCCTACCGGTCAGTGACGTAATGGCGGCGAGCAGCCAGATGCTCCAGAAGCAGCTCTATGCGATCTTCACCAAGCCGACCGGAGCTATCGAGCCGATCCTCGCCAAGCTCGAGGAGCACCTGGCCTTCCAGGTGTCGCTGGAGAGGGAGGGCATCCTCTACGCCGCGGGTCCGATGTGGTCCGACGACGAGAAGACATGGGATGGGGACGGTCTGGTCGTGGTTCGCGCCGGATCGCGCGCAGAGGCGGTGTCGATCGCGGAGCGCGATCCGATGCACAAGAGCGGCGCACGCAGATTCACGGTCAGGCCGTGGATGATCAATGAGGGAACGGTGACGATCCGGCTCGACCATTCGAGCCAGACCTTCTCCATCCTTTAGGTTTCAAGGGAGGAAAACGTCATGAACAAGCTGACTGGAATACTGCTCGTGGGGGCGATCGCATTTCCGACCGCGGCACTCTCGCAGGAGACGATCAACCTGACGGTGGCATCGAGCCATCCTCTGGTCATTCCGTGGGTCGGGATGATCAAATCGCATTTCATGGCGGAGACGGACCGCCTGCTTGCCGAGAAGGGTAACTACAAGATCGAGTGGCAGGAAGCCTTCGGCGGCCAGCTCTACAAGGCCAATGCGACGCTGACTTCCGTCGAGGAAGGCGTCACCGACATCGGCTGGGTGTTCTCGTTCCTGGAGGCGGCGAAGCTGCCGCTCAGCCAAGTGTCGAGCTATGCGCCGTTCGCCACGGCGAACCCTCCGGTGCAACTGGAGGTCATGTCCGAACTCCTGGAGACCAACGAGGCGTTCAAGAACGAGTGGGAGCAGTACAATCTCAAGGTGCTCGGGCTGACCGGAACCGACAGCTACGACGTCTACACCAAGCAGCCGATCTCCGGCCTCAAGGACCTGGACGGCATGAAGCTCTCTGCGCCGGGCGTGCTCGCCAACTGGCTGCGCGGCACCGGCGCCAACGCCGTCGACGGCGCGCTGACCACCTTCTATACCGACATCCAGACCGGCGTTTCCGATGGCGTCCTGTCGCTGGCGCTAGGCGTCCTGCCGGCAAAGCTCTACGAGGTGGCGCCCTACGTCACGCGGGTCAACATCGGCGTCGCCTATTCCGGTGCGGTCGCGATCAACCGCGATACCTGGGATGATCTTCCAGAGGAAGTGCAGAACGCCATGGTCGCGGCCGGCAAGTTCTACACGGAAGCACACGGCAAGGACCTGCTCGAGCGGCACGAGGCGGCATTCAAGAAGATGATGGAGATCGGTGCCAGTCAGAACCCGCCGGTGACCATGACCGAGATGTCGGCACAAGATCGGCAGGCCTGGGTCGACGGCCTGCCGGACATCGCCGGCGAATGGGCCGCGGACGCAGAGGCGCGCGGACTGCCCGGCCGCGAGTTCCTGGCGGCCTACATGGAAGGCCTGCGCAAGCGCGGCGAGAAGCCCGCCCGCGACTGGGACAAGCAGTAAGAGCCAGGCGGAAGCCGCAAGGCTATGGCTGCCGCCGCACACGAGCACGGCGCCGCGACGAAGCGGCGCCGCACATCCGCGCTGATGCGGATGTGGTCGCGCGCCGTCGACGGACTGGCGGCGCTCGGAACGCTGATGATCGTCGTCCTCATGGCGATGATCTTCTGCGACGTGCTGGCGCGCAACCTGATCGGCGGCTCGCTGCCGCTGATCTCCGAACTCGGCGCCCTGACGCTCGTGATGATCGTCTTCCTGCAACTCGGAACGACGGTCCGCAATGAACGGCTGGCGCGGACCGACTTCTTCTTCGCCCTGCTCGAAGGGCGCAGCCCGCGTGCCGCGGCCTTCGTCGGCGGCGTCTGGGACCTGTTCGGGATCGCCGTGTGCACCGGGATCGCATGGTCGACCTGGGGCATCCTGTGGAAGGACTACGACCACGGCGAATACATCGGCGTGACCGGCGTCGCGACGATGCAGACCTGGCCGTTCCGAGCGCTGATCCTGGTCGGCGTCGCGGTCGCGGCCATCCAGTTCGTCATCCAGGCCGTCACGGCCTTCGCAAGAGCCGCGGGCGCGGCAAGAGCGGCTCCATGAGCGGCATCGAGGTCGGCGCGGCCGGGATAGCGGCCCTGATCGTGCTGATCGGCCTCGGCATGCCGATCGGGATCGGCATGATCGTGGTTTCGTTCGTCGGCGTCGCTCTGATCCGCAACGAGACCGTGGCCATTCGGATGATGGGTTCGGTCGCCAACGACAGCCTGGAGGAATACCTTTTCGCCGTGGTCCCGCTCTTCGTCCTGATGGGGCTCCTGGTGACGATCTCGGGCGTCGGCAAGGACACGTTCGACCTGTTCGAGCGCATGCTGCGCCGGGTCAGGGCCGGGCTCGGCGTGGCGACGGTATTCGCCAACGCGGTGTTCGCGTCGATCACCGGCATCTCGATCGCTTCGGCATCGGTCTTCTCGCGCGTCGCCGTGCCGGAGATGACCCGGCATGGCTACAGCCGCCGCTTCTCCACCGGCGTCGTCGCAGGCAGTTCCGTGCTCGGCATGCTCATTCCGCCGTCGCTTCTGATGATCGTCTACGCGGTGCTGGCCGAAGAGTCCGTCGGCCGCATGTTCCTGGCCGGCGTCGGCCCCGGCATCATGCTCTCCATCCTGTTTTCCGGCACCGTGATCCTGCTCGCCACCTGGCGGAAGTCCGAGGTCTTCGACCATCCGTCCGAAGTCGTCGAGGAGGACGAGCCGACACGGTTCTCGTTCGTGGCGAAGGCCCTGCCGATCATCGCGCTCGTGACGCTGGTGCTCGGCGGCCTCTACGGGGGTTTCCTGAACCCGACCGAAGCGGGCGCGGTCGGCGCGCTCGGCGCACTGGCGATCGCAGTCCTGCGCAGATCGCTGAACGGAGCCAAGTTCTGGAGCCTGCTGGTCGAGACAGGGCAGGTGACCGTTTCGGTGCTGTTCCTGATCCTGGCGGCGACCTTCTTCTCGCGCATGCTGGCGATGTCGGGCCTGCCCAACATGCTCGCCGAGACGCTGCTCGGCGGATCGATAGGGCCGTACGGCTTCCTGGTGATCTTCCTGGCGCTGGTGATCGTGATGGGCTTCCTGATCGATTCCATCTCCATCATGCTCATCCTGCTGCCAATCGCCCTGCCGGTGGCCAAGCATGCCGGATTCGACCTGATCTGGTTCGGTGTGGTCACGGTGGTGGCGGTCGAGATCGGATTGCTGACGCCGCCCTTCGGGCTTTCGGTCTACACCATCAAATCGGCCATCGACGATCCTGACCTCAAGGTCGGCGAGATCTTCCGAGGTGCGATGCCGTTCGTGGCGGCAATGATCGTCGGACTCGCCATCCTCATCGCGTTTCCGCAGATCGCCGTCTGGCTGGCGAGGCTCTGACATGAACCTACTCTGTCTGTCCGGCAGCCTTCGGGCCGCTTCCTCCTCCCGCGCCGTGCTCGACCACATATGCGGCCGTCTGCCCGCAGGCGTGTCCGCGACACGCTTCGACATCGGCTCGCTGCCGCACTACGATGCCGATCTCGGCCAGCCGGAAGTCGTCGAAGACTTCAAGGCGGCGATCGAGAAGGCGGACGGGCTGGTGATCGTCACGCCGGAATACAATTACAGCGTTCCCGGCGTGCTCAAGAACGCCATCGACTGGGCTTCGCGCCCCGCCTACGCGTCCGTCTTCAGGGACAAACCCGTGTTCGTCGCCTCGACGTCCGGCGGCGCGCTCGGCGGCGTGCGCGCGCAATCGCACCTGAAGTACATCCTGAACGGAATGCTGGCGCGGGTATTCCCCTGGCAGGAGGTCGTCGTGACGCACGCCAATCAGAAGGTCAAGGACGGCGTCTTTTCCGATCCGGCGGTCGAGGCCTTCCTTGCGGAGGCGATCGGCGCCTTCATCGAATCCCTGCCCGGGAGAGTGTCCGACAACGGCGGATGAGGTGCAGGCGCGGCATGGTTCCAGCAGTCAGGAAGACCGGCTGCGCGCCATCTGCTGGCAGAGCGGCAGGGTGAGGACGAATTCGGCGCCGCCGCCCCTGGGCGAGGCGAGTTCGAGCGTGCCGCCGAAATGTTCGACGATCTGGCGACTGATCGCCAGACCAAGCCCAGCCCCGACCTGCCGCGGCATGGGACCACGGGCAAACTTCGCAAAGATCCGGTCGCGCTCGCCCTCGGGTATGCCCGGACCGTTGTCGCTGACCCGCGCCTCGTAGAAGCCCTTGCGCGTCGCGCTGGTGACCGTCACCGCCGGGCCGGGGCTGGTGTTGTACTTGATCGCATTGGAGATGAGATTGATGAAGACCTGCGCGAGGCGGTCGTCATCGCCTTGGATGAGGGCCTTGCGGACCCGTGTGCGCCGTTTCAGCGTCACTCCGGCGGACTGCGCCAGGGCCTCGCAACTCTCGACCGCCCGTTCCAGCGCGGCTTCCGGATCGACCGGCTTTGCCTCCCATTCCCTCTCGCCGTTTTCGAGCCGGGTCAGGTCGAGGATGCCGTCCAAAAGCCGCGTCAGCCTCAGGCTCTCGTTCTGTATGATGCGCAGGTAGCGGCTGACGAATTCCGGCGGCAGGTCCGGATTGTTGAGCAGGATGTCGCTGAAGGACCGGATCGAGGTCATCGGCGTGCGGACCTCGTGGCTGACCTGGCTGAGGAACTCGTCCTTCTGCACGTCGATCTCGCGAAGCTGGGCGTTGGCACGGGTCAGTTCCGCCGCGGCGGCCGTGAGTTTCTTCGAGTTGCGCTCGAGTTCCGCCGAATAGGCACGGATCTGCTCGGTTTCGTCGGCGAGACGCTTCAGTTCCTCGACGCTGATGGTCTCGCTGGTGACGACGCTAGAGACCAGAGAACGGGCGGTCGCCGCGCCGACGCTCGCACCCAGGCGGTGCTCGACCTGCGATATCAGGCCTTCGGTGGCGGTCGCGCCAATCTCGCGTACGAGGCCTCGGGGGAAGAGATTCAATGCCTCGGCCGGGCCGAGAATGCGGTCGGCGATCTGGCGAAGGTCCTGAATGCTGGCCGTTCGACGCATGACGCTGTGCTCGCCTTCCGTTTGCCGCCGGAAGACGTCGATGAAGAGCCGCGACTGATAGCGCGCGAGCGGGGTGGGCTCCGACAGCATCGAGCCTCCGACGAAGAGCGCGATGTTGGCGAACATGCTCCAGATCACGGCGTGTACGAGGCTGTCGAAGTTGTCGAGGCCGAAGAGCGCATGGGGACGCAGCCATTCCAGTCCCCAGGGGCCGTTTGCGATCACGTCGCGGCTCATGGCGAAGCTGTCGCCGAAGCTGGGCAGGAAGAGCGTGTAGGCCCAGACGGCGAAACCGGCGGCCAGCCCGGCAATCGCGCCGCCGGGAGTGGCGCGCCGCCAGTAGAGACCGCCGACCAGGCTCGGCAGGAACTGCGCAACGCCGCAGAAGGAGATCAGGCCGATCGCCGCCAGGGCCTCCGAACTGCCGCTGAGGCGGAAGTAGAGGAAGCCGAGCAGAATGATGAAGACGATGCTGGCGCGCCGCGCGCCCAGGATGAAACTCCGCATCGCCTGTGCGCTGGCCTCGGGAAAGAGCGAGAACCTCAGCGCGAGCGGCATGATGATGTGGTTGGAGATCATGGTCGAGAGCGCGATCGACGCGACGATCACCATCGAGGTCGCGGAGGAGAAGCCTCCGAGGAAGGCCAGCATGGCGATGGTGTCCTGCCCGGAACTGAGCGGCAGGGTCAGCACGAAGAGGTCCGGGTTGGAACCCTCCGGCAGCCGTTCCAGCCCGGCGATCGCGATCGGCACGACGAAGAGGCAGATGAGGAAGAGATAGAGCGGAAACATCCAGGATGCCGTGCGAAGCTGCCGCTCGCTCGAGTTCTCGACCACGGTCACCTGAAACTGGCGCGGCAGGCAGACGACGGCGGCTCCGGCAAGGAAGCAGAGCGTCACCCATCTCGTCCCGAACGTCGGCTCGGCGGCGAGCAGGCTCACCGGCGCATGCTCGAATGCTCCGGCGACGGGACCGGAAATGGTGGCCACCACCCAGATGCCGACAACCAGAAGGGCGACCAGCTTGACGATGGCTTCGAGGGCGATTGCGGCGACGACACCATGATGGCGTTCGTTGACGTCGATGTTGCGGACCCCGAAGATGATCGAGAAGACGCAGAGGCCGGCGGCGACCCAGAAGCCGGTCGCATAGTCCGGCTCGAGCGGGATGTTTGCGGCCGTCACCGCGCCGGCGTGGAAGGTGATCACCTGATAGCTCGAGGTCAGGGCCTTGAGCTGGAGTGCGATGTAGGGCGCCGTCGCCACCAGCGCGACGATCGTGACCAGTGCGCCCAGCGCCGGGTTCTTGCCGAACCGGGCCGAGATCAGGTCGGCGATCGAGGTGGTGTGATAGATCCGGCCGATCGTCACCAGCTTGCGCAGGAAGATCCACCAGCCGACGAAGACGATGGTCGGACCGAGATAGATGGTGACGAATTCGAGCCCGTTGCGCGCCGCGGAACCGACCGCCCCGAAGAACGTCCAGGACGTGCAGTAGATCGAGATCGACAAGGTGTAGACGAGCGGCGAGGACAGCCATCCGCCGGGGTCCTTGCGCGCCCGGCGGTCGCCCGCGAAGGCGACGGCGAAGAGGACCATCACGTACGCCAGGCAGACGAGGATGACAGCGTTTGCGGGCAGCATCAGTTCTTCCCGCCGGCGCCCGGCAGGCGCTCCGCTTCTCCCGCTTCCGATGTCAGCCGCCGCGAGACCAGGAAGGCCACCAGGATGATGGCCGCCCAGATGCCGAAAACGTAGACGAGGACCAGGGGAACGCCGGCCACAGTGACGGGGGCGGTGAAGATGTAGACGAGCGGCGGAAAGAGGAGGACGACGCTCAGGAACGGAAGGATCGCGGCTGCGTCCCGCGCACCCCGCCTGTCCGGTGCCGGCTCGCTCACCGCGCGCCCGCCAGCGCGCGCACGCGCTCGACGACCTCCGCGTTGGAGAAGGGCTTGGTGATGAAGGCGCTGGCGCCGATCTCCTCGGCGCTCCTGCGATCGTTTGCCTGGCCTTTCGCCGTGAGGACGATCACCGGCAGCCCGGCTAGCCTGCGGTCGCCGCGTACCGCCCTCAGGACGTCGAGCCCGTTCAGGCCGGGTAGCATGATGTCGAGAATGATGACGGCGAAGTCCTGCGCCTGCAGACGTTGCAGCGCATCGGCCCCGTCGGTCGAGACCTCGACGGCGAACCCGGCCTGGGAGAGGATGAAACGCAGGGATTCCACGATATTCGGCTCATCCTCGACGACAAGGATATTCGCCTGTGTCAACTGCTGCCCTCCCGTGCACCGTAACCACTATATGCAACCGCTTCATACGACCATAGGCCTTTTGTCGGCCCCGCCGCCGGCCTTCAGGCAATCAGCGGCGCTTCCTGCCGGGCGCCACATGCTTCGCGCGAACAGAGGCGGCAGTTCGTTCCCACCGGCACCGTGGCGGTCTTCCGGTCCAGGCCGTCTCCATAGGTCACGTCGGCGGACTGCTCCGCCGGGCACGCGAGCATGATGGACAGCAAGTGGCGCGGCCGCCCGACCATGGCGGGGGTCTTCTCGACGGCGCGCGCGAAGAAGAGGAACTGCTCTCCACCCGGCAATTCGCCGAAGCTGCGCGCGGTTGCACCGGGCGACTGGAAGGCACCGTAGACGACCCACAGGGGACAGGCGGTGCCGTAGCGGGGCAGGGGAAGGCGCGCGATCGGCAGCCGCTTGGTGACGAAGCCAGACGGGTCCGAGCGCATGTAGGCGAAGCGGACACCTTCCGAGCCCGGTCTTCGCAGCGTCGCCAGCCGGTGGGCGGCCTGCTCGTAGGAAACGGCGAAGCGGCCGCACAGGGCGTCGAGATCGTACCGGCAACTCCGCGCGGCCTCGAGGAATGCGTCGTAGGGCATCAGCACCGCTGCGGCCGCGTAGCCGTAGAGCGCCGAGCGGGCGAGGTCGCGCGCTTCGTCCGTGGACAGGGCCGGGTGAGCGGCGACCATCCGGTCGACCTCGTCTCCCATCTCGCGGCGGACCACCTCCCGGACCAGCGCGAACTGGCGCGACGGCACGGACCGCTGGATGCCGGCGTTCGTATCTGCGTCGGTTGCCACGAGCCGATTTGCCGCGGCGAGGGCGGTCTCTCCCGGACGGAAGCCGTTCCGGAAATCGTCGGCGGCGCGTTCGAGGCTTCCGAAATAATTGTTGGCCTCGAAAATGAACGCGTCGACGTGCTCCATCGAGGTGGCCGAACGGACCCGCGTGTTGGCGCTGTCGAAGAAGGCGAACAGGGAACGGGCGGCTTCCGAGAGCTTGCCGCTGTCGGAGGAGATTATCGAAAGGAAGCGTTCCTGATCTGCCGAGTTCAATGCGCCTGCGCCGCCGAGGATCTCCGCGGCGGACCGAATCGAGGTGACCTGGGTCAACAGGCGATGCAGGCTCTCGCCCAGGAAGGGATCATGGTTCAGCCGGTCGGCCAGCGCGACGACCGACTGCTGCTGTTCGCGATAGGCCCTGTAGAGGCCGCGGATGAGTTCCGCCCATTCCGGGGCGCGGCCGACCAGTTCGGCGGCATCCGCGGGCGAGAGGGGGCTCGGCGAGAACGCCGGATCGGCGGCGATTTCGCCGAGTTCGTCGGAGAGCCTGCGCTCGGCCTCGCCGTCCAGAACGGCACGCTCGACGCCCAGTCCCTCGGCGATCTTTCCGAGCAGCGCTCCCGTGGCAGGGCGCTTGTTGCGCTCTATCAGGTTGAGATACGGCGCCGACAGCCCCGCCCGGCGGGCAAGCTCGGCCTGGGAGAGGCCTCGCGCGGTGCGCAGGTTCCTGATCTTCCACCCGAAAAGCGTGCCGCCCACTTCATGCCTCCTGACCAGTTTTGTAAATTATTATCAAAACGCGAAAGTCGCAATCATAGAGATTTACATTTTTTTCCAGTTAAACCAAAGGCTTATTGATCCCTTTACAAACTTCCGCAACAATAAGAGCAGGCGGGTTCGACTCGCCCGACCGGTTTCGACACCGAAGCGATATCCAGGGAGGATTTCCATGAACTTCGACAGAATGAACCGACGTATTTTCCTGAAGAGCAGCGCACTGGTGGGTGCAGGCCTCGCCATGCCGACCATCATCACCAGCCGCGCGGGAGCTGCTTCGTACCTGAACGAGCCGACCGGCTCGACCGTGACGTTCGGGTTCAACGTGCCGCAGACGGGGCCCTATGCCGCGGAAGGCAAGGACGAACTGCTGGCGCAGCAGCTCGCCGTCGAGCATCTGAACGGCGAAGGCGACGGCGGCATGCTCTCGACGTTCTCGTCGAAGGCGCTCAAGGGCAACGGCGTGCTCGGAAAGAAGGTCCAGTACGTCACCGGCGACACCCAGACCAAGTCCGACGCCGCACGCGCGGCCGCCCGCTCGATGATCGAGAAGGACGGCGTCGTCATGATCAACGGCGGCTCGTCGTCCGGCGTGGCCGTCGCGGTGCAGGGCCTCTGCCAGGAAGCCGGCATCATCTTTATGGCCGGCCTGACCCACTCCAACGATACCACCGGCAAGGACAAGAAGGCGAACGGCTTCCGTCACTTCTTCGACGCCTACATGTCGGGCGCAGCGCTGGCGCCGGTGCTGGCGAAGGCCTATGGCAAGGACCGCAGGTTCTACATGCTGACCGCCGACTACACCTGGGGCTGGACCCAGGCGGAATCGATGAAGAAGTTCCTCGAGGCCGAGGGCTGGGAACTGGTCGAGGACGTGCGCACGCCGGTCGGCGCGGGCGACTTCTCGTCCTACATCACCCCGGTCTCGCAGTCCGGCGCGGACGTTCTCGTCCTGAACCACTACGGCGGCGACATGGTGAACTCGCTGACCCAGTCGGTGCAGTTCGGCCTGCGCGACAAGCAGTCGAACGGCAAGAACTTCGAGATCGTCGTACCGCTCTATTCGGAACTGATGGCCGAGGGTGCCGGCGACAACATCAAGGGCGTGTACGGCTCCATGAACTGGAACTGGCAGCTCGACAATCCCGCCACCAAGGCCTTCACCCAGTCGTTCGGCGAGAAGTACGGCCATCCGCCGTCCAATTCGGCCCAGACCTGCTATGCGCAGGTGCTGCTCTACGCCGATGCGGTCGAGCGGGCGGGAACCTTCAACCCGTGCGGCGTCGTGGAAGCGCTGGAGAAGAACACGGGCAGCCTGGAGGGGATCAATTCGCCCGCCAACAACGGCTTCATGTTCGACGGCCTCGGCAACGGCAAGACTCTCTACCGGTCGGCCGATCACCAGTGCTTCAAGGACGTGCTGGTCATGAAGGGCAAGGAAAACCCGAGCAACCAGTACGACGTGCTGGAGATCGTCGAGACCACGCCGGTCGAGAAGGTCTGGTACGAGCCCGACAACGAGATGTTTGCCGGCGGCGACCTCGGCAAGTGCAACCCGGGCATCTGACCCGGCCGTGACACCATGAAGACGACCAGCCGCGCTCAGGCGCGGTTGGTCTCTGTCACGTTCCCCCGAAAATCCTGCTTGAAGTACCTCCTGGGGCGGCTCGAATGGATGCCATAATCCTGCAAGTCCTGAACGGGCTCGACAAAGGGGCGGCCTATGCGCTGATCGCGCTCGGCCTGACCCTGATCTTCGGCACGCTGGGCGTCGTCAATTTCGCCCACGGTGCGCTGTTCATGATCGGCGCGTTCTGCGCGGTGAGCCTGCAACGGCTGATCAACCTGTCCTACGTCACCGAGGACCCGACCCAGAAGGACTTCCTGGGGAACGCGCTCAAGGTGAACGTGCCCTACGTCCAAAAATGGTTCGGCGTGGATTTCGGCGAGGCGCTCATCAACTGGTCGGTGCCGCTGGCCATCCTGCTCGCCATTCCCGTCATGCTGATCATCGGCGTGGCGATGGAGCGCGGGATCATAAAGCACTTCTACCGACGCACCCATGCAGAGCAGATCCTGGTGACCTTCGGCCTCGCCATCGTCCTCCAGGAAATCATCAAATACTTCTTCGGCGCCAATCCGATCCAGACCGGCGCACCGCCGGCGCTCTTCGGATCGTTCGACTTCGGCTCCATGGTCGGGCTCGATCCCGGCGTGATCATCTATCCGTACTGGCGGATGGTCTATTTCCTGTTCGCACTGGCGATCATCGCGGCCGTATTCGCCTTCCTTCGCCTGACCACGTTCGGAATGGTGGTGCGGGCGGGGATGAACGACCGCGACACGGTCGGGCTATTGGGCATCAACATCGATCGGCGATTCACCATCATGTTCGGGCTGGCCGCGGCCGTTGCCGGCGTTGCCGGCGTCATGTACACGCCGATCCTGGCGCCCAACTACCACATGGGCATGGACTTCCTCGTCCTGTCGTTCGTCGTGGTCGTGGTCGGTGGCATGGGATCGCTGCCCGGCGCGGTCCTGGCGGGCTTCCTGCTCGGCATCCTGCAGTCGTTCGCCTCCATGAACGAGGTCAAGGCGGTACTCCCGGGCATCGACCAGGTCGTCATCTATCTCGTTGCGATCGCCATTCTGCTCACCAGGCCGCGGGGCCTGATGGGCCGCCAGGGCGTGATGGAGGACTGAACCGATGCGGGGACTGAACAGACAGGACAATCTCCTGCTTCTGCTGGTGGTGTTCCTGACACTTGCCACTCCGGTGATACTGCAGCCGTTTCCGGAAGGCTCGTCGCTGGCGCAATTCAACGCCGGCTATCCCGACCTGATGCAGCGCTTCGCCATCTTCGGCATCTTTGCCATGGGCTTCAACATCCTGTTCGGGCTGACCGGATATCTGTCCTTCGGCCACGCCGCCTTCCTCGGCGTCGGTTCGTATTCCGTCGTGTGGATGTACAAGCTGCTGAGCTTCAACGTCCTGCCGGGGCTGATCCTGGCGGTCGTGATGTCGGCGCTCTTCGCATTGCTAATCGGCTATATCTCGCTCCGGCGCTCCGGCATCTACTTCTCGATCCTGACGCTCGCCTTCGCGCAGATGTCCTACAATCTCGCCTATTCGGTGCTGACGCCGCTGACCAACGGCGAGACCGGCCTGCAGGTCTACAGCAACGACCCGCAATACCTGATGGCGGCCGGCGCTCCGCGCAGCCCGCACTTCTTCGGCCTGTTGATGATCGACAGCACCAAGGTCGACATCGGCGGGTGGGAGTTCACCTTCAACGTCGGCTACTATTTCACCGCGATCATCGCGATCATCGCCTTCTACGTCGCCATGCGCATCTTCCGCTCGCCATTCGGCGTGATGCTGAGGGCGATCAAGACCAACCGCCGGCGGCTCGACTATTCCGGTGTCAACACGCGGCCCTACATGCTGACGGCCTTCGTCATCTCGGGCATGTATGCGGGCCTGGCGGGGGGATTGCTCGCCGCGATGGATCCGCTCGCCGGTGCCGAGCGCATGCAGTGGACGGCATCGGGCGAAGTCGTGCTCATGGTCATCCTGGGCGGCGCCGGCACGCTGATGGGGCCGATCCTCGGCGCTGGTTTCATCAAGTACTTCGAGAACATCTTCTCCAAGATCGACGTCGGCGTGCTGCACGACTGGTTCGGGTGGCTGCCGCAGGGACCGCAGGACTTCGTGGTGTCGATCATCAACCCCTTCGTCGGGGAAGGGTGGAACCTGACGCTGGGCCTGACCTTCGTTCTGGTCGTGGTCTTCCTGCCCGGTGGGCTGATGGAGGGGCTGCGCCGCATCCGCGGCTCGTTCAACCGCAAGCCGTCGGGTCCCGAAGGCTCGGCCAAGATGGCCCCGGCGGAATAGGAAGGGTGGGGGAATGGACAACACGGTTCTGCACATAGCGGACGTCCATAAGAGCTTCGGCGGCCTCAGGGCGCTTTCCGACGTCGACCTGGAGGTCGTGGAAGGAACGACCCACGCCATCATCGGACCGAACGGGGCCGGCAAGTCGACGCTGCTCAACGTGTGCATCGGCCGGATCGCTCCCGATACCGGCGCCGTGGTCTTCGACGGTCAGGTGATCACCGGCAAGCTGCCCTACGAGATCAACCAGATGGGCGTCGTCCGCGTCTTCCAGACGCCGGAGATATTTCCCGACCTGACGCTGCTGCAGAACGTCATGGTGCCGGCCTTCGCAAAGCGCGACGGGGCGTTCCATTTCAACGCCTGGCAGACGGCGGCGGGACGCACGGAAGTGCGCGAGCAGGCAGAGCACTGGCTCGACGACGTGGGGCTGATACGGCAGAAGGACGCGCTGGCCGCGAGCTTGTCTCGCGGCGACAAGCGGCGGCTCGAACTCGCGATGGCCGTCGTCCAGGACCCGCGGCTCCTGCTGCTCGACGAACCCACGGCCGGCATGTCGCGCCACGACACCAACGCGATGATCGAACTGTTGCGCAAATTCAAGGAACGCGGCACAACCACCGTCATCATCGAGCACGACATGCACGTCGTGTTCTCGCTGGCCGACCGCATCACCGTTCTGGCGCAGGGCAAGATCATCGCAGACGGCAAGCCGGACGACGTGCGCGGCAATCCCGTCGTCCAGGAAGCCTATCTGGGAGGGGCCCATTGATGAACGCGATGACGATGCCGAATGCCGAAGCCGCATCCGCCGACAAGGGGACGCATGAGGCGCCCTTCTTCACCGTGCGCGACCTACATTCGTATTACGGCGAGAGCTACATCGTGCAGGGCGTCAGTTTCGAGATCAGGGAAGGCGACGTCGTCGCGCTTCTCGGCCGCAACGGCGCCGGCAAGACCTCGACGCTGAGGACGCTGGCGCGTGCGCGCGACCCGCAGCTCAAGCGCGGCGAGATCTGGCTCAACGGCCAGGCGGTGCACAAGATGCATGACTATCAGGCGGCGGCCGCCGGTGTCCAACTCGTCCCCGAGGACCGGCGCATCATCGCCGGCCTCACCGTGGAGGAGAACCTGAAGCTGGCGCAGATCGCCGAGCCGAAGGGATGGTCGATCGAAAAGATTTACGAGCATTTCCCGCGGCTCGCCGAGCGACGCCGGCAGGAGGGCACCACTCTGTCGGGCGGCGAGCAGCAGATGCTGGCGGTCGCCCGGGCGCTCGCCCGCGACATCAAGCTGCTGCTTCTCGACGAGCCTTACGAAGGCCTGGCGCCCGTCATCGTGCAGGAGATCGAGCGCATCGTCGAACAGATCAAGTCGCTTGGCATCACCACGATCATCGTCGAGCAGAATGCCGTTGCCGCGCTCGAACTCGCGAACAGGGCGCTGATCCTCGACATGGGCCAGATCGTCTTCGACGGGTCGGCGCAGGCCGTCCTCGACGACGTCGACCTGAGGAACGAATACCTGGCGATCTGACAGGAGCGGACCGACGGCGGCCCTAATTCGTCCGTCCCGCATCCAGCCCGGCGACGGATGCCGTCGGCCGCGCAGGCGCGTCGATGTCCGGATAAAAGGGTTCGGACAGCAGGAAGGATAGCGCCGCGACGGCCGCGGCCAGACCCGCAAGCAGCCCGAAGATCGGCGAGGGTTTTGGCGGAGAGCCGGGCTCGTCCTTCACTGGCGGTCTCCTGTCCGTATTGCGATGGCCCATTTCCGGCTGCGATTGCCGACTATTCGAGCGTGTAGAGATAGTTGGTGATGGCGCGTGCCTGACGGGTGTCGAGACCCATGTCCGGCATCGCATTGCCCGGAACGATCGCCTGAGGGTCCCTGAGCCACGTCACCATGTTGTCGGGCGTGTTGCGCAGGAGGCCGGCGATGTAGATGCGGCGCGCCATGTGGTCGAGCGGGGGTCCGACGAGACCATCCGCCACGGCGATACCGGGGATCTGGTGGCATCCGCCGCAGCCGACCTGTTCGATGAGCACGGCGCCCTCTTCGGCGGTCGTGCCGTCGAAGGGCACGTCCTCATTCGAGACGTCCTGACACCCCTGCAGGAACGCGCATGCGGCTAGCGTGGCTGCCAGGAACGAGAAGCGCTGGATCAGTCGCCGCATAGGCCCCTCCAGAAGACGGAAATCGTGTTGAAGCCGATCGCCAGTGTGAAGAGGATGCCGGCGAAGATGCCCCAGATCGCCATGAACCGCGTGCGACCTTCGCCTGCGTCGATGACGCCGGCGCGGCCTGCGCGGTGCTGGGTTCGCCTCATCGCCATGTAGGACAGCGCCAGCGCTCCCAGCGCGACCAGCATGGCCAGGAGATTGACGATGGCCGTGAGCATCTGCGCCCAGTCCGGCGCGGCGATGTCGTGGCTCAGCCCAGCGCCCATCGCGCAGGCCGCACCGGCTATCGCGGAGTTGATCGCGATCTGGGCGCTCCACGCGAATGCGCCCCCTCCCAGGGCGAACAGCAGCGTCCAGCCGCTGACGTTTCCCCGGTCGGGCGCGGGGTGGCCGATATCGAAGGACTTGTCGCGGGGAGATGCCATGCTTCACCAGCCGAGATAGGGAGTGACGTAGAAGGTGAAGAACACCGCCAGCCAGACCGCGTCGACGAAATGCCAGTAGACCGCGCCGATGCTGACGGCAGAGGAGCGTTCCGCGTCGAAGTAGCCGGCGCCGCTCCACATCGCGAGCACAAGCAGGACGACGAGGCCCGCCACGACGTGCGCCATGTGGAAGCCGGTGACGACGAAATAGAGCGAGCCATAGGAATGCGAGGAGAGGCCGAAGGGCTTGTCCATCCATTCGACGGTCTGGATGCCCACGAAGACGGCTCCCAGGGCGAAGCCGATCACCAGCCCGATCACCAGGCGCGTCCGAGAGCCCTTGTGCAGGCCCCGCTCGCCCAACCAGACCGCCACGCTGCTGAGGATGAGGAGAACCGTGTTGGGGCCGGAGAGCCGGAAGGAGGGAAGTTCCGCCGGCAGCCAGTGGCGACCGTACTGGAACGCGAAGTAGTAGTAGCTGAACAGCAGGTAGACGAAGAGGGAGGCCTCGGTCGCGATCAGCGTCATCATGCCGTACCAACCCGACGCGCGCTTGCCGATGCTGCCGGCGCGAAGCCGGTCGAAGACCAGTTTCTCGTCCATCAATCTCGATGTGTCAGCCATCGGCATGCTCCGCCTTCTGTCCGAGATCCTGCCGGGGCCAGAGCCATGCGATGAGGCCGAACAGCGTCGTGGCGCCGCCGACGGCGGCCATCCACCACCAGTTCAGGAGCAGCCCGGCAAAGCCGATCGTCATGAAGATGGTGACGAGGAAGGGCCAGGGATCGTCTTCCGGCATCTTCAGGATCAGCTCGGGTTCGGCATCGATGACGGTGGTCGCGATCGTCTCCTTGCCGTCGTCGAGTGTGATGCCGCGCTCCGTCGAGGACTGGCCGGTGCCTTCCTCGAGGCGCTTCTCCCAAAGTGGGTGCCGGCTCGCCACCACCGGTATGACGGTGAAATTATAGGATGGCGGCGGCGACGAGGTCGCCCATTCGAGCGTCGGACCGTCCCAAGGGTTCGGACCGGCGACGCGTCCGCGCTTCAGGCTGATCGCGACGTTGACGAAGAACAGCAAGAGCCCGATGGCCAGCACGAACGAACCGATGGTCGTGATCAGGTTGACGGGGCCCCAGCCCACCCCGTCCGGATAGGTATAGACACGGCGCGGCATGCCGAGCAGGCCGGTCCAGTGCATCGGCAGGAAGGCGAGATTGAAGCCGATGAAGGTCAGCCAAAAGTTCCACCTGCCGAGGCTTTCGCTCATCATCCGCCCGCTCATCTTCGGGAACCAGAGATAAACCGCCCCCAGCACTCCGAAGAGATTGATGCCGATCAGCACGTAGTGGATGTGCGCCACGACGAAATAGGTGTCGTGCAACTGGAAGTCGGCCGGGACCGCGGCCGTCATCACGCCCGAGACGCCGCCGATCACGAACATGGCGATGAAGGAGGCGAAGTAGTGGAAGGCGGTCGTGAAGACCGGCCGCCCCGACCAGATCGTCGCGATCCAGGCGAAGACCGCGACGGCGCTCGGGATGGTGATGATGAAGGATGCGCCGGAGAAGAAGGACAGCGACATGAACGGCATGCCGGTGGCGAACATGTGGTGGACCCAGACGCCGAAGCCGAGCACCATCGTAGTGATCGTGCCGAGTACCACGAGCGTGTATCCGACCAGCGGCCGGCGGCAGAAGACCGGCAGGCCGTCGGAGACCATGCCCATGGCCGGCAGCACGATGATGTAGACCCATGGATGGGCGAATATCCAGAACAGGTGCTGCCACAGGAGCGGTTTGCCGCCGCCGGTCGTCTCGTAGAAATGCGTGCCGAACTGGCGGTCCATCCACAGCAGGAAGAAGGCGAGGCTGACGGCGGGCACCGCGAGCAGGTTGGCGACCGAAATCGTGGTGGTGCCCCACACGAGGATGGGGATGCGGTTGATCGACATGCCCGGCGCGCGCGTGCGCATTACCGTGACGACGAAATTTGCCGAGCCCACGGTCGTGGAGATGCCGAGGAAGATCATGCCCAGCGCGTAGAAGTCCATGTTCGGGCCGGGATTGAATTCCCGCAGCGAATACGGAGCGTAGTTGAACCAGCCGTCGTTCGGGGCCGCGCCGATGAGGAAGCTCGCATACATGAAGAGGCCCGACGCCAGGTACACCCAGTAGGAGAAGGCGTTGAGCCGCGGGAAAGCCATGTCGCGGCTGCCGAGCACCAGCGGGAAGAGGTAGTTTGAGAAGCCGGACAGGATCGGCAGGGCATAGAGGAAGATCATCGTGATGCCGTGCATCGAGAAGATCTGGTCGTAGGCGGCCGGCGAGATGGTCCGCATCTCCGGCTGCGCCAGTTGCACGCGCAGTATGAGCGCCTCGATGCCGCCGATCACCAGGAAGGCGAAGGCGGTCACGATGTAGCGGATGCCTATCTCCTTATGGTCGACGGTTGCGATCCAGCCGAACAGGCCGGGCTTGGTCTTCCAGATCTTTTCCAGCTTTGCCGCCAGCCACTCCGTGGAAGTGTCGACCTTCGGCTGTCTCTCATAGGCTGCTACCGCCAAGACCCCCTCCTATTCCAGCGTGACGAGATAGTTGCGGATCGCCGCCAGTTCCGGCCCGCCCAGGTCGAGGTTCGGCATCTTGGATTCGGGCTTGATCACCTGCGGATTGGCGATCCACGCCGACAGGTACCCGATCGTGTTCGGCACGGTATGGGCAGCGATCGTGGTGCGGCTCATTAGATGGGTGAGATCGGGGCCCACGTTCCCGCCCGCCGGCGTGCCGCGAACGGTGTGGCAGGCGGCGCAGCGCAGCAGGAACTGTCGCTGTCCGGCCTGGACGGCAGCTATCTGCGGCGCCTGCGCCGGCTCGAGCTGCTCGTTCCACCACGCCTCGAAGGCATCGGGCGGATCGGCGAAGAGGCGCATGGCCATGTGCGCATGCTGCTTGCCGCAGAATTCCGCGCACTGGCCGCGGTAGACGCCTGGCTTCACCGCCTGGATCCAGGTCTCGTTGACCTGCCCGGGAATAAGGTCGGTCTTGCCCGAGAGAGCGGGTACCCAGAAGGAATGGATGACGTCGGCGGAAGCGAGCGTGACGCGGACCGGCTCGCCCACGGGAATGTGGAGTTCGTTCGCCGTTTCGAACGAACGCGAAGGTTCTCCTTCGATCCTGTAACGCGCTTGCCACCACCACTGGTGACCCGTGATCTCGATGGTGAACCGCGGCTCCTGCGATGGCTTGCCGATCGCGACCATCGTCCACATGGTCCAGACCACGAAGGCAGCAAGGACCACCGTGCTCAGGATCAGTCCGCCATAGATCCAGCCGAGACCGCTTTCGCCGCGCTTCAATGGCGGCCACACGCCTTCCGGCGAAGTCTCGTTGCGACGGGCGCGCCAGATTCCGACCAGGATCAGCAGGCTGATGACGACGATCACCACGATGGACAGGATCAGCAGGCCCCACAGGAGCGGCACCGTGATCTGGCCGCGCGTCCCGGCGCTCGTCAGGTAGTACATGGATTCAGTCGGGCCCGGCTCCACCGCCGAAGCCGGCGACGGCGCGACCTGCCATGCCACTGCCGCCGTCAGTCCCGCGGACGGGCGTCTCCACCATGCCTGTCGCTTTCGTGGCAAACGCATCGCCTACTCCTGCGGCGTCTCGAGCGGCGGAGAGCCCTTGGGCTTCTCGAACGGCGCCTGCCCGTAGCTGAAGGGCGTCGTGTACTTCCAAGGGTTGACCGTCTTCAGGTACTCCGCCGGCACCTGTTCGATCGTGTAGCCGCCCGCCGACGTTGTCGTTCCCCACTCGCCGGAGGGTTCCTTCGAGATGCTCTGGATGTATGCGACGATGTCCCAGATGATGTGGTCGGGCAGCATGCCGCCCCATGCCGGCATGCCGTTGGGGCGGCCCTGCAGGATCGAGAGATAGATGTTCTCGGGCTCGCCGCCGAACTTGAAGACGGAATTGCTCAGCGAAGGGCCCATTCCGCCGGCGCCGTTCGGTGCATGGCAACCGACGCAGTTGAAGCGGTTGTAGTAGTCCATGCCGCGCTGGACCGCTTCCGGCCTGTCTTTGACCGGACTTTTGATATTCGGCGCGACGGGAATTACGCCGGGAAACAAACCGGTCACCACCGGCACATGCACGAGTTCTCCCGCGGGCACTCCGCGGCCGGTCAGCGTGTCGACATCGGCGCTCTTGTCCTTAGCGGCCTTCCCGGATTTCTGATCTTTGTCCGGCTTGTCCGCTTCCGCCTCAGGCATCGACCCGTCGGGACTGCCGGGCAGGACGGCGGCCGTGTCGACGTTCGAATCGTAGGCCGGGAACTCCTCCACCGTCGGGGACTGCCGCATCCATTCCACGCGTTTGGCGTCGACCGGTTCGAATTCGTTGCCCCACGCAGTGCGGATGTAATTCACGACTGAGGCGATCTCCTCGTTCGACAGCGTGTGGCCGAAGGCAGGCATTGCGCCGCGACCGATGATGACCTGGCTGACCGTATGGAGCGTACTTTCCAGATGCTCGTTGCCGTCGAGCGCCGGCGCGACGCCGGTGCGGCCTTCACCGTTGCGGCCATGACAGGCATAGCAGCCCTTGCTGATGTAGATGTCCTGGCCCGACACGAGGTCCTGCGCAAATGCGGGGGCTGCCGTCGCTCCCACGGCCGACAGGATCGCTATCGAGAATGCAAGGCCCGAAGAAATCGAGCGCGGAGTGGACTGTCTGATTGACCGTATCATCTTCGATCCATCGGTTTTTTCTTGTCTGTCGGGCGGTGTCTCATAGGGCGCTCACACCTGCGGTACGCCAAACGCGTCGAGGAGCGCTGCGATCTCCTCGCGCCGTGCCTCGATCACCTCGTCGAGCTGGTCCTTGAGCTTGTCGTCGTGCCGCCGTACGCCCATCGAGATCGAATACTGGAAGACGAGCGGCAGATAGGAGACGGTGTCGGTTATCCGCGCGAGGTGGAGCGGGACCGGCGAGCGCTTCGCGTAGTAGCCGGCGAGCGGCCCCCAGGCGGCGGCGACATCGACTTCGCCGTCCGCCACCGCCTCGATCAGTCTCTTCGGCGGGCTGTCTTCCCGATAATCGCCGTAGATCATGTAGCCGGCGACATTGTCCACCATGCCCTGCTCGCCCAGCGCATGCGCGGGCGGCGTGTTGGCGCCATCGTCACCGATGAGGTGGACGCCGATCCTGAGGTTGCGAAGTTCCGGCGCGTTCATGGACGTGAAGGAGAGATGATCGTCCGCACGCGACACGAAGACGTAGGCAGAGCGGTAGTAGGGGCGAGTCGTTCCGAGAAAGTCGAGCTTCGGGACGCCCATCACGACGTCGCACTTGCCGGCGTTGAGGGTCTGGCGGATGAAGCCGCGCCGCTGCGCATGCCAATAATATTCGACCTTCTTGCCGAGTGCGTCGGCGACCAGTTCGGCAAGCTTGTTCTCGAAACCTTCTCCCTTTTCGTTCGAGAAGGGGAGGTTGTTGGGATCGGCGCATACCCGCAGGGAATTGCCTTCGGGAGGCAGTTCCGCCGCGCCCGGCAACGCAGCGAGCGCCGTGCCGCTGCCGAGACATGCGGCGAGCGCGACGGGGATCGTGAAATCAGTCCGGAGTGGCATCGCCGGCCTCCTGGTCGATGATCACCGCCGAAGGAGAGGGAGCCTTCTCGACGCTTCCCGCCTCCGCATCCGGCTCGACCACGGGGGCTATGATGGCAGGATCTGCGGAACCATCGTCCTTGTCCGGCACGACCTTGACCGTCACGAGATCCGGATCGGATGCGGGCTGCGCAGACGCATGGGCCGCAACATCCTCGGGCAGGGCGAACACGAGGAGCGTGCTGCCGGTCTGGGTGTAGGCGCCGAGGTCCTGCGTGGCGCCGAAGAATCCCAGGGCGCCGTTGCGCACGCGCGGGTCGCGCTCGGGGAAGGCGACGGCTCCCGACCATCCGCCGACGCCCGAAAGAATGGCCACATACTGGCGGCCGTCGGACCCGGTGTAGGTGGATGGCTGGCCGATGAAGCCGGAGGGCGCACGGAACTTCCACAGCACCTCGCCGGTCCTGGCGTTCACCGCCTTGAGCCAGCGGTCCATGGTCCCGTAGAAGGCGACGTCGCCGGCTGTCACCACGGTGCCGCTCCAGACCGGAAAGTTCTCGTGGATCGCCCAGACCTTCTTGCGGGCGACCGGGTCCCACGCCATGAATTCGCCGCGATAGCCATCGCCGGGTCCGGCATACATGTCGGCCGTCGCGCCGAGATACGGCGTTCCCGCGATGTAACCGACTTCGGAAGCCTTGAAGTTCATGCACAGATGCTGGTGCGGCACGTAGAGCAGCTTCGTGCGCGGCGACCAGGCAGTGGGCTGCCAGTCCTTGGCGCCCGGCGGCGCAGGGCAGACGTCCTCGATGACCTTGCCGAGCTTCGGCGCCTTCTCCTTGTTCGGGATTATGCGGCCGGTCTCCAGGTTCACTCCGAGATAGGCCGTCACGGTGTCGAATTCGTCGGCCGAGAGCACCTTTCCGTTGGTGCGGTCGATGACGTACATGTATCCGGTCCGGCCCGGACGGATCATCACGTGGCGCAGCTTGCCTTCGATCTCCAGATCGAGGAGTACAAGTTCGTTGATGCCGTCATGGTCCCAAAGGTCGTGCGGGGTGGTCTGGTAGGCCCATTTCGCCATGCCCGTGTCGGGATCGCGGGCAAAGATCGTCGTCGTCCAGAGATTGTCGCCTTCGCGCTGGTTCGGGTTCCAGGGGCCGGGATTGCCCGTGCCGTAGTAGATGAGGTCGAGTTCGGGATCGTAGGAGATCCAGCCCCAGACCGTGCCGCCACCGGTCTTCCAGCGCTCCGGCGGCCATGTCTTGATGCCGAGATCCTCGCCTTTCATCCAGTCGTAGGGCGGGTCGAAGTCGGGCCCGATCAGCACATCCTCATCGGTTCCGGTGTGATAGGCCCGCCAGACGATCTCGCCGGTGTTCTCGTCGAGCGCGGTGAGCCAGCCGTGGACGCCCATCTCGCCGCCCGAATTGCCGACCAGCACCTTGCCCTTCACCACCAGCGGCGCCATCGTCATGGTCTCGCCGAGATTGATGTCGCCGAGCTTCTTGTGCCAGACCTCCTTGCCGGTCTTTGCGTCGACGGCGACCGTGTTGTTGTCGAGCGTGTTGAAGAAGATCTTGCCGTTCGAATAGGCGGCACCCCGGTTGACCACGTCGCAGCAGGCCACGCCGATCGCCGCGCGGGCGGTGGGCGGCGAGTAGACCCATTTCAGATCCCCCGTCGTGGCATTCAGCGCGAACAGGTTGTTCGGCCATGGGCCGACGATGTAGAGCGTGTTGCCGACCACGAGGGGAATCGATTCCTGGCCGTTGTTGACGCCGTTGGAGAAGGTCCAGGCGAGCTGCAGCTTGTCGACGTTTTCGGTGTTGATCTGGTCGAGTTCACTGAACCGGGTGCTGGCGTAGTTCTTGGCCGGCATGACCCACTGGCCGGGATCGCGGCTGAGCGCGTCGAGGTCGTCGGCGGGACCGGTATCCTGCGCATGGGCGCCCGCAAAACTAAGAAGAATTGCGCCCAGTGCCAAGACGGCGGCACGTGCGGACACGATCAGGTGGCGAAGTTCAAATGGTCTGGTCACGGCGTCCGCTCCCCAGCGGCATGCTTGGCGTTCTTGTACTCCCCTGCCGAACAGGGCGCCTTGGGGATTGTTCCCGGATTGATTTCCCTCCGTCGCGAAAGTTGATCAGCGCATGGCGCAACGGCTTTCCGGAGCGTCAAAACCGAGCGTGTCGAGATCGTTCGTCCGGTGCAGAAAGCCTTCTACCGGCGCGGTGGCGATCACCGCATCCGCCGTCGCGAGCAGGATAGGCTGGCGCAGCTGGTGGTCCCAGGCGCGGAAGCTCATCGGATTGCCCTTCGAGCCGTCGAGACGAAGGGCGTCGCCAAGCAGGTAGTCGCTCAAGTCGCCGAACCTCGCCGACGGAGCCCGCAGGACGGCCTGGGTGACCGCCTTGACGGCGACCCAGGCGGCCCAGGCTTCGGAATTCATGCGCCGGGGCGGCGCCAGTTCCTCGAAGCGATGCTGCACCTGCGGGGCGCCGTTGCGATGCCAGGTCCAGTGCCACGCGACGGGCATCAGCCCTGCGTCGCCGACCACCGGCGTGGGGTAGGCTGTCTGGTAGGGCACGTAACGGGCGAATTCGCCGCTCGCATCGGCGACGAACACCACGTCCGCATCGACGCCGCGCGTCATCAGGCGGATGTTGTTCCGTTCTCGCGCGGCCGGGTTGCGCGAAAGGCTGAACGGTTTCTCCGCGACGACTTCCAGGCCGAACTTGGCCGCCGAACTGCGCATGGCGGCGGCCTCGGCCTTGTCGCGGGGGCGATGCCCGCGCAGGATCATGATCCGCTTCCAGCCCAGAAAGGTCAGTTGCTGGGCAAGCGCGTCGGTCAGCATGCCCTCGCTCGGGATGACGTGCAGGATGTTGGAGCGGCACTGCGATGCCCGCAGGTCGTCGTCGCGGGCCGAGACATTCATGAGCATCACCGGCTCGCCCGCCACAGCATCCGAGAGCGCGATGAGCTCGGAGGCAGGGAGATCGGCGATCACGAAGGAAATGCCGTCGCGCACCCAACCGGAGACGCGCGGTGCCAGGTCCTCCGCGGAGCGAAGCGCGGCGGTCTTCAGTTCGAACGTCCGGCCGATGACGCGGCCGAGTGTCTGTGCATCCTGGATGCCGAGTTCGGCTCCGGGAAGCGGGCGGCCGACCGTGCGGAAGACGATGCCCGCATAGGCGCTGTCTTCCGGATAGCGCGGATCGTCTTCGAGCGAGATGTAGCCGATCCTCACCGCGTCCTGTGCGTGCCCGAAGGGCGGCGCGGCGAAGGCAAGGACGAGGAAGCCGAGTACCGCGCGGATCGTCGTTCTCATCCTAGGGTCCGTCGTCTATCACGACCGTGTGCGGAACGCGGCCGGTGGCGATCGAGCGGATGTTCTTGCGCGTCGCCACGTCGATGATGGAGATGTCGTCGCTCAGGCCGTTGACCACGTAGAGCAATTTGCCGTTCGGGCTTTCCGCGACACTCCAGGCGCGGCTGCCCACGAGCACGTAGGCGAGGATCTGGCGGGTGCCGGCGTCGACGAAGGCGACGTGATTGGCGCGGCCGAGCGCCACGTACATGGTCTTGCCGTCGCCCGACAGTTCCAGCCCCACGGGCGTCACGTCGACCGCGCGCATGCCGGGCGGAAGGAAGGGCACCACGTCCGAGACCGTGTTGGTGGCGACGTCGATGATCGAGACCTGGCCGGCGAGCTCGTCCGAGACCCATAGCTCGCTCCTGTCGGCGTTCATCTCGAAGCGCCGCGGGCGGCTGCCGACGAGGATGTTCTCCTTCATCTTGCCAGTCCCGGCGTCGAAGACATGCACCATGTCGGAAACCTCGGAGGTGATGTAGATCGTCTTGCCGTCCCCGGTGACGAGGACGCCTTCCGGCTCGGGACCTGTCGGGATCTGGAGCAGCGTCTCGTTGGTGGCGAGGTCGATCTGGCGCACGATCGCGCTTTCCTCCTCGGAGACGTAGAGGGACTTTCCGTCCGGGGCGATGGCGAAGATTTCCGGACTGATGCCGGTCTCGATGTGGTCGACGACCTCGAGCCTGGAGACGTCGATGACGTCGATGACGTCGTCGTCACCGGCCGCGACATAGAGCTTCTCGTGCGCAGCGTCGAAATGCATGTCGCGCGGGCGGGCCGAGGTCGGGATTTCCTTGATGATCTCGTGGTCGCGCGCGGGGTCGAGCACGGCAACCGTGTCGGACTGCTCGTGGCTGACGAAGACGTAGCCGGTGCCCGCCGCGGAGGCGGCAACGGATATCAGCAAGAGAGCCGCAGCTGCGCCCGCGCAACGCGTCGCAAGCCGTCCTGAAAAGCCCATGGCCGATTCCCCTTGCCGGTGGATGCGGATCGCGGTGGCTTTTGGCTGCGGCATGTCGGGAATGCCCGGCCGTCGACCCGTCGC
>CAVVFC010000004.1:0-70313 GCA_963747465.1 uncultured Alphaproteobacteria bacterium
TTCGAACAGGCGGCCCGCTTCTTTGTTCCGGAGGTATCCGTACGGACTCAGGCGGCCGTGCGAGCGGGACGGAAGCGCCGGGCCGGATCGAATGCCCATGCCGCGGCGAGGAAGAACAGAAATCCCGTCGCCGTCACGACGGCCAGGGCAGTCCAGTTCACCTGGCCGTAGAGCGAGAAGCGGATCAGCTCGACCGCATGCGTGAAAGGGTTCCAGGCGCAGATCTGGGCAAGGACCTCGCTCGACTCGCGCATCTTCCACAGCGGGTAGAGCGCGCTCGACAGGAAGAACATCGGGAAAATGACGAAGTTCATCACGCCGGCGAAGTTCTCCAGCTGCCGGATCGTGGACGCGAGCAGCAGGCCGAAGGCGCCGAACATCATTCCGGAAAGCACGAGCGCGGGAAGCAGCATCCAGAGCCGGTTCGTGGGAATGTCGATCCGGAACAGGCATGCGAGCGCCAGGAAGGCGGCGACCTGGACGATCGAGACGGCCACGCCGGCCAGAAGCTTGGACAAGAGCAGGAACCAGCGGGGCAGGGGCGTCGTGAGCAGCACGCGCATGGACCCCATCTCCTGGTCGTACACCATCGACAGCGACGACTGCATGCCGTTGAAGAGCTGGATCATGCCAACCAGTCCGGGAACGATGTAGACCTCGTAGGTGATGTAGGTCTGGTAAGGCTCGATGATGGAAAGACCAAGCGCAGCGCGGAACCCGGCCGCGAAGACCAGAAGCCAGACGAGCGGGCGCACGAGAGCGGCGAAGAAGCGGCCGCGCTGGTTGACGAAGCGGAGAAGCTCGCGGCCCGTGATGCCGGCGAAGGCCCGCCATGCCCTGTTCATCGTTCCGTCTCCTGGCCGGTCAGGCGCCGGTATGCTTCCGCCAGGTTGCTGGTTCCCGTTTTCCGGGCGAGATCGGCCGGCCTTCCGTCGCCGACGAGGCGGCCTTCATGGATGATCAGCACGCGATCCGTGTCATCGACCTCGTCGATCAGGTGGGTCGCCCAGAGAAGGGCGAGGCCGCCGGCCCCCATCCCGTGCAGATGGACGATGAGATCGCGGCGCGTCGGGATGTCGAGACCCACCGTCGGCTCGTCGAGGAGGAGGATCTTCGGCCGGTGCAGCACGGATCGGGCGATCTCGACCCGCCGCCGATGACCACCGTTCAGCGCACGAACCTTCTCGTCGATGCGCCCGGCCATCCCGAGGCGTGACAGTTCCCCGGCGATGCGCAGTTCGGCTTCCACGCGAGACATGCCCCGCAACGCGCAGAAATAACGCAGGTTTTGCCGTACCGTCAGGTCGAGATCGAGCGTCTGCGCCTGGAACACGATGCCGAGCGGTTCGAGCGCGGCGGCGCCTGAGAGGCCGAGGTTCCTGCCTGCAATCGAAATCGCACCCTCCCTGGGAGAGAAGAGCCCGGCGATCAGCGCGAACAGCGTCGTCTTGCCCGCACCGTTCGGTCCAAGCAGGATGACCGTCTCGCCGGCCCGAATGGTGAAGGTCACGTCCTCCAGCGCATGCTTCCTGCCATACGAGAAGCCAAGTCCGGCGATATCGAGGGCCGGTGCCGCGGTTTCCGGACGCGGCGATGCGACTGGCGAAGGGGCCTGCTCCTGGCGCTTCGGCAACATGCCTCCGTCCTCGGTGCTGATGGTCTTCTCCTGTCTGGCCGATTGCGGCGGGCGCGAGCGACCCCTCCGGCGTCTCGATAATCTCGGCGCCAGCATAGGTGACGAGCATGCCAAGGAACAACTTGGCTGCGTTCTTGTTCGACGAACATCGCTCTCAAGCCGTTCATGCAGCCTATGTTCTGCTCCGTTTCAGGAGATCCGATGGCATTTCCGAGAAGGTCCGCCCACATCCTGGAGCGGCTGGCTGCGTGGCTGGTCGCCGCTACGATGTCTCTTGGTCTCCTGTCGGTACCGGCAGCATCCCAGGAGACCCTGGAACCTGTCCGCGTCGGCGTCCTCAAATACGGAACGGTGAACTGGGAACTCGACGCCATGAAGCATGCCGGGCTGGACCGCGCGGCGGGCATCGACGTCGAGATCGTCCCCTTCGCCGGAGAAGACGCGACCAGCGTCGCATTGCAGGCGGGCGCCGTGGACGTGATCGTCTCCGACTGGCTGTGGGTGTCGCGCCTTCGCTCGGGCGGTTCCGACGTGACATTCGTGCCCTATTCCTCCGCGGTCGGAGCGATCATGGTGCCACCGGGCTCGAAGGTCGGCTCCCTTGGCCAACTGACGGGCAAGACAATCGGCGTGGCCGGCGGCCCGCTCGACAAGAACTGGTTGCTCATTCAGGCACTTGCGCAAAGGAGCTACGGTATCGATCTCGCTGACGCCAACGAGATCCTCTACGGCGCGCCGCCACTGCTTGCGGAAAAGGCAAGGCAGGGCGAGATCGATGCGGTGCTGAACTTCTGGCACTACTGCGCGCGGCTGGAGGCAGAGGGCTTCCGGCGGCTGGTCAGCGGTGCGGAGGCGGCGGAGGCGCTCGGCGCGTCCGGACCGGTCGCGGCGATCGGCTACGTCTTCGACGAGAGCTGGGCGCGGGAGCATCCGGAGGCGGCGAACGGCTTCGTCGCGGCGAGCCGCGCGACCAAGCAACTGCTCGCCGCCTCAGACGAGGAATGGCAGCGACTGTCGCCGCTGATAAGAGCGGATGGACGGGAGCTAGAGGTTCTGAGAGAGAGGTTCCGCGAAGGCATACCGAGCCGACCCGCCGCCGACGAGGAAGCCGATGCCCGGCTGCTCTACGGTGTCCTGGCGCGGCTCGGAGGCGAGAAACTGGTCGGCCCGTCGCCGGAGATGGCTCCCGGCACCTACTGGTCCCGCCTCACGAGCGGTTCCTGAACGGACGTGCGACGCGGGCACTCGACAGGCTACGCGCTCGCATCGATCGCCTTGCTCGTCGCCGTGTGGTGGCTGCTTTCCAGGCAGATGGACCCGCGCATCTTCCCCTCTCCGGCGGCCGTCGTCGAGGCGTTCGTCCGCGAGGCCGCCACGGGCGATCTCTTCTTCAACCTGGGCATGACGCTGTTTCGCGTCGCCTGTGCCTTCATCCTGGCGATGGCCGTCGGCTCGGCCATCGGCATCACGCTCGGAATGAACAGGACTCTTGACCGCCTATTCGACCCTTGGGTCATTCTCTTCCTCAACCTCCCGGCGCTCGTCGTCATCGTGCTCGCCTACATCTGGTTCGGGCTCAACGAAGCGGCGGCGATCGGCGCGGTGGCGGTCAACAAGATCCCGAACGTCGTCGTGACGCTGAGGGAAGGGGCCCGGACCCTGGACCGGGGATATTCGGAGGTCGCGCGCGTCTATCGCTTTTCCGCAAGGCAGCGCTACCTCGACGTCATCCTGCCGCAGCTCCAGCCCTACCTCGCTGCCGCCAGCCGATCCGGAATCGCGCTCAACTGGAAGATCGTCCTGGTCGTCGAACTGCTCGGCCGCTCGAACGGCGTCGGCTTCCAGATCCACCTGCACTTCCAGCTCTTCGACGTGGCGACGATCCTCGCCTATGCCCTGGCATTCGTGGCCGTGATGCTGTGCGTCGAGATGCTCGTGCTCCAACGGTTCGAAAGGTCCGTCAACCGCTGGCGCCCCGGCCATGCTTGAGGTGGACATCGCCTCGAAGGCCTACGTCTCCAGCGACGGCGAGCGGCTGGAAGCGATCCGGGACATGCGCTTCGCGGTCGGGGAGGGGGAATTCGCCTGCCTGATCGGTCCTTCGGGGTGCGGCAAGACCACTTGCCTGCGTATCCTGCTCGGGCTGGAGGCCGGCTTCTCGGGGTCGTTTTCGCTTCCCCGCGCGACTCCGCGTATCGGGGCCGTCTTTCAGGAACCGCGACTGCTTCCCTGGCGGAGCGTCGACCGGAACGTGAGGCTGGCCCTGCC
The DNA here is from genome assembly GCA_963747465.1 of uncultured Alphaproteobacteria bacterium. Lineage (GTDB taxonomy): Bacteria > Pseudomonadota > Alphaproteobacteria > Rhizobiales > Rhizobiaceae > Aquibium. The sequence continues at coordinate 3,905 of CAVVFC010000004.1, forward strand.
GCCGGAACGCCGGGGGTCGGATCTGGACGGGCTCTACTCGCGCCTCGGCCTGACCGGGTTCGAGGACTTCTTTCCCGGCGAGCTCTCGCTCGGGCTTGCCCGGCGGGCGGCACTGGCGCGGGCATTCGCGATAGAGCCGGACCTGCTGCTGCTCGACGAGCCGTTCACCTCCCTCGACGAGGCGATGGCCGCCGACCTGCGCAAGCTGCTGATCGAGGTCTGGCAATCGCGAGGGACAACCGCGTTGATGGTGACACACAATCTGCGCGAGGCGGTGCAGCTTGCCGACAGGATCATCGTCCTGACACCCCGACCGGGGTGCGTGCGTGGCGAGTTCGCGGTGCAGCCAAAGCGCGGCTGCCGCGATGCCATGACCGTCACGAGAATCTGCGAGGAGATCGCCGACCGGTTCCCGGGTGTCGCATAGGCGCCTCGCCAGGCGGCGGATTCGGGATGCTGCCGCTGCGTTGGGCCAAGCCGTCGCGTCGGTTTGGCATGGCGCAAGCCGATTGGCAGGTGCTAGCTTTCATCCGGCAAGCGGAGCGAACCATGGACCAGACAGCCGACCTCGTCATCACCAATGCCAGCGTGCTCACAATGGACGATGCCGTGCCAAGGGCCCAAGCCCTGGCGGTGAAAGATGGAGAGATCGCGTTCGTCGGTTCGGCCGCCGATGCCGAAGGGTGGAAAGGACCGGCGACCCGGGTGATCGACGCCCGGGGCGGGTCGGTGCTGCCGGGCTTCATCGAGAGCCACGTCCATCTCTTCATGGGGGCTGCCGAACTCGTGCATCTCCAGCTCTTCGGCGTGGCGGGGTTCGAACAGCTCAGCGAGAAGCTGCGGGCCTATGCCGCCGATCGGCCGGACGACAAGGTGCTGTTCGGGCAGTCCTGCGACTACACGATCCTGGGCGATGGCGAGACGCTGACCCGGCACCATCTCGACCGCATCGTCGCGGACCGTCCCATCGGGCTGGTGGCGCCCGACCATCATACGATGTGGGCGAACACCAGGGCGCTGGAGATGGCCGGGCTGCTCAACGGCAAGGCGGTCAACCCGGGCAACGAGGTGGTGATGGGCGACGACGGCCTGGCGACCGGCGAACTGCGCGAAGGCGAGGCGATGACGCCGGTGGTGCACCTGGCCGGCGAGAGCCGGGTGCGGCTCGGCATCCAGACCGGCGGCGAGCCGGAGCGCTGGCCGAGCCCGGCCGAATGGGAGGCCGACAAGGAGATCATGCGCCGCGGCCTCGCCTACGCGGCCGAGCACGGCATCACCTCGTTCCACAACATGGACGGCAATCTCTACCAGCTGCAGATCTCTGGCCGAGATCGAGGCGGAGGGCGGGCTCCTCTGCCGGGCGCAGGTGCCGTTCCACTACAAGAAGGCGATGGCGCTGGAGGACCTGGAAAAGGCCTCGGCCATGACCGACCGCTACGACAGCGAGTGGATCTCGTCGGGCATGGTCAAGGTGTTCATGGATGGCGTCATCGATTCCGGCACCGCACACATGGTCGAGCCCTATGCAGACGGCGGCAACTGGCGCGGCGAGCCGTATTTTTCCGACGAGGAGTTCGCCACACTGGCAACCGAGATCGACCGGCGCGGCCTGCAGATCGCGGTCCATGCGATCGGCGACGCTGCGGTGAGGACCGTGCTGGACGGCTACGAGGCCGCGCGCAAGGCAAACGGGCCGCGCGACAGCCGCCACAGGATCGAGCATATCGAGGTGACGACCGACGCCGACGTGCCGCGGTTTGCAGAGCTGGGCGTCATCGCTTCCATGCAGCCGCCGCACCCGCCGGGCTCGATGGGACTGCCGCTCGAACCCACGGTCTCGAAGATCGGCCGCGACCGCTGGCGGCTCGCCTATGCCTGGCGCACCATCAAGGAGACCGGCGCGCATGTCGTCTTCGCCTCCGACTGGCCGGTGTCGCCGATCGACCCGATAGCGGGCATTCAGGCGGCGGTCGTGCGCAAGCGTTGGGCAGACGACCTGCCCGACCACGCCTTCTCCCTGCACGAGGCGATCGCCGGCTACACGGTCGAAGGCGCCTACGCGCAATTCGCCGAAGATCGCAAAGGCCGGCTGAAACCGGGCTACCTGGCCGACATCGTGGTTCTTTCCGGGGATATGGAAGCGACCGATCCGCATACCCTGCACGAGGTGCGCCCGGTCACCACGATCTGTGGAGGCAAGATCACCTTCGAGCGTGCAGAGGTTGGCACGAAGGTTGCGTGAATTGTTGAACGGTCACTGAATGCCCGTTCAACAAGCTTGTTGCCAAGGCGGACGCCATGTGGTGACATTCGGACGGGAACGAGAAACCCGGCGCGAAGACGCGGGCGATGACAGGAGCGGGGCTGGATTTTGCCGGAGACACCGGAACGGAATGCGATAGAGGTCAGCGGAGTCAGCAAGGTCTTCGGGTTCGGACCCGACAAGGTCGTCGCCCTGAACGACGTGCACGTCTCCATCCGCGAGAACGAGTTCTTCACGCTGCTTGGACCATCCGGCTGCGGCAAGACCACGCTCCTGAGGCTGATCGCAGGCTTCGATTTTCCGACCGACGGCGCGATCCTGCTGCACGGCGACGACATAGCGACGCTTCCGCCCTACAAGCGGCCGGTCAACACGGTCTTCCAGAGCTATGCGCTTTTTCCTCACCTGACGGTGGCGAAGAACATCTCCTTCGGGCTCGAGATGCTGGGACGGCCCAAGGCCGAGATCGACCAGCGCGTGACCGAGATGCTGAAACTCGTGCAAATGGAGGAACTGCGGAACCGTTCGACGGCAGCGATTTCGGGCGGGCAGCAGCAGCGGGTCGCACTCGCCCGCGCGCTGGCGCCGCAGCCCAAGGTGCTGCTTCTCGACGAGCCGCTGTCGGCACTCGATTACAAGTTGCGCAAGGAGATGCAGATCGAGCTGAAACGCCTGCAGCACGAGACCGGGATCACCTTCATCTTCGTCACCCACGACCAGGAGGAGGCGCTGACGATGTCGGATCGTATCGCGGTGATGTCGGCCGGCAACATCCTGCAGATCGGGTCGCCCGAGGACATCTACGACCGTCCGGCCGTGCGCTTCGTCGCCGATTTCATCGGCGAGACGAATTTCCTCGAGGGCACGATCGAGGAACTCGCAGGGGACAAGGCACGGGTGAGGCTATCGTCCGGCGCCGTGATCGACGCATCGGTCGCTGACGGCTTCCAGCCTTCGGGATCGGTCACGGTCGTGGTGCGGCCGGAACACGCCAGCCTGGCGACGGAAGGCGGGCAACTGGCGGGGCGGCTCTCCAACATCGTCTATTTCGGCACCGACACGCATCTGCACGTCGAACTCGAAGGTGGCGGCGAGTTCATCGTGCGCCAGCAGAACACAAGAGCCGACCGCGGAACGGCGAAGGTCGGCGATCCGGCATCGATCCTCATCGGCACGGGCGCAGCCCAGGTTCTGAAGGACTAGCCGATGTCGAAAGCCGCGGAGACCGCCCGAAAAGCCGAACGCGACGACGTCCGCGGCCGCTGGCTTCTCTCGGCGCCGGCGTTGCTCATCATCCTGTTCGCCGGCGTGGGGCCGCTCGCGATCGTAGTCGTCTATTCCTTTCTGGAACCGGGCAACTACGGCGACGTGAAGTGGCAGTTCTCGACCGACGCCTGGACGGGCGTCGTCCTGCAGCGCGACATATTCGACGACACGCTCTCGCTCGCCGACGCGCATCTGGCCATCTTCTGGCGCTCGATCAAGCTTTCCTTCTTCACGACGGTGCTCGCCTTCGTCTTCGGCTTCCCGACGGCCTACTTCATCGCGACCCGGCCCGAACGCACGCGCGCGATCTGGCTATTCCTCATCACGATCCCGTTCTGGACCAACCTCCTCATTCGAACCTTCGCCATGCAGGAAATGCTCCGCAACGAAGGGCTGTTCAACATTGTGCTGATGAAGATCGGCATCATCTCGACGCCGATCCAGATCATCTACACCGACACGGCCATCATGCTCGGCATGCTCTACGTCTACCTGCCGCTGATGGTGCTGCCGCTCTATGCGTCGATGGAGAAGCTCGATTTCAGCCTGGTGGAGGCCGGATACGACCTTTATGCGAGCCGCCTGCAGGTGCTGCGGCGCATCATCCTGCCGCTGGTGAAGCCGGGCATCATTGCCGGCTCGATTCTCGTCTTCATTCCCTCGCTGGGCGCCTACGTGACGCCGCGCCTGCTCGGGGGCGGGCGCAACCTGATGCTCGGGAACCTGATCGAGCTGCAGTTCGGGCAGGGAAGGAACTGGCCGCTCGGAGCATCGCTGTCCATCACCCTGCTCGTGATCGTGATGGCGGCGCTGCTGGTCTACGTGCGCTATGCCGGCGCGACGGGGAAGCGGCATGGCTAGCCGGCGCTTCGACATAAGGCAGCAGACCGGCTTTCCGACGATCGCGCTGCTATGCTTCTTCCTTCTGTACCTGCCGATGGCGCTGGTCGTGGTGTTCGCCTTCAACGCGGGGACGTCGATCGCCATCTGGGAAGGCTTCTCGCTGCGCTGGTTCGCGCAAGCCTGGAACAACGAGCAGGTGGTCAGCGCCTCGATCCGATCGGTGCAGATCGCCTCGGTCGCGGCGATCGTGGCGACTGTCGCCGCGACGATGGCTGCGCTGGCGACGACCCGCACGCGCCCCTATCGCGGCCTGACCTTCAAGTACGCCTTCATCAACCAGCCGCTGATGGTGCCGGAAATCGTCACCGCGGTCGCCCTGCTGATATTCTTCTCGCGCATCAAGATCGCGACGGGCTATTCGGGGCTGGGCTACCTGATGATCGCTCATGCCGCCTTCTGCATACCATTTGCCTATCTGCCGATCCGGGCACGGCTGGAGAACATGGACCTGTCGCTGGAGACGGCGGCGGCGGACCTCTACGCGACGCCCTGGAACGTCTTCCGTCGCGTTACGCTGCCGCTGCTGTGGCCGGGCATCATCGCGGGGATGATGCTGGCCTTCGTCATTTCTCTCGACGACGTCGTCATCACGGAGTTTGTGAAATCCGGCGGACAGGATACCCTGCCCACCTACATGCTCGGGCAGTTGCGCCGCATCGTGACGCCCGAGATCAATGCGATCTCGACCGTGTTCCTGCTGATCTCGGTCGCGATCGTGACGGTCTTCTTCTTCATCAGCAGGAAGCGGGACTAACAACGAGCAGGAAAATGGGAGAACAACCATGCACTGGAAACTGACCGCTACGGCCGTGGGCCTGGCCATGCTTGCCGCACCCGGCACCGCGAGTGCCGAAGGGCAGCTCAACATCTTCAACTGGGGCAACTACACCAATCCCGAACTGATCGAGAAGTTCGAGAAGGAATACAACGTCGACGTCACGGTCACCGACTATGATTCCAACGACACCGCGCTCGCCAAGGTGCGCCAGGGCGGCCACGGCTTCGACATCGTGGTGCCGTCGGCCAGCGTCATTCCGATCTGGCTCGAGGAAGACCTCCTTCTGGAGACCGACCCGAACCAGATGGAAAACTACAAGTACATGGCGGACCGCTGGAAGGACGTGCCGTTCGATCCGGGCCGCAAGTATACCGTGCCGTGGCAGTGGGGCACGACCGGCGTGACGGTGAACACGGCCGACTACAAGGGCGACATCAATACCTCCGCCATCTTCCTCGACCCGCCGCCGGAACTCGAAGGCAAGATCAACGTCGTGCCCGAGATGGCGGACGTCATGCATATGGCCATCACCTACATGGGCGGCGAACCCTGCACGGCCGACAAGGAAGTGCTGAAAAAGGTCCGCGACAAGCTGCTCGAGGCCAAGCCGAAGTGGATTTCCATGAACTACGGAAACATCGAAGCCATGACCAAGCGCGACTTCCTGGCGACCGTGAACTGGAACGGGGCATCGCTGCGCATGCGCGAGCAGGATCCGAACATCAAGTACGGCTATCCGAAGGAAGGCTATCCGATCTGGATGGACAATGTCGCAGTCCTCAAGGACGCCAAGAACGTCGAGAACGCAAAGCTCTTCCAGAACTTCATCATGAAGCCGGAGAACGCGGCGCTGATCTCCGCCTTCGCCAAATATGGCAACGGCATCGAAGGTTCGGAGGAATTCATGCCCGAGAACATGAAGGACGCGCCGGAGATCGTCGTGCCGGAGGACCTGCAGAGCGCCGGCTCCTTCATGCTGACCTGTCCGCAGGAAGCGCGCGATCTCTATACCGCCATCTGGACCGAGCTCCAGAAGTGACGATCGATCGGGCTCCGGCGCAAGGCGCCGGAGCCACGTTCCTTTTCCTCCCCGCCACATGAAATCATACCGGAACACCGATCCGAAGCCGCCGATCATGGCCGGCTCTCCGCCCGTGCTCGTCCCTCCGGCAATGGACTGGGACCGCGCGCCGTGGAACCGCTGGACGTTCCAGCACATGCGCGAGATGACGGCCACGGCCGAAGTGTGGCGCGGCGCCGGACATGCATCCCGGCTGGAACGGCGTGAAGAGAATCTCGACCATCTCGCGGTGGCCGGTATCGATGGCGCTCCGACCACACTCAGCCGCCTGCTCGACGCTACCTACACGGATGGCTTCCTCGTCCTGAAGGACGGTGCTGTCGCCTACGAGCGCTATTTCAACGGCATGACGCCCCGCACGCTGCACCTGTCGCAATCGATGGCGAAATCGGCGACAGGGGCCGTCGCGGGCATCCTGGTCGGCCGCGGTGTCATGGACCCCGATGCTCCCGTGTCGACATATCTGCCCGAACTCGAGGACACCGCGTGGCAGGGGGCAAGGCTCCAGCACGTGCTCGACATGACCACCGGCGTGCGCTTCGTGGAAGCGTACGAGGACCCAAACTCCGACATCGGCAAGGTGGGCGTCGCCTGCGGCTGGAAACCCGTGCCGCCGACCGGTGATCCGGCCGCCCGCTGGTCGCAGCACATGTGGGACCTGATCCTGTCGTTCAAGGAGACGGTCCGCCCGCATGGCGAACGTTTCGAGTACAGATCTATCGAGACCGACGTGCTGGCCTTCGCGATGGAGCGCGTGACGGGCAAACGACTTGCCGAACTCGTCTCCGATGAACTCTGGCAGAAGATCGGTGCGGAGGAGAGCGCCTGCTTCACCGTCGACCGCGCCGGTTACGCGCTGGCCGACGGCGGGTTCAACGCCACGCTGCGCGATTACGCACGGTTCGGACAACTCATCCTCGACGGCGGCCGCGGCATCGTGCCGGCCGAATGGATCGAGGCGACGCGGACCGGTCATGTCCATGGGCCGGACTTCAGCCCATCGATGCCGGAGGCCTCCTACCGCAACCAGTTCTGGCTGGAGGATCCGCGCACGCGCAACCTGATGTGCCGCGGCGTGTTCGGGCAACTCATCCACATCGACTTCTACCAGCGGGTCGTCGCGGTGAAACTGTCGAGCTGGCCGGATTTTTCCAGTGTGCCCTACAGCGTGGCGACGCTCGCCGCCGTCCATTCCATAGCGGAGGCCCTAAAATGACCGACCTCGATCTCTGCTACATGCCCGCCTCGCAGGCGCTCGACCTGTTCCGCCGCAAGAAGCTGTCGCCGGTGGAACTCATGCAAGCGGTGATCGAGAGGGCCGAGGCTACGCAGGAGGCGATCAACGCCTTCACCTACCGCCATTTCGACGAAGCGATGGAACGTGCCCGGAAGGCGGAAGCCAAGTACGCCCGCGGCGCCCGCACCGGCGCCCTGGAAGGCCTCCCGGTAGCGGTGAAGGACGAGAGCTACATCGAGGGCAAGCCGACCTCGGGCGGCTCGCTGATCCTCAAGGACACAATCGCGCCGACCACCTCGCCGGCGAACGAGCGCCTCATGAAGGCGGGCGGCATCGTGCATGCCCGCACCGCCACCCCGGAGTTTTCCTGCGCCGCCTACACGTGGTCGCGCGCCTGGGGCATCACCCGCAATCCGTGGAACAGGGAGTTCACGCCGGGCGGCTCGTCGGGCGGATCGGCCGCCTCACTCGCGGCCGGTACGTCGACGCTTGCCACGGGGTCCGACATCGGCGGCTCGATCCGCATTCCGGCGTCGTGCTGCGGCGTCGTCGGCTTCAAGCCGCCATATGGGCGCAACCCGGGGGAGGCGCCCTTCAATCTCGACTTCTACTGCCACGAGGGGCCGCTGGCGCGCACCGTCGCTGACGCGATCCTGTTCCAGAACGTCATGGCGGGGCCGCATCCGCAGGACATCGCCTCGCTTCGACCGAAGCTGCGCCTGCCGACGGAGTACAAGCCGATCAAGGGCTGGAAGATCGCATATTCCATCGATCTCGGCCTGTTCGAGGTGGACGAGGAGGTGCGGCGAAACACGCTGGCCGCGCTCGACGTGTTCCGCTCGCTGGGCGCCACCGTGGAGGAGGTCGATCTCGGCTGGCCGGCGGATACGCTCGATGCCGGAATGGCCTATCTGGAACACCTGTTCGGCGCCTTCATCTCCACGCTCCTGACGCAGCACGGGAACGAGATGACCACCTATGCGCGCGAGTTCGCGCAGAAGGGCGCGAGTTCGAAGGCGACCGACTTCGTCCACAGTCTGGAGGTGGCCGGCGCCATGTACGCGACGCTCGGCCCGCTCCTGGAGAAGTACGACGTGTTCATCTGCCCGACGAACGCGCTGCCGGCGGCGCCTGCCGGTCACGACCAGTCGAAGGACGAGATCCGTATAAACGGCAAGCCGGTCAATCCGTCGCTGGGCTGGGTGATGACCACGCCGTTCAACACGCTGAGCCGCTGCCCGGTGCTGTCTGTCCCCTCCGGAAACGCGTCCAACGGCGTGCCGACCGGTATCCAGATCGTTGGGCGGACCTACAGCGACGCAGACGTGTTCCGCGCCGGGATGGCCTACGAAACGGCGCGGGGAGAATGGTATGCCGATGCAGGGCACCGGCCCAAGCTGAGCTGAACCGGGATACCGGACCAGAGGCGCGGCAGGTCAACGTCCGGGTGAATGTTGCCGAGGCAGGGCGGTGGGCACGGCGGGAAAATCCATGGCGGCGATCGGTGGTTGCGTCCTCATCGGGATCGCTGCCGCTTTCGCCTATTTCCAACTTTCGCGGGAAGAGACGGTCGCGCTGCTCGCCTGGGACGACGCCACGGTGGTGGCTCGGGGCCGTGTACTCTACGCGGCGCAATGCGCAGGCTGTCACGGCCAGAAGGGTGAGGGGCAGGTCGCAGTCGCGGGCTCCGTGCCGGCGGGGCCGCTGGCACCGCCGCATGACGGCAGCGGCCACACGTCGCAGCACCCGGACTTCGCCCTCGTCCAGCTGACGAAGCAAGGCGTTTCCGACGTCACCTGTCAGACGCTGGACGAGAACGGCATGCCGCAGTTCCAGGAGGTTCTCAGCGACCGCGAGATCCTGGACATCCTTGCCTACGTCAAATCGCGATGGCCGGCCGCGATCAGGGCCGAGCACGACAAGGTCAACCGGCTCTACAGCGACTACAACGCGGCCATGAAGAAACTGCTCAAGCTGCCTCGGACGTGAGGCTGGCGGTCGGCCGAACGGTTCAGGCGGCGATCTTTCCGCGGACCTTCGCTCCGGGCGGGATCGTCGGCGGGGCCTTGATCAGTGCCTCGATGGCGAAGCCGGCTGCGGCCTTGTAGCCGGCCATGAATTCCGCGCGTTCGGCCGGCGGGATGACGTCGTCGATGTCGTCGAATTCGCCGCCACAGCGCTCGTCGACCATGTTGAGGAGACCAAAGGGCCCCGCGCCACGGTTGCGCAGGACGATCTGCGATACCGGGCCGCAGAAGCTTTGGTCGTAGGCGGCGATCGCTTCCCGCGTCAGTCCGTGTTCGAGGAACGCGGCGCCCAGGTGACGGCCGTCCATGACCGCCTGGCTCGCCCCGTTCGAGCCGGTCGGGTACATGGGATGGGCGGCGTCACCCAGAAGAACGACGCCGCCGTCCTGCCAGGTCGGGACAGGGTCTCGGTCGATCATCGGGTTCTCATAGGCCATCTCTGCGCCGCGCAGCAGCGCCGGCACGTCGAGCCAGTCCCACGTCCATCCCTGGAAGTGGTGAATGAAGTCGTCGATCGCGACGGGCTTGAACCAGCCGCTGTTCTTCCAGCCCTGCGAACCGTCGACCGTCACCTCGGCGATCCAGTTGATGGTGGCGAGGCCGGTGGCCGGGTCGAGCGGCGAGATCGGATAGAAGACGAGGCGGTGCCGATGAGTGCCGAGGCCGACGAAGGAGGCGCCCGAGCGGATCGGTACGCCGGGGCTGGTGCCGCGCCACATGATCGCGCCACCCCAGTGGATCGGCGGCTGATCGGGGTGCATCTGAGCACGGACGGCGGAGTGGAGGCCGTCGGCGCCGATCAGGAGCGCGCCCGTTTCGTCGACGGTTCCACCCGATGCCGTCTCGACGGTCGCGGTAACGGTGCGGTCGGCGTTGTTGCGATAGCCGGAGACGCGATGTGCGAGCCGCACGGCGTCAGGCCCGAGGCGCTCCACGACCTTCCGGTAGAGGAGCATCTGCAGTTCCCCGCGATGCACGGCATATTGCGGCCAGTCGTAGCCGGCCAGCAGCCCGCGCGGTTCGGAGTAGATGTCGTTGCCGTTCAGGCCGACGAGGGCCCACTCCCTGGCCGGAAGGCCGATTGCGTCGAGGTCTTCCGCCGTGATTCCCAGATCGTGGAATTCGCGTACGGCGTTCGGCTGCAGGTTGATGCCGACGCCGAGCGGCCGAAGCTCCCTGACCGACTCGAACACGACGCAGCGGACGCCAATCTGGTGGAGCGTCAGCGCCATGGCGAGGCCGCCGATACCGCCGCCGGCGATCAGGACTGGAGCTTCGGACATGATACTGGTTCCTCCCGACTGACACCGGTCTTAGCAGACGGAACCGATTGATCAATGGAGCGGCGCGCGCGGTCGCGGCAGTGTTCCCCCGCCCGCAGGCATGAAGAACCTAGCGGAAGCCGGTGACGCGGATCACCTCGGCCGGAGAGGTCAGGCCGGCGCGCGCCTTGTCCGCCGCATCCTGGGACATCGTCGTCATGCCCGCCGCGATGGCCGCGGACTCGATCTCCAGATTGTCGGCGCCGGCGGAAGCCAGCCGGCTCAGTTCGTCCGACATGGTGAGAACCTCGAACACGGCGATACGGCCGCGGTATCCGGCGCCAGCGCAGCGCGAGCAGCCGACGGCATGGTGCACGCCATCACCTGCCCTGAATCCCACGGTCCCGAAGCGCGGCTCCGCCGCGACCTCCTCCGCCGTGATAGTGGCGGGCCGCTTGCAGTGGTCACACAGCCTGCGCACCAGTCGTTGGGAAATCACGCCGCGGACGGCGCCTACCAGGAGGAAGACCTCGACGCCGAGGTCGCGCAGTCGCGTGAAGGCGGCCGTCGCCGTGTTGGCGTGGACGGTGGTGAGCACGAGGTGGCCGGTCAGCGCGGCCTGGATCGCGACCCTCGCGGTGTCGCGGTCGCGAATCTCGCCGACGAGGATCACGTCCGGATCCTGTCGCACGAAGGAGCGAATCGCCGCCTCGAATGTCACGCCGATCGCGGGCTGGATCTGGGCCTGCACGATGCCGGGGATCTGGTATTCGACCGGGTCCTCGATGGTGACGATCTTGCGGCCGGGGTCGTTGAGCTTGGAAAGCGCGGCGGCGAGCGTCGTGGTCTTCCCGCTACCCGTCGGTCCGGCGACGGCGATCATGCCGTGCGTGTGGTCCAGCAGCCGCTCCAGAGCATGGCGGTCGCGCTGGCCGAGACCGACGCTGGTCAAATCGAGCAGGGCACTCTCGCGCTGCAGGATACGCAGCGCGACGGTTTCGCCGTGGATGGAGGCCAAGGTGGCGACGCGAAACTCGATGTCGCGCTCGCCCACCCGTATGCGCATGCCGCCGTCCTGGGGCTTGCGCCGTTCGGCGATGTCGAGACCGGCCAGCACCTTGATGCGCGACACGAGCGCCTCGGCCATCTCCTGGGGCGGCGAAGGCATGATCCGCAGGACGCCGTCGATGCGGAAGCGCAGGATCAGCCGACCCCGCATCGGTTCAAGGTGGATGTCGGTGGCGCGCAGGTCGAGCGCGCGGCGGAAGATGTCGTCGACCGCGACCACGACCGGCGCGCCGCTCGCCAGGTCGCGCAAATCCGCGATCGAATCGTCGGAGGCAGCGATTTCCGACGCCGCCGCCGAGCCGGCTTCGCTGCCCGTCAGCCTGAGAAGCCCCGATTCGAGGTCGGGCGCCGACATGACCCAGAGTTCGGCGGGTTCTCCGAACGCGGCCTGTAGCGCCTCGATGGGCTCATGGTCGCCGGGAAAGAGGACGCCAAACCGGAGGCGCCCCTGCGGGTCCTTGTGCGGAAGCAGCCAGTTGTCGATCAGGAAGCGGTGGGAGAGGTTCTGAACGGTGGGCTCGATCGACGAGAGTTCGTCCCTCTCCGAAAGCGGCAATCCATAAAAAGCGGAGAAGAATGCGGCCAATTTGTCGGCATCGACGAGCTGACCCTCGATCAGCCGGTAGATATCCGCCGTCCGCGGATCCTCCAAATCGCCGTAGAGGTCGTCCAGTTCCGCACGCCCGATCATGCCCGATTCCGCCAAGGCGTCGAGAACCGTCTGAGCCTTAATCTCAGGATCTCTAATATTCATGATCGGTCTCGCCTCGGCATTTCGCGGAAACAAACGCGGAGCGTGGCTTTACTTCCGCGTCTGTGGTACTCGGGCAACTCTATTCCGCTCCGGGCCCGGCCGAGAACAGAAAACACGCGCCGGCGGTTGTCAAGGCAATCCGACACCGGTAGTTTCTCTTGGGGCCGTCAAGATTGTTGGGGGTATTTGTCGGTGAGTATTTCCAGGTCGGGGAGCCGCGCTTCTGCTGCGACCTCCGCAATAGCCTGGGGAATGGCCCTCCTCCTCGCGGTCTCGGTGACCGCTTGTACGACGGGACCCCTTCTCGAGGACGCAGCGGCGGACGCTTCGGGCCGTGCCGACCCGCTGAACCGTGTTACCGGCGCGGACCTGAGCGCCCGTTCGTCGAAGGGCGGGGGTTTCCTTTCCGGGTTCCTGAGAGGCCAACCGAAAATTATGTTGAATGATTTCAGCAGCTTGTGATTCTCTGCGGTTTGCGAAGACTACGGAGAATCGGATGGCTTGGACTGAAATCACTCGCGGACACTATGACCGGAGACGCTTGCGCTATTCAAGCGATTGCACCGACGAGGAATGGGCATTGATCGCGCCCTTCATGCCTGCGCCCAGTCGGGTAGGTAGACCGCGCAAGTGGATGATGCGCGAGGTGTGGGACGCGATCCAGTATATTGCGACGGCAGGCTGCCAGTGGGCGATGCTGCCAAAAGACTTCCCTCCCTTCACCACGGTCCAACACTATTTCTATCGGCTGCGTGACAGCGGCATGCTCGACATCATCAACGAAACGCTGGTCATGGCCGCGCGCCTTCTGGGCGGCCGGTCCGCGGAGCCGACAGCGGGCGTGATCGACAGTCAAAGCGTGAAAACCACCGAGAGCGGCGGGCCCTGCGGCTATGACGCGGGCAAGAAGATCAAGGGCCGCAAGCGCCATATCCTAACCGATACGCAAGGCAACATTCTGGGCGCGATCACGCACACGGCCAACATTCAGGACAGGGATGGCGCGCCGAACGTCGTAGCCGACACGAAACAGAGCTTCCCGACGCTCGTTCACCTGTTTGCTGATGGCGGCTACGCCGGGGACAAACTGGAGTCCGCCGTGCAGGTCATGGACGGGCCGACGTTCGAAATCGTCAAGCGACCCGATGGCGCAAAGGGCTTCGTTGTCATCGCGCGGAGATGGGTTGTCGAGCGCACCTTCGCCTGGCTCGGCCGCTGCCGACGCCTCGCCAAAGACTGGGAAGCAACAATCGCGTCTTCAGAGGCATGGCTCCTCATCGCATCCATCCGCCGCACAACCAGATTCATCGCTAGAGCCGGAAGCCAATGAGAATTAGTTTCGAGTCCGACTCTGAGGCGCGGGGACGACCGCCGTCAGGGCAGGATCTACTACGGCTCCGAGAGTGGCCTGACGACCAGCGAACGCCGCGCCATCGAGCAGCTCGGAGACGAGCAGTTCGAGCTCAGCCTTGAAGAAGCCGCGGTGGACGTGGCCGCGCGCACCGTTCTGGGCGAGATGCTCGGCATCACCTATACGATCGACGCCCGGGCAACCGGAACCGTCTCGATCGTGACGTCGAAGCCGCTGCCCGCCGCTGAAGTCCTGACGATGTTCGAATCGGCTTTGCGCAGCAACGGCGTGGCGATGGTTCGCGAAAACGACAGGCTGAGGCTGATGCCGGCCTCCGAGGCGCTCGGAATCGCCGAGTTGGACAAGGGTCTTCAGATCAAGCCCGGATACGGAGTGACGGCCTATCCGCTGCAGCACGTGTCGGCCGGAAACATCATGCCTCTGCTGGAGAACTTCGTAGCGCGGCAAGGCATGGTTCGCGTCGATCCCGACAGCAACGCTTTGCTCGTCCAGGGAACGGCGGCCGAGAGGCTCGCCACGATCGAGGCGATCCGGTCCTTCGACCAGGACTGGCTGGCGGACCAATCGGTCGGCATCTTCCCGGTCCGCAACGCCAATGCGGCCAGCATGATGCCCGAACTGAACCGCGTGCTGGATATCGGCGAAGGCGGCCGCGGCAGCAACACCATACGGATCCAGCCGATAGAGCGGAACAACTCGCTTCTGGTGGTGGCGCGGTCGCGTCAGTTGCTCGCGCGGGCTGCCAGCTGGATCGAACGTCTCGATTCGCTCGATGCCTCGGCGTCGAACCTGCAAGTCTACCGCGTCCAGTATCTCGAGGCGACGCGGCTGGCGGCAATGGTCAACCAGATATTCAACGGCGGATCCGATACCAAAGAGGATCCGTCGGTCCAGTTTCCGCCGGATTCGAAATCGATCGAATCGGGGGGCGGTGGCGGGGGCGCCGGTGGAGCCAGCCCTTCCACCCCCTCACAGCGCATGGCCGACAGCCTGCCGGGCCAAGACGCTTCGCCCATCACGGACGGCGGCGACAGTGGCGGGAGCAGCGGCGCCTCGCTCGGTCAGGGTGTTCGCATTACCGCCAATCCGGAAAACAACTCGCTCCTGATCTTCGCCCGCCCCGATCAGCAGCGGATCATAGAGCAGGCGATCCACGCTCTGGATCGCCCTGCATCACAGGTCGCGATCGAGGCGACGATCGCGGAAGTGACGTTGAGCAACGACCTGCGCTACGGAGTACAGTTCTTCCTCCAGTCCGGGAACGACGGCTCCATCGGGCTCTTCCGGGATGTCGCGAAAGAGGCGATCTCCCGGGTCCTGCCCGGCTTCAACCTGCTGCTGGGACCCGAGTCGGACCCGCATGTCGTCATCGACGCGCTTCGCGGGGTCACCGAAGTCAAGGTCCTGTCCTCGCCTTCGGTGGTCGTGCTCGACAACAAGCCAGCCGTTCTTCAGGTCGGCGACGAAATCCCGATCGTGACGCGTACGGCGCAATCGGTGACCGACCCGGAAGCGCCGATCGTCAACAACGTCGAATTCCGCGAGACGGGCGTCATCTTGAAGGTTCTGCCTCGCATCACCGCAAACGGAACGATCAACCTCACGATCGAGCAGGAGATTTCCTCGGTCGCGCGGGGCACCGCTCAATCGCTCACGCCGACCATTTCGCAGCGCAAGATCCAGTCCACGGTCTCGGTCACCAGCGGCCAGACGGTCCTGCTCGGCGGCCTTATTTCCGAACAGCAGCAGCGCGGGCGGGACGGCGTTCCGATCCTCGGCGACCTGCCGATCGTCGGTGAGGCGTTCCGGTCGAACCAGAACAATGCCACGCGAACGGAACTGATCATCCTGATCCGTCCCCAGGTCATCCAGGATAGCCTGGATGCCCAGAGGGTGGCAGAGCAGATGCGCTCCCAACTGCACCTCATGCAGGAGCCGAGCCGGAACGTGCCGCTGCCGCGGCCGGTCAAGACCCTGATCGAATGAGCCGCCGCGCTGTGCGCCGCCGAGGCGCGCTGGCAGGCGCGGCCGTCCTTGCCGGGGCGGTTCTGCCTGCGTTGGCGAGAGAGCCATGGTGGGTGATCGCCGCCGGCGCGCTCCTTTGCCTTGTGGCTGCCGCGATTGCGATCGAAGATTTGGCTCGCATGATCATTCCGGATGGATACACGATCGTGATCGCGTGCACCGCTCTTCTCCTGCGCTGGGAACATTCCGGCGATTTCTGGCAGGTGACCAGATCGCTCGCGGAAGGGCTCGCAGTTGGTTTTGGTCTGTTGGCGATATCCCTTGCCTACGAACATCTGCGCGGGCGGTCGGGAATCGGCTTCGGCGACGTGAAGCTTCTCGCCGCCTCGGCAATGCTCGTTGGCGCGTGGGGAACCGGCTTGCAGTTGCTTCTCGCATCGGTCGCCGCGGCCCTGTTCGTGATGATACGGTCGTGGCGCCGAAAGCGGCCCCTTCGAGCGGCCATGCGGGTGCCCTACGGTGCCTTCCTGGCGCCTTCGGCCGTGATCGTGTGGGCATGGTTTCCGTTCAATGTCTGAACACTCCGAGCACAAAACCAGCCGAGCGAAAGCCGTTCGATCCCGTGCCGAACCCCAGCGCGGCGCCATTCTCGTCGGCGTGCTGTGGGTCATGGTCTTCATAGCATTCCTGGCCGTCGTGCTCAGGCTGCACATGACCAGCGTCGTCACCAACGTGCGGGTGACGGAAGACAAGGCGGCGGCGCGCCTGCTCGCCGATTCCGGCCTTGCCTATGCGGCGGCGCTGGTGCGCGCCGGCGGCGCGGACGGTTCCGGCCGGCTGACCGAAACCCTGACCGGAGTACTTGAAACGAGTTCGGGAACCGTTTCCGTGACGCTCGACAACGAGGTCATGCGGATCGATCTGAACACGGCGGTGCGTCCGCTTCTCGTCGGCATGTTCGAAGTCGCCGGCGCCCGCGACAGCGATGCGGGCAAGTTGGCCGACGAAATCATAAAACGTCGCGGGGGCGAGAGCGGACCTCCCCGGGAAGGAGAAACGCCAGCTCCACCGGGTCCCCCCGGCACGCCAGGTCCGCCCGGACAGGGCCGGGCGGCGTTCCGGTCGGTCGACGAACTGGCACTCCTGCCCAACATGGAAGAGGATGTCGCCGTCGAAGTGGCGCGCTATGCGACGGTCTCCTCCGGACTGCCGGGCATGCGGGTGACATCCGCCGCCATCGAATTGCTGGAGGACATTCCCGGCCTGCCGCGATCGGCGGTGGATGCGATCAAGAAGTATCGGGCAGGCAAGCTGGACGGCACCGAACTGAACCAGTACCTCGCCGGGATCGATTATCATACCAACGAGCTCACGCAGAGCTGGCGCGCCACGCTTCGGGTCGAACTGCCGTCTGGCCACGCCGAAACCTACGAAGCGATAATCGTGGTCTCGACGGAGGACGAGGAAGCCTTCCGCGTTCTCGACTGGCGGCGCGTCACGGATGAAGTAGAATGAAGGGTATGCCACATATGAAGGAGGCAGCAGCGCTCGGATGCAGATGAGTATCGGTGGCGCAGTGCGGTCCTTCGACGACTGGCTCGAAGGTCCCGCTTCGCTGATCAGCGACAGTTTCAGTGCGAAGCGACGCGGAAGACAGACGCGGGTCGACATCGCTTCGGACGGTGCGTCGCTTGCCTTGCAGACCGGCAGGCGAGGCAAGAACGAGCTCGTTCTGCCCGTCGGTGAGGTTCCCGAAAGCACCTCGTTCGCGGCCGCGGTCAAGGGCCGCAACCTCGTTCTGGTCGTCCCGGAGGCGTGGCTCATCCGGCGGAGGATTGAGTTGCCGCTGGAAGCGGCGGATCACCTCGACGGCATCATTGCCTCGCGGATGAGTTCGCTGTCGCCCTTGCCTGCCAGCGAGACCTATTCGGGCCACCGCATCGCAGAGGTCGACCGGGCTGCAAAGCGCCTGGTCGTCTCCGTCGCGATCGTGGCGAAGTCGCGCCTGTCTCGCTTTTTCGAACTGTTCGAACACGCGCAACCCCGCGCGATCATCGTGGAGACGCCGGTTTCCGGTTCTGGCGGGGTCGTCCAGCTCACCGGGCGTGCCGGCGTCGCCAAGGCGCGGCAGGCCGTCAAGCGGGCGCTGGCGGCCCTTCTCATCGTTGCGGTGCTCGCCGCGTCGGGCGCGGTCGCGTGGAAAAACCTCGCTGCCACGCAGTTTGAGGAAAGGCGGGCAGATCTCGAACTGCGCCTCGAAAAGGCACGCCGCGCCCTTTCCGAGGCAGCCGCTCCCGCGATCGCCGCGACCGCACCCGAGCAGGCTGCGCTCGACATCAAGAACGGCGCCGTCAGCGTCGTCGGAGCTCTGGAGGACCTTGCCGCTACGCTTCCGCTTCATGCCTATGCAACGGAGATCGTGGTCATAGATGGCAATCTGAGGCTGACGGGGAAGACGAACAACGTTCCGGACGTGCTGACCGCACTCGAATCGTCTGGGCGCTTCGCGGGCAGCCGACTGGTCGGGCCCGCTACACGCTCGGAGGACGGCAATACGTCGGATTTCGTGCTCGAGACCCGGCCCTTGATCCGGACGGGAGGAGGGCTGCATTGAGCCGCTTCTTCAAACTGTTCTTCGACGGGCGCGCAGCTACGCTGCTCGTCATCGTGCTCCTCGCGCTCGGCGCCGGTGTCGTGGCGGCGGATTCATGGCTCTCGACGCGCGCCGGGCAGGAGTCCCTCGCGATCCTCCAAGATCGTGTGGAGCAGATGGAAGCCCGTGCCGCAACGCTGGCCGGCAAGAACGCCGAGGAAGACGGGACAGGGCTGGTCGACGTGCGCCTTCTCATGACCGGGCGAACCCAGGGCCTCGCCTCCGCCGAGTTCCAGCGGGAGATCGCTGACCTGGCGGTGGGTTCCGGCGCGGTGGTCCGGGCGGTCGATACTCCGCAGGCCCAGGTCGTGGAGGACGTCAAGGACGAATCCGGCAAGCCGCTGGTGCGGGTCCGGCTCAATGCGGACGTCGAGGTGATGGAGCAATCGCTTCCGCAACTGCTGCATGCCATCGAGGTCTCGCTTCCGGTCATCGTTGTGGATTCCCTCACGCTCAGACCCAACCGCCGCATCGGAGATCTCACCGGTGACAGCGGCACTTCCGCGGACGACCGGCCACTGTCGCTGAACATGACGTTGTCCGCCTTCCGGATCGGGGAGCCCGACTGATGCGCCGGATGTCAAGATCAGGATCGGGCCTGGCGCTCCTGTGCGTGCTGTCGCTGTGCGGGCCCGTGCTGGCTCAGCTTTCGGAACTGCCGGTGAGCGCGCGTTCGGCCGAGGACTACATGGCGCTTCGGGAGCGGCCGCTGTTCTCTCCCGAACGCGAGGCGCCGAAGGTGATCGTCGCCGTCCCGGCGGAGCCGACACTCCCCGCGGTCCTGCCGGAGCCGGAGCCGGAAACCGAGGCGGTAGTGGAGCAGGAGGTCGAAGTCGCAGCGGAAGCTCCGGACTGGCAGCTCGTCGGTCTCGTGCGGTCCAGCAGCATCGTCAGCGCGACGTTCCGTTCTCCGAACCTTTCGAACGCCTTCAGCCTGCGCAAGGGCGAGAGCCGGGACGGCTGGACGCTCGCCGACGTAAGGAGCACGGAAGTGGTGCTTCACGCAGAAGGCGTCGAGGCACTGATCCGCTTCCCCACCTTGCAGTGACGGGCGCCGACACGACAAGGACGCCGGTTCAGACAGGCTCCAGGCGGGGGTGATGCCCGCCCGGCTTCAGGTTGGCCGATCCGCTCCGTCGACCTGCAGCGTCACGCCCGGCAACCGGCGCAGACGCTCGATTCCCTGCTCGTCAACGTTTAGAACGATGGCAGGCGTGTAGTTGAAGGTCTGCGCGATATCGTGCGGCAGCCCCTGGAGAGCACCCAGGATGCGGCGAATTTCGCTCTCGCGGTCGGCCGAGGGGCTGAACTGAACGATGATGCGTTGCATGGCAGAGGGTTGCGCCTGACGCCGTGGATGAGGGGAGGGACCAGGAAACCTGGGAGGAGGAGGAGGTGCTTCTTCCACGTGCCTTCGCTTCTTCGGCTCCGGTCCTCCGTCGAGCGCCACAATGCGCCTGATCGTAGGCACCCTGTCGAGCAGATGCATGTCGGAGGGTTTGACGGCAACAACGAGGATGCGCAAATCGCGCTCGGCGACGCTGATCTCGTAGGGAACCGATCTCAGAACCCGGCGAATTTTCGAAAGCGATGCGGAGAACGAGGCCCCCGGCGCTAGGATGATGCGGAAAGACCGCAAGGGCGTCACCCGGTTCATATGCGGAAGAGGTTCGTCGCCGCCGGCGGCCTCCACCACGTTCCGCTGCGCGGCATGAAGCGGGCCGGCAGTGGCGGTCGCCAGAAACAGGGCCGTCAGGAGGGAAACCGCGGCGCCACGAGGCGATGTCATCTGCTTCGGTCGGTCTGCCGGGAGCGATGCCGGTGAAGCGGCAGCTTCTTTCCGATGAATGCCAGACGCCGTCATTCCTTGCTCCTCTCTATGGCCGGGCATGCCGATCAGGTGCGGCAGGGGCGGCCAGTTCTCTCCATTTCAGGATCAGATAGTGTCACTTCGCGGCTGAACCTTCGATGAACGCACATGCAGGCCGACCGAGGATGGGGCGCAAACAGCCCTGGGTCCAACCTGTGCCGATCTACTGTCACAACTACCGCCACGGAAAGAACGCTTTTTGATGGCACGAAGAAAAGTCTGCTGGCGTGGCGCGAGTTGCGGGATAGAATTCTGTAGGATAGTAGTACGCGCGGGGCGTTCGATGTTACCTTGGTTGGGGTGGCAACCAGGCTGATCCTTGAGGATGTTGCACTTTTCGGCGGCACGGATCGGCGCGGGTGGAGTGAGCGGAAGTCGGTTCGCAATGACTGCATTTGCGTACAAAGCGCTCAATGCAAGCGGAAGTCTGGAGCAGGGCCGTATCGAGGCAGGCGATGCCGACGACGCGGCGCAGTTGCTGGACCGACGCGGGCTCATTCCAGTCAGCGTGGAAGAACAGCGCGGCCGCGAAAAGGCGGCGAGCGCCTCGGGGGCCCGTGTGGCGCCCGCCCAGATCACGCGCCTGCTCTCAGACCTTTCGATCATGCTGAACGCGGGGATCCGGATCGACGAGGCATTGTCGATCATGGGTCGGGAGTTCGACAACGGAAGGCTGAAGCCCGTCGTGACGGGACTTCAGGCGGCTCTGGCGAGCGGGCGGTCCTTCTCACAGGCCATGCAGGACTGGCCGCAGCTGTTTCCGCCATTCCAGATCGCAATGGTGAAGGTCGCCGAATCCACCGGCATGCTTCCTAGCCTGCTGGAACGTACGGCCGAGGAACGGCAGCGGTTCGAAGCGCTTGCGGGCCGCGTTTCGGAAGCCTTGCGGTATCCTGCCGTCCTGATGCTCGGTACGATCGCCGTGCTCGTCTTCTTCATGATCGGCGTCCTGCCCCAGTTCGAGCCGATGCTGGCGCAGACCCGTAAGCCCGACGCCTTCCTCGACACGATGCTCGGGATTTCCCGTTTCATCCGGGCGGAAGGACCGTGGATCATGGCGGGCGTGGCGGTGGTGCTTCTGCTGCTTCTGATCGCCGCCCGCCGCGGAACCCTTCGCTCCGGGCTATGGAGCATCGGCGAAAGGCTCCCGGTCCTCTCGGACATCGCGCACAGCTACCGGACGACTCGGTTCACGCGCCTCCTCGGGATGATGAGCGAGACCGGTGTCGCCGCCCCGGTGGCTATCAAGCTGATAAGCGAGACGGTCGATCACGGCGATGCCGCACGCGAGCGGGCGCAGAGAGCCTCCGATGCCGTGCGGCAGGGTCAGAGGCTGAGCCATGCGATGGAAATCCTCGATCTGCCGCCGCTTGCCATGCGCATGCTTCGGATCGGCGAACAGAGCGGCGAAATGGCGACGCTGGCTTACAAGGTGGCCGATTTCTACGAGGCTCGTCTCGAGAGGTCGCTTTCGCGCGCGGTGGGGTTCGTCGGCCCGGCGGCGGTGGCGACAATCAGCGTATTGATCGGCGGCATGATCGTGTCGATCATGTCGACGCTCATGTCCTTCAACGATCTGGTTCGATAGTGGAGCTGGGAGCATGCTTGCAAAGTTCATGAACATCCATCGGAATCCGTCCAGGCTGTCCAAGCGGCGCAGGCGGCGCGCGGGTTTCACTCTCATCGAGATGCTGGTGGTGCTGGCGATCATCGGCCTGATCTCGGCGCTCGTCGGTCCGAGGGTCCTGGCGCAGCTGGCCAATTCGCGCGAGCGCGCCGCGAAGCTGCAGATCGAGGATTCTCCATCGCGATGGACATCTTCTACATCGACGTCGGCCGCTACCCCGCCAATCCGAGGGGCTCACTGCCCTGGTCAGCCGGCCTTCCAGTCTGCAGACGTGGAACGGCCCGTACATCCGCGGCGATCGCGTGCCACTCGATCCGTGGGGGCGCGAATACGTCTATTCGACCAATGGTCAGAGTTTCCAGATCGTGACGACCGGGGCTGATGGCACCGGCGCGGGCTCCCTGGTGCGCTGACATGCAGATGCGCGGCAAATCGGCCACACGCGGTGTCGTGCTGCTCGACATCGTGCTGGCGATTGCCGTGATGGCGCTGGCGGCGCTGGTGCTCATGCCGCGACCGCGCACCGGCATATCGGCCGCCGATCTGGAAGCGGAAGCGGTGAAAGTGGCGGCCTCCTTCCGAGAGGGGCGTTCCCTCGCGATCAGGAAGCGCGGACCTGTCGACATCGTGGTCGATGCGGACCGCGGCCGCATCGAGGTGCTCGCGGACCGAAGCCCGATCGAGGTCCGCAATGGCATAGGACTTCGTTGGGTGACGTCGAACGTTTGTCCGCTGATCAAGGGCGTGAGGGCGCTGCGGTATCTGGCCGACGGACGATCGTGCGGCGGCGTCCTGACGTTGTCCGGGGGCGGCCGTTCGGTCGAGTTGCGGGTGGACTGGCTTACCGGCCGGGTCGAGATGGCACCGTCATGATGCGCCGGCGCAAGCGCGGCTTCATGCTGATCGAAGTGCTCGCCGCCTTCGTGATCGCCCTGCTCATGATCGGACCCGTCGCCGCCATCATAGGCGGGGTCGCCGGCTCGTTCGGAGGTCTCGACCGCTCCGCGCAACGGCGGCTGGACCAGCAGGCCGCGGCCGCGGTCGCGATGGCCATCGATCCGCTGCGTTCGGGCACCCGCACAGTCGGGACCTATACGCTCGACATCACGCCCTACGAATGGGACGGCGACAAGGAGCTCGAAACCGCGGGATGGCAGCTGTACCGCGTCTCGGTCCAGCATACCGGCGAGCGCGCCAATTCGAAGATTCCGCCGCTGTTCGAAACCGTCCGCATCGCACGGCCATGAAGCGCCGGAACAGGAATGGGCGCCGCGGCTTCTCCTTGCTCGAGGCCCTGCTGGCCCTGCTCCTCGCCAGCATCCTGTTTGCCGGAATATCGCTTTACACCGGCAGTTGGCTGAAGCGCTGGCAGGAACTCATCGGAGCTGGAAGCCATCTCGATACCGTGGCCATCGTTATTGACCGGCTCGTCGAGGATCTCGAGGCCGCGCAACCCTTGCCCGAAACCGAAGACGCCGAAGAGGACGATCCGATTTTCTTCGAAGGCGATGCCGAAACGGTCACTTTCCTGCGCCCCGCGCTCGGCTTCAATGCACGCGCGGGTATCGACCGCATCACCTATCTGCGGACGAACCTGAACGGCAGCGCCGCTATCGTGAGATCGCGTCGCGACTATGGTGACGAACGCTCCGCCGGGGAGGACCTTCCGCTCATCCGGGGACGGATCGCGCTGTCCTTCAGCTATACCGACGACGAGGGTGAGACGTCCTCCGAATGGCACGACCGAACTACATTGCCGAAGGTCATAAACGTCGAGATTTCCGGCTCTGAGCCAAGGCCGTGGAGAGAGATCGCGGTTGCCCACCTGCGTGTGGAGATGCCGGCCAATTGCGGCACCGCCGAAGCATTCCCCAACTGCAAGGAACACTTCCGGGCGGCTCGTCAATGAGGCCGGCGCCTTATCTGTCCGATATCTGGTAGGGATTGGCGGCGAAACGCGCGTAATGGCCGAACAGGCTGGACATCGTCTCCAGCGCCAGTCCATCGGCGAAGATGCGCAGATCCCTGGAGGTCCGGACGGTTCCGTTTCCTCCACGACGAGCCGCGGAGGCCCTTCCACCGGCAGGCCGTCGATTTCCTCTTCGGGGTCGCGGGGCATTGCCTCGATCGACAGGTTCTCCTCTACGGGGAGACCGTCGATTTCGCCTTCGCACGCGATGGATCTGCGAACGATCACTTCCTCGGTCTCGACGGGGAGGCCATCGATCTCATCTTCGGGAACCCGCGGTGTCGCCTCGATCGGCAGGTTCTCCTCTACGGGTAGACCGTCGATTTCTCCTTCGCACGCGATGGATCTGCGAACGATGACTTCCTCGGTCTCGACGGGGAGACCCGTCGATCTCCGCTCGGGGACCTGCGGCATCGCCTTGATCGGCCGGTTCTCTTCCACGGGAAGGCCGTCCGTTTCTTCCTCGCACGCGATGGACTTGGGAGGTGGCGGAATCTTCCGCCTCGACGGTAAGGTCATCGATCTCGTGAGGCGACCTGATCACGACCGTTGCCGACAGACGGACCGTTGCGGAATTCCCCGACGATGCGTTTTCGATGACGGGATTGCCATCCGGGTCAAGTTTCGTGGTGCCAAGGCTGCCCTGCCGGGACCGCGAATCCATCACGTTCGAAAAACCATCTGAGTCGGCTGCAACCCTCTGCTGAGGGAACAACGTGTTTCCTGCGACTTTCGGCTGGGATACTCCCGCGGTGATGGTCATCAGTGCCTCCTGAGCCCGATTCGGTGAGGTGAGAATACATCAGAAAGTAAATTCATTCAATTTGCCCAAAGCAGCGCCCGCAAGCCTCGCGCAAGCTTCGATAATCAACAGATTATATTTCTCTCTCTCATGATTTGCTGCAGTTCACATCCAGTACAACGAGATTGTATGTTTGGCAGAGGGAGTCCGGATTACGCAGGGTCAACATACCCCGCAGCCGAGCGCCGAGAGACTTCTTGCAAGTTCCTGCGCGCTGATCCATAAGCCGCCGCCCGGCTTCCGCCGGGCATTCGGGCCCCAACTCATGACAGCGATGCAATTTTCCTCGGGCGACCTCGTCGCGGACCGGCGCGCGAACTACGCCGAGATGCTGTTCGAAAGCTGCGATCTGGCGGCGGCGTGCGAACTGATGGCCGAGGCACTTGCGGTGGCGCCCTCCTGGGCTGCGGGCTGGTTCCGGCTCGGCGAGATGAGAGAGGCGTCGAACGACGTCGCCGGAGCGGCTGACGCGTGGGCCGAGGTGCTGCGCCTCGATCCTCTCGATCGGCTCGGCGCCAGTCTCAAACTGGGGTTGGCCGGCGCCGCGCACCAGATCGAGACGCCGCCCAGCGCCTTCGTGGCGACGCTCTTCGACCAGTATGCGGAAAGGTTCGACCATTCGCTGGTCGAGAAGCTGGACTATCGCGTGCCGGAGCTGATCGCGCAGGCGCTCGACTCCGCCGGGGCCGACGCGTTCGCGCATGTCGTCGACCTCGGCTGCGGGACCGGGCTGATGGGCGAGCGTCTGCGCCGGGTGGCCAGTTTCGTCGAGGGGTTCGACATCTCTGCACAGATGCTGAAGAGGGCGCAGGCCAAGGGCGTTTATGACAGGCTGGCGCTGCGGGACCTGCAGACATTCGAGCCGGACGGTCTGCGAGCAGACCTCGTAGTGGCCGCGGACGTTTTCCTCTATGTCGGAGCACTGGAGCGCATGTTCGCAACGGCGGCTATCCTTTGCACGCCGGGCGGGCTGTTCGCGTTTTCGGTCGAAAAACATCACGGCACGGAACGCCTCGTGCTGCGCCCCGCACGTCGCTACGCCCACTCGGAGAGCTATCTTCGCGACCTGCTTGCCGCGAACGGGTTCGATGTCGTTTCGCTCGATCCGGCAGCGTTGCGGACGGATCGTGGCGAACCCGTCGAAGGGCTGATCGTGGTAGCGCGGCGCGTGCTGGAAGTCGCGGCGGCTGCACCGGCGACGGAGTTTTCGGTGACGTCAGCTTCGCTGGAGGTGCTGAACTGAAACCGACGGCGTACCGGTCCGGCAAGCAATACCGCCGATCTCCGATCTCGATCCGCGCTCTTGGCGGAACTGCTGTTCTGCTTTAGTTCTTGGGTCGTGACAGAGCATCCCGCCCTCGGTAGCGACCTTTCCGCCGCCCGGCTGCCGCAACCTTTCATCCGCTGGTTCGCGGAGAAGGGCTGGTCGCCGCGCGCGCACCAGATCGATCTTCTCGCCAAGGCGCAGGATGGCCGATCGGTGCTCCTGATTGCTCCGACGGGGGCAGGCAAGACGTTGGCCGGCTTCCTGCCGAGCCTGGTCGATCTGGCCGAGCGTCCGACACGCAAGCCGGGCGAAGCCTTTCGCGGGGTGCATACGCTCTACATCTCGCCCCTGAAGGCGCTCGCGGTCGACATCGAGCGCAACCTCGCAAAACCGGTTGCGGAGATCGGCCTGCCGGTCTCGATGGAGACGCGGACGGGCGACACGCCGTCGCACAAGCGGCAGCGGCAAAAGATGTCGCCGCCCGACATCCTGCTCACCACGCCCGAGCAGCTTGCGCTGCTGATTGCGTCGAAGGACGCGGCGCGGTTCTTTTCGGGCTTGCGCCATGTCGTGCTCGACGAACTGCATTCGCTCGTGACTTCGAAGAGGGGCCATCTCCTGTCGCTCGGGCTCGCGCGCCTGCGGGCGCTGGTGCCCGGGCTGCAGACGATCGGGCTCTCGGCCACGGTTGCGGAGCCGGAGGAATTGCGGCGGTGGCTGGTCTCCCAGCATCCGGCCGGCGACATGGCCGACGTCATCACGGTGGCGGGCGGCGCGAAGCCTCAGATCACGATCCTGGAATCGCGCGAGCGGGTGCCCTGGTCGGGGCACTCGGCGCGCTATGCCATCCCGGAGGTGTACGAGGAAATCCGCCGGCACAAGACGACCCTGCTGTTCGTGAACACACGCAGCCAGGCAGAGATGCTGTTCCAGGAACTTTGGCGGGTGAACGAGGACGTGCTGCCGATCGCGCTGCACCACGGCTCACTGGACGTCGCGCAGCGGCGCCGGGTCGAGAAGGCGATGGAGTCGAATTCGCTTCGGGCGATCGTCGCCACGTCGACCCTGGATCTCGGCATCGACTGGGGCGACGTCGATCTCGTCGTCCACGTCGGCGCACCGAAGGGAGCCAGCCGTCTCGCGCAGCGCATCGGCCGGTCCAACCACCGGATGGACGAGCCTTCGAAGGCAATCCTGGTGCCGGCCAACCGGTTCGAAGTGATGGAGTGCCGCGCGGCCATAGAGGCGAACTACCTCGGGGCGCAGGATACGCCGCCTCTCGTGGTCGGTGCGCTCGACGTGCTGGCCCAGCACGTTCTCGGTTGCGCCTGCGCGGAACCGTTTTCGTCGGACGACCTCTTCGAGGAGGTCAGGTCGGCCGCACCCTATGCCGCGCTCGACCGCAAGACCTTCGATCGCATCGTCGGGTTCGTCGCGACCGGAGGCTACGCGCTCAGAACGTACGAGCGGTATGCACGGATCCGGCAGACGAAGGAGGGGCTCTGGCGCGTCAGCCATCCGCGCATCGCGCAGCAGTACCGGTTGAACGTCGGCACCATCATCGAAGCGCCGATGCTCAATGTCCGCTACGTGCGGGGCGGGCGGGGCACGGCGTCGCGCGGCGGGCCGGTTCTCGGAAAGGTGGAGGAGTACTTTCTGGAATCGCTCGCGCCGGGCGACACGTTCATGTTCTCCGGCAAGGTGCTCCGGTTCGAGGGTATCCGCGAGAACGAGGCCTTCGTCTCCAACGCATCCGGCAACGACGCCATGGTGCCGGCCTATGCGGGCGGCAAGTTTCCGCTGTCCACCTACCTCGCCGACCAGGTTCGCGGCATGCTGGCCGACCCGGACCGCTGGCAGTCCCTGCCTGACCAGGTGTCGGACTGGCTGCGCATCCAGCGCGACAGGTCGGTGCTGCCGAAGCGCGGCGACCTTCTGATCGAGACGTTTCCACGGGGCAGGCGCTTCTACATGATCGCCTATCCGTTCGAGGGCCGGCTGGCGCACCAGACGCTCGGCATGCTCTTGACCCGCAGGCTGGAACGGGCAGGTGCGCAGCCGCTCGGCTTCGTCGCCACGGACTATGCCCTCGCAGTCTGGGGTATCCGCGACATGGGGTCCATGTTCCGCTCCGGCACCCTGCCGCTCGGACAGCTCTTCGATGAGGACATGCTGGGCGACGATCTCGAGGCCTGGCTCGCCGAAAGCTGGCTGCTGAAGCGCACTTTCCGCAATTGCGCCGTCATTGCCGGCTTGATCGAACGGCGCCATCCGGGCCAGGAGAAGACCGGCCGGCAGGTGACCGTCTCGGCCGACCTGATCTACGACGTGCTGCGCGACCACGAGCCCGACCACGTCCTGCTCCAGGCGACCCGCGAGGACGCAGCGACCGGGCTGCTGGACGTCGCGCGGCTCGGCGAAATGCTGTCGCGGATCAAGGGGCGAATCGTGCATAAGGCGCTGGAGCAGATCTCGCCGCTTGCGGTCCCGATCATGCTGGAGATCGGGAAAGAGTCGGTGAACGGCGAAGCGAGCGACGCCCTTTTGGGCGAGGCGGCGGACGAGTTGATGGAAGAAGCCATGGGTCTGCACTCGAGGACAGCGAAGACATGAAGGCCGCGGCGACAGCGATCGAAGGCGCAGAGACGATCTCGGTCGCGGGTGAGGCCGCCGTGTGCGATCGGCGGGGCGGGCTGTTCTTTCCCGCGCTCGGACTGCTCGTCGTTTCCGACCTGCACCTCGAAAAGGGATCGGCCTTTGCGAGGCGCGGGGCGATGATGCCGCCCTACGACACGGCCGCCACCTTGTCGCGGCTGGCGGCGGTCATCTGCGAATACCGCCCGGCGACCGTCGTGAGCCTGGGGGACAGCTTTCATGACGGCTGGGGAGCGGAGCGCATGCCGGACATCTTCCGCGACGAACTGCTGGCCATGATGACGGGCCGCGACTGGTTCTGGGTGGCCGGCAACCACGATCCCGAGCCGCCGGCCGGATTGCCGGGCGAAACCGTGCACGAGCTTGCCATCGGCGGCCTGGTGCTTCGCCACGAGCCGACGGCGACGGCATGTAAGGGCGAGATCGCGGGTCACCTGCACCCGGGTGCGCGCATCGTGCGGCGAGGGCGGTCGGTGCGGCGGCCATGCTTCGCGACGGACGGAACGCGGCTCGTCATGCCGGCCTTCGGCGCCTATACCGGCGCGCTGAACGTGCGCGACCGCGCCTTTTCACGGCTGTTCGACTGGACCGCCTTCAAGGCATTGATGCTGGGCCGCACGCGGGTGTATCCCATCGCCGGGGCGATGCTTTATCCGGGCTGATCGGGGCGGGCGGTCCTTGCGAAGCGACGATCATCTCCGACGATGGCGGTCGACAGCAGCCGCATCGGGCCCGACCATCTACCGCACTATGGCGGTCAGTCCCGGCGGAAAAGGACGCGGCCCAGCCAGCCAGTAACCATCGCGAGGAGGACCGCCAGCAGGCCGTAGACGAAGCCGTGCTCGTTGGCGAAGCGGAAGATCGACTGCTCGAAGCCTGCCTTCAGGATCGCGAGATTGGCGGAGTTCTCCTTGATGAAGACACCGTTGCGGAACAGGAATGCGCGCGCCTTGTGGGTGCCGACGGGGATGTTCGGCGCCAGCCTCAAGGTCGCGCGGAAAAGGCTCTGCGTCAGGAACTGAACGCCGCCGAGATTTTCGGTGTAGAGGCCCCTCTGCTTCTTGAGGCCACGAAGCGCGGCCTCGAAATCCTTGATCGTCACCGGGTCTTTGCTGCGGTCGAGCGGCTGGATGTAGATGTTGTCGGTGCCGAGGGCGAGCTGACGAAAGTTCACCTGGTCGGTGATGTCCTGCATGGCCCGCGTGGTGGCGACGGAGTATGACGCAGGCACGTTGACGAAGGTCTGCGAATGGGTGTTGATCCAGACGCCCAGGATACGGTCCTTCTTGCGCACGACGACCGGACGGGCCGGCCCTTCGAGGACCACGATGACGTCGTAGCGTCCCTGCCGGTTGACCAGCGGATCGGCGTTGTCGAGTGCGCCGAAGATCGTCAGGTCGGCCCCCGAGAAATCGGAAGTGATGGAAATGCGGTCGGTCGAGAGACCGATCTGGATGCTCTCGGAGATGCCGGCCGGAGTTTGCTGCGGCTGCGCCTCTTCCGGACCGGACGGCGCTTGCGCGGGCACCGCCGAACTGCTCGCCAGCAGCGCGGCGGCGGTCGCTATCGTGAGCAGCCGGTGCGCCATGGCGGTTCAGAACACCTCGTATGGCGACAGGGAGTAGAGGTTCACCGGCCTCACGAACAGGTCGAAGGCGAGCCTCAGCGCCACCGCCAGCACGAGCGCGGCCAACAACGCGCGCAACTGTTCGCCGCGCAGCTTCTGGCCCGCTTTCGCACCATATTGCGCGCCTGCGACACCGCCGACCATCAGCGCGAGCGCGAGCACGACGTCGACGGTTCTGTTCGTCGTTGCATGCACGATCGTCGTGTAGGCCGAGACGAAGATGATCTGGAAGAGCGACGTCCCGATGACGACGTTGGTGGGCACCTTCAGCAGGTAGATCATGGCGGGAACCATGATGAAGCCGCCGCCCACGCCCATGATCGACGCGAGGAAGCCGATGGCGACGCCGAGGCCGAGAACGGGAATGACGCTGACGAAAAGCTTCGATGCGCGGAAGCGCATCTTGAGCGGCAGCTTGTGGATCCAGTTGTGCTGCCCGGGCCTTCGCAGGCTCGTCCCGCCGCCCTTGCGGGCCGCCCGGAGCGAGTTGACGCTCTCGATCATCATCAGGGCGCCGACGGTGCCGAGAAGCCCGACGTAGAGAAGCGAAACGAAGAGGTCGAGCTGGCCGAGCTGGCGCAGCAGCCGGAAGACGTAGATGCCGATCGAGGAGCCGAACACGCCGCCGGCGAGGAGAACGCTGCCGAGCTTGAAATCGATGGTTCCGCGCTTGAAGTGCGCGAGCGCTCCGGAAAACGAGGAGGCGATGACCTGGTTCGCTCCCGTCGCGACGGCAATGGCAGGGGGGATGTTGTAGAAGATCAGAAGCGGCGTGATGAGAAAGCCGCCGCCGACCCCGAAGAGACCCGAAAGGAATCCGACCGCCGTGCCCATCGCGAGCAGAACGAAGAGATTGACTGACATCTCAGCGATGGGGAGATAAATACCCACGCAACCAACCCGACCATCTTGCCTGAGACAAGGACCCCGACCCGAAATGCATTAACATACGGGTGCTTAAGGGGTTCTTGCGCCGACATTGGGGCGGAGTCAAAGTCCCATGACGCCGCCTGCGGTCGAAAATGCGACACCGGCCGCCGCCAAAGCGGCTCGGGGGGCTCTATTTCTTGTCCAGCAGCAGCTTGACCAGCTTTTCGTCGACTTCGCCGGTCGTTTCCAGCCCGTTGTCGTTCTGGAAGGCGATGATCGCGTTGCGGGTGTTCTGGCCCATGATGCCGTCGGCGGAGCCCGCCTTGTAGCCGTTCTTGTTGAGAATGAGCTGGATGTTCTGGACCGCCTTCTTCATGTCGATACCGGCCGTCGTGCCTTCGCTCTCCTGCCAGGAGTTCAGGGATCTCGACGACGTTGGCGTCCTCGACGAGCGGCTTGGGTTTCCAGAGCTCGGTCGCCGCGCGGGCCTTGGCGAGCTGCTCGGGACGGAGGGCGTTGGCGACCTCGTCGCGCTTGGTGGCGGCGTCCTTGTCGCCGGTCTTGGCGACGAGCGCGAACCACTTGTAGGATTCTTCCAGGCTCTGCGGCACGCCGAGGCCCTTGGCCGCCAGGATGCCGAGATTGTACTGGCTGTCCTTCACGCCCAGTTCGGCCGCCTTCTGGAACCAGCGCGCCGCCGAGTCATTGTCGACCGCGCCGTCGCTGCCCATGGCATGGAGCACCGCAAGGTTGTGCATGGCACTTGCATTGCCCTGGTTGGCGGCGAGCTGGTACCACGTCTTCGCCTGGGCGATGTCGCGATCGACGCCGATATCCTTCTCGTAGAAGCTGCCGATGCGGTACTGCGCCGGCGCGAAACCCAGTTCGGCGGAGCGTTCGTACCATTCGGCCGCCACTGCGCGGTCTGCATCGACACCTCGGCCGACGTCATAGCGATTGCCGATCTCGAACATCGCGACCGGATTGCCGGAATCGGCGGCCTCGCGAAGCGCGACGGGACCAGCCTCGACCGGTGCGGGTTCGAAGGACATGTCTTCCTCGGTCACGGCGACATCGGGCTCGGCGTCCGGCAGGGCCGCGACCTGTTCGTCCGAAGATGTTCCTCCGTTTTCCGCGATCGCGGCGGTGGTATCGCCGCCTCTTTCCTCCTGGAGGCCAGCGACTTCGGTTTCCTCTTGCACCGGCTCCGCATCCGCAGTTGCCGAGGAAATCGGGTTTGCGTCCTCTCCCACGACGCGCACCTTGGCATCCGCCTGCGCGGCGTCATTCGGCAGGACGGCTGGAGCGCTCGCCACGATCGTGCCCTGCGACGAGGGGAGAACCTCCACGTCCGCCACTTCGACCGGATCGCTGAAGAAGGCCTTCCCGAGTTGCAGGCCCGCCAGCGCGATCATGATCGCTGCGGCAGCCATCAGGATCGGCTTGCGCCTGGCGCGAAAAAGCTCGGACGGGCTGAGCTTGCCCTTCGACCCATCGGGCGAACCGCCCTGCTTGATGCTCTGTGCCTCGGCGGCGGCCGCCTGCGCGGCACGGCGCGCGGCCGCAATGAAATCGGCCTTCGCCGCATTCGGGTCGCCGCGCTGTGGCGAAGCGGAACTGCGCTCGTCGCGAACCCGCTTCATGATGGCATTGAGATCGGGCGCGCCGGAGCCCGGCTCCAGCGGCTTGTCGGCGTTCGGTTCGTCGAGCGGCTCGTCGAGACCGATGTCGTCTATGCCGGGCATCACCGGTTCTCTTCCGGCCTTCAGATCCTTGCCCGGTTCCTTCTTGCCCTTGAATGCGCGCGCGAGGCCTCCGAGAACGGACTTCCTCGTGGCTTCGGGCTGTTCGGACTGTTCGACCTCGCCCGCTGCGAGGGCCGCTTCGGCCGCCGCCTCCGCCGGCGAGCGACCGACGCGGATGGGACCGTTCTGCTTCGGATGAGGCTGGGGCTGCGGCTTTGGCGCCGTGACTGCCGCGGCGGCGGGCATCGGCATTTCCGCGGAACGAGGCGCGATCGGCGGAATGCTGTCCGCAGGCAGGCGGCTGCGGGACGCGGATGCCAGTTCGGCGTTGCGCGCTTCCATCGACCCGAGGCGGTCGACGACCTTCAGCAGCGTGTCATGGATTGCCTCGAAGGTCCGCGCATTCCGTTCGTCGGACTTGCGTGCAAGGATTTCGAGCGTCTTCATCTCGCTCGCGAGGGCGGTCACGTCCTCGTCGTTCATTCCGCCATCGTGCATGGAGCGGACGGCATTTTCGGCCGCCTCCTGCGCAGCCGCGATGATGGCGTCGCGCTGATCGGCGAGGGAGCGTTCGATGCTTTCCAGCCGTGGCGCGATGACTTCCGGCTCACGCTGTTGCGGGGCCGGCTTGGACAGGAACTCCGCCAGCCCGGTGATCTGCCTCTCCAGGTTGGCGATCATGTTCGGATCCGTATCGGACGGACGGGTGGCGTTTTCTTCGAGCTTGCGCGCGATCGCCTCGACGCGCTGCTCTAGCGACTGCATGACCTGCGGAACCGCGGCCGGAATCCGCCCCGCGTCGATGCGTTCGGAAAGGTCCGCGAACTTCTCGTCGAGCGCATGCAGGAGCGAGGGATCGAGGTCGGCGGCATTTTTGAAAGTCGCGTCGAGCTTGTCGGCCATGCTTGCGAGGCGCCGCTCGAAATCCTTCAGGACGTTCGGGTCGATGCCGGGTTCGCGCCGAGTCCCGATCTGTTCGGAAAGATCCGCGAACTTCTCGTCGAGAGCCTCCAGGAGGGCAGGGTCCATGCCGAGGCCGGCGTCCTGGCGGCTCTCCAGACGGGTGGCCAGTTCGCCGATCCTGCGTTCCATGTCCTTGAACAGGGCCTGGCCCTGTGAGGTCGCCTTTTCGTGGCGCTCCTCGAAGAGAGAGGCGATCTCGGCGAACCGCCGCTCGAGGCTGTCGAGGACCTGGTCACGCTGGTCGTGGCTGGCACCGGCTTCCAGCCGTTCGGTAATCGTCGCCATCTGGCGTCCGAGGCGCTCGATACCCTGTTCGGGAAGCGATGCGCGATAGGCGACTTCCTCGACCTGTCGCGTGAGATCGTTCAGCCGCTCCACGATCTCGGCGGAGGGAGCGCCGGTGGAAAGATCCTCGAGCTGCTGGGCCAGAGCGGAAATGCGCGCCTCGATCCGCTCGAACGGCTCCGACTGGAGCGCCTGAGCCTGCCGTGGAGAAGAGGCGATGGCGCGCGAAATCTCGTCGAGCCGGCCGAAGATCGTTTCGAACGTGTCGTCGGGTGTCGCCGGGTTCCGGTGCGAGAACTGGTCCATGGAGGTGGACAGCGACCGGACCTTCTCCTCCAGCGACCGGAGCGCGCGTGAATCCGGCAGGTTGCCGACCGCCTCGCCGATCTGCTCGAGCCTTTCCCGCAGCATGGCGATGGCCGGATCCTTATCGGTGCGTGCGAATGAATTCTGCTCGATTCGGCTCCAGCGCTCGTCCATGGAGCGCACGGTTTCCTCGCGAGCCAGTTCCGCCAGCGTGTGGCGGACCTGCTCCAGTTCGCCGCGCAGCATGTCCAGGCCGCGGTCGTCGCTGCGCTCGGCCATCAGATGAAGCGTGTTCGACAGGCGCTCCAGTTCGGCCGACAGTTCACGGCCGTCGGAACCGGAATTCCGGTACGTGTGCTCGATGTCCTTGCGAAGCGAATCGAATTCCCGGCGCATGCCGGCGGTCATCTGCTGTCGGATGTCCTCGCGCAGCGCCTTCATGTCTGCCGACATATCTCCGGCCGTGTGGCTGGCCGACTGGCGGCGGCTGCGCTCGAGGTCGCGGCGAATTGCCGCGATCGGGGATTCTGGTGCAGCCGGTGATCTTTCCGGTGCCGCGAATGCCGGCCCATCGGTGCGATCGGCCGGTTGGCCCGCTTGCGGCCGCCAATCGTCCGCAAGGCGGCGGCTTCTACGATCGTTTTCGTCGCTCTCCTCGTCGCCGCGAAGGTTTCCGAAACGGGTCTCGAGATCGCCCAGCGAGCGATTCAGGTCCTCGATCGAGGTGCGCGCACGACGTCGCCGGCCGGAGTTCAGATTGTCGAGAAAGGAGCGGTTGCTCGTCATTGGGACGCCTGTTCGGGAATGGTTTTCGAACCGATCGAGGTCTTGTCGTCGCGGAGCGGGGCGAGCGGCAACACGCGTTCACGGCCGAAGCATTTTGTCGCGATCGCGGCCATTGCGCCCTTCCTCTCCATGGTGCAGACAACCGTGAGGAACGCGAGACAGGATAACCACGGGAAACCGACGGCCCCACAATTCTCCAGACGTGGTAAACAAGGCGTTAACCAAACTTACCAAATTCGGAGAAACGGCCTTTCGAGCCGGCGGCGGTGGCAACGTTGCGGAAGTTTTTAAACAGTTTGCTTGCAAACCTCGGTTGAAAAGCAAATCGCAAATCATTAGTTGCCGCCGCACGTGACAGACACGACCGAGCAATGGCGTGTCGCATACCCGTATCAGAACAATCTGACGGACAGAGAACGGCCCCGAGTGGCCTGACGAAGATGTGCCTGCGGCAAGACGGCGGCACCAAAGGAAATCACGACCGATGATGAAGACAGTCTCGGCCATCGAAGCGATGGCCAACGCATCCGATGCTTTCGCAGAACCAAAGGACGATTACGTCCGAAATCGGTGACATGGCAAAGAAGTACGACGTGTCGCTGCGCACGTTGCGCTTCTATGAAGACAAGGGGCTGATCCAGCCGAAGCGGGAAGGGAACACCCGGCTGTATTCCCGCCGCGAACGTGCGCGCCTGCAACTGATCCTGCTTGGCCGCAACGTCGGCTTCTCGCTGCGCGAGGTCAAGCAGATGATGGACCTCTATGATCCGCACGGCACCAACACAAAGCAGCTGCGGGTTGCTCTGGACAAGTCGGACAAGCAGCTGTCGCGCCTGGAAAAGCAGCGTGAGCAGCTCGACGAGGCGATCCAGCAGCTGAGTGCCGCGATGGAGGTGGTCCGCAGGTCGCTCGAAGAGCGGCAGAAGCAGTCCGCTTGACATCCATGCCGGAGCGGCGCTCGCTCCAGGGCGAAAAATCTCGTGCGGGCCGTAATTGACGTTTACGCAAACGTCAATATTTGGTAGGGACGCGCCCGACGAGATTTGATTGCCCGGTGCTGTCGGGCAGCCATCGGTTTTCTGGAGGTCTCCCATGCCGACATACCGCGCTCCCGTGAGGGACACGCTGTTCGTTCTCAACGAAGTGCTGGGCTACGAGCGCTACTCCAACCTTCCCGGCTTCTCCGATGCGACGCCGGATGTCCTCGAGGCGATCCTGGCCGAAGGTGCCAAGCTCGCCGAGAACGTCATGCAGCCGCTGAACCGGGTGGGAGACGAGGAGGGGTGCGTCCGGCACGACGACGGCTCGGTGACCACGCCGAAGGGCTTCAAGGAGGCCTACGACCAGTATCGCGCGGGCGGCTGGCTCGCGCTCCCGGTTCCGCCCGAATATGGCGGGCAGGGGCTGCCCTATACGGTACATTCCGCCGTCGGTGAATACATGTCGTCGGCCAACATGGCGCTCATGATGTACCCGGGCCTGACCCAGGGCGCCATCGCGGCGATCCTGGCACATGGCACCGAGGAGCAGAAGCAGACCTACGTGCCGAAGATGGCCGAAGGTGTGTGGACCGGTACCATGAACCTGACCGAGCCGCATTGCGGCACGGATCTCGGCCTCCTGCGCACGAAGGCGGTTCCGCCAGGCGACGGCAGCTACAAGATTTCCGGCCAGAAGATATTCATCTCGGCCGGCGAGCACGACATGTCGGAAAACATCATCCATCTGGTGCTCGCCCGCATCGAGGGCGCGCCGGAAGGCGTGAAGGGCATCTCGCTGTTCATCGTGCCCAAATTCGATCCGGATTCGGGAGAGCGCAACGGCGTCTCCTGCGGCTCCATCGAAGAGAAGATGGGCATCCACGGCAATTCGACCTGCGTCATGAACTACGACGAGGCGACGGGTTACCTGATCGGGCAGGAGAACGGCGGCCTCAAGGCCATGTTCGTGATGATGAATGAGGCGCGTCTCGGCGTCGGCCTGCAGGGACTCTCTGTGTCGGAAGTCGCCTACCAGAACGCCGCCGACTACGCCCGCGATCGTCTCCAGGGCCGCTCGCTGACTGGCGCGAAGGAAAAGGACAAGAAGGCCGATCCGATCATCGTCCACCCCGACATCCGCCGCAAGCTGATGACGATGAGGGCCTTCAACGAGGCCGGGCGCGCGCTGATCCTGTGGACCGCCATCAAGTCGGACGTCGCGCATCGTTCAGGCGACGACAAGGAGCGCGAGGCTGCCGACGATCTGCTTGGCCTGATGACCCCGATCATCAAGGGCGTGCTGACCGACAAGGGCTTCGAGCACGCGGTGATGGCGCAGCAGGTCTATGGCGGCCACGGCTACATCGAGGAGTGGGGCATGAGCCAGTTCGTGCGCGATGCCCGCATCGCCATGATCTACGAGGGCGCCAACGGCATCCAGGCACTCGATCTCGTCGGCCGCAAGCTGGCGCTGAACGGCGGTCGCGCGGTGCAGGCCTTCTTCAAGGAGGTCGGCGACTTCTGCGAGGAGAACCGCTCCGACGAGAAGATGTCCGGCTACACCAAGGGTCTGAAGAAGGGTCTCAACGATCTCCAGGCAGCGACCATGTGGCTGATGCAGAACGGCATGAAGAACCCGGACAACGCGGGCGCGGCCTCGACCGACTACATGCACATGTTCGGACTGGTCGCGCTGGGCTACATGTGGGCGCAGATGGCGAAGTCGGCGCAGACGAAGCTCGCCGAGGGCGCCAACGGCGAGGGCTCCTTCTACGAGACCAAGCTGGTGACGGCGAAGTTCTACATGGAGCGGGTGATGCCGGAGACAGGGGCGCATCTCGCCCGCATCTCCGCAGGTTCGGAGACGATGATGGCGCTGCCCGCGGAAGCTTTCTGACCGGTCGGGGCGTCGCCCCGTCTGTTCATGTTTGAACTTTATTGCTATAGCGACCGACATTCGAAGGAGCTGTTCATGTCGCACGATCCCGCATCCGTCCTGGGCCTGCCGAAGGCGCCGTGGGCCGGCGAGGACGTCGGCATGCTCTACGACATGGCGCGCAGGTTCCTCGAAACCGAGATCGAGCCGCGCTACGCGGAATTCGAGAAGGCCGAGATCTTCGACCGCGAGAGCTGGAGGAAGGCGGGCGAGAACGGCCTGCTCTGCGCCTCCATGCCGGAGGAATACGGCGGCTCGGGCGGCACCTATGCGCACGAGAGCGCAATCATCGAGGCGATCAGCCATGTCGGCGTCGACGGCTTCGGGATCGCGCTGCACAACTCGATCGTGGCACCCTATATCCTGCACTACGGCTCGGAAGAGCAGAAGAAGAAGTGGCTGCCGAAAATGGCGTCCGGCGAATTGATCGGCGCCATCGCCATGACCGAGCCGGGCGCGGGCTCGGACCTGCAAGGGGTGAAGACCCGGGCGGAGAAGGACGGCAACCACTACAAGATCAACGGCTCCAAGACCTTCATCACAAACGGTCAGCTCGCCAATCTGATTGTCGTGGTCGCCAAGACCGATCCGGAAAAGGGCGCCAAGGGCACGTCGCTGATCGTGATCGAGACCGACGAGGTGGAGGGTTTCGAGCGCGGCCGCAATCTCGACAAGGTGGGGCTGAAGTCGAACGACACGTCGGAACTCTTCTTCAACGACGTGCGCGTGCCGACGTCGAACCTGCTCGGCACAGAAGAAGGGCAGGGCTTTGTGCAGCTCATGCAGCAGCTTCCGCAGGAGCGGCTCCAGATCGGCGGCACGGCGATCGCCGCGATCGAGAAGGCGCTGGCGCTGACGATCGACTATGTCAAGGAGCGGAAGGCCTTCGGCAAGGCCGTGATGGAATTCCAGAACACCCAGTTCAAGCTCGCCGAACTGAAGACCGAGGCGACGGTCGGTCGCGTCTTCTACAACGACTGCGTGACGCGCCACATCGACGGCGGCCTCGACCCCGTCACCGCCTCGATGGCCAAGTACTGGCTGTCGGACTTGCAGGGGAAGATCATGGACGAGTGCCTGCAACTGCATGGCGGCTACGGCTACATGAACGAGTATCCGATCGCCCGCATGTGGCGGGACGCGCGCGTGCAGCGCATCTACGGTGGCACGAACGAGATCATGAAGCTCCTGATCGCCCGGAGCCTCTGAGGAGACAGGCATGTCCACGCACACCGCCGACATACGCTGGCAACAGGACGAGGACGACCATTTCACCCTCGGGCGCTACACGCGCGTGCACGAGATCGCCTTTGACGGCGGCACGACGATCCAGGCCTCGGGCGCGCCGCAGAACGTGCCGGCGCAGTTCTCGTCGGAGACCTCCGTCGATCCCGAGGAATTGTTCGTCGCCTCCTTGGCATCCTGCCACATGCTGTGGTTTCTGGATTTCGCCCGCCGGGCGGGCCACGACGTCCGATCCTACCGCGACCAGGCGGTGGGCGAGTTGGGAAAGAACGCGCAGGCGCGCATCGCCATGCTGAAGGTGACGCTGCGCCCGCAGGTCGAGTGCGACGCCGATCCGGCCGCGCTCGCCGAATTGCACCACAAGGCGCACGACGCCTGTTTCATAGCGAATTCGGTGAGCACCGAAGTGCTCGTCGAACCGCAAAGCTAGAACGAAGGAGACGCCACCATGGCCGATGCATATGTCTACGACGCCGTTCGCACGCCGCGCGGCCGCGGCAAGAAGGACGGATCGCTGCACGAGGTGCCGGCCGTCCGGCTCGCGGCGAAGGCGCTGGAAGCGGTGCGCGACCGAAACGGGCTCGACACGTCCACGGTGGATGACATCGTCTTCGGCTGCGTCGATCCGGTCGGCGAGGCCGGTTCGGTGATCCCGCGCGCGGCGGCTTTCGAGGCGCGTTACGCGACCGAGGCTCCGGGCATCCAGCTGTCGCGCTTCTGTGCATCGGGCCTCGACGCCATCAACCTCGGTGCCGCCAAAATCGCGGCCGGCTCGGACGACATCGTCATCGCGGGCGGCGTGGAATCCATGTCGCGCGTCGGCATGGGCATGTCTGGCGGCGCCTGGTTCATGGATCCCTCGGTCGGGCTGCCGTCCTATTTTGTGCCGCAGGGCGTCTCGGCCGACCTGATCGCAACGAAGTACGGCTTCTCGCGCGACGACGTCGACGCGTACGCGGTGGAAAGCCAAAAG
This sequence comes from uncultured Alphaproteobacteria bacterium, assembly GCA_963747465.1. Lineage (GTDB taxonomy): Bacteria > Pseudomonadota > Alphaproteobacteria > Rhizobiales > Rhizobiaceae > Aquibium. The sequence goes on from CAVVFC010000004.1 coordinate 44,440, forward strand.
CGCGCCGCGAACGCCTGGGAGAAGGGCTGGTTCAAGAACTCGGTCATCGAAATCAAGGACCAGAACGGCCTCAAGATCCTCGACCATGACGAGCACATGCGCCCGTCCACCGACATGCAGTCGCTGGCCTCGCTCAACCCGTCCTTCGTGATGCCGGGCGAGATGGGCGGTTTCGATGCCGTCGCCGTCCAGCGCTATCCGGAAGTCGAGGCGGTCAAGCACGTCCACCATGCCGGCAATTCCTCCGGCATCGTCGATGGCGCGGCGGCCGTGCTGCTCGGCTCCAAGAAGGGCGGCAAGGCGATGGGCCTGACGCCGCGCGCGCGCATCCGCGCCTTCACCAACATCGGCTCGGAACCGGCCATCATGCTGACCGGTCCGGTCGACGTGACCGAGAAGCTCCTGAAGAGGGCCAAGATGAAGATCGAGGACATCGACCTCTTCGAGCTCAACGAGGCGTTCGCCTCGGTCGTGCTGCGCTACATGCAGGCCTTCGACATCGACCACGACAAGATGAACGTCAACGGCGGCGCGATCGCGATGGGCCATCCGCTCGGGGCCACCGGCGCGATGATCTTCGGCACGGTGCTCGACGAACTCGAGCGGCGCGATCTGAACACCGCGCTCGTGACGCTGTGCATCGGCGCCGGCATGGGCACCGCCACGATCATCGAGCGGGTCTGACGCCCGACAGTCTGCCTGCCGGCATCCTCTCCCCGTCGGTGGGGAGAGGGCTCAGTTTCATCGTCGCGCTCGCCCGCTGACGCAATTTTTTCAGGAGGGACTTCTCCAATGGCCAAATACAACAACTTCAAGGTCGAAACAGACGCGGACGGCATCGCCCTCGTCATCTGGGACATGCCCGGCAAGTCGATGAACGTCTTCACCGAGGAGGTGATGGACGAACTCGACAAGATCATCGACCAGGTCGCCTCCGATGACGCGATCAAGGGCGCGGTCGTCACCTCGGGCAAGGAGAGTTTTTCCGGCGGCGCCGACCTCACCATGCTCCAGCGCATGCTGAAGCTCTTCAAGGACGAGAAGGCCAAGGATCCCGAAGCCGCAATCAAGATGCTGTTCGAGGGTGCGGGCCGCATGAGCTGGCTGTTCCGCAAGCTCGAGACCTGCGGCAAGCCCTGGGTTTCGGCGATCAATGGCACCTGCATGGGCGGCGCGTTCGAACTCTCGCTGTCGTGCCACGCGCGCGTCGCGGCGGACAGCGACAAGGTGAAGATGGGCCTGCCGGAAGTGAAGGTCGGCCTGTTTCCCGGTGCCGGCGGTACGCAGCGCGTGCCGCGCCTGACCGATAAGCAGGGAGCGCTGCAGATGCTGACTTCCGGCCAGTCGCTGTCGCCGAAGAAGGCGAAGCAGATGGGCCTGATCACCGAGATCGCCGCCCCCGATGCGCTGGTCGACACCGCCAAGGGCCTGATCAGGAACGGGCTTAAGGCCGTCGCGCCGTGGGACGTGAAGGGCTTCAAGCTGCCCGGGGGTCCGGTCTACTCGGCCGCGGGTGCCAACCTCTTCCCGCCGGCCATTGCCATCCTGCGCCGCGAAACCTACGGCAATTATCCGGCAGCGTCCGCCATCCTGAAGTGTGTCTACGAGGGCCTTCTGGTGCCGTTCGACACCGCGCTCAGGATCGAGCAGCGCTACTTCACCGAAATCATGCAGACGACGGAAGCGGCGATGATGATCCGCTCGCTGTTCATCTCGCTGCAGGAACTGAACAAGGGCGCGCGCCGCCCGGAGGGCGTTCCAGAGACGAAGTTCAAGAAGATCGGCGTGCTCGGAGCAGGCTTCATGGGCGCAGGCATCGCCTACGTCACCGCCAAGGCCGGCATCCCGGTCGTGCTGCTCGACCGCGACATGGCCTCGGCCGAGAAGGGCAAGGCGCATTCGGAAGGACTGGTGGACGCGGCGATGAAGAAGGGCCGCGCCACGGCGGAGGAGAAGGAAAAGCTCCTGTCGCTGATCACGCCAACGGTCGATTATTCCGATCTCGACGGCTGCGACCTCGTGATCGAGGCGGTGTTCGAGGATTCGGAGGTCAAGAAGAGCGCTACCGAACAGACGGAAGCCGTGATCGCCAAGGACGCGATCTTCGCCTCCAACACCTCGACCATCCCGATTACCGGGCTGGCGAAGAACTCCAAGCGGCCGAAGAACTTCGTCGGCATCCACTTCTTCTCGCCGGTCGACCGCATGATGCTGGTCGAGATCATCCTGGGCAAGAAGACGGGTGACGAGGCGCTCGCGGTGGCGATCGACTACGTGCGTGCGATCAGGAAGACGCCGATCGTGGTCAACGACACGCGCGGTTTCTACGTCAACCGCTGTGTCCTGCGCTACATGGCCGAAGCCTTCCAGATGCTGATCGAGGGCGTGCCGCCTGCGATGATCGAAAACACGGCGAAAATGGCCGGCATGCCGGTCGGCCCGCTGGCGCTGACGGACGAGACGGCGATCGACCTTGCCCAGAAGATCATGAAGCAGACGATCCGCGACCTCGGCGAGAAGGCAGTCGATCCCGAGCAGTTCAAGCTGATCAACACGATGGTCGACAAGCATGGCCGCCACGGCCGCAAGAACGGCAAGGGCTTCTACGACTATCCGGCAAAGCCCGCCAAGAAGCACCTGTGGCCCGAACTCAAGGACCTCTATCCGCAGCAGGACCCCGACAGGATCGACGTCGAGGAACTGAAGCAGCGCTTCCTCGTGACGATCGCGCTGGAAGCGGCGCGCGTGATGGAGGAGGGGATCGTGACCGATCCGCGCGAGGCGGATGTCGGCTCCATCCTGGCCTTCGGGTTTGCGCCCTACACCGGCGGCGCGCTGTCCTACATCGAGGGCATGGGCATGAAGGAGTTCGTGGCGCTCGCCAAGAAGCTCCAGAAGAAGTACGGGGCGCAGTTCAAGGCGCCGAAGCTGCTCGTCGAGATGGCCGAGAAGGGCCAGACCTTCTACGGCCGTTTCGATCCGTACAAGGACCAGAAGAAGGCGGCGTAAGGCCGAAACGGCCGGCCTCCTGGCGAAGGTGGTGACGACCCCCTTCCCCTTGAGGGGAGGGGGCTCCGGCGTCTGCCGCCGCAGAGCAGCAAGGAGCCGATCATGTACGTCTGGGCACGTCTGGCACGCATGGTTCTCTCGGCCCGCTCGCGCGGCGCCTACCGCATGGGCGAGGAAAGCAGGCTCACCTTCCGCTGCCTGCCGACGGACGTCGATTCCAATCTCCATCTCAACAACGCCCGCTACATGATGCTGGCCGACGTCGGCCGCATCGACATCTTCCTGCGAGCGGGGTTGCTCGGGCTTGCCCGCAAGAACAAGTGGGCGCCGATGATGGGAGGGCTGCAGGCGGTCTATGTCCGCGAGATCAGGCTATGGAAACGATTTGAAGTCGTCTCCACGGTGGAGACCTGGGAGGACACGCAGGTCATCGGCCGCCACCGGTTCGTCCTGGAGGACGGTCAGACAGCGGCGCTGGTGATGACGACGGCCGGCGTCTACGATTTCCGAAACCGTCGTTTCGTTCCCATCGAAGAGATCGTCGGCGCGCTCGGCCACACGATGGAGCCACGTCCCCCGAGCGAGGAAGAGCGCATTTTCATGGCCTCGCATGCGGGGTTGAGGAAACTCGCGAAAGTGACCGCCTGACGCTTGCGCCCGAAGCCTCACCTCCTAAGGTGCATCCGGCGCCACAAAGGGGAATTGTTCCATGCCGGCCACGATCGACTACTTCCTGACCTGCGTTTCGCCTTGGACCTACCTCGGTCACGACGTCGCGCGCGAGATCGCGGCGCGGCATGGCGCCACGCTTGCCGTGCGCCCGGTCAACCTCGGTGAGATGTTCAAGGTCTCCGGCCAGGTGGGCCTCGCCGACCGTCCTGCGGTGCGCCAGCGTTATCGCTTCATCGAACTGCAGCGCTATGCGGAGATGCGCGGCAAGAAGCTGAACCTCCGGCCGAAGCATTTTCCGACCAACCCGGCTCTCGCCGACCACACGATATGCGCGATCCTGGCGGATGGCGGCAATCCGCTGGACTACATGGAGGGCGTCTTTGCCGCCGTCTGGGCAGACGAGAAGGACATCGCCCGGGAGGAGACGCTGACGCCGCTGTTAAACGAAGCAGGATTCAATCCCGCCGCGATCATCGAGCGGGCGAAATCACCGGAGATCGCGGAGATCCGGGCCAAGAACACGCAAGATGCGATCGCAAGCGATGCCACCGGCGTCCCTTCCTTCGTTCTCAATGGCGAGCCATTCTGGGGGCAGGACCGGCTCGACATGCTGGACCGGGCTCTGTCCACCGGGCGAGGACCGTTCACGGCGGACGTTTAGGCGGCCGGTCGTCTGGACAAGGCCGCGGCAGGGCGCTAGAAAACGCCTAAAGGCATTTATTCCTGTGATCCGAGGAGAGCCGCATGCTCTCGCACGAACGCGTCTGGGCCGCGATCGACGCCCTTGCCGACCGCTACTCACTGTCCGCGTCGGGACTTGCGAAGCGGGCCGGACTCGATTCGACGGCGTTCAACAAGTCGAAGCGGCTGTCGTCGGACGGTCGTCCGCGCTGGCCGTCCACCGAATCGCTGGCAAAGGTCATGGAAGCCACCGGTGCGACGCTCGACGAGTTCATGCAACTGATCGAACCAGCATCGCCCACGCCCGAAAGCAAGATTCCCGACCGCGCCCTTCCCGTGCAGAGACCGTCCGTGCCGCTGATCGGGTTCGCGCAGGCGGGCGCCGGCGGCTTTTTCGACGATGCGGGGTTCCCGGCTGGGCAAGGCTGGGAACTGATCGAGATTCCTGAACGCTCCACTGAAGGGGCTTATGCGCTCGGCGTACAGGGCGATTCGATGCTGCCGCTCTATCGCGACGGTGACGTGCTGATCGTGGAGCCTGGCGCGACCATTCGCAAGGGAGACCGCGTCGTCGTCAAGACGACCGCCGGCGAGGTGACGGCGAAGGTCCTGGCGAAGCAGACGAGCCGGAGCGTCGAACTCATATCGCTCAATCCCGACCACCCGCGCCGCACGCTGCCGGTCACGGAGGTGGAGTGGATCGCGCGGATCGTCTGGGCGAGCCAATGACGATTTCGGGCCGGTTCTTCCTCGCATTGTTGCTGAACGGCGTTGCGTCGTTCGCCTCGGCCGGGCAGCAGAGCGTGGACGACCTGGCGACACTGGACGTGGCGCAGGCGTCCGACGGCGCGTCGCGCCGGGTCAGGCAGATCGCACCGGAACTCGTCGCACCTCCCGAGATCGACAGGGGCGAACTGAGGCGGATGGATCCCAGAGCACCGCTGAGCGACATCGGGCCGGCGGGGCCCGCCCAGCCGAAGCAGGGTGAGGCGGGCGATGCGGGCATGATCTTCGGCCCGGTGGCCACGGCGGCGGGGCGCATCGAGACCGCAGGGATGGTGATCGCCATCGCCGGCATCGAGATCGTCGAACCGGATCAGACCTGCAAGGGGCGCAACGGAGAGTGGCCCTGCGGAATGCTCGGGCGCACGGCGTTCCGTTCGTTCCTGCGAGGCCGTGCGCTCGATTGCGACATCCCGGAAGGCGCCAAGCCGGTGCGTCTTGCCGTTTCCTGCCGGCTCGGCACGCAGGACCTTGGGTCGTGGCTTGTGGCAAACGGCTGGGCCAAGGTCTCCAGCACTGGCCCCTACGCGCAGGAGCAGAACCAGGCGCTCGCCGAGCGGCGCGGCATATTCGGTCCGGGGCCCGAGCAACTCCCCGCAGTGGCCGACGAGGCCGATCCGGTGGCCGAAGACCTCCCTTCCGTGGCCTCGACCCCTGGCGCGGGGCTCAACGAGCCGGAGATGGTGCCGGCGGACGGAGAGAATTCGCGGTCACCCACCGGCATCGAGCCGTTTCTCAGGGAGCCGAAGGGGCTCTACTGAGGCGCATCGTGCTCTATCTTCCGCCATCGGCGCGTGAAGTCCTTGCCTTTGAGCCCCTCGTCGACCCGGCTGGCTCGCGCGTCAGGGCTACGTGGTTCAGGCAGTCTCCGAAGCCAGCCTCTCCTCAATGAGGCCGCAGGTCTCGGCCACGCCGTAGAGCGCTGCGAACGAACCGAAGCGCGGGCCGCGTTCCTGCCCGAGAAGCACCTGATAGATCATCTGGAAGAACGCCCCGGATACGCCCGGGCCGCCGCTCGGGCTCTTCCTGGCGTGATCCTGGTAACGCTCGATTCCGCGGGCCACGTCCAGCGCGGCATTCTGGATCGTCTCGCCGTCGGCATCGGCCGGCAGGGCGGCAAGTTTTTGGGAGAGCGCTGTGAGCGCGGAGGTCTCGACCTCATCGGGCGCACGGAATGTCTTCGCCGGCTTGACGAAATCGTCGAAGTAGCGGATCGCGAAGACGACGAGCCGGTCGAGTTCGGGATGCGTCTGCGGCGACACGCCCGGAGCATAGCGCGAGATGAAGCCCCACAGCACGTCGTTGTCGTGTGCATTGGAGGCGCTGACGAGGTTGAGCAGGAGGCCGAACGGCACCGGCAGTTCGATCGCCGGCGGCTCGCCGGAATGGATGTGCCAGACCGGATTGCCGAGGCGTTCCTTCCATTCCTGGCGCAGATAGGCCGCGAGGAACTGGTAGTATTCCTCCACCGCACGCGGGATCACGTCGAAATAGAGCTTCTTGGCCTGCCTCGGCCTCTGGAACATGTAGAGCGCCAGGCTTTCGGTCGGCGCATAGGTCAGCCACTCGTCGATGGTGAGGCCATTGCCCTTCGACTTGGAGATCTTCTGCCCGTTCTCGTCGAGGAAGAGTTCGTAGACGAAGTGCTCCGGCGGCTTGCCGCCGAGGATCGCGCAGATGCGGTCGTAAATGACTGCGTTGGTCTGGTGATCCTTGCCGAACATCTCGAAGTCGACGCCGAGCGCTGCCCACCGCATGCCGAAATCCGGCTTCCACTGCAGCTTCACCGCACCGCCGGTCACGGGAAGCGTCGTCTCCTCGCCGTCCTCGTCGTCGAAGGTGACGGTGCCGGCGCCGGCATCGACGTTCTTCATGGGAACGTAGAGGACGCGGCCGGTCTTCGGCGAAATCGGCAGGAAGGGGCTGTAGGTAGCCTGGCGTTCCTCGCCGAGCGTCGGCAGCATCACCTTCATGATGTCGTCGTAGCGTTCGGCGGCGCGCAGCAAAACTTCGTCGAAGCGGCCGGCCCTGTAGTACTCGGTCGCGCTGGCGAACTCGTAATCGAAACCGAAGGCGTCGAGAAAGCGGCGCAGCATCGCGTTGTTGTGGTGGCCGAAGCTTTCGAAGTCGCCGCCGAAGGGATTGGGCACGACCGTCAGCGGCTTGTGCAGGTGCGGCTCGAGAAAGGACCGGTCGGGCACGTTGTCGGGGATCTTGCGCATGCCGTCCATGTCGTCGGAGAAGCACAGGAGCCGCGTCGGCACACGGTCGTCGGTAAGCACGCGGAAGGCATGGCGGACCATGGTCGTGCGCGCCACCTCGCCGAAGGTACCGATGTGCGGCAGGCCCGACGGGCCGTAGCCGGTCTCGAAGAGTACGGTTTCGGGAAAATCCTTGCCGGCGTAGCGGGCGATGATCTTGCGCGCTTCCTCGAAGGGCCACGCCTTGCTTTCGGCCGCCGCCGGAAGGAGGGCGGACGTCAGTTCGGGGCTTGCGGTCGTCTGGTTCATGGCGCCATTCCGGATTGTGCCCTCGTCTATGCACGGGCAGACGAGGCGTCAATCGCGTCCGGTGTTTTTGCTTGCGGCGCAGGGGCCCGGTTCCTACCTTGCGGCCAGAATCGAAGTCTTGAGGAGACGATCTTGATCCAGCCGGCCAACGTGCAGGAAGCGCTCGTCCACATCATGGTCGCCGTGTCCGCTTCCGACAGCAACATGACGGACCGCGAACTGGCCAAGATGGGGGTGGTCGTCCGCACCATGCCGGTGTTTCGCGAGTTCGAGCCGGACGATCTCCTGGAAGTGGCCAAGAAGAGCCAGCAGATACTTCAGCAGGACGAGGTCCTGAACGAGATCGTCGCGTCCATCGTCGAGATAATCCCGGCTCGGCTGCGGGACACGGCCTATTCGGTCGCCGTCGAAATCGCCGCTGCGGACAGGCGTGTGAGACCCGAGGAACTGCGCATCCTGCAGATACTGCGCGGGCATCTCGGCGTCGATTCGCTGACGGCTGCCGCGATCGAGAGGGCGGCCGTGATCCGGCAACGCACGCTCACCTGAGTTCCGGGTTCGGCGAGCGGACCTTTTCGCGTAGACGGATGCGGGTTCAGAAGAAGCTCATCGGGAAGTAGCGCAGGTAGAGTTCGGCGAAGATGCCCTTCGCCTCGATCTCCCGGAGCGCATAGTCGATGGCGGCGGCCAACTCCGCGTCCCTCGCCCCGACGGCAATCGCCATTCCGGTTCCCAGATATTCGGGGAGGAGGTATGGTCCCCCGGCGAATTGACAGCAGTTCTTCGACGCTGTGCCGGCAAGCCAGAATGACAGCCGCATGCCGTCTCCGAAGACGGCGTCGATCTTCCCTTCGCGGAGGTCGTCGAGCATCCATTCCGGCCGGGTGTAGGTGATCACCTTCTCCTCGGGGAAGAGGTCCCGAAGCGCGTCCTCGTGAGCCGAGCCCGCGACTACGCCGACCCGCTTGTCGTCGAGTTCCTCATAGAGCGGCTTGTCGCCTGGCGATCCCTTCCTCATGAGGAAGCGGGCGGGAAGGCGCAGATAAGGTCGGGAGAAGGTGAACCGACGTCGGGTTTCTTCCGTCACGGCTATGCCGGCGATGATCGCTTCCCCTTCGCCGGCCGCGATCGCGGATGGCAATTCGTTCCAGGGAACGGCCTGGATCTGGCAAACGTCCGAAAGGCCGATCTCGGCGCAGATGGCTCGCGCAAGATCGACGTGGAAGCCGGTCAACCGGCCCGATTCATCGAGGAAGTTGAAGGGCGGAAAATCGACCGTCGTCAGGAACCTAAGTCGCTGCCGATCCAGCGCCTCGGGCTTCTGCAGGCGCTCCCGCGTATCCCAGAAATGGGGAATGCCCGATTCCGCCGGGACTGCGACGGCAGAAACCGAAAAGAGAATTGCCGCAGCCGCGACGATTCGTGTCGCTGCTGCCTTGCCGGCTCGCCGCAACATCCCCGATTTCACTGTGATCCCGTCATTCTGCGATCGATTGAATGATGGGACGGCGGAACTGGTGGACATTCGCATGCTTCGGATGTTGGAATGCAACTTGAGGTTAATGGAATAACGGACTACGCACGCGGTATAGTAAGACAGGCTATCGGACCGGAGAGGTTGATGGGGCAATTCGACGATACTCTCCAATTCATTGACGATCTGCAACATGCCTCCACGCCGGAAGGCGTAAGCAGGCTGCTGCTCGGCCTGACCAGTAACTTCGGCCTGACGGCCCTGATGGCCGGGACGGTTCCGCATCCGGGCACACCCCGGTCGCGGCAGCGAAGCCACGCCATGCTCTGCGACTGGCCGATGCATTGGTTCGAGCGCTATGTGGCGCGAAACTATGTCGATCAGGATCCGGTCGTCACCTACATGAAGAGGCAGCCGTCGCTCGTTCGTTGGAGCACGGCTGCGACGGAACTGCAATCGGGCCGCAGCGCATTGCGCGTCATGGGCGACGCCGGCGAATTCAAGCTGAACGACGGCCTCGCTTTCCCGCTGATCACCATGGAAGGCAACATCGTCATGGTGTCGCTCGGGGGCGAGATGGTCGACATCTCGCCGGAGGAGCTGGGCGTCGTCGAACTCGCCGCGACCTATGCGGTCGGGCGGGCCATGCAGCTTCACAACGCCAGCGAAATCTTCGCCCAGCGGCCGGATCTCACCCCGCGTGAGACGGAGTGTCTCAAATGGGCGGCAGAGGGCAAATCGGAGTGGGAGATCTCCCAGATCCTGGGAATCTCCGAACACACCTCCGAGAAGCACCTGCTGAACGCAAAGCGCAAGCTCGGAGCGGTCAACCGCGTCCATGCGGTCGCCGAAGCCATCCGGCTCGGTTACATTTCCTAGCCGCGACCGTATCTAACTTCCTGATAAAACTCTGGTTTGGCTGGCGTCCCCACGAGGGCGATCGACCGCCATTGCCGACGGGCTGCGACCGCTCCGTCCGCCGCCGCCGTTTCGTCGGCGGCCAAAACTTGATTACGTGATCGCGTAATACTCGTCGCTCTTCCGCATCGTAGTTTTTGCTCGCCAGCAACAGGAGGGATCATATGATCTATGCACTGAGCACCACCGAACTCGCAGACCAGCCGGACCTCTGGGAAGAAGTCCATCGCCTCCGCCACAAGATATTCGTCGAAGAAATGGGATGGGACGATCTTCGCCGTTCCGACCGTATGGAAATTGACCAGTTCGACCATGAAGAGGCGGTCCATCATCTTTGCATGCGCAATGGCCGCGTTGCCGGCTATCAGCGAATGCTTCCCACGACACGGCCGCATCTGCTGACCGACGTGCTGCAGGACTTGTGCGAGGGGACTTCGCCCAAAGGGGCGAACATCTTCGAACTGACCCGCTACGCCGTGGCTCCGGCCTATCGGGACGGCCGACGTGGCGTCTCCACAGTGGGCACAGAGCTCATCGCCGGCTTCGTCGAATGGGGCCTGCAGAACGCAGTCGACCAGGTGATCATCGAGTTCGAACCGATGTGGGTGCTTCGGGCCCTGCAACTGAGCTTCCTGGCGCGCCCGCTCGGATACCAGCGCACCTACGGGCGCCAACAGGTGGTGGCGACGCTGCTCACCTTCAACGAGAAGACGCTCGAAGTCGTGCGAGACCGCCGCAATCAGCATGCGCCGGTCCTGAGCACCGGTCTGCCGGACGAATTCTCTTTCAAGCAGGCTTCGTAATCCCGAAGCGATCGACTGCCTGAAAAAAAGAAGCCGAACCCATCGGAGAAGACAAATGGAGATTCTACACGAAGCTGAATTCCACAATCACACCCTGGCACTGACCCTCTCGGGGCATGGTGGCCGGCCGATCCTCGACTACCGCGCCTATGAGCGGCTTTCGCGGGAACTCGACCGGGCAGAGGCCGACGAAGAGGTCAGGGTCGTCATCCTGAAGGGGCTTTCGGGATGTTTCTGCCTGGGGGGAGACCTGTCGGAGTTCCTGGACCCCAGCAAGCATGAGACACTCATAGCGGCCGTAACCGGCATGTTCCGCCGGCTCGCCAAGTTCTCGAAGCCGATGCTCGGTTGCGTCGACGGAGATGCGGTCGGGGTCGGATGCACCGTGCTCTTCCACTGCGACCTCGTCTACGCCTCCAGCAAGAGCACCTTCCGGGTGCCCTTCGTCGACCTCGGCCTTGTCCCGGATGCCGCGACCAGCCTGCTGGCTCCCGAGAAGCTCGGATATGCCTCTGCATTCCGCTTCTTCTGCCTCGGCGAGACCATGGACGCGGAAGCCGCGCTGAAGCTCGGGCTGATCTCGGACCTCGTCGACGACGTCGACCCGGAAACGCGGGCGCGGGAAACGGCGCGGCGACTGGCCAAGAAGCCGGCAAGGGCTTTGGCACAGACGCGAAACCTGCTCAAGGGCGACACCGCACAGTTGTGCAACCGTATAGACAGGGAGATCACTCTGTTCCACAATGCGTTGCAGGATGAGGCGACGATCCGGCGGCTCAAGCGCGTCGCGCGCATGGCGGCTTGAAAGCTGTCCGAGCCGGTGAGTGACTGAGGGGTTCTCACCGGCCCGGATCCGACGGAGGGTTCTTTGGGGGGAGCCGGATGGGGGACATCGGTCTTCCTCCGAACCGGAGGCTTGGACACGGACCCGGGGCCGACCTGCCTGCCGTGATCGGCGGGTGGTCTGAAGGGGCGCGGCTTCTCGATCGGCTCCGCCTTCTGAAAGGGTGGGACAGCTTCCTGGCAAGGCTGAACATCCCGGACGAGTTGGCGATGCAGATCGCCGAGCGTGCCCGGGTCAACCGGACGTGCTTCCACACCGAACTCCTGTCGTCGGGCTTCATGTCCGAAGAGGCGCACTTCCGCGCACTGGCAGCGGAACTGGAACTGCCTTACCGCGACAGGATCGACCCATTGCGGCTCCTTTCGGGGGATGAAACCGCACTCGCGGCCCTGAGGAGCGTTCGCGGGAGCAGTCTGGCGCTGATGGAAAACGGCGGTGCCGAAACTCTTCTCGTCCTCGCGCCCGTCCGTCTCGACCTGACGGCGCTGAAGGCGCTCCTGGCGCGCCAGCCGCAACTGGCATCCCGCGCAGTCATAACCAGTCCGACGGCGCTGCGCGCAGCCCTTCTCGCCCGGGTGCGGGACAACCTCCTTCGAGATGCCTGCCGGGGATTGTTCAATATGTGGCCCCACATGTCGGCGCGCCTCGTCACCGACTCCTGGCAGGGGTTCCTGGTGGGTATCTCGATCGTGGCCCTGCCGGTGCTCCTGGCCATGGCGCCGGTGCTCACCGCACTCACCACCTATGCCTGCCTCTCGATACTCTTTCTTGGATGCATCGGCCTGCGTCTCGCTTCGGCCGTCTCGACCGGGATCGACGAGAGGGCTGCGTCGCGCCCGGGTCGAACCGACGCAGACCTCCCAGTCTATACGGTGCTCGTGGCGCTCCACCACGAAGCCGAGGTCGTTCCGGATCTGCTGGTGGCGCTCGGCAGGCTCGACTGGCCGCGCAGCAAGCTGGAGATCAAACTCGTCTGTGAGGAGGACGACACGGAGACGCTCGCAGCGATCGGGCGGCAGAGGCTGCGGCCCTGGGTAGAGGTGATCAGGGTTCCGGCGACCGAGCCGCGCACCAAGCCCAAGGCACTCTCCTTCGCCCTTCCTATCGCGGGAGGTGACATCGTCGCGCTATACGACGCCGAAGACAGGCCGCATCCGATGCAACTGCGCGAGGCATGGGCGAAGTTCCGGCACGGCGGCGAGGAACTTGCCTGCATCCAGGCGCCGCTCTCGATCGCCAATGCCGCCTACGGCGTCCTTCCGTTCATGTTTCGGATCGAATACGCGGCGCTTTTCCGTGGCATTCTGCCGTGGCTGTCTTCCCAGGACCTTCTCATCCCGCTCGGGGGAACATCAAACCATTTCAGGCGCGAGGCGCTCGTGGAGGTCGGCGGCTGGGACCCGCACAACGTCACCGAAGACGCCGACCTCGGCGCGCGCCTCAAGCGTTTCGGGTATCGCACGGAGACCATCGGAACGCCGACGCTCGAAGACGCGCCCGAGGAACTGCTGGTGTGGATCCGACAGCGGACGCGCTGGTACAAGGGCTGGATGCAGACCTGGCTCGTGCACATGCGACAGCCGGTACTCCTCTACCGCGAACTCGGCGCCGGATCATTTGTCGTATTCCAGATACTGTTCGGAGGGCTGATCGCATCCGCCCTGCTGCACCCGCTTCTTTGGGGGACGACGCTGGCGCTGTGCGGGAAATTCGCCGTGGCGGGCGCGCTCCTGCCGACCGAGCGCTGGCTGTTCACCATCGCGGCCATGAACATCTTCGCGGGCTATGGCTCGTTCCTGCTTCTAGGCTGGCGATGTCTCAGGCCGGCGGAGCGCGACGGTTTCTGGAAGACGCTGTTCCTGACGGTGCCGTACTGGCTGTTGATGTCGGCTGCAGCCTATCGCGCGCTCGGTCAATTGCTGCGTCGCCCCCACTACTGGGAAAAGACGCCGCACCGGCGTTTCCGTCGGCCGAACCGGCCGGAGGCGGTCCGCGATGCTCCGGGAAGCATGGACGCTGCAGAAGGGTCGGGCTATTCGCCGACGATGTCCAGCCCGCTCAGGACGATCTTGTCGTCCTCTTCGCCGATCACCGCGTCGTCGCGTCCTTCGTAGGGAAGCGACTTCAGGATGCGTCTGATCGCGGCCAGCCGCGAGCGGCGCTTGTCGTTGGCACGCAGCACGATCCATGGCGCGTGGTGCGTGTGGGTGTGCTTCATCATCGTGTCACGCGCTTTCGTGTACTCGTCCCACTTCGCCATCCCGGCAATGTCGATGGGCGAGAATTTCCAGATCTTCAGGGGATCATGGCGGCGGTCATGGAATCGTTCGAGTTGCATTTCCTGACCGATGTTGAGCCAGAACTTGAAGAAGTGAATGCCTTCATTGACGATCATCTGCTCGAACTGCGGCGTCTCCCGAAGGAAGCGGTGATACTGTTCGTCCGTGCAGAATCCCATCACCGGCTCGACGCCCGCACGATTGTACCAGGACCGGTCGAAGGTCACGAATTCGCCCGCGGTCGGGAAGTGCTCGACGTAGCGCTGGTAGTACCATTCTCCGCGTTCCCGCTCGGTCGGCTTGGGAAGAGCCACGTTGCGGGCGCTGCGCGGGTTCATGTACTGGCGTATGACGAAGATGGTACCGCCCTTGCCTGCGGCGTCGCGCCCTTCGAAGATCGCCAGCACGCGTTCGCCCGTCGCCTGGAGCCAAAGCTGAAGCTTGACCAACTCGATCTGGAGCTGTTCCAGCGTATCCTCGTATTCATCCTTGTCCATCTTCTTCCGGTAGGGGTAGCCGGCAGACCCCATCGCGTTGTCCTTGACCCAGTCGGGGAGTTTGGGAGCGTCGATGTCGAACACGCGTTCGACGCCTCCCGTCGTGATGCGCACCGGCGCGTTGTCGGGGAGGTTCCGCATATGGCTCTGGGAGGTCATTCCTGTTTCTCCACGAAGGCGTGGACGCCATGCTATTGAGCGCAAGCAGATGCGTCCAGCCGTCGATGGAGGCTGGATCGATCGCGGAAGGTTTTCCGGGGGAGGTGCGATGAACGGCAGTGACGAGCGGCAAGAGGGCACCCTGGCGCTCGTGCGCAGGCGCCTCGCGGAAACCCGATGGGTGCTCCTGGCCGCCACAGTGGCCCTGGTCGGCATCGGCTACGCGGGAGGTGTTTCTGTTGCAGGGGTAGCGGTTGCCGCCGTGTTCGTCGCCGCGGTGGCGGTACTGATGCGCGACAAGGCCGCGGTCATGGGAAAGGCCGAAGCCGATGCCGCCGCGGCGAAGGCCGGCTATCTTGATCTTTCGGCACAGGCGCTGGCGGAAGCCGTCCCCGATCCGATGATCATCTTCGATCTGAACGGGCTCGTGGTGAGCCGAAACGAAGCCGCCCGTTCCGTGTTCGGCAAGCTCGACGCCGGAACTCTGCTCAACCTCCGTTTCCGCACGCCCGAGTTCCAGGATCTGCTGGCGAGTCTTCTTGCGAACGGAACCGGACCGCTGAGCTGCGAATATGTCGAACGGGTGCCGATCGAGCGATGGTTCCGGGTAGCCGGGATGGCGGTCGGGGAAGGAAGCGGGCTATACGTGCTCGTCTTCAAGGACCAGAGCGAAATCCGGCGGATCGACCGCATGCGCGCCGATTTCATCGCCAATGCGAGCCACGAACTGCGGACACCGCTCGCATCGATCGCCGGGTTCATCGAAACCTTGCGCGGACCGGCGCGAAACGATCCGGGAGCGCGCGAGCAGTTCCTGCAGATCATGCAGAACCAGACGGCGCGCATGGCGCGGCTGATCGACGACCTTCTCTCGCTGTCGCGGGTCGAGATGAAGACCTACGCGCCGACTTCCCAGGCGATCGACATCCGTCCGCTGCTGGAAGGCGTCGTCGAGTCCCTGCGGCACCTGGCGACCGACAATGGCGTCGCCATCGAGAAGGAGATCGCGACGGAACCGGTCGAGGTGCGGGGCAACCCGGACGAACTCACTGAAGTCTTCGAGAACCTGCTCGAAAACGCGATCAAGTACGGCCAGTCCGGCGGCAAGGTCGTCGTCGGCGCCTTTCCGCCGGGCCCTGCACCCGGCACCGGGCCGAAGGTGACGTTCACCGACTTCGGCCCGGGAATTGCCGAGGAGCATATCCCGCGCGTCACGGAGCGCTTCTACCGCGTGGAAGTGGAGACTGGCCGCGCGCAGAAGGGAACGGGGCTGGGGCTGGCCATCGTCAAGCACATCCTCACGCGGCACAATGCACGCCTGACGATCCGGTCGAAGCCCGGCGAGGGTGCGACCTTCACGGTCAACTTCCCTTCGATCTGACCGTTACCGCGGGAGCGGGCGTTTTCGTCTTTCGGTCATGTGAGCGCCGTATACACTGATGATTCGCGGCGGAGGTTCATCGATGGCAACAGTGCATATCATGAATGCCTACGATCAGGAGCTGAAGTTCCTGGTGAACCGCATCGCCGCCATGGGGGGGCATGCGGAGAGAATGGTGGACGAAGCCGTCAAGGCGCTCGTGCATCACGATCAAGGCCTTGCACGCAAGGTGATCGACGACGATGCCGTGCTCGACGAGGGCCAGAGGGAGATCGACGACAAGGCCGTCGTCATCATCGCCCGCCGCCAGCCGATGGCCGACGATCTTCGCGAGATCATCGGGGCGATCCGCATCTCGTCGGACCTGGAACGGGTCGGGGATCTTGGAAAGAACATCGCCAAGCGGGTGCTCTCGATATCGGAGACGCCGCAGCCCGTGCGGTTGTCCCGGGGGCTGGAGGCCCTGGCGCAGCTCGCCCTGGTGCAGTTGAAGGAAGTGCTCGACTGCTATGCGACGCGATCGGTCGAACGGATCGGCTTCGTTCGCGACAGGGACGACGACATCGATGCCATGTACACGTCGCTGTTCCGCGAACTCCTGACCTACATGATGGAGGACCCGCGCAACATCGCGGCGTGTACCCATCTGCTGTTCTGCGCCAAGAACATCGAGCGGATTGGCGACCATGCGACCAACATTGCCGAGACGGTCCACTTCATCATCACGGGCGTCCAGATGCCCCTGGAGCGGCCCAAGGAGGACAAGAGCCACCGGGTCGTCCTGTCGGGCGAATAGATTTCTCGCCGGCAGGGCTCAGGTGCTGGCTCTCACCTGTGACGGCGCCGGTCCGAAGCTGGCTGGAACGCGAGCCTTGCATGATAGGTGCAGTAAGGGCCGGTCTCGAGGGAGTCGTTTCCGCAAAAGTGGAACTCCTCGGTCAGCGGATCGCCGTTCGGCCACTTGCAGGTCCTGTCGGTCAGTTCTGCGAGCTTGAGATGGCGTGATATCGGGACGACGACATTCTCGACCTGGCGCGCCGCTGGGCGATACACGGGTTCGGCATCGTAATCGGCCTTGAGCGCGGTCGCCCCCATCGTCTGGGGCACGGAGCGCGGCGACGATACCGGTCTCGGAGCCTTTGGACCCGCCGGCTTCGGCTTCTTCTGGCGGTTCTGCGCCGGAGCGGCGCGGCCCCGGCTGGAGAGCTTCAGCCGATGGACCTTGCCGATGACGGCATTGCGGCTGACGCCGCCCAACTGCGCTGCGATCTGGCTTGCGCTCAAACCCTCTGCCCAAAGCTTGCGGAGGAGTTCCACCCGCTCGTCTGTCCAGTTCATGCCGTATGCTCCTGGTGGTGCCACATCCGGCGGAATCCGAATCCCTACCCGCCCTGGCTGCCGCCAGGAGGACGCCACAGATACTCGGGTGAATTTTTGTCCGCCGCACGAAATCTAGTTATTTCGTATAGCCAAACTACAATACCCGGTGACTCAGTGACAAGAGTCACCCTGAGTCAGCTGAATCTGTTTTTTCGGTTTTCCCCAACTTGCGGTCCCGGCGGGTTTCTTCCCGGCCTATCTCCGGAGGGGCGGAAGCGGACCTTTTCGTTGACTTGCAAGCGAAAAAATCCAATATGCGTCGAAGAGGCCGCCCCGGGGGCGGCTTTTTAGTTTGCGGACCCGCTCATGCATGGGGATGACGGGATCCTTCGCAGGCACAGGCCCATCCGGAGCAAATTTGGCATGAGCGGTTCGGCGCTATTCCAGACATTCGCCAGGGCGCCCCTGGCATTCGAGCGCGGCGAGGGAACGTGGCTGATCACGACCGGCGGCGAGCGATATCTGGATTTCGCGGCCGGCATCGCGGTAAACTCGCTCGGGCACGGCCACCCGCATCTCGTCGAAGCGCTGACCGATCAGGCCGGCAAGCTCTGGCATGTCTCCAACCTTTACGAGATTCCCGGACAGCGCCGCCTGGGCGAGCGCCTCGTCGCCAACAGTTTCGCGGACAAGGTCTTCTTCACCAATTCCGGCGCGGAAGCGCTGGAATGCGCCATAAAGACCGCGCGGCGCTTCCATCACGTGAACGGCAATCCCGAACGCTACCGCATCATCACCTTCGAGGGTGCTTTTCATGGCCGCACGCTGGCGACGATCGCGGCCGGGGGGCAACCGAAGTATCTCGAGGGCTTCGGCCCCAAGGTCGAGGGCTTCGACCAGATCGCGCTTGGCGACAACGAGGCGCTGAAGAAGGCAATCACACCAGGGACGGCGGCGATCCTCGTGGAACCGGTCCAGGGCGAGGGCGGTATTCGTGTCGTGCCTGCCGAAACGCTGAAGCTGATGCGCCGTTTGGCTGACGAGAACGGCCTGCTTCTCATCTATGACGAAGTCCAGTGTGGAGTCGGTCGCACCGGCAAGCTTTTCGCCTACGAGTGGTCAGGCGCCGAACCGGACATCATGGCTGTCGCCAAGGGGATAGGGGGCGGCTTCCCGATGGGCGCGTGCCTGGCCACCGACGAGGCCGCCATCGGCATGACGGCCGGCGTGCACGGCACCACGTTCGGGGGCAATCCGCTCGCCATGGCGGTCGGCAATGCCGTGCTGGACGTGGTTCTGGAGGAGGGGTTCCTGGATGAGGTCAGCCGCAAGTCGCTGCTTTTCAAGCAGGGCCTGGCTGCCATCGCGGACGAGTTCCCGTCGGTCATCGAAGAGACCCGCGGCGTCGGCCTGATCCTCGGCATCAAGTGCCGGATGCCCAACGCCGGGGTCAACATGGCGTTCCGCGAAGAAAAACTGCTGACGGTGCCCGGCGGCGACAATGTGGTGCGGCTGCTTCCGCCGCTCACCGTTACCGACGAGGAAATCAGGGAAGGGCTGGAGCGGATCCGCGCGGCGGCGTCGAAGCTTGCTTCGAATCCCGCCGGCAACTGAGCGGAAGCAATATGATGATGAACGGCAAACCGCGCCACTTCACCGATCTCTCGGCAATGTCCGCTACTGATCTCCGGTCATTGCTGGAGGATGCCAAGGTTCGCAAGGCCGAGCTGAAGTCGGGGGTCCGCAGCAAGCCCTTCGACGGGAAGGTGCTCGCGATGATCTTCGACAAGCCGTCGACGCGTACGCGGGTTTCCTTCGACGTCGGCATGCGCCAGCTCGGCGGCGAGACCATCATGCTCACCGGCACGGAGATGCAGCTCGGCCGCAGCGAGACGATCGCCGATACGGCGAAGGTGCTGTCGCGCTACGTCGACATCATCATGATCCGGACGACCTCGCACGAGCGGCTGCTCGAACTTTCCGAGAATGCGACGGTTCCAGTCATCAACGGCCTCACCGACGACACCCACCCTTGTCAGATCATGGCCGACGTTCTTACATATGAGGAGCATCGCGGAGACGTGGCGGGCAGGCTGTTCGCCTGGTCGGGCGACGGGAACAACGTGCTTCATTCACTGATCGAGGCCGCGGCGAGGTTGAGTTTCGATCTCAATATCGCCGTGCCGGAAGGCAGCGAACCGGACAGCAGGTTTCTCGACCGGGCCAGGGACGACGGCGCCCGCATCCGCTTCTTCAAGGATGCCGCTGAAGCCGTCAGCGGAGCCGACTGCGTGCTTACCGACACCTGGATCTCGATGGGCCAGGAGCATCGGGCGCGCGGCCACAACGTATTTCTGCCTTACCAGGTAAACGCCGAACTCATGCGCCATGCCAAGCCGGATGCGCTTTTCATGCATTGCCTGCCCGCCCATCGGGGGGAGGAGGTCACCGACGAGGTGATCGACGGGCCGCAGTCGGTGGTCTTCGACGAGGCGGAAAACCGCCTCCATGCGCAAAAAGCGGTGCTCGCCTGGTGTCTGTCCGGAGCATGATCGATTGAGTGAAGAACCAAGGCTCGGCGAATTCGGTTTCGCCGGCGATGACGTGGTCGTACCCTTCCAGGTGGAGGCGCTCGACATGCGCGGTCGCGCCGTCCAGTTGGGCCCGATGCTGGACCAGGTGCTGGGCCGGCATTCCTATCCCGAGCCCGTGGCGAGGCTGCTTGCAGAAGGCATCGTGCTGACGGCCCTGCTCGGCAGTTCGCTGAAGTTCGACGGAAAGTTCATCCTGCAGACCCAGTCCGACGGGCCGGTGGACATGCTCGTGGCGGATTTCGCGACGCCCGGTTCCATGCGGGCCTACGCCCGCTACGACGCCGAGCGGCTCGCCGAGGCGGAGAAAGCCGGTCGCACATCGCCCGAGGACCTGCTTGGAAAGGGCATCCTGGCGATGACGATCGACCAGGGCGTGCACACGCAGCGCTACCAGGGCATCGTGCAACTGGACGGGATCTCGCTCGAGGAGGTTGCCCGCACGTATTTCCGGCAGTCAGAGCAGATTCCGACGGAGGTGCGCCTCGCGGTTGCCCGACAGATCGTACCCGGCCCGAATGGCGGCCGGGAACACTGGCGCGCCGGCGGTGTCCTTGCGCAGTTTCTGCCTGAAGCGCCGGAGCGTCTCCGGTTGCCGGATCTGCCCGGCGGTGATGGGGACGACGGCGAAGTCGACCAGAGCGTCATCGACGATGCCTGGATGGAGGTGTTGGTGCTGCTGGCGACGATCGAGGCGGACGAGCTCCTGGACCCCACGATCGGGGCGGAGCGACTCCTCTACCGGCTCTTTCACGAGCACGGTGTCGTCGTGTATCCCGGCGTGCCGGTCGCCGACGACTGCTCGTGCTCGCGCGACAAGATTCGGACGGTGCTGGATGGGTTTTCCGAGGAGGAAATCGCCGACAGCGTCGAGGAAGGCGAAATCCGCGTGACCTGCGAATTCTGTTCGACCGAATACACCTTCGATCCGGCTGAGTTCGGCGGTAGCGAGGAGTAGCCCTCAGTTCACCGTTCGCGCGCCGTCGGGCAGATCGAGCGAGAAGGCCGGTATGTCGATATCGAACTTTCGGCCTTCCGTATCCCGCATGGTATAGCGCCCGACCATGATGCCCGACGGGGTCGCAAGGGGGCATCCCGACGTGTACTGAAAGCTGTCGCCTGGGCCGAGCTGGGGCTGTTCTCCCACCACGCCGGCGCCCCTTACTTCCTCCACCCGCCCCGTGGCATCGGTTATGTGCCAGTAGCGCGACAGCAACTGGACGTGATCGTCGGAATTGTTGGCGATCGTCACCCGATAGGCCCAGACGTAGTGGCTGTCGCCGGGATCCGACCTGTCGTCGAGATAGAAGGGCTCGACGCTGACCTCGATGTTTCGTGTAATGGCCCGATACATGAGACAAGCTCCGGGTGAGTCTATGTGCGGAATCCTTGCCGAACGGGTTCGACGGGTCAACCACGAAACCATTCGCGTAACCGTGTCAGAAATGCGGTCGGTGGCCCGCGGCGGACGCTTTCGTGCTTGACGGCTGGGCCAGGCGCCGGCTCGATCCCGCGCTCGACCGGTTGGCAACGGTGCTCGCGGCGGGAGGTGTCTCCGCCAATGCCGTCACGTTCGCAGCCTTCGGGACGGGGATGGCGGCCGCAGCGGTTATCGCGGCGGGTTATCCCGGCGTCGGGCTGGTCCTGATCCTCGTGAGCCGGCTGGGCGACGGGCTTGACGGCGCAGTGGCAAGGATCAGGGGCAAGACCGATCTCGGCGGCTACCTGGACATCGTGCTCGACTTCTTCTTCTACGGCGCGATCCCGCTCGCCTTCGCGATCGCCGATCCCGAAGCGAACGCCGTGGCGGCAGCCGCACTGATCTGCTCCTTCTACGTGAACGGCGCGAGCTTCCTGGCCTTTTCCGTGCTGGCCGAACGCAGGAAGCTCTCGACGCATGCGCGCGGCGAGAAGTCGATCTTCTTCACCACGGGCCTTGCGGAAGCGACGGAGACCTTGGCGGTGTTCGCCGCCTTCTGCCTCTTTCCCGGCCGGTTCGGCATTCTCGCCTATGCATTCGCCGCCGTGACGCTCTACACGGCGGTGTCGCGGATCGTGCTCGCCGCGAGGCAGTTCGGCTAAGCCGCCTTCGCAAGCGCGCGGTCGAGATCCTCGATCAGATCGTCGGCGTCTTCCAGTCCGATCGAGAGGCGCACCGTTCCCGGATTGATGCCGAGTTCGGCGCGCGCTTCCTCCGAAAGGTTCTTGTGGGTGGTGGTCGCCGGATGGGTGATGAGGCTCTTGGCGTCGCCCAGATTGTTGGAGATGCGGACGATCTCCAGTGCGTTCTGGAGCCGGAAGGCACCTGCCTTTCCGCCCTTGACCTCGAAGCAGATCAGCGTCGATCCGCCCTTCATCTGCCTGGCGATGATGTCTGCCTGCGGGTGATCGTTGCGACCCGGATAGATGACCTTGGCGACGCCGGGATGACAGGCGAGATGGCCGGCGACGCGAGCCGCGCTTTCCGTCTGCTGCCTGACCCGAACCGGCAGCGTCTCCAGGCCCTTCAGCAGCGTCCAGGCGTTGAAAGGAGAGAGACTGGGGCCGGTGTGGCGGAAATAGTCGTGCAGGTTCTCGTCGATCCACTTCCTGTCGGACAGGATGATGCCGCCCAGGCAGCGGCCCTGGCCGTCTATGTGCTTGGTTGCCGAGTAGACCACCACGTGCGCGCCGAGTTCCAGCGGCTTCTGCTGCAGCGGCGTGGCGAAGACATTGTCGACGACCAGGCGGGCTCCTGCGCCGTTCGCGATCGCGGCGACCGCTGCGATGTCGATGACCTCGAGAGTGGGATTGGTCGGGCTTTCGAGGAAGAAGAGCTTCGTGTTCGGCCGCACCGCGGTTTCCCACTCCGTCAGCTTCGTGCCGTCGACCAGCGTCGTCTCGATGCCGTATCGCGGCATCAGCGTTTCGACTACCCAGCGGCAGGAGCCGAACAGCGCGCGGGCGGCGATCACATGGTCTCCTGCCTTGAGCGAACAGAGCAGCGCAGCCGAGACCGCCGCCATGCCGGATGAGGTGGCGCGGGCGTCCTCCGCGCCCTCCAGTAGGCACATGCGCTTCTCGAACATGTCGACTGTCGGGTTCGCATAGCGGGAGTAGATGAAGCCGGGCGCCTCGCCCTTGAAGCGCGCCTCGGCGGCTTCCGCGCTGTCGTAGACGAAGCCCTGGGTGAGGTATAGCGCCTCGGAGGTTTCGCCGAAGGCGGATCGTAGCGTGCCGCCATGCACCAGCGCTGTGGCCGGTTTCCAGTTCCGCTTCGTGTCGTTTGTCATCATTCGCCTCACGCAACAAAAAAACCGGCCGCGAAAGTCGCATGCCGGTTTGCGTGCGGCCCTTTAGCGACTTGTTTAACGTGGCTGCAAGCCGACCGGCCAAATCACCACGGGATAAACCGGTCCATAGACCCGCCGCGGGCTTGCGTCAATCGCTGCCCTGTGAAACGTCGGATCGCCCCATGCGCGGAGCTGCCGCGCGGCGGCCGACTGGAGCAGACGCCCTTGCGTACAACAGGCATCCTTCCCGACCGCGAGATCGCGGCCCTGTTCGAGGCCGGCGCTCTGTCGGCGCCGTGTGCGCCCGATCCCGACCAGATCCAGCCGGCGAGCCTCGACCTCAGGCTCGGAGAGACGGCCTATCGGGTGCGCGCCAGCTTCCTGCCGGGCCCCGGCAACAAGGTTGCCGACAAGCTCAGCCGGCTGAAGCTGCACGAAATCGACCTTCGGGCGGGGGCGGTGCTGGAGACCGGCTGCGTCTATATCGTGCCCTTGCTCGAAAGCCTCGCCTTGCCCGACGGCGTCGCGGCCTCGGCGAACCCGAAGAGTTCGACGGGGCGCCTCGATATCTTTACCCGCGTACTCACCGATCATGGACCGGAATTTGACAAGATTGCCGCAGGCTATCGGGGCGGACTCTATCTCGAGGTCAGCCCGCGCACGTTTCCTATCGTCGCCAGGACCGGTTCGCGGCTGTCACAGATCCGTTTCCGGAAGGGCAACGCCTTGCTGTCCGAGCCCGAGGTCGCAGAATTGCACCGGACCGATACACTCGTGGCTTCCGAGCGGCCGAACGTCAGCGGAGGCGGAATCGCGCTCTCGATCGACCTTGAAGGTTCGGGGCAGGGGCCGATCGGCTACCGGGGCAAGCATCATACGGCGCTGGTCGACGTCGACAGGCGCGCAGTCCACGACGTGCTCGACTTTTGGGAACCGCTCAATGCCCATGGAAGCCGCGAACTCATCCTGGATCCCGACGAGTTCTACATCCTCGTCTCGCGCGAGGCCGTGCATGTACCTCCGGCATACGCCGCGGAGATGACGCCGTTCGATCCTCTGGTTGGCGAGTTCCGGGTGCACTATGCAGGCTTTTTCGATCCCGGCTTCGGGCATTCGGCGGCCGGCGGCACCGGCAGCCGCGCCGTGCTGGAGGTGCGTAGCCACGAGGTGCCGTTCATCCTGGAACACGGGCAGATCGTCGGCCGGCTCGTCTACGAACACATGCTCTCGCAGCCGAAAGCGCTCTACGGCACCGATCTCGGCTCAAACTACCAGGCGCAGGGCCTCAAGTTGTCGAAGCACTTTCGGTGACGACCTGCGTCTGCGGCGCTACTGCCGCTCCTTCGACATTGCGCGAATCTCCTGGCGAAGCGACCTGATCTCGGCGAGGATCGTCTCCTGCTCGCTCTGCAAGGCCGCGCGCTCGGCGGTGGCAACGGCATCGTGCTCTTCCTGCATGGCGGAAACGATGATGCCGATGAACAGGTTGAGGACGGTGAACGTCGTGCAGACGATGAACGGAATGAAGAACAGCCAGGCCAGCGGGAATACCTCCATCACGGGCCGCACGATGCCCATCGACCAGCTTTCCAGCGTCATGACCTGGAAGAGGGTATAGGCCGACTTCGCGATCGTGCCGAACCACTCCGGGAACGCTGCGCCGAACAGTTTCGTCGCCATGACGGAGAAGACGTAGTAGACGAGCGCCAGAAGCAGCATGATCGATCCCATGCCCGGCAGCGCGGCGATCAGGCCGCCGACCACGCGGCGAAGCGACGGTACCATGCCGACCAGCCGCAACACCCGCAGGATGCGCAGCGCGCGCAGCACCGACAAATTGCCGGTCGCCGGAAACAAGGCGATACCGACGACGACGAGATCGAAAATGCGCCACGGATCGCGGAAGAAGGACAGGCGGTAGACGGCAATGCGCATGAGGAGTTCGGCCACGAAAACCGCCAGGATCGTGCGATCCAGCACGACAAGCACCGGACCCCAATCCGCCATCACGGATTCCGAAGTCTCGAGCCCCAGCGTTATGGCGTTCACTACGATCAGTGCGGTGATCGCAACATCGAAACGGCGCGATTCGACGAGGCGCTTGAGGGCGATCATGGGCGGCGCTACTCCGGGAAGGGTCTGGCGGGAACGCCGCAGAGATGATCGGGATTGCGGAGGGCGTCAAGCGCCTCCGGAGCCGCGGGTCGAAACAATCGCAAACCAGTTCCACCAGGCCTGCCCAGGTACGTGCGCCTCGGCCCGGTTCACTGGCTATGCAGGTTCACGTTGTTTGCCGCCGCGATCGTTTTCACCCAGGACTCGAGCCGCTCGAGTTCGGGAGGAGGACGTCGCTTGGCCGCCTGGAACATGAAGAGCAGCCGCTCGACATCCTTGCAGGCCCGCCAGACCTCGTAGGCTTCCACATCAACCGTATCGCGCTGCGGCGTTCGTTCGCTCCGAAGCATTGCGGCCTCCTGCCGTTGCAACCTTACCGCTAATTCGCGACACGCGGTCGCGTTCACGCAAAGCTGCAGGCATGGATAAGAAGGGGTAAAGAGGCGGCTCGGGTATGAGTGAGATGATGATGTCGTGGGTCGACAGACGAGCCTTGACAGCGCGATGCACTTCGACAATTCAATGATGCCGTCGCGGGTGTAGTTCAATGGTAGAACGGCAGCTTC
>CAVVFC010000005.1:0-92876 GCA_963747465.1 uncultured Alphaproteobacteria bacterium
TGGATCGGCGGATAAATATCTGAAACTTCTTGTTATTTTTTCGCGTTGGTGCCCGTTCGTTCCCCCTAATTCCCGTTGTTTCCGTGGGAAACCGTGGCGTTCTTCCCGGATGTTCCAGGCAGTATCCTCCCAAGGAGAGCAGCCCAGTCTCCCGCCGTGCCGCAACGCTTGACCGCCTCCCTCAACTCTTCCAGCCCCTGCGTCCGGCGTGGCGCTCAGGACCCCGAACAGTACGACGGGCGCCCTAAAACCCTCGACAGTTTGCGAACTGCAACGGCGGGCCTCGGCGGCAACTGCCGGGCTGGTTGGCGGCGGTCGGCTTCTCGGCGGCCTTCGCCTCGCGACCGAAACTCGGACGGCCTGCCCGGCCCGTGTAGACGCGTTCTCATGGCCGTGCCTGGCGGGTCCGGGCGGCGGCGTCCGCAGCGCCCTTCCATCACCTTCACCGAGGTTGACAGGTGCCCCTGCGACATCCCTATGGGCTCTCCCGCCATCATGGCCCAGGTGGCGCAGGTGTGCTTCAGGGCGTGACGGTTGAGGTCCTCGTGTCGATCTCTTCCCTCCCACAGAAAGGCCGCAGGAGCCGGAAGAAGGCGCTGGCGGTCGAGCCTGAGTCTTCCCGTCCTGGTACTCGATCAGGCAGCCGCCCCGTTCGCCTTCCAGCGCTTCATGTGCCACTCGCAGCCGCTCGGGAAGCCGCACCGGATCGGCGGCCTCATTCGAGGGCACGTGTCGCCCGCCCACGCACGGTAGAGAGTGGCTGCTTTCTACGTCGATCCACGGTCGGCCGGGCTCCCTGTAGAAGCTGGCGCGTTCGATGCGGAAGGTGCGTGTTCCGGTTGCTGACCGCGGTCAGGAGGAACTGTGCGCGGTGTCGGCGCGGCCGCCCCGCCGTCGCCACTAAAAACGGCTTCTGGTCCCGCGCCCGCTTTCCGGAGTAGGTGTAGGTCTGCTTTTTCCGGTAGGCGGCCCCTAGACTCAGGCGGGCCATCTGGCTGCGCGTGAAGAACCCGGAGCGAGGCGGGTTCGCCTGGGGGAGGCGAGACGCTAACCCCGCTCTACCTCCATCCGGCGCGCCTTGACGTAGAGGCCACATGCTGCGCGAACCACCTCGAGGCAGGTCCCGCTGGGACCACCTGAGCGGGAAAGCGCCTTGCCGGGCCTTTCCCGCCTCTCCGGGTCGAAGTGGACGTGCTTGGCGAAAAGCCGCGCAGCTATCCATGTCGATGTCGTCCACGACACCTTATGCCCCAGTAGCGAGCAGCGCTCCCATCCGGAACAGAAGTCGCGTTCTGCCTGGGGCTTGCCTGCTGGGTTTGCCTCGGTCGGCTCGTAACGCGGCGCCGTCCTGATGCTGTAGTAGGCGATCACGTCCGCGATCTGCGTCTCCGCGGGAGGAGTGCGCGCCGCCTTCTTCGGCTTGCTCAGGTCGTCTGCGTATTTCCGGGTGACGTAGGCCTTCCCGCTGCTTCTCAGCCTCGACAGAATCTCCTTCGCCTAGTTCCACGGAGATCGTAAAGCCCCACTCGGGGACCGTGGGCGGACCTGCCTGACCTTCGTCGTAGATGAACCAGTATGCTCGGCTCTTGAGCTTCCCGGCACTGTCGTAGCGGGCCTTGGCGAGCTTGAAAACTCTTGGGGTCAGCGTTCCTCGGTCTTGGCATGCCTGCAGCCACTCCTTGATCAGCCTGCGCGTGACATAAAGGTTCTTCGGATCGGGCGGAGGCAGCCGAGTTCCTTCCGCTCGATCGCCGCTCCGCAGAGTCTTAACCGTGAATTTCTCGGATCTGGAGCGGAATTCTTCGCTGACCGTGTACCTTCCGTGCAGCTCTGGGCAGGACAGATCGCCCGCTCCAAAGCTCAGCGGCGCGTCGTCGCTGGAATGTCGGCCTGGAATTGTTCCAGTCATGATCCCCGCCTCAATGATCTCATCCAAATCTGCGCTGTCGCGCCTCAGCATCTCCATGACCTGGTCGATCCGCTGAATCCAGGCTCGCTCCTCTTCCTCGGCAGCCGGCGCGCTTGTTCCCTGCTGCTCGTCGCGGTTCTCTTCTTCGTCTTCGCTCATGTCCATGTCCCTGAGTGAGTTTTAAACTATGATAGAGACCATACGGCACGCCGGGTGGGTCACGGCGGGTGGAAACGACACCTGAAGGTGTCGGGTCTTGTAGCGGTGGACGGGGTAGGGACGCTCGCGGAGTTCCCGCGTGGCCGCGTCTCCCTCTCAAACCGCTGAAGCAACAGCCCCGGGGACGAGAGGCCAAGCACTGGTCCGGGCATGTAGCCGGCGATGCGCGAGAAAGCAAGCGTTCGCTATGAAGCTTCTTTCTGGGGCAGCTCGGCACCAGGCGGCCTTCCTTCGCCGCCGCGTCGCGGACGATCTCCCATGGGTGCCCGGTCCCGTCGTAGTACGCCTGCCCAGAGCTTCCATGGCGCGCCGCGCGGCGCACCCTCAGCGCCCTCGTTGGACTGGATCTCGAGTAGCTCAAGCTCCTAATGGTTCGGTAGTTCTGGTACCAACACGCTCGGGGTCGGCGACGAACGCGGCGCTGCCCTGACCACCTTTTTTCCGCGCGGTCCTTGTCCGCTGGGTCCGACAGGGCCGGGAAGTACAGCGGCGTCCGACACGGCCGCATTACTGTACCTATCGCAACCGGCATTTCTGCGTCAGGTCCCCTGTATATCCTGCCTTCGGCGTTTTGGACCCGGCAGTTTGTTCGTCCAAGTCTCTCTTCATCCTGCCTTCCTGCTTTCCGGCGTCCGAGCAGCTCCGGGGGCGGGTTAAGAAGAGGCCTCACGCGCGAGCTTTCGCAGCGGCACAACCTCGTTCCGAGGAGGCGGCGTAGCTTCGTGCACGCTGCCCCGCGTCGCCGCCGTCCACGCGCCTGCTCTCACGGCCCGGAGCCTGCCCTCCTCGGGGAAGGCTCGTATCCTGTGGGAGAGTACGCCGATGTTGCGAGAGTCATTCTAGGACTGAGCCATCGTCCATGGCCCAGAACCAATCGCCGCCGCGCCGCGCACAGGATGCGACCTACCGTCCCTTCGTACCCGGGAGCCTCGGCTACGTACCCCTCGTCGCGGTCCGGCCAGGTGGGCCTCCACCTGCTGCTGGAGGCACACCTGGCCGGACCGCGACGAGGATTACGTAGCCGAGGCTCCCGGGTACGAAGGGACGGTAGGTCGCATATATGCGCAGCACGGCGGCAACTGGTTCTGGGCCACGAACGTTTTCGGCCCGGAAGTCTCTCGCAACATCGGCGTACTCTCCGGATACGAGCCTTCCCCGAGGAGGGCAGCCCGGGCCGTAGAGCAGGCATGGACGGCGGCGACGCGGGGCAGCGTGCACGAAGCTACGCCGCCTCCTCGGAACGAGTATGCCGCTGCGAAAGCTCGCGCATAGACCTCTTCTTAACCCGCCCCCGGATACGGACGCCGGAAAGCAGGAAGGCAGGATGAAGAAGACTTGGACGAACGAACTCCCGGGCCGGCGCAAGCCGCCGAAGGCAGGCTGGTACCGGGGACCTGACGCAGAAATGCCGGGGCGCTACGTCCTGGAATCCGGCGTGTCGACGCCGCTGTACTTCCCGGGCCTGTCGGACCCGGCGGACAAGGACCGCACGGAAGAAAGGTGGTCGGGCAGCGCCGCGTTCGTCGCCGACCCCGAGCGTGTTGAGTACCAGAACTACCGGACCGTCTGGAGCTGCAGCTACTCGAAGATCCCGTCCAACGAGGGACGCTGCAGGTGCGCCGCGCGGCGCGCCATGGAAGCTCTGCAGGCGTACTACGACAGGACCGGGCAGCGCTGGGAGATCGTCCGCGACGCGGCGGCGAAGGAAGGCCGCTGGATGCCGAAGCTGCCCCCGAAAGACGCTTCATAGCGAACGCTTGCTTCCTCGCGCATCGCCGGCTACATGCCCGGACCAGTGCTTGGCCTCTCGTCCCCGGGGCTGCTGCTTCAGCGGTTTAGAGGGAGACGCGGCCACGCGGGAACCCCGCGAGCATCCCTACCCCGTCCACCGCTACAAGACCCGACGCATTTTAGGTGTCGTTTCCACCCGCCGTTCACCCGGCGTGCCGTATGCGTCTCTGTGGTGGCGGAAAACCACTCAGGGACATGGACATGAGCGAAGACGAAGAAGAGAACCGCGACGAGCAGCAGGGAACAAGCGCGCCGGCTGCCGAGGAAGAGGACAACCTGATTCAGCAGATCGACCAGGTCATGGAGATGCTGCGGCGCGACAGCGCAGATTTGGATGAGATCATTGAGGCGATCATGACTGGAACAATGCCGGCCGACATTCACGACGACGCGCCGCTGACTTTGGAGCAGGCGGTCTGCCTGCCAGAGCTGCACGGAAAGTACACGGTCAGCGAAGAATTCCGCTCCAGATCCGAGAAATTCACGGTTAAGACTCTGCGGACGGCGATCGAGCGGAAGGAACTCGGCTGCCTCCGCCCGAACTCGAAGAACCTTTATGTCACGCGCAGGCTGATCAAGGAGTGGCTGCAGGCATGCCAAGACCGAGGAACGCTGACCCCAAGCTCAAGCTCGCCAAGGCCCGCTACGACAGTGCCGGGAAGCTCAAGAGCCGAGCATACTGGTTCATCTACGACGAAGGCAGGCAGGTCACCCACGTCCCCGAGTGGGGCTTCGATCTCCGTGGACTCGGCGAAGGAGATTCTGTCGAGGCTGAGAAGCGGCGGAAGGCCTACGTCACCCGGAAATACGCAGACGACCTGAGCAAGCCGAAGAAGGCGGCGCGCACTCCTCCCGAGGAGACGCAGATCGCGGACGTGATCGCCTACTACAGCATCAGGACGGCGCCGCGTTACGAGCCGACCGAGGCAAACCCGGCAGGCAAGCCCCAGCAGAAACGCGACTTCCTGTTCCGGATGGGAGCGCTGCTCGGCTACTGGGGCGGGATGGTCGTGGACGACATCGACATGGATAGCTGCGCGGCTTTCGCCAAGCACGTCCACTTCGACCCGGAGAGGCGGGAAAGGCCCGGCAAGGCGCTTTCCCGGTCGGTCGTCCGGCGCTGCCTGGAGGACCTTCGCGCGGCGTGCCGCCTCTACGTCAAGGCGCGCCGGATGGCAGCCGGAGGGGACTTCGTGTTCGACCTTCCCCAGGCGAACCCGCCTCGCTACGGGTTCTTCACGCGCAGCCAGATGGCCCGCCTGGTCTGGGCCGCCTACCGGAAAAAGCAGACCTACACCTACTCCGGAAAGCGGGCGCGGGACGAAAACCGCGGCAAGACCATCGAGACGGCAGGGCGGCCGCGCCGACACATCGCGCGGTTCCTCCTGACCGCGGTCGCAACCGGAACACGCACCTTCCGCATCGAACGCGCCAGCTTCTACAGGGAGCCCGGCCGGCCGTGGATCGACGTCGACGGCGGCTACTTCTACCGTGCGTGGGCGGGCGAGTTCGTGCCCGAGAACAAGGCCGCCGATCCGGTGCGGCTTCCCGAGCGGCTGCGAATGCACATGAAGCGCTGGAAGGCGAACGGGGCGCGCTACCTGATCGAGTACCAGGACGGGAAGACAGGCTCGACCGCCAGCGCCTTCTTCCGGCTCCTGCGGGAAGTGCTGTCGGAGGAAGAGATCGACGCGATGGACCTCAACCGTCACGCCCTGAAGCACACCTGCGCCACCTGGGCCATGATGGCGGGAGAGCCGATCGGGGATGTCGCAGGGTACCTGTCAACCTCGGTGAAGGTGATCGAAAGGCACTACGGACACCACCACCCGGACCACCAGCACGGCATCGCAAACGCGTTTAGCACGGGCCGGGCGGGCCGTCCGAGTTTCGGTCGCGAGGCGAAGGCCGCCGAGAAGCCGACCGCCGCCAACCACCCGGCGGTTGCCGCCGAGGCCCGCCGTTCCGTCCGCGAGCTGCTGGAGATTTTCAGGGCGCCCGTCGTTCTGTTCGGGGTCCTGAGCGCCACGCCGGACGCGGGGCTGGAAGAGTTGAGGGAGGCGGTCAAGCGTTGCGGCACGGCGGGAGACTGGGCTGCTCTCCTCGGGAAGGATACTGCCTGAACATCCCGGAACACCCCCACGGTTTCCCACGGAAACAACGGGAATTAGGGGGAACGAACGGGCACCAACGCGAAAAAATACCAAGAAGTTTCAGATATTTATCCGCCGATCCATTCGTTTACACCGAAGATGTCGGCAGTTCGAGCCTGTCATCGCCCACCAATCCCACCCCAATCCCAATGGATCGGAAGTCAGCCCGACCTCGCGCATCGGTTTCGCAACGATGCGGGAGATTTCTCAGCCGCCTACTCTTTCCGCCGGCACCGGCCGAACGGATGGCATTGCCGAGCGAACGAGGTCGTGCAGCGCTTCCGGTTCACTCTCGAAGATGGCGAAGAGCCGGGCACGCATGCGTGGCTCCCAGAACTTGTTGATGTGCTCGGCTACACCAGCCACGCCTTCGTCGTGCGGCTTGGAAGCGAAGAAGCCGGCGATCTGGTTCGCCATGCGTGCTGTCTTGTCATGCGACATTCCGGGTGCCTCCGCCGGCCAATCGTTCAGGATGGGTGAACACGTCGAACTCGTCGCCACGCACCAGAGCGACCAGCATCATGCCGGCCTGCTCGGCAGTTCGCACCGCAAGCGCCGTCGGCGCCGACACCGCGAAGATGGCGGCCGATCCCATGGCGGCGGCCTTCTGTACCATCTCCACCGAAACCCGCGACGTGATCACCACGGCACCCGTGGAGCCGGTGACGCCCGTCCTCGCCAACGCCCCGGCCAGCTTGTCGAGCGCATTGTGGCGGCCGACATCCTCGCGCGCGGCGATGATGCCGCGTCCTGGAACGTAGAACCCGGCTGCATGCACCGCACCCGTTGCGCCATGCATGGGTTGGGAATCAGAGAGAAGTCGCACCGCCTCTGCAACGTTTGCTTCGGAGAAGGAAACCGTCGCACCTCTCACGTCGGCAACCGCTCGCATGGCCTCGTCGATCGATTCGATGCCGCACAGGCCACATCCGACCGGCCCGGCCAGACGCCGCCGCCGTGCCTCGAAGAGACCGCTTGCGGCGTCTTTCAGGCGGATCTGGATATCGATCCCCTCGCCTGCCGGCTCGATGCCGATTTGGTCGATCTCCTCAGAAGAGGTGATTATTCCTTCGGTCAGCGAAAAGCCGATGGCGAAATCCTCGAGATCGGCCGGAGAGGCCATCATCACGGCATGCGTGGTCCCCGCATAGGAAAGCGCAACCGGCGTTTCCTCCGGCAGCGTGCGCGCGGCCGCGCGGGTGCCGGATGCGCGTCTGGCGAGGCGGGTCGTGGATGTGAGAGCGGGGCGCGTCATCCGCGATCTCCGCCAGATCGAAGACGATGGACCTCAACTCCGATCCATCCGGAACGCCCCCCTGCCGAGGCTCCCCTCCGCTCGAAGCGGGGTATCCGGAGTGGGGCGATGACGTGCGGCGCCATGAGAAGGCTACTCCGCAGCTTCCAGCCGCCCCTCGATGCGTCGGCTCATGCGCGCCTGCTCGTCATACGCGCGCTGCCAGTCGCTCGGACCGTTCGACGGGGCCACCTGGACCGCGGTGACCTTGTACTCGGGGCAGTTGGTCGCCCAGTCGGAGAAGTCCGTCGTGATGACGTTTGCCTGCGTGTCGGGATGGTGGAAGGTCGTATAGACGACGCCGGCCGCAACACGGTCGGTGATCAGTGCTCGCAACGTCGTCTCGCCCGCGCGGCTCGCGATGCGCACCCAGTCGCCGTCCCGTATGCCGCGCTGTTCGGCATCGTGCGGATTGATCTCCAGCCGGTCCTCGGAATGCCACATGACGTTGTCCGTGCGCCTTGTCTGCGCGCCGACATTGTACTGCGACAGGATGCGGCCCGTCGTGAGAAGCAGAGGGAAACGCGGCCCCGTCTTCTCGTCGGTCGCTACATACTCGGTGCGGATGAACTTGCCCTTGCCCCGAACGAAGCCGCCGACATGCATGATCGGCGTGCCGTCCGGCGCCTTCTCGTTGCACGGCCACTGCACCGAGCCCTTCTCCTCGAGAAGGTCGTAGGAGACGTTCGCGAAGGAAGGCGTCGTCTGCGCGATCTCCGCCATGATCTCGCTGGGATGAACATAGGCCCAGTCAAGTCCCATCGCCTGCGCGAGGCGCTGCGTCACCTCCCAGTCGGCGAGCCCGTTCTTTGGCGCGATGACCTTGCGCACGCGGTTGATGCGGCGCTCGGCATTGGTGAACGTCCCGTCCTTCTCCAGGAAGGTCGAGCCGGGCAGGAAGACGTGCGCGTAGTTCGCCGTCTCGTTCAGGAACAGGTCGTGCACGACGACGCATTCCATCGCGGCGAGCCCGGCCGCCACATGCCTGGTGTCGGGATCGGACTGCAGGATGTCCTCGCCCTGGACGTAGATGCCCTTGAACGAACCATCCACGGCGGCGTCCAGCATGTTGGGGATGCGCAAGCCCGGCTCGCTGTCCAGCTTGACGCCCCAGAGGCTCTCGTAGACATCGCGGACGGCCTCGCCCGAAATGTGGCGGTAGCCCGGCAGTTCGTGCGGGAACGAACCCATGTCGCACGACCCCTGGACGTTGTTCTGGCCGCGCAGCGGGTTCACACCGACTCCGGGGCGGCCGATGTTGCCGGTGGCCATCGCGAGATTGGCGATCGCCATGACCGTCGTGGAACCCTGGCTGTGTTCGGTGACGCCGAGGCCATAGTAGATCGCGCCGTTGCCGCCGGTGGCATAGAGGCGAGCCGCGCCGCGGATCGTCTCCGCCGGAACGCCCGAGAGTTTCTCCACCTCCTCCGGCGAGTTGCGCGGTTCGGCGACGAAGGAAGCCCAGTCTTCGAACTCGGACCAGTCACAACGCTCGCGCACGAAATCTTCGTCGAACAGCCCCTCCGTCACGACGACATGGGCCAGCGCGGTGATGACGGCGACGTTGGTACCCGGCCTGAGCGGCAGATGGAAATCCGCCCTGGCATGTACCGAATTGACAGTCTCGGTCTCGCGCGGATCGAGCACGATCAGCTTCGCACCCTGGCGGATGCGCTTCTTCATGCGCGATGCGAAGACCGGATGCGCGGCAGAAGGATTGGCGCCGATCACCATGATGACGTCGGACTGCTCGACGGAATCGAAATCCTGCGTGCCGGCCGACGTGCCGTAGGTCTGGCCCAGGCCGTAACCGGTCGGCGAGTGGCAGACGCGTGCGCAGGTATCGACGTTGTTGTTGCGGAACCCCTGACGGATCAGTTTCTGGACGAGATAGGTCTCCTCGTTGGTGCAGCGCGAGGAGGTGATGCCGCCGATGGACGCGCGGCCGTACTGGTACTGGATGCGCCGGAACTCGCTCGCGACGTGAGCGAAGGCCTCGTCCCAGGTGACCTCGCGCCACGGATCGGTAATCTTCTCGCGAACCATCGGGTTGAGGATACGGTCCTTGTGACTGGTGTAGCCCCAGGCGAAGCGGCCCTTCACGCAGGAATGTCCACGATTGGCCTTGCCGTCCTTCCACGGCACCATGCGCACGACTTCCTCGCCGCGCATCTCGGCCTTGAAGGAGCAGCCGACGCCGCAATAGGCGCAGGTGGTGACGACCGAGTGTTCCGGCTGACCGATTTCGATGACGCTCTTTTCCGTCAACGTTGCGGTCGGACAGGCCTGCACGCAGGCGCCGCAGGAAACGCATTCCGAATCCAGGAAGGCCTCGTGCATGCCGGCCGAAACGCGGCTTTCGAAGCCCCTGCCCTCGATGGTCAGCGCGAAGGTGCCCTGCACTTCCTCGCAGGCGCGCACGCAGCGCGAGCAGACGATGCACTTTGAGGGATCGTAGGTGAAGTAGGGGTTGGACTCGTCTTTCGGCATCCAGCGATGATTGTCCTCGCCATCCGCCCGGTCCCTGGCGAAGACGTGGTTGTCGCCCTCGTAGCCGTAGCGCACGTCGCGCAGGCCTACCGCGCCCGCCATGTCCTGCAGTTCGCAGTCGCCGTTGGCCGCGCAGGTCAGGCAATCGAGCGGATGGTCGGAGATGTAGAGTTCCATGACGCCACGGCGGATGTCCTTCAGGCGACCGGTCTGGGTATGCACGACCATGCCCGGCGCAACCGGCGTGGTGCAGGAGGACGGCGTGCCGTTGCGGCCCTCGACCTCGACCAGGCAGAGCCGGCAGGAACCGAAAGCATCGACCATGTCGGTTGCACAGAGCTTCGGGATGGCTATGCCCGCCTCCATCGAAGCACGCATGATCGAGGTGCCTTCGCGGAACGGTGACGGTGAAGCCGTCGACCGTCAGCGTGACCTGCTTCTCGGAGTTCGAGGCCGGGGTGCCGTAGTCGATTTCGTGGATCAGGCCCATGGGAATGCTCCTAGCCGTCCTTCTTGCCTGCCAGCGTATGCGCAACGAGCGCATTGGCGTGGCCGTGTCCAAGACCGTGCTCTGCTTTCAGCCAGCTGACGATCTCCATGTGCTTCATGCCCTGTTTTGTCCGGATCAGCGTCGCCCAATGCTCGATCGGCTGGCCGTAGGTCTTCTCGATCGACGGGAAGTACGAAGCAGGACCCTTGACCTTCTCGGTCATTCAGCGGCCTCCGCCACCGGCCGCGGCGCGAAGTCCTGCGGGAAATGCCTGATCGCGCTCATCACCGGATAGGGCGTGAAGCCGCCCAGCGCACAGAGCGAGCCGAACTTCATCGTGTTGCAGAGGTCCGCGACGAGCGCGAGGTTCCTCTCCGGCTGGATGCCGGCCGCGACCTTGTCGATCGTCTCCACGCCCCGGACCGAGCCGATGCGGCAGGGCGTGCACTTCCCACAGCTTTCGATGGCGCAGAATTCCATGGCGAAGCGCGCCTGCTTCAGCATGTCTGCGGTATCGTCGAAGACGGTGATGCCGGCATGGCCGATCAAGCCGTCCCTGGCGGCGAACGCCTCGTAGTCGAACGGCGTGTCGAACATCGAAGGCGGGAAATAGGCGCCGAGCGGGCCTCCGACCTGGACTGCCTTGACGGGCCGGCCGGTCGCCGTGCCGCCGCCGATGTCGTTGACGATCTCGCCCAGCGTCATGCCGAACGCGGCCTCGAAAAGTCCGCCATTCCTGACGTTTCCGGCGATCTGGATCGGGATCGTACCGCGCGAGCGGCCCATGCCGAAATCCTTGTAGAATGCCGGCCCCCTGTCGAGGATGACGGGGACGGACGCCAGCGAGATGACATTGTTGACCACCGTCGGCTTGCCGAACAGCCCCTGCAGGGCCGGAAGCGGCGGCTTGGACCGAACGACGCCACGCTTGCCTTCGAGCGAGTTGAGCAGCGAGGTCTCCTCGCCACAGACGTAGGCACCCGCGCCGACGCGCACTTCCATGTCGAACATGTTCGGCGAGCCGAGCACGTTCCAGCCCAGCATTCCGGCATCACGTGCCACATCGATCGCGCGGCGCATCGCCTTGATCGCGTGCGGATACTCCGAACGAATATAGACGTAGCCCTTCGTCGCGCCCACCGCGATGCCGGCGATCGCCATGCCCTCGATGAGCACGAAGGGATCGCCTTCCATGATCATCCTGTCGGCGAAAGTGGCGCTGTCGCCCTCGTCGGCATTGCACACGATATACTTATTCGCCGCCTTGGCGTCGTGCACCGTCTGCCATTTGATGCCGGTCGGAAAGCCCGCCCCGCCCCTGCCCCGCAGGCCCGACTCCGTGAGCGTCTTGACGATCTCCAGCGGCGAGACCGCCAGAGCCTTCTTCAGCCCGGCAAGGCCGCCATGAGCCTCGTAGTCGGCGAGCGAGAAGGGATCGGTAATGCCGCAGCGCGCAAAGGTGAGCCGCGTCTGACGCGCCAGGAACGGGATCTCTTCCGCACGCCCCAGGCGCTTTTCGTGCGCGCCGCCGGAGAGAAAGTCCGCCTCGAACAGCGACGTGACGTCGGCCGCGCGGACCGGCCCGTAGGCGATGCGGCCCGCAGCGGTCTCGACCTCGACCATCGGCTCGAGGGAATAGGCGCCGCGCGACCCGTTGCGGATGATGCGTGCGTCGATGCCGTGCGCCTCGAGGTGCGCCTCGACCGCTTTCGCAACCCTGTCTGCGCCAAGCGCCAGCGCGCCGGAATCGCCGGGAATGTAGATGGTATGGATCATGAGCGGACCTCCGCAACGATCTCGTCCACCATGTCGGCGTCAATGCGCCCAATGACAGTGCCGTCCAGAATGGCAGCGGGCGCGCAGGCGCAGAGCCCGAGGCAGTAGACCGGCTCCAGGGTAACCGAACCGTCGGCCGCCGTTTCGTGGAAGCCGAGGCCCAGAAGCTGCTGGAACCTGGCCGCGATCGCGTCACTCCCCATCGACTGGCAGGCTTCCGCCCGGCAGACCTTCAGCACATGCCGCCCGGCGGCCTCCCTGCGATAGTCGTGGTAGAAGGTCGCCACTCCATGCACTTCCGCGCGGGAGAGGTTGAGCCTGTCGGCGATGACCGGAAGTGACTCAACCGGGACATAGCCGAACTCCTCCTGCACGCCGTGGAGGATGGGAAGCAGCGGTCCCTCGAGCGCATAGTGCTCATCGATGACCGCGGCCGTGCGAGCGGCGACATCGGCAGGTGCCTGGGTACTTGCATGCTGCATGACCATGCAGCGCCCTCCCTGATATGGCTGTTCGGCGGTTCGTCGAGGTGATCCGTCACGAGAGCCCGCCGACGGCTTGGAACGATACGCGCTCTTTTCCTATCAAGACAGAGAAAAGCGATCGATTCAATAAAGATGATCCGTGGCGCGATAGACGATTTCTATCGTTCTGTCGTCACAGCGACTGCCTGGGTCGTTTTGCTAGTGGGAGGCTCGCCCCAGCCGGCGCGCCAGCCCATTCGCCTCTTCGAGCAGCGCCGCGACCAGAGGAGTGTGCGGCTCTCGCCGCGCGGCAACCAGCCCGACCAGATGACTGGCATCCGGCTCGACGATCGGAATTGCCCGGATCGGCTCGACGAACCCGAAGGTCTCCGCCAGGTTCATGGGCATGATGGAGGACCATTTTCCGGTCCGGATATGGGAGAACAGCACGATCATGGAGTTGGATTCGAGCGTCGGCCGCACTGAAGCGCCGACTTCCGCGAGGTGAACGTCGATGATGCGGCGGTTCTGCATGTCCGGCGTCAGCAGGCAAAGCGGCAGTTCGGCGACTTCCGCCCAGCTGACCCTGGATCGCTCGGAGTACGGTGTCCCGGCGGCGGTGATCAGCTGATACCGCTCGGAATAGAGCGGCACCGAGACGACGTTGCCGAGCGGTTCGTTGTCGAGGTAGGTGATCCCTGCATCGATATCGAGGTTGCCCAGCATCGAGAGAACCTCGATGGAGGTTCGCGACAGCACCGAGAATGACACGCCGGGGTGCTTCTCCCTGAACGGCGTGGTCAGCATCGGGATCATGGCAAGTGCGGTTGGTATCGCCGCGATCTTAAGGCGGCCGGAGAGGCCGTGCCGTGCGGCCCGCATCTCCTCTCGCATGGTCCTTGCATCGCTGGTGATGCGGTGGGCCCAGGCCAGCACCTGCTCACCTTCCGGCGTAAGGCCCTGAAATCGCGATCCCCGCCTGACGAGCATCACGCCGAGAATGTCCTCGAGCTGCTTGATCGCGGCGGAAAGCGTCGGCTGCGTGATGCCCAGTTCCTCGGCCGCCCGGCCGAAGTGATGGGATCTCGCAAGCACGATGAAGTATTCAAGCTTGTCGATCATTTCGCGTCCGCCTGCGCTCCGGATCGGATCCCGGTCAATCGACAAACTGGCAACGCAAGCGAAGCGTGGTAGCGGTGCGAACTGTCCCGAAAAGACTTCTGCCGCGGACCAGGGAGGAACCGGGACCGGCCCGGCCCTCCTATCCAGTCGTAATATCTAGTTGACGGCGTCCTTGAGGCCCTTGCCGGCCGAGAACTTCGGCACGTTGCGGGCCGGAATCTGGACCGGAGCTCCAGTCTGCGGATTGCGGCCGGTGGAAGCCTCGCGCTTCGACACCTCGAAATTGCCAAATCCGATCAGCCGGACGTCGCCGCCCTTCTTGAGCTCACCGGTGATCACCGAAAAAACCGCTTCCACAGCCGACTGTGCATCGCTCTTGGAAAGCTTTGCCGCCTCCGCCACGGCCGATACGAGTTCGTTCTTGTTCATGAAATCCTCATATTGTTCAAAAGACCGCATTCACGCAACTCCAAGGCCGCGGCGGGAACTTTAGTGACATCGTTCGCGACAACCAAGCCGCAAAACAGCCGAAACCGCGGAATTCTGCGGTTTTTTTCGCCTGGATCACGAAAAAAGGCCGGGCTTGCCGCCCGGCCTCCGATTTTCGACTGAAGAGCCTGCCCGTCAGTGCGCCAGCGACGCAGCGCCTGCCTCGTCGCCCGCCGGCTTCTTGGCGGCCTCGACCGGCTCCACCCACTCGATGGGCTCGGGCATGCGGGTCAGGGCATGTTCCAGAACCTCGCCCACGCGACTGACCGGGATGATCTCCAGACTGCTCTTCACGTTCTCCGGGATATCCGCCAGGTCCTTGGCGTTCTCCTCGGGGATCAGGACCTTCTTGATGCCGCCGCGAAGTGCGGCAAGCAGTTTCTCCTTGAGACCTCCAATCGGCAGGACCCTGCCGCGCAGCGTGATCTCGCCCGTCATCGCGACATCCTTGTTCACCGGGATGCCGGTGAGTATCGAAACGATCGCAGTGACCATCGCCACGCCCGCCGACGGACCATCCTTGGGTGTCGCGCCTTCCGGAACGTGGACGTGGATGTCGCGCTTGTCGAAGAGCGGCGGCTCCACGCCGAAGTCGATCGCCCGGGAGCGGACATAGGACGCCGCCGCCGAGATGGAACTCCTTCATGACGTCCTTCAGGTTGCCGGTGACGGTCATCTTGCCCTTGCCGGGCATCATGACGCCTTCGATCGTCAGAAGCTCGCCGCCGACCTCGGTCCAGGCGAGACCCGTGACCACGCCGATCTGATCCTCGCCCTCGACCTGGCCGAAGCGGAAGCGGGGCACACCGAGGTAATCCGAAAGGTTGTCCTTCGTGATCGCGATGGATTCCTTCTTCGTCTTCAGGATCTCCGTCACTGCCTTTCGGGCCAGCTTCATCAGTTCGCGCTCGAGGCTGCGCACGCCGGCTTCCCTCGTGTAGGTCTGAATGATCGCGCGGATCGCATCGTCCGACACCGAGAACTCGCCTTCCTTCAGGGCGTGATCGCGGATCGCCTTCGGCTGCAGGTGCCGCTTGGCAATCTCGACCTTCTCGTCTTCCGTGTAGCCGGCGATACGGATGATCTCCATGCGGTCCATCAGGGCCGGCGGGATGTTCAGCGTATTGGCCGTCGTCACGAACATGACGCTCGACAGGTCGTACTCGACCTCGAGGTAGTGATCCATGAAAGTCGAGTTCTGCTCCGGATCCAGCACTTCGAGCAGGGCCGACGAAGGGTCGCCGCGGAAATCCATGCCCATCTTGTCGATTTCGTCGAGCAGGAAGAGCGGGTTCGACTTCTTCGCCTTCTTCATCGACTGGATGACCTTGCCGGGCATCGAGCCGATATAGGTGCGGCGGTGCCCGCGGATCTCGGCCTCGTCACGCACGCCGCCAAGCGCCATGCGCACGAACTCGCGCCCTGTCGCCTTGGCGATCGACTTGCCAAGCGAGGTCTTGCCGACGCCGGGAGGTCCCACGAGGCACAGGATCGGACCCTTGAGCTTCTTCTGACGGCTCTGCACCGCCAGATACTCGACGATCCGTTCCTTGACCTTGTCGAGGCCGAAGTGATCGGTATCGAGCACGTCCTGGGCGAAATAGAGGTCCTGCTTGACCTTGGAGTTCTTGCCCCACGGGATCGACAGCAGCCAGTCGAGATAGTTGCGCACCACCGTCGATTCGGCCGACATCGGCGACATGGTCCGGAGCTTCTTCAGCTCGGCGTTCGCCTTGTCGCGGGCTTCCTTGGTGAGCTTGGTCTTCTTGATGCGCTCCTCGAGCTCGGCTGCCTCGTCGCGGCCATCCTCGCCCTCGCCGAGTTCCTTCTGGATCGCCTTCATCTGTTCGTTGAGGTAGTACTCGCGCTGGGTCTTCTCCATCTGGCGCTTGACGCGCGAGCGGATGCGCTTCTCGACCTGGAGCACCGAGATCTCGGCTTCCATGAAGCCCATGGCTTTCTCGAGCCGCTCCTTGACGGAGAGCGTCGCCAGCATCTCCTGCTTCTCGGGAATCTTGATAGCGAGATGCGAGGCGATCGTGTCGGCGAGCTTCGAGTAGTCCTCGATCTGGCCGGCCGCACCGACTACCTCGGGAGAGATCTTCTTGTTCAGCTTGACGTAGTTTTCGAAGTCGGAGACGACCGAACGGGAGAGCGCCTCGATCTCGACCTCTTCCTCTTCCGGCTCGGGAAGCACGTCGGCATGGACCTCGTGGAACTCGGTCCGATCAGTGAACG
The DNA here is from genome assembly GCA_963747465.1 of uncultured Alphaproteobacteria bacterium. Taxonomy (GTDB): domain Bacteria; phylum Pseudomonadota; class Alphaproteobacteria; order Rhizobiales; family Rhizobiaceae; genus Aquibium. Next base: position 16,436 of record CAVVFC010000005.1, read on the forward strand.
TGGAGATACGGGCTCGTGAGGTGCCTTCGACCAGCACCTTGACGGTGCCATCCGGCAGCTTCAGCAACTGGAGAACATTGGCGAGCGTACCGACCTCATAGATCGCGTTCGGCTCCGGATCGTCGTCAGAGGCATTCATCTGGGTCGCAAGCAGGATCTGCTTGTCGGCCCCCATCACCTCCTCCAACGCCTTGATCGACTTCTCGCGGCCCACGAAGAGCGGCACGATCATGTGCGGGAAGACGACGATATCGCGCAGCGGGAGGACTGCGTAGACGCCGTTCGACGAACCGGTTGATCGAGTGGTGCTGGACATAGCCTTGCCTTTCACTTCGCGGCCGCCGTGAGCCAACCGCGAATCTCATATTAGCGGCTGCAGACCGATCCGCCTATGCCTGAGCGGCAGGGGAGGGAAATCAGCACGGAACGGTTTGCCGCCTGTTGTCCGATAGGTGGAACTTGGGAACGCCGAGATCAAGAGTATGCTGAACAATCGCTGGACCGGCGCCGGCATCGCCTATGAAAAACGCGAAAGGCGCCCGCAGGCGCCTTCCAAGTTCGTCGGAATCGAACCGCCTCATGCGCTGGCGTTCGCCTTTTCCTTCTTCGGTTCCGAATAGATATAGAGTGGCCGGGCCTTGCCGGTCACCACGTCGTCGGAGATCACCACCTCCTGGACGCCTTCCAGCGCAGGAAGTTCGAACATCGTGTCGAGCAGGATCGCCTCCATGATGGAGCGCAGGCCGCGAGCGCCGGTCTTGCGCTCGATGGCGCGGCGCGCGATCGCGGTCAGGGCGCTCTCGTGGAAAGTCAGTTCGACGCTCTCCATCTCGAACATGCGCTGATACTGCTTGACCAGCGCGTTCTTAGGCTCGGTGAGAATCTGGATCAGGGCAGCTTCGTCGAGATCCTCAAGGGTGGCGAGAACCGGCAGACGGCCGACGAATTCCGGGATCAGGCCGAATTTCAGGAGGTCCTCGGGCTCCACGAGACGGAACACTTCACCGCTGCGCCGATCCTCCGGAGAGGAGACCGTCGCGGAAAAGCCGATCGAGGTCTTGCGGCCACGATCCGAAATGATCTTGTCGAGGCCCGCGAAGGCGCCGCCACAGATGAAAAGGATGTTGGCCGTGTCGACCTGCAGGAACTCCTGCTGCGGATGCTTCCGGCCGCCCTGCGGGGGCACCGACGCGACCGTGCCCTCCATGATCTTCAGGAGCGCCTGCTGGACCCCCTCGCCCGATACGTCGCGGGTGATCGAGGGATTGTCCGACTTGCGGCTGATCTTGTCGATCTCGTCGATGTATACGATGCCGCGCTGGGCGCGCTCGACATTGTAATCGGCCGACTGGAGCAGCTTAAGGATGATGTTCTCGACGTCCTCGCCGACGTAGCCGGCTTCGGTGAGCGTCGTGGCGTCGGCCATGGTGAAGGGCACGTCGATAATGCGCGCCAGCGTCTGCGCGAGCAGCGTCTTGCCGCAGCCGGTCGGGCCGATCAGCAGGATATTGGATTTGGCCAGTTCGACGTCATTGCTCTTCGATGCGTGCGCCAGGCGCTTGTAGTGGTTGTGAACCGCAACGGAGAGCACCCTTTTCGCGTAAGGCTGGCCGATGACGTAATCGTCGAGGACCTTGAGGATGTCCTGCGGGGTCGGAACGCCCTCGCGGGACTTCACCATCGAGGTCTTGTTCTCCTCGCGGATGATGTCCATGCAGAGTTCGACGCACTCATCGCATATGAATACCGTCGGACCAGCGATCAGCTTGCGAACCTCATGCTGGCTCTTGCCGCAAAAGGAGCAATAGAGCGTATTCTTAAAATCGCCACCGCCGCTGTTGCCGATTTTGCTCATGCTCTTACAGTCCTTTCAGTCCCTGCCAGTCGATCGCCTCCGATCGAACCCGGCCCCACGACCGGCAACGGATCACGCCGTTTCCCGTTCCTGAGGACAGTTCCCGGCGCCTTCGAACGAAACACAAAACAGGAGGCGCGGCAACAATTCGCCCACATGGTCCGAGGCTATTCCCCCGAAACTCAACATAGACTTAACGTAGGCCGCTGCCGGCCCCGAGGGAACACCCATATGTGACAGAAATGCCGCAGAATGCTTCAAAAATGCGGCATCGTGTGAAGTCGGCACAAGCGGCGCGGATATCAAGCCCCCGTCGCGGCCTCGATCGCCTCGCGGGTGGAGATCACCTTGTCGATCAATCCGAACGCCTGCGCCTCTTCCGAGGTCATGAAGTGGTCGCGGTCGAGGGTGCGCTCGATGGTTTCGTAATCTTGGCCGGTGTGCTTTTCATAGACCTCGTTGAGGCGCCGCTTCAGCTTGATGATGTCCTGCGCATGGCGCTCGATGTCGGATGCCTGGCCGGAGAATCCGCCGGACGGCTGGTGCACCATGATGCGCGCGTTGGGCGTCGCAAATCGCATGTCCTTGTGGCCGGCACAAAGGAGCAGCGATCCCATCGATGCCGCCTGGCCGACGCAAAGCGTCGATACCGCCGGCTTGATGAATTCCATCGTGTCGTAGATCGCCATTCCGCTCGTCACCACGCCGCCCGGCGAGTTGATGTAGAGCGAGATCTCCTTCTTGGGATTCTCGGCCTCGAGGAACAGCAATTGCGCGCAGACCAGGGTCGCCATCCCGTCCTCGATCGGGCCGGTGATGAAGATGATGCGCTCCTTCAAGAGTCTCGAAAAAATGTCGTAGGCGCGCTCGCCCCGGTTCGTCTGCTCGACGACCATCGGCACGAGGTTCATCGCGGTTTCGACGGGATCTCTCATTGGACGTTCCTTCGTGGAGGCGATTCGAGCGCATGAAACTGCGGAATCGGCAAGTGACTTGTTCGCGCTAGATAAGGCGCCGCATCCCGCTCGCGCAAGGGCGTGCGGAACATTGCCGGCCCGAAGCGGCCGGATGGTTTACACCGCCTCGGCACGCAGCCAGGCGAGAAGGCGCGGCAGATCCGGTTCGACGACATGCGCGGCCACCCGGCGCCCGACGGCAGCGCCGAACTTGTAGCCATGGCCTGAACAGGCGGAAACGACCAGGCACCGTCCTCTCTCGGTGGCGAAGAAGCGCTCATCGGATGTGAAAGTGTAGGCACAGGTGACGACATGGCCGACGCGGTACTCGTCCAGCCGCACCATGGGCGGCGCGAAGAGGTCGCGGATGGCCTCGCCCTCGCCCGCTTCCGGCACGCGGCGGGCATCGGCGTCGGCGGAGGCGAACTTGTGCAAGCCCGAGCCGAACTTCAGCCCGCCCTCGCCGGAGGGGGGAATGATGTAGCCGTCCGTCCGGCCGCCGACGTCGAGGATGACAGGCGCCGTCCGCCAGGCCTCCTTCAGGTCGGCGGGCGGTTCGAGATAGACTACCGCCGTCCGATAGGTCGCAAGGTCGGAGACGAGATCGGGGAAGAGCTTCGTCACCCACGCGCCGGCGGTGACGATCACCTGATCGGCGGACAGGGTCTCTCCCGCGCCGGTGGTCACGCTTCCAGCGACCGGATCGATCACGTCAACGCGAGTGTTTTCAAGCAGCCGGGCACCATTCGCCTTCAGCCATTTCGCCAGGCCCGAAGCGATCCGGCGGCAATGCAGCGCGCCGCCTTCGGGCGAGAGATAGGCGTAGCGCATGGTGGCCGCATCGAGGAATGGCCAGCGCACGGCCGCCTGTTCGGGTGAAAACATCTCGAAGGGAAAGCCGCCCGCCTTCAGCCCCTCCAGGAAGTCTTCCGCCTCGTCGCCGGATTCGCGCGACACGCACAGGAAGCCGCGGGCGTCGAGATGGCTCTCGCCGAGATCGGCCCACATCTCGTCCCAGGCATGGTAGGCTTCGGTGATAGCGCGGCCGTAGCCTGTGGCAGAGGGGTAGGCGCGGCGGATTATCCGGTGGTGATCGCCGGAGGCAGCGAGCGGATTGGGAATGTCGCCCTGCTCGATCAGGGTCACTTCATGCCCCCGTTTGGTCAGCGACCACGCTGTGGAAAGGCCGGCGATGCCGGCTCCGACGACGATGATGTTCATTCCGCTAGCAAGTCCTTGGCGATGGATCATGGCCGCAAACTACGAACTGGCGCCACCCTGACAAGCCGCACTATGTTCCGGCCCATGAGTCCAGATACGCTCCTGCCGCCGTCGATGATCCTCGACCGTTCCAGCCGCCACGTTCGACTGGATCCAAAGGATCGGGCCTTCTACCAGAGCCCCTATGCGGCCTACGCATTCCTCCACGAGGCGGCGCCGACGTTCTTATGGGAGGATTATGGGTTCTGGTGCGTGTCCGGATTCGATGCGGTCAACCGGCTGCTTCGCGATCGCCGGTTCGGCCGGGAAAACCGCTGGGGGCCGCCGGTGAACACGGTCGAGGGACGCCAGCACCTTTCCGCGTTCGATGCGGTCGAGCGCAATTCGCTGCTGGAACGCGAGGCGCCCGTGCACACCAGGCTGCGCGGGCTGGTGAACCGCGCCTTCGTGTCGCGCCAGATCGAGCGCCTGAGACCGAGGGTCGAGGCGCTGGCGCACGAACTCATCGACAGGTTCGAAAAGGACCGGCGCACCGACCTGTTGCCCGCCTTCGCCACGCCGTTGCCCGTCACCGTCATCGCCGAGATGCTGGGTGTGCCCGCCGTCATGGGGCCGCAACTCGTCAGCTGGTCTAACCGCATGGTGGCGATGTACATGCACCGGCCGAACCGAAGCACGCAGGACGACGCCAACGCCGCAGCGCGCGATTTTTCCGAATTCCTTCGCGGCTATGTGGATCAGCGGCGCTCCGAACCGGGAGACGACCTGCTCAGCCTGCTGATCTCCGCAAGCGAAACCGGCGACCGGCTCACGGAGGACGAACTGATCTCCTCGGTGATCCTGCTCCTGAATGCCGGGCACGAGGCGACCGTCCATCAAACCGGCAATTCGGTGAAGACGATCCTGGAACAGGGTGGAGATCCACGCCGCTTCGTAGCCACCGACGAGGCCACCGAGGCGACGATGGAGGAATGTCTGCGCCACGACGCACCGCTGCACATGTTTACGCGATATGCCTATGAGCCGGTCGAGATCGAACCCGGCGTCGTCCTCAGGCCGGGCGAAAGCGTGGGCCTGCTGCTCGGCGCCGCGAACAACGATCCGGCAGCCTTCCTGGACCCGCGACGCTTCGATCCCCATCGCGCCGACCAGAAGAACGTCACCTTCGGTCCGGCACCCATTTCTGCATCGGCGCGCCGCTGGCGCGGCTGGAGATGCAGGTGGCGTTGAAGGTGCTGTTCGAACGGCTTCCCGGGATCAGATTGGCCGAGCCATCGCGATACCGCGACAGCTTTCACTTTCACGGCCTGGAGACGCTTGTCTGCGAATGGTGAGGTAGGGGCGCCAAAAACAAGGAAAGCACTGAGATCGCTCCCAGTGCCTCCCTGTTCAGATCGGTTCCCTGCCCGCGCGGGCTTCCGAGGAAGCGCCGCCTGGATCGGATTTCCGATGCCGACGGTCCCGAAGACTGCTGGTCCGCTCAAGCGTCAGGCGTCTTCGGCACCCCGTCCGCGTTTCCCGTTGAGGTCCCGCAGGCGCACCATCGAAGGACTTGACCGGCCTTCATGGCAGCATCGGCTTCGCGTTCCGCGTTCCAGACCGCGTCGGCGTGTCCGTCAGACCCTGGCTTCCGGTTCTGCACGAGCGAACCCGCTACACTCCGGCTTCCAGTACGGCCTCAGGCGTGCTCCTTGGCTGGATCCCGCGGTCCCTGCGAGGCCTCCGAGCACCTGAGATGCCCTTACGTTAGGAGAGCCCCTCGCGGCGCGCAATCCGCGACGGCCTGTGGAAAGCGGGGAATCAGTGGAAGACCATCGGCATCCGTCCACAGGCGCTGCACCTTCGGGCCGAGGGCCGCACCCCTTCGTTCCGAATGCCAGACGAAACGGCGGCAAACCTCCACTAGCGGCCGGTCAGGCCGCGCGGTCTTTCCCACGATGCGAAGAGTGGCCGCGCAACAGTCCCGCCACCGACATGTCCTCGTCGATGTCGGGCCAGTGAATACCTTCCCCTCGGCCGATCAGGCGCCAGTTCGTGCGCTCCGCAGCCGACGCATCCCGCGGGCGCGGAAACCATTCGATCGGCACGGAGAGTTCACGACCATCGTCAATCACCACATGAAGAGATGCATCCGAAACCGTCAGGTCGGTTGCGAGGGGTTCGCCGTCAGTCGCCGAGGTGGTCATGCCACGCTCCAAAAGCATATCCCTGTTCCTTACCACGAGCGCGCGCAGTTCGCTAAGCTCGTGCGCCCGAAACCGCTTCGACGACGCCAGTTCCAGGGTCCAGCCAGAACTTGGCAAGCTTGTCACCGTGCTCGACGTGGATGTGCGGCGGTTCGTCGTTTTCGCGGCTGTAGAAATAGAACCGATATCCGGCATCGCGCAGGACCGTCGGCATCTTGGATATCCTCTTCGAGCGGGCTTCCTTAAAGCTTGATGACATACTCCTTGCGCGTCGTCTCCAGAACTTCCCACGTGCCCTTGAAGCCTGGCCGGATGACGAACGAGTCTCCCGCCGCTATCGTGCGCGGCTCGCCACCGTCTTCTGCGATCACCGAACGGCCAGACAGGATGTGGCAGAACTCCCACTCGTCATATTCGATGCGCCACTTCCCGGGCGAGGCTTCCCATATGCCGGCATAAATCCCGCCTTCGGCCTCCTCGACGTTCCATGTGCGGAAGCGTGGATCGCCGGAGATCACCCGATCTGGCGCGGGCGCGCCCTCCTCCGGCTCGACGCCGGCGGTATTTATCGAAACCAGCAGCCCCACAGCGGTTCAGGCCTTCGCCAGTGCCTGTTCCAGATCGCCGATGATGTCCTCCACTTCCTCGATACCGACGGAAAGGCGTATGACGTCGGGGCCCGCTCCGGCTGCGGTCTTCTGCTCGTCCGAGAGCTGGCGGTGGGTGGTCGAGGCAGGATGGATGATCAGCGAGCGGACGTCGCCGATGTTGGCGAGGTGCGAGAAGAGTTCGACGCCCTCGACAACCTTGACGCCGGCATCGAAGCCGCCCTTGAGGCCGAACGTGAAGACCGCGCCCGCGCCTTTCGGAGCGTACTTCTTCATGAGGGCATGGTTGGCGTCGGACGGCAGGCCCGGATACGAGACCCACGACACCTTGGGATGGTTTGACAGCCATTGCGCGACCTTCATGGCATTCTCGCAGTGTCGCTGCATGCGCAAGGAGAGCGTCTCGATCCCCTGGAGGATCATGAAGGCGTTGAAGGGCGAGATCGCCGGCCCGAAATCGCGCAGGCCGAGAACCCGGCAGGCGATCGCAAAGGCGAAGTTGCCAAAGGTCTCATGCAGGACCATGCCGGCATATTCCGGCCGTGGCTGCGACAGCATCGGGTAGTTGCCGCTCTTCGACCAGTCGAAGGTGCCGCCGTCGACGATCGCACCGCCCATCGAGTTGCCGTGGCCGCCGAGGAACTTCGTCAGCGAGTGCACGACGATGTCTGCGCCGTGCTCGATCGGCCGCAGCAGGTAGGGCGACGCCATCGTGTTGTCGACGATGAAGGGCAGCCCGTGCCGGCGCGCGATCTCCCCGATCGGCTCGAGGTCGACGAAGGTACCGCCGGGATTGGCGAGGCTCTCGACGAAGATCGCCCGGGTCTTGTCGTCGATCTGGCTCTCGATGGTGGAGAGATCGTCGATGTCGGCCCAGCGCACCTGCCAGTCGAAGTTCTTGAACGCGTGGCCGAACTGGTTGATCGAACCGCCGTACAGCTTCTTCGCCGAAATGAAATTGGCGCCCGGCTGCATCAGCGTGTGGAAGACAAGGAGCTGCGCGGCGTGCCCCGAAGCAGTCGCGAGGGCCGCCGTGCCACCCTCCAGTGCGGCAACGCGCTCTTCCAGAACGGCCTGCGTCGGGTTCATGATGCGGGTGTAAATGTTGCCGAAGGCCTTCAGCCCGAACAGCGAGGCGGCATGATCGACGTCGTCGAAGACGTAGGCCGTCGTCTGGTAGATCGGCGTGGCCCGCGCACCGGTGGCTGGGTCCGGCTGCGCGCCGGCGTGAATGGCGAGCGTGTCGAAGCCGGGTGTGCGCTGGGTCATGCTGGTTCCTCCTGATCGGCAGCCTTTTTCGGCCTGCGCATCCATCGCAAAGGCCAAGGCCAAAATCAAAGCACAATTTTTTAGCTGAGAGCGTTCCCGCGGAAGAGCGTTTTGCGGGCTGCCGCGTCCGCGCGCTATCTCTGCCTTATGCCGAAGCTCTGGAACCCCTGCCGCATGACGGGCTTTTTGGACGAGATCAGTCGGCTGTTGACGCCGTTCCAGCCGATCTCACCCGAAAGGCGGCCGTACTCGATCTTCGGACAGCGGTTCATGACCACCTTGACGCCGGCCGCTTCCGCCTTGCGGGCCGCCTCGGCGTCGCTCACGCCGAGCTGCATCCAGATCACTTTGGGGAGCGGATCGAGCGCCAGGGACTCGTCAACGATCGGCGGAACGGCGTCAGATGCGCGGAAGACGTCGACCATGTCGATCGGCTCGGGGACATCCGCCAGGCGGGCGTAGACCTGACGGCCGAGCATTTCCTTGCCGGCGTGTCCGGGATTGATCGGAAAGACCGTGTAGCCCTTGTCGATCAGATACTTCGTGACGAAGTGCGACGGCCGCACGTCGTTGGCCGAGGCTCCGACGATCGCGATGGTCTTCACGTCGTTGAGAATGCCGGAGATGTAGCCGTTGTCGTAGGTGTCGTGGTTCATGCGCCCGGTTTGAAGCACTGCACGTCATCAATCAAGCCGTATCGCAATGGCCGACACCTTCCATGCGCCGCCGCGCCGTTCGAAGCACAGGTGAGAATTGAGATAGGTGGCGAAATGGCTGGTGTCGGGGCCGTAGAAGACGCGAAAGAAGACGAGGCCGCCATCCGGCGTAAGGATTCCCAACGATCCGCCGGAGCGTTTCTGCTCGGGCGACACCGGCATCATCTGGTAGCGCTTCGGCCAGTCAGCGGAAGGCAGACCATCCGCTTCTTCCAACCGGACGACGGAGGCGATGACCCAGTCGCGGCGATCGAGAGTCCGCAGCCTGCCGTCGAGCGCGACCCAGTCGGGCCACGACATGCGGCCGTAGCTCGCGGTGCAGATGCGGCCGTCGAGCCAGGGCGTCCGGCCGATCGCCGGTTCGCCCGCGAGCCGGGCGAGCGCATACATGCCGTAGCGGCTCTGCACGACGGGATCGGCGTGATCGCGCGGCCGCGACAGGCTTCCCGCCATCTCCAGCGCGCGGCGGGCCGGATGAAGGCCGATCGACACGAACTCCTCGCGGTACGGCAGCCCGCCCTGCCCGACGAAGATTTCCACGTCGTCCGCCAGGAAGGGAAGCAGCGCCTCCGGATCGATCTGCTTGCCGTATTCGGTCGTCACGAGGCTCTCGCTGGCTTCGACGAAGGCGTGCCGAAAGGCCGTCAGGTCCGCGTCGTGCGAATAGCTGTCGTCGGTGTCGAGGATGATCTCGGGGTAGAGCAGGCCGGATTCCTCCGCCGCCGCCGGCCGCAGCAAGATGAACGCAAGCAAAAGGGCCGCAACCAGACGCGTGGCCATGGTCGATTTCTCCGTCGTGCCCTTCGTCTTCAGAAAGACAGGCAAATCGCGGCGGGAATTCGGCGGCCTTCAGTCCGGCAGCGAGATCGTGCCGTCTCCCGCGATCGGGAAACCGGGATTGTGGGCGACTTCCCACAGATGCCCGTCCGGATCGGCGAAGTAACCGGTCCGGCCGCCCCAGAAGGCCTTGCCGGCCTCGCGCACGATCCGGCCGCCGGCCTTTGCGGCAGCATCCAGCACCGCGTCGACCTCCATCTCCGAGCGCGTGTTGTAGGCGAGCGCGATTCCGGAAAATCCGGAGCCGGCGGGATCGATACCGGCATCCTTCGCCAGTTCCGTCCGGGGAAACAGGCCGAAGATCATTCCGCCCATCTGAAAGAAGGCGACGCCATCGGTGATACCCGCGTGGCGCTTCAGGCCCATCGCTTCGTAAAATGCGACGGAACGATCGAGGTCCGCCACCCCGAGCGTTACGATGGAGATGCGAGGTTCCATCACTCCCCCGTCCACTCCGGCTTGCGCTTGTCGATGAACGCTCCGATGCCCTCGCAGGCATCTTGCGCCAGCATGTTCTCCACCATCGTGCGCGAGGCGCTGGCGTAGGCGTCTGCCAGGTCCATGCCAGCCTGCGCGTAGAAGGACCGCTTGCCGAAGCGGATCGCCGAAGGCGATTTTGCGGCAATGGTTTGCGCGTATTTTCCGACGATCTGATTCAGGTATTCCGGCGGCACCACGCGATTGATCAGGCCGAACTCGCGCGCCGTCGTCGCGTCGATCATCTCGCCGGTCAGAAGCATCTCCATGGCATGCTTCGGCTTCACGCCGCGCGACAGCGCGACGGCAGGCGTGGAGCAGAAAAGTCCGACGTCGATGCCGTTGACGCCGAAGGTCGCCCGGTCGGTGGCGATGGCGAGGTCGCAGGTCGCCACGAGCTGACAGCCGGCCGCGGTGGCGATGCCGTCGACCTGCGCGATCACCGGCTGGGGCAGCCCGACGATCGACTTCATGAGGCGCGAACACGCGTCGAAGGTTCGGCGGAAAAAGGCCTCGCCCCCGTCCTCGTCGACGCGGCGGGCGTTCATCTCCTTCAGGTCATGCCCGGCGCAGAAGACCTTTCCGGGTGCGGCCGTCAAGACGACGACGCGCACGGCACGGTCGTCGCGGGCGCGGTCGAGCGCAGACTGAAGAGCGTCCATGGTGGCGAGCGACAGTGCGTTGGCCGGCGCGTTAGCGAGAACCAGCGTCAGCACGCCACCGGAGAGTTGCTCGGCCACCGGCCCCTCGATTTCCGCCTGCTTCATCGCCAGTATTTCGGCCATCATGCCTTCCTTCCGATTGCACATGCTCGAGAACGCGTGTCGCAAAAACTAGCACGGAGCAGCTTGAAGAACAGCCACGATGCGGCGATTGTGATTGACGTTTACGGAAACGGAACAGGACGAGGAGGAGACATGGCGGCGAAGGTGCTTTACGAGAAGGACGGCCGGATCGGGCGCATCACGCTCAACCGTCCGGACGTCCTGAACGCCATTGATGACGACCTGCCGCGCGAACTTGCCGCGGCCGTCGAAAAGGCGAATGCAGATGCCGGCGTCCATGTCATCGTCCTGTCCGGCGCCGGGCGCGCCTTCTGCGCAGGCTACGACCTCCCCTACTATGCCGAGGCTGCCGGCGGCGCCGGGAATTCCGTCACGCAGGAGATGCCGTGGGATCCGATGAAGGATTATGCCTTCATGATGCGCAACACCGAACTCTTCATGTCGCTGTGGCGATCTTACCGGCCGGTGATCTGCAAGGTGCACGGCTTCGCGGTCGCGGGCGGTTCCGACATCGCGCTCTGCTCCGACATGATCGTGATGGCCGACGACGCCGAGATCGGCTACATGCCGGTGCGCGTCTGGGGTTGTCCGACGACGGCCATGTGGGTCTACCGGCTCGGGCCGGAGCGGGCGAAGCGGATGCTCTTCACCGGCGACCGGGTCACGGGAACGGAAGCCGAGCGCATGGGCCTCGTGCTGAAGGCCGTGCCGGCGGACGGACTCGACGCCGAAGTCGAGCGGCTGGCGGAGCGCATGGCCGGCGTTCCGGTCAACCAGTTGATGATGCAGAAGCTGGTCGTGAACCAGGCGATCGAGGCGATGGGCCTGAAACAGACGCAGATGTTCGCCACGGTCTTCGACGGCATCACGCGTCATTCGCCCGAGGGGCTCAACTTCAAGCATCGCGCGGAGGAGATGGGCTGGAAACATGCGGTGCGGGAGCGCGACCTCGGCACCTTCGACTGGACGCAGAACCGGCCGACAAACTCGGCCAAGGATTGAGCAGCAACCGGAACCAAACGTGCGAAACACCCCCATCGCGCCGCTTCTGGACGGCGAAACGACCAACCGCCTCATCAACGAGGTGTTCCCGCAACTGAACGGCGGAAGGCAGGATTATGTCGTGCTGGACGTCGTTCCGGGTGGATGCGCCGTCCGGCTCAACGCGACGGACCGACACCTTCGGCCCGGAGACACGGTGTCGGGGCCATGTCTCTTCGCCCTTGCGGATATTGGTGGCTATGCCTGCGTGCTGTCGCATGCCGGACCCGACGCACTGTCGGTGACGACCAATCTCAACATCAATTTCGTGCGCAAGGCCGGACCCGGACCGATCGACGGGCTGTGCCGCATCATCAAGCTGGGGAGGAGCCTGATGGTCTTCGAGATCGACATCGTCGCCGGACCGGACCGGCTGACGGTGGCCCATGCGACCGGCACCTACTCCATTCCACCCAAGCGATGACAAACAATGTATGTGGTAATTTGTTACCTCTATCATAAGCCGCTGTTTTCACTGTCTTTATTGCTGCCTTAGAGCGGCTAAGTCGCTTGACGGCGCGATCAGCCTCGCCTATAAGCCACCCCGAAGCAGCGGCCTGATCGGCCGCCGTTTCGTTTTGATCGGCGGAATGCCGGCCAATTCAAGCAACAAGAAACGCCTTTCGCGCCCAAGAGGGTCGGAAGGTCCGACAGGAAAGTAGCCCGAATGAAAACCTTTTCGCAGAAGCCTGCGGAGGTGACGAAGAAGTGGGTGCTGATCGATGCCGAGGGTCTCGTCCTCGGCCGTCTCGCCACCATCGTCGCCAACCGCCTGCGCGGCAAGCACAAGCCAACCTTCACACCCCATGTCGACGACGGCGACAATGTCGTCATCATCAATGCCGACAAGGTGGTTCTGACCGGCAAGAAGTACACCGACAAGGTGTACTACTGGCACACCGGCCATCCCGGCGGCGTGAAGGAGCGCACCGCACGCGACCTGCTCGAGGGCCGTTTCCCGGAGCGCGTCCTGGAAAAGGCCGTCGAGCGCATGATCCCGCGCGGCCCGCTCGGCCGGCGCCAGATGAAGAACCTCCGCGTCTATGCCGGCGCGGCCCATCCTCACGAGGCACAGCAGCCAGAAACGCTGGACGTGGCCTCGCTGAACAAGAAGAATGTAAGGGTCCAGGTCTATGGCTGATCTCAATTCGCTCGCCGATCTCGGCACCGCAACGGGGGTGACCGCCGCCGAAGAGCCGTCCGCTCCCGTTCACGTCCAGAAGCTGGACGCGCAGGGTCGCGCCTATGCCACCGGCAAGCGCAAGGACGCAATCGCCCGCGTGTGGGTACGTCCCGGCACCGGCCGCATCGTGGTGAACGACAAGGACTTCAACGCCTATTTCGCCCGTCCGGTGCTGCAGATGATCCTGCGCCAGCCAATCGTGGCAACCAACCGCGATGGCCAGTACGACGTCATCGCGACCGTCGTGGGCGGCGGTCTTTCGGGCCAGGCCGGCGCGGTGCGTCACGGCATTTCCAAGGCGCTCACCTACTACGAGCCGAGCCTCCGGCCGGTTCTGAAGAAGGGTGGCTTCCTGACCCGCGACTCGCGTACGGTCGAGCGCAAGAAGTACGGCAAGGCGAAGGCCCGCCGGTCGTTCCAGTTCTCCAAGCGCTAAGGGTGGGCGGGGACACCCCGCCTCTCCTCCCGAACCCGATCAAGGCCGCCTCGCGCGGCCTTTTTCATACCTGCCTTCAGGCGGTCCGGACGACGACTGCGGGGCTGGTAGTCCGGCCACGCCGATCCGCCAATCGCTGCGCGAGCCTGCGGAATGCCCGTTGCCCCGGTCGCTCGATCACCCTGTAGGTGACGTAGCTCAGGCCGACGATACCTCCCAGCAGGCCGACTGTCGCGAGGTCTCCGGCGTACCTGTTCCCGAAGTCGAGCACGAGGCCGTGCGCGGCATTGCCGTCCATGGGCCGCAAAAATTCGGTTCCGAACACCTTGTCGGCAATGCGTCCGACGTTCAGGCAGCGCAGCAGAACGAACATGTGGATCATGTAGATCGAATAGGACAGCATGCCGGCCATCAGAAAGGGCTTCCAGCGCAGTAGCCGGCTGACATGGCCGCCTTCGTGCGCGAAGACGTTTATGGCAAAGGCGAAGACCAGGGGAGCGGCGAATGCGGCCGCGTTCTGATGGCTCGCCCTGACGAACTCGACGAGACAGCCGACCGCCGCGATTTCGGCGATCGTCCAGGCGAGCCTCGCCGCACGCACCGGCTCCCGCTGCAGTTTGTCCCTGGTCCGTTGCACGCTGGCGATGACGGCGCGGTGCAGCAGGACGCCGATGCAGAAGCCGTAAAGCGCCCGCACGGCGCCGAAGTCGAAGGTCGATTCCATGCCCTTGGGAGCGATGACGACCAGGACCGCGAACGAAGCGAAGGCGCCGACCGCCGCAGCGATCCAGAGCTTCCGCCCGCACAGCAGGGCAGCAGCGCCAAAGAGCAGGTAGGAAACCAGTTCTCCGGAAATGCTCCACGACGGCGTGTTCCAGGTAAGTCCGTCCTCGAACCCCCAAGCCTGCATCAGCAGGAGATTGCTGACTATGGCGGAGATCTCGTTGCTGCCGGAAAATGCCGGGTCTCCGGCACTTCCCAGCGAGGGCACGACCGCTTTCGCCGTCTCGAAGAGCAGAAAAAGGAGCAGCATCACCGCGTGCAGCGGATAGATGCGGCCGAGGCGCTGCAAGACATAGCCCGCGAACCCTTCCCCCGAAGTCACGCGGCCGGCATAGGCGTGGGCGATCACGAAACCGGAGAGCACGAAGAAGAAATCCACGAAGGTTTCGCCGGCGCGAACGAGGGGAAGATCGTGGATATCGCTGACGATCTGCATGTGGAACAGAACGATCATGGCGGCGGCGATGCCGCGCCAGCTGTCGAGCACCTCAAAGCGTCCCGGATAGGTCGAGCCCGTGTGCGTGACGGGAAGGGTCGATCTGGTCTTCATCGGCGCTGGCCTCCGCTCGCGTCTCCCCTGTCCCGAAGGAAGACACCTTGTTACGCATGACCCGTCCCTGCTCTGCCGTTGCAAAATCCGTGCCGGTCGCTTGAGCGACCTTCCGTCATGGATTACCAACGGATGCGAACAGGAACCCACCATGCCAGCTTCGACGATCGATCACGCCTTCACCGCCCGTTCGCTCAACACAAACGCGGGCGATCCGACCTATGCGGGGGCGCTGTCCTTCATGCGGAGGCGCTACACCAAGAACGTCAAGGGCGCGGATGCGATCGTCTGGGGCATTCCCTTCGACGCCGCCGTCACCAACCGGCCGGGCGCTCGCTTCGGGCCGCAGGCGATCCGGCGCGCGGCGGCGATTTTCGACAATGATCCGCAGTATCCGTTCCACCGCGATCTCTTCGCCGATCTCGCGGTGATCGACTACGGCGATTGCCTGCTCGACACGGGCAATCACCAGAAGACCCCCGGCAAGATCGAACGTGACGCGGCGAAGCTCCTGAAGTCCGATGCCTTCCTCGTTTCGCTCGGGGGTGATCATTTCGTCACCTGGCCGCTGCTGAAGGCCCATGCGGCAAAGTACGGCAAGCTTGCACTCGTCCAGTTCGATGCGCACCAGGACACGTGGTTCGACGACGGCAAGCGCATCGACCACGGATCCTTTGTGGCGCGGGCGGTGCGCGACGGCGTCATAGACCCGCAGCGTTCCATCCAGGTCGGCATCCGCACGCACGCGCCGGAGGATTTCGGCATCAAGATCCTGCACGGCTACGATCTCGATGAGATGAAGGCGGCGGAGATCGCCAGGGCGATCGTCGAGCGGACGGGCGGCGCCAGGACCTATGTCACCTTCGACATCGACTGCCTCGACCCGGCCTTCGCGCCCGGAACCGGCACGCCGGTGGCGGGCGGTCCCTCATCGGCCAAGATCCTATCGGTGCTGCGGCAACTCGGCGATCTCGACATCGTGGGGGCCGACATAGTAGAAGTCGCGCCGGCCTACGATCACGCCGACATCACGGCGATCGCGGGTGCGACGGTCGCCCAGCACTATCTCGGGCTGCTGGCGGAGAAGAAGGCGCGCCAACGATGATGATGCGACGACGACCAGTAAAGTCAGGCCCGGACAGGCTCGCAGATTGATTCAGTTTCTTTGCGGACTGATTCAACGCCTTCCGGGACAGATTCCGAGCATGGCCTCAAGCCATTGATCTTCTTTCCTTTCAGGCGGACGAAAAGTGACCAGACCCAAAATCTTCATCGACGGCGAACACGGCACCACCGGGCTCCAGATCCGGACGCGGCTCGCCGGCCGGTCCGATCTCGACGTGATGTCCATTCCGGAAGCGGAGCGGCGTAACCGCAATCTGCGGGAAGACATGCTCAAGGAAGCCGACGTCGCGATCCTCTGTCTTCCCGACGATGCGTCGCGCGAGGCGGTCGGGATCCTCGAAGGCGTGAATTCGACGCGCATCATCGACACATCCACCGCCTACCGGGTCCATCCGGACTGGGCGTATGGCTTCGCTGAGATGACCAGCGGACTGCGCCAGCGGATCGCCGAAGCGCGGCTGGTCGCCAATCCCGGATGCTATCCAACCGGCGCGGTCGGATTGATCAGGCCGCTGGTCGAGGCGGGCCTCCTGCCTGCCGACTATCCCGTCACCATCAATGCCATCTCCGGCTATACCGGCGGCGGCAAGCAGATGATCGCGCAGATGGAGGACGAGGCGAACCCCGACCATATCGCGGCGCCGCATTTCCTCTACGGGCTCACGCTCGTGCACAAGCACGTTCCGGAGATGCAGGAGCACGGTTTGCTTGCGCGCCGGCCCGTCTTTTCGCCGAGCGTCGGACGCTTTGCACAAGGCATGATCGTGCAGATGCCGCTTTACCTGGCCGACCTCAACGGCAGCCCCTCCCTCGGCGACGTCCACGGCTCTCTCCTATCGCACTACGCCGGCCAGACAGTGGTCGACGTCGTCCCCGTTGAGGAAAGTGCGAAGCTTGCCCGCCTCGATCCGACCGCCTTGAACGGCACCGACGGGATGAAACTCTACGTCTTCGGGACGGAAGGCAAAGGGCAGGCCAACCTGGTTGCGGTGCTCGACAATCTCGGGAAAGGCGCGTCGGGCGCGGCGGTTCAGAACATGGATCTGATGCTCGGGCTGGCGGCATAGGTTTCGAGCCGCCCTCTCCTCAGTTGCGCATCACGACCCCGGTTTCCACCCGATAAGCACCCTTCGTGCCACGCCAGTGCGCGGCGGCGAAGCCCAGCACGACGAGCGCGATGGCCTGGTGCAGCAGCGCCCAGCCGATGTCGACCACGGTCAGCAGCGTGGTGATGCCGACCGCCGCCTGAAGCAGGAGGATGAGCAGCAATACCACCGCGCGGTGCGCATGGGTGCTTCCGCGGTCCGCGGCGCGCGCCTGGAAGACATGCCAGAGGGCGGCAAGAAAGACGATGTAGCCGCCCACCCGGTGGACGAACTGCACTGTCTTGGCGTTCTCGAAGAAGTTGATCCACCAGGGATTCTGGATCAGCAGGTCGCCCGGAACGAGGCTCCCGTCCATCAGCGGCCAGGTGTTGTAGGCGAAGCCGGCATTGAGACCTGCGACGAGGCCGCCGAGATAGATCTGGACGATAACCATCAGCAGCAGGATGCCCGCGAAGCGCCGTGTCTCCGGGGCGGATCGGGGAGCGGAATGCGGCGCAAGCCCTCGCGCGACGACCATCGTCGCCGCGAAGATGATGCAGGCGATGGTCAGGTGCGTCGCAAGCCGATACTGGCTGACATCGGTCCGGTCGACCAGGCCCGATGCCACCATCCACCAGCCGACGGCACCCTGGAAAGCGCCAAGAAGCAGGAGCCCGACGAGCTTTGGCTTCAGGGCAGGTTCGAGCCGCCTGGTCGCCCAGAAGAACAGGAGTGGCAAGGCGAAGACGAAGCCGACGCCCCGCGCCAGCAGGCGATGCGTCCATTCCCACCAGTAGATGGTCTGGAAGGCGTCGAGGCTCATGCCCTTGTTGATCTGCTGGTATTCGGGAATCTGCTGGTACTTCTGGAACTCCGCCTGCCATTCGGCGTCGGAGAGCGGCGGGATGACACCGTGGATCGGCTTCCACTCGGTGATCGAGAGCCCCGACTCGGTCAGCCGCGTGGCCCCACCCACGAAGACCAGGGCAAAGAGCATCAGAAGGACGATATAGAGCCAGCCGCGCACCAGAACGCGATCGCGCGCCTGCCGCTCGAGCCTGTCGTGAAGCATCGGTTCTGCGATGGCTGTCATGGGAGTGATCCGGACCCGCAAGAATTCAGCGGGTCTCGTGAACGATCACTGTGGCACTGGCAAGATTTCGACGCGCGGCAAGCGGTCGCGCCGCTCCTTGTTGGCCCAGTGCGGGATTGCGCTCGCCGGCGCTGCCGGTAAAAGCAGGCGGAAAGGAACCGCCATGCCCGTCCGCCTGAAGAAACTCATCGGTACCGTCCTCCTGGTGGCGCTGGTGGTCCTCTACGCCCTGATCGCCACGTCTATCGCGACTGCGCGCCTTGCGGAGTCCAGCTGGACCATTCACCTGGCCTACTTCTTCTTCACTGGACTGCTGTGGGTGCTGCCGGCGATGTGGATCATCAGTTGGATGGTCAAGCCGCCGCGGCACGGCGGCTGACAGGGCGCGGCTTCTCACGGGAGCAGCGCGTCGGCCGGATCAGACGGTGACCACCCGATTGCCGCGGTTGGCGATCGGTGTCGTGATCCCCGACAGCATGGTGCCGACGTGCCTCACGCACTGATAGCGTCCATTGATAGAGATGCGCGGCAAGGAGTGGAGGTGGCTGGCATGGCCGGCCTGGATCAATCCGTGGCGGGTCGTGACGGCCGATGCGTAGCCCGCCTCGCGCGCCAGGTTCACCTCGCGGGCGCCGACGGCCGACGCGTAGCCATAGGGATAGGCCATGTGGCGTGGCCTTTGTCCCAGTTCCACCTCGATGATCGAACCGGAATCCACAATTTCGCTGCGAGCCTTTTCCTCGGAGAGGCGCATCAGGTTGTAGTGGTGTACCGTATGGGCTCCGATCGTCACCAGGGGGTGCGACGCCATTCCGCGAAGCTCATCCCAATCCAGCAAGGTCGATGCGTTCAGAGCATGCGGGTCGAAGCCTGACGAAAGCGCCAGATCGCGCATGACGGCGACCTGGTCCTGCTCGGGCACTTCTTCCGTCAGGTAGGCATGAATTTCGGTGTTGGCGCGAAGTTTGTCGGCCTGCGTGGAGCAGTCGTAGACCAACGTCCCATTCGGCGTCGGGAGATAGACCACGTCACGGCTGCTCACGATGGCTTCCAGCAATTCCCACCAGACGAATACCGTGCCTTCCGTCAGGGCGGGTGCCACATAGATCGTGATCGGCGCGGAATGTTTCTCCAGCACCGGAAGTGCCACCTCCAGATTGTCGCGATAGGCGTCATCGGCAGTGACGGTGACGAACCGGTCCGCCTGCTTGCCCCGCCGGATGCGGTCGACAGCTTCGTCCATCGTGACGAGGACGAAGCCAAGGCGCTTCACCTCGGAGAGCATGGCATCGAGGAACTGGGAACTGATGGTCAGGTGCCGGTTCGCACCGATCGTCTGCAGAGGCTCGTCGCTGATCTTGTGCAGCATGAGGATGGCTCCGAGCCCGCCGAAATACCGGCTGGCCATCGGAGCAAGAAGGCTGAGGCGAAGCGAGTTCAGGACCAGTTTCCTGACGAATTCACCCCTGTCGATCATTCTTTCACCATTTACGAATAGGCTTCGCGCATCCTGGAACAGGCGCAAGTCGGCGCCACCCCGGCAAGCTCTACACCCGAAGGCTAAAGGTATGGTTGACGCTGACGTGCCCGACAACTTTCGATTTGAAAGCGGATCGAGAACCCTCCCGGTCGCAGGAACGGATGCTTCCGCATCGATCGAGTTCCGCTGCCTTGCCGGTCCTGCGGCGCTGGAAAACTACCGCCAGTTCTGCGCGAGCGCGGAATATGCGCCACCCCAGAACCCATGGTGGATCGAGAGTTGGGCGCGAAATCGCAACCAGGATATCGTCGTAGTCGTGGGGAGCCTGCAAAGGCCCGTACTGGCGCTCGCCCTGGAGATCGTCGACAGTGGACGTTTCCGGATCGCACGCTTCCCCGGCGGGAGCCACGCGAACGGGAACTTCGTGGCGACGGTGCCAGGTGTCTCGGCCGACGCCTTTCGAACTTTCCGCAGCGCCATTGGCGGCGCGCTGAAGATCGCGCGGCCCGATGTCGATCTCGTTCTGCTCGAACGTCAGTTGCCCTCGTTCCAGGGAATGGACAATCCGCTCTGCGCATCGCAGTCCTGGGCGAGCCCGACGCCCTCCCTGGCAATCGATCTTTCGGGAGGGCTCGACGCCGTGCTTGAACGGACGAGCGGAAAGCGCAAGCGCAAGAAGCATCGCGCGCAGACCCGCAAGTTCGAGGCCGCAGGCGGACTCCGTCGTTTCCAAGCCGCGGATCGTGCCGAGACGGATCGCCTGCTCGAGACATTCTTCGAGATGAAGGCAGCGCGGTTCGCCGCCAGCGGCATACCGGACGTATTCGCCGATGCGGGTATCAGAGGCTTCTTCCGCGATCTCTTCGGCGAAGCCGTCGTTCAACCGAAGCCCGAGTTCGTCCTGCAGGCTCTCGAAGTCGGTGGGAAGCTGCGAGCGGTCACCGGCTGCAGCGTCACGAAGTCCTCGATCATCTGCGAATTCGGCTCGATCGCCGACGACGAACTGGCGTCCACGAGCCCCGGCGATTTCCTGTTCTTCGAAAACATCCGGGAAGCCTGCGAGGCTGGACTGGACACTTATGATTTCAGTGTCGGGGACGAACCCTACAAGCGCCTCTGGTGCGACATGGAAACGAGACATTTCGATACCGCCATCGCGGTTTCCATGAAGGGGCGTCTGGCGGTGGCCGGCCTGAAGGCGATGAATTCCGCCAAGCGGGTCGTGAAGTCGAGCCCGCTTGCCCGGACCTTCATCCGCAGGCTGCGGCGAAGGGCGAGTTTGCCCGCATCCGCGTAGACCGGAGCCAGATGTCGTTGCCGCCGATCAGGCGGCATTCCTTTCGCCGGGCGCGGGAGCATGCGGTGGCTCGTAGCCGACCGGGGTAACCAGGAACGCCTTTTCGAACCCTACTGACTTCAGTTCGGATTCGGTGGCTGAAATCGCCTCGTCTTCCTCCTCGATAACGCTGATGACGATTTCCGTGGAACCGGTCACGAGGCGCTTGATGCTCGGGCCATCGGCCGGCCCACACTCGATCACGACGATGTCATAGGCGGTGTTGAGCGAATTCAGGATGATCGGCAGCCGGTCGACGGCACGCATGGCCCGCGCCGGATCGGCGTTTCCGGAGGGAATCACATGGCAGTCGGAATAGTGATCCGGGTGGATGACGTCGGTGAACTGCGCCTTCGAGCAGAGAAGATCCGTGATACCCGACACGTCCGATCTCTCCAGCATCGGCCATGAGGCCGCGCCGGTCGCCGTGAGGTCGAGCAGAAGCGTACGCAGTCCGGCGTCTGCCACTTCCCGGGCAACCATCACCGCGGTCGCGGCTCCCTCGTCACCTTCGGGAGACACGAAGATCGCGCGCGATGCGCCGCGACTGACGAGCCGCTCCGCCGCTGCCTCGATCGAGATCTGACCCCTGGTGAAGACAGGGGCGGGCTTTGCGGATTGCTCCGGAAGGACCTCCGCGGCAAGTGGTGCAGGCGCCACGATTTCCGGGTCGTCCTGATCCGAACCGCTTTCGCGTTCGTCTGCTTCGACGTCGTCGTGCTCGTCCCGCTTCGGCTCGAGGACAGGCATGACCACGTCGCGAACCGGTTCGGCGGGACGGTTGGCCGGCCGCATGGCGCGTCCGCTGAACAGTTCGCTGACAAGCACGACGATTGCCATGATCAACAGAGATGCGACGAAGGCGGCACCCGTGATGGGCAGAACCTTCGGGAAATACGGTTCCGAGGGGGCCGTGGCACGCGAGAAGGTGCGTGCGTCGGCAGGCAGGTAGTTGCGATCCTTCCGCGAGGCAGCCTCGCGATAACGCGAGAGGTAGGATTCCAGCAATTCACGCTGCGCGGCGGCTTCCCGCTCCAAAGCGCGAAGCTCCACCTCCTGCCCGCCGACGCGCGAGGACTCCACCTTCAGCCGGTTGAGTTCGGAAATGAGTTCGCGCTCGCGCAACCGGGCAGCCTCTGCCTCGGTCTCCAAGCCCTGCAGGACCTTGCGGGCTTCGTTGCGGATCTGTGCGTTCAGATCGGAAAGCTGAGAGCGGAGGGCGCGGATGCGCGGATGGTTGTCGAGAAGCGTCGCCGAAAGGTCGGCGATATTGGCCCTGAGCTGCACCTGGTTCTCCCGCAGGCGCTGGATCAACGGAGAGGAAAGCACGTCGGGCAGAGATTCGATCGAGGTACCGGCGGCGAGCGCATTGCGAACCGCGGAAGCCGTCGCTTCGGCCGATGCGCGGTTTGCCTTCACGCGCGACAGTTCGCTCGAAAGCTCCGACAGCTGCTGCGTGGCAAGCGCGGAATTGTTCGATCCAATCAGGAGATCGGATTGCGAGCGGAAGTCGGCGACCTTGCCTTCCGCCTCCTTCACCTTCTCGCGCAAATCGGCGATTTCCGGCTCCAGCCATTCGGTGGCGTCGGAATTGGACTGGCGCTTGGCATTGCGTTGCAGGGCAATGTAGGCATCCGCGATCGCGTTCGGCACCTCGGCCGCGAGTTCGGGACTTTCGGAGGAGAACTGGACCACGATCACGCGCGATCCCTCCACCCGGAATACGTTCAGCTTCTTGCGGAAAGCCTTGAGAACCCGCTCCTCCGGGGGCAATTCCACCGGGTCGCTGCGCAGGCCCGCCAGGATCAGAAGCCGCCCCAGCAGCGAAACCTCGCCCGAGGCTTCGAATTCGGGGATGGCGGCGAGGTTGAGGTCACGCGCCACCTGCTTCAGGAGATCGGACGACCCGATCACCTCGACCTGGCTGGTCACCCCCTGCTCGTCCAGTATCGGCGAATCCTTGCCAGTCGCATCGGGGCGTGTGAAGACCGATTCCCGTTCCTCGATCAGAAGCCTCGTCTCGGCCTTGAAATGCTCAGTCGCCATGCTCGCCAGCATGAATGCCACTGCGGCGACGCCGAGCGCCACGACGCAGATGCGCAGCCAGTTGCGTCCGAGGCTCGACATCAGCCTGCCGAGATCGATATCGACGTCTTCCGCTTGGGGATAGGTGCCGCCCATGCCTGGTAACTCCATTCTCTTGGGCGGAGACCGTAAACTTCTATGGTAACTACGCGGTTAAGAGTGTCGTAAGGGAACGTTTACCTTTGTCCCGCCACGGCGCCGCACCCGCGCCAGCAAGCAGCGCCCCGGCCGCGACCTCATCGGCGAAAGCGGTTTCTCCTTTACCCAGCATTAACCCTAACGGGACGATAACGAGGACCTATTCACAGCCGGCCGGGACGTTTCCGGCACGCAGTCGAAGGGTGCGTGTAAGCCAATGAAGAGCCCGTTTTTCGTAGCCGCAACTGCCGCGCTCGCCACGCTGACCCTGGCTGGGTGCGCAGGCTACCGTCCCGTACCGCCCGCCTTCCATGCCGCGATCACCAAACCCTATGTTCTCGACGCGGGCGACCGCATCCGCGTGACCGTCTTCGAGCAGGAAGGCCTGACGAACGTCTACAATGTCGATCAGGCCGGCTATGTCTCCTTCCCTCTCGTGGGCCCGATCGCCGCACGCGGGCAGACCGCTCAGGAAGTGGAGCAGCAGATCGCACAGAAGTTGCGCAACGGCTATCTGCGCGATCCCGACATTTCGGTCGAGATCGATCGGTATCGTCCGATCTTCGTCATGGGCGAGGTCGGCGCAGCCGGGCAGTACAGCTATGTGCCCGGAATGACGGTTCACAAGGCGATTGCGGCTGCCGGCGGATATACAGCGCGTGCAAACCAGGCCAACGTCGATATCACCAGGGACATCAATGGAAAGGTCATGACCGGTCGCGTGCTGACCTCGGACCCGATGCTGCCCGGAGACACGGTCTATGTCCGCGAGCGCCTCTTCTGACCGTCGATGAAGCGCCTTCCGTGCCCGAGAGCCTTCGCATCGTCCATTGTTTCCGGAACCCCGTGGGAGGGATCTTCCGTCACGTGCGGGATCTCGCGGAGGCGCAGATCGCGGCTGGCCACAAGGTCGGCATCGTCTGCGACTCCTCGACCGGCGGAGAATATGAAGCGCGACTGTTTCGGGAAATGGAACCGAAGCTCGAACTCGGCGTCCATCGCACGCCCATGCAGCGCCACATCGGGCCCGGCGATCTCACCGCCGCATGGAACACATACAGGATCATCAAGGAATTGAAGCCGGACATCCTTCACGGACATGGCGCCAAGGGCGGTGTCTATGCGAGGATGTTCGGCTCACTCTTGCGGGTTTCAAGGTCTCGCGTCGCCCGCCTCTATTCGCCGCACGGGGGAAGCCTCCACTACGATCCGGGAAGCCTCACCGGCCGCCTGTTCTTCATGCTCGAACGGGTCATGGACAGGGTGTCGGACTACATCCTCTTCGTTTCCCGGCAGGAGCGCGACACCTTCCGGCGCAAGGTCGGAGAGCCCCGCGCACCCAACGCGGTCGTCTACAATGGCGTCACGGCGGCGGAGTTCGAACCGGTGGCAATCATCCCGGATGCCGCCGACTTCCTCTACATCGGGATGATGCGTGACCTGAAAGGTCCGGATCTCTTCATCGAGGCTCTGCTGCTTGCAGAGCAAAGAATGGGCCGGCGACTTTCGGCCATGATGGTCGGAGACGGCGAAGATCGCGAACAGTATGTCGCGCAGGTCGCGAGGAGCGGCCTCGCTGACAGGGTCCGGTTCCGGGACCCGATGCCCGCCCGCGAAGCGTTCGCGCTGGCCAGGATCGTCGTGGTGCCATCACGCGCCGAAGCGATGCCCTACATCGTCCTGGAGGTTCTTGCTGCCCGAAGACCGATGATCGCGACTGCGGTAGGCGGCATTCCCGAGGTTTTCGAGAACGCCACTGCGGCTCTCGTCCAACCCGACGTCCATTCCATAGCGGCAAAGATGGTCATCGCGCTGGAGAACGAGGAGGCATACGCTGCCTCCATGCCAGGTCCGCAAGAGGTGCGCGAGCGCTTCAGTGCCGAAGCGATGGCAGCGCGTATCGAGGCCATCTACCGCGAAGCACGCGCCGCCTAGCGACAATCCCCGGATGCAGGTCTTTCATTGCATCCGCCCGGCACGTCCAGGGACCGTTCAGTTCAATTGCCGCCTTCCCGCGCAAGGGAGTGTTAGTGCATTTCCGATATAGGCGGGGCTTCAACGGGCCTCGCTCCATGAACCAGATCGATCCGTCATCGCGCTTCACGCCCGACGCCGTGCGTCAGTTCGACGACGCCGGAAATTCCAACGGCAGCGAAGCCAGGCTGGGCTCGATCGCCCGCCAGGTCGCGTCGCAGTATCGGCGCGAGACGATGTCGCCGGTCATGGTCAGCGGCAAGTTCCGCGCCCTTGAGCTGTTGCTGCTGCTCGTCGCCGGAGCCCTGACCTATGCCTCCAGGTTCGGCATCTCCGGAACGCTGGACTGGTCGTATGTCGCGGCGATCACCGGCGGCTCGGTGCTGGCGGTCATTCTGCTGGAGTTTACCGAATCCTATCAGATGGCGACGCTGCGCAATCCTGCCGCGCATGCCCGCACGATTGCCTTCGTGTGGTCCGGCGCCTTTGCACTGATGGCGCTCGCCACGTTCTTCATGAAGAACGCGACGGATTTTTCCCGCCTCTGGTTCGTGGGCTGGTACGTCTCCGGACTGCTTTGCATCTTCGGTCTGCGCGTCTTCATGTCGCGACTGATCCGCCGCTGGGCGCGCAACGGGGTGATGGAACGGCGTGCGGTGATCGTGGGCGGCGGCAAGGCGGCCGAAACGCTCATCAGGTCGCTCGAGAAGCAGGCCGACAACGACATCCGCATCTGCGGCATCTTCGACGATCGCGACGACACGCGCTCGCCGCCTATCGTTGCCGGCTATCCCAAGCTCGGGAACATATCCGAACTGATCGAGTTCGCCCGCGCCGCCCGCATCGACATGCTGATCGTGTCGCTGCCGCTCACGGCGGAATCGCGCGTGCTTTCGATGCTGAAGAAACTCTGGGTCCTGCCGGTCGACATCCGTCTCTCGGCCCATTCCAGCGAACTCCGCTTCCGCCCGCGTGCGTACTCCTTCATCGGCTCGGTGCCGATGCTGGACATCTTCGACAAGCCCATAAACGACTGGGATTCGGTGGCCAAGCGGGCCTTCGACGTGGTTTTCTCGCTGCTCGGCATCGCGGTGTTCTCGCCGATCATGATCCTGACCGCCATCGCCATCAAGCTCGACAGCAAGGGTCCGGTGCTCTTCAGGCAGAAGCGACACGGCTTCAACAACGAGGTGATAGACGTCTACAAGTTCCGCTCGATGTATGCGGACCAGTCCGACCCGACTGCAAAAAGGGCAGTGACCAAGGGACGACCCGCGGGTCACGCGCGTCGGCCGCATCATCCGCAAGACGTCCATCGACGAACTGCCGCAATTCTTCAATTCGCTGTTTGGCAGCCTCTCACTCGTCGGCCCGCGGCCCCACGCGGTCGCCGCGCAATCCCACAACCTGCTCTATACGGAAGTCGTCGACGGCTATTTCGCCCGCCACAAGGTCAAGCCCGGCGTGACCGGCTGGGCACAGATCAACGGCTGGCGCGGCGAGATGGATACCGACGAGAAGGTCAAGAAGCGCACCGAATTCGACCTGTTCTACATCGAGAACTGGTCCCTGTGGTTCGACCTCCGGATACTCCTTCTGACACCCATACGGCTGATGAACACGGAAAACGCGTATTGAGCGCGCTTGCGCATGAATTCGGCGAACGTGGGCCGCTGCTGCCGAAAGCAGCGGTGGACGCCAAGGTCGTTTCGATGCTCGTGTCGGCCACGGTGTTCATCGGCGTGTTCCTGTCGGGCTTCGTCATCCGCGAGCCTGCACCCTACGAAATCTACATGGTCGCACTCATCGCCATCTGGGGCCTGTTCGGCCTGCGGATCTCGCAGAGCGTGATACCCCTCCTGGTGCTGCTCGTCGTCTTCAACATCGGCGGCATGATCGCCATGACGCAGATGGAGACGATCGGAGATACGCCGCTCTACCTGGCAGTATCGTTCTTCCTGGCCCTCACCGCGGTCTTCTACGCGTCTGTCCTGGAAGCCCGGCCCGCCCTTTTCAAGGTCATGTTCCTCGGCTGGACGATTGCTGCCGTCGCGACCTCCGCCTTCGGCATACTCGGCTATTTTCATGCCTTTCCGGGCGCGGAGATGTTCACCAAGTACGAGCGCGCCGCCGGCGTCTTCCAGGATCCGAACGTCTTCGGACCCTTCATCACGCTGCCGGGCGTCTACCTCCTGCACCGGCTCCTGACGGGACCTGTGTCGCGAATGCCGCTCTACGCGATCCCGCTGCTGATCGTCGCGTTCGGGCTGTTCCTGTCCTTCTCCCGCGGCGCATGGGGGCTTTTCGCCTTCAGCACGCTGGCACTGGCGCTGGCGCTGTTCATCCATCACCGCAGCAGCCTCTTTCGCCTCCGGCTCCTGGTGATGGGCGGGGTGGCGATCCTCCTTCTGGCGCTCGGATTGATCGTCGCCTTGCAGATACCCGAGATCGCGGAACTCTTCACCACGCGCGCCCAACTGGTGCAGGAGTACAACTCCGCCCGGCTCGGCCGATTTGCACGCCACGCGATCGGCTTCATGCTGGCCACGGAAAGGCCGCTCGGGATAGGACCGCTGGTCTTTGGCCTGACCTACGGCGAAGACACGCACAATATCTGGCTGAAGGCGCTGATGGACTATGGCTGGCTCGGCTTCGCGGCCTGGTTCACCATGATCGTCTGGACGCTGGCCGCCGGGTTCCGGATTCTCTTCCGGGACCGCTCCTGGCAGCCCTATCTGCTCTGCGCCTACATCGTTCTCGTCGGCCACGTCCTGCTCGGCACCGTCATCGACACCGATCACTGGCGCCACTTCTACCTGCTGCTCGGCATGGTGTGGGGCGGAATTGCGCTGGAGTGGCGGCACCAGAGGGCCCCCGCCAAGCAGGCATGGGAAAGGCAGTCCTACCACGCAGCCGAAGGTGCGCGCTGAAAAGCTCCCGATCTCTTGCCTATTCCGAGATGGCGGTCTGCGGCAGCACGTAGGGCATGCCGTCCGGCGGGGGAACGCCGACCTTCATGTCGCACTCGAAGACCTGCGAGATCAGG
This sequence comes from uncultured Alphaproteobacteria bacterium, assembly GCA_963747465.1. Lineage (GTDB taxonomy): Bacteria > Pseudomonadota > Alphaproteobacteria > Rhizobiales > Rhizobiaceae > Aquibium. The sequence continues at coordinate 44,701 of CAVVFC010000005.1, forward strand.
TCGTTCCTGAACACGTCGCGCGGCTCGCCGTCCGCCGCGACGCGCCCGCGGTGCATGACGCAGATTCGGTCCGAGAACATGGACGCCAGATTGAGGTCATGCAGGATGGCGACGGTCGCGCCTCCCCTGTCGGCGAACTCGCGGGCAATACGCATGATGACCAGCTGGTGCTTGATGTCGAGGCTGGACACCGGCTCGTCGAGCAACAGGAAGCGTGGCATACCTTCCACGACCGGAGCCCAGACCTGGCACAATACGCGGGCGAGTTGCACGCGCTGCTGTTCACCGCCGGAAAGCTCCTGATAGAAGCGGCCGGCGAAGCCGTCGAGATCGACCTTGGCGAGCGCACGTTCGGGTAACCGCCGCGCCTCGCCCGGTAGAACGCCCGAGCGCCCGCCGCTCAGCCCGAGCCTGACGACCTCACGCACGGTGAAGGGAAAGGAGAGCGTCGCCGACTGTGGCAGCACCGCCCTGACGCCGGCCAGTTCCCACGGCTTCATCGAGGAGAGCGACCGCCCGGAAATCCGAATGACCCCCTCGAATGCGAGATCGCCGGCCAAAGCGCGCATGAAAGTCGTCTTGCCGGAGCCGTTCGGGCCGACGATGGAGACGAACTCGCCCGGACGCGCCGTGAAATCGGCGCCCGAGACGATCCGCTTGGCACCGATGTAGACGTTGACGTCGATTGCTTCGATCATCGTTCCGGCCCTACAGATCGAGGATGCCGCGGCGGCGCAACAGGATCCACAGGAAGAACGGCGCCCCGACGGCGGCCGTGACGATGCCGATAGGCAATTCGGCTGGCGCCACGATCGTGCGGCTGACGGCGTCCGCTGCAAGCAGGAGGCTGGCCCCCAGAAGGGCCGAGGCCGGCAGCAGGTACCGATTGTCCGGACCGATCAGCAGCCTGAGCAGGTGCGGCACGACGATGCCCACGAAGCCGATGCCTCCGGAGACGGCGACGCAGGCCCCGACCGCGGCGGCAACCGCCACGATCGCCACGTTCTTCAGCCGCTGCACGGGAACACCCAGATGGTGGGCGGTCGCTTCGCCGAGGCTGAGCGCGTTCAGGCCGCGTGCAAGAAACGGTGCGGTGAGAAGCGCGACGACGATGATCGGACCCGCGGCTGCAATCTTGCTCCATGTCGCGCCTGCGAGCGATCCGAGCCCCCAGAAGGTGAGGTCCCTGAGCTGCCGGTCATCGGCGAGATAGACCATCACGCCCGAGAGCGCGCCGGCCATCGCGGCCAGCGCAATGCCAGCAAGGAGCATGGTGGCGATGGAGGTCTGTCCTCGCCGCGTCGCCACCCGGTAGAGGATGAGCGTGGTCGCCAGACCGCCCAGGAATGCGGCGAACGGGAGAGCATAGATCCCGAAGAGATGCACCGCCGGACCAAGCACCGTCGTGCCGAGAACGATCACGCTGATTGCGCCCAGTCCGGCACCGGCTGAGACGCCGACAAGACCAGGATCGGCAAGAGGGTTGCGGAACAAACCCTGCATGATGGCGCCAGAGACGGCGAGCGCCGATCCGACCAGGATGCCCAGGATCACGCGCGGAAGGCGAATGTCGTAGACGATGATGCGATCGCGCATCGGGATCGCGTCCGAACCGGCGCCGGAGAACAACAGTCCGAGGACCGAGGTGTCCGAAGCGCCGTAGCCCAGGCTGGCGAAAGCGACGATCACAATCAGGATGCCCGCCAGCACGATGGCCGCCCTCGCGCCCCCGGAGCGGTCTCCTTCGGCCCGAGGCCGTGTCCGGGTTCTCGACGCCTCGTCCGTCATCGTCTGATCCGTCATGCGGATGCCGTCAGTTCGAAAGCTCGTCGCCATAGAGGCGAACGGCCAGGTCCCTCACTGCGGCAGCCGTCCTGGGCCCGAAGCCAAGCAGGTAGAGCCCATCCATGCGAATCACCTGCCGGTTGACGCCGGCGGGGGTGGCGGCGATTGCGGGGTGAGAGAGAACCTCATCCTCGCCTATGCCGAGGTTCCCCTCGCGGTCCATCATCAGCACGACGTCAGGCTGCGCCTCGATCACGGCTTCGTCGGTCAATTGCTTGTATCCTGCAAAGCCGGTGATCGCGTTTTGCCCGCCGGCAAGCTCGATGATGCCGTTCGCCGCGCTGCCGGTGCCGGACGCCAGCACCTTGCCTCCTTGCAGGCTGAGGATGAACAGGACCTTCTTGCGATCCACGACGTCAGCGGTGAGCATGCGGGCAGCTTCGAGATCGCCGGCCACCCTGGCTGCGAACGCCTGCGCCTTCTGCGGTTCTCCGATCGCATTCCCGACCGCGTTGATCTTGTCGACGATGCCCTGGCTGTCGAAGCGCTCGGGGATGACGACCAGCGGTACGCGCGCCTTCTCGAGTACCTGCATGGCCTCGGGCGGACCGCTGCCTTCGAGCGCCAGGATACCGTCGGGATCGACGGACAGGACGCCTTCCGGCGAAAGCGCCCGCATGTAGCCGACATCGGGAAGCACCGTGGCTTCCTCCGGATAGAGGCTCGTCGAGTCGCGTGCGACGAGACGATCCTCCTCGCCGAGCGCGTAGAGGATTTCCGTGATCGATCCGCCCACCGAGACGATGCGCCGGGCAGCGGACGGCAGGGCCTCCACCTGGGACGCCATGGCGGAGCCGCCCGGAGGAGGCGCGAGCATGGGTGCCAGAGTGAGGACAAGTGTGAAGCCTACGGCACTGGCACGCGCGAGGCCGCGCCGGGACATTGGCAGTTTCATGTCATACCTCCTCAAGCCGCGCTGGACCGCGGCAGCCGGGGAAGCCCCTCCACGAGCGTGCGCCATTCGGCGCGCTCGTCAGTGCCTTCCTGCCGTTTTCCGAAGAACTGGATGATCATCGAACCGTCGCTGCCATACGCCTCGATCGAGGAGACGTGGCCGTCACTGTTCGGCTTGCGAACGGCCCACACGTCGGTGATGTGATCCGTTCTGAGATGAAGGTGGAAGGTTGGATCCATCACGTTGATCCAGGGTCCCATTGGCCGGATTTCCGCTATCTGGCCGGAGTGGATCTGGATACAGCCGGCATTTCCGACGAAGCACATGATCGGCAGCCTTTCGTTCGCGGCAAGCCGCATCATCGCGGGCACGGCATCGTCGGCAATCCGCCAGGCGAACTCGGAGCCGACCAGTTCCACCGCCTGCCGGCGTGTCAGGCGGAAATCGCGGAGAATGCCGACGAACTGATGGACGTCCGTCATGCCGCTCCATCGGTTCCGCAGGCCGTCGAGATCAGGCGGCGTTCCAGGATCGTTCGCCGGCTCCGCCGCCCGCCGGGCTTCCACCGCAAGCTCGTCCGACTGATCGGAGGAGTAGAGTGTCGCGACCAGATCCTCATAGGCGTCCAGGTTCGAACTCGCGCGCAGGTGGATCTTGTGGACCGCGTCTCCGGATGCATCGAAGAACTGGAGACTGCGGCGGATTTCGTCCCCCTCCCCCTTCTCGACTGCGAAGCCGTGAACCCAGTTCTTCGGGAAGAGGCGCAGATCGATTTCGCCGCCCAGCACCATTGCGGCATGCTTGCCGGTCACCGGCCTCTCGTAGACGCCGATCTTCTCGTGGACCGCACTCTCGTTGCGCGTGAGCGCCATCACCTCTCCAAGCGCCGTGACGCCGGCAAGGAGCTTGTCGACCTCCGCCCTCATTCGCCGCACGCCGGCACCGCAGTCGGCTGCGAGAAGCTGCGCTTCCGAGATGCCGAGCCGACCGGCAAGGTCGCGCTCTCGCATCCCGGGATTGTCGGCCTTCGCCCGCCGGATCTCGCCGGCAGACGGTCTGGAATTCAGAAACATCGAGCCACCTACTTGTTGAGAATGAGCTTGCCCTGGCGGGTGATCTTCAGGCGGTAGAGCGAGCCCTGGTGCTCGATACCGATTTCGTGATCCCCCAGAAATAGTGCCTGGCTGGAAATCGTTCTCAACTGCCGCTGGTCCGCTCGCAGGAAATTACGCGGAGCGGGCTCGTCGCGGGGATCCCGAAAGGCCAGGTCGTACGAGGTGCGGGTGGTGTTCACTTGACTGAACCTCCGTTCGCGCCTGGCTCGCGTCGCTGGCTGGGCGTGGTGAATCTCTCGTTCTTATTCTTGACTCCAATTATCATCTTTAATACTGAGCGCAATAGCGGAGCGAAACATTCATGTTTTCCCGCGGGGAAAAATCATTCGCCAGCGAGCCGCCCGGCCAGCCAGCTTGAACCGACAGATTCAGGAGTTGGGGTATGGGGCTGGTTTCTCGAAATGCGGTGGCGCTGCTCGGCGGGGCGGCCCTGAGCGCTATCGTCGTCCAGACGGCGAATTCCCAGGAGGAAACGCGGTCCAATGCTTCGGAGAAGCAGGCCCGCGTGACGACGCTGCAGCGACTGGTGTTCGGTGCGGGCGTGGAAAAGGTCGCGATCGACACGCCACAATCGGTCACGGTGATCGAACAGGACGACATAGATCGCGTCCAGGCGACAACCGTCGGCGAAATCCTCGAACGGGTACCCGGCGTGAACACGTCCGGCTCCGAACGCGTTTTCGGCCAGACGTTCAACATTCGCGGAATCGGCGCGCCCGAATCGGCGAACGAAGAAGGCCGCGTCATCGTCACCGTCGATGGCGCCACCAAATATTACGAACAGTACCGCATGGGCGGCTTCTTCTCCGATCCGGAACTGTACAAGCGCATCGAGGTGCTGCGCGGGCCCGCCTCCTCGACACTCTACGGATCTGGCGCACTCGGCGGGGTCGTCCGCTTCGTGACGAAGGACGCTTCGGACTTCATCGCGCCCGGAGACACTGGAGCGCTCAGGCTGAAGGCCGGGTATCAGAGCAATCGCGACGGGTGGCTCGGATCGGGCATATTCGCCCAGCGGATCGGCGATGCCGAGTACCTTCTGGCCGGCAATTACCGTATGGCGGATTCATATGTGACCGGCGACGGGACAGCCGTGCGGAGTTCCGATTTCGAGGCGTGGTCCGGCCTCGCCAAGGGAACCTTCAAAACCGGCCAGGAAGGGACGCTGCGCCTTTCCTATCAGCACTGGGATTCGGATGCCGACGATCAGGATTACGCCCAGGTCGGCACGCAGGACATCTTCGGGACGGTCGACCGGCACGTGATCGACCGGACGGCGGTGGTGAGCTACGAGAATCCATTCCTGGACAGCGACTGGCTCGACCTGAAGGTCTCCGCTTCCTATTCCAACACCACGGTCGACCAGACCAATGCCTCCGGCAATCCGGCGTTCGGACTGACCTGTGCCACCAGCGCGCTCTTCTGCGACACCGAGTACGGCTACGAGACCTGGCAGATCAACGCCCAGAACACATCGGAATGGAGCGGAGAGAACTGGGAAAACTTCCTGACCTACGGCTGGCAGACGGCCTATCAGACCCGAACCGCGGAAGCGATCACGGTCGCCGGAACGCCGGGCGGCTTCAACTTCCATCCGGAAGGCACGGACCTCAAGACCGGCTTCTTCGTTCAGAACGAATATGTATGGAACGAGCGCCTGACCATCATCCCGGGCATCCGCCTCGACTGGCGCGAACTGTCGCCGGGTTCCAAGGTGGTGGATCAGGCCGGCAATCCGGTGGCCGATACGGGCGACACCGCGGTCTCACCCAAGATCGCTGCGCACTACGAGTTCAACGACACGTTTGCCGTCTTCGGCTCCGTCGCCCATACGGAACGGTTCCCGACCCTCGACGAGGTCTTCTCGACAGGCAGTTCCAGCCAGACTTTCCTTCCCAGTCTCGGTCTCGAGAAGGAAAAGTCGAACAATTATGAACTCGGCTTTGCCCTCTCCAGCTACGATCTGGTCCAGCCGGGCGACGGACTGCAACTCAAGACCACTGGCTTCTACAACGACATTTCCGACCTGATCATCCTCGACCCGAACCTGGTCCGCGGGCCGAACAACATCCCCGGCTACGCCAACGTCCAGAACGCGGCGATATACGGATTCGAGGTGGAAGCCGCATACGATGCAGACTACTTCTTCGCCAATCTCGGCTACTCGCACGTGGTCGGGAAGAACACCGAGAACGACACCTTCCTGACCACCGTCGCGCCGCATGAAGTGAATCTGACGCTCGGTGCAAAGATGCCCCAGCACGATCTCACCTTCGGGTGGCATGCGCGGTTCGTGGCCGATCCGCAGGAAGATGCGCGCGTCACATCCGCCCCTTTGCCCTCCGGTTCGACGCGCTACGCGGAATCCTTCAACGTGCACGACGTCTTCCTGAGCTGGCATCCCGGGGACGGCCGGTTCGCAGGCTGGGAAGTGGAGACGGGCATCGAGAACATCTTCGATACGCAATACAAGGAGTTCCTGAACAACGACCCGGCAAAGGGCCGCACGTTCAAGATCTCCCTGACCAAGCAGATCGGATGGCAGTGATGAGCGCCTTGGCGGCATCGCGAGGGATTCTGGCGGCGCTCGTTTCGATGTCGCCGATGGCGGGCGGCGCGGCGCTTGCGCAGGAGGCGCCGCCGACCGCCGCGCTCAGGCTGGAACTGAACGGACTGGAGCCGTCGCCTGCCGGCTGCCGGCTCACCTTCCTGATCCGCAACGGCCTCGGCGCCGCACTGGACAAGGCGGCCTTCGAGATCGTGCTCTTCGACCAGGCGGGGCTGGTCCAGCAACTGACCGTACTCGACTTCAAGGACCTGCCGAACAGCAAGACGAAGGTGCGCCAGTTCGACCTCGCCGACACCGACTGCACCGCTGTCGGCCGGGTGCTCCTCAACGACGCGGTCATCTGCGAGGGCGAGGGTTTGGAGGCCGGCGCCTGCCTCCGCCACCTCGACGCGGCCACCAAGGCAGAAGACGTGACATTCGGCAGTTGATCTCGCGCGCCACGAGAAACACCCGAGGGACAGGACCCGGCAATGAGCATCAGCGTATTCGAGAACATGCGTTCCTTCCTGGAGCTTGGAGGGCCGGTGGTCGCCATTCTGCTGGTGCTGTCGGTCTTCGCTGTCGCGCTGATCCTCCTGAAGCTGGGGCAGTTCTGGCGCGAGCGCGTGGGCTTCCACGGTTCGGCGCAACGGGCCCTGCATCTCTGGGTCCACGGCAACCACGCCGATGCACGTCACACAGCGGATGCCGACCCGTCCGCAGTGGGATCCGCCCTTTCGGCCGCCATGCGGCTCTCCATGACGCGCAGCGTACCGAAGGCGGTCGTGGAGGACGAGGTCGAGCGCATCGCGGTCGGGCGCCTGCACGACCTGCAGCGCGGGTTTCGCGCGCTCGACGCCATCGCCCAGATCTCACCGCTGCTCGGCCTGTTCGGGACCGTGCTCGGCATGATCGAGGCCTTCCGGCAGCTTCAGGGCGCAGGCAGTGCGGTCGATCCTTCGATCCTTGCCGGCGGCATCTGGGTGGCGCTGCTGACAACCGCCGCCGGGCTGGCTGTAGCCATGCCCGTCTCACTGGTGCTGACCTGGTTCGAGACACGGATCGAAAACGAGCGCGTGGCGATCGAGACGCTCACCACGAGCTTCTTTTCGCAGCATGCACTGGGCGAGATACGCGGCGCGGCTCCTCGCACAGATCCTTCCGCCGGTCTGGCGGGGCCGGTGGCGGGCCATGCGACTTGACGCGCCTGTTCGCCCCGGACGTCGCGCGATTTCGGTCACGTCGCTTATCGACGTCATCTTCCTGCTTCTGCTCTTCTTCATGCTGACTTCGACGTTCACCAAGTTCGCCGAAGTGGAGATCGTCGGCGGGCGAGCGGGTGCGGTCGGCAGCGGTGCGGCACCAGACATACTGCTTCGCCTGGACGGGCAGACCTGGACCATCAACGGCATGGCGGGCGGGGAAGAAGGGGCCGTCGCGGAACTGAGGCGGCTTGAGGAAGCCGGTGCGGTCTCTGCCGTGCTTCTGGTGCGCCGCGATCTGACTTCGCAAGCCCTCGTCAGCGCCGTCGAGCGCATCCGGCGGGATACCAACCTGACGCTGCAAGTCGCGAGATAGGACGATGCGGCTTCCCAAGCGTACGGCACGCACGCACCAGGAAAGCACGATCACGCTGATCAACGTGGTCTTCCTGATGCTGATCTTCTTCTTGATCGCCGGCTCGCTGACGCCGCCGATGGACAAGGGCGTGGCACTGATCAGCACCGCCGAATCCCACCGCGCCGAACCGCCGGATGCGCTCTTCGTTACGGCGGAGGGGGTGATCCGTTCGCGCGGCGGCGAGATCACGCCCGCCGACTACGTTGCCAAGGTCCGGCAGGAGGAGCAGTCGGGTGGCGGCGAAGAGTTCACGATCAAGATCGCCGCCGACCGCAACCTCGCCGCCGAACGCCTGATCGAGATCGTCGGCGAATTGCGCGATGCCGGCGCAAACCGCATCACGATCGTAACTCAACGCGAAACGCCATGAAGCGCCGGTTCAAATGGGCTGCCGCGCTGGTCGTCTCGGGCGTTCTCCATGCGGGCGCCGCCGCCTTCCTGCTGCGGGAAACCCCCGGCGAGGTGCAGATTTATGGCTCTGCAGCAATCGAACTGGCCGTACTCGGCTCCTTTGAGGATGCCTTCCAGGCCGGCGATCCAGTCGAACCGTTGGAAACGGTCACTCCCGCCGAGGAGCCGGTGGACACGGCCGAGCCCGTGACCGCGCCGGAGACGGCAGCGGAAGTCCCGCAGACTGCGCAGCCGGTGGAGATACAGAGGGCTGAGCGGGCCGAAAACTCACCGGCCGCCATGGCCGCCCGGGCGCCGGCCGCCGTACCGGCGTTCTCCGAACCCGTAGAAAGCGAGCCGACCCTGCCGGTGCAGGTGACCGTGCCAGCACCGCCGCTCCCTTCCGAACACGCTCGGGAGCCCGCGGAGACCCGGATCGCGGCCGCCGTTGCAACGGACGGGACGCCACAAGAAGCACCCGTACAGGCGGCGGAGGTCGTCCAGACCGCCCTCGCCGCGGTCGAACCGCTGGCGCAAACGGTGGAGCCGGTGGGATCCGAAGACATCGTCGAAGCCGTCGAGGAGTTTCCCATTCCCGAAGAGGTGCCGCTCCCTACAGCCCGACCGGAGCCGCCTGTGGTCAGGGAAGCCGTGGTTCGGCCGGACCGCGCGAAGACCGAAACACGGCGTCAGCAGGAAAAGACCGAACACAAGGCCGAGCGTAAACCCGTGCCCCGCTCTTCTGGCGACGGCGGTCAGCAGAAGCGCAGCACCACACGCGGGCAGGCAACCGGAAACGATCGAGGCAAGGCTGCCGCCAGCGGCACAGGCAGCCGCAGTTCCCAGGCCGGCAACGCCACGGTTTCCAATTATCCTGGAAAGGTAGCCTCGAAACTGAGGCGTGCCGTGCGTGCGGTGCCACGCTCCGCCCGCCGCGGCGCCCAGCGCGACGTGCATGTCTCCTTCGTCGTCACCGCCAGCGGCGGTCTCGGCTCGGCGCGCATCACGCAGAGTTCAGGTTCGGCGGAACTCGATCGGGCCGCCCTTGCCGCCGTGCGCAAGGCCGCGCCCTTCCCGCCGATCCCTGCCGGCGCGGGCCGGAACACCTGGCAGTTCTCGGTTCCGCTCGGCCTTGCGCGGTAGACGCGCCGGCACACTCGGCGGCGTCGTATCAGTACTCCTCGTCCACATGGGTGACGTGACGGAGATAGCTGTACGGCTCGAAGGAGGCGCCCAGAGCCCCGACCACCACACTGAGCGAGCCCGCGAGCGCAGCGAGTTGCAGGCGCAGCAGCCAGACCTTCTCATGCGTGAGGTGCGCCCAATCGACCAGCAGTCCGGAACCGAAGAGCAGATGTCCGATCAGCCAGGCGACCGCGAACACGACGACATAGGTGACGAGCATACCCAGGAGCACCGCGATCGCCGTGCTGACATTGGTCACGACGCGCTGTTCCCGCATGGACCCGCCCTTCGCCGGCAGGAGTCGCTGGGCCTTCAGGAGATAGATGCTGGTCACCGCCAGCGATGCGAGCGACAGGAACAGCAATGCGCCCGGCGACAGCTGGGCAGCGATTTCCCAGGATTCCGCCGTAATCATGAGAACGATCAGCGCCGATCCCGCCGCGGTCGTGAGGCGGCTCAGGCGCCCCGGAAAGGTCCAGGGTCGCATTTTCAGGATAAACTGCGGCAGCGCCCGCCGGTTTTCCCAAAGCGACCGCATATAGAACGCGACCCGGTCGCGGCGTACTCCTTCCATTTCCTCGACCCGCAGATCCGCGACCGAATCGAGGTTGCTGGCCATGTCCTCCAGTTCCTCGACCTCGAAATCGTGCATCTCGTCGAGTTCCACCGGATCTTCGAAGACCCGCATGAAGCCGTCTCGCTCCCGCCGGTCGAGATGATTGAGCCGGCCGAAGAGATGCATTGCGATATGGAACAGTCTCTCTTCGACCGGATGAGTAGGCGACGGGTGCTCGAACAGGAACGCCGTTGAAATCACGACCGTCGCAAACACCGACGACGAGACGGCAAGCGTCCTTGCGTGGCGGTGGCTGACCAGCAGTTCGTCCGTAACGACGAACGCGAAATCCCATCCACCGGCTTCCCGTTCGGCCTGCGCTGCGTCGAGGAGCCGGACGGGCTCGACCGGTGCGCCCTGCCGATCGATCGCCTGCCGAACGATGCTGAGACGCCAGTCGTAGGCGGGAGGCATGCGCGCAGGCAGGCCTGCATGCTCGCGCAGGTCTGCTCGACGCGATCCACCAGGCCATCGGCGGAGCCATCGAGAACGATCCAGCCGATGTCGACGCGGGGACCGTCCCCGTTCCGCTGCGACCCGGCCCCAGCGGCATCGGAAGCGGAGGAGGACGTCATGTCGGTTCCATGCATTCTAGTCCCGTCCGGCAAGTTCGGCCGCCGCTGTCCTCACGCGCTCCAGGTCGGTCGGGAACTTCAACGCGGCCTCGCTGCGTTCCATGGCGAGCGCCGACAGCCGCTCGGATTGCGGGCGCAGGCGACCGTCACCCGCCCGGGCCAGCGCCGCCAACGCCTTCTGTAACCGGACGTGGACCTCGAAATGCGGGGCTCCGTCCCGTGCGATCGGCAGGAAGATGTCCTCGAAGACATCCGCATCCTCCAGGCCCAGCACATGAACCCTCGGGTACCGCGGATCCTTGCGCTCGGAACCATTGGCCCACTCCGACAGGATGCGAACGCCGCGCCCGATCACGTCGATGGCGGTGCCGGGATCGTTGATGCCGGGCGACAGTGCGCGCGAGGCGATCTCGGCCAGCACGGAGAGGCCGAAGCGCGGGTCCTGATCGAACGAGCGCTCCTTGCCTACGAAAAACGACGGCCGGGCCACTTCCTCGAACCCGTCGGTCTTGTCGGATGCCGCGCCGGTCGAATATGCGAGCGCGCGGCCGCGATCGACGAAGGTGCCGGGCAGCGAGACGACCCACACTTCTCTTCCGAACTCCCGGGCGGCGTCCTCGAGATTGCCGACGTTGATGTGCTGAACATAGCCGACGAGCGTCGGAAAGATGGGTTTCGCCGCGGGCGGCAGGTTCTGCAGCGACGACAGCCGGTTTCCGCCGAGATAGGGTTCCTTCAGCCGCTCGCGGAAGGCGTTCAGGGTCGCGACCTCCACCTGCTCGACGGTTTCGCCGACCCGGCCCAGCCGCAACAGGTAGTCGATCCAGCGCAGCAGCGTCACGACGATGAGCATGACGACCAGTATCGTGACGCCGAAGAGCACGACGCGTCCGCGCTCGCCATATGCGCCGATGGCCAGAAGGATGATGGCGATGAGGCTGTAGAGGAAAGAGCCGACGAATGTCGCCAGCATGTTCTGTGTGGTGGTGTCCTCTATCAGCAGTTTGGTGGCGCGCGGGGTCACGCTGCTCGAGGCGACCGAATAGGCGGCGACCGTCGCGCTCAGCGAGAATGTCGTCACCGCGAGCATGCTGGAAGCGATGATGCCGAGGATGCTGTCGACTGCGTCCGCGCCGATCGTGGCGGGAAGTTCTTCGGGAAGATAGGGCGAGATCGCGAAGGAAACGACCGAAGCCGCAACCGCGAGAAGCGAGATGAGCGTGGCGCGAAACCACAGCCGCTTGGTGATCTGCAGTGCGGCCCATTTCCAGTCCGTTCCCGAAACCGCGCTCATGCACTCTCCCTCGCCCCGTTCCCGGCCGCCTCTTCCCACCGGTGAGAGGAAGTCCCGCCAACTTGCCCCATGTGAACGGATGAAGCAGCGGCAGGTTCGATGGCGTCACAGGTACGACCACGATTGGCAGGCAACAGTCCGTGGGGCAACAGGCATGCGAGAGCGGCTCCGGCATTTCCACCCGGTTCACAGTTTTCCCTTGCGCAGGCGGAATTCAGACTATAGGGCTTCCGGCGGCTCGGAGCGTAGCGCAGCCCGGTAGCGCACTTGACTGGGGGTCAAGGGGTCGTGGGTTCGAATCCCGCCGCTCCGACCAATTATCCCCATCGTTTGACCGTTTCTGGCAATGCATCAAACAGCCAATTCATTGCTCGCACAGGATCGTGGCTAGCCTCCGTAATAGTTCATGACTGCGTGTCGCGCTTCGGCGAAGAAGAGCCAGCGCTCAACCAGTGCGCCGGCCACGAAAGCCATGCACGCCAGCGCCATCGCCGCCATGACCACCGCCGGGGCGCCTTCGGGCAAGACCACCGCCGCCAGGACGAGCAGGAACGGAGCCGCGCCCCCTGAGGCTACGGCAATTGCCCACAGCTTGCGCGCATGCTTGCGGGCGACCCGGAATCCCATCTCCCGGGTCAGGTAGTTCTCCGTCGTGTGCGGCCGCTCGAGCAGCCGCACTGCGCCGATCGGTCCCAGCCCGGTCGCCGTTTCGGCCGTCGACGTCGGCGCAAGGTTCTGCATCCGCACGCGCCAGGCGCGCTTGACCGTCCACGCGGCAGGAAGCAGGAAGAGCGACAGTCCGGCCGTCCAGATCACCTGCCCGCCCCCGGCGGCGGCGAAGAACGAGGCGAGCAGGGCCCCGCCCGCCCCCGACAGCAACAGATAGGAAGCCGGTGTCAGCGGCGTATGCCAGGCATCGACCGCCTTCAGCGAGGCGTAGATCATGGATGTGCAGTAGACGGTGGCGATGCAGAGCGCGGAACCCAGCCAGCCGACCGGCCAGAGATATTCGCCGGCGAAGATCGAGAGCGCCGCCGTCGCAGTCAGCGGGACGAAAGCGACGACCGCCAACACACCTTCCCGCGAAAGCCAGCTCGTGCGCCATTGCGAGAATGCCCGCCATGCGCGACGCGGGTTCCCCAGGTGCAAAGTCGAGGAAAGCAGCCCGCCACCGATGAGGCAAAGCGCCAGAACCTGCGCGATCCATGTGGCGGGTGCGGCCGGGTCGAGAAGACCGAGCCCGAGAAAGAACGCAAGGCCGTAGCCGAGCCCGGACGCGACGGTAAAGACGATGATGGAGGGAGCCGGATGCATCAGAGGCGCACGTCCGAAGTGTCGCCGCTGGAAAGGGTGGCGTGGGACATCGTGCGTTCAGATCCTGTCCAGCATGCCGTCGAGCCAGGCGAAGAAGCCCGTTGCACCCTCGGAATTCTCGGCGAGCGGGAGGTTGCGGGCGCTGTCGGACAAGGGTTTGCGCGGCCGTGGCGGCAGGTACTTGTTGACGGGACGGGTGCCCTGCTCCGGCATCAGGTCCATTCCGCCCCGGTCTGCCACCATGCGGGAGACATCCGACGATGGATCGGCGAGATCGCCAAAGTGGCGCGCGTTGGCCGGGCAGGTCCGCACGCAAGCCGGCACGCGATCGATCTCCTCCAGCGTCTCATTGTAGATGCGGTCGATGCAGAGCGTGCATTTCTTCATGACGCCCGCCGCCAGATCCATCTCGCGCGCACCATAGGGACAGCTCCAGGCGCATAGTCCGCAGCCGATGCACTTGTCCTCGTCGACGAGCACGATGCCGTCCTCGGCGCGCTTGTAGGAGGCTCCGGTCGGGCAGACGGTGACGCATGGCGCGTCCTCGCAGTGCAGGCAGCTCTTGGGGAAGTGCACGATGCGCGCCTCGCCCGCTTCGCCGACAATCTCGGCGTCTTGCGGCACCACCTCGAAGGTGTGGATGCGGTTCAGCCAGGCGCCGGAGACATCGGCGCCATAGGGGTTCTGATCGGAAAGTGCCGATCCGTAGCCACCCGTGTTCCATTCCTTGCAGTTGACCACGCAGGCGTGACACCCCACGCAGACGTCGAGGTCGATGACGAGCCCGAGCTTCTTCGGCGTTGGCAACGAAGGCAGGTTCGTCACGTGCTCCACTCCTGCCCGTAACGAAGCTCGCCGGGAGCATCGGAGCGCCGCGCCACCGGCTCGAACTGCGGTTGCGTCTCCTCCGCCGGCTCCGCCTTCTCGATACGCACGCGCAGGTCGTACCAGGCCGCCTGCCCGGTGATCGGGTCGGAATTGGACCATCGCAGCCCGTCGCCCTTCGGCGGAAGGAGTTCGTGGATCAGGTGGTTGAGCAGGAATCCCTTGTTCGCTTCCGGCACGTCCTTGTGGAGCCCCCATGCTCCCTTGCGCTTGCCGATCGCATTCCAGGTCCAGACGGTCGTGCCGTTCACCGCCTCCATCCGCGCCACTTCCACCTTGATGCGACCGTGGGGTGAGATGATCCAGGCCCAGTCGCCGTCCTTCAGTCCGATGGAATCGCAAACACCGCCCGGGACATAGAGCGGATTGCTCGTGTGGATCTGCCGCAGCCACGCATTCATCGAGCCCCAGGAATGATACATCGCCGCAGGCCTCTGCGTGATCGCATGGAGCGGATAGACATCGCGATCGATCGCAGTCTCCTCCAACGGCCGATACCATATCGGCAGCGGATCGAAACTGGTGAGAATGCGCTCGCGATGGGTTGGTGGCGCCACCGGCTCTCGGACGCCTTCGGCCGATAGTCTGAACTTCTGGAGGGTCTCGTTGTAGAGCTGGAAAGTTACCGGTTGCGGCGTGTCGAAGAAGCCCATCCGGACGGCAAATTCCTGGTAGGCTTGGTTCGCGTGCTTGAAATACTGAGCCTCGGCCGGGATGTGATGGACGAAGAACGAGCCGTTCTCGATGTAACGCTCTAGCTGATCCGGGTTCGCAGCCCCCCGCCCGGCGCGGTCTCCGTCCGCGCCCCGAAATCCTGCCAGCGGGCCGATGCCGGGCCGCCGCTCGTGGCGGACGATGTAGTCGGCGTAGTCGCGGTAGAGCGGCAAGCCCCGGCTGTCGGCGAAGCCGGGAAGCTTCAGCCGCGCTCCCAGGTCGAGCAGCACGGACTGGAAGCCGCGCACGTCGCGGTCGGGTTCAACAACCGGCCACCGGATCGCATCCTGTACGGCGTCAGGCTCCGAAATGGGCCGGTCGAGCATTGAGATGCAATCGTGCCGCTCCAGATAGGTCGTGTCGGGCAGCACGAGGTCGGCATAGGCTACCATCTCGGACGAGTAGGCATCAGAGACGATGATCTTTGGAATGCGGTATTCGCCTGTCGTCTCGTCTTTCTCCTCCAGCATGCGGATCACGCCGCCAGTGTTCATGGACGAGTTCCAGGCCATGTTGGCCATGTAGAGGAACAGGACGTCGATCGGGTACGGATCGCCCGCATGCGCATTGGCGATCACCATATGCATGAGGCCGTGCGCGGAGATCGGCGCATCCCACGAAAATGCCTTGTCGATGCGCGTTGGCCTGCCTTCCTCGTCGACGAGCAGGTCCTCCGGACCGCGCGGGAAACCCAGATGCGGGCCGGCGAGCGGCTGCGAGGATCCGAAGTGCTCCGCCTTCCCGTGGGGACGCGGATGCGCCTCGATCGGTTTCGGATAGGGAGGTTCGAAGCGGAAACCGCCGGGACAGTCCACGGCACCGATCAGGACCTGCAGCAGGTGCAGCGCCCGTGCGGTCTGGAAGCCGTTCGAATGGGCCGAGATGCCGCGCATGGCATGAAACGAGACCGGCCGCCCGACGAAGCCGCTGTGCCGCTCGCCACAGACATCGGTCCATGGCTGGTGGACGAACAACTCCTCCTCGAACGCCACACGTGCTATCTCGGCCGCAAGGCCACGGATCGTGTCGGCAGAGACACCAGTTTCGGCCGAGACGTTCTCCGGCGCATACCGCTCGTCGAGATAGGCCTTGGCCAGCAACTGGAAAGACGGCACGGCAAAACGTCCCTCGCCGAGATCGAAGCGCCCGGACAGCGCGGCCCTGGCCCCCTTCCGGTCGTGCGGAACCGACGTTTCGGTGACCGTCTCCCAGACGAGAGCCTTCCCGTCATCGCCTCGGGCGAAAAGCCCATGCTCCGCCGACCCTGGTGCGTCGCGCACAAGCCATGCGGCATTCGAATACCGGACGAGATAATCGACGTCGACCTTTCTCGCCTTCAGCAGTTCATGAACGAGCGACAGGATAAGCAGGCCATCGGTTCCCGGGCGGATACCGATCCAGTTGTCGGCGACGGCGGAATATCCGGTGCGGACGGGATTAACCGAGACGAAACGCGCGCCGCGCTCCTTCAGCTTGGCAATGCCCATCTTGAGGGGATTGGAATCGTGGTCCTCGGCGACCCCGAAGAGCACGAACAGCTTCGCGCGGTCCCAGTCGGGCGCGCCAAACTCCCAAAACGCGCCGCCAATGGTCATGATTCCAGCGGCCGCCATGTTGACCGAGCAGAAACCGCCGTGGGCGGCGTAATTCGGAGTGCCGAACTGCTGCGCCCAGAAACTGGTGAGCGCCTGGCTCTGGTCTCGGCCGGTGAAGAAGGCGAGCTTCTTCGGATCCATCCGCCGCACGCCACCCAGCCATTCGGTGGCGATCGCGAGAGCCTCTTCCCACGAAATCGGCCTGAATTCGCCAGACCCGCGCGGCCCCGTCCGCAGCATCGGGCTTCGCAACCGGGCCGGCGCATAGTGCTGCATGATGCCGGCCGAGCCCTTGGCACACAACACGCCACGGTTCACCGGATGATCGCGATTGCCCTCGATGTAGCGGATCTTCCCGTCCTTCAGATGGACGTTGATGCCGCATCGGCAGGCGCACATGTAGCAGGTCGTCTTGCGAACCGTGTCGCCGACGGGCTGCGACAGCGCGAGGCGTGGCTCGAGACTCATGCAATGCTCCCCATGCGGGAGTCTTATACAAGACCTGAACCGATGGGAATGCTCCGCCGGCAGTTCGTGGAGGGCAGGCACTCGGCGTCATTTCCTTTATGTTCACCGCCCCACGCTAGTTTCGTGAATGAGCTTTGCCGCCGCGCGGCAGCGGGCAAGCGCCAGGGACAGATTGCCACGTCGGAGAACATGAACTTGCAGATGGTCTTCATCCTGAACGGTCCGAACCTGAACCTGCTGGGCAAGCGCCAACCGGAAATCTACGGCCACGAGACTCTCGCGGACGTGGAGGCATCCTGCAGCCGGAAGGCGGAAGAATTCGGGTTCGCCGTTCGCCTGCTACAGTCGAATGGCGAGCATCAACTGATCGACTGGATCCATGATGCGCGTGAAAACGCGGCTGGCATCATCATCAACCCCGGCGCATACAGCCACACCTCGATTGCGATCCTCGACGCGCTGAACGCGTTCGATGGACCGGTCCTGGAGGTCCACATCTCCAATATCCACAAGCGCGAGAGCTTTCGGCATCACTCCTATGTCTCCCATCGTGCCGAGGGAGTGATCGCCGGTTTCGGGGTCGAAGGCTACGTCCTGGCAACGCAGCGGATGGGCTCGCTTCTCAGAAGAAGCTGAGGGCCATCGATTCGTCGTTCCCGGCAATATTCAAGAAGACAAAAAACCGCGCCGAAACGACTTGCGATACGGCGCGACTGCAGCAATCTGTGATTGGGCCAATTCAGCTACAGTACAGCCGAAACTTCCGGCTCCAAATATCGTTCCGATCGGGTGCGCATAGTGAACTGGACGGGCCAGCAGGGTAATGTACTAACCGGCATCCGTTTCATCACCGTCTGTTCGTGCATTTCCCGCGAAACGGAGGCTGAAGATGAGACAGCCCTCTTCATCAAGCACGTCCATTCCCCAGGGCCGCGCCGGCTCGAGGACCTTGTACTGGTCGCGGATCATTTCGCCGCAAGTACGAACCGCCTCGACCCAGGCCGCATGCGGATCCTGAAACTCGTACCCTTCTTCGTCGCGTCTTGTATGGTCGCCGGTTAAATGGAAAAAGAAGAGGGGCATTGCTCCGAACCACTCTCCGTTGCCGCAGGCCCAAAACGGCAGGCCGACTAAGTTGTTCCCACTATGTCATTTATTAACGCGACTGGCCGGCAATTCCGGCACTGAATTGCCGATACCGATTTCGTGAGCAACAGCAGTCGGGACAGGCCCGTTGGACAATTTCATTCCTGAAGCGCTGATTGCCAGTCTCGCCCGCCGCGACGAAGTGACGTCCGACGAGCAGAATGCGCTCGAGGGGATCTCATGGCGCCTGCGCAGTTATGGCGACGGCGACGAGATCATTCCGGAAGGGTCGGAGCCGACCGAAAGCTGTCTTCTGGTGGAAGGACTGGCGGCGCGAAGCCGACAACTGTCCAGCGGCAACAGGCAACTCACCGCCGTCCAAGTTCCGGGCGACTTCATCGACCTGCACGGTCTGCTGCTGAAAGTCATGGACCACGCCGTCATGGCGCTGGCGCCTTGCAAGGTCGCTTTCGTGGCCCATTCGGAACTTCGGCGCATCGCGGCCGAATTGCCCCATCTTGGCCGGCTGCTCTTCATGACGGTCGCGATCGATGCAGCCATCCAGCGAAACTGGATCGCATGCATGGGCCGGATGGAGCCCCTGCGGCACGTCGCCTATCTAGTATGCGAAGTCTACCGTCGGCTGGAAGTCGTCGGCAAGGTGCGAAACGGCGGGTTCGACTTTCCCGTCACCCAGGCCGAAGTGGCGGATCTCGTCGGGCTTTCGATCGTGCACACCAACCGGACCATCCAGGAACTGCGGGCTACGGGATGCATCACCTGGCAAGGCAATCAGGTGATCATCCACGACTGGGATGCGCTCGCGAGACTCGCGGATTTCGACCCGACTTATCTGAACCTCGTGCGCCGTCCACGGTAGGCCGCTGTTCGGAAAAATCGCTCCGGAACAGCAGAAGAGCATTCCGCGTTCCGTTTCGTGTTACCAAGCTGCCCGACTATCGGGCCGGGAGCGAAAACGTGGACGAATACAGCATCATCGTGGAATACGAGACCGAGGAAGGCCGGGAGGAAGAGTTCGTGCAACTCCTCACCGACCATGCCCGCCGAACGCTGGAGGAAGAAGCGGCTGCCTGCGCTTCGAGGTCCTGAAACCGGTCGAGCGAAACGGCGCCCCGATCCCGAACCGCATTATCGTCAGCGAATATTACGCCAGCGGGACGGCGGTGCAGGCGCACGAGGAAAGCCCGCGCCTGGAGCGCATCCGCGCAGCTTTTGCGCCGCTCTTGAAGTCACGCCGGCTCATCCTGTCGAAGGCGCTCCAGCAACGGCCCGCAGAAGAAGGCACTCGACCGGAGAACCTCAGCGCGGCAAACGACGACTGATCCTCTGCGGGTTTTCGGCTGCTTCCTACCGCACCTGATCCAGCAACCGTTTGCATTCGAGAAGATCGAACAGCGCTTCCTGAAGCAGCGCCCGATTGTCTCGCGACAGCTTGCCTGAATCGGAGGAAACGGGGCCATCCTCGTCGGCCTTTCCCAACCCGAAGAAACGCCGGTTGGGCCGGACCTTCGGCTCGCCGAGCAGGACCTCGTCTTCGCTCTGGCCCCGCTGCTGAGGCGCTTGCTGGATTGCCTGCTTGCGCTGGGCGATCGCCTCGACAGCCGCGATGTCACCGGCGCCGATCGCGGCCACGAACTGGTTGCCGTTTTCGCGGAGCAGTTTCTGGACGCCCTTGATCGTATAGCCCTGATCGTAGAGCATCGTCTTGATGCCCTTGATCAGTTCGACGTCCTGAGGCCGGTAGTAGCGTCGGCCGCCGCCGCGCTTCAGCGGCTTGATCTGGGTAAAGCGCGTCTCCCAGAACCGCAGCACATGCTGGGGGAGATCAAGCTCGTCGGCAACTTCACTGATGGTGCGGAAAGCGTCAGGGCTCTTGTCCACGGGAGTCCCTCGGATGGTCGATTCGCAGTCATTCGAGCGCTTTGCGGCTCAGCATTCAAGTGCGTAGAACGCCGAAGCACGAAAACTCTGACGGTGTCGTCCGGCGACAGCCTACTTCCCGTCCTTCGCCTTGGCTTTCTTGTGAGCCTGCAGGATGCGGTTCTTCAGCACGTTCGAGGCCTTGAAGGTCATGACCTTGCGCGGCAGGATCGGCACTTCCTCGCCCGTCTTCGGGTTGCGGCCGATCCGCTCGTTCTTCTCGCGGACCTGAAAAGTGGCGAAGGAGGACAGCTTTACCGTCTCGCCCGCCACGATCCCTTCGCAGATTTCATTGAGAACCATCTCCACGAGCTGGGCCGATTCGGTTCGCGAGAGTCCCGACCTTCCGGTAAACGGACTCGGCCAAGTCGGCGCGCGTAAGAGTTTTTCCCCCCATCGTCCGTCCGATCTTCGAAAAATGTCAGTTTATACAATAGGCTGAACGTTAGGAAATCGATCGTGGGAGGTCAAGGACTAGCTTGCGGCGAAAGCCTAACGGGAGGTTACCAGCGGACCAGGACCGCACCCCAGGTGAAACCGCCGCCCATGGCCTCCAGCAGGACGAGGTCGCCCTTCTTGATGCGCCCGTCCTCGACCGCCGCACTCAGCGCGAGCGGAACGGAAGCGGCAGACGTGTTGCCGTGCAGGTGGACGGTGATCACCACCTTCTCTTCCGCGATGCCGAGTTTCTTCGCGGATGCGTCGATGATCCGCTTGTTCGCCTGATGCGGCACGAACCAGTCGAGATCGTCCGCCGTGATGCCGCCGGCCTCGAACGTCGCCTCGACGACGTCGGTTATCATTGCGACCGCGTGCTTGAAGACCTCCCTGCCCTCCATGCGCAGGTGGCCGACCGTGCCGGTGGTGGACGGCCCTCCATCCACGTAGAGCTTTTCGATATGCGATCCGTCGGAGCGCAGGCTCGCCGCGAGAATCCCGTGATCCGCTATCGTCCCGCTCCCCTCGTTCCCTTCCAGGATCACAGCACCCGCGCCGTCGCCGAAGAGCACGCATGTGGAGCGATCCGTCCAGTCGAGCAGGCGGGAAAAGGTCTCCGCGCCGATGACCAGGACGCGTTTGGCAAGGCCCCCGCGAATATAAAGGTCGGCCGTCGTGATCGCATAGACGAAACCGCTGCAGACCGCCTGCATGTCGAAGGCGAAGCCGTGGTGCATGCCGAGCCGTTCCTGGATTTCCACTGCCGTGGCCGGGAACGTGCGGTTCGGCGTCGACGTCGCCAGGACGATCAGGTCGATGTCGTCCGGCGTCAGGCCGGCGGACTGCAGAGCAGCTCGGGCGGCAGCCTCGCCGAGCGAGGCCGTCGTTTCCGTGTCGTCGGCGATGTGGCGCTGCGTTATTCCGGTGCGCTGGACGATCCAGGCGTCGGACGTCTCCATGATGCCTTCGAAATCGGCGTTGCGCATGATGCGGCGGGGCAACGCGGAACCAACGCCGCGTACGACGGAACGTATCATGGCCTGCCCCTACTCGCCGTCTTTCCCGGGTTGGACGCGCGCGTCCGGCACCCTCGCGTGAAACAGGTCGAGATCGGCGCGAATCTTGTCCAGCAATCTGTTTCGAACCATGTCGTAGCCCAATTCCACGGCCGCGGCAAAACCCTCGTCGTCCGTCCCGCCGTGGCTTTTCACGACAATGCCGTTGAGACCCAGAAACACGCCGCCGTTGATTTTGCGGACATCCATCTTCTCGCGAAGGCGCTGGAACGCGTCTCGTGCAAAGACATATCCCAGGCGCGCTCGCCACGTACGACTCATCGCCGCCCTCAGGTACTCGCCGATCTGGCGGGCGGTTCCCTCCGCCGTCTTGAGGGCGATGTTGCCGGAGAAACCTTCCGTCACCACGACGTCGACCGTGCCCTTCCCGATGTCGTCACCCTCGACGAAGCCACGGTAGTCCATCGTCTTCAGGGCGGCTTCGCGCAGGAGTCGTCCCGCTTCGCGGACGTCCTCCTGTCCCTTTATCTCCTCGACGCCGACATTGAGGAGCCCCACGGTCGGCCGGTCGACCTGGAACAGGGCGCGCGCCATCGCGGCGCCGAGGATGGCGAAGTCGATCAGCTGGTGCTCGTCTGCTCCGATCGTTGCCCCGACGTCGAGAACGATGCTCTCGCTCCTGGCGGTCGGCCAGATCGCCGCGATCGCCGGGCGTTCGATGCTCGCCATCGTGCGCAGGCAGAACTTCGACATGGCCATCAGCGCGCCGGTATTGCCGGCCGAAATGCAGACGTCGGCATCGCCGGATTTCACCGCCTCGATGGCCTTCCACATCGATGATTTCCAGCGTCCATGCCGCAGCGCCTGGCTCGGCTTGTCATCCATCCGGACAGTCACTTCGCAATGAACGAAGTCCGAAACGGCCGCTACTTTCGGAAATTTCGAAAGGACGGGCGCGACTTCCTCTTCGCGACCGAAAATCAGGAAGCGAACGTCCGAACGCCTTTGAACGACGTTGTTGAGGCCCGGGATGATTACTGCCGGGCCGTGGTCGCCGCCCATGGCGTCGATGGAGATTCTTACCACGCTTCTCTCGTCTTGGATTGGCACGCGTCCTGCGCCCCGTAAAGTGCGGCGAAAATAGCTATTTTCACCGCAGGCACAACCGTTATCGGCGGACCATGCCGAAGGGTTCAGAGTTTCGTCTTCAAAGCATGCAGTTTGGCGAAAGGCGACTCGGATCCGTCGCGAAACGACTTATCCCCGTGAACGGCTTGCCCGGCAGCCGCTGCGCTGCGCGGGTACGGATCGATGGCAAGTCCGAAAAATTCCTCGGCCAGCGCGCCCACGTCGATCGTGTCTCCGCTGAACAGGTCGGGCGCGTCCGGACCTTCCGGATCGACGAATATTTCGCCCGATGGATCGCTGGAATGGCGTGCGAGCGACGAATGCTCGGGAATGAACACGGCTTCCACCCGTTCACGGATTTCGCTCTCCACCGGATCCAGCGTGACGATGCAGGCCTGCCTTATGCGCGCGAAAACTTCGCCCGATACCTTCACACCATCCCGTTTCCAGGTTTCGACGACGAGGTCCGCCCGAAGATCCTCGACGCTGAGCAGGTCATGTTCCCGCGCCAATTGCTCCCGTCGCATCTCATCGGCTTCGATCTGCACCGGCATGCCTTTGCCAGGCAGCCGAAGGACGCTGACGCGAGTGGAAATTGGACTTTTCTGAAAATCGGTCATCTCGATTTCAGCGATCTAGTGACCCGGCGAGGGAAATTCCACCTCGCCCTGCAGGAGTTGATCGGATGGCTGTTCCGCGAGCCGTCGTTCCACCTGGAGTGCATAGAGCGAGAGGGGGCCGGCTCCGTTCCAGTCCTGCGTGTCGGGCCGGATGTTGCGCTGGAACGCGGCCGCAAGCGCCGAGGCATCCGCCGAATCGAGCGCGGAGCCATAGGATTCGACTCGGCCATAAAACATCTTGGCGAGCTTCTTCATGCGCTTGGGAACGCCCATGTCGCCGATTCCGAGTTCACGCAGGGAGTGATCCACGTCGGTGAAGAACTCGTCCGTCAATTCCTGTGTCAGGTCGCGAAGGGCTTCATCGCCATCGCGGGCGCGGCGCATGAAGAGGAAAACATGCAGCGACAGCATCTCGAAACGCCCGAGCGGCGTATCGGGCACATCCCAGTTGGCGTAGAATTCCTGCTGCCGCGCCGCCGCCACGATTCGGCCGTAGACAGCATCCGCTATGGCCTTGTTGGCGGTTGGTCGCAGGCCTAACAATCGTCTGAGCATGCCGGGCATGTCTCCCTCGTGTGATGTCACGGAGTGGTCAGGTTGCATCGGCGAAGAAGCTGGTTTACCGAGTTCGCGGCGTAGCGCAAGCTTGCCCGAACGATTTGCATGGAGATGCTGGTGCGGTCGCAGTTTTTCAAGGCGAAGCTCATACTTCGTCCCGCGGTGGTGAGCCTCGCCGGAGCGGGAGCGGTGCTGTCGGGCTGCACCTCGGCCTCTCTCAGCCCCAGCGAGACGCTGACGCAAGGCTATGTGATCGACGAGCAGGCTCTCGAACTGGTCCCCGAGGGGTCGAGCCGCGAACAGGTTCTCCTGGCGCTGGGCTCGCCTTCCACCTCCGCCACCTTCGACAACGAGGTCTTCTACTACATCTCGCAGAAGCGCGTCCGTCCGGTCGCCTTCATGAACGCGCGCCTCGTCGACCAGCAGGTGATGGCCGTGTATTTCAACGAGGATGGCCGCGTGGAGCAGATCGCCCACTACGGCCTCAAGGACGGCAAGGTGTTCGATTTCGTTTCGCGCACGACCCCGACGGGCGGCAAGGATCAAGGCTTCGTCGGACAGCTCCTGTCCGGTCTTTCCGGTGGCAAGCCGCCCGCGGGCGGCCCGTTCGGCAATTCGGGAGCCGGCGGCTGAGGCCTTCGTCCTACTTCAAGCGCCACCTTCACCTGTGAAAAAGCCCTGCCGGATCGCTCCGGCAGGGCTTTTCGTTGACGCGGCTCGCGATCAGCTGTGCGCGAGCACGGCGAGCAGCAGCAGAGCCATGATGTTGGTGATCTTGATGGCAGGGTTCACGGCCGGACCGGCGGTGTCCTTGTAGGGATCGCCGACGGTATCGCCCGTGACCGAGGCCTTGTGCGCCTCGCCGCCCTTCACGTGCTTGACGCCGTCCTTGTCGATGAAGCCATCCTCGAAGGACTTCTTGGCGTTGTCCCATGCACCCCCGCCGGAGGTCATCGAGATGGCCACGAAGAGGCCGTTCACGATCACGCCGAGCAGAGATGCGCCGAGCGCCGCGAAGGCCGAGGCCTTCGAGCCGGAGATCAGGAGGACCCCGAAATACACCACCAGCGGCGCCAGAACGGGCAGGAGCGACGGAATGATCATCTCCTTGATCGCCGCCTTGGTCAGCAGGTCGACCGCCCGGGCATAGTCGGGCTTGGACGTGCCGGCCATGATGCCCGGGTCGGCACGGAACTGCCGACGGACCTCCTCGACGATCGAGCCCGCCGCGCGGCCGACGGCCGTCATGGCGATGCCGCCGAACAGGTAGGGGATGAGACCGCCGAAGATCAGGCCGGCCACGACATACGGGTTCGCGAGCGAGAAGGAGACGTTCTCCATTCCAGCGAAGTAGGGGAAGCGATCCGAATTGGCAGTGAAGTACGCCAGATCGTAGGAATAGGCGGCGAACAGTACGAGTGCGCCGAGACCGGCCGAACCGATCGCATAACCCTTGGTGACCGCCTTGGTGGTGTTGCCGACCGCGTCGAGCGCATCCGTGGACTGGCGGACCTCCTTCGGAAGGCCCGACATCTCCGCGATGCCGCCCGCGTTGTCGGTCACCGGACCGAACGCATCGAGCGCGACGATCATGCCGGCGAGACCGAGCATGGTGGTGACCGCGATGGCGGTTCCGAACAGGCCGGCAAGCTGGAAGGTGACGATGATGCCGCCGACGATGACGATCGCCGGAAGCGCGGTGGACTTCGAGCGAAACGGCAAGGCCCTGGATCACGTTGGTGCCATGGCCGGTGACGGACGCCTGGGCGATCGAGTTCACCGGGCGCTTGTTGGTGCCGGTGTAGTATTCGGTGATGACGACGATCAGGCCCGTGACCACGAGTCCCAGGATACCGCAGATGAACAGGTTCGTTCCGTTCACGACGAGATCTCCGCCGCCGGCGATCGACGCGATCGTGCCGACGTCACCCCAGCCGATCGTCAGCCATGTCGCGATCGCGAGCCCCACGATCGAGAGAAGGCCGGTGACGATGAGGCCCTTGTAGAGGGCACCCATGATCGAACCGTTCGAGCCGAGCTTCACGAAGAAAGTGCCGACGATCGAAGTGACAATGCAGACGGCGCAGATGGCGAGCGGGTACAGCATGACACTGCCCAGAACCGCGGTTCCGCCGAAGAAGATCGCGCCGAGGACCATCGTCGCGACGACGGTGACCGCATAGGTCTCGAAGAGGTCGGCGGCCATGCCGGCGCAGTCGCCGACATTGTCGCCGACGTTGTCGGCGATCGTGGCCGGGTTGCGTGGATCGTCTTCCGGAATACCGGCTTCCACCTTGCCGACGAGGTCACCGCCCACGTCCGCGCCCTTGGTGAAGATACCGCCGCCGAGACGCGCGAAGATGGAGATCAGCGATGCGCCGAAACCGAGAGCCACGAGCGAATCGATTACGGCACGGTCGTCCGATGCGAGGCCCATCGGGCCGATGAGGAACCAGAAGTAGACCGAGACGCCAAGTAGGGCGAGCCCCGCGACGAGCATGCCGGTTATGGCGCCCGACTTGAAGGCAATGTCCAGCCCCGCTGCGAGGCTGTTCGAGGCCGCCTGCGCGGTGCGGACGTTCGCACGAACCGACACGTGCATGCCGATGAACCCGGCAGCGCCCGACAGAACCGCGCCGATCAGGAAGCCGAATGCAGCAAGACCGGAGAGAAGCCACCAGGCAAGCAGCAAGACGACGACACCGACGATGGCGATGGTCGTGTACTGCCGCGCGAGATAGGCCTGAGCGCCTTCGCGGATCGCGCCGGCGATTTCCTGCATGCGCGCATTGCCCTGATCGGCCGCAAGAACCGACCGTGTCGCCCAGACGGCGTACACGATCGAGAGCAGGCCGCAGAGAATGACGCCGTAAAGAATTGTCATTTGCGGAATTCCTCGAATGATGGCCCGAAAGAACCCCTCCCCGGACCGTGATTGCCAGGCCGGCCGCACGATGCGGATTCCGGCCAATCGTCGCGCTGTATGCGAAACGGCCAAGTCAACGTCAAGGATTTGTTATTGTTTTGCCCGCCTTTCGCCATGAAGCAGGCGCGGCGTCTCAGGCGGAGATTGCGGCCTTGCGCTGACCGGCCAGTTTCAGCCAGCCCAGCGCGAGAAGACACAGAACCGCGACGGGGAAGATGACCCAGTTCAGCATGTCCCATCCCCAGGCATTGTAGACCTGTCCCGACATCAGGGAACCGAAGGCGACGGAGCCGAAGAGCAGGAAATCGTGGACGCCGGAGATCTTGCCCCTTTCCGATTCGCGATAGCACTCCGACACCATGGCGGTGGCGCCAATGAAGCCGAAGTTCCAGCCGATGCCGAGCAGGATCAGTGCGGTCCAGAACTGCCAGAGCGCGATGCCCGAGAGTGCAACGAGGCCGCAGCCGACCAGAAGCAGGAGCCCTATTGCCACGATCGTCTCCTTGCCGAAGCGCGCGATCAGCCGTCCCGTGACGAAGCTCGGAGCGAACATCGCCATCACGTGCCACGAGATGCCGAGCGCCGCCTCGTCCGGCGTGAAGCCGCAGCCGACCATCGCAAGCGGCGCCCCGGTCATGACGAAACTCATCAGAGCATAGGACCCGATCGCGCACAGCAGGGCGACCGCGAACCGCGGCTGGGAGATTATCTGTCCGAGCGATCGCGCGGGTTCCGCCTCGGTCGTGACGGGCCTCGGCTGTTTGTCGTGAAGGCGGAGGAAAGAGAGGATGACCGCCCCGATCGCGGCCAGGCCGATGATCGCCGCAAAGGAACCGGCGAACATCACCGGAGCGAAGAGTTCGCGCGTGAAGATGACCACCTGCGGCCCGACGATGGCCATGACGACACCTCCCGTGAGGACGGTCGAGATCGCACGCGCCTTGAAGTGCGAGGGCGCATTGTCAGCCGCCGCGAACCGGTACTGCTGGACGGAGGCGCCGCCGAACCCGATGACCAGCAATCCCATCGCGAACAGCCAGAACTCCCCCCGGAAGAGGCCGAGCGTCGCTATCGCCCCGCCCAGAGCCGTCGCCAGAGTGCCGGAGACGAAGGCGTTGCGCTGGCCGGCCGTTCGCACCAGGGCCGCGAGCGGCAGCGCGCCGAGGGCGACCCCGATGTTGTAGGCGGTGATGGGAGCGGTCGCGAGCGATTTGTCGGCGCCGAGAAGGTAGTGTCCGGCCAGGCCGCCCATGCGAAATGGAGATCGGCGCAGCCGAGCCGACGATGGCGCTGGCGCAAGCCAGGATGATCGCGGTCCGTCTGGCTTCCTTCGCCTGCACCGCCAGAGGCGCTGTCATCGCGCGTCCTGCCCGCGGCCTTCGCCCCGCACGCGGCGCGACACCCTGTCGAGGACGGCGTTGACGAGCTTGGGCTCGTCCTCCTCATAGAACGCCTTGGCGATATCGACATATTCCGAGACGATCACGGCCACCGGCACGTCGCGCCGTTCCATGAGTTCATAGACGCCTGCGCGCATGATCGCCCTCAACGTCGAATCCAGACGCGACAAGGGCCAGTCTTCGGTCAGCGCCTGTCGTATGACGGGATCCACCGTCTTCTGGTTCTGAACCACGCCGGCAAGGATGGACCGGAACCACTGGGCGTCCGCTTCGCGATAGACGGCACCGTCGATCTCCTTGCCCAGCCGGAAAGCCTCGTACTCCGCAGTAATCTCGAGCAGACCGGCGCCGGCGACGTCCATCTGATAGAGCGCCTGCACGGCGGCCAGACGGGCGGCTCCGCGCTTGTTGGCCTGCCGGGGTCCCTTGTCGTCGCCGGACATTGCCTGCTTCACCCGTTCAGGCTCCCAGTCTTCCGCGAATGGCGATCATGGTCAGCGCCGCGCGCGCGGCGAAGCCGCCCTTGTCGCCCTCGCTCTTCTTCGCCCGCGCCCAGGCCTGTGCCTCGTTCTCCACCGTAATGATGCCGTTGCCGATCGCAATCGCCTCGTTGACGGCGAGGTCCATCAGAGCTCGGGCCGATTCATTGGCGACGATGTCGAAGTGATGGGTCTCACCGCGGATCACGCAGCCGAGCGCGACGAAACCGTCGTACTCGGTGCCGCCGTTTTCCCCTGCATTCAGCGCGAACGAGATCACGGCCGGTATCTCCAGTGCGCCCGGTGCGGTGATCACGTCGTAGGTCGCGCCCTTGTCGTCGAGCCCGGCCTTCGCGCCTTCCAGAAGCGCATCCGAGAGGCCGTCATAGTAGCGGGCCTCCACGATGAGGAGTTGGGGTTTCGAGGACGAGGCCATTGAATTCTCCGAACGAGCCGGTCACTTAGGCCGATCGGCACGAGACGGCAAGGCGCAGTTTGGCGCGAGCTCCGGTTTCTTGCCCGGGAAGCCGCGATGTGCGCGACGGGCGTCCGTCACAGCCCCTGGGCGGCGGCCTCGGCAAGCCGCGCCGCATACCGCGCCATGGTGTCGATCTCGAGGTTCACCTCGTCGCCGACGGCGCGCTCGCCCCAGGTGGTGACTGAAAGGGAGTGCTGTATCAGGAGAACGTCGAAACGGGTGCCGTCCACGCGGTTGACCGTCAGCGAGGTGCCGTCAAGTGCCGCCGAGCCCTTCGGAGCGATGAAGCGGGCGAGTTCCTTCGGCGCCTCCAGCGTGAAGCGCACGGCGTCGCCCTCCTCCTGCCGGGCGATGATGCGGGCAGTCCCGTCGGCGTGGCCGGAAACGATGTGACCGCCGAGTTCGTCGCCGATCTTCAGGGCCCGCTCGAGGTTGACGCGGGTTCCCTTGCGCCACGCGCGGGCGGTGGTCAGGCGCAGCGCCTCCTCCCAGGCTTCGACCTCGAACCAGCGGGCGTTGGAACCGGCCTCGGGAAGCGCCACCACGGTGAGGCAGACACCTGCGCAGGCGATCGAGGCGCCGATGTCGATGGAAGCCGGATCATAGGCGGTCTCGATGCGCAGGCGCACGCCTTCATTCAGCGGGCGCAATTCCGCGATCGTGCCCACATCGGTGATGATGCCGGTAAACATCAGGCAACCCTCTCGAATTCGATCAGCCGGTCCTCGCCGAAGCGGGTCTCGGCAATCCTGCCGAAGGCCGGGGGCACCGTGCCCTCGTCGACCGGCGACGGCGATGCCGCCCTCCCCGACCGTGGCCGCGCCCTTGAACAGGAGCAGCCGGTCGACGAGCCCGGCTTCCAGAAAGCGCCGGGCGGTCTCGGCGCCGCCTTCGAGGAACACGCTCTTGATGCCGAGCACCCCCAGGATGCGCAGGATCTCGCGCGGCTCCATGCGGCCCCGGTAGTCCGACGCGATCAGGTGAACCGTGGCGCCCTTGCGGCGCAGCAGGTCCAGCGCCCGGTGGGGAGCCTTCTCCGTCGCGAGCACCAGCGTCTCGCCGTGCTCTTGCGCCAGCATGCGCGCGTCGGCCGGCATGCGGCCGTGGGGATCGATGACGACGCGCCGGGGACTGCGGTCTTCAAATCCCGGCAGCCGCACGGTCAGCAACGGATCGTCCTCGACGACGGTCGCAACGCCGACCATCACCGCCTCGTGTTCGAGGCGCATGGTCTGGACCGCCGTGCGGGCACGCTCTCCGGTGATCGGAACCTGCCCCGCACCCCTGCGGCCGAGCATGCCGTCGGCGGAGACCGCGAGCTTGAGCGTCAGGAAGGGGCGGCCCCTGCCCTTCAGCGACAGGAAGCCGGCCATGGCCCGGCGCGCCTCGGTCTCCATGCAGCCCGTCACGACCTCGATGCCGGCCTTGCGCAGGATGGCGACGCCGCGGCCGGTGACGCGGGGATCGGGATCGAGCGTGGCCACGACGACGCGGGCGATGCCGGAGGCGACGAGGGCGTCGGCGCAGGGCGGCGCGCGGCCGATGTGCGAACAGGGTTCGAGCGTCGCATAGGCGGTGGCGCCGCGGGCCGCCTCGCCGGCTTGCGCCAGCGCCTGCAATTCCGCGTGGGGCCGGCCGCCGAGGGCGGTGACACCACGGCCGACGATCACCGGCCGGTCGCCATCGGTGCGGACGACGAGGGCGCCGACCGACGGGTTTTCGGCGGTCAGGCCGAGATGGCGCCGGGAAAGGCGGATGGCCTCGGCCATGAAGCGGCGGTCGGTTTCTTCGGTCGAGGCGGCGGCGTCCATCGTCTATTGCGCGTCGCCGTCGCGGCCCTCGCCGCCGAGTTCGCCCAGAAGCTCCTGGAAATCGCGGGCCTCGCGGAAATTGCGGTAGACCGAGGCGAAGCGGACATAGGCGACGTCGTCGAGCGATTTCAGCGCCTCCATGACGAGGCGGCCGACCTCGCTGGAGGCGACCTCGGCCTCGCCGGAGCTTTCGAGCTGGCGCACGATGCCGGAGACGGCGCGGTCGATGCGGGCGGGCTCGACGTTGCGTTTGCGAAGCGCGATGTCGAAGGAGCGCTGCAGCTTGTCGCGGTCGAACGGCGTTCGGCGGCCGGACTTCTTGACCACGACGAGTTCGCGCAGCTGGACGCGCTCGAAGGTGGTGAAGCGGCCGCCGCAATCGGGACAGACGCGGCGGCGGCGGATCGCGGCGCCTTCCTCGGCGGGCCGCGAATCCTTCACCTGGGTGTCTTCGGACTGGCAATAGGGGCAGCGCATCAAAAAACCTCGTGAACCGCCGGAGGCTTACGAGATTTTGTCGGGACAGGGAAGCGCGCGGTGAGGTCACCCACCGTCGCTGCCGCAGGACCTCACGCTTTCAAGGAAGGCCCATGCGGGATTGCGTCCCGGCCGCGTTGCGATCGGGACGATCCGGGCGAATTCATCGCGGTCGCGCCGCCGCTCTACGAGGTGTCGGGCAGCGCCTCGTGGGCGAAAAAGTTCAGGTCGCGCAGGATCTCGTGGATCTCGTGTCTGGGCCGGCGGCTTCCAGCGCCTAGCTGGCCGGGCGGCCGGCCGCCGCGCAGCGGCGAGATGCGAGACCACATTCCTTGTAGCCGGCCCCGCGCCCGGGCGCGGGCGCGCAGCGCCTGCAAGCGAAGGAAGCGCCGGGCCTGGCGCGGCAGGTCGTCGAGGGCTGCCCCCAGCGCCTTGAGCCGCAGCACCAGCCGCGTCGCGTCGAGCGTATCGTGGGGCGACGGCGGCGACGGCAGGCGGTGCGGCACCGTGCCGTCGAAGGTGAGGATTCTCGGGGCGGCGTGCGGCGGCACGGTGCGTGGGCGCGGAGGGCCAGGCCTGCGCAGCCGGTCGGCGAGCGGCAGCGCGATCGCGGCCGGGGCACGGCGCACGCGCGGGACGGCGCGCCGGAACGCGGGGGCGGACGGCGGGAGCACGACGGCGATGCCGAGGCTGCGCAGAACGGCGACCGCGGCATTGTCACGGCGCCCGCCGAGGCGCCGCGCCGGCCTTGCCGGCGCCGGCGGCGTCTGGGCAAGAGTTTTGGCCGCCACGATGATCAGCCGCCGGGCGGCGGATTCGGCCGGCCGCAGCAGGCGCAGCACGGCGCGGTGGAGCCGGCGGGGGAGCGTCGGCGCCGGGGACAGTTTACTTTTTTCCGCCCGCGGGCCGCCGCGAAGCGGTTCGCCTTCCTGCGGAAAGAAAGTAAACTGTCCTCCGAGATCCCCCAGCCCGGTCATGGCGACGAGCGCGGCCAGCACGCGCCGCAGCGCCGCCCCGTTCCGCTCGATTGCCACCTGCCAGTCCATCGCCGCCTTCCGTTGGTTTGGGCGGCGGGATTGTGGGGTGGGGCGGCGGGGGTGTGGATTGAAAGCGGCCGTCGGCAGTGGGCAGTCGGCAGTCCGGCGAGGAAAATCAGGGGGTTGGGGGTGCGGAGGTTTTCGGGAGGAAGAGGTTTGTCCACGCCTGAGGTGGCGAAAGGAAGGGCGTTCGGAGGGCAGAAGTGCGCCCCCGATTCGGCCGTTCAGCCCAAATTTTGGCTGCCTGGAAGCTGACATTCCCGGACGCTCCGGATCGGCATGGTTGCGCCAGCCGGAGACCGTCCGAACGCTTCTCAATGCGCCTGGGGTGGCGACCTCTGCAAGCTGTTCGTTTCAGCTCCTGGCGTCTCGCTCTAGTCGCGACATCTGCTCGCGCATAGGCTGCTAGCTGGCGTCATCCGGCGGACCGGCGGCGAAGGAGCTGGAGGGAAAGGGCTTCGGCTATAGCTACCGGAAGGAGAAATCGGCTACCGCCTCGGCGGCGAGGCGGAAACATTGTTCCACGAGGCCGGTTTGGAGGTGCGGTTCTCATTCCCGCTGAAATGAGGGGAGACAGCAGGTGACGACCAAGGGACGGGTGCTCGTCGGTCGAGGACGACTGGTTCATCGCGCGGGACTGCGAACGGGCGCTACGCAACGCAGGCTATGAAGTGGCCGGTCCCGTGCCGAATGTCGGGGCGGCGATGCAGCTGATCGACGACGGCGGCATCGGTGCGGCCTTGCTCGACATCGCCATCGGCAACGAGAAGAGTCTCCCAACCGCCGAAAGGCTCAAGAGAGGCGGCGTGCCGTTCGCGTTTCTCACGGGCTATTCTGACGGCAACATCCTCGAGAGCCTGAAACCGGCGCTGCTGATCGGCAAACCTGCCCAGCCGGCGCTGCTGCTGAAAGCGGTTTCGCAGCTGCTCACAGCTCGCTGAGATGCGGCAATGCCACCTGACCTCGATTGTAGGAGCCTAAGGCCAAGGTACAGGCACTCCGAGACGAGGCGCAGAGATCTCGTGAACGGTCTCGCCTTCAGTCGCCAAACCGTTTCGAATTTGGCATCAGGTTCTGGAAAATAGTGTCATTCCTCTTTCGCCAATCGTCGTCGGACAGCCACTCGTATTCCTGATCCGGCATCAAGGGCACGGTCCTCATTTCAGCCTCGGGGATGCGAAGAAAGAAGCTGTCGCGCTCCTGGTCCACCTTCAAGTATCGCAGCGGCACCACGATGCTATCCTTTCCCGGGATGAAGAACCCTCCGGACGCAACCACGACGTAGTCCCAGCGATCTTTCGTTCCGATGACGACATTCCTGACTTCGCCGATGATCTTGTCATCTGAACTGCGCACCTCTGCTCCAATGATCTCGTCCACGCGCAGGCCGGGACCGAGTTCGTCGATGTCGATAAGCGGACGGGCACTATCGCTTCCTCGGTTGCCGAGGGCTTTTCCGCCTTCGTGCAGCATCGGCTCGCCTGCGGCCAACTGCTGGTCAGCCTCGTCTTCGTCATTGGCGCCCAACGCGCCCATCGACGGCGCCGCAACGAGTTCGCGTATGTTGCCGAGGATGCGTTCGCAGTCCTCATGGCGTCCGTATGACCAAAGGATGAACGCGGCGTCCCGCAGTGCTCGGAGGTCGCGTACCATCTGACGATTCTCGCGGTCCCGCAGTTCCGGCTTCTGCAGGATTGCCTCCTCCAGCTTGGCGTCCGAGATGTTGCATGGTGCTGCTGCTGACTGCCAGCTTCCCAGGGCACAGATCAGCACCAGCGATCTGAAAAGGATGGAATGGTTCATGTCTAGTCTAATCTCGGAGTGTGGCTGTTGGCCAGATGACATCGGTCGATGCGGCGACGGAGGCCCTGCGCAGGGAAAAGAAAGTTTGCTCAGTAAGCACGTTCCTGGCGGAGAGCTTTCGAGGCACTGTTCTGCTCTTGTCCGTCATCGCGCCGGTTCAGGGTAATCGTGCAGCGAATGAGGAGATTCCAGTCCGGCCCGTGCTCGATGATGAGGTGCAATTCGGTTAGTTCTTCGAAATAGTGATCAACAATCTTCTTCCCTTCCGTCAGGCCGTATTCGAGCACAGCCTTCCAGCGCTTGTTTGCGTGAAGCGTGACGATTTTTTCCATCGATTTCTTCTTCGGCCAAGGTGTTGCATGGAATACGAGGCGAACAGAGGCGATCTCGATCAGACTGGCTCTGCGGCAGGCAAGACGTTCAGGATCATTGATCCTTCGCTCGTGTCAGCTTGGACGCCTTGTCAGCTCGGGCGTTGTTGGACGCAATCACCGCGGCATCCATGCGGTTGCGGAACGTTCCGCATCTTGCACTCGGTCAGGTTTCCGTCACGACCTCAGAAGCCTTGGTGCAGGAGAAGAGTTCGCCAGCGCCCGATCTAGGCAGCACCTTCTTACGAAGCCCAAAGGGACGCCAGATTTATTGTGCCGCCCGATCCCGGCGGAGGAAGAGAGGCCCCGCTAAAGCACAGGACTGAGAAAAACGGCTTTGAGGTGTCTCAGCCGCCGGCAGTCCCGGGTCGAGAGCTTTCAACGAGGATATCGTACCAGCTTTCCCAGAGATGAGCGAGAACAATCGCCTCCGCGACAGCGGGCAAACCACTGGTGCGCGCGCCGCGACGAACGCCTTGAGGCGGTCCGCTTCCGACTGGCCATCCCTCGGCTTCGACAAAGCTTCGGTCTCGACGAGGAGCGGCACCTCCAACACGCCGTCATTGCCGATGAGGCAAACCGCGTTGCCCGTTTCGTCGAAGCTGCGGCTGCGGTTGGGAATTTTGAGCTCAATCGCGGCGCTCCTCGCGCAAATCGAAACTGGATCGCAGACACGAACGAGTTGTCGTCTAGCACAGATTAGTTCGAAATTTGTTTTTCACATTGTTAGGAAAAAACCATAAACCGAAAAGAGTTTCACTTTTTGCTAAATGTCGCGACAGTCGCTTTCGCCTTTCACAGCATCGAATATCTCTGACCCGACGCAAAATATTTCTGGCACTCCTATCAATCGAGTGCCAGCAGGACTATGTAGGTGGCGTGGTCGCCCTGTGCGCCGACCTCAGAAAGATCCCGATGAAATTCCGACCACTCCACGACCGCGTCGTCATCCGGCGCGCGGAAGGCGAACTCAAATCCAAAGGCGGGATCATCATTCCCGACACCGCCAAGGAGAAGCCGCAGGAAGGCGAAGTGATCGCCGTCGGCCCGGGTTCGCGCGACGAGACCGGCAAGATCACGCCGCTCGACGTCAAGGCAGGCGACCTGATCCTGTTCGGCAAGTGGTCGGGCACCGAAGTCAGGATCGACGGGGAGGATCTGCTCATCCTGAAGGAAGCCGACATCATGGGCATCGTCGAGAGCCCCGATCTGGCAGCCAAGAAGGCCGCCTGACCGCTCCGATCCCGCATTCTCAAAACCGAACTGGACGAACATCATGTCTGCCAAGCAAATCAAATTCGCCGGCGATGCGCGCGACCGCATGCTGCGCGGCGTGGAACTGCTCAACAATGCCGTCAAGGTGACGCTGGGTCCCAAGGGCCGCAACGTCGTCATCGCTAAGTCCTACGGCGCGCCGCGCATCACCAAGGACGGCGTCACCGTCGCCAAGGAGATCGAACTCGAGGACAAGTTCGAGAACATGGGCGCGCAGATGGTGCGCGAGGTGGCCTCCAAGACGAACGACCTCGCGGGTGACGGCACCACCACCGCGACGGTTCTCGCCGCCTCCATCCTGCGCGAAGGCGCCAAGCTGGTCGCCGCGGGCATGAACCCGATGGACCTGAAGCGCGGCATCGATCTCGGCGTCGCCGCCGTCGTCAAGGAAATCCAGGCGCGATCGAAGAAGGTCAGCACGTCCGAGGAGATCGCGCAGGTCGGCACCATCGCCGCGAACGGCGACAAGACGGTCGGCGAGATGATTGCCAGGGCGATGGAGAAGGTCGGCAACGAGGGCGTGATAACCGTCGAGGAGGCCAAGACCGCCGAAACCGAACTCGACGTCGTCGAGGGCATGCAGTTCGACCGCGGTTACCTCTCGCCCTACTTCGTCACCAATGCCGAGAAGATGCGCGTCGAACTGGACGATCCCTACGTCCTCATCCACGAAAAGAAGCTCGGCAATCTCCAGGCCATGCTGCCGATTCTCGAAGCCGTGGTGCAGAGCGGCAAGCCGCTGCTCATCATTTCCGAGGATGTCGAGGGCGAGGCGTTGGCCACGCTGGTGGTCAACAAGCTGCGTGGCGGCCTGAAGGTCGCGGCGGTCAAGGCGCCCGGCTTCGGCGACAGGCGCAAGGCCATGCTCGAAGACATCGCGGTGCTGACCGCCGGCCAGGTGATCTCCGAGGATCTCGGCATCAAGCTGGAGAACGTCACGCTCGAGATGCTCGGCCGCGCCAAGCGCGTGGTGATCG
The DNA here is from genome assembly GCA_963747465.1 of uncultured Alphaproteobacteria bacterium. Classification (GTDB taxonomy): domain Bacteria; phylum Pseudomonadota; class Alphaproteobacteria; order Rhizobiales; family Rhizobiaceae; genus Aquibium. Next base: position 81,581 of record CAVVFC010000005.1, read on the forward strand.
AGAAGGACACGACGACCGTGATCGACGGGTCCGGCGACAAGGCCGCGATCGCCTCGCGCATCCAGCAGATCAAGGCGCAGATCGAGGAGACCACGTCGGACTACGACAAGGAGAAGCTGCAGGAGCGGCTGGCCAAGCTTGCCGGCGGCGTCGCCGTCATCCGCGTCGGCGGCGTGACAGAGACCGAGGTCAAGGAAAAGAAGGACCGCATCGACGACGCGCTCAACGCGACACGCGCTGCGGTCGAGGAAGGCATCGTGCCGGGCGGCGGCGTGGCGCTGCTGCGTGCCCGAACCGCGCTGACCTCGCTGACAGGTTCAAATTCCGACGTGACGGCGGGCATATCCATCGTGCTCAGGGCACTGGAAGCGCCCGTGCGCCAGATCGCCGAGAATGCCGGCGTCGAGGGCTCGGTCGTCGTGGGTAAGCTCGGCGACAGCGAAGACCACAATCACGGTTTCGACGCCCAGACGGAGACCTATGTCGACATGATCAAGGCCGGCATCGTCGATCCCGCCAAGGTGGTGCGAACCGCCCTGCAGGACGCGGGCTCGATCGCGGCCCTGCTGATCACCGCCGAGGCGATGGTCGCCGACGCGCCGCCCAGGGATGCGCCCGCGGCCGGCAATGGCGGCGGGATGGGATACTGAGCGGTGCCCGAACCTTTCGGTCATCGTGGCCGCAAAGCCGATCTTCAACAGCAATCAGCAAGGAGCACGTCCATGGCCATGCCGAACAGCAGCAAGAAGAGCATCTCCCAGCAGTGGGACGACTACCAGCCGACGAAATCGACGCTCGCCTGGGCCTGCATCGGCGCGGCCGTCGCGGCGATCGTCGTAGGATTCAGCTGGGGCGGCTGGGTGACCGGCGGCACGTCGCGCACGGCGGCCGCGACAGCGGGCGACGCCGCGCGCGGTGAACTGGCCTCGGCCATCTGCGTGGAACGCTTCAACGCGGCGCCGGACGCGGCGGCGCGGCTGGTCGAGTTCAAGGCGATCACCGACGGCTACAAGAAGCGCCAGTTCATCGAGACGGGCGGCTGGGCGACCATGCCGGGGCAGACGAACCCCGACAGGCTCGGCGCCGAAGCCTGCTCGACGGCTCTGGCCGCATAAGACCGGCTCGACCAGGGCACCAGTCGCCGGGGCACATGTCCCGGCGCGCCTCCCGCAGCCATTCAAGGAGAGCGACCAATGATCACCTTCACGAAGAAGACAGACGCCCAGTCTCCGCCCAAGGAAAGCGAGGAGAACCGTTTCGAGCATATTCGCAAGGCCGCCAGGGACCGGCATCAGAAATCCGACACGAACGGCATCCGCCGCCGCGACAGTCAAACGGCAGAAGACACCAAGTTGATCTGATGGCACGCGCCGGCATTGACCGGCGCCGCCGCATCAGACGAACTCAGTCCGCATAGGATTCCGACATGGCACTCGCCTTTCCGAACCGAAGCCGCAGCTACGACGACGTCCGCCATCGGGTCCGTTTCGTCGGTCACGACGGCATGATGGAGGTGCCGTTCTTCGTCGAGACCGACGCGCTTATTCCCGCGGCCGCCGGCGAAGCGGGCTTTCTTGCCGCCTTCGACGCAGCGCGCGCCACGATCCACGATGTCGCGCGCGAGATCTACGGAAGCGCCCGCAGGACGATGTACGTCCTGACGGCGGCCGACTTCCGGTGAGTCGGCGTCCTGCGCGCTGGTAGCAAAGCGACCGGCACTCCGGATGTGGCCACGACTTCTCGCTGCAACGGAACGATGAGGATGCTCGGCGCTTCGTCATTACAGCACACCACGGAAGGAACATATACATGCAGTATCTCGGTGTACTTCGGGGGGCAGGCAACCTGAAATGCGAGGACGAGATTCTCGCACGCGCGGACTACGACTTCGAAGGCTTCCTGACCAGGCAGGGCGGCGTGACTGGCGGCGGCGAACTCCGCATGCCGCCAGACATGCTGCGGCTGGTGTTCGGTCGCGCGGATCTCCATCTCCTTACCGATGAGGGGAGGCTCCTCCGGCTGCACTTCTCCGAAAAGCAGCTGCCCGACGCCAGCGATTCCACCCATGTCGACGTCACCGGCGACCTGCCGGCGCAGTCCGATTGGCAGCACTGACGTCCCCGCGATAAGCGGGGCAGGCGATAGATCCACCTGTCGTCCGGTCTCCGCCTCCTTCCGGCGAAACCTCGAAAGAATTCGTCGATACCGGCGCAGCCGCATCGGCTGGAAAGGCATTCATTGACATTGATCCACCGCCTCCTGGAGCTCCGCTCGTCGTCACCGCCGTGGAACGACGGAGGGCCGGTGAGGGAGGAACTCTTCAGCGAGGAACGCCTCGAGCAGCACGCCGAGAGCCTGGCCGTCGCGCAGTCGGTGACCGACAGGCCGCCGGCCGTCCTGTCCCTGCACACGAGGCTCAACGACAATGCCGCGGTTCTGCTCTCCGCCTACAGGGCGACCGCGAACGAGCTTGAAAGCGGCAGGGGTGTCGTTCCCGCGGCCGAATGGCTGCTGGACAATTATCATCTGGTCGAGGAGCAGATCCGCGAGATCAGGGATGATCTTCCCCAGGGCTACTATCGGCAGCTGCCGAAGCTGGCTGACGGGCCGCTCGCGGGCTACCCACGGGTGCTCGGGCTCGCCTGGGCCTTCGTCGCGCACACAGACAGCCTGTTCGAACGCGAGAAACTGCGGAAATTTCTCGTCGCCTACCAGCGGGTTCAGCCGCTGACCATCGGAGAACTGTGGGCGGTGGCGATCACGCTACGCATCGTGCTCGTCGAGAACCTGCGCCGGCTCGCCGACCAGATGACGGTGGGCCGGGCGGCGCGCGCGGATGCCGCGGCCCTGTCGAATCAGCTTCTCCTGACGGGTTCCGGCAAGACCGCGCTCGACACCGACATCGCCTCGCGCTCGCCCGCGCCGCTGTCGGAAGTCTTTGCCGCGCATCTGGCCAAGCAGTTGAGGAACCAGGATCCGGCGACCACGCCCGCGCTCGGCTGGCTGGAAGAGCGTCTGGCGCTTCAGGGCGTGTCGGTCGAGGACGTCGTGCAGCATGCCCAGCAGAGGCAGGGCGCGTCCAACGTCACGGTGCGCAACATCGTCACCTCCATGCGGCTCATCTCCGACATCGACTGGGCGGAGATGTTCGAGAGCGTCAGCCTCGTAGATGCCCGGCTGCGCGCGCACAGCGCCTTCGCCGACATGGATTTCCCCACGCGCGACCTCTACCGGAATGCGATCGAGCAGCTGGCGCGGGGCTCGGCTTTTTCGGAGATCGAGATCGCGGACCACGCGCTCGACGCCGCGCGCCAGACGCAGGCCGAGACGGGCCGCGCCGACGACGCCGGGCGCACAGGCGATCCCGGCTTCCACCTGATCGCCCAGGGCCGCCGGGCGCTCGAGCGGGCGATCCGTTTCAAGGCGCCCGCCCGGCTGCGGATCAGCCGCTTCAACACGCGCCTGGGCATCGGCGGCTATGTCGGGTCGATCCTATTCGTCACGGCGGTGTTGCTCGCCGGCGCGCTCTGGCTGCTGTCGCGGTCCGACCTCGACGGCCTCTGGCTCCTGCCGGCCGCCCTGATCGGCTTCCTCCCCGCGACAGAGGTGGCGACCACGCTGGTCAACCGCGCGATGACCTGGAGCTTCGGCGCCACGATCCTGCCGGGACTCGCGCTCAAGCAAGGCGTCCCGCCATCGCTGCGCACCCTCGTCGCCGTGCCGACGCTCCTGACCAGCGAAGCCGACCTCCTGGAGCAGGTGGAGCGCCTTGAGGTGCACCACCTGTCCGGCGTGGGCGGCGACTTGGCCTTCGCGCTCCTCACCGACGGGGTGGATGCGGACCGGGAGGAGACGGAGGACGATGCCCACCTGCTCGCCATCGCCGCCGAGGCGATCGCCCGCCTCAACCGGCGCCACGAACCGCTTGCGGGCGGAAACCGCTTCTTCCTCCTCCACCGTCGCCGCGTCTTCAACGCGGCCGAAGGCAAGTGGATGGGGTGGGAGCGCAAGCGCGGCAAGCTGCACGAGCTGAACCGCCTGCTGCACGGTGCGGCCGACACCACTTTCCTGCCGGTCGGCGGGCGCCCGCCGCAGGTGCCGGCCGACGTGCGCTACGTCATCACCCTGGATGCCGACACGCGCCTGCCGCGCGACGCCGCGCATCGTCTGATCGGAAAGATGGCGCATCCGCTCAACCGTCCGCGCTTCAGCGTCGAAGAGCAGCGCGTCGTCGACGGCTACGGCATCCTGCAGCCGCGCGTCACGCCCTCGCTTCCCGTCGGCCGGGAAGGATCCATCTTCCAGCGCGTCTTTTCCGCCCCGGGCGGCATCGATCCCTATGCGGCCGCGGCGTCGGACGTGTACCAGGACCTGTTCGGCGAAGGCACCTACACGGGCAAGGGCATCTACGACGTCGACGCCTTCGAAGCCGCGCTGGCAGGCCGCGTGCCCGAGAACGCCATGCTTAGCCACGATCTCTTCGAGGGCGTCTTCGCCCGCGCCGGCCTCGCGTCCGACGTCGAGGTCATCGAGGAATTCCCCTCCCGCTACGACGTCGCCGCCAAGCGCCAGCACCGCTGGACGCGCGGCGACTGGCAGCTCCTGCCCTGGGTGGCGGCGCGGCGCGGCGGAACGTCGGCACTGCCCGCCATCGGCCGGGGCAAGATGCTGGACAACCTGCGTCGATCGCTCCTGGCGACATCCACGCTCCTGGCCCTCGTGCTCACCTGGCTGATGCCGCTGCCGGCCGCGGTGGCCGGAACCCTGCTTGCCCTCACCGCCATCGCCACTCCGGCCTTCCTGCCGATCCTCTTCACCGCCCTGCCGCACCGTGCCGGCATCCGTCTGCGCCACCACCTGGCGACGCTTGCCACGGATCTACGGCTCGCCGCCGCGCAGAGCGCCCTGTCCGTCGTCTTCCTGCCGGACCATGCCTGGCGGATGGCCGATGCCATCGTCAGGACGCTGGCCCGGATCTTCGTCTCGCGCCGCCACCTCCTGGAATGGACTACGGCGGCGCAGTCTAAGGAGAGCCCGCGGCTCGACCTCGCCGGCTTCTACCGCCGTATGGCATCGGGAACGCTGCTGGGGCTCGCCGCCACCGTGGGGGCCGCGCTCGTCGCGCCGTCGTCCTGGCCGCTGGTCTTGCCCTTCGCGGTGGCTTGGCTCGCCGCGCCGGCGCTCGCGCTCTGGACGAGCCGGTCGCCGAAGGCTGGCGCGCGGCTCGCGGCCACCGATCCGGACGCGCGCGACCTGCGCCTGATCGCCCGCAGCACCTGGCGCTTCTTCGAGACCTTCGTGACGCCCGAAGACAACATGCTGCCTCCGGACAACTTCCAGGAGGATCCGAAGCCGGTCGTGGCCCACCGGACCTCGCCCACCAACATCGGGCTCTATCTCATCTCCACCGTCGCCGCGCGGGACTTCGGCTGGGCCGGAACGGCCGAGACGGTCGAGCGGCTGGAAGCCACGTTTGCCACCTTGCGCAGGCTGTCGCGGCACAAGGGGCATTTCTTCAACTGGTACGCGACGCAGGACCTGCGGGTCCTCGAACCAGCCTACGTCTCGTCGGTCGACAGCGGCAATCTCGCCGGCCACCTCATCGTGCTCGCCAACGCCTGCGAGGCGTGGATTGGAAGCCCGACCGCACCGAACGCCCGTCTGGGCATGGCAGACGCCGTCCTCATGGCGCGTCGATCGCTCGATGTGGAGCCGGGGCACCGTGCCGCTCTCCTGTCGGAGACGTTCGACGAGATCGAGGCGCTGATCGCCGGTCCGCAGACGCTCGAAGCCCTGTCGCCCGTCCTGTCGCGCCTCGCCGACAAAGCGGCCGTCACGGCGCGCGCCCTCGTCACGACGGAAGCGGAGGACGACGTCAGCGACATCGTCTTCTGGATCGACACCTTCAAGGCGAGCATCGCGGCACACGGTCGCGACCGGTTCTCCGGCGGCGACCTCGACGTCCGTCTGCGGCGGCTCGCCGGCCATGCCCGTGAGATGGCGATGGCGATGGATTTCGCCTTCCTGCTCGATCCGGAGCGCAAGCTGCTGTCGATCGGCTACTCGCTTGCCGACGACAGCCTCGACCCGAGCTGCTATGACCTGCTGGCCTCCGAAGCCCGGCTGGCCAGCCTTTTCGCCATCGCCAAGGGCGACGTGGAGACCCGGCACTGGTTTCGCCTCGGCCGCTCGGCGACACCGCTCGCCAACGCCTCGGCGCTGATCTCGTGGTCCGGCTCGATGTTCGAGTACCTCATGCCGTCGCTCGTCCTGCGCGCGCCTGCCGGCAGCCTGCTCGAACAGACCAACCGCCTCGTGGTGCAGCGCCAGCAGTCCTATGCCCGCTCGCTCGGCATCCCCTGGGGGATTTCCGAATCGGCCTACAACGCCCGCGACATGGAGTTGACCTATCAGTACTCCAATTTCGGCATTCCGGGCCTCGGCCTGAAGCGCGGCCTGTCGCAGAACGCGGTGATCGCGCCCTATGCGACGGGGCTCGCCACCATGGTCGACCCGCACGGCGCGCGGGAAAACTACGCCCGCATGGCGAAGATGGGGGCGGGCGGCCGCTACGGGTTCTACGAAGCGCTCGACTTCACCCGGTCGCGGCTTCCCGAGATGAAGGACGTCGCCGTCGTCCGCACCTCCATGGCCCACCACCAGGGCATGACCATCGTCGCCATCGCCAACGCGCTGCACGACGGCGAGATGCGCGCCCGGTTCCATCGCGAGCCGATGATCCAGGCCTGTGAACTGCTGCTGCAGGAGCGCATGCCGCGCGACGTGGTGACCGGCCAGCCGAAGGCCGAGGAGGTCAGGGCCTCGCCGGCGACCGCCGATGTGCAAGCACCCGCGTCGCGCCGGGTCACCGCCGCCACCGCAGGCCCGCCGGTGACCCACCTCCTGTCCAACGGCCGCTACGCGCTGATGCTGACGGCCGCCGGCGCAGGCTACAGCCGCTGGCGCGACATCGCCGTGACGCGCTGGCGCGAGGATCCCACCCGCGACGACTGGGGCTCGTACGTCTTCCTGCGCGATCTCCAGAGCGGCGATGTCTGGTCGACCGGGTCCCAGCCGCTGTGCGCCGAAGGCGAGACGCGCGAAGTCGTCTTCGACGAGGACCACGCCCGGTTCATCCGCCGCGACGGCGCATTGACGACCACGATGGAGGTGCTGGTCTCCGGCGAAGACGACTGCGAGGTCCGCCGCGTCTCCCTGAGCAATGGCGGGCGCCGCGCACGCGACATCGAGATCACGTCCTATGCCGAGATCGTCCTGGCCCCGCCGGCCTCAGACATGGCGCACCCGGCCTTCTCCAAGATGTTCGTGCAGACGGAGCATGTCTCGGAGTTCGGGGCGCTCGTCGCCACGCGTCGCCCGCGCTCCGAGGCCGATCCGCAGGTCTGGGCGGCCCATCTCGCCGTCGTCGAGGGCGAGATCATCGCCGATCCGCAATACGAGACCGATCGCGCCCGCTTCATCGGGCGCGGCCGCTCGATCCGCTCGGCACACGCGATGGCCGCGCCGGGAGCACTGTCGAACACCGTCGGCACGGTTCTCGATCCCGTCTTCGCGCTGCGCCAGACCGTGCGGATCGCGCCCGGAAAGGTCGCGCGCATTGCCTACTGGACCATCGTCGCGTCGTCGCGGGCCGAACTGATGGACCTGATGGACAAGCACCACGACCGCAGCGCCTTCGAGCGCGCCAGGACGCTGGCGTGGACGCAGGGGCAGGTGCAGCTGCGCCATCTCGGCGTTGACGCCGCGGAGGCAGCGGACTTCCAGCGGCTGGCCGCGCCGATCCTGTACGCCGATCCACGCCACCGGTCCCCCGCCGAGGCGATCCTGCGCGGCGCCGGATCGCAGTCCGCCGTCTGGCACCTCGGCATCTCGGGCGACCTGCCGATCGTCTTGCTGGACATCGACGACCCACAGGATATCGCGCAGGTGCGGCAGTTGCTGCGCGCGCACGAGTACTGGCGCATGAAGAGCCTCGCGGTCGACCTGGTGATCGTCAACCAGCGCTCGTCCTCCTATACGCAGGACCTGCAGGTCGCCGTCGAGACCGCGGTGCGCACCAGCCAGTCGCGACCGCGCTTCGGCGCCGTGCTCGCCCAGGGCTCGGCCTACGCGCTGCGCGCGGACCTGATGAGTGCGGAGGCGCGCGACCTGCTCAGATCGATCGCCCGCGTCACCTACTCGGCACGTCGCGGCGCGATCGCCGAGCAGCTCGACCAGATGCCCGTGGCCCCAGTCGACCACCCGCCGGCTCAGGTGCCGCACAAGCCGGTTCCGCCCAAGTCCAGGACGGCCGTGCCGCCTGCGCCGCCGCTCGAGTTCTTCAACGGGCTCGGCGGCTTCGACAAGGACGGCCGCGAATACGTCACCATCCTGGCAGACGGCGCGACCACGCCGGCGCCCTGGATCAACGTCGTTGCCAATCCAGGATTCGGTTTCCAGGTCTCGGCCGAGGGAAGCGGCTACACCTGGGCGCAGAACAGCCGGGAGAACCAGCTGACGCCGTGGTCGAACGACCCCGTGGTCGACCCCGGCGGGGAGGTCTTTTACGTCCGCGACGAGGACACGCGCGACCTCTGGAGCCCGACGGCGCAGCCGATCCGCGACGGCGGCACCTACGTGGCGCGCCACGGCTTCGGCTACAGCCGCTTCGAGCACGAGGCGAACGGCATCGCCCTCGACCTCCTGCAATACGTGCCGCTGTCAGACCCGCTCAAGATTTCGTGCCTGACCATCAGGAACCGCTCCGGACGAACCCGCCGCCTCTCCGTCACGAGTTATGCCGAACTCGTCCTCGGAACCGCGCGCAGCGTCACGGCGCCGTTCCTGGTGACGCAGATCGACCCGGACACGGGCGCCCTGCTGGCGCGTAATCCCTGGAGCATCGCGTCGCCCGGCCGCACCGCGTTCGCCGATCTGGGCGGGCGGCAGTCCGCATGGACCGCAGACCGGGCCGAGTTCCTCGGCCGCTACGGACATCCGTCGGCGCCGCGCGCGCTCACCGGGGAGGGCTCCCTTTCCGGCAGGACAGGGGCCGGCCTCGATCCCTGCGCGACCCTGCAGCAGACGATCGAGCTCGGCGCGGGAGAAACGGCCGAGATCGTCTGCTTCTTCGGGCAATGTGCCACGCAGGAGGACGCCCGGGCGCTGGTCGCCCGCTATCGCGCGGCCGATCTCGATGCCGTGCTCCGGGAGGTGACGGATCACTGGGCGGACGTTCTGCAGGCGGTCCAGGTGAAGACGCCCGATCGGGCCACGGACATTATGCTCAACGGCTGGCTCCTGTACCAGACTCTCGCCTGCCGGATCTGGGCGCGCTCGGCCTTCTACCAGTCGAGCGGCGCCTATGGCTTCCGTGATCAGCTCCAGGACGGCATGGCGCTGAGCCTGGCGCGACCCGGCGAGACGCGAAGCCATCTCCTGCGCGCGGCCGGTCGGCAGTTCGTCGAAGGCGACGTCCAGCATTGGTGGTTGCCGCAATCGGGGCAGGGCGTCCGCACGCGGATCTCGGACGATCGCGTCTGGCTGGCCTATGCGGCGGCGACCTACGTGAAGGCGACGGGCGATGCCGCGGTCCTGGACGAGAGCGTTCCGTTCCTCGATGGTCCGCTCCTGGGACCCGACGAGCACGACGCTTTCTTCCACCCCACGCAATCGGCCGTAGCGGGCTCGCTGTTCGAGCACTGCGCCCGCGGCCTCGACCAGTGCCTGGACCTCACCGGCCGGCTCGGCCTGCCCCTCATGGGCACCGGCGACTGGAACGACGGCATGAACCGGGTCGGCGAGGGCGGCAAGGGCGAGAGCGTCTGGCTGGGCTGGCTGCTCGCGAGCGCCATAGACCTGTTCGCGCCGCTGGCGGATGGCCGCGACCCGCAGCGTGCGGACCGCTGGCGGACGCATGCGGCCGTGCTGCGGCAGGCGATCGAGGCGCAGGCGTGGGACGGCGAGTGGTATCGCCGGGCGACCTTCGACGACGGCACCTGGCTTGGCTCGAGTGAGAGCGAGGAATGCCGGATCGATTCCATCGCCCAGTCCTGGGCCATCCTGTCCGGCGCCGCCGACCCTGAGCGGGCGGCAACCGCGATGGCGTCGCTCGACAGGCACCTCATCCGCCGCAACGACGCCATGGCCCTGCTGTTCACGCCGCCGTTCGACGAGACGCCGCGCGATCCGGGCTACATCAAGGGCTATCCGCCGGGGCTGCGCGAGAACGGCGGCCAGTACAGCCATGCCGCCATGTGGGCGATCCTCGCCTTCGCGAAATCGGGTTCGGGCGACAAGGCGCACGAGCTGTTCTCGCTGCTCAATCCGATCAACCATGCCCGCACGCCCCCGGCGACCGACCGCTACAAGGTCGAGCCCTATGTCCTTGCCGCCGACGTCTACTCCGTCGCGCCGCATATCGGCCGCGGCGGCTGGACCTGGTACACCGGCTCCGCCGCCTGGATGTACCGGGCGGGCATCGAGGGCATCCTGGGCATTCGCCGAGAAGGAGACGTCCTCGTAATCGATCCTCGCCTTCCATCGGCATGGCCGGGCTTCGAGGCCACGCTGCGCGTCGAGGGGACGCGCTGCGACATCCGGGTGGACAATTCGGGGCGACCGGGTTCAGGCGGATGGTCCGCGGTCCTCGACGGGGTGCCCCTGCCGCCCTCCGGCGCGGCCGCCCGCGTGCCGCTTGACGGGCGCGAACACAGCCTGACCATGGGGTCCGGCCAGATCCGATTGGGGTCCTCACGGAAGACGTGAACGGCGAGTTCGCGCGAAAGCGCCCGAGGGGCGACTTCCGAAACTGCCCGCGCCGCCGGTTCGATGCGAAAAGGAACTGCTCGCATTTGCATGGGCGCCGGGCGCCGCCTATGATAGACTGTCTCAGCCGAGCCCGCCGTTTCTGGCTGTCCGGCATTCTGCCGAGCAATGACTCGCCCCGCGAGTCTCCGGCCCTTGAGGGCCATTCCGTGCCAGCGACTTCCACCTGCATTATGAGGCGGCGAGCACACTCGCCGTCGTGGTCTCCTCCAACGAACCGCTGCTCTTTCTATCGGAGGATCAGAGGGTCATTGCGGCGAGCGCTTCGTTTTGCCGAGCGTTCGAGGTCGACCCTTCGACGGTCACCGGCAGACCCCTTGGCGAGATCGGCGCCGGCGAATGGGACATGCCCAGGCTCGCCTCGCTGCTGAGGGCGACGACGTCGGGCAGCGCGTGGATCGAAGCCTACGAGATCGACCTCGTGCGGTCGAGCCGGAAGACGCGAAACCTCGTCGTCAACGCCCGCACT
>CAVVFC010000006.1:0-520584 GCA_963747465.1 uncultured Alphaproteobacteria bacterium
GTGCGGGGATGGCGGCTTCGCACCTCATGCCCGAACATGACGTAATCGCGGGAGCGGTGGCCACCTGAGAGGTGGCGGCGGTGTTCGAACCTCTAGCCTGTTGATTTCCGCTCAGAAGTGAGCCGGGTTTTTCACCGAGAAGTGAGCCACCTCTGACTATGGTTTTTGGCTCAGGCTGGGGTCAAGGGTCGTAGGTTCTCCTTCCGTTTTGTTGCGGCCGCAGAGCTTGCCTTGAAGCGGAAGCTGTCGTTGCCAGTTTCGAGGATATGGCAGCGGTGGGTGAGCCGATCGAGCAGAGCGGTGGTCATCTTGGGATCGCCGAAGACAGACGCCCATTCGCTGAAGCTCAGATTGGTGGTGATGACGACGCTGGTGCGCTCGTAGAGCTTGCTCATCAAGTGGAAGAGCAGCGCTCCACCCGAGGCGCTGAACGGCAGGTAGCCCAGCTCGTCCAGGATCACGAGATCGAGCTTGGCCAGACCTTCGGCGATCTGCCCCGCCTTGCCCTTCGCCTTTTCCTGTTCGAGCGCGTTGACGAGTTCGATGGTCGAGAAGAACCGAACCTTCCGGCGATGATGCTCGATGGCCTGGATGCCGAGTGCGGTGGCAACATGGGTTTTGCCGGTGCCGGGACCGCCGACCAGAACGACGTTCTGCGCCCCGTCGATAAACTCGCAGCGGTGCAGCTGACGCACTGTGGCCTCGTTGATCTCGCTGGCCGCAAAGTCGAAGCCGGCGAGGTCCTTGTAGGCCGGGAACCGCGCAGCCTTCATGTGGTATGCGATGGAGCGCACCTCGCGCTCTGCCAGTTCGGCCTTGAGCAGTTGTGACAGGATCGGCACGGCGGCGTCGAAGGCCGGCGCACCCTGTTCGATCAGGTCGGCGACGGCCTGTGCCATGCCATACATCTTCAGGCTGCGCAGCATGATGACGACGGCGCCGCTTGCGGGATCATGACGCATGACGGCCTCCCGCGATCCGCACACGCAGACCGTCATATCTCTCGACATCGGCCTTGGGCTCGCGCCGGAGCATCAATGCCTGCGGGGTGGCGATGTCGGGACCGCCGGTCGTCTTGCCGTCGATCAGTCTGTGCAGAAGGTTCAGCACATGGGTCTTGGTCGCCACGCCCTCGGCCAGCGCCAATTCCACGGCGGCCAGAACCGCCTGTTCGTCGTGCTGCAGGACGAGCGCCAGGATGTCGACCATCTCGCGGTCGCCACCCGGCCGTCGCAGCATCTGGTCCTGCAACTGCCGAAAGGCACGCGGTAGCTCCGCGAAGGGTGCGCCGTTCCGCAACGCGCCGGGCTTGCGCTGGAGCACGGCGAGGTAATGCCTCCAGTCATAAACCGTCCGCGGCGGCAGATGGTGGCCGCGCTGGATCACTCGTTCATGCTCGCACAGGATTTGCCCCTCCGCGGCGACGACGATCCGCGTGGGATAGACCCGCAGGCTGACCGGCCGGTTCGCAAATGACGCCGGCACGCTGTAGCGATTGCGTTCGAAGCTGACGAGGCAGGTCGGTGAGACACGCTTGCTCTGCTCGACAAAGCCGTCAAAGGCAGCTGGCAGCGGCATCAGCGCGGCCTGCTCTTCAGCCAGGACGTCGGCGATCGTTCCGGGCAGCGTGCCGTGCGGAATCTCATGCCACAACTCCTGGCATCGTCGCTCCAGCCAGGCGTTGAGCGCCGCAAGATCCACGGCGTTGGGCATCGGCTGCCACAGGCGCGGCCGGGCGTCCTGAACGTTCTTTTCCACCTGGCCCTTCTCCCAACCCGAGGCCGGATTGCAGAACTCGGGCGCGAACACATAATGGTTCGCCATCGCCAGGAATCGAATGTTTACCTGCCGATCCTTGCCCCGTCCGACGCGATCGACCGCCGTGCGCATGTTGTCGTAAATGCCGCGTGCCGGCACGCCGCCGAAGACGCGGAACCCGTGCCAATGGGCGTCAAACAGCATCTCGTGGGTCTGCAGGAGATAGGCGCGCAGCAGGAACGCCCGGCTGTGCGACAGCTTGATGTGCGCAACCTGGAGCTTCGTGCGCTCGCCGCCCAGAACCGCGTGGTCTTCGCTCCAGTCGAACTGGAACGCTTCGCCGGCCCGGAACGTCAGGGGCACGAAGGTGCCACGTCCCGTGGTCTGCTGTTCGCGCTGACGGTCTGCGCGCCACCGGCGCGCAAAGGCGGCGACGCGCCCGTAAGACCCGTGAAGCCGAGCGCCACCAAATCGGAATGAAGCTGCTTCAGCGTCCGCTTCTGCTTGCGGGACTTGGCCGCTTCGGCACCAAGCCATGCAGCCAGCTTGTCGGCGAACGGATCAAGCTTGCTCGGCCGCTCCGGCGTGGCGTATCTCGGTTCGATAGTCCCCGAGTTCAGATGCTTCGTGACGGTGTTTCGAGACAGGCCGGTGCGCCGCGAGATCTCGCGGATCGACAGCTTCTCACGCAACGCCATGCGTCGGATGATGTTCAAAAGTCCCATGTGGATCACTCCGTTGCCCCCTGTCGCTCTCCGCGAAGGGGAAGGGGTCACATGGCTCAGTTCTCAATGAAAATTACGCGCCAACCCGGCTCACTTCTGGGTGGAAATCAACAGAGAAGTCCCCCCTCTCCACGCGGCGACTCTCCGCTCGGCGAATCCACTGTACTGCGGATCGAGGCAATCAGCGAAGCAATGACACTGCGGGCCAGGCTGAGCGCTCCCGTTTCCGAAGGAGTTGAGAAAAGAAGTCACGCAAATGCCAGGGTCGTTGCGTCGAATGGGGAATACCGCTAGCGCCAAGTTGTGCACCGGCGTCCTCTCTGATCCCCTCTGCGGAGGCGGGCCTGATTCGAACAGATCACGTGGTTGCCCGCGCTCTGCGGAGCGCGGCCAGAGGAGATCGAACCATGGCCGATCATGACGAGAGTGTTCTCGAGATGCGCCCCAAGATCGCTATCTTCGGGGTAGGTGGCGGGTGGCGGAAACGCCGTCAACAACATGATCCGAGAGAACCTAGAAGGCGCGGAATTCATCGTCGCGAACACAGACGCGCAGGCTATTGCGATGTCCGGGATGCGCCCATATGCATTCAGCTCGGCGCGAATGTAACGGAAGGCCTTGGTGCCGGTTCGCTCCCGGAAATCGGACAGGCTGCAGCAGAAGAGTCGATCGACGAGGTCCTCGACCATCTCTCCGGAATCCATATGTGCTTTGTCACAGCGGGCATGGGGGGCGGCACGGGCACCGGGGCGGCTCCGGTCATAGCGCAAGCGGCTAGAAAGATCGGCATTCTCACCGTGGCAGTTCTCACGAAGCCCTTCGCGTTCGAGGGAAAACGGCGCATGCAGATGGCCGAACAAGGTATCGAGCGGCTTCGGCAAGTAGCCGATACTGTCATCGTCATCCCGAACCAGAACCTGTTCCGGGTTGCGGACGCGAAGACGACGTTTGCGGATGCATTCGTTCTTGCTGACAGGGTGCTCTATTCGGGTGTCGGAGCCATCACGGATCTCATCGTGAAGGAGGGTCTCATCAACCTGGATTTCGCGGATGTCAAATCGGTCATGAGAGACATGGGAAGAGCGATGATGGGAACCGGCGAGGCATGGGGGGAGGGCCGGGCCATGAGAGCCGCCGATGCCGCCATTTCAAACCCGCTTCTCGATGAGGCGAGCATCAAGGGCGCCAAGGGTATCCTCATCTCCATCTGCGGCGGATCGGACATGACGCTTTTCGAAGTCGACGAAGCAGCCTCGCGGGTGCGCCAGGAAGTCAGCGACGAAACAGAGATCATCGTCGGAGCCATCTTTGATCAGAAACTGGAAGGAAATTTCAGGGTCTCCATCGTGGCGGCTGGGCTGGATGGTCCAGAAGCCGAGGAGATACTCTCGGTCTCCCTTTTCGCAGCAGCGCGTTCTGCATTCGGGAGGTCGAATTCTTCAGTAGGGCCGAGTTCAGCGTAGGCTTGTGGCGTTGAATGATGGCCACGTTTTAGTACTCTGATGCTGCGGTAGCGGGCCGTTTCACCTCATTAAACGAAACAGCCTCCGGCAAACCCGGGTCGGTTCAACCCTTCATGTGATAATCACCGGAGTGCAACCGTCGACTACCGGATGGACGGCCCAGTCTTGCGCTGGATCGCCGCGGCTGCCTCCACCCTCCGCGTCCTCGGCCTGTCTGATTGCGAGGCACCAGATACCGATCGCACGCTCGACATCAGGCAAGGTGGCAAGGCTCAGCGTGCCGCCGAACTCCGGCGGCGCTTCGATCTGCGACGGCCAAGTCTTGCCGTCCGCTTCCATCGTTCCAATCTTCTGGCAGGCATGAATGGCGTGGATCTCGTTCCAGCCGTCATGCAGGGAATCGTACACCCAGTTGCCCTTGATGACGAAGATCTCCCCTGCGACAATCTCACCGAGGTTTGGATCAACATCCTGCGGGTCTCCGGGGTTGAGGCCACCACTCAAACCAGCGAAGGCAGACAGCAGGCTGAGGAGAAGCGCCAAAAGCGCCAGTAGAAGACCCATTCCTGGTATCCAGGACAGAGCGAGCGCAAGGATCAACAAAGCCAGAACGGCGCTTGCCCAGATCAGCAGGTCGCGAATACCGCTCCCTTCGAATTCGCTGTGGACCGCTTTCAGATATCGCACATGACCGACATCCGACACATAGCCACGCGGAACGGCCGCGTTCGGCCGAACAATGTGACCCTGCAGTGGATTGTCCCAGTAGTGCTCCTTCGGCTCCGGTAGGCGAGTGCTGTAGACGTCCGGCGAGTTTGGATCCTTTGCAGCAAAGACATCGACCGTGCTCGGGGCAAGCGCCACATTGAAGGAGGCGTCGTTGTCACCCGCCTTCTTCAGAGCGCTCACCGAAGGTCGACCAAGCGCCACGCCTATAACGCATTGTTGCTCTTCGGCGAGGCAGATCAGCCGGCCATATAGCCACCACAGGAGAAAGGTGATCAGGACTGCGACGGCGGCGATGGCGCCCACCACAACGGCGACGAAGAAGCCAGACAGCACTGCCGCGGTTACGGCGGCGACAGCCGTCGCGACTATGCCCATGGCGGCCAGGTAGGTGAAGCCGAGATCCTGGAAATCGCCTGGCTCCACACATTTGGTATATTGGCGAGCGGCCATGCGTTCCTCCGTCAGACAGCGGCGACGACCAGCGACACGCCGCCGGCGAAGTCATCGCCGTAGCGAGCGTTGACGTTGAAATTCTTCTTCCCGCTGAAGCCGGGAGGCGGCGTGATTGTCGCGGTCACGTCGATCTCCTCGTCCGCCAACAGCGTCGGAGCGTCGGGAGAGAGTGCAATGTTCCAGTCCGCGGGCACGGGAAACAGGTCGCGACCATGCACTGAGCGGACCCGTTTCACCCGTTCCGAAAATGTCGGCCGCTTTCCGGGTTTTGGGCGCGACTCGCAGACCGGCATCGCGGGCAGTTCGTACGCGTCGATATCAAAGCGGAATGCTGCCTGTCTGCCCGTCGCATTGCGCAGCCGAAACTGAAACACGGCCGGTGACTGTGGTGCTACGACATTGACGTTGTTCTGACCGACATTGTTGGCGGGATTGGCGTCATCGATCCAACTCAATGCCGCCCTCAGGCAGTAGTGGCCGGGTACCGGCGGGGTGTGCCAAGGCATCCTAGCCAGCGCAGGATGATTGACGCCACCCTTCACTCCAAGATTGACGAAGGTCTGGCCGATGGCGGTTTCAAGGGTGCTGACCCCAAAGGTGAGGAAAGAGAAGGCAACCCTCACCCCAACGGCTGGTGCATCGAAGGAGTTGTTCCAGACAGTGGCCTGTACTTCATAGTCTGTGTCGGGCAGCAGATCGTGCTCGGTAACCACCACTCCGCCCTTGAGGATCACTATGTCGGGATTGTCCCACGTGACTGCGAGCCCCAGCTTCAGCAGGTATTCCTGCGAATAAATACAAGGATCTGGCCGGTGGTAGGAGGGATTTTCGACGATGGTGCAATCCTTGCCGGTCTCGTCGCGCGCCGGATGCGGCATCCTGATGAACTTGCACAGCTTGCCCAGGCCGCCCACGACCGCTGGAGAATGTCGAGAATGGCGAGGATCCACCCGTAGGCCAGTACTTTCGCGAGATGTGCGAACACGACCGGAGCGAACTTCATCAGCTTCACGGGAGTCTCCCCGGTACGCAAATACCATAAAGAATATTGTGATGACTAGCCGCGGGTCAGGGTCGCTTGTGCCTGCTGCGCCTGTACCAGAGAACTGCACCTATTGCAGCGACCGGCAGGAAGAGCAGCAATGCTTCGAAGCTACCGGAGCTGCCGTCAGGCGAGATACCGAAAATCCGCTCGATGAAGTCCATCACAGCCTCCAATAAATCCTGGCGGCCCCCGCGACGCTAATAAGACCCTATTCCTGATCTATGAAATGTCAATCACAGGTGACGTAACGGAATGCAGGCTGCAACAACGCAGCGAACGACGACACGGCGAGTTGTGGCGATAAGGGCGGGAGAATGCCGGGTTCCTCTGCGGCATCGGCGAGCGCCGTGCGCGCCCGACCGATTGTACAGGCCCTCTTCTTCGCCAGAACCAGCCATACCGCTGCCTCTGGGGCGGCGACGGCGCCGCGCTCAGATGACAGCTACTGGAACGGAGCGTATGTTGAAATACCGCAGGTTCGCAGCAGCAACTTTTCCAATTGCCTGTCCACGAACGGCTTGATGGTTCCCGACAGCGCGGAACCGATGCCCAGCCGGGAGGAGTGAGCCACATGCCAAGGTACTACTTCGACTTCAGCGACACACTGGCGGCAGATGTTGATGGGGTCAACTGCGGTCAACTTGAGGATGCGATCCGCCAGCGTCTCAGGCGTTGGGGGTTCTTTTCGTCGAGAGCCATGTTTCCGAAGTATCGGTGACAATTCGCGATGAGCGACAACAGCTCGCGTTTGTGAGTTTGTCACTGGCGGTACGTGTTTTGGACACCGAACTGCCCTCTGCTGCGCTCGAATGATGGGGTTCCGGCGACTGCTTTCTCAATCACGGGAATGCTACTATTCCGGGAATAAGTTTATGCTATAATAGTTAACTGACTCCTTCGAAAGGGGGATTGATGCCGGGCGAATTGGGGTTGCTCGTTCAGTCATTGGAGCGTCGAGACATACTATCGGCTGAGGAGCAGATTGCGCTTTCTTCTTTACCCTTTCGCGTGCGTAGTTTCGCCAAAGGCGAGTCAATCGTTCATGCTGGCGCCAAGCCTTCCGAGGTCTCCCTGCTGCTCGCGGGCATGGCGGTGCGTTCAGGCGTTGTCCGTGGAAAGCGGCAGATCACGGCGTTTCAAATCCAGGGGAATCTCCTCGACCTCCACGCCTTGGTGGTGAAGGAAGTCGACCAGGACGTCGACGCCCTCACGGACTGCCGGGTGGCGCTGATACCGCACATCGCCCTGCGGCAACTGATGGCTGGTGAAGCGCATCTCGCCCGCCTGCTTTGGCTCGGGGTGCTTATTGACGGCGCAATCGAGCGTGAATGGCTGAAGGGGTTGCGGCGGAGATCATCCCTTGAAAATCTCGCCCACATCCTTTGTGAGATGTATGTGCGGCTGAGCTCAATGGATCTGACCAAGAATTTCCAGTTTAGCTTGCCGGTGACGCAGGAAGACCTAGCCGACGTCCTCGGCATAACGACGGTCCATACGAACCGAACGGTTCAACAGCTCCGCCGGACCGGCTTCGTTGAATGGCCAGACCATCTCGTCCGTATTGACGATTTCGATCGCTTGGCCGAAATGGCCGAGTTCGACCCGGCCTACCTCAACCTGGTACGGGTCTCTCGATAGGTATGAACGTGGATGGTGTTCTCCGACGCGCTTGAGCCAGCGCCCTACCGTTCAGCCGAATCCGAGACGTTCTTCCTGGAAAGGCTCGCTGCTCACCCAAAAGACCAGCTCTTCGGCCAAGTGGCGTTATGAAGGGAGAAGGAGGATCCAGGCTTCGCCACACCGTGCTTGCATGGGGCTTTCCCATCCTGATGATTGCAGCCGTCGTGCTTTCGGATGCGAGATTTACAGGTTCGGAGCCATATGGGCAGCCATCTTCACCATCACGTGCGACGCGGCGATCTACGGTGCGTTGCGATGTCGGTAGTCGACCATGCAGGCCCAAGTAGTTGGGGTCGGATCATGGAAGGCGCAGTCGCCGATCTCCTGGTGCTCAGCCAAGATCTCGAACTGCAGTCCGTAGTGCTTCGCGGCTGCCTGCGGGAGCCGTCTTCGTCCTGAACTCCCACGCGGGATAGGGCCTTGCACTCTCCCTTTCGAAGTGTTCGTCTCGCTGTCCGGGAAATCATTTCCCGCGGCGGCTGCTGCCATGCGCAACCCCGTTTCGAAATTGCGTAGACCCGGCGCTCCTGACGGCTAGGCCAGATCAAATCCGCCCGGCGGGTGCAGTTCCGCCCCTGGAAAACAGTGGGCTCTCAGGCTCTGTGTATCGTGCTATGGATCGCGCGTTGTATCGCTGACCTGGCGGGCGCGTGCCCTGGCTGCCGGGAGCGCGCGGTTTCGGCCCTGCGGGAGAAAGAGTCCCCCATCTCCAGGCGGCACTCTCCGGTACACACTTGCAAACAGCGTCTCAACCATACTTCGCTCTCACGCCGTTTCCGTCGCTTCCGTGCATTGGTGTTCAACGTTTTTGTGCCCGGCACTTAATACGGAAAGCCCTCCGGGTAAATTCGGCCCGGATTTATGGACGTGGTGCCGATGGTACTAGGAACATCATGAGCCCCCCGGGGCGAACCTCGGCTTCGTAGAGCGCAGACCCGGAACAAAGGCCCTGGCGACGGACATGACAGAAAACCCGCCGAGCGGGAGGGCTCGACGGGCTCGTTCGGTAGCTCTCTGTCCGATCCGCTTCGGGGGGCTGGACCGTATGACGTAAGGTGAGGCAGGGAGGTAAATGGTCGGTTAAACCGACGCCATCTGCCGGCACGCGAGAGGCGTTCTACTCCTCCAGCACTTCAACTGAAGTGGCTGTGTCGGTGTCGTCGGTCATGACCTTGACCTTGGTGCCGGGCATGATACTCGCCAGATCGACGCTTGGGCCGACCTTCACCTGCGTGCCGTCCTCCATGGTTATCATCATGCCTGCAGTGTCGACCTGGCTCACAGTACCTTCCATCTCGGCCGCGAACGCAACTGAGGCAAGAGCCGCTGATGAAGCGAAGAGAACGAACAACTTGTGCATGGGAAACCTCCACTTTGCTGGTTTGCCCTTCAGAAGCGCTGCGCTTCCTTCCGCCTTGCCCCCACAGTAGGTCTCAAGCCGCTCCTGCAGCAATGCTGCTGAAGGACAATCACGTCGCGGTCACTGCAACAGACCGTGTTTTCGAGCTGCCATTGCCCACTTCCCATAGGTATGCAGCAGCGAAACATCCTGACTCCACAGGCTGTGTCCTTCATTGGTTGCGCCGCCGCGCCAGCTCTTCGACCTCGCATCCAACTTAGATGTCGTGAACCAAAGCCGAGAGCGTGGATCGTGTCGGCGCCGAGTTCTCCAATCGCCTCTGCCAACAGGCTCCTTTCTCCTCTTTGATGCAGCGCTTGTCGGGCTCAGGGTTCTCTCCGGGGTCGATCGCAGTGATCGCCGCATGTTTGCGTTGGAACGGGTGGGCGCGTGCCCTGGTTGTCGGGAGCGCGCGGTTTTCGGCCCTGCCGGAGAGAAAGTCCCTCTCTCCGCATCTCCAAAATCGCCCCTCGGAATCCCTCCGTTCCTGCACTAGTTGTGCTTCGAACCGATCTAGCGCGAGCTGCACCTTTAGCTTTTCGTACCCTAGAAGGCTTGCCTTCGTGTTCGGAACCCTGTAGCCCCGTACGTATTCGATCTACGAAGATGTCCGCATTTTGCAATCCTGGTACTGTGGCTTAGTTGGTTTTGGAGGTTCGAATCCCTCCTCCGCTAAACGTTTCCACGCCGCCGTACACCACGGGAAGCGCCGACGGATTGTTGTCGGACGGCGGCGGGCAGACTTCCCGCGTCAGGACACCGGGAAATCGCCCGGTTCCTCATCGTGCTCGACGAACCGGTGAACGGGCTCGACGTCTCGACGCGGAAACCAGATCGTCGACCTCCTTTACGAGTGTCGCAACGGCATGACCGCGGCCGGCACGTTGTTTGACCCGGCCCTGGGCGACCACGCGATCAGAGGAGAGGATGCGGGCGGAAGCGGAGTGCATTGCGCTGTGCCGTGGCACGCGGGCCGGGCACGTCGAACCTTCCGCGCTTCTCCGCCCGGGCCGGGGCAGGGGTTCATCGCCCGGAGTTCCGGCGCCAGGCTTCGTAGCGTTCCAGGGTCTCCTCGCGTGTCGGCGGGTAGAGGCCGATGATGGAATGGCCGGCGCGCACGCTCTCCCAGACGAAGGCCTCGAACTCCTCCATTTCGGCACACTCCCGCGCGATCTCGTCGGCGAGATGTGCGGGGATGACGAGGACGCCGTCGCCGTCGCCGACGATCACGTCCCCCGGAAAGACCGGTGCATCTCCGCAGCCGATCGGCACGTCGATATCGATCGCTTCGTGCAGCGTCAGGTTCGTCGGTGCCGATGGCCGCACGTGGTAGGCGGGCATGTCGAGCGCGCCGATCGCCTCGGCGTCGCGGAAGCCGCCGTCCGTCACGACGCCGGCGCAGCCCCTGATCTGCAGCCGCGTGACCAGGATCGAGCCCGCCGAGGCGGCGCGCGCATCCTTGCGGCTGTCGATGACCAGCACGTGGCCCGGCGGGCAGCGTTCGACCGCGACCCGTTGCGGATGGTCTTCGTTGCGGAAGACCGAGATCGGGTTGCGGTCTTCCCGCGCCGGCATGTAGCGCAGCGTGAATGCCTGGCCGACCATGTTGCCGGGCTTGCGGACGACCGGCAGCGAGCCCTGGATCACCTGGTTGCGCAGTCCCCGCTTGAACAGGGCAGTGGCGATGGAAGCCGTCGAGGCATGCGCCAGCCGGTCGCGGGTTTCGTCGCCGAGGACATGTTCCGGCATTGTCGCTCTCCTAGTAGATGGCGGGCTCGTCGACGGGTGCGCCGAAGCCCGTCTCGAGGAAATCGAAGTCGCAGCCCCTGTCGGCCTGCAGGATGTGGCGTGTGAACATCCAGCCGTAGCCGCGTTCGTAGCGCGGCGGCGGCGGCGTCCAGCTGGCGCGTCGCGCCGCCAGTTCCGCCTCGTCCACGAGCATGTCGAGGCGTCTCTGCGGAACGCTGAGCCTTATCCGGTCGCCGTTCCTCAGCAGTGCAAGCGGACCGCCGACGAAGGCCTCCGGTGCGACGTGGAGGACGCAGGCGCCATAGGAGGTGCCCGACATGCGCGCGTCGGAAAGCCGGACCATGTCGCGATGCCCCTTTTTCAGCAGGGCCTTCGGCATCGGGATCATGCCCCATTCCGGCATGCCCGGCCCTCCCTTGGGGCCGGCGTTTCTCAGCACCAGCACCGCATCGGGCGGAATCTCCCAGCTCTCGTCGTCCAGTTTCTCCTTGAGCGCCGGATAGCTGTCGAAGACGTAGGCCGGGCCCTCGTGCTCGTGAAAGCGCGGGTCGCAGGCGGCCGGTTTGATCACCGCCCCGTCGGGCGCGAGGTTGCCCTTGAGCACGGCGAGCGAGCCTTCGTGGTAGATCGGGTTCGACAGCGGGCGGATGACGTCCTCGTTGAAATTCTCCGCGTCCGAGACATTGTCCCCGAGCGTTCGTCCGTTCACGGTGAGGCAGCCGCGGTTCAGCCGGTCGCCGAGCTCTTTCATCAGCGCGGGCAGGCCGCCCGCATAGAAAAAATCCTCCATGAGGTAGGTGTCGCCGACCGGGCGGATGTTGGCGAGGACGGGTGTCGTGCGGCTCTTGCGGTCGAGGTCGTCGAGGGTCAGCGCAACGCCGGCCCGGTGCGCCATGGCGATCAGGTGGATGATGGCGTTGGTCGAGCATCCCAGCGCCATTGCGACCGTGTTGGCGTTGTCGAAGGCCTCCGCAGTCAGGATCTGGCCAGGCACCATGTCTTCCCACACCATCTCGACGATACGCCGGCCGCATGCCGCCGCCATGCGCGGGTGGTTGGCGTCGGGGGCGGGGATCGACGAGGCGCCGGGCAGGCACAGGCCCAGTGCCTCGGCGATCGCCGTCATCGTCGAGGCCGTGCCCATGGTCATGCAATGTCCATGCGATCTCGCGATGCCCCTTTCCATCTCGCGCCACTGTGTCTCCGACACGGTGCCGGCGCGGCGCTCGTCCCAGCGCTTCCAGGCGTCGGACCCGGAACCGAGCGCCTCGCCGCGCCAGTTGCCGCGCAGCATCGGCCCGGCGGGGAAGAAGATCATCGGCAGGCCGGCCGAAACCGCTCCCATGACCAGACCCGGCGTGGTCTTGTCGCAGCCGCCCATCAGCACGACGCCGTCGACCGGGTGGGAACGGATCTGCTCCTCCGTCTCCATGGCCAGCATGTTGCGGTAGAGCATGGTGGTGGGCTTCACGGCACTTTCGCTGAGCGAGAGGGCCGGCAGTTCGACGGGAAAGCCGCCGGCCTGGAACACGCCGCGCTTCACGTCCTCCACCCGCTGGCGGAAATGCACGTGGCACTGGTTCATCTCCGACCAGGTGTTGAGGATGGCGATCACCGGCTTTGCCTGCCAGTCCTCGTAGTCGTAGCCCATCTGCAGCACGCGGCTGCGGTGGCCGAACGACCTGAGGTCGTCGGGCGCGAACCAGCGGGCGCTTCTGAGATCCATTGCGTCCTTGCGCGGCATGCGGTCAATCCCTCGTCATGTTGCAGGTGAGCGGCCGCCGGGCAGCCAGAACGGCACGGCGGGACCGCGAAGGGCAGCAGGCACTCCGGTCGCCGTCGCCAAGCGGCCGCCATATCCGCCTTGCGCCTTGGCGGTGACGGCCAGTCCGCCATCGAAGAAGGCGAGCTTGGTCGGCGCTGGAAACGGCAACGGCACGGAATATTCATGAACGCCCTGGCGGGAGAAGCCGCACAGCGCGCTCCCGTCGACGGCGGCGATCCAGTAGGTCGCGCCCCGGGCGCCCAGAGCGGCGCCGTCCGGGCGTCCAGCCATGGTGCGCATCGAGGCGAACATGGTGCGGGGACCGACGTTGCCGGCCGTGAAGTCGCAGGCGACTGTCCAGATGCTCCGGACGTCGGGATGGGAATCCGACAGATAGAGCCGTGCGCCATCCACGTCCGCGCAAGCCCGTTCGGGGTGGTGAGGCCGCCGATCACGGTCCTGAGTTCCATCGCGGCAGTCACGGCATGGATGGCGCCGTGGCCCGGCGCGGCATTCATCGCCATGGTCGACACCCAGAGGCGCCCGGTCGCATCGACGGTGGCGTCGTTGAAGCGCTGCCCTTGGCGGGAAAATGCCACAAGGCGCTCGAACCGCTCGCTGTCGCAAGAGAAGGAATAGATGCCGCGCTCCATCCCGACCACCGGCCGGTCGGGTCCGGCCAGCACCACGAAGCCCGGGGTTTCGGGCGTGGGCCAGCATCTCGTCTCGCCGGTGGAAAGCCTCGTCCGCAGCAGTTTTCGCCCGTCTATGTCCACCCACCAGATGCAGTCGCCATGGTCCCAGAAGGGGCTTTCGCCCAGGAGCGCCCCTTCCGCGCCGGCGGTGGTAAAATCTACGTCCAGTCTCGTCTCCAACGCGGCCCCTTGGTCCCTTCGCGGCATCAATGGCCGGATAGCCACTTGACAGGGGATGCCTAGCGTAAGTAGGACTGGCGTGCAACTAATATATTAATCTAAGAACTATCCGAGGGAGGACCGAATGAAGACGATCAGAAACCTGAGCCTGTGCGCCGCAGTGGTCGCGGTGTTCGCCGGCGGCGCACCCGCCCTTGCCGAGACCACGCTGCGCATCGGCACGGTGCTCGCGCCGACGGATCCGATGGGGCAGGGACTGGAGAAGTTCAAGGAAGACGTGGAGGCGGCTACCAAGGGCGAGGTGAAGATCGAGGTCTTCCACAATTCGCAGCTGGGCGACACGACCGAGATGATCGACCAGGCGCGCGCCGGCGCAAATGTCGGCACCGTGACCGATGTGGCGCGGCTATCGAGCTTCGTTCCGTCGCTGGCGATCATGTCGGCACCGTTCCTGTTCGACACCTACGAGCAGGCCGACAAGTTCGCGCTTTCGCCCGAGTACCTCGCCTGGGGCGACGAACTGAAGGAGAAGTCCGGCCTCATGATGCTGGCGTCGAACTGGTACCAGGGTCCGCGCCATCTGCTGACGCAGAAGCCGGTCGCCACGCCCGCCGATCTTTCCGGCGTGCGCATGCGCACCATCGGTGCGCCGGTGTGGATCGAGACGATCCGCGCGATGGGCGCCGAACCGACGCCGATGGCCTGGGGTGAGGTCTATTCGGCGCTGCAACTCGGTGCGATCGACGCCGCGGAGGCCCAGCCGACCGCGATCACCGGTGCGAAGCTCTACGAAGTGGTCAAGAACGTCACCAAGACCGGCCATATCCAGCTGGTGACGGCGCTGGTTGTCGGGGCGGAGGCCTGGGACCAGATCTCGCCCGAGAACCAGAAGATCGTGCGCGATCTCGCGGTCGAGAGCGGCCGCTACGCTTCCGGCCTGACGATCGAACTGGGCGAGAAGTCGCTGGCCGACGTTGCCGCTTCCGGCGTAACGGTATCGGATGTCGACCTCGCGCCGTTCAAGGCGGCGGTGGCGGGCGTCTACGACATGCTGAACCTCAAGGCGGAGGTCGCGACGGTCGACAAGGTGCTCGGCCGCTGAGCGGCCGTCGCGCTATACCGCGATCAGGGCAGGGGGCGCATCGATGTTGAGACGCGTGGAGTTCGCTTGCGCCGCCCTTCTGCTCTGCGCGGTGGTGATGCTGGTCGGGTTGGCCGCCATCACCCGCGCGATGGGCACGCCCATCATATGGTCCGTCGAGATCGCACAACTGATCTTCCTCTGGCTGTGCATCCTCGCCATCGATCTCGCGCTGCAGGACGAGAGGCATTTCGGGCTGCAGATCGTCAAGGACAACGTGCCGCCACGCATCGGCAGGCTGGTGGAGATCGCCAATCTCATCGTCATCCTGGCGCTGCTTGCCTTCCTGGTCCCGTATGCCTGGCGCAACACGCTCTTGATGCATACGCGGCTCGACGGGGCACTGCAGATCCCCGGATCCTTCTTCCATGCCTCCATGGTGGTGGGGTTCGCGCTGATGATCCGCACGCTGCTCGCCAGGCTTCTGGCCATGCTTTCACGAAGGGCCGCCTGACCATGCTGCTCCTGATCGCCGCGCTCTTCGCCTGCTTCCTGCTGGTCGGCATGCCGGTGGCCTTCGCTCTGGCGCTGGCAGCCTTTCCGGTTTTCGTGCTGACGGGAACCATGCCGCCCACGGTGGCCATCCAGAAGATGGTGACAGCCACCCAGAGTTTCCCGCTGCTTGCCGTGCCCTTCTTCATCTTCGCCGGAAACCTGATGAACGCCACCGGGATCACCGAGCGGCTGGTGCGTTTCGCACGCCTGCTCACCGGCTGGATGGCCGGCGGTCTCGGTCAGGTCTCCATTCTGCTCAGCCTCATGATAGGGGGCATATCCGGGTCTGCCGTTGCCGACGCCTCGATGGAGGCGCGGCTGCTCGGTCCCAGCATGATAGCCCAGGGCGGTTACTCGAAGGCGGCGACGGCGGCCGTGCTTGCGTTCGGTTCGATCATCACCGCGACCATACCGCCCAGCATCGGCCTCATCCTGTTCGGCTTCATCAACGAGGTCTCGATCGGCCGGCTCTTCATTGCGGGGCTGGTGCCCGGACTGGTGCTGACCGTGCTTCTCATGGTGACGGCCTGGATCGTCGCACGGCGAAACGGCTATGCGCCGGATACGGCCGAGATGCCTTCCTTCGGAAAGGTCTGGGCGAGCTTCCTCGACAGCGTTTGGGCGCTCGCCTTCCCCGTCATCCTGATCGTCGGGTTTCGCTTTGGCCTCTTCACCGCCACCGAGGCCGGGGCGTTCCTGGTCGGCTATGCGCTCTTCATCGGCTTCTTCGTCTATCGGGAACTGACCTGGGAACGGCTCTACGAGGCGACGAAGGGCTCCATCTCCGATCTCGGAATGGTGATGCTGCTGATCATGATGGCCGCGGTGCTCGGTTATGCCGTGACCATCGAGCGGGGACCGCAGCAGATCACCGAGTTCGTCACCGGGCTTACCACCGTACCCGCCTTCATCCTGCTGCTCGTCATATTGCTCCTGATCGTCAGCGGCATGTTTCTCGAAGGCGCGGCCAACATCCTCCTGGTCACGCCGATCGTCCTGCCGGTGCTCGTCAATGCAGGTTTCGATCCCGTGCACATGGGCATCCTGATCGTCACGCTGATCAATTTCGGCGGCCTCACGCCGCCGGTCGGCGTCATCATGTTCACGGTCTGCGGCATCCTCGATGTCAGGACGGGGGCGTTCACGCGGGCGGCGCTGCCCTATTTCATCGCCATGATCGCGTTTTTCGTCGTGCTGGCGCTGTTTCCGGCGGTCTCGTTGTTCCTGCCCGATCGTCTGATGTAGAACGGCGGCACCAGATATGCGGAAGGCTTATCCCGATATGAACGTCAGCTCGTTTTCGGCCGCGCTGATCAATGCCGCGGACGGTTTGACGGGACCTGTGCCCCACGGTTCCGCGGCGACGCGGGTCTATGCGGCGCTGCGCACGCAGATCATCTCGCTGGAACTGCTGCCCGACACCACCCTGGTGCGCAACGACATCGCCCGGAGCTTCGGCGTAAGCCAGTCGCCGGTGCGCGAGGCGATCCAGAGGCTGGAACAGGAAGGCCTCGTCATTTCCTATCCGCAGTCGCGCACGGTGGTCTCCAAGATCGACGTCGCGCATGCCCGCGAGACCCAGTTCCTGCGGGTCGGGGTCGAGCTGGAAGTCGCCCAGATGCTGGCGCAAGCCGCCAACCCGGCGCTCCTCGCGCCCACGACCCGGCTCCTGCGGATGCAGAAGCTGGCGGGCGACGACTGCGACATAGGCGAGTTCACCACGCTCGACCGGCTTTTCCACCTGTCGCTGTTCGAGGCGGCAGGCGTGCGCGCGCTGTGGCACCTCATCGCCGACCGCTCCGGCCACATCGACCGCCTGCGCCGCCTCAACCTGCCCGACCCCGGCAAGATCGCGCAGGTGCTGCGCGACCACGACGCGATCCTCGCCGCGATCGCCTCGGGCGATCGGGACAGCGTGGAGAAGGCGGTGAGGACCCATCTGTCCGGTACGCTGGCCGCGGCGCAGAAGATCAGCGAGCAGCACCCGCAGTACTTCTGATTGCCTCTCGCCCGACGGGAAGCGATGGCACGATGTCCGCAGTCCTGGCCTTTGAAGTCGCGCAGAACTGACCAGACGTGATCGATCGGCGCATTGATGACCGTGCTTGTGCCCGTACCATTCGATGCGCCGACCGTTTTTCGCTACTTCATCTTCAACGCCGCACCGTCGAAAGTCGTGACTTGCGCATACATCAACCCGTCCTTTGTTACGTAGGCATCGGCGCCAAGGTAGGGTTCGGCAAGAAAGTCGGCGTTTGCTTGCCACTGCACATTCAGCGTGTCGCCGACCACGACGGAACTGAGAGCGGTAAAGGTCAATCCGTTGAGCCCGCCGTCCGCGTGATCCTTGCAGAAACCTGCGAACAGGTCTCCGACGCCCTTGCGGCCGGTGACGGAAGTGCCAGCGGGCAGCAGGATGGCGACCTCTTCCGGGTATTGCGCCATCAGCCGGTTCCAGTCGCATTTGTTCAACGCATCGACATGCTCATCGACCACGGCCTGTGCGCTGGCCTGCGGCGCCAGATCGGGCAGCGCCATTTCTTCTGCCAACGATGGGGCCGCAACGAGTATTGCAATCGCAGTGCAGGTTAATCTAATCATCGGTCGTTCTCCTCCTTAGTGGGTTGGAACATCGACAACTGGGCGGTCCTTGATTGCCGTCACCGGCCGCTCAGTTGTCGTTTCAAAGCACTGAACGCACCTTGAAACACGTTTTCCGCAACGTTGCGGACAATCTCGGCTTCGCGTTCCGGCGGGCAGTCGAAATCCGCCTGCCGATTGGCGAAGGTCGCGTTGCCGTCGGTTCCGGCTCAGCGACCGCGTGGCCATGTGGTTTTCCACACCGATCGGGGCCTTCATCGATCGCATAGCCGCACGACAGCGCCACTACTGCCGATCAGCGAAAGCGCCCCGCAGGCGGAGGGTTCGACTGGCGCCACGGTCCGCCTGGCGAAGTTGATAAGAGCGATACGACGCTTCCCCCCGATCGAAAACGTCACAAACATCATGCAACTCTCCTGATCCTTTATTGAACCAATATAAGCGCCTTTCGTGAACGATAGAGGCGAAAGCATCCTGCGGCAAGCGAGTAAATGACTGAAAGATTTGCTGCGACGCAGCAATCCTGATGCTTCTTACTTAGCAGTCGTTGCGGATTCCGGCTGGATATCTTGCATCCCCTGGCTAAATTGGATCATTATTGGACCAGGTTAGGTTATGCAATGAAGCGATTGGTCGCCACAGATATCGTCAAATGTACTGTCAAGCGGAGCGAGTTCCCCGGGAACGCCCAGCGCCGTCGTGCCGGTCTGCAGGGTGTGGCGATGGAGGCATCGCCGGCTCCGCGGTTTCCGGCATGCCAACCTTGAGCCGCCTTTCGAGGTTCGTTCCCGTGCGTCCCAGGACGTTCGCGCGCGAATCCGACCAGGTCGCGAGACCATCTGCGCGCTAGTTTCCCCGTGCTGGAAACACCCGGTCTGAACGCCGCGGCGCTGCAAGGACGGCAGCGGCCCTTCGCCAAAACATCGAACTCCTTTCAGGTGATCCTGATCCTGTACTACACCGGTCCAGGGGCTGTTCAGGTCTGCGGATCGGGCTCAGGATGGTGTTTCCGCCATGCGGCATGGAATTGGGCGAGGACGATGTATCTGCAACAGACGGACCAGTACCAGGAGATCCGCGACGCGGTGCGTGCGCTCTGCGCGCAGTTTCCCGACGAATACCATCGCAACGTGGACAAGGAGGGCGGCTATCCGGAAGAATTCGTCGATGCGCTGACCAATGCCGGCTGGATGGCGGCCCTCATTCCGGAGGAGCATGGCGGATCGGGCCTCGGACTGGCCGGTGCCTCCGTGATCATGGAGGAGATCAACCGGTCGGGTGGCAATTCCGGCGCCTGCCACGGGCAGATGTACGTGATCAACACGCTGATCAGGCACGGCTCGGCCGCGCAGAAGGAAAGATATCTCTCGCGTATCGCGTCCGGCGAGTTGCGGCTGCAGTCGATGGGCGTGACCGAACCGACGACCGGTTCCGACACCACCCGCCTCAAGACCACGGCGGTCAGGAAGGGCGACCGCTACGTCGTCAACGGGCAGAAAGTCTGGATCAGCCGTGTCCAGCATTCGGACCTGATGATCCTGCTCGCGCGCACCACTCCGGTCGAGGAGGTGAAAAAGCCGTCGGAGGGGATGTCGATCTTCATGGTGGACATCAAGCAGGCGGAACGCAACGGCATGACGGTCAAGCCGATCCGCAACATGGTCAATCACGAGACCAACGAACTCTTCTTCGACAACCTCGAACTCCCTGCCGAAAGCCTGATCGGGACGGAAGGGCAGGGGTTCAAGCACCTGTTGAGCGGGTTGAATGCCGAGCGCGTCCTCATCGCGGCGGAATGCATCGGCGACGGCTACTGGTTCACCGACCGGGTGACGAAATATGTCGGCGAGCGCGTGGTGTTCGGCCGCCCGATCGGACAGAATCAGGGCGTCCAGTTCCCGATCGCGGAAGCCTTCATCGAGATCGAGGCGGCGAACCTGATGCGCTTCGAGGCATGCCGGCTCTACGACGCGGACGAGCCCTGCGGCGCGCAGGCAAACATGGCCAAGTACCTCGCGGCGAAGGCCAGCTGGGAAGCGGCGAACGCCTGCGTCCAGTTCCACGGCGGCTTCGGTTTCGCGCACGAATACGACGTGGAGCGCAAGTTCCGGGAGACCCGGCTCTACCAGGTGGCGCCGATCTCGACCAACATGATCCTGAGCTACATCGCCCAGCACGTTCTCGGCATGCCGAGGTCGTTCTGATGGCGGCGCCTATCGGGCTTCCGCTCGCCGGACTGAAAGTGGTGGCGGTCGAGCAGGCGGTGGCAGCGCCTTTCGCCTCATCCCGCCTGGCGGACGCCGGTGCCGACGTGGTCAAGATCGAACGGCCCGAAGGCGACTTCGCGCGCGGCTACGACGACGTGGCGTCGGGACAGTCGAGCTATTTCGTCTGGCTCAATCGGGGCAAGCGCTCCCTGACCCTCGATCTGGCTTCTCCGGGTGGCAAGGCGGAACTGGAGCGGCTCCTGTCGGGTGCCGACGTGCTGATCCAAAACCTGAAGCGGGGAGCGCTGGCCAGGCTCGGCTTCGGCCCGCCGCGCCTCGAACGCGATTTCCCGCGGCTCGTGGCTTGCTCGATTACCGGCTATGGCGACAGCGGTCCGATGGCCGACCGCAAGGCCTACGACCTGCTGATCCAGGCCGAATCCGGACTCTGCTCGATCACCGGCGGCCCGGACGAGCCGGCGCGCGTCGGCATCTCTATCGTCGACATCGCCACCGGCGCAACCGCCTATGCGGCCATTCTCGAAGCGTTGATCCGTCGCGGCATCACCGGGATGGGTGCCGCCATCTCCGTTTCCATGTTCGACGTGATGGCCGACTGGCTCACCGTGCCTCTCCTCAACCACGAAGGCGGCAAGTCGCCCCGTCGTGTCGGGATGGCGCATCCGTCGATCGCGCCCTACGGGGTTTTCGACGCGGCAGACGGAGAGCGCATCCTCATCTCGGTGCAGAGCGATCGGGAATGGGTCAAGCTCTGCGACGTTTTCCTGGGCAGGCCGGAACTCGGCCGGGATCCGCGTTTCGCCACCAATCTCGCACGGGTGGCCAGCCGGGCGGAAACGGATGCGGTCGTGTCGGAAGGGTTCGGACGCATGACAGGCGCGGAGGCGATCGAGGCTCTTCTGCGCGCCGATGTCGCGCTCGCGTCAGTCAGCGACATGGAAAGGCTGTCGAAGCACCCGCATCTACGCCGCATCACGGTGGAGACCCCGAACGGACCGGTATCGTACCCGTCACCCGCGCCCGTCGTCGCAGGCGAGGAGCGCCACTACGGTAGCGTTCCTGCCCTGGGTCAGTTCGACCACGATTAGGTCGTCAGCCGTTCGATAACCTGCCTGGCAGCGCCGCCGGGCAAGGGCTAGACGGCGGCGCAGGAGACTGCGACATCCCGCGCGATCCGTCCGCGCCCCCGTGCCTGCAGGCTTAGGCGGCGGCCTTGAGTTCGCGAAAGCGCTCGACGAGATGCGACCTGCTGAACGGCTTGAACAGATAGCCGGCGGCCCCCGCGCGCTTGGCGCGCATGATGGTGCCGATGTCGAACTGAAGGATGGAGACCAGGATCTGCACCTTCGCTCCACCGGGCATGGTCTTGACGCCCTTGATGAAGTCGACGGACGTCATGTCGGAGAGAACTCCGTCCACGATGATGACGTCGGGCAGTTCGGCCGCGCACATGTCGAGCGCATCCTGCCCGTTCGCGGCTTCGACCACCACCATCTCGGAGCCGCCGAGGATACGCTTCACCACCTTGCGAATGATGCTGGAATCATCAACGACCATGCAGCGCTTCATTATCCGGTCCCTTGATGACGCACTGGTCCCAGGCGTCGCTTCTCACCCCTGCCGCAATCTAGCGTCGAAAGGTAAAGGAAACGGATAGGAGGGAGCTTAAGATTTGACGCAACCATGGCTCCGTCCTGCGCGAAGCAGGCGACCACGGCCCGATGTCGGTCGTGCCGGAAAAGGCGAAGGCTTCGATGCGGCTGGCTAGGCTACCGTCAGCGATATCTCGTCGGCGGTTGCGCGGATGGTAATGGTCATCCCCGCCTCTCTCGCCAGGAGCAGCGTGTAGTAGGGCTGGATCGCATGGGCGTCGATCGGCTCCTCCGGGCGCGAACCGGAATGCATCTCCAGGAATTTCGGCGGGACACGGACCATCGGTCCGGTCGCCGTGAGGGTGAATTTCGGTTCGGTCTCGAGATCTTCGAGTTCCACCCGCAGCCTGCCGCCGCGCGGGATGGCTCCCGAGGCGATCAGCAGAAGGTTCAGCAGCAGCTTGACCTTGTTCTTGGGCAGGAGCGCGCGCCCGCCCGCCCATTCGAGATTGGGCTTCTCGTTGCGGAAGAAGGCCGTCGCCACGGCTTCGGCATCGCCGGTATCGATCTGCATCCCGGCCGAGCCGGCCGCGCCGAACGCGATGCGGGCGAACTGCAGCCGGGCGGAGGCGGTGCGGGCGCTGGCGCGGATGAGGTTCATCGCATCCTCGTCGGCGCCGCCCTCGTCGAGCAGTTCCAGGCCGTTGTTGAGAGCGCCGACGGGAGAAATGATGTC
Source organism: uncultured Alphaproteobacteria bacterium (assembly GCA_963747465.1). Lineage (GTDB taxonomy): Bacteria > Pseudomonadota > Alphaproteobacteria > Rhizobiales > Rhizobiaceae > Aquibium. The sequence goes on from CAVVFC010000006.1 coordinate 22,435, forward strand.
GTGGCACACCCGGCTGCAGAGGAGCGCAGCAAGATCCGCCGCGGGAAGTGAAAAGAGTTCGGACATCACCTGGTACTCCGGCGCTTGAAGGCTTTCGACGGAACGACCCAGAGCCGAATTGCGAATCAATATAGCCGCCCGTTTCTCTCGTCGCACAAGGCGGCAGCAGCCGCAAGAAAGCGCAAATGGCGCGATGACGCTATCGTCCGTTCGGTGGGCTTCGGCTCGACATGCTTAAGAAAAGGAAAACGAATTCGGCGTAGGTTTCGGGTTCGGTCCATCACAGTGGTCGCCGGTGCCAGCATAGAGAAGCTGCTTGCCGCGAACCCTTCTAAATCGGAGTGACGAAACATGGCCTTCCCGAAATGTCTCCAGTCGGTCTCCGGCCTGGTTGCCGCCGCAGCGCTCGCCGTCGGACTGGCGATCTGGAGCCCTGCCAATGCTGCCGCCGGCAGCGGTTATGATGCTCAGGAGATCGTCGATTCCGGGCACCGCTTCTTCGGCACCGCGAGCGGCGGGCTGGCGGCCGCCGTCGAAACCCTGTTCTCGCGATACGGTGTTCCGAACGGCTACATCCTCGGCGAGGAGGGCTCCGGGGCGATCGTCGGCGGCCTCACCTATGGCGAAGGCATGCTCTACACCAAGAATGCCGGCGACCACTCGGTGTTCTGGCAGGGCCCTTCCATAGGCTGGGATATCGGGGGCCAGGGCTCCCGCACGATGATGCTGGTCTACAACCTCGATTCCGTGGACACCGTCTATCGCCGCTTCGCAGGCGTGTCCGGGTCGGCATACGTCGTCGCCGGCGTGGGCTTCAACGTCATGCGTTATGGCGACATGCTCCTCGTCCCCGTGAGGACGGGGGTCGGCGCACGGCTGGGCGTCAACATCGGCTATCTGAAGCTGACGGAGCGGCCGACCTGGAATCCGTTCTGACCGACGGTTCCCCGCTGGCGCTTAACCCTGAGGGGAAGTAAAGACACGACTGGTCTGGATTGGGACAGGGCCCTTGTGCCAATGTCCTGATCGAAACTTTGTGCATCTTTGCGGTCCGGCGGTCTTGATCGAAGTCAGTACTCTTCTTTTCGCTCGGCTTCCTCTGCGCCGGGTTCCTCGCCCTGATGGTTGCCCCGGCGATCTGGCGCCGGGCAGTCGTGCTCACGCGCAAGCGTATCGAGGCGACCGTCCCTCTGTCCCTGAACGAGATCCAGGCGGACAAGGACCGGATGCGCGCCGAGTTCGCAATGTCGACGCGGCGGCTGGAGATGAGCATCAAGTCCGTCCGGGAGAAGGCGGCGGGCCAGATCGTCGAGATCAATCGCAATCAGGAACAGCTGAAGCAGCTCGTGGAGGAGAACGCGCGGAAGAAGGCAGCGATCACTGAGCTCGAGACGCAGGGGAGCCAACTGCGCGACGATCTGCGGCAGCGCGAAGAACAGCTCCTCCAACTTGGCGAACGCATGGCCGCCGCGGACCGCCAGCTCGAGGAACGGGCGATCGAGCTCGAGAAGCTCGGCCGCATGTATGACGACGCCAGCTTCGCGGCGAGCAATCGCCAGATCGAACTCGTCGCCCGCGAAGCGGAGTTCGAGCGGGTCTCCGGAGACGTGAGCATGCTGCGGACCCAGCGCAAGGAATCGGAACGGCGACTGCGGGAACTCCAGGCGGAGAACAAGCAGACCCAGGAGGCCGTGCGCGCGGAACGCAAGAAAGCGGACGAGCTCGAGAAAAAGATCGGCCGGATGATGACGGCGTTGACCGACCGCGAAGACAAGCTCGACCGCCGGGAAAAGGAACTCGCGCGCTTCAGGGAGCAGTCGAAGAGTGCGGGCACGACGGAGGACGAGCTGAACAGACAGCTTTCGGACGCTCAGGCCGAGCGGGTCAGGCTCGAAGCCGAACTGGCCGAACTGACGCAGCAGATGTCGACACGGCTTTCGACCGCGACCGGCGGCGATGGGGAGAAGGCAATGGCCAAGCTGAATGCCGACAGGGAACGCCTCGAAGAGAGGCTCGCGCTGCTGGTTCGCGAGAACAAGAAGCTGAAGCAGGAACTCTCGGCCTACGAACGGACGAAATCGCAGGAGTGGGACGAGCAGCGTCGAGAGAACACCATCCTTCGCGAGCAGATCAACGACCTCGCAGCCGAAGTCGTGCGGCTCACAGAGATGCTCGACGGCCCGGAATCCGTCATCTCGTCCAGCCTCGCCGCCGACAACCGCTCCAGGACCGCAGTATCGGGCGAGCGAAAGGCGATCAGCCTCGCCGACAGGGTCCGCGCGCTCAAGGAAGCCGCGGCAGCCCGGTAGCGCAAACGCGCTATCCGGTATGCCGGAGATGGTGCAGCACGATCGCCGATGTCGCCGCGACATTGAGGCTGTCGAACGAGTCCGACATGTCGATGCGCACGGTGCGGAGCGTTCGCATCACAGTCTCGGGAAGTCCGGTCCCTTCGCTGCCGAGCAGCAGCGCTGTGCGACCGCTCCGCTTCAGTCGGCGGATGTCCTCGTCGCCCCGCGGGGAGAGGGCGATGCATTCGAAGCCGCTCCCGGCAAGCTGCGCCACGATCCGCTCCGCGCTTCCGGCGCGCAGGAACGGTACCTTCAGCACCGCGCCGACCGAGACGCGGATTGCCTTTCGATAGAGCGGGTCGCAACTGGTCTCGTCGAGGAACACGCCGTGTGCCTCGAACGCCGCCGCGTTTCGGAATATGGCGCCGACATTGTCGTGATTGGAGATCCCGACGAGAACGGGCACGACAGCATTCTCCGGCATCGAGGCGAGGAAATTGCCGGGATCGATCGCTGGCCGCCTGCGGCCGATCGCAAGCACGCCGCGGTGCACGTGGAACCCCGCGATACGGTCAAGCACGTCGTTCGAGGCAACATAGACCGGCACCTCTTGCGGTACCCGCTGGAGGAGATCGAGCATCCCTTCGACCCGGCTCTCCAGCAGCAGCACGGACTCCACGGCAAAACGGGAACGTTCGAACAGCACGTTCAGGACGACCCTGCCTTCCGCGATGAAACGCCCTTCGCGGCCCACGAGATCGCGTTCGCGGATATCCCGATAGGCGGCTATGCGCGGGTCCGCCGGATCGTCGATGCGGATGAAAGGCGACGTTTCGCCGCCGCGGTTTCGCCGGATCATTCATTCCCCGAATTTCATGTGCCGGGGGTATAGATGGCAGGGATATTGAAAGTTCAACAGCGATCGGTCGGACGAAATTTCCGTCGCCGCGAAATCAACTCGTCTGGGCGAGCGGCGTCACGACCTTGACCGGGATGTTCACGAACATCAGGTCGAGCGTGGAGAAGAGCTTCCTGACATTGTCGGAACTGCATGAATAATAGATGGTCTGCTTGTCGCGCCGCGTACGGACGAGCCCGAGGCTCCTGAGCCTGGCAAGGTGTTGGGAGAGCGCCGATTGGCTGAGGCCCACCTTGATTGCGATCGTCCCGACCGGAAGCTCTCCGGAGAGCAGTTCGCACATGATCTGGATGCGCTTGCTGTTAGCGAACGCGGTAAGGAACGCCGCGGCATCATCCGCGTGATGACAAAGTGCACCCTGCTGCAATTCCCGCCTCCGTTGACCGCATTTCGCTGCGGTCAGTTCCGCGCGGGATCAATCCCGCTTGCCTGAGCCCACGCTAACGTACCGTAATTCAGTTTGAGGTCGAACGAAAGTCCGATCACGGGAATTTGTGCCAACCAAGAAGATAATCCGCCGATTATTTTCCGTCTCGCGCCTCCGCAGCCATCGAAACCAGGCTCGTCCGCATGTCCTGCGCACTCTCGAGAGGTTTCGGGAAGAAGATCCGGCGCGAATCATCACCGCAGGCGATGTCGATCCCTTCGGCATCAAGTCCGGTCATGATCCAGTTCCTCTCCTTCGCGCCGGCATAATGTGCCGCGTAGAGTGCGATGGCCTCGCGGTGATCGGCGTTCATGTGGTCCAGCGCGCCTTGTTCGGCATCCGTCAGCCCGACGCTGGCGTCGCTTAGCGTGAGAATGTCGGACGCGTCCAGCGCATACGCCTTTCCGAAGCCGCCGTTGAGGCTCGCCCGGTCCGGCCTTAGCCGAAAGAAGGAGAAGTCGCCGAAATCGGCGTACAGCGCTGCCTTCGGATGGCGGTTGAGATATCGGCGCCGCGCCCTTCTTCCGTCGTCCGTCTCGCGGTCGAGGCGTTCGGCGCGGCAGGAAATCGTGATGCGCGCATGGGCGAGGGGGTCGCCCTTTCCGGGCTCTCCCAGAAGCAGCGAACAGCGAGGATCGGCCAGGAGGCCCCCGGTATGCGTCGACAGGGTGGAGACCAGGATCAGCGGCGATCCGTCGAGATCGGTCGCAGTCGCGACGCGGCTCGCAGATGGCGCTCCGGTCTCCGGTTCCAGGACCGCCAGCGCGCCGTAGCGGGCTGCCCGCAGCAAGGTCTTGGCAAGCCGGATCGCTTCCGCATCGGTGGGACGGATCACGTCCTTCTTCTCGCCGGCCATGGTGGTATCTCCGGATGGGGCGGTCTGCCTCGCCCGCGGTCATACAGGATAAGAGGACTCTGCTCCTCTACTTATTCTCCGATCACGCCGCCGCGAACAAGGGCCTCCGTCCGCTCGGAGGGGATTCCGAATGCAGCGAGAGTGTCGGCGGTATGCCCCGACTGTGCCGGAACCGCAGATGCGGAAGGCGTCCGCGAGAAGCGCGGGGCCGGCGCGGCGCGGGTGAGCTTGCCCTCCTGGCGGAAGGTCGAGCGCGCGACATTGTGCGGGTGGTCCGGCGCTTCGGCCATGGACAGGACCGGCGCGACGCAGGCATCCGAATCGGCGAAGATGGACCACCATTCGTCGCGGGTTTTCGCTGCGATGCGTCTGGTGATCGCCTCGCGCATCTCGGGCCAGCGAGTGGTGTCGTATTGCGCGGCGGACAGGTGATCGTCCAGCGGCAGGAGGCGTGCGAACTCGGCGAAGAATTGCGGCTCGAGGCAGGCGACCGCGACGTGCCGCCCGTCGGAGGTCTCGTAGGTGTCGTAGAACGGCGCGCCGGAATCGAGCAGGTTCGAACCGCGGCTGTCGCGCCACAGCCCGGCGGCAAGAAGCGAGAAGGAGAGGGTGCCGAGCGTCGCGGCGCCGTCGATCATGGCGCTGTCCACGACCTGGCCCTTGCCAGAGCGCGATCGCTCGAACAGCGCGGCCAGCACCCCGGCGATCAGGAACATGGTGCCGCCGCCATAGTCCGCCACCAGATTGAGCGGCGGCACGGGTTTTCCATGCTTGGGGCCAATGGCGTGGAGCAGTCCCGTCAGCGCCAGATAGGTCAGGTCGTGGCCCGCGCGCGCGGCGAGCGGGCCGTCCTGGCCGAACCCTGTCATGCGGCCGTAGATCAGAGCGGGATTGACCGAAAGGAGGTCGTGAGGCCCCAATCCCAGCCGTTCCATGACGCCGGGCCGGAAACCTTCGATCAGCACGTCGGCGCCGGAAGCCAGTTCCCGCATCAGTGCCATGCCTTCCGGCGACTTCAGATCCACCTTGACGGTGCCCCGGCCATGCCGGTCGAGATCGAGTTCGGGCGGCATCGCTATGAAGGAGGCGCCGCCGCCGAGGCGAGCGATGCGGACCACGGCCGCGCCCATCTCCGACAGGATCAGGGCGGCGAGCGGCACGGGTCCGAGCCCGGCCATCTCGATGACCTTGAGGCCGGCGAGCGGCCCCTTCGGTTCTTCCTCCGCCACGGAATTCGCGCCTAGCGCGGCGCCATGCGGATCGCACCGTCGAGGCGGATGGTCTCGGCGTTGAGCATCTGGTTCTCGACGATGTGGCAGGCCAGCGCGCCATACTCGGCCGGCTCGCCGAGGCGGGACGGGAACGGCACCTGCTGGCCGAGCGACCGCTGCGCGTCCTCCGGAAGGCCGGCGAGCATCGGGGTCTTGAAGATGCCGGGCGCGATGGTGCAGACGCGGATGCCGGCACGCGACAGGTCGCGCGCGATCGGCAGCGTCATGCCGACCACGCCGCCCTTGGACGCGGAGTAGGCGGCCTGGCCGACCTGGCCGTCGAAAGCCGCGACGGAGGCGGTGTTGACGATGACGCCGCGCTCGCCGCCGTCCAGCGGCTCCGTCTTCTCGCAGATCGAGGCGAAAAGCCGGATCATGTTGAAGGTGCCGGCGAGATTGACGTTGATGATCTTCTGGAAGGCGTCGAGCGGATGAACGCCGTCCTTGCTGGTCGTCTTCATCGCGATGGCGATGCCCGCGCAATTGATCAGGATGCGCGGCGTGCCGAGCTTTTCGACCACCTCCCTGAATGCCGCCTCGCCGCTCTCCGCGCTGGAAACGTCGCATTTCACCGCGATGCCGCCGATGTCGTTCGCGACCGCCTGCGCACGGTCCATCCCGACGTCGAAGACCGCGACCTTCGCCCCGCGCGCGGCAAGCGCCCTGGCCGTCGCCTCGCCAAGACCGGAACCGCCGCCGGTGACGACTGCGACCTGACCCGATGCGTCCATGAGATATCCTCCCGAAATGTTATGAAGCAAAACAATATCGCTTCATCGTAGCGGGTGGAGCTACGGGAAGGCAAGCGCGTGGGCCCGCCTTCCGCCGCGACCTTTCGCGGTCAGCCGGGCGACATTCCGCGCAGGCGCTCGTTGCGCCGCCGGATGCCCTCGAGGGTGGCGAGCAGCATGATCGACATCGCCACGAGCAGGCTTGCAAGCGCAAGAATCGTGGGGCTGATTTCTTCGCGCAGGCCCGAGAACATGCGCACCGTCATCGGTGTCTGGGTCGGTCCTGCCATGAAGTTCACGATCACCACTTCGTCGAGCGAAGTGACGAATGCGAACAGCGCGCCCGAAATGACGCCTGGCAGAAGCAGCGGCAGGATCACCTTGAAGAAGGTGCGGGTCTGGTTGGCGCCGAGGCTCTGGGATGCGCGGATCAGCGTCTGGTTGAAGCCGGCCAGCGACGCCGTGACCGTCAGCAGGACGAACGGCGTCCCGAGCACGACGTGACTGAGGATGATGCCGAGATAGGTGTTCGACAGTCCGATCCGGGCAAAGAAGCTGAAGAGCGCGGCCGCGGTGATGATCAGCGGCACGATCATCGGCGAGATAAGGACCGCCGTGATCAGCGCCCTTGCCGGCATGTTCGGCCGGTTGAGCCCGAGAGCGGCGACCGTGCCGAGCGAGGTGGCGATGATGGTCGAGGAGATGGAGATGATGAAGGAGTTCGCGATCGAGCGCATCCATTCCGGAGAGCCGAGCAGGTCGTTGTACCAGCGCAGCGAATAGCCCTCCGGATCGAATGACAGCATCTCGCGGGTGAACGTGAAATAGGGCTGCGCATTGAACGACAGCGGGATGATGACGACGATCGGCGCGATCAGGAAGAAGAAGATCAGGCCGCAGATGATGCGGAACGCGTAGTGCCACACGCGCTCCGACGTCGTTGCATAGGCGGGAAGGGCCATTCTCAGCGTCTCCTATCCGAACTTCAGCTTCTCGACGCCCACAAGCTTGTTGAACAGCCAGTAGATGAAGAGGACCGCCACGAGCAGGATGGTCGCGAGCGCCGCCGCCAGCTTCAACTGGGCGCTGGAGCCCTGCATGTTGTCGGCGATCAGATTGGAGATGAAGATGCCGCTGTCGCCGCCGACGAGTGCCGGGGTGATGTAGTAGCCGATCGCCAGGATGAAGACGAGGATGCAGCCCGCTGCCAGTCCGGGGATGGTCAGCGGGAAATACACCCGCCACCAGGCGCGGAACGGGTGCGCTCCGAGCGATTTCGCGGCCCGCAGATACGATGGCGGGATGGTCTTCATGACTGAATAGAGCGGAAGCACCATGAACGGCAAAAGGATGTGGGTCATGGCCACGATCGTGCCGGTTCGGTTGTAGATCATTCTCAGCCGTCCATCGCTGTCGATGACGCCGAGACCCACGAGCAGTTCGTTGATGACGCCCTGCTGTTGCAGGAGCACGATCCAGGCGGAGGTGCGCACCAGCAGCGACGTCCAGAACGGCAGCAGCACAAGGATGAGCAGGAGATTGGAGATGCGGGCCGGCTGCGTCGCCAGCATGTAGGAGATCGGGTAGGCGAGCACCACGCAGATGCCGGTGATCAGCAGGCTCATCCAGGCGGTGCGAAAGAACAGTTCGCGATAGATCTGGTAGACGTCCGGCCGCGGCGCGATCTCGCCCTGGGCGTTGTACTCGTAGTCCATGGCCAGCAGATAGTAGGTCGGCGTGATCAGCCGCGACTCGCGCTGGAGGATGCTCCAGAACTCCAGGTTGGCCCAGTCCTTGTCCTCCTCCAGGAATTTCTCCCGGTAGGGCGCGGACCATTCGTCGACCTGGCGCGCGGTGCGCATCATGGTCGATCGTGCACCGGGTATCTCGCGGTTGATGCGCGCGGCCGCACGTCCGATCGTGCGGTTTTCGACCCCTACGATCATGTCGGCGGCCATGGCCTGGAACACGGGTTCGGGCGGTATTCCCTCGCCGTCCCACTCCGACAGCGCCGCCGCCGTCTGAGGCAGGAATTCGCGGATCTCGGGATTGTAGACCGAGCGCCAGATCATCGCGATGATCGGCACGATGAAGACGATCAGCAGGAAGAACAGGAGCGGCGCCACCAGTCCGAAGGCGCGACGGCGCTCGATCGCCTGCGAACGGCGCAGCGCTTCCCTGAGCGGCGTCCCGTCGGCCGCGACGAGAGGCGCTTTCGATCTGTCTTCCTTGGTGGCCATCGGTGTGGTCCCGCTTTCGAACAATTGTCGAGGGATATGGAGGCGGGGCGCGCCAGGCGCCCCGCCGTGTCGTTGGCTCGATCAGCCGGCGACCCAGGCGTTGAAGCGCTCCTCGAGCGAATCGCCGTAGTCGGCCCAGAACTGGACGTTGAACGGGATTGCCGTTTCGAGGTTCTTCGGGTTCGTCGGCATGTGCGGCTTCATCTCGATGTCGGTGCCCTCGAACTTGCCGACGAGCGGTGCGGAGGACTTGCGCGCCGGACCGTAGGAAATGTACTTCGCCTGGTCGGCGAGGCGCTGCGTGTCCGTGGCGAACTTGATGTAGTCCTTGATCAGGTCTTCCTCGCCGGTGTCGACGGGGATGACCCAGCCGTCCGTCTCGAACATCTGGTGATCCCACAGGATCTCGAAGGGCTGGTCCTCGTTGACCTGCGCGTTGAAGATACGGCCGTTGTAGGCGGTGGCGATCACCGCTTCCTTGTCGGCGAGCATCTGCGGAGGCTGTGCGCCTTCCGACCACCAGATCACGTTGTCCTTGATCTCGTCGAGCTTGGCGAAGGCGCGGTCCTGGCCCTCCTTGGTGGCCAGAACGTCATAGACCTTGTCCGGTTCGACGCCATCCGCCAGAAGCGCCCACTCGAGGTTCTTCTGCGGGATCTGCTGCAGCGCGCGCGTGCCGGGGAACTTCTCGACGTTCCAGATGTCCTCGACCGTCTGCGGTCCGCCGTTCGGGAACGCCTCGGTGTTGTAGGCGAACATCGTCGAATAGAGGATCTGCGGGATGAAGCACTCGCCCATCGTGCCTTCGACGAAGTCTTCCGAGGCCGGCGTGCCGTCCGGAGCCGGAGCCAGCCACTTGTCGGGATCGATCTGCAGCACGAGCCCTTCGTCACAGGCACGCTGGGCGTCGGCCTGGAGCATGTCGACGACATCCCAGGTGACGTTCCCGGCCTCGACCTGGGCGCGGATGCCTGCGAGCGCGTTGGCCGACTTGTCCTCGGTCACGATGTCCACGCCGGTCTTTTCCTCATAGGGCTCGTGGTAGGCCTTGTCCTGCGAGTTCGAATAGGCGCCGCCCCAGGAGACGATCGTCAGTTGCTTGTCCTGTGCGTACGCTCCGCCCAGCGCGATCGTCGCGGCCGTGCTTGTCAGGATCAGTAGACGTTTCATGTTGATACCTCTTTTTTCGTACTGGTTTTCGTATTGGACCTGACGCGCAATCGAAATTGCGTCCGGCAATCAGGTCTCGTGAAATCGAAAGGCCGCCGGCTGGCCCTATTCTTCGAAGGACGCGGCGTCACTCGCCGCGGTCGAGCGCCCGGCAATCCTCGGTCGCCCACCCGATACGGACCTGGTCGCCTCGATCGAAGCGGCGCGCACCGAGCCGGTTGCGGGTCTTCACGACGAAGTCGGTGTTGCCTGCAACGGACATGCGCGTGCGGATGTGGTCGCCGAGATAGATCACCTCCTCGACCCGCGCCGTGACGGTGTGGTCGGTGACGCTCTCGTCCGGATCGATCTCCACCCGCTCGGGGCGGATCGAAAGCTGGGTGCGCTCGCCCGGCCCGGCATTGATGGCGAGGGCCTTGACCATCTCGCCATTGGTGACTTCCACCTGCGCGATGCCGTCGTTGATCGAGCGGATGCGGCCGTGCAGCGTGTTGTTCTCGCCGATGAACTGGGCAACGAAGCTGTTGTCGGGCCGCTCGTAGAGGTCCTCCGGCGGCGCAAGCTGCTGGATGATGCCGTCGTTGAAGACGGCGATCCGGTCGGACATCGTCAGCGCCTCGCTCTGGTCGTGGGTGACATAGATCACCGTCACGCCGAGCGATTCGTGAATGTGCTTGATCTCGAACTGCATGTGCTCGCGCAGCTGCTTGTCGAGCGCGCCGAGGGGCTCGTCCATCAGGATGAGTTCGGGCTCGAACACCAGCGCCCGGGCCAGCGCGATGCGCTGCTGCTGTCCACCGGAAAGCTGCGTCGGCCGGCGGCCGTGGAAGCTGCCGTCGCCCATCTGCACCATGTCGAGCGCACGCTGGACCTTCTGTTCCTGCTCCGCCTTGCCCATGCCGCGTACGCCGAGGGGGAACGCAAGGTTCTCGGCGATCGTCATGTGCGGGAACAGCGCATAGTTCTGGAACACCATGCCGATGCCACGCTTGTGCGGCGGAACGCTGTTGATCGGCCGGCCGCCGAGATAGATTTCGCCGTGCGTGGCAGCCTCGAATCCGGCAACCATCATGAGGCAGGTCGTCTTGCCGGACCCGGACGGTCCGAGCATCGTCAGGAACTCGCCCTTGGCGATGCTGAGGTTCAGGTTTTTCACGACGAGGGTTTCGCCATCGTAGGATTTCTGAACCTCCTCGAACAGCACCATCGGCCGTTCGGACTCCGCCGCTGGCCCAGGCGATTGCGTTTCGGTCCGGGTCTCCACCGCGGCAACGTCGTTCACTGAAATCTCCTTCTGGATATGTGTCGTGAACTTAGGACAAAGGCGCGGGATTATCAAACCCGAATTCAGGACATTCCCAGCATAAGCGAAAACAACATGTAGAAACAAGAAAGCAACATAAGGGAAAAATGATAGTATCAATAAAATCGAGAAACCATTTTCGGCAGAAAGAACGAAACCTTATGGTCACAAAGAGCCACGGCAATGTGCAAGCGATCAATCTGGAGTCTTGTCGCAAACACAGGAAATGATTTCGCCTACATGAAGAAATGACGCGGTAAAAAGCGTGGCCATCAAGGAGGTGGAGCGAATGGCGGTAATTGTCGCTACGACGCTCGCCTTTGCAATGTCAGTACAGCGCCGATATCCCTCAGTACGGGGACTGAATTGGAAATCGGGCCCGCAACAAAAAGCCCGCCGGGTGAAGAAAAACGGTTTATGTAAAACCTTCCGGTGCGGACGTTTAGCACCGCTTCCGGACCGGCCACGCCCCGGCTCGACCGTATGCGCGACCGATCCGGATCCGCCGGATCGCGCTGGCTAGCGGTCCAGCACGCTTCTGATCTCGACCAGGTTGGACCGCACCCTCAACACGTAGAAGCCCATTGTGGCGAGGTGCGTGGGCATGATCCAGCCGGCTTCGTCGCCGTTGGAAATGATGAAGGGCGTGATCTTCAGGGCAGAGACGATCTGGTTTTCGGTCGTGTCCCAGAGCGTCGCCAGTCCCCGGCTGGTGATGATGTCGTTGAAGTCGTGCCGCGCGCCCTTCAGAACGCCATAGTAGCCGTAGAGCTGCCCGTAGGCGAACCAGAACCGGTCGTCGGCCCGCACGTCGAACCAGCCGCCATTGTAGAGTTCGGAGCGCTCGCGAAGGATCGCCGAGGTCGAGCCGATGTCGCTGGCGATGCGGTCGAGGAACTGGACGAGGTTGTCGGCCCGGGCATCGAAGACGGCGTCGCACGCCGCGAGCCGCTTGTTGAAGGCGTGCAGATGGTCGATGGCCGAGCGGTAGAAGGCGGGCGTCGGCGTCTTGAAGCCGAAGGGATCAGTGCCGAAGTACCAGGTGTACTCGTCGAACTGCATGGCTCCGCGGGCGTCCTGAAGGCTCTGGTCGATCTGGCTCGTCCCGCGCACGCGGCCGAGCGTATCGACGAGTTCCACGGTCGTGCGGCGGATGGCCTGGTTCACGCCGCGCTGGAACGACGCCTTGTTGTCGAGGAAGGGCGTGTTGTCCCAGTCGATGCCGAACAGCCCGAGCTTGTAGAGGATCATGGACGAGATCCAGCCATTCCGGTTCACGTTGAAGTCGATCAGGTCGGCCGCGACCTCCGTGATGGCCGACCGCGTGCAGGTGCGGATCTCGCCTTCCGCGCCGCGCGCGGTCTGCGCGTTCGGCGCATCGCTCCCGGCCGCGGGAACGCTTTCGCCCGGATTGGCGGCGGGGCCGGAGACGAAGTCGTACTTGGCGGCATATTCGGGATCGAAGCCCGACCAGACCTGCGTATTCCAGATGAAGTAGCCGTAGAGCGCGACCAGCGCGAGAAGCACGATCCCGACCGGTCCCTTGATCAGCCAGCCGCGTCGCGCATACCAGCGGCTCGCAGCCATGAACGGCCACAGGATGATGCCGACCACCCAGCCGATCCCCCGGCCGATGGCCTGGAACACCCGGGAGAAGAAATCGACGATCGGATCGAGCATGTTCACCCCCTGAAGCATGTCTCCAGAAACCGGCACCGGTTTCGGGCCAAGGACATGCGCAAAAACAACAAGCCAAAACGCAGCGCGACTCCGGAAGATCGCGACGCGCTTTAGTCGGTCAGCCCGTAGAGCCGCGCCCGCAAGCCCGCCTTGTCGGAGAGATATGTGGTCTTGAGCATGTCCACAACATGGCTGCGCCATCGATCGTCGATGCTCTCGTAATCCTTGTAGAATGTCTGCTTGTTGAAGACGTAGCGCGAGATGTAGTCGTCGGGCACGAAGTCGGCGATGAGCATGTTGGTCAGCCACGCGTCGGGGTGCTCCGGCTTCGCCCGCACGAGCAGGAAGCGGCGCAGGGGCTCGACCTCGTTGAGATCGATGCGGCCGGTCTGGGCCGCCTCGCGCTTGGCCGCGTTCAGGAAGGGGAAGGTGCCGTCGCTGGTCACCTCGTCGGCGTGGGTATGGATCCAGGTCTGGAGCCACACCTTGTCGACACGCGCGGGATCCGCGGTCGGGTCGATCCTCCGGATGAGGCCGCGCAGGGCCATCTGCGCCCGGTGCTCGAGGTAGCCCGAGCGATCGAGCCAGGATTCGCGCGGCAGGTCCAGGCGCCCCGTCGAGAGCAGGAAGTTGAACACCCGCTCCGGGTCCTTGATCGAGAGATAGCTGACCTGCCATGGCCGCGACCGGCGAAAGCCGGGTGCCGCCGGATCGGAGATGACGGTCGTCATGTCCGGATCGACGAAGACGTAGAGCCCGCCGAAATGGCTGGTCCAGAAGGCGTTGTGGCGGAAGATCACCTGGTCCGGCACCAGCGCGTTCTCGCGGATGTCGCCGCAGACCTTCGCCAGTTCCACCATGCGCGAAAGCATGGCGTCGTCGCGCCAGGCTTCGGGTTCCTGCTTGAGCCGGTCGGCGAGACGCCCAAGCTCGGCAGCCTTTCCCAGCACGTCCTCGGCCGAGAGCACGCGGAACTCGACCTGGTTGATGGAGAGGAGATCCTCGATGTCCTCCACCTTGGCGACGGAGTCCTCGATCTCGCCGTAGATCACGTCCTTGATGGTGAGCGCGTCGATGGCGCGGCGGTTGCGCGACAGGAACTCGAACATCAGCTGCGACGTGTTGGAAAACGCCGTGTGCACCACCGGCAGTTCGATCTGCGCGGGCGTGAGGATGATGAAGCGCCGGTTCACCTCGTAGGGATCGAGATAGCTGTAGTCGCCGAGTTCTTCCGCCACCTGCGGCGAAAAGCCGGTGCGGTCGATCTCGAAACTTTCGAGCCTCGTCGGCTTCAGGCCGAACGCGACGAGCGCCTTGTTGTAGCGCTCGACCAGATGCGCCCCCTCGACGGTCAGCAGCCGCCCGTAGATCAGTTCGTTGTCGCGCAGGAGGTTCATCTCCCCTTCTCCCCGTTCACGGGGAGAAGGTGACAGGCCTGCCTGCTGTGGGTGACCTTCATTTCGCTCAGCTCAGGGAGACGGCCAGCGGCACACCTGCCCGCTGCGTGGCACGTGCAAGCGCGTCGTCAAACGTTGCCAACGGCAATGCGAGACGCTGCGCGAGCTCCAGGTAGAGCGCATCGTATACGGTCAGCCGGTAGAGGTCGGCGAGTTGGATGGCTGCTTCCATTCTATCCACTCCATCAAGGTCTCTGATGAGGTTGAGCCGGGGGAAACTCTCATACGCGGCAGACCTCGCCTGCTCATCGATCCTGCCCTTCCTCATGGCCATGGTGAGGCCGTTCGCCAATTCCGCAGGGAAATGGAAGGGAACATGGCCACCTTCGTTGATGACACGGTCCAGCACTCTATCGGCCGCGGACGACCATTCATCCGGGAGTGTCCAGGCCATGGCCATCGAATTGTCGATCACGAAACTCAATAGCGGCGCCCCGAATTGATCAGATCCTTGAGAGTTTCAGGTCCGGTCCGCGCCTGCGCGCGGATGGCGCGAAGTACCTCTGCCGCCTCCCGCGCTCTTCCAACGTCCCGTCCGGTCGCCGGCACCAACCTCGCTACCGGCTTTCCATTGCGTGTGATCTCGATCTCCTCACCAGCCTGAACGAGCTCGATGAGGGCGCTCAGCCTGTTCTTTGCTTCAAACGTGCCCACCTGGCGCACAGCACTCTCCTGTCTAAGCTAGCTAAGCTAGATATACATCCTGCCCGGTGGTGTTTCAATCGCCCCACGCCCCCCGCGCCTTCATCTCCTCCATCTCCCTGACCGCGCGCTCCCTGAGCCTCGCATCGCGGATCATCTTCGACACCGCCGCGTCGTCGGAACGATCCGAGTAGCGGAACTCGGAATCGGCGTAGCGGTTGATCTCCTGCATCACCATCGCCATCGAGAAGGGCTTGCGCAGTTCCTCGATCATCCCCTTCTTCTCGTCGTAGGGCTTGTGCATGAAGGTCTCCGGCGCCTCGAACCAGGCATCGGGCAGGTCGATGTCCATGGCGCGCATCTTGATCGCGTCGGTGACGTTCTTGATGGCGCGGCCGGTGAAACGCGGCTCGGCTTCCTTGATCATGTGGAGATAGGTGCCGACGTCGCTCATCGTCTCCGGTTCGCCATACTGGTCGAGATAGCGCTGGTAGACCTTCAGAAGCCCTTCTTCCTGCGGCTTGGCGTGTTCCGCGTAGGCGGTGCTGACCGCCTTCTGGATCACCTGCGCTTCGAACAGGTCGTGCTGCCCGAGCGGGATCGTGTGGTTCTTGCCGGCGAGCAGGACGAAGATGTCGATGTAGTCGTCCCGCGTCTGCGGCCCGTCGACCAGCCACCGCGCGCCCGCCCGCTGGCGCAGCGCGTCGTCGACGTTTTCGGGATAGTTGGAGAACATGCCGAAGGAGCAGTTGCCGCGCACCACCGTCGAGGCGCCCTGGAAACTCTCCATCAGCACGCCGGTGATCTCCTGCTGTCCGGCCGAGGCGCGGTCGTCGGAGCGTCTCGCCGCCACCTGGTCGATGTCGTCCACGGTGCCGAAGCCGATGACGCGCGGGTTGACGACGTTGTTGACGAACTGCTTGCAGTTCTGGCCCGACTTGCCCTGGTAGGAGGAGATCTGGTCGACGCCGAAATTCTCGTAGTGGAACGGGTAGCCGGCGACCTGGCAGTAACCGTTGATCAACCCCGCCGTCATCTGGATCAGCATGGTCTTGCCGGTGCCCGGCGCGCCGTCGCCGATGAAGGTGAAGAGGAAGCCGCCAAGTTCCACGAACGGGTTCATCTGCCGGTCGAAGTCGTAGGCCATCAGCATCTTGGCCAGCCGCATGGCCTGGTACTTGGCGATGTGGTTGCCGACGATCTCGTGCGGCTTCTTGAACGACATCGACAGTGGCTTGCGCTTCTGGCCCGGCGCCACGTCGAAGCCGTCGAGCGTGAAATCGTCCTGGTCCAGCCGGATATGCGCGTCCTCGAAGGCGCCCAGCCCGTCGAAGCGCCCCTTGCGCGACAGCAGCCCCTCGATCGCGACCCGCGCAAAGGCCCTCGCGCGGGGGGCGAGCTCGGTCTCGTCCCTGGCACCGGCGACCGTCCGGTCGAGCCCCGCGATCATCGCCTTCAGGGCATCCTGCGCGGTATCGAAGAGAAAGTCCGGTTCCTCCGTGTCGTTGACCGGTTCGCCCTCGCCGTCGAGGAGTTGCAGCAGGTAGGACGCGAAGGCAAAAGCGGCGACGTAGGCCGCCGCCGACAGGAGCTTCTTGTAGCGCGTCGCCTCCTCGCCCTGGAGCGGCGACTGCATGTTTCTCGACTGAAGGCTTTCCAGGTCGCTGCCCTGTCCGAATACGTCTGCGATGGCGAGCGCGATTTCGAGGCCGCGTCGGGCGCGGAACAGAAGCGTATGCTGGGCAATCGACAGCAACTGGTCGCCCGGGCGGATTGAGGCGACGGTCTTCGACAGTTCCACCTCCTTCGTGCGCCGCACCGAGCCGGTCGAGACGGTGGAGACGAAGCGCCGGCCGGTGCCGGCCAGCGCTGTCTGGGATCGACCGCCATCGTCTTCCATGACGATGATGCGCGTGATCATCGACTGCGCCGTGGGCCGGTGCTTCTCGATGTCCTTCTCGGAAAGGGTGGTCAGGCCGGCGTCCATGCTTTCACCGATGAGTTGGCTCGTGATCTGCCTGTTCGGCAGCGGTCAGGTACAGATCAAGGGTTTGGTCGAGCCGCCGAAACATCAGATCGTCGAAAGCCGCGACCGCTTGCGCCGTAGCGATGTTCTCGAGCGCGGCGATGTAGGCGGGGCGGTCTTCCGGCCGAATGGCGATCGCAGGATATCCGCCACGCAGAAGAACGAGGTTCATCAGGAGGCGTGCCGTGCGCCCGTTGCCGTCGTCGAACGGGTGTATCGCGACCAATCGACGGTGTGCTTCGAATGCAATTTCCGGTTCGTCGGGTGAAGCTTGGAGCCAGTCGACGAAGGTGTTCATCAGCGCGGGGATGTCGATCGGCGGCGGAAATGCGTGGACGCCGCCCGATGTGTTCACGAACCGTGCCTTGTCCGCGTACTGCCCCGCGATGGGCGGGTTCGACTGCGCGACGATCAACCCATGCATCGCCCGAATGTCGTTTTCCCTGATGGGCTCTGATCCGTGGCGTCGCGAAATCTCGAAGATCCAGTCCAGCGCATGGGCATGGTCAGTCGCCTCGAGGTGATCCTTGAGAGACTTGCCGCCGATCGTGAGGCCCTTCTCCAGCACCAGAGCAGTCTCGCCAGCAGTGAGAGTGTTTCCCTCCAGCGCGTTGGAGGTGAAGGTGATGTCGATGCGCTGCGCACGTTCGAGACTGTCCCACGCGTCGGTTGCAACGAACTTTCTGGATTCGGAGAGACGCCGCATCTTCGCGCGCACGATCTGCGCGATCGAGACGGGCGGGGCTGCATCTTCTTCACACATCGCTGATCACGTCCCCGCCGGAAAGGATATGAACCTTGTAGCCGGAGAAGATCTTCTGGGCCTCGCCCGCGGCGTAGAGTGCCTGGTAGGCCTCGTGCGGAATCAGCGCGTGCTTCTCGTAGGCGCTGACACCCTGGCGCGCGGCCTCGAGATCGTCCGTCTCGATATGGAATTCCTCGCGCGCCGGCTCGCTCGACCACAGCCCGTGCCGAGCCGGCTTTTCGGTCTTCGAGTAAACCTCCTGGATCGTCCAGGTCAGCAGCCAGGCGTTCTGCGGCCGGTGTACCTTGTCGAGCACGGCGTCCACCGTGGAGTTGTTCTGGGTGATGCCGGCCGAATAGAACGGCCCGAGCACCACGCGGCGCAACTGCTTGGGGTGCAGCTCGGGGAAATCCTTGTCGAGATTGCCGGCGATGGTCGCGGGCGACAGCCCGTAGGCGGAATTCTTCTCCGCGAAATCGTCGAACCGGTGGGCAAGCGCCGGGTTGAGCAGCCCCTCCACGGGCAGCGGGATCGGCACGGTCTCCGCCAGCTTCCCGTCGCCGGTGACCAGCATCTCGACCAGATCCGGGGAAGAATCCTCCACGAGAGCCATGTAGACGAGCGGCAGGTTCGCCGAGCCGTCGAAAGCGCCCCAGTGCACCAGATAATATGGCCTGCGGGTGTTCGGATTGACCGAGACCTTCACCGTCTTCGGCAGGACGAAGGGCGCGAACACGAGCCCGGTGCCGACATCCTGCAGATAGAGGCGCTCGGCCATCATGCGTTGCAGCGTCTTGGGGAAATCCTTGTGGCGAAGGACGAAATCCACCATCTCGTCGCGCAGTTCGTCGGGCGCGGGGATGGCCGCCAGCCGCTGCTCGGCCGTGCGGCGGTCGTTCTCGAGCTCGAGGACGTTCTGGTAGACCGGAAATCCGCTCTCCGCGCGCGAGATGCGAAAACTCTCGATGAAGCCGAGCCGGTTCTTCCAGCAGGAGAAGGAATTTTCGAGCCGCACGATGTATTCCGCAACGACCTGCGCCACCAGGCCGTGGCTCTGCATCCGGGACCGGTCGTCGCGCAGGAACACGTCCAGTCCCGCGAGCGCGGCCGAGATCGCGTCGAAATAGCGTATGGCGGCTGTGTCGACGGCGGTCATGCCTGCGCCATTTCCCTCGGGGTCGCGAGCAAGGGCGAACGCAATTGCCGCTGCCCTTCCTCAGGCACCCGGCCGCACGTAGTCCGCGGCGTTGTGCTTCTTCATCACGTCGTCGAAGCGCCGGGCGAAGGCTTCGTCCGCGAGTTTCTTGCGCCGCTGGATGTCGGCTGTCGCCACCATGTTCTTCTCGTGCATCTCGAGAAGGTCCCCGATGTGCTTCTGCGCGGCGGCGCCGATGCCGGCCATGGTCTCCTCTGCCGTGTTGTCGACCTGGCTTCCGAGCGTGTTGATCTTATGGGCGACGTCCTGCTGGGCCGCCGTCTTCAGCGAATCTTCCAGCGCCTTGTAGAGGACGATGCGCTGCTCGGTGTCGATGGTCAGCTTGTTGATGAGCGTGTTCTGCGCGGCGATCTGGTTGTTCAGCGAATCCACGAAGGTCTGGAACATGGAGGTGTAGCGCTCCAGCGTCTGGCTCTCGGCCAGCAGTTCCTGCTCCTTTGCCTGCTTCTCGTTGTATTCGGTGGCGAGCTTCGACCGCTCGGACTCCAGTTCGGTGCGCTGCGTCTGGTCGGTCGACGCGGCGATGCGGTTTTCCACGTCGAGCAACATCGGGTTGAGTTCCTCGATCCGCTTCTGCGTCTCCGTCAGCCTCTCGATCGTGGTCTTGCGGCGCTCGATCACCTCGCCAAGGCTCGCCTCGGACGTGGCGTAGCGCTGGTCGAGCACGTCCTTCTGCGCCTTGAGTATGCCGACGATCGTGTCGGACTTGGCCAGCAGTTCCTGCAGGTTTCCGGCCAGCGACATGTTGCGCACGCGCTCGGTGCGCATGCGCTGCTGGCGCTGCTTTGAGAAGATGCCGACGAAGCTCTCCCAGCCCGTGTAGTTCTTCATCGATTCGAATTCGGAACCGAAGACGTTGGTCGCATCCTCCAGGCCGATGATCAGATCGGCGATGTTGGCTTCCATCGTCTTCTGCTGCTTCAGCACGTCCTGGATGCGGGCGTTCTCGATGTCGAATTCGGCGTCGCCGATCTTCTGGTCGGTCTGCGCGAACTTGTCGAGCACGATACCCGACTGCTCGATCTTCGAGCGCATCTCGTCCACGACGCGTTTGGTCTTGGCAATCTCGGCGTCGAAATTTTGCAGCGTCGCCATGCATACCCCCAAGGCTTCACGTCGCGTCAGGCGACGCGGAGAATATATGGACGCCGTGTAACGAATGGAAGTCGCGATCGGCGCGGGTGGACGAACGGGAGCAGGCGAACGAAAAAGCCCGCCCTGGTGAAGGGCGGGCCGGTCCGACGACTATGCCGGCAACTCAGCTATAGGGCGAATAGCACTGCTCGCGCGGTCCGTTGTACGGCTGGAAAGTGTTGTCCGATGCGCGATAGGACCGGTAGCGGTCCTGACACCAGGCCACGTGCCGGTTCGTGTGGCCGGATGCGCCGTTGTTGATCGCGCCGCTGATGATGGCGCCAGCGATGAAGGCTGCCGGCGGGAACCAGAAGCCGTTGTACTCGCGGTAGCCGCGGCGGTGTTCGCGATATCCGCGATGGCCATTGTAGTAGCCGCGGTTGCCGCGACGTTCGAAGCGCGCCTCGCGACGATCCTGCTTGCGTTCGAAGCGATCCTCGCGCCTTTCCTGGCGGCGCTCGAAGCGACGTTCGCGATGGTCGCGTCTCATCTGGACCTGAACGACGTCGCCGTCCACGGTCTGCACGTTCGTCTGTGGCGAGAACATCGGTGCCGCGGCGACCGGAAGCGCGGTCGATGCCGACATCGCCAGCGCCATGACGGCGCAGAGCGCGGAAGTGGTCTTTTTCATGATAATCTGCCTTTCGGAGCAATGTCCCTCGGGCGGAGATACGCGGGAATGCCGCGGCAGGTTCCATTACATCATTGTAATATACGGAGAGGATGCAGCCGGCTTCCCGCGGGGCTCTCTTCTCCGGCGAATCTGGGCGGCTGGCAGTCCGCGTCGCGGCCTAGCGGGCGAAGCCGATCATGTCCTCGGCCGGCCAGCGGCCCATCTCCTCTTCCCAGTGCTGGCGGCAGAGCGAGACGTAGACGTCCTTGCCGATCGCCACCTGCTCACCCTCGCGCGCCACCTTGCCGTCTGCTCCGAGGCGCACGACCATCGTGGCCTTGCGGCCGCAGCGGCAGATCGTGCGCACCTCGCGCAGCTCGTCCGCCAGCGCCAGCAGCGCGCGGGAGCCTGTGAACAGCTTTCCCTGGAAATCGGTGCGCAGCCCGTAGCACATGACGGGGATGCCGAGCCGGTCGGCCACGCGGGCGAGCTGCCAGACCTGCTCTTCCTCCAGGAACTGGGCTTCGTCGATGAAGACGCAGTGGATCGTCGTGTGTCCGTGATGCTCGGCGATCTGGGCGTAGAGGTCGTCGCCGTCGCGGAACAGCGAGGCGCCCGACTCCAGGCCGATCCGCGAGGAGATGTAGCCAGCATCTTCCTTGCGGTAGTGCCCGGCCACGAAGAGCATCGTCTCCATGCCGCGCTCCCGATAATTGTACGACGCCTGCAGCAGCATCGTCGACTTGCCGGCGTTCATCGTCGCGTAATGGAAATAGAGCTTGGCCATGCGCAGCGTTTAACCGCACTTGGCTCGGCGTGGGAGTCGCCGACCGGCCGCCGCCCTGCAAAATCCGCGTTCATCCACGATGAAAAGCGGAATTTCCGCCCGGTATCGGCGGCAAAGCGGGTCCCGCGGCTCGCAAGTGCCTTGAAACGCCTGCGAAATGGTGTTTGGCTCAAGGAATTCCAGAAGATGCGGAACAGCGCCTGCGCGCTGCAGCCGCGACACCAACGGGAGACTCCAGAATGAACCAGATCAAGGCTACCGCCATCGCGTTCGGGTTCGCGACGGCGCTGACGTCCGGCGCGCTCGCGGCCGACCCGGAGAGCTGCAAGGAAATCGTCTTCTCCGACGTCGGCTGGACCGACATCACCGCCACCACCGCGACGGCTTCCGTCGTCCTCGAGGCGCTCGGCTACGAGCCGTCGGTCGAGATCCTGTCGGTCCCGGTCACCTATACCTCCCTGAAGAGCGGCGACGTGGACGTCTTCCTCGGCAACTGGATGCCGACGATGGAGGCCGACATCGCCCCCTACCGCGAGGATGGCTCGGTCAAGACGCTGGTGACCAATCTCGAAGGTGCGAAATACACGCTGGCCGTCCCGCAATACACCTACGACAAGGGACTCAAGACCTTCCAGGACATCGCCAAGTTCCAGGAGGATCTCGACGGCAAGATCTACGGGATCGAAGCCGGCAACGACGGCAACCGCCTGATCCTCGACATGATTTCCAACGACCAGTACGGGCTCGGCGATTTCGAACTCGTCGAGAGTTCGGAAGCTGGCATGCTCTCGGCCGTGAAGAAGGCGGCGTCGGACAAGGAGGATGTGGTGTTCCTCGGCTGGGAGCCGCATCCGATGAACGCCAACATCGACATGGCCTACCTGTCGGGCGGCGATGAAGTCTTTGGTCCCAACTACGGCGGTGCCACGGTGCAGACCAACGTCCGCGCCGGGCTTGCCGAGGAATGTCCGAACCTCAACAAGTTCCTGACGAACCTCGTCTTCTCGCTGAAGATGGAAAACGAGATCATGGGCGCCATCCTCGACGAGGGCAAGGATCCCAAGGAAGCGGCGGAAGCGTGGCTCAAGGCCAATCCGGGGGTCATCGAACCCTGGCTGCAGGGCGTGACGACCATGGACGGCGGCGAGGCGATGCCGGCGGTCAAGTCCGCGCTGGGGATGTAGCCAGCGCGCGACGGATAGGTTCGCGGCGGCCGGAGCAGCATCCGGCCGCTGCTTTGTTGCGGCGACGAACAGCGCCTGAGGTGGCTTGATATGGATCCGATTTCGGAGTGGGTCGCGGATCGGGACAACAAGATACCCGTTGGAGACTGGGGCCGGCAGTTCTTCGACTTCCTCACCGACAATTTCGAATGGTTCTTCGACAACGTCGCGGACGGCCTGACCTTCGTCCTCGACGGGCTGGCCGATTTCCTGCTGCTGCTGCCGCCGGTCCTCCTCGTGGCGGTGATCGCGGCATTCGCCTGGTGGCTGAAGAAGTCATGGAAGCTGGCGCTCGGCGTCGCGCTCGGGCTGCTCTTCATCATCAACCAGAACCTCTGGGACGAGACGATCGAGACCCTCGTCCTGGTGGTCGCCGCGGCGGCCTGCTCGATGGCGGTCGGGGTGCCGATCGGCATCTATGCCGCCCACAACGCACGCTTCTACAAGGTCATGCTGCCGATCCTCGACCTGATGCAGACGCTGCCGACCTTCGTCTATCTCATTCCGATCCTGATCCTGTTCGGTCTCGGCGTGGCGCCGGGACTGATCGTCACCGTCATCTTCGCCATGCCGGCGCCGATCCGGCTCACCTACCTCGGCATAACGTCGGTACCGACGCCGATGATCGAGGCCGGGCAGAGCTTCGGCGCCACCAGGAGCCAGCTGCTCTGGAAGGTCGAGCTTCCCGCAGCGCTGCCCACCATCATGGCCGGCCTCACCCAGTGCATCATGCTGTCGCTTTCCATGGTGGTCATCGCCGCCCTGATCGGTGCCAACGGGCTCGGCAAGCCCGTGGTTCGCGCGCTGAACACGGTCAACATCCCGCTCGGGCTCGAGGCGGGGCTGGCCATCGTGATCCTCGCCATCATCCTCGACCGCGTCGCCCGCATCGGGCAGGGGAAGGCGAAATGAGCACGGCAGTCGAGTTCCGCGGCGTCGACATCATCTTCGGCGAAGATACCGGCCAGGCGATCGCCATGCTGGACGGCGGCTCCACGCGCCAGGAAATCCTCGGAAAGACCGGCTCCGTGCTGGGCTGCGCAGGATGCGACCTGACGGTCGAGGAGGGCGAGATCTCGGTCCTCATGGGCTTGTCCGGATCGGGCAAGTCCACCCTTCTGCGGGCCGTCAACGGCCTTAACCGGGTGACCCGCGGCGAAGTCATCGTTCATGACGGCGACTGGTCGGCCGACGTCGTCACCTGCCCCGCCGATGTCCTGCGGACCATCCGGCGCGAATGCGTGGCCATGGTGTTCCAGCAGTTCGCACTGCTCCCCTGGCGGACCGTCGCCCAGAACGTCGGCTTCGGGCTGGAGCTTGCCGGAGTGCCTGCTGCCGAACGCAAGGAGCGCGTGCGCAAGCAGCTCGAACTCGTCGGATTGTCGGAATGGGCAGACAAGTACGCCCACGAGCTGTCCGGCGGCATGCAGCAGCGCGTCGGGCTGGCCCGTGCCTTCGCCACGGAGGCACCGATCCTCTTGATGGACGAGCCGTTTTCCGCCCTCGACCCGCTGATCCGCACCAAGCTTCAGGACGAACTCCTGCAACTCCAGGCCGACCTGAAGAAGACCATCATCTTTGTCTCGCACGACCTCGAGGAGGCGCTGAAGATCGGCAACCGCATCACCATCATGGAGAGCGGCCGCATCATCCAGTCCGGCGCGCCGGAGGATATCGTGCTCAGCCCGGCGAACGATTATGTCCGCGACTTCATCGCCAACGTGAACCCGCTCTCCGTGCTGACCGCCTGGAACGTCATGCGCGACCGCCGCGATCTCGAGGAGGCAGGCGAGGGCTGGGTCTGGCTCGACCGGCGCCAGACGACCCGCTTCCGCCTCGACGAGAACTTCATGGTCATCGGCGCCGAGCACAACGGCCAACCCGCTCACTGGGCCTCGTGCGACGACCTCACCTCGGTTCCGAAAGACCGTCCGCCAGTCTTCTGGGCCAAGCCCGGCACCTCGCTGAAGACGGTCATGCATGCCATGCATCAGTCCCAGACGGCGCCGGTGGCGCTGTTCGACGAGCAGACCCGCTTCATCGGGTCGATCGGCATCCGCGACGTGCTGCGGGCGGTGCTGCGCCGCTGAGGCATGGGGCAGGCGCGGAAGCCCTGTCGCTTTTCGCGCATTCGGCGGCTGTTTTGGGACGGCGGCGGCTTTGCCAGTCGGGCTTGTATGCGCGCCGTGCGGAAGGACGGTCGATCCTCCGCCGGGAACATCCATAAGCTGCCGGGGGAGCCGACATGGCCGAGTACAAGTCCGACATCGAGATCGCACGAGCCGCCAACAAGAAGCCGATCATGGAGGTCGGCAGCAGGCTCGGCATCCCCGCCGAGCATCTTCTGCCCTACGGCCACGACAAGGCGAAGATTTCTGCCGAGTTCATCAAGGAACAGCGCGGCAAGAAGGACGGCAAGCTGATCCTCGTCACCGCCATCAACCCGACGCCTGCCGGCGAGGGCAAGACGACCACCACGGTCGGCCTCGGGGACGGGCTGAACCGCATCGGCAAGAAGGCCATCACCTGCATCCGCGAGGCCTCGCTCGGGCCGAACTTCGGCGTCAAGGGCGGTGCTGCCGGCGGCGGCTATGCGCAGGTCGTCCCGATGGAGGACATGAACCTCCACTTCACCGGCGACTTCCATGCCATCACCACGGCGCACAACCTGCTTTCGGCCCTGATCGACAACCACATCTACTGGGGCAATGAACTCGGCATCGATACGCGCCGGGTCGTCTGGCGCCGCGTCATGGACATGAACGACCGTGCGCTTCGGGAGATCGTCTGCTCGCTCGGCGGCGTCGCCAACGGCTATCCTCGCGAGGGCGGCTTCGACATAACCGTCGCCTCGGAAGTGATGGCGATCCTGTGCCTGGCTTCCGACCTGAAGGACCTGCAGAAGCGCATCGGCGACATCATCGTGGC
The DNA here is from genome assembly GCA_963747465.1 of uncultured Alphaproteobacteria bacterium. GTDB lineage: Bacteria > Pseudomonadota > Alphaproteobacteria > Rhizobiales > Rhizobiaceae > Aquibium. Next base: position 48,094 of record CAVVFC010000006.1, read on the forward strand.
CTACCGCCGCGACAAGACCCCCGTCTACGCCCGCGACCTCAAGGCCGACGGCGCGATGGCGGTGGTGCTGAAGGACGCCATGCAGCCCAACCTCGTCCAGACCCTGGAGAACAACCCGGCCTTCGTCCACGGCGGTCCCTTCGCCAACATCGCGCATGGCTGCAACTCGGTCGTGGCCACCACGACCGCGCTGAAGCTCGCCGACTACGTCGTCACCGAGGCCGGCTTCGGCGCCGATCTGGGTGCCGAAAAGTTCTTCGACATCAAGTGCCGCAAGGCCGGGCTCAAGCCGGCGGCGGCGGTGATCGTGGCGACCGTGCGCGCCATGAAGATGAACGGCGGCGTCAAGAAGGAAGACCTCGGCACCGAGAACGTCGAGGCAGTGAAGAAGGGTTGCGCAAATCTCGGCCGCCACATCGAGAACGTGAAGCAGTTCGGCGTGCCGGTGGTCGTGGCGATGAACCACTTCGTCTCCGACACCGACGCCGAGATCGCTGCAATGAAGGATTATGTCGCGAGCCAGGGCTCCGAAGCGATCCTGTGCAAGCACTGGGCGCACGGGTCGGCCGGCATCGAGGAACTGGCGCACAAGGTCGTGCAGCTCGCCGAGAGCGGCTCCTCGCAATTCTCGCCGCTCTATCCCGATGAACTGCCGCTGTTCGAGAAGATCAACACGGTCGTCAAGCGCATCTACCGCGGCTCCGAAGCCATTGCCGACAAGTCCGTGCGCGACCAGCTGCACCAGTGGGAGCAGGCGGGATATGGCAACCTGCCGGTGTGCATGGCCAAGACCCAGTACTCCTTCTCGACCGATCCGAACCTGCGCGGCGCGCCCACCGGCCACGTCGTGCCGGTGCGCGAGGTCAGGCTGTCGGCCGGCGCCGGCTTCGTCGTGGCGATCTGCGGCGAGATCATGACGATGCCGGGACTTCCGAAGACCCCCTCGTCGGAGCGCATATTCCTCAACGAGCAGGGCTTCATCGAAGGCCTGTTCTAGCGCCTTCTCCTGATGCGCAGCCGGCGCCCGAAGGCGCCGGCGAAAGTTACTGCGGCGAGGGATCAGGCGGCGGGCTTCTGTTCCCGGTCCTCTTCTTCCCGCACGACCTCGACCTTCACGTGGCTCACCAACGCGGCGATGACGCCGAGGATCGCGAGCCAGGGCGCTGCCAGCGCCACCGCGCCGCCCGCCACCACGCCGATCGTCAGCGGCGTCTCCAGGTAGATGTCGCCGTCCTCGGCCTTGAGCCGAAGCTGGCGGACGTTGCCCTCCGCGAGGATCTCCTTGATCCGTTCGACCAGTTCGTTGCCGGCGAGTTCGATCTCCTCGGTGAAGGTCCGCTTCTGATGGCCCATATGCTCGTCCATGACTTTCATCCTTCCTGTCCTATGTGGAACTCCGGTATGCAGCATCCGTTCGGATACGAAGGGTGGAGGAGCCGAGTGGGTTGGCATTGATTTCGCGCAAGCGTGGGGAAATGGCGGCGGCATCGCGCATGCGGGAGATCGGCGCGTGATCCGTCCGACCGTCACCATGCTGGTGCGCGGCATGCGGGAATACCGCACGGCGGTTGTCCCCGTCACCGTGCTGGCCATCCTCGCCTCCGGCGTCTACGCTTTCTTCTCGATCGCCCACGAGCTCGCCGAGGGCGAACTCCGGCAAATGGACGAATTCCTGTTCCTGATCTTCCGGAACGCGTCCGACGTTTCCGATCCGCTCGGGCCGCCATGGCTCGAGGAAGCGGCGGCCGAGATCACGGCGCTCGGCGGCTACCCCGTCGTCATGCTTGCCGTGACGATCGTCGTCGGGCTGCTTCTCGTCACCAGGCGGTTCGGCCCGGCGCTTTATACCGTGATTTCCGTTTCTTCCGGAGCAGCGGTGTCGCAGGTGCTCAAGAACTACTATCAGCGTCCCCGTCCCGACCTCGTGGCACATCTGGATATCGTCCACACCGCCAGCTTCCCCAGCGGGCATGCAATGGTGTCCACTGTCGCCTATCTCACGCTCGCCGCGCTCGTGGCCCGCTTTTTCGATGACTGGCGGGTGCGGGTCTACGTCATCGCCGTCGCGGTTGGACTGGCCGTCCTGATCGGAGTGACGCGCATCTATCTCGGCGTGCACTGGCCGACAGACGTTGCCGCGGGCTGGGCGCTTGGCACCGCATGGGCGGGCCTCGCCTGGCTGATACCGTCGCTGATCATGTTCTGGCGCAGACGCAGGGCCGGGTCCCCGGCGGAAATCTGAACTGGTGACGGCTTGTCGAACGGCATGTTCACCGCTATGGAATCGGAATGATGACGAAACTGATCGCACAGGCTTGGTGGTGGGGCTGCTAAAGGCGGCCTGATCGCGCGTGCGTTCAATCAGAATGATGGCCGCTTCGGAATGCTCCGGGCGGCCTTTGGTTTTTCAAAGCCCCCGGCGCTTCCGCCAGACAGGGAACGGAGACGGAAATGACGGTGGAAGTTCTTGAGGGCGGTGCGGAACGGTTCGTCACCGCGGGCGGGATATCGATCACCCGCGCGCGCCACGAGACCGCCTATGATGGTGCCATCGAGGCCTATGTCGACGGGCTGAATTCCCGCCGCGGCGCGGTCTTCTCGTCAAACTACGAATACCCCGGCCGTTATACGCGCTGGGACACCGCCATCATCGATCCGCCTGTGGTGATCTCCTCACGCGGCCGCACCATGCGCATCGAGGCGCTGAACCGGCGCGGCGAGGCGATCCTGCCGGCGATCGCAAAGGTCGTTTCGCCACTTTCGGACGTCGCGGTAACGGAGCGGAGCGAGCGCCTGATCGCGCTCGACATCGCCGCGCCAGGGCGCGTTTTCTCCGAGGAGGAGCGGTCGCGCGTACCCTCGGTCTTCACCGTTCTCAGGGCGATCGTCGGTCTCTTCCGCAGCGATGCCGACCCGAGCCTCGGGCTCTACGGCGCCTTCGGCTACGACCTCGCCTTCCAGTTTGATCCGGTCGAAAACCGTCTCGAACGCAAGCAGAGCCAGCGCGATCTGGTACTCTTTCTCCCCGACGAGGTCCTGGTGGTCGACCACCACGCCGCCAGGGCCTGGCACGACCGCTACGACTACACCGGCGAAGGCTGGACGACCGGAGGGCTTCCCCGTGACAGCGTGGAAGAGCCGTTCAGGCCCTCCGACCGGATTCCGCCGCGCGGCGATCACGAGCCCGGCGAATACGCAAACCTCGTGCGCAAGGCGATGGGAAGCTTCCGCAAGGGCGACCTCTTCGAGGTCGTGCCGGGACAGATGTTCTACGAGCGCTGCGAGACGCAGCCGTCCGAAATCGCCCGGCGTCTGAAGACGATCAATCCCTCGCCCTATTCCTTCTTCATCAATCTGGGGCAGGGGGAATATCTCATCGGCGCTTCGCCGGAGATGTTCGTGCGCGTTTCGGGACGCCGCGTCGAGACCTGCCCGATTTCAGGTACGATCAAGCGCGGCGAGGACGCGATCTCGGATTCGGAACAAATCCTGAAGCTGCTCAATTCGAAGAAGGACGAATCCGAGCTTACAATGTGCTCTGACGTCGATCGCAACGACAAGAGCCGCGTCTGCGAGCCCGGATCGGTACGGGTGATCGGGCGCCGCCAGATCGAGATGTATTCGCGCCTGATCCACACCGTCGATCACATCGAAGGCCGCCTGCGCGAGGGCATGGACGCCTTCGACGCATTCCTGTCCCACGCCTGGGCGGTGACCGTCACCGGCGCGCCGAAACTCTGGGCGATGCGCTTCATCGAGCAGAACGAGAAGAGTCCCCGCCGCTGGTATGGCGGGGCGATCGGCATGGTGCATTTCAACGGCGACATGAATACCGGCCTGACGCTGCGTACCATCCGCATCGAGGACGGCATCGCCGAGGTACGCGCGGGTGCGACGCTGCTCTATGATTCCGTGCCGGACGAGGAGGAGGCCGAGACCGAGCTGAAGGCTTCGGCAATGCTGGCGGCGGTCCGCGAGGCGGGCGCGAGCAACGCGCCGAGCGCGGAGCGGCTTTCGGCGCGGGTGGGCGAGGGCGTGTCGATCCTGCTGGTCGACCACGAGGACAGCTTCGTCCACACGCTCGCCAACTATTTTCGCCAGACCGGGGCGCAGGTCACCACCGTGCGCACCCCGGTGCCGGACGAGGTCTTCGACCGCGTCAAGCCGGACCTCGTCGTGCTGTCGCCCGGGCCCGGATCACCGAAGGATTTTGACTGCGCCGCCACGATACGCAAGGCGCGCGGACGGGAACTGCCGATCTTTGGCGTCTGCCTCGGGCTGCAGGCATTGACGGAAGCCTATGGCGGCGAACTGCGCCAGCTCCACATCCCCATGCACGGCAAGCCGTCGCGCATTCGGGTGACGAAGCCAGGCATCGTCTTTTCCGGCCTGCCGAAGCACGTCACGGTCGGCCGCTACCATTCGCTCTTCGCTGATCCTGTCCGCTTTCCCGCGGATTTCGAGGTCACGGCCGAGACGGAAGACGGAGTCGTCATGGCCATCGAACACAGGCGCGAGCCGGTGGCGGCCGTCCAGTTCCATCCCGAATCCATCATGTCGCTCGGCCAGAACGCGGGCATGCGGATGATCGAGAACGTCGTCGCGCATCTGCCGCGAAAGGCGAAGGTGAAGGCGGCGTGATGCTGCCGGCTTCTCCTTTTCCCGGTCGGCGCGGTCAGGACCGCTGAGCATGCCTGCCAAGCTGCGCATACGGAGGCTTGCCTTCATCTCCATCTTCGTGGCTTTCGCGGTCATGGGGCTGAAGTTCGTCGCCTGGTGGATGACCGGATCGGTCGCGCTCTACTCCGACGCCCTGGAATCCATCGTCAATGTGATCGCGGCCAGCGCCGCCTACTGGGCGATCCGCGTCAGCCACAAGCCGGCCGATGCGGACCACCCGCACGGGCATCACAAGGCGGAGTATTTTTCGGCCGTCCTGGAAGGCGTGCTCATCGTCCTCGCGGCGCTCCTCATCATCGTCGAGGCCTGGGGCGCCCTGCGCTCGCCGCGCCTGTTGGACGAGCCCGCGCTGGGCCTCGGGATCAACATGCTGGCGGGCGCCGTGAACGCCGCCTGGGCCTTCATGCTCATCAGGGCCGGCAGGGCGGAGCGGTCGCCGGCGCTGACCGCCGACGGGCGTCACATCATGACCGACGTCGTGACCTCCATCGGGGTCCTCGTCGGCCTGCTTGCCGCGATCGCCACCGGATGGACGATCCTCGATCCGCTGCTCGCCATCATCGTGGCGCTGAACATCCTGTGGCAGGGCTGGAAGGTCATCGGCCAGTCCGTGCAGGGGCTGATGGACGTCGCCGCGGACGCCGAGGACACGCAGAAGATCCGCGACATCATCTCGACCAATTCCAGGGGCGCGCTCGAGGTCCATGATCTCAAGACGCGCATTGCCGGACGCGCGACGTTCATCGAGTTCCACCTCGTCGTCGATAGTTCGATGACGGTCGGCGAAAGCCACAGGATCTGCGACCGCGTCGAGGAGGCACTCAAGGCAGAGATACCCTCCGTCCGTGTCATCATCCATGTCGAGCCGGACGACGAGGCCAAGCTGCCGCCCGGCACCACGGCCGTGCCCTTCGCCTGAGCGGATCGACGGTGATCGGCCCACCGGCCGCAGCATGTCCGGACATTCCGCTGCGAGACCGTGTGGGCGGCTTCATGCCCCCTTGACCGCCGGCAGAAATGTTCTTCATTTGTTCCCATGACACGAACGATAGACACCATCGGCCGCGCAGCCCGTCACGACATGCTGATCCGCATCGAATGCGGCCACTGTCACCACGTCGGCCACCACCGCGCGCACGAGGTGGCGAAAGTGGTCGGAATGGGTCGCTCGATCGAATCGATCCGCTTCGTCTGCTCTCGCTGCAAGTCGCCGGCCAGGAAGGCGCTGCCGATCGAGTTCGACCGCGACCGTCCTCCCAAGGTGATCGTCTGGGTTCCGATGGAGCTTAAGCGGTGAGGGCCCAGGAGGGCGCTGCTCGCGATTGCCTCCGCGCAACGACCGTCAGCACTACTCCGGAAACACGATCGTACGCATCCCGTTGAGCAGCACGCGGTCCTCCAGATGCGCGCGCACTGCGCGGGCGAGTACCCGGCGTTCGATGTCGCGGCCCTTGCGCACGAACTCGGCGGCGCTGTCGCGATGGCTGACGCGTTCGGTATCCTGTTCGATGATCGGCCCCTCGTCGAGGTCGCTGGTGACGTAGTGCGCCGTCGCGCCGATCAGCTTCACCCCGCGCTCGTAGGCCTGCTGGTAGGGCTTGGCGCCCTTGAAGCCCGGCAGGAAGGAGTGGTGGATGTTGATGCAGCGGCCTGAAAGGCGCGATGACATCTCCTCCGACAGGATCTGCATGTAGCGGGCGAGCACGACGAGATCGATCTTCTCGTCCGCGATGAGCCGCGACAGCTTCTCCTCCTGCACGGCCTTGGTCGCCTTCGTCACCGGCAGGTGGTGGAACGGGATGTCGCCGAAGGAGAGGTTCGCGTAGGTCTCTCGCGGATAGTTGGAGACGATGCCCGCGATATCCATGTCGAGTTCGCCAATTCGCCAGCGGTAGAGGAGGTCCGCCAGGCAGTGGTCGAACCTCGAAGCCATCAGGAGCACGCGGCGGCGGGCGTTCTGCGCCCGCAACGACCACTTCATGCCAAACCGCTCCATGACCGGTGAGAGCAGGGCGCGCGCCTCATCTTCCGCCAGCGGCGCATCGGCGGCGCCGAACACGACGCGCGAGAAGAACTGGCCGCTATCGGGATCGTCGAACTGCTGCAGGTCGGCGATGTTGCCGCCCATGTCGAAGATCGTTTTCGAGACCGCGGCCACGATGCCGGGTCGGTTTGCGCAGTAGGCGGTCAGCACGAACGATGTTTCGGCCAATCTGGTCTCCAATGCCTGAAACGGGTGGTGAGGTCGGGCCGGGCGCGGCGCCGGCCGTCGTGGCGGATCATGTTCCGGCCGCGCCGCCGACGTTCCGGAGCAGCACGGCGAGAACGCCGGCGCTCGTGACGAGGCAGAGCAGGGTCGCGATGATCAGCGCCGCGGCGGCCGTGTTCTCCATTCCGGCGCGCCGGGCGAAGATCGGGATAGATCGTCAGCATCGAAACGCTGGAAAACAGGATGCCGGTCGCAGCCAGTTCGGCCGGGACGCCGGGGATCAGGTAGAACGCGGCCGCCACCACAAGCGGATGAAGGACCAGCTTGCCGATGACGATCGGCGGGATTTCCAGGCCTACATCGCCCCGCCGCAAGCCCGCGATCGTGCCGCCGACGACGAACAGCGCGACCGGCGCGGACGCCTGGCCGAGCATGTCGATCGCGGAGGCGAGCGGGACGGGAAACCGCACCCCGAAGAGGGACAGCGCCGCACCGACGATGATCGCAATGACGAACGGCATCCGCGACAGCCGCATCGCCGTCTCTCCCAGCATCCTGCGCACGGAAGCGCCGTTGCTCGTCCCCATCTCCGCCAGCGCCAGGCCGATCGGGATGATCAGCATGTTCTCGACCATCATCGTCATCGGCATGGCGATCGTCGCCGGCGCGCCGAGAACCAGCGCCGCGATTGGAAAGCCGATGAAGCCCGTGTTTGATCCTGCCGCGCCGAGTGCTCCGATGCCGGCACGCTCCAGCGGCCGTCCAAGCACGAAGCGGATGAACAGGAACACCGCGGTGAACGCGACCAGCGAGCCGCCTGCATAGGCGGCGAGATAGCCGGGATTGAGCGACTGGCTGAGATCCTGGTGCGTCAGCGCCGACAGGATCACGGCGGGCAGGGCGAAATTGATGACGAACCCGCCCAGCCCCTCGATCTGCGTCTGCGACGTGAAGCCGCTGCGCACCGCCACGAGGCCCAGCCCGATCAGGAACAGGATCGGAAACATCTGGGAGAAGATCTGGAGCATGCGGCGGGGCTTCGTATCGTGGACCGGCGGGAAGCCGGCCGGGATGAACTCGGCAATCGGACGCCGAGGGGGAGAAAGGGGAAGGGGAGGCCCGTGCCTCCCCTTCCGGTGTCCAACCGAGCCTTACTATGCCGGCTGCCGGCTGCGCCAGCTGTCGGCGTAGGATTCGCGGGCGTCGCGGGAATAGGGCACCGGCGAAACCTTGACGCGGATGTCCATCTGCGTCGAGGGTTCCACCGTGGTCTTGTCGGTCCCGCCGTTCGGCTCGCCCCACACCAGCGTCAGCACCTCGCCTTCCTTGATGTCGGGATTGACCATGCCGAGCGACAGCATGCGGCGCTCGTTGTAGGAATAACCGCCGAACATCGAGCCGCCGACCATCTTGCCGTCCTTCATGATCATGTCGAAGGAGGTGGAGGCGTAGTTCGACAGCGGCCAGTCCATGTACTTCACGTTCGGGCCTTCGCGGTCGAACATGGTGGCGAACGCCTTGATGACGTCATCCGGGTTCCACTCGAAGGTCACCTTGCGGCGGTGCGGCTTGTCGGCGATCTTCTCCAGCGCCTCGCGGCCGATGAAGTCGTGGTCGAACTTCACGTAGATGCCGTAGCCGAGCTCGTAGGGCGTCAGGTAGTAGTCCTCGATGTTCTCGGAGACGTAGGAGCCGCCGATCGCGCCGGTCGCCTCGTAGGAGTTGGCGCCGAGCCACTCGCGATAGCCCTTGATGCTTTCGCCGGTGTAGATCGCCGGCAGCGGGGAGGGGATCCAGCCGGATTCCAGGGTGTTCGTCGCATAGGCGCGGCTGCCGACCGCCACCAGCCCGTGATCTTCGCCCGCTTCCAGGATCGCTTCGCGGATCTCGTCATACTGCTCATAGGGGCCATAGAGCTCGAGGCCGGGAACGCCGGCCATGCCGTGGCGCAGCGCGCGCACCTTGCGGCCCTTGATGGTGATGTAATCCATGTTGAAGAACTTGATCTCCGGCACGGGGCCGCCGTTCAGCTTCTCCAGGATCGCCGGCGCGTTCGGCCCCTGCACCTGGAAGCGATAGTGACGCCGCACCACCGGCTTGCCCTGCGGGCGCGACGGCGAGCGCGGATCCTCGGTCAGCTTCACGTCATAATCGCCGATCGAGGCCTGGTACTGGACCCAGGAGACGGTCGGCGCGCGGCCGACGAGATTGAACTCGGTCTCGCTCTCGCGGAACATGATCACATCGCCGATCACGTAGCCTTCCGGCGTCACCGGCACGAAATGCTTGGCCTTGCCGGGGGTAAAGTTCTTGAAGGAGTTGATGGCGAGGTAGGAGAGCAGCTTCTCCGCGTCCGGCCCCTCGACCTTCAGTTCCGCCATGTGGTGCGACTGGTCGAACAGCACCGCCGTTTCGCGCCACGCGCGCTGCTCGTCGCGCCAGTTGGCGAACTCCGGCGCCACGACCGGGTAGACGTACGCTCCGACTTTCGAATTGCGCAGCATGCGGACGGTGTTTCCGGCCTGCTGCAGTCTCTGTTCCAGGTTCTTCGCACTCATCTTCGGTTTCCTCCTGATTGAGAGTGTTGGAAGGAGCCGCTTCGGAGATCGTTCTCCGCGTTCCGACTCCAGGGTTTTCCTATCTTCCGGTCCTGATCAGGGACCCTCCGGGCACCTGTTCGAGGACCGCGCGGTCCCGAAGGGCGAGCCGGAGATGGCGGGCGGCCAGCCTGGCATGCTCCTGCATGACGGACGCCGCCCGCGCCCCTTGCCGGTTGACGATCGCCTCGACCACGCAGCGATGCTGGTCCTGCGCCACGATCAGCACGCCGCGCGATTCCGGCATCAGCGTCTGCGCCTTGATGAAGGCGTTGGGCGAGGCGAAGGGCAGCGACACCGCGCGCTCGATCTGGCGCTTGAGGGCGGGACTGTCGGCCAGTTCGATGATCAGCGCATGAAGCCGTGCGTTCAGGGTCATGTAGCGCACGAACCCGTCTTCGGTGCCGAGCAGGTCGGGCACCAGTTCATCGAGTTCGCCGACGCACTTCTCGAGCGCTGCAAGCCGCACCGACGACGATCCGCGCTCGGCGGCCAGCCGGGCGGCAAGCCCTTCCAGGGTCCCGCGGATCTCGACGGCGTCGAACACCTCGGTTTCGGAGAAGGACTTGACGGCAAAGCCGCCCGAGGGAATTGCCTCCACGAAACCTTCTTCTTCGAGCCGCTGCAGGGCAGCCCGGACCGGGGTGCGCGATATCCCCGCCTGCTCGACGATTGCGAGTTCGGAAACCCGTTCGCCCGGCCCGAGGCTGCCGTTGAGGATCATCTCGCGCATGGCGAGAAGCGCGACGGTCGTGCGCGACTGGCTACCCGTATCGCTTCGGCTCGGCGCGTCGAACTGTTCGGCCTTGTTCATCCGGTTTCCGGTTGCCGCTGTCACATGGCAGCGATTGTCATTGTATACATACTGTATGCCAAGTGACCCGAATGTCAATCGAGCCATCCGACTTCCTGTCGAAGAATGGACTGCCTTGGGAGGCGCCATTGCCCAGGCTGGAGGCGAAAGCGTCCCGCTTTCGGCTGGCCTGGCCTCCGCGAGGTCGTTGCAAACCGAGTTCGGATCGACCTAGGGCAGTCATCCAGCATCATGTATGCAGAAGGCGCATGCCTGGACGTCATTCGTCAGCGGGACAAGTCCGGTCTCAAAACCGTGAGCAGGCCGCAGTGCATGGCGTTTTAAGGTCGTCCGTGAGAACGGAAATGTCGCGGGCTGGAAATTGACGGCATCCGCACTATCTCGTAATGTATACATTCTCGTCAGGTGGCGGGATGGTTTCGAGGAGGCAACAGTGCTTGGTATTTTCGGTCGTCATCGGGAAGAAAGTCCGGTCAAAGCGGATACACAGGCGTCTTCGTCCATCCTGGGCGGCTTCTCGATCGAGGTCATGCCGCGCACGGCCGCGAAGGTGGATGACTTCCGCGAATTGCTGCCGGCCGGCACGCGCGTATACATTGCCCATATCGAGGGCACACCAATCGAAGACATGGTGGCGACCGCGAAGCGGCTGACCGGCGAAGGCTTCGAGGTGATGCCGCACCTTCCCGCGCGCCTGATCCACCACGCCGCCGAACTCGAAGTGTGGATCGGCCGCTACCGCGAGGAAGCGGGCGTCGACCAGGCGTTGCTGCTTGCCGGCGGCGCGGCCGAACCGGCCGGAGATCTCACCAGTTCCATCGACATGATGCAGACGGGCCTCTTCGAGCGCTATGGCTTCCGCCGCCTGCATGTTGCCGGTCATCCCGAGGGCAACACCGACATCGATCCCGACGGTTCCACGACCGAGGCGGACAGGGCTCTGGCATGGAAGCAGGCCTGGGCCGAGCGCACCGGCTGCGAGATGGCGATCACCACGCAGTTCGCCTTCGATGCGAAGCCCATCATCGCATGGGCCGAACACCTCGCGGCGCAGGGCATCCGCCTGCCCATCCATGTCGGCGTCGCCGGACCGGCCAAGCTGCAGACGCTCATCAAGTACGGCATGGCCTGCGGCGTCGGCCCTTCCATGAAGGTGCTGCAGCGCCGGGCCATGGACATGCGAAAGCTGCTGATGCCCTACGAACCGGAGGACGTGATCGCCGAACTGGCGTCATACAAGGCGCGGCGCCCGGAGAGCCTGATCGAACAGGTGCACTTCTTCCCGCTCGGCGGCATCAGGGCGAGCGCCGAGTGGGCAGTCGCCAACGGCGGAGACGGTGACAGCCGGACCGCCGAAGCCGCGGAGTAGCCGCCGGGCCCGGCATTCGTGAAGGGACGGCCGTTCCGCCTCTTCCTCAGTTCCCGTAATATCCGCGGTACCAATCGACGAACCTGCCGACGCCCTCCCGCAGCGGTGTCTTCGGCGCGAAGCCCGTTTCCGCCACGAGGTCGTCGATGTCTGCGAACGTGTTCTCGACGTCGCCCGCCTGCATGGGCATCATGTTCAGCTTCGCCTTGCGACCGAGCGCGTCCTCGATGGCTGCGATGAAGTCGAGCAGGCCGACCGGGTGATTGTTGCCGATGTTGAAGATCCGGTAGGGTGCGGCCGACCTGGAAGGATCGGAACCCACACTTTCCATCCCGGTCGCCGGCGCCGGAATGCGATCGACCAGTGCAAGGATCTCGGCGACGACGTCGTCGACGAAAGTGAAGTCGCGCGATGAATTCCCGTTGTTGTAGACGTCGATCGGCTCGCCGGCGAGGATCGCGCGCACGAACTTGAAATAGGCCATGTCCGGCCGCCCCCAGGGACCATAGACGGTGAAGAACCGCAGCCCGGTGACCGGCAGGCCATAGAGATGGGCGTAGCTGTGCGCCATCAGTTCGTTGGCCTTCTTCGTCGCCGCATAGAGGCTGAGCGGATGGTCGACATTGTCCTTCACCGAGAACGGCAGCTTCCGGTTCGCACCATAGACGGAACTGGACGAGGCGAAGATCAGGTGCGGTGTCCGCTGTTGCCGGCAGCTCTCCAGCATGTTCAGGAAGCCGGTGAGATTGGACGCCGCGTAGAGGTGCGGCTGCTCCAGCGAATGGCGCACGCCCGCCTGCGCGGCCAGATGAATGACCCGGTCGAAGGCGGCTCCGGCAAAGCTCTCCTCTATCGCGCCGCGGTCGTCGAGCGAGCATTCGATCATGGAGAATTCGGGCGAGCCGGCAAGGAGCGCCGCGCGCGCCCGCTTCAGCGCTGGATCGTAGTAGTCGTTGAAATTGTCCAGTCCGGCGACCTGGTGGCCCCTTTCGAGTAAGGCCGAGGCGATGTGGAAGCCTACGAAGCCCGCCGCTCCCGTTACGAGAATACGCAATTCACTGCTCCCACAGGCCAGTTGCTCCGGGCGCGGTCGTGCGCGCGACGGAATTCGGACCGGCTCCTGCCGCGTGGCGGAGCGTCCTCGTCATCGGCGTGCCTGTTAGCGGGCACGGCGGTGCTTGGCAACGGATCGGCCGGGTTCGCAGCGCCGGGCCGGGTCGGCTCCGGCGCGGGTTGCCGGTCAACATACTCAGATAAAAGCATGTTCCTGCCGCACCGTAATCATATATAACATTTGTTATCCCCCACTGATGCGTACTCGCAGGTTGAATTCGGGATGCGTCGGGCTAGCATCGATGCGGGGGGATGTTGGAGAGCTGGAAACGGGCTGACCATTCCGCCCGTGTTGCAGAGGAACCACATGGACCGGGCCACGACTGAAATCTCACTCGACGTTGTGCACGACAATGATCCCAGGGCGCTGGCGAAGGAAATCCTGAGCTGTCTCGTCTACAGGGTCGGCAAGGATGCCTCCGTCGCCACGCCCTTCGACTGGCTGACCGCTTCGATCAAGGTCGTGCGCGACCGCATCATCGAGCGCTGGATCTCTTCCACGAAGGAAGCCTACGCCAGGCAGCAGAAGCGCGTCTACTACCTGTCCATGGAGTTCCTGATCGGCCGCCTGATGCGCGACGCCTTCTCCAATCTCGATCTGATGGACAACATGCGCGAGGCGCTCGAGAGCCTTGGCGTCGACATCGACATGATCGCGGCGCTGGAGCCCGACGCCGCGCTGGGCAATGGTGGCCTCGGCCGTCTGGCCGCCTGCTTCATGGAAAGCATGGCTTCCGTCGATCTCCCTGCACACGGCTACGGCATCCGCTACGTCCACGGTCTCTTCCGCCAGGAAATCCAGGACGGCTGGCAGGTCGAACTGCCCGAAACCTGGCTGGACCATGGCAATCCGTGGGAGTTCGAGCGGCGCGAGCGCGCGTTCGAGATCGGCTTCGGCGGAACCGTCGAATCGATCACCGCCAACGATGGACGCCTCGAGCGCCATGTCTGGAAGCCGCAGGAACGCGTCCTTGCGGTGGGCTACGACACGCCCGTGGTCGGATGGCGCGGCAAGCGGGTCAACACGCTGCGCCTGTGGTCGGCGATGGCGGTCGACCCGATCCTGCTCGACGCCTTCAACGCCGGCGATCACATCGGCGCACTGAAGGAGGCGAACCACGCAGCCTCGCTGACCCGCGTGCTCTACCCGGCCGACAGCCACAAGGCCGGCCAGGAACTGCGGCTGCGTCAGGAGTATTTCTTCACCGCCGCCTCCCTGCAGGACATCATCGACCGGCATCTCAGCCAGTATGGCGACTTGCTTTCGCTGCCCGACAAGGCGGCGATCCACCTCAACGACACTCATCCCGCGATCGGCATCGCCGAACTCATGCGTCTTCTGATGGACGTCTACGGCCATGACTTCGACAAGGCGTGGGACATCACCAGGCGGACGTTTGCCTACACCAACCACACTCTCCTGCCGGAAGCGCTGGAGAGTTGGCCCGTCCCGGTCTTCGAGCGGCTTTTGCCGCGCCACATGCAGATCATCTACGCGATCAACGCGGAGGTTCTGCTCGAGGCCCGCAGCTACCAGCGGTTCAGCAACGAGCAGATCAGCCGGATCTCGCTGATCCAGGAGGACGGCGAGCGCCGGGTGCGCATGGGCAATCTCGCATTCGCCGGCTCGCATTCCGTGAACGGCGTGTCGGGCCTGCACACGGAACTGATGAAGGAGACGGTCTTCTCCGATCTCCACACGATGTATCCCGGGCGCATCAACAACAAGACCAACGGCATCACGCCGCGCCGCTGGCTCATGCAGTGCAATCCGGCGCTCACCAGCCTCATCCGGGAGGCGATCGGGGATCGTTTCCTGGATGACATCGATGCGCTGTCCGAACTCGACGCGTTTTCCGGCGATGCGGGATTCCGCGAAAAGTTCGCCGGGGTGAAGCGCGAGAACAAGAACCGGCTGGCCAATCTCGTGGCCGATCGTGTCGGCATCCAGGTCGATCCGTCCTCGCTGTTCGACGTCCAGATCAAGCGCATACACGAATACAAGCGTCAGCTCCTCAACATCGTCGAGGCGGTGGCGCTGTACGACCAGATACGCTCGCACCCGGAGAAGGACTGGCTGCCCCGGGTGAAATTCTTCGCCGGAAAGGCGGCGCCGAGCTATCACAATGCCAAGCTGATCATAAAGCTCGCCAACGACGTGGCGCGCGTCATCAACCGCGACCCGGCGGTGCGCGGCCTGCTCAAGATCGTCTTCGTCCCGAACTACAGCGTCTCGGCGGCCGAGGTCATCGTGCCGGCGGCCGATCTTTCCGAACAGATTTCGACCGCGGGGATGGAAGCCTCGGGCACCGGCAACATGAAGTTCGCGTTGAACGGCGCGATCACCATCGGCACGCTCGACGGCGCCAACGTCGAAATGAAGGACTGCGTGGGCGACGACAACATCGTCATCTTCGGCCTGACCGCGGCGGAGGTCGAGCGCAGGAAGGCGGAGGGCTATGACCCGCGTGCCGTTATCGAGGCCTCGCCGGAACTCGCGCAGGCCCTCTCGGCGATCTCGTCGGGCGTCTTCTCGCCGGAGGATCCGAACCGCTATCGCGAACTGATGAACGGCATCTACGAGCGCGACTGGTTCATGGTCGCGGCGGATTTCGATGCCTATGCGGAGGCCCAGAGACGCGTCGACGAGATCTGGCGCAACGCGCCCGACTGGTACGCGAAGGCCATACACAACACGGCCAACATGGGCTGGTTCTCCTCCGACCGTACGATCCGGGAGTACGCCCGCGAGATCTGGCACGTAGGCGGCTGACGAGGCCTGCGACACGCAACGCCTGCTCCGGTCCTTGGCGAACCAAACGCGCACCCCGCGCGTTTACGTCGGCTGGCCACCGGTTCGCCGCAAGTCACCGCGTGACTTCTAGGCCGGTTGCGGCGATCATGGCGCTTCACGATCAGCGCCGAGACCGGGGGGAAGACATTGCAGGAGAAACGCATTCAGCCGCTCGCTCGCGACGCGATGGCCTATGTGCTTGCGGGAGGACGAGGCAGCCGACTGAAGGAACTGACCGACGTTCGCGCCAAGCCCGCGGTCTACTTCGGCGGCAAGACCCGCATCATCGATTTCGCGCTTTCGAACGCGCTGAATTCCGGCATTCGGCGCATCGGGGTGGCGACGCAGTACAAGGCCCATTCTCTCATCCGGCATCTGCAGCGCGGCTGGAACTTCTTCCGGCCCGAGCGGAACGAGAGCTTCGACATCCTGCCGGCCAGCCAGCGCGTGTCGGAGACCCAATGGTACGAAGGTACCGCCGATGCCGTCTATCAGAACATCGACATCATCGAGGACTACGGTCCGGAGTTCATGGTCATCCTCGCGGGCGACCACATTTACAAGATGGATTACGAGACGATGCTCCGCGAGCACGTCGAGACGGGCGCGGACGTGACCGTGGGATGTCTCGAGGTTCCGCGCATGGAGGCGACGGGATTCGGCGTCATGCACGTCGACGCCAACGACACGATCGTCTCCTTCATCGAAAAACCGGCCGATCCGCCGGGCATGCCCGACAAGCCCGATTTCGCGCTCGCCTCGATGGGCATCTACGTCTTCCGCACCAGGTTCCTGATGGAGGAACTGCGTCGCGACGCCAGTCAGCCAGGCTCCAACCGCGACTTCGGCAAGGACATCATCCCCCACATCGTCGAGAACGGGAAGGCGGTGGCGCACCGCTTCTCAAAGTCCTGCGTGCGCTCGAACACCGAAACGGAATCCTACTGGCGCGACGTAGGCACGATCGATGCCTACTGGGAATCTAACATCGACCTGACCGACATCACGCCGGAACTCGATCTCTACGACCGCGAATGGCCGATCTGGACATATGCCGAGATCAAGCCGCCCGCGAAGTTCGTGCACGACGAGGAAGGACGCCGCGGTTCCGCCGTGTCCTCGCTGGTGGCCGGCGACTGCATCATCTCCGGGGCGAAGCTGCGAAAGTCGCTCATCTTCACCGGCGCCCGCGTCAACTCCTTCTCCATGCTCGACGAGGCGGTGGTCCTGCCGGACTGCTATGTTGGCCGCAACGCACGGATGACCCGGGTGGTGCTCGACCGGGGCGTGCGCATCCCCGAAGGGCTCGTGGTCGGCGAAGATCCCGTGGAGGATGCACGCCGGTTCCGCCGCACGGAACGAGGCGTCTGTCTGATCACGCAGAAAATGATCGACCGGCTCGGCGGCTGAATGCAGGTTCTTGCGGTCGCATCCGAGATCTTTCCGCTCGTCAAGACGGGCGGTCTCGCCGATGTCACCGGCGCGCTGCCGGCGGCGCTCGCCGCACATGGCGTGACCGTCCGCTCGCTCGTGCCCGGCTATCCGGCCGTCATGAAGGCGCTGAATCGGCGGCCGGAGGCGGTGCGGGACTATGAAGATCTGTTCGGAGGTCCCGCCACGGTCCTCGCGACAGAAGCCGAAGGACTGGACCTTTTCGTCCTCGATGCTCCGCACCTTTTCGACCGTCCGGGTGTCTACGGCGAAAGCTGGGATTACGACGACAACTGGCGTCGCTTCGCCGCGCTCGGGAAGGCCGGCGCCGACATTGCCGGACATGGTGTTGCGGGCTTCCGGCCCGACCTAGTCCATGCCCACGACTGGCAGGCGGCGATGACGCTTGCCTATATGCGCTACGGCAACGCACGTACCGTGCCGTCGCTCATGACGATCCACAACCTCGCCTTTCAGGGGCAGTTTCCGGCCTCCATATTTCCTCGGCTCGGACTGCCGGACGCCGCCATGTCCATCGATGGCGTCGAGTATTACGGCGGCGTTGGTTTCCTGAAGGCGGGACTGCTGGCGGCAAGCGCCATTTCGACGGTCAGCCCGACCTATGCGCGGGAGATCCGCTCGCCGGAATTCGGCATGGGCCTGGAGGGTCTGCTCAACGCCCGCGCATCCGATCTCCACGGCATCGTCAACGGGATTGATACCTCCATCTGGAACCCCGATTCCGATCCTCATATTCCCGCGCGCTACGGCGCGCGTTCGCTGCCGAAGCGCCGCGGCGACCGTGATGCGGTGGAGAGCAGGTTCGGCCTCGAGGCGGATACGTCTCCGCTCTTCTGCGTCATCAGCCGCATGACATGGCAGAAGGGCATCGATCTGCTGGTGGACGTGCTCGATTCCACCGTCGCTGCCGGCGCGCGGGTCGCGGTGCTCGGATCAGGCGATCATGCGCTGGAAGGCGCGCTTCTGTCGGCCGCCGCACGGCATCGCCGACGAATCGGCGTAGCGATCGGCTACGACGAGCCGCTGTCGCATCTCATGCAGGCCGGCTGCGACGGCATCCTCGTCCCGTCCCGCTTCGAACCCTGCGGCCTGACACAGCTCTATGGCCTGCGCTATGGCTGCATTCCGATCGTCTCGCGCACGGGCGGGCTCGCCGACACGGTCATCGACGCCAATGAAGCGGCGATTTCGGCCGGCGTCGCGACCGGTCTCCAGTTTTCGCCGGTCACTGCCGACGCCCTTCTTAATGCGGTCGAGCGGGCGATCGCTCTTTTCCGGGCGCCGGGCGTATGGACGTCGATGCAGAAGCAGGGGATGAAGGCCGATGTTTCATGGGAGCGCAGCGCCGGCCGCTACGCCAGCCTCTACGAGACGCTCATTTCGGACGAGTGACCGATGATCAAGACCGTTGCCACCACCCCATACGACGACCAGAAGCCGGGCACCTCGGGACTGCGCAAGAAGGTTCCCGTCTTCCAGCAGCCCAACTACGCCGAGAACTTCATCCAGTCGGTCTTCGACAGCCTCGAGGGCTTCGAGGGAAAGACGCTGGTGATCGGCGGCGACGGGCGCTTCTACAACCGCGAGGTCATCCAGACCGCGATCCGCATGGCCGCTGCGAACGGCTTCGGCCGGGTGATGGTGGGCAAGGGCGGCATCCTGTCCACGCCCGCCGCGTCGAACGTCATCCGCCGATATGGCGCCTTCGGCGGGCTGGTGCTTTCGGCGAGCCACAATCCCGGCGGGCCGACCGAGGATTTCGGCATCAAGTACAATGTCGGCAATGGCGGCCCGGCGCCCGAACGCATCACCGAAGCGGTGTTCGCGCGCTCCAGGGAGATCGACCGCTACCTGATCGTCGACGCGCCGGACGTCGATATCGATCGTCTCGGGGAGCACGCCGTGGGAGACATGACCGTCGAGGTCATCGATCCCGTGGAGGACTACGCCGCGCTGATGGAGACGCTGTTCGATTTCGCGGCGATCAGGAAGATGTTCGAGAGCGGATTCCGGATCGCCTTCGATGCCATGCATGCCGTCACCGGCCCCTATGCCAGGGAAATCCTCGAACGGCGCCTCGGCGCTCCGGAAGGCAGCGTCCGCAACTTCGTTCCGCTGCCCGACTTCGGCGGCCATCATCCCGACCCGAACCTCGTTCACGCGAAGGAACTCTACGACGAGATGATGTCTACCGGCGCGCCCGATTTCGGCGCCGCTTCCGATGGTGACGGCGATCGCAACCTGATCATCGGCAAGGGCATCTTCGTCACGCCGTCGGATTCGCTCGCCATGCTGGCCGCCAACGCGCATCTGGCTCCCGGCTATTCGCAGGGGCTCGAGGGGATCGCGCGTTCGATGCCGACGAGCGCCGCCGCCGACCGGGTGGCGGAGAAGCTCGGGATCGGCCTTTACGAGACGCCGACCGGCTGGAAGTTCTTCGGCAAGCTGCTCGATGCCGGCAAGGTGACGATCTGCGGCGAGGAGAGCGCGGGCACCGGCTCCGATCACGTGCGCGAGAAGGACGGGCTCTGGGCCGTGCTTCTGTGGCTCGACATCCTTGCCGTCAGGCGGGAGAGCGTGAAGGAGATCGCCGCCCGCCACTGGGCCGAGTTCGGCCGCAACTATTACGCGCGCCACGACTACGAGGCGGTGGAGACCGAGGCAGCCAACCGTCTCGTGGCCGAACTGCGCGGCAGGCTCGGCAACCTGCCGGGAACCAGAGCCGCCGGGCTCGCGATAAGCTTCGCCGACGACTTCGAGTACCACGATCCCGTCGATCAGTCCGTCAGCCGTCATCAGGGCATACGCATCGGCTTCGAAGGCGGCTCCCGGGTGGTGTTCAGGCTTTCGGGAACGGGTACGCAGGGCGCGACGCTGCGCGTCTATCTCGAGCGATACGAGAGCGGTCCCGACCGCCTCGACCTCGACACCGCCGACGCGCTCGCGGATCTCGTTGCGGCGGCAGACGAGATCGCCGGCATCCGGCGGCATACGGGCCGGTCCGCACCGGACGTCGTCACCTGAGCGTCATGGCAGGACAGTCGCAGAACGCGCGTGGAGCGATCGCTCATGACGGCGGCGTGCAGTTTTGCGCCTGGTCGAGCTGTGCCGAGAGGATCTGGGTCTGCCTCTTCGACGAGAGCGGCAACCGGGAGACGGCACGCATCGAGATGACGCGCGCCGGCCACGGGGTCTTCCAGGCTTCCGTCGAGGGCATCGGCCCGGGCGCCCGCTACGGCTTGAGGACGGACGGCCGCTACGATCCGGAGAACGGCTTCTGGCACGATCCGGACAAGCTGCTGATGGACCCCTATGCGGTGGAGATCGACCGGCACTACCGCGTCGACCCGCTGCTTTGCGCCCGGCGCGGGCAGGGCGGAGATACGGCCGGGCTCGTGCCGAAGGCGATCGTGCCCCGGCCGTTCGTCGCGCTTGCCAAGGAGCCTCCGCTCTTTCGGAACGGCGGCCTGATCTACGAGGCCTCGGTACGCGGCCTCACCATGCTTCATCCGGATATTCCGCCGGAGCAACGCGGCACCATCGCCGCGATCGCACATCCGGCCATCGTCGCGCACCTGAACAAGCTCGGCGTCGACGCCATCGAACTGATGCCGGTCACGGCATGGATCGACGAGCGTCATTTGCCGCCGCTCGGCCTTTCGAATGCCTGGGGCTACAACCCGGTCTCCTTCATGGCGCTCGACCCTCGTCTGGCGCCAGGCGGCGTCGCCGAACTCCGGCGGACCGCGCAGACGCTGCGCGAGGCGGGCATCGGCGTCATCCTCGATCTCGTCTTCAATCACACCGGCGAGAGCGACGTCGAAGGCCCGACGCTCTGCTTCCGTGGCCTCGACAATCTCGCCTACTACCGTCATCTGCCCGGCGATCCTGTCGTCCTTGCCAACGACACCGGCTGCGGCAACACGGTCGCGACCCAGCACCCGGAAGCCCACCGGATGATCCTGGATACGCTGCGCCATTTCGTGACCAGCTGCGGCGTCGACGGCTTCCGCTTCGACCTCGCGCCGGTGCTCGGACGGGATCACCGCGGCTTCGATCCCGCCGCGCTCTTCTTCCGCGAGATCGAGCAGGATCGGATACTGTCCGACCGGGTGCTGATCGCCGAGCCCTGGGATATCGGGCCGGGCGGCTACCACCTCGGCAACTTCCCCTCCCACTTCCTCGAATGGAACGATCGCTACAGGGACGATGTGAGGCGTTTCTGGCGCGGCGACGCGGGAACTCTGGCTGCGCTCGCGACGCGCCTCGCTGGCTCGTCCGACATCTTCGGCAGGGACGGAAACGGCTTCACCAGAACGGTCAACTTCATTGCCGCCCATGACGGCATGACGCTCGCCGACATCACCGCCTACGGGCACAAGCACAACGAGGCCAATGGCGAGCAGAACCGGGACGGGCACGGCGAGAACCTGTCGTGGAACAACGGCGTGGAAGGCAAGAGCGCGGACGACAAGGTGATTGCCGCGCGCGGAGCGTGATGTCCGTGCCTTGCTGGCCACCCTTTTCATGTCGCGCGGGTCGATCATGCTGTCAGCCGGCGACGAGTTCGGGCGCACCCAGAGGGGCAACAACAATGCCTACGCGCAGGACAACGAGATCACTTGGCTGGACTGGGACCGGCGCGACCGTGCGCTGGAGGCGTTCGCATCAGCGCTTGGCTCGCTGCGCAAGCAAGCCACTGCGCTGCGCGAGACGGGTTTCCTGAAAGGGGAGAGCGCCGGACCTGATCTGCCTCCCGACGTCGAGTGGTTCGATGCCGGGGGACGCCCGCTCGGTGAGGCGCAATGGAACGATCCTCACACCAGGCGCGTCGCGATGATCCTTGCGGCTGGAGAAGGGGAGCGTTTCAGGCGCCTTGCCGTGCTGGTCAACGGCGACAGGCGCCAGACGGTCTTCACGATCGCCGGCCGCGACTGGCAAGCCGTGGCGCCATCGCCCGGACAGGAGCTGCACATCGATGAACAGGCCGTCGCCACCGTTCCGGGGCGGTCGATCATGATCCTGACGGAAGCCTGAGGGACTTTCCCCGCAGGCAGGACGGCGACCGGATCAGGCGCGGGCGCTCTCTATGTGGCGCTTGAGGAGCCGCACGTTTCTGTTGTTCGCCTTGAAGAAGAGGTCGAACACCGACCCAAGCACCGGCACGCTTCCGACGACGGTATCGACGGCAACGTTCCCGACCATCCGCCCAACGACGTGCGATGGGGCTCCGATCCGGACGGCATGGTAGACGATATGGGCCGAAACCAGCGCCGCGGCCACGTCGCCCACGCCTGGAATGAGGCCTGCGATCGCGTCCAGCCCGAAGCGGATCTCCGTCCCGGGAATGCGCCAGCGGGAATCGAGGTTGCGGGCGAGATCGTCCAGCTCGACGAGCCGCCGGTCGAGTTCTGCCGGAGGAATAGCCATCAACCAGCACCCATAGCGTTGCGGAATTCCGCCGTTTGCGCCCGGCTGCCGGGGTCGACGCGGACGACTTCGTGAATGTGATCCATGCTCCGGGGCCCCATGCGAACTCGTGAGGCAGCAACGGCGGTCCGCCGGGAACGTTCCACTTGCCTGCGGACCGACCTTTCGATCGCCAACCAGGCCGATCTTCCACCGGGACCGAGCGGGCCCTGGCGGGACCGCCGTTTCCGAGCCGCTCTAACCCAGTCTGGCCGCGGACGACTGGGCCTCGATCGCGAGGCGGGTCACCGCGAGCGCGTGACCTTCGGGCATCGCGGTGGCCGTCCGGTCGCGAACGTCGGCGAGGAACCTCTTGAAATAGGTGAGCGGCTCGCTGCTCGCGTCGATGTGGCGCGTGCCCTTGCCATTCGACAGGAACAGGTGGTCCGCGCCTTTCCGACCGGCGATGTCGATGTACTTGCGAAGCTCGATGTAGCCCTCGGTGCCGAGCAGGAAAAGCCGCCCGTCTCCCCATACGTCCAGCCCGTCGGGCGTGAACCAGTCGACCCGCACGAAGCCGGAAGCGTTTGGCGAGCGAAGCAGGACTTCGCCATAGTCTTCGAAGCCCGGCACGTCCGGCAAGTTGTGGTTGGCGACGGCGCTCGAGACGATGGCCGCATCGTCGGCGCCGGTGAAGAACAGGAACTGGTCGATCTGGTGGGACGCGATATCGACCAGGATGCCGCCATGGGCGTCGTGGTCGAAGAACCAGTCCGGCCTGATCGGCCGGTTCAGTCTGTGCGGGCCGAGGCCGACCGTCTGCACGACGCGTCCGATCTCACCCGCCTCGACCAGCCGCGTCGCCGCCTCGCATGCGCGCACGATGAAGCGCTCGGAAAAGCAGATGGAAAAGATGCGGCCGGTCTCGTCTGCCGCCTTGCGGATGTCTTCGACCTGATCGAGGGCCGTCGCGCCTGGTTTGTCGACCATGACGTCCTTGCCCGCGTACATGGCGCGGATCGCGATCGCCGGCCGGTCGCGTGGGATCGCGGCGCTCAGCACGATGTCGACGGAGGGATCGTCGAACAGCCGCTCGCGCTCCACCGGGACGAGGTCGGGAAAGCGCTCGCGAAATCCGTCCAGCACCCGCGGATCGCTGGCTTCGGGACAGTATCCGGCGCAGACCGCACCTTCCGCGAGGAGTTCGCCCACCATGTGATAGATATGGCGGTGGTCGAGCCCGATGGCGGCGAAGCGGAGCGGCTTGGTCATCGTTCGACCCGCACCGGCTTGCCGGTCGATCCGGCCGCGATCAGCGCGTCGATGAGACGGTGGACCTTCAGCGCTTCCTCGCCGGTCACCTTCGGCTCGCGACCGCTTCGGATGGCGTCGACGAAATCCGCCATGACGGAACGGTGGTAGTTATGCGGGAAGGCCATCGGGTCGGCGCCCGTACCGCCGGCGCTGTCGTCCGGTTCGATCTCGACGCGCCTGCCGTCCTGGAACTGAACCAGCAGCGACGTGCCGGCGAGTGCGGCCGTACCTTTCTCGCAGGCGATCTCGATGCGTTCGGGAAATCCCGGATAGGCCGCCGTCGTGGCGTCGATGGTGCCGAAGGCGCCGTTCTCGAACTTCACCGCCGCGCAGACCATGTCCTCCGTCTCCATGCGGTGGACCGGCGTCGTCGTCGCATAGCCGACGACCTCGGCGATCGGGCCGGCGAGGCTCAGCATCAGGTCCAGCGTGTGGATGCCCTGCGAGATCAGCACGCCCCCGCCGTCACGCGCGAACGAGCCGCGGCCGGGCTCGTCATAGTAGCCCTGCGGCCGCCACAGGCGAATTACCGTAGAGCAGCCGATGATCCGGCCGAGATCTCCCGCCGCGAGGATCTCGGCCAGCTTGCGGCCGGCGGGGCGGAAGCGATGCTGCAGGACGACGCCGAGCGTGACGCCCGCCGCGCGGCAGCCCTCGACCAGTTCGACCGCGCGCTGCGTGGTGATGTCGAGCGGCTTTTCCATCAGCACGTGCTTGTCCGCCGCCGCGCACTTCAGGGCGATGTCGCAATGGGTGTTGGCCGGCGTGAACACGGCGACGGCATCGACCGTTTCGTCCGCCAGGATGGCGTCGAGGCTGTCGCACAGGGGAAACGGAAACCGTTCGCCGAAGGACCTGCGGCGTTCCGCGCTGGGGCTGAACGCATGCACGACCTCCACCTCGTTGGCGAGATCGAGGAGGCCTTTCGCATGGGGTGTCACGGCCATGCCGAGGCCCACGACCGCTATGCGTGTCTTCATTCCCGGCTCCGGTGTCGTTTCGTCAGGGTCCGAACCAGCGCAGGGGTCCGAGGCTGAGGACGGGTACATACGTGATGAGCAGGAGCACGACCAGCAGGGCGCCGAGGAACGGCAGCACGGCACGGAAGACCGCGCCGATATCGGCCTGGCCGACGCGCGAGGTGATGAAGACCAGCATGCCGAGCGGCGGCGTGAGCGCGCCGATGACGAGGTTGAAGACCAGCACGATGCCGAACTGCACCGGATCGAAACCCGCCGCCACCACCATCGGCACGAGGATCGGAACGAGGATCACCAGTGCCGCGATCATCTCCATGAAGAGCCCGATCACCAGCAGGAAAAGGTTGATGAGCAGGAGCAGCATGTAGGGGCTGGACGTCAGTTCTCCGAGCGCGGCGGCGATCTTCTGCGGCGCCTGCTCGAAGGTGAGCACCCAGGCGAAAGGCGCCGCCGCCGCGATGATGATCGCAACCGCAACGGTGTCCGAGGTCGCCTCGCGCAGCGCCATGACGAAGCTGCTCGCGGTCAGTTGCCGATAGATCAGCGCGCCGGTGAAGATCGCGAACAGGAAGGCCATCGCGCCGGCCTCGGTGGCGGTGAAGATGCCGAAGCGGACGCCCCCGACGATGACGAGCGGCAGCACCAGGGCGGGAACCGCGGCCCAGAACGCGGCGACGCGCTGTCGACCGGTCGAGCGCGGGATGTCCGCGCCGTAGCCTCTTTGCCGCGACACGAGGTAGACGACGATCGCCAGCGCGGACGCCGCCATCAGGCCGGGCACGATGGTGGCGACGAAGAGCGCGCCGACCGACACGGAGGCGAGCGCCGCGTAGATGATCAGCCCCAGGCTCGGCGGGATCAGGTTGGCGAGGGTGGAGGCCGCGCTCGTCAGCGCGCAGGAGAAGGCGCGCGCATAGCCGCGCTTTTCCATCTCGGGCACGAGCAGCTTGGCGATCGCCGAGGCGTCGGCCGAGGAGGAACCCGAGACGCCCGCGAGCAGCGTGTTGGTGACGACGTTGGCCTGTCCGAGGCCCCCGCGTAGATGTCCCACCAGATGCGTGGCGAGGTCGACGAGCTTGGTCGTGATGCCGCCAGCATTCATGATCGCCGCCGCCATGATGAAGAAGGGAATCGCCAGCAGCGTGAACGAGTTGAGCGCGGAGGCGAGGTTCTGCGAGACGATCAGGAGCATGGTGTCGCCGAGCGGTGCGAAGGCCGCGAAGGCGCCGAAGCACAGCGCGAATGCGACGGGGACCTCGATCAGGATCAGCACCAGACCGACCACCATCAGCACCCAGGCACTGCCGCTCTCGCCGTAGAGGTGAGGCGCCCCGAAGCGCACCGCGAGATAGAGCGCACCGCCTGCAAGCAAGGTGGCGATGCCTTGCGCCAGGGAGACGTCCGGCCGGCGCAGGAGGTACATGAGGTTGAGCACCCCGCCGACCGGAACGGCAAGGAACAGATACCGGATCGGCCATTGCATGGCCGGCGACACCGCCATCGTGCGGGTCATGTAGTCGTAGCCGTGGATCACCAGCATCACCGAGGCGGCGGCGACCACTGCGGCGGTGAAGAAGGCATGCCAGGCCCTGGCCCTGGGCGGCAGGAAGCGCGACAGGAGGTCGATCGCGATGTGGCCGTTGCGGCCTATCAGCACCGCGGTGCCGATGAAGACGCCCCAGGAGAACGCCCAGAGAGAAACTTCCTCCGGCCAGGGCAGGGCCGCATTGAGGACGTAGCGGCAGAAGACCTGAAGACTTGCGATCGATGCCGCTGCGAGCATCAGCAGCACGGTCGCGCCTTCGAGCCCGGCATCCACCACGCCGACGAAGCGCTTCGCCGCGCCCGGAGGCGCGGCGGTCTCTTCCTGCAAGGTCACCAAGCGGCTCGCCTTTTCCGTTGCCCGCCCTTATCAGCCGAGGGCGCGGATCTTGTCGATCATGGCCTTGGTCTCGGGGCTCTTGGAGCCGAAATCGGCAAACAGCGGTTCGGTGAGCTCGGCCCATTTCGCGCGTTGCTCGTCGGAGAGCCGGTGCACCTCGACGCCGAGCGACTTCAGTTCCTCCAGCGCCTTTTCCGTGTTGGCGCGATTGACCTTGCGCTGCTCGGCGAAATGCTCCTTGGCCGACGTGCGGACCAGTTCCTGGAGATCGGCCGGCATGGAGTCGAGCCACGCCGCGTTGACCCGCACCGCTTTCGGAAGGAACCAGTGGTAGGTCAGGGTCAGGTTCTTGGCCTGCTCGTACCATTTGAATCCGATGATCGAATAGAGATCGGAATCGAGCGCATCGATGATGCCCGTCGACAGCGCTGAATACTGCTCCGTGTAGGGCAGCGGCGTCGGATTGGCGCCGAGCAGTTTCCAGAAGTCCACCCAGATGCGCAGTTCCGGAACGCGGATCTTCACCCCCTTCAGGGAATCGAGATCGGTCACCGGCGACTTCGAAAGCACGTGACGGAAGCCGGTCTCGCCATAGGCCACGAACTCCACGCCGGTCTTGGCGCGCGCGATCTGCGACGCCTCCTCGCCGAGCGGGCCCTGCAGCACCGCGTCGACATGCGCCTCGTCCTTGTAGATGAAGCCGGGCGCCCCGCCGAATGCGGCGATCTCGGGCGCGATGGCTTCCTCCGAATCCGGGCCCGCCGTGGTGACCTGGATCGTCCCGATGCGGCTGCCTTCCAGCAGTTCGCCGAGCTTGCCGAGCTGCCCGGCGGGGAAATGCTGGGCCTCGATGCGGCCTTCGCTCTTCTCGTTCAGAGTCTTGGTCCACGCCTCGAAGGCATTGGTCAGGGGAGAGCCGACCGCTTCGGTATGGGCGATCTTGGCGACGAACTTCTCCTGCGCCCGCGCGCTCGTCAGCACCGCCGGCATGGCAAGTGCCGCGGCGCCCGCCGTTACGAAAGTGCGGCGATCGATGCGAAATCCGAGATCCTTGTTCCAGCTCATTCCTGTTCCTCCCACCGGTATGGCCAGCCCGTTGCGGTATGGCACCATACCGGTATGATACAAGCTCGCTCTTCGAAGACAAGGCTCGGGCAGGATGAATGTGAGGCTGCGCCAGACCGATCCGATCGCGCCTCAACTGGTCGCCGCACTCCGCCAGAGCATCGCGGATATGCGGCTGCGGCCCGGCGAAGTCCTGTCGGAAAAGGACATCGCGCTGCGCTTCGGCGTCAGCCGGCAACCGGTGCGCGAAGCCTTCATCAAGCTGTCGGAAGCAGGTCTGGTCGAAATTCGCCCGAGCCGCGGCACCTTGGTCATGAAGATCTCCGTGCGCGCCGTGGCCAATGCCAGGTTCGTGCGGGAGGCGATCGAAGCCGACATCACCCGCGACGCCGCCCGGCTGGCGAAGCCGCACCACATCGAGGAGTTGCGGCGGAACCTCGACGAACAGGAAGCGGCCGCGGCGGCCGACGACTACTGGCGCTTCAACCAGTGCGACGAGGCGTTCCATCGCGCGATCGCCGGGATCGTGGAATGCGACTATGCCTGGCGCATCGTGGAAAGCGCGCGCATCCAGACTGACCGCGTGCGCTATCTCAGCCTGCCCGAGGCTTCGCCGATGCCGCTGCTGATCCGTCAGCACCGCGACGTGGTGGAGCGGCTGGAGAGGCGCGATGCGGAGAGCGCCGAGGCTGCGATGCGGCGGCACCTGAGGGAGATCCTGCTGGCACTGCCGCAGATCGCCGCGGCGAACCCAGAGATATTTTCCGACGTCGAACTGCCTCAGCACAGCCGGGGGCTGGTTGCGGCGGACGATCGCTGACGCATACGGGGGACCGCGTTGACCGATTACGCCTTCGATAGGGAGGATATCGATCTGCCGAAAGGCGCCTGGGCGCGCACCCACCGGCGCCGCCTCTCCGCCGACGGGAAACCCGTGCTGGCGCTGACGCAGGGCCAGCATCGGGCCTACGTCTTTCCCCTCCATACGCCCGCGGGGTTTCAGGTGACGTCGGAGCGGCCGGCCGACCATCCGCATCATGCGTCGGTTTGGATCGGCGCCGACCACGTCCACCTGCAGATGCCTGCCGTGGGCGGAACGGTGGAGGAGTACACCTATAATTTCTACGTCGACGACGTCTTCCAGGGCCGCGCACCCGGCCGCATCCTGGAGACCGGCGTCTCCGGATCGCGTCTGGAAGATGGTCGATTCGAGATCGCCCAGACGCTCGAGTGGCGCGGGCCGCCGGAGTGGGGCGCGGAAAATGGCAGGCTGGTCGCCCGCGAACATCGCACATACACGCTCGATCGGGGTGCGAGAAGGCACAGGATCGACGTGACCTCGACGCTTTCCGCCGAAGACTTCGGCCTGCGGCTCGGCCCGACGCGGCACGCCTACTTCAACGTCAGGGTCGCCGATGGCATGATCGCGGCCAACGGCGGCATCGTGCGCGACGATCGCGGGCGCGAGGGAGGGGCGGCCTTGTGCGGCGAGGGGGCGAGGTGGGTCGACTTCACCGGTCCGGTCGGCGGCGGGCATCGCGCCGGCATCACCGTGATCCCGCATCCGATCGCAAGGCGCCAGCCGTTCTGGTTCGTCGCCGACTGGGGCGTGGTGACGGTCGGCCCCTTCCGTGGCACGGCGCTGGACCTGGACGCGGAGCACCCGTTCTCCTCCCGATACGCTATCCTGGCGCATGACGGCGAACCGGACCTGGAAGAGATCGAAAGCATACTGGGGGAGACCGGCTGACATGCACATCGTGCGGATCGAGAAGGACGGGCGGCGTTGCTACGGCGTGCTCGAAGGGGACGTGGTGCATCATCTCGACGGCGATCCGTTCGGGACGATCATGCGCAGCGGCCGCAGCGATCCTCTGTCCGAGGTGCGCCTGCTGGCCCCCGTCGAGGCGCCGCGTGTCTTCGGCGTCGGCCTGAACTATGTCGCGCACATCGCCGAATCCGGCGCCAGGACGCCGACCACGCCGCTCCTGTTCATGAAGCCCTCGACCTCCGTCATCGGTCCCGGCGATCCGATCGTCTACCCCGTAGAAGGAAAGCTCGTGCACTTCGAGGCGGAACTGGCGGTGGTCATCGGCCGCGGCGGACGGCGCATCGCCGAGGCTGCCGCGCTCGACCACGTGCTCGGATACACGCTTGCCAACGACGTCAGCGAGCGCGTCATCCAGAAGACGGAGATGGACCAGGGCGCGTTGCTCGTCGGCAAGGGGTTCGACGGGTTCTGCCCGCTGGGGCCTGTGATCGCCACCGGGCTCGACCCGACAAACATCCGGCTCGGCGCGCGCGTCAACGGCGAAGATCGCCAGGCGAGTTCGACGGCCGACCTCCTGTTCTCCGTGTGCGATCTCGTGGTCTATCTCAGCAGCGCGATGACCTTGCTGCCGGGCGACGTGATCATCACCGGGACGCCGTCCGGCGTCGGCCCGATCGTGCCCGGCGACCGGGTGGATATCTTCGCCGACGGCATCGGGGTTCTCTCCAACCCCGTCGTCGCGGAGACCCTGGGCTGACCTGCGGCCGCATCGCTGGTCAATCGACGGAAGCTACGTTCGCGCGACACCCGTCATGGCCCTCGGAGCGATCATTCGCGATCCGTAATGGTCACTTCGACCGGATCGAGCCCGTCGATCGTGCCGCGGATGACGGCGCCGGGATCGACCGGGCCCACGCCCGCCGGGGTGCCCGAATAGATCAGGTCGCCGGGAGCGAGGTGGTAGAACCTGGAAAGGTCCGAAACCACCTCCGGCACCGACCAGATCAGGTCCGACAACCGCGCGTCCTGGCGCGTCTCTCCGTCGACGGTCAGCCGGATCCGCTGCTCGCCGGGCTTGCCGAAGTCCGCCGCCTTCGTGATCGGCGCGATCACGGCACTCGCCTCGAAATCCTTGCCGAGGTCCCATGGACGCTGCTTGGCGCGGGAGGCGAGTTGAAGATCGCGACGCGTCATGTCCAGCCCGGCGGCGTATCCGAACACCGCGTCCATCGCGTCCTCCACGGAAACCCGGAATGCCGGCTTGCCGATCGCCACCACCAGTTCCATCTCGTGGTGGAAGTTTTCGGTGCCGGGCGGATAAGGACAGGTCTGGCCGGTCGGCAGGATCGCCAGGGCCGATTTCGTGAAATAGAACGGTGCCTCGCGGTCGACCTCGAAACCCATCTCCGCGGCGTGGGCCGCATAGTTGCGCCCGACGCAGAAGATCCGGCGGACGGGATAGACGGCGGTCTCTCCCCGAACCGGAATCGTCGGCCATTGCGGGGATTCAAAAAGCGTCTCGTTCATCATGGGTCCTTTCGTTCGGGCCGAAGCGGCCTGCCTGCGGCCGGTGTCTCCGTCAGTCTTCGCGTCAGTCCGGGCGTTCGGACCGTGGATGTCCGGCCGCCTGCAAGAGGATGTCGTCGACGTTCGCGGGGGATTCCATCGATGTCCAGGCGACGAACTGGTCCGGCCGTATCAGGATGTAACGCGCCTGATAGCATTCGCGTCCGTCATGAAGATCGTCCTCGACGATCGTCAACGGGACGTTTGCCGTTGCAGCGGCGCCCCGGATACGATCCACCATCTCCGTCTCCCCGTCCAGCGCCAGCAAGGTGAAGCCCGTCCCCAGTTCATCGTAGAGGCTTCGGCCGGACGACAGTGGCATGGGGGCAAGATGGTGCCCGGCTCTGGCAGCGAAGTTGTGCGTACCGACTGCGCTCGCCGCGCCGATCGAGCCTGGCACGACCGGGGAGCCCTCGTAGTGCGGTTCGAAGGCGTCGACCTCGCCGCTGGTGCCCGCCTTGCGCTCCCCCCACGCCGCTTCGAAGGCGGTCCTGTCGCGCTGCGGATCGAACGCCCTCACGAACGCACGGTCGACCTCGATCGACTTCGCGATGAAGTCTCGTGCCGTGGAGACGAAGACCGGCCGCCGCTCGGCGTCGTAGCTGTCGAGGAGTTCCGGTCCGCCCCAGCCCTGCAGCGTCGCGGCCAGCTTCCAGCCGAGGTTGCGCGCGTCTTCGAACCCGGTGTTGATGCCGTAGCCGCCATAGGGCGGGTGGCTGTGCGCGGCGTCTCCGGCAACGAAGATGCGTCCGTTGCGATATGCGTCGGCAACGGCGAAGCGCAGGTCCCAGAAGCCGATGTGTTCGAGTTCAACCTCGAACTCCGCACCAACCGCGCGATGGAGGTAGGAGACGAAGTCGAAATTGTGCTCCGACGTGCCGCGGGGCACCGGCGCGTGGAAGAACCACGTCTTGCCGAGATCCACGCGCCCGAAGAACTGCCAGTATCCGTCGAGATCCGGATGCAGGACATTGAAGTAGGACTTTCCGGGATGTCGCTCGAGCAGCCTGTGCAGCTCTTCGGAGCGGAACACCAGCAGGACCATGAGACGGTCGTGGTCGGAAAGCGTCTGCGTGATGCCGCCCTGTTCGCGAACGAGCGACCGGCTGCCGTCGCATCCCACGGCATGGTCCGCCACGATCCGGACGGTCCCATCCTTGCCGGAAGCAACGACCGTCACCTGCTCGCCGTTCTGCCGAACCTCGGTGGCGGTGTAGCCGTAGAGCAGTTCGACGGTGTCGAGTTCCGCCGCCCGCGCGCGCAGGACCTCCTCCGTCGCGTATTGCGGCAGGCGTTCGTTGTCGGTGAAGTAGTAGGGGCGGACGAGTTTTCGCTGGAGCCAGTCATAATGGTAGTCCCCCAGCAGCGTTCCGTAGGCTGTGAGCCCTCCGATCCCGTATTCCTTCGGTATGGTCCGGGCGGCCCGCAGTGCCTCTTCCACTCCCCAGAAGTGGCAGTGTTCCATCGTGCGCTGGGTGAGGTTCTGCCCTTTCGGGACCCGCTGCGGTGTTGGATGGCGCTCCACCACGGCCGTGCGGACGCCGCGCTGGCCGAGTTCGATGGCGAGCCCCATCCCCACCGGGCCCCCGCCGACGATCACCACTTCGGTAGAGATTTTTCTATCCTCCCGCATCGACCCTCATCCGAAGCCTGGATCCGCGTGTCAAGCAACCCGGCGCCGCTTCGCTCCGGTCGCGGCCGGCGTACGCCATGGCACCCGCAGTTTGTATGCCGGCACCTTCGCAGCACACCGGCGGCACGTCCGGTTCCTCCCGTCAGCCGCCGACCTTGACGTCCATCTCGCCGATCTGCTCGATCCAGGCGTGCATGGTGTCGCCGGGCGCGACCGGCGCGACGCCTTCCGGCGTGCCGGTCATGATCACGTCGCCCGGATAGAGCGTATAGGCCTTGGACGCGTAGGCGATCAGCTTGCGGACGTTCAGATCAGCAGGCTGCGTGTTCGATTTCTGCCGCGTCTCGCCATTGACCTTGATCTCGAAGTCGAGATTGCCCGGATCGCCGATCTCGTCGGCCGTCACGACATGCGGACCGAGCACGCGTGAAGGTGTCGAGCGACTTGCGGAACGACCGGTCCTCGGTGCCGCGGATCGTCATGTCGAGCCCGATCATGTAGCCCGCGACGTGGTCGAGCGCGTCGGCCTCGGAGATGCGGAAGCCCTTCTTGCCGATCACCAGGGCCAGCTCGATCTCGTGGTCGATGCGCCGGTCGGGCCAGTCGGCGACCACCGTCTCGCCGGCACCGATCATCGAACTGGTCGCCTTCAGGAACACGCCGTAGTCGTGCGATCGTCTTCACCTGCGTGCCGAAATTGATCTGCGTGTCGGACCGCGATTCGTCGAGATGAAGCTGGTAGTTCACGGGTGCCGCGACGATCTTGCCGGGATTGGCGACCGGCGACAGAAGCTTCACCTCGCCGACGGGCCGGCCCGGCGCGGATCTTGCCGACCAGCGCCTCCATCCTCGGGCGCAAACGGGCCAGATGATTGAAGAAGTGGTCGCCGCGCGGCACCGGCCATGTCAGCGGCGGCAGGTCTTCCAGCGCGGCGGTCACGTCGTGGACGAGGTCGTTCGGTCGACGACACCGAGGCGGTCGTCGTCGAAGCGGCAGAAACGCATTCGCTTTCTCGTTCCGCGTGCGGTTGGTCATGGAACGTTATGGCGGTAGCGGTCTGCGTAGGCGAGCGGCGGCGCTCTTCGCGCCTCACAGAGCCGAGCTTTTCCTGCGCCACCCGGTCGGAGAAGCAGAACAGGAAGCAGTCCTCGTCCGCCTTGAAGCTGCGCCACGTCCAGCCCGGCGCGACCGCCACGTCGCGCTCCGCGAGATCGAAGCTCGCTGTCGCCGACTTGGCCGTCAGCGCGCCTTCGCCGAGCGCCATGACGATGCCGTCGGTCGAGCGCATCGGCGTCGTCTCGAA
Organism: uncultured Alphaproteobacteria bacterium; assembly: GCA_963747465.1. Lineage (GTDB taxonomy): Bacteria > Pseudomonadota > Alphaproteobacteria > Rhizobiales > Rhizobiaceae > Aquibium. The sequence continues at coordinate 82,046 of CAVVFC010000006.1, forward strand.
GCCCTTCGGCACGATGCATCATCCACGCCGACATGGTCGGCATCGCCCAGCCGCCGTCGATCGGATTGGCATAGCGCAGCGACACCGCCTCGTGCGCATCGGGATCGCTCGCCCTTCGCCGCGGCGACCAGCGCCTGCGCGGGTCCGCTCGTAGGGATAGTTGAAGATCGGCGTGGTCAGCCCGTAGCGGCTTTCGGGTCTCAGCGGCAGCATGCTCGAGCCGAACCAGGCGCCAGCGCGTCGCCCTCGGGGCGGGTGATCGACTGGCGCTCGTCATTGTAGTGCTCGTTGAAGCCCGCCTCGAAGAACGAGACGAGACGGCAGGTCGAGCCCGTCGAGCCAGGCGCAGGGATCGTTGCCCTCGTTGCCATGGTCGTGGAAGGCCCATGACGGGGTGATGACGAAGTCGCCGCGCGCGCATCGTCGTGCGCTCGCCGCCGACGGCGGTGAACGCGCCCTCGCCCTCCAGCATGAAGCGCAGCGCCGAGGGCGTGTGGCGGTGTGCCGGCGCCGTTTCGCCCGGCATGATCAGCTGGATGCCGGCATACATCGTCGACGTCGCCCGCGACATGCCGGTGAAATGCCGGGTTTTCGAGCACGAGCACGCGGCGCTCGGCCTCCTTCGCCGTCAGCAGCCGCCGGATTCCATCAGCAGCGGACGGACGTCGGAGTAGCGCCAGCGGTGCGGCGCCGCCTTCGACTTCGGCTCGTTCGGCAGCAGACCCTTGCAGGACCTCCCACAGCGGCGCGAGGTTCTGCGGCGCGAGCCGGTCGTAGAATTCCTTGCGCTGTTCCTGCGTGTCGAACTTTGTGTCAGCTCATGTCGTCGTCCTTTCGGAACTACCCGATTGCGAGCAGCGCTATTCGGCGGCCACGTTGCTGCGCGCCGGCCGTCGTCCCGCTGCCGAGATATTCGCTGACCAGCGAGCAATGCCGCGAGCACGAAGCCCGACGACGTTCGCGATCCATGCCCAATCCGCCATTTCCGGCGGCAGCAGGAGCAGGAAACCGCCGACCGATCGCCGACCAGCCGCGGCACGCGGCCGGCATGCGCCTGCAGGCCGTAGCCGATCATGCCGGCCGAGACGAACCACACGCCGACGATGGCCGTCGAGACCGACAGCAGGATCGACGCCCACGAGGGGCTCTGCATCAAGCAGCGTCGGCGAGAACACGAAGAGGAACGGCACGATGTAGGCGGTCCAGGAAAACCGCATCGCCGCCCATCCGGTCTTCATCGGGTCGGCCTTTGCCAGATTGGCGGCGAAGAAGGCCGCGATCGCCACCGGCGGCGTCACGAAGGACATCATGCCGAGGTAGAGGATGAACATGTGCGCGGCGAGCGGCGTGACGCCGACCTCGACCAGCGCCGGCGCGATCAGCACCGCAAGCAGCACGTAGACGCCGAGCGTCGGCATGCCCATGCCCAGCATGATGCACAGCACCGCCGATCATGAAGAGCAGCAGGAGGACGTTGCCCGAACCCATCTCGACGAGGAACAGCGTCAGCGCGAAGCCGAGGCCGGTGATCTGCAGGATGCCCATGATGAAGCCGGCGGCCGCCGCGATCATGATGATGTCGGCGGACGACACGCCGGTCCTCACGACGCAGTTCCAGACTTCCAGCAGGGTCAGGCGCTGGGCGCCGTAGCCGAGCGTGAAGCCGATCAGTGCGACGGCGAGACTGGCGTAGATCGCCGCGTTCTCGGGCTCGCGGTTGAGCCAGAACAGCGCATAGATGAGGACCGCGAAGGGCAGCATGAACAGCCAGCCCTTCGCCAGCACCCGCAGGAGCCGCGGGATGTCCTTGGCCGGGCACGCGCAGGATGTTGCCCTTGGCGGCCTCCAGGTCGGCCTGGATGAAGAGCGCGAAATAGTAGAGCAGCGACGGTACCAGCGCCGCGATCGCGACGTCGCCGTAGCTGATCTGCAGGAAGTCGGCCATCAGGAACGCCACCGCCCCCATGACCGGCGGCATCAGCTGGCCGCCGTTCGACGCGCTCGCCTCGATCGCTGCGGCGTGTTCGGGCTTGAAGCCGGACTTCTTCATCATCGGGATCGTGATGACGCCGGTGGCCAGGATGTTGGAGACGACGATGCCGTTGATCGACCCGAAGAGCGACGATGCCAGCACCGAGATCTTCGCTGCGCCGCCGCGAAAGCGGCCCATCAGCGCCAGCGAGATGTCGTTGAAGAAGTTGGCGCCGCCGGAGGAGGACAGGAGCTGTCCGAAGAAGACGAAGGGGATGACGACGGTGACGCCGATCAGCAGCACCAGCCCGAACAGGCCGCTGGTGTCGAGCCCCGAGATAGACGACCATCTGGTTCAGCTCGACCTCGCGGGTCTGCAGGTGCCGGTCACGAGATGGCCGACGAGCGCATAGAGCGAAGAAGGCGAGGACGACGATCACCAGCGGCCAGCCCGACGAGCGCCTGAGGCCTTCGATGCACCAGGACGAGGAGCAGCCAGGTCGCGATCAGCACGTCCCAGGGATAGTTGAAGAACTCGCCCAGCATGCCGGGGATAGTGCCAGCCCATGTAGAGCCCGGTGGCGAGCGAAATGGCCGCCAGGATCCAGTCGTACCACGGCACCCGCTCGCGCGGCGCCTCGCGAAGCCCGCAACGGCCGCACGATGTAGACCATCGCCAGCGCCATGCCCAGCACGACGGCGAGGAACTGCTCGGCGAGGAAGTTCCAGCCGAGCAGGCGGTAGAGGTCCGCGCCCCAGGCGATGCCGGCCAGCGCGATGCCCGCGCCAAGCAGCGTTGTCGCGATCCCGATGGCGCCGCCGGGCGGCGGCGCCTCCAGTTCGACGTTCGGCCTGCATCGTCATGTGCGGCGTCGTCCCGTTCTGCTGTGATGCTGCTGTGTCGGTCAGAAAGCGGGGCGATCACTCGCCCGGCCAGATGCCGATTTCCTTGTAGTAGCTGGATCGCACCCGGGTGATAGGTCACGCCCGGCTGCTGGACCGCGAGATTGGCCGGGTTCATCGCGTTGAACGAGGGATGCGCCGCGACGAGGGCGTCCTTGTTCTCGTGGATCGCCTTGACCATGTTGTAGACGGTGTCCTCGTCGACGTCCGAACTCGCGGCCACCGTCATGGCGTATTGCATGAGCGTCCGTTTCGCCGATCACGCCGTTGAGATGCGGCAGCGGGGACCTGCTTGGCAACGGTGTATTCCGGACGGATGGCGGCCATTGCCTTCTTGGCCTCCGTCGTGAATCGTCGAGGTCGAGGAACTTGATGCCCACGGCCGCGTCGACTTCCGCCATCTTCGGCGCGCCGACCGCGAAGATCGTCGCGTCGAGGCGTCCGGCCTTGAAGTCGTCGGCCGCGCGCAGGAGGTTGGCCGTGCGGAACGCCATCCATGTCGTCGAGGGTCAGGCCCGGCCGTCGCGAGCATGGCGTTGGACAGCGCGAATGCCCTGCGGAAAGCCCTGCCAGCCGATCGGAAAGCGCTTGCCCTTGAGGTCGGCGACGCTGTCGATGCCGGAATCCTTGCGCACCAGCATGCCCACCTTGAACGGGAAGACCGTCGCGGCGAGCTCGAGCTTGTCGAGCGGCTTGCCTTCATGCTCGTCCTTGCCGCGCACCGCGACGCCGCCCTCGTCGTTGGACATGAAGGCGACCGCCGCCTGACCGGCCTGCGACGGCGCCCATCGAGGCGGCCGGCGAGTTGAAGGTGACCACGCGCATCTGCAGATGCCGGTCTCCTCCTGGACGACCTTGGCGATCGCCTGGGTCTGGACGTTGTTGATGGCGCCCGGCGGCAATGTCGAGATCGACACCGTCTGCGCCAGTACCGGCGTGGAAACAACGGCGGTCGCTGCAAACAGCACGGCCGCAAGCTTGATCATGGATTTCATTTTCTACCTCCCAATGTTCCGCCTTCTCGCGGATCTCCGTGATGCGAAACCTCGGCCGACGGTTCCTCCCCGGCCTTCGCTTCGCCGATCGTCAGCCGTTCATGACGGCCCGTCCCGTCCGTATGCATATCGAATGCGCTCAGCGCGCTGCATCTGGGCGAACTGCACGACCTGCCGCGCAACGGTGCCGAGCTGGCCTGCGACTTCCGCGTTCGCCGGCTTGCCGCTGGCGAACGGCTTGCCCTGCGAATTGATCGCCGCCGCATAGGGCGTTGGCCAGCCCCGCAGCGCATGGACGATCGACCGCAGGCCGACCAGCGTCGTGCCCAGCGCCTGGGCGCCGTAGGCGGTCACGATGATGCCGACGCGCGGCCGTCGAAATAGGGCCGGGCGATCGTCGCGCATGTCCTCGGCATAGTCGAGCGCGTTCTTGATCACGCCCGACAGGGCGCCGTGATAGCTCGGCGAGGAGACGATGATGCCGTCCGCGCTGCGCAGCGACTGGACCAGGCGGCGGGCAGAGGGGCTGCGATGATCGTCGGAAGGGTCGTACATCGGCAGGTCGAGCAGGGGACCCGCGATCAGCTCCGTCGTCGTGCCCAGCGACTCGGCAGACTCGAAAGCACGTGCCGCAGCGCCGTCTCGGACGAGGATCCGATGCGCGTGGTTCCGCCGATCCCGACGATGTGGAGCGGACGCTCGGCTGGACCTGCCGTGCGGCGCCCCTGTGTGGTGTAGAAACCTGGATTGTCGAGCATGATCTGCTCTATTCCGCCGCCAGGGAGCCGGCCTGGCCGTGCCTTCGCGAAGGCTTCCTTTATGGATGCCTGGCGACGGTCGAGCCACTCCTCGCGTTTCGGGATGGGTGAAGATGTAGAAGTCGCCGCCCTCGATCGCCTGGGCGACGCGTTCACCGATTTCCTCCGGCCTCGCGCTGCCCTTGATCAGATCGCCCATGAAATGGTTCTGCGGACGAACGTAGGCGCCGCCCAGCCGTTCCGGCCTGCTGCGTTCGGAGAGATGGATGCCGGTGTCGACGGCTGCCGGCGCGAGCACCGAGACGCCGACCTTCGTGCCGGCGAGTTCGTTGCGGAGCGCTTCGCTGAGAGCCACCACCGCATATTTCGTCATCGAATAGGCGCCGGTCAGGAAGTTCGGGTTGACCTGGAAGCCGCCGATGGAAGCGGTGTTGACCATGTGCGCGGGCCGGCCGCCATCGAGCAGTCGGGGGACGAAGCTGCTGATGCCATGGATGACGCCGTAGACGTTGACGCCGATCGCCCAGTCCCAGTCCTTCATCTCGATCTCGTGCAGCGGCACGCCGTGCATGGCGATGCCGGCATTGTTGCACACGATCGAGACCGGGCCGAAGGCGCCTTCGATGTGGTCGGCGGCCGCCTCGACCGACGCTGCGTCCGACACGTCGACCGCCAGCGGGATCGCCTTGCCTCCCGAAGCGGTGATCTGGCGCGGCTGTCTCGGCGGCATCGGATTCGCGGATGTCGCAACGCCGACATTCACGCCGCGGGCGGCCAGGGCGAGCGAAATGCCGCGGCCGATGCCTGAACCTCCGCCCGAGACATAGGCGGTCATGCCGCTTTCGATCTTCATTTCACGTTCCTGCCGGTCTGGCCGACTGATTGCGGGTTGACCGCCAGGGTATACAAGATACGACCTCTGGTCAACAGAAAACTGCGACAATTTGTCCATTCTGACATTGATTGGTATACAATTCCGCCGCGCTTGCCGGGTTCCCGTCTTGCGTGCGAAAAGCGGCTCCGAAACGGCGGCGGGAGTATCGAACAGGATGGGTGGCTCGAACGACGCGGCGCTGGAACGTGACGGAGCGCCGATGCCGCGGGCGCCGTGGAAACCGCATACCGTTTCATCCGCGGCGCGATCATCTCCGGCGACCTGCAGCTCCGGGCGAGACCTTGCAGGAAGCCCGGCTCGCCGAGCGCATCGGCGTCAGCCGCACGCCCGTGCGCGAGGCGCTCAGCCGGCTGTCGCAGCGAGGGCCTCGTCGTGCTCGAGCGCTACCGGCGCGGGCAGGTCGCGAGCTTTTCGCAAGAGGACGTCGCCGAGATCTTCCGCCTGCGCGCCAAGCTCGAGGCGCATGGCGCGCGGCGCGCGGCGCGGCGCATCAGCGCCGCCGACATCGCCCGCCTCGAGGCGCTCGAGGAGGAGATGGAAGAGCGTCTTCGCCGAGCTGGGCTGGCACCGGCACCTCGCGCGCTTCGACGAGTTGAACAACGAGTTCCACGCGCTGATCGCGAAGGCGGCGGACAGTCCGAGGCTGGAACGCATCCTCGCCTCGTCGCTCGAACTGCCCGCATCGATCTTCAACTTCTACGCCGAACCGCTCGAGGAGCGGACGCGGCGCACCCACCGCCAGCACCGCGAGATCATCGGTGCCCTGAAGGCGCGCAATCCCGACTGGGCGGAGGCGGCGATGGGCGCTCATCTGTTCTCGATCCTCAACGATCCCGATCCCGATCCGGAACCCTGACGGCCGGCCCGCTCCGTGCGGAGAGGGCCCGTGCCGGGCGGTCATTCGGCGGCGACGGAGGCCTTTCCGGCCGTCTGGTCGCGCAGGTAGGGCATCACCTCGTTGGCGTAGAGCTCCATGTTCTTGCGCGTCAGCTCCGCCGGCAGCGTGCCGAACTGCAGCAGCGACAGCAGGTGGCCGAAGCCGATCTGCGACTGGTACTCGCTCGAGCTTCGCGCGCACCGTCTCCGGGCTGCCGCAGATGAACATGCCCTTGTCGATCACGGCATCGATCGTCTGCTTGCTGCCGATGGACGACTTCGCCTTCATCACGCCCAGCATCGACTTCAGCGACAGGTAGCCCGGCGGCAGCAGCATCTCCTTGGGCATGCGCAGGAACTTGTTCAGGAAGTTCTCGATGTGCGGCTGCGCCTCGCGGCGCGCGATCTCGTCGGTCTCGGCGACATAGATCGGCACCGACCAGCCGAGCTGGTCCTCGGTCGCCTCGTAGCCGTGCTCCTGCCGCCTTGTCCTTGTACATCTGCATGTACTTGGCCAGCATCGCCACCGGCGTGAAGGTCTGCAGGTAGGTGTAGCGGCGGTCCGGGTGCGAGGCCCACTCGATGGTCTCGCTCGAGCCCTGCGAGGGGATCCAGATCGGCGGATGCGGATCGTTCTGGTAGGGCCGCGGCCACAGGTTGACGTATTCGAACTGGTAGTGCTCGCCCTCGAAGCGCGAAGGGCCCGGTCTCCGTCCACGCCCGCACGATCAGGTCGTGCGCCTCGTGGAAACGCTCGTGCGACAGCGCCGGGTTGCAACTCCAGGCGTGGTACTCCGCGCCGATGCCGCGCACGAAGCCGGCGATGAAGCGGCCCTCGGTGATGTTGTCGACCATCGCGAATTCTTCCGCGACGGTGACCGGGTTGTTGAGCAGCGGCAGGGCGCGGCCGAGGATCGCGATCTTCACCTTCTTGGTGCGCCGCGCCAGCGCGCCGGCCATGACGCCGGGCTGCGGCATCAGCCCGTAGGCGTTCTGGTGGTGCTCGTTGACGCAGACGCCGTCGAAGCCGAGCTGGTCGGCATATTCGAGCTCGTCGAGGTAGCGGTTGTAGAGCTTGGCGCCCTTCTTCGGGTCGTAGTAGCTGTTGGGCAGCGTGATCCAGGCGGAGTTGTATTTCTGGTCGTAGTCCAGATCGAGATCCGCATAGGGCATCAGGTGCATCATGTAGAATTTCATCACGCGGCTCCTTCGATGAAGCTGACGACCTTGGCGGTGAACTCCTGCGCCTTCTCGACATGGGGCAGGTGCCCGCACTCGGCGATGACCTCGAGCGCGGAGTTCGGGATCAGGTCGCGGTAGGCCGGGCCGTACTCGGCCGGCATGCAGCTTGTCGTCGTCGCCCCAGATGATCAGCGTCGGCACGTCGACCCGGTGCAGCCACTTCTTCAGGTCCGGGTTGTACATGCGCGGCTGCCAGCCGAGCTTGGCCGTCATCAGCCGGTTCTTCAGCACGACCATCAGTTCCTCCTCGTTGGCCGGCTGCGGCACCGCCTTGGCGATCTCCTGGTTGTGGAACAGGTTCTGCGCGGTCTCCTCGGGCGACCACATGAACATGTCGCCCTTCTTGACGCCCTTCACGTGGATGCCGGCCGGGGCGACCAGCGTCAGCGTCTTGATGCTCTCGCATGACGCGCGTGGCGAGTTCCGCCGCGATCCAGCCGCCGAGCGAGGTGCCGACGAGGTGCACCTTGTCGAGCCCGAGCTGGTCGATCAGGTCGAGGTAGAAGAAGGCGAGGTCGCCGATGTTGTCGAGCCAGTCGGGCGTGTCGGACGCGCCGAAGCCAGGATGCTCGGGCACGATCAGGTCGTACTTCTCCGCCAGCATGTCCATGAACGGCAGCCAGCGCGGCACGCCGGTGGCGCCGTGCAGGAACAGCAGCGGCTCGCCCTTGCCCTTGCGCATCATGCGGATGCGGCAGCCGGTGACGGTTTCGAATGTTTCCTGATGCGCCATTCTGCGCGACCTCCCTGAAGCGCCGGCCGGGTGCCCGGCCTTGTTCCTGCCCGCATTGTACACACTCTTTCCGTTTTCGCGTCAACGAGAATGTAACTGTTTTCTCACATGTCGAAGGGGTCTATTCATCAAACGACTGTAATTGCAGAGAAAAACAAGTGGTGAACGATTTCTCTTGCCAATACGGAGAAGCCGGTCTTGCATACCATAACGGCTTCGGGAGGGTGGCATGGCGTTTGCGGAACGGTTCTCGCTGCGGGGAAAGACCGGCTTTGTCACGGGTGCGGGCAGCGGGCTCGGCCTCGCGATCTCGCAGGTTCTGGCGGAAGCCGGCGCGCATGTCGTCCTGACCGACGTGGACCCCGCCGGCCTCGACCGCGCGTTGGCAGGAATAGTGGGCGCGGGCGGCAGTGCCGAGACCGTTCTGCTCGACGTCGCGGACCGCGATGCCATCCGCGCGGCGGTCGATGACGTCGCGGCGAGGCGCGGCAGCCTCGATGTCATGGTCGCGAACGCCGGCATCACCGCCGGGCCCGGCTACCGCACGGAGGCCGGCCAGATCAACGCGGTCGACGACGCGCAATGGGATCGGGTGCTCGGCATCAACCTGACCGGCGTTTTCGCGTCGATCCAGGCGGCGGCCAGGCACATGAAGCGGCAGCGCAGCGGCCGCATCGTGGCCGTGGCGTCGGTCGCTGGCCTGAAGTCCGAGGTCATGTGCGGCTATGCCTATACGGCCACCAAGGCGGCGGTCGTCAATCTCGTGCGGCAAGCGGCGATGGAACTCGCCTCCTATGACGTGATGGTCAACGGCATCGCGCCCGGACCTTTCCGGACAAACATCGCCGGCGGACGCATCCGCCAGCCCGAGGTCGAGGCGCAGTTCGCCTCGATGGTGCCGCTCGGTCGCATCGCCGATCCCGAGGAGATCAAGGGACTGGCGCTGCTGCTTTCATCCTCCGCCTCGAGCTTCATGACCGGCGTCACCATTCCGATCGACGGCGGCGTGATGGCCGGATGATTCGCGCTGGTCTGTTCAGGGCTGCAAAGGTATTTGGATATGGCGCGTGCAAGTGTGCCGCTACCGGCCAAGCATGTTCCTTTCCACCGTGCGCAGGTGGGCGAGCATGGCCTTGCGCGCGCCGTCGGGATCGCGGCTGAGCAGCGCGGTCAGCACGGCGCCATGCTCCTCGCAGTATGTCCCGCGGCGGTTTTCCGAGAACGATCGCTTCTTCATGTCGAACCATGGGGCCTGGTTGCGCAGGATGCGCATGAGATTGTGGATCTCCTTGAGGAACTCGTTGCGGCTGCAGGCGAAGATGCGGTGATGGAACTCCGCGTCCCACTGCTCGAAATCCGGCATCTCCTGGGCCGCGGATGCCGCCTCGTGCGCTTCCCTGACGGCATTGAGATCGCCGGCGCTGGCGTTCGTCGCTGCAAACGCCGCCGCGGCGGGCTCCAGCAACTGCCTGATCTCCATCATGTCGGCGGGGCTGGTTCCCTCCATCCGCGTGACGGTGGCCGCCAGGGTATTTCCGTTCTCCCGCGCGACGAAGGTGCCGCGACCCACCTGTCGGATGACGGTCCCGTCGCGCTCCAGCGTGTCGAAGGCGCGGCGCACCGTGTTCCTCGCCACCCCGAATTCCACCGCCAGGTCCCGTTCCGGCGGAAGCCGCCCGACCAGCGACCATTCGCCGGACGTGATCCGGTCCCTCAGCGCAACGGCAATATCATCGGCAACCAGTCTCGGCATGTCCCTGACCAGAAAATGATCCTATTATGATCCAATACTAGCAGCCTCGGACGGGAGCCGTCCAGCCACCGGCTGCGCTCATCTGAAGCGAAAAATAGTCGCGGCGACTGCGATGGCGCCAAGCCGGAGCGCCGGCTGCGCCAGTATGATCTGGTGCTTGCGGAGTGAACCAATCGCTGCTAGCGTGTACCTATTAAGGGCCGAATGGTCCAAAATAGGCTCAGGGAGGAGCAACTGAATGAAGGTCGCGACCTTTTCCATCGCGGGCGAGCGGCGCGTCGGCGTGGTTGATCCCGAGGCGCGTACCGTGACACCGTTCGACCTCTCCGCCGAGCAGGCCAGCCGCGGCATCGTCGCGCTCATCGAGCGCAACGGCGCGGGGATCCCGCGTACCCTGTCGCCCGTGCCGCTGGACGCAGTGACCATGGAGGCGCCGATTCCGGTGCCGTCGCGCAACATCTTCTGCGTGGGCAAGAACTATTTCGAGCACGCCCACGAATTCGCCTCGAGCGGCTTTGATTCCAGTGCGTCCGGCGGCGCGGTCCCGAAGCATCCGATCATCTTTTCCAAGGTCCCTGAATCAGTCGTGCCGGATGGCGCCGATGTAGTCATCGACCCGCAGGTCTCGTCCGCCATCGACTACGAGGCCGAACTGGCGGTGATCATCGGCAAGGGCGGGCGGGGCATCACCCGCGAGAAGCGCCCTCGACCATGTCTGGGGCTACACGATCGTCAACGACGTGACCGCGCGCGACCTGCAGGGTCGCTACAGCCAGTGGCTGATCGGAAAATCGCAGGACACGTTCTGCCCGATGGGGCCCTGGGCGGTCACCAGCGACGAGTTCGATCTCGCGAGCGCATCCGTCCGCTGCTTCGTCAACGGCGAAATGCGGCAGAACGCCAGGGTCTCGATGCTGATCTTCGACATTCCGACCATCATCTCCACGCTCTCGCAGGGCATCACGCTGAAGCCGGGAGACATCATCGCGACCGGCACGCCGGTCGGCGTCGGCATCGGCTTCGATCCGCCGAAGTATCTAAGGGGAGGCGACCTCGTGCGCGTGGAGATCGACGGCATTGGTGCTCTTCAGAACCGTGTCGCGGAGCGCGCGGCATGACGACGGCGCAGGTCGGGCCGATCGTGGCGGAGGTCCAGGGCGAGGGCGCCCCGGTGGTCTTGATCCATGGTCTCGGCGGAACCTCGAACATGTTCCAGCCCCAGATCGGGGCCTTGTCGAGCTTCCGCGTCATCCGCCTCGACATGCCCGGCTCGGGGCGCTCGCCGCGCCCGCTTGAACCGCTGTCGATCGAGGGCATCGCCGCGGCGGTGGTCAAGGCGCTGGCCGCGCTGGGCGTCGACCGCGCGCATTTCGTCGGGCATTCGATGGGCACGATCATCTGCCAGTGGATCGCCACGCGGCATCCCGAACTCGTCCGTTCGCTGGTGCTTTTGGGAGCCCTGGCAGAACCCGGCGACGCGACGCGGCAGGGTCTTGCCGGCCGCGCACGGATGGCAAGGTCAGGCGGCATGTCCGACATCGCCGACCAGATCGTCGCCGGGGCATTGTCGGCGCATACCCGCGAGACCTCGCCGGCCGCGGTCGCTTTCGTGCGCGAGTCCATCACCCGGCAGGATCCCGAATCCTACGCCCTTACCTGCGAGGCGCTGGCAAAGGCACAGGCCGTCGATCCGAAGCGGATCGCCGCACCCGCGCTGCTGATCACCGGCGAGGACGATGCCGTCAATCCGCCCGGCGTCGCACGCGCCCTCGCGGACTCGTCTGAAGAACGCATCGTTTTCTCCAGTGGACCGCTGCGGCCACTGGGCTACTGTAGAAGCTCCGCAGGAAACCGGCCGCAAGCTCGTGGATTTCCTGCACCGCGCGGGGACCTGAACCAAACGGGTCTTCGCGCGCGGCTGCCGCTTATCGGGAGGATGACATGGCGGACGACTGGAACGGCAACGGAAACGGAAACGGAACTCTCTTCACCAACGTTCGCATCCTCGATGCGACGGGCGAGTATCCGTACACTGGTGAAGTCCTGGTGCAGGGCAACCGCATCAAGCAGATAACGCGCGGCTCCTCGCGGTTCGGCTCGCCTGCGGCCTCGTCCTACGGCGGCGGCACGACGGTGATCGACGGCATGGGCGCGACGCTGATGCCCGGCATGATCGACGCGCACCTGCACCTGTCCTGGAACAACGCACCCGGCATCGACCCGATCCAGATGATGGAACTCGAGGAGCACATGCTGGTCACCATGGAGATGGCCAAGCTCGTGCTCGACGCAGGCTTCACCGCTGGCCGGGGCGCGGCGGCGGCAAAGCCGAGGCTCGACGTCGTCGCCAAGCGGTTCATCAACGAAGGCAGGTATCCGGGCCCGCGCTATCTTGCGGCGGGTCCCGAGATCACCACCGTCGGCGGCCTCGGCGATTCCGCGCCCGTCGCACATTCCGCACGAGGGGCTCAACCTCGGCATCGTCGTTTCCGGTCCGGAGGAGATCCGGCGCACGGTGCGCACGCTGATCAAGTACGGCGTCGATTCCATCAAGCTCAACCTGTCCGGCGAGGAGATCACCGGCATGGGGGCGGAAGAGACCCCGATGTCCGAGGAGGAGGTGGCCATGGCCGCCTCGGAGGCGCGCTGCCGCAACAAGGTCCTGTCCGCCCATGCCCGCTCGTCCGGCTCGGTCAAGCAGTGCATCCGCCACGGCATCCAGAACATCTACCACGCCTCGTTTGCCGACGAAGAGGCGCTCGACATGCTCGAGGCGGCGAAGGACCGGCATCTCGTGGCGCCGGGCATCGCCTGGCTCATCAACACGGCGCGTCATGCCGAGCAGTGGGGCATCAAGCCCGGCTCGCCGGTGACCCTGCTCTACGAGCGCGAGCTGGAGATGTGCATAGACACGATGAAGAAGATGCACCGGCGCGGCATCCGCGTCTGCATCGGCGGCGACTACGGCTTCGCCTGGACACCGCAGGGCACCAACGCCAAGGACATCCAGACCTTCGTGGAGGTGCTCGGCTTCTCTCCGATGGAAGCGATCCAGGCTGCGACCAAGTTTGGCGGCCAGATCATGAACATGGGCGACGAGCTCGGCCTCATCAAGGAAGGCTATCTGGCCGACCTCCTGCTGGTCGATGGCGATCCCATCTCCGACGTGCGCATTCTGCAGGACAAGAACCGGCTGATGGCCATCATGAAGGACGGCAAGTTCCACAAGGCGCCGCGGCTCAACGAGCAGCGTCGCAGGCTGACCGCCTGAGGACAGCCGTCGTGAGCCTCACCGACAGGACCAGGAGCGACATCGAGACCGGCGGCTTCAGCCGCCGGCAGGCCTGGTGGCTGCTCGGGCTTCTGGGCGCTGCGGTGTTCGCGTGGCTGGTCTTCTCGGTCTGGCCGGACTGGCTCAACGACGTGCTGATCTCCAAGAAGGCCTTCGTCAGCGCCGTCTTCAACGGGGTGACCCTGGCCGGCCTCTATTTCCTGGTCGCCAGCGGCTTCACGCTGGTGTTCGGCCTCATGCGCAACGTCAACCTGGCGCATGGCTCGCTCTACCTGCTCGGCGCCTATATCGGCTACGTCGTCACGCAATGGACCGGCTATCTGGCTGATCGGCGTCGCGGCCGGCTTCCTGGTGCTGGCCCTCGTCGGCATCCTCATGCAGTTCATCGTGTTCCGTCGCCTCGAGGGCGACGACCTGCGCCAGACGCTGGTGACGATCGGCATCTCCATCGTTGCGGCGGACCTGATGCTCGCGGTCTGGGGCGGCCAGACCTACCAGCTCCAGACACCCGAGCTCCTGAGCGGCGCCCTGACCCTGCCGATCGTCACGGCCGTGCGCTCCAACGGGGCTTCGGTCTTCCTCACCTATCCGCTCTACCGCATCGTGGTTCTGGTCATCGCCATCGCGGTGGGCATAGCCCTTTGGCTGATGCTCAATCGCACCCGGGTCGGCATGATGATCCGTGCCGGCGTCGACGACCGGGCCATGCTGTCGGCATCGGGAACCAACGTGCACATGGTCTTCGCCATCGTCTTCGGCCTCGGCGCGGGGCTGGCCGGCTTCGCCGGCGTGGTCGGTGGCTCCGCGCTCTCCATCGCGCCAGGCGAGGACGTGCGCTACCTGCTCGCTTCGCTTGTCGTCGTCATCGTCGGCGGAATGGGCTCCATTCCCGGCGCGGCGATCGGCGCGCTGCTCATTGGCCTCGCCGAACAGATCGGTCTCGTCTACTTCCCCACCTATGGCGTCGTCCTCACCTTCGTCATCATGGTCGTGACGCTGGCGATCCGGCCGCAGGGCATCATGGGGAGGGCGTGATGGCACTCGTCGCCGACACCGGCACCGCCGCGCCGGACCGCCACTGGGTCGAACGGCTCGGCGCCGGCCACATCCTGCTCGCGATCGCGCTCCTGCTCTACCCCGCGGTGGCGAGCGACTTCTTCCTGACCCAGATCGGCGGCTACTCGCTCGTCTGGGGCATGCTCGCGCTGTCGCTGACACTGCTCGCCGGCTATGGCGGCATGGTCAGCCTGGCGCAGATCACGGTCGCCGGTTTCGCCGGCTACGCCGTCGCCATCTTCGGGGAGAACAGTTCCAACGTGCTCGGCTTCGGCTGGCCGTGGTGGATCGTGGTTCCCTGGGCCATCCTGATCGCGGCGATCGCCTCCGCGCTCATCGGCTGGATCGCCGTGCGCACCGAAGGCATCTACACGATCATGATCACCCTCGCGATCGCCACCGCGAGCTTCTATTTCGCGCAGCAGAACTACACGCTGTTCAATGGCTTTCCGGGCTTCGCGGGGGTACGTGCGCCGCAATTCTGGGGCGTCGACTGGCGCTCGGCCATGCCCTACTACTATCTGTGCCTCGGCGCTGCGGTGCTGTGCTACGTCGCCGTTCTCTACGGCGCGCAATCCACCTTCGGCCTCACCTTGCAGGCGATCCGCGACAACCCGCGCCGCATGCGCGCCATCGGCTACGACGTGACCGCGCACAAGGTCTTCGCCTGGTTCCTGGCCGGGTTGATAGCCGGTCTCGCGGGTGTCCTGCTCGTCTGGTTCAACGGGCGCATTTCGCCGGGCACGATCGGCGTCGGCGCCGCCATCAACGTGCTGATCATCGCGGTGATCGGCGGCATGCGCCATCCGATCGGTCCCTTCATCGGCGCGGACGGTCGTCGTGCTCATGCAGACCTTCGCCATCGACATCGTCGGGGCGGAGCGCTTCAACACGCTGATCGGCCTCGTCTTTCTGGTGATCGTCTTCGTATCGCCGGACGGTATCCTCGGGCTTTGGGAAAAAATGAAGCCGCATCTCGCACAGGAGAAGCTGCGTCCCGATCGCTGAAGACGGGGCGGGCGAATATCAACTCAAGGGAGGAACGACAATGAACATTCATCGCAGGACACTTCTGGCGCTCGCCGTCGCCACCGGCATCACGGCTCCGGGCTGGGCGCTCGCCCAGGACGACACCATCAAGATCGGCCTGCTTGCCACCTTCGAAGGCCCGTTCACCGTGCTTGGCGAGGATGGCGAGCGCGGCGCCCGGACGGCCGTGGAGGAAATGGGCGGCACGGTCGCCGGCAAGAAGATCGAGATCGTCAAGGGCTCGTCGGATGCCTCGCCCGACAGCGCCGTTCGCGCTGCGCGCAAGCTCGTGGAGCAGGACGGCGTCAAGGTGCTGGTCGGTCCGCTTTCCGGCGACGAGGGCATCGCCATCAAGGACTATGCCAAAAGCCAGCCCGACGTGACGTTCCTGAACGGCGCTTCCGCCGCCCAGGACACCACGTTCCGCGATCCGGCCCCGAACTTCTTCCGCTTCGGCACCGACGGCGCCCAGTGGATGGCCGGGCTCGGCACCTACGCCTTCAACGAGAAGGGCTACAAGAACGTCGCCGTCGTCGCCGAGGATTACTCCTTCCCCTACACGCAGGTGTTCGGCTTCATGGCGGAGTTCTGCAAGGCTGGCGGCAAGGTGCCGTCGAAGTCGTGGGTGCCGATCGGCAACAAGGACTATTCCTCCGTCATCGCCGCGATCCCCGACGAGGTCGATGCCGTCTACGTGGCGCTCGGCGGGGCGGATGCCGTCAACTTCCTGACGCAGTTCCAGCAGTCCGGCGGCACGGCGCCGCTCATCGGCGGCTCGATCACGGTCGACCAGACCGTCCTGACCTCCGAGGGCAAGCTGCGCGACGTGCTGATCGGCACGCCGGCGGCTGGTCCGGTGGCGGACACGAACGATACCCCGGCCTGGAATGAGTTCGTGGAAGCCTACAAGAAGCAGCCGGGAGCCTTCCCGTCGCCGTCGCTCTTCGCCCATGCGTATTACCTCAACATGAAGGCGGCGCTGCTCGCGCTCGAGGAGGTCGGCGGCGACGTCTCCGACGGCGGGGCGAAGCTGCGCGATGCACTGTCGAAGGTCTCGTTCGAGTCGCCCACCGGCAAGGTCTCGCTCGACGCCAACCGCAACGCCATCGCCGACATCTACCTGACGGAGGTGACGGAGACGGCCGACGGAACGCTGCTCAACAAGCTCATCAAGGTGGTGCCGCAGGTCAATCAGACGCTGGGCATCCCCGAGGACGAGTTCCGGGCGCTCGGTGCGGTCAGCCGCGAAAACCCGAGCTGCGAATAGTCGGGGAAACAGCGCCACCATGGCCGAGACATCCCTCGCATCACGTCTTCAGGGTACGGGCGCCCATGCGCTCGAGCTCGACGACGTCGCGCGGCATTTCGGAGCCTTGGTGGCGCTCACCGAGATCAATTTGAGGATCGCGGCCGGAGAACGGCGCGCGGTCCTCGGCTCCAACGGCGCCGGCAAGACGACGCTGTTCAACGCCGTCACCGGCGACTTCCTGCCGACGAACGGAAGGATACGCTTCTTCGGCGAGGACGTGACCGAACTGCCGCCGCACGAGCGCATTCGGCGCGGCCTGCGGCGGACCTATCAGATCTCCCAGCTCTTCAACGGGCTGACTGTGCTCAACTCGGTCTATCTCGCCTGCAAGGGGGTCTCGCGGCGCCGCTTCTCGCTGCTGCGGCCGACCGCCTCCGACGTGAACATGCAGCAGGCGGAATCCATCCTCCATGCGGTGCATCTGGACCGCGAGCGCGACGTGCTCGTGGCCACGCTCAGCCACGGCCAGCAGAGGCAGCTCGAGATCGCGCTGGCGCTGGCGGGCGCGCCGCGTCTCATCCTCTTCGACGAACCCGCCGCAGGCCTGTCGCCGGCAGAGCGCCGGGATCTCGTCGCGATCCTCAATGGTCTGCCGCGGCACATCGGCTACGTCATCATCGAGCACGATCTCGACGTCGCGCTGCGGGTCTGCGAGCGCGTGTCGATGATGCACAACGGCCGCATCTTCAAGGAAGGCACCCCGGACGAGATCGAGAACGATCCGCAGGTCCAGGAGATCTACCTGGGAGGACGGCATGGCTGATGGTCCTTCCCGCACCTCCAAAGCCGTGCTGCGCATCGACGACCTGCAGGTCTACTATGGCGAGAGCCATGCCCTCCAGGGCGTCTCCCTTACCCTGGAACGCGGCGTCCTGTCCGTCGTCGGGCGCAACGGCATGGGCAAGACGACGCTCTGCAACACCATCACCGGGCTGAAGCGCGCGCGCTCGGGCTCCATCCGCCTCGACGGGCGCGAGATTTCGGCGCTCGAACCGCATGAGATTCATCGCCTGGGCGTCGGCTACGTCCCGCAGGGCCGGCGGGTCTGGCCGAGCCTGACCGTCGACGAACACCTGCGGCTCGCCGCGGGCGGACGGCGCGACGCCTCCTGGACCGTCGAGCGGGTGTACCAGACCTTCCCCCGGCTGGCCGAGCGCAGGACGAACGGCGGATCGCAGCTGTCGGGCGGCGAGCAGCAGATGCTGGCGATCTCGCGCGCACTCCTGTCCGATCCGAGACTCCTGGTGATGGACGAGCCGACCGAGGGTCTGGCCCCGGTCATCGTCGAACAGGTCGAGCAGATGCTGCTCACGCTCGGCGAGGAAGGCGAGATGGCGATCCTCGTCATCGAACAGAACATCGGCGTGGCGACCTCCGTCTCCGACAAGGTCGCCATCATGGTCAACGGCCGGGTCAACCGCGTCATCGACGCGGCCGCGCTCGCCGCCGACCGCGACCTGCAGCAGCGCCTGCTCGGCGTCGGCCGCCACGGCGAGGACGAGGATGCCACGCCGGTGGCGATCGCGCAGGCGCGCAGCGACCTCGCGGAGGTCTATCGCGTGGAACGCGCCGGCGGACCGGCGCAGCCGTCGCCGCCGCCGGGATCCGGCGGGGTCTATCGTCCCGTGACGGACCTTCCCAACCGCTGGAACGTGCCGGTCAGCGCGATGCGACAGGCTGCGGTCGAAAGGACCGCCCCGGAGGACGACCGCTCCGCGATGTTCGCGATCCCCTTCGCGGAGCGGATCGGCAAGACGGTCGTCGTCGCGGGCACCTTCGACACCAAGGGACGCGAACTGCGTTTCCTGGCCGACAAGCTGAAGGCGCTGCGCATCCCGGTCCGCACCGTCGATCTGTCGACGTCCGGAAAGCCGGCCAGCGTCGACGTTCCGGCCATGCAGGTCGCCGCGATGCATCCGGCCGGCACCTCCGCCGTCTTCTCCGGTGACCGGGGCGCATCGGTCGGGGCGATGGCGGACGCATTTGGGCGCTGGATGGCCCGCGAGAGGGGCATCGGCGGCATCGTCTCGGCCGGCGGCTCCGGCGGCACGACGCTGGCGACGGCGGGAATGCGCGTGCTGCCCGTCGGCATTCCCAAGCTCATGGTCTCGACGGTCGCCGCGGGCGACGTTGCCCAATATGTCGGCGGCGCCGACATCATGATGTTCCACTCCGTCGCCGACGTGCAGGGGCTGAACTCGATCACCGAGGCGGTGCTGGCCAATGCCGCGCACGCCATGGCCGGTATGGTGGCGCGACTGCCTGGTCCGGAACAGTGGGATGCCAGGCGCCGCGCGGCGCGGCCCGCGGTTGGCATCACCATGTTCGGCGTCACCACCCCCCTGGTCCAGGCGGTGACCAAGCGGCTCGAGGGGGCATACGACTGCCTCGTCTTCCATGCCACCGGCATCGGTGGACGGGCGATGGAGAACCTCGGCGATTCCCGTCTCCTGTCCGGCTTCCTCGATCTCACCACCACGGAAGTAGCCGACATGCTGGTCGGCGGCGTCTTTCCCGCGACGGCCGACCGGTTCGGCGCCGCGATCCGCACCGGCCTTCCCTATGTCGGCTCGGTCGGGGCGCTCGACATGGTCAATTTCGGCCCGCGCGAGACGGTGCCGGAAAAATTCCGCGCACGAAATTTCGTCATCCACAATCCGAACGTCACCCTGATGCGCACCACACGTGACGAGAACCGCGCGATCGGCGAATGGATCGGCGAGCGGCTGAACGCGATGAACGGGCCGGTCCGCTTCCTGTTGCCGGAAGGAGGTTTGTCCATGCTCGATGCGCCGGGGAAGCCCTTTCACGATCCGGAAGCCGACAATGCGCTCTTCGAGGCCCTGGAGCGGACCGTGCGGCCGTCGCCGCAGCGCCAGCTTCAGCGGGTGAAGGGCAACATCAACGACGATACCTTCGCCGATGCCGCGGTCGCGGCCTTCGAATCCATCACCCCCAAGCTGCAGAAGAGCGCCTGAGTGTCCCGACCCGATCGATCCCGGCTCATCGAACGTTTCCAGGACATGAAGCGAAGGCGCGTGCCGATCGTCGGCGGCGGCGCCGGCACCGGCCTGTCGGCCAAGTGCGAGGAAGCCGGCGGCATCGACCTGATCGTCATCTACAATTCCGGGCGCTACCGCATGGCCGGACGCGGCTCGCTGTCGGGCCTGCTCGCATACGGCAACGCCAACGAGATCGTCATGGACATGGCCAGGGAGATCCTGCCGGTGGTCAGGACGACGCCGGTGCTGGCCGGTATCAACGGGACCGATCCGTTCTGCGTGTTCGATCATCTCCTGGATCAGGTGAAGGCGATCGGTTTCGCCGGCATCCAGAACTTCCCCACGGTCGGATTGATCGACGGGACCTTCAGGGCAAACCTGGAGGAGACCGGCATGTCCTACGGGCTGGAGGTCGACCTGATCCGGCTGGCCCGCGAGAAGGACCTGCTGACCACCCCCTATGTCTTCAATGCCGACGAAGCCGCCGCGATGGCGCGCGCCGGTGCCGACATCGTCGTCTGCCACCTCGGGCTGACAACCGGCGGATCGATCGGGGCCGAGACCGCGCTCACGCTGGCCGACGTGCCGGCGATGGTGAACGACTGGTCCGAGGCGGCGCTGAAGGTGAACCCGGACGTCATCGTGCTCGTGCATGGCGGACCGGTCGCGGAGCCGGAGGACGCCGAGTACGTCCTCAGGAATACGACCAACTGCCACGGCTTCTACGGCGCCTCCTCGATGGAGCGCCTGCCGACGGAGCGTGCGCTGACGCAACAGACGAAAAGGTTCAAGTCGGTCAGTTTCGGCTGACCTGAACGGTATTGGGGAGGAATTATCATGGCTGCGCAGACTTTCGGCGCATTCCTGTTGTGGCTGATCATCCTGGCGATCATCGTCGTGATCGCCGTCTACATCCTGCGCTGGCTCTACCGGCGTTCCACCAAGGAGACCGCCTTCGTCCGCACCGGCTTCCTCGGCGAAAAGGTGGTGGTGAACGGCGGCGCCTTCGTGGTGCCGGTGCTGCACGAGATCACCCCCGTCAACATGAACGTCATGCGCATCGAGGTGCGGCGGGAGGAGGGGATGGGCCTGATCACCCGCAACCGCATGCGGGTCGATCTGGTGGCCGAGTTCTTCGTGCGCGTGGGGGCGAGCAAGGCGTTCGTCGCCGCAGCCGCCCAGACGCTGGGGCGCCGCGCCATGCAGGAGGACGGCCTGCGCGAGCTTCTGGAAGGCAAGTTCGCCTCCTCGCTTCGCACGATCGCCGCCCAGATGACGCTCGAGGAAATGCACGAACGGCGGGCCGACTATGCCGCGCAGGTTCGTCTCCTTGCTTCGGAATCGCTCGCCGCCAACGGGCTCGAACTCGAGAGCGTGGCGATCGTCGATCTCGACCAGACGAGCCTCGAATTCTTCGATCCGTCGAACGCCTTCGATGCGGAAGGCCTGACGCAGCTTACGGAATCCATCGAGACGCGGCGCCGGATGCGCAACGAAATCGAGCAGCGCACGCTGGTCGACATCCGCACGCAGAACCTGGAGACGCAGCGCCGGGTGCTGGAGATCGACCGCGAGACCGAGTACGCCCGGCTCGAACAGGAACGCGAGGTGGAGATCCGCCGCGCCGCCCAGCGCTCCGAACTGGTGCGCGAGCGCGCCGTCCGCGACCAGGAGGCCGAACAGGCCCAGCTGACCTCCCGCGAAGCTGTCGAGAAATCGCGCCTTGCCCAGGAACGTGCCATCACCGATGAGCGCATCCGCAACGAGGAGGAGACGCAGAAACGCGAGATCGCGCGGCGGCGGGCGCTCGACGAGGCGGAACTGAAGACGCGCGAGCTCACCGAGCGCGAGCAGATCGCGCTCCAGCTCTCGCTGGAAAAGGCCCGGATCGAACGCGAGGGGGCGCAGCAGGAGATGGAGATCCAGCGCAGGAAGTCGCTGGAGATCGTCGAACTCGAACGGCAGATCGCCCTTTCGGAAAAGGCGCTGGACGTAACCAGGGCGGAGGCCGAGAAGCGCCGCGCCGAGATCGTCGCCAACCAGGAGACGGAAGTGGCGCGGATCGCGCAGGACCGGGCGCTCGACGAGGTGCGCGTCGAACGCGAGCGGCATCTCGAAGCCCTCCAGATCGCTAAGCGGCAGGCCTTCGAGGAGGCCGAGATCGCGTCCGCCGAGGAGATCGAGCGCGCCCGCATCATGACGGAACGGGGCATCGAGGAGGCGAAGCTGGTCAAGGATCGGGAACTGCGCCAGCTTTCGGTCGTGCGCGACCAGGCGGTGGAGATCGCCGAAATCCAGAAGGCCATCGACGTGGCCAAGAAGACGCAGGAACGTTCCGCCGCCATCGCCGCGTCCGAGTCGGTGCGTGCCAAGGCCATCCAGGCCGAGGAACAGGCGCTGACCGCCCGCGAGCGCGAGATCGCGGAACGGCGCAAGCTTACCGACCTCATTGCCGCGAACCGCGAAGCCGAACGCGAGACGCTTCGCATCACCTCCGCCGCCGATGCCGAGATGAAGGCGGCAAAGAGCCTCGCGGAAGCCCAGAAGATCGCGGCGCTCGCCTCGGCCGAGGCCGAGAAGATCCGCGCGCTCGCGGCGGCCGAACGCTACGACGTCGACGCTGCCGGCCAGCGCAAGCTCAACGAGGCCGACAACGTGCTTTCCGAGGAGGCCCGATCGGGACGCCTGCGCGGCAAGATCCTCGAACACATGGAGGGAATCATCCGCGAGAGCGTGCGGCCGATGGAGAAGATCGAGGGCATCAAGATCCTGCATGTCGACGGCATGAACGGCGGCAACGGCGCCGGAAACCGCAACGTGACCGACGAGGTGATCGATTCGGCGCTGCGCTACCGCGTGCAAGCGCCCATGATCGACAATCTGATGAAGGAGATCGGCATCGAGGGCGGCTCGCTCGGCCGCATGACGGACGTGCTCCGCGACGCCAAGGACATTTCGAGCCTGACGCGGGACAAGAAGGGCAAGAGCAAGAATGGCCGCGACGATCATGACGACGACCGCGACCGCTAGTCATGATCGCCGCCGCGCGGCGGGGCAGGGGCGGGCCGCATGACGAAGGTCTACGTGTCCACCGTCATCGCCGCGCCCCCGGCGCAGGTCTGGTCCGTCGTGCGCGACTTCAACGGCCTGCCCGCCTGGACGCCGTTCGTGGCCGAGAGCCGGATCGAGCAGCACATGCAGCCGGACCAGATCGGCTGCATCCGCAGCTTCGTGCTCGAGGATGGCGGCCGGATCCGCGAGCGCCTTCTGGCGCTATCGGACTACGACCTGTCCTGCACCTATGCGATCCTCGAAAGCCCGATGGGCGTCGAGAACTACGTCGCGACCCTCTCGCTGACGCCGGTGACGGACGGGAACCGGACATTTGCGGCATGGCAGGCGGAATTCGATTGTCCGCCTGAAAGGGAGCCCGAACTCGTCAGGTCGATTGGTGAGGGCGTGTTCCAGGCCGCCTTCGACGCGCTGAAGCAGCGGTTTTCGCGCTGACGCATGGTCGAAGTCCGCCGCAGCACGATCATCGACGCACCGATCGAGGATGTGTGGTCGATCCTGCGCGACTTCAACGGGCACGACCGCTGGCATCCCGCGGTCTCGACCAGCCTGATCGAAGGCGGCGAGCCCGTCGATGCGGTTGGTGCCGTCCGCCGCTTCCGCCTCGCCGACGGCAGCGAACTGCGCGAACAGCTGCTGTCCCTGTCCGACCGCGACCGATGCTTCACCTACTGCATCCTGGAGGCGCCGCTGCCGCTGATGGGCTACGTCGCGCAGGTCGCGCTGAAGCCGGTGACGGACGGCAACCTGACCTTCTGGGAGTGGCGTTCCACCTTCCACCCGCCCGAAAACCGACGCAGGGAACTGACCGCCCTCGTTTCCGAACAGATCTACGAGGCGGGCTTCCGGGCGATCCGTGACATCTTCGCCGGCAGGCGCATTCGCGAAGCGCCGGCACGGCGTCTCGGCGGGCAGGCCGGGACGGTAGCCGCGACCCCGGCTCCGGATTCCGCTCGGGAGGCTCGTCCCTCGACGGAGCGTCGCTCCGACGTCGCGGGGCGGACTCGAGCGGACCCAGGCGATCGTGGTCGATCGCTACGGCGGGCCGGAGGTCCTGGTGCCCCGGGAGGTCGAAGTTCCCCCGCCCGGGACCGGCGAAATCCGCATCCGCCACCGGGCCGTCGCGGTGAACTTCATCGACGTCTACTGCCGCACCGGCTATTTCGACCTGCTGAAACCACCGGGAATACCCGGCATGGAGGCGGCGGGCATCGTCGATGCCGTGGGCGAGGAGGTTCGCGGCTTTTCGGTCGGGGATCGCGTCGTCTATGCCTGCCCTCCCGTCGGCGCCTATTGCGGGCTCAGAACGATGGCGCCCGATCTTGTGGTGCATCTGCCGCCCGGGATCGGGGAGGAGGCGGCCGCGGCCGCTTTCCTGAAGGGTGTCTCGGCCTCGTTTCTCCTGCACGACGTGCACCGTGTCCGCGCGGGCGACGTCGTGCTCGTGCATGCGGCGGCGGGCGGTGTCGGCCAGTTGCTCGTCCAGTGGGCGCGGCATCTCGGCGCCACCGTCATAGGCACCGTCTCGACCGAGGAAAAGGCGCGCACGGTCGAGGCGCTCGGCGCCGACCATGTGATCCTCTACAGCCGCGAGGACTTCGTCGAGGCGGTGATGCGCCTGACCGGCGGGCGCGGCGCCGACGTGATCTACGACGCGGTCGGGCGCGACACGATCGAAGGCTCGATGCGTGCGCTCGCCACGCCGGGACACCTCGTCAGCTTCGGCCAGGCGTCCGGGCCGGTGGGAACCTGGGATGTCGGCCGCCTGTCCTCCAAGTCGGTGACGCTATCGCGGCCGAACTACGGCCACTACACGAGCACGCCCGAACAGATCGCACGGCATTCCAGCCGGTTCTTCTCGGCGCTGCGGGAAGGGATATTGCGCAGCCCGCCGCCGACGCGCTTTCCGCTTTCCGAGGCGGCGGATGCTCACCGGCACCTCGAATCTCGTGCCAGCAGCGGATCCATCATCCTGACCATGTGATCGGCCTTGCCGGCGTTTCAGGAGTGATACGTCCGTTCGGGTAGCGGGGTTTCCTCGATCAGCCTGCGCAGGCCGGCAAGCAGCGCCTGTTCGGCGCGGTTCATCGCCTTCTTCGGGTTGGTGAGGAGGAAGATGTCGATGCTCGGCGGCGCCTGGTAGGGCGGAAGACGCCACAGCAATCCGTCCTCCACATCGCGGCGCGCGACGTGCAGCGGCAGCGGACCGATGCCGAGGCCGGCGACGATCATGCGCCGGACCTCCTCGAGGTTGGAGGACACGCCGACGACGTTGGCGTCGAGCTTCGCCTCGCTCCGCAGAAGCGCGACCGGCCGCAGCGCGTCCGACACGTTGTCGGTCTGGAAGGATACCGACGTCTCGCCCGCCAGATCGTTCAGCGTCAGCCCCTTGCGCCGGTAGAGCCGGTGCGTCGGCCCGCAGAAGAAGCCGAAGAATTCCCGATAGACCAGCGTGTACTCGAGCCCCGGATCGCGCTGGCTGACGAGGCACAGCCCGAACGAGGCGCGCCGTTCGCGCACCAGCTTCGCCACTTCCACGCTCGGCGAGATCGAGATCGTCAGGCTCGAGCGCGGATGCGCCTGGTGGAATTCTGCCAGCGCGCGGTCGAAGAGGGGCGACACGACATGGCTGGTCAGCGCCACGATGACATGGCCCGTCACCTCCTCGCGCGCGTCGCGCACCAGCACGGGAATGCGCGAGATCGTGCCGAAGACCTCGATGCTTTCCTCGTAGAGCAGCCGCCCGACCTCCGTCAGTTCGAACCGGTTGGCATCGCGTTCGATCAGCCGGCGGTCGAGCCGGCTCTCCAGCCGCTTCAGCGCATTGCTGACGCTGGGCTGCTTGAGGCTCAGCCGCTCGGCGGCCCGCGTGATGCTCTTTTCCTCCGCGATCACCACGAAGGTGCGCAGGAGGTTCCAATCGAGTTCCCACACCAGACGCTGGGACTGCCGCTTCAGCATTCTTCCTCCCTATGCAGACTATTTCCATTATCTATTTGCGCAATGTATCCCGCAAGGCAATGATTTGGTCTGGCGCCTTCGGGAGCAACGAACAAGAGCGGCATCGATGCCGCCGCGCAGGAAGCCTTCGAAACAGAGGATCAACGACATGAAGACAGTCTTATCCGGCCTCATGGCCGCAGCATTCGCGCTGACGATGGCGGCAACCGCCGTCCCGGCCCAGGCGGAGGATCTCGCAGCCATCAAGGACGCCGGCGAGATGAAGATCGCGATGACGGGGCAGTACCCGCCCTTCAACTTCGTCAACGACAAGAACGAGGTGGTCGGTTTCGACGCCGCGATCGGCAAGGAGATCGCGACCCGCATCGGCGTCGAGCCGGTCATCGTCACGACCGCCTGGGACGGCATCATCGCCGGCCTGCTCGCCAACAAGTACGATACCATCGTCGGTTCCATGACCATCACGCCCGAGCGCGAGAAGGTCGTCGATTTCGTTGGCCCCTACTATCATGCCGGCCGCGGCGTCTTCGTGAAGGAGGATTCGCCGATCCAGTCGCTCGACGAACTGAAGGGCAAGACGCTCGGCGTCACCCTCGGCGAGACGCACGAGAAGTGGGCCCGTGAGAAGGGCGGCTGGGACATCCGCACCTACAAGGGCCTCCCGGAACTCTTCCTCGAACTCAACGCCGGCCGCGTCGACGCCATCGTGGTCGACAACATCCCGGTCGCCGTCGCGGTCAAGGAGACCGGCGAGAAGATTCGCCAGCTCGACACGCCCGACATCGAGGGCGGCGCCGTCGCCATCGGCATCGCCATCCGCAAGGACAATCCCGAACTCAAGGCGGCCATGCAGAAGGCGCTGGACGAGATGATGGAAGACGGCACCTACGAGAAGATCGCGATGGAATGGATCGGCCGCGACATCCGCTGATCCCGACCGCATCTTCGGCAGGCGGCGCGTCTCTGCGTCGCCTGCCGGTCGATCGCCAACTGGCCGTCGACTGACATCCTTTCGGCTGCCATGATCGCTCGGCCGACCGACAATCAATCCGAAGACAGGGGAGGACCGCGCAGATGGACGTCGCATTGATGATGCGCGTGTTCCCCTTCTTCCTCGAAGCGGCGCTCGTCACGATAGAGCTTTCGGCGCTGGCAGTCCTTCTCGGGCTGACGATGGCCGCGCTCGCGACGGCGGCCCGCATGTCCGCGCTGGCGCCTCTCCGCTATCTCGGCACGGCCTATGTGAGCATCTTCCGCGGCACGCCGGCGCTGATCCAGCTCTTCGTGCTCTATTTCGGCGGGCCCCAGGTCGGCATCAACCTCGACCCGTTCGCGGCCGGCGTGATCGGGCTCGGCCTCAACATCGGCGCCTACATGGCCGAGGGTGTCCGCGGCGCGATCGTTTCGGTCGACAAGGGGCAGGGCGAAGCCGCCCGGTCGATCGGCTTCAGCCGCGCCCAGACCATGCAGCGCGTGATCCTGCCGCAGGCGGCGCGCCTGATGATCCGTCCCCTCGGCGTCAATACAGTCGCCCTCGTCAAGGGCACGTCCCTCGTCGCGACCATCTCGGTGGTGGAACTGACCTACACGGCGCAGCGCTTCATCGGTTCGACCTACAAGCCTTTCGAGATCTTCGGCGTGGCGGCGCTGCTCTACATGGTGATGATCTACGGCGTGGCGCGGGTGGTCGATCTGCTCGACCGCCGCTACGCGATCGATTGAGGCGCCAATGCAGGGTCTCGATTTCTCCGTCGTCCTCCCCTACGCCGACATCCTGTGGATCGGGCTTTGGTGGACGGTCGTGCTCACCGTTTCGGCGGGGCTGATCTCCTTCTTCGTCGGCATCCTCTTCGCGCTTGTCGTCCTCTATGCGCCCAGGCTGGTCGCCTATCCCGTGCGGCTCTTCATCTGGCTGTTCATGGGCACGCCGTTGCTCCTGCAGCTTTTCCTGATCTATTTCGGCCTCGTCCAGATCGGCATCGACATCCCGGCCCTGGTTGCCGGCATCGTGGGGCTCGGCCTGCACTTCGCCGTCTACAATGCCGACATCTTCCGCGCCGGCATCGCGGCGGTCGATCCGGGACAGGCCGAAGCCGCCCGCTCTATCGGGTTCAGCCGCTTCCAGACCTTCCGGTATGTGATCATCCCGCAGGCCGTGCGAAGCACGACGCCTCCGGTCGGCGGCAACATGATCGCGCTGCTGAAGGAATCCTCGATCGTATCGGTGATCGGCATCGCCGAACTCGTGCATGCCGCGCAGCTCGCCATTTCGGAGACGTTCAGGCCGTTCGAATTCTACATCACCGCCGCGCTGCTCTATTACCTGCTCAATCTGGTCCTCGAGGCGGCGTTGCGCCGGATCGAGGCGCGTGTGGAGATGTCGCGATGAGTTCCCGTCCCATGGTCGAGGTGAAGGGCGCGCACAAGGCGTTCGGCGACAACGAGGTGTTGAAGGGCATCGACCTGACGGTCGGGCGCGGCGAGATCATCGCGATCATCGGACCGAGCGGTTCGGGCAAGAGCACGCTGCTTCGGGCGATCAACCATCTGGAGACGCTCGACGGCGGCGAGGTCTGGCTCGACGGCGTGCAGGTGAACCAGCCGCTGAAGGGCCGAGCCTTCGAACGGCATATCAACCAGGTGCGCCAGCGCATGGGAATGGTGTTCCAGCACTTCAACCTGTTCCCGCATCTCACGGTGGTCGAAAACATCGCCATGGGCCCCATCGTGCTGAAAGGCACTCCGAAGGCGCAGGCGCGCCAGCAGGCGCTCGAACTCCTGCGCAAGGTCGGCCTCGCCGACAAGATAGACGCCTATCCCTCCAAACTGTCGGGCGGCCAGAAGCAGCGCGTGGCGATCGCTCGCGCGCTCGCCATGCAGCCGATGGTCATGCTCTTCGACGAGGCGACGTCGGCGCTCGATCCCGAACTCGTCGACGAGGTCAACCTCGTCATGAAGCAGCTTGCGTCCGAGCACATGACCATGCTCATCGTCACCCACGAGATGCGCTTCGCGGGCGAGGTGGCCGACCGCGTGCTGTTCATGGACGGCGGCGTGATCGTGGAGGAAGGGCCGCCCTCCGAGATTTTCACCGCACCGAAGCAGGAGCGCACCCGCGGCTTCCTTCGAAAGTATCTCACCGCCGCTCCGGACGCCTGACCCGCCATGACTGCCAGGAATTCCTATCCCGATTTCGGCCTCACGCCGGAGCAGCGTCGCGAGGCGGTGACCGGCAACCAGTACGAATGGCCGGGCATGGATGGCGAGCGCGGCGAGATCTGGTGCTACACCGACCGCTTTTCCTACGCGGCGGGCGACATCGTGAAGCTGCAGGTGTCCTCCACGGCCTCGACCTTCTCGATCGAGATCGTGCGCGACGGCGCTACGGAAACCCGTGTCTTCGCGCGCGAAGGCCTGGCCTCCCGCTGGCAGGAGACGCCGGATCAGGTTTCGGTGGAAGGCTGCGGCTGGGAAACCAGCTTCGAATTCGAGGTCCTGCGCGACTGGGGGTCCGGCGCCTACCGTGTGACGCTCGCGGCCGAAGGCCGGGACGGCCGCAGGATCGGCACTCACCATCTCTTCATCGTGCGCCCCGGGAAGGGCCGCAAGCCCGGCCGCGTGCTCCAGGTCGCTGCGACCGGCACCTGGACGGCCTACAACACCTGGGGCGGTTCGAACCACTATCAGGGCATCACGGGGCCCGGTCGCAACATGTATGCACCGACCGTCAGCATCGAGCGGCCGTTCTGCCGCGGCTTCGTCGTGCTGCCGCCGGAGGCACCGCGCGTGCCGGTCGATTTCTACGTGCCTCCGGCGACGCCGCCGCGCTACCCGCACATGGAATGGGCCTTCGCCAACGGCTATTCGCGCAAATACGCTTCGTCTGGATGGGCAAGCTACGACAGCCACTTCTTCCGCTGGGCGGAGCGGGCGGGATACGCGATCGATCTCGCCAGCCAGCACGAACTCCATTTCGATCCCGAAATCCTCGACGGCTACGACTGTGTCGCCTTCGTCGGCCATGACGAATACTGGACCTGGGAGATGCGCGACGCCGTCGACGGCTACGTGGAGCGAGGGCGGCCGCGCCGCGCGTTTCGCCGGCAACTTCATGTGGCAGACGCGGCTGGAGGACGGCGGTCGGCGCCAGACCTGCTACAAGTACCGCGCTCGTGCCGAGGACCCCGTCTACTGCCAGCAGGACACGAGCCGCACCACGACCTCATGGGAGGCTCCCGAGATCGGCCGGCCCGGCGCCCTGACCTTCGGGCTCAACGCCACGCAGGGGCTCTATGTCGGCTGGGGTGGCTGCGCGCCGCGCGGCGTGCGTGGTTTTCCCGTCTATCGGCCGGAGCACTGGGCCTTCGCCGGCACCGGCATCTATTATGGCGACCTGCTGGGGGCGGAAAGCCATGCCTTCGGCTACGAGGTGGACGGGCTGGACTACGTCGTCCGCGGCGGCCTGCCCGAACCAACGGCGACGAGCGGCGCGCCGGACGGGCTCCAGATCCTGGCGCTCGGCATGTCGTCGCTCAAGGAGGAGAGCGCCGACATCCCCGCCGACGACCAGTTCCTCTCCGACGCCGACGCGAAGTTCGTCGCCCAGACGCTGGTCGGCGACGAGAGCGACGCGGCGGTGGAGCGCGTGAAGCGCGGCGCCGGCATGATCGTCACCTTCCCGCGCGGCAAGGGCGAGGTCTTCCACGCCGGAAGCTGCGAATGGGTCGCCGGGCTCAAGCGGCAGGACGCGATGGTCGAGCGCGTCACGGCAAACGTCCTCGACCGCTACCTGAACCGATAGGCAAAGAGCGCCATGCAGACCAACGCAATCCAGACCACGGACCGGCCGGCGGAAGACCGGCGGCCGTCGAACCTGTTCTACCTCGCCAGCCTGCGCCGGCCGCTGGTCGACCGCGCCGATGGCATCTACATCTGGGACCAGTCCGGCCGGCGCTTCATCGACGGGTCGAGCGGAGCCATGGTCGTCAACATCGGGCATGGCAACCGCAACGTCATCGACGCCATGAAGCGGCAGATGGACCGCGTCACCTTCGCCTACCGGCTGCATTTCGAGAACGAGCCGGCCGAGGAACTGGCGCGTCAGCTGGCCGCGCGCATGCCCGCCGGGCTCGACCGCCTGTTCTTCGTTTCCGGCGGTTCGGAAGCGGTGGAATCCTGCATCAAGCTGGCGCGCCAGTGGGCCGTGGCGACGAGCCAGCCGCGGCGCTGGAAGATCGTGACACGATTTCCTTCTTATCACGGCGGTACGCTCGGCTCGCTGGCCGTGACCGGCGACGATGCGCTGTCGGAAAGCTTTCGGCCGCTCATGCAGTCGATGCCCACCGTGCCGGCGCCGATGACCTGGCGCGACCGCGACAATTTCTCCCCTGAGGAGCGCGGGCTGCACTACGCCGACATGCTCGAGGAGCGCATTCTGGAGGAAGGGCCCGAAACCGTGCTCGCCTTCATCATGGAGCCGATCGGCGGTGCAGCGACTGCCGCGCTGGTCGCACCCGACAGCTACTACGCGCGCATCCGCGAGATCTGCGACCGCTACGGCGTGCTCCTGATCCATGACGAGGTGATGAGCGGGGCAGGGCGCAGCGGCCGCTTCCTCGGCGGCGACCACTGGAACTGCCGGCCCGACATCGTGGCCATGTCGAAGGGCATCGGCTCCGGCTACGCGCCGCTCGGCGCCATGGCGGCTTCCGCGCGCCTCGTCCAGCCGCTGCTCGACGCGGGGGGCTTCCAGCACGGCCACACCTATGCCGGCAACCCGCTCGCCTGCGCAGCGGGGCTCGCCGTGCTCGGCGAGATGGACCGGCTGCGACTTATCGACAACGCGGCGTTGATGGGCGACGCGCTGATGGACGAACTGCGGACCTTGCAGAAGCGCTTCCCCTTCATCGCAGACGTGCGCGGCAAGGGGCTGCTGATCGGTGCCGAGATGGTCGCCGATCCCGAGACGCTGGCGCCGATCGAACCGGGCAGGAAGGCCTACCAGCGCCTGCTCGACCATGCCTATGCGCGCGGTCTCATCATCTACTCCCGGCGGGTCAAGGGCGGGCCGGAGGGCGACAACTTCATCGTCGCGCCACCCATGGTGATCACGCGAGAACAGGTGGACGAGATCGTCTCGATCCTCGGCGATTCGCTCGAGGAACTCGCCCGCGACCTCGATCTCCCCGTGAACGGCCGAGGCTGACGATGGCGCCGAAAAAAGTCATCGTCACCTGCGCCGTGACCGGCTCTGTGCACACGCCCAGCATGAGCCCCTACCTGCCGGTGACGCCGGACCAGATCGCCACCGATGCGATTGCGGCGGCGGAAGCCGGCGCCTCGATCCTGCATCTTCATGCGCGCGACCCCAGGGATGGGCGGCCGACCGCCGATCCGGACGTCTTCATGCAGTTCCTGCCGCGTATCAAGCAGTCGACGGATGCTGTCATCAACATCACCACCGGCGGTTCCTCCCTGATGGCGCTCGACGACAGGTTGGCCGCGCCGCTGCGCGCGGAGCCGGAGATGTGCTCGCTCAACATGGGCTCCATGAACTTCGCGCTGTTTCCGGCTCTGGAGCGCGAGCGCGACTGGCAGCATTCCTGGGAACCCGAACTGCTGGAGGCGACGCGCTCGACGATTTTCAAAAACACCTTCGCCGACATGGAGGCGATCATCGCGCGGCTGGGCGATGGCTGCGGCACGCGCTTCGAGTTCGAGTGCTACGACGTCGGTCACCTCTACTCGCTGGCGCATTTCCGCGACCGTGGCCTGGTGTCGGGACCGCTGTTCATCCAGTTCGTGCTCGGCGTGCTCGGCGGCATCGGCGCCGACGCCGACAATCTCACCCACATGAAGCGGACCGCCGACAAGCTGTTCGGCGAGGAGTACCGCTTCTCGGTGCTGGCGGCCGGCCGTCACCAGATGCCGCTGCTGTCCATCGCCGCCGCGATGGGCGGAAACGTGCGGGTGGGGCTGGAAGACAGCCTCTACGACGGGCGCGAACTCGCGCGCTCGAACGCCGACCAGGTCCGCCGCATCCGCACGGTGCTCGACGCACTTTCGCTGGAGGTGGCAACACCGGCGGAGGCGCGGTCGATGCTGGCGCTGAAGGGCGGCGACCGGGTGGCGTTCTGAATGGATCGCGATATCTCGATACGAATTGCGACCGTCGACGACGCCGGGACGATCCACCGCGCGGTTCTGGGCATCGCGGAAACCATGGACGAGCGCCATCGCGTCGTCGGCACGCCCGGTGACATCGCCCGCCACGGTTTTGGCGAGCGTCCCGCCTTCGAGGCGCTGATCGCGGAAGCCGGGACGCAAACCGCAGGCGTCTGCATCTTCTTCCCGAGCTTCTCGACCTATCGCGGCCAGCCCGGCGCCTATGTGCTGGACCTCTTCGTCGACCCGGACTGGCGCAGGCGCGGCGTCGCCGCCGGCCTGTTGCAGCGCGTCGCGGCGATCACCCGGTCGCGGGGCGGTGCCTACATCCGCCTCTCGGTGGATGCCGCAAACCACGCGGCGCAGGCGTTCTATGTTTCCCTCGGCATCGTCCTTGCCTCGGAGGAGCGCATCCATGCCGCCCATGGCGAGGCCTTCGTCGCCCTCGCCGACGCCGGGGACATGCTGGACTGAAGGAGTTTGCGATGAAGGCATTTTATGCCGCCGAACAGAAGCGGCACGACCCGAAGACGTTCCTTTCGAGCGGCGCGCCGCAGCCCAATCCGGAGCAGCCAGAACGCGCCCAGCGGCTGCTCGCCGGGGCGAAGGCAGCCGGTTGCTCGGTCGAGCGTCCCCGCGACTGCGGCCTGGCGCCGATGGCGGCCGTGCACACGCCGGAGTACCTCGAATTCCTGCAAAACATCTATCCGCGCTGGCAGCGCATCCCCGAGGCTTCCGAGGAAGTCATCCCGAACATCCACCCTCTGGGCCGCGACGGTGCCTATCCGGCGTCCGCAGTCGGCCAGGCAGGCTACCACATGGCCGACACCGCCTGTCCCATCTCGGCCGAGACCTGGGAGAGCGTCTGCTGGAGCGCGTGGAGCGCGACGGCTGCCGCCGAGGCGGTGATGGCCGGCGAGCCGGCAGCCTACGCGCTTTGCCGCCCGCCGGGACACCACGCCTTCGCCGACGTCGCGGGCGGGTTCTGCTTCGTCAACAATTCCGCCGTCGCCGCCCAGCATCTGCGCCGGCAGGCAGCGCGCGTGGCGATCCTCGACGTCGATCTCCACCACGGCAACGGCACGCAAGGCATCTTCTATGGACGCGCGGACGTGCTGACCGTCTCGCTCCACGCCGATCCCGTCCGCTTCTACCCCTTCTTCTGGGGCCATGCCGACGAGCGCGGAGAGGGGCCCGGTCTCGGCTACAACCTCAACCTGCCGCTGCCGCGCAAGACCGGCGACGAGGGCTTCCTCGCCGCTCTGGACGCCGGACTGCGCCGCGTCCGCGCCTTCGCGCCGGATGTTCTGGTGGTGGCGCTGGGCCTCGATGCCTTCGAAGGCGATCCCTTCGGCGGCCTGTCGGTCTCGACCGAAGGGTTTTCGCGCATCGCGGAAAGGATCGCCGCCCTGCGCCTTCCCAGCGTGATCGTCCAGGAAGGCGGCTACCTCTGCGAGGAACTCGCAGACAACCTGACCGCCTTCCTGACCGGCTGCGGAGCGACAGGCGGCGCGTGATCCGGTGCAGCTCGCAGGCGGCGACCGGCAAGCCTCGGTGTTATCCGCTCGCCCGGATCGCGACGTTCGACAAAATCAGTCGTAGAGGAATACACCGGCGGTCTTCGTAGGGCCGCCGATCGCGTCGCCGACATCCCACACAGGAAACCGCGCGATTTCCACGAGCCTGTGCCGGGGCAGGAACGCCCGGCCGATATCGCCGATCAGAACCTCGACCCGCCTTTCTCGGTAGCGGTCGAGCACCTTCATGGCTTCCGCGGCAACGGCCCTGCCGTAGAACAGGTCCCCCGCGGCCACCAGGTCGACGATGGGAAGGTCCTGCCCGGCAAGCGACCCGACCGCCTCGACGGACACCCCGTTCAGCCCTGCGTTGACCTGACACGCGGCCGCGGCCATCGGCGCCTCGTCCGAGCAGATGACGCGGCCCGCACCCATCTTCCGGGCCGCGATGCCCACCAGGCCGGTGCCGGAACCAAGATCCAGGACATGTCGTCCCGAAACCGTTTCCGGCTTGTCGCGAAAATACTGCATCAGCGCCGAGCCGCCCGGCCACAGATACGCCCAATAGGGCGCGGGATCGGCTGCCGCGCCTTCCGTCGACCCGTGCAGGCGTGAAAGCCTGCTGCCGGCGTGCGCCCGGTAGAAGCGGAGATCCCGGTCGAACGGCACCGCTGCGCATTCCAGGTTCGCCCGGATGAAATCCGCCTGTTGCGCCTCGCCGGAGATCAACGGCAGTCTCCACCCATGCGCTGCGCTCCGGGAGTATGGCGGGTGTCGACGGCTGAGGAAATGCGCGTTTCTGTGGGGGATAGCTGTGGGGAGGAAACGCAGGGTCGCAACGAACCGCTTGTTTTGCCTGGTCGGAGTGGCAGGATTCGAACCTGCGACCCCATCGTCCCGAACGATGTGCGCTACCAGGCTGCGCTACACTCCGTGACCAGTCGGGCGGTCTATAGCGTCCGCCAATGCAGACTGCAAGCGTGCGATGGGCAGTTTCTCGTGCCGTTCGCCGCGCGACGAGACACGCGCGAGGCGCGGCGTCGGGGAACTTGGAAACAGGCCGTCCGACCTTGAGGCCAGGGGTCGGCGTTCGGCTTAATGAGGCGGTAAACCCGCGCTGCTAGGGTCTTCCGCAAAGGTCCGGAACGGGCAGGCGAGACAAGACCCCGACAGGGGCACATCCGAGAGGGCGGGCGGAACCGGGCATGGCAGACCGCATCATCAGTTTCATCATGAGCGGCGGGGTCGGTTCGCGCCTGTGGCCGCTGTCGCGCGAGGACAATCCCAAGCAGTTCCACGACCTGTCCGGCGACGGATCGATGCTGGCAAGAACGCTGCGGCGGTTGAAGGCGGGCGGCGACGGGCGGTGGCCGGTCTATACGATCGCCTCGGAGCGCCATGCGGGCCGGGTGCACGCCGACACTGCCGCCGTCGAGCTCTCCGGCGGCCGGCCGGTGTTCGAGCCCGTCGGCCGCAACACGGCCGCCGCGGTCGCCCTGGCGACGCAGCATCACACTCGCCGACCATGGCGATGAACTCGTTCTGGTCGTGCCGTCCGACCACGAGATCTCGACCGACCGGCAGTTCTGGGAGACGATCGCGAAAGGCACGCAGGCGGCGCGCAGCGGCAGTCTCGTCGTCTTCGGCATCCGGCCCACGCAACCCGAGACCGGCTACGGCTACATCGAGGCCGACGGCGAACTGGACGGCGACGTGCGCAAGGTGCGCCGTTTCGTCGAGAAGCCGGATCTCGCACGGGCCACGCAGTACCTTGCCGCCGGCAACTTCTTCTGGAACGCCGGCATCTTCCTGTTTCGCGCGAGCACCATGCGCGATGCCTTCCTCGCCCATCAGCCGGAGGTCTGGCGCGGGGTCGAGACGGCGCTGGTCGCCGCCCGCACCGACCTTCTCGGCACCTTCATTCCGCTGGAAGCCTACCAGGAGATCCCCTCGATTTCGGTCGACTACGCCATCATGGAAAAGGCGTCCGACATCGCCATGGCCGAGGCCGGATTCCGCTGGAACGATCTCGGTTCGTGGCAATCGCTGCTCGACGTCGGCGAAGCCGACGACAACGGCAACGTCGTGATCGGCGACGTGGTCGCCATCGACACCGGCCACTCCTACCTGCGCAGCCAGGGCCGGCTCCTTTCGGTCATCGGCATGAAGGACGTCGCCATCGTGGCGACCGCGGATGCGACCTTCGTCGCGCCGGTCGCCGAAAGCCAGAACGTCAAGAAGATCGTCGAGCAGCTCGAAAAGAGCGGAAGGCTCGAAACCAGGTTCACCCCCAGCCACGACCGCGTGCTCGAGAGCGGCGCGCACCGGCGCCGCGTCGGACACTGGCTGTTCGAGGAAACGCTGCCGCTCTGGTCCACGGCCGGCGTCGACGAGGTCAATGGGGGCTTCTTCGAGGCGCTCGGGTTCGACGGACGCCCGGTGCTGAAGCCCAAACGCATGCGCACGATGGCGCGCCAGATCTACGCCTTCGCGGTTGCCCACGAGCGCGGCTGGTCCGGCCCTGCCGAGCGGATCATCGCACACGGCATCGATTTCATCGCGGCCAGGGGACGCAGCGAGCGCGGCGGATGGGTGCGGATGCTCGAGGTCGACGGTTCGGTCGCCGATCCGGTCGAGGACGCCTACGACCATGCCTGCGTGCTCCTGGCGCTCGCGCATGCCAGGAAGTGCGGCAATCCGCGCGCCGGGGAACTGGGGGCGCAGACGTTCGAATTCCTCGACGCACATCTCGAAGACGAGCGCCTCACGGGTTTCCTCGAGACGGCATCGGGCGAGGGCCTGCGCCGCTCCAATCCGCACATGCACCTGCTGGAAGCATTCCTTGCCTGGTACGAGGCGACCGGCGAGCGCGTGCATCTGCGCCGCGCCTCGCGCATCATCGAATTGTTCCGCAGCCGCTTCTTCGATGCCGATACGTGGACGCTCGGCGAGTACTTCGCCGACGACTGGTCCCCGGCGGCCGGTCCCGAGGGACAGCGGACGGAACCGGGGCACCATTTCGAGTGGGCCTCGCTCCTCGTCGACTTCGCCGGCAAGACTGGCCAGGCCGACCTGATCCAGTATGCGCGAAAACTCTATGCGTCGGCCGTGGCGAGCGGTCTCAACCGGGCGACTGGCCTGGCCTACGGTGCCGTGTCCCGCCAGGGCATCCCGCTGGATACGGTCTCGCGGTCATGGCCGCAGGCGGAGGCGGTAAAGGCCGCGCTCGCCCTCGACGCGGCCACCGGACCCGATCTGAAACCCGAGATCGAGGCGCGTGTCGGGCGACTGTTCCGCTGGCACGTCGATCCCGCGCCGACCGGCCTGTGGATCGATCGCATCGACGAGAAGGGCCGCTCGTTGTCGACCGACGTGCCCGCCAGCATCTTCTACCATCTCGTGTTCGCGCTGACGCGGTACCTGGACCGGACGCGGGACGCCTAGAGATTTCGCTCTGCCGCCGGTTCAGTAGGGGCTTTCGACGTCGCCGGTCTCGACATAGACGGTCTTCAACTGCGAATAGTGGTGCAGCGCCGCGACGGAGTTCTCCCGTCCCATGCCCGACTGCTTCACGCCGCCGAAGGGAATTTCGGCGGGCGACAGATTGTAGTGATTGATCCAGCAGGTGCCGGCCTGCAATTCCGAGACCACACGGTGGGCGCGCGGCAGGTCGCGCGTGAAGACGCCCGCCGACAGGCCGAACTCGGTGTCGTTGGCGCGCTCGATCGCCTCTTCCTCGCTGGTGAAGCCGAAGACGCTCATGACCGGTCCGAATATTTCCTCGCGCGCGATGCGCATGTCGTCCTCCACGTCGCAGAAGACGGTCGGTTCGACGAAGAAGCCGCCTTCAAGCCCCTGCAGGCGCGGAACGCCGCCGCCGCACAGGAGCGTCGCGCCTTCCTGCTTGCCGATCTCGACGTAGCCCGTCACCTTCTCGTGCTGCAGCTTGTTGATCAGCGGGCCCATCTGCGTGTCCGGATCGAGCGGGTCGCCGATGCGGATGGCCTTGGTGCGCTCGACGAGCCGGTCCAGGAAGCGCGCGCGCAATCCGTCCTGGACGAAGACGCGCGTTCCGTTCGAGCAGACCTGGCCCGTCGAATAGAAATTCGCCAGCATCGCGCCGCCGACGGCGTTCTCGAGATCGGCATCATCGAAGACGATCAGCGGAGACTTGCCGCCCAGTTCCATCGTGGCGTGCTTCATGTGCGAACCCGCCAGCGCCAGCACCTTGCGCCCGGTCGGCACGGAACCGGTGAGCGACACCTTGGCGACCACCGGATGCGAGGCGAGCGCGGCACCCACCTCGCCGTAGCCCTGCACGACGTTGAACAGGCCGTCCGGCAGGCCCGCCTCGGTGTAGATTTCAGCCAGCGCCAGCGCCGAAAGAGGCGTGTTCTCCGATGGCTTGAACACCATGGCGTTGCCCATGGCGAGCGCGGGCGCGGATTTCCAGCCCGCGCCCTGGATCGGATAGTTCCAGGCACCGATGCCGACGCATACGCCGAGCGGTTCGCGACGCGTATAGGCGAAGGGTCCGCCGAGATCGATGTATTCACCGTTTACGGCCGCGATCGCGCCGCCGAAGAACTCCAGCGCGTCTGCCGCCGACGCGGGGTCCGCCACCAGCGTCTCCTGGATCGCCTTGCCCGTGTCGAGCGTCTCCAGCCTGGCGAGCACCGCATTGCGCTCGCGCAGGAGATCGGCTGCCCTGCGCAGGACGCGCCCGCGCTCGACGGCCTTCATCCGTGCCCAGGCGCCTTGCGCGGCGCGTGCCGCCTCGACGGCGAGCTCGATGATGTTCGGCGTCGCCGCGTAGACCCGGGCTATCGCCTCGCCGCTCGCCGGATAGATCACGTCCATCGGCCTTCCGCCCTCGTCCTCGACGAAGCGGCCGTTGATGTAGTGCGAGGCTTTGGGCTGGGCGTCCATGTTCATTCCCCGGTTGTCGGTTCGCATGCTTGCGGAATCGTACCGTATACGGTACATTTGCATCGACGAAGCGGATCGTCGCTCGATCTTACCGGACCGCCGGGGGAAGTGAACCTGTCAGGGACTGGCTTTTTTCGCTCGACGCGGAAGACCGGAAGATCGTCGGCAGGGACATCGCCACTGTGGAGTTCGGTTGGCCCGTAGGCATGCCCGTATGTCGGCCGTTGCGTAACGGGGTTTTCGAGGTTCGATCGACGATCCGTTCCGGCAAGGTCGAGGCGCGAACCTATTTCTCGATCGAGCGGGACACGATGGTGCTCTTGCACGGTGTCGAGGGAAAGCAGCGGCAGGACGAAGCCATCGGGCTGGCGCGAGAACGATTGCGGGACTATCGGCGGCGTATGGCCGCGAGACAGTGAAATGGATATCCGGACATGACCACGAACACGACCGACACTTTTGTCGATCCCCTCGGCAGCACGCTCGAAGACCTGCTGGAGCAGACCGGGGAACGCGAGGAGGTCTACGGCGAGGCACTGAAGCGTGTGCTTGCCTGGCAGATCGAAGAGGCGCGCCGGCAGCAGGACGTTTCCAAGAGCGAAGTGGCTGCGCGGATGGGCACGAGCCGATCGCAGTTGGATCGCATTCTCGATCCCGGCAACCTTTCTGTCTCGCTGCAGACGCTGGAAAAGGCCGCCCGTGCGGTCGGAAAACGTCTCCGTATCGAGATCGTCGATCCCTGAGCCGAGCCCATTGTACGCCGCGGCCGGTCTCACCGGTCGCTCGCCTGCCAGCGCGGATTGATCCACGGCTCCTGGTTCGACGGCGGCAGCGGCGCCTTGCCCAGGATGTGATCGGCAGCCTTCTCGCCCGTCATTATCGAAGGTGCGTTCAGATTACCATTGGTGATGCGCGGGAAGATGGAGGAGTCCGCCACCCGCAGCCCCTCGACACCGATCACCCGGCATTGCGGGTCGACCACGCTCGCCGGGTCGTCCGCGCGCCCCATCCGGCAGGTTCCGCACGGATGGTAGGCGCTCTCCGCATGCTGGCGGATGAACGCGTCGAGCTGCTCGTCGGTCTGAACGTTCTCTCCGGGCGACAGCTCCCTGCCGCGGTAGCGCTCGAATGCCGCCTGTCCGAAGATCTCCCGCGTCAGGCGGATGCAGTGCCGGAAGTCGCTCCAGTCGTCGGGATGCGACATATAGTTGAAGCGGATCTCCGGCTTGGCCCACGGGTCGGCAGAGCGCAGCGTGACCGCGCCGCGCGATTTCGACCGCATCGGCCCGACATGCGCCTGGAACCCGTGCGACTTCGCCGCCGCCTTGCCATCGTAGCGTATCGCTGCCGGCAGGAAATGATACTGGATGTCGGGGTACTCGACGCCCGCTTTCGAACGCACGAAGGCCGCCGCCTCGAAGTGATTGGTCGCGCCGAGCCCAGACTTGAACAGCAGCCACTGCAGCCCGATCCTCGCCTTCGAGAACGGATTGAGCACCGAATAGAGCGTGATCGGCTGGATGGATTCCTGCTGGATATAGAGCTCCAGATGGTCCTGCAGGTTCTTGCCGACGCCCGGCCGGTCGGCGACCACTCCGACCCCGTGCTGCTTGAGGTGTGCGGCCGGCCCGATGCCCGACAGCATCAAGAGCTTCGGCGAGTTGATCGATGAGGCGGCGAGGATCACCTCGCGTCTTGCACGAACGACCTGAACCGTTCCGCGAGCTTCTATCTCCACCCCGGTGGCGCGCTGATTCTCGATCATCACCTTCCGCGCGAAGCCACTGACGAGACTGACGTTCTTGCGCTTCAGCGCGGGCCTCAGATAGGCGTTCGCCGCCGACCAGCGCCGGCCCAGGTGGATCGTCTGTTCCATCGGCCCAAAACCTTCCTGCTTGGCGCCGTTGTAGTCCTCCGTCACCTCGAAGCCCGCCTCGC
This sequence comes from uncultured Alphaproteobacteria bacterium, assembly GCA_963747465.1. Classification (GTDB taxonomy): domain Bacteria; phylum Pseudomonadota; class Alphaproteobacteria; order Rhizobiales; family Rhizobiaceae; genus Aquibium. The sequence continues at coordinate 123,441 of CAVVFC010000006.1, forward strand.
GGCCGGCTTCCACGAAAATCTGGTAGAGCGGGTTCTTGCGGGTGCCGCGCCGCACGTGCAGCGGCCCCTCCGTGCCGCGCCAGCCCTCCTCGCCGCCGTGCGAATGCTCCATGCGCTTGAAGTAGGGCAGCACGTCGGCATAGCTCCAGCCGTTCGCCCCTTCCTCGGCCCAGTGGTCGAAATCGCGTGCGTGGCCGCGCACGTAGACCATGCCGTTGATCGACGAGGAGCCGCCGAGCACCTTGCCGCGCGGCGTGGCCAGGACGCGCCCGCCGAGGTGCGGCTCCGGCTCGCTGGAAAAGCCCCAGTCGTAAAGGCTCATGTTCATGGGGAACGACAGAGCTGACGGCATCTGGATGAACGGCCCCATGTCCGTCCCGCCATATTCGATCACGATGACCGAGTTCCTGCCGTCCTCCGACAGCCTGTAGGCCAGCGCGCAGCCGGCCGATCCCGATCCGACGATGACGTAATCCGCTTCAAGCATCTGCGGCGTGCCTCATGAAACCGGCGAGGGCGGCGCCGCCGCCCATGCCCGGCGTGACGGCGCGGGCTCGTCGGAAGCCTCCCGGCAGCACGATCATTTCGCCCTCAGGCTCTCGTAAGAGACCATCACGTGCCTGGCGTAGGCCGGGCGCTGCGTCAGGCCGTCGTAATAGGCGCGCAGATGCGGCGTGTCGGCCCGGTCAAAGTCCAGCGTGAAATAACGGTAGAGCGGCGTGCCTATGATCACGTCGGCGAAGCACGGCGTCTCCCCGCCGAGGCAGGGCGTCTTCATCTGCCCCAGCCGCTCCTCCAGCATCCCCGCCAGCCGCTTCACCTTGGCTTCGCTGGCCGCGAAGGCCTTTTCGTCGCGCTCTCCCGGCTTCTGTCCGATCAGCGGCCAGAAGATGCCGGGCAGGAAGGCCGGCCCGAACGTCGTCTTGATCCATTCCGCCCACATGTCGAGGGGCGCCCGCCGCGCCGGGTCGGCCGGCCAGAAATCCTCCGACCCGTAGCGCGCCCCGAGGTAGCGCACGATCGAAGCACTTTCGAACAGCGTCAGCGCCCCGTCCTGCAGCACCGGCACCAGCCGGTTCGGGTTCATGCGGCGATAGTCCTCGGTATCCGTGCCGCCGAAGGGCCCGCCCACGTCGATCCGCTCGCAGTCGAGCCCGATCTCGGCCAGCGCCCACATGACCGCCTGCACGTTCGACGACGTGGCACGGCCCCAGACCTTGATCATCTCACTCACCCCTCGGGAAACGCTTGGATTCTTCCAGCACGTTCAGATCCATGTGGTTGCGCATGTAGCGCTCCGAGGCCTGCCGCAGCGGCTGGAAGTCCCATGGATAGTAGGCGCCGTTGCGCAGCGCCGGATAGACCACCCAGCGCCGCGCCTGGCTCTCGCGCACCTCGGCGTCGAAGCGCGCCATGTCCCAGCGCGCGCGAACCTTGCCCATGAACTCCGCCACAGTTCCCGCATGCGCGGGATCGTCCGCAAGGTTTTCCCGCTCCAGCGGGTCGGCATCGAGATCGAACAGCTGCGGCGGGTCGATCTCGCAATGGACGAACTTCCACCGCCCCTCGCGGATCGCAACCAGCGGCGCGTTCGAGCCTTCGGCCGCGTATTCCATCAGCACCGGCTCGCTCCGCTCCCCGCCCGAAAGCATCGGCACCAGCGACTGCCCGTCCGTCCACGGCATGATCGCGCCCATGTCGATGCCGGCCAGCGCGCAGAGCGTCGGCAGGATATCGAGATTGGAGACGGGTGCCGTGTGCCGGCGGGGTTCGATCCCCTTGCCGGCGATCATCAGCGGCACCCGCGCCGAGCCCTCGAAAAAGCTCATCTTGAACCACAGCCCGCGCTCGCCCAGCATGTCGCCATGGTCCGAGCAGAACAGGATCAGCGTGTCGTCGAGCATGCGCGTGCGCGTCAGCACGTCGACCAGCTCGCCCACCTTGTCGTCCAGATACGAGATGTTGGCGAAATAGCCGCGCCGCGACCGCCGCACCATCTCCGGCGTGATCTCGTAGGACGGATAGTCGCTCGCCACGTAGAGCCGCCGCGAATGAGGGTCCTGCTCCTCGAAGGGAATGAAGCCGACCTCCGGCTCCAGCGCCGGACAATCCTCGTAGAGATCCCAGTATTTCCGCCGCGCCACATACGGATCGTGCGGATGCGTGAACGAGACCGTCAGGCACCAGGGCCGCCGGTGCGGGTCAGTCGAGCTGCGCGCGAACTCGTAGAGTTTCTGGCCGGCGTGAAAACAGACCTCGTCGTCATACTCCATCTGGTTGGAAATCTCCGCCACCCCGGCCCCGGTGACGGAGCCGAGGTTGTGATACCACCAGTCGATCCGCTCGCCCGGCTTGCGGTAGTCCGGCGTCCAGCCGAAATCGGCCGGATAGATGTCCGTCGTCAGCCGCTCCTCGAAACCGTGCAGTTGGTCCGGCCCGACGAAATGCATCTTGCCCGACAGCGCGGTCTGGTATCCCGCCGCGCGCAAATGGTGCGCATAGGTCGGGATGGCGGAAGGAAACTCGGCCGCGTTGTCGTAAACCCGCGTGCGCGACGGCAACTGCCCGCTCATGAAGGCCGCGCGCCCCGGCGCGCAGAGCGGCGAGGCGGTGTAGTTGTTGGCGAACCGCGCCGACCGCTGCGCCAGCGCCTTCAGGTGCGGCGCATGCAGGAACTCCGCCGGCCCGTCGGGAAACAGCGTCCCGTTCAGCTGGTCCACCATGACGATCAGGATGTTCGGCTTGGTCACGAGAGCCCCCCATATGCCGGCGCGGCCAGCACCCCCCTCTGTCGGCTTCGCCGACATCTCCCTCTCAAGGGGGGAGATCGGCCGGCCGTTTGCCGGTCGCCAATCTCCAACGTTGCAGGGAGGATGGCGGCGTTGATGACAGCCAATCTCCCCCCTTGAGGGGGAGATGTCCGACAGGACAGAGGGGGGTGGGATGGGACTCGAATCCGAGAATCGAAAGCACTTGGCGTCATCTCCCCCCCAAACTCATCCCGACATACTCCTCCACCAGCGCCACAGCGCTTTCCGCATTCGGCGCCCCGTCCTTCAGCGCGCGGCGGATGTAGAGCCCGTCGATCAGCGCCGCGACGCCTTCGGCGGCCCGCTCCGCGCGCTCGCGCGGCAAAAGCGGCGAAAGCCCGCTCATCAGGTTGGAATGCAGCCGCCGGGCACAGACGCGCAAAAGCCTGCGCATGGCCGGCGTGCGCTGCGCCTCCACGTAGAAGGCGAGCCAGGCCGCGACAATCTCCGGCCGGAACTGCTTTGCCGAAAAATTGACCCCGACCACGGCCGACAGCCGCGCCCTCGGGCCTTCCGCCGCCGCCAGTGCTGTCCGGCAGTCCGCCCCGAGTTCCGAAAGCAGATGCCGCATCGTGGCCTCCAGCAGGTCGCTCTTGGCCCCGAAATAATGATGCGCCAGCGCCGACGAGACACCCGCCAGGCCAGCGATCTCCGACATCGTGACGTCGAGCGACCCGCGCTCGCCGATCGCGGTGATCGCTGCATCGATCAGCGCCTGCCGGCGCACCGGCTCCATTCCGACTTTGGGCATGAGGGCTCCTGAGTGGGACGGAGCCTAGTTTTGATTGACGCGTCAATCAAGAACAATTCAGCAGCGCTTGCCGCGCCTCTCCTTCTCCCCGCTCACGACCCAGGCCTTCAACTGCTCTGCAATCCGTGCCGGATCGTCAATTAGGATCGTTTCCGGTCGACCAAGATGGAGATAGCTGATGATATCGGAGTTAGCGACGACGTTCTCAAGCTCCCTTACAAGCATCTTGGGATCAAGCCCGAGAGCTTCAAGCATTCCGATGACTTCACCCAAAGGGTCTTCTCGGTCGCTATTAATGGCCAGATTGCCGTCGATATGGACACGATGATACTGATCATCAGAGATGAGACCTTGCGCTTGAACAGCACGCAAAAACTCAGTGAGTATCTGCATTCGCAGCATACCGGTAACGACGTCTGACCACCTCAGGCCCTGCCGGAACACGGCGATAGCGGGTCCGAGATAGTCCGCAATCCGGTACAGGAAACGTGCTGTGAAAACGGCCGCCGAACGCGCATCAATAGGAAAAACTGAGCCAAGCACAGCTCGGACGCCGAGGCTTAGGAAGCCGTTCACAGTCGTTGCATGGTTCCGATCCGCAGCATGAGTATCGCAGGCGCTCAAGATAACAATTGGTGGGACACGCTTTAGCTTGGGCAAGAGACTCCAGACATCAATCGCTACGTCTTGAAGGAATAGCTTTCCCGGCTCGTCCTTCTGATGTCCTCCATGACCGTCAAAAACCATAATATATCCGTCGAAGGCGTTGATCGCATCCGCGAACTCAGTGTCCGTTCCAAAAAGAAGTGAGTCATTTCAGCGGGTTGTGATTCAGTCGGATTGCTGAGATTCGACGGAGATCATGATGCCCTGGACCGAAACCACTCGCCCCCACTATGAACGGCGCTGCCAGCGTTACGCAAGCGACCTCACGGACGCGGAGTGGGCGCTGATCGAGCCGCTGATGCCGGCGCCAAACCGCATCGGCCGGCCCCGGAAAACAGACTTGCGCGAGGTTGTGAACGCGCTGCTTTACATGGCTTCGTCGGGCGGAGCCTGGCGCCTGTTGCCAAAGGACTTCCCGCCATTCTCGACGGTGCAGAAATACTTCTGGCGCTGGCGCGACGAGGGCCTGCTGCGGGCTATCAACAATGAACTCGTCATGGCAGCGCGCGAGGCCGAAGGTCGGGAGGCGAGCCCGTCCGCCGGCGTCATCGACAGCCAGAGCGTAAAGACCACCGAAAGCGGCGGCGTTCGGGGCTTCGACGCCGGCAAGAAGGTCAAGGGTCGCAAGCGCCACATCGTCGTCGACACGTCGGGCCTGCTGGTCGGCGTGGTCGTTCACGCCGCCGACATCCAGGATCGCGATGGCGCGCCTGCCGTCCTGAAATCCATCCTCAAGCGCTGGCCGTGGCTGCGCCATATCTTTGCCGACGGCGGCTATGCCGGGCCGAAACTCCGGGGCGCCCTGCAGAAGATCGGCAAGTTCACGATGGAGATCGTCAAGCGTTCCGACAGTGCCAAAGGCTTCGAGATCCTACCGCGCCGATGGGTCGTCGAGCGAACCTTTGCATGGCTCGGAAGGTGCCGAAGGCTGGCCAAGGACTTCGAGCGCACCATCGAATCCGCACAGGCCTGGGTCCACATCGCAAACATCCGAATGCTCACCCGACGGCTTGCAAGGGCCTGAAAACACTGCGGTCATTCTGATTCAGACACTCATCTTCGCGGCTAACCGCAACCGTCTTTATCTCCAGCTTGCCCTTCCAGCGCTTTTCGAAGGTTGAGAATGCGAGTTCGAATATCCCTGCAATAGGGTCATCAGGTTTGAGAGCGCTGATCACCAGTATCTTTTTTAAGTCGTCTGGCGAAAGATGGACGAGATTTTGCGCACCCGCCTTTGATACAAATAGATTACCGGGAGTCACAGGAATGCGAGTGCAGGTCTTGCGGAGCATCAATGGAAGTCCGTCGAGATCGATCCACTCAACATGGGCGTCGGAAATTACACGCACTCCTGTTTTCGACCGACGTAAAATATTCTTGAAATCTGCAGGAAAAGCAGCGTTCAAACGTGCCTGAATGTTACGAAAGGACAAGAGACGCTTTCGGGGGGTGGGTGCCTTGCTCCGGTAGTGTTCAGCGAAGTGCCGAATCGCTCCGCTGGTACGGTTAATATCGTTTGGCATGCGAAGGACGACGGAGAACTCCGAGGCCGCGAGTGCGCACATTACTCCCGTGCCGAGATTCACCTCCTGCGCGCGTACATACATGAGGGGGTGCGGGTGCGGTTTCATCTTGCCTTCGTCGCTAGTGGCGAAGACGGCCTTTTTTCGCGCGTCGGTGCTCAGGGTAAAACTGTAACCGTTCTGCGTCCGCAGGATATCACGCGCCAAGCGAAATTTGCGCTTTTCCTCGGCGGGGACGTTCGTCGGGATTCGCAGATCAAAAAAATGGGGGTAGATAGCGGGAGCATAGAGGTTAACATCCGGCGTGATGCGGTAAATACGCTGAATATCGCGCTCACCAGTCGCCTCTCGCTCGTCCAGAATGACATTGGCGGTGTGAACAATCTGTACAACATAAGGTGCCCAGTCCAGCTGGTATTCTTTGAACGATCCGGAGACGAGATCAACATATCCTGCGGCAGTAAGCGCGGCCACATTGGGTCGGACGCTGCCATGTTCCTTGACCTGTAAGTCTAGACTGCGTCCGAGGTGTTTCCAGGAATGCAGATTTTCCTTCATTTCTTCGACGGACGCGGGGTCGACGTCGGCAGGCATTTTCTCAAGCTTGGCGAGGAAAGCCTCCTTCAAGCTGTCGCTAGACAAATCGCGGAAAGTCAGGTCACCGCCTGCTTTGGCAACAATGGTAGGGGGGACCGGACAAGACTTCAGCCACTCTGAACGCATCTTAGCAGGCTCATTTTCAGGCAAGATATAGACGGTGAAGGGCGCAAAGGGCGGTACTGGACTTGCGTAGGCCGTCCGTGGTGATTGTGGATAAACATGTAGGGGGTATTGGCCCGACATACGGCGGGCGAGCAATGTCTCGCGCCCCTCTTGCGTTAGGTCAAAGACGCTGCTCGGCAAAATGGAAACCGAATTGTAAATCCAGAAGTTCCGGCAGAGCGATGGTGAAAAGCCTTGCATAGGCGATGCAACGTTGGGCTGCCAGTCCGGTACAACCACTACATAGTATATACTGGGATCTATCTGAAACACAAACCTAGCCTCGTTTGCTACTTAGAAGTGCTATGCTGTCTCTAAAAGTGCTTCCTCGCACTAAATCCGTATTATGTTGCGCCGTCGGGTACTTCCTGGCGGCCGGTGATGGAGCTCCGCCTTATTGTGCACAACCTCCGCCGCCGCATCCAACAAAATCAACCCCTTCCAAATATTCTCACTCCAATCCATCCCCACCCCCCGCAACTCGCCCGACAATCCCCGCAGGTTTTGACAGAGGCGCGGAGATGGGTTTCGCACAACCCGACGATCGAAAGCTGAGGCGCATTGCGGCGCTTCTGGTCGCGTTTGCCGCGCTGGCCGAGCGCGCCGGCGGCCGGTCCTTTCCCGTGCGCTGGTTCGTGCTCACCGTCCTGCGGCATGCCGAGGCCGTGGCGAGGACCTTCGTGATCGAGACGACGCAGATCGACTGGCCGTGCTGCGAGGATCCGCTCGAATTCCACGGCAGCCCGCTGGAGGCCGCGTGGCTCGCCGCGTGTTTCCGCGCGCTCGCCGCCGTGCTTCTCGCCCTGTTGCCTGCGGCCCGCCCGTTCGACTTCTCCCGCATCGATTGCCCCCCGCGCCGTCTCCAGGCGACGCCGGTCGGCTTCCTGCCACGCGCGGCGGCTGGACGCGGAAGCCAGGGAATCCGTCGCTGTGCGCACGATCCTCCACGACGCTTCTGTAGGATCGATCCGACTGGCCACGTGGCGAAACCGCTGCGGGGCCCGCCGGCGCAGGCGGTTCGCGCAGCGGTTTATGCCTGCGCGGGCGCACACCCGCCGTGCGTGGCTTCATTCGGTTCAACCTTGAACCGTTCCTTGCCCGGGACCACATTTCGGCTAGACTAGGGCTCGAATATTCCCCGGGAGAGAAGAAATGACTGCTGCAATCGTCGGCTGGGCGCATTCGCGTTTCGGAAAGCTCGAGGACGAGACGCTCGAGAGCATGATCGTCAAGATCGCGGCCGAAGCGCTCGACCATGCCGGCATCGGCCCGGAGGACGTCGACGAGATCGTGCTCGGCCATTTCAACGCCGGTTTCTCGCCTCAGGATTTCACCGCCAGCCTCGTGCTCCAGGCCGACGACCGCTTCCGCTTCAAGCCGGCGACGCGCGTTGAAAACGCCTGCGCCACGGGTTCGGCCGCCGTTCGCCAGGGCATCCGCGCCATCGATGCCGATGCCGCCCGCATCGTGCTGGTCGTCGGCGCCGAGCAGATGACGAAAACGCCGGGTCCCGAGATCGGCAAGAACCTGCTCAAGGCCTCCTATCTGCCCGAGGACGGCGACACGCCGGCCGGCTTCGCGGGCGTCTTCGGCAAGATCGCCGCCGCCTATTTCCAGCGCCACGGCGACCAGTCCGACGCGCTGGCCCGCATCGCCGCCAAGAACCACAAGAACGGCGTCGACAATCCCTATGCGCAGATGCGCAAGGATTTCGGCTTCGACTTCTGCCGCGCCGAGAGCGAGAAGAACCCGTTCGTCGCCGGCCCCCTGAAGCGCACCGACTGTTCGCTGGTCTCCGACGGCGCGGCGGCGATCGTTCTGGCCGACACCTCGACCGCGCTGTCCATGCGCCGCGCCGTCGCCTTCCGCGCCAACGAGCACGTCCAGGACTTTTTGCCGATGTCGAAGCGCGACATCCTCCTTTTCGAAGGCGGGGCCGCGGCCTGGAAGCGGGCGCTCGACAAGGCGCGCCTCACGCTCGACGACCTCTCCTTCGTCGAGACGCATGACTGCTTCACCATCGCCGAGCTGATCGAATACGAGGCCATGGGTCTGGCAAAACCTGGGCAGGGCGCCCGCGTGGTGGAGGAAGGCCTCACCGAAAAGAACGGCAAGCTGCCGGTCAACCCGTCCGGCGGCCTCAAAGCCAAGGGCCATCCGATCGGCGCCACCGGCGTTTCCATGCATGCGCTGACCGCCGCGCAATTGACCGGCGAGGCGGGCGGCATCCAGGTGAAGGACGCCAAGCTCGGCGGCATCTTCAACATGGGCGGCGCTGCCGTGGCCAACTACGTCTCGATCCTCGAACGCATCAAATGAGGCCGGCCGCCGTCGTCACCGGCGGCGCGTCGGGTATCGGCCGCGCCGTGGTCGAGCGCCTGCTCGAAGACGGCTGGCCGGTGGCGGTCCTCGATTCCGACCGCAACGCCCTTGCCGAAGCCGAAGGCGAACTCGACGGCGAGGAGGCAATCTTCCTCGAAGCCGACGTCACCGACGAGGAGGACGTCGCCGACGCCTTCGACGCCGTCGTCGACCGCGTCGGCCTCGTCGGCGGCCTGGTCAACTGTGCCGGCATCGCCCGCGATCTGCCGCTGCGCGACACCAGCGCCGAACTCTTCCGCCGCATCCTCGACGTCAACCTCGTCGGCTCCTTCATCTGCGCCGGGGCGGCGCTGGAGCGGCGCGGCGAAACGCTCGCAATCGTCAACATCGCCTCCGTCTCGGGCCTGCGGGCCAATGCCGGCCGCGTCGCCTACGGCGCGTCCAAGGCCGGCGTGAAGCTGATGAGCGAGGTCATGGCCGTCGAACTCGGCGGCGAGGGCGTGCGCGTCAACTGCGTCGCGCCTGGTCCGATCGACACGCCCATGGTGGCGCAACTGCATCGCCCCGAGGACCGCGCCGACTGGCTTGCACGCGTTCCGCAGGCACGCTACGGCGAGCCGGAAGAAGTCGCCGCGGCCATCGCCTTCCTGCTGTCGGCCGAGGCGAGCTACGTCAACGGCCAGACGCTGGCCGTCGACGGCGGCTTCCTCGCGGCCGGCATCATCCGCCGCGACCGCTGAACACCGATTTGGAGAGACTTTTCATGCGTTTGATCGCCGCCGCCCTCGGCCTTGCACTGTCCATGCAGGGCGCCGCCTTCGCTCAGGACAGCGACGCCGTTGCCTACGTGCAGGCTTTCTGCAGCCTCGGCACCGTGGACGGCGGCGCCGCCCGCGCCTATCTGGCGACCCCGGAACTTTCCGACGCCATCAAGACCGCGATGGCCGAGAATGCGAAGATGCAGGATGCCAATCCCGAGGAGAAGCCGCCGCTCGGCGACGGCATCCCCTGGCAGAGCTTCCTCGACGTCGCACCTGTCTGCGAAGCCGGTTCGATCGAAGCCGAAGGCGACCGGACCGTCGCCCAGGTGAGATACAGTTTTCCCGATTCACCCGGCTCTGGCTGGACCGACCGCCTCGTGCTCGTCAAGGCGCCGGACGGCGTCTTCTACGTCGACGACGTTCGCTACGGCGAGACCGGCGAGGAGGAGACGCTCCGCAAGACGCTCTCGGAAGCGTTTTCGCAGTAAGGGAACAGGCGAACGGCGATCAGGAGCATGACCATCGGGTTGATCCGGCGCAGTCCGGAAAGCCTTTGCGTCTCGAAGCCGAAAGGAATAGGTGCGGTTCTCCTTTTTGGAACACTGACCTCCTGGTGATGCGATGACCAACCCCGTTCTGGTGGAAGTCCTGCGCGGCGCGATCGTGGAGAGTTCGCACCGCGGATCGGTGGCGGTGATCGATGCCGACGGCGGCATCGTGATGGCGATCGGCGACGTCGACCAGCCGGTCTTTCCGCGTTCGGCCGTGAAGGCGATCCAGGCGCTGCCGCTCCTCGAGAGCGGCGCCGCCGACGCCTACGGGTTCGGCAACCGCGAACTCGCGCTGGCCTGTGCTTCGCACTCCGGCGAAGCCGGGCACGCATCCCTGGCGGCCGACATGCTCGACACGGCGGGGCTCGATCGCGACGCGCTCGAATGCGGCACGCACTGGCCGCTCGGCGAGGCCGCGACGATTGATCTCGCCCGCAGCGGGGCAGAGCCCTCGCAGCTCCACAATAACTGCTCGGGCAAGCATGCCGGGTTCCTGTGCACCTGCCGGCACATGGGCATCGATCACCGCAGCTACGTCGACTACGGCCACCGCATGCAGGCGATGCTGCGCGGTACGATGGAGGAGGTCACCGGCGCGATCCACGGCGAGGCGAACGTCGCGACGGACGGCTGCTCGATCCCCACCTATGCCGTTCCGCTTCGCTCGCTCGCGCTCGGCTTCGCGCGGATGGCGACCGGGGTAGGGATGGGCGTGGAGCGGATCAAGGCGGCCAAGCGCATCTTCGCCGCGTGCATGGCGGAGCCGTTCTATGTTTCGGGTTCAGGCCGCATGGACATGCTGCTGATGGAGGCGGGGCAGGGGCGGATCTTCGTGAAGACGGGGGCGGAAGGCGTCTACTGCGCCGCCCTGCCCGAGCAGGGGCTCGGCATCGCCATCAAGTGCGACGACGGCGCCACGCGGGCGTCCGAGACCATCGTGGCCCAGGTGCTCGCCAGGCTGCTCGCCTCGGACACCGCCCTCGCGGCGAAAATGTCCGAGCTCGCCCGTCCCGTGATCCGCAGCCGCCGGCAGGCGGCGGTGGGCCAGGTGCGGCCGGCCGAGGCGCTTGCCTGAGCGCGACGAGCCCGTCCTAGCCGACGTGGTTGCGCTCGACGGTCAGATGGGCGTGGCCGTCATTGCCGATGCGGGCGAGGTCGCCGGTCGCCGCGTCCGCCCAGCGATGTCCGACGATTGCTCCGTTCACGACCTCCGAGATGACGTTGTCGGAGATGACCGCCGCGCCGGCGCCTTCGACGACCGTCACGGCGATGCCCGTCCCGGCCCTGCGGATGACGTTGCCGGTCGCGGTGACGTTGCGCAGGTACGGCCCCCAGCCGAGATGCATCCCGTAGAGCGGCGCGTTCTCGATGACGTTGCCGGTGACGGCAGTGTCCGCCTCCACCGCGATGCCGGTTCCGAAGCCGGGTGAATCGGCGGGATAGGGGCCCGTCTGCGAAAGATTGCGGACGAGGTTGCCCGAGCAGACCGAAAGGCGGCCGCCTTCGTTGTAGTTGACGACCGATATGCCGTTCGCCGCGCCGTCGACGATGTTGTTCGAAATGACGGCGCCTTCGAAGGCGAACTCGGAATAGATCGCGGTCTCGCCGGAGCGCATGCAGGTGTTGCCGGTGATCTGGACGTTGCTGCCGCTGTTGGAACGGATGGCGGAGAAAGCGCAGTCGGAGACGGAATTTCCGGAGACGATCACGCCGGCCGCGCGGAACACGTTGATGCCGTTGCCGAACTGCCCGGTGCCGCCGTTGCGCGCCGCAATGCGCTGGATGCGGTTGCCGGTCACGATCGTGCCGTCGTCGGCCGGCTGCCAGCGATGCACGAGAATGCCGCCATTTCCGCAGTCGCTCACCTCGTTGCCGGTTATCGGCCAGGCCCTGGGCCTCGACGCTGTAGATGCCGGCATCCGCGGCTCCCGACATGGTCGAGCGCTCGATGCGCCCGCCCACCCGTTCGAGCGCGATGGCGTTCTTGCCGCTGCCGACGAGGCTGCAGTTGTCGACCACGAGATGCGCGACGCGGCGCGCGTCGATCAGGCCCTGAACGTGGTCGCCGAGCCAGCGGTTGGCGCCGTCGATGACGAGGCCGGAGAACTCGATGTGATCGGCGCCTTCCGCCGCGAAGAGATGGCCGTCGCCGCCATAGATGATGCGGGTCGCGCCGGGCGTGCCGCTGAGGATCACCCGTTTCGGCAGTGTCACGTTCGAGAGCACGTAGTCCCCCGCCGGCAGGGCGATCGGGATGTTGCGGTCGGCCGCCGCCTCGAGCATGCGCCCGAACGCCTTGCTCTGGTCGTCGTAGGTGCCCGGATAGACGCCGAGTTCGGTGGCATCGATGGAGCCGCGGATGGACGCGGTCTCGAAGCCGGCGATGCCGGCCGCGCGGCTCGCGACCGCTCCGCCGAGCAGGGCGCCGCCGGCACCGGCAAGTCCCGCGATGAGCTGACGCCTGTTCAGCAATGGCACGCTTTTCGATTTCATGCCGACGGCGTTGCACGTGCCGTGCCAGGGCAGGGGATCCGGCGTCGGGTTGTATACCGCGGCCGAAGGGCATAGCTTTCGTCAATGAGCAGAGCATTCACCAGCAACGACGACAGCCTGGCGGGCCTCAACGACATCGGCGAACGCCCGGTCAGCCAGCACCGCAACCTCGTCACGCAGGAAGGACTTGCGCATCTGGATGCGCAGCTTGCCGAACTGCACGACCTGTTCGCCAAGGCGGAAATCGAGGGTGACCGCGAAAAGATCGCGCTCGTCTCGCGCGACCTCCGCTACTGGACGGCGCGGCGCGAAAGCGCAGAAGTCTCCATTCCCGACCCGGAAAGCGACATCGTCCGCTTCGGCATGGCGGTGACGATCGAGGACGAGGACGACACCCGCAAGACCTGGCGCATCGTCGGCGAGGACGAGGCCGACGCCGCGCATGGCACCATCAGCCACGTTTCGCCCATGGCGCAGGCGCTGTTTGGCAAGAAGGCGGGCGACCTCGTGACGGTGAGCGGCAAGGAGTGGGAGATCGTCGCGCTGGAGTGAGGTGCGTGGACCGGCATCGGAGGATGCCGCAGCAACGCCGACGCGCCGCGCAGCGGCTTTGCCGCCCGGCCATTCAGATCAGAAATGAGAGATTTTCCGCAGGATCGCCCGCGTCAGGACGTGTCGTGAGGCCGCAGCGCATCACCGACTGCCACGACGAGGAGCCGGCGAAGGAGCGGCGCGGCGCGCCCGGGCGAGCGGACGATGGGCAGGCAGGCGTCGAGGCATGCGCGCTGCGATGCGGCACACAGCACCGCCGCCAGCGCGCGAAAACGCCAGGCGAGCAGGGCCGCGTCGAGCGGACGGTTTTCGTGTTCAAGCTGCTCGTCCAGCGGCGGCCAGTCCGTCTGCGTCGTGTCGGCGACCCAGGCGCATGCCACGGCCTCGGCATGCCGCAGGATGGAGAGGATGAACCAGCGGACGGGGAAGGACCGGCCGGCGGCGCGCTCGGCGAGCGCGGCAAGCGCGACGAGGATTTCGGCGATGCGCCGGATCAGCCGAATGTCCCTTCCTCGCAAATCCATGTCCGGGCCTCTCGAAAAACCTGGGGGCATTGTGCGGCAGGGTCGCGGGGCGTGGACAGGAGGCGGGCGGAAGTCGCGGAAGGTGTTGATTTTGCTGGAGGTGGCGGCGGAATATTTGCACACCCACTCGGGCAGGGCGCGCGCGTGAACCGGTGGCTCACCGCAGACCACCGCCGACGGAGATGCCAAAGATGCGGTGAGACAGGATTGGCTATTCTGCTCTAAAGGGGCGCTCTCAACCCCTAGTCGGTCGATACAAAGGTATTCGCGGCTTCCTAACAGCCGTCGCTCCTCGCGTCCGAACTGCCGATGCAATCGAGACCTATACCCCCAGCATGTTCGCTTTAGATCCCGACTAGCGAGGCGCAGCCATTCGGCCCCTAGCTCCCAGCGATAACCCAGAGCAAGTGAATTGCTTTGTTTCAGCCGACAATGCGACCTTAGAGTTGGACTCGAAACTAATTCTCATTGGCTTCCGGCTCTAGCGATGAATCTGGTTGTGCGGCGGATGGATGCGATGAGGAGCCATGCCTCTGAAGACGCGATTGTTGCTTCCCAGTCTTTGGCGAGGCGTCGGCAGCGGCCGAGCCAGGCGAAGGTGCGCTCGACAACCCATCTCCGCGCGATGACAACGAAGCCCTTTGCGCCATCGGGTCGCTTGACGATTTCGAACGTCGGCCCGTCCATGACCTGCACGGCGGACTCCAGTTTGTCCCCGGCGTAGCCGCCATCAGCAAACAGGTGAACGAGCGTCGGGAAGCTCTGTTTCGTGTCGGCTACGACGTTCGGCGCGCCATCCCTGTCCTGAATGTTGGCCGTGTGCGTGATCGCGCCCAGAATGTTGCCTTGCGTATCGGTTAGGATATGGCGCTTGCGGCCCTTGATCTTCTTGCCCGCGTCATAGCCGCAGGGCCCGCCGCTCTCGGTGGTTTTCACGCTTTGACTGTCGATCACGCCCGCTGTCGGCTCCGCGGACCGGCCGCCCAGAAGGCGCGCGGCCATGACCAGCGTTTCGTTGATGATGTCGAGCATGCCGCTGTCACGCAGCCGATAGAAATAGTGTTGGACCGTGGTGAAGGGAGGGAAGTCTTTTGGCAGCATCGCCCACTGGCAGCCTGCCGTCGCAATATACTGGATCGCGTCCCACACCTCGCGCATCATCCACTTGCGCGGTCTACCTACCCGACTGGGCGCAGGCATGAAGGGCGCGATCAATGCCCATTCCTCGTCGGTGCAATCGCTTGAATAGCGCAAGCGTCTCCGGTCATAGTGTCCGCGAGTGATTTCAGTCCAAGCCATCCGATTCTCCGTAGTCTTCGCAAACCGCAGAGAATCACAAGCTGCTGAAATCATTCAACATAATTTTCGGTTGGCCTCTTAGAAGATGTCTACAGAGAAAGCGACTGACGACAATCACACCCCGTCTCGCATGCTAGTTCAGACCATGAAATATACATTTGAACGGATAGGTGGCGAACTATTTGGGACTTTGACGAGCCGCAGTCCAATGGATTGCTTAGCTATTTCATCCACTGTAAGATCCCATCGTTCCTCCACGGCCTAACACTTGAGCGCCGCTCCGTTCTATCGTTGCTGCTTGGAGATCAAATATGAAATTCGCTCTCATCAATATCAAACTCGCTCTCACACTGATTATAGCCCTCCACTCGGGAATTTTGACGGCAGTCGCGCAAGGCGTCGAGCTTGAGATAGACGAATGCGGTGGTCTGTTTGGGATGCTGCACCCTGAGTTCTCCAGAAAAATGAAACGATGGGATCAGGTTTCGAAGGCGCTCGACGGGATAGCGTGGGCGGACACCCCGTTCAATTTCGACTACGACGAAAGCGAAAAGATGACGCTGCGCTCGGAGTTGAAGAGAGCATTCACACCCGAGCCAGGCGATCTTGGCAACATAGGGGTGCCCACTGGCTCAGAGCAAGTGATCGCGGACGAACTAAAGCGAGCGGGAATTATCATAGATGCTTCTTATGGTGAGGGCTATTGTGGAGGAGGTGACATAAGTTACTTCGTAGTTAGTAAGAGTTCTATAATATTTGACCTGTCAAAATCTGACGGTTTCTCCTCCTATGTCAGCTCGACATTGGAAGCGTATGTCTCCAAAAGCACTCTGAAGGGGAAAAAGAAAGAACGAAGAACTACCATTTCACCCCTTCCCCCTCATACACCTAGGAAGACGGTGACCGTCTATGTACCCTCTGAGATTTCCAGAGGACCGAGCTATACCGGCCTTTGGGATAAATTCGACGTCGTATTAAGTGTCTGAATCAGAATGACCGCAGTGTTTTCAGGCCCTTGCAAGCCGTCGGGTGAGCATTCGGATGTTTGCGATGTGGACCCAGGCCTGTGCGGATTCGATGGTGCGCTCGAAGTCCTTGGCCAGCCTTCGGCACCTTCCGAGCCATGCAAAGGTTCGCTCGACGACCCATCGGCGCGGTAGGATCTCGAAGCCTTTGGCACTGTCGGAACGCTTGACGATCTCCATCGTGAACTTGCCGATCTTCTGCAGGGCGCCCCGGAGTTTCGGCCCGGCATAGCCGCCGTCGGCAAAGATATGGCGCAGCCACGGCCAGCGCTTGAGGATGGACTTCAGGACGGCAGGCGCGCCATCGCGATCCTGGATGTCGGCGGCGTGAACGACCACGCCGACCAGCAGGCCCGACGTGTCGACGACGATGTGGCGCTTGCGACCCTTGACCTTCTTGCCGGCGTCGAAGCCCCGAACGCCGCCGCTTTCGGTGGTCTTTACGCTCTGGCTGTCGATGACGCCGGCGGACGGGCTCGCCTCCCGACCTTCGGCCTCGCGCGCTGCCATGACGAGTTCATTGTTGATAGCCCGCAGCAGGCCCTCGTCGCGCCAGCGCCAGAAGTATTTCTGCACCGTCGAGAATGGCGGGAAGTCCTTTGGCAACAGGCGCCAGGCTCCGCCCGACGAAGCCATGTAAAGCAGCGCGTTCACAACCTCGCGCAAGTCTGTTTTCCGGGGCCGGCCGATGCGGTTTGGCGCCGGCATCAGCGGCTCGATCAGCGCCCACTCCGCGTCCGTGAGGTCGCTTGCGTAACGCTGGCAGCGCCGTTCATAGTGGGGGCGAGTGGTTTCGGTCCAGGGCATCATGATCTCCGTCGAATCTCAGCAATCCGACTGAATCACAACCCGCTGAAATGACTCACTTCTTTTTGGAACGGACACTAAGATTTGGCAGAGAGACTAGCGATCATGTAGTTGTCGCGGTTCACACCGAAGGTTTGAAAAGTGCACCTAGATCGCGCTGGCGCAATTCTCCGCCGAGCGATCAACACTATCGCCCGGCGGACGATGATATGATCGACTACGAAGGTGAATACATTGCCGCCGAAAGTATCGCACGGCACTTTGGAGTGCAGCCCGAAAATTGCGTCGTGCAGGCCGAAGGGATCGAGCCCGAACGAATGCCATTCGGGTGCAGTGCCGATCCAGAGCTAGCCCGCTTTATGCATGAGGGCGTGTTCACAAGGCTGGCGGATGTAGCATAAGCGGTTGATTTGGCGTAGGATTCGGTTGCTTAGGCCAGTCCTGCCGACCACATCGCGCGAGCCACACCCGCCATGACCGACGATACGTTGCCGCCGTTCTCTTTTCCAGCCGTCGGACGCAAGAAGATAACGGCTGCGTTCGACGGTGGGCGCATCACCTCGGATGGCGGGGTCATGCTTCTGGCTGCTGCCGAACGGCGCCTGAAGCTGGCCGAGAAGCTGGCGGCTGCCATACGCGACCCGCGTGACCCGGCGCGTGTCCGGCACAGCCTGATCGACATCCTGCGCGCCCGCATCTTCGCCATTGCCTGCGGCTACGAGGATGCCAACGACCTCGACCGTCTTCGCCACGACCCGGCCTTCAAGCTCGCCTGCGGGCGGCTGCCCGACAGCGGTCAGGATCTGTGCTCACAGCCGACCTGTTCGCGTCTGGAGAACCTCCCCGACCTCAGGACCGTCATCCGTCTCGGCCGGGTTCTGGTCGACCTGTGGCTGTCGAGCTACCCCGCGCCGCCGGAATGCGTCACCCTCGACATCGACGACACGCTCGACGTCGTTCACGGCCATCAGCAGCTCTCGCTCTTCAACGGCCACCACGACGAGCGCTGCTTCCTGCCGATCCACATCTACGACGCCGCCACCGGCCGCCCGGTCGCCATGATCCTGCGCCCCGGCAAGACGCCGACGGGCAAGGAGATCCGCGGCCATCTGCGCCGGCTCATGAGGCGCATCCGCGCCCGTTGGCCGGACACCCGCATCCTGGTGCGCGGCGACAGCCATTATGGCCGGGTCGAAGTCATGGCCTGGTGCGAGGACAACGCGATCGACTACGCCTTCGGTCTTGCCGGCAACAGGGTCCTGAAGCGTCTCGTCGACGCGAGCGCCGACGACATCCGCACCCGCCGCGCGCTCGAGCAGAAGCCGGTGCTGCGCGGCTATGTCGAGACCCGCTACGAGGCCAAATCCTGGAGGGCCCAGCGCCGCGTCGCGGCTCGCATCGAGGCGACCACGATGGGCCTCGACATCCGCTTCGTCGTCACCAACCTCGCCAAAGGCTCCGCCGAGCATGTCTACGACGTCGTCTACTGCGCGCGCGGCCAGGCCGAGAACCTGATCAAGCTGCACAAGAGCCAGCTCGCCTCCGATCGAACCTCCTGCCGCCGGGCCGTCGCCAACCAGATGCGCCTCGTGCTCCACACCGCCGCCTACTGGCTCATGCTCATGCTGCGCGAGGCGGTGCCCGCCAGCCATCATCTCGGCAAAGCCGAGTTCGCCACGCTGCGGCTGAGGCTCCTCAAGCTCGGCGCCCGCGTCACCGAAACCGTCTCCCGAATCCGCCTGGCATTTGCCGCCGCCTGTCCCGAAGCAAGTCTGTTCCGTTCCATCGCCGCGACGCTGCAGCCGGCAGGACCGTGAGACGACCCGGGCCGAATGCCCCCGCAACCAAGCCCGTCAACTTCTAGCGCGTTCAACAAGTCCAGTCTCGCCCGCGGTGAAAAAGACGCTCCGACTGCCCGCGCCCAATCGATCGGCGTCGTCAGCAAAGTCGTGCTCATGAATAGGACGGGCTAGATTCATAATAGGCCACAGCATGCGGCGGGCACTTGAACGGCCGCTCTCCCAACTCCGCTTCCGAGAAGCGGACGGGCAGGAATCCACCCCATTACCGACGCTCAGAACTGAAACGCGGTATTCCCTCCCGCCTCACCCCGTTCCGCCGTCCGTGTGATCCCGGAAGAATGCCGCAGCACCTGCTTCGTCGATCTCGCCGGCGGCGAGCGCCATCGTGAAGACGTAGAGTTGCCCGTTGTCGGCGGTCATGTGACGGCCGGTGAGGGCGAGAAAGAGCATCGCAGTCACGATCGCGGTTCGTTTGTTGCCGTCGACGAAGGCGTGGTTGCGCGCCAGGTCGAATGCGTAGGCCGCAGCCAGTTCGAAGACGTCGGGTGTGCCGTACGTGGCCTTGTTCTCCGCCCGATGGAGGGCCGATTCCAGCGCGTTTTCGTCGTGCAGACCCTGAGCGCCGCCATGCCGACGCAACTGTTCGGCATGCAGGGCTTCAACGACCTGCCGGCTCGGAAACCGCCAGTTCATTCCGCGAGTTTCTGGAGCGCGACCTTGTAGCGATCCATGATCTCGCGAGCGGCGGTCATCTGCTCCTCGAACTCGTCCCCGGCCTTCCGCAGCACAATGTCGCCCTTGTCCTCCGAGATGACCACCGAGTCCCCGGCCTTGAGGTTGAGGCTCTGGAGCAATTCCTTCGGCAGGATGACGCCTTCGGAATTGCCGATCTTGCGGATGGTGGTGTTCATGAAGGTCTCACCTGTTGCAACGGGGATTATAACATGGGCGCGGGAAAGTTGCAACATCGGTTGCAACGTCCGGCGGCTGCGAACTCATCGACGGAGAGGGGGCTCAGGCGAGGCGGGTTGGCTTGCGACATGGATCCCGGATACGTCCTTCTTCGCTTCGCTCGAAGGTCGTTCCGGGATGACGCGGTGGGTGGGGCACGTGTGCGGGGGCGAGCCGCTTGTCTCGCCCGTCCTTCGGACCCCCTGCCCGGGGGAGAGGATAGGCGGTGGCGATGCCGGTGCTTAGCCCTACACCGCCCGGGGGGAGAGGGACAGGCGGTGGCGATGGTGGCGCCTATCCTCTCCCTCACGCAGTGGGGGAGAGGTGGCACGCGGAGCGTGACGGAGAGGGGGTTTTTGGCAAGCCGGCCCTGGTTGCGGAATGGATCCCGGATACGACCTTCTCCGCTTCGCTCGAAGGTCGTCCCGGGATGACGCGGAGGGTGGGGGTGCGGGCGCGCGAGGCAGTCAGCGTGGCAGATTGGGCCACCGTTCCGGCATGGATCCTCGGGTCTGCGCCTTCGCTTCGCTCCGGCTTCGCCCGAGGATGACGACAGTGGAGGGGTGCCCGGATCGGCGCCTACTCCGCCAGCAGCGCGTCGACCAGCTTTTCGGCCGCTTCCGGGATCACCGTGCCTGGCGGGAAGATGGCGGTGGCGCCGGCTTTGAGGACGGCGTCGAAATCGTCGGGGGGGATGACGCCGCCGGCGACGATCATGATGTCCTCGCGGGAAAGGCGTGCGAGCGCTTCCTTCAGTTCCGGGATCAGGGTGAGGTGGCCGGCCGCCAGCGAGGAGGCGCCGACGATGTGGACGTCGTGCTCGGCGGCGAGCTTGGCGATCTCTTCCGGCGTCTGGAACATGGCGCCGACGGTCACGTCGAAGCCGAGGTCGGCGAAGGCGGTGGCGATGACCTTCTGGCCGCGGTCATGGCCGTCCTGGCCCATCTTGGCGACGAGAATGCGCGGCGCGGTGCCGGTCCTGGTGCGGAATTCCTCGACCTTCTCCTGGACGCGCGGGATGGCCGGAATGTCGCCGGCTTCCTTGCGGTAGACGCCGCTGATGGTCTGCACGGTGGCGACGTGGCGGCCGAAGACTTTTTCGAGCGCCAGCGAGATCTCGCCGACGGTCGCCTTGGCGCGCGCGGCGCGGATGGCGAATTCGAGCAGGTTGCCGTTGCCGGATGCGGCTTCGGTGAGTGCTGCGAGCGAGGTCTCCACCGCCGCGACGTCGCGCGTGCCCTTGAGCTGCTGCAGCTTGGAAAGCTGGCGGGCGCGGACCTGCGCATTGTCGACCTTGAGGACGTCGACCTCGATCTCCTCGGAAGGCTGGTAGGCATTGACGCCGATCAGGCTCTGGCGGCCGGCATCGATGCGCGCCTGGGTGCGGGCGGCGGCCTCCTCGATGCGCATCTTGGGGATGCCCTTCTCGATCGCCGCCGCCATGCCGCCGAGGCTTTCCACTTCCTCGATGTGGGCGAGCGCGCGGGCGGCGAGATCGTGCGTCAGCTTCTCCACGAAGGCCGAACCGCCCCAGGGGTCGATGATGCGGGTGGTGCCGGACTCCTTCTGGAGGATCAGCTGCGTGTTGCGGGCGATGCGCGCGGAATGGTCGGTCGGCAGCGCCAGCGCCTCGTCGAAGGCATTGGTGTGCAGCGACTGGGTTCCCCCTTGAGTGGCGGCCATCGCCTCGATCATGGTGCGCACGATGTTGTTGTATGGGTCCTGCGCGGTGAGCGACCAGCCGGACGTCTGGGTGTGGGCGCGCAGGGCCAGCGACTTTTCGTTCTTCGGCGCAAAGTTCTTCTGCATGAGCGCCGCCCAGAGCAGGCGGCCGGCGCGCTGCTTGGCGACTTCCATGAAGAAGTTCATGCCGGCGTTCCAGAAGAAGGACAGGCGCGGCGCGAAGTGGTCGACGTCGAGGCCCGCCGCGACGCCGGCGCGCACATATTCGATGCCGTCGGCGATGGTGTAGGCGAGTTCGAGGTCGAGCGTCGCGCCGGCTTCCTGGATGTGGTAGCCGGAGATCGAGATCGAGTTGAACTTCGGCATCTCGCGGGAGGTGTAGGAGAAGATGTCGGAGATGATCCGCATCGAGGGTTTTGGCGGGTAGATGTAGGTGTTGCGGACCATGAACTCCTTGAGGATGTCGTTCTGGATGGTCCCGGCGAGATCCTTCTGCGCGACGCCCTGTTCCTCGGCCGCCACGACGTAGAGCGCCATGATCGGCAGGACGGCGCCGTTCATCGTCATCGAGACGGTCATCCGGTCGAGCGGGATGCCGTCGAAGAGCTGGCGCATGTCGAGGATGGAATCGATCGCCACGCCGGCCATGCCGACGTCGCCAGCCACGCGCGGATGGTCCGAGTCGTAGCCGCGATGCGTGGCGAGGTCGAAGGCGACGGAGAGGCCCTTCTGGCCGGCGGCGAGGTTGCGGCGGTAGAAGGCGTTGGATTCCTCCGCCGTCGAGAAGCCGGCATATTGCCGGATGGTCCAGGGCTGCTGGACGTACATGGTGGGATAGGGCCCGCGCAGGAAGGGCGGGATGCCCGGCCAGGTCTCCAGGAACGGCAGCCCGGCAAGGTCCTCCTCGCCGTAGACGCGCTTGATGGCGATGCCTTCGGGCGTGTTCCAGACGTCGTCCCGCGACGCAGCACTGCGGGCCGGTTTCGCCCAGTCGATGGAGGAGAAATCTGGGATCATGGGGTTGCTCCGAGCGCTTCGTCGATGCGGACCGGGGCGAGGCGCTCGCAATGGACGACGCCGTCCTCGGCCGGCGAGGGTCTTTCCGCTGCGAGCGTGCGGACGGCGCGTTCCTTGTCGGCGGGATAGAGCGTGGTGCCGACGAGGTGGCGCTCGCCGTCGCGGTAGCGCGCCACGAGCGCCTCGCGGGCGGCCTTGACGCGCGACTGGAACCGGCCGGCGGCGAGGCTGTGCAGGATGCCGCCTTCCGCCTCGATGGTCTGGAACTCGTCCCAGCCCGCCTCGCACAGCGCTTCCGTCAGGTGGGCGATGCCGCCCGCGCCGGCCGCAGGATCGTTGACGAAGCCGATGCCGGCCTCCTCGGCGAGCACGAGCTGCATGTTGCGGGCCACGCGCCGGGCGAAGCCGTCGGGCAGACCGTGCGCGAGCGTGTGCGGCAGGACGCTGATGGAATCCGCACCCCCGACCGCAGCGGCGAAGACCGCGATGGTCGAGCGCAGTATGTTCGTCTCGGGATCCCTTGCCGTCAGCATGCGCCAGGAGGTCTCGGCATGGATCATGGCGGCGTTGGGCTCGATCCCGCACACTTCCTGGACCCTCGACCAGAGCCGGCGCAGGGCGCGCAGCTTCGCGATGGTGAGGAGCTGGTCCTGGTTGGCGGCCACCGCGAAGCCGATGTGGGGTGCCGCATAGACGAGCGGCTGGCGGGCCGCCTCGAACAGACGCATGTGCGTCACCGCCGAGGCCATCATGAAGCCGAGTTCCTGGGCCTCGGTCGCGCCGGCGTTGTGGCAGACCCGCCCGTCGGCCTCGAGGAAGATGCCGGGTATGCCAAGCGCGAAGAAGTGCGCCAGGGATTGCGGCATGGATGCCTCGAGCGCCTCGATGGACATGCGAAGCCAGCCGGTGCCGGCGAAGCCCGCCGCCGGATCGATGCCGAGGCACAGGTTCACCCTGGAGGGGTCGGCGTTGCGCTTTTCGAGATAGGCGACCAGCCATTCGGCCGAAATGCGGCTGAGGGGGTGGACGTCGACCCTGAGGTCGAGCCGGTTGAGGGGGACGTCGTCGAGCACCCGTGCGAGTGCTTCCGCCGAGGCCGGCAGCCCGTGGCCGAAGGCGTTCGGCGCGCCTTCGAACACCAGCGACAGGCCGGTCGCACCGCCGGCGAGATCCTCTTGCGCCTGCCGGTTGGCGCGCGCCGGGTCGGTATCGTCGATGCGCTGGACGACCTTCCATGCCCCGGCCTTTTCGCTGCGGGCGAACGGCATGGGGTCGGGCGAGCGGGCGTAGATCGGATCGATCCGCATGCCATCGTCGGTGCGGGAAACGAGCGTCTCGTCATAGTCGGCGCCCTTCAGCGCCTTTCCGGCGAGCTGGCGCCATCTGGTCTGGTCGGCCGGCGGGAAGCCCGCCTCACGCAGTAAATCGGGGGTCATCAGAATTCCGCATCCGTTCGGCCGCCGCACATCGCCCGGCCGCAAGAGTAAGGCGCATGAGTGATCGCTGCAACAAAGGTTGCGGCGTGACAGGCATGATCGAAATCCCACCCTTCGACAGGCCCGCGCCGGTTCTGTGTCGGCAGCCCCTTGAACGGAGACGCCGACCTGCCGATTACTATCCCGGACGGGCGTGACGCAACAAGACTTTGGCCACCGATGTGCAATGCCGTTGTGACGCCGTCCGGCCCTGTCTATACCTTCGGACCATGTGCCGCGCGGGGCGTGGCCGGGTCGGAGGAATGTCTGGATGGCGCAAGACGAAAGCCTGTTTCTCGGGGCGAGCAGGAGCCCCGACGACGCCTACCAGAAGCCCGAAACGCTGCTCCTGCGCTACGCCAACAGGCACGGCCTCGTCACCGGCGCGACGGGAACCGGCAAGACGGTCACCCTGCAGATCCTCGCGGAGAGCTTCTCCAACGCCGGCGTTCCCGTCTTCTGCGCCGACATCAAGGGCGACCTGTCCGGGATCGCGGCGATCGGCGAGGCCAGGGACTTTCTCGTCAAGCGCGCCGAACAGGTGAAGCTGGAGCCATACGAGATGCAGGAGTTCCCGGTCATCTTCTGGGATCTGTTCGGGGAGAAGGGCCATCCGATCCGCGCCACCATCTCGGAAATGGGTCCGCTGCTCCTATCGCGCCTGATGAACCTGACGGACGCGCAGGAAGGGGTGATGAACATCGCCTTCCGCATCGCCGACGAGGAGGGGCTGCTGCTCCTCGACCTGAAGGACCTTCAGGCGATGCTGGCCAACCTCGCCGAGCGGGCCGACGAAATCAGCCGCATGTACGGAAACGTCTCGAAGGCCTCGGTCGGCGCGATCCAGCGTTCGCTTCTCGTGCTCGAGCAGCAGGGCGGGGCAAACTTCTTCGGCGAGCCGGCGCTGCGCATCGAGGACCTGATGCGGACCACGCGGGACGGGCGCGGCGCCATCAACGTGCTCGCGGCCGACAGGTTGATGATGAACCCCCGGCTCTACGCGACATTTTTGCTGTGGCTGATGTCGGAACTGTTCGAGGCACTACCGGAGGTCGGCGATCCGGAGCGGCCGCGCGTGGTGTTCTTCTTCGACGAGGCGCACCTCTTGTTCGACGAGGCCCCGAAAATTCTTATCGACAGGGTCGAGCAGGTCGTGCGGCTCATCCGCTCGAAGGGAGTCGGCATCTACTTCGTCACGCAGAACCCGCTCGACGTGCCCGACGCGGTGCTGGCGCAGCTCGGCAACCGCATCCAGCACGCGCTGCGCGCCTATACGCCGCGCGAGCAGAAGGCGGTGAAGGCCTCGGCCGAGACGTTCCGGCCCAATCCGGACTTCGATTGCGCCACCGCTATCACCCAGCTCGGCGTCGGCGAGGCGTTGGTTTCTACGCTGGAGGCCAAGGGCGTGCCGTCCATGGTGCAGCGGACGCTGATCCGGCCGCCGTCGTCGCGGCTGGGGCCGATCAGCGACCAGGAACGGGAGAAGATCCAGGCGGTCAGCCCGGTGTCGGGCCAGTACGACAAGCCGATCGACCGGGAGTCGGCTTTCGAAATCCTGCAGAAGCGCGCGGAAGAAGCCGCGCGTGCCGAACAGGAGGTGCGGGAGAAGGAGGACGCGGCGCCCGGTTCCGGAAGAGGGAGGACGCGCTGGAACCTGCCCGATTTCGAGGGGCGGAGCGGGGAAGACGAGTTCGAAAAGGACTATCGCCGCCGCCGATCATCGCCAGACCGGCCGGCGCCGAGGCCGAGGACGTCGAACCGCCAGACGGTCACAGAGGCGGCGATCAAGTCTGTGGTGCGCTCGGTGGGGAGTTCGCTGGGGCGGGCGCTGGTGCGGGGCGTGCTGGGGAGCCTGAAGAGGGGGCGGTGAGGCGAAGTCCGCCAAAGCCTGGCAACCGATCGACTACAGGCCTCCGAAATTCCTTTCGGTGGCCGAGGCTACGTGGATTGGCGCCTGGACCGAGAAGAGCGTTTCACCGTCAGCGGTTTCCGAACAGGTGATCATCAATCCGGCATCCGCCGCCTGTTGTCGTACGATTGCCAGGCCGAGGCCCATGCCCTCGGAAGCATCTCCCTTGTACCAGGTGTCGAACATGCCGTCGCTGGATACGGAAAGGCCTCCCGAATTCGCCACTTCGAACAGGACGTTGACGCCTTCGGTGCGTACGGAAATGCCAACTCTGCCGACGCTGGTGTGTTTGATGGCATTCGCGACCAGATTGGAGAGTATGCGCATGAGGGCCAGTGGCTGGGTCTTGAGTTGGACTTGCATAGACGACGATTCGAACCGGAGCCCGCGCTGCCGTGCCTCGTCGGCGAACATCCTGGCCAAGGTGGAAACGATGAGATCGGCCGAAACGATCTCGCCGGTATCGAGGCGCTCCCGCTCGGCCAATGTCCGGGGATCGATGGCATCCTCTTCTCCCTCGACATCGCGCGATTTCGCTTCCGCCATGTAGCCCGACGCCAACTGATCAAGGTAATCGAACGCATTGCGCAGTTGCTGCCGCACCTCGGGCGGCTGGTTCTTGCCAAGGACTGCGACCGCCGACCTCAGCGAGGAAATAGGCTGGCGGATGTCATGGGAGGCTGTCGCCAACCGCATGTTCTGGATCCGCGCGATCTCACGGGCGGCCGCGTAGCGCTTTTCGGCCTCCAGGAGTTCCTTGTTGATCTGCGCTTGCGTCAATGCTTGATCGAGTGACTTCTGGATGAATTTCTGCCGGTCGCCATGCACGGCATAGATGTGCCGTATGAAGAAGAACACGAAAAACAGCATGATGAACAAGATGAGCATTCTATTGACCAGAATGGTGTCGCCGACATCGCCCACCACACCCGCGGAAAGGAGGACGGCGGCCAAGATCGCCAGCAGAAGCAGGGACCAGATACCGTACCTGACAACCGTATCGGGACCGCCTTGCAGCTTGGTGAAGGTGCTGAACGGAAGGAAATGGGCGATTGCACAACTCGCTCCGGCAATGTTGAAAAGGAGGTTCGCCTGTGCCAGCGGCAGGGCCAGACCGGCAATCCACAACGACCAGAGCAGCAGCGCGACGAGAAGCAGAGGCTTCTTGTAGCGTGCGAACCTGTGTCCCGGCGCTATTGCCATGGCGGCCACGACGAAATTGGCCGTGATCATGATATGCCCGAACAGAATGAGGGCTCTCGAGCTTAGCGACAGACCCGACCATACGATCCCGCTGACGTTCTGTTCGAGCAGACCGACGTAGCTGAGCCCCAGGATGACAAGCCCGGTATAGGCGGTCCAGACGAATTGGCGCAACGCAAGTGAGACCCCGACGAGAACCGTCAAGACGGAAAACAGGCTGACGTAGTAAGCGGCGGCGGATACGGCTCGGATGCTGCTTTCGTCAAAAATCACCGGCTCGACAGCGAGATCGAGCGCATGGGCCGGAAAGATCGGACCCATCGCCAGCGCCGCAAACGCGAAAAGGCATCGCGCAAGCGCCACGATCCAACCCGCGCATTGGCCTGAATGCCACATTTTGGCTATACTTCCCCGCGGGCTGGAGAGGGGTGCATGCCATACCACTCGGGGATGAAGTTCACCGCAGTCATTGCCGATGACCACGGCATCGTCCGGTCCGGGCTGCGCATGGCCCTGGAACGGCCGGGCTTTCTGGAGGTAGATGGCATCCAAGTCGTAGGCGAGGCCGCCAACGGCCTCGAGGCAATTGAACTCGTGAAAACGGCGCAACCCGACCTGCTGCTGCTCGACATATCCATGCCGCTCGCCTCGGGAGCCGAAATCCTTTTCGACATCCAGCGCTGGAGCCCCAAGACCAAGGTTGTCATCCTCACCGCGGTCAGATCACCCGGGCTCCTTTCGAGCATCCTGGAGGGAGGTGTCGACGGACTGTTTTCCAAAGCCTCCGACAACGAGGAGCTCTTCGCCAAGCTGCCATTCATCTTGCGCGGGAGCAGACATGTAGAGAGTGCGCTGGTGGATCTGATCCGCGACACGAGGTCGTTGCCGCCGCTCACCCAACGGGAGCGCCAGACGCTCAACATGATCATATCCGGCAAGACGAACATCGAAGTCGCACATCTGATGGGCATCAGCCCGAAGACCGCCGAAAAGCACCGCAGCAGCCTCATGGCTAAGCTGGGCGTTCGTTCGCTGGCGGAGCTTCTTGCCAAAGCCCTCCAGGAAGGACTGATCGAACAACAGAGCGTATTGTAGACGAACCGCACCATCAGGTTCTTTCCTGTTTGGACCTAGGTTTCGATGAACATAAGATGAATGAAGCTCAGTCGAAATGGGTGATTTCCCCCATACGATCTTGGTCGGGAGGTCAGTACAGTCAGCTCATTGTTCAACAGACCAACGGAGAATGACGATGAAAAAGATCCTCTTTAGCCTGCTGCTGTCAGCTTTCGCGTTTCCCGCCTTGGCCGCTCCGCACTGGGGCAGCTTCAAGGATAACGGATGCGTTCACAAGAACCTGCGCTCCTATTCCTCCGTCCTTTGGGACATCCCCTGGGGCCAGAGCTGGGAACTGACCTGCGCCAACACGTCGGCCAAGGTCGCCGGTTTCCGCTTCTCCCACCCTACCGCCTGCGTGAAAGCCAGCGTCGTCGATGCCGTCAGTATCACGGGCGCGGTCCTTAGTATCGCTGGCCTCGCGTTCCCGCCCGTCGGCGTAGCCGGTACGGTTGTAGGGACCTCTGCGCTCGTCATGGACAAGGGCGGTGCCGGGGGTATCAACATGTGGGGCGTGTTCTACGTCCAGGATCCCAGGTGCAAGTGAGCCGGGCTTTCACCGTCACGCCGCCCGGCGCGACGGTGGCAGGCTCACCACCTGCACCACCGAGAACTTCTGATGGTGATGCGGGTTGCGCCCGTGGTGCGCAAACAGACAGAAGGAGGCGACCGAAATGGGTCCCGCCAAGCTCCTCGAACGCGACTATCGAACCCGTGTGATTCCGACCCTTCTCGGTGTCTGGCTGTGTAGCCCGACAGCGCTCGCGCAAGAAGTTGCCGATGATGGTTTCCAGGAGATGAGAGTCGCTCCGGGACTGTCGGAATCAGCCGATATCATCGAGCTCATCAGGCCGTTTCTGATGTTTGACGCCTCCAGCACGGAAGGTGAGCCGTTCCTCCGCCTGACGGTCCAGAAATCCGGGAACGGCTACAGCTTCGACGTCACCGCGGAGCACCGATCCGAAGGAGACGCGACCGGCGACCAGTATCGCGGCGAAATCATTCGCTATGAGGGCGACAGATGGCTCTTGCTGGATCTGTTCCACCGCCCGATCCGTTCGTCAACGACCAACTCCCCGCAGACCGGAGACTGACGGTCGCATGCCGGGCAGAACCCCGCGCAACGACGCACGGGCCGGAACCGGCTACACCGTGCCACCCACACCGCTGGTGACCACGATCGGCGATCCGTCTTCCACGCGGCCGTAGAGGTCGATGACGTCCTGGTTGATCATGCGCACGCAGCCCGACGAGACGGATTTGCCGATCGACCACCACTCGGGCGAGCCGTGGACGCGGTAGAGCGTGTCCTGCCCGTCCTGGAAGATGTAGTGGGCGCGCGCGCCGAGCGGATTGTCGAGGCCGGGCGGCATGCCGCCGTTCTCGGCGCTGTATTTGGCGAGTTCCGGCTCGCGGGCGATCATTTCCTGGGGCGGAGTCCAGGTCGGCCAGGCCTTCTTCCACTGGATGACGGCGCGGCCCGACCATGCGAAGCCGGCACGTCCGAGGCCGACGCCATAGCGCAGGGCGCGGCCGCCGGGCTCGACGAGATAGAGGTAGTGCTGCGAGGTGTCGACGACGATCGTGCCGGGTGCTTCGCCGGTCGGATCGGGGACATACTGGCGCAGCAGGCGGGGCTCGATCTTCTCGTAGGGAACCGCCGGGATCTCGTATCCCATGTCGACCCTTGCCCCGTAGATCTGCGGGTAGTTGAAATCGGACGCGTACTGCGGTGCCGGCGGCCGGATCGAACTGACGATCTGGCGGCTGCGCGGGCCGACGCTGGTGCACGCCGAAAGCGCCAGTTGCGACGCCGCGACGGCGCCGGCGGAAAGGAGAAAGCGCCTGGAGAGGGCGGTCTTCTTGATCGGGTGGTCGGTCATGGCTCCGGACGGTCCTGTTGAAGCACGACAACGCCGAACGAGGCGAAGGGTTTCCATGACCGAGGGGCAGGTGGACGATTGATGCCGTCAGCCGACCTGCCGCAGGCTCTCCAGAGACGGCAGGATCACCGCGGGCGGATGGTCGAGATACTCGTCCGGCTGGCCGCTGCGGTTGATCCATGCGGTTCGGAACCCGAAGCGCGTGGCGCCGGCGACGTCCCAGCGGTTCGACGACTGGAACGACACCGCGTTCGGATAGAGCCTCCAGGCGGTGGTGACCATGTCGTAGACGCCGGGATCGGTCTTGAACTTGCCGATGTCGTCGACGGAAAAGATGTCGTCGAGCACGAGGTCGAGCCCGGCGGACCTGACCGCGGCCTCGAGCATCGGCCGCGACCCGTTGGAGAGGATCGCGAGACGCGCGCCGTCCTCCTTGAGCCCCTTCAGCACGGCGGGGACTTCCGGATAGCAGTCGAGCTTCCAGTAGGCTTCGAGCAGGTTCTGCCGCTGCGACCGGTCGGCGGACGGAACCTTGCTGTAGGCGAAGTCGAGCGCCTGTTCCGTCAGCTGCCAGAAATCGGCGAAGGAGCCCATCAGCGTGCGCACCCAGGAATATTCGAGCTGCTTGGCGCGCCAGATGTCGGACAGGAGCTGGCCATCCGGCCCGATCGCCCCGGCATGGCGCCGCACCGCGGCATGCACGTCGAAGAGCGTGCCGTAGGCATCGAAGACGAAAGCTGTATGGCGCATTGGCAGGTGGCGTCCCGGTTCGGCCGACTTGAACCGATGGCGTGCTGGCGGTCAAGACCGCGCTGGCGCAAGAAAATTGAGGCGAATGGCGATTGACGCCTCGACCGCAGCCGCTATCCATAGGCCGCGAAACGAAGGGTTGGAATGAAATGGCGGTCGATACGAAAGCACAGACCCTCACCTGGACCTACGTGGACGGGGATTGGCATGAGGGCAACGTGGCGCTGATCGGACCCCGCAGCCACGCGATGTGGCTGGGAACCAGCGTCTTCGACGGCGCGCGGTGGTTCGAGAACGTCGCCCCGGACCTCGACCTTCATGCCGCGCGGGTGAACGCATCGGCGCTGGCACTCGGCCTGAAGCCGACGATGAGCGCCGACGAGATCATTGGACTGACCTGGGAAGGGCTGAAGAGGTTCGACGGCCAAACAGCCGTTTACATCCGCCCCATGTACTGGGCCGAGCACGGCGGCTACATGGGCGTGCCCGCCGATCCGCAGTCGACACGCTTCTGCCTCTGCCTTTACGAGGCGCCGATGATCTCGCCCTCGGGCTTCTCGGTCACCGTGTCGCCGTTCCGCCGGCCGACCATCGAGACCATGCCGACCGATGCCAAGGCCGGCTGCCTCTATCCCAACAACGGCCGCGCCATCATCGAGGCGAAGTCGCGCGGCTTCGACAACGCGCTGGTGCTCGACATGCTCGGCAACGTGGCGGAGACGGGAACCTCCAACATCTTCCTGGTCAGGAACGGCGTGGCCTTCACGCCGGTCGAAAACGGCACCTTCCTGTCGGGCATCACCCGCGCCCGCACGATATCGCTGCTGACCGACGCCGGAACGCCCGTGGTCGAGAAGGCGTTGAAGGTGGCGGACTTCCTGAACGCGGACGAGATATTCTCGACCGGCAACCACTCCAAGGTCGTTCCCATCGTCCAGATCGAGGACCGCCAGCTGCAGCCCGGTCCGGTCGCCAAGAAGGCGCGCGAACTCTATTGGGAATGGGCGCATTCCGTTTGAGGATGAAGCCCGTCCGCCACGGGAGTTGCCCGGCGGCGTCAAAGGCCTATCCTTCGGGGCGGCACCATCGAGATTTTTAAAGAGGAGATCGAACCATGGCTTTTGAACTTCCCCCACTGCCTTACGACTACGAGGCGCTCCAGCCCTACATGTCGCGCGAGACCCTCGAGTATCACCACGACAAGCACCACAAGGCCTATGTCGACAAGGGCAACGAACTCGCCGCGCAGGCGGGGATGGAGAACCTGTCCGTCGAGGAGATCGTCAAGCAGTCCCACGGCAAGAACCAGCCGCTCTTCAACAACGCCGGCCAGCACTACAACCACCTCCATTTCTGGAAGTGGATGAAGAAGGGCGGCGGCGGCAAGAGCCTGCCGGGCGCCCTGCAGAAGGCCTTCGACAGCGACCTCGGCGGTTACGACAAATTCAAGTCGGACTTCGTGGCGGCGGGCGTCGGTCAGTTCGGCTCCGGCTGGGCCTGGGTGGCCGTCAAGAACGGCAAGCTCGAGATCATGAAGACCCCGAACGGCGAGAACCCGCTCGTGCATGGCGGCACACCGATCCTCGGCGTCGACGTGTGGGAACACTCCTATTACATCGACTACCGCAATGCGCGGCCGAAGTATCTCGAGGCCTTCGTAGACAACCTGATCAACTGGGATCACGTGCTGGAGTGTTACGAGAAGGCCAGCTGAACCCAAACCAGCATCGAACGCCCCGGCCCTGTTCCGGGGCGTTTTTGTTGAACAGTGTGTCGACAGGAACGAGCGAAAGTCTCACGCGAGCGTGATCGCGCGTGAAGGAAAAGTCCGACATTATTCCTGTGGGATGCCTCACGTCTCCCCAGCAAAGACCAGTTCAGCAAGGTACCGGAGGATTTCGCATGAAGACATTTCTACTCGCCCTCGCCACGTTCACCCTCATGGCGGGCGCCTCGTACGCAGATCCGCACGAGGACCGCGAGGCGCTGATGAAGTCTTTCGGAAAGCAGCTCGGGCAGCTGGCGCCGATGGCCAAGGGCGAGAAGCCTTTCGATGCCGAAGCGTCCATGGCCGCTCTCGAGGCACTGCATGAACAGACGCAGAAGTTCGATGCCGCGGCGCTCTTCCCCGAGGGCAGCACGGGCGGCGCCGAAAACCGCGCCTTGCCCGTGATCTGGACAAAATGGGACGACTTCACGGCGCGCGTCGAGAAGCTGAAGTCCGACGTCGCCGATGTCGCCGCCAACCCTCCCGCCGACCAGCCGAGCCTCGGCGCGGCGCTCGGAAAGATCGGCAGCAATTGCGGTGGCTGCCACGAGGTGTATCGTGCGCCGGAAGGCTGATCCCACCGCAGGACGTCCATGAAGATACTCGGCAGGCTCGTCGTCCTCGCGATCGTGATCGCGGCGGTCGGCGGGCTTGCATTCTGGTGGCTGACGGCTCCGGCCCCGCTGCCGGACGAGGTGCTGGCATCCTTGCCGGAAGGCGATGCGGCCCGCGGCGAGCGCATCTTCTGGGCGGGCGGATGCACCTCGTGTCATTCCCGGCCGGGCGCCGACGGCGAAGCACGGCTCGAGCTTGCGGGCGGGCTGGAGCTTAAGACGCCGTTCGGCACTTTCGTGCCTCCGAACATCTCCCAGGATCCGGAAGATGGCATCGGGAACTGGACCGCCGCCGATCTCGCCAACGCCATGCTGCGGGGCGTGTCGCCGGACGGCCGTCACTATTACCCGGCCTTTCCCTATGGATCCTATGTGCGCATGAGACCGGGGGACGTCGCCGATCTCCACGCATTCATGAAGACCTTGCCGGCGGTGGAGGGGAAGGCCGCGGCGAACGGACTGGCATTTCCGTTCAACATCCGCCGCGGCGTCGGCGTCTGGAAGATGCTGCATCTCGATCCGGCCCAGGTGCTTGCGATTCCCGATGCTTCCGACCAGATTGCGCGCGGGCAGTATCTGGTCGAAGGCCCCGGCCATTGCGGCGAGTGCCATACGCCGCGCGACCTCTCTGGCGGACTGAAGAAGGATGGATGGCTGGCAGGCGCCGTCGCCGCCGAAGGCAAGGGGGTCATCCCGAACATCACGCCGGGCGGTCTCAAATGGTCGGCGGGCGACATCGCCTATTTCCTGGAGAGCGGCTTCACGCCGGACTTCGATTCCGTCGGGGGATCGATGGTCGAGGTGCAGAAGAACATGGCCCGCCTGCCTGCCGAGGACCGGGAAGCCATCGCCGCGTATCTCAAGGCCGTACCGGCGCACGAGAACGGGTATCCGGCGAAACAGTGAGTGGCATGCCGTGACAGTTGACGTCGTTATTGTCGGTGCTGGTGCCGCCGGAATTGGCGCAGGCCTCGAACTTCGCGACCGTGGTGTCTCCTGTCTCATCCTGGAGGGGTCGGAGCGGGTCGGCGGCCGGGCCTTCACCGACACGACCTCCCTGCCGTACCGCTGGGATCAGGGTTGCCATTGGCTGCATTGCGCCGACGTCAATCCGCTCGTGGCCTTCGCCGACAGGCTAGGTGCTTCCTATCGCAACGAAGTCCGGTCGAACCATTTCGTCATCTGGTCGGGCGGGCAGTGGCTGGATGCCGAAACCGCGGCGCAGGCCCGGTCGCAGACGATAGCTGCCTTCGCAGCCGTGGAGGCATCTGGTGAGGCCGAAGGCGATCTCCCCATTTCGCAGGTGATTTCCCATGCCGGCCGCTGGTCGGCGCCTGCCCGCCACATCCTGACGCTCATGGCCAGCGAGGACCCCGAGCGCGTGTCGGCGAAAGGCTATGCCGATTACGAGGACACGGGCGTCAACTGGCCGGTCCTGTCCGGATACGGCGATCTCGTAGCGCGCATGGCGGCCGGTCTGCCCGTCCGGCTCGGCGTCGCGGTCACCGCAGTCGACCAGCGTTCCGGAGGCGTCCGCATCGAGACGACGCAGGGAACGCTGGATGCCCGCGCGGCGATCGTCACCGTGTCAACCAACGTGCTGCTGTCGGGAGCGATCCGGTTCGGCGCAGGGCCGGCGCGTGATCTGCTGGCGGACTTCGTCGGCGACGTGCCGTGCGGCGCCTATGAGAAAGTGGCGATCGCATTGCGGCGCAGGATCGTCGAGGATGAGCGGAAGCTCTTCTGCATGGTCGATCCCGGCGACGGCTCCTCGCCGGTCGATTTCCAGATCGTCGCGTCCGGCGAGCCGCTGATGATCGCGCACATGGCCGGCGATCTCGCACGCGGCGTGGCTGCCGAGGGCGAGGCCGCGATGGCCGACTTCGCGGTCGAGCGGCTGGCGCTGGCGTTCGGGCACGAGGTGCGCAAGGAGGTCGTCGCGTGCGGGGTCACCGGCTGGGGCGCCAACCCGTTCGTGCGCGGCGGCTACTCCTATGCCAGGCCCGGCACCGCCCGCAGGCGGCACGAATTCATCGCGGCCGACACCGGCAACGTCGCGGTAGCGGGCGAGGCGCTGTCGCGGCAATGGCAGGCGACGGCGCATGGCGCCTACCAGAGCGGACGCGACGTGGCGGCACGGATGGTCGAGCGGAGCCTCGATCCGGCCTGACCCTGCGAAGGTCCGTGCGACGATGCCGCCGATGCGGCTCAGGCCTCTGCCTTGCCCGTCACCTTCAGCGCGAAGGCGTAGGTGTAGGCGATCTCCTCCAGCCGCGAGAAACGGCCCGAGGCGCCGGCGTGGCCCGCTTCCAGGTTGATGCGGAACAGGACCGGGTTATGGCCGGTCTTGCGGTCGCGCAGCCGCGCGACCCATTTCGCCGGCTCCCAGTAGGTCACGCGCGGGTCGGTCAGGCCGGCGACCGCCAGGACCGGAGGATAGGCGAGGGGGCCGACATTGTCGTAGGGCGAGTAGGACGCGATCGTGCGGTAATCCTTTTCGGATTCGATCGGATTGCCCCATTCCGGCCATTCTGGCGGAGTGAGCGGGAGGGACGCGTCGAGCATCGTCGTGAGCACGTCCACGAAGGGCACTTCGGCCACGATCGCGCCGAATGCGTCCGGCGCCATGTTGGCGACCGCGCCCATCAGCAGCCCGCCGGCGGACCCGCCCTGCGCCACGATCCGGTCGTGCGCCGTGAACCGCTCTGCGGCGAGATGGCGGGCGACGGCGACGAAGTCTAGGAAGGTATTGACCTTCTTCTCGCGCTTGCCCTCCTCGTACCAGGAAAAGCCCTTGTCCTTGCCGCCGCGGACATGCGCGATGGCATAGACGAAGCCGCGGTCCACGAGTGACAGGCAGTTGGTGTTGAAGGACGCGGGAATCGCGATGCCGTAGGAGCCGTAGCCGTAGAGAAGGCAGGGCGCGCTTCCGTCGAGCGGCGTGTCGCGATGGTAGAGCAACGACACCGGGACCAGTTCTCCGTCGTGCGAGGGGACCATCAGCCGGCGCGTCACGTAGTGATCGGCATCATGGCCGGACGGCACCTCCTGCGTCTTGAGGAGCACGCGTTCGCGGGTGCGCATGTCGTAGTCGAAGACCTGCGAGGGTGTCGTCATCGACGAATAGGAGAAGCGGAACACGTCGGTGTCGTATTCCAGCGACCCGCCGAGACCGAGCGAATAGGCCTCCTCCTCAAAGAAGATCGAATGTTCCTCGCCGGACGACCGCTCCCGCACGACGATGCGCGGCAGGCCGTCCTTCCGTTCCAGCCGGATCAGGAAATCCCTGAAAGCCATGACGCCGAGGATCAGGCGGCCGGGCTCGTGCGGCACGATCTCGGTCCAGTTTTCCTGGCGCGGGTCGGCGACCGGAGCCGACATGACCTTGAAGTCCTTGGCGCCGTCGATGTTGGTCAGGATGAAGAAGACGTCGCCGCCTTCTTCGAGATCGTACTGCACCCCGATCTCGCGCGGCCTGACGAGCTTCGGCTCGGCGCCGGGCCGGTTCGCCGGGATGATGCGGTATTCCGACGTCTCGTGATCGTTGATCGCGACGAAGATCCAGTCGTCGGTGCGGGTGCCGCCGACGTTCATGAAGAAGCCGGGGTCCTTCTCCTCGTAGACCAGCCGGTCGTCCTTCGGATCGGAGCCGACGACGTGGTGCAGTATCTTCGAGGGGCGATGGTTGCTGTCGAGCCGCGTATAGAGGAAGCCGTCGTTGGCGGCGGTCCACACGCCGCCGCCGCCGGTATCGGGGACCACGTCGGCGAGGTCCCCGCCCGACGCGAGGTCCCGGACCTTGAGGCTGTAGAACTCCGAACCCTTGTCGTCGTAGGACCAGAGCAGCTTCGCGTGGTCGGCCGAATGGTCGGTGCCCCCGAGCCGGAAATAGGCCTTTCCTTCCGCTTCCCGGTCGCCGTCGAGCAGCATCTCCTCCTCACCGCCTTCGCGACGGACACGGAAATAGCGGGGCTGTTCGCCGCCCTTTTTGAAGGACGAACCGTAGGCGAAGGGTCCGTCCTTCATCGGCACGGAGGAATCGTCCTCCTTGATGCGGCCCTTCATTTCCGAGAACAGCGTCTTCCTCAGCGCTTCCGTGTCGGCCATCATCGCAGACTGGTAGGCGTTCTCGGACTCGAGATGCGCCCGGATTTGAGGGTCGAGCAGCGAGGGATCGCGGAACATCTCCTGCCAGTTCTCCGCCCTCAGCCAGGCGTACTCGTCCGTGCGCGTGACACCGTGGTGGGTGTCGGACACGGGCCGACGGGCAGCCTGGGGCGCGGCGACGTCTGGAAAGGGAGATTTCGTCATGAGGGATCAATCATGTAGTTGAACGGGACCTGAACGGTCCGGTCGGGGCGGGTTCAACGGAGCTATGTCATTATCGCCGTCACTTCAAACCATTCGGAGCAAATCGATGACGAAAATCCGCCACATCATCGCAGCCTGTCTTGCAGGCATCGCTATTTCGCTCGCCGCGAACGGGGCGTCGCAAGCCTCGGCCTTCCATTCCTGGCAGGTGGCCAACGTTTCCTGGGGCGATACACTGAACGTCCGCAAGTATCCCTCGAACGGCTCGCAGAAGCAGTCGGCCTATCCGAACGGCACGGTGCTGCAGATGACCGGCCGCTGCACGGGCGGGCTTGACCTGGACGCCATCGCGGGCCAGCCCGGCTGGAAGCAGACACAGGCGGTGCGCTACCGCTGGTGCGAGATCTGGCACGATCCGGCCGACAACGGCAACTTCGTCACCGGCTGGGTGTACGGCCGGTACATCGCGCCGTACTGATCCCGCCGCGATCTCCAGGACGCCGCCGCACGCCGATACGCGCTGCCCCGCCCGCGCGAAGTTGATGGGTAGAAGTGTTACGTCTTGCCGCATCTGCTTGCCGGGCCCGAACCGAGCCGCTATGTGTCCCGCGGCACAATGAAGAAGAACGCAAGAACGGCGCGGGGCTTGGGCAACTGAATGGCTGACGGATCGCAGTCGCTGACGTTTCTGGCGCTGATCTTGCCGTTCCTGGCCGCGGCCGTTGCACCTGCGCTGACGAAGGCGCTCAAGCATAATGCGGCCTGGCTACTGGCGCTGGCGCCGGCGTTCGTCTTCGTCCACTTCCTCCGATACGCAGCCCGGATCGCCGACGGGGCGGCGATCACCGGCGGCTATGCCTGGATACCGAGCCTCGGGGTCGACTTTTCCTGGTATCTGGACGGGCTCTCCCTCGTGTTTGCGCTCTTGATCTCCGGCATCGGCACGCTGATCGTTCTCTATTCCGGCGGTTATCTGAAGGGACACGAGCATCAGGGCCGCTTCTTCTCCTTCATCCTGATGTTCATGGGAGCCATGCAGGGGCTGGTGGTCTCGGATTCGTTCCTGATGCTGTTCGTCTTCTGGGAACTGACGTCCATCACCTCGTTCCTGCTCATCGGCTTCGACCACGCCCGCGACGCCTCGCGCCGCGCGGCGCTCCAGGCTCTCGTCGTCACCGGCATCGGCGGACTTTCGCTGCTCGCGGGCCTGCTCGTGATATCGGTCGCGACCGGCCAGGGCAGCATGTCGGACCTGCTGGCCTCCGGGGGCGTGCTCCGCGACAGCCCGCTCTACCTGCTGGCGCTCGTCCTCGTGCTTGGTGGCGCCTTCACCAAGTCGGCACAGTTCCCGTTCCACTTCTGGCTTCCCAACGCGATGGAGGCGCCGACGCCGGTGTCGGCCTATCTCCACTCCGCCACCATGGTGAAGGCCGGCGTCTACCTGCTCATGCGCCTCAACCCGGCGCTCGGCGACACCGCTTACTGGGAGACGATCCTGCCGGTCTTCGGCGGCACAACGCTGATCGTCGGCACGCTTCTGGCGGTCCGCCAGACCGACCTCAAGCTGATGCTGGCCTACACGACCGTCGCCTCGCTGGGCCTGCTCGTCATGCTGACCGGCCTGGGTTCCGATGTCGCGGTGGAAGCGGCGGTGCTCTACCTGATCGCCCACTCGATGTTCAAGGGCGCGCTGTTCATGGTCGCCGGGCTGATCGACCACGAGAGCGGCACGCGCGACATCACCCGGCTTGGCGGCCTGCGCGGCGCGATGCCGATCACCTTCGCCGCCGCGGTGCTGGCGGCCCTGTCGATGGGCGGGCTGCCTCCGTTCTTCGGCTTCCTCGCCAAGGAGGAGATCTACGCGGCCCTGAACTTCTCCGGCGGGTGGAATTCGGTGTTCACGCTGGTTGCGATCGTCGGCAACGCCCTGATGCTGGTGATCGGCTTCGCCGTCGCCCTGAAGCCGTTCCTCGGCGAACTTCGCGAAACGCCGAAGCATCCGCACGAGGGGCCGATCCTGTTGTGGCTCGGCCCGGCGGTGCTCGCGGCGGCCGGGCTCCTCAGCGCCATCTTCTCCGGATTTTCGCACCACTATCTTTCAAGCCCGATGGCATCGGCGGTCGCAGGCGTCCCGGCCGAGGTCCACATCTCGGTGGTGCCCCATGTCGGTCTGCCGTTGCTCCTGTCGGTGGTGACCGTGCTCCTGGGCGTGGCCGCCTACCTCTTCCTCGATCGTGCCCGGGCCGCGATGGCCGCCGTCCTCCGCGCAATCGGCTGGGGACCGGATCATGGTTTCGACCAGGTCATGCGCGGCCTGATCCGTGTCTCCGCCAAGGTCACGGCCGTCGTGCAGAGCGGGCGGCTCGAGGTCTACATGACCGTGACCTTCATCGCGGTCGCACTGGCTCTGTGGGTTCCCATGATCCTGTTCGGCGAGCTGCCGGCCTGGCCCGAGTTTCCGGAAGTCGCCTTCTACGAATGGACCATCATCGCCATCGCGGTCATCGGACTGGGCGCCGTCACCTATGCGGAGGACCGGCTGACCGCGATCGTGTCTCTCGGCATCCAGGGGTTCGCGGTCGCGCTTCTCTTCATGCTGTTCGGCGCGCCGGACCTGTCCTTCACCCAGTTCATGGTCGAAACGCTTTCGGTCGTCATCCTTGCGCTCGTGATGACGAGGCTGCGCCTGCACCCGACCGACCACCGGCCGACGGCCGAGAAGCTGGTCGACGTCATCGTATCGGGTGCCTGCGGGACGGGTTTCGCGCTCCTGCTGCTGAAGGTCACCGAGATGCGTTTCGACCCGACTCTCACGGAGTTCTTCAACCGCTATTCCTACGTCGTCGCCCACGGGCGCAACGTCGTCAACGTGATCATCGTCGATTTCCGCGGGCTCGACACGCTGGGCGAGATTGCAGTTGTCATGGTGGCGGGCCTGGCGATCCTCGCGCTGATCCGCGTCCGTGTCCCCAAGCCCCGACTCGCGCGGGAAGGGAAGGCCTGACATGCGCACGGTGATCTTCCGGACGGCGGCGCCGTACCTCACCAGCCTGATGGTGCTCTTTTCGGTGTTCGTCCTGCTGCGCGGCCACAACGAACCGGGCGGCGGTTTCATTGGCGGCCTGATCGCGGCGTCCGCCTTCGCCATCTACGGCATCGCCTGCGGCGTTCCGCCGGTCCGCAGGTCGCTCTATTTCCACCCCATGGCTCTGGCCGGCTTCGGTCTCTTCATGGCCGCGACGTCCGGTTTCGTTTCGCTGGCTGAGGGCGTTCCCTTCCTGACCGGCATCTGGACCTCCGTGCACCTGTTCGGCCTGTCGGTGGACCTGTCGACGGTGCTGTTCTTCGACATCGGCGTGTACTTCGTCGTGGTCGGGTCGATCACCTCCATCGCCCTGGCGCTCGAGGAAAGGGAACGCGACTGATGGAAACAGCACTCGCGGGCCTCGTCGGGCTCTTCTACGCCGTCGCGATCTACCTGATGCTGTCGAAGCACATCATCCGCGTGCTTCTTGGCATCGTCGTGTTCGGCAATGCCGTCAACATGACGATCTTCACCGCGGGGCGGATCGTGCGCGAAGTGCCGCCGATCATCCCGGCCGGCGCCGACCGCATCGAGGATGTCGTGGCGAACCCGCTGCCGCAGGCGCTCATCCTGACCGCGATCGTCATCTCCTTCTCGTTCTTCGCCTTCCTGCTGGTGCTGGCATACCGGGCCTACCAGGAACTGGGCACCGACGACACGGACGAGATGCGCGTGGCGGAACCGGAAGGCGAAGCCCTTCCACCTCTGGGGTACTGAGAGCGACATGGCTGCCGTCGGAGCAAGTTCCCTGGACGCCGCGCACATCGCCGGCGCGACGCCTCTCGCCGACTGGATCGTGGTGGCGCCCGTCGCCCTGCCGATCCTCGGCGGAGCGCTTCTGCTGATGCTGCGCCACCGCACGCGCAGCCATGCCGTGGTGGCCTTCGGGTTCCTCTTCGCGAGCTTCGTCGCATCGGCGTTCCTGCTGGCGCGCGTGGCCAGCGAAGGGCCGCTCGTCATGACCATGGGGCGCTGGCTGCCGCCGTTCGGCATCACCTTCAACGCCGACGTCCTCGGCGCCACGTTCGCCACCGCGGCGACCTTCGTGGCGAGCGCGGCGGCGGTCTTCGCGCTGCGCGACATCGACGCGACCGGGCGGCGCTACGGCTTCTACCCCTTCCTCCTGCTGATGGTGGCAGGCGTCGACGGCGCGTTCCTGACGGGCGACATCTTCAACCTCTACGTCTGGTTCGAGGTCTTCGTCATCTCGTCGTTCGGCCTTCTGATCCTGGGCTCGGAACGCAAGCAGATCGACGGCGCGACCAAATATGCCGTGCTCAACCTCGTGGCGACGACCATCTTCCTGATCACGACGGGCATGCTCTACGGCACCTTCGGGACCCTGAACATGGCCGACATCGCGCGCAAGGCTGACGGGTTGCGCGATTCAGGCCCGCTGATGACCATCGCCACTCTCTATCTCCTGGCGTTCGGCATGAAGGCCGCGGCGTTTCCGCTGAACTATTGGCTGCCAGCGTCCTACCACACGCCGCGCATCGTCACCTCGGCGCTGTTCGGCGGACTGCTGACCAAGGTCGGCATCTATGCCCTGCTTCGCACGCTGATGACGCTGTTTCCGGTCGAGCGGGAGGTCCTATCCGGGCTCATCGCCTGGGTCGCGATCGCCACCATGCTGCTGGGCATTCTGGGCGCTCTGGCGCAGTCCGACCTGAGGCGCATCATCGGGTTCGTCGTCATTTCCGGCATCGGCGTGATGCTGGCCGGGCTTGCCCTCGGCACGCCGCTCGGGGTGACCGGCACGATCCTCTATGCGATACACTCCATCCTCGTGATGACGGCGCTCTATCTGCTCGCCGGGCTCATGCACGAAGCCGGCGGCAGCTATTCGTTGCACGAGATGGCCGGTCTCTATCGAAAACATCCGCTGCTGACCGCCATGGCGCTCCTGCTCGTGCTTGCCGCCGCGGGACTTCCGCCGCTTTCGGGCCTGTGGCCCAAGGTGATGCTGGTGCGCGCCTCCATCGAACACGGGGCGTGGTCGCTCGCCCTGGCGATACTGCTGAGCAGCATCCTGACCGTCATCGCGCTCGGGCGCGCGTTCGCGCTCTCCTTCTGGCGCATGGATGCCGCCGTAGGCGGGCAACCCGCCGCCGCGGAAGGAACGATCAGCCCGGCGGCCGGATACGGCGTGCTCGCGGTGCTGATCGTGCCGGCCGTGCTGATCGGCGTCTATCCGGAGCCATTCGTGAAGCTGGCGGCGGCCGCCGCCGCCGGCCTCGCCGATCCCGCAGCCTATCTCGATGCCGTGTTTCCCCCGGGAGGCGGATCATGACGCTCTATCTGATCAACATCCTTCTCGCGCTGGCCTGGGTCGCCGTGACCGGCTCG
This sequence comes from uncultured Alphaproteobacteria bacterium, assembly GCA_963747465.1. Taxonomy (GTDB): domain Bacteria; phylum Pseudomonadota; class Alphaproteobacteria; order Rhizobiales; family Rhizobiaceae; genus Aquibium. Next base: position 166,203 of record CAVVFC010000006.1, read on the forward strand.
GCGACGATTTCCAACTTCATATTCGGCTTTCTGCTGGGTGCCGGAGCGCTTTATCTCATCCGCGAGCAGGTCGGGTCTCTCGGTTACTTCCAGCGGGCGCGGCGCATCCTTTCCCTCGCCTTCCTCTTCCTCTACGAACTGGTGCTCTCGGCCTGGCGGGTGGCGGTGCTGGTCGTGCAGCCGCGCATGGACCTGAAGCCCGGCATCTTCGCCTATCCGCTGAAGGTCGACCGCGACTTCGAGATCACGATGCTTGCGAACCTGATCACGCTGACGCCGGGAACGCTCTCGGTCGACGTTTCCGAAGACCGGCGCTTCCTTTACGTGCACGCGCTGGACTGCTCGGACCCCGACCAGACGCGGCTGGACATCGCCAACGGCTTCGAGCGCAAGATCATGGAGGCGTTCCGATGAGCGCCAGCGCCGCCTTCCTGACGGGCGCCGTATATCTGGCACTCGCGCTTCTGAGCCTTTCGTTCCTTCTCACCGTGCTGCGCGTGGTGCGCGGGCCGACCCTTCCGGACCGCATCGTGGGTCTCGACATGCTGGTTTCGGTCGCGCTGGGATTCATCGCCGTCATCGGCATCAAGACCGGGGTGACGCTCTACGTCGACGTGGCGATCGCGCTCGGCCTCGTCGGGTTCCTGGCGACGGTGGCCTTCGCACGTTTCGTCATGCACCGGGGCCATGAACGGGAGAGTGAAAGCGAGACGCCGCCGGAAGACGTTCGACCGGAGGCCAACCCATGATCGATGTGGTTCAAAACTACCTGGCCGGCATTCTGATCATCATCGGCGCGGCTTTCGCACTGATCGCGTCGATCGGCCTGCTGAGGCTGCCCGAGTTCTACACGCGCATGCATGCCGCCTCGAAGGCGGGCACGCTCGGCTCCGGCGTCATGCTCGTCGCGCTGGCCGTCTACACCAACGAAACCGCCATCGCGACGCGGGCGCTGGCCGGGTTCGTCTTCTTCCTGCTGACGGCACCGATCTCCGCACATCTTCTTGCCAAGGCAGCCTATGGAGCAGGCTATCCCCTCTGGAAGGGCTCCGTTCACGACGAAATGCCGCAGCAGCAAAGAAGGGATCCGGAAGAATGAGAGATTCGGACTAGACCTCTAGTAGGTGCAACCTGAACTTGTCGCGAGCATCATTACCAAAACGTAACATACAATCTCGCAAGGGTTGCATTTACCTGACGGAAACTGATTAAACAAACAAATGAGAAGTTCGCGAAGTGCTAAAAACCCTAACAATCATTTGACTTGAAAACTTGCTTGTACCATTTATGTAGCCTGCATGTGAATCTTGGTGATTCCAATTTTTGCAGTCCGCTGTTGATCGGTGCCTGAGAACGCCGAGAACAATGATCTCTCTCATAACCCGGGGCCTCAAGACCATGGAAATTTCAGAAACAAGCGCAATGAACGGCAACATGCTGATCGAGCTTACCGCAGATGTCGTAGCTGCCTACGTCAGCAACAATCCCGTTCCGGCAGGCGAACTGCCGAACCTCATTTCGGACGTTCACAGCGCTCTCGGCCGCGTCGGCGCCGGTGCCGAGCAGGTACCTGCCGAGAAGCCCAAGCCTGCTGTCAATCCGAAGAAATCCGTCCACGACGACTACATCGTGTGCCTGGAGGACGGCAAGAAGTTCAAGTCCCTCAAGCGGCACCTGATGACCCACTACGGCCTGTCGCCCGATCAGTACCGCGAGAAGTGGAGCCTGGATCCGAGCTATCCGATGGTTGCTCCGAACTATGCCGCGGCCCGCTCGCAGCTCGCAAAGAAGATGGGACTGGGACGCAAGCGCAAGGCGCGCTGAGACCGCCGGTTTCCAGAATTCGTCCAGAACGGCGCCTTCGGGCGCCGTTTTTCGTTTGCGGTCCCCTGGCGGAAATCGTGCCGCCCCCGATGGTGACGAGAGCCTGCTTCAGGGCGATATGCCTGTTCAGGTCGTACCTCCAGTGGCGCGCCGCGCCCCGCAGCCGCTCACGCTCGATCAGCCGTTCGAGCTTTTTCGCGAGCGAGCGTTTGTCTTCTGAAGGCAACGTGACCGCCGCATCGATGTCGATGCCGACGGCGAGGAAAAACGCCGCCGCCGCCTTCGCGTGCGCTACCACGCCATCCTTGCGTTCCCGGAACGCGCGCGCTTCGTGAATGATGCTTGGCATGATGGTTCTCCCGTGGATCCGTTGCGAGCCGAGAGGATCGACGACGTGCGGATGGCGGGGAGAGAAAATCGTCCGGAAACGGCCAAAAACATCCTGAGCGCAAATGAAAACAAGGGCTTGGGTGATCTGGCTGCCCGCCAGGGTTGCTATTTTGTTCACACCTGGCGCCGGATTCGCTATAGAGGAACATATTCCTATAACGACGGGGGATGAGTTCCGTGTCTTTCACCAATACATGCCAGATCCGAAAGTCGGGCAATCCGCTGCCTGCCGCCCTGGGAACGCCCGAAGCCGGACCGGGGGCCGGGCGCGACCGACCGGACGAGACCATGGTCGAACGCAACGCGGTGATCTGCGATTGCATGATCGACATCGCCGCCGCGCTCTTCAATGTGAGCGGACGGGAACTTCGTCTGCCAGGCCGTACCTGCACGAGCGTCGCCCGCGTGCGGCAGATCGCGATGTACGTGACGCATGTGGTGATGCGATTGCCCATGTCGGAAGTGGGCCGGGGCTTCGGCCGCGACCGCACCACCGTCCTGCATGCCTGTCACCTGATCGAGGACATGCGGGACGACGCCGATTTCGACGCCGTCGTCGTGATGATCGAACGCGTGGCGCGCGCGGCCCTGCGCGGGCTGGACGGCCGCTGAATGTCGATGGCCAGTCACGACAGGGAGGCTACGCGCATCCTGAGGTTTCTTGCCGCCGGTGCGGCGCGCCGGGAAAATTGCGACCGCGCAGAGCGGGTTCGGCTGGTCTCGCAACGGCGGGGCGAGATCTCCGCCGGTCGCCAGGCGCTTTCAACCCTGGCACGGGCGGCGCTCGTGGAAACCAGAGACGACGAGGTGTGGCTGACCGAGGTCGGGAGGGCGGCGTCGGCGCGGCTGCGGGACGGCGCGCAGAACTTCATGGCGCAGCACGGCGATCTTGCGACGATCGCCATGGAGCAGCCGGACGGGGTGCGGGTCGTCCTTTCCAACCAGTCGGAATCGCCGCTGGCCGGACTTGCCCGGCGAAAGGGCAAGGACGGCGAACCCTTCCTGGGCGACGAGGAACTCGCCGCCGGCGAACGCTTGCGGAGGGACTACACGATCGGGTTGCTGGTACCCAGACTCGGCGTGAACTGGAACGCGGCGGGCACGGCCGGCAGGATGTGCCGCTCCGCCGCCGGGGCGGTCGAACTGACCGATGCGGCGCTCGCGGCGAGGCAGCGCGTCGACGCCGCCCTCGAGGCGGTCGGGCCCGAGCTTTCCGGACTGCTCGTCGACGTCTGCTGCTTTCTCAAGGGACTGGAGATCGTCGAATCGGAAAGGGGCTGGCCGGTGCGTTCCGCCAAGGTCGTCCTGAAGACCGCACTCGGTGTGCTCGCGCGTCACTACGCGCCCCGGTCCGGCAGGCGATCAGGCACCCGGATCCTGCACTGGGGCGGCGAGGGATACCGGCCGCGCGCCGGCGAGGGCTGAGATGTCAGGCGCTTTCGTGGAGCGCGTTCTGCGCATCGGCGCGAATGCGCTTCACCATGGAGCGCAGGCCGTTGGAGCGCTGCGGCGTGAGGTGCTCGTCGAGGCCAAGCTGCGACAGGATCGCCTCGGCGTCGGTCGCCACGATCTCGCTGGCCGGCCGCCCGGAATAGAGGGCCAGCATGATGGCGACGAGGCCCCGCACGATGTGCGCGTCCGAATCGCCGGAAAACGCAATCACGGGATCGTCTCCGCTGCCGACCGTCGTCGTCAGCCAGACCTGGCTGACGCAGCCGGGGACGCGGGTCGCCTCGTTCTTTTCGGAATCGGGAAACGGCGGAAGCTCGCGGCCGAGATCGATCACATAGCGATAGCGATCCTCCCAGTCGTCCAGGAACGCGAAGTCGTCGATGATGGATTGCATGTCCGATGGCATTCGGTGGCGCCTCCTTCCATCCCCATATAGTGGCGGAGCCCGTTCGCGTCACCTCCGCGAGGGCGAACGGGAAGGGCGAGGCAGCCGCCGCGGAAGGCCGGCCGTCCGCGGGAGCAGGCGAAAGCCGGCTACCGGGCCGCCACGCCGCCCGTCGTGATCGACTGGTCGGGCTCAGCGAGCTGGTCGTCCAGCAACTCGTATGCGATCCGCGCGCCTTCGCGCGCCCTGACGCCGATGGTGTGCAGCGCCGCGCGGCCGGTCTCGCAGACTTCCGGCTTGCGTTCGCAGATCCCGCTCACGTCGCCGATCGCGTCACGCGCCGCACTGAAGGCCTCGATCGCACCCACGGGCTCCCCGGCCTCGGTGCCGCTCTCCGGGGAAAGCGGCAGCACAAGGAGCACAAGTGAAAACCAGAAGGCACTTCGGATCAGAAATCCCATCGTCGTGTCCCGTCGTCCCGGCCCCGCTTCATTGGTGGCGGAGCTTCAGCCGTGCACCGTTCTCGCACGGCCCTCCCAACATCCGCTTGAGCGGTCTCTTTGCAATTGCTTCAAATTCGAGGCAAATTTTCGCCGCCGGGTGGAGCTTCGACATTGAAATCAACTGCTTTCTGCTTCGGAAAGCATTTCGCAACGATCTAACGCACTGATTTCGCAAAGGTTTCATGCGAATGTCCGCGCCAGGAGCAGAAATGGTCCCCGATCCGGCGGGCAAACCCGCCGTTAACCATGTCCGAAAGCGGCACGCCCGATCCATGCGGTTCCAGCGGAATTCGGGCTTTCCGGATGCCGCGTGCAGGCCACCCTTATTCATTCATTAAACCCGCGATGCGAGTTTCGGCGGGAACGAAGATCCGCTGAACGGACGGCAGTGAGTGCGTAGAGTTGAGTAGGCTCCCGACCACGACGAGCAAGAGCGTTTCGAGGCTTGCGGAAGCTTGCGAGCGGCTGGTGAACCCGTCCGTCACGGATGGCGACGAGCGCCAGGCGCAACGCCGCCTCCTGAGTGTCGCCCTGGCCGGCCCGTTCCTCGTCTCGGCGGCGGTCGTCCAGGTGCTCACGCCTTCCTTCGGCATGCCCCTTGCGCTCGCCGTGACCTGCACGACGTTCGTGCTCGGCTGGACGGCAGCCGTTGCGGTCGCGCAAAGCGGATCGCGCAGGATCGCCGGACCGGCGCTCCTGTTGTCGGCCATGTTCCCGGTCGTGCTTCTCATCGCTTCCGGCGGTGGCGCGGCCTCTCCGTTCTTCCTTTCCTTCCTGCCGCTGGCACTGGAGCCGTACTACGTCTCCCGCACCAAACGCGCGTTCTGGACCGGCGGCGGCGCCGCGGCGGTTGCGCTGGCCGCCGGACTTTTGGGCGCATGGAGCTTCGCAGCATCCGCGGGCCCGGCGGCGGTCTGGTACTGGTTCGTGCCGCTGATCTATCTGGCCACCTTCTGGCTGCGCCGCGACATGTTTCTGGTACCCGCCGAGAGCGCGCCGGAACGCGAGGCGACGCTGTCGTTCGGCGCCTATCGCGCCGTGCTGATGCGGATGAGCCGGAACGGCGATGTCGTGGAATGCTCGCCGGAGGCACGCTCGATCCTGGCCGTCGAACCTGACTTTCTTTTCGGAAGCGGCCTGTTCGACCGCATCCACGTCGCCGACCGCATCGCCTACCTGGGCGCCGTCGCCGATCTGCGGGAGGGCTGCGGCTATCGCCGGATCGAACTGCGCCTGCGGCTTCCCACCGCCACGGCCGAACAGGGTGCGGACACGTATCGTCCGTTTGCGCTTGAACTCGTCCGCGATGAGTCGGTCCCGGACGGCTTCTTCGCCATCCTGCGCGAGAACTCGGAAGTCGCATCGCTCCGCAACGAGCTGCATGAAGCGCAGGAGCGGGCGGAGATGGAAAAGCTGCGGTTTCTGGCCACCGTGAGCCACGAACTCCGCACGCCGCTGAATGCAATCATCGGCTTTTCGGACATGCTGCTCACCGGGATAGCCGGGCCGTTCGCAAACGAGCAGCAGCGCGAGTACACGTCTCTCGTGCGCGAATCGGGAGAACACCTGCTGTCGGTCGTGAATGCCATCCTGGACGTAGCCAAGATCGAGGCGGGAACCTACCCGGTCCGCAAGGAGGACTTCTGCCTTCGGGACGCCGTCGAGACCAGCCGGGCGATCATGAGCTATCAGGCGTCGGCCAAGCAGGTGGAAATCGAATGCGAGCTGGACGACGCTCTCGCAACCGTCTTCGCCGATCGAAGGGCGCTGCAGCAGATCCTGATCAATCTCCTCTCAAACGGCGTGAAGTTCACGCCGGCCGGCGGCAAGGTGCGCGTCCGCGCGACGCGGGACGGTTCCGGACTCGACATCGTCGTGAGCGACACCGGTATCGGGATGGAGAAGGACGATCTCGTCAGGATCGGAAAACCCTTCGTGCAGGTGGCGAACGATCAGGCGAGGCAGTACGAAGGGACGGGCCTCGGCCTTTCCCTCGTCCGCGGTCTGGTGGAACTGCAGGGTGGCTCGATGGCGATAGAAAGCGCGCCGGGCCTGGGCACCTCGGTGGAGATCAAGATACCCTGCGACGACCGCATCAGACTCGAAGACAGGTACAATGCCGAAATCCTCAGCATCCCGCCCACAGGCAAACAGAGGAGGAAAGCGGATGACACGCTCCGTCGATCGGCGTGACCACCGTCCCGCGTCCCCGGGATTGATCGGGGCTGTCGCAGCCGCATCCGGCACGGCGATCGTCGAGAATCCCGTGCTCGTGGGCAGCTCGACGGCGTTCCTGGTCATCCTGTTCTACGTCTCCGCGAATGCGTTGTGGTACCAGCCGTTCCAGCATCCCGAACCGTTTCTGCAGACCCGCTTCAGGGTCGAACGCGCGGATGTCCCGCCCGTCCCGGAGGCGGTGAAGGTCAGGCCCGCGGCGCGTCCGGACATCACGAATTCGGTGCCGCCGGTCCGCCACGCCGCCCAACCCGGGCAGGAGACGGCGGCCGCGACCCCGGCGGACGACACGCTGGCCAAGGTGCAGGCCGCCCTCAAGAAAATCGGTCTCTACGCCGGAACCGTCGACGGGCTGAACGGGCCGCAGACGCGCCGCGCGATCGCCGACTACGAGAAGTCTCTGGGGATCGCCGAGACGGGCGAGATCAGTCCGCGGCTACTGGACGAACTCGATCTGGCGAGGGTCGAAACCGGGGCCATCCCGGCGGCAACGGGGGACATCCCGGTGCCCAGGCCTCGGCGCGAGGTGATCGCGGCGATCTCTCCCGCAAAACCCGTTTCGGCCGTCGCTGAGGCACAGGTCGTCAAGATCCAGGCGGGGCTGAGGGCGTTCGGCAACGAAGGCATCGAACTCGACGGGGTGATGGGCGACAGGACCCGCAGCGCCATCCGGGAGTTCCAGTCGCTCTTCGGGCTGCCGGTTACCGGCGAGCCCGACGGCGCCGTGCTCACGAAGATGGCGGAAATCGGCCTGACGAACTGAGGCGGCGATGCGCGTCACCTCGGATCTCTTCGTCTCGGCGCTCCTCAGGCGGGTGTTCAGCGACGGCGGCTTTGCGGCCGTGATGCGCAAGGGCGCGTCGGAAGCGGGCGCGGTGTTCATCGTCCTCAGGGCGCGGGACGGAAGGATCAGCCTTCTCGGACCGGCGCCGCAGAGCGGCTACGACGACCAGCGGCCGGCAAGCCGCCGGTTCGTGGTCCTTGCGGAGGAGATGGACGAAGAGGCGCTCGACAAGAGGATCGAGCGCGAGGCGCGCTTCGATTCCGACGTCTGGTTCGTCGAACTCGACACGATGAAGCCTGCGGCCGATCTGGTCGACCTGCTCGCGACCTGAGAGCCTTCTCTGATTGGGGTCGGTGAGGTCAAGCTTCTCCTGCCACTTTCATTCCGGACAATGACGCTCCCGTGGGTCACTCGCTTCTCTTCGCGGTCGGCGCGGGGCCGCCGCATGATGGGGTCAGGAGAGCGAGGCGTCTCAATCTGTATCACGACCTTGCAAGCTATAGACCTGCGGGTTCCGGACTCTCAACGAGATCGTCTCGCCCATCGTCCCCACGGAACGATCCGGGATCGCCCTTTCGGGCGGAAGCTGTCCTTTGCTCCTCTGATCAGTTTCGGTTCACATCGCCAGTGCGGCTGGCTCCTTTCCAAAGCGGAATTCGGTTGCGTCGGCCCACATGCGGTGCAGGATGACGGCCAGTTTGCGGGCCACCGCTATACGCGCTCGCGCCATGCCGCGCCTTTTGGCGATGCTCATGCCCCACGCCCTCAGGATCGACCATTTCTTCGAGCGCACGAGCAGCGAATGAGCCGCCTCGTAGAGCGCGGTGCGGGCGAGTTCGTCGCCGCAGCGGCTGATCTTGCCCTGAATGTCGGTTTCGCCGGACTGGTAGCGCGCCGGCGTGAGCCCCAGATGCGGCCCCACCGCTCGGCTGGAGCCGAACCGCTCCGGCCGGTCGATCGTGGCGCGGAAGGCGAGCGCCGTGATCGGTCCGACACCGGGCGCGCTCATCAGCCGCCGGCAGACTTCCTCCTTGCCCACGATGTCGAGAACCTGCTTGGTCAAGCGACCGAATTCCTTCAGCATCGCGCCGAGGATCGTTAGCAGCGGCTCAACCATCGCCATAGTCTCGGCGTCGCCGTCGGCCAACTCGCGGACCCGCCCCGCGAAGGCGGTGCGCGAGGGCGTGCCGAGCTTGATGCCGGCCTCGCGCAGGATGGCGCGCACCACGTTCTCGATCGAACGCATCTCGTTCAGCACCGTGCGGCGGGCAACCAGCAGCGAGCGCCAAAGGCGACATTGCCGGCTCTTCACATGCACCTGCCGATACCAGCCGGTGCGCATGATCTGGGCCAACGCACGCGCATCGTTGCGATCGGTCTTGTTGGGCATCGTCTTCATCGCCGCATTGGCCTGACGCGTCTCGATGCAGATCGCCGGCAGGCCCTCGGCGTGCAGGGCGTCGTGAAGCCAGGCCGTCAGCGAGCACGCCTCCAGCCCGATCCGCTCCAGCTGCAGATCAACTTCCCGCAAGGCTCCGCTCAAAGCCTCCGGCTCGCTCGCCGCGCGCGCTTCCCTGACGATCCGGCCGCCCTCGTCGACGATGCAGATGGCGGTCTCTTCCAATGAAACGTCCAGTCCGGCAAAATACTTCATGGCTGCTCCTTCCAGATGATTTGTGGCGATCAACATCGACCACGTTCTCATATCTCGACAGGAGCAGCCGCCCGCTCTCTGGCTCGGCAGAGACCCCAATCACCCCATCTGTCGCTAGCCGCGCACCATCTGCACGATCCGTGCGCCGGTGGCTGGGAGGGCAGTTTCCGACACTGGCCCGAAACCGTCGGGTGACCGCGAGGCGGACGGGCAGGGCGGCAGCGCGCGGTATCTCTCCGTGAACGCGCGGATCTCCTCGACCTTTCCGAAGCGATCGGGACAGGCGGCGCAGACGAGCAGGAATGCTTCTTCCTCGGACAGGTCGATCCGCTTCAGCGCCGCGATCAGATCGTCGTAGCTGCGCGATTCCACGATCGCCTCCGCGGTGGCGTATTCAATCCCCAGCGCATCGGAGAGCGCGGTCTGGAAGAAGGCCAGGTTTCCCGAAAGGACGTTAGCCTTCATGCGCCGGTAGTCGAGGACCCCCGAAGTTTGCGACGTCGCGGACGAATGCGGGAAGGGCAGGCTGGCGGGTTGCGATCCGGCCATGATCTGCCGCAGGCGTCCGCGGACCGCTTCAGCCGGATCGGAAGACGCGGAGGCAAAAGGCATTTCCATCGGCGCCTCCGCGGCAGGCGTTTCGACCGCCCTGGACGCCACCGCCACGGGATTTCCGGTCGCCTTGTCCAGCCTCTCCGATAGCAGGGCTATCGCAGGATGAAGGCCGCGCCGGCGCAGGATGACACGCGCGTGGGCCGCACCCTTGTTGCCGATGATGCGCACCAGGTCGGCGTCGGAGAGAACCGGCGAACGGATGAGCAGCGGCGCACAGACGTCCACCGGCTCGTCGCACAGGCGCAGGACGAGATCGCGCGGCGCGGATCGGGAATCCGAAAGGCTGGCTGCGACGAAGCGCCTGGCCTCGACCGGGATGCGTTCGAAGAGCGGAAGCGTCAGTTGCCCGAGCTGCTGGATTTCGCGGCGCGTCGGCCGCGGCAGCGAACAGAAGGCGGATACGGCCGCGCGGACGAGCCGTTCAGACTTACCGCTTCCGCGGCGGTTCAGTATCTGCCGGAATTCTGCTGACATACCCAAGCACGCTAACGCATCACAAAGAGGATCCGGACACGGACGCCGGAAAAACCCGGTTCCTGCCCTGATCCGCCGAGTGAGAAAGCTAACAGTTATTCGTTAGCGAGCTGTTAACCTTCAGAAGTGCACAGTCCGTATCGGAAGCGTATTTCGTAAGCGTGCTCGAGTGCATCCATGGAGATCGCCGGAGCCATGACCAACGTCGTTTCATTTCAACCACGCCCTTCTTCGCCGCGTGCCGAAGGGGCCGGCCTCGACGCGCCGGCGACGATCATTATCTTCCCGGGCGTGCGCTACGAGCGCGCGGAGGCGGATTCGCACGAAACTCAGGCGAGGCGCGGCGGCCGCCGGTCCATCCTGAAGGGGCCTGAGAAGGCCGCGCCCTAGGGGTGTGATTCCGACGCTTCGAACCCGCATCTCAGCCTGCACACGCCGAATACCGATTGACCTTCGTGCGACGTATGGCTCAGTGTTCGTTTTTGCGGGGGAATGCCTGTGGATTTCGACTTCGTTGATACTGGAACCGGCCCGGCCATATTGTTTCTGCCAGGGTCTTACAGCAGTCACAGTGCCTGGCGCGGGGTCCAAAAAGCTTTGAAGGGCTCCTACCGGACGATCCTTACCAGCTTGCCGGGTTATGGCGACACGCCAGAAATCCGTGCGGGCGATGACGGTGATCTTGGTCTAACTACCGATTTCGTGACCGAAGTCGTCGAAAGGGTCGGTGAGCCGGTACATCTGGTCGGGCATTCCTTTGGTGGCTTGTGCGTCTATGCCTCGGTGCTGTCCGGCAAGGTTAAACCGCTCAGTATAATTACCTTTGAAGGCAATCCGGTTTATTGCAGAAACGGTGGCGCGCCCTTTTCCTGGGCGATCGATATGCAGAGCATGAAAGACCGGTTCCGTGCTGCTATTGAGGCCGGTGACCCGGAATGCGCGGGGATCATCATCGATTTCTGGAGCCAGCCGGGCAACTACAATTCGATGCCCGATTCTTTCCGGGCGTTTTGCCAGACGAAGGCCGCAACCAACCTTCTGGATTGGGAAATAGCGGCCACCTTTGCCGCCGATTTTACAGATTTCAATTGTGTTGATATGCCCTGCACCGTTGCTCGGGGCGAATTGGCAAACAAAGCCATCATTGACGTGTCAGACCAGATTGTTGCCAACGCCCAAAATGCAAAATTGCATGTCGAGCAAGGTGCCGATCATTTCCTGATTTCAACTCATCCGGCAGAATGTGCCGCTGTCATAGACCGACAAATGCAGAACTTTGCAGCTGCGAATCCCCATTGAGGTTTGCTTCGGCTCGGACCTGCCGCTGACAGCTCCCCGACCGGCAGCCCAAATTCACGGCGTGACCAATCGCGGGCCAGCTCCAGAGCCTGGAAGCCTCGAATACGGCTGGCGATGACGGCTCCACTGGCCGGTCCGGCAGCCCGCGGCTCGAGCCGGCGGGCCACCATCCGGGATTACTCCTCGTCGTCGCTGTGGTCGCGCTTCAGTGACGACAGCTTGGCGAAGACCGCATTGGCATCGAGCTCCTTGTCGTCCTCCGCCTCGTTCTTCTCGACCGACATGGTCTCCGTCATCGAGGCCGGCAGGAGAGTGTCTCCGGTCGGGGCCTGGGGCGCTGTGCCGCGCGATGCGCGCTGTACCTCGAGGTCGAGGTCGATCTGGGAACAGAGACCCAGCGTGACGGGATCCATCGGCTGCAGGTTGGCCGAATTCCAGTGGGTGCGGCCGCGGATCTGCTCGATCGTGGATTTCGTCGTGCCGACCAGGCGCGAAACCTGGGCGTCCTTGAGCTCCGGATGGTTGCGCACGAGCCACAGGATCGCGTTCGGGCGGTCCTGCCGCTTCGACAGCGGCGTATAGCGCGGACCCTTCCGCTTCGATTCGGGGATTCGGACCTTCGGCTCGGACAGCTTGGGACGATAGTTCGCGTCGCCCTCCGCCCGCGCGATCTCGTCGCGCGTCAGCTGGCCCGTCATGACCGGATCCATGCCCTTGATGCCTTGCGCTGCCTCGCCGTCCGCAATCGCGCGGACTTCGAGCGGGTGCAGATGGCAGAAGAAGGCGATCTGGTCGAAGCTCATCGCGGTATTGTCGACGAGCCACACCGCGGTCGCTTTCGGCATGAGCAGTTGATTGGCCATCGTGGAATAAACTCCTCTCGTTCGCCCGCGTCCCTAGCGCGGGCGGTGGGACTAGCCACCAAGTTTTGGGAAATCACGGCGTCTATACATTTTCGCGCGTGGTTTCGCAACGGCCTAGCGTCGGCTCGCCGACCGGCACCTACAGCGGTTGGCACCGCTCGGCATCGAAAAAGACCGAAACCTTGGAGGCATAGGTACGATCGGGCTGGAATGCACGCACCACGACGATGCCCAGCGGATCGACGACCTCCACGAAAAGCGAACCGGCGAGTTGATCAGGAAGGTCCTTGCGCAGGTCGAGCATCTGGGCGGGCGAGACGACGGCGAGGTCGAGCGCTTCCGCGGTGACCGTCCGGTCGTTGAAATTGTAGATGTTGTGTCCCCGCCGGTTGTAGATCGAGACCGACCAGAACGGCACGCCACCCTTTGCGGTGACGTGGGCGATGCCCTGGGACAGATCGAACCGGCAGGCGCTGGCGTGGATGAACGGATCGGCCACTGCGCCGATGGGCGACACCGCGTTCCGGGGGATCGGCACGACCTCGAATAATTCGCCTTCGGCGGCGAGGCGGGACCAGGCATCCTTGTCCGTGGTGAAGGGAAGCAGCAGCAGGATGACGATATGGATGATCGCCGCGCCGATCAGTCCGAGCAGGATTGCATAGGAGATCCTAGCCATCGCAGCCGATCCGGTAGATCTGCGGAAGCTCCAGCTCGACCGCATCGACATTGTTGAGAGCCGGTGCGTCGTAGAGCGTCAGGACGAGGGACATCGGCCCCGCGCCGGACAGGACGAGCCAGTTTCCCGCGGAAGGATGTGCGCTGGCGGTGATTTCGAAGGAGTTGTCCTTACGCCTGACGATCTGCTGCGACTGGAGCCCCTCCGGGGCATCGGGCCGTGGCGAAGGTGCCATGTCCGCTGCGGCCGCGTACAGGGTCCAGAACCGCGCGACCGGCACCGTGCCTTCGACCCGGTAGGTGCAGCGGCGGCGCAGTTGCTGCCCTGAGGTATCCCTCGAGGCGATGAAGGCCAGACCCTCGGCGCGGCCGAGGGGCAGTTCGGCATCGCGCGCGAAACGCGCCTTCGAATAGGGATCGGCATCCGGCGTTCCCCGGGATGGATAGGCCGTCCAGGGGCCGACATGCAGCGCGTTGAAGCCTTCGAACTCGTTGACGGCGTACCAAACCGAGGCAGCGCCGCCGCCGACCGCGATGATCAGGACGAGTGCGACGGGAATGACAATGCGGATCATCTTGTGCCGCTCGGTCTGGCGAGGGCGTCGCCGAACGCCGCCTCGATCGGCCGCCGGGCGGCAAGGCCGCCGGGGCGCGGAGCGCAGGGAACCTGCAATTGAGGCATGCCGACTATAGCGAAGAGAGCGTTTCGCCGTCGCCTTCGGGGCGCAGCCTGGGCGCTTGCCGAAACAGATCGGACATCGACCGCAACAGTTCGGTGGTGGCGGCGGACATGACCGGCGGGCGATCGAGCAGCGCATCCTCGCCGTTTTCCTTGTTGTCTTCGGCTGCGGCCACCTGCTTCTCCTTCGCGCTCTCGATGAAGGGGTCATCGATACCGGGGATCGGCTTCAAGTCAATGTTCTGGTGGGCATAGGTCATCAGGCGCTGCCACGTCATCGCGGGCAGGGATCCGCCCGTCATGTTGCGCGTCGACGTCGATTCGTCGTTTCCGAACCAGACGGCCGCAGTGTAGTTGCCGGTGAAGCCGACGTACCAGGCATCCTTGTAGGACTGGGTCGTACCTGTCTTGCCGGCGCTGCGGATCCCCTCCAGCGCGGCGCGGCGGCCGGTGCCGATTTCGGGGATCTGCACCATGATGGAGTTCATCGAGCGCATCGCCTGTTCCGACAGCACCCGCTCGGGCGCCGGCGCGTCGCGGCGCCAGTCGTAGACGACCTCGCCCGAATGGGTGGTGAGCTGGGTGATGCCGTGGCGGGTGCCGGCGAAACCGCCATTGGCGAAGACGTTGTAGCCGGTCGCCTGGTCCATCACGGTCAGGCTCGACGTGCCCAGAACCATGGTCTTGTCGGAAAAGACGGGCGACTCGACGCCGAAGGATTCGGTCAGCGCCTTGATCGGCGGGATCGACAGGTGCTCCTTGGCGAGCCGCACCGGCACGGTGTTGATCGACTTGATCAGCGCGGTCGAGAGCGTCATGCGGCCCGAATAGCCGCGCGTGTAATTCTTCGGCGACCAGCGGTTCCAGGTGATGGGCCCGTCCGAGATCACCGAGTCCGGCGTGAAGCCGTTCTCCATGGCGGTGGCGTAGACATAGGGCTTGAACGAGGAGCCGACCTGGCGCTGCGCGCTCGTGGCGCGATTGAACTGCGAGGTGCCATAGTCGCGCCCGCCGACGATGGCGCGCACCGAGCCGTCATTGTCGAGCACGACGATGGCGCCCTGCTTGACGCCGTAGTCCTTGCCGAACTGGCGCAGGTGGAACTCGAGCGCCTCCTCGGCCGCGTCCTGGATGTTGAGATCGATGGTGGTGCGCGCGACCAGCGAATGGTTCGGCATGCCGGCGGCCAGCCGCTTGACCTCGTCGAAGGCCCAGTCGAGGAAATAGTCCGGATGCTTCTGGTTTTCCCGGTCGACCACGTCGGCGGGATCGCGGCGCGCGGCGATGACCTGGCCCTCGGTCATGAAGCCGGCCTGGACCATGTTGGTGAGCACCTCGTTGGCGCGCGCGCGCGCCGCCGGCAGGTCGACGTGCGGGGCATAGCGGGCCGGCGCCTTGAACAGACCGGCGAGCATCGCCGCCTCCGACAGCGTGACGTCCTTGATGCCCTTGCCGAAATAGAAATCCGCCGCGGCGGTGATGCCGAACGTACCGCCGCCCATGTAGGCGCGGTCGAGGTAGAGCTGCAGGATCTCCTTCTTGGTGAGGTTCATCTCCAGCCAGAGCGCCAGGAAGGCCTCCTTCACCTTGCGCTCGAAGGTGCGCTCGTTGGACAGGAACAGGTTCTTCGCGAGCTGCTGGGTCAGCGTGGAGCCGCCCTGCACGACGGAATTGGCGCGCACGTTCTCGGTCGTAGCGCGGGCGAGCCCGAGGAAGTCGATGCCGTAGTGCTCGAAGAAGCGCCTGTCCTCCGTCGCCAGCACCGCCTTGATGACGTGGTCGGGGATCTCGTCGATGGGCACCGAATCGCGCTGGATGATGCCGCGCTGGCCGATCTCCTTGCCGTAGCGGTCGAGGAAGGTGACGGCGAAATCGGCCTGGGCGCGCCAGTTGCCGGCGGTCTCCTCGAAGGCCGGCAGGGCCAGCGCCAGCATGAGCACGCTGCCGGCGGCACCGAGCGTCAGGCCCTCGCTGAGGAATTCCACCAGTCCCCGCTTCCAGCCGAAGACGCGGAAGCGGCGGAAGAAGATGGTGATGCGCTCCCAGCGCTCGCCGGCCGAGAAACCCGCCTCATAGAGCGTGGAATCGATCCAGGCGTCGAACTCGAGCAGCTTCGACGCGCGCGGGGCCTTGGACTTGCGGGGTTCGAACGGATTTTCCATGGGCAGCAGAGTTTCGAAATCCTGACGGACGGAAACTGTTCCCGCAAGCGGGCGATATTAAGGGCACGATCCCTTTTCTTTGCACCGGAAGAGGCAAGGGGGACAAGGAGATTCCGGGGGAGAGCGGCAGTTTCGGAAAACAGGGTGAAGATCGCGGGCGTTCCGGAGGAAGCGGCGCGACGCCCAGATTGCGGGGCGGGATGCCCGGCGGGATAAAGAAGATAGGCGGCCGACACGAGGCCGGCCGCCGGACAGGAGGGTGACCCTCCTAAGATCAGCCGGCGTTGGCCGCCTTGACCTTGGCGCACAGGCTCAGCGAGCCGCGCGAGAAGTTGGACTCGGTCATGTCCGGGGTTTCACAGGCGCCCTGCAGGCGGCTGCGGTCCTCGTCGGCCATGCCGTCCCATGCGGCCTTGAACTCGTCGTCGCCGCGCAGTTCGGTCATGGTGTCGTCGGTGAAGAACGAGGCCATGCCCGGATTGTCGTCGACCATCTTCTGTTCCATGTCGCTCATGATGTTCGGGCCGGAGCCGTTCTGTCCGGAGCCGCCGTTGCTGCCCGAGGAGGACTGGGCGAAGGCGGAGCCGGTGAGCATCGTGGTGGCCGCGATGGCGGCGATGATTGCGGTTTTCATGGTTGTTTCCTTTTCTTGGGTGGGTAATTGGTGGTGCCCGGCAAGAACGATGAGGAAGCCTGCCGGTTCCCTCACCAGGTCGTGATGTCGCGGGAGCCGGGGGCGAGGGCGTTGGTTCCGCGCCGTCCGGCCTCAGTTGTTGGCCGGGTCGGTTTCGGCCTCGAAGGCGAGCCTGGCGACGACCGCCGCGCCCCACAGCGCCAGCGCGCCGAAGGCGACGCCGAGGCCGGAGCCGACATCGGGCGGGATGTGGAAAAGGACGACCAGCGAATAGACGAAGGTGGCGGTGACGGTGAGAAGCTGGCCGCCGATAAGCGCAGTGACGACGGCCGCCCCGGCGATGCTGCCGAAGGTGACCACGCGGGAGTTGCGCGCCGCGGCGGGCGCGATGGTGGAGGATAGGGACATTCTTCTTTTCCTGGATAGAGGGCGCGCGGAGGCCGGCGGGCGCGCCGCCGGGCCGCGCGTGCGGTTGGTGCGGACGGGATCAGGCCGGGACGGAGCCGGCGCCGATGCCCACGAACCAGAAGACGACGAGGAGCGCGCCGAGGCCGGCGAACACGGTGAAGGCGAGGGCGGCGGCGGTCGCCACGCCCCAGCGCTGCATGATCGGCGGCGCGACGCCGCGGGCGTCGGGCCCGGCGAAACGGATGAGAAGGAAGCAGGCTCCGAGAAGGGCGAGGCCCATTGCGGCTTGCATGGATATGTCTCCAGACCGGTGAGGACGGCAGGCGCGCGGCTGCCCGCGTTCCATGCGGGGCGGGCCGCGGCCTTGCCGGGGGGTGACTTCAGGCGGTGTGGAGCGGGTGCGGGGGCGCGCGCTGGCCGGGCGAATGGACGGCGGAGCGGACGAGGCAAGATCCGGGCGCCGCCGCGCCGGTGGCCGGCCCGCAGCCCGGCGAAAGGGCAGGGGCAGCGGGTGGAACTGCCGCGCCGGAGGGAGCGGCGTCGGCGAAGCGTTTGGGCTCGTGCAGCCGCGGGCGCGCCTCGCTGCCGGGGGCCTTGCTGGTGATCGCCGGCGCGTTCGGCGCGGCATCGACCAATGACGGCACGCCGCTCCGCAGGGGCAGCGGCGCCGCGACGCCGGACGCGGCGAGATGCGCCACGGCTGCCAGCGCGACCAGCAATGCCAGGAGGAGGCGGTTCGAGAAAATCCGGAGCAAGCGGATCGTGTCCACGAGGGCGCAGCGATACGCCGCGCGAGCAGAAGGAACTTATCAGCTTCCTGTGGCGGAGAGTAGTGGCTTCTTTGTGTCTGCTGCTCCTGATCGGCGACAAATCGCCCGGCCGCCGCCGCGATTGCCACGGCGCTCCGGCCCGCCTAGAGGAGACCCGGCGAACCGGCAGAGACAGGCGAGATGATCAAGGCATACTCCATCACGAACGGCAGCCTCACGGGCACCGAACTGGAGGCCACCGGCGACGTGCCGCAAAATGCCGTATGGATCGACATGATCGAGCCGACCGTCGACGAGGATTCGTTCATCGAGAAGGTTTCGGGGGTCTCGATCCCGACGCGCGCCGAGATGCGCGACATCGAGGAATCGAGCCGCCTCTATGCCGAGAACGGCGCCATCTACATGACGGCGCCGGTGCTGTTCGCGGCCGGCACGGACCTGCCGGGGATCGCGCCGGTCACCTTCGTGCTGACGGAACAGCTGCTGATAACGGTGCGCTACACGTCTCCGAACCCGTTCAAGATCTACGCCTCGCGCGCGGCCAAGCCCGGCAACGAGCTGATCGGCGCCAGCCGTGCGCCGCTGTCGGTTCTTTTCGGCCTCGTCGAAACGATCACCGACCGCATCGCCGAACTTCTGGAGGACGTGACGGGACGGCTGGACATCGAATCGCAGCGGCTGACCGCGGGCTTCGGATCGAAGCGGCCGATGACGACCGGCGACTTCCGCTCGAGCCTCGCCGTCATAGGCAAGGAGGGGGATTTCCTGTCCAAGGCGCGCGAGAGCCTGGCCGGGATCGGCAGGCTGCTGGCCTTCGTCGCCAGCGCGGCCGAGAACGAGAAGGGCAAGGCGCGGCACCGCTCGTGGCTGAAATCGCTCGAGCGCGACGTCAACTCGCTCAACAGCCACGTGTCGTTCCTCTCCGACCGCACCGTCTTCCTCCTCGACACGGTGGTGGGCATGGTCTCGGTCGAGCAGAACGCCATCATCAAGATATTTTCGGTGGCGGCCGTGATCTTCATGCCGCCGACGCTGGTGGCGTCGATCTACGGCATGAACTTCGAGCACATGCCGGAACTCGACTGGATGCTCGGCTACCCGATGGCGGTGGGCGCGATGGTGATCTCGGCACTGATCCCGCTGTTGTACTTTCGGTATCGGCGGTGGTTGTAGCCTGCTGGTGAGGGTGCGCGGAAGCTAATCCTTCAACAGGCGGCGAAGGATCTCGTCGTCTTTCTCCTAGTCGTTGTCTTTGGGGTTCTCTGGCATGGCTTATAAATGGGACCCGTTTCCGTTCCCGTACGTGGCAGACGACGACGACCGCGTTACCCTCGCAGGCGTCGGCGCTGTGATGAGCGCTTGGGAGTCCGTCGAGTTTGAGTTTGCCAGATTGTACTGCATTTTTGCGCGAGACGAACCCGATGGAGAACGCATCCGCGAATACGGCACTCCGAACATAGCGAAACTACGAATCGAGAACTTGGCGCGGTTCGCGGAACAGTTCTTCATACGATGGCAAAATCAAGCCGCAGAAGGTGAGTTCCGCGTGTTGGTCAAAGCGGCGCTAGGCTTCACAAGTCGCCGAAATGACGTGGCACATGCCATCGTGATGAACGTCTCCATGATCCGGTTCTTCCAGCAGAAGATCGGGGGCTTAGATCAGTCAAAGCTCCAGTTTCTGCTAGTGCCTCCCTACCACCTTCTAAAGAGACACGATGCAGGTACGGGGTTCCCATCCTACGCGTTGAATGGCGGGCAATTGGTCGAGCTGGCTGTGCGCATGAATGAACTCGAACACTCAATCCGAGCTTACCGAGAAAACCTCATCAGTGCGGCGCGCAAATAATACCGCTTCCGCCATGCATTCGGAGACGTAAGGCGCAACGTCGAACTGACGCTCTAGGGCCTTGCCGCCCTCGAATATCGCACGCGCCGTCAAGCCCTCCTGCACCCAGACGCGGTTTCCAAAGTAGTCCTGGAAAGTGCGGGTCTGCCCCGAGACATATGTCAGTTCACACCTTGGTCCGTCGCGCGCAAAATTAGGAAAATAGTCCTTGACACCGTAACGGTGGTTTGATAGGGTTTCGTCATCGTCGAAATTGCGCCCCTGAGCGGCGCGGCGGACGAGGTTTCCAGGATTTCATCTGAGGGTCGGGCGCCGCGCTTCAACGGGTGCGGGCGCGGCAGACGTGTGCGTTCAGCCGGGCGCACACCGGTGCCGGCATCTTCCGGCAGGCTGTGGCGGCAAAAGCCGCTCGGCCGCCTGCTCCGTTCAGGCACCGCGGCGGACCACGGGTTTTGCCCGACTTTCAGACCCCGCGAGGGGCGACGCAGCGGCGTCAATCGCTGGATCGGCGACACGCGAAAGGAAGGCAGGATGGCCACACCTTTGGAGAGCCAGCGGCAGGCAAGCGCTCCCGGGGAAGGGGCAAGCGCTCCTGCCGAGGGGGAACTGGAAGCGGCGATCGCCGGCGCGCGCGACAACCCGGTGGAGGTTCTGGCGCGGGCCACGCAGTTCGTCTCGCGCCAGCTGGGACGGCTGATGGACGCCGCCGAGCGGAGCGGCGGAACGCTCGACAAGAAGCAGATCGAAGGCCTCGCCGCGCTGGCGCGCATGATGGAAGGCTGGGAAACGCTCGCGAAAGAACGGGCGAAGGAAGAAGAGGTCCAGAGTGACGCCGACGTCGCCGAATCGCTGCGACTTATCAATGAGCGCATCATTGAACTGGCTGCGCAGGAGGCAAGACGCCTCATCGCTGCCGGATATCGTGCGGACCAGGACGCATGAGCGCGTGGCGGCCGAGTGGATCGGCCAGGCGCGGCACGAGCAGTATCCGCTGTGGCGGCTGGGACCCGGCGCCAGGGACACCTGGATGGTGGTCGGCGGGCGCGGCGCCGGCAAGACGCGGCTCGGCGCCGAATGGGTGAACGGCCTGGTGCGCGGCTTTTCGCCCTTTACGGTGGACGACCGCTACGGCCGGATCGCACTGGTGGGCGAGACGCTGGCCGACGTGCGCGAGGTGATGATCGAGGGACCTTCCGGGATCAGGACGATCGCGCGCGGCGAGCCGCCGCGCTTCGAGGCGACGCGGCGCAGGCTGGTGTGGGACGCGAGCGGCGCGGTGGCGCAGATGTTTTCGGCCGAAGACCCCGAGAGCCTGCGAGGGCCGCAGTTTTGTGCCGCCTGGTGCGACGAGCTGGCGAAATGGAAGCACATGGAGGCGACCTTCGACATGCTGCAGTTCGGGCTGCGGCTGGGGCGGCCGCTGCAACTGATCACCACGACGCCGAAGCCGGCGCCGCTGGTGAAGAGGCTGATGGCCGACCCGGCGATCGAGCAGACCCGCATGGCGACGCGCGACAATGCCGAAAACCTGGCGGCGGGCTTCATCGCCGGCGTCGAGGCGCGCTACGGCGGCACCCGGCTGGGGCGCCAGGAACTGGAGGGCGAGCTGATCCTCGACCGCGACGACGCGCTGTGGTCGCGGGCCATGGTCGAGGCGGCGTTTTCGCCGGAGTTCGATGGCGAACCGCGACGCGTGGTGGTGGCGGTGGACCCGCCGGCCGGCTCGCGCCGGACCTCGGACGCCTGCGGCATCGTGGTGGCGGCAGCGCTCGACGACGGTTTCGCGGTTGTGCTGGCCGACGCCACGCTGCGCGAGGCCAAGCCGACGGAATGGGCCGGCCGCGCCGTGCGGCTGTTCCACGAATTTCAGGCCGACGCGATCGTGGCCGAGGTCAACCAGGGCGGCGAGATGGTCGCCGCGGTGATCGGCTCGGTGGACGGTTCGGTGCCGGTCAGGAGCGTGCGGGCGAGCCGCGGCAAGTGGCTGCGCGCCGAACCGGTGGCGGCGCTCTACGAGCAGGGCCGCGTGCGCCATGCCGCGCGCTTTCCCGCGCTGGAAGACGAGATGTGCGACTTCGGCCCGGACGGCCTGTCGGTCGGCCGCTCGCCCGACCGGGTGGACGCGCTGGTCTGGGCGCTGACGGAGCTCCTGTTGCGCGGCGTGGCCCAGCCGAGGGTCAGGGGCGTCTGACGCCCGTTCGCCGGAAGACCAATCGAGGACGACGAGATGACATGGAACTGGCCGTGGGCGAGGAGCCTGGATGCAGACGCGGCGCATGGCCGCGCGATGGAGCGCAAGGACGCCGGCGGCATCGGCTTCGTCGCCCTGCACGTGCAGGCCGAGGCGAACTGGACGCGGCGCGACTATGCCGGGCTGGCGCGCGAGGGATACATGAGGAACCCGGTCGCGCACCGCTGCGTGCGGCTGATCACGGAGGCCGCCTCGACGGTGCCGCTGGTGGTGTTCGACGGCGAGGAGGAGCGCGCCGCCCACCCGCTGCTGGCGCTGCTCGACCGCCCCAACCCGCGCCAGGCGGGCGTCGCCTTCCTGGAGGCGCTCTACGGGCACTTGCTGCTGGCCGGCAACGCCTATGTCGAACTCGCGGCGTCGGCCGCGGGCGGGCGCGAACTGCATCTGCTGCGGCCCGACAGGGTCACCGTCGCCTGCGACGGCTCGGGCTGGCCGGTGGCGCTGGACCATCGCGAGGGGACGGGCAGGCGGCGCATTCCGCTCGGCGAGGGCGGCGGGGCGCTGCACCTGGCGCTGTTCCACCCGCTCGACGACCACTACGGCCTTGCGCCGCTCGAGGCCGCGCTGATGGCGCTCGACACGCACAACGCGGCGGGGCGCTGGAACAAGGCGCTGCTCGACAATTCGGCCAGGCCCTCCGGCGCGCTGGTCTATGCGCCCAAGGACGGCGCCAACCTCTCCGATGAGCAGTTCGACCGGCTGAAGGCGGAACTCGAGCAGGGTTATACCGGCGCGACGCGGGCCGGGCGGCCGCTGCTTCTGGAGGGCGGGCTCGACTGGAAGGCGATGGGCCTGACGCCGAAGGACATGGATTTCATGGAGGCGCGCAACGGCGCGGCGCGCGACATCGCGCTCGCCTTCGGCGTGCCGCCCATGCTGCTCGGCATTCCGGGCGACAACACCTATGCCAACTACGCCGAGGCGAACCGCTCCTTCTACCGCCTGACCGTGCTGCCGATGATCGGCCGCACCATGCGCGAACTCTCCGCCTTCCTGGGCGACGCCTTCGGAGAAGGGCTGCGGCTCTGGTACGATCCGGACGCGATAGAGGGCCTGTCGGTCGAGCGCGAGGCGCTGTGGCGGCGGGTGAACGCGGCGACCTTCATCAGCGACGACGAGAAGCGCGCGGCGGTGGGGTACGGGAGCCGGGAGTAGGGAGGCTATGGCCTGCAGTGCATCGCGCATGGACGTTGCGCGGACCAGGCTTGCCGCTGTATCTTTCGGAGACGGGACGGCGGCGGTCGCAAGGATATGGGAATGGTCAGACGCAGTTTCTCCGTAAAGGTCGTTTGGGATGCAGAGGCTGGCGTCTGGGTATCCGAGTCAGACATCATCGGCCTTCACATAGAAGCACAAACGGTGGACGAGTTCGAAGCGCTCATGATGGAAGTGGCGCCGGAACTGATCGTCGCCAACCATATGAGCGAGGCAGAACTCGCCGACACTCCGTTGAAAGACCTGGTGCCGGCGATCGTATGGCAGCGCCCGGACAAGGCAGCGGCATAGCACGTGCCCGAGGGATGACGAGGTCGCTTCCGAACTGAAGAAGAAGGGCTTCGCATTCTGGAAAAGCGCAAAAGGTTCGCACGAGAAGTGGCGCAATGAGGAAACCGGCGGGATCCTGATCGCACCCCGTAACTTGAAGAGCCGGCACACTGCGAACGGCATTCTCAAGGACGCCGGCTCCAAGAAGAAACTATAGCCCGCCAGAGGTGTCGTCCGCTCGTGCAGACCATGCCGGACGACTTCACCGGTGGAGCAGCTGAACCAACCCCCCGGTCCGTCCCCGCAAGGGGGAGGGGAGCGGAGGCGCAGGATGTGCGCCGGAACGGAACCAGGAAAATCGAGATGAACGACCTGTCCCAGGCTGCATGGCTGTGGGCGGCGAAGGGCGTTGGCGCGGTGGCGGGGTCGGCGATCTCGCTGGCCTACGTTTTGCCGCGCGGCCGCCGCGAGGCGGCGATACGCTTTGCCGTCGGTACCGCCTGCGGCCTCGTCTTCGGCGGCGCCGCCGGGCTGAAGATCGCGACGGAGCTGGGCATCGCCGGCGACATCGGCGCGGCCGAGACGATGCTGATGGGATCGGCGGCGGCGAGCCTGTGCGCCTGGTGGGCGCTGGGATACGCGATGCGTGCATTTCGCAAGGACGGGCGGGGCGCGTCCGCCGAGCATGACCGCCCGACGAAATAGCGGCGTGAGGCCGGCGCCGCCGCTGCGGCCTTCCTGCCGAGGCGGATCCTCGGGAGAGGCCCGAGGATGACGGCGGGCGGGCGTGGGTGACGCTGCACAAGCGGATACCACGCCTTTTCGAGCGCGACCGGCAAAACGGAAGGCAGACCGACCCCCACTCCGTCCGCTTCGCGGCCACCTCTCCCCCGATCGAGGGGGGAGAGGAAGGGTGGTGCCGGCCGCTTGGGCTTGGGTCAGGAAAGAAACATCAATCGGAGCAAGACCATGACGAACGGGACCACCGGTTCCTGGACGCGCAAACGCGCGCCTTTCGCGACCGCCGCTCCGGCGATGATCGATCGCGGCGCGGGGGCGCCGGGCGGCGTCGGGTTTTCGCCCGGCGAAGGGCGCTTCTCGGGATATGCCAGCCTGTTCGGCATCACCGACCCTGAGCCGCGACCGGGTGGAACCGGGAGCCTTTTCGCGGTCGTTGCGCCACAAGGGCGCGGCGGGCATCCGCATGCTCTTCCAGCACGATCCGGCAAATCCCATCGGCCACTGGACGACGCTCCGGGAGGACGAGCGCGGCCTCTTCGTCGAGGGCGTTCTGACGCCCGGCGTCCAGAAGGCGCGCGAGGTCTTCGAACTGATGCGGACGGGGGCGCTCGACGGTCTTTCGATCGGCTTCCGCACCGTCCGCGCAAACCCCGAGGCACGCGGCGTGCGCCGCATCCTCGAAGCCGATCTCTGGGAAATCTCCGTCGTCACTTTCCCGATGCTGCCGGGCGCGCGCATCGGGGAGGTGAAACGCGCGGCGCGGGACCCGGGCGCGGATGCGCTGCTGCGGCAGCTGTGCGCCGCCACGAACACGATCCACGGCCCAACCATCCAGCGAAAGGACAAGGCATGACCGATCATATGGCAGCACCCGAACACAAGGCGGGCGCACGAGCGCCGGACGACGCCGACGGCATCTTCGGCGAGTTCATGAACGCCTTCGAGGCCTTCAGGGAGGCCAACGACCAGCGCCTCGCGGAGGTCGAGGCGAAGGCGTCCTCCGACGTGGTGACGAGCGAGAAGGTCGACCGCATCAGCCGGACGCTCGACGAGCAGAAGAAGGCGCTGGACGGCATCCTGATGCGACAGGCGCGACCTGCCCTCGGTCGGCCGGAGGCCTTGTCGGTCAAGTCCGAACATGCCTCCGCCTTCGAGGCGTATGTGCGCTCGGGCGACGACCGCATGCTGCGCTCGATGGAGCAGAAGGCGATGTCCTACGGCTCGGGCCAGGACGGCGGCTATCTGGTGCCGGAGGAACTCGAGACCGAGATCGGCAAGCGGCTGGCGACGATCTCGCCGATCCGCGCGATCGCCTCGGTGCGGCAGGTGTCGAGCGCGGTGCTGAAGAAGCCGTTCGCGGTGAGCGGACCGGCAGTGGGATGGGTCGGCGAGACGGCGGCCCGCCCGCAGACGGCGAGCGCGACGCTGGCCGAGCTGCAGTTTCCCACCGCGGAACTCTACGCCATGCCGGCCGCGACGGCGTCGCTGCTGGAGGATTCCGCGGTCAATCTCGACCAGTGGATCACCGCCGAAATCGAGAGCGCCTTCGCCGAGCAGGAGGGCACGGCCTTCGTCAGCGGCAACGGGACCAACAAGCCGAAAGGGTTCCTCGACTACACACTTGTTGCCGAGACAAGCTGGGCCTGGACGAAGATCGGCTACGTGGCGACCGGGGTCGATGGCGCACTGCCGGCGAGCACCCCGTCGGACATCCTGATCGACCTCGTCTATGCGCTGAAGGCCGGCTACCGGCAGAACGCGAACTGGGTGATGAACCGGAAGACGCAGGCCGCGATCCGCAAGTTGAAGGATGCCGACGGCAACTACCTCTGGCAGCCGCCGGCGATGCCGGGCGGACGCGCGATGCTGATGGGCTTCCCGCTGGTCGAGGCGGAGGACATGCCCGACATCGCATCGGACGAGACCCCGATCGCCTTCGGCGACTTCGCCCGCGGCTATCTCGTCGTCGACCGGACCGGGGTGCGCGTGCTGCGCGATCCGTATTCCGCCAAGCCCTACGTGCTCTTCTACACGACCAAGCGCGTGGGCGGCGGCGTCCAGGACTTCGATGCCATCAAGCTCCTGAAATTCGGCACGAGCTGATCTTCGCCCGATCGCCGGCGGCGCCCCTTCCGCCGGCGTGCGCGGCCGCAAGGCCGCGAATGGACGGCCCCGGCATCCCTCCCCCGGGGCCGTCCTCGTTTTCAGAGAATCCAGACTGGAGAAGGCGGCTTTCATGGCGCTGTTTCGAACGAGCGGACCCGACGCGGAGCCGCTGACGACTGCCGAATGCAAGGCGCATCTGCGCGTGGCGCATTCGAGCGACGACGATTTCGTCGCCGGGTTGATCCGGGCCGCCCGCGAGGAAGTGGAGCGGTTCACGGGGATCGCGATGATAGACCAGGACTGGCGGCTGACGCTGGATAGCTGGCCGCTCGGTGACCACGTGACGATCGCGCGGCATCCGGTGAAGCAGATCCTGTCGGTGACCGTCTATGGTTCGGAGGGCGAGGCTTCGCTGATCGATCCGGCGAGCTATCAGCTCGATCCGCTGTCGCGGCCCGCGCGGCTGCATTTCGAGAACCGGCCGGCTCCGGCCATCGCCATGAACGGGATCGAGATCGATCTTCGCGCCGGCCATGGCGAGGCAGGCACCGACGTTCCGGATCTCCTGAAGCGGGCGATGATGCTTCTGGTGGCGCACTGGTACGAGTTCCGGTCCGAGTACGGCGCGGGCGACCAGCCGGTCTCCCTTCCCAACGGATACCAGCGCCTGCTGGCCGGCCACCGCGCCAGGAGGCTGCTGTGAGGCGGGCGCGGATCGATCCCGGCGAGATGCGGACGCTGCTTTCGCTCCAGCAGGCGACCCCGGTGGCCGACGGCGCCGGCGGTCACACGCTGGAGTGGAACGAAGTCGCGAGCCTGTTCGGCCGGCTCGAGCCGGTTTCGGCGAGGAGCCGCTTCGGCGCGGACCAGTTGCTGGAAAGCGTGACGCACGAGGTGACGATGCGCTGGCGTGACGACGTGGCAAGCGGCATGCGGCTGACGGTCGGCCCGCGCAGCCTCGCGATCGTGACCGTGCACGATCCTGACGAGACCGGACGCTACCTTGTCTGCCGGGCGCAGGAGGAAGGCCGATGAAGATTGCGATGAGATTGACCCTCGACGGGCTGATACGGGCGCTCAGGACGCGCGCGCACGATCTCGCCGACGCACGCGAAATCAGCCATAGTGACCCGGTCGCCGCCCCGAATCGCGCGGCTCCGAGGCGGATCGAACGCTCCCGGAAGGGGCGGGCGACGGGAGGGGCACATGGGCGCACCGGCGCTTGAACTGCAGAAGGCGGTGTTCGCGGCCCTCTCCGGCGATGCCGGCCTCGTCTCCGCGCTCGGCGGCGCCCGCATCCACGACCATGTTCCCGCCGACACCCCGTTTCCCTACCTGACCTTCGGAAGGACCAGTGTCTACGACTGGAGCACGTCGAGCGAGACGGGCTACGAGCAGCTGTTCAGCATCCACGTCTGGTCGAAGGCGCAGGGCAAGACGGAAGCGCTCGAGATCATGGACCTTGTCGCCGCGCGGCTCTCCGGAGAGCCGCTGGCGCTGGCGAGCCACCGGCTGGTCTCGATTGCGCAGGAGTTCGCCGACGTGCGCTACGACGACGACCTCGCCGTCCATCACGGGCTGCTTCGCTTCCGCGTGCTGATCGAAGCTGCGGCGTAGGCCGAGCCATCGCGACGCGCAGGCGTCGCGGCAATTCCACGATTTCACGTCTGACATGAAAGGAGCTCGCGCATGGGTGCGCAGAAGGGCAAGGACCTGTTGTTGAAGCTGGACGGCGGCGGCGGAAGCTTCGTCACCGTGGCGGGGCTGCGGTCGAAGCGGCTCGCCTTCAACAGCGAGACGGTCGACATCACCGATTCGGATTCCGCCGGCAGGTGGCGCGAACTGCTCGCCGGCAGCGGCATGCAGCGGGCGAGCGTGAGCGGGGCCGGCATCTTCAAGGATGCGCAGTCGGATGCCGACATCCGGTCGCAGTTCTTTGCCGGCACGATATCGGACTGGCAGTTCGCCATTCCCGATTTCGGCACGGTGGAGGGGCCGTTCCAGGTCACGGCGCTCGAGTTCTCCGGGGCGCATGACGGCGAGGTGACCTTCGAGATCGCGCTCGAGTCGGCGGGTGCCGTCAGCTTCGCGGTGGCAGCATGAACGCCAACGCGAGACGCGGCGAGATCGTGGCGGAGTTCTCCGGCACCTCGCGCCGGCTGTGCCTGACGCTCGGTGCGCTGGCGGAACTCGAGACCGCCTTCGGGGCCCAGGACCTGTCGGCGCTCGTCGCGCGATTTTCCTCCGGCAGGCTTTCGGCGCGGGACATGGTCCGCGTCATCGGCGCCGGGCTGCGCGGCGCCGGAGCGGACCTTTCGGATGACGAGGTGATGACGCTGGAAACGCCCGGCGGCGCAGCCGGATATGCGCGAATCGTCGCCGCGCTGCTGACGGCAAGCTTCGGAACCGCCGATGCGGTCGCGGAAGGCAGGTCCGAAAACCCTTGACGGCCGCATCCGGCCCGGCCGGACAGGCCGCGTTCCCCTGGGACGCGGTGATGGCGCTCGGCCTCGGTCGGATGCGGCTCGCACCTTCTGCCTTCTGGGCGATGACGCCACGCGAATTCGCGTTCGCGGCCGGCCTGGCAGGAACCGCCGCGCCGCATCCCGATCGGGTCGCCCTTGCCGACCTGATGCGGCGCTTCCCCGACAGGCATGATGCCGCCGCGCATCCACAGCAATGATGGCGCAGGATGAGAGAAATGGATCAACCGCAGGAAATCGCCTTCGAATTCGACACCGGCGGCCTGGACACGGCGCTCGGAAATCTCGGCGAGCTCGCCGAAAAGTTCGGCCGGCAGATGACGCAGGCCTTCGCCGGTGCGGTGATCCATGGCCGCTCGCTGGAAGACGTGCTGCGGCGGCTGGGCCTGAGCCTTGCGGGGATGGCCTTGCAGCAGGGCCTGCAACCGCTGCAGCAACTCGCCGGTTCCTGGATGTCGGGCCTGCTGCCGCTGTTGCGGGGCCTCATCCCTTTCGAAAAGGGCGGCGTGCCGGGACGCGTCGTGCCTTTCGCGGACGGCGGCGTGGTCTCGCGGCCGACCTATTTCCCGGCCGGCCGCGACATCGGGCTGATGGGGGAAGCCGGGACCGAGGCGATCATGCCGCTGGCACGGGGACCGGACGGGCGGCTGGGCGTCGCTGCCTCGGGCGGCGCGGCGCCGGTCAGCATCGTCTTCAACGTGACGACGCCGGACGCCGCCTCCTTCCGCAAGTCGGAGGCGCAGATCACCGGCATGGTCGCCCGCGCGGCGATGCGCGGCGCGCGGGGCATGTGAGATGAGCGACCTTCAGGCTTTCCACGAGGTGCGCTTCCCGGTCGCCGTCTCCTTCGGCGCGACCGGCGGGCCGGCGCGGCGCAACGAGATCGTGCTCCTGACCTCCGGCCACGAGCGGCGCAACGCGCGCTTTTCCGATTCCCGCCGCACATACGACGCCGGCACCGGGCTGCGCTCGCTTGACGACGTCTACGAGGTGCTCGCCTTCTTCGAGGCGCGGCGCGGGTCGCTGCACGGCTTCCGCTTCCGCGACCCGTTCGACATGAAATCATGCCGGCCGGACCTGGCGCCGCAGCCGGCGGACCAGACGATCGGGCAGGGCGACGGCGCGACGGCGGAGTTCCAGCTCGTCAAGACCTATGGGGAGGGCGCCGACGCCTATGTGCGGACCATCGCCAAGCCGGTCGCTGGCAGCGTGCGCGTGGCGGTGGGCGGGACTGAAGCGGAGGAGGGCGTCGCCTTCGCAGTCGATCACGCGACGGGAGCCGTCACCTTCCTCGCCGGGCACGTCCCGGCAGCGGCGGCCGAGGTCACCGCCGGCTTCGAGTTCGACGTGCCGGTGCGCTTCGATGCGGACCAGCTGAACCTGAGCCTCGCCGGCTTTCGCGCCGGACAGATACCGACCATCCCGCTTGCGGAGATCCGGCCATGAGCGATTTTTCCGAAGCATTCCTGGCGCATCTCGGTCTGGAGGCGACGACGGTCTGCCATTGCTGGCGGCTGACGCGCACGGACGGGGCGGTGGCAGGCTTCACCGACCATGACCGGGCGCTGACCGGCGATGGCACGGTGTTCCTGCCGCAGACCGGCTTCACCAGCAGCGAGGCGCGCGAGACGCTGGGGCTTGCTTCCGATGCCGTCGACGTCGAGGGAGCCCTCTCGTCGGACGTGCTGGCGGCCGAGGACATCGCCGCCGGGCGCTACGACGGCGCGCGCGTCGAGACGCTTCTGGTCAACTGGCGCGACCCGGCGCAGTTCGCGGTGATCCGGACCGGGCGGATCGGCCGGATCAGGCTCGACGACAACCGCTTCGTCGCCGAACTGGAGAACGCCAAGCTCGACCTCGACACGCCGCGCGGACGCTATTTCCGGCGCGGCTGCGATGCCGAACTGGGCGACGCGCGCTGCGGAGTGGATCTGTCGGCGTCGGAGTTCAACGGCACGGGCACGGTCTTGCAGAAGGTGACGGAAGACACCATCCGGGCGGCGGGCCTGGGCGGGTTCGAGGCCGGCTGGTTCTCGCACGGGCTGCTGACCTGCACGAGCGGCGCTTGCGAGGGGGTGACGTTCCGCATCATCGCGCACCGGATCGCCGGCGGCGAGGCGGAACTCGTCCTGTGGTGCGACACCGCGCCGGCGCCGTCGGAGGAAGACACGTTCGCGGTGAAGGCCGGCTGCGACAAGGCGTTCGCGACCTGCAAGGCGAAGTTCGCCAACGATCTCAACTTCCAGGGCTTTCCGCACCTGCCCGGCAACGACGCCGCCTATGGCTACGCGACCGAGGAGCAGGACTTCGACGGCAGCCCGCTGGTTCCCTGAAGGGCGAGAGCATGACGCCGTCGATCAACGAGAGGATCATCGCCGAGGCGATGACCTGGGCCGGCACGCCGTTCCGCCACCAGGGCTCGCGCAAGGGCGTCGGCTGCGACTGCCTTGGGCTTGTGCGCGGGGTGTGGCGGGCGGTGTATGGCCGCGAGCCGGAGCTTCCCGGACCATATGCGATGGACTGGAACGAGACGGCCGCAGGCGATCCGCTGCTCGAGGCGGCGCGGCGCCACTGTGCAGAGAAGCAAGCAGGCGCAATACGTTGCGGCGATCTGCTGCTCTTCAGATGGAAGCCGCAATACGCGGCCAAGCACATGGGCATCCTGGTCTCGGCGGAGCGCTTCATCCACGCCTATGACGGCAACGCGGTCGTGGTGTCGCCGCTGGTGCGGCAATGGCGCAGCCGCATCGCCGGCGTGTTCGCCTTTCCCGACAATCCGAAGGACTGAAACCGTTGGCCACGATCATCCTCCAGGCGGCCGGGGCCTATCTCGGCGGCCTCATCGGCGCGACCGCCGCCACGGTCGGAACGGCGGCGGGCGCCGTCGCCGGCTACCTGATCGACCGGGCACTGCTTGCCGGGACGAGGCATGTCGAGGGTCCGCGGCTTTCCTCCGCAAGACCGTTCACGGCCGAGGACGGCGCGCCGGTTCCGCGGCTCTACGGGACGGCCCGGCTGTCCGGCACGGTCATCTGGGCGACCCGTTTCGAGGAGGTGCGCAACACCGAGCGGCAGGGCGGCAAGGGCGGGCCGAAGGTCACCACCTACACCTATTTCGCCAATGCCGCCTTCGGGCTGTGCGAAGGCGAGATCGCCTGCATCCGGCGGGTCTGGGCGGACGGCCGCGAACTGGATCTCAACGGCGTCAACATGCGCGTGCACCGCGGCACGACGGACCAGTTGCCGGACCCGCTGATCGAGGCG
This sequence comes from uncultured Alphaproteobacteria bacterium, assembly GCA_963747465.1. Lineage (GTDB taxonomy): Bacteria > Pseudomonadota > Alphaproteobacteria > Rhizobiales > Rhizobiaceae > Aquibium. Next base: position 198,188 of record CAVVFC010000006.1, read on the forward strand.
AGGCAGGGGACCGGCAACACGCCCGCCTACCGCGGCACCGCCTACGTGGTGTTCGAACGGCTGCCGCTCGACGACTACGGCAACCGGCTGCCGCAATTGCAGTTCGAGGTGATCCGTCCGGTCGGAGGATTGGCGCGGGGGGTGCAGGCGGTGGCGCTCATCCCGGGCTCCACCGAGTTCGGCTATGCGCCGCCGGAAGCGACGCGGCTGCTGCGTGAGGGCGAGGCCGAGGCGGTGAACCGGCATGTGCTATTCGGTGCTTCAGATTTCGCAGCGTCGGTCGACGAGTTGCAGGCGGTGTGCCCGAACCTGAAGCACGTCGCGCTTGTCGTTGCCTGGTTCGGCGACGACCTGCGCGCGGGAAACTGTACCGTCCGTCCGAAGGTGGTTGGCGGCGGCGCCGCGGCGACGGGGACGACCTGGCGGGTGTCGGACGTCGAGGGCACCTCGGCACCGGCGGTCTCGCAGGCCGGCGGACGCGCCGCCTATGGCGGGACGCCGTCTGACGCGAGCGTCATGGATGCGATCGGGGACCTGAAGGCGCGCGGGCTTTCGGTGACGCTCTATCCGTTCATCATGATGGACATCCCCGCCGACAACGAACTGCCGGATCCCCATGGTGCCGGATCGCAGGCGGCCTATCCGTGGCGCGGACGGATCACCTGCGATCCGGCGCCGGGCGCGGCGATGAGCGCCGACACCACAGCCGCCGCCCGAACGCAGGCCGGAGCCTTCTTCGGCGACGCCGTGCCGGGGCACTTCACTGCCGGCGGGGGCCAGGTGCATTTTTCCGGTGCTGCCGACGAATGGGGCTATCGCCGCATGGTCCTGCATTATGCCCGGCTGGCGGCCGAGGCGCGCGGCGATCACGTCCGGCGAGGGCTACGACTGGTATTATGCGGACGCGGAAGCGCGGGCCAATCGCGCTCGCAGCGCCATCGCGGACGGCGCCTACGGCAAGCCGTGGGTCTTCCGCCACAAGGATCTCGTGAACTGGTGGTCGAACGCACATTTCAATCGGCCTGGCGGGGTCGAGGCCGGCTCGCCGACCGCCTGGGTTCCCCGCTCGAAGCCGATCTGGTTCACCGAACTCGGCTGCCCGGCCTGCGACAAGGGACCAAACCAGCCGAACGTCTTCCATGATCCTAAATCGGCCGAAAGCGCGCTGCCCCACTTCTCCAGCGGCGGACGATCCGATCTCGCGCAGCATCGGTTCCTCGAGGCGCATCTCGGCTACTGGGACGAGACCGCGGAAGGGTTCGACGACGCGGCCAATCCGGTTTCGGCGGTCTATGACGGGCGGATGCTCGATGCGGAGCGGTGCTATCTCTGGGCGTGGGACGCGCGGCCGTTCCCCGCCTTTCCGCTGGCGACCGACGTCTGGGGCGACGGCGAGAACTGGCTGCTCGGGCACTGGCTGAACGGGCGCCTGGCCAATCCGACGGCAGGCGATCTGATCAATGCGATCCTTGCCGACCATGGCCTGGAACCGGCCGATGTCGCGGATGCCGACGGAAGCGTCGTCGGCTACGTCGTGAGCGAGCCGTCGGCCGCGCGCGCCGCGCTGGAACAGGTGTGCGAAATCTTCGGGCTCGCCGGGTGGGCGAAAGGGGACCGGCTCGTCTTCCGTTCCGAAGGTGCGGCGAGGGGGACTGTGGCCGAGATCGAAGCGCTCGTGGTGCCTGAGGAGGGACCGGTCGTATGGTCGGTCAGGGAGGCCGCGCATCTCCTGCCGGGCGAGGCGCTGCTTTCCTGCATCGACCCGCTGCGCGACTACCAGACGGCGACGGCCCGGCACATGCGAACCGGAACGCCCGGCGCGCGGCAGGAACTGCTGACGCTTTCGGGCTGTCTCGAAGAGGCGGCGGCGCAGTCGCTGGTCACCGACTGGCTGAAGCGGCGCTGGCGCTCGCGCGAGGAGATCGCCTTCGCGCTGGCGCCGAACGAGCGCGGCGTTGCGCCGGGATCGCTCGTCCGGTTGCCGCAGGCATCGCAGCCCGGCGACTACATGGTGACCGGGATCGACGACGGGCTGCACCGGCAGGCCAGGGCGCACCGCATCGACCGCCTGCCGCGTACGCCGATCGAGGCAACGCTCGGCAACGCACCCTGGAAGAGCCTGAAGCCGGCGGCCAAACCCCTCCTGCACTTCATGGACCTGCCGCTGATGCGCGGGGCCGACGAGCCCTGGACGGAATTGCGGCTGGCCGCCTGGTGCCGCCCCTGGCGCAGCCAGATCGCCTATGCTTCGGCGGATGGAAGCGCCTACGAGCAACGCGCCTCGCTGACCACGCGCGGCAGGATCGGCGAACTGGTCGAAGCGATCGAGCAAGGCGTGCCGGGGCGGCTGGACGGTGCCGGCGCGATCATCGTCGCGCTTTTCGGCGGCTCGCTGTCCAGCGTATCGACGATCCAGATGCTGAACGGCGCCAACGCCGCGGCGGTTCGTTCGTCAGGCGGAACCTGGGAAGTCATCCAATTCCGGGATGCCGAGGAGATCGAACCGGATGTCTGGAGGCTCTCCATCCTGCTTCGCGGGCAGCTCGGAACCGAGGACGCGATGCTCCTGGGCGCTCCGGCGGGGGCGCCCTTCGTCATGCTCGACGACGCGGTGCCGTCGGCCGGGCTGAAATCGTCTGAGGCCGGCCTGTCGCTCACCTGGCGGGTCGGCCCTGCGCGGTTCGATTTCGGCAGCGACCCGTTCGCGACGCAGACCGTGTCGGGCGGGGTCCGCGCCGCGATCCCGCTTTCGCCCGTCCACCTGCGCGCCGCCCGCAGCGGCGTCGGCGACGTCGCGCTGACCTGGATCAGGCGCGGCCGGATCGCCGCCGACAGCTGGGAAGGCGCCGAAATCCCTCTCGGAGAGGAGGCCGAGGCCTACCGGGTCGAGGTCCGCGACGATGCCGGCATGCTGCTGCGCAGCGCCGAGACGGTGTCGCCGCAATGGACCTATTCGGCATCAGAGATCGCCGCCGATTTCGGCGCAGGCGCGGGACCGGCGGTCTTCCACGTCTTCCAGAGGAAGGGAAAGGCCGGCAGCCCCGGCCTGGCCGCCGTACGCGTCTTCGGACTTGCCTGAGACGAAGCCGCATTCACGATCAACCGAAGGAGAACCTCATGAACACCAGCAAGCCATGGTACCTGTCGCGCACGATCTGGGCCTCGATCATCACCATCGCCACCGCTTCGGGCAGCTTCTTCGGCCTGCCGTTCTCCGGAGTGGACGACGCGGCGCTGACGGATGCAGTCCTGCAGGTGATCGCCGCCGTTTCCGGCGTGGTCGCCATCCTCGGCCGGGTATCGGCGACGACGCGCATCGGCGGATAGCACGGACACGGACCGTGAACGATGCGGGTGGAGTGTGATGGAGGCGGCCGTCCGCGCTCCATGTCGTCTGGCGAAAATCACCACCGCAGTGCTGACGGTTCCAATATGTCCCCCACTCGGCAGCGCACCAACCATCCGGCGTCGCCTGGATGAGCCCACTACGGCACCGGAACGCAGCATGAACATGTTGGCTTGACATTAAGCACCGTATTGGTTCAACACTTCTGTTGACTTCCACAGTTGTGTTGAATGCGCTACGTTATGAACACGGCCGAATTCATCAAGCTACTCAAGAAGCACCGCTGCAAATTCGAAAACCACCGTGGAGGCAGCGGACACCAGACGGTCCGGCGCGGGGACCGAAAAACCGTGATGCCAGTTCACGGTGGCAGCAAGGAGCTTGGAAAGGGTTTGGTCAACAAAATCCTCAAGGACTTGGGAATAAAGTAATGGCAGTGTTCTACGAAGTCACGGTCAACATGGACGAAACTGAAGGCGGAAATCCTCTGTGGATGGTCACTTCTCCGACGTTCCCAGAGGTGACCACCTTCGGCGACACCCAGTCGGAGGCATGCCTGAATGGGCTGAAAGCCATCGAAGAAGCTATCGCCGGAAGAATGGCTGACGGAGACGATATTCCATCGCCGCTCCGAGACTGTGAAGGTGTAGCGCGTTGCATTGAAATCTCTGCGCTGACCTACCTTAAAGTGGCTCTCTACATGATTTCACGCGAAAAGGGCGTTACCAGAGCTGAACTCGGGCGCCGCCTCAGTTGGCATAGGGAACAAGTCGATCGGCTGTTCCGGCTCGACCACAAGTCTCAACTGGATCAGATAGAGGCTGCATTCGATGCGCTCGGGGCCTCTCTCTCATTCAACATCGAACTGCCTCAAGCTGCTTGAGAGTTTGCGCGGGCGAGGTACTGGTTAGCCTTGCCCGTCAGCGCCGGGAGGAAAATCCGCCGCCGTTCATGCCGCGTTCAGCGGCGACCGGGTATCAGGGGAACATGAGCACGAAAACCGCCATATTCCGTCTTTTCACGACCGCACTCCTGGCCTGGGCTGCGGCGGTGCCGGGGCATGCCGCAGCGCATGTCGCAACGCCCTCGGTGCCTTCGCTGGTCCAGCCGGCGGCGGCGAACTGTACGGCGCTCGGCCAGTCCGTCGCCGAGCAGGAGGGTGGAACCCTGCAACTGGCGACGACCCAGAGCAGGGGCGGCCGGACGGTGTGCGTCATCGTCTTCACGGTGCCCGGAAGCAATGGCAAGCCTCCGCGGCGGGTCGAGAGGGAAGTCCCAGCGGATTAATTCACAGTTCCGGCTGGCCGGCCGTGCCATATCCGGCGACACGGATCGCCGTCAGTCTGGGGGAAACATGCGGATACTGCTCGTCGAGGACGACAAGAACCTCAATCGTCAGATTACCGATGCGCTGACAGAGGCAGGCTACGTCGTGGACCGCGCCTATGACGGCGAGGAGGGGCACTTTCTCGGCGATACCGAACCGTATGACGCGATCATCCTCGACATCGGGCTGCCCGAGATGGACGGGGTGACCGTGCTGGAGAAATGGCGCCAGGACGGCAAGAAGATGCCGGTTCTGATGCTGACCGCGCGCGACCGCTGGAGCGACAAGGTCGCCGGCATCGACGCGGGCGCCGACGACTACGTGGCGAAGCCTTTCCACATGGAAGAGGTGCTGGCCCGCCTGCGGGCGCTGATCCGCCGGGCGGCGGGACACGCCTCGTCCGAACTGGTGTGCGGTCCGCTGCGGCTCGACACCAAGGCTTCAAAGGCCGATGTCGACGGCATGTCGCTGAAACTGACCTCGCACGAGTTCCGTCTGCTCGCCTATCTCATGCATCACATGGGAGAGGTGGTTTCCCGGACCGAACTGGTCGAACATCTCTACGATCAGGACTTCGACCGCGATTCCAATACGGTCGAGGTGTTCGTCGGGCGGCTGCGCAAGAAGATGGGCATCGACCTGATCGAGACCGTTCGCGGCATGGGCTACCGGATGCGCGAGCCGCAGGATTGACCGGGCGTCTCTCCGAAATCCGGCCCGCACCGACGAGGGCACGGCCGTGAAGTTCGGGCTGCGGTCGCTCTCCTTCCGCGTCGTCAGCTTCTCGACGCTGTGGGCGGTCGCGGCGCTCGTGGTCATCGCAGGCTTGATCTCCGCGCTCTACCGCGACGCGACGGAGCGCAGCTTCCACAGCCTGCTGCTCGCTCATCTCTACAGCCTCGTGACCGCGGTGAGCGTTTCCAGCGAGGGCGAACTGCAGGGCGGCCCCAATCTCTACGATCTGAAGTTCGCGCAGCCCGAATCGGGCTGGTACTGGTCCGTCGAGCCGGTTTCGCCGGGGCTCGACGGCGGCTTCCGTTCCGCCTCGCTGACGGCATCCGTGCCCTCTCCACCGGTTGCCGAGGTGCCGTTCGACAGCCAGTTCCAGCGCATGTACGAAGCCCTCGGTCCGGGCGGCGAGCGTGTCAATGTGGTGGAAAACGACTTCATCCTCGATCCGCAGAACCGCATCGCGCGTTTTCGCGTGATGGGAAACAGAAGTGAGCTGGAACTGGACATCGCGGCCTTCGAGACGCAGCTCTATTCCTATCTGGTGCTGTTCGGCGTCGGCATGGCGGCGATAAACGCCATCGTCATCCTGCTCGGGCTGCGGCCGCTCGACCAGGTCCGCAACGCCCTGGCGGAGGTCCGCGAGGGAAACGCGCAGAAGCTCGACGGCAAGTTCCCCTCCGAGATCGAACCGCTCGCCAGAGAAACCAACGCGCTGATCGAGAACAACCGTCGCATCCTGGAGCGAGCGCGGACGCAGGTGGGCAACCTCGCGCATTCCCTGAAGACGCCGCTGGCCGTTCTCCTCAACGAGGGCCGCGCGATGGGCGGCGAACAGGGCCGGCTGATCGTCGAACAGGCCTCGGCGCTTCAGCAGCAGGTAGAACATTATCTCCAGCGCGCCCGGATCGCCGCCCAACGCGACAGCGTCGTGTTCCGCACGCCGGCCAACGAGGCGATGGAACGCCTGGTGCGGGTGTTCCGCAAGCTCGATCCCAGGATCGCGGTGGAATACGAGGAGCCGGGGCGCCCGCTGGTCTTCGCCGGTGAGCGGGAGGATTTCGAGGAAATCGCCGGAAACCTTCTCGAGAATTCGGTCAAGTGGGCGAGGACCAGGGTGCGAATCTCTCTGGAAGCCTCTCAGGGCGACCTTCTCCTGAACATCGAGGACGACGGGCCTGGCATACCGGAGGACCAGGCGCGCGAGGCGCTCGAGCGCGGCAGGAGGCTCGACGAGAGCAAGCCGGGCACGGGCCTGGGCCTCGCGATCGTGCATGACCTCGTGCGGGAGTACGGGGGAGAACTGGCGCTGGAGCGTTCAGCGCTCGGCGGCCTGAAGGCGGCGATCCGCTTGCCTTCGGCCGCGTAGGGGTTATCTGTGGATCGGGCCCATTGCGGAACCCGAAGCCGTATGGATCGCTTCCAGACGCCTGGACGTTGCGGTCGGAATGACGCAGGGGAATCACGCGAGGAACGGAATGCACATGAACACCAGGGGGATGATGCTGGCGCTTGCCTGCCTGTCCCTCGGCGCCTGCACGACGACGTCGCTGACGGGCAACGAATCGGCACCCACGACGAAGGATTCCATCATCGCCGAGATGAAGGGCGGGCTCATCGGCGGAGATCTCGGCAAGAGCGTATCGGAGCGCGACCGCCGCAGGGCGCTCGAGGCCGAGTACCGGGCGCTCGAATACACGCAGGCGGGGACGCCCGTGACCTGGAAGAGCGAGGATGCCCGGTTGGCGGGCGAGGTGGTGGCGGCGCAGCCTTATCGCGTGGGCTCGCAGAACTGCCGGCAGTACACGCATTCCCTCAGCGACGGGGTGCGCGAGTCGGAAGCGCGCGGCACGGCTTGCCGCAACCCGGACGGCAGCTGGACGCCGTTGACGTAGGCCGCGGGCGGCGGCGGAGACGGTCCGCAGCCCCGTGCCGCCAAATAGCCGCACATCCGGGCGATTGGAATGCACTCCAACGATCGCTATTTGAGGACGCATGATTTTCTGGATCGTGCTCGGATTGCTGACGGTGATCGCCAGCCTCGCGGTGATCCTGCCGCTTGCCGGCAGGCGTGAGGACGCCGTACCCGCGCCGGCGCACGACCTCGAGGTCTATCGCGACCAGCTGGCCGAAGTGGATCGGGACGCGGAGCGCGGCCTGATCGGCAAGGAGGAAGCCGCGCAGGCGCGCGCCGAGATCGGCAGGCGCATTCTCAAGCTGGACGCCGCTGACGGGACCGGGACGAGGAGGCGCGGGAGCGAAACCGGCTTCACGCGCGGGCTGGCGATGGGCGCCGTGCTGGCGGTGCCGCTGGTCAGCTGGGGCGTCTACAATTCCATCGGCTCGCCGGACCTGCCGAGCCAGCCGCTCGCCGAGCGGTTTGCCAAGAAACCGGGCGACAGCAGCATTCAGGAACTGGTCGCGCGCGCGGAGGCGCATCTACGCGAAAACCCGGGCGACGGCCGCGGCTGGGACGTGCTGGCGCCGATCTATCTCCGGCTCGAGCGGCCGGACGAGGCGACGACGGCCTTCCGCAACGCGATCAGGCTGCTCGGACCGAATGCCATGCGAGAGACCGGGCTTGGCGAGGCGCTGATGATCTCGGCTGGCGGCGTCGTCACCGCCGATGCCGCGGATGCCTTTCAGCGGGCGCTTCAGATCGACCGTACCGATCCCAAGGCGCGGTTCTATCTCGCGACGGCGATGGCGCAGGAGGGCAGGATTGCCGAAGCCGCAGCCTCGCTGCGCGAGATGCTCGCCGATCTTCCGGCGAACACGCCGTGGCGCGAGGTGGTCGAACAGACCATCGCACAGGCCGAGGCCGAGGCGGGGCGCCGTGGCTCATCTCGCTCGCCGCCCAGCCAGGATGACGTCCGGGCGGCGAGCGAGATGAGCCCCCAGGATCGCAGCGCAATGATCGAGATCATGGTTTCGAGGCTCGACGACAAGCTAAGGGAAAATCCGGACGATCCCGAGGGTTGGCAGCGTCTGGTGCGGTCATACATGGTGCTTGGCCGGACGGATGAGGCGCGCGAGGCGCTGAACCGCGGTGTCGCAGCCCTCGGCGAAGGCAGCAGCGAGGCGAACGAACTCATCGCCTTCGCCGCCGCGCAGGGCGTGAAGGACACGGAAGAACAATGACGCGGAAACAGAAGCGACTGTCGATCATCCTGGGTGCGCTCGCCTTCCTCGGCACCGCGACCGGTCTCACGTTCTATGCGCTCGGGCAGAAAACCTCCTATTTCTACATGCCGGCCGACCTGACGACCGCCAGCATCGCTCCCGGGCAGCGCATCCGGCTCGGCGGACTGGTCGAGGACGGGTCGATCGTGCGCGGCAAGGGCACGCGGGTCTCGTTCGGCGTGGCCGATGGTGGCGGTCACGTCGAAGTCGTCTATGATGGCATCCTGCCCGACCTGTTCCGCGAGGGGCAGGGCGTGGTGACCGAAGGCACCTTCGACACCGGCGGCACCTTTGTGGCCGACAGCGTTCTGGCCAAGCACGACGAGACCTATATGCCCAAGGAAGTCGCCGACAGCCTGAAGGCGCAGGGCATCTGGCAGGAAGACTGAGGAGACCGCCGACAGTGGTCGAGACCGGACATTTCGCACTCGTTCTTGCCTTCGCGCTGGCGCTGGTCCAGTTCGTCCTGCCGCTGGTCGGATCGCGAACCGGCGACGCGCGCCTGATGGCGACTGCCGGGCCGGTCGCGGTCACCGGATTCGCGATGACGGCGATCGCCTTCGCGGCGCTGACTGCTTCCTATGTGCTGTCGGATTTCTCGGTTCTCAACGTGTTCGAGAACTCGCACTCGCAGAAGCCGCTGCTCTACAAGTTTACCGGCACCTGGGGAAACCACGAAGGCTCGATGCTGCTGTGGGTCTTGATCCTCACCTTCTTCGGCGCGCTGGTCGCGGCCTTCGGGCGCAACCTGCCGGCGACGCTGCGCGCCAACGTGCTTTCGATCCAGGGGCTGATCGGCTCTGCCTTCTTCCTTTTCATCCTGGTCACGTCCAATCCGTTCACCCGCCTCGATCCGGCGCCGATCGAGGGGCAGGACCTCAATCCGGTGCTCCAGGACGTCGGCCTCGCCATCCATCCGCCGCTCCTCTATCTCGGCTACGTCGGTTTCTCCGTCTGCTTCTCCTTCGCGGTGGCCGCGCTGATAGAGGGCCGCATCGACGCCGCCTGGGCGCGCTGGGTGAGGCCATGGACGCTCGCCGCCTGGGTGTTCCTGACGGGCGGCATCGCGATGGGATCCTTCTGGGCCTACTATGAACTCGGCTGGGGCGGGTTCTGGTTCTGGGATCCGGTCGAGAACGCATCCTTCATGCCGTGGCTTGCCGGAACCGCGCTGCTTCATTCCGCGATCGTGATGGAGAAGCGGTCGGCGCTGAAGATATGGACGATCCTGCTGGCGATCCTGACGTTCTCGCTGTCGCTGCTCGGCACCTTCCTCGTGCGCTCGGGCGTGCTGACCTCGGTGCATGCCTTTGCAACCGATCCCGCGCGCGGTGTCTTCATCCTCGGCATCCTCACCTTCTTCATCGGCGGGGCCTTTGCGCTGTTTGCCTGGCGCGCGCAGTCGCTGACGCCCGGCGGCATCTTCCATCCGATCTCGCGCGAGGGCTCGCTGGTTCTCAACAACCTGTTCCTGAGCACGGCCGTGGCCACCGTACTGGTGGGCACGCTCTATCCGCTCGCGCTGGAGGCAACGACGGGGGAGAAGATCTCGGTCGGCGCCCCCTTCTTCGACCTGACCTTCGGGCCCTTGATGGTGCCGCTGCTGCTGGCCGTTCCCTTCGGGCCGCTGCTCGCCTGGAAGCGCGCCGACCTGTGGGCCGCCTCGCAACGCCTGGTCTTCGCGGCCGGCGGGGCGCTCATCGCCATTCTCCTCGTCGCCCTCTTCGTCGATCGCGCATCTGTCTTCGCCGCGCTCGGGATCGGGCTCGCAGCCTGGATGATCCTCGGGGCCCTGACCGACCTGGCGTTGAAGTCCGGCATCGGCAATGTCTCGCCCGCCGTCGCGCTGCGCCGGTTTGCAGGATTGCCGCGATCGGCCTACGGCACCTCGCTGGCGCATCTCGGACTCGGACTGACGACGCTCGGCATCGTCTCGGTGACGGCGCTGCAGACAGAGCACATCCTGACCATGAAGCCCGGCGATACGGTCGAGGTTTCCGGCTACCAGCTGCGGTTCGACGGCCTGCAACCCTTCCAGGGGCAGAACTTCACCGAGGACCGCGGCATGTTCCCGCTCATGGACGCCGATGGCGAAACGCTGACCACCATCCTCTCGGCGAAGCGCTTCTATCCGGCCCGCCAGATGCCGACGACGGAGGCCGGCATCGCTACGCGCGGGCTGAGCCAGATGTACGTCTCGCTCGGAGATCCCGTCGACGGCGGCGGCATCGTCGTGCGGATCTGGTGGAAGCCGCTCGTCACCCTCATCTGGCTCGGCGGGCTGGTTATGATGGCGGGCGGGACGCTGTCGCTTCTCGATCGCCGCCTGAGGGTGGGAGCGCCGGCGCGGCGGATCCGCAGGACGAGCGAAGCCGCCGAGCCTGCACGCTGATTGCGATGCGTTCCCTGCGCACCCTCCTGATGGTCCTCGCCATCGCGTTTTCGGCGACCGCGGCACGCGCGGTTCTGCCCGACGAGGTGCTGGAGGACGCCGCGCTCGAGGCGCGCGCACGCACCCTGTCGGCCGAACTGCGCTGCCTCGTCTGCCAGAACCAGTCGATCGACGATTCCAACGCGGAACTGGCGCGCGACCTGCGCATCCTGGTTCGCGAACGGCTGGTGGCCGGCGATACGGACGAGGAGGTTCTGGACTTCATCGTCTCGCGCTACGGCGAATTCGTGCTCCTGAAGCCGCGTTTCAGCGTCCAGAACCTGGCGCTGTGGGGAACCCCTCTGGCAGTGATTCTGGCGGGCGGAGTGTTCCTGTTGCTGCGTGGGCGCGGCGGGCGCGCGCAACCGAGCCGCCTGTCCGCCGAAGAGGAGGCGAAGCTGGACGAGATCCTGCGGGAGCAGGACCGGCCGAGCTGACGGGTTTTACCAGACGGCCAGCAAGGGAGACTGCCGCCCATGGATCCGATCATCCATCGCGTGGAATTTCCGGGACATTCCGGCGCCCTGCTAGCGGCGCGGCTCGACATGCCGAACGGGTCCGTGCGCGCCTGTGCGCTGTTTGCGCATTGCTTCACCTGTTCCAAGGATCTGCTGGCGGTGCGCAGGATCGCCGCGGAGCTCGCACGCGCCGGCATCGCGGTGCTGCGCTTCGACTTCACGGGGCTGGGCTCCAGCGAGGGCGAGTTCGCCTCGACCGATTTCTCTTCCAACGTCGGCGACCTCGTCGCCGCGGCGGAGTTCCTTCGCGACGGCCATCAGGCACCGGCGCTGCTGATCGGACATTCGCTCGGCGGCGCCGCCGTCCTGGCGGCCGCCAGGGACATTCCGGAGGCCCGGGCGGTGGTGACGATCGGCGCACCGGCCGACACGGGCCACGTGCTCGGGAATTTCGGTGCGAGCCTTCCCGACATCGAACGCGACGGCGAGGCCGAGGTGAAGCTCGGAGAGCGAAGCTTCCGCATCGGCCGGGCCTTCGTCGAAGACGTCCGCGCCACCAGGCTTGCCGACAGCATCGCGGCGATGCGCAAGCCGCTCCTCATCCTGCATTCGCCGATCGACCGGGTGGTCGGGATCGAGAACGCCACCACGATCTTCCAGGCAGCCAAGCATCCGAAGAGCTTCGTCTCGCTCGACAAGGCCGACCACCTGCTGACCAACCCCGACGATGCCGCGTTCGCCGCCTCGGTGATCACCGGCTGGTCCTCGCGCTATCTCGAAGGCGACCGGCCGCAGGGGGAGGAGCCGGTCGAACACGTGCGGGTGATGGAGACGGGCGAGGGCAAGTTCCAGAATGCCGTGCAGGCGGGACGGCATCGCCTCTTCGCAGACGAGCCGCCCGCCGTCGGCGGTCTCGACACCGGCCCGTCGCCTTACGATTTCCTGTCGATCGCGCTCGGTGCCTGCACGTCGATGACGCTTCGCATCTACGCCGATTTCAAGAAGCTGCCGCTGGGGCGCATCAGCGTGGATGTCTCGCATGGCAAGATCCACATGAAGGACTGCGTCGAGTGCACCGACGAAGAGCGGGCCTCGAACAAGCGGGTCGACCGCTTCGAGCGGGTGATTTCCATCGAAGGAGACCTGCCGCCCGAGATCGCCGACAAGATCGAGGAGATCGCCAACAAGTGCCCGGTGCACCGGACACTGGAAGCCTCGTCCCGGGTCCATACCGTCGTGCGAAGGTCCAATTCCGCGCGGCAATAAACTGCAAGTTCCCAAGCCCCCGCGCAGCAACATTACGAAAGTTTCATGTGCCGGAAATGGCACCGTAATGTGCGTGTCGCTAGATCACTGTCCGAGGATGCCCTCAGAAAGCATTCGAACCTGAAAGGACAGGACACAATGAAATCTCCATTCCAGACCAGTACCCGCAAGCGTTTCGTCGCGGGTGCCGCTTCGGTGGCCATCGCATCGGCGATCGGCTTCGGCGCCGTCACCTCCGGTACGGCTCCGGTGATGGCCGAGGCAGTCCGCATCGAGTCGCAGCAGTCGACGGGCTTCGGCGACGTCGTCGAAAGAGTGTCGCCCGCCGTCGTCAGCGTCCGCGTGAAGGCCAAGATGCAGCCGGCCGCCGCTGGCCCGGAGTCGTTCTTCGGTGGCCAGGGCCTCGAAGATCTTCCCGACGATCATCCGCTGAAGCGCTTCTTCCGTGACCTGCCCGGCTTCGAGAACGGCCAGCCGCAGACGCGCCCCGGACATCCGAATCGCCCCGAGCGGGCCCGTCCGGTGTCGCAGGGTTCCGGCTTCTTCATCTCCGAAGACGGCTATCTCGTTACCAATAACCACGTTGTCGAGGGCGGTTCCGAATTCACCGTCGTCATGGATGACGGCACCGAGATCGACGCCAAGCTCGTCGGCACCGATCCGCGCACCGACCTCGCCCTCATGAAGGTCGACGAGGAACGCGAGTTCGTCTACGTCGACTTCGCCGACGATACCAAGGTTCGCGTGGGCGACTGGGTGGTTGCCGTAGGCAACCCGTTCGGTCTCGGCGGCACCGTGACCGCCGGCATCGTCTCGGCGCGCGGCCGCGACATCGGCGCCGGTCCCTACGACGACTTCATCCAGATCGACGCGGCGGTGAACCGCGGCAACTCGGGTGGTCCTGCGTTCAACCTGAACGGCGAAGTGGTCGGCATCAACACGGCGATCTTCTCGCCCTCGGGCGGTAATGTGGGCATCGCCTTCGCGATCCCCGCCTCCGTCGCCAAGGACGTGATCTCGGAACTCAAGGAAGACGGGAACGTCGAGCGCGCCTGGCTTGGCGTGCAGATCCAGCCTGTCACCGACGATATCGCCGAATCGCTTGGCATCGAGGGGACCGACGGCGCGATGGTCAGCGAGCCGCAGGACGACAGCCCGGCCATGAAGGCGGGCATCGAGGCCGGCGACATCATCGTAGAGGTCGACGGCAAGAAGGTCGAGTCGCCACGTGAACTGGCCCGCATGATCGGCCGGATGAAGCCCGGCACAACCGCCGAGGTGAAGGTGCTGCGCGACGGCGAGGAAGAGACCATCGAGGTCAAGCTCGGCGAGATGCCCGGCATGGAGCAGCAGGCCTCCGCCGACCAGCCCGAAGAGGACCAGGGCTCGATCCTGGAAGACTTCGGCCTGACGGTAACTCCCGCCGAGGAAGGCGAGGGCGTGGTCGTCACCGACGTGCAGGCCAACAGCGACGCGGCCGACCGCGGCATCCAGACCGGCGACGTCATCGTCTCGGTCAACTCGCAGGCGGTGAAGAATGCGTCCGGCGTCGAGAAGGCTGTCAACGAAGCTTCGAAGGCAGGCCGCAAGGCGGTGCTGTTCCAGCTGAAGCGGGACGAGACCAGCCGCTTCGTCGCCCTGCCGGTGGCGCGCGGCTGACCAGCTCACGAACCGGCGATTCCCTCTCCTTCGCCGGTCGCGGGCGGAAGGACCGGACACATCGTATCGCGTAACGTATCCGGTCCAGCGGCAGCGGGTTGCAAACCCGCTGCCGTTTTTGCAAGAGGAACAGAACAAATGAATGCCGAGGCGGTTCTCGCCCCCGATATCGGGTACAAGGCGGGCATGAAGATTCTTCTGATCGAAGACGACCGGGAGGCGGCCGAATATCTCGAGAAGGCGCTCACCGAGGCGGGGCATACCACCCACGTAGCCGGTGACGGCGAGACCGGCTTCGCGCTTGCCGACAGCGGCGACTACGACGTGCTGATCGTCGACCGCATGCTGCCGCGCCGCGACGGGCTTTCGGTCATCGCCGGCCTGCGCGCCCGCGGCGCCGAGACGCCGGTGCTCATCCTCTCAGCCCTCGGCGAGGTGGACGACCGCGTGACCGGCCTGCGCGCCGGCGGCGACGACTACCTGACGAAGCCATTCGCCTTCAGCGAACTGCTCGCCCGCATCGAGGTCCTGAAGCGTCGCGCCGGGGCCAAGGACGTGGAGACCGTCTATCGCGCCGGTGACCTGGAGCTCGACAGGCTGTCGCACACGGTGCGCCGCTCCGGCCGCGAGATCACGCTGCAGCCGCGCGAGTTCCGGCTGCTCGAATACCTCATGCGCCACGCCGGCCAAGTGGTGACGCGCACCATGCTGCTGGAAAACGTCTGGGACTACCACTTCGACCCGCAGACCAACGTCATAGACGTGCACGTGTCGCGCCTGCGCGGCAAGATCGAGAAGGGCTTCGACAAGCCGCTCCTGCATACGGTGCGAGGGGCAGGGTACATGTTGAGAGCCGGCTGACTTGCGCCTGCCGCCGATCATGAAAACGACGGCGGCGCGCCTTTCGGCGCTCTATCTGCTGCTGTTCGGCGCCTGCGCCGTCGCGCTCGTCTTCTACATGACGTCGGTTTCGGTGCGCATACTCGCGGCCCAGACGCAGGAGACCATCAACGAGGAGACGTCGAGCCTGGTCCGCGCCTACGAGCGCGGCGGGCTCCTGTTCCTCGTGCGCGTCGTGGAACAGCGGGCGCGCCAGCCGGGTGCCAATCTCTATCTCGTCGCCGACCCGAACGGACGCATCCTTTCCGGCAACGTCGAAAGCCTGCAACCCGGCGTCCTGGAGACGACGGGCTGGACGGAGCGGCCATTCGTCTACCAGCGCTACGGCGAGGGTAGCGGCGTTCCGCCGAACACGGGCCCGCCGGGGAGCGCGGCGAGCACGGGGCCGCACGAGGCGATCGCTGTGATCATGCGGCTGCCCAACCAGATGATCCTCCTGGTCGGGCGCGACCTGGGCGAGCCGGAACGGTTCCGCAAGGTGGTCCAGCGGGCGCTGATCCTCGCGCTCGGCTTCATGGGCGCCGGCGCCTTCCTGATCTGGTTCTTCGTCGGACGAACGGCCCTGCGCCGCATCGACAGCGTATCCGAGGCGAGCGCCCGCATCATGGGTGGCGACCTTTCGGGGCGGCTGCCGGTGACCGGGGCCGGCGACGAGTTCGACAGGCTGTCCGAGAACCTCAACACGATGCTGTCGCGTATCGCCATCCTGAACGAGGGGCTGAAGCAGGTCTCCGACAACATCGCGCACGATCTGAAGACGCCGCTGACCAGGCTGCGCAGCCGCGCCGAGGCCGCGCTCGCGAGCGCCGAGGGCACGGACGACTACCGTGATGCGCTGCAGGCGACGATTGCCGAATCCGACCAGCTCATCCGAACCTTCAACGCCATCCTGATGATCTCGCGGCTGGAAGCCGGCTATTCGGCGGAATCCGCCGAAAGCCTCGATCTTGCGGCCGTCGTGGCGGACGTGGTGGATCTCTACGAACCTGTCGCCGAGGAGACCGGCGTCGCGATCGAGGCGCATGTGAAAGGCCCGCTGCCGGTCTCCGGAAACCGCGAGCTGACCGCCCAGGCCTTGTCAAACCTCGTCGACAACGCCATCAAGTATTCCGCGGGCCAGGGCGCCAGCCCCCGCGTGATCGTGTCCGCATCTCGAACGGGAGGAGAAGTGCGGGTTTCCATCGCCGACAACGGGCCGGGCATCCCGGCGGAGGATCGCCAGCGCGCGACCGAACGCTTCGTGCGGCTGGAGAAGAGCCGCTCAAGGCCGGGTTCGGGGCTGGGCCTGAGCCTCGCCAAGGCGATCATGACCTTCCATGGCGGCCGCATGGAACTCGACGACGCCATGCCCGGACTGAAGGTGACGATGGTCTTCCCGGTCCCCCGGAGCGCGGCGTGAGCGAAGGCGCCGCCATCAGCAAAGGCTGGTTCGGCGGTACCGTGCGCCGCCTGTCGCCGCTCGACCCCCACCAGGCGCGCGAAGAGCTGGAAGAGATCGCCGCGGCGGCAGACGAGGCCGATGCGCCGCGTCTTTCCGCAGTCGCCCGCGGCAGGAGCGATCTCGCCGATTTCCTGGGCGCCGCCTGCACGCTGTCGACCTACCTCCGCGATTCCGTGCGGCGCGATCCGGGGATGCTCGAACGACTATTCGACACCGGATGGGACGAGCGGGTGGAAGCGATCATCGCCGAAATCCGCTCCTGCTGGATGCGCGATGGCGTCACCGAAAAGGGCCTGATGGCCGACCTGCGCACCCGCAAGGCCGAGGCGCATGCCCTGATCGCCCTTGCCGACCTCGCCGGAGCGTCGGGCACGCTTCGTACCGTGAACCTGCTCAGCGAACTCGCCGACGCCTCGGTCCAGACCGCGATCCGGTTCCTGCTCCGCGAGGCCCACGATCAGGGAAAGCTGGCCCTGCCGGATCGTGATGATCCGGAGACGGGATCTGGCTGGATCGTGCTCGGAATGGGCAAGCTCGGCGCGTGCGAGCTCAACTTCTCCTCCGACATCGACCTGATCCTGTTCGTCGATCCCGAAGCTCCGGCGATCGGCGATCCGCTCGATGCGACGGACCTGTTCTCGCGACTGGCCCGGCGGCTCGTCCGCATCCTCTCGGATCGCACAGAGAACGGCTACGTCTTCCGCACCGACCTCAGGCTGCGTCCCGACCCCGGATCGACGCCGCTCGTGATCCCGGTCGAGGGCGCCCTGACCTACTACGAGGGCAGGGGCCAGAACTGGGAGCGCGCGGCCATGATCAAGGCGCGCGCGATCGCCGGCGATGTGAAAGCCGCCGAGGCCTTCCTGAAGGAGATGCAGCCCTTCGTGTGGCGAAAGTACATGGACTACGCGGCGATCGCCGACGTGCATTCCATCAAGCGCCAGATCCACGCCCACAAGGGACACGGCGAGATCGCCGTGCGCGGCCACAACGTCAAGCTCGGACGCGGCGGCATCCGCGAGATCGAGTTCTTCGTTCAGACCCAGCAGCTGATCGCCGGCGGCCGGTTCCCCGAACTGCGCGGGCGCGAGACCATCGCGATGCTCGGCCAGCTGGCCGAACTCGGCTGGATCAGCCCGGACGCACGCGACACGCTGACGCGCCAGTACTGTTTTCTGCGCGACGTCGAGAACGCCGTCCAGATGGTGGCGGACGAACAGTCGCACGAACTGCCGGAGGACGACGAGGGGCTGGAGCGCATCGCCCGCATGCGCGGCTTCGGCTCGGCTGACGAGTTCGCGAGCGCCTTCCGCGCCTCGCTGAAGGAAGTGGAGGGCCAATATGCGGCGCTGTTCGAGACGGCGCCGCAGCTTTCGGCCGGCATCGGCAATCTCGTCTTCACGGGCGACGTGGACGATCCCGACACGCTCCAGACGCTGTCCAACCTCGGCTTCGAGCGCCCGAGCGACATCTCCCGGGTCATCCGGACCTGGCATTTCGGCCGCTATCGCGCCACGCGCTCGGCCGAAGCGCGCGAACGGCTGACGGAACTGACCCCGGCGCTTCTCCAGGCGTTCGGCAGCACGCTTCGCGCCGACGAGGCGATCATCCGCTTCGACGAGTTCCTGAAAGGCCTGCCCGCCGGCATCCAGCTCTTCTCGCTGCTGCAATCCAATCCGGGGCTGCTCCGGCTGCTGGCGACCATCATGGGCGCAGCACCCCGGCTGGCGGCGATCATCACGCGGCGTGCACACGTCTTCGACGGACTGCTCGACCCGGCGCTGATGGCCGAGCTTCCCAACAAGGCCTATCTGGCCGAGCGGCTCGAAATCCTTCCTCGGCGCCGCCGGTCTCTACGAGGAACGCCTGGACCGGCTGCGCATCTTCGCGCTCGAGCAGAAATTCCTGATCGGCATCCGGCTGCTGACCGGCGCGATCGACGCCACGCGCGCGGGCAAGGCGTTCTCGGACCTTGCCGACCTCGCCATCGGCGCCGCCTTCGACGCGGTCCGGGCGGAGTTCGAGCGACGCCATGGCAAGGTAGCGGGCGGCAGGGCGGTGATCCTGGGCATGGGCAAGCTCGGCAGCCGCGAACTGACCGCCGGCTCCGACGTCGACATGATCCTGCTCTACGACCATGCCGCCGATGCCGACGAGTCCAACGGAGCCAAGCCTCTGGCATCCTCGCAGTATTATGCCCGGCTGACGCAGCGCCTCATCGCGGCCGTCTCCGCGCCTACCGCGGAGGGCGTGCTCTACGAAATCGATCTGAGGCTGCGGCCGTCCGGCAACAAGGGGCCGGTCGCCACCCATGTCGAAGCGTTCCGCAAGTACCAGCAGACGGAAGCCTGGACCTGGGAGCACATGGCCCTCACGCGCGCCCGCGTGATCGCAGACGACGACGGCCTTGCAGGCGAAGTGGCCGAAGAGATCGCGGACATCATCGCCGCGCGGCACGATCCGGCCAAGGTCCGGCACGACGCCTGCGAGATGCGGGAGCTGATCGAGACCGACAAGCCTCCGCGCGACATATGGGACCTGAAGCTCATCCCCGGCGGGTTGATCGACCTCGAGTTCATCGTCCAGACGGCGGCGCTGCTCGGCCAGGTGGAGGGGAAGAGCCGGACCACGTCGACCGCCGAGATGCTGTCACGCCTGTCGGGGCGCTTCTGCACGCCGCAGGCGAGGGACGAACTGTCGGGAGCCTATCGCCTCTTCATGGGGTTGGCGCAGGTCTCGCGCCTCTGCCTGACCGGGAGCATCGACCGGGACGACATGCCGCCGGGGCTGGCGGACCTTCTCCTGCGCAACACCGACCTGCCCGATCTCAAGGTGCTGGAGGCGCACATCGAGGAAACGGCGCAGCAGGTGAGGGCGCATTTCGACAGGCTGGTCTGCGGAAGGTAGCCTCGCCGGATGGCTCGCGTCAGGCCGCCATCTTCATCTGGCTGACCGGGATACGCACCGAGACGATCGTGCCTTCGCCTTCCGTGGATTTGATCTTCAGGACGCCGCCGTGCATCTCGGTCAGCGAGCGGGAGATCGCGAGGCCGAGGCCCGACCCGGTGTGGTTCTTCGAAAACTGGTTCTGGACCTGCTCGAAGGGACGGCCGAGCTTCTTGAGGGCCTCCTTCGGGATGCCGCAGCCATTGTCCTCGATGGACAGCACGAAGGCGCCGGCGACCTTCTTGGCCTTGACAACGATCTTGCCGCCCTGTCCGGTGAACTTGACGGCGTTGGAGAGCAGGTTGATCGCGATCTGCTTTACGGCGCGCCGGTCGGCGTAGAGCGTCGCATGTTCGCCGATCTTCGTCCCGACCGAGATCGACTTCGCGTCCGCCTGCACCGAGATCACCCGGATGGCTTCCGCCATGAGGCGGTCGAGGTCGATCTCCTCGCGGTGCAGGGCGAACTGGCCGGCCTCGATCTTCGACATGTCGAGGATGTCGTTGATGACGCCCAGCAGATAGCTGCCGCTCGAATGGATGTCGCGCGCATATTCTTCGTAGCGGTCCGATCCGAGCTTTCCGAACAGGCCCGACTGCATGAGCTCGGAAAAGCCGATGATGGCGTTGAGCGGCGTGCGCAGCTCGTGCGACATGTTGGCGAGGAACTCGGACTTGGCCCGGCTCGCCGCTTCCGCACGCTCGGTCTCGCGCATGTACTTGCGGTTCAGTTCCGACAGTTCGAGCGCGCGTTCCTCCTCGGCCCGGCGGGCGAGGCTGAGATCGTGGATGGTCGCCATGAGCCGCCGTTCGCTGTCGACCAGCTTCTCCTGGTTCTGCTTGAGCAGGGTGATGTCGGCGCCGATCGAGACAACGCCGCCGTCGCGCGTCTTGGACTGGTTCACCTGCAGCCAACGGCCGTCGGCCAGCTGCCGCTCGAACGTCGCCCCGTCGCGGCCGTATGCGCTGGCGAGTTTGCGCTCGAAGGCATAGCCCTTCATCCGGGTTTCGAGTTCGGAGCGTCCGGTTCCGGGCGGCACGTCCGCATCGCTCAGCCCCATCTGTTCCTGGAACTTGGTGTTGCACATCACGAGCCGGTCGTCGGCGTCCCACAGGACGAAGGATTCCGAAATGTTCTCGACCGCGGTCCTGAGCCGCATGTCCGCCACTTCCGATTGACGGGCGAGCTTGTGCTGTTCGGTGACGTCGACGGCGATGCCGATGAGGTGAATTTCCGAGGCTTCGGGATCGATCACCTGCGCCTTCGCCCGCATCCAGACCCAGTGGCCGGCCGCGTGGCGCATGCGGAAGACCTGGTCGATTTGGCCGATCTCGCGCGCCACGATCTGGTTGGCGATGTCGAAGAGATCGGCGTCGCCGGGGTGGATGATGGCGGCCACGGCGCCGAAGGACAGCATGTCCTCGCACACCTCGTAGCCGAGCATGTCGTACATGGACCGCGACCAGTACATCTTGCCGCGCCCCATGTCCCAGTCCCACAGCCCGCAGCGGCCGCGCACCAGAGCGAGGTCGATGCGCTGATGCGCCTGCTCGTAGATCCGGTCGGCGGTCTGCGCGCGCGAGGCCTGGCTGAAGTAGGCGTAGAGCACGATGATGAGTACGCCGGACGTGATGACGAACAGCGTCACGTTGAGCGACACCATGCGTCGCCATTCGGCGAAGACCGTCTCCGTCGGAATGAGCACGGCGGCGGCGCCTCCGCCGGGCGTGACATGGCTGAGTGCGGCGAACCATTCGTGTCCGTTCACCGATACCGTCATCACGCCGGCCCGCTCCCCGAACAGGAAGAGCGGCTGGCCGCCGGAAATCAGCTGGTCGAGCGTCTTGCCGGTCCAGTCGAGCGCGCCGGGCACCGAAGCCACGATCCGGTATCCCGCGTCGGTTACGACCATGACGTGGCGCGGGCGCATGGAATCGAGCACGCTCGAACGATCGAGATAGTCCTGGCTGGCGGCGGCATCCTCGCCCGGCGCGTTCTCGGCGGAACGCATCGCACCCGCGAGTTCGGCGGCACCGAGGGAGAGCAGGGTCTTTGCCGTGCGCTCGATGTCGTCATGCCATGCCATCATCGACATGGTTCGCGCCGTCGCGACGACGGCGAGGAAGATGATGATGAGCGTCGGAATCGATCGTCGCAGGAATGGCTCGGCCGCGATCAGCCGCTCGTAGGCCGGAGCGGCGAGCACGCGCGCATTTCCCGACAGCTTGCGGGCCGGCCGCCGCCGGGCGGGCCGGCGGGCAAGAGTCTGCGCATCGGGCGCGCTGCGCGCGTCCGCCTCGGCCATTCGCTGGCTCCGATCCTGTTTGATGTCCCCGTATGATTCGGCACGCCGCACATCCGAATCGTCAACAAAGAATCGAAAGCTGATTCGCCTTGTCCAGTGCCGAACGAGAAATCGGGAAAATAATCGCTTCGTCGAATGCAGACGTCAGGCCAGCGTGCGCTCCACGATGTCGCGCAGGTCCGGCGACAGGTTCTCGGCCGAGGAAATACGCAGCAGCGCCTCTCGCGCCAGCGCCTTGCGGCCCGGTTCGAGCGAGCGCCAGGAACGCAGGGCCGTGGCAAGCCGGGCGGCGACCTGCGGATTGCGCTGCTCGACCTCGAGCACGATGTCGGTGAAGAAGCGGTAGCCCTCGCCGTCGGGGCGATGGAATCCGGTCTGGTTGGCGCTGGAGAACGTTCCGATGAGCGACCGGACGCGGTTCGGATTTGCGATCGAGAAGGCGCGATGTCGGGTGAGATGCTTGACGGTGTCGACGGAGTGCGGCCCCGGCGCCGCGGCCTGGATCTGGAACCACTTGTCGAGCACGAGGGGATCGGACCGGTAGCGCTCCTCGAAGGCTGACAGCGCGGCGGCAGTTTCGGCTGCATCGGGGTGCCGCACCGCAAGAACGGTGAGTGCCGCGGAGCGGTCCGTCATGTTCGTGGCCTGCTCGAACTGATCGGCAGCCCGCCTGCAATTTCCGGAGCTTGCGGAGAGATAGTCGAGCAGGACATTGCGCAACGCGCGCCGTCCCGCGCTGCGCGCGTCGGGGCTGAACGGCCCCGTATCGGAGAGCCGCGCGTAGAGGGAGGCGAAGGCGTCGGCGTTGGCGTCCCCCAGAGACCGGACGAGCGCGTCGCGGGCGGCCAGTATGGCGTCCGGATCGATGTTGCTGCCGATCTCGCGAGCCACGTCCGCTTCGGCCGGAAGGCTCAGCGCCAGCGCCCGATAGGCTTCCTCGAGCGCGTCGTCGGCGGCGATGTCGCCGCACAGGCCCAGGAGGGCGGTGGAGAAGCGCGGCTTCTTTCCGCCCCTGATCCGCTTCGAGCCTTCGATCACCGCTTCCGTCATCAGCGCATTCAGCGCCTGCCAGCGCGAGAACAGATCGCCATCGTGGCGCGCGAGGAACACGCGGTCTTCCGGCTTTTCCTCGACCGACAGCGTGACCGGCGCGGAAAAACCGCGGTTGAGCGACAGCCGCGGGCGCTCGGCGATGCCCGTGAAGCGGACGCTTTGCCGGCGCTTGCGGATATGCAGGACGGAGTTCTCCACATGCGCGCCTTCGACGCTCTTCCAGGCCATGTCCTCGCCCGCGGGGCCGACGAGCCCGAAGGCGAGGGGAATGTGCATCAGCCGTTTGCGGCTCTCGCCGGGGGTCGGCGGCGAGGACTGCTCGACGTCCAGCACGAGTTCGCCGCGCGCGGCATCGTGCGTCGCTTTGACGGTGACGTTCGGCGTGCCCGCCTGATGATACCAGAGCGCGAACTGGGAGAGGTCCTTGCCGGAGACGTCCTCGAAGACCTTGAGGAAATCCTCGATCGTGGCGGCGTCGCCGTCGTGCCGCTCGAAATAGAGGTCCATCCCCTCGCGGAAGGCCTGCTGGCCGAGGATGGTGCGGATCATCCGCACGACCTCCGACCCCTTCTCGTAGACGGTCGCCGTGTAGAAGTTGTTGATCTCGCGATAGCGGCGCGGGCGCACCGGATGGGCGAGCGGCCCCTGGTCCTCGGGGAACTGGTGTGCCTTGAGCGTCCGCACCTCGGCGATGCGCTTGACGGCCCGCGAACGCTGGTCGGCCGAGAATTCGTGGTCGCGGTAAACCGTCAGCCCTTCCTTCAGGCAGAGCTGGAACCAGTCCCGGCAAGTGATTCTGTTGCCAGTCCAATTGTGGAAATATTCATGTGCGATGATGGCTTCGATGTTGGCGAAGTCGGCGTCGGTCGCAGTGTCCTCGCCGGCCAGCACGTACTTGTCGTTGAAGACGTTGAGGCCCTTGTTCTCCATCGCACCCATGTTGAAGTCGGAGACGGCGACGATGTTGAAGACGTCGAGATCATATTCGCGCCCGAAGACCTCCTCGTCCCATTCCATCGATCGCTTCAGGGCGTCCATTGCGTAGGCGGCGCGGGGCTCCTTGCCGCGTTCGACGTAGATGCCGAGTTCGACCTCGCGCCCGGATGTGGTGGTGAAGCTGTCCTTGAGGCTCCCGAGGTCGCCGGCAACGAGCGCGAAGAGGTAGGAGGGCTTGGGGAAGGGATCGTGCCAGACGGCATAGTGCCTTCCATCGGCGAGATCGCCCGACCCTGCGGGGTTGCCGTTCGACAGGAGCAGCGGCGCCTCCTTGAGGTCGGCTTCGATGCGCGTGGTGTAGACCGACAGGATGTCCGGCCGGTCGAGAAAGTAGGTGATGCGGCGGAAGCCCTCCGCCTCGCACTGCGTGCAGTAGACCCCGTTGGAGCGGTAGAGCCCCATCAACGCCGAATTCTCGGCGGGCGAGATCTGCGTCGTCACCTTTATGCGGAACGTCTTTTCCTTGGGAAGGACGTGGATGGTCAGCTTGTCCGGCGTCAGGTCGTAGGCATTGGGTCCGACGGTCTGCCCGTCGATCTCCAGCCCGACGAGTTTCAGGCCGTCGCCGTCGAGCACGAGCGGCTTGTCGTCGCCCGTCTCGCTGTTGCGCTCGATGACGAGTTCGGACACGACGGTCGTGCCTTCGGGGTCGAGGCTGAAGACGAGGTTCGTTTCCGGAATCAGGAAATCGGAAGGACGGTAGTCCTCCAGCTTGAACACCTGGCCCGTATCCGTCCGCATCCGCTTCCTTTCCGCCTTCAGGGGGCGATGACGCTGGCACAACAATTCGCCAGTGTTGCCCTTTACACAAATCCGACACTCGACAAAACTAAGGCTATCCATATCTCCATATTCATTTCCAAACATTGATCGGGACGGAACATGACGGTTTTGACGCCGAAATTCGGAATGGGCGCCTCTGTTCTGAGGGTGGAGGACAACGCCTTCATCACAGGCAGGGGCCGCTACACCGACGACATCTCGCCCGAGGCCGTGCTGCACGGGTATGTTCTCCGCTCGCCGGTGGCGAACGCCTCCTTCAGGATCACCTCGGTCGATGCGGCGAAGGCCGCGCCCGGGGTGCACCTGGTTCTGACCGGAGAGGACACCGCACATCTGGGCGACCTGAAGTCGGGCGCCATGCAGAAGCAGCCCGACGGCAGCCGCGCGCCGACGAAGGACATTCCGATCCTTTGCCGCGACCATGTCCGCTATGTCGGCGACGCCGTCGCCTTCGTCGTGGCCGACAGCCGCGAGCTTGCCCAGGACGCCGCCGAACTGATCGAGATCGACTACGAGGACGAGGAGGCGATCGCCGGAACCGCGGCGGCGCTGTCGCAGGATGCGGCGCTGGTCTGGCCCGAACTCGAAAGCAACCGTGCCTTCCAGTACCAGCTCGGCGACGCCGCCAAGGCGGAGGCGGCTTTCGGCAAGGCCTCGAGGACGGCCAAGATCCGGTTCCACAACAACCGGCTCGTCTGCAACTACATGGAGCCGCGCGCCGCCGTCGGCGAGTGGCGGGCGGGCGAGGACCGCTTCCAGCTCACGACAGGCTCGCAGGGCGTGCACTCCATGCAGAAGATCGTGGCCGGCGTGCTCGGCGTGGAGCCTGGCAAGCTGCACGTCATCACCCCCGACGTCGGCGGCGGCTTCGGGCCGAAGACCTTCGTCTATCGCGAGTATCCACTGGTGCTCGAAGCCGCCAGGCGGCTCGGCCGGCCGGTGAAATGGACCGGCGACCGCTCCGAACACTTCCTGACCGACGCGCAGGGGCGGGACAATGTCGTCGACGCGGAGATGGCGATGGACGACGAGGGCCGCTTCCTTGGCCTTCGCGTCAGGCTGGTTGCCAACCTCGGCGCCTACATCTCGCAGTACGGTCCCTTCATCCCCTTCGTCGGCGCGACGATGTCCACGGGGGTCTACGACATCCAGGCGCTCGACGTCTCGATCACCGGCGTCTACACCAACACCTGCCCGGTGGACGCCTATCGCGGGGCGGGACGCCCGGAAGCCGCGCTTCTGCTCGAAAAGCTCGTCGACGAGTGCGCGCGGGTAATGGGCGTCGGCGCGGACGAGATACGGCGACGCAATTTCATCCGGCCGGAGCAGTTCCCCTACACCACCCAGACCGGCCGCAAGTACGACGTCGGCGAGTTCGAGGGGCACATGAACCTCGCGCTCGAACGCTCCGGCTGGAAGGACTTCGACGCGCGGCTGAAGGCATCGGCCGCGAACGGCAAGCTGCGCGGCATCGGGCTGGCGACCTACATCGAGGCGTGCGCCTTCGCCGGATCGGAAGCCGCGAACCTGCGCCTCAACGGCGACGGGACGGTGACGCTGTTCATCGGCACGCAGTCCAACGGACAGGGCCACGCCACCGCCTATGCGCAGTTCGTCTCGGAAAAGCTCGACCTTCCGATCGAGAAGATCACCGTCCGCCAGGGCGATACCGACGAACTCGCCAAGGGAGGCGGCACCGGCGGCTCGCGATCGATCCCGCTCGGCGGCGTCTCGGCCTCGCGCGCTGGCGAGGACCTTGCCGAAAAGATCAGGAAGATCGCCGCCGACGAGCTGGAAGCAGCGGCTGCCGACATCGAGCTGATCGACGGAACGGCGCGCATCGTCGGCACCGACCGCTCGGTCGACTTCGCCACGATCGCCAAGGCGGCGAAGAACCCGGAGGACCTGAAGGGTTTCGGCGAGTTCGTGCAGGACGAGGCGACCTATCCGAACGGTACCCATGTCTGCGAGGTCGAGATCGATCCGGACACGGGCCAGATCGAGATCCTGGACTACACGATCGTCGACGATTTCGGCGCGACGGTGAACCCGATCCTGCTCGCCGGCCAGGTGCATGGCGGCATCGTGCAGGGCATCGGCCAGGCAATGACGGAGAACGCCGTCTACTCCGAGGACGGTCAGCTCGTGTCGGCAAGCTTCATGGACTACGCCATGCCGCGCGCCGAGGACGTGCCGTTCTTCGACTTCGAGACCCGCAACGTGCCTTCGACGACGAACGCCATGGGCATCAAGGGCGCGGGCGAGGCGGGAACCATCGGCGGGACGCCCGCCGCCCTCAACGCCATCACCGACGCGCTCTTCCGCGCCTACGGGATCGGTCACATCGAGATGCCGACAACTCCCATGCGCGTCTGGCAGGCCATACGGGAAGCCGGAGCCAAGTGACGGCAGACGAGCTGCCGGAACGGCGACCGCTCACCGGCATCCTGCTGAAAGTCTGCTCGGTCGTCGCCTTCGTCGGCATGTCCTCCCTGATCAAGGCGTCCGGCGACGTGTTCGCCGGACAGATCGTCTTCTTCCGCTCGCTGTTCGCCATCGTCCCGGTCGTCGCGGTGATGGCGTGGCGGAAGGAACTCGCGACCGCCTTCTACACCAGCCGGCCGTTCAGCCATGTCGCGCGGGGGCTGGTCGGGGTCACGTCGATGGGGCTCGGCTTCTTCGCACTGACGAAGCTCCCGCTGCCGGAGTGGATCGCCATCAACTACGCCCAGCCGCTGATCGTGGTCGTCTTCAGTGCGCTGTTCCTCGGCGAGACGGTCCGCGTCTTCCGCTGGAGCGCGGTGGCGATCGGGTTCGTCGGCGTCGTCGTCGTCTCGTGGCCGAAGCTGACGCTCCTGACCTCGGGCGAGCCGTTGGCGCAGGGCGACGGGGTCGGCGTCGTGGCGGTGCTGCTCGGCGCCGCCGTTTCGGCCGTTGCCATGCTGCTGGTCAGGCGTCTGGTCCTCACCGAGAAATCGGCGACCATCGTCTTCTGGTTCTCGATCACCTCGACGGTCGCCGGGCTGGCGACGCTGCCCTTCGGCTGGTCCTCGCTCTCGGCGACCCAGGCGGCACTTCTCGTCGGCACGGGGCTGTGCGGCGGCGTCGGCCAGATCCTCATGACGGAAAGCTATCGCCATGCCGACATGTCGACCATCGCGCCGTTCGAATACACCTCCATGCTGCTCGGCATCGTCATCGGCTACCTCGTCTTCAACGAGGTGCCGACGCTCTACACGCTGTTCGGCGGGGCGATCGTGGTCGGGGCCGGGATCTTCATCATCTGGCGCGAGAACAGGCTGGGCCTGCCGCGCGGCGCGGCGCGCAAGATCACCCCGACGCAGGGGTGAGGACGGTCCTCAGCCGGCACCCGCGCTGATGGCGGCCGCCATTTCGCGCAGCGTTTCGCCCGTCTCGGGATCGGCGGCGAAGAAGGATTCGACCGCCAGTTCCGACAGGGTAACGTCGAGAGGCGTGCCGAAGACGGTGATCGTCGAGATGAATGACAGGACCGCATCTCCCGTCCGGATGCGCAGCGGGACCGCGATCGCCGTCTGGTCATACGGCGCCGGCGGTCCGGTCCGCCTAGGAGCGGGGTAGGAGCGGAGTTCCGCCTCGAGATCGCGCAGGCGCGGCTCTGCGGTGTTCTCGTTGAGCCGCCGCAGACGCTCCAGGAGGTGATCGCGCCATTCGGCAAGGTTGAGGATGTGGGGCGCGAGCCCGCCCGGATGCAGGCTGAGCCTCAGGACGTTGACGGGCCCGGAAAGCAGCGCCGCATCGGAGACCATCGCGAGGAACGGGCTCATCATCGCGTTGGCGCGGACGAGGTTCCATGTGCGGTCGACGGCAATCGCGGGGTTCGGCTCGTGTCCTTTGAGGACGAGTTCCACCGCGGCGAGTGCCGGCCGTAGCGACGGGTCTTCGAGCGGCCGCTCCGCATATCCGGGCGCGAACCCGGCAGCGAGCAGCAGCCTGTTGCGTTCGCGCAAGGGCACGTCCAGGCGTTCGGCCAGATGCAGCACCATCTGGCGCGATGGCATGGCCCGACCGCTTTCGAGAAAACTGAGATGGCGCTGCGAGACCTCGGCCTCCAGGGCGAGTGCAAGCTGGCTCATGCGGCGTCGCGTGCGCCACTCGCGGAGCAGCGCGCCGGCCGATGCGGGATCGGCGTGGGACCGGGGAAGCTTCGTATCCATCGTCGCGACCATATCCGATGCCGTCGCTGCTTCCCATTACCTGCCGCGTAGTCGCCACGCGGCATTTTGGGCGTCATGGTTTCGGCGACCGGGCGGAACAAGCCGACGTGGCGCCGTGCCGGAGAGATCTTCGAAGGAGAAACGACATGATAGTTCCAATGACATCTTTCCTGCGCAATTCGCTGCGCCTCGACGCTCTCGTCAGCGCAGCGGCCGGCCTTCTGATGACCCTTGCATCAGGTCCCCTCAGCGCGTTGCTCGATCTGCCGCAGCCGCTGCTCTTCTGGGCGGGCGTTGCGATCTTTGGCTGGGTGACGCTTCTGGTCGCGGTCTCGCGCCGCGGGACCGTCGCACGGCTCGTGCTGATCGACGTGGTGGCGGGAAACGCCCTTTGGGTTGCGGCAAGCGTCGGAATGCTGATCGGCGGGATGGTGACGCCGAACGTCCTGGGCGTGCTCTTCGTACTCGCCCAGGCGCTCGCCGTTGCAGCCTTCGCCGTTCTGCAGGCATCCGCCCTGCGCGCCGCCAGTCCCGCGCACGCATGATCAAGCACTGCCCGCTCTACTTTCGCTCCGGCACCCGGTCAGGTGCCGGGGAGATCAGTCCGCATTCCAGGGGTTGATCTCGAGCACGATCGGCGGTGCGTCGGAGTAGGGTCCGTCGAAGCGCTGGCGATAGCCGCCGTGGCCATGATGGCGGCGATCGTCGTCCCGCCGGTAGCGGCGATCGTCGCGATCGCGCCGCCACTTGAAGTTCTTGCGGTAATCGTGTTCGCGGTAGCGGTAGCCCCAGCGGTGGTCATCGCGGTGGTCGCGATTGCGCCATCTGTGGTCCCGGTCGCGCCGGTCGTCCCTGCGATAGGAATGGCCGGACTCGAAGCCGCGGGGAACCCGTCGCCTGTACTCCCCGCGCCGGTCGCCATCGCGATCGTTGCGGCGGTAGGAATGGCCGCCTTCGCCGCCACTGGACTGCGCGTTCCTGCCTTCGCCGCGATATCGGCTTTCGGCCGACGCCGGCGCGGCGGAGATCGCCACCAGGGTCGCAAGCGCGAGCAGGCAGGCGCCTATCGAGGAAAATCTGCTACGCATCATCACACTCCGGATACGCGAACCCGTGATCAGGGTCCGCCGACAGCATAACACGGCAGAGCCGCTTCGCCCAACGGGCCGACCGGCGGGCGGGTTCCCCGAGGGACAGGAACTCCGGGAACGCGCCCTATGAAGAGGCGAGGTCAGCCCTTGCCGGCAGCCTCCAGCTTGTCCTGCGTCTTCGTCTCGAAGTCGCCGGCGTCATGGCGCTCGTGCAACTGCTCGGAGGGATCGCCGGAGGCGCGGTTCACCATACGCCCCCGCTTCACCGCGTCCCGCGCGAAGATCTGCTCCTGCCAGCGGATGACGTTGGTGTAGCCCTGCGCTTCGAGGAAGGTGGCGGAATCGTCGTAGATCTTGCCGGCGACGAGATTGCCGTACCAGGGCCAGATCGCCATGTCGGCGATGGTGTAGTCCTTGCCGGCCATGTATTCGTTGTCGGCCAGGTGTCGGTTGAGCACGTCGAGCTGCCGCTTCACCTCCATCGAGAAGCGATCGATCGCGTATTCGATCTTGATCGGCGCATAGGCGTAGAAATGGCCGAAGCCGCCGCCGAGATAAGGCGCGCTGCCCATCTGCCAGAACAGCCAGTTGAGGCACTCGGTCCGCGCGACGTGTTCTTTCGGCAGGAAGGCCCCGAACTTCTCGGCCAGATAGAGCAGGATCGATCCGGATTCGAAGACCCGCACCGGCTTGTCGCCGCTGCGGTCCATCAGTGCGGGGATCTTCGAGTTCGGGTTCACCCCGACGAAACCGCTGCCGAACTGGTCGCCGTCGCCGATCTTGATCAGCCATGCGTCGTACTCGGCGCCGCTGTGTCCGAGCGCCAGCAACTCCTCGAGCATGATCGTCACCTTCACGCCGTTGGGCGTGGCAAGCGAATAGAGCTGCAGCGGGTGCTTGCCGACGGGCAGTTCCTTGTCATGGGTCGCCCCGGCGACGGGGCGGTTGATGCTGGCGAAGCGTCCGCCATTGTCCTTGTTCCAGGTCCACACCTTCGGCGGCGTGTAGGCATCCTTGTGGGTCATGCAGGTTCCGTTCCTTGTTTCGGTCAGAGAAGCATATAGCGCGAAGCTGCCGGTCAGCCGCGCAGTCTTGCCTTGATCTCGAGGAGATCGCGCCAGGCGAGCCGCTTGTGGGCAGGGTTGCGCAGCAGATAGGCGGGGTGCAGCGTCGGCATGGCGGGAATTTCACGGCCGGCCGCCGTCGTGTGGACGCGCCAGCTGCCGCGCAGGCGCAGCACGCCTTCAGTGACGTTGAGCAGCACCTTGGCGGACGGGCCGCCCAGCGTCACCAGTACCTTGGGATTGGCCAGTTCCACCTGCCGCTCGATGAAGGGGCGGCAGATCTCCATCTCCAGCGGCGTCGGGGTGCGGTTGCCGGGAGGGCGCCAGGGGATCACGTTGGCGATATAGGCCGAGGAGCGGTCGAGCCCGATGGCCGAGAGCATGCGGTCGAGCAGCTTTCCCGAACGGCCGACGAAGGGCAG
The DNA here is from genome assembly GCA_963747465.1 of uncultured Alphaproteobacteria bacterium. Taxonomy (GTDB): domain Bacteria; phylum Pseudomonadota; class Alphaproteobacteria; order Rhizobiales; family Rhizobiaceae; genus Aquibium. The sequence goes on from CAVVFC010000006.1 coordinate 229,784, forward strand.
GCCCTCGATGTCCTCCTCGCGGCCCGGCGCTTCGCCGACGAACATGATGTCGGCCTGCGGGTTGCCGTCCCCGAAGACGAGGGTCTTGGCGGTGAATTTCAGATTGCAGCCGTCGAAGCCCGCGAGGATTTCGCGCAGCTCGTCCATCGACGCGGCGGCGCGTGCGAGTTCGCGTGCGCGGGCGGCCTGCGCCTCGTCCGGCACGGCGGCTGCCGGTTCGGCTCGCCTCGGCTCGGCGGGAGCTGCCGCCGGCGCCACTCCCAGGCGGCGGCGCGGTTCTGCGGCAGCCCTTTCGGGGACAGGCGGTGGCGCTGCCTGCGCCGGACGCGCCAGGCGGGCTTCGGTCTCGGCGAAGCGGTCGACCGGCGCCTCCTCCAGCGCTTCGTCGGCGCCGCTGTCGGCGTAGAAGAGCAGGAGTTCCCTCAGGTCGGGCATGTGGATTCCCATGGAGGGGGTTCTAGCACGCCGCGGCGGCGTGTCGAATCGTGCGTGGTTCAGGACGACGGAATCCGCGGGTCCTGCACCAGATAGAAGGTCCGCTTCGGGGTGAAGTCGGAGATGAGGAACCCGAAGCTCGCCTCCGCGCCGGGATCGACGAAGCCGCGCGTGAAGAGAAGGCGGTCGTAGGGCTCGAACGCGCGCTGGAACTCTTCGAAGCCGAGGGAACGGATGTTGTCGCTTTCCTTGCGGTGCTGGTCGAACGAAAGCCCGTCGCCGTAGACGCTTGGGGTGCCGAGCTGTTCCTGCAATTCGAACTCGAATTCTGTCCAGGCGAGCCGGCTGGCATTCCGCGCGACCACCATAAGGCTCAGGAAGCCGGTCGCAACAGCCGGATCGTTGGCGTAGGGCCGGATAGGGCCGAGGATGCGGATGACGAGGGTGACGGGACTTGCGGAGAAGAACTCCTGGACGAGCACCACCGGATCGTCCTTGGTCCCGGAGCCCTTCGCCGACAGGATGCGGAACCCGCCGAGTTCGTCGGAGAAGGAATAGGCGCCCACACGCCAGACGCCGCCATCGGCCGTCGATGCCTCATGCACGGCAAGAAGCGCAACGAAGAGGGCAACGAGCGCGCGCAGGCTCTTCACCATCCACTTCTCCTTTCCGACGAGCCTAGCGCCAAACCGGTCCGCGATGAAGAAGATCCGCCGGGAGCCAATTGACGAAAATGTTCACCCGAACGGTTGACAATGCGACCTGCATGAGATATTCAACCAATCAGGTGAATGATGAACGACGATGACCTGTCCCGAATTCTTAAGGCCGCTGGCGACACCACGCGGCGCGGGATCCTGACGCTGCTCGTCCAGGAAGGGGCACTGCGGGTGACCGCGCTCGCCGCTCATTTCGAGATGTCGCTGAACTCGGTCTCCAAGCACATCAAGGTGCTGGAGGAGGCGGGTCTCGTCACCCGCCGGACCCAAGGCCGCGAGCACTTCATCGCGGCCGAACTCGAGCCTCTCCGGCTCACCGAAGAGTGGTTCGGGCAATTGAAGTCGATCTGGGAACTGCGCCTCGCGGCGCTCGAAGAAGCTCTGGTTTCAAAGGATGAGGACGATGACGACGATGACGAAGGATCTGGAACTGACGGTCAGCCGCACGATAAAGGCGCCGCGTGAAAAGGTGTTCGACGCTTGGCTGACCCCCGCCATTCTCGCGAAATTCATGCGGCCGCCATCGACTGCGGGCGAGGCGAGGGTGGAGAACGATCCGGTAAGGGGCGGCCGCTTCTCCATCGTCATGGTGACGGACGAGAAGGACATTCCCCATGCCGGAACCTATCTGGAGATCGAGCCGCATTCGCATCTTTCCTTCACCTGGGAATCGCCGCACTCGCTCGACGACAGCGTCGTGACGGTCGACTTCGCCGACGCCGGGCCGGGCGCGACCGAGATCACGCTGAGGCAGGTGAAGTTCAAGAGCGAACAGGCTCGCGACGGCCATGTCGAGGGCTGGACGTCCATCATGGTTGCCCTCGAGGAAGCGATCGCCTGATCCGGGCAACAGTTCGAGCCCCACTAATCAAGCAAGGAAATTCGTGATGCTTCTGAAAGGCAAGACCGCCGTGATCTACGGCGGAGGTGGAGCGATCGGAGGGGCCACCGCGAAGGTGTTCGCCCGCGAAGGCGCACGGGTTTTCATCGCGGGACGGACGAAGTCCAGACTCGACGTGATCGCGTGCGAAGTTGCTGCCGAAGGTGGAGAGGTGGAGGTTGCCGTGCTCGACGTCCTGGACGAACAGGCGGTCGATGCGCACGCCGCGTCCGTTGCTGCGCGGGCAGGCGGCATCGATGTGGCGCTCAATGCGGTGGGCTTTCTCCACGACCAAGGCACCATGATCTCCGACCTGACGCAGGAAGCCTTCATGCTTCCCGTAGACCGCTTCCTGCGGGCGTTGTTCATCACGTCCAAGGCCGTCGTGCGACACATGGGACATACCCGGTCGGGCGTCGTTCTGATCCTGTCGGCACCGGGCGCGACGATGGCGGCAGGCGGTCATCTCGGCCATGCGGCATCGGCGGCCGGCACGGAGGCATTTTCGAGGGTGCTCGCCGACGAACTCGGGCCGCGCAACATTCGCGTGGTCTGCCTGCGTCCACACGCGCTGGAGGATGCCCCCGCGGCGGGTTCCTATACCGGCGAGCTGTTCCGGCCCAAGGCCGAGGCGATGGGGCTCTCGGTGGAGCAGTGGCTGGGAGGAGCAGCACAGTCCACCATGCTGAAGCGTCTGCCAGGTCTGTCGGATGTCGCCGAGGCCGCCGCATTCATCGCCTCCGACCGTGCCCGTGCGATGACCGGGGCTGTGGCCAACCTCACCAGCGGCGCAATCGCCGACTGAGGTCCAGGCGGAACGTGCGCGACTTCGGTGAGAGAATTATAGCAGGAGCCGTATCAGCGTGTTGCCCGCCTGTCCGCTGGTGTGCTGATGAACGGAAGCGTCTTCCGAAGAAGGAGCCGAACACGAATGTCTGCGACCGCCACCACGTTCTGCCGGCAGTTTTTCCACGGCACGCGGGCAAACCTCGAACCTGGAGATCTGATTGCCGTCGGGCGCAGGTCCAATTTCATGGGAGCGCAGCCGCTCTCCTGGGTGTACTTCACCGGTACGCTCGATGCCGCAGTGTGGGGCGCCGAACTGGCGAGCGGCAGCGGGGACGGCCGCATCTATGTGGTTGAGCCCACCGGGCCGTTCGAGGACGATCCGAACCTGACGGACAAGAAGTTTCCGGGGAATCCCACTCAGTCCTACCGCTCGCGAGACCCTCTGCGGATCGTTGGTGAGGTGACGAAGTGGCAAGGGCACGCTCCTGACCAGGTGTCGCAGATGAAGGAAAATGTCGAGCGTCTCATTTCCGAGGGTGCTGAGATTATCGACTGAACGGCTTGCAGAGCTATGGTCCGCCCGGACCGTGGTCGATCCGCTCCGCAACCGTCTTCGGCTCTCCCTATCCACCTACCTCCGAAACCTCCGATGAAACCACCTGCGCGATCTGACGTTTGACGTTTACGTCAACGTGAGTAAGGTCGCGTCGCCCGGTGTTCGGGTTTATTGACGCACCGCGAGGCTGTGGTATCGCAAGCGGGATCGCATGCGCTATCACAACAGGGGGTGCATGCCATCCGGCGAAAGCCGGAAAGCCGGAGGAAGACGATGAGCGAAGCTGAACGCGAAAGCATGGAGTTCGACGTTGTGATCGTCGGTGCGGGACCGGCGGGTCTCGCTGCGTCGATACGCCTGAAGCAGGTGAACCCGGAGCTTTCCGTCGTGGTACTCGAAAAGGGCGCCGAGGTCGGCGCGCACATCCTGTCCGGTGCGGTCGTCGATCCCGTGGGCATCGGCAAGCTCATCCCCGACTGGCAGAGCGAGAGCGACCATCCCTTCAAGACGCCGGTCACCGAGGACCATTTTCTGGTGCTCGGCCCCGCGGGTTCTGTCAGGCTGCCCAACATCCTGATGCCGCCGCTGATGAACAACCACGGCAACTACGCGGTCTCGCTGGGCAACGTCTGCCGCTGGCTGGCCGGCCATGCCGAGGCGCTGGGCGTGGAGATTTATCCGGGGTTCGCCGCGACCGAGGTGCTCTACGACGAGAACGGCGCGGTGAAGGGCGTCGCCACCGGCGACATGGGCATCGAGCGCGACGGCTCGCGCGGCCCGGCCTATGCGCCGGGCATGGAGCTTCACGGCAAGTACACGCTGATCGGGGAGGGCGTGCGCGGCTCCCTCGCCAAGCAGCTGATCGCGAAGTTCGGACTTTCGGAAGGCCGCGAGCCGCAGAAGTTCGGCATCGGTCTGAAGGAGCTCTGGCAGGTTTCGCCCGACAGGCACAGGCCTGGCCTCGTGCAGCACTCCTTCGGCTGGCCGCTCGACAATGCCACCGGCGGCGGCTCGTTCCTCTACCACATGGAAGACAACCAGGTGGCGGTCGGCTTCGTCGTCCACCTGAACTACAAGAACCCCTATGTCTCGCCGTTCGAGGAGTTCCAGCGCTTCAAGACGCATCCGGCGATCCGCGGCACGTTCGAGGGAGGCAAGCGCCTTTCCTACGGCGCGCGCGCCATCACCGAGGGCGGTTTCCAGTCGGTACCGAAGCTCACCTTCCCCGGCGGCGCGCTGATCGGCTGCTCGGCCGGGTTCGTGAACGTGCCGCGCATCAAGGGATCGCACAACGCGGTGCTGTCGGGAATGATGGCGGCCGAGCATGTCGCCGAGGCCATCGCATCGGGTCGCTCCGGCGACGAGGTTTCGGGCTACGAGGCAAGCTGGCGCGAAAGCGCGATCGGCAAGGACCTGAAGCGGGTCCGCAACGTCAAGCCGCTCTGGTCGAAGCTCGGCCTGTATGCGGGCGTGGCGCTCGGCGGTCTCGACATGTGGATGAACTCGCTGTTCGGCTTCTCCTTCTTCGGAACCATGAAGCACGGAAAGCCGGACTACGCGGCGCTCGAACCGGCCGAGAAGCACAAGCGCATCGACTATCCGAAGCCGGACGGGGTTCTGACCTTCGATCGCCTGTCGTCGGTGTTCCTGTCGAACACCAACCACGAGGAAGACCAGCCCGTACACCTGCAGGTGATCGATCCCGAACTGCAGAAGAACTCCGAGTACGGCGTCTTCGCCGGGCCATCGACCCGCTACTGCCCGGCGGGTGTCTATGAGTGGGTGGATGCCGAAGGCGAGGCGCTGTCCGGCGGACCGGGCTCGCCGGAAAAGGGCGGCGAGGTCTCGCATCGCAACCCCGAGGCGCGCTTCGTCATCAACGCGCAGAACTGCGTGCACTGCAAGACCTGCGACATCAAGGACCCGAACCAGAACATCAACTGGGTTCCGCCGCAGGGCGGCGAAGGACCGGTGTATCCGAACATGTGACGGGTCCGCTCCGCAGCGTCTCCGCACCTTCTTTCCGTGAGGCATGGACGGCGTCCGATCCGATACGTGACCACCGACTAAAATGCGCTTGCCCCGGCTCGGCCCTCATGCATTCTATACGTGTGCCTGGGGGAGATCACGATGCATTCGAGGATGGCGCTCGTCGCGGCCCTGGCGGCAACCCTCCTCACGGCATCTGGCGCAGAGGCTGTGGCAAAGCCGAAAATTACGGAAAAGACCGAATATTACCGCATATCCGGCAAGACGGGCCGTGACCTGCTGCGCGACATGAACCGCCGCGGCCCGAGGCATGGCTGGCTCACCAAGGCGATTGCGCAGACGCGGTACGAGACGCGGACCTTCGGGGACATGGTCGGCGAGAACGGCAAGTGTCGGGTTCGCGGCGGTGGCGTCTCGATGACGATCACCTACATCTATCCGCAGCCGCGCGAAAAGCTGAGCCGGGAAATGGCGCGCCGGTGGAAGTTCTTCCAGGCCGACAATGTGCGCCATGAGAAGACGCACGGCCGCATCGCGCGTGAGATGGCCGCCGCGCTGGAAACCCGGATCAAGGGCTTCGAAACGAGCGGCGACCGCCGGTGCTGGGCCGCGAAGGTCAGGCTCGAGCGTGAGACCAGGGCAATCTTCGACGCATACAAGAAGAAGCAGGCGGCGTTCGACGAGCGGGAGCACCGCGACGGCGGGTCGGTCGACAAGAGCATTGCGGTGCTGCTCGGAAAGGGCTGAAGACCGCGTCCTACTGGAACGCTGTCTCCGAGAAGCTCCGGAGTTTGCGTGAATGCAGCCGTTCCACCGGCATTGCCGCGAGCTTTTCCATCGCCTTTATGCCGATGATCAGGTGCTGGTTGACCTGCCGCTTGTAGAAGTCCGTCGCCATGCCGGGCAGCTTCAATTCGCCGTGCAGCGGCTTGTCCGAGACGCACAGCAGCGTCCCGTAGGGGACGCGGAAGCGGAAGCCGTTGGCGGCAATGGTTGCCAATTCCATGTCGAGCGCGATGGCGCGCGACTGGGAGAGCCGCTGCACCGGGCCGCGCTGCTCGCGCAGTTCCCAGTTGCGGTTGTCGATGGTGGCGACGGTGCCCGTGCGCATGATGCGCTTGAGTTCGTAGCCGGACAGGCCGGTGACCTCCGCCACGGCCTCCTGCACGGCGACCTGCACTTCGGCGAGCGCCGGAATCGGCACCCAGACGGGCAGGTCGTCGTCGAGCACGTGGTCCTCGCGCACATAGGCATGCGCCAGCACGTAGTCTCCGAGCGCCTGCGTATTGCGCAGGCCCGCGCAATGGCCGAGCATCAGCCAGGCATGCGGCCTGAGCACCGCCACGTGATCAGTGATCGTCTTGGCGTTCGAGGGCCCGACCCCGATGTTGACCATGGTGATGCCGCCGTGGCCGGGCTTCGTCAGATGGTAGGCCGGCATCTGCGGCAGCCGCGCGATGGTCGTGGGGTTCTCTTCCGGCTCGCCCGGCAGGGTGACGATATTTCCCGGCTCGATGAAGCTCGTGTAGCCGTCGCCGCCGCGCGCCATCACCTCCCGCGCCAGCGCCACGAACTCGTCGATGTAAAACTGGTAGTTGGTGAACAGGACGAAATTCTGGAAATGGCTCGGGCTCGTCGCGGTGTAGTGCGCCAGGCGGTGCAGCGAGTAGTCGATCCGCTGCGCCGTGAAGGGAGCGAGCGGCAGCGGTTCGCCGAGCGAGGCTTCGAACGTGCCGTTGGCGATGTGGTCGTCGGTGGCGTTGAGGTCAGGCACGTCGAAGATGTCGCGCAGCGGGCGCTTGATGCGTTCGGCGACCGAGGCCTCGACATGGGTGCCTTCGAGCAGGGCGAAGTGGAGCGGGATCGGCGTCTCGGATTCCGCGACTGTGATGGGAATGCCGTGGTTGCGGATGATCAGCCGCAACTGCTCCGTCAGGTAAGGCTCGAAGAGATCGGGCCGGGTGATCGTGGTGGAGTACTGGCCGGGCGAGGGCATGTGGCCATAGGCCAGGCGGGTGTCGATCTGGTCGTAGGACGAAACCGTGATGCCGATCTCGGGATAGAAGGCCCGGTAGCGGCGGTCCGGCCGGCCGCTTCCGGCAAGGGCGTTGAAGGAATTGCGCAGGAACTGCGTGTTGCGGTCATAGAGGCCCTGCAGCGCCTTCACAGCCTCCGTGGCGTCGGTGAAGCTCTTGCGGGCAAAGGGTTCGGGTCGTTCGACCGTTTCGATCGGTTCGGGATAGATTCGCTTTTCCATGTCCCATTATAGAGAGGGAAGCGTGACAGTGGGAGGGGCTTCTGCCTGTCAAACGAACATTATCGCGCGCGCTGCAGCCCCACGACGATGACGAGACCCGCTCCGCTGGTCCGTTCGACGGTGCCGCCCACGAGTATGCCGTCCTCGACGGCCTTGAGCGGCATGGCAAGGACCGGAACCGCCAGCGCGCCGAGCAGAAGCCCGATGCGGGCTGCCGTCGCGGCCAGGGCGGATAAGCGGATACTCGTGCTGCGCATGCTCATACTCTTCTCGTCGTTGCGTTTGCCAGGCCGGCGGCCGATCAGCGTCTCGGCGTGGCGCAGTGAAGCCCTTGTTCGAATACGCAGGGGATGAACAGGCCGATTTCCCATGATCGCGCGGGTCGGCTGGTCTCTGCCACGACGATCGAGAAGCCGAACCCGAAGATCACGATGATCAGGCTGACGATGGTCAATCTGCGAGCGAACATGTCTCCCCCTGCCTTGGGACGGGTTCTCGCATATCTGCGCTGAACGGCGTCTGAGACAGACGTTCATCGGGCGTTCAGCAAGGTAAACGGCCGCCCGGGTGCGGCATGTCCGCGGGCATGGCCTTGTCTTCGCGGAGCCGCCCTGTATTGCTTCGCCTCCTGCAAACTCCGGAGGCCCGCATGGTCGCGCAGACGAAATCGATCGAACTCTACTACTGGCCGACCCCGAACGGCTGGAAGATCTCGATCATGCTGGAGGAACTCGGCGCTCCGTACGCCGTCAGGTTGGTGAACATCGGCAAGGGCGAGCAGTTCGAGCCGCCGTTCCTGAAGATATCGCCCAACAACCGGATGCCGGCGATCGTCGACCCGGAAGGGCCGGGCGGGCAACCGATCTCGGTGTTCGAGTCCGGGGCAATCCTGCAGTATCTCGGCCGCAAGTTCGGCATGTTCTATCCGGCCGGGGAGCGTCAGCGGGTCGAGGTGGACGAATGGTTGTTCTGGCAGGTTGGCGGGCTTGGGCCGATGGCCGGCCAGACCCATCATTTCAGGCAGTACGCGCCAGAAAACGTGCCCTATGCCATCGATCGATACACCAACGAGGTGAATCGGCTTTACGGCGTGATGAACAAGCGCCTCGCGGACCGCAATTTCCTTGCCGGCGAGTATTCGATCGCCGACATCGCCTGCGTTGGCTGGGTGCGGCCATACAGGAACCAGGGACAGGACCTCGACGATTTCCCGAACCTGAAGCGCTGGTTCGAGACGATCATGGCACGGCCGGCAGTGGAACGCGGCATGGCGCTCGGCCAGGAGCACCGGCGCAACATCGCCGAGGACAAGGAAGCCCAGAAGGTGCTGTTTGGCCAAAAGGCGCGCGGCTGAGACAGACGAAGGCCCAGCTTAAATCCGGTGCGGCGCACAAAAGCCGCCGCACCGCACAGACGACTACTGCCGTACGAGCGTCTCGCTCTTGCACAGGACGGCCAGGACACATCCGGAAAGCGTCATGGTACCGCCGTTGACGGTGGCCTTCCCGCTGTAGGTCTTGCCCTCGTCGAGGACGATCACCTCGCCCTTGTAGCTGGTGCCCGAACCGCTCATGCACCCTATCGACTTGCCCTTGTACTTGGTGTTGAGCACCGTGCCGCAGAACTTGCCGCCCTTGCCGGCATACTTGATCAGCGCGCCCGTGTTTCGCTTCCAGGTTCCCTCGATAGGCTCGGCTGCGGAAGCCGCGCTGGCAGACAGGAGCATCGCGGCAGCGGCGATAGCGAGAATGGCTTTCATGAATTCCTCCCATTGACGTTCACGATCGCTGGATTGGCGACCGCTTCTTACGCATACGTCAACGTAAACGAGAACCGATCGCTGCGAAAGCGGTGCCGCTACGGAAGCTCCGGTGAATTTTCACGGTCTTTCGGGAGCATGCGTGAAGGCCTTGCGCGGCCATGCTGGCGATCGAACCCTTGGCCTTGGTTAGCGAACCCTTTCGTCGGCGAGAATGCATTTTAGCGGAATTTCCGCCTCGTCCCCGGAGTTCCGCAGGTTTCCATCCTTAACGGAATCTCGCCTTTACCTCTTGTTTTAGTTTTGTTTTCCGCAAATTAAGCACGCCATTTAACGGCGGATTCAAGGCCCGCTGGCATGCTTCGAAGCATCAGAGAGACGGCGGACACGGGACAGGAACCGCTGCTTTCGAGGCACAACAGGGGACTGGAAAATGGCACGTTTTGAAATGCTCGAAGCCGGTTTCGGCGACATCGGCAACACGGCCCAGGCCGACATTCTTTTCGAACTGGGCATGATGTATGCCACCGGCCGCGACTGCGAGGTCGACGTGGTCGCCGCGCACAAGTGGTTCAACATCGCCGCGATCAAGGGCTCGGAGCGGGCGGTGGCGCTGCGCGCCGAGATGGCCGAGACCATGTCGAAGATGGAACTCGCCCGCGCCCTTCGCGAAGCCCGCGAATGGATGACGATGCACTGAGCATCGGGTGCCTGGTCGAGGCGGCCGGGCCTGGAAGACAAAAGATCAGGGATGCGGGGGGAAGGCAGCCGCCGCGGCACGGGGGCGCCGCGAACGCTGCCACCGCAGGAGCCGCGACCGGCAGGGACAAGGCCGGCGCGGTCTCTGGTGTTTGACCCCGCCTAGTCGGTCTCCGCAAACCGCACCAGCACCGTTCCCTCGCTGACCTGCGCGCCTTCGGCCGCGATCTCCTCGATCGTGCCCTCGTGCGGCGCGGCGATGGTGTGTTCCATCTTCATGGCTTCCAGCACCAGCAACGCCTGGCCCTTGCGGACGATGTCGCCCGCGGCGGCACGCACGATCTTCACCAGCCCCGGCATCGGCGCCCGAAGCGCATCGCCTCCGGCGGCCGCTTCCTCGGCGGCCTCGAATGGATCGGGAACGGCGAAGCCGTGTCCGACGGCGCCCTCGAAAACCGTGACGTGCCCCGGCCAGCGTGCCGTGCGGGCCGCAGCGGCATGTGCCGGTTCCATCGAGACGGAACCGCCGCCCGCTTCGGCGATCTCGTAGCGACCGTCGGCGCGTGCGCAGAGGTGGAGCGAGACGTCACGGGCACCGTTCCGCAGGTTCACCCGCCGTTGAACCGGATGGAAATGCGCATAGCCGGAAACGGCGTCCCAGGGGTCCTGCGACGACTTCTCTCGCATGGCGCCGGAAGCGGCGAGCGCCGCGAGCGCGGCCACCTGCATCGACGGCGCCGCGAGCCGGGTGAGTTCGTCCTGCTTGCGCGCGATCAGACCGGTATCGAGGTCGCCGGAGGCAAAGTCAGGATCGCTCGCCAGCGAAGCGAGGAAGGGTACGTTGGCGATCGAGCCGGCGATCTCGGTCTCTTCCAGCGCTTCCACGAGCGCCGAAAGCGCCGTCGCCCTGTCCGCCGCCTTCACCACCAGCTTGGCGATCATCGGATCATAGAACGGCGAGATCGGGTCGCCCTGCCGAACGCCGGTCTCGACGCGCATCTGCGCGCCCTCCGGTGCCTTGGCGGGAAAACGCAGATGGTGCAGCGTGCCTGTCGCGGGCAGGAAGCCTTTTGCCGCGTCCTCGGCGTAGATGCGCGCCTCGAAGGCGTGCCCGTCCAGCCGGATCTGCTCCTGGGCGCGTGGCAGCCGCTCGCCGGCGGCGATCCGCAACTGCCATTCCACGAGGTCGATCCCGGTCACCATTTCAGTCACCGGATGCTCGACCTGCAATCGCGTGTTCATTTCCATGAACCAGAAGCGGTCCGGCCGCAGGCCTTCCGAAGCATCGACGATGAACTCCAAGGTACCTGCGCCGGAATAGCCGATCGCCAGCGCGGCTTTCACCGCGGCACCGGTCATGGCCGCCCGCATGGCGTCGGTCATGCCCGGGGCAGGGGCCTCCTCGATCACCTTCTGGTGCCGCCGCTGGGCGGAACAATCGCGCTCGAAGAGATGCACGGCGTTGCCATGGTTGTCGCCGAAGACCTGCACCTCGATGTGGCGCGGCTTCTCGACGTATTTCTCGATCAGCACGGCATCGTCGCCGAAGGCCGCCTTGGCCTCGCGCTTGGCGGCCGCGAGTGCTTCCGCGAATTCGTCAGGGTCGTCGACGCGGCGCATGCCCTTGCCGCCGCCGCCGGCGCGCGCCTTGATCAGCACCGGATAGCCGATCTCCTTGGCCTTGCCGGCCAGAAGCACGAGCGCCTGCCCTTCGCCGTGATAGCCGGGCACGACGGGCACGCCCGCCTTCTCCATCAGCCGCTTCGCCGCGTCCTTCAGGCCCATGGCGCGGATCGAATCCGCCGACGGGCCGATGAAGACGAGCCCGGCCGCTGTCACCTGATCGACGAAATCGGGATTCTCCGAAAGGAAGCCGTAGCCCGGGTGGATCGCCTCCGCCCCGGTCGAGAGCGCCGCCTCGATGATCCTGTCGCCGCGCAGATAGCTCTCGCCGACCGGGGAGGCGCCGATGTGGACCGCCTCGTCGGCTTCGGCCACATGCAGCGAACCGGCATCGGCGTCGGAATGAACGGCCACGGTCCTGACGCCCATGCGCCGGGCGGTGCGGATCACCCGGCAGGCGATCTCGCCGCGATTGGCGATCAGGATCTTGGCGAACATGGCTCCTCCCGGCAAGCTTCTCCGTCAGGTTAAGCCATGACGGACCCGCGAAGTCCAGCCGCGCGGGCAATGGCTCAGGACGGCGGCAGGAAAGGCTGGGATATGCGCTGGAAGACGTCCATGGCTTCGAGCCGCGATGCATGGTCGCGCACGTGCGGATAGGACACGGTGTCGAACAGCCCCGGAATCGAATCGCCCACGTGACGCAGGGCGCAGGTCACCGCGATGTCGGCATGGCCGATCCGGCCGCCGAACCAGTACGGCGTAGGCCGCGCCGCCCTGTCCACTTCGAGGGCCGCGAGCGCGCCGAGCACCTGCCAGCGCCGGCGTTCCACGAGCAGGGGCGAAGGGCTTTCATGCAGCCGGGTCTCGTAGAACAGGCTGACGCCGGTGTCCGCCATTACGGTTGCAAGTCCCGCGATGCCGAGCGCCCGGTGCCGCTCCGGCTCGGCGGACGGAAACATCCGCCGTTCCGGTTCGACCAGCCCGTCGAGATAGTCGATGATCAGGTGGCTGTCGGTCAAAACGTCGCCGTCGTCGAGGACCAGCGTCGGCACTTTCGCCAGCGGATTGAAGGCTTTCAACCGCTCCGCGTCGCCAAAGGTTGACCACGGCCGATGCTCGAACGGCAATTCGTAGAGCGTCAGCGCGATTGCGACCCGCCGGACGAAGGAGGAATCATACTGGCCGATCAGGATCATGCGCTTCGCCCGGGTGGCGCGGGGTTGAACTTTGGTCGAGGCGGCAGCGGTCCGCAAGAGGGAGGTCCGTTGGCTGCAGCCACTCGCTGTCAGGAGCGCGGAACGGCATCCGTGCCGGTGGCAATGGCCGCCGGCCCGCGACCGCGCTCCGGCTAGGCCGGCAAAAGCCGCAGGTCCCCGACGGGCCCCTATTCGGCCGCTTGCGCGTGCTGGGAGCCCTGATCGTCAACCGTTCCGCTGAGATCGAGTTCAGCCTGGAACCGGGTGCCGCTCTCGAAGGTGTATGTATGTTCGGCTCCGCCGAGCTGGACGAGCATGGCGCGGATCAGGCGGCTGCCGAGCCCGCTCGTTGGGATCGTCGGATCGAACCCGACGCCGTCGTCGGACACCGAAAGCGTGATCGCGCCATCGGGGCGGTGCTTCATCGCGATGCGGAGCGTCCCGGGCCGCCCGTCCGGGAAGGCGTATTTGAGCGCGTTCGTCACCACTTCGTTGACGATGAGGGCGACGGGCGTGGCGTGGTCGTGATGAAGGATGACGGGGTCAATGTCGTACTCGATCTCGACCCTTCTTGCGAAGGCGCTGCTGAGCGGTTCCACGATGGCCGGAATCAGGGTCGAGGCGTCGACCTCCGTGAACTGGTCGAGCCGGTAGAGATGCTCGTGCACGGCGGTCATGGCCGTGATGCGGCCTTGCAGGTCGGCCTTCAATTCCTGGGGCAGCCGGTGCAGCCGGACCAGCGACATGATCGCCTGGAGATTGTTCTTCACGCGGTGATGGGTGTCGCGCACCAGCATGCGATTGAGGTCGATCGTCTCGACGAGCTGCGCGCGGGTGCGCTCGTCGTTGCGCACCAGCCGCACGATCCAGAAGATCGCGATCATCAGGGCGAGCGCGGTCGGCACTGCGAAAGCCAGCGTCATGATCGTGTTGCGCCGGAACTGGGCGAACGCCGCTTCCGTGCTGACGCTGGCGATGGCGACCAGCGGCGTACCGGGCACGCGGCGGTATCCCACGATGCGGGTCACTCCATCGGCCGGCGAAACGGCCGGGTAGGTGCCGATGTCGCCGATCTTCAGATATTCGGTGAACAGGGCGTAGTTCGACAGGTCGAGCGGTCCGTCGGAGAACGGAAAGCGCGCGACCAGTTGTCCGTCGTCCCGCACGATGCTGACGGTGGAGTGGTCGTCGAGCGACAGCGATTCCCAGATGTCGCGGAACAGCGCGACCTCGAACGAGATGAAGGCGGCGCCGGCGAATTCTCCGCCGCGGTCGAGGCGGCGTGAGAACACGAAGACCTGGGAGCCATCAAGGCGGCTGGTCAGCAGGGGCGATACATGGAAGCGTTCGCCTGTGGTGAGCGCGGTGAAGTATTCCCTGTCGGGGATCGCGATGGGCCGGAAGGCCGGATCGGTGGAAAACAGGATCTGGCCGTTCGCGTCGGCGACATAGGTCTTCACGTTGCCCGGCAGGCGCGCGACCGCCTCCTGCACACGCTGGCGCGTGGTGATCGCGTCGCGCTCGTTGATTTCTGGACCGAGCGCCTCGTCGATGCGGCCGAGCGCCTGGCGAGACAGTTCCGTGATCCAGCGCGCGTTGGTGGCGACGACCTGTGCGGCGGCCGCAGCGCGATTTTCCGCCGCCGAGCGGGCGAGTTCGCGCTCGCGCAGGATCAGCACCGCGAGCACGGCGAGAAACAGCACGAACATCAGCCCGATCAGGCCAGTCGCAGCGCGCAGCGCCGTCGGACCGGTACGGCGGTCGGCGTTCTCGACGGTCTTCAAGCCTGATTCTCCCGCGGCCGTAAGCGAAGTCAGCGACCATAATTTAGTTGCCGCGGATTAGACAGGGGCTTGCTTCGAAGAAGATGAAGTGGGGTAGATTGCACCAGCGGCGAGCACTTCGGGAAAGTCCTTCTGCGCTGTTTGCGCTCGTCGTTGCGGCTTGCCCGGCCGAGCGCCTTCTCGGTATTGGACTTCTCCGCACCCTCCTCCGCGATCGGGTTCTGCGCATATTCGTATCGCTGCGCCGCGGATACCGTCCCGTCCCGCCCGCGATCGAGCGCTTGTGGTCCAGGCGGCTGATGCGTTCGTTGGCGCTCAGGATGTCGTCCTTGTTCTGCTCGGGTTTCGCTCCCTTGTTTCGGTGAGGAATCGGATCCTGCTCGAGAAAAGGAAAACGGCCGACGCTCGCCGGCGGTCCCCGCGGGGCACTGGAGCCATCGTTCCGTCGGCGGGTGGTGCGTGGTTCGACAGGCTCACCATGAGGGGACCCGATGGAACGGCCACACCTTGCATCCGTGGTGACCGGCGCATGCCGTTGCTGAGCCAACGCACAAATGAGCCACCTTGCTACCCGGGGCGAGCCTCCCAATCTCTCTCACGGTGAGCCGCCAGACTTCCTCAATATGGGTCACGGGGCCCACTCAGGTGAGCCACAGGACACCCTCATGTGTGAACCACTGGACTCCCTCATGGTGAGCCACTGGATTCCCTCATGGTGAGCCTGTCGAACCACGCACCGGCCGCTGCCGTTCCGCGGCCTACCCGAATGTGTGATCTCGCAGGCCGCACAGGGCACCCACCCCCATCATTCCCTTCGAAGTATCTTCTCCATCTTTCTTCCCTTCGCCAGTTCGTCGACCAACTTGTCGAGGTAGCGGATTTCTCGCATCAGCGGCTCCTCGATCTCCTCGACGCGGATACCGCAGACCACGCCCTTGACCAGCGCGCGGGAGGGGTTGAGCGCGGGAGCTTGCGCGAAGAAGGTCTCGAAGTCGGTTTTTTCGGCCACTACCGTCTTGAGTTCGTCCGGGCCGTAGCCGGTCAGCCAGGTGATGATCTGGTCGACCTCGGCCTTCTTGCGTCCTTTCCGCTCCGCCTTGGCAACGTAGTGCGGATAGACGCTGGCGAAGCTCGTCGTATAGATGCGGTGTTTGGACATGGGTTCTCCTCCTCCGTTGCCGGGGCCTGGGCTCTCCAGCGGACGCCGGGGCCTGGCCTCTCCGGCGGACAGTGACCATCGTCGCATCAGGTGGCGGGGACGAACCTCGACGCGCTCGCCTCTCCGTCGCGGTGAGGAGGGCGCTTACATCCTGAACACGCCGAACTTCGTGTCTTCCACTTCCCGGTTCAGCGCCGCCGACAGCGACAGCGCCAGGACCTCGCGGGTGCGGGCCGGGTCGATAATGCCGTCGTCCCACAGCCGCGCAGAGGAATAGAGCGGCTGGCCCTCGTGCTCGAACTGGTCGAGGATCGGTTTCTTGAACGCCGCTTCCTCCTCTGCTGACCACGACCCGCCCTTGCGTTCAATGCCTTCGCGCCTGACGATCGAAAGCACGGTGGCGGCCTGCTCGCCGCCCATCACCGAGATGCGCGCGTTGGGCCACATCCACAGGAAGCGGGGCGAATAGGCGCGGCCGCACATGCCGTAGTTGCCGGCGCCGAAGGAGCCACCGATGATGACGGTGAGTTTGGGCACGCGCGCCGTGGCGACCGCGGTGACGAGCTTGGCGCCGTCCTTGGCGATGCCGCCGGCCTCGTATTTGCGGCCGACCATGAAGCCGGTGATGTTCTGCAGGAAAATCAGCGGGATCTTGCGCTGGCAGCACAGTTCGATGAAATGCGCGCCCTTCTGCGCGCTTTCGGAGAAGAGCACACCATTGTTGGCCAGGATGCCGACCGGCATGCCGAAGAGATGCGCGAAGCCGGTGATCAGCGTGGTGCCGAAATTGGCCTTGAACTCGTCGAATTCCGAGCCATCGACGATGCGCGCGATGACCTCGCGCACGTCGTACGGCTGGCGCGTGTCGGCGGGGATCAGGCCATAGATCTCTTGCGGGTCATGAAGCGGCGGGCGAGGCGGCTGGAGCGCAAGCGTGACCGGCTTGACACGGTTGAGGTTGGCGACGATGCGGCGCGTGATGGCCAGCGCGTGCTCGTCGTTCTGGGCGTAATGGTCGGCCACGCCCGAAAGTCGCGTGTGGACGTCGGCGCCGCCGAGATCCTCAGCCGACACCTCCTCGCCGGTCGCCGCCTTCACCAGCGGCGGGCCGCCGAGGAAGATGGTCGCCTGGTTTCGGACCATGATGGACTCGTCGGCCATCGCCGGCACGTAGGCGCCGCCCGCCGTGCACGAACCCATGACGCAGGCGATCTGCGGGATACCGGCGGCCGACATGTTTGCCTGGTTGTAGAAGATGCGGCCGAAATGCTCTCGGTCGGGGAACACGGAATCCTGGTTCGGCAGGTTGGCGCCGCCGGAATCGACCAGGTAGACGCAGGGCAGCCCGTTCTCGGCCGCGATCTCCTGCGCGCGAAGGTGCTTCTTCACGGTCATCGGATAGTAGGTGCCGCCCTTCACCGTGGCATCGTTGACGACGATCATGCATTCGCGGCCTTCGATGCGGCCGACGCCGGCAATCATCCCGGCCGACGAAATGTCGCCGCCATACATGTCCCAGGCCGCGAACTGGCCGATCTCCAGGAACGGCGCGCCCGTGTCGAGCAACTGGGCGAGGCGCTCGCGGGGCAGCAGTTTTCCACGACCGACATGGCGCTCCCGAGCCTCTTCCGGACCGCCGCGTTCGACCGTAGCGGCCTTGTCGGCGAGATCGGCGACGAGCGTCTTCATGCGCTCGGCATTGGCATGGAAGGCGTCGGAGGCGGTGGAGAGGGAGGTACGGATGACTGGCATTGACAAACCTGGAATGATATCACATTTTAGTATCACGTTCGGTCGACCGCGCATGACGTGCAGCGATCCAGAGGCAGCACCGGCCCTCACCGCCGGTGCCTGTTTGCAGGAGGCTAGCATGCGCAGGAAGCACGAAGAAACTCTCGCCGCGATCTTTCGCGATCCGGTCAGCGGCTCGATTAAATGGCGGGATATCGAGGCGCTGCTGATTGGGCTGGGAGCCGAGATGAGTGAGGGAAGCGGTTCCCGCGTGCGCTTCACGATCGGAAAACGGACTTTGTTCGTTCATCGCCCGCATCCTTCACCGGATACCAGGAGGTGGGCCGTTCGCGAGGTGCGGGACTTCCTGGCTGAATTAGGAGTGCGACCGTGAAATCTTACAAGGGATATGTCGGTTCGATCGAATTCGATGACGAAGACATGGTCTTTCACGGTCGGGTGCTCGGCCTCCGTGACGTCGTCACGTTCGAAGCGGACGATGCCCAGGGATTGGTTAAAGCGTTCCATGAAAGCGTTGACGACTATCTGGCCTTCTGCTCCGAACGGGAAATCGATCCCCAAAAGCCTCATTCCGGGAAGCTCTCCCTGCGTACCACTCCGGAGGTTCATGCGCTTCTCGGCAAAGCCGCAGTCATGGACGGCAAGTCCATCAATCAATGGATTTCGGATGCGCTCGCAGAGCTCGCAAAGCGGAGAGTGGAAGAGAGTTCGACGCGGGTTCGCTCGCGCTGATCATTTTTCCTCCATGATCTCACGCCCGATCAGCCAACGCCGGATCTCGCTCGTGCCGGCGCCGATCTCGTAGAGCTTGGCATCCCGCAGCAGGCGGCCGGTGGGGTAGTCGTTGATGTAACCGTTGCCGCCCAGCAACTGGATGGCGTCGAGCGCGGTCTGCGTGGCGCGTTCGGAGGCGTAGAGGATGCAGCCGGCGGCGTCCTTGCGGGTCGTCTCGCCGCGGTCGCAGGCCGCCGCCACCGAATAGACGTAGGCGCGGCAGGCGTTCATGGTCGTGTACATGTCGGCAAGCTTGGCCTGGACGAGCTGGAATGCGCCGATCGGCTGGCCGAACTGCTTGCGCTCGTGCACGTATGGCACCGCGACGTCCATGGCGGCCGCCATGATCCCGAGCGGGCCGCCGGCCAGCACCACGCGCTCGTAGTCCAGCCCCGACATCAACACCTCGACGCCCTTGCCTTCCTCGTGCAGCACGTTCTCGAACGGTACCTCGACGTTCTCGAAGACGAGTTCGCCCGTGTTGGAGCCGCGCATGCCGAGCTTGTCGAGCTTCTGGGCGACGGAGAAGCCCTTGAATGACTTCTCCACGATGAAGGCGGTAATGCCGCGCGAGCCGCGTTCGGCATCGGTCTTGGCGTAGACGACCATCGTGTCTGCGTCCGGCCCATTGGTGATCCACATCTTCGTCCCGTTGAGCACGAAGCGGTCGTTGCGCTTCTCTGCCGCGAGCCGCATCGACACGACGTCGGAGCCGGCGCCGGATTCAGACATTGCGAGCGCGCCGACCGCCTCGCCGGAGCAGAGGCCGGGCAGGTAGCGCTGCTTCTGATCGGGCGTGCCCCAGCGATTGATCTGGTTGACGCAGAGGTTGGAATGCGCGCCGTAGGAGAGGCCGACCGAGGCCGAGGCGCGCGAAATCTCCTCCACCGCCACGACATGGGCGAGATAGCCCATGCCCGAGCCGCCATGGTCGGGGTCGGCGGTGACGCCGAGAAGCCCCAGCGCGCCGAGTTCGGTCCACAGCCAGGCCGGGAACTCGTTGGACGTGTCGATATCCGCCGCTGCCGGCGCCAGCTTCTCCTGCGCGAACCGGCGCACCATGTCGCGCAGCGCCTCGATCTCTTCGCCGAGCCCGAAATTCATGACGTGGGTGTACATCAGCCTGCCTCCGCCAGGGCTCGTGCTCCGACGAGCCGCATTGTCATCGTGTGATATTTTTCCGCGACTTCAGCCACCGACAGCCGCTCGTCGGGACGAAACCAGACGATCACGCCGGTTATCATCTGTATGATCGCCATGGCGGTGAGCGTCGGATCGTCGACGGTGAAATCGCCGTTCGCCGCGCCCTCCCTGAGGATCTGGCGCAGTTCCTTCTCATAGGAAGAGCGCAGCTTCAGGATGGCCGTCAGCTTGGCGGGGGAGAGGCTGCGCAACTCCATGTTGGAGACGTGCGTGGAATGGCGCCTGTCGACATGGAAGACGATGTGGTTCCGCACGAAGGCGGCGAGCCGCCGCCGCTGGTCGACGCCGTCCGGATCGGCGGCATGCCAGGCGCCAAGCAGTCCCTCCATGTGCTCGCGCATGAGCGCGAAGAGAAGATCTTCCTTGGTCGGGAAATACTTGTAGAGCGCCGGCGCCTGCAGCCCGATCTCGGCGGCAAGCCGGCGCATCGGCACCGCGTCGTAGCCGTGACGCGCAATCAGCGCCAGCGCAGCCTCGCGAAGCGCGGCTTCCGTCTTTTCGCCGAACGAACCTGCCGTACGCGCCAAGTGCTTTCCTCCAGGCCAATGAATAAAACGAACGCTCATTAAATTCAAGATGGCCGAGCGGAGTCCCGCTGGTTTCGTTGCCGCTCGGTGGATTCCGTTGCGGAATTGACTCTCGGTCCCGGATGTGGCGGTATGACTGACATATCAGACATGGCAGAGGGGAGGCGCATGCGGGCCAGGCCGGTCTCGTCGAGCAGGGTGCAGGTTCCCGGCGCGGCCGCTCCGCAGGCCGGAACGGCCGCCGCCACGCAGAAGCTCGCCACCCGCATCCACGCGCGGCTTCGCGAGGACATCCTCGCCTTGCGGCTCGCGCCGGGAGCCGCGGTCTCGGAGAAGGAACTGTCGCTCGCCTACGGCGCCGGCCGCACGCCAGTCCGCGAGGCGCTGCTCAGGCTTGCCGACGAGGGGCTGGTCGAGATCGTCCCCAAGTCGGGAACCCGCGTGACGAGGATTCCTGCCTCCCGGCTGCCCGAGGCGATCATCGTGCGCAAGGCTCTCGAGGACGTCACGACACGGACCGCGGCGGAGCGCGCCAGCACCAGCGATCTCATGGGTCTTCGCGTGATCCTGCAGCGCCAGCTGGAAGCGGCGGAAGCGGGTGACGACGCGGCCTTCCACGCGGCCGACGAAGCCTTCCATGCAGAGATCGCCATCATGGCCGGCTATCCGGGCATCTGGAGCCTCGTCCAGCAGGTAAAGACCCAGGTCGATCGCTACAGGCGACTGACGCTGCCGGAGGAGGGGCGGATGGCGCGCGTGCAGCGCGATCACGCCGCGGTGCTGGAGGGGCTCGAAGCGCGTGACGCCGATGCCGCCGCCGCTGCCATGGCCGTGCATATCGACCAGTTGCGGCTGGACATCGATGGCATCCGGGCACGGCACCCGGATTGTTTCGCCGACGAGGAGGGCGACGATCTCCAGCCGTACAGGAACGGACGGGGAGCAGCGACACGATAGACGAATGGGCCCGGCCATGCCGGGTCGGTCGAACACAGGGAGGAACTGTAATGACCGCAACGACACTGAGACTTGCCTTCGCACTGGTGGCTGCGCTCGCCATCCTCGCGGCGGGACCCGCCGCCGCCCAGTCGGTCCTGAAATGGGCGCATGTCTACGAGACCGGGGAGCCATACCACCAGCAGGCGCTGTGGGCGGCCGACGAGATCAAGAAGCGCACCGACGGCCGGTACTCCATCGAGGTCTTTCCGGCCTCGCAACTCGGCAACGAGAACCAGATCAACGAGGCGCTGACGCTCGGCACCGTCGACATGATCTACACCGGCGTCGCCTTCGCCGGCTCGGTCTACGGCCCGATGGCCATCACCAACGCGCCCTTCATCCTGCGCGATTTCGATCACTGGAAGGCCTACCGCGATTCGCAGCTCTTCAAGGATCTCGCGGCCGGGTACGACGACAAGACCGGCCACCACATCGTCTCGCTCACCTACTACGGCCAGCGCAACGTCACGGCGAACCGGGAAATCACCAAGCCGGAGGACATGAAGGGCATGAAGCTGCGCGTGCCGCCGGCGCCGCTGTTCCAGATGTTCACGAAGTCGGTCGGCGCCAACGCCACGCCGATCGCCTTCGCCGAGGTCTATCTGGCGCTGCAGCAGGGCACGGTCGACGGTCAGGAGAACCCGCTGCCGACCATCATGGCCAAGAAGTTCTATGAGGTGCAGAGCCACATCATGCTGACCGGCCACATCACCGAGTCCCTCGTGACCATCGTCGGCGGTCATGTCTGGTCCGGCATGAGCGACGAGGACAAGGCGGTGTTCGAGGACGTGCTGACACAGGCCGCCGCGCGGGCGACCGACCAGATCCGTACCGCCGAGGGCGAACTCGCGGCGAAGTTCCGCGAGCTCGGCAAGACCGTCGTCGAGGTCGACCGCAAGCCCTTCATCGAGGCTGCCCGCCCGCTCCACAACGATCCGGACGCCGGCGCGACCTGGACCAGGGAGCAGTACGACGCCCTCCAGGCGCTGTAGCATGCGATATGGCGGGGGCCGGGATCATTCCCGGCCCCCATTACCTGCGCCGCCTGTCCCGCACGCGCCCGCCTCACCGAGAGAGAACGCATGACCAACGCACCGACCGAGGGAGGGACGATCCGCGTCGAGGAGGACGGCGAGGATCCCGCCATCTCGTTCCATCTGGAGGACTGGCTGGGCTTCGCGATCTTCTGGGTCATGGGCGTCATCGTCTTCCTGCAGTTCTTCACCCGCTACGTGATGAACGACTCGCTTGCGTGGACCGAGGAGATCGCGCGCTATCTGCTGATGGGCGTCACCTTCATCGGCGCCGCGACAGCCTTTCGCCGGGGCACACACATCTCGGTCGAGGTGGCGCAGTTCTTCATGCCGGCTGCGGTCGTGCGTGTCCTGGGCTTCCTCATCGACGTCATCGTCGTCGGCTTCGTCGCCTTGCTCTGCTGGTTCTCGATCGCCATCGCCCAGCGCATGCAGATCCAGACGATGACCGTCTTTCCGCTGCCGATGAGCATTGTCTACGGCTGCATCGGGATCGGCTGCTTCCTGATGCTGTGGCGCTCCGCGCAACGTGCGCTCGGTAACATGCGCCGGGGCTGGCGGCCCGATCCAGATCGCGCCGAACTACCGGTGGACTGAGGAGACGTCGATGATCCTGCTGTTCGCCGCGTTCTTCGTCCTGCTCCTGATCGGAGTGCCGATCTTCGTCGCGCTGGGCGGCGCATCGCTCGTCTATACCGCCCTGCTCTCGAACATCCCCGATTTTGTCGTGCTCCACCGCATGGCGGGTGGCGTCGATTCCTTTCCCCTGCTGGCCGTCCCCTTCTTCATCCTGGCCGGCAACCTGATGAACACGGCCGGCATAACCAACCGCATCTTCGACTTCGCCGGCGCCGCCGTCGGATGGCTGCGCGGCGGGCTGGGTCACGTCAACATCGTCGGTTCGATCATCTTCGCCGGCATGTCTGGAACGGCGGTGGCCGATGCAGGCGGGCTCGGCAACATCGAGATCAAGGCGATGCGCGACCATGGCTACGACCATGGCTTCTCCGTCGGCATAACGGCCGCCTCGTCCACCATCGGCCCGATCATTCCGCCGTCGCTGCCGATGGTGGTCTTCGGCGTGATGGCGAACGTGTCGATCGGGCAGCTCTTCGCCGCCGGCATCGTACCCGGCCTCGTCGTGGCGGTCGCCCTGATGGCCTATGTGAGCTGGTACGCGCGCCGGCATTCGATCGGCCGCGACCAGGCGTTCCGCTGGCGCGGGCTCGGCGGCAGCTTCCTGCGCGCGCTGCCCGCGCTGATGACACCGGCCATCATCATCGGCGGCATGACCTCTGGCGCCTTCACGCCGACCGAGGCGGCCGTGGCGGCGTCGGCATGGGCGATGATGCTCGGAATCTTCTTCTACCGCTCGCTCAGCTTCCGGCAGTTCTACCGCATCACCCTCGAGACGATCGAGACGACGGCCGGCGTTCTCATCATCGTCGGCGCCGCCTCGCTCTTCGGATGGGTGCTGACGACGACGCGCGTCACCGAGACGGTTACCGCCGCGCTGCTCACCGTGACCAGCGATCCGCTGCTTCTCCTGCTCATCATCAATCTCGTGCTGCTGGTTGTCGGCTGTTTCATGGAGACGATCGCGGCGATCTCGATCCTCGTGCCTATCCTCATGCCGGCGGTCATCCAGGCAGGCATCGATCCCGTCCATTTCGGCGTGGTGATGGTGCTGAACCTGATGATCGGCCTTCTCACGCCACCGATGGGCATCGTGCTCTTCGTGCTGTCGCGCGTCGGCAAGCTGTCCTTCGACCGCACCGTCATGGCCGTGCTGCCGTTCCTCGTTCCGCTGCTTGTCGTGCTGGTGCTGATCTCCGCATTTCCGGTGATCACGCTGTGGCTGCCGACCATCTGGTACCGCTGAGGCCGGTCGGATACCGGCCCGCTCAGTCGCGGACGCGGTAGATCCGGAGCGGCGCGTCCGCACCGGGGAGCGGCTCCAGCCAGGGTACGTCCTGGCCGGCCGCGAGTCTTGCCAGCAGGCCATCGGGCGCTGCGTCCGCAAGCAGCGCGGTCTCGCGGTTGCCTGGGCAGACGGCGACAAGGTCGACGCCGGACGAAGACGCAAGCTTTTGGGCTTCCCGGGGCGACGAGAGCATGATCTTCAGGTTGGCGAGGTTTCCACGCGTGTTGCGGTGGTAGGGTCCGGCCAGCGCACGATGGTCGGTGTACTTGAGGATCGAGGAGCCGAGATTGGAGATCGCGGCAACCGTTGCCGGGCTGATCCGTGCCAGCCGGGAATAATCCGCTGCTTCGTAGCACTTTGCCGCGGCGGCGGCGTTCGCCGCCGGTTGCGGAGAGGGTTTCGCCTGTGCGGCGACCAGCCCCCACACGAGGCTGTTGGAGAGGATCCAGGCCAGCGCGAGGTGCACCGTTTGTCCGAATGCCGGCCCGCTCCCGGCAGCGCGCGCGCGCGCGATCCATCCCGAGAGCACGATGGCCGCTAGCGGCACCGAGAAGACGGAGCCGCGCACCTGCCATGCGCCGACGGCCAGCGCGCCCGCGACGAGCGCCGCCGCGATCGCCTCGCCGCGCGTGCCATCGCCCCGCAACGCATGAAAAGCGGCGAGGCCAAGCGCCAGCAGCGGAGTAGCGTACCAGTAGACGATCTTCACAGGCTCGGTGGTTGCGAGCGAGAAAATCGACTGCGCCTCGGCGATGTGATCGAGCCAGTGCGAGCGCAGAAGCGGGTCGAGGTCGGCGAAGGGATCGGACAGGCACTGCGGGAAGGCGCCGAGGAGGAGAGCGCCGGCGGTCGCTCCGAGCAGGGCGAGGCCCCCTGTCCTGGCCGCGAATCCGGCGCCGCCAAACCGCGCGACCGCGGCGAGGCCGAGCCCTGCCACGATGGCAAGCGCCGACTGCGCGATCGAGTAGCTGTCGCAGGCCGGAACCAGCCAGGCATGTGCCGGGACCGTGGCGACGAAGGCGACGAGGGCGGCGGCGGCGAAGCCGGTGCCGAACCCGCCGGCAAGTGCCGCTTCCTCGCGTCCACGCAGCAGTAAGAGCACCGATACCGCTATGCCGCCGAGCGCCACATAGGGAGTGGTTTCGGCTCCGACGGCAAGGCTGAGCGCCGCCGCGACGCCGGCAACCACGCCGGACCCGAACGACCTCGCCAGGATGCCCCAGACCATCGCGAAGGTGAGGACGAGCTGAAGATTGTGGTGGTCGATTGCGCCCGGGACGAAGACGTCGACGGAATAGAGAGCGGTTCCGCCGGTCACCAATGCGGGAAGCAGGGCGGCTTCGCCATAGGCGAGGCGCGCGCAACGCAGGATCAGGAACACCGCCGCCATGAAGAGCAGACCAGGCCACAGGATCAGCGCGGCGGCCTCGCCGATCGCCTGGTCGCCCGAAATCCACGTTCCGGCAAGGACGATCGCCGCGATCGGTGCATCGACGAGGCGGGACCAGTGCATGGTGAACCCGCCTTCGAGGCCCATGCGATACTGGGTGAGGTCGAACCAGCCTTGTCCGGCGATCAGGTCGCGCACCTGCACCATGCGCAACAGGCTGTCGTTGTCGCCGTTCGAGCCGTTGAGGAACTCCGTGCCGGCGGAAAGCGTCGCGGCCAGCATCACGGCCGCTGCGAGCGCAGCCGCGCCGATGTCCAGCCGCCAATGCGAAGCATTCGGCGCCGGGAAGGCGCGCTCCATTGCTACATTTGCCAAGAATTCGCTCCGGTCCGCCGTCCGGAAACCTAGCCTTAACCCGTTGAAGAAATAGTAAAGCCATCCGTGGCAAGGGATGGGTGCGATGCACACGGCCGGCGCCGGAAGCAAGATCTTCGGAGACATCCATGAAAGCCGCGGCCCAGGCTGATCTTTCCGTGGCAGTGCTGCTGCCCTGCTACAACGAGGAAAAGACCATCGGCGACGTCGTCAGCCGGTTTCGCGAAGCCCTGCCGAACGCGCGCATCCTCGTCTTCGACAACAATTCGCGCGACCTGACCGCGCTGCGTGCCAGGAGTGCGGGCGCGATCGTCGTGCGCGAACCCCGCCAGGGCAAGGGCAACGTCGTGCGGCGCATGTTCGCCGACGTCGATGCCGACGTCTACGTGATGGCAGACGGCGACGGAACCTACGCGCCCGAAGACGCGCCGCTGCTCGTCAACACGCTGCTGACCGAACATGTGGATATGGTGGTGGGTACGCGCAGCGGCATCGTCAACGATGCCGGCAGGGCGGGGCATGCCTTCGGCAACCGCCTCTTCAACCTGCTCTACAACCGGTTGTTCGGCCCTGATTTCACGGACATCTTTTCCGGATACCGGGCTTTCACGCGGCGTTACGTGAAGAGTTTTCCGGCGGTTTCCGGGGGATTCGAAATCGAGACCGAGATGTCGGTCCATGCCTCGCTGCTGAAGCTCCCCGTGTGCGAGGTGCCGCTCGACTACGGGCGCCGACCGCTCGGCTCGGCCTCGAAGCTCTCCACGTTCCGCGACGGCGCCCGGATATTGCTGATGTTCCTGATGCTCATGAAGGAGACGCAGCCCTTCCGCTTCTTCGCCGCAATCGCCGCCGGCTTTCTGGCGGCCGGTATCGGCATGATGGCGCCGGTCCTGATCGAGTACATCCAGACCGGGCTCGTTCCACGCTTGCCGACCTGGGTCCTATCCATGTCGCTGGTGGTGCTTTCGATGCTGATGCTGGTCGCCGGCGTGGTCCTGGATTCGGTGTCGCGTGGCCGCGCCGAGCAGAAGCGGATGGTCTATCTCACCATTCCGGCGCCGAGAGGCGACGTCCGCAAGGTCGAGCGTATCGACCGCGCCTTGGTCGCTTGAGCATCCACGGGGGAACCATACGGTGAACAGGGAAACCACCAACCGCATCCGCTTCGTGCTCGAGGACCTGCTGCCGCCGGTTGTGCGCGACTCCTCCGTATTCCACCGCATGGCACGTGCCGCCTGGGGCGACCACATTACGCGGCTCGCCGCCTTCCGGGCGCGGGCGCCTTTTCTGACGTCCGGCGAATACGAGACGCTCTACCGCGAACATCCGCGCGTGCATGAGGGGACGGACAATTCGGAGGCCTGCATCCGCCGGATCGTCCAGGACACCCTGCCGGGCAGCGTCTGCGACGTCGGCTGCGGCACCGGCGCGCTGATCCGGCGCATCCGGGATGTACGGGCGGACTGCGGGTCGCTCACCGGCGTGGACTTCGTGGTCGAAGACGCGGCAGCGATCGAGGGCGTGGACTACATCGCCGCGCGAATCGAGGAACTGCCTTTCCCGGACCGGCACTTCGATACCGTCATCTGCACGCATGTGATCGAACACGTGCTGGAATATCGCCAGGCGATCGCGGAGCTGAGGCAAATCACCGCCCGCCGGCTGATCATCGTCGTGCCGCGCGAACGGGAGTATCTCTACTCCTTCAATCCGCACTTCAACTTCTTCCCGTATGCGCATTCCTTCCTGCGCGCGGTTCATCCGGTGCCGGACAACCACGCGTGCGAAACCATCGGCCGCGACATTTACTACCGGGAAGACCGGCGGGAGGGGTGAGGATGGCCGCCTATTCGTTGCCGCTCTTGGCGGGGCTGGTGCTCACGCCGCTCCTGATCTCGATCGGGCAGATCCTGTTCAAGCTGACCAGCGAGCGGACCGGCGGCGCCGACCTTGGCGGCATCGCCGGGATGGTGACCGACCCCTACCTGATCGCCGCGATTGCCATATACGGCTTCGGGACGGTGGTCTGGATCTACGTTCTCAAGGCCGTGCCGCTGACGGTCGCGTATCCCTTCATGGCCCTGACCTTCTGCGCCGTTCCGCTGCTCGCCTGGGGCCTTCTCGGCGAGGCGCTCACACTGAAATACGGGGTGGGGGCGGCCCTCATCGTCGCCGGGCTGCTGGTGGTCAACAGCTGAGCTTCGGTCCGCGCCGGGCCGCAGACAGCGCCTTCGGCAGTTCCTCCTCGAACAGGGCGATCTCGTCGCCGAGACCGACGCTGACGCGGATGCAGCGGTCGAGCCCCGGCACCATCGGCTTTCGGATGAAGATGCCGTGCGCGAGCATCTCATCGAGAACGGTCTTGGCAAAGACGCCGTCGGCGCCGCAGTCGATGGTGACGAAGTTCGTCGCGGAGGCGATCGGCGCGAGCCCATTGGCACGGGCGATGCCGGCGATGCGGTCGCGTCCGGCCGCGATCCGCGCCACGACGTCCCGCAGGTAGGCATCATCCGCGAGAGCCGCGAGCCCGGCGACCTGCGCCATCCTGTTGACCCCGTAGTGATTGCGTACTTTTTCGAAGCCGCGAATCACCTCGGCGTCGCCGAAGGCATAGCCGCAGCGCAGGCTTGCGAGCCCATAGGCCTTCGAAAAGGTGCGCAGGCGCACGAGATTCGGCCGCGAGACGTCGATCGGCGGCTGTGCCGAAGCCGGACCGGTCTCGCCATAGGCCTCGTCGAGCAGGATGACGGTCGATTCGGGAATGACGGAAATGAACGTCTCGACGTCCGCAGCCTCCCACCAGGTCCCCATCGGATTGTCGGGGTTCGACAGGTAGACGATCGCAGCGCCTTCACGTCCTGCGGTTTCGGCGAGCCCCTGCAGATCTTCCCGGTCGTCGCGGTAAGGCACGGTCACCAGCCGGGCTCCGAAACCCGCGACGTGGAAATTGAAGGTCGGGTAGGCACCGAGCGATGTGACCACGACATCGCCGGGGCCGGCATGAAGGCGCACCGCCAGCCCCAGCAGGCCGTCGATGCCCTCGCCGACGACGACGTTTGCCGTGTCGAGACCGAGATGGCGGGCGAGGGCGGCCTTGAGCTCGTAGTTGTCTGGATCGCAGTATTTCCACATCTCGCCGGCCGCCCGCGACATCGCTGCGACGACGGAAGGCGCGGGACCGAAACCGCTCTCGTTTGCTCCCATGCGGGCGCGGAACGGCCGGCCGCGCTCGCGCTCCTGCGCTTCCGGACCAACGAAAGGCACGGTCTCCGGCAAGGCCGCGGCGAGCGGGGTGAGGCGAGGGCGCTGGCGCATTCTGAACGGTTTTCCTTCGGGATCAAATGGCGGCGGACCCTAGTCCGAATCGGGATCGGCAACAATCGTCGCCGACCGGTCCGGACGAGCCCGCAATACCTCAGATCGCCCGGGCGATCTGGCCCAGCATGGCTATCTCGCGCCGGGTCGCGGCATCGTCGCTCGGCTCCGGCCGCGACGACATCTTCACCAGCACGACCTCGCGCTTCGGATCGATCCAGAGCCACTGCTCGTGGATGCCGATCGCCGCCAGGCTGCCGTGATCGTCGCCCGAGGCGTACCAGCACGAGCGGTAGCGGCCGTTCGGGAACATGACGCCCTTGTCGGCCTCCAGCCAGAGACCATGCTCGCCGTTGGTCCGGATATCATCGATCCAGGCGGGGGGGACGATCTGGTTGCCATCGGCGACGCCGCCCCGCAGCACCAACTGGCCGAGGCGCGCCAGATCCCGCGCGGTCACGCAGATCCCACCGGCCGCGCGGGCGGTGCCTTGGCGGTCCACCGTGACATGCGCAAGGCCGCGCGCCCCCATCGGCTTCCAGAGCTTCTCCGCCAGGTATTCGTGATAGCGCCTGCCGACGGCGCGCTCGATCACCAGACCGAGCATGTCGGTGTTGGGGGACGCGTAGTGATAGCGCGCGCCGTGCGCATGGGAATCCTTCGGCAGCGAGACGAGCACCTGCTCCAGCGTCTCTTCGGCACCTGATGCGTGTTCCGGGTTCCAGAGCATCGCGCGGCGATAACGATCGAAGTCGCTGTTGCGGTCGAGATAGTTTTCCTCGAACCGAAGGCTGACCGTCATGTCGAGCAGGTGCCTGACGGTGGCGCTCGCATAGGCACCAACCTCCGGCATCGGGACATATCTTGCGACCGGGGCGTCCGGGTCGAGCAGCCCTTCGTCGGCCGCAATGCCCGCAAGCAGGCCGGTGATGGATTTCGAGATTGAAAAGACGACGTGCGGCGCGTCGGGATCGCTGTGCGGGGCATACCACTCGGCGACAATCCTTCCGCCGCGCATGGCGACGAATGCATCGCCATGGGACTCCCGCAGATGGTCGAGTCCGTTCGCGGTCGACCCGTCGGACAGTTGCAGGTCTAGCGCGGACAACAGATCGGCTCCGGGCGAGGGCTCGACTTCGCCGCGCGGCATGGCGATCAGTGCAGTCGGTACGAGTTCGGAGACGTTCTGGAAAGACCAGCGACTGTGGGGATGGGTGCGCCAGTTGGAAAGACGTATGTCGCGGCGCGTGAACTCGGTGCCCATTCTCAATCCCCGTTCCTGCTGAATGCGCCTTGAGTAGTTTCGGCCTGCAGGATGGGCAAACGAAAAAACCCGGCGGTTGCCCGCCGGGTTTCTCAAATCAGCTCTGGAGCCGATTAGAAGTAGCGCGTGAAGCGGAGGTAACCGGAGACGGTGCCGTCGGGATCGAAGCCACCGGCAACGCCGTCGAACTCGCCGCGATCGGTGTAGACCACCTCGGTGCGGACTTCGAAGTTCTCGACCGGGACCCACACGAAGCCGAGTTCAGCCGCCCATGCGTCGGTACCCGTCGAGGTGTCCGTACCAGCAACGTAGAGGTCGCTGAAGTACTGAGCGCCAACCTGGATACCGAAGGTCGGGGAGACCTGGTAGTTCAACGAACCGAGGATGCTCCACTCGCCACCACCGGTAATGCAGCCGGGGGCGCAGCTCGGGGCGCCGACGTTGTATGCATTGTCGCCGTCGGCGTAGAAGCCGAGGACGCGGATCGAGGTGCCCGGCATGTTGGCGAAGTTGTACTGCAGGCCGAGCTGGCGGCGAAGCCGCCATCGACGCCCAGGATGTCGTCGAAGCTCTCGTCATAGGCAGCGCGAGCCCAGACAGCGCCCCAACCCTGAGCGATACCGATCTTGCCGACCAGGTCAGGCATGTAGCCGTCGCCGGCCAGCGTGTCGTCTTCGAGGGCCACGGCGGCGAAGAAGCCGTTCGAGCCGTTGAAGCGATAGCCAATCAGGTGACGCTGCTGGTAGCCGTAGTAGAGGCCACCCCAGGTATGCGAACCGTAGTTCGACGGGCCACCGTTCTTGGAGTCGGCCCAGAACGACTCGGAGTAACCCATCATCAGGCCGCCGAGCTGGATGTAGCCCTGGTCGACAGCGACCGGGCCGTCAGCCTGATTGCCCCAGGTCGCCTGAAGACGGATGAAGGCGCGCAGTGTGCCCCATTCCGTATCCGAACGCGCGTCGAAGTTGAGGCGGGCACGGGTCGACTTCATCCAGCCGTCGCGAACGTCGCTGTCATAGTAGCCGAAGGTATCACCAGCGTCGTCGTAGCTGCCGGCGCCGATCTGGTACCAGACGTAACCCGAGATCGACAGGCAGGTTTCGGTGCCCGGGATGTAGAAGAAGCCTGCACCGTAGGCGTCGCAGACGCGCACGTATTCAACAGGCTCCGGCTCCGGGATGACGATTGCATCGGCGGCTTTCGCGCCGGTCGCCGCGACCAGCGCCGCAGCAGAGCCGAGAAGCAGGCTCTTGATGTTCATGGTTGACCTCCAGTCAAAGTTTCAAAACAGGTTGGGATTGTTTGGCTGAAATCAGCGGCCACTGCCCGTCCCCAATCGTAGAAAAAGAATGCCTGGCGGCGCCCCTTTCTCCGAGGCCGACCATACTCGCGGCGCGCCGGGGTTCAACACCGAACATCCCCGCGACGCGCTTGCGCCATTTCATTGCCATACCGGTGTTGCAGAAAGGACACGAAAATCACGATGTGACCGCCAGTAGGCTTCATACGGGAGTGGTTGGGATGCGCGACCGGAGCCTCGCGGATGGCCGTTTCTGCGGGAGCCGGACGCCGATTCTTCGCCATACGACCCCAAATGAAGAAGGCCCGGCGGTTGCCGCCGGGCCTTTGATTGCTGATTCGCCGCAGCGAAACTGTCGATGGAAGACTCAGAAGAAGCGCGTGAAGCGCAGGAAGCCTGATCCGGTTCCGTCGAGGTTCTCGACCTTGTCGTAATACGCTTCGGCTCGGACTTCGAAATTCTCGACCGGCACCCACACCAGCGCAAGTTCCGCTTCGATCCCGTCGATCCCGGAACTGTTGTCCGTCAGGCCGACGTAGAAGTCGCTGAAATACTGGGCGCCGATGGATGCGCCGAAGGTCGGCGTGAACTGGTGATAATACGAGCCCAGAACCGACCACTCCGAGTTGCCGAAGCCACCGGTAAGCGCAAGGATCGGACTGCCGACGCCGTAGGAGTTGTCGCTGTCGGAGTAGTAGCCGACCACGCGAAGCGACGAGCCTTCCCAGCCGGGGATGTTGTAGTGGAGGCCGGCCGTGACGCCCCATCCGTCGTCGCCCGGATTGTCGACGGCAGCGCGGTCCTCATCGTAGCCGACCTTGCCCCAGATGGCGCCCCAGCTCTGGTTGTAGCTCGCCGCGCCGACGACGTCGGGCATGTAGCCATCGCCGGCCAATGCGTCGCCTTCGAGCGAGAGGGTCGCAGCGAAGCCCTGGTCGGAACCGAAGGAGTAGGAAATCTGGTGGCGCTGCTGATAGCCGTAGCTCAGTCCGCCCCAGGAATGGGAGCCGTAGGCGGCGACGCCGGCGCCGATCGAGTCGTTCCAGACCGATTCGGTGTAGCCCATGCGCAGACCGCCGAGCTGGATGATCGCCTGATCGACTGCCACGGGGCCGTCAGCCTGAACGCCCCAGTCTGCCTGCAGCCGGATGTTGGCGCGCAGCGTGCCCCATTCGGTGCCGGAGCGCGCATCGAACTCCACGCGGGCACGGGTGGACTTGATCCAGCCCTCGGCGCCGGGAAAGCTGCCATAGGTCTGGAAGTCGGGGCTATCGCCGGCATTCTGGTACGCTTCAACGCCGATCTGGTACCAGACGTAGCCGGATATCTGGAGGCAGGTCTCGGTTCCGGGGATGTAGAAGTAGCCGGCGCCGTAGGCATCGCAGACGCGCACGTATTCCACCGGTTCCGGCTCGGGGATGACGATGGCATCCGCCGCACGCGCACCCGTCACTGCGACGAGACCCGCAGCCGAGCCTAGAAGAAGACTTCTGATAGCCATTTCTGTTGGTTCCTGATTTCGCCCACTGGAAAGACGACGGAACGTTCGCCCCGCGCGGTATCCCCCGCGTCCGACCGGGCGTCGCTTTCTTCGTCAAGAGTGGTCAAAGTACTTTGCCGGTTCAACTGCTCTTATGCGGTGCAGCATCGATTGCGGCGACGTGTTGCCGAAAAGCGACGAAAAACCGTCTGAAAGGTGGGCAATACTGGGAATTGATCGGAATTTGTGCGTCGCAAAATGAGCAACGGCTCAATCGTTGAGCGTACTGTGGTTCAGGTGTCTGCGGCGGGACGGTCCGGCTCTGTGGAATCAGGCCTCCAACAAGTGCCGGATACGCTTGGCCCAATTTTCCGATGGGAAAATTTCGCTTGGCTCGCGGCTATCCTCTGATACGGTTCCCGCGATCGGTTCTGAGGGGTGCAGGTGCCGGAGAGTACGCAAGACGGTTGCATCGGCAATGGCCTGGCTGGCGCCTCGCGGCCCCGCAGTGCGGGGAGGGCCGGCCAACTGGCCGGAGCGCGTCCGTGATCTGGTTGGCGCCCGCCGCCGGCATCGCGCTGCTGGTCTCAGGGCTGGCGCTCGCCTATGTCGTCGGCGCGGCCTCCGTCGTCGCCTACCTCGCCAGCGGCAACGGGCGATATCTGGCGGTCCTTCCGCAGCAGATATTCTCGCGCATCGACGTCTTCGCGCTGATGGCGATGCCGCTCTTCATCCTGTCCGGCGAGATCATGAACCGGGGCGGCGTGACTCGCGCGCTGATCCGCCTATCGATGGCGATCGTGGGGCGGCTGCCGGGCGGCCTCGGCCACGTCAACATCATGACCAGCGTATTCTTCGCCGGCATTTCCGGTTCGGCAGTTGCCGACGCGGCGGCGCTCTCCAACACACTTGTCCCTTCGATGCGCGAACAGGGCTATTCCAACCGCTATGCCAGCGCGATCACCGCCGCGTCCTCCATCATCGGTCCGATCATCCCGCCCTCCATCATCCTGATCTTCTACGGAGCGCTGATGAGCACATCGGTGACCGCGCTTTTCCTGGCCGGCATCGTGCCGGGGCTGCTGCTTGCCTGCGCCCTGTTCGCGGTCAACGCCTTCTATGCCTGGCGGGACAATCACCCCCGGCTGACGCGCGAGGAGGCGCCGCCGCTGATCGCCACATTCTGGCAGACCGCGCCCGCGCTGCTGCTGCCGCTGATCATCGTCGGCGGCATCATATTCGGCCTGGCGACCCCCACCGAGGCGGCCGCGATCGCAGTCTTCGCCGCGCTCGGCGTCGGCGCCCTTTACGAGGGGCTGAGCCGAAAGGACATCCTGGATGGGCTGCGGCGCACGGCGGTGCTGTCCGGCTCCATCTTCATGCTGATCACGGCGATCGCAGCACTCGGCCATCTCGGCGCGCTGGAGCGCCTGCCGGAGGCGATCGCGGCGCTCGTCGCCGAACTCGGGCTCGGACCGATTCAGTATCTGGTCGTGCTCAACGTGGTGTTCCTACTCGCCGGCATGGTGCTCGACGTGCCGGTGGCGCTGGCGCTCCTGGTACCGCTCCTGGCGCCGGTGGCGCTGGCGCAGGGGGCGGACCCCGTTCATCTCGGCATCGTGCTCAGTTTCAATCTCTGCATCGGCCTGATTTCGCCGCCGCTCGGCGGCTGTCTTCTGGTCGTCTCGGCCGTCGCCAGGATCGACTATTGGGAACTGGCCCGCGCCATCATCCCGTTCGTCATCGTCGAGATGGTAGTACTGGGGTTGCTCGTGGCCTTTCCCGAGATCAGCCTCGCGCTGCCGCGCGTCTTCGGCTTCATCGGCGGCGGGTAGGGGCCTGCAAGAACGACAATGAAAAACCAAAAGGAGGTAAGGACATGAACATCTCGAAATACGCCTACGCGGCGGCACTCGCCGCAGCACTCGCGTTCACCGGGGCCGCGTCGGCCCAGGTCAAGGTCGCGCTCGACAGCCCGCCCGATCTGCAAGGTTCGGGCAGCTACGTCTGGGCCCACACATTCGTGGAGGAACTGAAGAAGGCCGGCATCGAGGCCGAGGAATACCAGCGCGGCGCCCTCGGCGGCGACGACGAACTGTTCGATCAGGTCAGCCAGGGTCTGCTCGAGGTGTCGATGTCGCCGCTCGGCATCGTCGGTTCGCTCGACAACACGATCTACGGCCTGCGCCTGCCCTACTTCTTCGAGAGCATGGCCGAGGTCGACAAGGCGCTCTACGAGGGCGGCATGCTCGAGAAGATCAACGAGAAGACCACGCCGCAGGGCGTGCGCGTTCTCGCCGTCAACACGGTTGGACAGGGCTCGGGCATCTTCAACACCAAGAAGCCGGTCGAGAAGGTCGCCGACATGCAGGGCCTGCGCATGCGCGCGCTGGACGAGAGCCAGATCGACCTGTTCGAGGCCTGGGGCGCATCCGGCACCATCGTGAGCTGGGCCGAGGTGCCGAACGCGCTGCAGACCGGCGTCGCCGAGGGCTATCTCAACCCGCCGATCGTGCCGCTGCTGTTCGGTCACACCGACTTCATCAAGTACTTCACCGATGCCGAGATCACGCCGTCGTTGCGCATCACCATCGTCTCGGAGGACTGGTACAAGGGCTTGTCGGAGGAAGACCGCGCCAAGGTGGACGCCGCCGCCGAAGCAGCCAACAAGGCAAACCGCGATTGGCTGGCCTCGCAGGATTCCGTCTATGGCAAGCTCAAGGAGGCCGGGGTGCAGATCTCCGAATTGAGCGACGATGCGCGCGCCGCATTCCGCGAGGCCTCGCAGCCGGTCTATGAAAGCGGCCTGATCTCGCCGGAACAGCTCGCTGCCTGGAAGGCGGCAAAGGGCGAATAGCACGTTGCGGCCAGCGGCATTTATCATCCGGCTGTCGGCCGGCCTCAACAGGATCGCGCTCTGGGGCGCGGTCCTGGCGGTGGCGGTCATGGCGGTTTCCGCCGGATATCAGGTAGTCGCCCGCTATGTCTTCGACGCTCCGCCGGTCTGGACCGAGGAACTCGCCCGCCGGGCGATGGTCTGGGCCGGCATGCTCGGCGCATCCGTCGCCTTTCACCGCCGCTCGGACCCGAATCTTTTCCCGAACATGGTGGCCGTGCGTGGATCGCGCGGCGCGACCCTGGCCCTGCTGCGCGCTGCGGGCGCCGCGGCCTTCGTCCTGCCGGTGCTCTACTATTCGCTGCTCGGACCGAACTTCAGCCTGGCGCGGGGCTTCATCGGGCGGACGCTGGAACGCAAGGCGGAGATGATGAACATCTCCATGGCCTGGTTCACCGCGGCCATTCCCCTGGCCTTCACGCTCATTCTCATCCACATCCTTGCGCAACTCGCACGGCATTTCACGGAACCGACGGAATCCGAACACGCATGAAGATCTTCATCGCCAGCATCTCTACGGAGACCAATTCCTTTTCGCCCCTGCCGACGGGGCGGCTGAGCTTCGAGGAAGGCGTCGTCGCGCATGGCGACGCGACCAAGGGCCCGGTCGAATATTGGTCGGCGCCGCTGCACATCTGGCGCAGGCGCGCGGAAGAACGGGGCTGGGAGGTCGTCGAGAGCCTGACCGCACACGCCCAGCCGGCCGGGCCGACCGTGCGCGAGGTCTACGAGGAATTCCGCGACGAGATCCTGGCGGACCTGAAGGCCGCCGGCCCGGTCGACGTGATCCTGCTTTCGCTGCACGGCGCGATGATCGCCGACGGCTACGACGACTGCGAGGGCGACCTGATCGCGGCATTGCCGCGAGGTGGCGGGACCGAAGACGGTCATCGGCGGGCTGCTCGATCCGCATTGCCACCTGACGCGAGACGATGCTCGACAACGGCGGACCTGCTCGTCGCCTACAAGGAATATCCGCACGTCGACATTCCCGAGCGGGCCGAAGACCTCTTCGACCTGGCCGCCGATGCGGCGGAGGGCAGGACGAAGCCGGTCATGCGCGAATTCGACTGCCGCATGATCTGCGCCATGCACACGCCCTACGAGCCGATGCGCGAGCTTCGTCGACATGGATGACTGGAGCGCGAGAAGCGAGGACGGCATGCTGTCCCTGTCGCTCGCCCCGGTTTCCCCTGGGGCGACCATCCGCGCGTCGGCGCCCGCGCCTGCGCCATCACCGACGGCGATCCAGACCTGGCCGAGCGCATGGCGCGCAGAAATCGGCCGAGCACGCTGTTCTCGCTGCGCCACGAGATCATGCGCCCGTATCCCGACATCGACGGCGCGCTCGACCGGGCGCTGGCGGCAGCAGGCCGGGCCGGTCGTGCTGGCCGACGTCTCCGACAATGCCGGCGGCGGCGCGCCGTCCGACGCGACCTTCCTGCTGGAGCGCGATCCTGGAACGCGGCATCACCGATGTCGTCGACCGGCATCTACTGGGACCCGATCGCAGTGCGCATCTGCCGCGAGGCAGGCGAGGGCGCGACGCTCGAACCTCAGGCTGGGCGGCAAGTGCGGCCCGATGTCGGGCAGCCCGCTCGACCTCCTCGTCACGGTGCGGAGGCTCGCAAGCGGGCTGACGCAGCGGTTCGGCTCGCTGCCGTCGCCGCTCGGCGAAACGGTCTGGCTGGAGGCGAACGGCGTCGACATCGTCGTCAACGACAACTGCGCACCCAGACCTTCCACCCCGAGGCCTTCACCGGCATCGGCATCGACCTCTCGACGAAGAAGATCGTCTGCGTGAAATCCTCGCAGCATTTCCACGCCGGCTTCGCGCCGATCGCCTCGGAGGTGATCCACGTGGCGACGCCCGGCTCGATCACGCCGGACTATGCCAACATCCCCTTCACCAAGCGCGCCCCGAACTACTGGCCGAAGATCGAGGACCCCTTCGCAATGACGAACCCACTGATCGCCGACCGCGACCGCTTCGCCGCCGAGTTTCCGGAACAGCGGATCGATATCAACGGCCGCGACTGGGGTTTTCTGGATGTCGGCGACAGGCGGGCCAGTCCTGCTCCTGATGTCCCGGCACCCTCGGGCGCTGCGACATCTTCTGGCAGCAGATCGAGGCGCTCGAGGGACCGCGCTCGGATCGTTTCGCTGTCCTATCCGGTTTCGGGCGGCGTCAGCGAATGGGCCGAGCGACCTCGCCGCGCTGTGCGAGAAACTCGGACTCGGCAAGGCGACGGTGCTCGGCTCCTCGCTCGGCGGCTATCTCGGTGCAGCATTTCGCCGCAACGCATCCGGACAGGGTCGAGCGGCTGATCGCGGCCAACACGCTGCATTCGGTCGCCGAGATCGCGACGAAGCCGCCCTACAGTTCGGACCTCGACAACGGGCCGATCGACGAATTGCGCGCTCGGGCTTCGGGAACGGGCTGAAGGCCTGGAAGCGCAGAGCATCCCGACGCAGGCCGACCTGATGGAGCTTCTCCTGATGCGAGGTCGGCGGGCCGCATCCCAGAGACGGAACTGCGCGACCGGCTCAACGCCCTGAAGCGCGGTCCTGAACTGCCGCCGGTCGACCTGCCGACCGATCGCATCGCCACGATCGAGGCCGCCGACGATCCGCTGATCCCGCCGCCGATGCGCGAGGCGGTGCGCGCCAGGCTGCAGCCCGGCCGTGGCCTACCGGTTCGAAACCGGCGGGCATTTTCCCTATGTCCGTGCGTCCGACCCTCTACACGGCGCTGATGGAAGAGCAGCTTGGCCTTCCCGTCACGGGCGAGGGCTGGGGCGACGGAGCGGTGCGCGTCGAAATGATCGTGCTGTCCGAAGCCGACATAGCCGCGCTCCTGCCGATGGCGGATGCCATCGCGGTGGTGGAAGGCGCAATGAAGGAGGTGTCGGCGGGCAACGCCGACCTGCCGCTGCGCTCCATCATGGATGTCGGCAAGCCGAACATGATGGGCATCATGCCCGGCGCCTTCCTGCCCGGCGCCCAGAGCACCGAACCTGCTACGGCATCAAGCTGGTCAGCCTGTTTCCGGGCAATCCGGACGCCGGCTATTCCTCGCACCAGGGCGCGATCGTGCTGTTCGAATCGCAGCATGGTTCCGCCATCGCCATGATGAATGCCGGGCTGCTGACGGCGATCCGCACGGCAGCCGCAAGCGGCGTGGCGACGCGGGCGCTCGCCCGCGAGGATGCGGCCGTGCTTGCCATCGTCGGCGCGGGTGAACAGGCCGAGCACCATCTGGCGGCCATGCTGGCGGTCAGGCCCGTGCGGGAGGTCCGCATCGTCGGCCGCCGCGCGCAAAAGGCGGAGAAATTCGCCGCGCAGGCGCGGGAACAGCATCCGGACATCGAGATCGACGTCCGCACCGACGTCCGCGCGGCGGTGGAAGGTGCCGACCTCGTCTGCACGGTGACGTCCTCGGCGGAGCCGGTGCTTTCCGGAGCGTGGATAGGCCCCGGCACGC
Source organism: uncultured Alphaproteobacteria bacterium (assembly GCA_963747465.1). GTDB lineage: Bacteria > Pseudomonadota > Alphaproteobacteria > Rhizobiales > Rhizobiaceae > Aquibium. The sequence continues at coordinate 269,349 of CAVVFC010000006.1, forward strand.
ATCTCAACGTCGTCGGCGCCTCGATCCCGTCGAAACGCGAGATCGACGAGGAGATGGTCGCGCGCGCCGCGCTTTTCGTGGATTTCCGCCCGTCGACCTTCGCTCAGGCGGGCGAGGTGATAGGTGCCATCGAGAGCGGCCGGATCGGCAAGGACCATGTTCGCGCCGAGATCGGCGAGGTGCTGGCCGGCACGCGGCCGGGCCGCACCGGCGCCGAAGAGATCACGCTCTACCGCTCGCTCGGCATTGCCGCGCAGGATCTCGCCTGCGCCATGCATTGCCTGACCCAGGCGAGGGCGCAAGGGCGGGGTGTCGACGCGCCCTTGTAGGCCAAGCTTCCGCAGCAATCCGCAACGATCCGCTGCGGGTCGCCTGGCACGCGATCACGCGCTCGATTTCCGGTTCGTCTTCGCTTGTGTTTTCCTGCGTCGTGCGGCCTCGTGCAGCGCCTCCGTCACCTCGTCGTCGGAAAGCTGCTGGAAATCGCGGTAGTACTGGCTGAGTGCGCGAAACCCCGGCGGCTGGCAGAGGCAGACGACCGCATCGGCCTCTCGCTCGAGTTCGATGCAGGTGTCCGGCGGGGCGACCGGCACCGCGACGACGATCCTGCGCGGCTGGCGCCGCCTGAGCGCGCGCAGGGCGACCTTCATGGTCGTTCCCGTCGCCGCGCCGTCGTCGACCACAATGGCCGTCTTGTCCCTTATGGAGAGCGCCTTCCGATTGCCGCGATAGGCACCGCGCCGGCGTTCGAGTTCCGGGCGCTCCTTCTTGACGAGCGCGTCGAGTTCTTCCTCGTCGAGCCCGTAGGCCTCGATGATTTCGCGGTTCAGCACCACGTCCGGCGGGTTGCCGTCGACGATCGCCGCCACCGCCAGTTCGGGATTGCCCGGAGCGCCCACCTTTCGGACGATGACCAGATCGAGCGGCGTGTCGAGCAGATCGGCGATCGCCGCGGCCACCGGTACGCCGCCGCGCGGCAGGGCGAGCACGACGGGCTCGTGCAGATCCATCTTCGCCAGTTCCGAGCCGAGCGCCTTACCTGCTTCTTCCCGAGTGGTGAACACCTTCATACGCTCCCGCGGGTGCGGTCCTCCCCGATGCGCGGCCGTGCTGCCGGCCCATCATGAACGTCGTGCTGATGAGACGCCTAACGGTCGCGCCGGGTTCCGTCGTTGATGCGCATCAAGCCGGCAATGCGCCGACCGGGCCGGTATTGATATCGGTCAATGAGCGGGAGGCCGCCGGCCGCTAGACATCGGCAACACAAAGAAACCAGTTCGGAGAGGTCCAATGGCAATCGTAGCAGGCAAGGTCGCGCTCGTGACGGGCGCAAGCGCCGGCATCGGCCGCGCCGCAGCGCTCAAGTTCGCGGAAGAGGGAGCTAAAGTGGTCGTTTCGGACGTCAACGTCGAGGGCGGGGAAGAGACCGCTGCGATGATCCGCGAAAAAGGCGGAGAAGCCATCTTCGTGAAGGCCGACGTCTCGGACGCGGGCGACGTCCAGGCGCTCGTCGCCAGGACCGTCGAGACCTACGGTCGCATCGACTGCGCCTGCAACAATGCCGGCATCGAAGGCAGGATCGCGCCGATCGTCGAGCAGCCGATCGACAACTACGACCGCATCATGGCCGTGAACGCGCGCGGCACGTTCCTGTGCATGAAGGCGGAACTGACCGAGATGCTGAAGGGCGGCGGCGGCGCCATCGTCAATCTCGCCTCGGTAGCGGGATTGATCGGCTTTCCCGGCCTGTCGCCCTACGTTGCCTCCAAGCACGCCGTGAACGGCATGACCAAGAACGCCGCGCTGGAATACGGCAAGCAGGGCATCCGCGTGAACTCGATTTGCCCGGGCGGGGTCGACACCCGCATGCTGGATTCGCTCGCCGACCAGGCCACCGGCGGCGCGCAGTCGAGCGCTCAGATGATGGACCCGATGCATCCCATCGGCCGCATCGGCCGGCCGGAGGAGATCGCCGAACTGATCGTCTGGCTCTGTTCCGACCGCGCGTCCTTCGTTACCGGCACGAACGTCCCGATCGACGGCGGCTTCGTCGCGCAGTAGTCCGCGTCCGGCAAAAAAAACGCCGGCCTGGAAGGGCCGGCGGAATTTGCAGTCAATGGCGGCTCACGGTGAGGGGGTGGGGCGCCGCCGTCCTCCGAACAACCCGGTGCGGCTGGTGTTCCGGCCTCGTCGCTTTTTTTCGGGCGTCGTTCCGTCATTCGAAGATGAGGACGCCGGCCTGCTGTGCCGCTTCGATGAAGCGGTCGCGCGCATCCGATGCGGAGAGCACGCCGTCGAGCGCCGCCTGTGCGGTGTTCAACGCGCTCTCCTGGTTGTCGCTGCTCGGCCATTCGGCATTCTGCAGGTAGTCGCGCGCCTGGCGCACCGAGCCGATCTCGATGTTTCCAACGGGATCGGACACGGTGACGATGCGGTCGAACTCCAGATCCTGATTCTCGGCCATTTCCAGATCCTCTTTCAAGATTTGTGCTTCTCGCGCGGCGGCGGCGAAGGCCTCGCGGGCAAGGGACGGCTCGTTCCTGCCCTTCAGAACGGCAAGGCATGCCGACCGCGCCGCAAAATGTTGCGGGCTCCATTCGCGCGGCCAGCGGTGGAGCAGGAAGTCGGCCGCCTCGCGTGCATTCGCCACGGCCTGGACCGCGTCCGGCTGCTGCGCGGCCACCTTCACCGGAACGTCAAACCAGCCAGTTTCCATCTCGCTCCTCCAGAGCGAGGTTGAACAACCGGGAGCGGGGAATGTTCCGGATCGGCGCCGGCTACTGTGCGGCGTCCAGCGTCCTGATCCTTTCGGCGACCTGCATCTGCAGCCTCGCCAGTTCGACCTGCGCGAGGAGCACCTCGAAGTAGTTCTCGAACTGCATCTGGCCGGCCTCCCGATAGACCTCGCGCGAGGCTTCGATCGAGGCGGCGGCTTCCTCGAGGGCGGGTCCGGAGGCGGCGAGCCGCCCGATCTCGGTAAGCGCCTGGCCGAGATTGTGCATCGCCAGCGCCCAGTCGAGCGGAACCCGCTCGCGCGTATTCTCCAGCATCGAGAGCCGGAACCGCGCGGCGGACCTTTCGAAACGGTCGAGCGAACCGTTCCGCATCGCAACGGCATAGTGGAGGTTGCCGAGATTGTTCTGAGTCTTTGCCCATTCCAGCGGCGCGTTCTCCCGCGACTGCCGCGACAGCGCGGCCTGGAACGCCGCTTCGGCTTCCGCGTAGACGCTCTGCGGGCCGCCGGCCTGGGCAAGCGACAGCAGCGCCGTCCCGAGATTGTTCTGCAGGTTGGCCCACTCGAGCGGCACGCGCTCCGGCGTTCGCTCGGCAATCGAGTTCCGCAACGCCGCCACGGCCTGCTCGATCAGCGCCCGGTCCTTCCGGCGTTCTCCGAGGTTGCGCAGGATGATGCCGAGGTTTTCCTGCGCCGCCGCCCATTTCAGCGGCGCGGTTTCGCGCGTGATCTCCTGAAGCGCCAGCCGCAGCGCGGCTTCCGCTTCCTCGAAGCGCTGCGTGCTGCTTTCGCGCAGCGCCAGGCGGTGCAGCGCTGTGGCGACATTGTTTTGGGATTCCGCCCACAGAAGCGGCGTCCTTTCGCGTGTATTCACCTCAAGGACCTCGCGGTACGCCTCGACGGCCTCGGCCAGCTTGCCGTTGCCGGGTTCCATTTCCCCCAGGGCGCTCAGCGCGATCGCGAGGTTGTTCTGCATCGATCCCCAGTCCGATGCAGCGGCCTCGCGGCTGGTGATCGCAAGCGAACGCCGGAAGAGCCCTACGGCTTCGGCCAGGCTGGCGCGGTCGCCCTTTCGCTCGCCGAGGTAGAGCAGCGTCGTGCCGAGCCGGTTCAGCAGTCGCGCGACGACCTCTCCTTCGGCCACCGCATCGGCTTCCTGCGCTGCTGCCCGCAGTACGGCTTCCGCCTCGCGAAGGCGCGCCGTGCCTTCCTCGCGCCAGCCGAGTGTGAGGAGCACCAGACCGAGGTCGCTGCGCAGGCGCAGCGCTGACCCGACATCCGCGCCCGAAGGAAGCAACGCCAGCGTTTCGCGCAGGATCTCGGCCGCCGCCTCCAATGTCCCGGTTCCACGCTCGCGCTCGCCGATCGTGAACAGGGTCGTGGCCAGCCCCGACCGTGCCTTCGCCCAGCGGTCCGAGCGGTCGTCGGCCGCAAACAGGCCGAGTGCCTCCCGGTAAGACGCCTCGGAACGCCGCAGGCTGCCGTCGTCGACCTTGTAGTAACCGTGGTCGGAAAGCGCCTTGGCCTGCGCCATCAGATAGTCCAGGGCGCGTTCGCGGTCCGAGCGCTGCACCTCTTCATAGGCGCGCCGGTAGTCCTCGGCTGCTCGCAGATGATCGAAGGAGAGCGCGTACGCTTCGGCGCTACGGGCGAAGACGGCGGCGAACTCGCGCCGCCGCTCGGCTATGCCGGCTTCCGCGCGGTCGACCGCTGCGCGCAGTTCCGCGACACGCGCCTTGGCTTTTCCATAGAGATCGAGAGCAGTCTCCAGGGCGCCCTCGCGGATCGCGGTTTCCGCCAGTTCGCCGAGATGCGCCAGTTCCGGATCCGTTGAGGAGATCGCCGCACGTTCGGCAAGCATCGCCTTCAGCCGCCCGGCCTGTGTGCTCAGGATGGCGTCGAGCCGGCCCGGGTCCGATACCGCCTCCGCGCCGACGGCCCGCAGCATCGCGAACAGTGCGTCCATCGGCACGCCGGCCTCACGCGCGCGCGCCTCGACCTGCGCACGCTCGGGCCGTCCGATGGCCGAGATGTCCAGCAGAAGCCGCCGCCGCTCGCCCCGGATCGCCGCCTCCTCGCCGATGGCCGGATCGGGCGCTCCGAAGCGCAGTTCACGGCGAAGGCTCGTGTTTATCCACGGCGACTGCCGTCCGCCCGTCCTCAGATAGACTTCTTCGGAGACCATGGTCATGACGTCGCCGAACGGATAGCCTCCTGCCGACAGGTGCTTCAGCAGCGCCGCCGCGTAGGGGCTGTGCTCGCCGGGCGCGCCGTCCAGCGCGGCCGCGCCCGGTTCGGCGGCGAAACCCAGAACGATGCCCAGGTTCTCCGATGCCGGCTTGCCGCCTGTCGAAGCGATCGCCCGGGCTCCACGCGTCTGCGGCCGCGCGAGGCCTTCGGACCCCATCGCCACCGCACCGGCGTCCGGCGCGGTTCGCACGAGCGCTCCCGGCGGAAAGGGATTGTCCCGGCAGGCGTCGAGCAGCACGATCACCACCGGTACGGTGTCGCGCAGGCGCGCGATCAGTTCGGACGTCGGCACCAGCCTTTCGGACGCCGCTTCGAGCGCGGAAAGATCGGCGTCCACCGGAACGATGAAGTTCTCGCCGCCTGCCTCGATGCCGTGTCCCGCATAATAGAGGATCGCGACGTCGGCCTTTTCCGCATCCTCGGCGAAATCCTCCAGATCGCGCCGAAGTCGACGGGCATCGCGGTCGGAAGAGAGTTCCGTGTCGAATCCGAGATCGTCCAGAAGTTCCTCGACTGCGCGGGCGTCGTCCTTCGGGTTGGCGAGCGGCGGCAGGTGTTCGTAGCCCGAGTTCCCGACGATGAGCGCCACTCCGCGCAACGCGCCATCAGCTGCTGGTGCGGCATGAAATGCGGCGGCCAGCAGCAAGATTGTCGTCAGCAGAACGCGCGGAATGCGGACCATGTCGTCACGAATAAGCGACTGCGCGGCAGTATCAAGATGAATCATCCCCAAGAGAACAGAGACCTCATGTGCCAAAGCGGAACGTGGCGAAGTGCCGCCGCTCGGTATCGTCGGCGAGTCTGCCGACCTCGCTCGCAGGCGACGCGGCCGCGGCTGTCGATCGGCTCGACGTGGTCGTCGAGCGGCTCGGCCAGCAGGCGGCCACGATCGCGACCTCCGGACCGAAGGCGGCGAGCCTCCTGCAGCAGGCCGCGCACGCGGCGCGAGACTACGGGAGCCATGCCGATGCTTGGCAAGGGGTGTCGGACCGACTTGCCGCGCAGGCAGGGGAGGGGGATTGCGCTGCCGCCGCCGATGCTGCGTTCCTCGCCCGCCTTCGCAACCGCTACACGATGGTCAGCGAGCGCCACATCCACGACGGCTTCTGCGGCGCCGGGGAGGTCGGCATCGGCACCGCAGCGGAGGAGGGCGCATTGCAATCCGCCGCAAACGACGAAGCCGCGCTGCAAGATCTTCTGTTCTAGAGACGGGCTACCACCGCGGCCCGGGGGACCTGAAGCCTGGACGCCTCCCGCCGCAGTTCACGTAATCTCCCTCCGCCAGGGCGGGTCGGCCCCGGCCCGCGAAACGGTGACGGCCGCGACCTTGTTTGCAAACTCCATCGCGGATCGGATCCGAGTGTCCGACATGCCCGCGATGGCGGATTTTGTGAGCAGGCCGGTTTCGTGCAGGGCGGTGAGCAAGCCGGCATTGAAGGTATCCCCGGCGCCGATCGTGTCGATGACGTCGACCTTCCGGGGTTGCGTGCGCACGACACCGCTCTGCGAGAAGGCGACGGCCTCGCTTCCGCCGCGTGTCACCACCACGAGACCCGGCCCGGTCGCCAGCCATGATCGGACGATGGATTCCGGTTCCGTGCCCTCGCCGAGCCAGGAGAGATCCTCTTCCGATACCTTCACGATATCCGCCATGCGGACCATTCGGTGCATGCGTTCGACGTGCGCCTTCCGGTCGGCAATGAAGGCGGCGCGGATGTTGGGATCGAACATCATGACGCGCCGATGGCGCTCCCGATCCATCAATGCTTCATAGGCGCCGCCGCAGGGTTCGGAGACGAGGCTGATGCCGCCGAACAGCATCGCCCGGACGTCATCGCCGATGGCCGGCAGATCGTCGCGCATGATCATCCGGCCAGCGGTGTTCTCGTCATAGAAGGTGTATCGAGCCTGACCGGCTTCGAGCGCGACGAAGGCAAGCGTCGTCGGGCGCGCGGAGCGGATGCACGCACGGCTGGCCACGTTGGCGTCGGCGAGCGCCGTTTCGAGCGTTCGTCCGAACAGGTCCGTCGACAGCCCCGACAGGAAGCCTGCCGGGGCGCCCAGTCGCCCGAGCGCGATCGCCGTGTTGAAGACCGCGCCGCCCGGCCTCGGCAGATAGACCAGTCCCTCCTGCGCCAGGCCGCGCGGCAGCATGTCGATCAGCGCCTCGCCGCAGCACAGGATCATGTCCGCTCCTCCCATCCCGAGTGCGACTTCAAGCGGGTGAATTGCCCTGCGAATATCGGTCGACCACCCGGGAGACGCCATCCCGCCACAGGGCATCGAGCGCCTCGGCGAAGGCTTTTGCGAACCCGTCGCGGTCGGCGAGCGTGCCGAACACGCGCGACATTTGTAGCCACGCGTGCGGATCGGCCCTGGCCTCATGCGCGCGGCGCTTCAGTTCGTCGGCCATCGGATCGTCGATCTCGATCGTCCTCCCGTTCTCGTCGATGCCCGCACAGTAGCGGCACCAGAGTGCAACCTCCAGAGCAAGCCCACCGACGGGATGCCCGTTCCGAAGCCGCTCGGCGATCACGGGCAGGATGAACTTGGGCTGCCGGTTGGAGCCGTCGAGGCACAGCCGCGCGACCGTGTCGCCGACTTCCGGATTGGAGAAGCGCTCGACGATCTTGCGGTAGTAGGCCTCGAGATCCTCGCCCGGCGGCGCGGGCACGGTGGGGATGATCTCCTCGTGCTCCAGACAGTCGAGGAACCCTGCGACGAGCGGGTGGCGCATCGCCTCGTGGACGTAGCGGATGCCGAGCAGCCCCGAGACGTAGGCGATGGCCGCGTGGCCGCCGTTCAGGACGCGCAGCTTCATCAGTTCGTATGGCGCGACGTCGGCGACGAACTGGACCCCGACCTCCTCCAGCGCGGGGCGCCCCTGAGGAAAACTGTCCTCCAGCACCCATTGCCGGAACGGCTCGCACGCGACCGGCGCGGCGTCGTCGATGCCGAAGCGGTCGCGCACCAGCGCGATCTCGCGCGGACCGGTGGCGGGTGTGATGCAATCGACCATGCCGCTGGGAAAGGCGACCTCGCTCGCGATCCAGTCCTCCATGCCCGGGCGCATGCTGCGCGCCAGCCCGATCACCGCCTGGCGCGTGACATGACCATTTTCGGGCAGGTTGTCGCAGGACATCACGGTGAAGGGGGGCAGGTTCGCCTCGCGCCGCCGCGCCAGCGCCGCGATGATGGCGCCGAACACGGTTCTCGGATTTTCGCGATCGCCGAGGTCGGCGAGAATGTCGTGATGCGAGGCGTCGAAGCCGCCCGTCTCGGCATCGATGAAGTAGCCGCCTTCGGTGACCGTCAGGGATACTATGCGTATCTCCGGCCGTGCCATCGCCGAGACCAGCGCTCCGGAATCGACGGGCGCGAAATCGATCATCGAGCCGCAGACATGCGCCGAAAGGCCGGTGGGGTCGAGTTCGACGACCGTCGTCAGCCAGTCCTGCGCCGCCAGCTTGCCGCGCATGGTCGCGTCGGAGGTGCGTACGCCGCCGCCGACGATCGCCCAGTCGCGGTCGCGGCCCTTCTCGAACAGCCGGTGCATGTACATGGCCTGATGCGCGCGGTGGAAGTTGCCGACGCCGACGTGAAGGATGCCCGGCGACAGGTCCGAGCGCCGGTAGGTCGGGCGTTCCACCGCTGACGGGAGATCGGAGAGCGCCGAGAGGCGAAGCGGGACGGGGGGCGGGTTGGCCATCAGCTCATCCAGTTCCCGCCGTCGACATTGTAGGTCTGGGCGACGACGTAGTCGGCTTCCGCGCTGGCGAGGAAGACGGCCATGCCCGTCAGATCCTGCGCCGTCCCCATGCGTCCGTAGGGAACGGCGGCGGCGACCTGCTTCTTCTTCTCGCCCGGCCGCAGGCCTTCATGGCGGGCGAAGAGCGCATCGACCCCGTCCCAGTGCTCGCCGTCCACGACGCCGGGCGCGATGGCGTTGACGTTGATGCCGTGCCGGATGAGGCCGAGACCGGCGGACTGGGTCAGGCTGATGACCGCCGCCTTGGTGGCGCAGTAGACCGCCACCAGCGCCTCGCCGCGCCGTCCGGCCTGGCTCGCCATGTTGATGATCTTTCCGCCCTTGCCACGCGCGATCATGGAGCGGGCGGCAGCCTGGAGGGTGAACAGCGTGCCGGCGACGTTGACGGCGAAAAGCCTGTCGTAGCTGTCGCGCGTGATCTCGACGATCGGCGCGAGGTCGAACAGGGCGGCATTGTTGACGAGGATGTCGATGCCGCCGCAGCGCTCCTCCACGACACCCACCGCCTCGTCGATCGAGGCTTGGTCGGTCACGTCCAGGCGGACGGCATAGGCCCCTTTGCCAGTGGCCTCGGCCGCTTCGCGGGCCCCGTCGGGATTGATGTCGCCGATCGCCACCGTGGCGCCTTCCCGTGCATAGGCCTCGGCGAAGGCCCTGCCGATGCCGCGCGCAGCGCCGGTAATCAGCGCCGACTTACCTTCCAGTCGTCTCAAAGCGCGAGGCCCTTGTCGTCGAAGCGGTGGAGCCGATCCGGGGCCGGCGTGAGATAGACGGTGTCGCCGTGATGCAAATCGACTTCCCCGTCGGTCCTGACCGTCACCGTGCCGTGGTCGATGCGGACATGGAGGAAGGTGTCGGAACCGAGATGCTCCGAAACGCCCACCGTTCCCTTCCATGTGCCCTCGGCGCGGGAGATGGTCAGGTGCTCGGGCCTTATCCCGATCGTATGCGCGTCGTGCTTCCTGGCCTCGGTACCCTCGACGAAGTTCATCCTGGGCGAGCCGATGAAACCGGCGACGAAGAGATTGCGCGGGTTGCGGTAGAGGTCCAGCGGCGAGCCGACCTGCTCGATGTATCCCGCGCGCAGCACCACGATCTTGTCGGCCATGGTCATGGCCTCGACCTGGTCGTGGGTGACGTAGATCATGGTCGTCTTCAGCCGCTCGTGCAGTTCGCTGATTTCCAGCCGCATGCCGACGCGCAGGGCGGCGTCCAGGTTCGAGAGCGGCTCGTCGAAGAGGAAGGCCTCCGGTTCGCGCACGATGGCGCGGCCGATCGCGACGCGCTGGCGCTGCCCGCCCGAAAGCTGGCCCGGCCGCCGGTCGAGATAGTCGGTCAGGTTGAGGACCTTTGCGGCTCCGTCGACCTTCCGGTCCTGCTCGGCCTTGTCCATCCCGGCCATGCGCAGCGGGAAGGCGATGTTGCGCCGGACCGACATGTGCGGATAGAGCGCGTAGGACTGGAACACCATGGCGAGCTTTCGCATGGCCGGCGGGGTGCTGGTGGCGTCCTGGCCGTCGATCTCGATGACGCCGCTGCTGACGTCCTCCAGCCCGGCGATCAGGCGCAGCAGGGTCGATTTCCCGCAGCCGGACGGGCCGACGAAGACGACGAACTCGCCGTCGTTGATCTCCAGGTCGAGCGGCGGGATCACCTTGGTGGTCCCGAAACTCTTGGTCACCTGCTTCAGCACGATGCTGCCCATGGTCTCCCCCTATTTCACCGCGCCGAAGGTCAGGCCGCGCACGAGTTGCTTCTGGCTGAACCAGCCGAGGATCAGGATCGGCGCGATGGCCATGGTCGAAGCAGCGGAAAGTTTCGCGTAGAACAGCCCCTCGGGACTGGAATAGCTGGCGATGAAGGCCGTCAGCGGCGCGGATTTGGCCGCCGTCAAGTTCAGCGTCCAGAAGGCCTCGTTCCAGGCCAGAATGATGTTCAGCAGCAGCGTCGAGGCGATGCCGGGGATCGCCATCGGCGTCAGCACGTAGAGGATCTCGGACGACAGTGTCGCGCCGTCCATGCGTGCCGCCTCCAGTATCTCTCCGGGGATTTCCCTGAAATAGGTGTAGAGCATCCAGATGATGATCGGCAGGTTGATCAGCATCAGAACGACAACCAGGCCGGCGCGTGAATCGAGCAGGTTGGTGTCCCGGAAGATGAGATAGATCGGGATCAGAACGCCGACCGGCGGCAGCATCTTGGTCGAGAGCATCCACATCAGGACGTCCTTCGTCCGCTTCCCCGGCACGAAGGCCATCGCCCAGGCGGCGGGGATCGCGATGATCAGGCCGATGACGGTGGACCCGACCGACAGGATCACCGAGTTCCAGAAGTGGCGGAAATAGTCCGAGCGCTCCTGCACTGTGACGTAGTTCTCGAGCGTCCAGTCGAACAGAATGAATGAGGGCGGCGTGGCGACCGCCTCGGCTTCCGTCTTGAAGCTGGTGAGCACGGTCCACAGGATCGGGAAGAAGATGACGAGGCCGATGGTCCAGGCCACCACGGTCGTGGCGGCGGTGCGGCGGGTGGAAGCTGCGCGGGCCATGGTCAGGCGTCCAGGTTCTTGCCGATCATCCGCATCAGGAAGATCGCGACGATGTTGGCGAGGATCACGGCCACGATGCCTCCCGCGGAGCCGCCGCCGACATCGAACTGCAGCAGCGACTGCGCGTAGACGAGGTATGTGATGTTGGTGGAGGCGTAGCCGGGGCCGCCATTGGTGGTCACCAGGATCTCGGCGAACACGGACAGGATGAAGATGGTCTGGATCAGGATCACCACCGTGATGGCCCGCGCCAGGTGTGGCAGCATGATCCAGACGAAGCGGCTGCGGAAGCCGGCGCCGTCCATCTCGGCCGCTTCGAGCTGTTCCTGATCCAGAGACTGGAAGGCAGTCAGAAGGATCAGGGTCGCGAAGGGCAACCACTGCCAGGCGACGATCAGGATGATCGAGAAGAGCGGCGCGTGGGCGAGGAAATCGAAGGGTTCGAGCCCGACCACCTTCGCCATCCAGGCGAAGAGCCCGTTGACCGGGTTCATGAACATGTTCTTCCAGACCAGCGCCGAGACCGTCGGCATGACGAAGAACGGTGCGATCACGAGGATGCGAACGATGCCCTGCCCCCAGAACGGCTGGTCGAGCAAGAGGGCGAGCGCGACGCCGCCGATCGTTGTGATCAGGAGCACCCCTCCGACCAGGATGAGCGTGTTGGTGAGCGCCTCGAAGAAGGCGGGGTCGGTCAGGAAGAAGCGGTAGTTGAGGAAGCCGACGAATTCCTCGGTGCCCGGCATGAGCAGATTGTAGCGCAGGAACGAGAAGTAGATCGTCATCGACAGCGGCACGACCATCCAGCCGAGCAGCAGGATGACGGCAGGCGCGATCATGAGCCTGGCAGCGGCGCGGGAATGGGCGGTGGCCATCTGAACTACCCCGTGGGCGGATGGGAGCGGCGGACGGTGGCCGGCCCCCTCTGGAGGCCGGCCCCGCCGGGAGGAGGCGCTACTTCGGGTAGCCGGCCTTCTGCATCTCGCGCTCGGTCAGCTGCTGTGCGCTCTGCAGTGCCTGGTCGGCGCTGACCTGTCCGGCGAGCGCGGCCGAGAACTGCTGGCCCACCGATGTGCCGATGCCCTGGAACTCGGGGATCGCGACGAACTGTCCGCCCGTGTAGGGGATGTCCTGCACGGAGGACTTCTGCGTGTTCGCGGCGTTCATCGAGTTCAGCGTCATCTCGGCGAAGGGCGCGGCCTTCTGGTACTCGGGGTTCTCGTAGAGCGAGGTGCGCGTTCCCGGAGGCGCGGCGCGCCATCCTTCCTTCGCCGCGACCAGTTCGGTGTAGCCCTTGCCCGTCGCCCAGGCGACGAACTTCTTCGCGGCCTCGGCCGATCCGTCGACGCGGGGACCGCGAGGCTCCAGGCCCACAGCCAGTTGCCACGATTGTCCATGCCTTCCTTGGCCGGGAACTGGGCGAAGCCGACCTTGTCGGCCACCGTGGAGTTCTTCGGGTCGGTCACGAAGGAGGCCGCGACCGTCGCGTCGATCCACATGCCGCACTTGCCCTGCTGGAACAGCGACAGGTTCTCGTTGAAGCCGTTGGAGGAGGCGCCGGGAGGGCCGTACTCGTTCATGAGGGTGAGATAGTCGTTGAGCGCCGACTTCCACTCGGGGCTGTCGAACTGCGGCTTCCAGTCCATGTCGAACCAACGCGCGCCGTAGCTGTTGGCCATGGCGGTCAGGAACGCCATGTTCTCGCCCCAGCCGGGCTTGCCGCGCAGGCAGATGCCGTAGACCTCGCCGTCCTTGTCGGTCATCGCCTTGGCGGCGGCCATGATGTCGGACCAGGTCGGCTGCGCGGGGATCGTGACGCCCGCCTTCTCGGCGAGATCGGTGCGGTACATCACCATGGCGGACTCGCCGTAGAACGGCGCGGCATAGAGCGTGCCTTCTACGGAGAGCGCGTCGCGCACCGCCGGCAGGAGATCGTCGACGTCATAGCCTTCCGGCATGTCGTCGAGCGGCAGGAGCCAGTCCTGCTTGGCCCAGATCGGAACTTCATAGGTGCCGATGGTCATCACGTCGAACTGGCCGCCCTTGGTGGCGATGTCCTGGGTGACCCGCTGGCGCAGCACGTTCTCCTCGAGCGTCACCCATTCGAGGTCGATGCCGGGGTTGTTCTTCGTAAAGTCGTCGGTGAGACCCTGCATGCGGATCATGTCGCCATTGTTGACGGTCGCGATCGTGAGGGTCTCGGACAAGGCGGCCGTCGAGACGAGCGACAGCGCCGACGCGCCGAGAAGGGCGCGGGTAAGATGGTGCATGATTTCCTCCCAAGGATCGTAAGATGAGCAATTGCTATGCTTACGGGCAAATACTCACACTTGCACCGCCCTGAGTCAAGCGCCAGGCGCGCAACGTGCTGCGGTGCTGAGATCGAGAAAGCAAATGTCGAAAAGATATCAGAGGCTTGGAGGAGTGAATCTTCGCCTACGGCTTGAGCAAAAGCTCGGCTGTGTGCTCGTTCGTGATCAGGTGATTGATCAGGCCGCCCTTCATAGCTCCCCGGATCGCCGCCACTTTCTGCTCGCCGGCGGCCACCCCGTAGACGAGATTGGTCGGGTCGGCCCGTAGCGGAGCACTGTTGACCTGGTCGTTGACGAGCCCTTCGATCACCTTGCCCTGGGCATCGTAGACCCAGCTCGTGATCTCGCCGACAGCACCCGCGCGGGTGAAGGCGCGGATGTCCTCGCGGGTCAGGAAGCCGTCGACCAGAAGCGGCGCGTTCATGTCCATGTTGCCGATGCCCACGAAGGTGACGTCGGCCTGGCGGATCAGTTCCAGGATGTTGTGGACGGGTTCCTGGCTGTGCAGGATACGCTTCTCCTCCGCCGAGCGGGCATAGACGGGAAGCGGCATGGGATAGTGCCGCGCATTCACACGGTCGGCCATCCGGATGACGACGTTGTAGGCCGTCGCGGAACCGTCCGACATCATGTTGCCAAGCAGCGAAACGATGCGATGCTGCGGGCAATCCATCGGCGAAAGCTCTTCCACGCAGGCACGCAGCGCACGGCCCGTTCCGATCGCGACTATCTTCGGGTGCTTCGACCTGAGGTGTCGTTCCATCTCGGCAGCGCCGGCCTGCGCCAGGCCGATGATCGAGGACAGGGCGGCCGGATCGCTTGGAACGATCTCGCAGCCCTGCAAGCCATATTCCTCTCTCAGGCGATGGCTGAGTTCCATGCAGTGGGCGATCGGGTGATCGAGCCGCACCTTCACGAGTTTCTCGCTGACCGCCAGCGAGACGAGACGCTGCGCTGACTGGCGCGAGACGCCCAGCTTCCGGGCGATCTCGTCCTGGGTGTTGCCCGCGACATAATAGAGCCACCCGGCGCGCGCAGCGTCGTCCAGTCGATTGTTTTCGCTGTCTGACTTGCCGCTCATGTCGCCGATCGTTTCCGCTCGCCCCCGCGCAACCCGGGTGCCATTTGGAAGAACCGGTCCCATTTGTCAAAAACCGGAATGCCGTCCAGCGACGGATCCGGGTCGGATGGCGGCGGCTGGAGATGGCTGCCGCCGACGAAACGCCAGACCTCCATTCCGGCCGCCCTGGCGGCGGCGATGCCCGGCAGGGAGTCTTCGACGACAAGGCAGCGGCCCGGTGCAATGCCCATCGAACGGGCGGCGAAAAGGAACAGGTCGGGCGCAGGCTTGCCGTGCTCCACCTGGGACGCGGTGAAGACCCGCTCGTCGAAGTAGGGCGCGAGGGCCGATATCTCCAGCGAGCGCCTTGCGCGCACCGGGCTGCTGCTGGTGGCCATGCAGTATGGCACCGCAAGTCCCTCGAGGATCGCCTCCACGCCGGTCGTCGCCTTCAGCTCTGTCTCGTAGGCGCCGAGGAGCTCGGAACGATAGTTTCCCTCGAAGTCGGTGCTGAGATCGAGACCATGCATCTGCCTTATCTCGGCTGCGACCTTGGCCCAGGAGCGGCCGAGGAAATGCCTCTGGACATGGGCGAAATCGACCGTGACGCCGACCTGGGCGAGCTGCCTTATCAAGGTGCGTGCGCTGATCACCTCGCTGTCGATCAGGACGCCGTCGCAATCGAAAATCACGAGGTCGTATTCGACGTCCCGGATCGGCGGATGGCGCGCGGCGGCTTTGAGCACGATCTCCCTCCATGTTCGGTCAGCCAAGAGCGCCAAGGATCGCGACCACTGTCAATCCCGCCGCGCGACATCTGTGCCGAAGCCTGTCCCAGCGTGCGAACCCGCGTTGCGGGAACGCTGAGATGCGCTGGAGACTGGCCGGAAACCGGGGAGCGGCCTTGCATGGCGGTCGGGCGACGCGTGCGGATCTGGGCTGATCTGGTCTGCGGCATTGCCCAGAACGTGATGCGACTTGGCGCACAGGTTCTCCACAACTGGGCGGCCGAGGTTCCCCGTTGCCGTTTCGGCAATGTACAGCCCGAAATCATTCTACTTTATTCGAACGAGGTATGGGCCCATCCTTTCGATGGCCTTCAAAGAAAACCGGCGCTCGGGAACGCGCCAGGGCCACCAACGGGAGAACCGGACATGCCTCAGTTTCTGAAGACGCGGCGCGAATTCCTGCAGGCTGCCGCTGCATTCGGCGGCGCTGCCGCCACCCACAGCCTGATCGGCGTCACACCCGCCACCGCCCAGTCGCCTGCGAAGGTTCGCATGCAACTCGGCTGGCTCGCATCAAACGGCATCCTCGGTGAAGTCGTCGCCCAGAAGAAGGGCTTCTACGCCGAACAGGGGGTCGAGCTGGACATCATTCCAGGCGGTCCGAATGTCGACGGCGTGGCCGGCGTGGCGGCGGGGCAGTCGACGCTTGGCACCGTCTCGTCGAGCCCCTCGGTCATGCTGGCTCGCTCGGCCGGCATCCCCGTCAAGGCCTTCGCGGCCGGCTACCAGAAACACCCCTTCACCTATTTCTCGCTCGAGAGCGCCGCCATCCGTGAACCGAAGGACATGATCGGCAAGACGATCGCGACGCAGCCGACCGCGTTCATTCTCGCGCGCGCGCTCCTGGCCAAGAACGGCATTTCGGAAGATCAGGTCACGCTGGTCAACATGGGCTCCGACATGAACCAGCTCATCACCGGGCAGGCCCAGGCCGTGACCGGCTGGCTGACCAACACGAATGCGCTGAAAATCCTCGGCGACGACCGCGTCGACATGATGCTCTGGGATACCGGCATCCAGCTCTATGCCAACGTCTACTACACGACCGACAAGGCGCTCTCCGAAACGCCGGACGTGCTCGCGGCCTATCTGAACGGCTCGGCGCTCGGCTGGGGCTATGCCCGCGAACATCCGGAAGAGGCCGTCGACATGCTCGTGGAAGCCTATCCGAACATGGACAAGGCGAGCGAACTCGAGGCCGTCGGCCCGGTGCTCGACTTCAGCTTCAACGAGGTCACCAAGGAGCATGGCTGGGGAGCGATGAACCGCGAGAACTGGGCGGCGCAGGTCGACACCTATGCTTCGCTCGACCAGTTCAAGGGTACTGTCCCCACGGTCGACGACGTCATGACTCTCTCGGTGCTGGAAGCCACCGCCGACATCCGCAAGAAGGTGGGCTAGTCGGATGGCGGCGACAGCGGTGGCAAACGCACCGTCCGCTGTGTCCGGCGCCGCGGCGCAGGATGTCGCGGTGTCGGTGAAGGGCGTGGACGTCGTCTTCGGTGAACAAGGCAAGTCCGTCACCGCGCTGTCGAACGTCTCGGTGGACATTGCCGAAGGGGCGCTGATCACCATGATCGGCCCCTCCGGCTGCGGAAAGTCGACATTGCTGAGGGCGATCGCCGATCTCGTTCCGACGAGCGCCGGCGACATAACCGTCCTCGGGCGCTCGCCCGAGGCGGCCCGCCGCGACCGCACGTTCTCTTTCGTGTTCCAGGATGCGACCCTGCTACCGTGGCGCAGCGCCATCGACAACGTCGGCCTTCCACTGGAAGTGGGAGGCGGCGGAACGGCACATGCGGAGCCCGCCGAACTGCTGGAACTGGTCGGATTGAAGGGGCGCGAGAAAGCCCTCCCGGGCGAACTCTCCGGCGGCATGCGCCAGCGCGTCGCCATCGCACGCGCCTTGGTGACGCGGCCGAAGATCCTGCTCATGGACGAGCCGTTCGGCGCCCTCGACGAGATCACCCGCGACAAGCTCAACGAGGAACTGCTGCGCATCTGGCAGGAGACGGGCACGACGATCATGTTCGTGACGCATTCTATTCCCGAAGCGGCTTTCCTTGGCCAGCACGTCCTGGTCCTCGCTTCCAATCCCGGCCGGGTGAAGGAATTCATGCCGGTCGATCTTCCCTATCCGCGTCGCCTTCCCGTTCGCGACACGCTCGAGTTCGTGCAGATCACCGCGCATTTGCGCCAGCTTCTGGAGGAATGCTGATGGCGGACGTAGCACATCATCCGACGACGCTGCCTGGCCAGGGTCTGTTCCGCTTCGCGGACCGGTTCGGCGAGAAGTGGCCGGCGGTCGCCGCCGTCGTCGGACTGATCGCCTGCTGGCAGCTGATCGTCTGGGCCTTCTCGGTCCCCACCTACATGGCGCCGAGCCCGCTGGAGGTCCTCAAGGCCTTCCGCGACGATGGAGCAACGCTGCTGGTCAATTTCTGGCCCACGCTTCTCGAGGCCCTGCTCGGCTTCATCTTCGGCAATCTGGTCGCGATCCTGCTCGCAGTCTGGTTCGTTCACAGCCGCACCGCGGAGCGGGCGTTCTATCCGATCGCGGTGTTCATCAACACCATCCCGATCATCGCTGTGGCTCCGATCCTCGTCCTGATCTTCGGCAACGGCCTTTCGCCGAAGATCATGATCGCGGCCCTGATCTGCTTCTTCCCCACGCTCGTCAACATGGTGCGCGGGCTGAAGGCGGTGACGCCGGCCACCCTCGATCTGATGCGCGTTCTGTCGGCCTCGAAATCGGAGATATTCTGGAAGGTCCGCATCCAGAGTTCGCTGCCGTTCCTGTTTGCGGCGCTCAAGATCGCCAGCACCACATGCGTCATCGGGGCGATCGTTGCCGAGTGGATCGGATCGAGCTTCGGACTGGGAGCGCTGATCATCGAGGCGACGTACAATTTCCGCTCGCCGCTGCTCTACGCAACGGTGTTCACCGCGGCACTGCTGGCGGTGGCGCTGTTTTCATTCGTCTCGATCGCGGAGTCGCGATTGATCAGATGGAAGGCGGCGGACCTCCACTGACGGGGGGGAAGCTCAAAGCAAAACTACAGGAGGAAAGCATGGTTACGCCGACCATCACCGAAGCCGCGCGCGAAGCGCACGTCGCCGACAGGTCCGACGTGGTCGTCGTTGGCGGCGGCCCGGCGGGTATTTCCGCCGCGGTCTCGGCCGCCCGCAACGGCGCCAGCGTCACGTTGCTCGAACGCTATCCCTATCTCGGCGGGCTCGCCTCGGGCGGGATGGTGCTGGTGCTCGACGACATGCACAACGGCATGGAGGTCACCGTTCAGGGTATCTGCATGGAGATGATCGAACGCATGAGCGCCTGGGGCCTGTGCGTGACGCCTCCCGATTCCGACCGGCAACCCGGGGTACGCGAGACTGACGCGATGTGGCGCAAATGGGCGCGCTGGGGACTGTTCGACTTCCACACCCATTCGATGCCCCACCCGGTCTGTTATTCCGCCGCCTTCGACCCGGACGCGTTCAAGCGCGCCTCCTATGCCCTGATCGCCGAGAGCGGCGTCAAGCTCCGCGCGCATAGCTGGTTCTCGTCGGCGATCGTCGAGGACGGCGTCATCAAGGGCGTGATCTGCGAAACCAAGGAAGGCCGCCAGGCGATCCTCGGCGACGTTGTGATCGATGCCACGGGCGATCTCGACGTGGCGACGAGCGCCGGCGCAAGGTCCCAGGAAAGTTCCTTCATCCTGACGACCGTCTCGCGCTGGGGCGGCATCGACACAGACCGCGCCGAAGCCTTCCAGTTCGACAATCCGGAAGAGTTCGCCAAGCTCGACCATGAGGCCAAGCGCATCATCGGGGGCTGCTGGAATTTCTGGTGGCTGAAGACGCCGCTGCCCGGCGTCGTCTGGCTGAATTGCCCGCACATTCCCAAGCTGCATGGCCTCAAGGTCGCCGATCTCACCGCGGTCGAGATCGAGGGCAGGGCCCGCATGGAAAAGCTGATGGACTTCGCCCGCAGGAACTTCCCGGGCTTCGAGAATGCCTACGTCGTCGACTTCGCGCCGCAGACGGGGGTGCGCCAGACGCGCATGCTCGAAGGCGAGTACGTCGTGACCAAGGATGACGTCATCTCCCGCCGGCATTTCCACGACACGGTTTGCCGCGGCCGCGACTACTATACGCCCTATCGCGCCATGCTGCCGCGGGAGGTTGACCAGTTGCTCGTCGCTGGCCGCCACTATTCGGTGACGCCGCAGGCGCAGAAATCGAGCCGCGAGATCCCGCCCTGCATGGCAATGGGCGAGGCGGCAGGCGTCGCCGCCACGGTGGCGCTCAACGGCGGGGTGAAGGTGCGCCACGCCGACGTCAAGGCGATACAGAAACAGATGCGGGCGCAGGGCGCCGATCCGGGCGACGTGCCGTCCGAAAATGCGTCATTCCTGGAGGCAGCAGAATGAATCCCTTGCCACTCGAGGGCGTCAGGGTGATCGACTTCACCCAGGTCATGCTCGGGCCCTGCTGTACGCAGGTGCTTGCCGACTACGGCGCGGAGGTGATCAAGATCGAGAAGGAGAAGATCGGCGACCTGTCGCGCTGGTCGCTTGGCTCGGATCCCGACGGTCTCAACAATCCTGTCTTCTGTTCGCTAAACCGCAACAAGAAGAGCGTCGCGCTGGACCTGAAATCGGATGCGGCCCGGTCGCAGGTGCTTGACCTGATCGATGGCGCCGACGTGGTCGTCAGCAACTTCCGCCCGGGCGTCATGGAACGCATGGGCTTCGGCTACGAGGACCTGAAGGCCCGCAATCGCGGCATCATCTTCGCCGTCGGCACCGGATTCGGGCTCGAAGGTCCGAATCGCCACAAGGGCGGTCAGGACATCCTCGCCCAGGCTCTTACGGGACTGATGATGCGCAAGCCCGACCCCGCATTGCCGACCTCGATCTATTCGACACCGCTCTGCGACTATTCGGCGGGAATGCATCTCGTTCAGGGTATTCTTCTCGCCCTCCTGCAGCGCCACAAGACCGGTGAAGGACAGGTGGTGGCGGTCAGCCTCTACAATTCCATGCTCGCCCTGCAGATGCAGGAGGGTGCCACGCATATGATGCGCGGCAAGGACCTGAACTGGGGTGCATTTCCGTTGACCGGCGTGTTCGAGACCACCGACCGGGCGATCGTCATGGTGGGCGCCTTCAAGCAGAACCCGCTGCGCGACATCTGCGAGGCACTGGAGATTGACGATCTCTCGAATGAGGAGCGGTTTTCCGATTTCGACCGCCAGATGGAGCACCGCCCCGAGCTGCAGGCGATCTTCCGGGAGAACTTCGCCAGGAACTCCTCCACGCACTGGCTGAAGCGCCTGGAGGACGTCGATATTCTGTGCGCGCCTGTGCGAACCCTGGCTGAAGCACTGGAGGACGAGCAGACGCTGGTCAACCGGATGATCCTGGAGGCGGAGCGAACCGCGGCCGGTCCAGTCCGTCTGATCGGGAGCCCCATCGACATGTCGGCCGCCCCGGTGACGGTCCGCCGGGCGCCCCCGCGCCTGGGCGAACACAATGACGAGGTGCTCGGCCCGGCAATCGAACCGCGCCGCGCAGGGGTCGCGTGAGCGTCCGCCTCGATATCGCCGACCGCGTCGCGCGCGTCGTCATCGACCGCGCCGACCGCATGAATGCGATCGATGCGGCAGCAGAGGCCGAACTCGAGGCGGCATGGCAGGAACTCGAGCGCCGCGGCGACGTGAGTTGCATCGTCCTCACCGGTGCCGGTGAAAAGGCGTTCTGCGTCGGCGCCGACATGAAGAACGTGGGCAAATCCGGCCTCGAATACTGGGCCGAGGCTCGGCCGCACGGTTTTGGCGGCATTGCCTACAGGCGCACGCTCGACATTCCGCTGATCGCCCGCGTCAACGGCTATGCGCTGGGCGGCGGCTTTGAGATGGTGCTCGGCTGCGACGTCGTCATCGCTTCGGAAAACGCGCAGTTCGGTCTGCCGGAAGGCCGCGTCGGCCGCATGCCGCTCGACGGCGGCATGGTGCTGCTCCAGCGAAAGATCCCGCACAACCTCGCCATGGGCGTGATGCTTTCCGGCCGCCGCTTTTCTGCCGCCGAGATGGCCGCCTTCGGCATCGTCAACGAAGTCGCCCCATCCGAGAACCTGGACGAGGCCGTAGAGCGCTGGGTGGCCGGTATCGTCGCCTGTGCGCCTCTCTCGCTGCGGGCGATCAAGCAGACGGTGAACCGCACCGCCCATCTGTCTCCTGCCGAGGCACAGGCTCTGCGGACGCCTGCGCTCGTTGCGGCACTGGCGAGCGAAGACGGTCAGGAGGGTGTCCGCGCCTTCAACGAAAAGCGTGCGCCTGTCTGGAAGGGCAGGTAGGATCGGCTTTGGTCATCTGGGAGGGAGCAGCCGGAATTCATGCACGCAGCGGTGTTGCGCTACTTCGTCGCCGTCGCGCGGGCGGGCTCGATCCGCAAGGCGTCTGACGAGCTGCACGTGGCAGGTTCCGCGGTCAGCCGCCAGATCCAGAAGATCGAGGATGAACTCGGAACCCCGTTGTTCGAGCGTCTGCCGAACGGGCTGCGGCTGACGCGCGCAGGCGAGATCGTGCTCAGGCATGCCCGCGACACCCTGCACGAGTTCGACATCATGCGTGGCGAACTCGGCGATCTGAAGGGCAAGAAGACCGGGCGCGTGCACATCGCCTGCCTCGACAGCCTGGCGGTCCAGTTCCTTCCCGAGCGGATCATGGCTTTCCATCGCATCCATCCGGCGGTCGATTTCCGCATCCGCAACGACAACTACAGCCAGATCTTCGGTTTCGTGGCCGACGGCGACGTGGACGTGGGCATTACCTTCGACCTCGCCCGTCCCGAAGACATCCGCTGCGTCGCCAGCGTTGCGATGCCCCTCATGGCGATGGTTTCTCGCGACCATCCGCTGGCGAGATCGGAGTCGGTATCGCTGCAGGAGTGCGCGCAGTTCAACCTGTTGCTCCAGCTTGACAACGAAGTGATGAGCTCCCGGATCGCCATCGAACTCTCCACGCTCGACCGCACCGGGCGGACGCTCGTGGCGACCAACAACCAGATGATGCTGAAGCCGCTGATCCTTGCTGGAACCGGCGTCGCGTTCTTCACGCCGCTCGGGCTGCTCCACGAGTTGCGCGAAGGCAGTGTGGTCGCGCTGCCGATCGCGGGCTCGCGTCTGCATGAACTGGAGATCGGCATCATGGTGCCCAGGCGACGTCCGCTGACCGGTGCCACGCAGGCACTGGTGGACTACATGGCGGTCGAACTGCAAAAGTTCAGCGACGAAATCCACTCGGTGCTGGCCCGGTGAAACAGCGCATCGCCGCGGAGCGCTACCTGCGTCGTCCGGGTGCGGAGCCGGCCCGGAGGGAGGTGCTTCTCGAGGTCGGCAACCATGAGATCGCCGTCGTCGGGTCCAGCGGCGACGGGCGCGGACTGCTGGCGATGCCGGCGCCGGTCAATGCACACGATCACGGCTACGGCATCCGCACCATGGACTTCGGCTGCATGGACGATGCGCTCGAGCCCTGGATACCCTGGATGCGGCTGAGGCCGCCGACCGCCCCCTATCTCGAGGCGCTGGTCGCGTGTGGGCGTGTCGCCAAGGCCGGATGCGGTGCGACCATGCACTGCCACAACTCCCTGAACGCGGACAGGCTGGTCGAAGAAGCGGCCGATGTCGTCCGCGCGGGGCGGGACTGCGGCATTCGCCTGGCGATCTCGTGTCCGCTGCTCGACGATTCGCCTTTCGTCTACGGCGGTCTGCCGGAACTGTGGCCCGACCTGGACGAGGCGCAGCGCGCGCATGTCGCCGGACTGGCGCCGAATTATCTCCCGGTGCGGGAGCAAGTGGCGGCCGTCGACGAGATTGCACGAAACCATGCCGGCGCGATGATCGACGTCCAGTACGGTCCGATCGGGCCGCAATGGGCGAGCAATTCGCTCCTGGAAGCGATCGCCGAAGCCTCGGCGCTGAGCGGACGCCGGATCCACATGCACCTCCTGGAATCGCCGCGTCAGCGAAGCTGGCTCGATCGGCGGTTTCCCCAAGGGATCCTGACGTACCTGGACGAGATCGGGTTCCTGTCGCCGCGGCTGGCGGTCGCGCACGGCGTCCAGCTCCGGCCCGACGAAAGTGAACTCCTCGCTGATCGGGGCGTGATGCTCGTGACCAATCCCTCCGCCAATCTCAGGCTGCGATCCGGCGTCGCACCTCTCGCCGGCCTGAGGTCGGCGGGGGTCGCCTACGCGCTCGGGCTCGACGGGTCCGGTTTCGACGACGACCAGGACATCTGGCGCGAGATGCGGCTCCTCTGGCTGCTCCACGGCGGTCGCGGGCTCGAACCCGCAATACCGAAAGAAGAGCTTTTCTTCGCAGTGCACGAAAACGGAAGCGCAGTGGTCAATCATCCGTCATCGCATGATCTCGTCTTGATCGACTATGCGGCTCTCCTCGCCGAGGCGGTTTTCGACGACGTCGACGAAGCGGACGTGCTGCTTGGGCGGATGACGGCACGCCACGTGCGGGGGCTCTGCGTCGCCGGCCGCTCGGTCGTGGCGGACGGCAAGCTCGTGACCTTCGACCACGATGCCGCGTTGACAGAACTGGTCGAGCAGGCGCGTTCCCGCCGGCCGATGCTGGAAGGCAGGCGAACGGATGCCGAATTCCTTTCGCAGGCCGTCCGCCGGCACTATCGCCTTCGCTGATTTCTGACCGCCAGACGCCGCCTTGCCTCGCGCCCGTCGGGGCCAAGAATGCCGTCTACGCCACGCTTGGAGCCTGCGTTTCGTCCGCGGGCCAACCGGCGACCAAGGGGTGGTCCAGATCCGTGGTATGTGCGGCATCCCAGCCGCCGGGCGAATCCCAGCCCGTGACGGCCTCGCCGAAGAATTCGCGGTTGGCGGCCTCGAACCGACGCTGATCCGGCTTCAGTTCTCCGTCCCAGACGATCGCGTCGACCGGGCAGATCGACAGGCAGAGCCCGCAATTGATGCATTCGTCGGGGTGGATATAGAACATCCGTCCGCCTTCGTAGATACAATCGACCGGGCAGGCGGCGGTGCAATCGCCATCCTTCACGTCGATACAGGTCTCGGTAATGACGTAGGCCATCGTCGTTGCGTCCGCATCATGCCTGCTGATTGTGGCAGCGGCGAACGTTCGAATAAAGCATCAATACACGTCGGGAATGTTGCCGAATTGGCAACGCGGGAGCCTTTCAGACGTGATCGGTATCGTCCAGCGAAAGCAGGAGCGATGCTTGGAGCGAGGCGCGCAATGATGAACGCTTGGCAAACACACGTGTACGGCACCGACTGATCCCCAGTGACTTCTTCGCATACAGGAAGCGAGGCAAGTGCGGCCACGCTAGTTAGACCTCATCGTCCGCGTGCGGCCTCTCACTGCGCATAGGAAGCTATCATGGCTGGGTGGCTCCTCCCGCGACGACAGCAAGGCGCCTCAAATTTGCCGTCAGGGAGTGGATGCCTCTCCCCGAAATCCTCCAAGCGCCTGCCGGTTGGTATATACTGTCGCGTTAACGTTTTCCGACCGTCTCAGGACCCTTTTGCATTCTCACCCGCTCCGCAATCTGCTGGTCCGCTAGGACGCCGATGAGGATGACCGTACCCATGACGGCGAAGTTCAGGGAACTCGGTATACCGAGCAGGTTGACGAGGTTCTGCAGCACCTGCAGCAGGATCACGCCGAGGACCACACCGAGTATAGAGCCTTCGCCGCCGCGCAGCGAGCATCCGCCGAGCACCGCCGCGGCGATGGCGTAGAGTTCGTAGAAATTCCCGTGCGATGACGGCGAGATCGAGCGCGTGTACATGGCGATGAAGACGGCGGCCACTGCGGTCAGCCCGCAGCATATGACGTAGGCTGTGATGATGACGCGGTGCGTGTCGATGCCGCTGTAGCGGGCCGCTTCCTCGTTCTTGCCGACGGCGAAGAGGTGTCGGCCGAAGACCGAGCGGTGCAGGATGAAGCCCATGACGACGGTGATCGCGGCGAAGGCGATCAGGCTGTGCGGAACGCCGAGCAAGCGGCCGGCGGTCAGCCATTCAAGGATCGGGAAGCTGGCGCCGAACGGGAATCCCGCGGTTGCGTCTTCGGTGTAGTATCGGGCGACGCCCCGGTAGATCAGCAGGCCGCACAGGGTGACGACGAAGGGCTGCAGCCCCAGCCTGGCGATCAGGAGCCCATGCGCCAGTCCCATCATGCAACCGAGCCCCAGCACGACGGCGAAAGCGATGGCCGGACTGGCGGTTCCATTCGCCACGAGATCGACGAAGACGACCCCCAGCAGCGCGATGATGGAGCCGACGGAAAGCTCTATGCCGCCGGAGATGATGACGAAGGCCTGCGCGACGGCGAAGATGCCGAACAGTCCGACCAGGTTGGCGGTGTTGGCGAGATTGATCGGCGATACGAACCTGGGATTGATGATCGCGACGACCGCCCCGACCACGATGATGAGGACCAGGAGTCCGAGATCCTTGCGGCTGATCATGAGGTCTGTCGTTCCATCCGCAGTGCCTGCGCGGCCGGGCGGCCGACCGCGAGCGACATGACCGCCCGTTCGCTCAGGGCATCCCGTTCCAGATGTCCCGAGATACTGCCCTCGTGCATGACGGCCACGCCGTCGCTGACGCCGATGACCTCTTCCATGTCGGACGATATCATGAGAATCCCGACTCCGGTGTCCGCGAGTTCGCGCATCAGCCGGTAGATCTCGTTCTTCGCGCCGACGTCGATGCCGCGGGTCGGCTCGTCGAAGATCAGCACCTTCGGCGCCATCGAGAGCCATTTTCCGAGGACCACCTTCTGCTGGTTGCCGCCTGACAGCGACGCCGCCGTGACCGAAAGCGACGGCGTGCGGATGTCCAGCCGCTCGCGTTGCGATGCGGCTTCGGCTTCTTCGAGAGCCATGTCGATCAGGCCGCGGCGCGAAAAGCGGGCGACACTCGCCAGGGTGACGTTCGAGCGGATCGGGAAGTCGAGCACGAGGCCGGACCGTTTGCGATCCTCCGGGACCAGGAACAGGCCGCGCGCGATCGCCGCTCCCGGCCGGCCCGGCGGCAGCCGCGCGCCATTGACCCACACCTCACCGGCAACCGGCGCGTCGAGGCCGAAGATCGTGCGGGCGAGTTCGGTTCGCCCGGACCCGACCAGTCCCGCGAGGCCGAGAATCTCCCCGCGACGGATGCGCAGATCGACCGTCCGACCGGGACGGTAGGATGTGCTCACGCCGCGCAGTTCCAGCACCGCGTCCCCGGGCGGGCTGGCGGGGGAGCGGTAGAGGGTCGTGAGATCGCGGCCGATCATGTGCCTGATCATCGTGTCCGCCCGAATTTCGGCGCGCTCGAGCTCTGCCACGCAACGCCCGTCGCGCAGCACCACGACGCGGTCCGCCGCGCGCTCTACCTCGGCCAGGCGATGCGTGATGAGGATCACCGCCACGCCTTCCGCCTTCAGGCTCGCGATGACAGCAAGCAGCCGTTCCGTTTCCGACGCTGCCAGGCTCGACGTCGGCTCGTCCATGATGACGAGCCGGGCGCGCATCGAAAGCGCCTTGGCGATCTCGACGAGCTGCATCTGCGCCAGCGAGAGTTTCGAAACCGGCGTCGCCGCATCGAACCCGGCGCCGAGCTGGTCGAGTAGCGGCTGCGCCATCTGCCGCGTCCGGGCTTCGTCGACGAAACGAAGCATGCCGCCGCGCAGCGGCTCGCGGCCGATGACCACGTTGGCGCCCGCGGTGAGGTTTTCGAAGAGGTTGAGCTCCTGATGCACGAAGGCGATGCCCGCCGCCATCGAACGAGACACGGTCAGGTGCGTCATCGTCTCCCCGTCGAGTTCGATGGTCCCGGCGGATGGCGCGATTACTCCGCTGAGGATCTTCATCAGCGTCGACTTGCCGGCACCATTTTCCCCGACGAGCCCCATGACTTCGCCCGGAGCGACGCGGAGGTCGACGCCGTCGAGAGCCGTAACGCCGGGATAGACCCGGGAAATACCCTTCATCTGGAGAAAAGGCTCAGGCATACGGATGGGGGACCTGGGCTGGAGGATGCGTGGGTCCGGACAGGCCGGCCGGGAAGCAGATGGCCGGCCTGCGGCTACGAGGGGTCAGCCGTTGATACGCGCCTTCAGCTCCGCCTCGAAGGCATCGACGTTGCCCTTGTCGATCATCTTCGTGGGAATGATGATCAGTTCGCCGGGCGGCACCACCGACTTGTCGCCCTCGAGATACTTCGCCATCAGCTTCATGCCCTGATAACCCCACTCGTAGGGATCCTGGACGACGGTCCCCGCGATCGAGCCCTCGCGTACGCCGCCCAGCGTGATCGGATCCTCGTCGAACGCGATGACGGCGATCTCGCCGAGCTTGCCGGATTCCTTCAGCACCTCGTAGATACGGGGCGGATTGTAGGAGTAGAAGCCGACCATGCAGTCGATGTCCGGGTTCGCCGCGAGCGCGTCCTCGACGTTGCGCTTGGCGCGCGTCATGTCGATGTCGTCGCCTCGCACGTCGATCAATTCGACCTTCGAACCGGCGATCGTCTCCTTCATGCCCTCAATGCGTTCGCGGGCATTGTCCGCGCCAGGCAACCCGACGAAGCCGATGCACTTGCCGCCGTCGGGCAGGGCCTTGAGCGCGATCTCGCCGGCCTGCTTGCCGGCATCGGTGTTGGATGAGCCGATATAGGCGATGCGGTTGGTATCGGGTGCATCGGAATTGGTCGTGAACAGAGGTACCTGGCCGCCGATGCGGTTGAGCGCGTCCGTGGACGACTTGGGATCGACGGCGCTCACCATGATGGCGGAGACGCCGGCGGCCGCGAGGTCTTCCATCAGTCGCTGCTGGACCGCGGCTGCGGCCTGTTCCGGGTACTTGAACTGCAGGTCGTAGCCGGGCAGTTCGCCCTGGGCCTTCGTCACGCCGGCTTCGGCAAGCTTCCAGAAATCCGAGGCACCGTTCACGACGAAAGCGAGGGACTTTTTGTCCTGGGCACTGGCGGCGCTCGCGGCCATGACGGCGGCGATCGCCATGACGGCGGCGGAAACACGAAACTTCATGATGATCTCCATAAAACGTATGGCCCGCCCCAGTTGCAAGCGACAATTGGAGGATGGTGTGAACAGTCTGCACAAACGTATCCGGCATGTCGGCCTGACGGCCGCCGCCAAGATGGAGATCCGCGCGTTCCGATCCTCATAAACGTATGGCCCGCCCCAGTTGCAAGCGACAATTGGAGGATGGCGTGAACAGTCTGCACAAACGTATCCGGCATGTCGGCCTGATGGCCGCCGCCAAGATGGAGATCCGCGCGTTCCGATCCTCATAAAGGGGCCGGCCTCGTTGGGCCATTTTACGCCGGAGGTTTTCGGGACACCGATCGACTGTCAGGCCATCTTCCTTTCACCACTCGCAGCTCGTGATGTCCGGCGGTTAATATCCGGACGTTTGTTCCTCATCCCTACGTCGTCGCGACCTGATAAGTCCGTCCGTGGTGGAGCAGCGCCCACACAGTGCGAGCCATCTTCGCAGCCAATGCGACGACGGCGACGTTGGGATGGGTGCGAGCGAGGAGTGCGCGCAGCCACGATCCGACCGCCGTGTTGCTCTTGGTCAACGAGGGCATAGCGGACCGTGCGCCCTGGATCAGCATCTTGCGCAGATACCTGCTTCCGCGCTTCGTGATACCCAGGAGCTTCGGCCTTCCTCCAGTTGTGGCTTGCCGAGGCACAAGACCCAACCATGCCGCGAGGTCGCGTCCCTTGTCGAATGTTGCCGCGCTGCCAACTGCGGCTACCAGTGCGGTGGCATTCAGCGCTCCGATGCCGGGAATGCCTGTCAGTCGCCGGGCGCGGTCGTCGGTCCGCGCCATGGTTGCGAACTCGGCGTCAAAGGCGGCGATGCGGCGGTCCAGCTCTTCCCAGCGCGAACGCATGTCCTCGAGTAGGAACGCCATGCGCGGGCTCAGCGCGTCGCCGCCGTTGTCCAGCAGTTCACCAGCAAAAGACGCAGCCGGGCGTGACCCTGCGCCACAACGTGCCCGCGCTCCAAAAGCAGGCTCCTGATCTGGTTGGTCAACGAGGTGCGTTCACTGACCAGGCGGTCGCGCACCCGATGCAGCGTTTGAACGTCGAGCTGCTCTTCGCTCTTGAGTTCAACGAAGCGCATGGTGGGTCGGGTCGCCGCTTCGGCGATCGCCTCGGCATCGCGATCGTCGTTCTTTTGAGCCTTCACATAGGGCCGCACATATTCCGGCGACATCAAACGGACCTGATGGCCCAGCGCCGCCAGCGATCGGCCCATGTGATGTGCACCACAGCAGGCTTCCATCGCCATGATGCAGGGCGACAGCTTTGCGGCGAATGCGATCACCCCGTCACGTCGCATCCGCCGACGCACGATGACCGCTCCATCTCGTCCAGTCCAACGACGCTGCAACTGTTCTTGCCCAGGTCAATGCCAAGGATCACTATGCTCATGGTCCGCTCCTTCCTCTCTTGAACACCGACATCCTACACACAGGCTTCGGCGGGAGGGGCGGGCCATCCATAAAGAGGGGAAAGTGGGCCCGTCCGCGCACCGGGCGGAGCGGTCTTGCGATCTGTACGCGGCCCGGGCCGGGTCCCGGGCCGCGGCAGACAGGTCATCCGCCGATGCAGTTGCCGGCGGTTTCCTGCATGCATTCGTCGAGCCCGGTATAGATGATCGGCTCGACCGGCTTGCCGGCGATCATGTCGATCATCACGCTCGGCGCCCGATACCCCATCTCGAAGGGCCGCTGTCCGACCTGGACATGGCTGCGTCCCGCCTTCAGGGCTTCCATCTGAGGGGGAAGCGTGTCGCCCGCGACGATGACCATCTGCTTGGACTTCAGCTTGTCCATGACCTGGTCCGTGACCTGGGAATAGGCCTGCGGGGCAAACTGTGCCCAGCCGCCGATCAGCATGAATGCGGTCAGGTCGGGATTGGCCGTGAAGGTGTCGGCCATCTGCTGATTGGCAAGGTCCGCCTGGTCGTTGGTGAACACGGGGCAGCCCGCTATCTCGGTCCATCCGCCTTGCCCTGAGAGGCGTTCGATTCCCTTCTCGCCCGAAAGCGTGTCGCGGGTGCCGGCGGCGCGTTGATTGATGTTGTCGGCGGCGACGTTGCCGAGCTGCAGGCACACGCTTCCGCCTTCCGGCTTGAGCTTCTTCAGATGCTCGGCGAACTTGACGCCCATCTGATAGTTGTCGGTGCCGAGATAGGTCGTTCGCAGGGCCGCGTCGTCGGCACTGAGATCGGCGTCGATTGTCATCACCGGGATGGAGGGCGCCTTTTCGCGCAGCAGCCTGGCCATCAGTGGTGCGTTCGACGGGGAGATCGCGATCGCCTTCACGTCAGGCCGGTTGAGCAGGTCCTCCACGATCTGCACCTCGCCCACCTCGTCCGCGCTCGATGCGGGGCCGGTGTAGAGGCACTTGTACTCGCCGCCCGCGTTCTCCTTGTTCCACTTCTGGCAGCCGAGGTTGATCTGCTCGAAGAACGGATTGTCGAGGCCCTTGACGACGATGGCCAGCGTCTTGTCCTGGGCGAATGCAGATGCGGCGAACGCCAGGACGGCTGCGCCGGCCAGCATGAGTTTGTTCAGTTTCATGTCAGTCCTCCCTTTGAGTGGCTTGTGGTTGCGGCTGATCGCACCGGCCACGGCGGCGCGATCCTCAGCCCGGGTACCAGACCTGCCGGGGTTGATCCGGCGTTCGAACGTAGTCCCAGGCGGAATTGATGAGCGTCGAAAGGTCGTATGATGGCCGCCAGCCGAGCTCTGCCTTGGCCCTGCTGTTGTCCATCCAGTTGCTGACGTAGGGACCGCGCACGGGGGTCGAGGGCAGGCCTCGCGCCCGGCCCAGGTGATCGGCAACCGCGGCGTAGTCGACAGGCTCGTCCATGCAGATGTTGTAGAGGCGCTGCCGGGCGGCCGGGGCGGTGAGGGCGATCAGGATAGCGGCGACGAGATCGTCGACGTGGACGAAGTTGCGCCTGACCGGCGTTCCATCTTCCTCCTGGAGCAACGGCACCGCTCCGGTGTCGCGGCTGCGGCGGGCGACATGCGGCTCGACCATCGTCTTCCAGTCCGGTCCGCCGAACAGGTCCTCGCCGAAGGAGAGGCTGTGGCGGAAGTCGTCCTTCTCCATGATCCAGGGCGCGCGCAGGCAGCACCAGTCGATGCCGTACTGGATGCCGAACTGCGCCAGCATCACCTCTTCGAGCACCTTGGACAGCGCGTAGCAGCCAGGATACGCCATGTGCGGTGCATCCTCGGTGATCGGCGCGGGATGGCGGTGGAAGAAGTGGCCGACCGCTGCGTCGCCGCCGATCAGCAGGAAACGCTGCGAACTGGAGTTGGCGCGGAACTCCTCCAGCAGCCAGAACAGCCCCTTCACGGTCACGTCCATAACGTCGTCCGGTGTCTCCTTGCATGTGGCCAGGTGCACGACGTGGGTCACGTCCCGGAGCGCCTCCCGGCAGGTCTCCCGATCGGCGATCGAGCCGCGGACGACAGAGACGGCTTCCGTCTCGTGCAGGGTGCGATTGTGGCAGAGTGCGCGGATACGAACGTCCGGGCGATCCGCCTGGAGGCGCTCGACGAGCCTCCGCCCGACCTTTCCCGTGGCGCCTGTGACCAGAACCAGCATGCGTTTCCTCCCGGGAGCACTACAGAACACGGCTGCCCGGCTGTCAAGATATTGTCTGATAAATAGGATTAAACAGCTTTTATATTGACGAGGCGGGCCTGCATCCGTTACGTCCGGAATCGGGAGGAAGCGGGCGTATGAGCGTGTTGCGGCTGGAAGGGATATCGAAGCACTTCGGTGCCATTCACGCCCTTGGCGGCGTGTCGCTCTCGCTGCAGCCGGGCGAGATACTCGGCCTCATGGGCGACAATGGCGCGGGCAAGTCGACGCTGGTCAAGATCATCGCGGGAAACTTCCGCCCGAGTTCAAGGGCAGGATCTTTATCCGGGAGAAGGATACCGTCTTCCACAGTCCCCTCGAGGCGCGCCAGAACGGCATCGAGATCGTCTATCAGGACCTGGCGCTCTGCGACAATCTGACGGCCGCCGTGAACGTGTTCCTCGGACGCGAAATCACGAAGTCGGTCGGTCCTTTCCGCATCCTGGATTATGCCGCGATGAACCGCCGCGCGGGGGAACTCTTCACCGAACTGAAGTCGGAGACGCGTCCGCGCGATACTGTAAGGTCCATGTCGGGCGGGCAGAGGCAGGCGGTCGCGATCGCCCGCACGAGGCTGAGCGATGCCCACATCGTGCTCATGGACGAGCCGACCGCCGCCATTTCCGTGCGCCAGGTCGCCGAGGTCCTGAACCTGATCCAGGAACTGAAGCGGCAGGGCATCGCCGTCATCCTGATCAGTCACCGCATGCCGGACGTCTTCGCCGTGACCGACCGTATCGTGGTGCTGCGGCGCGGCACCAAGGTCGCCGACAAGGCCACCGCATCGACCTCGCCCGAGGAGATCACCGGCCTCATCACCGGAGCGATCGAATATGCTTGACACCGGGAGGGCCGAAATGGCCGCCAGCATGGCCACGGCGATCGCGAACCAGAGCCACTCGCGGTTCGGAAGGCTGCTGTCGCAGCAGGCGTTCTGGGTCTTCCTGGCGGCGGTGATTGCCTGCGTGGCGCTGTCTCTCGCTACCGAGACCTTCGCCACCTCGCAGAACCTCTTCAACGTCACCCGCAATTTCGCCTTCGTCGCGATCGTCGCGCTCGGCATGACGGTGGTGATCATCTCGGGCGGTATCGACCTCTCGGTCGGATCCGTCCTGTGCCTCTCGGCGATGGTGCTGGCGATCACCATGAACGCCGGATATTCACTGGCGTTCGCCGCGACGCTGGCCATCGCCGCGTCGCTGCTGGTGGGGCTCATCAACGGTGCGCTGATCGCCTATCTGCGCATCCCCCCCTTCGTGGTCACGCTTGGGATGCTGTCGATCGCGCGCAGCGCGGCGATGATCTTGTCCAGCAACCGCATGGTGTTCCAGTTCGGGCCCGACGAAAAGCTCTTGTTCTTCCTCGGCGGCGGCTCGGTCTACGGCATCGCCAATCCGGTCATCGCGCTGGTGGTGCTCGCGATTGCGACCGGCTTCGTCCTGAAGTGGACGCGCTGGGGCACGCACGTCTTCGCCATCGGCGCAAACGAGAAGGCGGCGATGCTGACGGGCATCGCGGTGACGCGGCTGAAGGTTACCGTCTATATGTTCTCCGCCATGATGGCGGGCATCGCGGGAGTGCTGGAAGCCGGCTGGCTCGGCGGCGTCACCACGAACCTCGGCCAGTCCATGGAACTCAGCGTCATCGCGGCGACCGTCATCGGCGGCGCGAACCTCCTGGGCGGAGCCGGCACCGTGTTCGGTTCGGTTGTCGGCGCGGCGCTGATCGAGGTCATCCGCAACAGTCTCATCCTTCTCGGCATCAGCACCTTCTGGCAAGGTGCCTTTGTGGGCAGCTTCATCGTCCTTGCCGTTGCCTTCGACCGCATACGGGCCTATCGCGAAAGCGACGGGTGAGGGCAGACATACGTGCGCAAGAACGACACCGACAAGCGATCGCGGCCGGCATCGACGGATGCGGGTTCCACGGCAGGACGCGAGGCGAGGCCGCGAAAGGCACCGGAGGCGCACGCGATGTCCCGCTATTCCGGTACGTTCGTGCACACGACGGTCGCCAACGAGATCGGCTCCAGGATCGTGCGGGGGGACTATCCGCCAGGCACCTTCCTGCCGAACGAGGCGGAGTGGTCGGCCATGTTCGGTGTCAGCCGCTCGGCGGTGCGCGAGGCCGTCAAGATGCTGATGGCAAAGAACCTCCTGGCGTCGCGGCCGAAGATCGGCAGCTGGGTCATGCCGCGCGAACGCTGGAACCTGCTCGATCGAGACGTTCTCGGCTGGTACGCCGCTTCGCCGAACCGCTACGAATTCCTGAAGACGGTCCAGGAGTTCCGCTACATCATCGAGCCGGAGGCAGCCGCGATGGCGGCGATCCGCCACGGTCCCGAACAGATGGCCGACATAACGGCCGCATGCCGCGACATGGGAACGGCCCCGACCCTCGGCGAACGCACGGCGGCCGATACGCGCTTTCACGTCGCCATCCTGCAGGCTGCCGGCAACGAGTTGCTGCTGCCTCTCGGCGTACTGATCGAACTCGGCGCTGGAGCAGCTCTTCGCCTTCGTCACGCGGGAGGTGAACAACCTTCGTCATGCCCAGGATCTTCACGAGGAGATCGAGAAGAGTATCCGGATGCGCCGCCCGGACGCGGCGCGGAAAGCCGTCAGAAAATTGCTGGAGAACACCGACAGCATCATCGAAGGGCAGGACGCGGCCTGAGGCGGCGTCGACTGTCGGCGGTTCTCTCACAGAGCCTTGCATGATCATCCGATCTCGATGATCGCCTTGATCAGGCCGGTCTTCTCTATTGCCCATCGAGGGATGTCCAGCGCGGCGCCGGCGAGGTCGGTGCGGTGCGTGACGAGGCGATCCACGGGCGCCGAGCCGTCGCGGATCGCGGCCACCACGCGATCGAAGTCCTGCGCTGTCGCATTGCGGCTGCCGAGCAGCGTCAGCTCTTTGCGGTGGAAGTCCGGATCCATGAATGTGATCGCCTCCTTCACCACGCTGACGAGCACGTAGCGTCCGCCATGCGCGACATGTTCGAAGCCCTGTTCTATCGCGCGGGAGCTGCCGGTCGCGTCGAAGACGACGTCGAACCCTTCGCCTGAGGTGAATGTCCGAAGCGCGGCCAGCCCGTCGTCATCGGTCGTGAACGAGGTTCCGCCGACGAAGGAGGCAGCGAATTCGGCCCGCTCGACTTCGCGGTCGAGTATCGCGACCACGGCGCCGGAGAGGCCCGCGAAAAGGGCGACGCCCAGGCCGATGGGCCCGGCTCCCACGACGAGAATCCGGTCCTTCGGGGAAGCCTCCCCGCGCCGCACGGCATGCGCGCCTATGGCGAGGAACTCGACCGTCGCAGCCTGGTCGAGCGTCAGCCCGTCCACCGCGATCAGGTTTCCGGCCGGCACCGCCAGCAGCCCTGCCATGCCGCCGTCCTGGTGCACGCCGAGGACCGAGATGTCTACGCAGCAATTGGGCTTCCCGCGCCGGCACGCGATGCAATGGCCGCAGGCGACGTAGGGATTGACGGCATGAAGACGACAGGCCGCGGAAGGCGCGCCGGCAGGCACCTCGACGAGTTCGACCGCGAGTTCATGTC
Source organism: uncultured Alphaproteobacteria bacterium (assembly GCA_963747465.1). GTDB lineage: Bacteria > Pseudomonadota > Alphaproteobacteria > Rhizobiales > Rhizobiaceae > Aquibium. The sequence continues at coordinate 305,112 of CAVVFC010000006.1, forward strand.
CCATGACCCGCGGATATCGCAGGAACGGGTGCTTGCCCTCGAAGATATGGTAGTCGGTCCCGCAGATGCCGACGCGGCGGGGGCGGACCAGCACTTCGCCCGGCCGGAGAACGGGTGCCGGACGCCGCTCCATGCGGAGCTGGCCGGGATCCACGCAGACGAGAGCTTCCATGGAAGGCACGCTGGTCTTCTCCTCGACGCGCGGGTGCCGCGCCCGGTCTGCGGGCGGGGGGGCCGGACGAGCCGGCCCCCCCAAATGCTACTGGAACTTCGCCATGTTCGCCTTGGTGACGAGGGCCGCGCCGGAATCGATCAGGTTCTCGACCGGTTCGCCGCGGATCGCCTTGACCAGCGCCTCGACGCCAAGCGATGCCATCTTGGCCGGGAACTGGGCCACCGTCGCATCCTCGATGCCAGCTTCGAGCGCCTCGGCCTCGCCGCAGCAGAAGTCGAAACCCACGAGGATCGGTCTGGCCGCCAGGTTGGCGTTCTTGATCGCCTGGGCGGCACCGGCGGCTGGTGGGCCGCATGCGGCATAAATCGACTTCAGGTCCGGATTGGCCGTCAGGATGTCCTCGGCAAGGCTGATGCCCTGCTCCTCCGTGCAGCCCGTCGCCCCGCGGCCGACGATCTTGACGTCGAGACCACCGAGGCCTTCCATCATGCCGTTGACGCGGTCGTCCAGCGAGGGCACGCCCGGAACACCTTCGAGGATGCCCATGGTGTCGCCCGGCTTCAACACCGATTTCAGGTATTCGCCGGCGATCTTGCCGGCGGCGTAATTGTCTGTCGTGGCGAGTGCGGTCCGTCCGGTCCAGCCGGGGATATTGTTGTCCATCAGCACGACCCTGACCCCGGCGGCGACGGCCTTGTCCAGCGCTTGCGCGACGGTAGGATCGACGGGTGTGATGGCGATGCCCTGCACGCCCTGTGTGACCATGGACTCGATCTGTGCGATCTGCCCCTCGATGTCGGTGGCCGACGCACCCTGGCCGAAGACCAGTTCGATGCCGGGATTGGCGGCGGCGTAGTCCTTCGCCGCGTTCTCCATGGTTGCGAAGAACGGCACCGGGAATTTCGTGATGAAGCCTATCTTGACCGGATTGGCCGCCCACGAGGGTGCCGTGGCCGCCAAGGCGAGCGCCGCACCTGCAATGATTGTTCGGAACCTCGTCATGCTCCTCCCTCCCTATTGGGCCGCCCACCTCGGGCGACCTTCCACTTCCCCGTCCATGCGCGGACGGTGAATCGCTCAGGCCTCGGCGCCGACCATCATCGACACGAGTTCCTGCTGGTTCGATTTGTCGGGCTTCAGCTCGCCGACCTTGCGTCCCTGTCGCAGCACGACCGCCCGATCGGCCAGTTCGACGACATGTTCCATGTTGTGTGTGATCAGGATCACCGCGCTGCCCTCGTCGCGAAGATGGCGCACGAGGTCGAGCACCTTGCGCGACTCGCGCACGCCGAGTGCGGCCGTCGGTTCGTCGAGGATGACCACTTTGCGGGCGAAGACCGTGGCGCGGGCCACCGCGATGGCCTGCCTCTGGCCGCCGGACATCAGCGCCACCTGGGCGTCCGGGCGGGGCAGCCTCACCTTGAGCCTGTCGATCACCGACGCCGCCTCGCGCTCCATCGCCCTGGTATTCAGGAACCGTAACCCGCGCGGCAGCCACGACGGAAACGACAGCTCGCGGCCGCAGTAGAAATTCTGCGCGGGCGTCAGGTTGTCGAAGAGCGCTAGGTCCTGGTAGACGGTCTCGATGCCGGCTTTCTGCGCTGCCGATGGAGACGAGAGCGCGGCGCTCTTGCCGTCGAGCCGGATCTCGCCCTCGTCCAGAGCGTGCACGCCGCTGATGCACTTGACCAGCGTCGACTTGCCCGCGCCGTTGTCGCCGAGCAGGGCAAGCACCTCGCCGCACCAGGCGTCCAGGTCGATGCCTCTCAGCGCGTGGACGGCGCCGAAGCGCTTGTGCGCATCGCGGACCGACAGGGCGGGAGCGGCGGCGTTCACTGGCCCCTCGCCTGGTTTACCCGGGCGCGCGCCTCGAGGTGGTTGCGCAGCACGTCGGATTCGACCGCCACCACGATGATCAGGCCGATCGCGATCATTTGGAAGAAGATGCCGACGTTGAGCAGGTTCAGCGCGTTGCGGATGACGCCGATCATCAGCGCGCCGATTAGCGCGTGGCCGAGATGTCCGCGCCCGCCGAGGAAGCTGGCGCCGCCGATGATGACGGCCGCGATCGTGTCGAGTTCGAGCAGGTTGCCGTAGAGGGGAGAACTGGCGGCGGTCCGCCCCGCAAGAACGACGGCGCCGATGCCGGCGCAAAGCCCCGCGGCGACGTAGGTGGAGACGAGGACCCACTTGACGGGGATGCCCATCTCGACGGCGGCCTTCGGGTTGCCGCCGACGGCGTGTATCCAGCGGCCCCACACCATGAACTTGGTCAGAGCGAGCAGGACCGCGGCCACCGCCGCCACGACGAGGAAGGAATTGGGCAGGTCCATGAAGGAACTCTCGCCGAGCCAGGTGACGGCCGGCGGCATGCCGCGCATCGTTGTGTTGTTGATAGAGAACTGCAGCGCCAGGCCGCGGCAGATGCTGAGCGTCGCAAGTGTTGTGATGAATGGATGCGGCAGGCGGCCGAACACATAGACGAGTCCGTTCACCGCGCCCACCAGAGCGCCGGCCGCCACCATAGCCAAAATTACGAGCGGCGAGGCATCCACCACCCGGAAGACCAGCCCGCCCATGACGGAGGCGAGCGCGAGATTGGCGCCGACCGACAGGTCGATCCCCCTCGTAAGGATCACCAGCTGCTGGCCCATCGCCACGATGGCGATCACGGCCGTCTGGGAGAGGATGTTGCTGAGGTTCCCGGGCTTGAGGAAATTGGGCGTCAGCGCGCCGACGACGAGGACGAGCAGGACCAGGATCAGGAGTGGCCCCGCATTGAGCAGCCGAAGTCCGAGCGAAAGCGCGGTCGGTCGGTGCGTGTGGGTGCCGCTGGCGCCGTTTCCGGCCTCCACAATCGGCCCCCTCGTCGTATCCGCCAACTGGTCCTCCCGCATCTGTTTCTTGTAGAGAAAAAGCTAACCAAGGAGCCTCGTCAATCTGTTTTTTATAGCGTAATGTACAAATTACATCACGGGAGCGCGCGGATGAAATCAGACACCGTATTCAAGAAGGCTTTCAACGACGTGCTTGCGGTGATCGCCGGACAGGAGGAGGGGACACCGCTGCCCCCGGAGAACAGGCTTGCCGCGCAGCTTGGGGTGAGCCGCACGACCGTGCGCAAGGTGATCGCCGCGCTCCGCGACGGCGGCATCGTCAGCGGCAGTGGCCGCGACCGGAACGTTCATCCCGCCGAAGGCGGGCTACAGCCCTTCCCGCATGCCGAGACCGTTCCGATGGCCGCGCGACTCGAGGAACGTTTCATGGAATGGATGCTGCGCGACAATGCCCGCCCCGGCACTGCCCTCAACGAACTCGAACTGGCGCGCCAGTTCGGCGTGGCGACCACCGGCATCCGCGAGTTCCTGAACCGCTTCCAGCGCTTCGGCCTGATCGAGAGGCGCCCCAACGCCGGCTGGGTCTTCAAGGGCTTCACCCGGGGCTTTGCACTGGAGCTGTTCGAAATCCGGGAGATGTTCGAACTACGCTCGGCCCGCGCACTCGCGGCACTTCCGGAGGACTCGCAGAACTGGCGCCAGCTCGAGGCGCTGCGGCTCGAGCACCTGCATCTGCTCGACGACATCGACGAGCGCTACCACGACTTCTCCGACCTCGACAGCCGCTTCCACCGCTTCATCAGCTCGGCCGCGCCGAACCGCTTCATCGACAGCTTCTACGACATCATCACCGTCATTTTCCACTACCACTACCAGTGGAACAAGCAGGACGAACGCCAACGCAACGCCGTCGCCATCAAGGAGCACCTGACCTACATCGATGCCCTCGTAGGCCGCAACCTCGCCATCGTCGAACTCGCTTGCCGCGCCCATCTCACATCAGCCCGCGAGACGCTGCTGCGGTCGACCTCCGGGCAATAGATACTTTCCGAGTTTGCGGCCGATTCAGGCGCGTCGGGGCGGCGATTACCAGCGCCACGACGATGATTGCGTCCCTTGGCGGAACAGGATTGGTCGGTCCGGTCGCCGTCGGGACCGTAGTAGAGGGCATCCCGCTGCGGATCGAGCTCGCGCCCGGACAGATCGACGGCGGGCGGCGAGATCAGTACGAGGCCGATCACGCCGTCCCTCTCATGCTGAAGTTCCTCGCGGAAACCATAGTCTGCGACGTGCATGGCGCCGGCCGAATTGCCCATCCCGTCGATCGGGCTACAGCTTGAACAGCGCCGCGGCGTTGCCGTGGCAGACTTTCAGGCGTTCCGCATCGTCGAGCGGCGCCGCCTCGATCCACTCTCCCGCCTCGTCGGGACGCTCGAAGGGGTAATCGATAGAAAACATCACGCGGTCCGTGCCCATCATATCGAGGGCGCAGCGCAGCGGTGCGTCGGCGCACATGCCGGAGGTCGTGACCCAGACGTTTCGCCGGAAATAGGTCGAGGGCGCGTGCTCGAGCGCCATCGCCCCGCGATTGGAGATCTCCCATCGGCTATCCAGGCGCCAGATGAGGTAGGGCAGCGCCTCACCGAGATGTCCCAGGACGAGCTTGGCGCGCGGATGGCGGTCGAAGATGCCGGCGAAGACGAGCCTGAGCGCGTGCGTCGCCGTCTCGACCGTCCAGGACCAGACCGGACCCCAGAGTTCGTTGTGGTCATGATACATGTGCACCCGCTCGGGTGGGTTGTTGGGATGGATGTAGATCGGCACCTCGAGCGCCGAAACGCGCTCCCAGAACGGCTCGTAGCGATCGTCGTCGAGATAGGTACCGCTGGTCTGGCCGTTGACCATGGCGCCCTTCATGCCAAGGTCGCGCACGCAGCGCTCGAGTTCGTCGGCGGCGGCCATCGGGTCCTGCATCGCCAGATGCGCGAAGCCGCCGTAGCGGTCGGGGCGCTTGGCCATCTCGGCGGCGAGGAAATCATTCACCTGCCGCGCCAGACGGACCGCCGTGTCGGTTCGCTTCTCGACCTGGATGCCAGGGCCGGCGAGCGACAGGATCGCCTTTTCCACCCCGATGGCGTCCATGCCCGCCAGGCGCTGTTCGCCGAAATCGGCGAGCGCCCCTTTCGCCTTGCCGAACAGGTTCGGGCTGATGTTGGGTGCGGTGGTTGCCCAGTAGTCGATGAAGTCCGGATGCATGAAGTGCTCTTCGAGCGCGATCTTGGGGGTCATTGACAGCCCTTTTCAGTTGTTCGTGTCAGTTCGGTCGTCCCGCGGACGCCATTTCGCCCGGCGGCCATTTCCTGCCGCGGTTCAGAGCTCGAAGATCTTTTTCTCGGTCGCGTGCAGGCAGTCGCCCGGCCCGTCGGGACCGATCATGTAGTTGTCGCAGATCACCGCGAAGACGCGCCCGTCGTCGTAGCCGGGGTGGACGGCGAACAGCATGTTTTCGGCCAGCGGCAGCGTCTCGTCGCGGCGGATCAGCGGGCGTTCCACCATCTCGCAACCCTGCCCGTGAGCATAGAGCCGCGTCTCCGGCGGCAGCCCGCGCGCCGTCATCCAGTCGTCGTGCGCCTTGGCGATGGCAGCCGGGTCTGCGCCGGGCTTCATCAGCGACAGGGTGTGGTCCTGAGCGTCCTTCACGTTGATGAACGCCTGCAGGAGATGATCGTCGGCCTTGCCGAGCACCATGGTGCGCGCGATCTCGAGGTAGATGCCGCCCGGGCCATTCACCTCTATCAGCAGGGACATGTGGTCCCCCTTGCTGATCTCGCGGGTCTGGAAGGGCCGGTTCATGAACCGCGAGGGGCTGCCCAGCGGGGCCGAAAGGCCGAGCTGGATCCCCTGATCCGAACCCAGCCTGCGCCCGACCGCCTCGGCATGGGCGGCGACGTCGCGATCGGTGACGCCCGGGCGGATGAAGTCGCAAACGTCGGCGAAGACCCGATCCTGTAGCGCGGCGGTCCGCCGGATCAGCGCGATCTCCTCGTCGCTCTTGATCGCCTTGACACGATCGAGCGCGTCGCTCGCATCCACCGTGTCGAACCCGGTCCCCAGCCGGCTCATGAGGCCGTGCGGCAGCGCCTGCGGGCACAGCAGCCCGACCCGCTTTGCGTGCGCTTCGCCGAGGACGCGGCAGACCAGATCGGTATCGTAGTCGATCGTGTAGACCACCGAATGGAAGGACGGGGTGCCCAGCACGCGTTCCACGCCGCGCGTCGCCTTGGCGCCGGGGTCCGTCGCCCGGTCGGTGTCGAAGGCGCCCATCTCGACCACCGTCATCGGGCGGTCGGCGAAGAAGACGACGGTACGCGGATAGCCGTTGTTCGCCGGCACGTCGGTCAGCCAGCGGACGTAGCCGCCGATCCAGTCCTCGCGCGCCTGGCAGACCAGCGCGTCCAGGCCGAGGTCCGCCATGACGCCGCGCGCCAGTGCCCAGCGGCGCTCCATCTCGGTATCGGTGATCGGGGAATTGGTCGTCATCAGCTTCTCCTCGCCGCATCCGTCAGCGCTCCAGGCCCTCCTTCGAGGTAGCGGCGGAAATTCTCCCGCACGGTCGGAAAGCATTGCTCGTGGTAGACATCCGCGAAACCGCCGATATGCGGCGTCAGGATGACGTTGGGGGCGGACCACATCGGATCGCCGGCGGGCAGCGGTTCGGTCTCGAACACGTCGAAACCTGCCCCGGCGATGGTCCCTTGCTCCAGCGCTTCGATCAGCGCCGCCTCGTCGACGCAGCCGCCGCGGGCGATGTTGATGACGAAGGCCGTCGATTTCATCGCGCGCAACACCTCGCGCCCGACGATGTGGCGCGTCTGCGGGGTCAGCGGAGTCAGCACGACGAGGAAATCAGCCTCCGCCACCGCGCTGTGGAGCGCCTCGCGCGAAAAGATGCGCTCCACGTTCGACGCCTCTCGACGCTGCGACACCGCGGTCACGGTCATGCCGAGTGTCCGGCAATAGAGCGCCAGCATTTCGGCGATGCTGCCCAGCCCGAGCAGGCAGACCGTCTTGCCGTGCAGGAGCGGCTGCGGCCGGCGTTCCCAACTGCTGCGGCTCTGCGCCGCCAGCGTTTCGGGCAGACGCCGCGCGAGTGCCAGCATGAACATCAGCGCTAGTTCCGACATCTGCGGCCCCTGGACGCCCGTGCACCGGCTGATCGGCACGTGGCGCGGGAAGGTCTCCATCTGCAAGAGATTGTCGATCCCGGTGGTCAGCGACTGGACCCATTCGAGACGCGGCATCGCCGCGACCAGCGCCGGCGTCATCTTCGGCCCGATCCCGATGAAGACCTCGGTCTCGGGCGCCATCGCCATCGCCTCGTCCGGCGAATGGGCGGCGCGGAACCGGTGGCCGGCGAACTCGGACGCGAGCCTGTCGGCGTACCAGTCGCTCCAGGCGGGCAGTTCGTGCTGGATGGTGACGGTCTTCATGCGCGGCTCCTAATAGAGAATGCCCGGCAGCCAGAGCGCGAGTTCCGGCAACAGGAAGAGCAGGCCCACCAGCGCCATGGGGGCGATCAGGAAAGGCAGGATCGCGCGGTAGATCGTCGTCATCGGCAGGTCAGGCGCCTGTGCCCGGATGATGAAGAGGTTCATGCCGACGGGCGGCGAGATCAGGCCGAGCTCCACCAGCACCACGACGAGGACGCCGAACCAGATCGGGTCGTAGCCGAATTGCGTCACGATGGGCAGGAAGACCGGCACCGTGATCAGCACCATGCCGATGCCTTCGAGGAAACAGCCCAGAACGATGTAGATGACGATGATCAACGCCATGACCATCCAGACCGACAGGCCGGCGGCCTGGGCCATGTCGAGAAGGTTCTCCGGCAGGCGCGTCTGCACGACGAAGTTCGAGAACAGCGTCGCGCCGATGATGATCATGAACAGCGCGCACGATACGATCACGCTAGCCGCCACCGCGTCGGTCAGCTTCGACGGCGTCAGCGAGCCGCGCAGGAAGCCGAGCGCGATGGCGCCGAAGGCGCCGACCGAGGCAGCCTCGGTGGGGCTGAAGAGCCCGCCATAGATCCCGCCGATGGTCAGGATGAACAGCAGCACGAACTGCCACGGCTCGCGAAGCGCATTGAGACGCTGCCCGAGCGTGGCGCTGTGCTCGTCCGTCGTCACCTCGCCGCGGGCCTTGAACAGGGCCACGACGACATAGAGACCGAGCAGCACCAGGCCGGGGATCATCGAGGCCGCGAACAGTCGCGCGACCGAGGTTTCGGTGATCGAGGCGTAGATGACCAGGATGATCGACGGCGGGATCAGGATGCCCAGCGTGCCCCCCGACGCGACCGCGGCGGCGGAATAGCCCTGGCTGTAACCCGCCCGCGCCATCTGGGGCATGGCGATGCGCGTCATGCTGGCGGCGGTAGCGACCGAGCTGCCGCAAATCGCGCCGAAGGCGCCGGACGCCGCGATGGTCGCAACCGCCAGGCCGCCGCGCAGCCCCGACATCAGGATCCGCGCGGCGTTGAACAGTTCGGCCGACATGCGCGACCGCGTCGCGATCTCGCCCATCAGGATGAAAAGGGGAATCACCGAAAGGTTGTAGTTCGAGGCCACGTCGAACATGGTCGTCCCGGCCATGAACTTGGCCGACATGACGCCGTTCAGGAGGAGATTGCCGCCGACGCCGATAAGGGCGAGCGCCAGCCAGACCGGCTGGCGCAGGAACAGGAGAACCAGCATCAGCGCGATGCCGGACATGCCGAGGAAGAAGGGTGTCAAAGGGCGCCCTCCTCGTCAGGATGGTCGGGTGCGCGGCGCAGGGCGGCGCGAAGCTGCAGCAGATAGGCCCAGAAGATGCCGAGCAGGCCGACGAAGGCGACGACCCAGAGCGGCCATTTCGGCAGCCCCAGTTCGAGCGAACGTTCGCCCCAGCTCCAGGCATCGAGCGCGGGCTGGATCATCGCCCAGCCGAAGAAGGCGAACAGCACGACGCCGGTCAGCGCAGAGACCAGCGCCAGGACCCTCAGCCCGGCGGGCGGAAGGGCGCCGTCGATCAGGTCGATCAGGATTTCGGTACGCCCGGCGACCACCGGAACGATACCGAACATCGTCATCACCAGGAGCGCGATACTGACCACGTCGTAGGCGCCCTTGATCGGCGTGTTGAAGACGGCGCGCAGCACCACGTCGCCGACGACGACCAGCATCATGACGATCAGCGCCATGCCGGCGACGACGTGCGTGACGCGGGTGATGGGATCTCTTTTCGGTGTGTCCATGGCGCGCATCCAGGCCCGGTGGCGGCCCGCCCGGTGACGGGCGGGCCGCAGCGGTTCACTTCGTGTAGGCGTCGAGGAAGGCCTGGCCCTTCTCGCCCGCGTTGGCGAGGCCCTCGTCGATGATGGCCTTGAACCCGCTCTTCAGCCGGTCGATGGCCGCCTGATCCAGCGTGACGAACGTCACCCCGGCATCGGCCATGTACTGGCGCCCTTCGGTCTCGCCCTGGTCCCACATCTTGCCGAACCACGCCGCCCGGTCGGGGCCGGTCGTCTCGTCGATGATCTTCTGCTGTTCGGGGGAGAGGCGGTCGTAGGCCGCCTGGCTCATGACGACCGCGAAGGTCGCCGACGCGATGCCCGGCTCCATCGAGTATGCGGTGACCGGCGCCAGATCGAAGGCCTTGGTTGCCTCGAAGGGGAAGGTCGCACCGTCGACCACGCCCTTGCCCATGGCGTCGGCGGATTCCGCCGGAGGCACGGGAACGGGCGAGGCGCCCAGTGCCTCGACGATCTTCTGCCAGACCGACCCGGCGTAGCGGATGCGCAGGCCCTTTAGGTTGTCGAGGTTGCTGGGATCCGCCTTGGCCAGATGCAGCTTCAGCGGCGGCGTCACGGCGAGCCAGAGGATCTTCGTGCCCGGATGCTCGGCGGCCAGATAGTCCGGGGCCAGTGCGGTCAACCGGCGCGACATGATCTCGCTGGAATCGCCTTCCGACGGATGCGTCAGCGGCAGCGTCGCCAGTTCCGTCATCGGGAAGCGGCCCGGGGTCAGCGAGTGCAGGAAGATCGCGATGTCCGCCCCGCCCGAGGTGACGATGTCGAACTGGCGCGGCGGCGGGCCGAGCTGCGCGGCGGGGAAGACTTCGAGCTTCAACTCACCGCCCGATTTCTCCGCGATCTCCTCGCCCCACTCGTTGATCGCCTTGACGAAGGTGTGGGCCGGCGGAAGGAACGTCGTCACCTTCAGCGTTTCGGCCATGGCGGGGACGGCCAACATCCCCGCAGCCAGCGCGGCGCCGGCCAGTTTGAGTGCAGTCATTCTCATGTTCTGGTCTCCCATGTTGCGGCGGACAGCGCCCGCCTCGTTGCCGCCGTTTCCGGCGGTCGACCGGTCGTCACGTCAGGCCGAAGCCAGCCATGCCGCCTCGATCTCCTCCCAATGCGCGGCGCCTGCCGCGCGCATGGTCTCGGCACTTCCCTCGGGTATCCATTCGGTGATGCCCCGCGAGTAAGCGTCGGTGCCCTGCCAGGCCTCGAGCCAGGGCGAGACGGCCGGATGGCGCGCCCACAGCCCCGCGAGGCCGAGCCGGTCGAGCCGGTCGACATAGGCGACCAGTGCGACGTCCGCGATCCCCGGCGCACGCCCGCCCATCCAGGGCCGCGTCGCCAGAGCGGCCTGCATGTCATCGAAGAGCCGCCGCAGGTGCAGCATGGCCTGGCCGACATAGGGCGATGCGAGGCCGTTCATGACGAGGTCAACCCGCTTGCGTCCCATGATCGGGTCGGGCATCCGCGCCGCCTGCGCCTCGATCTCCTCGCGCGTCTTGGCGGCGAGCAGAGACTTTCGCATGGCAGTGGCGAAGCTCATCGTGTTGATCGCGGCGTGGATGGCAATGCAGCGCAGCAGCCAGTTCTCGGCCTTCACCCGGCTGGCCGCGTCCGCAGGCATCAGTGCGCCGTCGTTGTGCACCCTGTCGAGGTGCGCGAGGATCAGGCTCGATTCCACGACCACGAGCCCGTCGTCCTCGAGCGTCGGAACGACCGCGTCCGGGTTGAGCCGCAGGTAGGCCTCGGCGAACTGGTCGCCGCGCTGGAGGTTCAGGACGACGCTCGTCCAGTCCAGACCCATCAGGGCGAGACCGACACGAACCTTCTGCGAGCAGACGCTGGTGGGGGCGTGGTGGAGTGTCAGCATCAGAAGTTCACCCGATCGCCGCCCTTGAGGCCGAGGAGTTCGCGGGCCTCGTCCGGCGTGGCGATCTCGCTGCCGAGATCCTCGACCACGCGACGGAGCTTGGCGACCTGTTGGGCGTTCGATTCGGCCAGCTTGCCACGGGCAATGAACAGGCTGTCCTCTAGGCCGACCCGCACGTTTCCACCCATGTGGCTGGCGGTGCTGGCCATCGGGATCTGCGCGGCCCCCGCCGCCAGCACCGACCAGCGGTAGTCGTCGCCGAACAGCTTGTCCGCGGTCTTCTTCATGAACACGAGATTATCGATGTCGGCGCCGATGCCGCCGAGGATGCCCATCACGAACTGGATGAAGATCGGCGCCTTGAAGAGCCCGATCTCCATGCAGAATTTCAGGTTGTAGAGATGACCGACGTCGTAGCACTCGTGCTCGAACTTGATGTCGTGCGGCGCCAGCGTCTCGGCGGCTTCCTTGATGTCGCGAAAGGTGTTGCGGAAGATGTTACCGTCGGAACTGGCGACGTAGTCCTTCTCCCAGTCGAACTTCCAGTCCTGGTAGCGATTGGCCAGCGGATGGAAGGAGAAGTTCATCGACCCCATGTTCATCGAGCACATTTCGGCGCTGAACGTGGCGGCGGGCTTGATCCGGTCCTGGATGGACAAGGTCAGCGAGCCGCCGGTCGAGATATTGACCACCGCATCCGTCGCCTGCTTGATTCGCACCAGGAAGGGGCGAAAATCCTCCGGGTCGACCGACGGTGCGCCGGTCTCGTTGTTGCGCGCATGCAGGTGCAGGATCGACGCCCCGGCCTCGTAGGCGTCGATCGCCTGCCGGGCGATATCGTCATAGGTATAGGGCAGCGCGTCCGACATGGTCGGCGTATGGATGGCGCCGGTGATCGCGCAGGTGATGACGGTCTTCTGCTTGGCCAATCTCAGGCTCCCTTGAGGTCGATGTGCCGGACGCGGAATCCGAGCGGAAAGAGTTCGATGTCGAACCGGCTCCGGATCAGGCCCCAGACGCCCTTCGGCGCCTTCAGCATGACGACGATGGCCACGAAACCGAGTACGAGCAGGTAGGTGGTTCCGAGATCGGCGAGCGTTTCGCGCAGGGCGAAGAACACCAGTGTGCCGATGATCGGTCCCTCGATCGTGCCGATGCCGCCGATCACCACGATGAAGATGACGAAGGCGGTCCAGTCGTTGACGCTGAAGGCGGCATCGGGGGAAATTCGCAGCTTCTGCAGGAAGATCATGGCGCCGACGACGGCAGTCATGGCGGAGGTGGCGACGTAGACGATGAATTTCGTCCGCCACAGATCGATGCCAAGCGAGGCGGCGGCGAGTTCATTGTCGCGGATCGCCGTCAGCGCGAGCCCGAGGCGCGAGCGCAGGAACAGGTAGATGGCGGCGAGCACCAGCACCGCCGCGGCCAGCGCCATCCAGTAGGCGACGGCCTCGCGCGCGGAGCGGCCATCGGCGAGCGAGCGAACGATGCCGACCGGCAGGGAGGTGCCCGACCCGCCACCGAGCGCCGAGACCTGGGCGAAGCTGAGCCGAAACACTTCGGCGACGACCCACGTGCCGATTGCGAAATAGGCGCCGCGCAGGCGGAAGATCAGCACCGCGACCGGAACCGAGACCATGGCGCCGAGGATGCCCGCGAGCACGATCGCCGCCAGCGGGTGGAGGCCGCCGAAGATCGTCAGGGCGAACAGCATGTAGCCGCCGAAACCGACATAGGCCTGCTGGCCGACCGAGACGAGACCGGCATAGCCCGCCATCAGGTTCCAGAGGCTGGCGAGAGCCAGATAGAGGCACAGTTCGCCGATCAGCCGAAGTTCCGCCGATCCCGTCCACCACGGGGCCGCGACCAGCAGCGCGAGCGCCGGCATGCACAGGACGGCCGCGACTTGGGCCGCGCGGGAGGTTCGGACGACGTGCAGGGTTGCGCTCATGCGGCGATCCTCGGGAACAGCCCGTTCGGCCGGATGGCGAGGATCGCCAGGAAGACGAGGTGCCCCGCCAGGAGCTGCCAGCCCGGATCGACCACGGCGCCGACGGTCTGCGCGATGCCCAGGATCGCGCCGCCGACGAGCGTGCCCCACAGATTTCCGAGCCCGCCGATGATGACGGCCTCGAAGCCGAAGATGAGTTGTCCGCCGCCGATCGAAGGATCGAAGCTGGTGCGGATGCCGAGGAAGATGCCCGCGACGGCCACCACCGCCAGCGAAAGCGCCATGGCGAGCCCGAAGACATGGGCCTTGTCGAGCCCCATGAGCTGCGCGACGTCCTGATTGTCGGACGTGGCCCGGAACGCGCGGCCGAGCGCCGTGCGGTAGAAGATCCACTGCAGCCCCGCGATCACCGCGACGGCGACCGCGAAGGTCAGCACCGGCAGCACGCCCAGCGACAGCCCGCCGAGGTCGAAACTCGCCGCCTCGAGGCCGCCCGCGTCCATCTTGCGCGGATCCGCGGTGTAGAACTCGAGCAGCGCGTTCTGGATGATGACCGACAGCCCGAAGGTGACGAGCAGGGGCGGCAGGATGTCCTCTCCGAGCGTCCGGTTCAGGACACCGCGCTGCAGCCCGTAGCCGATCGCCGCCATGGCCGGAACGACGACGAAAAGCGCCAGGAGCGGATGCACGCCGAACGCCACGCTGGTAGACAGTCCGAGATAGGCCGCCAGCACGATCAGGTCGCCGTGGGCGATGTTGACCAGCCGCATGACGCCGAAGATCAGGCTCAGCCCCGCCGCGAACAGCGCGTAGAGCCCGCCGAGCAGGGTGCCCTGGACGATGGCGTTCAGCCACTCCATCTCAGGCCACCCCGAAATAGGCGCGGCTGATCGCGTCGCGCGACAATCCGTCGGGTGCGCCCTCCAGCGACACGCGGCCTTCCTGCAGGCAGTAGACGCGCGCAGAGACCGAAAGCGCCCGCGTGACGTCCTGCTCCACGAGGATCGCGCTCATGCCGCCGCCGACGATGCCCGGCAGGGCGGCATAGATGTCGCGGATGACTATCGGCGCGAGCCCGAGGCTGATCTCGTCGAACAGGATCAGATCCGGATTGGCCATCAGCGCGCGGCCGATCGCCACCATCTGCTGCTGTCCGCCCGACAGCGAGGTCGAGGCTTGCCTGCGCCGGTCCTTCAGGATCGGAAACAGCCGGTAGACCGCCTCGAGCGACCACGGCCCCCGCCGGTTGACCCGGCCACCGATCAGGAGGTTCTCCTCGACCGACAGCGATGGGAAGAGCTGGCGCCCTTCCGGCACGAGAGCGATCCCCAGCCCCGCCACCTGATCGGCCCTGAGCGCGCCGATCGGCTTTCCGCGAAACCGGATGCGGTCCGGGCCGTTGCGGATCAGCCCTGCGATAGAACGCAGCAGCGTCGTCTTGCCCGCGCCGTTGGCTCCGATGATCGCCAGCACCTCGGATTCGAACACGTGCAGGTCGAGGCCGTAGAGCGCCTGGAAATCGCCGTAGAAGGCGTCGAGTCCGGAGATGTCGAGGATCGTCTCAGGCATCGGCTTCGATCCCGAGATAGATTTCCTGCACCTCGCGGCTGGCCATGACCGACTTCGGCTCGCCCTCGCCGATCTTGCGGCCGAAATCGATCACGATCAGCCGTTCGACCACCGCGAGCAGGGCGTGGACGACGTGCTCGATCCAGATGATCGACACGCCCGTGCGGTGGATGTCGCCGATCATCCCGACCAGGGACCGGCATTCAACCTCCGTCAGGCCGCCGGCGATCTCGTCGAGCAGCAGCACCCGCGGCCGGGCGCAGAGCGCGCGGGACAGTTCCAGCCGCTTGCGGTCGAGCAGCGTCAGGCCTCCGGCGGCGCTGTTGGCCTTGTCGAGCAGGCCCGTCCGTTCGAGCACGTCGAGACACAGACGCTCGGCCTGCCGCCCCCACAGGCCGGCCGCCTGCGTGGCGGCGATCATCGCGTTCTCGAACACCGTCAGATGGGAGAAGGGCTGCGGCACCTGGAAACTGCGCGCGATACCCATGCGCGCGCGACGGGCGGGGCCGAGGCGCGTCACGTCCTGTCCATCGAGGAGCACCTTGCCGGAGTCGGGCGCGAGGGTTCCCGTGATCAGGTTGAACATGGAGGTCTTGCCCGCCCCATTCGGACCGATCACGCCCAAGGCCTCGCCCTGCCGCAGCTCGAAGCTCAGCGCGTCGGCGACCGTGACGGCGCCGAATGCCTTGCCGAGCGATGAGAGTTGCAGGATAGGCAAATCGGTCTCCGGAGGTCGGCGGCGGGAGCCCTTCTCCCACCGCGCGCAGGATCAGAGCAGCTTCAGTTCGCCGGTCAGCGGAATGTTGGGCGCCTGGGCGTTGGCGACGATCTTGAGGTCGAAACGATCGCCCTCCTTCTGCCACTGGCCGGCCACCAGCGGCGTCTTGGTGACGTTGTCGATCGGACCGGTCGCCCAGTTCACGTTGCCAACGATCGTGTCGAGATCGGTGGCGCGGATGGCGGCGAGGATGGCTCCGGCGTCCTCGAGGTCATCCGACCGGCGGATCACGTCGGCGACGACCTCGAACAGCGCGTGCTTGAAGCCGATCGGCTGCGTCCACGGCCGTCCCGAGGCGGCGGTGTAGCCTTCCGCCAGTTCCTTCGCGCTCGCGCCCGTGAGCGAGGAGGAGAAGGGGTGCGACGGCGACCACCAGACTTCGGACGACAACCCGTCGCCGCGGTCGCCGAGCGATTCGATGACCGAGGGGAAGAGCAGCGCCTTGCCGATCGTCACGATCTTGGGGCTGAAGCCCTGCTGCGCGGCCTGGGCCCAGAAGGTGGCGAAGTCCGGCGGTATCATGTTGCCGGTGACGATCTCGCAGCCGGCATCCTTGAACGCGTTGATGTAGTTCGAGAAATCGTCCGATAGCGGCTGGTAGCGGCCCGGATCGGTCAGCGTGTACCCCGCCGCGGCGAGCGGCTTGGGCAGGCCGAGTTCCGGATCGCCCCAGGCATTGCCGTCCGCATCGTTGGGGAACAGGCCGCCGACGTTCTTTGCAACGCCGGAGCCGCCCCACATGTCGAGGAAGGCCGCGATCACGTCCTCGAGGCCCCAGAAGAAGTGATAGGTCGATTCGAAACCCTTGCCCGGCACGCCGTTGCGGCCGAAGAAATAGGGCTGCCACGGGCAATCCGTGGTGACGCAGGGCACCTCGTTGACCTCGGCCTGGTCGGCCACCGGGTTGACAGTGTCGGGCGTCGAGGCGGCGACGATGATGTCGACCTCGTCACCGAGGATCAGGTCGGCGGCCACTTCCGCCGCCCGGTTCGGATTGGACTGGCTGTCCTTCGAGATGATCTCGACGGTCCAGGTCCTCCCGTTGTTCTCGATCCCGGCGGAAAACATCTCCTGGATGCGTCCAAGCACGAAATCGTCTGCCTCGGCGAAGCCTGCGAGCGGACCGGTGCGCGGGCTGACGTGCCCGACCTTCAGCGTCGGGTTGGCGGCATAGGCGCGGGTCGCCCGCAGGATTGCAGGCGCTGCGAGCAGAGCGGCGCCGCCGGTCAGGACATTGCGGCGCGAGGGAAATCTGCGGTCTGTCTTCATCTTCTCCTCCTCTTCGCCGACCTCCCGTCGGCGCGTTTCAGTCGGCCAGGATCGCCTCCAGCCGCCTCAGATGGGTGACCACGCGGGCACGAACCGCATCGGCCTGTTCGGGCGTCCAGGTGCGAAAGCCCTGGCCGGTCTTCATGCCGAGCTTGCCCTCCGCGACGAGCGTCTCGAGATAGGGGGAAGGCCCGGCGCGGTTCTCCAGATCGGCGAGCACCGTCTCGTGGATGTCGAGCGTGAGATCGGTGCCGACGAGATCGGCGTTCTCCAGCGGCCCCAGCACCGAAAGACGCCGGCCGAAGCAGGACTTGACGACGGTATCGACGGATTCGGCATCGCAGATCCCGCGCTCGACGAGACTGACGGCCTCGCGCCAGAGCGCATGCTGCAACCGGTTGCCGATGAAGCCGGGGACATCCTTCTCGACCTTGACGGGCGTCTTTCCCGCGCCGGCCAGCAGGTCCATCATCGTCGCCACGGCTTCATCGCCGGTCCATTCGGTGCGGATGACCTCGACCAGCGGGATCATGTGCGGCGGGTTCCACCAATGGGTGCCGAGCCCGCGATCCCTGTGCGTCAGCCCGCCCATGATCTCGGTGATCGGCATGACGGAGGTGTTGGAGGCGAGGATCGCGGTGCGTGGCGCATGCGCCTCGACCTCGGCAAAGATCGCCTGCTTCAGCGCCATCTTCTCGGGCGCGGCCTCGAACACCACCTCGGCGGACGACACCGCCTCGGCCATGGTCGCGCAGACCGTCACGCGCGCGGCGACGCCTGCGATTTCGCTTTCGTGCCCGATCAGCGTCATGCTGTGAGCAATGCGCGCGTGCAGTCCCGCGCGGGCCTCGGCCGAGGGGTCGGTGACGGTCACCGCATGACCGACCCGCGCCATGACCAGCGCGATGCCATGGCCCATGAGGCCGGCACCCAGAACGGCGATGCGCTTGGGGGCGGTCATCGCTCAGCCGGCCGTATAGCCGCCGTCGGCATAGAGGATATGCCCGGTGTAGAAGTCGCTGGCCTTCGACGCCAGGAACAGAAGCGGTCCGGCCAGATCCTCGGGTTCGCCCAGCCGTCCCTTGGGCACGCGCGCGAGGAAGCCCTGCCGCACCGCTTTCGCCTGCTCGCTGTCCTCGAACATCCAGGCGGTCAGCGGCGAGCGGAAGACGGTCGGAGCGATGGCGTTCACTGTGATCCCGGTTGGCCCGAGTTCGCAGCCGAGCGCCTTGGTCATCCCGTCCACCGCCGCCTTGGAGGCGCAGTAGGCGGTGTAGCCGGCCGGGTGGCCGAGCAGCCCGCGGGCGGAGGAGACGAGCACGATCTTGCCGCCGGTGCCTTGCGCCTTCATCTGGACCGTCGCGGCCCTGGCCAGCATCCAGCTCTGCGTGACGTTGGCGTCCATCACGGCGGTGAAGGTCTCGACCGGCATCTCGTCGATCTTCGCGACCTTGTTCATGCCGGATGCGACAACCAGAATATCGAGCGCGCCGAAGCTTTCGACTGCCTGCGCCACCATCTTGCGGCAGGCGGCTTCGTCGCTCGGGCGCTCGTTAACCGCCACCACGTCCGCGCCGAGGCCGCGCACCTCGCCGCTGATTTCATCCAGCGCTTCGGCGTTGCCGGCGACCAGCACCAGCTTGCAGCCGGCGGCGGCAAGCACCTTCGCCGCGACCATGCCGAAGGCGCCGGAGGCGCCGGTGATGAGCGCGACCTTGCCTTCGACGCCGAACAGGGACAGTGGATTGCTCAGATCGGCCATGGCTCAGGACTCCGGCGGATAGGGGATGACCACGAGCATCTTGCAAACGTGGTTGGACCTGTTCTCGATGCGGCGGACCTGGCCCGGCGGCACGGTGCAACTGTCCATGGCGCGCAACACCTCGGTGCGCCCATTCCATTCGAGGGTCATCTCGCCTTCGATGACCACGTAGACCTTCTCGAACGGCGTCGAGTCCGGCCCGGCGCCGCCGCCCGGCAGGAACTGCGAGAACCCGACCCACTGGTTGGTCGGTCCGCCCTCCTCGAAGCCCTGCAGCCGCAGCCCCGAAACGCCCCAGTGATTGGGCGCCTCGTAAGGCCTTGCATCCTCGAAACGCTTGATCAGCATCGCTTTTCCTCCCATCCGATGGGCCGCATCTACCGGCCGGTCAGTCGCCCATCGCCAGGTAGTCGATGAAACCCAGCATCTCGCGTGCCAGCGATTCGTCGGCCGTGCCGATGTGTTGCACGATGGAGATGTGGTTGTGCCCGGGCACCCCCACCACGAGGGGCAGCCGGCCATCGCGCGCGGCGAGCCCATCGATCAGTATGCGCGTCTGGTCGATGACGACGCCGGGTTCGTTCTGGGCATAGGCGACCATCACGGGGATCTTCCGGCCGTCCAGCGCATTCACCACCGATTGCTCGGCCCGGTCGCCATCGGCTCCGTAGTAGAGGGCGTCCCGCTGCGGATCGATCTCTCGGCCCTGCAGGTCCACCGTCGGCGGCGAGATCAGGATCGCACCGATCACGCCGTCGTTTTCGGCCTGCTGATCTTCACGGAACGTGTAGTCGGCGACGTGCATTGCCCCTGCCGAGTTTCCCGACAGCACGACCTTCGACGGATCGCCCTTGTGGGCGGCGGCATTTGCCGAAATCCACTCCAGCACCATCCGCAAGTCCTCCGCGCCAGACGGCCACGTGTTCTCGGGCGCAAAGCGGTAGTTGACCACCACCGTCACCACGTCGTGCCGTGCGAACCAGCGCCCCACATTCGCCTGTCCCGCCTTGTCGCCACGCACGAAGCCGCCGCCATGCACGAAGACCAGCACCGGCTGGGTGCCGTCGGCACCGGTGGGCGCATAAACGTCGAGAACGTTGCGCTCGTGAGGACCGTAGGAGAGATCTCGTGAGACCAGCGAGGCCTTCGTCGCTGTCCTGCGCGAGAAGCGGCCCGTAGAGTTCATCGTCCCGCCGACCATATCCGGGCTCAGTTCGGAGCCGAGAGCCTTCAGCTTGCCGGCCACCTCAGGCGTCAGGGCGATCTGCGCGCTGGCCGGCGTGGCCAGAACGAGCGCGAGAAGTATCGTTGTCACGGTGTGTTTCATTCGTTCCTCCCTAGACCCGGAAAGCAGTGGTGCCGGCCGTTCAGAAGCTCTCGCCGGCCTCGATGCGGTACTTCTCGCCCTTGTCGACCATCGCCACGAGGCGGATGATGCAACCGTCGCCGCGATCCCAGTTGATCGGGAAGAAGGCGAAGGTGCATCGCTTGCCGGTCACGGCGTCGAGATCGCCTCCAACGTTCTCGATGCCGAGGATGCCTGCCTTGAAAATCTTCTGGTGGACCGGCTCCCATTCGGGGAAGGCGTCCTTCCAGTCCACTCCGCCGGACCATTCCTTGTATTCCTCGGCAAGGTGCGGCAGCAGCGGACCGTTGCGCTGCGGGCCGATGGCCGTGGCCAGCGGGTGATCGTTCGCCTGGGTATCATGTCCGACGACCTTGACGCCCTTCTCGATCATCCAGTCGGCGGCCGACGGCACGAAACCCGGGCAATAGGGGAAGTAGTCGCCGTCCTCGTAGACCTTGTGCCAGCCCGTGTTGACGATCAGCACGTCGTTCTTGCGGATGGCATGGCCGCAGGCCTTTTCCAGATCGTCGCCGGTGATCTGCTCCCACTTCTTCTTCGGCAGCGACACGACGATCCCCGAGCCGAAGAAGTGCGGCAGCGGCACCTCGTCGATGAACGGCGTGCCCTGCACGACATGCGCCGGCGCATCGATGTGGGTCGTCACGTGCATGGTCGTCGTGATCGTCTGCGACAGCACGCCGGACTTGGCCATGTAGTGCATGCGCTCGATACGGACGTCGCGGAAATAGGGCCAGTTCGGGCACTGGTAGCCGAAGCGATGGCTCAGATTGTAGAACTCCAGCCCCATGTCATTGTTGGTGTTTTCCTGGAATTCAATCCCGCGGACGGTGATCATTGGGCAAGCCTCCTCTGTTCGCGCGAGCGTCTTTCGCGCGGATCGGTCGATTGGACATCGGATGAACGGCTCCTCCCGTTCGTCTTGCATGACGGTACAGCATGACTGCATCGTGGTCAAATTTTTCTTGAAAGATCGCAAATCGTACCGTATCGCGGTACGAGGTTAAGGTGTCTAGGATGTCGGGTCACCGCGATCGCGGCGCAACGGCCTGAAAGGATCAACGGTATGAGCGAAGACGAGAAAGCCGGCTCGAACGGCGGCATTCAGGTGATCGGGCGGGCGGCGCGAATCCTGCGCGTCGTGAAGGACAGCCGAACTGGGATGAGCCTTGGTCAGATCGCGACGGCGGTCGAATTGCCGCGTTCGACGGTGCAGCGCATCGCAGGCGCGCTGATGACGGAGGGCTTCTTGGCGGCGGGCGAGCGCGCAGGCCGGATCCGGCTCGGACCGGAGATCGCCGCGCTCGCCGGTCAGTCGCGGACCGACGTGGTCGAAGCCTGCCGTCTCGTGCTGACCGAACTTTCGCAGGCGACCGGGGAAACGGCCGATCTCTCCGTGTTGCGAGGCGCTGCGATGATCTTCATCGACCAAATTCCCGGCATGCACCGTCTGCGCACCGTCTCCTCGGTGGGGGACGCCTTTCCGCTGACGACCACCGCCAACGGGCTCGCCTGCCTTGCCGCCTTGGAACTGGCCGAGGCGCGCCGGCTGGCGATGGAGGAGTGGCAGCGCAACGCGGTCGCGCGCGACGTCGCGGCTTTCGAGGATCGGCTCGCGCGCATCCGCAACACGGGGCTGGCCTACGACCTCGACGAGCATACCGACGGGATTTCGGCGATCGGCATCGCCTTCCGCGACTGGTCGGGCGAACTCTACGCAATCTCTGTGCCGATCCCCTCCTCGCGCTTCCCTACGGTGAAGGAAGCCGTTGAGCGCATGCTCCTCAGTGCCAAGGCGCAGGCGACCGGCATCATGTCGGGGGAGTGACGCTCCGGGCAGACATCCCCACGGCTCGAGGCTGGGCTCTCGTGGGCTGCTACAATGTTCGGGCCTCGCTCGCCCGCCTTGCGCCGGAGAGTTCCATCGCGCGGCACCCCGCAAAGATGGCCCCGAACATTCCTAGGAAATACCGCGGCGTCGTTGGCCGAACGTCTGCTACCTCAATATCTTGGCCAGAAACGGACAGCTACTACCGGCCCCTTCGCTGCAGAAGGCGGGGTCGCTCGAACTCGCCATCGCGCTATCGCACACGCGCTAGGGTACCACGTCAGGTTCGGACGCTGTCGACCGGCCTTGCCTGCACAACGAGATTGCCGACCATGATCTGCACCGGCTCGCCGTTCTGGTTCATCGTGACGGTGCGGACCTTGATGATGCCCTGGCTGGGGCGGGAGCTTGAGCGGCGAACCTCCAGCACTTCGCTCGTCAGGTGCAGCGTATCGCCGGGCCGGACGGGCTTCGGCCAGCGAAGTTCCTCGAAACCCGCGCCGATGATGCCACCGGCAGGTTTCATCTCGCTGTCGACCAGAAGCTTCATCGTGATCGCCGCTGTATGCCAGCCGCTTGCGGCAAGCCCGCGGAACAATGTCTTCTCCGCAGCGGTGGCGTCCAGGTGAAACGGCTGGGAGTCAAACTCCATCGCAAAGCGGGCGACGGCCTCCGGCTCGACGGTCGCACTGCCAGACACGAAGGTCTGTCCGGCGGCGAAATCCTCCAGGTAGAGTACCATCAAGCTTCTCCCATGCTGACCACGATCTTTCCTCGCGCGCTGCCCCGTTCGAGATAGGCCAGCGCCTCCGGGGTCTCGGCGAACGGGAAGATGCGATCGATCACAGGCCTGATGGTGCCGGCTTCCACCTGTCTGGCAATTTCCGCCAGCTGGTTGCCATCGGCGCGCATGAACAGGAAGGAATAGTGCACGTCCGCCTTGCGGGCGGCACGGCGGATGCCGAAGCTCAGGGCATGGAACACGGTCTTGAGCACGATGCCGAGCCGCCGCTCGTCCGCGAAGGCCGGGTCCGGCGGGCCGGAGATCGAGATCAGGTGGCCGCCGGGCTTCAGGACGTCCAGCGAGCGGCGCAGCGTCTGCCCATCGAGGGAGTTGAGCACGACATCGAACCCCGAAAGCTCCTTCGCGAAATCCTGCTTTGTGTAGTCGACGACGACGTCGGCACCGAGCGACCTGACCAGCTCGATGTTTCGCGTGCTGCAGGTCGTGGCGACCGTCGCGCCGAGGTGCTTGGCGAGCTGGATGGCGATGGTGCCGACGCCGCCCGATCCGGCATGAATGAAGACCTTCTGGCCCGGCTTCACCTTGGCGCGCTCGACCAGCGCCTGCCAGGCGGTCAGCACCACGAGCGGGAGCGAGGCGGCTTCCTCGATTGAGATGTTCGTCGGTGCATGGGCGAGATCGGTTTCCTCCACGCAGATGGTTTCCGCGAGTGTACCGATCCGCGTGTCTGCCGGGCGGCCATAGACGCGATCGCCGACGGCAAATCGCGTGGTTCCGGCGCCGAGTTCGGTGACGGTCCCCGCCATGTCGTTGCCGAGGATCAGCGGCATCGCATAAGGCAGGAACGCCTTGAACTCGCCGTCGCGGATCTTGCTGTCGAGTGCGTTGAGGGCGGCCGCCTCGATCCGGATCCGCACGTCGCCGGGCTTCAACGGCGGCTCGGGCAGGTCCAGCGGCAGCAGGGGCGCGGTCTTCCCGTATGTCTGGATGGCGAAGGTCTTCACATGCGTGACTCCGAGGAGGGAAGGGTGGCGGTTTTCATTTTCCGGCCGATCCAGGCGCGGGTCTCGCTCAGCACTTCGCCCGCCAGGGAGGGATCGTTGCAGGCGCGCGCGAGGATCACCGCGCCCACCATCGCCGACCAGCGTCCGATGGCCTCGCGGCGGGCAGCGACCTGATCGGTACCCGGTACTGAACCTGCCACGCGGTCGAGCTGCCTTCTCAGGCCGGCGGTCATCGCCGCCCGCGCCGCAGGGTCACGATGCGCCGTTTCCGACGCGAGGGCAGCGATCGGGCAACCTGTCGCCGGATTGGTCCGATGGGCCTCGGACAGGTAACCATCGGCAAAGCGCTCAAAATCCGGCGGCTCTGCCAGGGAGGCCGTCAGCATATGGGCGAGGCTCTCGGCGATGAGGTCGTCCTTGGACCCGAAATGTCCGTAGAAGCCGCCATGGGTCAGGCCGGCCGCCTTCATCACCTCCGAAACGCTTGCCGACTCGAACCCCCTCTCGCGGAACAGACGTCCGGCCTCTTCGAGGATCCTTGTCCGGTTCTCGGCCATCTTCTCGCGGCTGACCTTCATGCTCGATGTCTCCGTTTCGTCGTCATTGACATAATTATGATGACCATCATATAAATACAACAGTGATGATCATCATCATGAATAAATGGCGGGATCCCATGGCCTACAAACGCGCAGTTCTTATTACCGGTGCCTCATCCGGCATCGGCGCCACCTATGCCGACCGCCTTGCCGCACGTGGGCACGATCTGGTTCTTGTCGCCCGCAACACGAAGCGACTGAACGACGTCGCCGAGCGTCTGCGCTCATCCCATGGCGTGAACGTCGACCTCAAGCAGGCCGATCTCGCCGATCCGAAAGCCTTGGCGCAGGTGTCCGCGCGGATCGTCGGGGACGACCGGATCGGCATTCTCGTAAACAATGCCGGGGTGGGCCTGTCCGGCGCCTTCGCCGATCAGAACCCTGAGGAGATCGCGAAGCTGGTCGCGATCAATGTCGGTGCGGTGACGACGCTCGCGCAGGCGGCCGCTCGGCGCTTCGCGGGCGCCGGCGACGGCGCGATCATCAATATCTCGTCGGTCGTTGGTCTGATCCCGGAGTTCGGCCAGACAGCCTATGCCGCGAGCAAGGCCTTCGTGACGACACTCTCGCAGTCCATGGCCGTAGAACTTGCAGGCAGAGGCGTCTACGTGCAGGCGGTTCTGCCCGCCGCAACAGCCACCGAAATCTGGATGCGCTCGGGAGCCAACCCTTCCCACCTGCCACCAATGATGGACGTCGGCGCTTTGGTTGATGCGGCGCTGATCGGCTTCGACCGGCGTGAGACAATCACCATCCCCGTCCTGCCTGAGGCTGGGCTTTGGGAGGACTACCAGAATGCCCGCAAGGCGATGCTGCCCGGCTTCGGCGGGATCGTTCCTGCAGAGCGCTACCTGGCGGCCTAAGGAAGTTCCGGGCGCGCGTTCATTCAAGTCCTGAAGCAGGAAAACGGAGAGGGTCGGGCGTATGACGACTGCCGTGTCAACCGGGCCCATCAATGCTGCCGCGTCCCTGCGTGCGTCGAGGGCGCATGCAATTCTGCATGATCCGATTGCGCCGACATTGGCGCGTCTCGCCGCACCGAACGTGCTGGCAATGGTCGTCCAGGCGATGATCAGCATCGCCGAGGGCTACTTCGCCAGCCGCCTCGGCGTCGGTGCGCTGGCGGGCCTGGCGCTTGTGTTCCCGCTGGTCATGCTGACCCAGATGCTGTCGGCGGGAGCGATCGGCGGGGCTGTCTCGTCGGCGGTGGCGCGAGCGCTGGGCGCGGGCGACACGCCACGCGCCAGCGGCCTCGTTCTCGCCGCCTGGATCGTGGGATTGGGCGCATCGCTCTTGTCGGTCATGGTGATCGGAGTTGGCGGCCAGGCAATTTTCGAAATGCTCGGCGGCGGGGCGGGTAGCGCGGCAGACGCTGCGACCGAATATGCAATGATCTTCTTTCCAGGCTGCGTCGCCATCTGGCTATGCCACCTGACGCTCAGCGTCGTGCGGGGCACGGGCGGAATGGGCTTTGCGTCCGGCGTCCTGCTCCTCGTGTCCTTGTCCACCGTGCCTCTTGCCGGAGCGCTTTCTCTTGGCTGGGGCGGGATGCCCCGCTGGGGAATGAGCGGCCTGGCCCTTGGTACCGTGTTGGCACACGCGGTTGGCGCGGCGATGGCAATCGTCCACGTTCTGGCGGGTCGCGCGGGCTTCGCCTTGAGCCGGGCGAGTCCCGACAGGACCATGTTCGCCGACATCCTGCGTGTCGGCGGCATCGCCTCTGCGAATTCCGCGCTTACCGTCCTCACGATCGTTCTGATGGTCGGCGCCGTCGGCAAACACGGCGCAGACGCCCTCGCCGGATACGGGCTTGGAGCCCGTCTGGAGTTCCTGATGATCCCGGTTGTGTTCGGCATTGGGGCAGCCATGACGGCGATGGTGGGAACGAACATCGGTGCTGGCAAAACAGAGCGCGCCTTAAGGATCGCCTGGACAGGCTCCCTTGCGGCAGCCGCTATAGTGGGATCGATCGGTATCGTCGTTGCGCTCTTTCCCGATCTCTGGCTCCGGATGTTCTTCGATCCCGAAACCGACGGCCCGCTTGATGCCGGACGCGCCTACTTCCGGATCGTCGGCCCATTCTACGGCTTCTTCGCACTCGGCCTGGCGATCTATTTTGCAAGCCAGGGCGCGGGACGGATGATGTGGCCTTTCCTCGGAGGCGTCCTCAGGATCTGCATCGCGGTCGCCGGTACGATCGTGCTTGCGGATGCCACCGACCTCGGCATGCGATCCGTCTTTATCGCCATCGCGGCAGGGATGCTCGCCTACGGCATCTTCATAGCTATTGCACTTCTACTCTCGAAGTGGCGCTAGCAACCATCTCGCGTGGGGACGATGAGATCCCCCTGTGCGGAATTGCTCAGGGTACAATGGGACGTGTCATCGCCTTGGATCTGGTTACCTGCCGTCTGTAGTCGCACGGTCGGCCATCCGTCGATGGCAACTTGTCGATGTCGTTCTCCTGGAACCGGACCATCCGCAATCGACCCCTGATTTGCCTCTGACTGTCTGAAGCAAGGCTCACGTAGCTCCGATCAACGCTGTCGTGCACGGAGTAGGAGAATGTTCCCTCGAAACTGGCGATCGCCGCTACCGAGCGGGTGAAAGCAATAATCTCCGGGGAGACATGAAGGATCTTGGAGTGATATAGCCCCGAAATTGCGGGAAAGCAGGAGCTCGCCAAGCTGGCCTTCTTCGACTGACGGCATTCAGGTCTCCGCTTCCTTGGTCAAATTCGGTTTTCTGACCGAACGCGGATCTTCGGGCTGCCGTGCCAGATGATGTCGAGCTGTCGGTGCTCAGATGATGGCTTCGATCACGAAAGGCCCGGACCGGGCGAGACCATTGCTCAAAAGTTTGACAAACTGCTCCGCCGTCTCGGCGCGAGCAGCTTCTACACCCATCCCGCGTGCCAGCGAACACCAGTCCAAGGTGGGTTCGACGATCTCCAGCATCCGCCTGGCGTTGCGGCCGAACTCGTTGACGCCGACGTTGCGCATTTCACCCTTGAGGATCGAATAGCCACGGTTCGAGAAAATGATAGTCAGGACGTCGAGGTTCTCCCTCGCCTGGGTCCAGAGCCCCTGTATGGTGTACATGCCGCTGCCGTCCGCCTGGAGTGTCACCACCTTGCGTCCGGGGGCGGCCACTGCAGCTCCGATCGACAGGGGAATGCCGATCCCAATCGAGCCCCCCGTCAGGGGCAGGTGATCGTGCGGCGCCATCGTCGCGGCGAGCGAGGCGAGGTTTCCCGACGAGGTGATCGAACTCCTCGCAGATGATGGTTCCTTCCGGCAGAGCGCGCGCGAGTGCCACCGAGATGGCATTCGGATCGAGTCGGCTCGTCGGAGCGGGCAGATACTTGGCGGTGTATGCCTCGATGCGAGCCGTTGCGTCTTTGGCTCCTACATCGGCGCATAGCGCTTCGAGCACGCCATGGAGGTCGTGTTCGGGGGCCGCCAGATCGACGAAGAGGCAGCCCTCCGGCAGTAGCCGTCCGGGTTTATCGGGATAGGCGAAGAAGGCTACTGGTGCGCGGCCACCGATGCAGATTACCGTTTCGAACTCGCGAAACGCGGCAGCAGCCTGATCGACATTGTATGGGACGGGCCGGACCGCGACGCGGCCCGCTCCGCGCTGCGAGCGGGCAGCCCTTTCGGTGAAGAGCGCCGCGCCTGTCTTCGCCGCGATCTTCCCAGCCAGTTCCAGAGCGTTTGTCCGCATGGCCATCCCGCCCAGGATCAGCGCTGTCCTGCCGCCGCCTCGCAGGGCCATCGCAGCTTGCCGCATCTTCTCAGATGGCACCTGCGGTCTCGCCGGGAGTTCGATCCGACCCCCGCTGCCGGAAGAGACTTCTCCCCAGGCCGCGTCGGCGGGAAGAATCAGCGTCGAAATGCCAGGTTTCGTCACCGCTTCGGTAATTGCTGCCCGCGTCTTCGTCTCGACTTCGTCGGCATCGCGAACCCGGCCTACCCAGTGGGACATGGGGCGGGCGAGACTTTCGATATCGCTCGTCAACGGCGCATCGAGCGCCAGATGGGAGGTCGCGTGATCGCCGACGACGTTGACGATCGGCGTGCGGGCACGGCGTGCGTTGTGCAGGTTGGCCAAGCCGTTCGCCAGGCCGGGTCCGAGATGAAGGAGCGTCGCGGCCGGCTTGTCCGCCATCCGGGCGTAGCCGTCCGCAGCGGCTGTCACGACACCTTCGAACAGGCCGAGGATGCAGCGCATCTCGGGCTTGCGGTCGAGTGCGGCCACGAAGTGCATCTCGGAAGTGCCGGGGTTGGCGAAGCAGACGTCCACGTCGTTCGCGAGCAGGACGTCACACAGCAGGTCAGCGCCGTTCATTCTTCATCGTCTCCTGGCGTTGCTTGGAGTGGAAGAGCTTCGCGCCTCGGCGGCTTCGCGGATGCCGTAGAGGAGTCTCCTGCGGCGCGGGGCAGAAATTCAAGGCCGTTTCTCACGAACTGCATTGACACAGATCAATAACAGCAACATTCTGTATCCGCAATGCATACATCACATTCAAATAGAATACAACCCGATGCGGGGGTCCGCCCCTTGACCACCGTGCTCAAGACGATGGCCGTGCTTGATGTCCTGGCAAGAAGCCCCCGCGGAATGCGGCTGCCGGAAATCGCACGGGCAATGGAGTTGTCGCGTCCGACCGCCTACCAACGCCTTCTCACCCTGGTCGAGGCAGGATGGATCGAGCAGGACGAGCAGTTCCGCTACAGGCTTTCCATGCATGTGTGCCGGCTAGCCGCCGCGGCACTGGAACAGGCAAATCTCGGGTCGCGGGTGACGCCGATTCTCGAGGCGCTCGTCCACGAGGTGAAGGAGACTGCTTCGCTTGCCGCGCTCGAGCGGGGCGTGCCCTGCATCGTCTCCCGCGTCGATTCCGACAGCGTTCTGCGCGCCGAGCAGAAGATCGGCACCACGATGTCGCTGGAAGGTTCCGCGTCGGGCCGCATCCTCACCGCCTTCGCCGACGAGGCGACGCTGCAGCGGCTGCGCGAAAGCGGCGAAGCGCTCGCATCGGAAGAGATCCTGTCCGCCGCACGCGAGGACCGCTTCGCCTTGTCGAGCGGCTACACGCAGGTCGGCGTGCGCGCGATCGCGGCTCCGGTGTTCGACATACACGGCAAGTGCACCGCCACTGTCTCTCTGGTGATGCCGGAGACGCGGTTCGACCTCGAACGCGTTCGCGGCCCGCTCCTGAATGCGGCCGAGCAGATCACCAAACTTCAGCAGGGAGTGCTTTGAGGAGCATGGAGGCGCTGCGCAGCACATCCACGGAACAGGCGCCGCAACCGCGCCCGGCCTCCGTCGTCATGCGGCCGGAACGGCTCGCCGCAATACAGCCGAGCCGCATCAGCATCACCCGAGCTCTGATGAACCGGATGCTGCGCGAGCGCTGGGACATCGCGATCAAACGCTTCGACGTGAACGCGGACGGCGAGGGGACGGTCATATACTCGATCAAGACCCCACGGCAGGAATTCAGCTTCATCGCCTTCTCGCAGCCGCCGAGCCGCAAGGCCCGCACGGGCCGCATCATCGGCCAGGCCTGGGACATGATGGGGACGCTAAACGAGGGGTCGGCAACCGAAGCCGACATCGCCTCGGCACGCGAGGAACTTCCCAAGCTTTATCGTGGGCGCGCGACGCCGAACGCACTTGTCTGGTGCCGCGCGAACCGCTCCATGCGCATCTTCGACCAGACGCTTGCGGCGCTTGCGTCGGGCGAACAGCCGTCGATCGATGACCTCGCGGAGGTCTGCTATCTGATGCGCAACACCGGATTGGACGGCAACGGCACATTCGGCACTCGTTCCTTCCCTTCGCTCGGTTCGGAGCATGATCTCGGCGGGCCGCTTCAGGCGCAGCTCCTGACCGCCTACCTGATGCGGGAATACTCGTGCGATCTCGTCGAGCATCTCGCACGGCTCCAGTGCGACAAGGCCGTGCCGCTCGACCCCGCGACCCGCAGCTATCTGGGCGTCGGCAACGGGTCCGCGCTCGGCCTGATCTTCTTCGTTCACCGCCACCCCAAGCTGATCGCCAGCTGGATGGAGGCCAGAGAAGACGCGATCGCACTCGCTCGCAGCCTGCGGCCGGACCGGTCCGACCCGAGCATAGAAACGCTGCTCGAACTCGTACGGCGCGCGATCACTTTCCGCCGCCAGGACCGCATGATTTACGAGACCTTCGCATCCAGTGCCGAGGTTGCCGACGATCTGGAGGTGATCGCCGATTGGGTGCTCGAGTTGCGTGAGACGGGGCTGGTGAACGGCAATAGCGAGACGTTTCCGCTCGATGCACTTGCCGCGCGTGTGGACGAGCAGCTTCGCCCGGAAGCCGCCGAGACCTTCCTTTCACTACTTATCGAACTCGTTCCCGAGGAAGCCGATGCCCTGGCTGCCCGGATCGCAGGCACCGACGAGGTTACAGTGTTGCCAGGCGAGGCTTGTGGCGATCTGGCGGGTCTGATCCGGCGGCAATACCGCTGGGCGCTGGAGACCGACATGTCGTCTCCGGAGGCCTACAGGTATATATGGTACAAGTCAGAAAGTGCTGAGGAGCCGCGGCGCGGCGCGCGTGAGGAAGTCCCGGAAGCGCTTGATCTGGGGCTCGACCTCTGCGGCGGGCTACAGTCGCTGGTGTCTGATCTGGAGAAGCAGGAGCCTGGGCTCTCAGTCGCGCGCTTCCTGATCAGGTATCCTGAGCACCGGT
Source organism: uncultured Alphaproteobacteria bacterium (assembly GCA_963747465.1). Classification (GTDB taxonomy): domain Bacteria; phylum Pseudomonadota; class Alphaproteobacteria; order Rhizobiales; family Rhizobiaceae; genus Aquibium. The sequence goes on from CAVVFC010000006.1 coordinate 335,946, forward strand.
ACTTGACCGCACGCGTCCAAACGCTTCGGGATCTCAATCATCACACGCCAATCGCAAACATAAACGCCGAGGATTTCACGCCGATCCATCTCGTTCGTCTGATGAATGCGGGGATCCACGGCATCGACAAGACACGCGACTTCCTTCGGCGCAACCTCCGTGGCGTACTTTATCACGGCGCTCCAGGTCCGGACGACATCCGGGCAGGTCGCGAGGGCGTCTGGGCCTATCCGGAGGAGCCGCGCCCATGAACGCTTCCGCCTCCGTTCCGACACTTCGTATCATGCCGCGTGAAATGCGGATGATGACCGAGCGGGTGTTCTCCCTGACCCGGCTTCCAAAGGGCTTCGTCCTGACGACAACCGACGTGGTGATGTACTCGGAAAAACTCGGTCTCGGCGGTTTCGCACTCCTGGAGGAGCGCTTCGAGCAACTCAGAGGCGCCAATCCTGCTCGGATAGCGATCGAATCCGAACAGGGCACGAGCCTGCGCCTGGACGCGTGCGGCGAACATGCCTGGTTCGCCATCCCTGTCGTGATCGATCTTCTGGGCGAGCTCACCGGACGCCACGGCTCAGGCAGCGTCGGGATCGCGAACGCGACCGATCCCCTGGAGTTTCAGGCAGTGGCGGCGCTCGCTGCGCGCAACGGGCTTTCGGTCGCGATCAGCAACGAAAGCGAGCCGCTCCTAACAGCATCCCGAAACGTTCTCTCGGGCGATCTGCGCCGAGATGAGCCTGTGCTCTGGGACCTGTTGCAGAACGGCACGCCCATCGACGCGGATCTCTGGTGGCGCGTCTACCATCTCGCCCAGAGGGCGCTTACGCGGGACAGTGTCGTATCCCGGCGCCACGCCGGGCCGCTTATCGTCAACGACGACGGAACCGTCATCGGCCGAAAGGACAATGACGATGAGACCGACCTCAGCTTCCTCACCTCCATCAGCTCGGGCGAAGCCCGTAAGGAAGGCACCGGATCATGATTATTGACGGGCTCCAGTGCGGCCACTTCGATCGCAACGCTTTCGAATCCCTGCAACGGGCAGGCGTCGGCGGTGTCGTCGTCACCTGCGGCTTCTGGGAAGGCACGGTCGAGTCGCTCGATTCCCTCGGCCGCTGGCGCGATCTCGTCCGCGAGAATACCGACAGCTGCGAGATCGCCCTGACCGCCGCCGATGTTGAGCGGATCGGCAGATCCGGAAAGGTCGGCGTGATCCTGGGCTACCAGAACTCGAACCTCTTCGAGGGACGGATCCGCTTCGTGGAACTGTTCGCCGAACTTGGGGTGCGCGTCGTCCAGCTCACCTACAACAACCAGAACGAACTCGGAGGAAGCTGCTACGAGGCCGAGGACTCCGGGCTCGCACGTTTCGGCAAGGAAGTCGTCCGCGAGATGAACAAGGCCGGCATCCTCGTCGACTGCAGCCATGTCGGCGACCGCACCACCCTTGATGCCATCGAGACTTCCGAGAAGCCGATCGCGGTCACGCACGCCAACCCCCGCTCGCTGTTCGATCACAAGCGCAACAAGTCGGACGCAGTGCTGAGGGGCCTGCGCGAGACCGGCGGTGTGATCGGGTGCGCGGCCTACCGCAACATCACCGGCGACGAATACTGCAAGACGATCGAGGCCTGGTGCGGGATGGTCGCCGAGACCGTCGAAATTGCCGGCATCGACTCGGTCGCGATCGGCACCGACCGCAGCCACAACTTCACGACGCCCGACTATGCCTGGATGCGCCAGGGCCGCTGGACGCGTGGCGTCGACTACGGAGCGGGTTCCGCCGCCCGACCCGGCAAAGCGCCGCCTCCGGACTGGTTCCAGACCGTCGAGGACATGCGCGTGATCCCAGATGGCCTCCGCACCGTGGGCTTCTCCGAAGAAGAGGTCGCAAAAATAACCCACGGAAACTGGCTTCGCCTCTACGAAGCCACCTTCAAACCCCGAGAGGAGAACTTGAAATGATCATCAGCAGGACCCGCTCGACTTTGCTTGCCGCGCCCAATCGCCGGACGATCCTGAAGGCCGGCGGTGCCGCGCTTACCGCGACGCTGGCAATGCCCTACATCGCCCGAGCACAGGACAAGGTGCTCTACATCAACACCTGGGGTGGCCCGTGGGAAGAGGCGGCCCGCGCCAATCTCTTCGACCCGTTCACCGCCGAAACGGGTGTCGAGATCCGCACGGTTTCCCCTGTCTCCTTCGCGAAGCTGGCGCAGCAAGTCCAGACCGGCGTCTATGAGTTCGACATCACCACCCTCGGTGGCGCTGAACTCGTCCGCGCCAACGAAGCCGACATCATCGAGGATTGGCAGGAGGCGCCCTATGAAGGCGCGCTGTTCGAGAACGGTGTAGCTTCGCATGCCTTCGCCACGGTGCTTGCATGGCGTAGCGACAAATACCCGGAAGGGCCGAAGACCTGGGCCGATTTCTGGGACGTGGAACGGTTCCCGGGTTCCCGTTCCTTGCAGCGCTATCCCGCCCGCGTGCTTCCGCTCGCATTGCTCGCCGATGGCGTTGCAGTCGAGGATCTCTACCCGCTGGACGTCGACCGCGCCTTCGCCTCCCTTGACAAGATCAAGCCGCACGTCCTCGTCTGGTGGACGGCCGGCGCCCAGTCCACCCAGATCCTCCGTGATGGCGAGGTCGACATGATCGGCATCTGGCACGGCCGCTTCTTCGAGGCCCAAGAAGCCGGGGCGCCGGTCGCCATGACGTGGAACAACGGTGAGGTCGACCGCGCCTACTGGGTCGTCGCGAAGGATACGCCGAATGCGGATCTCGCCCGCCAGTTCATAACCTTCGCCACGAGCGCGAAGCCGCTTGCCGGCTTCACCACGCAAGGTGATTACGGTCCGCTCAATCCGGCAGCCTACGAGTTCATTTCCAAACAGGACGCCCAGCGCATGCCCACGTCGGAGGAGAACTACTCCAAGGTGTTCGAGCAGGATATCGCGAACCTCGGCATCGATCCGTCCGAGCTGTCACAGCGTTTCGAGGAGTGGCTTGCGACGTAAGCCCGAAATGGCCCGGGCGTTAATCGCGCCCGGACCTGTTTCTACCCCTGAAACAAGCAAACGGAGCAGCGAGATGGGAGCAAGCATAGCCCGGCTGGCGCAACGGCCCAATTTGTGGCCGTGGCTGCTGCTTGCGCCGCTTGCGGTCTATCTCGCCATCTTCTTCGCCGTGCCGCTGGCGGACGTCGCCATCATGAGCGTGACCGAGCCCAAGCTCTCGCTCGACAACTACGAACGCGTGCTCACCGGCGCGCTTTACCAGCGGGTGTTCCTGAACACCTTCATGACGGCCGGCTTGGTAACCTTCGCCTGCCTTCTGGTCGGATATCCGCTGGCATACCTGATGAACAATTCCAGCCCCAGGACGGCGATACTGATCCTGCTGCTGGTGACCATGAGCTTCTGGACCAGCTTCCTCGTGCGCACCTACGCATGGATGGTGCTGCTCGGAAACAACGGCCCCGTCATCGGACTGTTCAACGCCCTCGGCATCGAAAGCACGCCGCAGCTCCTCTTCACGCGATTCGCGTCGACGCTGGCGATGGTTCACATCCTCGCGCCCTACATGATCATGAACATCTATTCGGTCATGAGGAAGATCGATCCAGTCCTGATCCGCTCGGCCGAGAGTCTCGGCGCACGGGGCTTTTCCCTGTTCAGGCATATCTACCTGCCGTTGACCGCGCCAGGCATCGCCAATGGCTGCGTGCTCGTCTTCGTCATCTGCCTCGGCTTCTACGTGACGCCGGTCCTGCTGGGCAGTCCGCGCGAACAGATGATCGCCGGCCTGATCGGCACGCAGATCGAGGAGTTCCTCGCATTCGGCATGGGCTCGGCGATGGCGATGATCCTGCTTTCGGTGACGCTCGCTATCCTCGCGATCTATCACCGGCACTTCGGCCTGGACAAATTGTGGGGCTGAGATGAACCGCGTGATGCGCATCCTCGGCGTTCTGGTCGTCATCTTCGTCGCGGCGCCCCTGGTCGTGGTGGTGCCCATGTCCTTCTCCAGCGCTCGATCACTGCAGTTCCCGCCGCCCGGATACTGGCTCGGCTACTACGAAGCCTATTTCACCGATATGAGCTGGCTGCGACCGACCTGGAACAGCATCATCATTGCGACGGCGACCATGATCCTGACGATGGTGCTGGTGGTGCCCGCGACCTTCGCGCTCGTCAGGCATCGTTTCGCGGGCAAAGGCATTGCTGACCTGATGATGCTGATGCCCCTGGCGGTTCCGCACATCGTGATGGCGGTCGGTTACTATTCGTTTCTCGGCGAGTTCCGTCTCGTCCACACGCATCTCGGCGTCGTGCTCGCCCACACATGCCTGTCGGTCCCGATCGCGTTCCTGGTGCTCTCGGCCAATCTCAAGGGCTTCGACCGCACGCTCGAGCGCGCGGCGCAAAGCCTCGGCGCCAGCCCGGTTCAGACCTTCATCCACGTGACGCTGCCGATCCTGCGGCCTGGCCTCGTCATCAGCGCGCTGTTTGCCTTCGTGCAGTCGTTCGACGAAACGGTGGTCGCCATCTTCATCTCCGGCCGAAATGCCGAGACCCTGCCGCGCAAGATGTTCGATTCCATCCGGCAGGAAGCGGACCCGGTGATCGCGGTGATCTCCACGCTTCTCTTCGTGGCTGTGGTTCTGGCGGTGTTGGCGCCGCTCGGCTGGAAGGGCATTCGCGCACGACTGCGAACAGGGACACCGCCCGCCGCGGTGACGACCGGCCGCTGAGCCAAGGAAATTCGATGAACGGCTATCTGCAGATCAACAGCGTCACGAAGAAATTCGGTGACTTCGCGGCTCTCGAGAGCGTAAACCTCTCGGTCGAGAAGGGCGAGTTCGTCACATTTCTCGGGCCGAGCGGATCCGGCAAGACAACCACCCTGATGATTATTGCGGGATTTGAGAAGGCGACGCAGGGCGACGTGCTGATCGAGGGCCGCTCGATATCCCGCCTTGCACCGCACGAACGCAACATCGGCATCGTTTTCCAGAACTATGCTCTCTTCCCGCACAAGACCGCGGCCGAGAACGTCTACTTTCCTCTTCAGATGCGGAGTGTTGCGAAAGCAGCGGGGCTGCGGAGAGCCAAGGAGATGCTGGATCTCGTCGGCCTTTCTGGAATGGCCGACCGCTACCCCAAGGAGCTCTCGGGTGGTCAGCAACAACGGGTGGCGCTCGCGCGCGCCCTGGTCTTCGAGCCCTCGCTGCTTCTGCTCGACGAACCACTGGGCGCGCTCGACAAGAGCCTGCGCGAGCAGATGCAGATCGAGATAAAGCGGATCCAGCGCAGCCTGGGCGTCACCACGATATTCGTGACGCACGACCAGTCGGAGGCGATGTCCATGTCGGATCGCATCGTGGTGTTCGAAAAAGGCAGGATCGAGCAGGCCGCAACGCCACTCGACATCTATCACCGGCCCCGCACCAACTTCGTCGCCGGCTTCGTCGGCGAAAGCAATCTCGTGCCTGCCGTCGTGACCGATGCCGCGTCAGGCGTTGCGGAAAGCGCGACGCTGGGGGTCTGCGACTACGAATCCAGCAAGGGGGTTGCCTCAGGGGACGAGGTGACGCTACTCATCAGGCCCGAGCACATCCGGCTTTCGCGGCAGCCGATCGAAGGCCGCAAAAACGTTTCCATGAGCGTCGAGACGATCGTCAACTACGGCGACAATGCTCTCGTCATCGGTCGCGTCGGCGATCTTCCGATGCGGGTGCGTGTGCCGGGTGCCGACGTCCTCATCATCAAGGAAGGCGAAGACTGCCACGTAAGCTGGGTTCGGGATGCCGTGTACGCCATATCGAAATCCGGATGAAGCGTAGGCAGTTTCTGTCGCATCAACTCGGCTCCGCATTTAAATGCTGCGTCCGCTTCAGTAGGGGCAATGGTGGCGTCCCTGGACGTGGTGTAGCTGGGTAGCGCGGCGGTCATCGGCGCTTTCCGGTAGGGTCTGGTTGGGACACCAACTCCTCGTCTCAAAGGTGCTTTGCGCTACCTCGCAACGCTGCCGGGTTCATCTCGCCCGCAACGTGCTCGCCCATGCCGGCAAGAGCGGCAGACGCGTCGTCTCCGCCTTCATCGCCACCGCCTTCGCCCAGGAGACGCCGGAAGCGGCAAGCGCGCAGTGGTGCACCGTCGCCGAACAGATCCGCCCGAAAGTGCCGAAGCTCGCGGCCATCATGGACGACGCAGAGCACGACGTGCTCGCCTACATGAGATTCCAAAGGGAGCACCGAACCGAGCTCCATTCCATCAACCCCGTCGAACGCCTGAACGGCGAGATCAAGCGGCGAGCCGACGTCGTCGGCATCTTCCCCAACGACGACGCCATCGTCCGCCTCGTCGGCGCCTTGCTGCTCGAACAGAATGATGAATGGGCAGTCCAGCGCGCCCGCTACATGACACCGGAAAGCGTCGGCCAGTTGAGCGATGATCCCCTCATCAGCCTGCCCGCCGTGGCGCGCTGATCAACCCGGCCATGCCGGAGAGCACGGCGACCAATCCCGCCAGCTACACCACGCGGTGGGACACGATCCCTTGGCGTGTTCGGCATCTCGTCGCGCATTGGTTGGCGTGGGAGTCCCGTCAAACCCTCTTGTTCGAAGGTGAGGCTCTTACGCCTAATCAGCTCTTCATCCCGCATGCCGGCAACTCGTGTTGGAAACCTCGCCATTTTAGAGACGTGGCAAGCAGTTGGCAGGGGATAGGCGCTGATATCCACCGGCTATCTGGGACACCTAGCTGGGACACCAGCTTCAAACCGTCCAGAAGAGCGAGGCTGCTAAGATACTGTCTTAGAACAGATTTTCGGTTAGCGAGCCAGTATGGCGGAGAGGATGGGATTCGAACCCACGAGGCCCTTCCGGGCCTACTCCCTTAGCAGGGGAGCGCCTTCGACCACTCGGCCACCTCTCCGGTGAAGCCCGGATAAACCGGATTGGACGCAGGCACAAGGGTATCGGCCGCACATCTCGAAATCGCTGCCGTCATCGGGCGTCGCCATTCGCGACGGATGGGCCGTGACTTTCGCGAAGATCCCGAAACTCCCCCGGTCCGTGACGGACTGTCGAGTGCGCCGCGCCTCGTCATTCCTTGGGCCGTCCCGGAGAGCCGACCGGACGCGACCAGCGGCGGTGCCGTTCAGCGTTGCGCCTTGCGTTCCGCCGCGTCGGCGAAGGCGGCGATCGTCCGGGGCAGGTCCCCCGTCTCCAGCAGCGGCGCGTGGCCCTGGCCCTCGACGGTCACCGTCTCGATGTCGGGATGGCGGCGCTGCATCTCCGACAGCGTCTCGGCCGACAGAAGCTTGGAGTTGGCGCCCCGGATCGCCAGGACAGGCACCTTGGAGAGGCCGTGGAACTGGGCCCAGAGTTCCGGCAGAGGCTCGCTGAAGTCGATGCTTGTGATCGTCTTCAGGAGGGCGGGATCGTAGTCGGGAACGAACGTGCCACCGTCCTGGCGGTAGTTTGCCCGTACCAGCCGGTCCCAGTCGTCATCCGAGAGCGCGGAGAAGGCCTGGCCGCTCGCGGTGCGCTGGATCTCCATCGCTTCCCGCAGGTTCTTCGGCTTCGGCGCGCGCTCCAGATAGGAGCGGATCTGGGCGAGCCCGGCCCCGTCGAGCCGTGGACCGACATCGTTGAGGACCACCCCTTTCAGGATTGCAGGCCGCATCGCCGCGATGACATGGATGATGAGACCGCCGCGCGAGGTGCCGACGAAGACGCCATGCTCGATGCCTAGCGCGGTCAGCCCCGCCAGCACGTCGCCGGCCTCCGTCACGACATCGTAGTTCTTCCAGGTCCGGTCGTATTCGGACATGCCGCGCCCCCGGTAATCGAAGGCGACGACCGTGCGGCCCTGTCCCGCAAGATGCAGCGCGAGTTCGTGGAAGTCGCGGGCGTTGCGGGTCAGCCCCGGCAGGCAGACGACCGGCAGCGCCTCGCCGCCGTCATAGACGCGCGCATGCAGCCTCAGCCCGTCGGCGGAGGTGTAGAAAAAGTCGCGAAAGCCGTTCGTTTCCGTCAAGGATTGCTCCGGTGCGGCCGATGAGGGGGATCGCCCGGTCTGTTCGTCCTGTTACGGGAGGAACCGGGCGAAGGGTGGGAGATCGATCTTACCGCTGGCCCGCGCGGGACGCAATTCAGCGTCCCTGGACGAGGTCGCCCGCGATGTCGACCCGGCCGGTCAGGCGCATCTTGTAGACCTGGTAGTTCTCCATGACGCGTTGAACGTAGTTGCGCGTCTCGGTGTAGGGGATGCGCTCGATCCAGTCGACGACCTCCTCGATCCGCTTGCCGCGGGGGTCGCCGTAGCGCTCCGCCCATTCGCGCGCACGCCTCGGCCCGGCGTTGTAGCCGGCGAAGGTGAGGACGTAGGACCCGTCGAAGCGGCCGAGTTGCTGGCCCAGGAAGGCGGCGCCGAGCGTGGCGTTGTAGCCGGCGTCGCTGGTCAGGCGTTCCCTGGAATAGGCGAGACCCTCGTGGCGCGCCACTTCCCTGGCCGTTCCGGGCAGGAGCTGCAGCAGGCCGCGCGCGCCGGCGCCCGAGACTGCGCCGGCGCGGAACTCGCTCTCCTGGCGGGCGACGGCATAGGCGAGCGCCTTGCCGGCGCTCTCGATGCGCGCCGTCTCCGGGATGGCCCCGACGGGATGCGCGAGCGTTCCGATGTCGATGCCGCGCAGCGCCGCCGCCTTGCCGACCTTCAAGGCGAGGTAGTGGTCCTGTCGCGCCTCGGCCATTTCCGCCAGCAGCGTCAGTTCGCCGCCGCTGGTGAGTTCGTCTGCCAGGTCCCGGTAGAGCATGTCGGCGCGCCTTGTCTCGCCGAGGTCTTCGAGACGCTGGATCGCAGCTACCGCCTCGCGGTTGGTGAAGGCGGCCCGGTCCTCCACCGTCGGTTCCGGCCGTCCGGCGGAGACGGTATCGCGCCCGAGCCTGGCGGCGGCCAGTTGTCCATAGAATGCGGTGCCATGGGCGGCGGCCTTTTCGTAATAGTCCGTCGCATCGCCTGGACCGCCCGCCTCGGCCGCGCGTGCGAGCCAGTAGTAGCCGCGCGACTGCGAGATCGCACCCGACGTGATCTCGGGAATCCTGGCGAAATGGGCGTGGGCCTTTTCCGGATCGTCGAGGAAGCGGAGTGCGTACCATCCGGCGTGAAATTCGGCGTCGGCCGCGAAGGCGGCGCTTTCCGCTGCATGGCCGGCCGCGATCGCATAGGCCAGTTCGGGTCTGTCGATGTCGAGCAGTTCGCGCGACAGCACCCGGCGTTCGACCCACCAGGCGTCCGGGTCGACGAGCGAAGCCGCTTCCTTCGGCGCATCGAGCATCACCTGCGCCGCCTCGAGGAACTTGCCCTGGCGACGAAGACGCTTGGCCTTGGCGTAGATGTAGCCGGTCAGGCGCAACTCCTTGGGAACTGCGTCCAGCAGCTTGTCGACGCCCTTCTCGCTGCGGATCACCGCCGCCCAGGCGGCAGCGAGGGGTTCGGCCTCGGCGAGCGACGATATGCGCATGGCGGAGTTCACGCGCTCCTCGTAGAGCATCTGCTCCATGCGCCGGCGATGTGCCTCGACCGGCAGGATTTTGCCGAACTCGGCGAGCAGGGCGATCTCGTCGCCGGCGTCGAGCTTCTCGGTGGCCCAGAATTGCGAAATGACTTTCCGCGCCCGATCCTCGTCTCCGACCGCGAGATAGGCCCGGGTAAGCAGGACGACGCCCTGCCTGGTCTGCGGTGTCTTGCCGTCGAATGCCCTCACCACGAGTTCCGGGTCCGGCTTCTCGCGAGCGACCGCCCGTTCGCTGTTGCGCCGCAGGGCGGCCCTGCCGGGCCAGCCGGCCAGTTCCGCCGCCGCGTCAGCGATCTCGCGGCTCGACACTTCGCCGTAGCCGCCAAGCGCCAGGGCCCAGGTGAGGATACGGTGGTCGAGCGAGCCCGCGTCGAGCCCGTCGCGCACGGCCTTCGCCGCTATGACGTCGTGGTCTGAAAGCGCATCAAGTCCGATCTTCAACGGTTCGACGACCGGTTCGGGAACGGTTGCCTCGTTTGGCACGAGCGAGCCAGTAGTGGTGGTGGGGGTGGTGGCGTCGAGGTCTACGACTTCCTGTGCCGACGGCCGCGGTTCGGGTATCGGCGCGCCCTTGCCGGGGAGTTCCACCCGCGCTGCCACGGGGGAGGCGACGACGGCGAGGCACAGCGTAGCGGCGGCAACCCGCGCGGATATGGCATTCAACCGCAAGAGCATCAGGGTCCCTTGATCAGCCTGCTGTCGACGAAGTAGGCCACCGAAACAATAACGACTTCCGAACAGGCGGTTTTCAAATTGTCTTTCATGCCGGCGGCGGCTCTGATCCGTCTCCGGTCGGTTGCCGCGCGAAGCGGCTGCGCCTATGGTGCGCGCCCTTGCAATCGGCTATGGAGCCGTGCGCGGCGGGCAATTCCCGCCCTTGTTGCCTGAGGAGTTCGTCAGAAAGATGTTCAGAGGCTCGTTCACCGCTCTCGTGACACCCTTCCAGCGGGATGGCAGCTTCGACGAGAAAACCTTCAAGGCTTTCGTGGAGTGGCAGATCGCGGAGGGGACGAATGGTCTCGTCCCGGTCGGTACCACCGGCGAATCGCCGACGCTCTCGCATGACGAGCACCGCCGGGTCGTGAAGGCGTGCATCGAGGTGTCGAGGGGCAAGGTGCCCGTCATTGCCGGCGCCGGGTCCAACAATACCGTCGAGGCAATCGGGCTCGCGCGCTACGCGGAGGAAGCCGGTGCGGATGCGCTGCTGGTGGTGACGCCCTACTACAACAAGCCGACACAGCGCGGTCTCTACGAGCATTTCGCCGCCGTCGCCAAGGCGACGAAGCTGCCGATCTTCATCTACAACATTCCGCCGCGTTCGGTCATCGACATGACGCCGGAGACGATGGGACGGCTGGCGCAGGATTTTTCCAACATCGTCGGCGTCAAGGACGCCACCGGCAAGGTCGAGCGCGTTTCCGAACAGCGCATGACCTGCGGCAGGGACTTCATCCAGTTGTCGGGCGAGGACGCCTCGGCGCTGGGTTTCAACGCCCATGGCGGCGTGGGGGCTATTTCGGTCACGTCCAATGTCGCGCCCCGCCTGTGTGCGGAGTTCCAGGCCGCCACGCTCGCCAACGACAAGGACAAGGCGCTCGACCTGCAGGACCGCCTGATGCCGCTTCACAAGGCCATCTTCATCGAACCCGGCGTGTCCGGCGCGAAATACGCCCTGTCGCGGCTTGGCCGCGGGGAAAATGTCGTCCGTTCGCCGCTTGTCACCGTCGAGGAAGCCACCGCTGAAAAGATCGACGCTGCCTTGAAGCACGCCGGCCTCTTGAACTGACGCGACGAGAGCGCATTTCTCACCCATGGTACAGGTCAAGAAAGCCGATCCGAACAACCGCACCGTCGCCGAGAACCGCAAGGCCCGCTTCTCCTACGAGATCCTCGACACGCTCGAGACGGGTCTCGTGCTCACCGGCACGGAGGTGAAGTCGCTGCGCCAGGGGCAGGCCAACATCGGGGAGAGCTACGCCTCCAACGAAGGTGGCGAGATCTGGCTGATCAACTCCTATTTGCCCGAATACCTCCAGGCCAACCGCTTCAACCATGAGCCGCGCCGCCGCCGAAAGCTGCTGGTCAAGAAGCGCGAGATGGCCAAGCTCGCGCAGGCGGTCGACCGCGAGGGGATGACCATGGTGCCGCTGAAGATCTACTTCAACGACCAGGGCAGGGCCAAGCTGCTGCTCGGCGTGGCACGCGGCAAGAAGCTGCACGACAAGCGCCAGACCGAGAAGGCGCGCGACTGGGCGCGCGAGAAGGGCCGGCTGTTGAAGGAACGGGGTTAGCCGGTTCGACAAGCTCACCATGAGGGTTGCGGGGGCAGCCTCCACCCTCATGGTGAGCTTGTCGAACCACGAGCTTGTCGAACCATAAGTTTGCGAACCACGCGGGATGGAAACTGGCAGTTCTTCAGCCGGACGTTCCGTCCGGAGAGCACTGCGATGTCCGATCCTTTTGACCTGCAGCGTTTCGTCGAGGCGCAGGAACCGGTCTACGATCGGGTGCGGAGCGAGTTGCGTAGCGGACGCAAGCGGAGCCACTGGATGTGGTTCGTCTTCCCTCAGATCGCGGGCCTCGGCTCGAGCGACATGGCGCGCCGCTACGCAATCGCGTCGATCGGCGAGGCGAGGGCCTATCTCGACCATCCGGTGCTCGGATTGCGGCTTCGCGAGTGCACCGGGCTGGTCCTGGCGTGGCCGGATCGCTCCCTCCATGACATCTTCGGCTCTCCCGACGACATGAAGTTCTGCTCGTCGATGACCTTGTTCGCTCAAGCCGTTGATAAGGAAGAAATATTTAGCGAGGCTATCGACATGTTCTGCGGCGTGCCCGATCGGTCCACACTGGAACGGCTCGCCCGTACCGAACGGCGCGACTGAAGCGCGCGGCTCAGGAATTCCCGACCGCCGCGGGCGTCTCGATGCAGTCGTAATAGCCGCGATACCCGGCGCGGAGGCCGTCGCCAATCTCGAAAACGGCCGTCGCCTCGCGCTGCTCGTCCTCGGGACCTTCAACCGCGATGAGTGACATGCGGATGGGTTCGGCCGTCAGGACCATGCCGGCCTCGGTGGCCTGGCCGTTCAACATCACGAGGTCGCCGTTCAGCTTGATGACGGCATCGGCCGCATTGTCGAGCGGCTCGACGTTGATGGCAAGGATCGGCGCACTTGAACTCGTGTACCGGAACAGGCATTTCGGACCCGCCCCGAGCGCCTTTGCGATTTCGGCATCGTTCATCCGCGCCGGATCGAGCGTCGGGATATGCGCGCCTTGCAGCACTTCCGCCGCCGGTAGGATGCGCGGAATGCCGGAACCACGGGCCGGGGCGGTTTCGTCGTCCGGCGCATTGGCGTCGCTGCAGCCGACGAGCAGTGCGAGCGCCAGTGCCAGCGCCGGCGACCCGGGCAACGGAGAGGGGAGGCGGGACATCAGTCGCGCGCCTCCAGATCGGCCGAGAGATACTTCATCTCGGAAATCTCCCGCTCCTGCGCGGCGATGATCTCGTCCGCCAGCTTCCTGACGCGCGGGTCGGAAATCTGCGCGCGCTTGCTGGTCATGATGGCGATCGAGTGATGCGGGATCATGGCGTGCATGTATTCGACGTCGTCCACCGTCGCCTGGCTTCGAACCAGCCAGAGCGAACCTGCGAAGACGGCCACCGAACCGGCGAAGATCGCCAGGTTGACCGGCATGTTCTTGTACATGGACAGCATGAACGCGAGCATGATGAAGGCCATGGTCGCGCCCATCAGCAGCGCCATCCATGCGCGCGTCTCGCTCCAGAAGATCTGCTCGACCGCATAGGTGTTGAGATACATCAGGATGAACATCACCACCGTCGAGGTGGCGATCATTGCCGCAAAGCGCCAGTAGGACATCTATTGCTCGCCTGTTGCTTCGGGAAGAGGCGCGGGCTGCCGGTGCTCCGCATCCTCGTCGGCGTCTTCGCTCTCGCCGCCAAAAGCGGCATACTGTTGCGGGGACATGGCAGGAAGCTGCTTGACGAAGGCGGCGATGCCCCAGAGCGTCTCGTCGTCGTGCGTTGGACCGAAGGCCGGCATTCCCGTCATCTTGGCGCCGTGCTTCACCAGCCAGAAGATTTCCGCCATCTGCCACTCAGCGGCCTCTTCGGTCAGGTGCGGCGGCTGCGGACGCATGCCGCTTGCCCATTCCGACCGCTCCACGCCCGGACCGGCGTGGCAGTGCTGGCAGGATTCCTTGTACTCTCTCGCTCCGGTCGCGATCATCTCGTCGGAGATTTCTGCCGGTGCCATGCCAGTCGCGGCCCGGCCCTGGATCGAACTACGGAAGGTGGTGTCGAGCACCCAGCGGGTCAGGGAGGCATGCTCCTCCGTCGCCGCGATGTTGTAGGCGCCCGTGTAGGCGACGGTCACGATGATCCCGGCGATGACCACCAGGGTGGCGACGATGCCGGCAATGAAGGACGTGATCCCCGCTTTTTTCTTCTGCTTTTCCATCGTCATCCTGTTCCGACTGTCGAACAGTCGTGTGGACAGGATGTTCCGGGCGTGCCCGGAGGCCAGACCCTACTGGATCCGGTGGAAGGCGAACCCCGCCAACGGGCATTCCGAGGAGGTCCGGGAAAGCTGGAAGCCGCCGAACGTCGGTTCCACGGTGCACCTCATGGGGAAGGTGGCATCTCCCGTGTCGCCACTGACGTCGTTCAGGACCAGCATGCCGTCGCCCACTTCGAATTGGCCGGCGACGCCGCCCGCGCCGGAATTCCTTCGCGCCATCTCAAACCTGCCGTCGTCGCCGAAGCGCGCTTCGATCAGGTTCGCCGGCGCGTCGGCCGAAGAGCCGAGATACGTGCCGGGATACACGCCCGAGGCTGCAGCCATCGCGGCCTCGCGGGCCGCCGACTGGAGTTCCTCGATATGCTGCTCCAGGGCAGCGATCCTTTCGCTGCGCTGGGCGAGGGCTTGTGCGAGTTCCGTCACCTGCCCCTGAAGTTCGGACCGCTGCTCCTCGGCCCGAGCTATCACGGTCATCAGGCTCTCGCGATGTTGCTGCAATTGCGCCACTGCGCCGGCAACGGCGGTCTGCTGCTGCTGAAGCTGGCGCAATTCTTCGCGAACCTGTTGTGCCTGCTGGCGCGATTCGGCTTCGTCCTGCCGGGCCTCCTGCAGCCTCGCCTCGGCGGCGGCGATCTGCTGTGACGTCGATGCGGCCTGATCGTTGAGCTTGGCAAGCGTCTGCCGCAAGTCACTTTCCTGCGCGCGGGCTTCTTCGAGACGGCTTCCGGTATCGGCAAGCTCCTGCGTCGATTCGGTCAGGAGGCGCTGTCGAGCAGTAATCTCCTCCTCGAGCCCCTGCAGGTCCTGCCGGTCGGCATCGATCTGGTGCTGCAGCGCAGACATCTCCTGCCGCAGCGTGTCGGCGTTTCCGCGAAGCCGGTCGAGTTCGGCGGCCTGGGCTTCAACCTCACCGGCGAGATCGGAGCGCCGCGTCTGGAGGGTCGCGATCTCGCCCGTCAGGCTCTCGATGCGGGCATTCAGTTCATCCAGGGAGGCCTCGGCCTCCTGCCGCTGCTCCAGCCGGGCGGCAAGTTCCGCCCGGCCGCCTTCGAGTTCCGCGATGCGGGCCTCGGTCTCGTCGGCTCGCATCGAGAATACGATGAGGTAGACGATCAGCAGGAACCAGCCGGCCACGGCCAGTCCCGCCAATACCATCGGAATGGGACGCCTGAGTTCGTCCCGCAGGCTGTTCCACATCTCGCTCGCCCCGCTTCACGTTACACCTTGTCGGTGGTGGCCTATTGTTCCGGCACCACGACGGTGGTGTCGTTGGCCGGAACGATCACTTCATCGCCGCCCCACCAGGAATCGCCCCAGCCGGCGAACCAGGCGATCAGCAGCAGCACCACGATGATCGCGATGATAATCCAAAGCCATCGGCCGGCGCCACCGCCCCGGCGGTTCTCGGGTGTCGTTACTTTCGGATCTCGATAGTCAGCCATTGTGCGGTCCTCGTTGTCAGGTTGCAGGTTCAGGCGCTAGGCCGGGCGTGAAGAATCGTCCCGCCGGTAGGACCGCAGATACGGGTCCTCGTCGGCCGGATCTCGTTCCCAGGCCAGTTCGGGTCTGCCGGTCGTCCCCGCGGCGGTGCTGCGCGGGACGACCGCCTCGTCGCGATATTCCTCATGACGCGCCGTGAGGTCGCGGGCTTCGGCTTCCGGCCGCCGCATGATCTCGCGCGTGCGAGGGACGAGGTCGTCGTCGACGTCGGCCGAAACCACGTAGTCGCCGTTGCGGACGCTGTGCTGGTAGGTCCGCAGGTCGTCCTCGGGAAGATTGAGATCATGGAGGTCGTCGGAATAGCGATGGTCTTCGCGATAGCCGTCGGCGCCGACCGCGACGTCCCGGTCGGGCACGATGCGGATCGCGGAACCGGACACTCCCGCTTCCTCAAGCTCGCGGCGCACGAGGTCTGCGACCGCGTGGGTTCGATAGATGGCTGTTACGTTTCGATGCATGGCAATTTCTCCGCTGGTGTGGAATCGAACACAGGCGGACGGTTATTGTTCCTTTCCCGCGACCAGCCTCGGCAAATCGAATGCAGGGACCATCCACTAGCTCCGGCCCTCGCAGCGGTATTCAGCGCCGGAAATGCTCCGATACCCGGGCGAATACGCCGACGAACATTTCTTCCGTCAGCCGACCGGTATTGGTGTTGTAGCGGGAGCAGTGATAGCTCGGGAAAAGCGTGAAGCGTCCGGCATCCTGCACCGCACCGTGACGGAAGGGGCAGGCGGCGACCCGGTGGCCGAGTGCCCTGACGGTCGACTGGTGTGCGATCGCGCCGAGCGTGACGATCGCCTCGAGTTTCGGAAAACTCTCCATCGTCGGAATGAGGAAGCGCCGGCAGGTCGAGATCTCGGCGCCGACCGGCTTGTTTTCGGGCGGCACGCAACGCACCGCGTTGGTGATCGCTGTGCCGACGAGCTCCAGGCTGTCGTCCGGCCTCGCCTCGAACTTTCCGCGTGCGAACCCGAAGCTTCCGAGCGTTCGGTAGAGCAGCTCGCCGGCGTAATCTCCGGTGAAGGGGCGGCCCGTCCGGTTGGCGCCACGCAGACCCGGAGCCAGCCCGACGATCAGCAGCCGCACGCTGTCCCGCCCCTCCGGCGGCAGGAAGGTCGGTACGGGCGCATTGTGCCAGCCCGGCTCGCGCCGCCGCCATTCGGCGACGAAGTCGTGCAGGCGCGGGCAAAGCGGACAGTCGCGGTGCGGCTCCACCGCGCCCGGCACGGTCGATGGCATCAGTAGTCGTCTTCGTCCTGGTCGGTCGTCTCGACGCGCCGGGGCGGCCGCTCTGACGGATCACGCCCGACTTCGTTCTTGAGCGACGACAGTTCGATGAAGTGGTCTGCCTGGCGGCGAAGGTCGTCCGAGATCATCGGCGGCTGGGACGTCATGGTCGACACGATGCTGACCTTGCGCCCGCGCCGCTGCAGCGCCTCGACCAGGGTGCGGAAATCACCGTCGCCTGAGAAAATAACGTAGTGGTCGACGACATCGGACAGTTCCAGCGCATCGATCGTCAGCTCGATGTCCATGTTGCCCTTGATCTTGCGGCGGCCCGAGGAGTCCGTGAATTCCTTGGCGGGCTTGGTCACGACCTTGTAGCCGTTGTAGTCGAGCCAGTCGATCAGCGGACGGATGGACGAATACTCCTGATCCTCGACCAGCGCCGTGTAGTAGTAGGCCCGCAGCAGGTAGCCCTTCTTGTTGAAGGAGGCGAGCAGCTTGCGGTAGTCGATGTCGAATCCGAGTGCCCGGGAAGTCGCGTAGAGGTTGGCTCCGTCGATGAACAGCGCGATCTTCTCCCTCGGATCGAACATGGCAAATTCCTTTTGGCGGCAACGAGTGGTCTGGCAATCAAGGCGGCGCGTCGATGTGGCGCCGCAACATCGGAGCTAGAACTGCCACAATCGGCTGCAAAGGGGAACGACGGCTTTGTCGCGAAATTGTGATTGACCGGGCAGTTTCGCACGGTGCGCACGGCATCCGCGGTGCTGCAAAGCTTGTTTTTTGGCCCCGACCGGAGTATGGAGCGCACAATTCTCCGGACAATCCAGCATGAAAGGGGCACTGCATGGCCCGCGTAACTGTTGAAGACTGCATCGACAAGGTCGACAACCGCTTCGAACTCGTTCTGCTCGCAGGCCATCGCGCCCGCCAGATTTCGCAGGGCGCCTCGATCACCATCGATCGCGACAACGACAAGAACCCCGTGGTCGCCCTGCGCGAGATCGCGGACGAGACGCTGTCTCCCGGCGACCTGAAGGAAGACCTCATCCACTCGCTGCAGAAGCACGTCGAGGTCGACGAGCCCGAGGCCGAGGCGCACGAGATGATCGAGCGCGGCGAGGCAGCCGCGGAAAACGCCGGTGCGGTCGAGGAGGACGAGCCGGTCGCCTTCGATCGAATGAACGAGGAAGATCTTCTCGCCGGTATCGAAGGGCTTGTTCCGCCGGAAAAAAGCGACGAATACTAAGGACTTCGCGCTTACGCGGTACTACCGCGGGCGGAATTTCATGGTTATCTACGACATGCGCCGTGTCCGCCGCGGCGCATGTTTCGTTTGGGAGCCTCAACACAGATGATGCGACAGTACGAGCTTGTGGAGCGCGTCCAGCGCTACAAGCCGGACGTCAACGAAGCCTTGCTCAACAAGGCTTACGTCTACGCCATGCAGAAGCATGGCTTCCAGAAGCGCGCATCCGGCGATCCCTATTTCTCGCATCCGCTCGAGGTTGCCGCCATCCTGGTCGACATGCACCTCGACGAGGCGACCATCGCGGTGGCGCTCCTCCACGACACGATCGAGGACACCAGCGCAACCCGCCAGGAGATAGACGAGCTCTTCGGGGCCGACATCGGCAAGCTGGTCGAGGGCCTGACCAAGCTGAAGAAACTCGACCTTGTGTCGCGCAAGGCCGAGCAGGCGGAAAACCTGCGCAAGCTCCTGCTTGCGATCTCGGAAGACGTGCGCGTGCTTCTGGTCAAGCTGGCCGACCGGCTCCACAACATGCGCACGCTCGACCACGTGCCCGAAAGCAAGCGGCTGCGCGTTGCCGAGGAGACCATGGACATCTATGCGCCGCTGGCCGGCCGCATGGGTATGCAGGACATGCGCGAGGAACTCGAGGAACTCGCCTTCCGCCACATCAATCCTGGCGGCTACAGGGCGGTGACGGAACGGCTGGCCGACATCCTCCAGCGCAACAAGGGCGTCGTCGGCGAGATCGAGACGGCGCTGAAGGGCCTGTTCGGGAAGTACGGCATCGAGGCCGAGGTCAAGAGTCGTCAGAAAAAGCCCTGGTCGGTGTTCCGCAAGATGGAGACGAAGGCGCTGTCCTTCGAGCAACTTTCCGACATCTTCGGTTTCCGCGTGGTTGTCGACGACGTCGAGGATTGCTACCGCGCGCTCTGCGCCATCCACACGACGTGGTCGATGGTGCCCGGCCGGTTCAAGGACTACATCTCCACGCCTAAGCAGAACGATTATCGTTCGATCCACACGACGATCGTGGGGCCTTCGCGCCAGCGCGTCGAACTGCAGATCCGCACGCGCGAGATGAACCGGGTCGCCGAATACGGCGTCGCCGCGCATTCGATCTACAAGGACCTTGGCGGCAAACTGAACGGCGCCGTCCACACGATTTCCAAGGAGACCAACGCCTACGGCTGGCTGCGGCGCACGATCGAGGCGCTGTCGGAAGGCGACAATCCCGAGGAGTTCCTGGAGAACACGCGGCTGGAGATGTTCCAGGACCAGGTGTTCTGCTTCACGCCGAAGGGGAAGCTGATCGCGCTGCCGCGCGGGGCGACGCCGATCGACTTTGCCTACGCGGTTCACACCGAGGTCGGCGACACCTGCGTCGGCGCCAAGGTCAACGGCCGCATCATGCCGCTGATGACGGAGTTGAAGAACGGCGACGAAGTCGAGATCATCCGTTCCAAGGCGCAGGTGCCCCCGGCGGCATGGGAGCAGGTGGTCGTCACCGGCAAGGCGCGTTCGGCCATTCGCCGGGCGACCCGCGCTGCGATCCGGAAGCAGTATTCGGGCCTCGGCACCCGCATCCTGGAGCGCGCCTTCGAGCGTGCGGGCAGGACCTTCTCCAAGGATAGTCTCAAGCCGGTGATACACCGGCTGGCGCGCAAGGACGTCGAGGACGTCCTGGCCGCCGTCGGCCGGGGAGAGCTCTCTTCGCCGGACGTGCTGCGCGCCGTTCACCCCGACTACAAGGACGAACGCGTCACCGCGCCGCCGCCAAAGGCGCGCGAGGAGGGATGGTTCAACCTGCGCAACGCGGCCGGCATGCTCTTCCAGATCCCGGGCCGCTCTTCGAAGAAGGACGCCAAGAAGAGCAAGGGGAAGCCTGACGCGTTGCCTATCCGCGGCGTGCGCGGCGACCTTCCGGTCCGCTTCGCTCCCGAAGGCGCGGTGCCCGGCGATCGTATCGTCGGCATCATGCAGCCGGGCTCGGGCATCACCATCTATCCGATCCAGTCTCCCTCGCTGACGGCCTATGACGACCAGCCGGAGCGCTGGATCGACGTCCGCTGGGACATCGACGAGGACACCAAGGAACGCTTTCCCGCGCGCGTTTCCGTAACCGCCATCAATGCGCCGGGATCGCTGGCCGAGATCGCCCAGCTCGTCGCGTCCAACGACGCCAACATCGACACGCTGTCGATGGTCCGCACCGCGCCCGACTTCACCGAGATGATCCTCGATCTCGAGGTCTGGGATCTCAAGCACCTCAACAGGCTGCTTTCCCAGCTGAAGGACAGCCCGGCCGTCGGCGAGGCACGCAGGGTGAACGGATAGCGCCGGCAGGCCCGGACGGAGCAATTGAGTGCCGCTGCGGCATAGGGATGCCATGCCGCGCCCGGTCTCGTCCGTGTTGTTCCCGCATGCCTGCCCCGTTATATGTCTTCTCGGGCGGGTGATGCGGTAGAGTGGCGCAGCGGGTCCGAATGTGGCCGGTCTCGACACAATCAACGATTAGTTCTCCCGATGGAATCAAGGAGCTCGACGGACGCGCATGTTGTTTCGGCGCAGGAAGCCGGCAGACTTCAGAGAGCGTGTATTCACGCTGCTTTGGCCGCGCCGGTCGTTCTGGCGCTCGGCGCAGTATTTTGCCAAGCGGGTCCTTCGGCTGAGCGCGACGCCGCATGCGATCGCGGCCGGCGTGGCGTCCGGCGTGTTCGTCTCCTTCCTTCCCTTCCTCGGATTGCATTTCGTTCTGGCGGCGGTGTTCGCCTGGATCATGGCGGGCAACCTGATCGCTTCCGCGTTCGGTACGGTGATCGGCAATCCGGTGACGTTTCCAATCATCTGGGCGGCGACCTACAAGATAGGCCGCGCCATTCTCGGACACGGAGGCGCCGGCGAGGCCAATCCAGTGCATCTCGGTCACAAGTTGAGCCATTTCGAGTTCTGGCAGCTCTGGGATCCGCTGCTCAAGCCGATGACAGTCGGCGGCGTTCCGCTCGGCATGGCCTTCGCGATCTTCTTCTACCTGCTGACGCGCTGGGGCGTGGCAGCCTTCCGGAGGCAGCGTCAACTTCGCCTGCTCGAGCGGGCCCGAAGGCGCGCCCGCGCGCAGCCCGTGGGCGCGGCGGCAGGCGGATGATCATAGGTCTCGGCTCCGATCTGATCGACATCAGGCGCATCGAACGGTCGCTGCAACGGCACGGCGAACGCTTCATTGACCGCATCTTCACCGACGAGGAGCAGCAGCGATCCGAAAGCCGCGGCGGGCGCATCGCTTCCTACGCCAAGCGCTTCGCCGCGAAGGAGGCATGCGCCAAGGCGCTGGGCACCGGGATAGCGCAGGGCGTCTTCTGGCGCGACATTGGTGTCGTCAACCTGGCCGGCGGCATGCCCACGATGGAACTCACCGGCGGCGCCGCCCGCCGGCTCCAGGCCATGCTGCCGCCAGGCATGCGCGGCGTCGTCCACGTCACCATCACCGACGATTATCCGCTGGCGCAGGCATTCGTGGTGCTGGAGGCGCTCGCCGCCGAAGAACGGCCATAGTTGCAACCTTACGAACCTTCCCCGGGGCGTTGCCCGACACGATGCGAGCCGGTAAGAGCTTCCCGCAGATGAAACCGAGGACGACATGAGCGTGGCGGAAAAATCTCAGAAGAAATCGGGTGGCCTTGGCGAAACCGTTTCCGTCATCGTCCAGGCGCTGCTGCTTGCCATCGTCATCAGGACGCTGCTGTTCCAGCCGTTCTCGATTCCTTCTGGCTCCATGCGACCGACCCTTCTGGAAGGCGATTACCTGTTCGTGACCAAGTGGGCCTACGGCTATTCGCGCCATTCGCTGCCGTTTTCGCCTGACATCTTCTCGGGCCGCATCTGGGACACCCCGCCCACGCGCGGCGACGTCGCGGTCTTCAAGTATCCGCCCAACCCCTCGCTCGATTACATCAAGCGCGTGATCGGACTGCCCGGCGATCATATCCAGATGCGTGACGGCCAGCTCTTCATCAACGGCGAAGGGGTCCCGCGCGAGAAGACCGGCCAGATCGACAATCCCGACATCACCGAGGTCGATCGCCCGGTGGACGTCTACCGCGAGACCCTGCCCAACGGCGTCTCCTACGACACGCTCGACATCACGCCGAACGGCATCTCCGACAACACGCGCGAGTTCGTCGTGCCCGAAGGCCACTACTTCATGATGGGCGACAACCGCGACAATTCCGCCGACAGCCGCGTCTTCGGCTTCGTGCCGGAGGAGAACTTCGTCGGCCGCGCCAACATCATCTTCTTTTCGATCGCCGGCGGCGCCAGCCCGCTGGAAATCTGGAAGTGGCCGTCGCTGATCCGTCCGTCGCGGCTGCTCAACTTCGTCGATTGACGGGCACATGTCCGCCAAGAGACTGAACGGGCAGGCCCTCGCCGATGCCGTGCAGGAGCGCATCGGCTACGCCTTCCGCGACCATGCGCGGCTGGAGCGGGCGCTGACGCATTCCAGCGCACGACGCCAGACCGGATCCGACTACGAGCGGCTCGAGTTTCTCGGTGACCGCGTGCTCGGGCTCGTCGTGGCCGACATGCTCTTCCACGCGTTTCCCGGTGCGCCCGAAGGCGAGCTCGCGGTTCGGCTGAACGCGCTGGTGAGCGGCGCCGCGTGTGCGGACGTGGCCGAAGAGATCGGGCTGTCGGACCTGATCCGCGCCGATTCCGGCCTGAAGTCGCTGACTGGCCAGAACGGCCGCTCGACGCGCGGCGACGTGATGGAGGCCCTGCTCGCGGCGGTCTATCTCGAAGGCGGCCTCGAAGCGGCGCGTCCGCTTATCCTGAAGATACTGGGAGCCGCGCAGCCGTGAACCCAAGGGTGCCAGTCCGTGATCCCAAGACCGCGCTCCAGGAATGGGCGCACCAGTCGGTTGGCACCGCTCCGCAATATACCGTCGCCGGCCGCGAGGGGCCGGACCACGAGCCTGTGTTCACGGTCAGCGTATCGCTGGGCGAACTGGAGCCCACCGTCGGCAGCGGACGCTCCAAGCGCGAGGCCGAACAGGCCGGCGCCGCCGCCATGCTGGCGCGCGAAGGAATCTGGCCGAAAACGGAACAGCGGCAATGAGCGAGGAAGAGACGGTGGCCCCGGCTGCGACGACCAAGTCCGGCTTCGTCGCCCTGATCGGCGCCCCCAACGCCGGCAAGTCCACGCTCATCAACCAACTGGTCGGCACCAAGGTGTCGATCGTCACCCACAAGGTGCAGACGACGCGCTCCATCGTGCGCGGCATCGCCACCCACGGGCAGGCGCAGATCGTCTTCGTCGACACGCCGGGCATCTTCAAGCCGCGCCGGACGCTCGATCGGGCGATGGTGAAGACCGCCTGGGGCGGTGCGAAGGACGCCGACCTCGTGCTCGTGCTGATCGACGCCGAGCGGGGCCTGAGGGGCGATGCCGACGCATTGGTCGAAAAACTGTCCGATGTGCGGCAGCCCAAGATCCTGGTGCTCAACAAGGTCGACAAGGTGAAGCGCGAAAATTTGCTGGCGCTGACCGCCGAGGTCAATGCCAAGGCGGAGTTCGAAAGCACCTTCATGATCTCCGCGCTCGACGGATCGGGATGCGCCGACCTCCTCGACCATCTCGCGGCCGCGCTGCCGCAAGGCCCCTGGTACTATCCAGAGGACCAGATCTCCGATCTGCCAATGCGCCAGCTCGCAGCCGAGATCACCCGCGAGAAGCTCTACCTGCGCCTGCACCAGGAACTGCCGTACTCGTCGCACGTCGAAACGGAGAAATGGGAGGAGAAGCCTGGCTCGGTCCGCATCGAGCAGGTGATCTACGTCGAGCGCGACAGCCAGAAGAAGATCGTTCTCGGCCACAAGGGCGAGACGATCAAGGCGATCGGGCAGGCGGCGCGCAAGGACATCGCGGAGGTTCTTGAAAAGAAGGTGCACCTGTTCCTGTTCGTGAAGGTGCGCGAGAACTGGAGCGACGATCCCGAGCGCTACCGGGAAATGGGACTGGATTTCCCGGGATAGGCGTCACGCCGCGCCGAAGTCCTTCTCGAACCAGAAGTCAGCATAGGGATTGTCGTTGAAGCGCTCTATGTCGCGATAGCCGCTCTTGCGGTACATGGCCTGCGCGTCCTTGAGCGCCCGGTTGGTGTCCAGGCGCATACGCGTCATGCCGAGTTCGCGACCCTTCTCCTCCAGGGCGGACAGTAGTCGTCCCGCTACGCCCAGTCCGCGCGCTTGCGGCGATACCCACATGCGCTTGATCTCGCCGAGCCCCGGCTCCAGCGTCCGCAGTGCGCCGCATCCGATCGCTTGTCCGTCGAGGCTGGCGATAAGGAAACAGCCGTTCGGCGGCGTCAGCGCTTCCACCTCGGGCGTCGGGTTGCCGTTGGCCGGATCGAACCCTTCCTCGAAGGTGATGGCGAGTTCCGCGATATAGGCTGAGACGCACGCAATCGCGTCGTCGCTATCGGGCGCTTCCGCTGTGATCTCGACAGAAGCCGCCGAAAGCAGGCCCTTCACTTCGGCCATCGCGGACACCAGGCGAACGCGCTGGGAGGCGGAGAGCGGTTCCAGCATCGAGTGCGCAAGCCCGTCGGAGAGACCGTCATAGGCGGCCCATTCCTGCTTGCCCGTGGCGGTGAGAAGCACGCGGCGCCTGCGGCGGTCTTCGCGGTCGCCCTCGATGGTAACCAACCCCTCCCGTTCGAGCGAACGCAGGAGACGGCTAACATAGCCCGAATCGAGCTTCAATCTCTCGCGCAAGGCCCGCAGGTCGGCGCCCTCGGGACCGATCTCGAACAGCAGCCGCGCCTCTCCGAGAGGGCGGCCGCGGCCGAGATAGCTGCCGTCGATCGCGCCGGTGCGCAGCGTCACGACGCGGTTGAAGTCGCGAACGACGTCGATCTCATTCACTGACATTGTCTGACTTTAGTCAGAAGTCTTCTCGGATACAAGATGGATGAAGTCCGCGCGACTACTCCTCGGAGCGGCCCGTCCCCTCGCGATCCCCTTCGTATCGCTTGGCGACCGGGAACGGCGGCAGCCAGGCCTCGCGGCGGACGGTCCACAGTTCGTAGGTCGGCTTCAACTGGTCCGGGGCATCGAGAGAGCCGATGTTCACCTCGGTCTCGTCTCCGCTGCGCCCGAAGACTGTCGAGCCGCAGCGGGGACAGAAGAACCGCCCGGCATATTCGCGCGCCTCGCCCTCGATCGTCACCGCGTCGGCCGGGAAGATCGCGGAAGCGTGGAAAAGCGCTCCGTGATGCTTTCGGCAGTCGAGGCAATGGCACATGCCGACCCGATAGGGGCGGCCCGATGCCACGAACCGCAACTCGCCACACAGGCAGCCGCCGGTGTATCTCTCCATTCTCTCCTCCTGCGAAATCGACCGCATCGACGCCTATCACAGACCACTTCCATTTCATCGTATCAGCGAAGGGAACCGCCGACCGCCTTCGGGCCTATGAGACCTCGGACGGCATTCACATCCCGGCTCTGGTGAACCTTTGTTCCACACCGCTGATTTGACGCTCGCCGTCTTGCTTTCGCCGCCCGCGGGGTGAAAAGCTCTTTGCATGGAATGGCGTGACGAAGGCATCATCATCGGCTCGCGCAGGCATGGCGAATCGAGCGTAATCCTCGAAGTCATGACGCGTGCCCACGGCCGGCACATGGGCATCGTGCGGGGCGGGCGCTCGCGTCGGATGCAGCCGGTCCTCCAGGCCGGGAACCGGGTTGAACTCGTCTGGCGCGCTCGCCTGGACGAGCACCTCGGCATGTTCCAGATCGAGCCTTTGGAACTCAACGCCGCACGCCTGCTCTCCAGCGCCTGCGCGGTCTACGCCTTGCAGACGCTCGCCGCCCATCTGCGCCTGCTGCCGGAGCGCGATCCGCATCCCGGCCTCTTCGAGACCCTGTCGATCGTGCTGGAGCATCTCGACGAACCGCGCTCGGCCGCCGAACTCCTCGTGCGGTTCGAACTGCGCGTGCTGGACGAACTCGGCTTCGGTCTCGACCTCGGCAGTTGCGCAGCCACCGGCTCGACGCAGGACCTCGCCTATGTCTCGCCGAAGTCGGGCAGGGCGGTTTCCCGGACCGCGGGAGAACCCTACCGTGACCGTATGCTGCCGCTGCCAACGTTTCTCGGCGCGGGAGCGGGTCAGCGCGGCGACCCGGATGCGCTCGACGACGCCTTCCGGCTGACGGGATTCTTCTTCAACCGTCACGTCTACGAACCGCGCGGGATTGAACCGCCGCAAACCCGCGCCGGGTTCCTGTCGGCGTTTAGACGCGAATGGGCGCGAGACGAAAACAGGCAGAGGGAAGGCACCGCATGAGCGCAGTCGAGTTGTTTCCGGGCTATGTCTCGCCGCTCGGACTGGGAACCATCCCGCACGAGGACGTGGCTCGGTACACGGGGCTCGAACTCCTGCAGCGCATGATCGACGGTCTCTATCCGGCGCCCGGCATCGGTGAGCGGATGAACTTCGGTCTTTCCGAGATCGGCGAGGGCAGGGCGGTGTTCCGCGGGGTTCCTGGCGACCAGCACCTGAACCCGCTCGGCACCGTCCATGGCGGTTGGGCGGCGACGCTTCTCAATTCGGCCCTGGGCTGCGCGGTGCACACCACCATGGCCAGGGGTGAGGCCTACACGACGGTCGAGTTCAAGGTGAACCTAATGCGGCCGATCACGCCGAGAACGGGCGAGGTCGTCTGCGAAGGCAAGGTGATCAACCGCGGCCGCACCATTGCTGTTTCCGAGGCGACCCTGAAGGACGCCGCCGGCAAGCTGCTCGCCTTCGGCACCGAGACCTGTTCCATCTTCCCGGTCGGCAGTCTCGCGCCGCGCTGAGCGGTCGCCGCTCACTGGCATGAATGCGCCGAGCCTACTCCGCCGGTGCGAGAGTGGTCGGCCGCGTCACGGGGGCTTCGCTGATCGGCCAGTGGACGAATGCGGCGAACAGGCCGAGGACCACGCCGAGCCACCACACCGGATCGTAGGAACCGTAGAGGTCGTAGAGATAGCCGCCGAGCCACACGCCGAGGAACGAGCCGACCTGGTGCGAAAGGAAGACGACGCCGCCAAGCATGCCGAGGTGACGCGTGCCGAACATGACCGCGACCAGCGAATTGGTCGGCGGCACGGTCGACAGCCACAGGAGGCCCATCAGTATGGCGAACACGATGACGCTCGCTGGTGTCTGCGGCAATAGCAGGAAAGCCGTCACGAGCACGGAGCGTCCGATATAGATCAGCGCCAGGCAGACAGGCTTGGAGTAGCGCTGGCCGATGAAGCCGGAGGCGAGCGATCCTATGATGTTGAAGAACCCGATCAGCGCCAGCGCGATCACGGCATAGCTGGCGTCAATGCCGATGTCGGCGATGTATGCCGGGAAATGCGCGGTGATGAAGGCCACCTGGAAGCCGCAGACGAAGAAACCGGAAACGAGCAGCAGGTAGCTCCGGTGAGCCAAGGCTTCGCGCAGTGCGCTGCCCATGGTCTGGTCGAATTCCGCGCGGCTCGCCGAACCCGAACTGGAGTTTCCCGCCAGCGGAATCGCGAGCACCGGGATGATCAGCATCATCGCGCTCATCACGATCAGCGTATCGTACCAGCCGACTGTGTCGATCAGCCCCTGGCTCAGCGGCGCGAAGAAGAACATGCCGGCCGAACCGGCCGCAGTGCCGATGCCGAACACCAGCGTCCGCCGCTCCGCCGCGACGTTGCGCGCGAATGCGGCGAGCACGATCGAGAACGAACCGGCTGCGATGCCGAGGCCAACCAGCACGCCGCCCGCGACGTTCAGCATGGCTGGGCTGTCGGCGTTCGCCATCAGATAGAGGCCGACGGCATACATCACCGCGCCAAGCGCCAGCACGCGCCATGTGCCGAACTTGTCGGCAAGCGCGCCGAAGACCGGCTGGCCCAGGCCCCAGAACAGGTTCTGCACCGCCATGGCGAGGCCGAAGGTGGTGCGGTCCCAGCCCTTGTCGGCGAGCATCGGCAGTTGGAAGAAGCCCATGGCCGAGCGCGGTCCGAACGTCATCGCCGCGATGATGCAGCCGCAGATGATGACCAGCCAGGGAACGGCGGGATGCGTACGCTGCGGAAGGGCGGCTTGCGACATGGGACGTGCTCCGTTGGTGCCGGACCTTACGTCCTGATCCCGAACCGCAAAATCGAAATTTTCGCAGGGCACCGTTCAATGGAATTGATGGGTGCCTACGAACCCGCCTCTGCCGGCCGCGCCTGCAGCCGCTCCTCGAAGAAATGGACGTCGCGTTGCGGGAAGGGGATCGTGATGCCCTTCTCGTCGAAGGCGAGCTTGGCGGCCTTGGTGAAGTCGAGCTTTGTCGAGAACCAGTCGGGAGACGCCGTCCAGTAGCGGATCGACACGATCACCGCGCTGTCGCCGAGGCTGGAAACGAAGCAGTTTATCGGCGGATCCTTGAGGATGCGCTCGTCGCCGGCTGCAATCTCGGCATAGGTGGACAGCGCCAGCGCGATGTCGTCGCCGTAGCCGATCCCGATCGCGATCTCCTGCATGCGCACCGCATTGCGCGAATAGTTGGTCACCGGCGAGTTCCACAACTCGCTGTTGGGCGAGAGCACGAACAGGCCGTCATAGGTCTTCAGTTCGGTCGCGAAGAGGCCGATTTCCTGGACCGTGCCGGCGACGCTGCCGGCATTGATGTACTCGCCGACCCGGAACGGCCGCAGGACGAGCAGCATGATGCCCGCCGCAATGTTCTGCAGCGTCCCCTGCAACGCCAGGCCGATGGCGAGGCCGACGGCGCCGAGTGCCGCGATGATCGAGGCCGTCTGCACACCGAACTGCGCCAGCACCGTCACGCCGACGATGATCAGCGCGCCGTAGCGGACGACCTTGGCGAAGAATTTCCGCAGGGTCTCGTCGAAACCCTTGAAGCGGCCGAGCCCGCGATAGGTCGAGCGTTCCAGCACGCCGGAGAGGAAGTACCCCACGATCAGGATGACGATCGCGCCGAGCAGCGAGAACGAGTAATAGACGATCAGGGTGGTCGCCTCGTCCCAGATCGTCTGCGCCGCCACCATCATCCGGCCTGCGCCGTCCTCGAGGTTGTTCATGGGATCCAAGTCATTTTCTCCGCAGAATCGGCTGCATTAGAACGCAGCCGCCGGTATTCACAAAGAGGGGCTACGCAAAACCCGGCGAGCTGGATGCCCGGCATTGCATTCGCCGGAAGAATCTGGCCTCTTGATCCCATTCCGGAGCCACAATTCCGTCACCTTTCGGGAGCGATGGCAGTTCGGACCCGCGTGCTGGAAGGCTCGCCGCGGGAACTCCGGAAACGGCGCGGAAGCCTTCATCCAAGGGATATCTCGCCGCAAATGTCCGTTCGCATCCGTCCGGCTCATGCCAGCGACATCGGCGCGCTGGTGGCGATCGAGAATGCCGTTTTCCAGACCGATCGGATTTCCCGCCGTTCCTTCCGGCAACTGATCGAGCGCGAGACAGCCGAAACGCTGGTCGCGGAAGCGGACGGAACGGTGGCAGGCTACTGCATGGTGCTCTACCGCAAGGGCAGCGGCGTGGCGCGTCTCTATTCGATCGCGGCCGGTCCCGATTTTTCCGGCAAGGGCGTGGGCCGCGAACTCCTGTTGGCAGCGGAAGATGCGGCCTTCGAGAACGACCGCCTGATGCTGCGCCTGGAGGTGCGCGAGGACAATTCGCGCGCCATCTCGATCTACGAGCGCAGCGGCTATCGCCGGATCGGCCGCGAGGCAGAGTACTACGAGGACGGCATGGCCGCTCTTCGCTTCGAGAAGACCTTGCGCGGCGACGTTCCGGTTGCCACGAAAGTGCCGTTCTACGAGCAGACCTGCGAGTTTACCTGCGGCCCCTGCTGCCTGATGATGGCGATGGCCTATTTCGACCCTTCCTTCGTGCCCGATCCGGTCCGCGAGATCCGCCTCTGGCGGGAGGCGACGACCGTTTTCATGATGTCGGGCCCGGGTGGCTGCGAGCCTTTCGGCCTGGCCGTCGCGGCGCGGGAATTCGGCCTTTCGGCCGAAATCATCGTTTCGTTTCACGGTGCGCTCTTCCTGCAGTCTGTGCGCAGCGAGGAGAAGCGCCGCGTCATGGAACTGGCGCAGGTAGATTTCCGTTTGCGCGCCGAGGAATTCGGCTTGCCGGTGAGCTATCGCTCCTTCACCTTGGACGATGTTCGCGCTGCGCTCAGGGAGGAGAAGCTGGTCATCGTGCTCGTCAGCGGCTTCCTCATGTTCGGCAAGAAGGTGCCGCACTGGGTGCTGGCGATTGGCGACGACGGCGACCACATCATGCTGCACGACCCCTGGGTCGAGGACGAGCGCGGCGAGACCAAGGCGGATGCGGCCAACATTCCCGTTCCCTACGACATCTTCATGACCATGGCGCAGTTCGGCCGCGACGGGCTCCGCGCGGCCATCATCATCGGGAAGCTCGACAAGACATGACCTGGGTCATCCTCACCGGACGCCAGAACGACATCGACCCGTTCGCAACCCCGCACAAGATCATCACCAACCGCGACTACCTGGCCCATCCTGCGCTGTTCAAGGGCCAGCGCCCCAAGGTCATCAATCTCTCCAACAGCTATGCCTACCAGAGCCGCGGCTACTATGCGTCGCTGCTGGCCTCATCGCGCGGCCACAGGGTCATCCCGACGGTCGAGACGATGATCGACCTGTCCGAGCGCAAGCTGTACGAGCACGCGTTGCCGGAACTCGAGGGGGCGCTCAACAAGTGCCGCAAGGATCTCGGCGGCGGCTTTCCGGCGAAGCTCGCGGTCTTCTTCGGCATCGCGCCGTCCAAGGCGACCGACCGTTTCGGCCGGCTGCTCTTCGACTGGTTCCGCGCGCCCGCGCTGGAAGTGACGATCGCGGATGACGGAAAATGGGCGACCATCCGCAAGATCGGCTTCCTGCCGCTCGGGCGCATGAAGCCCGAGGAGGATGAGCGCTTTCTCAAGTGCCTGGAAACCTACACCCAGCGCGAATGGCGCGATTCCAAGGGCCGGACCCCGTCACGCTACAGTTTCGCGACCCTCGTCGACCCCAACGAGGAACTGGCACCGTCGATGGTTTCCTCGCTGCGCCACTGGGCCAAGATCGCCGAGAAGATGGGCGTCGAGGTGGAGCCGATCGGCAAGCGCGACCTGGCCAAGCTCGCCAATTACGACGCCCTCTTCATCCGCGAGACGACGTCGATATCGAACCACACCTATCGCTTCGCGCGCCGGGCGCAGCAGGAGGGCATGCCGGTCATCGACGATCCGCTGTCGATGATCCGCTGCACCAACAAGGTCTATCTCAACGAATTGATGACCACGAACAAGGTGCCGGTGCCGCCGACCGTCATGATCGCCGGCCCGGCGGATTTCGAGGTCGCGGCCCAGACGCTCGGCTTTCCGCTGGTGCTGAAGATCCCGGACTCGTCCTTCTCGCGCGGTGTCAAGAAGGCGAACACTCTCGGGGAACTGAAGGCGCTGGCGACCGAGTGGCTCGAGGACTCGGACCTGATCATCGCCCAGAAGTACTTGCCCACCGAATACGACTGGAGAGTGGGGGTTCTGGGGGGGCAGCCGCTCTTCGCCTGCCACTACCTGATGGCCAAGAAGCACTGGCAGATCGTCAATCACGACCGCGCCGGCAAGCCCGACCAGGGCGGCATCAAGCCGTTCATGCTGAAGGATGCGCCGAAGGATGTCGTCGAGACTGCCATGCGCGCCGCGCGCTGCATCGGCGACGGGCTCTACGGAGTCGACCTGAAGGAAACGCCCGACGGCGTCTTCGTCATCGAGGTCAACGACAACCCCAATCTCGACCACGGCTACGAGGACGCGGGCGAGAAGGACGAGGTCTGGGTTCGGCTCACCCAGTGGTTCCTCGACCGCCTGGAGCGCACCGGGCGGTAGAGGAAACCTTCGGAGGCTACATCGCCATCGCGGAGATGGCGCCCTTGTTGTTCGGGATCTGGATCTCGATCTCCAGCGTCGAGATCGACTGGCCGCGATCCATGGCGATCTGCACCTGGTCGTGGTCGACCTGGACGTGCCGTGCGATCACCGCCATGATCTCCTCGCGCAGCACGCCGACGAGGTCCGGCTTGTCGCGGCTGGCGCGTTCATAGGCGAGCAGGAGCTGCAGCCGCTCGCGGGCTACCGGGGCGCTGCCCCGGCGCTTGAAAATCTCGAAGATGTTCATGCCGCTTTCCTTCTGAACAGACGGTCGAAGATGCCGCGCTTGTCGAAGGGCAGGACCACGGGCAGATCCTCGCCTTCGAGGCGTCTCGCAGCCTCCATGTAGGCGCGCGCGGCAGCGTTTGTCGGGTCGCTCAAGGTGACCGGAGCGCCCACGTTAGAGGCCTTCAGCACGCCTTGGCTTTCCGGGATGATCCCGAGCAGCGGGACAGAAAGGATTTCCAGCACGTCGTCGATCGCCAGCATCTCGCCCCTTGCCGCACGCTCGGCGTCGTAGCGGGTCACGAGCACGTGCTTGGCCATTTCCTCGCCCCGCTCGGCCTTCAGCGTCTTGGCGTCGAGCAGGCCGATGATTCGGTCGGAATCGCGTACCGAGCTGACTTCGGGATTGGTGATGATGACAGCCTCGTCGGCGAACCGCATTGCGAGCTGGGCGCCGCGTTCGATGCCGGCCGGGCTGTCGCACAGCACGTAGTCGAACACCTGTTTCAGCTTGCCGATGACGTCGGCAACGCCTTCCTCGGTCAACGCGTCCTTGTCGCGCGTCTGCGAGGCCGGCAGCAGGAACAAGGTCTCGATGCGCTTGTCGCGGATCAGGGCCTGAGAGAGCTTCGCGGCACCCTGAATGACGTTGACGAGGTCGAACACCACCCGCCGCTCGGCCCCCATGACCAGGTCGAGGTTGCGCAGCCCCACGTCGAAATCGACCAGCGCCACCCGTTTGCCCGTCTGCGCCAGCGCTGCCCCCAGAGCGGCAGTGGAGGTCGTCTTGCCGACGCCTCCCTTGCCGGAGGTGACCACAACAACCTTCCCCATCGGTGTTCTCTCCAGTTTCGTTATTTCAGCGGCGCGATCCAGAGCGCGCCGTCGTTCAGATATGCCTGTGCCGGTATGCCGCGCGAGGAAGGTTCCATGTCCTCGGCGGTGCGATACCAGCCGTTGATCGCCACGAGTTCGGCCTCGTTCCTGCGGCAGAAGATGCGCGCCTTGTCGTTCCCCTCGGCGCCCGCGAAGGCGCTGCCGCGCAATGTGCCGTAGACGTGAATGGACCCGCCGGCGACGATCTCGGAGCCCGATGCCACGGGACCGAGCACGATGACGTCGCCGCCGAGATGGATGATCGACTGCCCCGAACGCACGGGCGAATGGACGGTCAGCGTTTCGCCGGCAAGCCGGTCCGCGACCGTCTCGGGCTCGCTTTTCTCCTCGCTCGCCTGCGACTGGGGCAGCAGGCCCTCAATGGTCGCCTCGCGCGCTCCGCTCAGCAGCGGCGGCAGGTGCGGCTCCAGCGACCCGATGCCTTCGCCCTCGATGGCGTAGACGCGGATGCCGCGCGCCGCGAGCTGCGAGACCAGTTCCTCGATCTCGGCCGCCTGCGGGTTCAGGACGTTCAGATCCAGGATGACGGGGCGCCCGTTGAAATAGCCCGGTGAATTGTCGATCCAGCGATCCAGCCCGTCGAGCCAGTCGTCCAGCGGCGCTTCCGGCGTCAGCGCAAAGGCGACGAATGACCGTGCGCGGAAGCGGATCGACTTCTTCTGGATGGGAGCGACACAGTTCACGATGGGCGAATCCTTACCGTCTTGTTAAGGCTTGGACCCGACGTGGTTAACAAATGGTTAACGCGCGGTTTCAACCCCGGCTCGCGGTACGAAGACGTTGTATCATGCGTGGTTCGACAAGCTCACCATGAGGGAGGTCTGTGGAACCGTCTACGAGCGGCATGGTGCCAAAAAAAACATCACGGTCAGCAGTCCGCAAACCCTCCCGATAATTACCGGTTCCCAGACCGCTCTCATGGGCAACGGGTCCACGGACCTCCCTCATGGTGAGCGGTCCACAGTTCTCCCCCATCGTGTCCGGTCCACAACCCTCCCTCTTAATGGTCGGCCTACAGACCTCCCTCATGGTGAGCCTGTCGAACCACGCACGACAAACCCGCGGCCTCCCTCATGGTGAGCTTGTCGAACCACGCCCGTGCCTATCCCACCGTAGTCCTGGCAGCCTCGGCCCTCGAGAGAATGTCCTCAAACCGCGTCAGGAACAGATCCTGCACCACCCCCGCCGGCTTCGGCTCCAGATCCAGTTCACAGGCCGGAATATCGCGCGGCCGCCCGAAGAACCTCGTCGCCTCCTCCTCGGAGAACCCGGCAAGCTGCGTCGCTTCGTGGAATGCCGCCACCATGTCGGCCTTCTTGATCGACGCCTTCACCCGCTCCGCTCGTCCGGGCAGCGCGAAACGAATGTGGATCGCGTTCTGCAATCGCTCCTCCACGGCCTTGTAGCCGCCGCCGACCACCGCCTTGAACGGCGAGATCATGTCGCCGATGACGTATTCGGCCGCGTCGTGAAGCAACGCGGTCAGCTGCACCTGTGGCGTCGAAGCCGGGTTCTGGAGCCGGAAGATCTGCTCCACCAGCAGCGAATGCTGCGCCACCGAGAAGGCGTGATCGCCGTGCGTCTGCCCGTTCCAGCGCGCCACGCGCGCCAAGCCGTGGGCGATGTCTGAAATCTCGATGTCGAGCGGCGAGGGGTCGAGCAGGTCGAGCCGGCGCCCCGACAGCATGCGCTGCCAGGCGCGCGGCGGTGCCCCGGCACGATCGGCCATTACGCGTCCTCGCCGGAGGCGGTGTCGGGAAAGGAAAACCCCATGCCGGGCGGGATCGACAGGCGGAGTGCCACGTCGCCCGCCATGATCGGTTGGCCGGCATCCATCGCCGCCTTCACCCTGTCGATGCGCACCAGCGCGAGACCTTCACGTCCGAGCACGGTTCCGAGCGTGCCGACCGGGCGTCCTTCGATCTGCACCGGAGTGCCGCTCTCCGGCAGGTCTGCCTCTCCCTCGGCGATCAGGATGCGCCGGCGCGCCGTACCCCGGTGCTGCATGCGACTGACCACCTCCTGCCCCACGAAGCAGCCCTTGCGGAAGCCGACGCCGCCGTTCTGGTCGAGCAGTATGTCGTGCGGGAAGGCGTCGCCGAGTTCGTAGTCGGTTCCGCTCTCCGCGATGCCGTGGCGGATACGCAGGCGTGTCCAGGCATCGGGTTGGCCCGCGGCGTCGGACGGAGAGACGCGCAAGCGGCGCACGTCCAGCGCCGAGGGGAACCTCGCGTCCAGCACGTCGGCCTCGGTTGATGCGCTGGTGGAAGCAGGTGAATCATCGCGCGAGGTCCTTGAATCATCTCCCGATCCGGCGGGATCGCCGCGCCATGATACGTCGACAACCTCCTGGTCCTGCTTGGAAATCTCTGCCTTGGCCCGAAGCTTGTAGAGCGTCAGCCGGCGCACGAAGTCGTCCGCCACGTCGGCGCGGCACTCCAGCTCGAAGCTGTCCGGGCCATTTCGCGAGATCAGGAAGTCGAACAGGATCTTGCCCTGCGGCGTCAAGAGCGCGCCGGGCTTCGCGACTCCCTCCGGCATCGCGGCGAGGTCGGTCGTGATGATGTTCTGCAGGAGGTGCTCTGCGTCGGGGCCGGCGATGTTGACGACGGACCTGCCGTCCAGGCGAACGAGGGGCATCGTGGTATCGACCTGATTTCGAACTGGGTGGGTCCTAGGTATGAGGCCGGCGCAGCGGGGACAAGGCCGCGCCGAGACGCGATGTGGCCGCCGCCTTAGTCTCCTGCCACGAAGAACAGCCAGCGCCCGTCGGGAGCGATGCCGACGCGGTAGAAATTGTAGGCGCCGTAGAGCTTCATCTCCTCGTAGTCGCCCGCCGTCACGATCTCGAAGAGTTCCACCCGCTGCGGCGCCGTCAGTTTCTCGATCGGCACGGCCAGGAAATAGGGCCAGGCATAGATCTCGTTTGTTGTTCCCGGTTCGAGGTGGACGTAGCCCGATTCCAGCACCTCGAGCAGGATGGCGAGGATCTCCTGGCCGTCGTCGTCGCCGGAGATGTCGCGCAGGAATGCTATCGGATCATCGACGGCGCCGCCGAAGGACAACTGCGTGGCGGTATCGCCCATGCCGATCAGCGGGCGCAGTCGTTCGAGATCACCGCTGCGCGCCGCGTCGACCAGGAGTTCGCGCATCCGGCGAACCTCGTCCGGCAGTTGCTCCAGATCATAGAGCACTTCGGGGACGGCCGCTGCCGGCGCCTGCCCGGCCTCGGTGGGCGAATCCTCCTCGATCTCGCCTGGCTCGTCCGAGGCGGACGGGGTGTCCGGTACCTGCGGCGCGTTTGGCAGCGGCAGGCGCAGGATGGGATCGGGCATGGGTACGCCGTCGGAAGGAGCCGGCGTGCGCTCGGGCGCTGGTTCCCCGCCGTCGGGAACGGGCATTTCCTCGCGCTTTATCTCGCTCAGGGCGAGTTGCGCGGTAGCCTGCGCCGGCTTTGCCCACGCGGGAACCGACACGCCGGACCCGATCAGAAAAGCCAGAGCCAGAGCTACGGCAGGGACTGTGCTGGCGAAGAACCTCTTCACGGCCACGCTCCGGAAATTGCGGTTCGATGCGCGGTGGATCGCGGGGAGGCCTCGGCGTCGTCCGGACGGACGCATGCCGGCGGCGCGCTCCGCTTCAGTGATGATAGCTGCTCAGGTCGAAATCGCCGCTGACCACCTTTTCGCGCATCACGTCGAGAAGGTTTAGCGCGGCCTCCTCGCTGCAGGAGCGCAGGAGTTCCGCAAACGCGGTCGTGAGCGCCGCCTCGGCGATGATCTCGGGTTCGATCCCTGCCGAGAGGCCTTCCGCCCACACTTCCGTCTGGCTTTCCACCGCGGTCAGACGCTTTTCCTCCCGGATCAGTGCGTCGATTTCGCCGACACCTTGTTCCATAGACTACACCACCCTTTTCAGCGGCTGTGCCGGTCCGTGCGACGCGCCGCTCTAGTCCCTTAATGTCCCGTTAAGCCTTCTAGCACACGAAACGTGCCTTGGGCGCCGCCTTTCGGAGAAAAGTTAACACATTCCTAATTGCCGAAGGTGACGGCGGTATCATGCGCCAGCTGCTCGCCTTCCTTCATGTAGCGTTCAATCGCCTCGGCCGCGGCCGGCGTGCACGCGATGTGGATCTCGGCGTAGCTGCGATAGCCGCGGTTGAAGCTCGCCACCAGGCGCCGCCGCTTCTCGGGCGGCGGATCCTCGGCCGCGATGATGGCCTCCATCTGCGCGCGCCAGGTGTTGCCTTCCTCTCCGCACAGATTGCGCAGGTAGTGGAGGGAGCCAAGCACCTCGCCGAGCCGGTAGAGCCGCGCTTCGTACGGTGCATCCACCGCCCGCGCCGCGCCGGGAAGCGAGATCAGGGCGGCGAGCGCAAACATGCGGAGGCGCTGGTTTGGTGACATTCCTGCCTTCCTGATCGAGGAATTTGTCGCAAGCAAGACCTTTGTAGCATCCTCACCCGCTGCCGCCGCGCCGATGAACATCGCCGAGGATTTCCCTCGCCGCCACGAGCGTCGATGCGGTCATTGCGATCCCTTCCATTTCCTCGAGCGTGAACCACCCGGCGACCTCCGCGTCGTCGCCCGCGACCGGCTCGCCCGAGACATGGTCGGCCCAAAAGACGGTCAGCCGGTAGGTGCTGTCGCCCGACGATCCTTCCAGCTCGAGTTCGCCATGCAGCGCGAGTGACCCGGCCTTCAGCCCGGTCTCCTCGAACAGTTCGCGCGCCGCCGCCGCCTCCAGCGTCTCGCCCGGCTCGACCCGCCCGCCCGGAAAGGCGTGCAGCCCTTTGGACGGCTCTCGGCCGCGCTTGACGAGCAGCAGCTTGTCACCGCGCCGCAACGCCACCGAGACGGCCGGGATGATCCTCTTTTCGTCGGTCATGGCGATCAGAGCTAATCCTCTCCGCACGGTTCGGCAACGTCCTCGCACCCAGCTTCGAACTCGGTTGGATGCGACTCCCATCATCCCCACTCCGTCTCGACCTTCGCCCGATCCACCTCTCCCCCTGCCTGGCGGAGAGGATGCGCCGCTTCGCCCTCAACGACGATTTTGCAACTTTTCGAACGGGTCAGGCGCGGACAATTGGCGCGGTTCCTCTCCCCCTGGCAGGGGGAGAGGTGGCTTGCGAATCGAGACGGTGAAAGGCCGCTTCCTTCAGCCTGCCGGCCTGCCACCGCCACCTCTCCCCCGTCGATCGGGGGAGAGGTGGCCGCGAAGCGGACGGAGTGGGGGTCGATCCGAGGTCCGGCTTCGGTTCATCGCACCGCTTGACCTTTGCGCTTCCCGCCGCCAACTCTCACCCCATGTGCGGACGTTTCACACTGGCGGCGAGCCCCGAAGAAGTCGCGGCGTTCCTGGCGCTCTTCGAGCTCGAGGATTTTCCGCCGCGTTACAACATCGCGCCAACGCAGCCGATCCTGATGGCGACCGCAGGTCCGCCGCGCGAGCCCGGTTCCAACTTGCCGGACCGCGTCGCGCTGCTGGTGCGCTGGGGGTTGATCCCGTCATGGTGCAAGGACCTGAAGAAGCTTCCGCTGCTCATCAACGCGCGCTCGGAGACCGTGGCCGAGAAGAACGCCTTCCGCGCCGCCATGCGCCACCGCCGCACGCTGGTACCCGCGACCGGCTTCTACGAGTGGAAGCGGCAGGGCGCCACCAAGCAGCCGTATCTCATCAGGCCGAAAGGCGGCGGCGTGATCGCGTTCGGCGGATTGATGGAGACGTGGTCGGAGCCGGGCGGCTCGGAGATCGATACCGGTGCCATCCTGACGACGGCGGCGAACGACGAGATCGCCCACATCCACGATCGCATGCCGGTGGTGATCCGCCCGGAGGATTTCGCGCGCTGGCTGGATTGCCGCACGCAGGAGCCGCGCGAGGTCTCCGACCTGCTGCGGCCGGTCGAACCCGGCTTCTTCGAGGCGATCCCGGTTTCCGACAAGGTCAACAAGGTCGCAAATATCGGACCGGAAATCCAGGATCCCGTATCCGTCGTTGATAGGTCCGGTCCTTCCGCCGCGAAGCCGGGGCTACGCGGCGGCAAGGATCAGTTGAAGCTCTTCTGAGCCGATATCTATGCGGCTTGGGCCGCGCGCGGGTCCCGCACGGGCTCGTTCTGCTGCTGGGCGCTCTTGCGATGGGAGCAGACCAGTGCGGCGAGTATGGCGGCCGGTCCGATTGCCCCGAACTTCTGGGTCAGGTGTCCGGCCTTGGCTCGATCGCGTTCAGTCTGCATTGGGGTAGGCTTCATTTCAAAATCCCCTGTGGGTCCTCTCTGGTCGCGGGCGCCTTGCCTGCGGGCGGCGCAAGTGCTGCCCGATTTGGACCGAAACATGGCTGCCCCCGTCGTCGTTCCCAATAAAGCGACATCTGATGCTCTTCTGTGAATTCTTGCGCTCATCTGTTGCTGCACTGTCACAGGTTTGGAACATGGGCTGCCGGGCACCGTGCCTGGCATCGGGCGTACTGGACCGGCTTCGTCGCCCGGACGTGACCGCAACCAGGAGGGCGCGAGCGCTTGACGTGGATGCGGCCCGGCGGCATAAAGCGCGCCATGAAAACGACGTCCGCCATCATCGGCATCTTGATTTGTGGCTAGCGCACGCGCTGGTCCGGACGTTTTCGCCTCTCTCCCAGGAACAGAAAAACGCCCCGGCCAGCCGGCTGGTGTCTTTTCGAGCCGCTGAACAACCGCGCACGGCGGCGGCTCCGCTGGGAATAGGAAGAACTGCATGTCCGAAGGGCTTCGCCTCTACAACACGCTGACCCGGTCGAAGGAGGTCTTCGCCCCCATCGACCCGGACAATGTCCGCATGTATGTCTGCGGGCCGACGGTCTACGATTTCGCCCATATCGGCAATGCGCGGCCGGTCATCGTCTTCGACGTGCTGTTCCGCCTGCTGCGCCATCTCTACGGCAACGACCACGTCACCTACGTCCGCAACATCACCGACGTCGACGACAAGATCAACGCCCGCGCCTTGCGTGACTTCGGCGACGATATCGCGTCGGGAAGACTCTCGCTCAACGAGGCGATCCGCAAGGTCACCGAAAAGACCGCGACCCAGTTCCACGCCGACGTGAAGGCGCTCGGCTGCCTGGAGCCGACCGTCGAGCCGCGCGCCACCGAGTTCGTCTCCCCGCGCGCCGACGGCAAGGCCGACATGGTCACCTTGATCGAGCGTCTCATCGAACGCGGCCATGCCTATGTGGCGGAAGGCGAAGTCCTGTTCGACACCGCCTCGATGAAGGACTACGGCCAGCTTTCCAAACGTCCGCTCGACGAACAGCAGGCCGGCGCCCGCATCGCCGTCGACGCGCACAAGAAGAACCCCGGCGATTTCGTGCTGTGGAAACTCTCCTCGGCCGAGGAGCCGGGCTGGGATAGCCCGTGGGGCAGGGGCCGCCCGGGCTGGCACATCGAATGCTCGGCCATGTCCGCCGCCTATCTCGGCGAGGTCTTCGACATCCACGGCGGCGGCCTGGACCTGATCTTCCCCCACCACGAGAACGAGATCGCCCAGTCCCGCTGCGCCCACGGCACCGACGTCATGGCGAACGTGTGGATGCACAACGGCTTCGTCCAGGTCGAAGGCCGCAAGATGTCGAAGAGCGAGGGCAATTTCGTCACCATCCACGACCTGCTGCACACGGAAAAGTTCGGGGGGCGGAAGTGGTCTGGCGAGGTGCTGCGGCTGGCGATGCTGATGACGCATTACCGCGAGCCGATCGACTTTTCGGTGAGGCGCCTGGAGGAGGCGGAGGCCAGTATCCGCAAGTATCAACAGGCGCTGGATGATCTGGAGCGCCGTGCCGTTATCTCAATCGACCGAGCGGCGCGCACCTACGTGCTGAACGAGAGATTCGCAGTCGAGGAGCCGGGGAGCCTCTACGCGCATGATATCGGCCTGACCTTGCTGGATGACGTCAACACCAGCGGCTTGAAGACAGTTCTGGACCATACCGGGAGGGGTGTGCGTGAGGGGCACTTCAACGAAGCTGATGTAAACACCTTCTCTGATCACATCGTCTTCCTGAAGGCGATAGAGTTGCTCGGGCTCTTCCTTCATGGTGCCGATCGTCAATTGGACGGAGCGGAAGTGAGCAAGTCCATCGACCGCCGCCTCGCCTTCATCCGCGAAAAAAACTGGCCCGAGGCCGACCGTATCCGCGACGAACTGCTCGCCGAGGGCATCCAGCTCAAGGACGGCAAGGACCCCGCCACCGGCGAGCGCATCACCACCTGGGAGGTGAAGCGGTGAGGGCAGACGGGCCGGCACGAGGCACCCCCCTCTGCCCTGCCGGGCATCTCCCCCTCAAGGGGGGAGATCGGCGGCTTCGGCCCTGCCACTTCTCTGGGGACCGACGAAACGAACTGCTTCCATACTGGCGTCTTTTCGCTGACGCTGCTGATTGGCGAAGTCGGTCGCGACAGCTGATCTCCCCCCTTGAGGGGGAGATGCCCGGCAGGGCAGAGGGGGGTGCCTCGCGCGGCGTTTGCATGCCAGGCGCCTCGACGAGCCCTGTGGCGTGGAAAGTGTCATGAACCACTTCGCCGTACCGCCGCCGAATCGCCGCAACGCAAGGACGATGCGGCGCAAGATGACCGACGCGGAGCTGAAACTCTGGAACGAAATCCGGGCTCATCGCCTGATGGAACTTGCCTTCCGGCGCCAGATGCCGATTGCGGGCTACATCGTCGATTTCGCATGCCCTTCGAAGAAGCTGATCGTCGAGATCGACGGATCCCAACATGCAAACGACGAACACCTCAAGCGCGATCAGTCACGCGACGAGGCGCTGCAACGTCTAGGCTGGACCGTCATCCGCTTCTGGAACGACGACGTCCTGCGCGACATCGACGGCGTCTGCATGCATATTGTGACCGTCGCCGGCCTCGCCGCAGCTGATGCGCAAGGCCGCCGCCCATGCTTCGAGGCGTTCCTCACGAAGGACCATCACCCATGATCGACCATCTCGGCATCTCGGTCTCCGACTACGCGAGATCCAAGGCGTTCTACGACGCAGCGCTTGCGCCGGTCGGCGCCTTGATGATCATGACCGTGCCCACCGAACACACCGGCGGTGTCAAGGTCGGCGGCTATGGCCGCGATCGACCCGTGTTCTGGCTGCACGGCGCCGGCGAGCCCGGACCCGGACGGCACATCGCCTTCTCCGCGGACAGCCGTGCCGATGTCGATGCCTTCCACTCGGCGGCCATCGCCGCGGGTGGGCGCGACAATGGTGCGCCGGGCCTGCGCCCGCACTATCATCCGGACTATTATGGCGCCTTCGTCCTTGACCCGGACGGCAACAACATCGAAGCCGTCTGCCACAGGCCGGAATGAAGCCGATGCGGAGGAGGAAGCGATCATGAGTCTCGACAACGCCCCGCGCTATTCCGGAGGCTGTCAGTGCGGCGCCGTGCGCTTCCATGTCGAGGGCGCGCTGGGCGATGCCTCGGTGTGCCACTGCCGCATGTGCCAGAAGGCCGCCGGTAATTTCTACCTGCCGCTCGTCAGTGTCGGCAAGGCGAAGCTCGAATGGACGCGGGGGAAACCGAAGAAGTTCCAGTCGTCGAACCAGGTCTGGCGCGGCTTCTGCGGCGAATGCGGCACGCCGCTCACCTTCGAAGCGCCGGACGGCGTCGCGCTCGCCATCGCTGCCTTCGACCAGCCGGAGGAGATCGCGCCGGTGATCCAGTGGGGCACCGAGGCAAAGCTTCCGTATGTCGACAAGATCAGCGACCTGCCGGGCAGGGACACGATCGCCGACCTGCCGTCGGCGCACTACCTCTCCGACCTCGTCTCCTACCAGCATCCGGACCACGACACCGGCGCCGACTGGCGCCCGGGAGCTCGGCGATGACCATCTCTCCCGAAGGCATCCGCGGCGGCTGCCAGTGCGGAGCGGTCCGTTTCCGTTGCGACGAACTCGGTCGCGCCTCCATCTGCCACTGCCGCATGTGCCAGAAGGCGTTCGGCGGCTTTTTCGGACCGCTAGTGACGGCCATCGGTCTCGAATGGACGCGCGGCCACCCGGCCGAGTTCCGCTCCTCCAACACGGCGGTGCGCGGGTTTTGCGCCGCCTGCGGCACGCCGCTGACCTATGAGTATCCGAGCGGCATCGACGTGGCGATCGGCGCGCTGGATCACCCGGAAATGGCGGCGCCTTCGGTGCAGCTCAACCCGCGCGACAGGCTCGACTTTTTCGAGCACCTGACGGCGCTGCCGGGCCGGCCGGCAGATGAAGCCGCCGACAACAAGGCCTTCCTGGCGAAGGTGGTCAGCTACCAGCATCCCGACCATGAGGTGGATGACTGGCAACCCGGGATCAAGGAATGACCCTGCGCACGCTCTATCCCGAGATCGAACCCTTCGACAGCGGCATGCTGGAGGTCGGAGACGGCCACACGATCCATTGGGAACGCGTCGGCACCAAGGGCGCCAAGCCGGCGGTGTTCCTGCATGGCGGTCCCGGCGGCGGCATCGCGCCGTCCCACCGCCGCCTGTTCGATCCCGCGCTTTACGAC
Organism: uncultured Alphaproteobacteria bacterium; assembly: GCA_963747465.1. Classification (GTDB taxonomy): domain Bacteria; phylum Pseudomonadota; class Alphaproteobacteria; order Rhizobiales; family Rhizobiaceae; genus Aquibium. Next base: position 379,702 of record CAVVFC010000006.1, read on the forward strand.
GTCGTCTTGTTTGACCAGCGCGGCTGCGGCCGCTCCACCCCGCATGCCGAGCTAAACGCCAACACGACTTGGCGGCTGGTCTCCGACATCGAGGCGCTGCGCGAGATGGCGGGCTTCGATCAATGGCTGGTCTTCGGCGGCTCCTGGGGGTCGACGCTCGCGCTCGCCTATGCCGAGACCTATCCCGAACGCGTCAGCGAACTCGTGCTGCGCGGCATCTACACGCTGACCCGCGGCGAGCTTTCCTGGTATTATCAGTTCGGCGTCTCCGAGATGTTCCCGGACAAGTGGGAGCGCTTCCAGGCGCCAATCCCGCAGGACGAGCGCCACGACATGATGGGCGCCTACCGCAGGCGCCTGACCAGCCCGGACAAGGCTGTCCGACTGGAAGCCGCGAAGGCCTGGAGCCTGTGGGAAGGCGAGACGATCACGCTCCTGCCGGAGCCGTCGACCAGCGGAAAGTTCGGCGAGGACGATTTCGCCATCGCGTTCGCGCGCATCGAGAACCACTTCTTCGTCCATTCCGGCTGGCTGGAGGAGGGGCAGCTGATCCGCGACGCGGGAAAGCTCGCCGGCATCCCCGGCGTCATCATCCACGGCCGCTACGACATGCCGTGCCCCGCCCGCTACGCCTGGGAACTGCACAAGGCATGGCCCGACGCCGAGTTCCACCTGATCGAGGGCGCCGGTCATGCCTTTTCCGAACCCGCCATCCTCGACCAGCTGATCCGCGCGACGGACCGGTTCGCGGGGAAGGGATTATGATCTTCGCTCCGTTCGGCCGCCTTTCCTTCATTGATGTGGGAGGTGAAGCAGCGGATATGCCAGCACGAGGTACCCCCCTCTGTCGGCTACGCCGACATCTCCCCCTTGAGGGCGAGATGCCCGGCAGGGCAGAGGGGGGTGCCTGGCGCGGTCTTGCCGCAATTTCGCAGGCCGGAGACGTACACGCATGAAATCCCGCCTCTACCTCTTCGACACCACGCTGCGCGACGGCCAGCAGACGCCGGGCATCGACTTCTCCGTCGAGGACAAGATCGCCATAGCGGCCATGCTTGACCAGTTCGGCATCGACTATGTCGAGGGCGGCTACCCTGGTGCCAACCCGACCGACACGGCCTTCTTCGAGAAGAAGCGCACGGCCCGCGCGAAATTCGTTGCCTTCGGCATGACCAAGCGCGTCGGCGTCTCGGCCTCCAACGATCCGGGTCTCGCGGGGCTCCTGCAGTCGCAGTCCGACGCGATCTGCTACGTCGCCAAGAGCTGGGACTATCACGTGCACGTGGCGCTCGGCTGCACGCCGGACGAAAACCTCGAAGCCATTCGTGCCTCGGTCGAGGCCGCGCGTGCCGCCGGCAAGGAGCCGATGGTCGATTGCGAGCACTTCTTCGACGGCTTCAAGGCCAACCCGGGCTACGCGCTCGCCTGCGCCACGGCGGCCTATGAAGCCGGCGCCCGCTGGGTGGTGCTGTGCGACACCAACGGCGGCACCTTGCCCTCGGAAGTGCGCGACATCGTCGCCAGGGTCATCGCGGCCGGCATCCCGGGCGAAAACCTCGGCATCCATGCCCATGACGACACGGGCCAGGCGGTGGCGAACTCGCTTGCCGCCGTCGAGGCGGGCGTGCGCCAGATCCAGGGCACGCTGAACGGCATCGGCGAGCGCTGCGGCAACGCCAACCTGATCACGCTGATCCCGACGCTGATGCTGAAGCCTGCCTTCGCCGAGCGTTTCGTCACCGGCATCTCTGCCGACGCGCTGGCCGGCATCTCGCGCCTCTCGCGCAGCTTCGACGAACTCCTGAACCGCGCGCCGGACCTGCAGTCGCCCTATGTCGGCGCCTCCGCCTTCGCCACCAAGGCCGGCATCCACGCCTCCGCGATCCTGAAGGAGCCGGAGACCTACGAGCACGTAGCCCCCGAGACGGTCGGCAACAGCCGCCGCGTCATGGTCTCCGACCAGGGCGGGCGGGCCAATTTCGTTGCCGAGCTCAAGCGCCGCGGCATCGAGGTCGCGCGCGCCGACCACAGGCTGGACACGCTGATATCGCTGGTCAAGGAGCGCGAGGCGCAGGGTTATGCCTACGAAGGCGCCGACGCCTCCTTCGAACTGCTCGCCCGCCGCACGCTCGGAACCGTGCCGGAATTCTTCAACGTCACCTCCTTCCGCTGCATGATCGAGCGGCGCTTCGATGCCGTCGGCCAGCTCAAGACCGTCTCGGAAGCCATCGTGAAGGTCGAGGTCGACGGCGAGGAGCGCATGTCGGTGGCCGAGGGCCACGGGCCGGTCAACGCCCTCGACATCGCGCTGCGCAAGGATCTGGGCAAGTTCCAGGTCGAGATCGAGGACATGGAATTGGTCGACTTCAAGGTCCGCATCCTCAATGGCGGCACGGAAGCCGTGACGCGCGTGCTCATCGAATCGCGCGACGGCACCGGCGTCCGCTGGTGGACCGTCGGCGTCTCCGACAACATCATCGACGCCTCGTTCCAGGCGCTGATGGACTCGATCGTCTACAAGCTGATGAAGAACCGGGAAATGGCGGGGCTGATCGCGGCGGAGTAGTCGCCCCCATCAGCCGAACTTCACGTTTCCATCAAAGAAATGCATTGGCCGCCACAGCCTGCGCGGCCCATAGGACCGTCCATGACTGCCGAAACCGTATCGTCCGAAGGCGCCGCCCGGCGCGGCTTCCTGTTTGCGCTGTCTTCCTACCTGCTGTGGGGCCTTTTGCCGCTCTTCATGAAGCTGGTCGCACACATCCCGCCGGTGGAGGTGGTGGCGCACCGCATCATCTGGTCCGTGCCGATCGCCGGCGCGGTGATCCTGGTCCTCGGCCGCACGGCCGACCTTAAGGCCGCGCTGCGCTCGCCGCGCACGCTCCTGATGGCCGCCCTCACGGCCTCGCTGATCACGGTCAACTGGGGCATCTATGTCTGGGCCATCGCGGTCGACCGGACGATCGAGACCTCGCTCGGCTACTACATCAATCCGCTCGTCAGCGTCGTCATGGGCGCCGTCCTCCTGAAGGAACGGCTGAGCCGCGCCCAGATCGCGGCGGTCGCGCTCGCCGGCGCCGCGGTGGTTCTGCTGACGGTGGAGGCCGGCGGCCTGCCCTGGGTGTCGCTGGCGCTGGCCTTCTCCTTCGCCATGTACGGTTTCCTGCGCAAGACCCTGCCGATCGGCCCCAGCCAGGGCTTCTTCCTCGAAGTGCTGCTCCTGTCGGTTCCGGCGCTGCTTTATGTCGGCTGGCTGCAGGCGACGGGGCAGGGGCATTTCGCGCCTTCGCAGCCGAACGACATCGCGCTGCTCCTGTTCTGCGGGCCGGCCACCGCCGTGCCGCTGCTGCTCTATGCCTTCGGCGCCAAGCTGCTGCGCCTCTCCACCCTCGGCATCATGCAGTACATCGGCCCGACCGGCATCTTCCTGATCGCTGTCTTCGTCTTCGACGAGCCGTTCGGCCAGGCGCGCGCTATCGCCTTCGGTCTCATCTGGATCGCGCTGGCGATCTACACATGGTCGATGTTTTCGCAGGCGCGCTCCCGGCGCGGCGCACCACAAGCCCTGGATGGCAACGGAGGATGAAAATGTACGAACTGCTCATCGCCAACAAGAACTACTCGTCCTGGTCGCTGCGTCCCTGGGTGCTGATGCGGGCGATGGACATCCCCTTCACCGAGCGCCAGATCCCGTTCCCCGGCGGTGATTCCTGGCCCACCTACAAGCCGATCTCGCCCAACGGCCGCGTGCCGTGCCTCATCGACGGCGGCCGGCCTGTCTGGGATTCGCTCGCCATCGTCGAATACCTCGCCGAGCGGCATCCGGGCGTGTGGAGCGAAGATGCGCAAGCCCGCGCCTGGTCGCGCTGCGCCGCCGCCGAGATGCACTCGTCCTTCCAGGCGCTGCGCGACATCTGCACCATGAACTGCGGCATCCGCGTGCGACTGAAGGATCGCCCCGCCGCGCTCGAGCGCGACATCGCCCGCATCGGCGAACTCTGGAGCGAGGGCCTGTCGCGCTTCGGCGGACCATGGCTCGCCGGTCCTTCGTTCACCGGTGTCGACGCCTTCTACGCCCCCGTCGCCTTCCGCGCCCGGACCTACGGCCTCACCTTCGGCGCGCAAGCCGACGCGTGGGTCGAGCGCATGCTGGCCCATCCCGCGATGCGCGACTGGTACGAGGCGGCACTCGCGGAAAGCTGGCGCGAGGAAGGCCACGAGGCCGAGGCCCGCGCCGCCGGCGAGTGGATCGAGGACCTGCGCACGCAGCTCTGAGGCGGCGCCGCTACCGTTCCCGCCGAAACTGCGGGGAACGGGCCGGGGATCGAGCGTCGGGCAATCGATCATCGGCGGTACAACGCAGCAGATATCAGAGCCGCTCGATCACCGCGTGGTTCCCCTCCGACTCGGCCGCGGCGTCCCGCCCGGCCTCGATGATCGCCGGCACGATGTCCTCCACCGCTTCTATCACCAGCGGCTGCACGAGATGGGCGGTATGCACGAAACCCTCGTCGCGCATGTGGTCGAGCAGCGTCATCATCGGGTTCCAGAAGCCGCCCACATTGGCGAACACGATCGGCTTGCGATGCCGCCCGAGTTGCGCCCAGGTCATGATCTCGACGATCTCCTCCAGCGTCCCGATGCCGCCCGGCAAGGCCACGAAGGCGTCGGACTTCTCGAACATGATGTGCTTGCGCTCATGCATGTCTTCGGTGGTGATGAGTTCGTCGAGACGCTCGAGTTCGGCCGCTGTGCGTTCCTTGTTGATGAGGAAGCGCGGGATGATGCCGGTCACGCGGCCACCCGCGGATGCCGCGCCTTTCGCCACGGCGCCCATGATGCCCTTCGTGCCGCCGCCGTAGATGAGCCGCAGGCCCGCCTCGCCGAGAGTTTGGCCGAGCGTGCGCCCGGCATTGGTGTAGAGATCGGTTCGCCCCGCAGAGGAGCCGCAGTAGACGCAGACAGATCGAATCGTGCTCATGAAACTCACTCGTGATCGAGCCCGTAGTACCGGTCAAGGGCCGCCGGGCCTTTTTCTTGTGGCACTGCAAAAAACGCGCTAGACGGAAGACAATCGGCAAAGGAAAGTTCCCGCGATGGTGATTTCACCCTGGAAAGCGCTGCTTTTCATAGCAGGAGGCGTAGTGGCGGCAGCCACCGCCGGCTATGTGACCGGCGCGTTCGACGGTGTCCTCAGGCGCTCTCCGCCGGTCGTGGCGGCACTGCCCGAAAATGCCGGTCAGGTGCCCGATGTGGCAGAGCCCGCATTGCCGCAGGCGCCTGTTGTTGAGACGGGCGAAATCGCAGCGCCCGAGGCCGGTGGAGAACCCGCCGCGCCTGCCGACACTGCGAAGGTTTCACCGCCCCGCTTCGATGTTCTGCGTGTCGAGACGGACGGTTCGGTGGTCATCGCCGGCAGGTCGGCGCCGGAAGCCGATGTCGAGATCATCAACGGCACGTCCGTGATCGGCAAGACGCTTGCGACCGCAGGCGGCGATTTCGCCGTGGTTCTCGACGAACCTCTGCCGCCGGGCGACTACCAGATCGTGCTGAGGTCCACGACGCGCAACAACGTCGCCGCAACGTCCGTCGAGACTGCGCTGGTTTCCGTCCCAGACTCGCCGAACGGCGAGGTGCTGGCGCTCGTCGAGGAACCCGGCAAGCCGAGCAAGCTCATCACCGTGCCCGAGGGCGAACCGAAGGCCACCCTGTCCGCCGAAGCCGGAACCACTTATGCCGAAGAGAGCGACCAGGACGCCGGCGTGGGGAACGCCGAAATCGCAGACGCTGCGGACAAGAAAACCCCGACGGGCGACGAGGCGACGACTGTCTCGCAAGGCAGTGAAGCCGTGGAAACTCCCGCAGGCAATGGTGGCGGCCCTGGGGCCGCAGGCAATGAAGCCGCCGCCGCGACCGATGGCGATGGCACCACCGACAGAGCAGGGACGAAGGTCGCGGTGCTGGTAAAACCTGCACCGGCGGAGTCCGGCGGCGGGACCGGACAAGCCGCCGCGCCTGCCTTGACCGCAACGACGGAGACGGGCGGCGATGCCGCCGGGCCGACGCCAGCTTCCACGGGCGAGGAAATTGGCGGGCCATCAGCCGAACGCGAAGGGCAGACCGGCGGCGCTGCGTCGGCGAAGAGTTCGGCGGAAGGTGCCGGCGAAGTTCCGGTCGGGCAGACGGACGCCCCGGTCGAGAAAATCGTCCAGTCGCAGGGCACGGCTACCTCTCCCGGACCCCTTCCATCTGCCGCCGCACAGGAACTCGCCACTGCCCCGCAAGGCTCCGTGACCGCGCAAGCACCGGCCGGTGGAGAAACCGGTAGTCCCTCGACCGACGGACAGGCAGCCGTCGCCGCGGCGGCCGAATTCTGCGGCCACTTCGGATCAGCCCGCGTCGGATCCCGCCGCGAGCGCCGTCGCCGAGGCGCCCGCCGCCGATCCACAGACACCCGCCACCGGCAAGGCACCCGTCGCGGTGGAAATCACGGTTCCTGAGAACGGACAGCAGGCTGCGCTGGCCGCGCCGGCCGAACCTACGGTAACCTCGGATCAGCCTGCGTCGGATCCCTCCGCAAGCGCCGTGGCACCCGCCACCGGCAAGACACCCGCCGCGACGGAAGTCACGGTTCCTGAGAACGGACAGCAGGCTGCGCTGGCCGCGCCGACCGAACCTGCCGCCCCTTCGGATCAGCCTGCATCGGATCCCTCCGCAAGCGCCGTCGGCGGGGCGCCGGCCGCCGATCCACAGACACCCGCCACCGGCAAGACACCCGCCACGGCGGAAACCACGGTTCCTGAGAAGGAACAGCAGGTTGCGCTCGCCACGCCGTCCGAACCCGCGATCACGCCGCTCCAGCCGGCCCCGAAGCCGGTGGCGCCGGCCCTCTCGGGCCCTCCGAAGGTGCGGGTCGAAGCCGTCGAGATCGAAGGCAGCAAGGTCTTCGTGGCGGGCCAGGCGTCGCCGGGAATGGTGGTGCGCGTCTATGTGAACGAGGACTTCCTCGGCGAGACGGTCGGGTCTGCCGGAGGCCGCTTCCTGATCGAGACGGAGCGCAACATGGCCGTCGGCGACTACATCATCCGTGCCGATCTGCTCGACGACGGCGGTCGCACCGTGGTCGCGCGCGCGGCCGTTCCCTTCCAGCGCGAGGAGGGCGAGGCCATCGCCGCCGTGGCGCCCCCCGAAGCTGAAGTTCCGGCGCCAAAACAGCCCGCCAGGTCGCCGCAACCGGCTGTGAATACCTCTGCGGCGCCGGCGGCTTCGAGCGATATGCCGAAACCGGCATCCGGGGTCTCCGAGGCGGCCAATCTGGAGCCGGCGGCTTCGAACCCGCCGGAATCCGCGCCTGAACTTCCTGCAGCGCCGAAAGTGAAGTCGGATGCCGCGGTGTCTGCGGAAAGTTCGACGAACCCGTCCGCAGGTGCCCCCCGCGGCGGCGCGGAAACGGAAAAGGTCGCAGCCGCCGAACTGCGGCCAGCAACCCCCCCGGATACGGGCGTTGCATCGGACGCGAAGGGTGCCGAGGCCCCGGTGCAGACACAAAATTCGGGCGAACCCTCGACGCTTCCGGCCCGCGACATGGCCGCGGCTGTCCCCGCCGATCCGCAAGGACCGGGTGCAATCGAGGAGATCACCGCGCCGAAACTGCAGTCCGTACAGGATGGCGTCATCATCCGTCGCGGCGATACGCTGTGGCGCATCTCGCGCCGCGTCTACGGCCGGGGTGTGCGCTATTCGACCATCTATGTTGCCAACCAGGACCAGATCGCCGATCCCGACCGCATCTGGCCGGGACAGGTGTTCCGGGTGCCGGACCGGACCTTGCAGGGCGAGACTGCCGACATGGATGCCATGGGAGAGCAGGTGACGACGGTCGAGGACGCACCGGCGGCCGTCGAGTAGCTTTCCCCTTCGTACACCGCACCGTCACAACCGCCGCAGCAAGCGAGCTTGCATCCGTCCATATCATCGTATATCGACGATGAACGATGATATCGCTCCCAAATCCTGACGAAGCGGAATGCGGCGAGGGTCTCGCGCACGCACTTGCCGCGCTCGCGCATCCCGCCCGCCTGAAGATCCTGCGTCATCTTTCTGCGCAGGACGCCTGTTGCTGCCGCGAGATCGTGGAGCAGATCGACCTCGCGCAGTCGACGGTCTCTCAGCACCTGAAGGTGCTCGTCGAGGCCGGACTCGTGCTCTACGAGCCCCAGAACCGACGCTCGCGCTATACCGTCGACCGCGCCGCTGTCGCGCGGCTCTCGCGGGATATCGGGTCGTTGCTGTCTTCCTGCTGCGCCCGCCGCGAAACTGACGCCCGCCCGACGCAGATCACCCAGGGAGCCTGACTTGGCCGAAAAGACCGTCTCCGCCGATACCGGCTCCATCACCTCGACGCTGGCCAATCTCTGGCCGTACATGTGGCCGGCCGACCGTGCCGACCTGAAGATGCGCGTCGTGTGGGCGACCGTCTTCCTGGTCGTGGCCAAGCTGGTGCTGGTCGTCGTGCCCTATTTCTTCAAGTGGGCGACCGACGCCCTTTCGGCCGACGGTGCCCCCTTGCCCGACCTGCTGCCGACCTTCCTGCTCGCGCCCGTCATGCTGGTGGTGGCCTACAATGTCGTGCGCATCGTGCAGGTCGGCTTCAACCAGTTGCGCGACGCGCTGTTTGCCCGGGTCGGACAGCATGCGGTGCGTCAGCTCGCCTACAAGACCTTCGTCCACCTGCACGGCCTGTCGCTGCGCTTCCACCTCGAGCGGCGCACCGGCGGCCTGTCGCGCGTCATCGAGCGCGGCGTCAAGGGCATCGAGGCGATCGTACGCTTCACCATCCTGAACACGCTTCCGACCATCTTCGAGTTCGTTCTGGTCGCCATCATCTTCGGCTTCGCCTACGGGCTGGTCTACGTCGTCGTCATCGCCGTCACCGTCGCGCTGTATACCTGGTTCACCGTGCGCGCGAGCGACTGGCGTATCACCATTCGCCGCGAGATGAACGACAGCGACACCGACGCCAACACCAAGGCGGTCGACTCTCTCCTCAATTTCGAGACGGTGAAATACTTCAACAACGAGGCCATGGAGGCGCGCCGCTTCGACCGCTCGATGGAGCGCTACGAGGCCGCCGCCACCCAGATATGGACCTCGCTCGGCTGGCTGAACTTCGGCCAGGGCGTCATCTTCGGCACCGGCATGGCCATCGTCATGTGTCTGTCGGCCTGGGAGGTGACGCGCGGCACGCAGTCGATCGGCGATTTCGTCTTCGTCAACGCCATGCTCATGCAGCTTGCAGTGCCGCTCAACTTCATCGGCTTCATCTACCGCGAGATCCGCCAGGGCCTGACCGACATCGAGAACATGTTCGAGTTGCTCGACGTCCACCAGGAGGTCCAGGACAGGCCCGGCGCGAAAACCCTGGACGTCAGCGAAGGCGGCATCCGTTTCGATGACGTTCAGTTCGCCTACGATCCGGAGCGGCCGATCCTCAAGGGCATCTCCTTCGAGGTGCCGCCCGGCAGGACCGTGGCGATCGTGGGGCCATCGGGCGCAGGAAAATCAACGATTTCGCGCCTGCTCTTCCGCTTCTACGACATCCAGTCGGGCTCGATCACCATCGACGGCCAGGACGTGCGCGACGTCACCCAGAAGAGCCTGCGCGCGGCGATCGGCATGGTCCCGCAGGACACGGTCCTGTTCAATGACACCATCGCCTACAACGTCCGATACGGCCGCATCGACGCGAGCGAGGAGGAGATCCGGAAGGCCGCTGATCTCGCCCAGATCGGTCCTTTCATCGAGAGCCTGCCCGACGGCTACCGCACCATGGTCGGCGAGCGTGGGCTGAAGCTGTCGGGCGGCGAGAAGCAGCGCGTGGCGATTGCCCGCACGATCCTGAAGGCGCCGCCGATCCTCATCCTCGACGAGGCGACGTCGGCGCTCGACACTCACACCGAGCAGGAGATCCAGGCCGCACTCGACATGGTGAGCCGCGGCCGCACGACATTGGTTATCGCCCACCGCCTGTCGACCGTCATCTCCGCCGACGAGATCATCGTGCTCAGGGACGGTCGCATCGCCGAGCGTGGCACCCACCGCGCGCTGCTCGATGCCAAGGGCCTCTATGCAGACATGTGGGACCGCCAGCGTGAAGCGACCGAAGCCGAGGAACGCCTCAGGATCGCCCGCGAGACCGACGAGATGGGCGTGATCATCCGCCGCCGGACGGCGGAAGTGGGCGAGGCGTAGGAGACGTATTCCTTCCGCCGCCGCGCCGGTCAGGCTTTCCCTGGTGCCGGCCCGGTCGAGCCGCGCCGGACGAGCGCTACCTCGACCCGCGTGGCGTGCGGTATCTTCTTTCCTTCCAGCCTGTCGATCAGGTAGTCGGCGGACAGCCGCCCGACCTCGGGTGCCGGCAGTGCGATGGTGGTCAGCCCCGGCGGCAGCTGCGACGCCCAGTCGAGATCGTCGAACCCCGCTATCGAGACGTCGCCGGGCACGTCCAGCCCCATGGCCTGCGCCTGCAGCACGGCGCCGAATGCCAGCACGTCGTTGCCGCAGATGATGGCGGTCGGGCGCGGCTCGCAGCCGATCAGTTCGGAAAAGCCGGTGCGTCCCTCGGCGACCCGATAGGGACGATCCACCACGCGGTCCATCGACATTTCCAGGCCGCGTGCGGCGAAGCGCGTCGCGCACGCCCTCGACACGCGACTGGGCGCGGTCGTTGCCCTGGCGCGGCCCCGAGATCATCGCGAAACGCGTATGGCCGAGGTCGAGCAGATGCTCGGCAAGCTCGCGCGCCATGCCCCTGTTGTCGAAACCGATGTTCGGATAAGGCGAGGCCGGGTCGAAGACGATCGTGTTGACGAAGGCGATGCGCCTGCCCTCGAGCAGTTCGTAGAGCTCCGGATGGTGCAGTCCGCCCTCCAGCATGAGCCCGTCGATTCCCGCTTCCACCAGCGACGCGGCACTGCTGGAACTCGAGGTCGAGGTCGTATTCCGAAAGCGCCAGAAGGACGCTGTAGCCGCGCTCGCGGCAACGTTTCTGCAAGCGCTGCGACCTTGCCCGCGCGTGTGGCGTTGTCGACGGTCGGGATGATGGCGCCGATGGCGTGCGAGCGCCGCATGGAGAGCGCCCTGGCCGCTCCGTGGCGGATGTAGCCGAGCGTCCGCACCGCGTCGTCGACACGCGCGCGCCATGTCGGTGCGGACAGCGGCCGAAGGATCGTTCAGAAAGCGCGGAGACGGTGGCGATCGAGACCCCGGCGAGGTCGGCGACGTCGCGCATCCCGACGCGCGCGCGATCGCGCCGCCGTCGCGGTGGCGCTCAGGAGCCGGATGTCCGGGTTCGTCGGCCATAAGCCGCGAGCCTCGACGTGATGCAAAATTGACTGCTAGCGTTGTAATCGGTTACAAGATGCCGCAGCCGGGCTGCATTTGTGAAGCCCGCGACAGGCGCGCCGCATCCGGGGAGGGGGAGGAATGGCGGAAGTCAGCGTGAGCAGCGTCGTCAAGCGCTTCGGGACCGTCGAGGTCGTGCACGGCATCGACCTCGAGATCGCCGAACGCGAGTTCGTGGTCCTGGTCGGTCCGTCGGGATGCGGCAAGAGCACGCTGCTGCGGATGATCGCCGGTCTCGAGGACGTCACCGACGGGCGAGATCGTCATCGGCGGCAAGGTCGTCAACGAACTGGCGCCGAAGAGACCGGGACATCGCCATGGTGTTCCAGGACTACGCGCTCTATCCCCATCTCGACGTCTACCGGAACATGTCGTTCGCGCTCGAGGTGCAGGACAGTGCCGAAGGACGAGATCGGGAAGCGCGTGGAGAACGCCGCGCGCATCCTCGACATCGAGCCACTTGCTGGAGCGGCGCCCCGCGCAGCTTTCGGGCGGCCAGCGCCAGCGCGTGGCGATGGGACGGGCCATCGTGCGCGATCCCAAGGTGTTCCTGTTCGACGAGCCGCTGTCCAATCTCGACGCCAAGCTGCGCGCCGACATGCGCACCGAGATCAAGAAGCTGCACCAGACGGTCGATACGACGGTCGATCTACGTCACCCACGATCAGGTCGAGGCGATGACGCTGGCCGAGCGGATCGTCGTCATGAAGGGCAGGGCATGTCGAGCAGATCGGCACGCCGGACGAGGTCTACAACCGGCCCGCCACGCTGTTCGTCGCCGGTTTCATCGGCGCGCCGCGGATGAACCAGATTCCCTGCCGGCTGTCGCCCGACGGCCGGCAGATCGAGATCGCCGGCGGACCGTCGCATTCCGCTGCCGGCCGGGCGCACGGTCGCCGCCGAGTTCGGCCGAAACCGCTGGTGCTCGGCGTGCGCCCCGAAGCCTTCACGCTTCGCCGAAGAGGCGCGCCGGACGCATTCGAGGTCGACATCCGCTTCGTCGAGCCGCTCGGCTCCGACACGCTGGTCTTTTTCCCGCTCGGCGGCGCCGAGGTGATCGCCCGGCTGCCGCCGCTGACCTCGGCTGAAGGAAGGCCTCGGGATCCCGCTCGTCATCGACCGCGAGCAAGATGCATCTGTTCGATGCCGAGAGCGAAAAGCTGATCGATCCGCGTCCATGACCAGCGACCTGCCGGACTGCCTGACCCTCCCGGCCGACCGCCTCGGCCGGGGATCGCCGTCGGCTTCGAGACGATCGCCGATCCGGAAGCTTTGTCGCGCCGCTTCGCCGACGACCTCATGGCGGAGTACCTTGCCGGCAAGGCGGCGGGCCGCGATAAGGTGGTGTTCGTGCTGCCGGTCGGACCGGTCGGGCAGTACGAGTTGTGGGCCGAGAAGTGCAACCGCGACCGCATCAGCCTGCGCGACCTCGTCGCCATCAACATGGACGAATATCTCACGCCGGACGGAAAGGAATTCATCGCCGCGGACGACCCGCTGTCCTTCCGTCGCCACATGAAGGAGAAATTCTGGGACCGGCTCGATCCTGAACTGGCGCCGCCGGAGGCGAGCCGCCACTTCCCGTCGCCTTGTGATCCGGAAGCGACCACCCGTCTCGTCGAAAGCCTTGGCGGCGTCGACGTCACCTTCGGCGGCGTCGGCATCACCGGTCACCTTGCCTTCAACGATCCGCCGGAACCCGGCGAACCCGTCGATACCGACGCGTTCGCAAGGCTGCCCACCAGGGTCGTGCGCCTGTCCCGCGAAACCCGGCTGATCAATTCGGTCACGGCGTTGCGCGGCAATCTCGACCGCGTTCCGCGATGGGCGGTCACGGTGGGGATGAGGGAGATCCTCGCCAGCAGGAAGGTCCGCATCTACATGAACCGGCCGTGGCAGTGCGCGATCATCCGCAAGCTGCTCCACGGCCCCGTGACCGCGTCGTGCCCGGCCTCCCTGCTGCAGCGCCACTCGGACGCCCGTGTCGTGGCGGCGGAACTGGTCGCGGACCTGCCCGAACCGACGCTGCGCTAGGATTTTCTGCTCAAGCCACGCCCAGCGTCTTGCGGTAGAGTTCGTGCAGGGCACGGGTTCCGATGGTCTGGACCTCGCTTTCGGCGAGCCAGCGCGCCATCGATCCGTTGCCGAATATTCGGTGCTCGTCGGTTCGGTAATGCGCGCGTGGCGGAACGATGGTCTCGATGTCACCGGAGGTATTGGGATGCACGGCGACGAAGGTGACGCCCGCCGGCAAGTCCCGCACGAGCTTGCAATAGGCGGCGTCGCTCTCCTCGCTCGATGCGCCCGGCGTCATGCGGAAATCATCGACCAGCGGCATGCCGGCCCGGTCGAGCCTGGCGAGGGCCTCGGCCCATATTCCGGCTGCCGACGGGTCGGCGCGAAGGACGCGCGCATAGTACTCTCCGCGCCGGGGCACCAGCACCGGTAGGCCGTAATCGATCCCGACGCGGCAGTAGGCATCGACCAGGGGCGGGCAGAGCGCCGCGCCCATGTGGGTATCGATGTGTGTGGGCGCGATGCCGAACGAGATCGCACGGTCGATCTGGGCGCGCATCTCCTCCTCGGCCGCATCGGGGACCACCGCCGCGGCCAGCGGGGCGACCTGTCGGTGGAAGTAGCCTTCATCGTCGATCAGCCCGGAGGATTTCGGCTGGCGCGTCAGGGGACCCCAGCGATAGCCGGTCCATTCGCTGGTCAGCGTGATGTGGACGCCGAGATCGAGGGACGGGTCCTCGGCCGCCAGGCGAGCGATTTCCGGGAACCAGGGGCAGGGCACCATGACCGAGCCGCAGGTCAGCGCACCTTTCCCGGAGAGTTCGACGAACGAGGCATTGGCGCCGTGGCACATGCCGACGTCGTCGGCATGCAGCAGGGCGACGCGCCTGGACGGGTCGAGGCCGAGTGCGCGGACGAGTTCGTCGCCGTTCACTTCACTTCCTCCCTGGAATAGCTGCGTCCAGGCATGGATCGCATCCGGCCGACGGTTTCGGCGCGGGCTGCCTGCAGCCGCACCGGCGGAAGACCCCTGAGGATCAGATCGGCGTCGTCGACGACCATTTCACCGATCCGGCGAAAGACCTGGCGCATCCCGCCGGCGCGGTGTGCGGAAAGCAGCAGATTGCGGTTGCCGCGCACCGGATCGTCAGGGGAGACCGGTTCGGCCGGGAACACGTCGGTGGCGGCCCGAATGCGCCCGCTCGCGGCGGCGGCGGTGAAGGCCTGCCAGTCGACGACGCCGGCCCGCGACATCAGGAGTATCGCCGCGCCGTCCCGCATCAGTGCCAGTTCGCGTGCGCCGAGCATCGCCTGGTTGTCTGAGGTGACCCCGGCCAGCACGAAGATCGTCTGCGAGGAGGAAAGAACCTCCTCGAGCGGGGCCGGCTCGACGCCGAAATCGCGCAGATATCCATCGGGCAGCCAGGGATCGAAGACCTTCACCCGGGGCCGGAAAGGCTGGAGCAGCGGCAGCAGCGCGCGGCCGAGATTGCCGAAGCCGATCATTCCGACCGCGGAATCGGTCAGCAGATAGGTTCCGTCGTTGCCGGACAGGCCGAATTTCTCGCCGCCCTCCCGGAAGGCGCGGTCGGCGGCGGTCACCCCGCGTGCCAGGTCGAGCGCCAGCGCCAGCGCCATCTCGGCGACCGGGAGCGCGAAGGCCGGTGCGATCGCCAGCACCTGTATGCCGCGCGAAAAGCAGCCGGCATAGTCCACGTTGGGAAGGAAGTTGCCCTCGACGTTTATGACTGCCCTGAGGGACCGCGCCCGTGCCAGCCTCTCCGCCGGCAGGTCGGTCTGGCCGATCACCAGAGCCACTTGGCCGATGTGGGCCTCGACCGTGTCTTCGCCCATCCTTCCCTCGCCATCGGCGACGACCACGCGTCCGAGCGCATTCAGCCGCTCCCACAGCGCATCGTCGAACAGCATTTCGCGCCGGCGCGGATGCGGGTCGAACAGGATCAGGGGGCGTGGCTCGGTCATTGCGGCGGACGGTCCTTGCGGCGGTCACGAGCCCTGCAATTGCAGCGGATCGTCGAGATCCATGTTCTCGCCCTTGAAGTAGAGCCGGAACTCGCGTGGTCCGAAGCGACCGACCTCGGGCTTTCGCGCTTCGAGATAGATGCGATGCAACTGGTGGCCGTCGAAACGGAAACTGCCGTCCGGTCCGGTCGTGGCATTGTCCTTCGGCTGCGCGACCAGCAGCGTGCGTTCCGACAGCACCACGGTGGCACCCTCCACGGGCAGGCCGTCGGGACCGACGACGCGCCCGGTGATGCGGCCGTCATCGTTGAGCGAGACGTAGACGTTCCAGACCCCGGCGACGATCAGTACGCTGCCGAACGTCACCACGAAGCGGTTCGTGAGCCACGACCAGCGCATTGCCTCACCCCTTCGTCGCGCCGGAGGTCAGGCCGGTGATGAATTCCTTCTGCGCCAGAAGGAAGATCACCAGTCCCGGCACGAGGACCATCACGCAGAAGGCGTAGAGCGCGCCGGTCGTGTCCTCGACCACCGAGAGGAAGCGCGAGAGGCCGAGCGGCAGCGTCTGCATCTCCACGTCGCGGACGATGACGAGCGGCCACAGGAAGCTGTTCCACGACCAGATGAAGGCGAGGATGACGTTGGTGGCGATGGCCGGCTTGGTCAGCGGCATGACGATGCGGAACACGATCATCCAGTCCGGAACGCCATCGATGCGCGCCGCCTCGATCAGCGATTTCGGGATCGCCTCGAAGGCCGCCTTGAAGATGAAGATGCACACGATCGTCGACATGAGCGGCAGCGCCATGCCGACATAGGAATTGAGCAGGCCGATCTGCGCGGTGATGAGGTAGGCGGGGATGATCGTCACCTGGAACGGGATCATCATGCAGGACAGGAACAGCATGATCGTCGCCGCCTTGCCGGGGAAGTCGCGCGTCAGCGCGTACCCGGCCATGGCATTCAGGAAGACGTTGGCGATGACGACGACCGCCGAGACCACGATCGAATTGACCAGGTATCGGAAGAACGGGATCGCGTACCATACGTCGACGTAGAAGAAGGGTTGCGGATCGGTCGGCAGCAGCGCCGGCGGATAGACGAAGATGTTCTCGCCGGTCAGGCTCGTCTTCAGGACCCAGTAGAAGGGCAGCAGCATGATCGCCGAGACGAAACCGAGTGCCAGATGGATCGGCCAGCGTTTGGTCCGCGTCATCGTCACGCCTCCCGCTTGATCGCGCCGGCTTCGCCGCCCGCAAGCCGGTTTGCGACGAAGGCGAGCGCCACGAAGAGAAGGAAGTTCGCCACCGTCATCGCCGCCGCGTAGTCGAACTTCGAAAGGGTGAAGGCGGTCGAGTAGATGTAGGTGATCAGGAGATCCGTCGCGTGGCCGGGCCCTCCGCCCGTCATCACGAAGATCAGGTCGAAGGCGGTAAAGGAATTGATGATCCCGACGACGAAGCACAGGAAGATCGACGGCCTCAACAGCGGCAGCGTGATGCGCCGGAAGCTCTGCGCCGGACTGGCGCCGTCGATCGACGCCGCCTCGTAGAGATTGGGCGGGATGGACTGGAGGCCGGTGAGCAGGATGATCATGTAGAAGCCGATCACCTGCCAGATCGAGGCGACGATCACCGCCGGGAGCGCGAAGTCGAAGCTCTGCAGGAAGGGGATGCCGCGCTCGATAACCCCGGTCGACATCAGGATGTAGTTAATCAGCCCCACCTTCTCGTTGTAGAGCCACTGCCAGATGATGCCGACGGCGACCGTCATCACCGGATAGGACATGAAGACGATGGTGCGGTAGACGTTGCGGCCGCGGATGGGTGAGTTGACCAGCAGCGCGACGGCGAGCGCCAAAGCGATGCCGACGGGCGCGGAAACCATGAAGACGAGCGTGTTCCAGAAGACCTGCCAGAAGGCGTCGTCGTAGAACAGCATCTCCTGGTAGTGGTACAGCCCGGCAAATTCGGACGGCTTGTAGGGCGACCAGAACTGGAACGACAGGACGACGTTCCAGATCATCGGGACGATGCGGTAGAGCGCGAAGATGGCCAGCGACGGCAGCAGGAACAGCCAGACGAGGGTCAGGTCGCGCCCGCGCTGGCTGCCGAAGAAGGAAACCTTCCCCGACGAGGCGCGCCGGCGCTGCTGGGGCACCGGCGCGGATGTCGTCTGGGCCGTCATTGGGTCCCTTTACCGCGAGCTGAGGATGCGGTTGACCTTCTGCTCGGCGGCGTCGAGCGCCTCCTCGGCGCTCTTCTGGCCGAGCATGGCAGCCTGGATCTCCGGATAGAACGCGTCCTTGATGGCGGCGTCCTTCGCGAAGGGCCAGTTGCCGGTGAGCTTGTCCAGATTTTCGAGTTCGGTCTTCAGCGCCGGCACGACGGCAGGCACGTTGGCCTCGAAATACTTCATCAGCTCTTCGTTGACGGCCTTGTCGCCGGTCAGGTTGTTGGTGCCTTCGCCCATCGCCTTGGCGCCGGCGCCGCTGGTCGCGATCTTGACGAAGTCCCAGGCTTCCTCGGGATGCTTGGAGCCTTCCGAGATGACCAGCGAGTGCGAGTTCGGCGTCGCCCAGCCGCCCGGCAGGGCGATCGAATCCACCGTATCCTCGTTGACCCAGTCGCCCTTCGACTTGAACCACAGATATGCCGGAGCGTGCGCGTGGAGCATTCCGACCGTGCCGGCGGCAAAGGCGCCGTTTGGCTCCACCCAGCGGCCGGTCCAGCTGATCTTGTCGATGATGCCCTTCTCCGTGGCCTCGGCCAGACGCTTCACCAGCGCGACCGCTTCGGGCGTGTTGAAGGCCGCCTTGGTCATGTCCTCGTTGACGAAATCGATGCCGTTCATCTTGAACAGCGGCCAGTAGAGCCAGTCGAAGTTCAGCGTCATGAACCCGGACTTGCCTTCGCCGGTCATCTTCTCGGCGTCGGCCATCAGCTCGTCGAAGGTCTCGGGGTTCTTCTCGATCCCGGCTTCCTTCATCATCACCTTGTTGAGGAACAGCAGCGTCTTGGTGACGTAGAGCGGCACGCCGTACTGCTTGCCCTCGTAGATCCAGTTGTTGGCAAACTCGGGGATCAGCCGGTCGCTGTACTCCTTGTCGCGCTCCATGTACGGGGTCAGGTCCTTGAGGCCTCCCTGCGAGGCATATTCCAGCCACAGGCCGCCCTGGATGTTGACGATGTCCGGCGGGGTCCCCGCGACGACCTGCGTCTGATACCAGGTCGGCAACTCGGTGCCCTTCATGTCGATGCGCTCGACCTCGAAGTCGGGATGGATCTTCTTGAACTCGTCCACCCACAATTTGAACCCGTCCTGGAAGTAGGGGATGTTCCAGGTCACGACGGTGATCTTCTTGTCCTGGGCCCAGGCCTGCGTAGCCATGACACCGGCCGACAGCGCCAGAGCACCGGCGGCAAATACGGATATCAGTTTCCTCATTGCTTCCTCCCTTGAACGGCGGATGCATCCGCCACTGCAGAATTCGACCATGCGCGACGGCGCGCGTCAGGCAAAGTCGAGCTTCACTTCCCTGCCTTCGGCCAGCGCCTGCTCGGCCGCCAGGCAAACCAGTATGCGCTTGCGCGCTTCCTTCCCCGAGACGATTGGCTCGCCCTTCTTGAATGCCTCGACCGCCAGGCAGAGCTCCAGGTCAAGCTCGAAAAGTTCCCCGGACGCTTCGGCGTGGACCTTCTCCGGCTTGGACGAGCCCGCGGACTGCAGCTTGATGTCGAACGAGGGCTCGCGGGTGCGGTCCTCGGCGCCCGACCACCAGGTCCGGATCGAGCCTTCGGTCCCGACGATCTCCATCACGTGATGGTGCTCGAAACCGGCCAGACTCTGGGTGATGACGGCATAGGCGCCGCCTGGCCAGCGGATGACCGACGAGAAATTGTGTGCCATGGCCGACTCGTTGCCCGCAACGCCCGGCGCCGGTCGTCCGTTGCCGAACGAGACGATGCGGTCGGGATCGCCGAGTTCCTCGAAGTACCACATGACGGAATCGAAGAAGTGGACCGGTTCCTCGAGGATCCAGGACCCGACCTTGTTGCGATCGTAGCGCCAGCCGCCGGAGCCCTGGCGGTAGGGAAAGCGGAACAGCGACACGTTGGCGTAGAGCGGCGTGCCGATCGCGCCTTCCGCCACGAGTTGCTTGAGCTTGCCCCATTGTGTGGACAGGCGGAATTCGTGTCCGATCGTCAGCACCTTGCCCGAGGCTTCGGCAGCTTCGATCAACCGGTCGCAGGCGGCCACCGACAGCGCCATCGGCTTCTCCAGCAGCACGTGCTTGCCGGCCTGCAACGCGGCGACGCCGACTTCCTCGTGCTGATGGTTGGGGACCACGATGTCGACGGCCTCGATCGAGGGGTCGGCGAGCAGCTTTTCATAGCCGATGTGGACGGGGAGGCCGGGAAAACGCTCGCGCGCCAGCTTCGCGGTGCTTTCGCTGAAGCAGGCGATTGCGGCCAGTTCCGCGCCCGGCGCCTTGACGATCGCCTCGGCATGATGCTTGCCCCAGAGCCCATAACCGATCAGTCCAAAACGCAAATTCTTCCTCCCCGCGGTCGAATTGTAACCGTTTACAAGATTAGACGACAGGAGCGCTCGCCTGTCAATCCGCATTCCCTGCAGCGCATGATCCCGTTCAGAAGCCCGGCTCGCGATAGGGGGCAGGCAGAAGCGCTTCCTCCGGGAACCGCGCCTCCAGGGCGTCGGCATGGGACCCGCGGTCGGTGGCGCGCAGGTGCTTCAGGTAGCCTCCCAGTTCGCCGCGGGTGTGAAACGGTCCGCCCTCGCGCATCACGGTCATCAGCGGGTCTACGTCGCTGCGGCTCTCGCGCGCCATCCGCGCCAGCCAGGAATCGAGATGCGACAGCCCCTCGCGGACCAGTTCCGGTTCGCGACCGGCCAGATCGTCCTGTTCATGCGGATCGGCGGCGAGGTCGAACAGCATGTGCTCGCCGAAGGGATGATAGCCGTCATGGTAGCTGCGGATCAGCAGGAGTTCGCGCCCGTCGCCGTCGAACCGCACGCTGCGCTGGCACGACCATGCGCCTTGCGACAGGATCAGCGCGTCGCGCGTCGAATGGCCTCCGGCGCGGAACGCATCAGCGAAGGATCGTCCATCCCAGTTGCCCGGCACCTCGCCGCCCAGAAGGTCGATCATGGTCGCGGCCCAGTCGAAATGGTAGTGCAGACCCGGATCCACCCGGGCTGCGTCCATACCGGGCCAGCGGACGATCAGGGGCACGTGGCAGGTGTGCTCGTCCGCCGTCTGGTGATCGGCCCAGATGTTGAGTTCTCCCAGGTTTTCCCCATGGTCCGCGCCGATCACCACCGCCGTCTCGTCGGTCAGTCCCAGCTCGTCGAGCGCCGCGAGCAGCAGTCCGACATGATCGTCGGCATAGCGCACCCCCATGTCATAGCCGTCGAACCAGGATCTGGCCTTCTCCATGCTGTCGATGGGCACCGGCCCGAGCGGGAACTGCTCGTGCAGCGTCTCGTAACCGTAGCCGTTGGGTTCGGCGGCGCCGTGCGGGCCATAGCTGCGGTTCTGCTCGGATATCAATTCTGGCGTCACCCATTCCGGCATCGGCTGGTTCGAGAACGGCCGGCCGAAATCGTCCGGGGTACGGTAAGGTGTATGCGGATCCCACAGGTTGACGTGCAGGAAGAACGGCCTGTCGCGCCCCTTGCGTTTCAGCCAGTCGATTGCGAGTGGCGCTACTTCGTCTGCCAGTTCCATCCCGCGCCGGCCGGGATTGAGAATCTCGTTGAAGCCCGCATACCAGTGCCAGCAGCCATGGCGCTCGCCGAACGAACTGATCGTCGCGGTGTGGAGGCCGACCTTGCGCAGGGCGGCCATCCATCCGGTCTGGCCGAATTGTCCGGCCCACGCGCGATCACGCCCTTCGATGAAGGGTTCGCTGGCGGTCCCTCCATGCGCGACGACGCCGGTCTTGAAGCCGTGCCGCCCGCTCCACAGCGCGGTGCGCGACGGATGGCACGGCACGTCGGAGACATAGATGTTGTCGAAGCGCACGCCCTCGGCGGCGACCCGGTCGATGTTGGGGGAAGTATCGCGGTGATAGCCGTAGCAGCCGAGATGGTCCGGCCGCAGACTGTCGATGTCGATGTAGAGGACGTTCATGCCTGGGTTCCTGCACTGGATAGCCACGCACGTGCGTGGGCGCGCGCAAAGCGAACCTTCGCGGCTCGAACTTGTCCAGCCCCTTGCAGCCACATTCGAGTAGCCGTGGGCCTGGATGCGCTGGCATGGCCTCAGGCGGGGCGCGATGCAGACGACTGCGACGCGGGCCTAGAACCCTGTCTCGAAGGGTTTCAGGGCCTCCAGGTCGGGAGCCGCGCCCAACCCCGGTCCGGGGGGAAGGAGGAATTCGCCGCCACGTATCTGGAAGCCGCAGTCGAGCATGCCGTCGCGCAACGGATTGGGATTGGAATCGATCTCCAGCCGTCCGTCGCCGCCCGCCGCCGCAAGGAGGTGCGCCGAGGCCACCAGCCCAAGTCCGCCGCCCAGCCAGTGCGGGCAGAAGCGCAGACCCTGCGCAAGCGCGGCGCGTGCGACCGGCGCACAACGCGAAAATCCGCCCCATTTGCCGAGATCGGGCTGAAGGACCCCGAGATGGCCGGCAGCGATCGCCGCGTCGAAATCGGCCCCGCGCATGTTTTCGCCTGCCGCCAGGCGCAGCGGCGAAACATTCGCCAGCTCGGCCCAGTCGGCCGCGGGGGCATCGGCGCGCAGCGGTTCCTCCAGCCAGAGCGGGTTCCATGGCGCCAGCGCCACCGCCATCTCGCGGGCCTCGGCCAGGCTCCATGCCTGGTTGGCATCGACCATCAGTTCCGCCGCATCGCCGAGCGCGTGTCGCAGGGTCTGGAGGTTTCGCAGGTCGGTGTCGCGGCCGAACCCGGTTTTCAGCTTGAAGGCGACGTGTCCCTCCGCCCGTCGGACAAGCGCCAGCTTCTCGGGGTGGTCGGGGTTGAGCCCGCTTGCGTAGGCGCGGACGGCGGAGCCCTGCGCACCGCCCAAAAGACGCCAGACGGGCTCGCCGGCGCGGCGGCCGGCGAGATCCCACAGCGCGATGTCTATCCCTGCGATCGCCTGGGACAATGGACCCGGCTCGCCTGTCTGTATGGCCAGTACCGCGACTGCCGAGGTCAGTGCATCGAAGCAGGAGGACGGATCGGAGCCGTCGCGGCCGATCAGCAGCGGCGCCAGCGTCTCGCGCACCAGCCTGGCCCGATGCTCGGCGCCGACGGAGGGGAAATTGCACCAGATCTCGCCCCAGCCGGTGGCGCCGTCGCTGTCCCTGACCTCGACCAGAACGGCCGGCCGGTCCCGCATCAGTCCGAAGGAGGTCCGCACCGGCGGGTCCGCAGGCGCGCGGTAGACCCGGCACCGGACATGTTCGATCACAGTCATACGGCTCGCGGTTCCCGCTTCACGGCACGTCGGAAAGGTTCGATGGTTTTGACGTGCGCCACCCCACGGGCGCGTGGATAGCATACCAGCACCAGCCGGGCGACCGCGCGTGGAAGCCTCGGAGTTTCATGGCGGACCGCTTACCCGGAGCGAGGCTATTTTCCTCGATGAAGCCCTCGGCTGCCGATTGCCCTCTCGCTTCCTTCCGGAACGCCACTCCGCCCGGCGCGTTGCGGGGGCATGTTGTTTCCGCTAATCATCCGCGCTTCGACAAACGGAAAACCCACCCGCCGATGAGCATCCAGGAATCGATCCGCAACGCGCTGGTCCCCGTTCACCGGGAGGGATGGCCTTTCGTCGCCGCCTTTGCCGGCGCCTCGATCATCCTGGGCGTGTTTTCGACCAGCCTGTTCTGGATCGGCGTGGTCCTGACCGGATGGTGCGCCTATTTCTTCCGCGATCCCGAGCGCGTCACACCGGTCGACGACCGTCTCGTGATCAGCCCGGCCGACGGAATCGTCTCCGCCGTCGGGCCGGCGGTTCCACCGCGCGAACTTGGCATGGGCGACGCCGAGATGCTGCGCATCTCGGTCTTCATGAACGTGTTCTCCTGCCACGTGAATCGTTCGCCGGTGCGCGGCCGCATCACCCGCATCGAGCATCGCGCGGGCAAGTTCCTGAATGCCGAACTCGACAAGGCGAGCCAGGAGAACGAGCGCAACGGCATCGTCATCGACAGCCCCAACGGGCAGGTCGCGACGGTGCAGATCGCCGGGCTGGTTGCGCGGCGCATCCTCTGCTTCGTCGAGGAGGCGACCAACATCTCCGTCGGCGACCGCATCGGGCTGATCCGCTTCGGCTCGCGCGTCGACGTGTTCGTGCCGGCCGGTGCGGTGACGAAAGTCTTCCAGGGCCAGACGGCGATCGCCGGCGAGACCGTGCTTGCCGAGTTCGGCGGACAGGCCACGCCCCTGATGCGGGTGATCTGACCGTGGCGGATGATCCCGACATCGCCGACAAGCCGGACGCTGACGCCCGCGGCCCGCGCTTCCGCGAGATTCCGCTGCGCATGGTGATGCCGAACCTCGTCACGGTACTGGCGATCTGCGCCGGGCTGACGGGCGTGCGCCTCGCCTTCGAGCATCGAATCGAGATGGCGGTCGTCATGGTGCTGCTCGCCGCTTTCCTCGATGGCGTCGACGGCCGTGTCGCGCGCGCCCTCAAGGCCACGTCGAAATTCGGTGCCGAGATGGATTCGCTGGCCGACATCGTCAATTTCGGCGTGGCACCCGGCCTCGTTCTCTATGCCTTCGTGCTCGACCAGACTGGCTCGCCGGGGTGGATCGCCGCGCTTCTCTTCGCCATCGCCTGCGGGCTGCGGCTTGCGCGCTTCAACGTGATGGCCCCGCCGCCGGAAAAGGCAAACTGGCGGTCCGGCTATTTCGTCGGCGTTCCGGCGCCGGCCGGCGCCATGCTCGTGCTCCTGCCGGCCTATCTCGGTTTTCTCGGCGTTGAGCTCACCCCGGGCTTCGCCTGGTTCGCCTGCGCCTTCACCATTCTCGTCGCCTTCCTGCTCGTCAGCCGCATTCCGCTCTGGTCGGGAAAGAACATGGGGCGCATACGCGGCGACCTGATGCTGCCGCTGATCCTGGTGATCCTTCTCTACGTGCTCCTCCTGATCAACTATCCCTGGCAGGCCATGTCGGTGACGGCGATAGGCTACCTGGTCTTCATTCCCGTGAGCTGGATCTCCTACCGCCGGCGCGAGAAGGAGGAAGAGGAGGAGGCAGGCCGTCTCTAGCGGTCCCAGGTCCGCCTGCGCTCCGCCAGGATGATCAACAGTCCGGCGGAGAAGATGAGAACCGCGCCGGCGAAGACGCCGACCCTCGGCACGTCGTTCCAGATCAGCCAGCCCAGCGCGAACGCCCAGACCAGCGACGTGTATTCGAAGGAGGCGACGACGGACGCTTCCGCCCGCTTCATGCCCTCGAACAGGGAATACTGTGCCACGCCGCCGATGATACCGGTCCCGACGAGGAGCACCAGGTCCCACGTTGCCGGCGTCTGCCACAGGAACAGCATGGGTATCCCAGCGATCACCAGAAAGAACCCGTTGTTCAGCATGATCTGCACCAGCGTCCGTTCCCCGAGCGCGATCTTGCGCATCAGCACGATCGCCAGCGCCCAGAGGCAGGCCGCCGCGAGTACCAGCATGACCGGCACGGAAAACCCGATCCTCAGGGGATTGCACGCGATGAAGACGCCGATGAAGCCGGTGAACACCGCGATCCAGCGGACCGGCGGCACGATCTCCTTCAGGATCCACACCGACAGCACCGTCACCACGATCGGCGCGGCGAAATAGATCGTGGTGAGTTCGGCGAGCTGCAGGTCCCGCGCCGCCGAGTAGAAGCACAGCCATGCCGAGAGGATGACGAAGCTGCGCAGGAGCATCGGCCAGAGGACCGGCGAACGTATGGTATCGGCCGCCAGCTTCCTGCCACCCACCGCCAGGCAGATGGAAACGATCGTGGCGGAGCGGAAGAACAGGATCTGCCAGACCGAGAAGCCGACGACCATGAGCTTGATGGACGCATCCTGCAGCGAGAACAGGAAGTAGCCGACGCTGGTCAGCAGGATGCCGGCGAGCACCCGGCTTCGTGCATCCGTGGCCGTTAGGATGGTCATCCGGCAAACGCCTCCGGCCACGGAGCGGTGGCTTTCCTGTGTCGAACAGGCGCTGAAACTAATGTGCGGTCGGGCATGGGCTCTGCACCACATCCTTGTTTGAATGGGGCCAGCCTGCGAACTCTCTCCGTGGAAAGGTATGCGGGGAAGCCTGGGCGCTATCCCGTCGCTGTGACTTTGTCTAGAACGTCTGCGAACCGACCATGAAGGAGTTTCCCCGATGTCCATCCGCCGTATCGAGCCAGGCAGGCGCATGAGCCAGGCTGTCGTCCACAACGAAACCGTCTACCTCGCCGGCCAGGTCGGTACGCCCGGAAAACCGGTGGCGGAGCAGACCAAGGAGGTGCTGGCGTCGATCGACCGTCTGCTGAAGGAAGCCGGCACGGACAAGTCCAAGCTGCTGCAGACGACGATCTGGCTTGCCGACATGCGCGACTTTTCCGCCATGAACGAGATCTGGGACGGCTGGGTCGATCCTGCCAACCCGCCGGCCCGCGCGACCGGCGAGGCGCGGCTCGCCACCGCGCAGCATCTGGTCGAGATCATCGTCGTCGCGGCGCTCTGAGGTTCGCGGCGGCGGGAGAGCCTATCCCGGCATCCGGTAGGAGACGAACTTCCGTTCGCGCGCCTCGAAGATCAGGCCGGTCTCGGTCAGCGCCGGGCTGGCGAGCGGCACGATGCTGGCGGCGATCTCCGCCGGGTGCGGCAGGGTCTCGGGATCCTCGCCCGGCATGGCCTGCGCGCGCATGGCGGTGCGCGTCGCGCCCGGATTGACCGAATTGACCCGGAGCGGTGTGTTCTTCGTCTCGTCCGCCCAGGAGCGCGCCAGCGCCTCGACCGCCGCCTTCGAGGCGGCGTAGGGTCCCCAGTAGGCGCGCGCATTGTGTGCGGCACCCGATGAAAGGATGATGGCGCGGCCGGCATCCGATTTGCGCAGCAGCGGATCGACCGCGCGGATCAGCCGCCAGACGCCGGTCACGTTCACCGCCATCGCCTTGTCGAACACCTTCGCCTCGATATGCGCGAGCGGGCCGATGACGCCGAGCACTCCGGCGTTGGCGACGAGGATGTCCAGCTTTCCCCAGCGCTCGTTGATGGCGCCGCCCAGCCGGTCGATGCCCGGCATGTCGGTCAGGTCGAGCGGCACCAGCGTCGCCTCGCCCTTGCCGGTGCGGGCGTGCTCCGCCTTGATCTCGTCGTCGAGTTCCTCCAGCCCGCCGACCGTGCGCGCCACGGCAATCACGTGTGCGCCGGCCGCCGCCATGTGCCTCGCAATGAAATATCCGATGCCGCGCGAAGCGCCGGTCACGAGGGCGGTGCGGCCGGTCAGGTCGGGGAGTGGGTCCATGCGGGTCAGCGTTCCTGTAAGCGTCGGGCGCTCAATAGGATGAATTCCTGCGGGGGGAAACCCTCGGATGCGCTTGACTCCCGCCGACGGTTTCATGTCCTTGATGTCCGAACGGCAGAGCGCCGATGTCCCCACGCATGGGCGGCACACCGGTCGAGGAGACAGCAATGGCCAAAACCGTAGCGATCATCCTCGCGCGGCTTATATTTGCGGGTCTATTTGCCATGGCGGCCATCTTCAAGTTCGCAGGGATGGGACAGACCGCCGACTTCATCGCAGCCGCCGGTTTTCCACTTCCGCTCCTGCTGGCCTGGCTGGCTGCCATCTTCGAAGTCGGCCTGGTCGCAGCTTTCCTGACGGGCGCGTTCTTCTCCGAGGCGGCGCTGCTCGCCGGTGCCTACGTCATCTTCCTGGCGTTCGCCTTCCACGGTCCGGACCGCTGGGCCGGCAGCGAGGCGGAGTTCGGCTTCTTCGTGGATCACTTCACGTTCCTCGCCGGCCTGCTCTATGCCGCGGTCCATGGGCCGGGCGAGAGGTTCGCACTCGGATACGGTCTCGTCAGGAGACAGGGACAGGCAGCGCAGCGGGCTGCATGACGAAGCTGGCGTGACACCGCTCGGTCCTTGGCGGACCTTACTGTCCGCCGGCTGCCAGCAGTGAAAGCGTCCGTACGTTGTCGGCACCCTCGTGGTCGAGGAGCCGGGTCGGATATTCGCCGCTGAAGCAGGCATCGCAGAACTGCGGCATCTCCGCATCGCGCGCTGCTTCCCCGACCGCGCGGTAGAGGCCGTCGATCGACAGGAAGCCGAGGGAATCGACGCGGATGAAATCCGCCATTTCCCCGACCGACATGCGCGAGGCGAGAAGCTTCGCCTTCTCGGGCGTGTCGACGCCGTAGAAGCAGGAGGCGCGTGTCGGCGGCGAGGCGATGCGCATGTGCACTTCCTTCGCGCCGGCGTCGCGAACCATCT
This sequence comes from uncultured Alphaproteobacteria bacterium, assembly GCA_963747465.1. Taxonomy (GTDB): domain Bacteria; phylum Pseudomonadota; class Alphaproteobacteria; order Rhizobiales; family Rhizobiaceae; genus Aquibium. The sequence continues at coordinate 407,558 of CAVVFC010000006.1, forward strand.
GCACGATCTTCTGGCTGGTGGTACCGCGCACGATGGAATCGTCGACGAGCACGACCCGCTTGCCTTCGATGATCCGCCGGTTCGCATTGTGCTTGAGCCTCACGCCCATGTGGCGGATCGAATCGCCCGGCGAGATGAAGGTGCGTCCGACATAGTGATTGCGGATGATGCCGAGTTCGAACGGCAATCCGCCCTCCTGCGCAAAGCCGATCGCCGCCGGTGTTCCGGAATCGGGCACCGGTACGACGATGTCCGCATCCACTGGACTTTCCCGCGCCAGTTCCATGCCGATCTTCTTGCGCACGTCGTAGACGTTGCGACCCTCCACCGTCGAGTCCGGGCGCGCGAAATAGACGTATTCGAAAATGCAGAAGCGCGGCTTTGCCGGTTCGAACGGGAAATGGCTCTCGATCCCGTTCGTCGTCACGACGACCATCTCGCCCGGCTTGAGATCGCGCACGAAGCGCGCCCCGATGATGTCGAGAGCGCAGGTCTCCGAGGCGAGGATCCAGGCGCCGTCGAGGTCGCCCAGCACGAGCGGGCGGATGCCGAGAGGATCGCGGCAGCCGATCATCTTCTTGGACGTCAGCGCGACCAGCGAGAATGCACCCTCGATCTGCCTCACCGCGTCTATGAAGCGGCTGTTGGTGTCGCGTTCCTTGCTGGTGGCGACGAGATGCAGGATCGTCTCGGTGTCGGAGGTGGACGAAAAGATCGAACCCTGCTTCTGAAGCGAGCGCTGCACCGTCATCGCGTTGGTGATGTTGCCGTTGTGCGCTATGGCCAGCCCGCCATCCTTCAGCTCGGCGAAGAAGGGCTGCACGTTGCGCAGTCCCGCGCCGCCGGTCGTGGCATAGCGCGTGTGGCCGATCGCCCGGGTACCCTGCAGCCTGTCGATCACCGACTGCTTGGTGAAGGTGTCGCCGATGAGCCCGACGTGCCGTTCGACATGGAACTGCGAACCGTCATAGGAAACGATGCCGGCCGCCTCCTGTCCTCGGTGCTGGAGGGCGTGCAGACCCAGAGTGACGATTGCCGCGGCGTCCTGCCGCCCGAATATGCCGAACACGCCGCACTCGTCGTGGAAATGATCGTCGGCCTCGCCGATACGCTCTTGCGAAGCGTCTGCGGAAACCCGTTTTGCTGCCTCTGCCATTGCAAACAGCCCCTGCGCTCTCGGCGCCTGCGCTCCGGCCGCGGTCGCGGTTGCGGATCAGTTGTTGGTATCGGCCTCGCCGGGCTGAGCCGCGTCGTCGCCTTCGGTCAGACGCTTGATGATCGAATTCTCCGGATCGTCCGGAAGCAGTTCCTGCAGCTTTGCTCCGATCCCTTCCAGAAGGGGGAGCGACTTCGCCTGCGCGACCCATTCCGGCTTGTTCTCGCCGACGAGCCAGTTGAAGAACATCAGCGCGACGGCGATCACAAGGATGCCTCGCGCCGCTCCGTAGACGAACCCCAGGGTTCGGTCGAGTGCTCCGACGCGCGAATCGATCACGAAGTCGGCAAGCTTCATCGTGATCACCGTCACGATGATCAGCGCCACGAAGAAAACCACCGCCGCCGACGCGGCCAGGGCGATCTTTGCGTTGTCGATGTAAGGAGTGACGTAGGGCAGCACCAGCGGGTAGAGGAAATAGGCCGCCGCAGCGGCCGCGACCCAGGACGCGATGGACAGAAGTTCGCGCGAAAGGCCGCGGACCATCGCCAGGATCGCTGACACAAGCGCAAAGCCGACGAGTATTCCGTCAAGCAGCGTAATCGGCATCGTGGCCCACTCCATTGCGTCAGTCCGCCTCGCGGCTGCGCTTCGTCCCCGCAATTCGGGCGACGAGGTCGGCGAGCGCGCCCGGCTGGAAGGACCGCGTGGCGATCGATCCCGCCACATCCCCGCTGCCGGCCGGCAGGACGGCCTGCCCGAAACCGAGTTTTTCAGCCTCTTTCAACCGCTGCTGCGCATGCGCGACAGGCCTGACGGCGCCTGAGAGGCTTATTTCGCCGAAATAGACACAATCGGCAGGCAGGGCAAGTCCGGTGAGCGACGAAACCAGCGCGGCTGCGACCGCGAGATCGGCCGCCGGCTCCGAGATGCGGTAACCGCCCGCGACGTTCAGATAGACATCGTTCTGCGCGAAGCGGACGCCGCAGTGCGCTTCCAGGACCGCCAGCACCATGGACAGACGCGGCGAGTCCCAGCCGACAACCGCCCGCCGGGGCGTTCCCAGCGGGGAGGGGGCTACCAGTGCCTGGATTTCCACCAGCACCGGACGGGTGCCTTCCATACCGGCGAAAACGGCCGCTCCCGGTGCCTGGGCGCTGCGCTCGCCGAGGAAAAGCTCCGAGGGATTGGCGACTTCGCGCAATCCCTTGTCGGACATCTCGAAGACGCCGATCTCGTCGGTGGGGCCGAATCGGTTCTTCACGGTTCGCAGGATGCGGTAGTGGTGTCCGCCTTCGCCCTCGAAGTAGAGCACCCCGTCGACCATGTGTTCAACCACGCGCGGTCCCGCGATCTGTCCTTCCTTGGTGACGTGGCCGACCAGCACGATCGCTGCGCCGGTGGATTTGGCATAGCGGATCATGGCCTGCGCGGAAGCGCGGACTTGCGTGACGGTCCCGGGCGCCGAATCGGCGAGGTCCGTCCACAGGGTCTGGATCGAATCGAGGATCAGCAGGTCGGGTCGGCGGCCTTCGGCGATGGTCGCCAGGATGTCCTCGACGTTCGTCTCCGCGGCAAGTTCCACGGGTGCATCGGCCGCGCCGAGGCGCTGGGCTCGCAGCCTGATTTGAGCCACGGCCTCCTCGCCGGATACGTAGACGATCCGGTGGCCCTGCCGCGCCAGCGCGGCCGCCGCCTGGGTGAGCAGCGTGGACTTGCCGATGCCGGGATCCCCGCCGACGAGCAGGGCGGAGCCGCGCACGAAGCCGCCGCCGGTGGCACGGTCGAGTTCGCCGATGCCGCTCGCGATGCGCGGAGCGTCCTCGATGTCGCCGGCCAGCGAGGTCAGCGTAACCGGACGGCCCTTACGGGCATTGCGCATGGAAGCGGGACCGGCGCCGATGCCTCCGGACGTGCCTTCCTCCACGAGCGTGTTCCACTCGCCGCAGCCGTCGCACTTCCCGGCCCAGCGCGTGTGCACCGACCCGCAGTTCTGACAGATGAACTGGACGCGGGACTTGGCCATCAGCGGAACTTCCTGACGCTCATGCCGCCGCGCTTTCGGCGCTGATGTAGGTGCGATGATAGCGCCGGCCCAACCGCGTGAGCAGTTCGTAGGAAATCGTGCCGGCCGTTGCAGCGGCATCGTCTATCGGCATGTTGGGTCCGAACAGCTCGATATAGTCGCCATCGGCTATCCCGCCCTCGCCGAGTTCGGTGACGTCGAACATGGTGAGATCCATCGTGACGCGGCCGATGATCGGCACTTGCCGGCCGTTGACGAAGCCGCTGCCGCCCGGAAAGAGCTGGCGAAGCGGCACGCCGCTGCCCGAGGCGGCGCGCGGAAAGCCGTCGGCATAGCCGATCGCAGTCACCGCGATGATGCTGTCGCGCTCCAGCGCGGCGGTCGCGCCGTAGCTGATCGTCTCCCCGGCTCTCGCATAGCGGACCTGGACCACGCGCGCCTCCGCCGTCACCACCGTCTGCATGGTCACGCCGGTTGCCGGCGAGCCGCCATAGATCGCGATGCCGGGCCGGGTCAGGTCGAAATGAAACCCGCGTCCGAGAAGCAGGCCTGAGGAATTGACCAGGCTCGTCTCGATGCCGCCGAACGCTCGCCTCACACGATGGAAGACCTCGAGTTGCTTCCGGTTCATGGGATGATCGCGCTGGTCCGCACAGGCGAGGTGGCTCATCAGGAGCACGGGGTTCACCGCGCCGGTCAGCGTGTTCTCGTCGGCGAATCCGATGGCCTCCGAAGGCGTGATGCCGAGCCGGTTCATGCCGGTGTCGACATGGACGGCGCAGGGATACGCCGCTCCCTGCCGGCCGCAGAAACGCTCCCAGACGGCGAGGTCGAGCGCCGTGTTGATCGTCGGGATCAGGTTGGCCTCGGCGTAGGCGTCCGCGGCGTCTGCTCCAAAGAGGCCGGTGAGCACGAAGATGCGCGCGTCCGGAGCGGCCTTTCTGACCTCGAACCCCTCCTCGGGCAGGGCCACGAAAAACGTGCTGCATCCGGCCGCCGTGAGGGCCGGAACCACCTCTGCGATGCCCAGCCCGTAGGCATCGGCCTTGACGATGCCGGCCGTACGGGCGGGGGCGGCAACTTTCGAAAGCGCCCGGTAGTTCGCCTGGAGGGCGCGCAGGTCGATCGTCAGCCGTCCGCCGGCAATCTGCGGGCCGGTGCCGGTCTCCCGGATATGGAAGGCCTCGTCCAACGGGCTACTCGAACCGTTCCGGCAGTTGGCTCTCTTCCGCAAGGTCGGAAAAGCGCGTGAACTGGCCCTCGAAGGCCAGTTCGACCGCGCCGGTCGGCCCGTGGCGCTGCTTGGCTATGATGAGTTCTGCCTTGCCCTTCACGCGCTCGAACTTGAGGCGCCACTCCTCGTACTCGGGGGTGCCTTCCTCCGGCTCCTTGTTCTGCATGTAATACTCGTCGCGATAGACGAAGAGCACGACATCCGCATCCTGCTCGATCGATCCCGATTCGCGAAGGTCTGACAGCTGCGGGCGCTTGTCGTCGCGGCTTTCGACCTGACGTGACAGCTGCGACAGGGCGATGATCGGCACCTGCAGTTCCTTGGCGAGCGCCTTCAGCCCCGTCGTGATCTCGGTGATCTCCTGCACGCGGTTCTGGTTCGACTTGGATGAAGAGCCCTGCATGAGCTGGACGTAGTCGATCACGATCACGTCGAGCCCGCGCTGGCGCTTCAGCCGCCGCGCCCGGGCGGCGAGCTGCGCAATCGAGATGCCGCCGGTCTGGTCGATGAAGAGCGGCGTCTTCTGCATCATCTGGGCGCAGCCGACGAGCTTTTCGAATTCGGCTTCCGAGATTTCGCCGCGGCGGATCTTGGAAGACGAGATCTCGGTCTGCTCCGAGATGATGCGGGTCGCGAGCTGTTCGGACGACATTTCGAGAGAGAAGAACCCCACCACGCCGCCGTTCGCGGCCTTGAACGAGCCGTCGGCCTGCTGCGCCGGCTGATAGGCGGCCGCGATGTTGAAGGCGATGTTGGTGGCGAGCGAGGTCTTGCCCATGGCGGGGCGGCCGGCGAGAATGACGAGGTCCGACGGCTGCAGCCCTCCGAGCCGGCGGTCGATGTCGCGGAAGCCGGTCGAGATGCCGGACAGGTGCCCGTCGCGCATGTACGCGGCATTGGCCATGTCGATCGCGGTTTTGACCGCGTCGGTAAAGCTTTCGAAGCCGCCGTCGTAGCGGCCGGTCTCGGCGAGTTCGAACAGCCGGCGTTCGGCGTCCTCGATCTGTTCGGACGGCGCCATGTCGACCGGCGCGTCGTATGCGATGTTGACCATGTCCTCGCCCACCGTGATCAGTGCCCGGCGGGTGGCGAGGTCGTAGATCGCGCGGCCGTAGTCGGCGGCGTTGATGATGGTCACGGCCTCCGCCGCCAGGCGTGCGAGATAGTGCGCGACGGTGATGTCGCCGACCTTCTCGTCAGCCGGCAGGAAGGTCTTCATGGTAACCGGGTTGGCGCTCTTCCCCAGCCGGATCAGTTCGCCCGAGACCTCGAAGATCTTGCGGTGCAGAGGTTCGTAGAAATGCGTCGGCTTGAGGAAGTCCGATACCCGGTAGAAAGCGTCGTTGTTGACGAGAATGGCACCGAGAAGCGCCTGCTCGGCCTCGATGTTGTTCGGCGCTTCGCGATAGAGCGGAGTCTCCGCGACACTGAGTTTGCGGACTGCTTCTGCCATTTCTTTCCCGTCGAATCCCTGCCCGGTGTGGGGGGTATCAGAGATCGCTCGCCCAAGGGGGCCGAATGCACCTGATCACACGTGATTCACACTTCTCCACAGCCCATCGAATCAACGGATCAGAAAGCCGGTTGACGCGAATCGGCGACCGTGGGCGCACAGCATATCGATGGAGTCGTGCGAACAAAACAGGAAAACGGAAGCGGCCGCCGCTTCGTCAGCGAGCAAGCGCCGCATCGCAATCTCTGCCGCAGGCGAGAGCGGAATCCGATCGACTGCCAGGCGAACGCTATTCGCCCGGCTCTGACATCCGCGTCTGCTGCAGCATGTCTGCGCGATGGCCGGGCTCGGCGGCTTCGCGTTCCGCCAACGCGCGTTCGGCCTCGAGCATGTAGCCGCGGGTCGTCGGGAGGATCGAATTGCTTCGGGTGAGCTGGATCTGGAACACCATCATGTCCTGCCAGCGGAACGACGCTTCCGAGCCGACGAGATAGAACTCCCACATCCGGCAGAAGCGCTCGTCGTAGATCGACCGGATCCGGTCGCGGTTGGCGAGGAAACGCTGGCGCCAGTGCTTCAGGGTCTCCGCGTAGTGCAGCCGCAGGATTTCGATGTCGTCCGTCATCAGTCCCGCGCGCTCCACGCAGGGCAGCACCTCCGACAGGGCAGGGATGTAGCCGCCCGGGAAGATGTGCTTGCGGATGAAGGCGTTGGTCGCCGCCGGAGGGCCGAAGCGGCCGATGGAATGCAGCAGCATGACCCCGTCCGGCTTCAGCAGCGTGGCGCACTTGTCGAAGAATGTCCGGTAGTGGTTGACGCCGACATGCTCGAACATTCCGACCGAGACGATGCGGTCGAACCGCTCGGACAGGTCGCGGTAGTCGCGCAGTTCGAAATGGACATGCCGCTCCAGGCCTTCGGCGTGCGCCCGTTCGGTTGCGATCGCATGCTGCTCCTCGGAGAGCGTGATGCCCACCACGTCGACATCGAAATTCCGGGCGAGATAGAGGCTCAGGCCCCCGAAGCCGCATCCGATGTCGAGGACGGTCTGACCGGGCCTGAGGTCGAGCTTGGCGGCGATGTGGCGCTTCTTGGCGATCTGCGCCTCTTCGAGCGTGGAATCGGGCGTTTCGAAGTATGCGCAGGAATACTGCATGTCGTTGTCGAGGAAGAGCCGGTACAGATCCGGCGAAAGATCGTAATGCCGGGCGACGTTGCGCTTGGCGCGCACTGTGGTGTTGAGCTGCTGAAAGCGGCGGAAGGCGATGCGGGCGTTTTCGAGGGCTTTCGTCCAGGCGACGTCGATCCCGGAGTCACCCATGTTCTGGTAGACGATCCGCATGAGATCGATCAGGTCGCCTTCGACGATATCCAGTTCACCGTCCATGTAGGCCTCGGGGAAGGCCAGCATGGGATCGAAGGCGATGGCGCGCTCCGCATGCTGCGTGCGGATGGCGATGGTCACCCGCTCACCGCTTCCGTCGCCGAATGTGCGTTGCGAACCGTGCGGGTCGACGATCCCGAGGGTCCCGGTACGAACAAGACGCTCTACGACGCTACGCAAGAGAATGTTCATGGACACTCCCACCCACTTGAAGACTCTCATCCGCCGGCACGCATCCCCGGCCGATGCGCAAACATGCAACCAGCATGTTTGTTCCATCAAGCAAAAAAATACCCGGACGTCGCCGCCCGGGTATTGAGCCTGTCAGCCCTGTCTTGATGGATCAGGCATTCTCTTCTTCTTCGGAGCCTTCCTCGTTGGGATCGAAGAATGCATCCGGGCGCGCGTTCTCGTTGATGTCTTCGCCGTAGATCGCTTCGAGCGAGTCCAGCTTCTCGCCGGCCGCCTGGCGTTCCGCCTCGTCCGACGAGCGGGCGATGTTGAGGGTGATGGTGACTTCGACCTCGGGGTGAAGCGCGATGACCACATTGGTGAGGCCGATCGCCTTGATCGGGTTGTTCAGCTCGACCTGGTTGCGGCCGACCGAGAAGCCTTCGGCCGTCAGCAGTTCGGAGATGTCGCGCGGCGACACCGAACCGTAGAGCTGGCCGGTCTCGCCGGCCGAGCGCACGACGACGAAGCTCATGCCGTCGAGCTTCTCGGAAACCGCTTCGGCCTCCGACTTGCGTTCCAGGTTGCGTGCTTCGAGCTGCGCGCGCTGGCCTTCGAACTTCTTCTTGTTGGTGTCGTTGGCGCGCAGCGCCTTGCCCTGCGGGAGCAGGAAGTTGCGTGCGAAACCGTCCTTGACCTTGACGGTGTCGCCCATCTGGCCGAGGCGGGAAATGCGCTCGAGGAGAATGACTTCCATGGTCGTGTCCTTTCACGGGCCGGCATGCGGCCGAACTGGTTCATGGACAGGTCAGGAAAGCCGGGTCGGACGCGTTCCGCGTCGTGTTCGCTGTCCTGCCTGCCGCGGCAGTTAGGGCGAGATGCCCAACTCGGGGTTTTGCATGCTTCCGCCGCACCCGAAGCGGCGGAGGGCCGGGCGGCGGACCGCCCGGCCGTCCAATCACTTCACCACGTAGGGCAGCAGGCCGAGGAAGCGGGCGCGCTTGATCGCCTGGGCGAGTTCACGCTGCTTCTTCTGGCTGACCGCCGTGATGCGGGACGGCACGATCTTGCCGCGCTCGGAGATGTAGCGCTGCAGGAGACGGACGTCCTTGTAGTCGATCCGCGGCGCGTTGGCGCCGGAAAACGGGCAGGTCTTGCGGCGGCGATGGAAGGGCCGGCGCGTCGGAATCTGGTTGATGTCGACCATTACTGCGAAGCTCCCTCGGACTGTTCACGCGGACGGCGCGGACCGCGATCCTCGCGGTCGCCTCGGTCGCCCCGATCCCCACGGTCGCGATCGCCGCCGCCACCACGCGGGCCGCGATCACGGTCGCCGAAGCGGGGACGGTCGCCGAAGCGGTCGCCGCGGTCGCTGCGCTCTTCGCGCTTCTGCATCATCGCGGAAACGCCTTCCTCGTGCTTCTCGACGCGGATCGTCATGAAGCGCAGGACGTCTTCCGACAGCCCCATCTGGCGTTCCATCTCCTGGACGGCCGCCGCCGGAGCGGTGATGTCCATGAGCGTGTAGTACGCCTTGCGGTTCTTCTTGATGCGGTAGGTAAGGGACTTCAGTCCCCAGTTCTCGACCCGGCCGACGCTGCCGCCATTCGCTTCGATGACACCCTTGTACTGTTCGACAAGGCCGTCGACCTGCTGCGAAGACAGATCCTGGCGGGCGAGAAATACATGTTCGTACAGAGCCATGAGCTTTCTTGCCTTTCTTCGTTTCGCTCGTCCGGTTCCCAACGGCTAAAGCCTCTGCGACATGTCTTTTCCGCCAAGGCGGAGAAGAAAGGCGCATTCTTGAGACGGTCGAGAGCGGAGACACGGGAGGCGGAAGGCATTCGCCTTCACACACGCGGAATTCCCGTAGAGGATGGGAAATACGCAGGCCCTCCGTTCAGCCCCCAATCGGGACCGGCAGAGTGGCCGCGCTTATACGGGTTTTTGTGTGCTTTGCAAGGCTATGGTCACTGCGGAGTCACAACGGGCTGAGGAACAACACCATCGTATAGACCACATAGCCCGCCAGCATCACGCCGCCGGCGGTTTTCCCGAGACGCTGGCCCGTCGTGAGAGCGGCGGCGAAGGCGATGCTGATTGCCATCATCAGCGGCAGGTCGAACCAGAGAAATCGGCTGGCAATGGGAAGCGGGGTGATGATCGCCGTCGCGCCGAGGATACCGAGGATGTTGAAGATGTTGGATCCGACGACGTTTCCGATCGCCACCCCCGGCCGGCCGCGCCAGGCAGCGATGATGGAGGTGGCGAGCTCCGGAAGGCTCGTGCCGACGGCAACGACCGTCAGTCCTACGACCGCGTCCGAGACCCCCGCCGCACGCGCGATCGAACTGGCTCCGTCGACGAGCCAGTTCGCGCCCGCGACGAGCATGGCGAGCCCCGCTAGCAGGAAGCCCACGCTCCGCCAGAGCGGCTCCATCCCCGTGGTGTCGGGCGCCATGAGATCGTCGGTCTCGGCCGGCAGGTCATGCGTTTTCCGCGCAGCCTTGAAATGCGCATAGAGATACGCCGCGAGCAGGCCGACCAGCAGCAATCCGCCCAGGCGCGGGATTGCCCCCCACGCGGCGGCCGGCAGGATCAGCGCCGCCGATCCGAGCATCACGCGCAGGTCGCGCTTCATCTCGCCGCCCAGCACTGCCATCGATGCGATCAGCGCCGTGAAGCCGCCGATGAGGAGGATGTTGGCGATGTTGGAGCCGACCACGTTTCCCATGGCGATCTCCGGGCTGCCCTTCAGGGCTGCCTGCACCGAGACGAGCAGTTCAGGCGTGGACGTCGCGAACCCGACGATCGTCAGGCCGATGACGAGTTCCGACACGCCGAACCGGCGCGCGGCCGACACCGCACCGCGGACCAGTAGCTCCCCGCCTCCGAACAGGAAACCCATCCCGACGATGACGAGCAGAAGGTCCGTCCAGAAATTCATGCAATCCCGGTAGGTTTCGGAGGCGCTGGTGGCGCTTTACATGGGACACCGGCCACCCGCCCGCAAGCCGGCGTCATCCGAGATCCCGGCTGGATCATGTTTTTCCCATTGCGGGCGGGCAGTCGGCAGGCAAGACTGGCCGGATCAGGAAAAGGGAGTGTTCCAGACATGCCGATCGTCAACCGCATCGCCGAATTCCACAAGGATGTGACGGAGTGGCGTCGCGACATCCATGCCAATCCCGAACTCCAGTTCGACGTACATCGTACCGCGGCGCTGGTGGCGGAGAAGCTGAAGGAGTTCGGTGTCGACGAGATCGTGACGGGCATCGGGCGTACCGGCGTGGTCGGCGTCATCAAGGGGCGCAGGAACGGCAGCGGCCGCACGATCGGACTGCGCGCCGACATGGACGCCCTTCCGATCCAGGAGATCATCGATCGCCCCTACAAGTCGAAGACGGCCGGCGCGATGCATGCCTGCGGCCATGACGGCCATACGGCCATGCTGCTTGGGGCGGCGCGCTATCTCGCCGAGACGCGGAATTTCGATGGTACGGCCGTCGTCATCTTCCAGCCGGCCGAGGAGGGCGGCGGCGGCGGGCGCGAGATGGTCGAGGAAGGCATGATGGATCGTTTCGCGATCGACGAGGTCTACGGCATGCACAATGCGCCGGGTATCCCCACCGGCGAGTTCGCGATCCGCGGCGGTTCCATGATGGCGGCGGCCGACATGTTCGTCATCGACATCGAGGGGATCGGCGGGCATGCGGCGCGTCCCCAGCGCTGCATCGACACGACGCTGGTCGGGGCGCATATCATGACCGCGCTCCAGTCTGTGGTGTCGCGCAATATCGATCCGGTCGAGGCGGCGGTGGTCTCCGTCACCACCTTCAAGGCGGGCGACGCCTTCAATGTGATCCCGCAGACGGCACGGCTGACGGGAACGGCTCGGACGCTGTCGGCCGCGGTCCGCGACCAGCTCGAGGAACGGATGACGGAAGTCGTCGAGCACACCGCCCGCGCGTTCGGCGCTCGGGCGACGCTCGACTACCAGCGTCATTATCCGGTGCTGTCCAACCATGAGCGCGAGACCGAATTCGCCGCGAGCGTCGCACGTCAGGTGGCGGGCGACAGGGTCGACACCAACACTCCCCAAGTGATGGGCGGCGAGGATTTCGCCTTCATGCTCGAGGCCCGGCCGGGCGCGTTCATCTATATCGGCCAGGGCGACGGTCCCTACGTCCATCACCCCGAATACGACTTCAACGACGAGATCATTCCCATCGGATGCTCGTACTGGGCACGGCTCGTGGAGACGGCGCTGCCTGCGGGTTGAGGCGGATCGGAATGGCACGAAGGCGGTTCAGGCCGTTTTCGTAATGGTGAAGTCCACATGGATGGCGTCGTAGGGAAAGACGATCTTGCCGTCGTCCGTCCGGTTCAGGACGCCCGCATTGATGAGGGCGTGGACGTCCCCATGCACCGCCTTGACGTCGCGGCCGACGCGCCGCGCCGCCTCGCGGATCGACATCGGTCCCTGGCCCTTCATCGCCTTGATGATCTCCCAGCGCTTGGGGGCTAGTACGTTCCACAACAGGTCGATGGACGCAAAGGAAATGTGCGAACCTTGCCGTTCGCCGCGAAATGCCGCAAGCGCACGCCTGTTGACGTCTTCACGCGTGGCGACAGATAGGGTGACCGTCTTCATGTCCGTCTCCATTCATCCACTTCTGCCCAAAAGTCCGCCAGAAGTCGCTCGGGGCTGACAAACAGGTACGGCACCTCCGCCGCTCCGATGTGTTTGTGATCCCCTTTGCCTGCCTCGTTGTCGAAGCGAAGGACACATTGCTCCGCCACGACGAAGGCCAGGCCATACTTGTAGACGTGGCTGGATCCTCGCACCGGCTTGGGCACGCGCCAGATGCGAAGCTCTGCGAAACTGTTCGCTGAAACGTCATGACGTTCGTCAAGAACAAGTTCCGCCTGCATGTTGGATAATGTACCAACGCCGCCCCGTGTTGTAAAGAACTCCAACATGCGCTGCCGTCCTGCCGTCCTGCTGGCCTTGACTTGACGGCCTCTCCTGCCCCACAGGCTCCAGCGAGAAGAACGACGGGAGATCGCCCGATGGCCATCGCATTCACCTTTCCCGGGCAGGGCAGCCAGGCCGTCGGCATGGGCCGCGACCTTGCCGAAGCCTTCCCCGAAGCGCGGCGTGTCTTCGATGAGGTCGACGAAGCGCTCGGCGAGAAGCTCTCCGCGATCATGTGGGAAGGCCCCGAAGAGACGCTGACCCTCACGGCCAACGCCCAGCCCGCCCTGATGGCGGTCTCCATGGCTGCGGTGCGCGCCATGGAAGCGCGCGGCCTGTCGCTGAAGGACAAGGTGTCCTACGTCGCCGGCCACTCCCTCGGCGAATATTCGGCGCTCTGCGCGGCCGGCGTGTTCTCCATCGCCGATACGGCACGCCTCCTGCGCATCCGCGGCAATGCCATGCAGGCGGCCGTCCCGGCAGGCGAGGGGGCCATGGCCGCCATCATCGGTCTCGAGCAGGACAAGGTCGAGGAAGCCTGTGCCCGGGCTTCCGGCGGCGTCTGCCAGATCGCCAACGACAATGGCGGCGGCCAGTTCGTGATCTCGGGGACGAAGGCGGCGGTCGAGGATGCCGCCAGGATATGCACCGAACTCGGCGCCAAGCGCGCGCTCATGCTCTCGGTCTCCGCTCCATTCCATTCCGCGCTGATGCAGCCCGCCGCTGAAGCGATGCGCGAGGCGCTTGCGAAGGTCGAGATGAACCCGCCTTCCGTTCCCGTCATCGCGAACGTCACCGTCTCGCCGGTTTCCGATCCTGAAGAGATCCGCCGCCGCCTCGTCGAGCAGGTCACGGGACGGGTGCGCTGGCGCGAGACCGTGCAGTGGTTCGGGGCGAACGGTGTCACGGCTCTTTATGAAGTCGGTGCAGGCAAGGTGCTGTGCGGGCTGGCCCGCCGGATCGACCGCAACCTCGATGCCGTGGCCGTCAACACGCCGGCCGATGTCGAGACGACGCTGGCTGCCCTGGGATAGAAGCCTGGAGGCGAACCGCCGTTGGCCCGAGCAACCAAAGGACAAAACGATGTTTGATCTCAGCGGGCGCAAGGCCCTCGTCACCGGCGCCTCAGGCGGCATAGGCGAAGCGATCGCCAGGGCGCTCCACGGGCAGGGTGCCATCGTCGGCCTTCATGGAACGCGACAGGAGAAGCTCGAGGCGCTGGCCTCCGAGCTTGGCGAACGCGTCAGGATATTCCCCGCCAACCTGTCGAACCGCGACGAGGTAAAGTCTTTGGGCCAGAAGGCGGAGGCCGAACTCGAAGGGATCGACATCCTCGTCAACAACGCCGGCATCACCAGGGACGGCCTGTTCGTTCGTATGTCGGATGAGGACTGGGATTCGGTACTCGAGGTGAACCTGACGTCGGTGTTCCGTCTGACACGCGAGCTGACCCATCCCATGATGCGCCGCCGCTTCGGCCGCATCATCAACATCACCTCCGTCGTCGGCGTAACCGGCAATCCGGGGCAGGCGAACTATTGCGCGTCGAAAGCCGGCATGATCGGCTTTTCGAAGTCGCTTGCGCAGGAGATCGCGACCCGCAACGTGACGGTGAACTGTGTCGCGCCCGGCTTCATCGAATCGGCAATGACGGAAAAGCTGAACGAGAAGCAGAAGGACGGCATACTCGGCATGATCCCCATGAAGCGTATGGGGACGGGGAACGAGATCGCCGCGGCCGTCGTTTATCTCGCCTCCGCCGAAGCTGCCTACGTCACCGGCCAGACGTTGCACGTGAACGGCGGGATGGCGATGTTCTGAACCGGTCGCGTACGGCTGGCGCCGACGCGGAATACGGCTTGGCGCTGCACTGACGATCGTGATATGCGGCGACGGACCAGTGAGGGGACGGTCATCACCGCCTCCGCGGCAGGGTTCCCAGCATCGACCGTCGCAGACAGAACATACGCCGTTGACAGGCCGGAGCGGTGCCATCTTTCAGCTTGATTAGCGGTTGACCTGCCGCTAACGAGAACGAACTTGAACCGAAGTCGAGGGTTTTGAAATGAGCGATACTGCAGAACGCGTGAAGAAGATCGTTGTCGAGCACCTTGGCGTCGACGCGGACAAGGTGACGGAGCAGGCGAGCTTCATCGACGATCTCGGCGCCGACAGCCTCGACACCGTCGAACTCGTCATGGCCTTCGAGGAAGAGTTCGGCGTGGAAATCCCCGACGATGCTGCGGAGACGATCCTGACGGTCGGCGACGCGGTGAAGTTCATCGAAAAGGCATCGGCCTGAGGGCGACGGGCGCCTTCGGCGCCCGCTGTCTGGGATTTGCATGAGACGAGTCGTCGTAACCGGTCTGGGACTGCTGTCCCCCTTCGGAATGGGTGTGGAGCATTCCTGGAAGCAGTTGCTTTCCGGAAAGAGCGCCGCGCGCAGGATCGAAAGCTTCGAGACCGGTGATCTCGCCTGCAAGATCGCAAACGTCATCCCGCGGGGAGACGGTGGCGACGGCAGCTTCAATCCAGACCTCGTGCTGGAGCCGAAGGACCAGCGCAAGGTCGGAGATTTCATAACCTACGGCATCGCCGCGGCGGACGAGGCTTTGAAGGATTCCGGCTGGGAGCCGAAGTCCGACGACGACCGGTTTGCCACCGGCGTGATGATCGGCTCGGGCATCGGAGGTGTCGAGGGCATCGCGGAAAACGCGCTGATCCTCCACGAACGGGGCCCGCGGCGCATCAGCCCGTTCTTCATTCCGGGCAATATCATCAATCTCGTTTCCGGGCAGGTCTCCATCCGGCACGGGCTCAAGGGCCCCAACCATGCCGTCGTGACGGCCTGCTCGACGGGCGCACACGCGATAGGCGATGCCGCGCGGCTTGTCGCGCTCGGCGACGCCGACGTGATGCTGGCCGGGGGAACGGAGTCGCCGATCAACCGGCTGTCGATAGCGGGTTTCGCCGCCTGCAGGGCGCTTTCCACGTCCTACAACGACACGCCCGAGAAGGCGTCGCGGCCCTACGACCGCGACCGGGACGGGTTCGTCATGGGCGAGGGTGCCGGCGTCGTGGTCCTCGAAGAACTCGAGCACGCCAAGGCCCGTGGCGCCCGCATCTACGCAGAGGTCACCGGCTACGGGTTGACCGGAGACGCCTACCACATCACTGCGCCCTCCGAAGACGGGGACGGAGCCTACCGCTGCATGAAGGCGGCTTTGAAACGGGCCGGCATCGCACCGTCGGACATCGACTACATCAATGCCCACGGCACATCCACGATGGCCGACACCATCGAATTGGGCGCGGTCGAGCGCTTGGTCGGGGATGCCGCTTCGGGGATCTCGATGTCGTCGACGAAGTCGTCGATAGGCCATCTGCTGGGGGCGGCAGGTGCGGCCGAGGCGATCTTCTGTCTCCTGGCGATCCGCGACGGCATTGCGCCGGCCACGATCAACCTCGACAATCCATCCGCCGAGACCGCCATCGATCTCGTGCCCCACGAGCCGCGCCGGCGCCGGATCGACATCGCGCTTTCGAACTCGTTCGGATTTGGCGGCACCAACGCGTCGCTCGTCTTCCAGCGCTACGATCGCTGAACGGCACGCAAGCCGCGATTTTCGCCATATTCCTCGATAGTCTTCGTGCGATTGTTG
Source organism: uncultured Alphaproteobacteria bacterium (assembly GCA_963747465.1). GTDB lineage: Bacteria > Pseudomonadota > Alphaproteobacteria > Rhizobiales > Rhizobiaceae > Aquibium. The sequence continues at coordinate 423,622 of CAVVFC010000006.1, forward strand.
CCGTGATTCTGCGCATGCCCTCTCGGTCGGTATCGGGAATTCGATCCCGCTGATCCACCGGACGGGAACGGACGCGGGGCAAGAGAACACGAGCGCCGCCAAGAGGGAGCGTGCAGGGCCAGATGAGTACCGAAGAGCAGTCTGGATTTGGCAGACGCAGCGACATCCCCAAACCGATCGTTCCAAGGTCCGCGTCGGAGGCGTTGAGGCCCGAGAAGGGCACACCGCCACCGCGGCGCATGCGCCGGTCGCGCAGTTCACGCAACCAGTTCGTGGTGTTCCTCAACTTCCTCATGTCTTCGATCGTCCTGCTGACGCTCGCGGCCGGTGCGTTGTTGTACATTGGCAAAAGGGAGTTCGATGCGCCTGGGCCCTCCCGCACCGGTGACGTGGTCATGGTCCAGCCGAGTACCGGAGTGGCCGAGATCGCAAACCTGCTGGAACGGCGCGGGCTGATCAGCGACGCGAGGATCTTTCGCTATGGTGTCCAGGCGTATGGGAACGACGGCAGCCTGAAGGCCGGCGAGTACGAGATCAAGCCTGCCGCTTCGATGCGCGACATCATGGAACTGCTGAGAAGCGGCAAGTCGGTGCTTTACTCGCTGACGATCCCGGAGGGCCTCACGGTGGAACAGGCTTTCCAGCGCATAGCCGAGCACGAGGCTCTCACCGGCGAAATGCCCGCCGAATTGCCGCCGGAGGGCAGCATCGTGGCCGACACCCAGCGCTTCACGCGAGGCACCACGCGCAAAGAGGTGATCCAGCGGCTGATCGCACAGCAAAAGGAACTGGTTGAAAGCGTATGGGCGCGGCGCGTCGACGGACTGCCGATCGCTGACGTCAACGAGTTCGTGACCCTTGCCTCGATCGTCGAGAAGGAAACGGGAGTGCCCGACGAGCGGTCGCGTGTCGCCGCCGTCTTCATCAACCGGCTGAAGAAGGGCATGCGGCTGCAGTCGGATCCGACGATCGTCTACGGCCTTTTCGGCGGAAAGGGAAAGCCGTCCGATCGGCCCATCTACAGGTCCGACATCGACAAGCCCACTCCCTACAACACCTATCAGATCGATGGCCTTCCTCCGACCCCGATCGCCACTCCCGGCCGAGCTTCTCTGGAGGCGGTGGCCAATCCCTCCCAGACCAACGACCTCTATTTCGTGGCGGACGGGAGCGGCGGCCATGTCTTTGCGCAGACGCTCGATGAGCACAACCGCAACGTCGCGCGCTGGAGGGAGTTCGAGAAACGTCGGACCCAGGACACGGGGCAATCCGAGGGGGAAGCCGGGACCGGCGACTGAATCGAGGCAGGCGGGGGGAAGGCAGCATGGCGGTTCAAAGCATGACGGGTTTCGCCCGCGCCGGAGCGGAACACGACGGAATGTCCATCGCCTGGGAAATCCGGTCGGTGAACGGCAAGGGCCTCGAGGTGAGGCTGCGGTTGCCTCCGGGTTTCGAGCGGCTGGAACAGCCTGCGAAACAGTCGGCCCAGAAGCGTTTCGTGCGCGGAAACATCCAGGCCACGCTGTCCATCGGTCGGTCCGGCGCTGCCGCGCGTCCCGTCGTCAATGAAGTCTTTCTGGAGGCGGCGGCCAGCCTCGCACGTCATCTTCAGGAACGATACGGATGCCGGCCGGCGACGGCCGACGGGCTGCTGGGCTTGCGCGGCGTGCTCGAGGTTCCCGATCTCGTCGAGGACGAGGAAACGCGCCCGATCGTCGACGCCGCCATCCTGGACGCGTTCGCGGCCGGACTTGCCGATCTCCAGCAAGCGCGGCAAGCCGAAGGTGCGGCCCTGGCGGAGATCCTGCTGGGCCATCTCTCCACGATAGAAGCGCTGATGCGGAAGGCCGAGGCTGATCCGTCGCGCGAGCCCGCCGCGATCCGCGCGCGCATCGCAACCCAGGTCGGGCTGCTGATGGATGCCGCCGGCTCCTCCCTTGACGAGTCGAGGCTTCACATGGAAGCCGCGCTTCTGGCCACCAAGGCCGATATCCGGGAAGAACTCGATCGTCTCGAGGCCCACATCGCATCCGCACGCGACATGATCGCGTCCGGCGGTCCGATCGGGCGCCGGCTGGATTTTCTTTCACAGGAATTCAACCGCGAATCGAATACGCTGTGCTCCAAATCCAATGCCACCGCGGTCACTGCGATCGGGCTGGAACTGAAAGCGGTCGTCGATCAGTTCCGTGAACAGGTGCAGAATCTGGAGTAGAGAATGCTCGAACGGAAGCCGGCCGAGGGTATCCGCCGTCGCGGACTGATGCTCGTCCTGTCCTCACCCTCGGGGGCTGGCAAATCGACCATCGCGCGCAATCTTCTGGAGAGCGACAAGGAGTTCGAGCTTTCGGTGAGCGTTACGACCCGCCCCCGCCGGGCGAGCGAGATCGATGGTGTGCATTATCACTTCCGCAGCCGGCGGGAATTCGAGATCCTGCGCGACAGCGACGAGTTGCTCGAATGGGCGGAGGTTCACGGCAATTTCTATGCGACGCCGCGCGAACCGGCGGAACGGGCGATCGCGGAAGGCCGCGACATGCTTTTCGACATCGACTGGCAGGGCGCGGAGCAACTGCGCGAGCGAATGCGCGGCGACATCGTCTCCATCTTCATCCTGCCACCGTCCATGGGTGAATTGAAGGACCGGCTGCGCCGCCGCGCCGAGGATCAGGAGGCGGTCATCGCTGCCCGCCTCGCCAATGCGCGGGCGGAAATCGAGCACTGGCGGGACTACGACTACATCGTCATCAACCGCGATCTGAACACTGCATTCTCTTCGGTGAGGGCGATCGTAGCCGCTGAGCGGCTCAGGCGCGACCGCCGGCCCGGCCTCTTCGACTTCGTCTCCGGACTGCTCGACGAGGAACTCTAGAGCATGTCTCCCGAAAGTGGGAACCGGTTTCGGGGAAAAGACATGCGCAAGAACAGACACCTAAAGCGCATAGATCGAATCTGAAAGATCGCGACGCGCTTTAGGCACTTTCGTACGCGGTCGCCAGAGAGACGAACTCCTCCACGGTGAGGGTCTCGGCACGTCGCGTGCCTTCTATCCCGACCATCGCCAGCAGCGCTTCGCCACCGAGGCTTTTCAGGCTTTGCCGCAGCATCTTGCGGCGTTGGCCGAATGCCGCCTGCGTGACCCGCGCGAGCCGACTTGCGTCACATGCAATCAACTCCGGTCTCGGAAGCAGGTGCACGACCGAAGACGTCACCTTGGGCGGGGGGGTGAACGCCTGCGGGGGGACGTCGAAGGCGATCCGCGATTGTGTCCTCCAGCCGGCGAGCACGGCAAGGCGCCCGTATGCGCTGCCGCCCGGCGCGGCGACGATCCGTTCGGCCACCTCACGCTGGAACATCAGCGTCATTGAGGAGTAGAAGGGCGGCCACGGCTCGGCCGTGAGCCAGCCGACCAGCAGTTCCGTGCCGATATTGTAGGGAAGGTTGGCGACGATCTTGACCGAACCGCTTCCGGCAAGGGACCGGAAGTCGGTCTTCAACGCGTCGCCCCGGACGACCTCCAGCCTTCCAGGGTAGCGGTCTTGCACCTCGGAAAGTGCGGGCAGGCAGCGTTCGTCCCGCTCGATGGCGATCACGCGCCTGGCGCCGTGCGCCAGCAGAGCCCGCGTCAGTCCGCCTGGTCCGGGTCCAACCTCGATGACGGTCGCTCCTTCGAGATCGCCTGCGGCGCGCGCGATCTTTCCCGTCAGGTTCAGATCAAGGAGGAAATTCTGCCCGAGGGATTTCTTTGCCATGAGGCCATGGCGCGTGATGACCTCCCGCAGCGGCGGCAATCCGTCGGCAGTCATGTCGCTGGGGCGCGCCGATCCCGCCGCGCAAGCTCGTCCGCCATTGTCAGCGCCGCTATGAGGCTGTCGGCTCGCGCGGTGCCTTTGCCGGCGATATCGAACGCGGTGCCGTGATCGGGAGAGGTGCGCACGAAAGGCAGGCCGAGGGTGATGTTCACCGTCTCGTCGAAGGCAAGAGCCTTCGCCGGAATCAGCGCCTGGTCATGATACATGCAGATTGCCACGTCGTAGGCTTGCCGCGCCCGCGCGTGAAACATCGTATCCGCAGGCAGCGGCCCGAACGCCTCGATCCCTTCCTGACGCAGAATGGCGACGGCCGGCCGCACGACCTTCTCGTCTTCGCCGCCCATCGACCCGTTTTCGCCCGCATGCGGGTTCAGCCCGGCAATCGCGAGCCGCGGCCGTTCGATTCCGAAACGCGTCCGGAGATCCCGATCCGTAATGCGCGCTGTCGAGACGAGGAGATCGGTCGTGAGTGTCCTCGGCACGTCGGCGAGCGGGATGTGGATCGTGACCGGCACGGCCCGCAGTTCGGGTCCGGCAAGCATCATCACCGGCTGGACCGGGCTACCGGTCGTTTCTCCTGCAAGATGTGCGAGGTACTCGGTATGACCGGGAAACCGGAAGCCCGCCTCGTAGAGCGGTTTCTTGGCGATCGGGTTCGTCACGACCGCGGATGCGGCTCCTGAGACGACGAAGGCGACGGCACGATCGATCGACTCGACGATACCCGCAGCATTTCGGCTCTCCGGACGGCCTGGGCGATCGATGAGGGACGCTTCGAGAGGTACGACGGGCAAGGCGTCCGGGAAAACCGCGGATGCTTGCGCAGGCCTAACCACCTGTAGGGGCACACTGGCACCAACCAGCCGCGCCCGCGCTTCCATGAGGGAAGGGTCGGCCACGAGAAAAAACGGCGGAAGGTACCGTTCTCGGCGGGCCAGCCATGCCGCCATCGCGATTTCCGGCCCGACTCCGGATGGGTCGCCGCAGGTCAGCGCCAGCGGCGATGGTTCAGCGCTCGATGATCCGCGCATTCTTGCGCAGTTCCGCGAGATACTCTTCGGAGAGTTTCGAAGGCTTCTCCTCGCCGGCGATCTCGTTCTGGAAGACCATCTGGGCGACGCGGTCGTCCGAGACTTCGCGCGAACTGCATATGCCGATGAACTCCACGCCACGTTCCGTCTCGCGTACAGGCGTGGCCTGTCCGATCTTGGTCGCCTTGATGGATTCCGACCAGTCCGGCGGCAGTTCGGGAGCCAGCACCTTTCCGAGATCACGCACGGTCACGTCCAGCAGTCCCTTTGCGAAGTCGCGGGTGGACTTGCATCCGTTGAATCGGCTGCGCATGGCCTCGGCCTCGCGCTTGCGCTTGCCGAGCTGCGAGGATCGTTCGGCCGCCGGTACGACGAAGATGACCTGTTGCAGCATGTATTCGGTCGCGGTGGGTTTCGTCCCGCCCTGCTGCAGCATGCGCTGGACCGCATCCTGCTCGCTTATCCTGGCTTCCGAGCGTACCTTTGCTCCGAGCACCTGGCTCCAGCCCATCTGCGCCCGGATGTAGTCCTTGAAATGCGCCTTGGTCACGCCGCTCTGGGCCATGATCTGGTCGACCTGGGCGACCGAAAGCTTGTTGCCCGCGGCGAACCTGGCGTAGGCGTCGTCCACCTGCTGGTCGGAGATCTTTATACCCCGACGCTTGATCTCCGAGAACTGAAGGGCCTGCTCGACCATGGCGTCGGATGCACTGCCGGAACGCCGCTGAAGTTTCAGGAACGCGGCCCGGCGCGCGATGTCATAGTTCGTGACGGGGATGTCGTTGACGACGTACTTGATCTCGCTCGCTTGCGCTGACGGAACGCCGAAATGCGTGGGCGCGCCCAAAGCAACGAAAGCGGCGGCGACGAGTTCCCGCGAAGATAAGGCGCCTCATGGCAAGCAGCATACGTTGTTCCCGTAGGTCGTGATGGAATTGAAGTCCCTTTGAATGCCGTTCCTATACGGCGAAAGCGTGACGCGGCTACTCGTCGAGCCCGGCTGCGGTTGCGACGCTGCCAAGCGAGGAGCCGATTTCACCGATCGTGCGCAGCGAGATGAAAAAGCCGAAATCGTACTCGACGACTCCCGCGCTGGTTTCATCCCGATCGAACGTCAGCGAATAAGTGAAGCATTCATCGGAGTAGCCGAGACCTATTCCGGATTTGACTAGTGTCTCCGACACGAGATCATACGACCCGCGCCCGAACAGGCGCCAGTTCTCGTCCAGCCAAGTGCTCGCGGCGAGACGGATCTCCTTTCTGTCGCGCTCGAATCCATAGAGTGGTTGCTCCTGGATGAAAGCGTAGTTCGCCGAGATCGAGGTTGTATCTATCCGAGCCGAAGCGCCGGCTTCGGCACGCCTGACTTCGAACGTTTTCTCGTCGAAGCGACCGCGACCCGTCAGAGAAATGCCGAGCGGCGTGTTCAGGGTGAACAGCCCGACGAAATCGGAGACGTCGGTCTCGAGACCTGAGAATGCACCGGCATTCACGAGATTGGGAGAGGCATAGGGGTTCGTACCCGCGAGGTGATAGGATTGCCCGAAAATGCCGGTCGCGCTCCAGCCGCTTCCGAACGAGCCGGAATAGCGGATGCCGAGATTGGCGCGGGTGCCGCCCTCGATCAGGTCGTAGCCGGAGAACTTGTCCCGCTCGAACAGTGAAGCGGCGTCGAAGACCAGGCTTTGCGCGTCCTCGTTCGGAATACCGAGCGTGTCGCCGTACGGAGCGTCAGGGCGGATGAAGATCTGCGCCATCGGCTCGAGAACATGGCTTGCGCTGGTGGTCGAGAAGAGCACGGGCCATCTCGCTTCCAGACCTGCCGTCGCCATGGCCCGGTAGTAGGAAGAGCGGATGTCGGCGGCTACGGTGCCGTAGCTCGAGCCGTCGTGGGTGTAGGAGCGTTTCGACAGACGTGTCGCCATGTTCCCGGTCGCCCAGGTGGTCCATCCATCCCTTTCAACACCGATCGCGTCGCCGCGGGCGTGGAGCAAGGGGGTCAAGGCAAGGCCGCCAAGCGCAATAAAACTGCGCTTCCACTCTGATTCGAGCGTGATCCGTCCTGCTGTACCTTCGATACCGCGCACCGCAGGAACGCCGGCCGCGTAGTCGAGATTGCTGCGATGAACGATCGCGGTGTTCAGGTCGAAACTCAGTTCGCCTCCGGCAACCGGTTTGTCGACCGTGTAGGCATAATCGACAGATGGAAGGACCCAGGGTTGAAGAGGATCTATATCGTATCGAGGATCTCGCCGCCGATCCTGAACCGCAAACTTCATGAAGCGAAGGTCGAAATAATTCCGGTCGTTGATCCCGGTCAGGAAGAACTGATCTGTCCGACGGTATGCGTCGAATCCGGCGATCTCGTAGGTGTTGGCAAAATTGGAGTCGCTCTGAAGGAGGAGATCCCAGCCAAACGTCCACCGGGGATTGATCGTGAATACGCCCTTGGTCCCGATCATGCCCCGTTTGGTAACCGTGGTGTCCACGTAGGCCGGGTTGAAGGCACTCGGCTCTTGTTGAACGATGCCGGCAAGCTTCACGGTGTAGTATCCGCTGTTGACCTGCTGGCGCCACTCCGCTTCGCCCAGAAAACCCTGCTTCGAATAATACGTGCCGGTGACGGTCAGGTCATAGGTCGGTGAGAGCGCGAAGAAGTAGGGGATCGAAACCTTCGCGCCGAGTTCGTCCGAATAACCGAGCGAGGGCTGAAGAATGCCGCTCTTTCGCTTCACCGTGGGATCGGGCATCTCGAAGTACGGCAGATACGCGATCGGAAGGCCGAAGAACTCGAAGCGGGCGCCCTCGAAGCGGATCACCTTCTCCTCGCCGTTCCAGATGATCCGGCGCGATTTCACGCGCCAGATGGGTGCCTTGTCCGGACGGTCCTCGCACGGCTCGCAAGCCGTGTAGACGCCCTGATTGAAGATGGTGAGCTTGCCGCCGCGCCGCTCCGCGCTCTCGGCCCCGAAATAGGTGTTGTCCGCCGACTCGACGGTCAGGGCGTTGATGAAGCCGTCGGCGAAGTCCTCGGTGATGTCGAGTTCGTCGGCGAAGATCCTGTTGCCGTCCCGTTCGAGGATCTCGACGTCGCCACTGGCCACGATCCGTCCGGTGCGCTGGTTGTAGACGACGCGCTGCGCCACGAGGCGGTTGCCGTCGTATTCGATCCGTACCTGGCCCTGTGCCGTCACGATCTGCTTGTCGTTGTCGTAGACCAGCGTGTCGGCTTCCAGATACATCTGGCTGTCTTGTGCGGCGGGGCTCTCGAAGCCGGACAGGTCCTGGGCGTGGGCTGCCGTTGCGCCGAAGGCGCTGAGCAGCGCCAGGGCCGCAGCGCTGCAGAGCAGCCGCGCGCGAGCGGTCCGTCCGCAGCTCCCCCTTTCCAACGCCACTAACCGTCCTCCTTGTACAGCAGAAAGGTCACCCCGAAAAACATCGCGACAACCACTGGCAACCAGGCCGCGATGATCGGCGGCACAATTCCCGAACTGCCGAACGCCTTGACCAGAGTCGTCACGACATAAAGCAGAAACCCGGAAAGGATGCCACCCAGAATCAAGGTGGCGGACTGGCCAAGACGCACGAAACGCATCGACACTGTTGCAGCGATGAGCGTCATTGCCACCAGCAGCAACGGCATTGCGACAAGCGAATGATATTGCATGGCAAATGCATTCGCCGCGTAGCCATAGGCCTTGGCGACTTCGATCCTCTCGCCCAGTTCGAAAAACGGCGTCGCCTCCGGCCGCGCGAGCCTTTCCTGGACGAATTCCGGACGCAGGTTCGTCTCCACCCGCGCCGCTGCCAGGGAGACCGGCTTCTCGCCCGGGATGAACTGGCGCACGTCCTCGAGATTCCAGTACCCGTCCTTCAGATCGGCACGTTTGGCGTCCTGACGCCGCGTGATTTCACCGTCTTCTCCGAGATGGATGAAAACCGCGTCCGACAGGGACAGTCCCTGGTTGAGCACGGCGCGAGCACCGATGATGGTTTCGCCTTCATCGGTTTTCTGCCGCAGCCAAGGCGCCGAAAACGCCGAAATCTCGTTCGAGTGGCCCGAACGCAGTTCGCTCTCGATCTGTTCGAGCTTTGCCAACCCATAGGCCGCGACGGGGTTGATCACGAAGATCGTGAGAAGCCCGAACATAAATGCGCCGAGGCACGCCGGAAAAAGGAACTGCCAGGCCGATACGCCCGCCGACCGGGCGATTACCAGTTCATACTTCCGATTCAGCGCGATCAGGGTCGCCATCGCCGAAAACAGAGCGACGAAGGGAACGGTCTGCTGAAGGATCATCGGCGCGCGCAAGGTCGTCATCAGCAGCCCGATTTCGAGCGAATAACCCGGAAGCGAACCGAAACGGGTCGACTGTTCGGTGAAGTCGATGATGAAGACGAGAGCGAAGATGCCCGTGAAGAACCACAGGGTGATCATCACGTATCGCTGGAAAAAGTAGCGTCCGAGGGTCCAGCCGATCATGAGCGGCCCTCGATCAATCGGGCGGGATTGAGTTTCGCAAACCCCCGTCTGAACCGCCTCGTCAACCTTCCGACCCGGTCGGCGATGTATTCGCCCCAGGACGCGGGCATCTCCATCACACGTCCGGTGAGGATGAAATAGAGTGCGAAGAGCGAGTTGCCGACGGGAACGGCATAGACGAGCGGGATGAAAGCCCGGGAATCCTCGACTTTGTCGGTCAGGAAGTATCCCTCCCAACGCACCAGCATCGCATAGGCGATGGCGGTGATCATCGGGTGGACCCGCGCCTGTCTGTGCGAGCGTACGTCGCCGGCTGCAGCAAGCGCAATCAGGGCGAACACGATCGGGAACGTCCACTCCGAAAAGCGCCTGTGGATTTCAGCGGAATAGAGAAGCGGGCTGGCTTTCAGGATTTTGTCGTCCGGGTCGGGGTAGAGCAGGTAACCCAGCGTCCTGTCTTTCGGATAGAGGAAGACGTTGCCTGCATGTGCGGAAAACTCGGACAGATCGAATGCGTAGGAGACGAACTTGATGACCGAGACGTCGCCGCCGGGAATCTTGCGGTGAACCTGGCCGTCCCGCATGATCAGGAGCTGCCGGCGACCTTCGCGAACGATCTCGCCTTCCTTCGCGTAGAAGGCGAGGTCAAGGTTCTTGGTCCGGGAATCTGCGACGAAAATTCCGCCGAGGCGCCCATCCGGCAGGCGCTCAGAAACCTGGACGAAGAGACCTTCGTCGACTTTTCGAAACGTTCCTTCCTCGATCACCGAGGACAGTATGTCGGCGTTCGCGTTGGCGACGATGTCCCTGACGCGCTGCCGCGCGTAGGGTTCGACCCCGTTGTCGACGAAGAAGGAGATCGCGCTCGCGAGAACGGCGAGCGCCAGCACCGGCTTGATGATCGTCGATCGCGAAGCGCCCGAGGCGGAAATCACCGCGAGTTCGGAATCCTGGTTCATGGCTGCCAGCGCCTGCGTCACCCCGATGACGAGTGCGAAGGGCATGACGACCGAGACCACGGTGGGCAGCAGCAGGGTCGCGATCTCGAAGAACGTTCTGGCCGTCTGTCCGCTGTCGGTGACCAGATTGATGCGGCTCAACGCCTGCGTCGTCCAGGCAATGCCCAGCGCCACGGCAAGAGCGGTAGCCGAGATCTTCATCGCGCGGGAGAATATGTATCGCTCGACGAGCTTCATCGAATGGATGCCAGTGTCCCTGTGCTTTGCCTGCCGTCACGTGCAGCAGGCAAGCCAACTTCGCGGGCCTGGCCACTCAAGCGCACGCGCATTCATCGGACTGAAATAGTCCCATCCCTTCTGCAGCATGATGGGTCAGCAGGGCTAAAAAAGGGCAAACAAGGACGGTTAGCGGCCCGTTAACGCGCAGCCGGATCGGTTTCCATGCGACATTCAGGTTCACCTCGCCCCCTTGCTGATCTAGATATGTCTCCATCTCGCCGAATCCCGCTCGAATCATTCCGGAACCGACATGCACAAACCTCCATCGATTGCTTTCGCGAAACTTGCCGCTGCGCCGAAACCCGGCACGGTCGTTCTCCTCATGGGGGAGGGTGGTGGCCTGGGGGATGCGGCAAGGAAGCTCGATCCATCGGGTGCGGTGGACCGGACCGCGGGGGTAGCCCGTTTCACGGGCAAGATGGCCGCGCGGCTCGAAATCTGGGCGCCGGACGGATCCCCGGCCGAACGGTTCTGCGTGCTCGGCGTCGGCAAGCCGGAAAAGCTCGAAGAGCAGTCGTGGATGCGGCTCGGCGGGGTCACCTGGCCTCTCCTCAAGAAGGCCGACCAGGCGGCCGTGCTCCTCGATCTTCCCGACGAGGCTCCTGACGCGGATGCGGCGGCCGCCTTCGCTCTCGGGTTTCTGCTGAGGTCCTACACCTTCGACAAGTACAAGACGAAGAAGGACCAGCAGGAAAAGGAAGACGAGAACGAGACGCGGCCGCGGCTGTCGAAGCTGACCATCCACTGCGCCGATCCCTCGCGCGCCAAGAAAGCCTTCGCCGATGCCGAAGCGATCGCCGGCGGTGTTTACCTGGCCCGCGATCTGGTCAACGAGCCCGCGAACATGCTCGGGCCGGTCGAATTCGCCGCTCGAGCCAGTGAACTCGAGGATCTCGGAGTGAAGATCGAGATTCTGGCCGAGAAGGAAATGAAGAAGCTCGGCATGGGCGCGTTGCTCGGTGTTGCACAGGGTTCCCCGCGCGGCGCCCGATTGGTCGTGATGCAGTGGAACGGCGGCAAGGGGAAGGATCGGCCGATCGCGTTCGTCGGCAAGGGCGTGACCTTCGATACCGGCGGAAACTCGATGAAACCTGCCTCCGGCATGGAGGACATGAAGGGCGACATGGGCGGCGCGGCCGCCGTGACCGGGCTCATGCATGCCCTGGCCGCGCGCAAGGCGAAGGCGAACGTCATCGGCATCATCGGTCTCGTCGAGAATTCCGTTGACGGCCATGCGCAGCGACCCGGCGACATCGTGACCTCGATGTCCGGCCAGACGATCGAGGTGCTCAATACCGATGCGGAGGGCCGCCTCGTGCTCGCGGATGCGCTCTGGTACTGCAATGACCGGTTCGAGCCGAAGTTCATGGTGAACCTCGCCACGTTGACGGGCGCCATCATAGTCGCCCTGGGACAGTTCCACGCCGGGCTGTTTTCCAACAATGACGATCTTGCTGCGAAACTGTTTGCCGTCGGCGCCAGCACGGGCGAGAAGCTGTGGCGCATGCCGCTCGGGCCGGAATACGACAAGCTGATCGATTTCGAAGAACGCCGACATGAAGAATATCGGCGGCCGCTACGGCGGCGCGATCACCGCGGCGCAGTTCCTGCAGCGCTTCGTGAAGGACACCCCCTGGGCGCATCTCGACGTCGCCGGAACGGCGATGGGATCGCAGGCCAGCGACATCAACCAGTCATGGGGCTCGGGTTTCGGCGTCAGGCTGCTCGACCGGCTGGTCAGGGAACATTACGAGGCGTGACGGAGGTTCTCTTCTACCACCTCACCGAGTCCACGCTCGAGGATGCGCTTCCGCCGCTCCTCGAGCGCTCGCTGGCCCGCGACTGGCGGGTGATCGTCCAGACGGGAAGCGAGGAACGGCGCGATGCGCTCGACCAGCATCTCTGGACTTTCCGCGACGATTCCTTCGTCGCCCACGGCACGGATCGGGATCCGCATGCGGCCGATCAGCCCGTTCTCCTCACCACCGGCGCAGGCAATGCCAATGCGGCTGCGGTCCGCTTCATGGTCGATGCTGCCCGAGCGCCCGACCTCGGCGAATATCAGCGCGCGGTCTTCATGTTCGACGGCCATGACGAGGCACAGCTTTCGCTGGCGCGCGACGACTGGCGGACGGTTCGATCCGCAGGACATCAGGCGACGTATTGGCAACAGACGTCCGAGGGGCGCTGGGAGCGCAAGGGCTGAGCATCGGGCGGGTCGCCGGCGCGCGGCTTTCTGGACTCACGAATGGGCGCGTGCCAAATCGCACGACAACAAAGCGGCGGACTCCAACGAATGCGTTTCTTCTTCCTGATCATCTTCCTGGCTGGCCTGGCGCTTGGAGTTGGCTATCCCTGGGCGGTGAAGAACATCAGCGGATACGAGATCGGCACATTCCCGGTCTTCGAGACCGGTGCCGGCTTCACCCCCGCAGACGTTGCGCTCGCTCCTTCCGAGGCGCCGGTGCGCGTGGATCTGGAAATGCGGACTTCCGGGCCCTTCACGACCTCTGAAGAGATTGCGGCCCTGACCGTGACCGCGACCACCGACGGGCGGACCATCTTCGCCGCGCCGGTCTCGTTCGCCAACGCCGAATCACGGACGGCGAGCCCGCAGGGTGGCATGATCTACCGCGCCGACGTGGCGGTCATCGATCCGGTCGATGGCGACGAGGACTACGTCTTCACCGTGGAACCGGGAGACATCCAGGGCCTCCCCATCGAACGCGCCGTACTGATCCTGAACGCAGGCGCCTTCGATCTCGATTCCCGGGCGGTGCCCGTCGGCTATATCCTCATCGTCGTCGGTCTGGTCGGATTCGTGGCCATGTGGCAGCGGCGCCGGGTCATCAACCGCAAGAGAGCGGCCGAAGACCCGCGGTGGGGCAGGGGCGCCGACAAGCAGGAGTAGCGGCCGCGCTCGTGGACCCCGACCGCCTCCCTCCCGGAAGTGGGTACCGGGTTCGGGAGAAGTTCGAAATGAATGGCCTAAAGCGCGCTGGGCGAATCTGAAGATCGCGACACGCTTCAGATTTCCGTGAAGTCGCCCGACCGCCCCTTGCCGGAAGCGAACCGCGAGGCACCGGCGCTGCCCTCGGCCTTGAACGTACCCGCGCTCTTCCACTCGTTCGCCAGCGCTCGCGGCACGTCGAGCGACCATTGCTCGATCGCCGACATGCGGTCGGCGCGCATGCAGCCTTGGGGGAAGCGTGTCAGTTGTTCCGCCAGTTCCAGTGCGGCTTCGAGCGCCGCACCATCTTCGCAGACGCGATTGGCCAGCCCGATCGCAAGGCATTCTTCCGCTTCGACCTGGCGGCCGGTCAGGATGAGGTCCATGGCGCGGCCGTGCCCGACGATGCGCGGAAGCCTCACCGTTCCGCCGTCTATGAGCGGAACGCCCCAGCGGCGGCAGTAGACCCCCATGTAGGCGGAACGCTCCATGACGCGCATGTCGCACCACAGCGCGAGTTCCATGCCGCCCGCGACGGCCGGGCCGGAAATCGCGGCGATGACGGGTTTTGTCAGGGACAGGCGCGTCGGTCCCATCGGCCCTTTCCGGGGCTGGTCGTCGTGGCCGTCGAAGCTCCCGTTGAGGTCGTGCTCGGCATACCAGGTATCGCCCATACCGCCCGCCGCGCGCTTCAGGTCGAAGCCGGCGCAGAAGGCGCCCGGCACGCCCGACAATACCGCCACCTTCAGGGCCGGATCGCGATCGAAGGCGACGAACTCCTCGAACAGTCGCGACGCCATCTCGGGGTTCACCGCGTTTCGTGCGTCCGGCCGGTCGATGGTCACGACGCGGATGTCGCCATGCGTCGCCGCCCTGATGCTCATTCGGCTATCCCTTCCTCATATTCGGCCGAGAGCTCCAGCCAGGTCTCCTCGTGCCGGGCGAGGGTGGCGGCGAGTTCCGAGCGCTCCTTGGCGAGCCTCGTCGCCTGGTGCGGATTCTTCTCGTAGAGGGCCGGATTTGCAAGCTCGTCCTCGACGCCGTCCAGCTTCTTGCGCGTTCGCTCGATCAATCCCTCGGTGGCGCGGATCTGCTTGGCGACAGGCTCCATCGCGGCTCGCTTGGCGGCCGCTTCCCGCCGCTTGTCGGCCTTCGAGGCCTTGTCCGCCTCCCTTTTCTCGCGACGGTCGGCCGCTCCGCCGGTGATCTGGCTGCGATAGTCGGACATGTCGCCCTCATAGGGCGCCACGGTGCCGTCCTTCACCAGCCACAGCCGGTCGGCCGTCGCCTCGATCAGGTGACGGTCGTGCGAGATCAGGATCACGGCGCCGGGATAGTCGTTGAGCGCATGGATGAGGGACTCGCGGCTGTCGATGTCGAGGTGGTTGGTCGGTTCGTCGAGGATGAAGAGGTTCGGTCCTTCGAAGGAGGCGAGCCCCATCAGGAGCCGCGCCTTCTCGCCGCCGGACAGGTCCTTGGCCGCAGTCGTCATCTTTTCGGTCGCGAGCCCCATCTGCGCGACACGGGCGCGAACCTTGGCTTCCGGCGCATCCGGCATCAGGCGCCGCACGTGCTCGATCGGGTTCTCTTCAGGTCGCAGGTCGTCCATCTGGTGCTGCGCGAACATCGCCACTTTCAGCTGCGGCGCGATGGTGATGCCGCCGCTCTCCAGAGACAGGCGCCCCGCGATCAGCTTGGCGAACGTGGACTTGCCGTTGCCATTTGCTCCCAGAAGCGCGATTCGGTCGTCCTCGTCGATGCGCAGCGTCAGGTTCTTCAGGATCGGTTTGCCGGTCTCGTAGCCGACGGCACCGCCCTGGATCGCGACGATGGGCGACGCGACGCTCTTCACCGGTTCGGGAAACGAGAAGGGCCGGACGGCTTCGTCGTTCCACGCCGCGATCGGCTTCATCTTCTCGAGCGCCTTGATTCGCGACTGAGCCTGGCGCGCCTTCGAGGCCTTGGCGCGGAAACGGTCGACGAAGGATTGCAGGTGCTTGCGCTGCACGTCCTGTTTCACCCGCGCCTTTTCCTGCAGTTCCATCTGCTCGGAGCGCTGCCGCTCGAACTGGTCGTACCCGCCGCGCCAGTAGGTGAGCTTCTTCTGGTCGAGATGAACGATGGAGTTCACGGCGCGGTTCAGGAGATCGCGATCGTGGCTGATCAGAAGCACGGTGTGCGGATAGCGCGACACGTAGTTCTCCAGCCACAGCGTGCCCTCCAGGTCGAGATAGTTCGTCGGTTCGTCGAGGAGCAGCAGGTCGGGCTCGGAAAACAGCACGGCGGCGAGCGCCACGCGCATCCGCCAGCCGCCGGAAAACGACGACGCCGGCCGCTTCTGCGCCTCCTCGTCGAAGCCCAGCCCTGCGAGGATGGTCGCGGCGCGCGCTTCGGCGGAATGCGCGTCGATGTCGGCGAGCCGGATGTGGATCTCCGCGATGCGATGCGGATCGGTCGCCGTCTTTTCCTCCTCAAGGAGAGCATTGCGCTCCTTGTCGGCCTTGAGCACGATCTCGATCAGCGCATCCTCGGTGCCCGGCGCCTCCTGCGCGACCTGCCCTATCCTCGCGTTCCTGGGCAGCGAGATCGACCCCGTCTCGGTCGCAAGCTCGCCGGTGATCGCGCGGAACAGGGTGGTCTTGCCCGTGCCGTTGCGGCCCACCAGGCCGGCCTTCGCTCCGGCTGGCAGGGACAGCGACGCATGGTCGATGAGAAGGCGCCCCGCGACGCGCAGCGATAGTTCGGAGAGTGTGATCATGGCGGCGCTTATTGGCCGAGCACGGCAGCCGGCGCAAGGGGAGTGCCGCGATCCGTGCGAAGGGATGACGGCGGAAGGCGAAATGTTCCCGATCGAGACTCCGCGTTCGACAAGAAGCCCGGCGCAGCGTCGGTGGCGGATCGCCTGCTCCGCCCCCTTCGCTTGCGGCCGATCTTATCCCGCTGGCCGCACCCATACGCGGTTGTCGTGGAACGCCGCTCCGCCGTAGGGCGCGGCGGCGTCGGCGCCGGTCAGCACGTTGATGCCTTCGCCGCGTTCATGCGCGGAATTCGGCCAGATGCCCTCCGCGATGACCACGCCGCGCCGCACGCCCTCGAACAGCTTTGCGTGCAGGACGATATCGCCACGCGCATTGCCGAGTTCGACCCTGTCGCCATCCGTCAGGCCGAGCGCCTGCGCGTCTGCGGGATGGATCATCACCTCCGGGCGTTTCTCGCGCATCGCCGAGCCGGGCGTTTCGGAGAAGCTCGAATTCAGGAAGGAGCGGGCCGGCGAGGTCGCCAGCCGGAACGGGTGTTCCTCGTCCGCGACTTCGATCAGGTCCACGTGGTCCGGGTATTCGGGCAGTCTCTCGTGCGGCCCCATCAGTCCGATCGACTTCGGCGGCTTGTTGGGCGCGTTGCCGCCCTGCCACTGCGGCCGGAACCGGAATTTTCTGTCCGCATGTCCGAAGCCGGAAACATAGTGCGCAGTCTCGAAGTCGGGCTGCAGGTCCGCCCAGCGCTCTTCCTCGAAGCTGTCGAAGGTGCCGAGGCCGCGCTTTTCCAGCATGACGTCGATGTGCTCGCGTGCGCTCATGCCGAAACCCGGCTGGTCGGCGACGCCGAGGCGCTTCGCCAGTTCCTCGATGACGAACAGGTTCGGTCGCGGTCCTTCCGGCGGATCGACGAGCTTGGGGCCGAGCGTGATGAACTGGTTGCCGCCGCCCTTGTAGATGTCATCGTGCTCCAGGAACATCGTGGCCGGCAGCACGACGTCGGCGAGCTTCGCCGTGTCGGTCATGAACTGCTCGTGCACGCAGGCAAACAGGTCCTCGCGCAGGAAGCCGCGCTTGACCAGCCGCTGCTCCGGGGCGACGTTCGCCGGGTTGGTGTTCTGGATCAGCAGCGCGGTCACCGGCGGTCCGTTCCGAAGGGCGTCGGCATCTCCGGTCAAGACGCGGCCGATCTGCGACTGGTCCAGGTGGCGGATCGACGGATCGACCATCCTGCCGCCCTGGAGCAGCGTCGAGTCCAGCTTGTAGATGCCGCTGTTGGAGTGGAAGGCGCCGCCGCCCTCGTACTGCCAGCAGCCGGTGACGGCCGCGATCGACAAGGCGGCGTGCATGTTGACCGATGCCGTTGCGCTGGCGGGCGAAGCCGTAGCCAAGGCGGAAGAACGTCCTCTTCGTCGTGCCGACCAGCCGGGCGAAGGCTTCGATCTCCTCGACGGCAAGGCCGGTGATGGAGGAGGCCCACTGAGGTGTCCGGGAAGCCAGATGCGCTTCGAGCCCCGCCGGGTCGTCGGTGTATTTTTCGAGGTATTCCCTGTCCGCCAGCCCCTCGCGGAAGAGCACGTGCATGACCGCGCAGGCGAGCGCGCCGTCGGTGCCGGGCTTGAGGATCAGGCCCATGTCGGCCTGCTTCATCGTGGCGTTGTCGTAGATGTCTATGACGACGATCTTCGCGCCGCGCTCCTTGCGGGCGCGCACCGCATGCGTCATCACGTTCACCTGCGTGGCGACCGCGTTGGTGCCCCAGATCACGACGCAGTCCGATTTCGCCATCTCGCGCGGGTCCGGGCCGGCCAGCCGCCCGGTGCCCATGACGTAGCCGGTCCATGCGAGATTGGTGCAGATCGTGTCGAAGAACCCCGAATACTTCTTGGCGTGCCGCAGGCGATTGATGGAATCTCGCTGCACGAGCCCCATCGTGCCGGCGTAGAAATAGGGCCACACCGTCTCGGACCCGTGCCTTTCCTCCGCCGCGATGAATTTCTCGGCGACGAGGTCGAGCGCGGCCTCCCAACTGGCCTCCTTCCACATCCCGTCTCCCTTGCCGCCGGCGCGCACCAGCGGCTTGAGGAGGCGGTCGGGGTGATGGATGCGTTCGGCGTAGCGCGCGACCTTGGCGCAGATGACGCCGGCCGTGTAGCTGTTGTCCTTCGCGCCGTGCACCCGGCCGATGCGGTCAGGCCCGAGGATCTCGACGTCGAGCGCGCAGGTCGACGGGCAATCGTGCGGACAGGCCGAATGGCCGATGCGGATGGAGGCGTGCTGGTTCATGTCGCGACATTAGCGGTTTTTGAACGGCCGTCACAGGCCGGACGCTCGAATTCGTTTGATCGGATCGATCGAGCGTGGTGATGCATTCGAGTGAAAACGTGATGCCGCCCGATGAACTACCGCCACGCCTACCACGCCGGAAACTTTGCCGATGTCTTCAAGCACGCCATGCTGGCGCGCATGGTCGAATACCTGAAACGCAAGGACAAGTCCTTCCGGGTGATCGACACGCACGCGGGCACGGCCCTCTCCGACCTCACCTCCGGCGAGGCGCAGAAGACGGGAGAAGGGCAGGGCGGCATCGTCCGCCTGACGGAATCTGACCTTTCGGCGGAAGCCGGCGACCTTCTCGCGCCGTATCTCGCCGCGGTTGGGGCCTGCAATCCGGGCGGAGGCATCCGGTTCTATCCAGGTTCGCCGATGCTCGTGCGCCGGCTCCTTCGCTCGCGCGACCGCCTGACCGCCGTGGAGCTTCATCCCCAGGACGCTTCCCTGCTGAAGGCGCGGTTTGCCGGCGACGTGCAGGTGCGTGTGATCGAACTCGACGGATGGCTGGCGCTCGGCGCGCAGCTTCCGCCGAAGGAGAAGCGTGGCCTCGTGCTGATCGATCCACCCTTCGAGGAGCCCGGCGAGTTCGATCGCATCGTCGAGCGGCTGCGCAAGGCGCATCGGCGGTGGCCGGGCGGCATCTATGCCGTGTGGTATCCGATCAAGGATGCAGCGACCGTGGCAGCGTTCCGGGAGGCTCTTCGAGAGGCAGGCATTCCGAAGATCACCGATTTCTCGCTGCTGATCCGTCGGCCATCCTCCGAGCCGAGGCTGGACGGCTGCGGGATGCTGGTCGTGAACCCGCCATACGGGCTGGAGACGGAGATGCACACACTGCTGCCGGTGCTCGCCGACTGTCTCGGCGAGAAAGGCACCGGCACCTGGCGAATAGAGGAAATTGCCGGCGAGGCGGCGGCTTCGGAGGACGGTTGAGAAATCGACTACCTGAACATCCTGCGCTTGAGCCGCTCGAGCCCGAGGAAGAACCCGCCGATGCCGTTGGGGCCATAAGGCTCGAACGCTCGCATGCTGGTGATGAGACCATCCTTCACCTCGACGATGAACACCTGCTGGAACGAGAGTTTCTGTCCCCCCTTCAGGATGTGGTTCGTGTCGACCTCGATCGCGGCACTCCGGCCATCCGCGCCCTCGAAGAGCTTCTCGATCCGGAAGCCGAACTGCTTCATGACCGAAGCTCCCCAGGCGAGCCCCGCCTCGATCTGGGCGCGTCCCCGCATCTCGGGGTTGGGATAATGAGGGTCGATCAGGACGCCATTTTCCGAAAAGCAGGCCAACGCCCCTTGCATGTCGGCTGCCTCGGCTGCCCTGAACAGTCGTTCGACGACGCCTTTGACGTCTTCTTCCATGGCATTGCCCCCTTGTCACACCCGCCCGTCAGGTTATCCGCCGCCGCGGGAAAGGCAAATGATGCATCTTGACCGGTGGCCGTCCTCACCGCAGAGTGCCGCCCGAACCACGACAGCAGCAGAATCCGGCAGGTTGACATGAACCGTTTCACGGCACTCGCGGCCACAGCAGCGCTGGCAGCGGGCGCATCGATGTCCGGCTCCGCTCCCGCATTCAGCGCGGACCTCTCCCGTGGCTACTACGTCGAGAACACCGTCTGCAGCGAAGATTGGGTGCTCAGGCGGATCGTGCGGAACTTCGACCATCAGGTGAAGAACGTACCGGGCCTGCCGAACGTCGAGATCCTCGAATTCCGCAACATCCGTTACGATCGCCACTTGCCGGAAGGCGAGGTCTGGCCCGTCGCGCGGACGTATTGCGAGGCACAGGTCCAGCTTTCCGACGGCCGCAGTCCGGTGGTGTGGTATTTCATCGAGGAAGGCATGGGGTTCGCCGGAGTGGGCCACAACGTCGAGGCCTGCGTGGCGGGATTCGACGTATGGAACGTCTATGATGGGCGCTGCCGCGTGGCCCGATAGGCGGCCTTTTCTCGCGGGCGCTTCGCTGACCGCTGCAATCTTCCCGGGAAGGGCCGTCATGACACGCATCCTCTATTCCAATGCATCGCCCTACAGCGCGAAAGTTCGGATGGCAGCGGCCTATGCCAAGATCCCGTTCGAGTCCGTCGCAGTCGATACGAGTGCCGAACCGGCTGTGCTGATGGATGCCAATCCGCTCGGCAAGATCCCCGTGCTCCTGGCTGACGACGGGGTTCCGGTCTATGACAGCCGGGCGATAACGCAGCAGTTGAACCGCATGTCGGGCAACCTGCTCTTCCCGCGCAATGCGCTGAAGCGCATGGAAGCCGAGCGTCTGGAAGCACTCGCCGACGGCATCGCGGATTGCCTTCTCGCCCACGTCTACGAGCGTCGGTTCCGGCCGGAGGAGAAGATTCACCAGCCCTGGATGGACAAGCAGTGGTCGAAGGTGACGCGTGCGCTGGACTATCTCGACGCGAATGCGCCGCGCCTCGGCAGGAAGATCAACGCCGGCCACATCGCGCTGAGGGCGGCTCTGGGATATCTGTCGCTGCGTTTCGGGGAAGAGTGGCAGCGCGGCAGGGCAAAGCTCAAGCGCTGGGTGAAGCGCTTCGACGAGAACTTTCCCGAACTGCTTGAATTCGCCCCGAAATAGTCAACGGTTTGCAGCAAAAAGGCCGGACCTGGGCAGGTCCGGCCTTTCTTTGTGCAGTCGATCGCGACGCGCTTTAGAACTTGAAGCCGAGGCCCAGCATGAAGTTGTTGGACTTGGAATCGACTTCCTGGTTGCCGCCGGTCAGCGCGAAATTCTCGGAGCCGAGGTCGGTGTAGCGATATTCGCCGCGCACGAACATCTGTTCCGTGACCTTGACGTCCGCACCGACGCCGGCCGTCCAGCCGAGCATCGTGTTGTCATCGCTGAACGTGCCGTCCGACACCTCGACATTGGCCGCGGCGCCGCCGCCCGTGCCATAGATCAGGATGTTCTCGGTCGCGGCGACGCCCATGCGGGCGCGAAGCGAGCCGTTGACGCCGTGCTCGGTGCGGAAGCCGCCATTGGCGCCGTCGGTGCCGTCATAGCCGATGTCACCTTCGAGACCATAGACGAACATGCCCGCCTGGCCGTTCCAGCCGCCGAACACGCCGCCGTTGAAGCCGTCGGTGTCGATGGAGGTACCCGCGACATCGTCTTCGCCGTTGAAGTTGTAGCCGCCCTGGATACCGGCGTAGGCGCCGGCCCACGAGGCAACCGGGACCTGCTCGACGGGCAGCGGCTGCGGTGCTGGCGGCTCCTCGCCAATGACGTCGGCCGCGTAGGCAGGCATGGCACCAATGATGGCCGCGAGCCCGAGGGCAGCGGCAGCCTTCCTGCCGAAGAGAATCTTGTTGGACATTGTTATAGCTCCTTAGCCGTTCTTTGGGAGACCTCGTCTCCGACTCTAAACTCGTCCCGACCCGCCGGGAGGAATGTTCGCGGACCGGACGTGTTCCCAATGTCGGTGAGAAATGCGGCTGAACCGGAGACCAAAAGGGGTGATCGGCTGGCACCGAAGTGGCGGAAAGATGACGTGTCTTTCATGCAACAGAATGGCTCTGCACCGGCCGTGTCGCCGCTGATATGAGTGGGCGGGACGTCGACAAGTTTCTGAAAATTCGAGGATTTTGCGTCCGGGCGAGTTCGCTGCTGATCGAGGTCCGGGTGGGTGCAGCCGCCGCGGGCCTCGCCCGCTTGCCGCTTACTTTCGCGATTTGGCCGCATATATGAAAGGAACACTAACGAGCGGGGCAATGAATATGGCGGAAAAGCCGGTTGCGCTGGTTACCGGCGCGGCGAAGCGGATCGGTGCGGCAATCGCAGCGGATCTCGCCGCGAACGGTTTTGCCGTTGCCATCCACTGCAAGCGATCTTGTGGGGACGCGGAGACGCTCCTTGCTTCCATCCATGGGGAGGGCGGCAGGGCGGCCCTCATCGAGGCCGACCTGACGGATCGCCAGCAAGTCGCCGGGATCATCCCGGCGGCAGCGGCCGAACTCGGTCCGGTTCGGCTTCTGGTCAACAACGCCTCGGTGTTCGAGAAGGATGAGGCGCAATCGCTGGACTGGAATGTCTGGGACCGGCATTTCGCCCTGCACCTGGAAGCCCCGGCGCACCTTGCTTCGGACCTGGCTCGGCATCTGCCTGAGGGGCAGGCGGGACTGGTGGTCAACATCGTCGACCAGAGGGTCTGGAAGCTGACACCGCAGTTCTTTTCCTACACCCTGTCAAAGTCGGCCCTGTGGACAGCCACGCAGACGATGGCTCAGGCCTTTGCGCCGCTGATCCGAGTGAATGCCATCGGTCCGGGCCCGACCCTGAAGAACGATCGCCAGCGGGAATCAGATTTCGAGGCGCAGAAGAAGGGGCTTCTTTTGAAGAACGGCCCGATGCTGACGGAATTCGGTGCCACGATCCGCTATCTGTGGGAAATGCCGTCGATCACCGGGCAGATGATCGCACTCGACGGCGGCCAGCATCTTGCCTGGCAGACTCCCGATGTGACAGGCATGCACGAATGAATTCGACGAAGACCCAGCATCACCAGATTCCGGCGGGTCGCAAGGCGCGGCCTCAAACCGAAAGCGAGGACATCGCGGGCTTTCTCGCCGGCGCGGAAGACGACGAGGAGACCGAATCGGAGGCCTTCGAGACCACCGCCGCCGCTTCGGAAGCGCCCGCGGTGGAATGGGACTCGGCCTCGATCGATGCCGCGGGCAAGTCCGGCGCCGACGTCATAGCGCATTTCGTCAAGCGCCTGCCGAACGCCCCCGGCGTCTACCGCATGATGAACGCAGCCGGCGACGTGCTCTACGTCGGCAAGGCGCGCAGCCTGAAGAAGCGCGTCTCCAATTATGCGCAGGGCCGATTCCATACGAACCGCATCGGTCGCATGGTCCGCGAGACGGTCTCGATGGAGTTCGTCGTCACCCGTACCGAGATCGAGGCGCTGCTCCTGGAAGCGAACCTGATCAAGCGGTTGCGGCCGCGCTTCAACGTGCTGCTGCGCGATGACAAGTCGTTCCCCTACATCCTCCTGACCGGCGACAATACCGCCCCCGGTATCTTCAAGCATCGCGGCGCGCGCTCGCGCAAGGGTGAGTACTTCGGCCCCTTTGCCTCGGCCGGCGCGGTCGGCCGCACCATCAACGCGCTGCAGCGGGCCTTCCTGCTCAGAAGTTGCACCGACTCGGTCTTCGAGAGCCGGACGCGGCCATGCCTCCTCTACCAGATCAAGCGCTGCTCGGGTCCCTGCACCGGCGAGATCGGCGAAGCGGACTATGGCGAACTCGTCGACGAGGCCAGGGACTTCCTCTCGGGCCGCAGCCAGAAGGTGAAGTCCGAGATCTCCGGCGCGATGCAGGAGGCCTCGGAAGCCCTCGATTTCGAGCGCGCTGCGGTCTTCCGCGACCGGCTTTCGGCGCTCAGCCATGTCCAGAGCCATCAGGGCATCAATCCGCAGACGGTCGAGGAGGCCGATGTCGTCGCCATCCACCAGGAGGGCGGTCAAAGCTGCATCGAGGTCTTCTTCTTCCGGACCGGACAGAACTGGGGCAACCGCGCCTATTTCCCCAAGGCCGATCCCTCGCTCGAATCCGCCGAGGTGCTCGGCGCCTTCCTCGCCCAGTTCTACGACGACAAGCCGTGCCCCCGTAACATCCTGCTGTCGCATATCGTCGACGAGCAGGAACTGCTCACCCAGGCGCTCGCCACCAAGGCCGGGCACAAGGTCACGGTCACGGTTCCGCGCCGCGGCGAGAAGAAGGGACTGGTCGACCACGCACTGCAGAACGCACGTGAGGCGCTCGGCCGCCGGCTTGCCGAGACGTCCTCGCAGGCGAGGCTGCTGGCAGGACTGGTCGAAACCTTTGGCCTCGAACGCCCGCCGCGCCGTGTCGAGGTCTACGACAACTCGCACATCATGGGAACGAATGCCGTCGGCGCGATGATCGTCGCCGGCCCTGAGGGCTTCGTGAAGAACCAGTACCGCAAGTTCAACATCCGCTCGACCGACATCACACCCGGCGACGACTTCGGCATGATGCGGGAAGTCATGGAACGCCGCTTCTCCCGGCTTCTGAAGGAGCATGCTTCGACGGCGAACGCGGCGGCGGGGGACATTGAGCCGGCCGCACCGGAAGACGAAGACGACGGCGGCGCCTTGCCGGCGTGGCCCGACCTTGTCCTGATCGACGGCGGCGCCGGGCAGATGTCTTCGGTCCGCAGGATCCTGTCCGAGCTCGGCATCGAGGACAGGGTGGCAGCGGTGGGCGTGGCGAAGGGCGTCGATCGCGATGCCGGCCGCGAACGCTTCTTCGTGTCCGGACGCGAGCCGTTCATGCTGCCCCCGCGCGATCCGGTGCTCTATTTCATCCAGCGCCTGAGGGACGAAGCGCACCGTTTCGCCATCGGCTCCCATCGTGCCCGGCGCAAGAAGGAGATGGTGCGCAGCCCGCTCGACGAGATCGACGGCATCGGCCCGTCACGCAAGCGCGCCCTCCTGCACCACTTCGGAACCGCCAAGGCCGTCGGCAAGGCCGGGGTGGAGGACCTGATGAACGTCGAGGGGATATCGGCCGGCATTGCCCGCCAGATCTACGAGCATTTCCACGAGGGCGGCTGATGAGGCCTCTGTCCGGCGGGCCGCGGCGTCGTTGCG
Source organism: uncultured Alphaproteobacteria bacterium (assembly GCA_963747465.1). Classification (GTDB taxonomy): domain Bacteria; phylum Pseudomonadota; class Alphaproteobacteria; order Rhizobiales; family Rhizobiaceae; genus Aquibium. The sequence goes on from CAVVFC010000006.1 coordinate 448,866, forward strand.
GTTGACCCCGCCCCTCTCCATCTGGTTTGTGTAGCGGTCACTTGTCGGCCCGGATATCCATGGCGAAGCGCGCATTCAATCTGCCCAATCTTTTGACCTACGCGCGCATACTCGCCGTGCCGCTGGTCCTGCTTTGCTTCTATCTCGAGGGCCGCACGCGCCCCACCGACTTCTGGCGCTGGTCGGCGTTCACGATCTTCGCGATCGCGAGCATCACCGACTACTTCGACGGCTACATGGCGCGGATGTGGGCGCAGACCTCCAACATCGGCAAGATGCTGGACCCGATCGCCGACAAGCTTCTGGTCGCCGCAGTGCTGCTGCTGCTCGCCTACGACCGCACGATAGACAAGTGGTCGCTCTGGGCCGCGATCATCATCCTGTGCCGGGAAGTCCTGGTCTCGGGCCTGCGTGAGTATCTCGCCGAACTGAAGGTGAGCGTGCCGGTGACGAGGCTCGCCAAGTGGAAGACGACGCTCCAGCTCGTCGCGATCGGCTTCCTGCTCGCCGGTCCCGCCGGCGACAAGGTGCTGCCCCACACGACGGAGATCGGCATCACGTTGCTTTGGGTGTCGGCCCTGGTGACGCTCTATACCGGTTACGACTATTTTCGCGCGGGCATCAGACACATCATCGACGAGTGACGGTACAGGCATGAAACTGATCTATTTCGCCTGGGTGCGCGAACGCATCGGCCTCTCCGAGGAGGAGGTGGCGCTCCCGCCCGACGTGGTCACGGTGGCGGATCTGCTCCGATGGCTCAAGTCGCGCGGCGAAGGCTTCGAGGCTGCCTTGCAGCATACCGAGGTGATCCGCGTCGCGCTCGACCGGGAACATGCCGATCACCGCGACACGATTGCCGGTGTGTCCGAGATCGCTCTCTTTCCGCCGATGACCGGGGGATGACGTGGCTGAATTGCCGGTAGAACCCGATGTCCGCATCCAGGCGGAGGATTTCGACGTTGCCGCCGAGGTTGCCGCGCTCTCGTCCGACCGCAGCGACGTCGGCGCGGTCGTCACCTTTTCCGGCATCTGCCGCGACGAAGCGGGGACGCTTGCAGCGCTCGAACTGGAGCACTTTCCCGGCATGGCGGAGGCCGAGATCCTGCGCATCGCGCGCCAGGCGATGGAGCGCTGGCCGCTCACCGGCCTCACCGCCATCCATCGCTACGGCCGGATCCGGCCCGGCGGGAACATCGTGCTCGTCGTAGCCGCCTCGGCCCATCGGCAGGCAGCGTTCGAGGGCGCCTCCTTCCTCATGGATTTCCTGAAGACGCGTGCGCCCTTCTGGAAGAAGGAGCACCGGCTCGACGGAAGCGAAGGGGCCTGGGTCGACGCGCGCGATGCGGACGAAGCCGCGGCCGCGCGGTGGAATGCAGTTTGAATGATCGCGGTAACCGCGTCTTAGTCATCTTCTGGATCGCCAGCCGATATTAGAGGTTTCGCAAGCAGGCTTCGCTACCTTGCCCGAGGTTTGAACGGTGTGGCAGGGGCAATGAACGGGCTGATGGACGGCATCTCGTCATTCGCAGGCGGTCAGGACCGTCTGACGGTGGCGTTTGCCGTTGCGGTCGTCCTGCTCTGCGCGCTCGTGTGGCACTACCGCCGGCTGTTCAGGAACGCAGCCGAGGAGAACGCCAACACGCGCGAACTCATCGAACACCTTTCGGAAGGCGTCTACCGGTCCTCGATCGACGGCAGCCAGCTCAGTGCCAACCAGGCCCTGGTGAAGATGAACGGCTACGAGACGGAGGAGGAGATGCTCGCCTCTGTCGGCGACATCGCCGTCGAATGGTATGTCGACCCGCAGCGACGAGACCAGTTCCGGGAAATCCTGAGAAGCCAGGGCTATGTCGAGGACTTCGTTTCGGAAGTCTATCGGCACAAGTCCCGCGAGCGCATCTGGATCAGCGAGTCCGCGCGCATGGTGCGGGACAAGAAGACGGGCAGGGCGCTCCGCTATGAGGGATCCGTTCGGGAAATCACGGAGACGGTCGCACGGCTCAGGCTGGAAGAACTGTTCAGGAAGCTGACCAGCCACCTGCCGGGCGGCCTGTTCCAGTTCACTGCCGACGGCTCCGGCGTCTCCGGGATCAGCTACCTGAGCGAAGGGTTCGAGCATATCGCCGAGGTGCCGCTGGAATCCCACTACGAGGATGCTTCGCTCTTCTACACCTTCGTCCATCCGGACGACCGGGACGCCTATGTCGACGCGTACCGCCACTCTGCGGCGCGAATGACGCCGGTCGACCACGAGTTCCGCATCCGGACCGCGGGTGGCGGCGAGAAATGGCTGCGCGTGACGGCCCAGCCCGAGCGCAGCGAGACTTCGACCACGTGGTACGGCTATGTCTCCGACATCTCCCTGCGCAAGCGGCAGGCTCTGGAGATCGAGAATCTCGCATACTACGATCCGCTCACCCAGCTTCCCAATCGCCGGCTCCTGCTGGAACGCATCTCGACCGCGGTCTCCAGTTCACGTTGCGGTGCCCGCGCGGGCGTTCTCTTCTTCATCGATCTCGACAACTTCAAGACGCTCAACGACACCCAGGGGCACGATGTCGGCGATGCCTATCTGCAGGAGATCGCCAGGCGGCTGCGAAGCTGCGTTCGCGAGGAGGATACGGTTGCGCGCATGGGTGGCGATGAGTTCGTCGTCATGATGGAGGGCATCGCGGGCGACCAGTCCCTGGCCTATGGCATGGCCACGGCCGCCGCCAACCAGATGCTCGCGGCGCTGCGCGAGCCCTTCGAACAGGGCGAAATCCGCCATGCCTCGTCTGCGAGCATCGGCGTCGTGGCGTTCGACGGCACCGAACGCCGCGTCGACGAGCTCCTGAAGCAGGCCGATATCGCCATGTACGAGGCCAAGAGCGCCGGGCGCGATGCGGTCGCTCTCTTCGATCCGTCCTGGATGGAGTGCGAGAAGGAACGCTACGTGCTCGTCGGCGAACTCCGCAAGGCGATCGCCGAGGAAACCCTGGACGTCCACTACCAGCCGCAGATCGACAGATCCGGCCGCATCGTCGCCGCGGAGGCATTGCTGCGCTGGAACCACCCCACGCTCGGCTCGGTACCGCCGCTTCGCATCGTCGCGCTTGCGGAGCAGTCCGGCCTCATTGCAAGCCTCTGCCGCTTCGTTCTCGGAAGGGCGGTGGCCAGGCTGGCGGAATGGTCGAAGGATCCGTCCACCGCGCAGCTTCGTCTTGCCGTCAACGTCAGCGTGAAGACCTTCGCCGCCAGCGGGTTCGTCTCCTTCGTCGAAGACCTGGTCGCGGCGCACGCAATCGATGCGTCGCGCCTCACGATAGAATTCACCGAAAGCGTCACGGTAACGGACAAGGCGGAGATCGCCAGCCGCATGCGCGCGCTCAAGGAACTGGGGATTCGGTTCTCGCTCGACGATTTCGGCTCGGGGTTCTCGTCGATCGCCCGGCTCAAGAAGCTCCCATTCGACGAGGTCAAGATCGACGGCGGTCTCGTCGCCGACATCGAGCGTTCGGACGGCGACCGCGCGCTCGTCCGCACCATCCTCGCCATGGCGAACACGCTCCACCTCGAAGTCGTCGCCGAGCATGTCGAGACGAAGAACCAGGAAGCATTCCTGCACGCCTTCGGCTGCGACTATTTCCAGGGCTTCCTCTACGGCGCCGCCGTACCCGCCGCCGAACTCGGGAAAATGATGTCGAGCGACGCGAAGGAACGGCCCGCAGACCTCGACCGGCTGACGGCCTGACCGCCCAAGGAAAAGGCCGGCGCGAGGCCGGCCCCTGGCTCATCTCACAGAAATCGTCTTCAGCCGACGATCTCGATGTCGGCGAACCAGTACTTGATCTCCTGCGCCGCGGTCTCGGGAGCATCCGAGCCGTGCACCGAATTCTCGCCGATCGACAGCGCGTAAGTCTTGCGGATCGTGCCTTCGTCGGCATTCGCCGGGTTGGTCGCGCCCATCACTTCGCGGTTCTTCGCGATGGCGTTCTCGCCTTCGAGCACCTGGACGATGGTCGGCCCGGACGACATGAACTCGGTCAGTTCCTGGAAGAAGGGGCGCTCCTTGTGGACGGCGTAGAAGCCCTCCGCCTCGCGCAGGCTCATCCATACGCGCTTGGAGGCGATGACGCGCAGGCCTGCATCCTCCAGCATCTTGGTGATCGCGCCGGTGAGGTTGCGCCGGGTGGCATCGGGCTTGATCATCGAAAAGGTGCGTTCGATCGCCATCGTCAGTTCCTTCTGCAGTCGGATTGGGAAAGTGGCGGCTCTATACAGGCCGCCCCCAGCGATGCCAAGGGGACATCATGGCGGAGCGAGGCCGGGCTTCAGGCCGCTTCGGGGATCCTGGCACCCAGGCCGTCGTGCAGATGCAGGCAGCGCTCGAACCAGTCGCGCACCGGATCGTCGGCCGCGAGCGGCTGGTACGACGAGACGACCCGAGACCACTGGAAGGCGCCGAAGACGATGTAGTCGCAAAAGAGCGGTGACTGGCCGCCGATGAACGGCTGTACAGACAGCATGCTGCGCAAGGGTTCGAGCGAGGTGCGGAAGGCGTCGAGCTTTTCCTCGCGGCCGGCGGGCACCGCCTCGATCGGCTTTCCGAAGCGCTGCTCGCGTGTCCGGCGGAAATGCGCCTTGTCCTCCGGCGCGAGGCAGTCGTGGATATCCATCAGTACGGCTGAGCCGAGATAGGAGTGGATCGTGATTTGGGACCAGCGCTCGACGAACCGCGCCATCGCCTTGCCGCCTTCGCCGCCGAAGAGCGTCGGCCGATCGGGATAGGTGTCCTCCAGATAGAGTGCGATCTCGAAGGAGTCCGCGACCAGCCGGTCTCCGTCCCGGATCAGCGGCACGGTCTTGGTCGCACCGCCTTCGATCGCCGGGATCGCCGTGAACGGAGCGGGCTTGGTCTCGAACTCGAGGCCCTTGTGGGCGAGCGCCATCGACACCTTCCAGCAATGCGGGCTGAAGGGACGCGCGGCATCCTCGCCGACGAGTTCGTAAAGCAGAATGGCCATTGGATCGGTCTCCCGGCAGGTGGTAGTGGAGGCGGCACTTGAACCCGTTTCGACCGGAAAGAAAAGAGCATGAAGCACCATTTCCAGATGCTCGCGGCCTATAATGGCTGGGCCAATCGCCGGCTCTACGATGCCGCGGCGGAACTGTCGGATGCGGATTTCACCCGCGACGTCGGTGCCTTCTTCAAGTCGATGATGGGGACGTTGAACCACATCCTCGTCGGGGATCGCATCTGGATGAAGCGGTTCACGGCCGAGGGCGAGGCACCGAAATCGCTCGACGCCGTCATCCATCCCAATCTGGGCCCGCTGCGCATCGCCCGGGAGGCCGAGGACAATAGGATCGAGGACTGGATCGACGGTCTCGACGGGCAGGCCTTCGCCGGACGCTTCACCTACATCACCGTCACCGACATGCGTACCGTCAGCCAGCGGCTCGCCCCCGCCCTGGCGCATTTCTTCAACCACCAGACCCATCACCGCGGGCAGGCGCATACGGTGCTTTCCCTGCTCGGCAAGGAGCCTCCGTCGCTGGACATGATCTATTTCCAGCGGACCGAGGAAGGGCGCGAATACGCTTGAAGACGATTGCGGACGATCCCCGTCCGATGCCGGAGCTAGGGGGTGAACCGCGCCAGATGCTCCAGATCCGCTTCCTGTGCCCGTCGCGCGCTTTCGATCGGGGGAGAGTAGAGCCCCGCATCGGCAGCGCCGGCAACCGTTTCCAGGACTGTCCTGCCATTTTCGAGACGAACCGTGCCGCGGGCGATCAGTGATAGCGCCATGGGATAAAGGCGATGCTCGGCCGCAAGAACCCGCTCCGCGAGTGTCTTTTCGCTATCGTCGGCGAGCACGGGCACGGCGGCCTGCGCGATGATCGGTCCGTCGTCCATCTTCTCGTTCACGAAGTGCACCGTGCAGCCGTGGATGCGGACGCCGGCCTCCAGCGCCCGGGCGTGCGTGTCGAGACCCGGGAACGCCGGCAGCAGGGAAGGGTGGATGTTGATCATGCGCCCGGCCCATGCGGCAACGAAATCGGCGGTGAGGATGCGCATGTAACCCGCGAGACATACGAGGTCCGGCGACAGTCCTGCGAGGGCCTCCGACAGCGCCGCTTCATGCGCCGCGCGATCGGGATGGTCCCGGTGCGCGACGCAGATCGCCTCGATGCCGCGGGACCTTGCCGTGGCAAGCCCGGGCGCGCCCGGGTCGTTCGAGATCACGCCGGCGACTTCTGCCGGAAAATCCGGCGCCGCCGCAGCGGCGATCAGGGCCTCCATGTTCGAGCCGCGGCCCGAAACGAGGATCACGATCCGCTTCTTCCCGGTCACAGTTCGATGGCTCCGCGATAGATGACGCCGGCGTCGCGGCGGGGGCAGATGCGGCCGATCGGTGTGACCGTCTCGCCCGACTGGTTGAGAACGGCGGCGACCTGCGCTGCCTGACCGGCGGCCACCACGGCAATCATGCCGATGCCGCAGTTGAAGGTCCTCAGCATCTCGAGATCCGCGATCCCGCCGGTCTTCTGCAGCCATCCGAACACAGGCGGTGCATCGATCGCCTCTAGGTCGATCTCGGCCGTCCAGGCATCGGTCAGCACGCGCGGAATGTTGTCTGGAAAGCCGCCGCCGGTGATGTGGGCGAGCGCCTTTATGCCGTGGGTGCCCCGGACCGCGTGGAGGACGGGCTTCACGTAGATGCGTGTCGGCTCGAGCAGTGCCTGCGCCAGTGTCCTGCCTTCGGCGAAAGGCGCCGGATCGTTCCATCCGAGCCCGCTCTTCTCGACGATCCTTCGCACCAGCGAAAAGCCGTTGGAGTGTATGCCGGACGAGGCCAGCCCGAGGATGACGTCCCCTTCCACGATGTCGTCGGTGGGAAGAAGTTGTCCGCGCTCGGCGGCACCCACCGCGAAGCCGGCGAGGTCGTAGTCGCCGGAGGCGTACATGCCCGGCATTTCCGCCGTCTCGCCGCCGATCAGCGCGCAACCGGAAATTCTGCACCCTTCCGCGATGCCCGCGACGATCGCCACGCCCTGCTCGGGATCGAGCTTTCCCGTCGCGAAATAGTCGAGGAAGAAGAGCGGTTCCGCGCCCTGCACGACGATGTCGTTGACACACATGGCGACGAGATCGATGCCGACCGTGTCGTGGATGCCCAATTCGATCGCTACGCGCAGCTTGGTGCCGACCCCGTCATTGGCCGCGACCAGAACCGGATCCGAAAAGCCGGCGGCCTTGAGATCGAACAAGCCGCCGAAGCCGCCGATCTCGCCGTCCGCGCCCGGCCGGCGCGTCGACCGCACCAGCGGCTTGATCTTCTCCACCATGGTGTTGCCGGCATCGATATCGACCCCGGCCTCCGCATAGGTGAGCCCGTTCTTGCCGTCGCTCATGGCCTCTTCCTGTCAGGTGACGGTAATCCTGCGTGGGTCCATCGCATGGGAGGGCCGATGCCGCAAGGAGCCAGCCCGGGCGCCAAGCCGAATGCCGCCGCCGTCTCCGCTGGATAGCGGCCGCCGTGGCGCTGGCTCCTTGAACGCGGCGGCGCCAGCGGCCATGTTCAGCGGCGAATTGTCGGCGCATGCCAGAGACCCGATCGTGACCATCCCCAACATCATAACGATCCTGCGCTTCCTGCTGGTGCCGGCGGTCGTGTTCGCCTTGCTCGCCGGCGAGGTCGACTGGGCGCTGGCCGGCTTCATCGTCGCCGGCATCTCCGACGGCGTCGACGGCTTCATCGCCCGCACCTTCGACCAGCGGTCGGAACTCGGCGCCTACCTCGACCCGATGGCCGACAAGCTCCTTCTCGTCTCGGTCTTCGTGGTGCTCGGCTACATGGGTGAACTGCCGCTGTGGCTGGTGATCGCCGCCGTCTCGCGCGACGGGCTGATCGTCGGCGGGGTGCTTCTTTCCACCATCATGGCGAAACCGGTGGCGATGAAGCCGCTCCTCGTTTCCAAGGCAAACACCGCCGTGCAGATCGTCCTGGCCGCCCTGGTGCTTGGCCAACTCGCCTTCGCTGCCGAGCCCGGGCTGCTCCGCGCCGGACTGGTGATCCTGTCGGGCCTCTTGACCGCCGCTTCCGGCGCGGCCTATCTCGTCGCCTGGCTCAGGCACATGAACGGCGATGGCGAGAGCAAAACCCATAAGGGCTGAACGCGACCCGGACGCGGCAGCGAACGCGACGTTCCGGCGGCAGGTCTTCTTCTGGTTCGCGGCCGCGGCGTTCTTCGTCCTGTTCCTGCTCGTCTTCAGCTCCATCCTGCTGCCCTTCGTGGCGGGGATGGTGCTTGCCTATTTCCTTGATCCCGTGGCCGACGCGCTCGAGCGCTACGGCATGTCGCGGCTTGCCGCCACCATCACGATCCTCGTCGCCTTCGTCGTGTCCTTCGTGCTGGCGCTGATGATCATCGTGCCGATCCTCGCCACGCAGCTCGCCGGGTTCGCGGCGAACCTTCCGGGCTATCTCGCCCAGCTTCAGGCGCTCGTCACGAACCTCGATCCGGAATGGCTGGAGCGCACGATCGGGGTGAATTCAGAGAGCCTGCGCGAGGCGCTGAGCACCCTGATCACGCAGGGCGCGGGCTTCCTCACGGGCGTCTTCCAGTCGCTGTGGAGCTCCGGGCTGGCGCTGATCAACATCGGCGGCCTGCTCGTGGTCACGCCGGTCGTAGCCTTCTACATGCTGCTCGACTGGGACCGGATGGTGGCGACGGTCGACAACTGGATACCGCGCGAACATGTCGGCACCGTCCGCCGGCTCGCCACCGAGATCAACATTTCGACGGCCGGGTTCCTTCGCGGGCAGGGCACGCTGTGCATCATCCTCGGCGTGATGTACGCCGTCGCGCTGACGGCGGTGGGCCTGAACTTCGGCCTCCTGATCGGGCTGGTCGCCGGCCTGATCAGCTTCATCCCCTACATCGGCTCGCTTGTCGGGCTCGTGCTGTCGGTGGGCGTCGCCTTCGTCCAGTTCTGGCCCGACTGGATCATGGTCGCGATCGTCGCCGGCATCTTCTTCGCCGGTCAGTTCGTCGAGGGCAACATCCTGCAGCCCAAGCTGGTGGGGCGCAGCGTCAACCTGCATCCGGTCTGGCTGATGTTCGCGCTTTTCGCTTTTGGCTCGCTGTTCGGCTTCGTCGGTCTCCTGCTTGCGGTACCGGCGGCGGCCGCCGTCGCGGTGCTGGTGCGCTTCGCCCTTTCCCGCTACCTGGACTCGCCCATGTATCGCGGCCATGAGCCGGTGACCGGGCCTGTCGGCGAGCCGGATTGAGGCGATGTCCGAAAAGGCGGACGCAATGCCGCGGCAACTGCCGCTCGATCTTGGCCATCATGCCGAGTTCTCACGCGACAGCCTGATCGTCTCGCCGGCGAACGCGAAAGCCGTCGCGCTCATCGACCGCTGGCCCGACTGGCCGTCGCCGGTCGTGGTGCTGGCTGGGCCGACGGGCTCGGGAAAAACCCATCTCGGCGCGGTCTGGGCCGAAAAGGCCGCCGCGGTCCGCGCTCTGCCGAGCAGCCTGGACGCTGCTTCCGCCGCCGCCGAAGCCGGCCGCCCGGTGCTGATCGACGCGGTCGAGGCGGGTACCTTCGACGAGACGGCCCTGTTCCACCTGATCAACCAGGTGCGCTCGGCGAACGCCTCGCTGTTGATGACGTCGCGGTCCTTCCCGCTCGCCTGGAGCGTTTCGCTGCCCGATCTCGCCTCCCGCCTGAAAGCGGCGACGGTCGTGGAGATCGGCGAGCCGGACGACATGCTGCTGGCGGGCGTCATCACCAAGCTCTTCGCCGACCGGCAGCTCGAGGTGGACGGCCATGTGGTGAGCTATCTCATCTCGCGCATCGAGCGGTCGCTCTCGACCGCAGGCCGGGTTGTCGAGAAGCTGGACCGCGCCGCTCTCGAACAGAAATCGCGCATCACCCGCGGGCTGGCGGCACAGGTCGTCAGCGCTCTCGACCGGGGCCAGGGCGAATTCGATCTCTGAACTCGATTGCGCTGCACGGCAAAACAGTTGCGGCGTGGGAGCTTCCTGTGTATCCCAGCCCTCCGTAGGCAGACGGAGTGTAGCGCAGTCTGGTAGCGCATCTGGTTTGGGACCAGAGGGTCGCAGGTTCGAATCCTGCCACTCCGACCAGCCTCGGCTCCTCGGGTCGAGGCCTAAGCCGCAGAGTGCCCCCACGAGAGGATCGACCATGTCAGCCCGCATCTACAGCCCCGCCAGAACCGCAATGCAGTCGGGCAAGGCCAGGACCGGCCGCTGGATCCTGGAATTCGATCCGGAACAGCCCCGGAAGATCGATCCTCTGATGGGCTACACGACCTCGGGCGACATGAAGAGCCAGATCCGCCTGGTCTTCGACACCAGGGAGGAGGCCGTTGCCTATGCACGCAAGCAGGGTCTCGCCTTCAGGGTCCAGGAACCCAAGGAATCGAAGCGTCGGCAGATTTCCTACGCGGACAATTTCCGCTATGACCGCAAGATACCCTGGACGCACTGAGCGCCTGACGAATCAGCATATCCGGCCACGCCGGATCGGACGGTCCCGTAGCTCAGCCGGATAGAGCACCGGCCTTCTAAGCCGATGGTCGCAGGTTCGAATCCTGCCGGGATCGCCAACCCTCAGACCGCCCGCGCCGCCTCCAGCCCGCGCGTCAGGTCCGCCTTGATGTCCTCGACGTCCTCGAGCCCGATCTGCAGGCGCATCACCGGTCCCTCGTAGTCGCCCTTCGCGACCGTCCTGTCGCCCAGCGACACATGCACGGCCAGGCTCTCGTAGCCGCCCCAGGAATATCCGAGGCCGAACAGCCCGAGTGCATCGAGGAAGGCGTGAGCCTTCTTCGTCCCGCCGCCGTCGAGCACGATGGAAAAGATGCCGCTGGCGCCGCAAAAGTCGCGCTTCCAGATCGCATGGCCAGGGTGGCTTTCGAGCCCCGGATGCAGCACGCGGGCGACGCCCGGCTGTCCTTCGAGCCAGCGGGCGATATCGAGGGCGTTCCTCTGGTGCCGCTCGAGCCGTACGCCCATGGTGCGCAGGCCGCGCAGCACCTGGTAGACGTCGTCGGGCGCCGCGCAGGTTCCGAGCGTCAGGAAGGTTTCGTGCAACTGCTCCCAGCAGCGCTCGCTGGCCGAAACCGTGCCGAGCAGCACGTCGGAATGGCCGGCCGGATACTTGGTCGCCGCATGGATGGAGATGTCGACCCCGTGCTCCAGCGGCCGGAAATAGACCGGCGTCGCCCAGGTATTGTCCATCATCACGACCGCGCCGCCAGCCTTCGCCGCGGCGGCGATGGCCGGAATATCCTGCATCTCGAAGGTGTTCGACCCCGGGGATTCGGTGAAGACGACCCTCGTGTTCGGCTTCATCAGCGCCCCGATGCCGGCGCCAACCAGCGGATCGTAGTACTCGACCTCGACGCCGAGACGGGCGAGCATCGTGTCGGCGAAACGCCGCGTCGGGTGATAGACCGAATTGACGATCAGCACATGATCGCCGGCCGACAGGAAGGCCAGCAGCGGCACCGTCACTGCGGCCAGTCCGGAGGGGACCAGGATCGTTCCCGCCGAACCTTCAAGCTGGTCGATGGCGCCGGCCAGTGCGTCGGTGGTCGGCGTCCCGCGCGTCCCGTACGTGTATTTCTGGTTGCGGGTGGCCATCGTTCCCGCGTCCGGAAACAGCACCGTCGAGGCGTGTACGACCGGCGGGTTGACGAAGCCGTGGAACGAGCGGGGATCGTAGCCCGAATGCGCCAGGAGGGTGTTGATGCCGAGCTTCGGTTCGTCTGCGCCTGCCATGTCGTCTCCTGGGCGGTTGTGTGACGGCAAGGCATAAAGCGGCGGTAGCGTCAGCGCAACACGAGGCCGCGCCGCCTGGCAGGCACATCGGCTGGTCCGACGATCCGGCCCCTCCTGCCGGGCCTGAACCGTTGCTGCGCAGGGGAGGATGGCCGATTCCGGCGAAGTGGCTCGCAAAGCGCCTGTTTCGCCGGCTTCCATGGCTTCATTCGGCCATATGCCCTTGACCAATTGGTAATAATCGCCTTCGATGCGCGGACGGGAGACGCAGGGAGGCGTGCCGCGCAGGTGCGCCGCCGTCGAGGGTTACGGCGGCCGCTGCTGACTTCCGCGAGGGTAACAGAACCGGGAAATAGCCCGGGAACAGAAAAGGGTTTCAGGTATGAAAACGACGATCTTGACCGGCGTACTCGGCGCGGCGGCACTCGGACTGGCGGCATCGGCCGCATCGGCCGCCACGCTCGACGACGTGAAGGCGAAGGGTTTCGTGCAGTGCGGCGTGAACACCGGCCTCGCCGGCTTCGCCTCACCGAACGATCAGGGCGAGTGGACCGGCTTCGACGTCGATCTCTGCAAGGCCGTCGCCGCGGCGGTCTTCGGCGATGCGTCCAAGGTGAAGTACACCCCGACCACCGCCAAGGAACGTTTCACCGCCCTGCAGTCGGGCGAGGTCGACCTTTTGGCGCGCAACACGACATGGACGCTCAGCCGCGACACTGCGCTCGGCTTCAACTTCGGCGGCGTCAATTACTATGACGGCCAGGGCTTCATGATCAACGCGAAGAACCTGCCCGGCGTGAACTCCGCGCTGCAGCTCTCCGGCGCATCGGTCTGCGTGCAGTCCGGTACGACCACCGAGCTCAACCTCGCCGACTACTTCCGTGCCAACAACATGGAATACAACCCGGTCGTCTTCGAGAAGCTCGATGAGGTGAACGCGGCCTACGACTCGGGCCGCTGCGACGTCTACACGACCGACCAGTCGGGCCTCTACTCGATCCGCCTGACGCTCACCAATCCGGATGACCACGTCGTTCTCCCCGAGATCATCTCCAAGGAGCCGCTCGGACCGGCCGTGCGCCAGGGCGACGACCAGTGGTTCGACATCGTCAAGTGGACGCTCAACGCGATGATCATCGCCGAGGAACTCGGCATCACGCAGGAGAACGTCGACGAGATGATGAACTCCGACAATCCGGAGATCCGCCGCGTGCTCGGCCAGGAAGCCGACTCCACGCTCGGCCTCCGATCTCGGCCTGGACAAGAACTGGGTCGTCAACATCGTCAAGGGCGTCGGCAACTACGGCGAAAGCTTCGAGCGCAACATCGGCTCGGGTTCGCCGCTCAAGATCGCCCGCGGCCTGAACCAGCTCTGGACCAAGGGCGGCATCATGTACGCGCCGCCGATCCGCTAAGGAAAAGTCACCGGAACCGGGAGGCGTGATCCGCCTCCCGGGGCCTGCCTGAAGGGTACCCGATGGCTTCCCAGGAAACGCTTCGCGACGACAGTCCCGCACGTTCGTCCCTCATCAACGATCCCAAGGTTCGCGGCCTCGTCTTTCAGGTCGTCGTCTTCCTTGCACTGGTCGCCTTCGTCGCGTGGATCGTCGACAACACCATCGAAAACCTGCGCCGCTCGAACATCTCGTCCGGCTTTGGATTTCTGGACAGCCGCGCCGGCTTTGACATCGCGGTTTCGCTGCTTCCATATTCCTCCGATTCGACCTTCGGCCAGGCACTCGTCATCGGGTTTCTCAACACGATCGTCGTTGCCGTTGCAGGCGTCATCACGGCGACCATCGTCGGCTTCCTGGTTGGCGTGGGCCGGCTTTCCAGCAACTGGCTGATTTCGCGGATCTGCACCGTCTACGTCGAGGTGTTCCGCAACATCCCGCCGCTGCTCGTGATCTTCTTCTGGTATCTCGGCGTGCTGTCGGTCCTGCCTCTGCCGCGCGAATTCGATCGAACTTCCTCTTTTTGGCTTCCTGAACAGTCGCGGCTTCTTCTTTCCGCGTGCGATTTGGGGCGAGGGCGCCTGGCTCATACCCGCTGCGCTGCTCCTCGGGATCGCCATGGCATGGTTCGTGGCGCGGCGCGCCCATGCCCGCCAGATGGCGACAGGACAGACCTTTCCGGTCTTCTGGACCTCGGTCGGTCTGATCCTCGGGCTGCCGATCCTCGCCTTTCTGGTGATGGGAGCCCCACTGAGCTTCGAGTATCCGGTGCTCGGCACGTTCAATCTCAGCGGCGGCTGGACGGTCAAGCCGGAGTTCCTGGCTCTCTACCTTGCTCTTTCCTTCTATACGGCATCCTTCGTCGCCGAGATCGTTCGCGCCGGTATCCTCGGCGTGGCACATGGCCAGTCGGAAGCCTCCTATGCGCTCGGGCTGCGTCCCGGCCAGGCCTTGAGGCTCGTGGTCGTGCCGCAGGCGATGCGTATCGTCATCCCGCCGCTGACCAGCCAGTACCTGAACCTGACCAAGAACTCCTCGCTGGCCGTCGCGATCGGATACCCGGATCTGGTGGCGGTCGGCGGTACCGTTCTCAACCAGACCGGCCAGTCGATCGAGGTCGTGGCGATCTGGATGGTGGTCTATCTGGGACTCAGTCTGACCACGTCGGTCTTCATGAACTGGTTCAATTCGCGCATGGCGCTGGTGGAGCGGTAGACGAGCATGCAGGAGCACGATCTCTCGTTCGTCCGCGCCGAGATGCTGGCGAACGAACCTCCGCCGGCCAGCGAGAGAGGCTTGATGCGCTGGATGCGCACCAATCTCCTGTCCACGCCGGCCGACATCATCCTGACCATCGTGGGGCTCGTCATCATCGCCCTGGTCATCCCGCCACTGCTCGACTGGGCTTTCTTCAGCGCCCAGTGGACCGGTTCGGACCGTGCGGCATGCGCCACGGCGGCGCAGGGCGGCGTGCGGCCCGACGGCTGGTCCGGCGCCTGCTGGGCCTTCGTCGGCGCCAAGTTCGAGCAGTTCATGTTCGGGCGCTATCCGATCGACGAGCGCTGGCGCGTCCTCCTGGTGGCCGCTATCTTCGTCGCTCTGCTGGTCCCGCTGCTGGTGCCCAGCGCTCCGCGCAAGGGCCTGAACGCGATCCTGTTCTTCTTCGTCTTCCCGATAGTGGCCTTCGTCCTCTTGGTCGGCGGCTGGTTCGGGCTGGAGTACGTCGAGACCTCGGTCTGGGGCGGGCTGCTGGTGACGCTGGTGCTCTCCTTCGTCGGCATCGCGGTCTCGCTTCCTTTCGGCATCGTGCTGGCGCTGGGACGACGTTCGAAGATGCCGGTGGTCAAGATGCTGTGCGTCATCTTCATCGAGGCGGTGCGCGGCGTGCCGCTGGTCACCGTGCTGTTCATGGCGAGCGTCATGTTCCCGCTGTTCCTGCCGGCCGGCGTCAATTTCGACAAGTTCCTGCGCGCGCTCGTCGGCGTATCGCTGTTTGCGTCCGCCTACATGGCTGAGGTGATCCGCGGCGGCCTGCAGGCGATACCGAAGGGACAGTACGAGGGCGCCGATTCGCTCGGGCTCAGCTATTGGCACAAGATGAACCTGATCGTGCTGCCGCAGGCGATCAAGCTGGTCATCCCCGGCATCGTGAACACCTTCATCGGACTGTTCAAGGATACCAGCCTCGTCTCGATCATCGGCATGTTCGATCTGCTCGGCATCGTGCGTCAGAACTTCTCGGACGCCGCCTGGTCTTCGCCGCAGACGCCGATGACGGGACTGGTCTTCGCCGGCTTCATCTTCTGGCTGTTCTGCTTCGGCATGTCCCGCTATTCGATCTTCATGGAACGATTGCTGGACACCGGCCACAAGCGATAGGCGGAATCCCATCAGCGGCCACGAAAACAAAAAAGGGGAACCTCGATGGCAACGCAAAATGCGGCTCCGGCCGAGGAAATGGCTGTAACTCCGGCGAAGATGCAGGTTTCCGACACCGACGTCGCGGTCGAAATCGTCGGCATGCACAAGTGGTACGGAGACTTCCATGTCCTGAAGGACATCAACCTCAAGGTCATGCGCGGCGAGCGCATCGTCATTGCCGGTCCGTCCGGATCGGGAAAATCGACCATGATCCGCTGCATCAACCGGCTGGAAGAGCACCAGAAGGGCAAGATCATCGTCGACGGCATCGAACTGACGAACGACCTGAAGAAGATCGACGAGGTGCGCCGCGAGGTCGGCATGGTGTTCCAGCACTTCAACCTGTTCCCGCATCTCACGATCCTGGAGAACTGCACGCTGGCGCCGATCTGGGTCCGCAAGCTGCCCAAGAAGCAGGCCGACGAAATCGCCATGCACTTCCTCGAACGGGTCAAGATCCCGGAGCAGGCCGCCAAGTATCCGGGCCAGCTCTCCGGCGGGCAGCAGCAGCGCGTGGCGATCGCCCGTTCTCTGTGCATGAACCCGCGCATCATGCTCTTCGACGAGCCGACCTCCGCACTCGATCCCGAGATGATCAAGGAGGTGCTCGACACGATGGTCGGGCTGGCGGAAGAGGGCATGACGATGCTGTGCGTCACCCACGAGATGGGCTTCGCCCGGCAGGTCGCCAACCGGGTGATCTTCATGGACATGGGCCAGATCGTCGAACAGAACACACCGGCCGAGTTCTTCGACAATCCGCAGCACGAGCGCACCAAGCTGTTCCTGAGCCAGATCCTGCACTGAGTTCCGGGCGTTTCCGGAAGGCGTGATCCGACTGCATGCGCCGCCTGCTCGGCGCCGTCCTGCTGGTCGTCGTTCTTGCACTGGTGGCGATCGCTGCCGGCATTCTGATCCCGCGACCGCTCCTGCCGCCGGCAGAGCCGCATGAGCAGGACCATCCGCGCCGGACGGTGCTCCTGCTGTCCAATCCCATTCACACCGACATCGCGCTGCCGGCCGATCCAGACGTGTTGGCGCGGTTTTCCGCGATGGCCGCGGACGGACTGCCGATCGGCAATCCCGCGGTCCGCTGGCTGGTGATCGGCTGGGGAGGGCGGTCGTTCTACGTCGAGACCCCGACGTGGGCCGATCTCAAGCCGCTGCCCCTTCTGCGGGCGTTCACCCTGGACAGCTCGGTCATGCATGTCGAGGCGACCGGGGCTATCGATCCCGCGCATCCCGCGGTGCGGGTACTCGACCTCGATGCGGAGGCGTTCGAAGCCCTGCTCGGGTTCATGCACGGAAGCTTCGTGACACACTCCGGCGGCTTCACGCTCGCGGCCCCCGGCTATGGTTTCGACGACCGGTTCTACGAGGCCCGCGGCTGGTTCAACGCGCTCGCGGGCTGCAATGTCTGGACGGCGTCGGCCTTGCGCGCCGCCGGCATCCGCACCGGGTTCTGGACCCCGCTGCCGATCTTTCTTGGATGGTCGCTTTCACTGCACGGCAGCACGACCGACCGGCACTGACGGGTATCCGTCAGTCCCTGGCCGTCTCATCGTCCCAGCCGTAGAGCCAGTCGAAGTCGGCCGCGAGCCGTTCCGGCGAACGCATCGCGAGCACGAGGTCGCGTCCGATCGCGATTGGCCCGGCGGCGTGCCAGGTGAAGCGGTTGAAGGCGCCGCGGCGCGCCACCCGGGTCACCCGCGGCTTGCGCTCTTTCTCGTAGGTCGAAAGTGCCGATGCGATATCGTCTCCGTGCCGGTCTACGAGCCCGGCAAGGACGGCCGCGTCCTCGATGGCCATGGCCGCACCCTGGGCCGCGAAGGGTGTCATCGCGTGCGCGGCGTCGCCGATCAGCGCGAGCCCTCGGCTGCTGGTCCAGGGCCCGGACGGGTCCACGGCGTGCAGCGGCCATTTCGTCCAGCTGCCTGCGTTCCCCGCCAGCTTCGCCATTCCGGGGGCAAGGGAAAGCGCCTGTACGAGCTCGCCCCGGTCCGCCTTCTGCGACCATGACGGCGCAAGGCGCGCGCCCCTGGTGATCGCCACGATGTTGACCGCCGCTCCGCCGCGGATCGGGTAGGCCACGACATGGAAACGGGGATGCAGGAACGCAGTCACGACGTCCCCGGCGATCAGTCCCTCCGAGAACGGGTGTGGCTGTCCGCGCCGTATCGTCGTGCGCCAGGCGGTCAGCCCGGTGAAGGACTGTCGTCGCCCCGCGTCACCGCGCAGGGTCGACCACACCCCGTCCGCCGCCACCACGAGATCGCCGCTCGCCTCCAGGTTCTTGCCGCCCTTTTCGATGGAGAGCGTCACGCCGCTCGACTGGAATGCCAGGTTCCGCACGCAGGCGCCGGTCGTCAGCCGGATGCGCGCTTCGCGTCTTGCGCGTAAGGCCAGTGCGCTCTGGAGATCCGCCCGATGAACCGTGAGATAAGGCGAGCCCCAGCGCTTCTCCGCGAACTGGCCGAGCGGAACGCGCGCGATCTCCTTCAGGCCGTAAGCGTCGCGAAGGACGATGGCTTCCGGGCGAACGGATGCCGGGCGGATCAGCTCGAGCACCCCGAGGCGGTCCAGGATGCGCGTCGCGTTGGGGGAGAGCTGCAGGCCGGCCCCGACCTCTTCGAGTTCCGGCGCCTTCTCGAATACCCGCACCGGATGCCCGCGTTGCGCGAATGCGATCGCCGCGGCGAGACCGGCGATACCGGCCCCGGCGATAAGGACCGATTTCGGCCGGCCTTCCGCCGTCACGGGGCCGTCCTCGGGAGGATCAGGCGGCGCGCGTAAGGTAGAGGCAACCTGCCGGCCGTGTTTCGGTCGCCTTGAGGGACGGGTCGTAGCGGAACAGCGTCGAGCAGTAGGGGCATACGATCTCGCTGTCGTCGCCCATGTCGAGGAAGACGTGCGGATGGTCGAAGGGCTCCGTCGCGCCCGTGCACATGAACTCCTTGACGCCGATGTCTATGGAGGGATGCCCGGCGTCGTTCTGGAAGTGCGGAATCGTGTAGCCGGCCATCGTCGTCTCCTGAAGGGTGGTGTTGGTGGTGACGCCGAACACGCGTTTGGATCATTATCCGCCTGTTTGCAAGTCCGTGCTATCTGATGTCACATTGCACGGCTAGAGCTGTCCGAAGGTGCGGAGCACGGGTGATCCGCAATCGCTGCAAGGAGCAATGGGATCGACATGAATCTTCTCACGCCGGCTCCCAGTGAGTTTCAGCGGGAGGTTCCCTCCGGCATCGCGATGGCGGAAGGCAATCCCGACCGTTTCGTCAACCGCGAATTCTCCTGGCTGCAGTTCAACCGCCGCGTTCTCGAAGAATCGCAAAACCCGAACCATCCCCTTCTCGAACGCGTCCGCTTCCTGTCGATTTCCGCGGCGAACCTCGACGAGTTCTTCATGGTGCGCGTGGCGGGGCTGGCGGGCCAGGTGCGCGAGAACATTGCAACCCTGAGTGCCGACGGGCGCACGCCCGAGCAGCAGCTCGAGCAGCTCCTGCGGGAGGTGAGCCGGCTGCAGGAAGACCAGCAGGCGAGTTTTTCGGCCCTGCTGCGGCTTCTGCAGGCCGAGGGCATTGAACTCGTCCGGGGCGACGGGATCAGCGAGGCCGAGCACGTCTGGCTCGATGAGCACTTCACCGATGCGATCTATCCGGTGATGACACCGCTTTCGATCGACCCGGCGCATCCTTTCCCGTTCATTCCAAACCTCGGCTTTTCCATCGCGCTCGACCTGCGCAACCTGAGGAGCCGCGAGCACATGACGGCGCTGCTCAGGCTTCCGGTCGCGCTCAAGCGGTTCATCCGGTTGCCGGACGGAGACCGCTGCATCCGGTTCATTTCCCTGGAGGACGTCGTCGGACTGTTCATCGACAAGCTCTTCCCGGGCTACGAGGTGACGGGAACCGGAACTTTCCGCATCATCCGCGACAGCGATATCGAGATCGAGGAAGAGGCCGAGGATCTCGTGCGCTTCTTCGAAACGGCGCTGAAGCGGCGTCGCCGGGGCTCGGTGATCCGCATCGAATTCGACCGCGACATTCCCGAGCCTCTGCGCAACTTCGTGGCCGGCGAACTCGGCGTTTCCGCAACCCGCGTGAGCCTTCTGAACAGCCCGCTGGCGCTCAATCAGATTTCCGAGATCGTCGGCATCCCGCGCGACGACCTGAAGTTCAGGCCCTACAATCCGCGCTTCCCCGAGCGCATCCGCGACCATGGCGGAGACTGCTTCGCGTCGATCAGGGAGAAGGACATCATCGTCCATCACCCGTATGAATCCTTCGACGTCGTCGTGCAGTTCCTGCGCCAGGCGGCCGCCGATCCCGAAGTGGTCGCCATCAAGCAGACGCTCTACCGCACCTCCAACGACAGCCCGATCGTCCGTGCGCTGATCGACGCCGCCGAGACGGGCAAGTCGGTCACCGCGCTCGTGGAACTCAAGGCCCGGTTCGACGAGGAAGCCAACATCCGCTGGGCACGCGATCTCGAGCGCGCCGGCGTGCAGGTCGTCTTCGGGTTCGTGGAACTGAAGACACATGGGAAGCTCTCCCTCGTCGTGCGTCGCGAGGAGGGGCGGCTCAGAAGCTACGTCCACGTCGGTACCGGAAACTATCATCCCATCACGGCGCGCATCTACACCGACCTGTCCTACTTCACGACGGATCCGGCGATCGCGCAGGACGTCACGCGCATCTTCAACTTCATCACCGGCTATGCCGAGCCGGCCGAAAAGATGCGCATCGCGGTCTCTCCCTTCACGCTGCGCCAGCGGATCCTGAAACACATCGCCGACGAGACGGCGCACGCGAAGGCGGGCCGGCCGGCGCAGATCTGGATGAAGATGAACGCGCTCGTCGACCCGATGGTGATCGACGCTCTCTACGAGGCCAGCAGCGCCGGCGTGGAGATCGATCTCGTCATCCGGGGCATCTGCTGCCTGCGTCCGCAGGTGCCGGGCCTCTCCGACAACATCCGCGTCAAGTCGATCATCGGCCGGTTCCTCGAGCACAGCCGGATCTTCTGCTTCGGCAACGGCTCCGGCCTGCCCTCGGACGAGGCGCTGGTCTACATCGGTTCGGCCGACATGATGCCCCGCAATCTGGACCGGCGGGTGGAGACGCTGGTTCCGATCACCAATCCGACCGTGCACGAACAGGTGCTCGACCAGATCATGCTCGGAAACATCATGGACAACCAGCAAAGTTTCGAAATACTGCCTGACGGCACCTCGCGGCGCATGGGGCCGGAGGAGGGCGAGGAACCTTTCAACGCGCAGGAATATTTCATGACCAATCCAAGCCTTTCCGGACGAGGAATGGCCCTGAAATCCAACGCGCCCAAGCGCATCGTTCGCCACGGCCGGCGCAAGAAAGCGAAAGCAGCCGCTTCCGAATGATTGCCACCTCACAGGGTCGGCTGCAGAACCGTAGTCCCCTCGCCATCATCGACATCGGATCGAATTCGATCCGCCTCGTGATCTATGAGGGCATTGCCCGGGCACCCACGGTGCTGTTCAACGAGAAGATGCTCGCCGGGCTCGGCAAGGGCATCGTGTCGACAGGCCGGCTGGACCCCGACGCGGTCCGTCGTGCGGTGGAGGAATTCGGCCGCTTCCGCGCGCTTTCCGAACAGGCGGGCGCGAAGGAACTCCACGTGATCGCCACCGCGGCCGCCCGCGAGGCCGAGAACGGCGCCGATTTCATCCATCGCGCCGAGGAAATCCTCGGTACGAAAATCAGGATATTGTCCGGACGCGAGGAAGCGCATTACTCGGCCCTTGGCATCATCTCCGGCTTTCATCCCGCCGACGGCATCGCCGGCGATCTCGGCGGCGGCAGCCTGGAACTCGTGGACGTGCGGGGCGAGCAGATCGGCGACGGCATCACCCTGCCGCTCGGCGGTCTTCGCCTGCAGGACATGTCGAAGGGCTCCATCGCCGCGGCCGGCCGCATCGCCAGGCGTGAGCTTGCCCGCGCGGAACTCCTGAAGAAGGGCGAAGGGCGGAACTTCTATTGCGTCGGCGGTACCTGGCGTAACCTTGCCAGGCTGCACATGCATGTGACGGACTATCCGCTGCACGTCATGCACCACTACGAGATGGACGTGGCGAAATCCGCGACTTTCCTCAAGCGCGTCGCGCGTGGCGACATCGACAAGCTGAAAGGCATCGAGCGGGTCTCCAAGAACCGGCGCGGGCTCCTCGCCTACGGAGCGACGGTGCTCAACCACATCCTCACGGTGATGAAGCCTGGAAAGATCGTCATATCTGCTCTGGGCGTGCGCGAGGGCTACCTCTACTCGCTTCTGGAGGACAAGGAGAAGGCGAACGATCCGCTGATCTCGGCGGCCGAGGAACTTGCCATCCTGCGGGCGCGATCCGTCACCCATGCGCGCGAACTGGCGGACTGGACCGGTTCCGCATTCGCCGCCTTCGGCATGGACGAAACCGAGGACGAGGCCCGCTGCCGCCGCGCCGCATGCCTGATGGCCGACATCGGCTGGCGTGCCCATCCGGACTATCGCGGAACCCAGTCGCTCAACATCATCGCCCATGGTGCCTTCGTCGGCGTCGACCATCCCGGACGCGCCTACATCGCACTTGCGAACCTCTACAGGCATGAAGGTCTGTTCGACGATGCGGCACCGCAGATTCGAGCGCTTGCCACGCCGCGCTATCTCGAGCGGGCGCGCCTGCTCGGCGGCATCCTGCGTGTGGTCTATCTCTTCTCGGCGTCGATGCCGGGCGTGATTCCCAGGCTGAATTGGGAACCGAACGAACGCGGCGGCCTCACGCTGGTGGTGCCTGAAATCCTGCGCCGCATTGATGGGCGAGCGACCGGAAGGCAGGCTTCAGCAGCTTGCAAAGCTCACCGGCAAGACACTCGACTTCCGTCTCGGCGACTGAACCGCCGGGGAGGGACGCGTCAGGGTTCGAAGACCGCCACGCGCCGCTTCTCGAAGCGCAGCGCAAGCCCGCCATCGATCAGCTTCAGCGCCTTTTCGCCGAAGACCTCCCGTCGCCAGCCCTGAAGCGCCGGCACCTCGGCCTGTTCGCCCTCGGCCGCGATCCTCTCGATATCGTCGCTGGAGGCCAGCATCTTGGCCGCGACGTTGTGGTCCTCGGCCACGAGCTTGAGCAGCACCTTGAGCAGTTCCGCTGCTGCCGCGGAGCCTTCGGGGGCCTGCGTCTGCTTCGGAAGCTTCGGCAGTTCTTCCCGCGGGATTTCCAGCGCGGCGTTCACCGCCGCGAGCAGCCCGGCCGCCGACGAGGAGCGCTCCCAGCCTTTCGGGATGCTCCTCAGCCGTGCCAGCGCCGCAGTGTCCCGCGGCTGCTGCTGGGCGATCTCGTAGATCGCATCGTCCTTGACGACCCGTCCCCTCGGCACGTTGCGCTCGCGGGCCTCGAACTCGCGCCAGGTGGCCACCGCCTGCATGACTGCGAGTTCCTGCGGCTTGCGCAACCGCATCTTCAGCCGTTTCCAGGCATCTTCCGGATGCGGGTCATAGGTGCGGCGCGAGGTGAGTATCTCCATCTCCTCGTTCAGCCAGTGCGCGCGGCCTTCCTTTTCGATTTCCTCCTTCAGACGCTGGTAGACCTCGATCAGGAAGGTGACGTCGGCAAGTGCGTAGGTCAGTTGCTTGTCGCTCAGCGGTCGGTGGCGCCAGTCCGTGAAGCGCGAAGACTTGTCGATGTGGCCTCCCGCGAGCTTCTGCACGAGCTGTTCGTAGGAGACGCTGTCGCCGAAGCCGCAGACCATCGCGGCGACCTGGGTGTCGAACACCGGGTGCGGGATCAGCCCGCCGCGATGGAAGATGATCTCGATGTCCTGGCGCGCCGCGTGGAAGACCTTCGTCACCCGCTCGTTGGCCATCAGTTCGAAGAACGGGGCGAGGTCCATGCCCGGTGCCAGCGGATCCACCAGCGCATCGATGCCCGGCGCCGCCATCTGGATCAGGCACAACTCCGGCCAGAAGGTGGTCTCGCGGATGAACTCCGTGTCGACGGTGACGAAGTCGGATTTGGAGAGTTCGGCGATGACGGCGGCAAGCTCGTCGCGGGACGTGATCAGGTGCATGCGTGGTTTTTAGGATATCGAAGGCGAAGAGTCTTCACCCGGCTTCGCAAATCTGACGCTTAATAGCCGAGTGGGAAGACGGGAACTGGGGCGCGGACTAACCGCTTCAAACGAACGGCTCGCATGAAGCGGACCTCCCGATATGGCCTGCAAAGACCGAAGCCGATCAGTATGGGTACTGATCCAACAAATGGAGCCGGTCAACTTTCCCGCCAGGTTCGACAAGGGCGCCTGGAGCTATAACTGCATTTGCGCCAATTTGGGCATTGTCGCCGATAAGGCTGCCGAATTTTTCCACGCCAGTGTCGATGACCTGCCCTCTGTGCAGAATGCGGATTGCCTTGTCAGTGAGTTCATTACGGTAGTTGGCTATGACAGCGCCCGCCTCGATGTTGACTCCCGACCCAACAAGCGAGTGCCCCACGAAATTTAGATGAGCAGCTTTCGATCCACGGAACATGAAGCATGTACTCAACTCGGACCCCGGTCCGATGATGCAATCTTCGTCTTAAGAGATTTCCGCCTCTGAGGTAAGCCCCGGCAGCTACGAAGCAGCGGGGGCCGATGATACCAACACCTTTGAGAATGACGCCATCTTCGAGTTGGGCCGACTCGTGCACTTGCGAAGCCCTCGCTGATCTGGTAGGAAGAACCTAGGGTCCTAAGCGCCTGGCCGACCAGATGCTGAGCCTGCTGTGCCACATGCCAGGGGGCCAGCCCAACGTCGGCGAACGGCGATGTTGACCACACGCCGATATAGTCGCGCACCGTATAGTTGACCGACAACTTGAAAGCCCGTCCGAGGTAGCTGCCATTGGCTCAACAAGCTGTACTATCGTCGGGTTCGGGGCAAGCCGTCCTTGCCCGTGAAAGTCCGAAGTGAGATCGTCTCCTGCCGGTCCCTCCGCCAAAGCGTCAAACCCGCACCACTAGCCGCACCGTCCCGCGAATCCCCCGGGTCTGCTCGCCCCCCGCCTGTCTCCGCCGCGCCGCGCCAGTCGCGCAAAGATCGGCGATGTCCTCAGGAGCGCAGTGAACCGCCCGCGCCTTGCCGCCGGCACGCTGCCGCGGGCGCCCATGCGGTAGAGGATGAACCCGATGAAGATGACGTAGACGGCCGCCGAGAAGAAGAAGAGGTAGCGTGGGCCGAACGCCTGCATGGCCGCCGATGCCGCGAACGGGCCGCCGATGGCGCCGAGCGAGTAGAACAGCATCAGGGCGGCGTTCACCAGCACGAACTCGCCCTTTCCCGCCCGGTCGTTCGCATGCGCGGCCGACAGCGAGAACAGCGGCATCGCGAACGAGCCGAAGACGAACACCAGGACGAAGTTCGATATCCTGTCGGTGCCCGCGACCGTGGCGATCGCCAGTGCCGCTCCGAGCGAGGCTGCGGTGGTCACGAGCAGCACCTTCCGGCGGTCCCAGCGGTCGGAGAGATAGCCGAGCGGATACTGGATGATGGCCCCGCCGATGATGCCGACGCTGACGAACACGACCACGTCTGCGACCGACATGCCGATGGCTTCGGCATAGACGGGCGACAGCGTCCGGAACGCGCTGTTGGTGACTCCCACCGCGATACATCCGATGCAGCCGAGCGGCGAGATGCGCCAGACACGCCCGAGATCGAGACGCACGTCCTCCGGCGGCACCGGGTTGGAGCGGTCGGCGAGCGAGACCGGAACGAGCGAGAGCGTGATCATGATCGACATGACGGCGAAGATGGCGAAGCCGTCCGCGCCGATCGCCGGGATCAGGAACTGCGCCCCGGTCACGGAGCCGATATCGATGATGCGGTAGAGCGCCAGCACGCGCGCGCGGTTCTCGTTGGAGACGCCGGAATTCATCCAGCTTTCCATGACGGTGAAGAGACCGGCGAAGCAGAAGCCGCTCGCAAAGCGGATCGCGGACCACACCAGCGGGTCGATCATGAGGACCAGCAGCAGCGTGCCCGCCGAGGCGATCGCGGCAAGCGCTGCGAATGCCCGTACGTGCCCGACGGACTTGAGGATATGGGTGACGGCCAGGCAGCCGAGCAGGAAGCCGCCGAAATACGAGGTACCGATCAGCCCGATCGTGGAGGGAGCGAAGCCTTCCTGCGCCCCGCGCAATGCGATCAGGGTTCCCTGCAAGCCATTGCCGCCGAGCAGGATGCCGGCGGCGATGAGGAGCGGGATCAGCGGCCGGATGGCGGACATGGAGCCTTGGGGCATGAGGCGACGCGCCGGGATGATGGACGTCCTGGCTTGCCGCGGGTTGTGCCAGAAAGCGCTAAACGGTTGAGGATGATCCCGCAATGGGCCGGGCGGCGCGTCAGCCGTCATTGTCGCCAGTGCTGCTTGGGCTTCTCGGCTACTGCGCGGAGGCGGACTTGACGCATTGAATTGAATTCAATTCAATGCGCTCATGAACCCCGTTGGAAACGCCTCGCCATCGCCTGCACGATCGCAGATCGGGAAAACACGACCTGCCGGCGGGCACCGCCCGTCCGCATCGCAGCGGCTGCTGGACGCGGCTGGCCGCGAACTCGTCGCCAATGACGGCCGATTGGAGATCGCTTCGGTGGCGCAGCGAGCCGGCACCTCGGTTGGGCTGACCTATCACTATTTCGGCTCCAAGGCGGGTCTCGTCGCCGCGGTCGTCGAAGCCTTCTACGACCGTTACGAGGCGGCGGTGATCGATCCGAACCCGCTGCCCGGCGCATCCTGGCCCCGGCGCGAGCGCCGTCGCCTCGAAAGGATGGTCGACTTCTACCTCGGCGAGCCGCTCGCTCCGCTGTTCCTGGTGCGGATGTCGGCGGAACCGGAGGTCGCCGCCATCGAGGCGCGCCGGCTTTCGCGGCACATCGCGGTCGGCGCCCGCAACATCACGCTGGCGCGCCGCAAGGGCGAACTTCCGGGCGGATCCGACGCCAGGCTGCTCGTGGCGATGATCATGGGCGGCTTGCGCCAGGCGTCCGGCCAGGCCTTGGCCGAGGCGCAGGCATGGCCGCCCGCCCGGCTGAAGGAAGAATTGTGGACCTTCGTGGCCGCCGCCGCCGGCGTCGGTCGTCCGCAGGCTCGAGTTCAGGCAAGGGGAGACGGTCGATGGCAAAGGCACTTTATGAGAAGCGGGGCAAGGTCGCCTACGTCACCTTCAACCGGCCGGAGGCGATGAATGCCATCGATCGCGAGATGCATGAACTCCTGTGGGACATCTGGCGCGATTTCCGCGACGACGACGACGTCCATGTCGCGATCCTCACCGGAGCCGGCGACGAGGCGTTCTGCGCGGGCGCCGACCTGAAGACGCATCTGCCCCATTGGGTCCAGCAGGCCGACGCGCTGCTGCCGCGTCGCAAGATCGAGGATGGGCTCGGCGGCATCACCCGGGGACTTCACCGCATCTACAAGCCGATCATCGCCGCCGTGAACGGCTGGGCGCTGGCAGGCGGACTGGAGAACGCGCTCGCCT
This sequence comes from uncultured Alphaproteobacteria bacterium, assembly GCA_963747465.1. Taxonomy (GTDB): domain Bacteria; phylum Pseudomonadota; class Alphaproteobacteria; order Rhizobiales; family Rhizobiaceae; genus Aquibium. The sequence continues at coordinate 476,077 of CAVVFC010000006.1, forward strand.
GCGACATCCGCATCGCCTCGGAACGCGCGCAGTTCGGCTCCTTCGAGGTCAGGCGCGGTTTTCACCACGGCGACGGCGGCATCGTGCGGCTGGTCAACACCTGCGGTGCCGGTATCGCGCTCGAGATGCTTCTGACGGGAGAGCCCATCGATGCGCAGCGCGCCCTGGGCTGCAACATGGTCTCGCGTGTCGTCCCGCACGAGAAGCTGATGGAGGAAGCAGAGAAGGTCGCGCGGCAGATCCTGCGCAACGATCAATGGGCGGTCCGCTCGGCCAAGGAGACGATCCTCAACGTCATCGGACGGCCGATCGACGACCAACTCGCCTACGAGGCCTTCACCGGCTACTCGGGCGCCGCGAACCCGCCGGTGCGCGAGCGCCTGTCGGACTTCTATGACAGGTCCGACGAGGGCCGGGCCGGCGGCAAGGGCTGATCTCCGGGCGGGGCGGCTGCGGCCGAGCTCCCTTCCTCTAACCCTTTGAGGGGGAGAGGTGGCCCGCGAAGCGGGTCGGAGTGGGGGGTATGCGGCGTTCCGTCAACCCGAGCTCACCGCCGCCCGCCTCGACCGGACGTCCTTGACAAAAGATACCCTCCATGCGCTTTTCCGCGCGAATTTGGAGGGCCGGGCGTCTCGCGCCGACGGCCCCGTCACTGTTCCTCGAGAAGACCGGATTTTCCGATGCATCGCTACCGCAGCCATACCTGCGCACAACTCCGCAAGTCCGACGAAGGCTCGACAGTGCGCCTTTCGGGCTGGGTCCATCGGGTCCGCGACCATGGCGGGCTTCTCTTCATCGACCTGCGCGACCATTACGGCCTGACCCAGATCGTCGCCGATCCCAACTCGCCCGCCTTCAAGACCGCGGAAAAGCTGCGCGGCGAGTGGGTGATCCGCGTCGACGGTAAGGTCAAGGCGCGCTCGCCGGAGACCGTGAACAAGAACCTGCCCACCGGCGAGATCGAGATTTTCGCGCAGGAGATGGAGGTGCTTTCCTCCGCGAAGGAACTGCCGCTGCCGGTCTTCGGCGAGCCGGACTATCCCGAGGACATCCGCCTCAAGTACCGGTTTCTCGACCTGCGCCGGGAAACGCTGCACAGGAACATCGTCCAGCGCACGAAGATCATCGCCGAGATGCGCAACCGCATGGGCGAGGCCGGGTTCACCGAATATTCGACGCCGATCCTGACCGCGTCCTCGCCCGAGGGCGCACGCGACTTTCTGGTGCCCTCGCGCATCCATCCCGGCGAGTTCTACGCGCTGCCGCAGGCGCCGCAGCAATACAAGCAGCTCATCATGATGTCGGGCTTCGACCGCTATTTCCAGATCGCGCCCTGCTTCCGAGACGAGGATCCGCGCGCCGACCGCCTGCCGGGCGAATTCTACCAGCTCGACCTCGAGATGAGCTTCGTCGAACAGGACGACGTGCTCGGCACCATGGAACCGGTCCTGCGCGGCGTCTTCGAGACCTTCGCCAACGGCAAGCGCGTCACGCAGGAATTCCCCCGCATCCCCTACGACGAGGCGATCCTGAAATACGGCTCCGACAAGCCCGACCTCAGGAACCCCATCGAGATGCAGGACGTGTCCGAGCATTTTCGCGGCTCCGGCTTCAAGGTCTTCGCCAACATCCTCGCCAACGATCCGGCAGCGGCGGTGTGGGCCATCCCCGCGCCGACCGGCGGGAGCAGAGCCTTCTGCGACCGCATGAACTCATGGGCGCAAGGCGAGGGGCAGCCGGGTCTCGGCTACATCTTCTGGCGCGAGGAGAACGACAAGGTCGAGGGTGCCGGCCCGATCGCCAAGAACATCGGCGAGGAGCGCACCGAAGCGATCCGCATCCAGCTCGGTCTCAAGCCGGGCGACGCCTGTTTCTTCGCCGCCGGCGACCCGAAGAAGTTCTACCCCTTCGCAGGTGCGGCGCGCACACGTGCGGGCGAGGAACTGAACCTCGTCGACCGCGACCGCTTCGCGCTCGCCTGGATCGTCGACTTCCCCTTCTTCGAGTGGGACGAGGAGGAAAAGCGCATCGACTTCGGCCACAACCCCTTCACCATGCCGCGCGGCGGTCTCGGCGCGCTGGAGGAAGAGGAGCCGCTGTCGATCAAGGCCTATCAGTACGACCTCGTCTGCAACGGCTTCGAGATTGCCTCGGGCGGCATCCGCAACCATCTGCCGGAAGTCATGGTAAAGGCCTTCGGCATCGTCGGGCTGGACCACACCGTGGTCGAGGAGCGTTTCGGCGGGCTCTACCGGGCCTTCCAGTACGGCGCGCCGCCGCATGGCGGCATGGCCGCCGGCATCGACCGCATCGTCATGCTGCTGGTCGGCGCCAAGAACCTGCGCGAGATCACCATGTTCCCGATGAACCAGCAGGCGCAGGATCTTTTGATGGGAGCACCGTCGGAAGCTTCCGCGGCGCAGCTTCGCGAACTCTCGCTGCGCGTCAATCCGGTCAAGAAGGAGACCTAGCAAGGTGGCTGCCGGCCCACGCGTCCTCGTCACCGGCTTCGAGCCCTTCCCCGGCGCGCCGGTCAACCCGACCGAATGGCTGGTCGGGAGCCTGAAGGATGATCCACCGGCCGGCCTTCTGGAGCACGTCGAGGCATTCCGCGCCGAAGTGCTCCCGGTCGACTATGCCGCGGTCGGCCCGCGACTGTCGGAACTCGGACGCGAATGCGCGCCCGACATCGCAATCCACTTCGGACTGGCGGACGAATGCTCCGGCTTTCGTCTGGAACGCCTCGCCCGCAACCGCTTCGCCGCCGACCGGCCGGACAATTCGGGCGCCATGCGGGACGCTGGGCAGGTCTGCGCCGGCCCCGAGACACTGGAATCCGGCCTGCCGCTGCAGGCGATCCACGACAGGCTTGCGGAGATGAAGCTGCCGGTCGAATGGTCGGACGATGCCGGCGGCTATCTCTGCAACACCGTGTTCATGCTGTCGCGGGCGAAAGCCTGCGCGGGCTTCGCACCGGCCATGAGCGGCTTCGTCCACGTGCCTCTGACCGGCGACGGCCCCGATCATGCGCTGACGCCGGACGATCTCCGAACCGGCGCGCTCGCCATCCTCGACCTCTCCTGCCGCGAGTGGCGCCGCCGGCACAGCATCTGAGGCGGAAAGAGAACGCCCGGTCCTTGGCCGGGCGTTCCACGTCGAAGAAACGAAATCTTCCTCCCTGGGCGAGACTACTCGTTTGCGGCCACGCCGACGCCCAGCTGCTGCGGCAGCGACTGCGGCGCCGTCATCGCGCTGGCGGCGATCATCGCGAAGGGCAGAGGCTTTTCGGGCGCGACCCTTATCTCCAGGCTTTCCGGATTGTCGAGGAACGCGTTCACCGCCGCGCTCACCTCGGCCGTCAGCTCGGGATTGCCGATCTGCGCCATCGCGAAAGGCAGGACCGCCTTGGCTTGGTTGGCTATGTCGGCGGGCTTTGCCCCCTGCTGGTCGGCGAAGTACTGGAGCACCTTCTGCGTCAGCGTGTCGTCGTCGAAGCGGAGCGTGGCGCCATGGAGGTTGAGCTGCTGCATCAGTCCGAGCATGGCCATGCCCTGCGCCGACTTGTCCTCGCCTTCGGTCTTGGCCATGTTCGCCTGGATTTCGCGGAGTGCGGCGATGAACTGCGGCGTGTACCCGGTGATCTCGAAGGTGAATCCCAGCGTGCCGGCATCATCGATCGCGATGTCGTATTGGTCGAGCGCCAGCCTGCCGCTCGCCGGATCCCAGGTGCCCGCCATCTCGAACGTGCCGTCGAGCGTCTCGTAACCCGCATTCTTCAGCGCCTCCGAGGCCTTCGGATCCTCGAGCGAGGCGAGATTGACGGCAAAGCTCTCCGCCGCGCCGGAGAAGGCGAATGGCGTCCCGTCGCCGCCGGTCATCTCTGCATGCAACTGCTCGAGGGAAAAGACTTCGCTTCCTTCGTAGATGGCGGTGAGGCCACCCATGTCCACGCTGTCATAGAGAGCGATTTCCGCCATCGGGTCGGTGGAGCCTTCGGGTGGCAGCTTCAATCCGGCAATGGTCAGGTCGCTGATGGCGACGTCCAGACCGGAATTCGAATAGGTGTAGGTCGGCAATTCCAGCGTCCCGATGACGATCGTGTCCCCGCTCTCGCTGACGTTCTCGAGGTTGAGATCGCCGATCTTGATGCTGTCTTCCTCTCCGGGCACGCTCATGGTCACGCCTTCCAGCGTCACGGACGAGCCGGACCCGCTGACGTTGCTCCAATTGGCCTGCACGCCCTGCTTCTCGAACATCGCCTTCAGGCGCGCGGCAACTTCGTCGGCGCTTTGGGCGAAAGCTGGCAGTGGTGCCAAGGCGGCCACAAGGCCGGTGATCGCGAGTGTCCTGAGCCTGGATCTGTGATGCGTCATGATGTGTTCCCTGAGGTTTCCGCGCTTTCGTGCGCCTATCATCGAAGAAATAGCGACTGTACGATGTCTTTGCCGCCTGCCGGCGTCGTTATCTGTAAACTATGCCACTCAGCGATTTGATCCAACGGCTGCGCCGGTGGGCTTCTCGTCCCTCCGCCTCGCATGGCAGCGTTACAATCTCATGCCGGCGCGGTGCCGGGAAGACGATACGGAATTGCCGTGGATGTGGTTCCGTCCCACTTGCCGCGGCCGACCGCCTCCGGTAACCCGCGAGCATGGGAAAAAGCCTGATTCCGCCGGGGTCCGGCGATGGCGACGGCATAGAGCCCGTCGATCTGAAGAAAGCGCTCGAGGAGCGGTACCTCGCCTACGCGCTCTCGACCATCATGCATCGGGCCTTGCCCGACGTGCGCGATGGCATGAAACCCGTGCACCGTCGCATCGTGCATGCGATGCGGCTCCTGCGCCTCAATCCCGACCAGCGGTTCGCAAAGTGCGCCTCGATCGTCGGCGAGGTCATGGGCAAGTTCCATCCGCACGGCGACCAGTCGATCTACGATGCGCTGGTGCGCCTCGCGCAGCCGTTTTCCGTGCGTTATCCGCTCGTCGACGGGCAGGGGAACTTCGGCAACATCGACGGCGATAACGCGGCCGCCATGCGCTACACCGAGGCGCGCATGACGGAAGCCGCGACCGAGCTCCTCTCGGGCATCACCGAGGATGCCGTCGATTTCCGCCTGACCTACAACGAGGAGAACGAGGAGCCGACGGTTCTTCCCGGCGCCTTCCCAAACCTCCTTGCCAACGGCTCCACGGGCATCGCGGTGGGCATGGCGACCTCCGTCCCGCCCCACAACGTCGCCGAACTCTGCAAGGCCTCGCTGCACCTGATCGACCATCCTGATGCGACGGTCGAGGACCTGCTGACCCAGTCTCCGCATCCCGAGGACGATGACGAGAACATGGTCCGCGGGCCGGATTTCCCGACCGGCGGCATCATCGTCGATCGATGGGAGACGATCGTCGAGGCCTACAGGACCGGCCGCGGATCGTTCAGGGTGCGCGCGAAATGGACCGTCGAGGACCAGGGGCGCGGCACCTGGCAGATCGTCGTCACGGAAATCCCCTACGGCGTCCAGAAGGCCAAGCTGATCGAGAAGATCGCGGAACTCCTGCTGGCGCGGAAACTGCCGCTGCTGGAAGACGTCCGCGACGAGAGTGCGGAGGACATCCGCCTCGTGCTGGTGCCCAAGAGCCGGACAGTCGATCCGGCCATCCTGATGGAATCGCTGTTCAAGCTTTCCGAACTCGAGAACCGGTTTCCGCTGAACCTCAACGTTCTCTCCCGCGGCCGCATCCCGAACGTGCTCTCGCTGAAGGAAGCGCTCCAGCAGTGGCTTGAGCATCGCAAGGAGGTGCTCGTCCGCCGTTCCCGGCACCGGCTGGCGGAGATCGAGCGGCGGCTGGAGATCCTCGGCGGTTACCTGATCGCCTATCTCAACATCGACGAGGTCATCCGCATCATTCGGGAGGAGGATGAACCCAAGGCCGTCATGATGGCGCGCTGGGACCTGACGGATACGCAGGCCGAGGCCATCCTGAACCTCCGGCTGCGCGCCCTGCGCAAGCTGGAGGAGTTCGAGATCCGCAAGGAGTTCGACAACCTGACGGCCGAGAAGTCGCAGATCGAGGCGCTGCTCGCCTCCGATGCCAAGCAGTGGAAGACGATCCGCTGGGAAGTCGAGAAGCTGCGCGACCGCTTCGGCTCGCGCACCGAACTCGGACGCCGCCGTACCCAGTTCGCAGACGCGCCGGAGCACGACGAGACGCATATCCAGCATGCCATGATCGAGAAGGAGCCGATCACCGTCGTCGTCTCGGAAAAGGGCTGGCTGCGCGCCTTGCGAGGGCACCTGGCCGAGTTCGACAGTCTCGCCTTCAAGGAAGGGGACAAGCTCAAGCTCGCCTTCCACGCACAGACGACGGACAAGGTCCTGGTCTTCACGACGGGCGGCAAGTTCTACACGATCGGCGCCGACCGGCTACCGGGCGGGCGCGGCCACGGAGAGCCGATCCGCATCATCGTCGACATGGAGAACGACCAGGACATCGTTACCGCCTTCGTCCACGACCCGAAGCGCAAGCTGCTTCTGGCTTCCCACATGGGCAACGGTTTCGTCGTTCCCGAGGAGGAGGTCGCCGCCAACACGCGCAAGGGCAAGCAGGTCATGAACATCAAGTCGCCCGACGAGGCCGCGCGATGCATCGCCGTCGATGGCGATCACGTCGCCGTGGTCGGCGAGAACCGCAAGCTGCTCGTCTTCCCGCTTGCCCAGATCCCCGAGATGGGCCGCGGCAAGGGCGTGCGTCTGCAGCGCTACAAGGACGGCGGCATATCCGACATCAAGACCTTCGCCATCGAGGCGGGCCTGACCTGGACGGATTCCGCCGGCCGTGCCTTCGTGAAATCCAGGGACGAGCTGGCCGAGTGGCTGGGCGACCGCGCCTCGGCGGGACGCATGGTACCCAAGGGTTTTCCGCGGACGGGCAAGTTCAGCTAGCAGAGCGGCCCTCCGGTAAGGGAAGTGTCGCATCGAACCGCGATATACATCGAATCCTTGCTGCAATCGATGGATGACATCCGCTGGAGCGGTTCCATGAATGCGGAACTGATGGATCGGTATGGTTTTGGCTTCGAGAGGGTACTTGTCGCCTTGGCCGAGGGAGCGCTTTTGGACGAGCGGAGTCATCCGAATGCAAAGAGGTACGGACACCAGCGTCAGCTTGTCGTCAAGATTGACGGTTATGCGTGGTGGTTCCGTTTGTGACAGACGGCGACACGGCGTTCCTGAAGACCATGTTCCCCAGCCGGAAGGCGACGAAGGAATTCCTCGGAGACACAGATGTCTAAGTTGACAAAGGACCTGAGCCCAGCCGACGAACAGGATTTGATCGATAGCACCGAAACGGGCGAGTGGCAGTCTCTGGGGGACGTGCCGGGGCGGCGAGCTTTGTGGGCGGAAGCTGCCCGGGGCGTGCTCGACGGGAAGCGGCGAAGGATTTCGATCTCGATACCGGAGCGCGATCTTGCAAGGCTGAAGACCAGGGCAGCGGAGGAGGGGATGCCCTATCAGACCCTCATCAATTCCATTCTTCACCAATACGTCGAGGAATAGCCGCAAGGCCGCGCGCCAGCCTCATGGCTGCTCTGGCGCCATCGCAATCGCCCTGATCTCCATCAATCCCCCCGGCACGATCAGTTCGCTGACCCCGATCGCCGTCCAGGCAGGGTAGGGCTCCTTCAGGTAGCGGTCCTTCACCCGCATGAAGATCTCCATATGGCGGGCAATGTCGACGTGGTAGGTGGTGATCTCGACGATGTCGGAAAGCTCCGCGCCACATTCCGCCAGGATCGCCCGCAAGGCCTCGAACGCCGTCGCGAACTGCGCCTCGGGGTCGCGAACCGCCTGGAGGACGGCGAGCGGTGCATCCTGCGAGGCATCGGTCGTGCTGCGGGCGCCATCGAGCCCCCCTGAAGGCGCTTCGCCGTCCGGGCTCGTGCCGATGATGCCGGAGCAGTAGATCATGCCGTTGGCGACCACGGCCGGCGCGAAGTGCCAGTTGTCGTAGACGCCCTTCAGCGCTGCCGGCACCACCGTCCTTCGCATCTCTTCTTCCCTCCACGATGCTGAAAGGACGCAGTTCCGGGAAGCCGCGTCAAATCCCGATGCGAAGCATGATGGCGCCGGGCATGCTTCGTCAACGTCCCGCTAACCAGACGACACGGATACGGGCCGCTCCTGTCAGGTTTGTCAGTATGGTGCATTGCAGCATCTTGACTGAGAACGATCGTTCGCATAAATAGAGAACGATCGTTCGCACCCAAGGTAAACCCACGGTAAACAGCATGTCCCAGTTGCAGTCGATAGCGGAGGCGGCCGAAGACGACGTCGAAGTGGCCGAGGCGCCGATGACGCGCGCGGAACGTCGCGACCAGCAGATCGCGCGCATTCTCCACGCCGCGAAGGCCTGCGTCGTCCGCTCCGGCTTCCAGGGTGCGTCCATGCATCAGATATGCGCCGAACTCGCAATGAGCCCGGGTGCCCTCTATCGCTATTTCCCCTCGAAGGAAGCGATCATCGAGGCGATCGCCGAAGCGGATCGCCGGCACGAGGCCGAGATCTTCGCCACCATGCTCGAGAACCCGAACGTGGTCGACGGCTTCGTGAACGCCGCCATCGCTCATCTCCGCTACATCCACGAGAGCGGGAATGCGCCGCTCTTCGCGGAAATCCGTGCGGAATCGATGCGCAACGAGGCAGTCGAACTCACCTGCCATCAGTCGATGGGCGAGGTGCAGACGACGTTCCGGACGTACTTCGAAGCCGCGATGAAGCGCGGCGACATCGAACCATGCGTGGAACTCGAGACGATCCTTGCCGTGATGATGGCGATCGGCGAGGGGCTGGCGATCAACGATCTGCCCGCCCAGGGCATCTCTCTCGACCGCGTCGAGGCGCTGATGCGGGTGACCGTGGAAGCGATGCTGCGGCCGAAACGCAAGCCTGACCAGACGACCTGACAAGCGGCACTGGCCGGAAACGGCCGTCCGATATCTCAATCCGCCATGAGACGAGGCGAATGATGAAGACCAGCCGGTTACTGTTTTCCGCCGCGGCAGTGCTCCTTGCCGGAGCCGCGGCTCTCGGTGTCTCCCAGGACGCCTTCACCGCGCCGGAGCAGGAGACGACGGCGAGCGCGAGCGCGATCGACGTTCCGCGGCCGCCGGCAATCCGCGTCGTCCCGGCCAAGCGCCGGGAGCTGGTCGAGACCCTTGAGGTGACCGGCACCGTCGTTCCGCGCCAGGAGGCAGACGTCGGGGTCGATCTCAGCGGCATGATCGTCACCGAACTGCATGCGGACCAGGGCGACGTGGTGAACAAGGGCGATCTGCTCGCGGTCCTCGACAAATCGGTGCTGGACACCCAGCTTGCGCAGGTCGAGGCCAACCGCGCCCAGGCCGAAGCGAGCGTGGCGCAGGTTCGCGCGCAGATCACCGACGCCGAGATCGGCGTGCGCCAGGCCGATGAGGCGCTGGATCGCGCCAGGCAGTTGCAGAAGAAGGGCATCGCGGCGCAGTCGCAGCTCGACAATGCCGTCAACGCCCGTGACAGCGCCGAGGCGAAGCTCGTTTCGGCGCAGAAGGCGCTGGCCGCCTCCGAGGCCCAGCTCGGCGTCATCGACGCGCAGAAGCGCAACGTCGAACTCCAGATCGAGAAGACGCAGGTCAAGGCGCCGGCTGGCGGTCTGGTGCTTGCCCGCAATGCCACGCTGGGCGGCATCGTCGGGGCAAGCGCTGGTCCGCTCTTCCGCATCGCGATCGACGGCGAACTCGAACTCGCCGCCGACGTGACGGAGACGGTCTTGCCACGTCTTTCCGCCGGACTCCCGGCGAAGGTCAGCCTGCCGGGGATGTCCGCACCGATTTCCGGCGAGATCCGCATGATCGAGCCCGAGGTCGACCAGAAGCTGAGGATGGGCACGATCCGCATCGCGCTTTCGCAGGAGGACGAGGTTCGCGTCGGCAATTTCGCGCGCGGCAGCATCGAGCTGGTGCGGCGCGACGGCGTGGCCGTGCCGTCCACCGCTCTGGTCTATCGGGGCAATGACGGCTTCCTCCAGCGCCTCACCGGCGACGGCAGGATCGCAACCGTCCCCGTGGTGCTCGGCGCCCGGGCGGACGGCTACGTCGAAATCCTCGACGGACTGGCCGAAGGCGACGAGGTCGTGTCCCGCGCCGGGACCTTCGTGGCCGATGGCGACGAGATCACGCCCGTCCGTGGCGACCAGAACGGAGCCGTCGGACAATGAACTGGAATTTCTCGGCCTGGTCGATCCGCAACCCGGTTCCGTCGGTCCTTCTTTTCATCGTGCTGACCGCACTGGGGCTGATAAGCTTTGCCAGTCTTCCGGTCACGCGTTTCCCGAACATCGACATCCCGCTCGTCTCGGTGGTGGTGAAGGATCCCGGCGTCGCCCCGAGCGAACTCGAGACGCAGGTCACCAAGCGCGTCGAGGATGCCGTCGCCAACATTTCGGGCGTCAAGAACGTCGTCTCTACCATCACCGAGGGCAATTCCCAGACGCTGGTCGAATTCCGCCTCGAGGTGGACACCCAGACCGCCGTCAACGACGTCAAGGATGCCGTCGAGCGCATCCGTGCCGCACTGCCGGCGACGGCCGACGACCCGCTCGTCAACCGGATCGACGTCGAGGGGCAGGCGATCCTCACCTACGCGGTGCGCGCGCCCGCAATGACGATCGAGGAACTCTCCTGGTTCGTCGACGACACGGTCATTCGCAAGCTTCAGGGGCTGAAGGGCGTCGCACGCGTCGATCGCTACGGCGGCGTGACGCGCGAGATCAAGGTCGAGATCGACCCGGACCGACTGACCGCGCTTGGCGCGACGGCCGGGGACGTCAACCGCGCCTTGCGAGCCGCCAATGTGGACCTCACCGGCGGCAGCGGCGAATTCGGCGGGCGCGACCAGACGATCCGCACACTGGGCAGCGCCCGCACCATCGGCGGCCTGCGCGATGTGGAGATCCCGCTGGCGGGCGGACGGCGCGTGACGCTGTCCGACATCGCGACCGTGACCGACGCCTGGGCCAAGCCGAAATCCTTCGCAAGGTTCAACAACCAGACCGTCGTCTCCTTCGGTGTCTTCCGCGGCAAGGGCGAAAGCGACGTCGAGGTGAACGAGCGCGCGACCGATGCCATCGCGGAACTCCAGGCGAAGCATCCGGACGTTTCGATCGCCAAGGTCGACGATTCCGTCTCCTACACGGAAGGCAACTACGATTCGGCGATGGAGACCCTCGTCGAGGGCGCGGTTCTCGCAGTCATCGTGGTCTTCCTGTTCCTGCGCGATTTCAGGGCGACGCTGCTCGCCGCCTCCGCCCTGCCGCTGTCGGCGATCCCCACCTTCTGGGCGCTCGACCTCATGGGCTTCTCGCTCAACCTGGTCAGTCTGCTGGGCATCACGCTGGTGGTCGGCATTCTCGTCGACGACGCCATCGTCGAGATCGAGAACATCGTGCGCCACATCAAGCTCGGAAAGTCGCCGTACCGTGCGGCTCTCGAAGCCGCCGACGAGATCGGTCTCGCGGTCATCGCCATCTCCGCCACGATCATCGCGGTCTTCGCGCCGGTTTCCTTCATGGGCGGGGTCGCCGGCCAGTACTTCAAGCAGTTCGGCCTCACGGTGGCGGTCGCGGTGTTCTTCTCGCTGCTGGTGGCGCGGCTGATCACACCGATGCTGGCGGCCTATTTCCTGCGCTCCCATGGCCACGAGGAGCCGAAGCCCGGCGCCATCATGCGCGGCTATCTCGCCTTTCTGCGTACGTCCCTGCGCTTCCGGTGGCTCACGCTCGTCGCCGGTGTCGGGTTCTTCGCTGCGTCCATCTACGCGATCGGCTTCCTCCCGTCCGGGTTCATCCCGAAGGAGGACGCCAGCCGTATCGTCTTCTCTCTGGAACTGCCGCCCGGCACGCTGCTCGAGGATACCCGCCAGACCACCGATCGCGTCACCGGGATCATGCGCGAGATGCCGGAGGTCGAGAACGTCTACGTCATCGGCGGATCGAGCCCGACCGGCTCGCTGGAGCCGCGCCGCGCCACGGTCGTCGCCGATCTCCTCCACAAGTCGGAGCGCGAGGTGAAGCAGGCCGAGATCGAGGAGACGCTTCTGCGCAAGCTGGCTGTCGTGCCGGACCTGCGCGTCTACTTCGTCAACGATCGCGGCCAGCGTTCGCTCGAGTTCGGCGTTATGGGGACCGACGGCGAACTGCTCGACCGCACCGCGCGCGAAATCCAGAGCGCCATGACCCAGACCGGCAAGTTCCGGGCCATCTCCTCGAACGCGGCACTCGACCGGCCCGAAATCATCGTCGAGCCGGACCTCGATCGTCTGGCGGAACTCGGGATCTCGACCGCCACCCTCTCGGAGACGCTGCGCGTCGCCACCATCGGCGACGTCGACGCCAACCTCGCCAAGTACACGGTCGGAGACCGGCAGATCCCGATCCGCGTCCAGCTCGACGAGGAAGCGCGCGACGATCTCGCGGTGGTCAGTTCGCTGCCGGTTCCCACAGCGACCGGCGCGACCGTTCCGCTCGCTTCGGTGGCCGAGATCAGCTTCGGGCAGGGGCCGTCCTCGATCCAGCGCTACAACCGCGAGCGCCGCGTCGTCATCGGCGCGGACATGGCTCCGGGATATGAAATCGGCGAAGGTCTGGCTCTGGTGAACGCGCTTCCGCAGGTTCAGAATCTTCCCGACGGCGTGCGGGTGCAGGAGACCGGCGATGCCGAGGTCATGGGCGAGGTCTTCGCCGGCTTCGCCATAGCCATGGTCACCGGTCTCATGCTGGTGCTGGTCGTGCTGATCCTGCTCTTTGGCTCGGTCTTCCACTCGGTCACGATCCTGGGCTCGCTGCCCCTGTCGATCGGCGGCGTGGTCGCGGCGCTCTGGCTGACCAATTCGGCCGTTTCGATGCCGGTGGTGATCGGCATCCTGATGCTCATGGGCATCGTCACCAAGAACGCCATCATGCTGGTCGACTTCGCCATCGAGGAGGTCAGGCACGGCGTTCCGCGCGCCGAGGCGATCATGGATGCCTGCCGCAAGCGCGCCCGGCCGATCATCATGACGACGATTGCCATGTCGGCGGGCATGATCCCGGCGTCGCTCGCCCTCGGCGACGGCGGCGAATTCCGCGCCCCCATGGCGACGGCGGTCATCGGTGGTCTCCTGGTCTCGACCGTCCTGTCGCTGGTGTTCATCCCGTCGATGTACACGATCATGGACGATGCGGCGCTCGGCGTCTCGCGGCTGTTCCGGTGGCTGGTCCGGCCGAACGAGAAGGACGAGCCGGTGGACGACGCTCTGCCGGACAACGTCCATGCGCTGGAGCGCACTGCCGGCCACGACCTTCCGATCGCCGCCGAATAATCCGCGACGTGGCGATCGCATTGCCGCCGCCGGCATCGGCGGCGGTTGCAATTGTTACGAGACATAACTATTCCTGACGGCTGTTGCCTGGCGGCCGTGAGAGCCGCGGAGTTATCGGGATGGAGGGTTTCATGAAGCTCGACGAACTCGTCGCCATCGACATCCACACCCACGCCGAGGAGCCGTGCTGCGGCCCGCGCGACGACGGCTATGACGAATTCCAGGCCGGCATGGCGAAGTACTTCCGCAATCCGGCCGGTGCCAAGGGCATGCTGCCGACCGTCCAGGAGACGGCCGCCTACTACCGCGAGCGCAAGATCGGCTGCGTGATCTTCCCCGTCGACGCCGAGCGCGAGACCGGCTTCCGCCGCTACAAGAACGAGGAAGTGGCCGAGATCGCCGCCGAAAACAGCGACATCATGATCCCCTTCGCCTCGATCGACCCGGCCAAGGGCAAGGCCGGCGCGCGCGAGGCCACGCGCCTGATGCGCGATTTCGGCATCAAGGGCTTCAAGTTCCATCCAACCATGCAGGGCTTCTACCCCAACGACCGCAGCGCCTACGTCATGTACGAGGCGATCGCGGAGGAGGGCGCCATCGCGCTCTTCCACACCGGCCAGACCGGCGTCGGCTCGGGCATGCCCGGCGGCATGGGCATGCGGCTCAAATACTCGAACCCGTTGTACCTGGACGACGTGGCTGTCGACTTTCCCGACATGCAGATCATCCTGGCGCACCCGTCCTTCCCCTGGCAGGAGGAGGCGCTGTCGGTCGCCACCCACAAGCCGAACGTCTACATCGACCTGTCAGGCTGGTCGCCGAAATACTTCCCGCCGATCCTGGTCCAGTACACCAACAGCATCCTGAAGCACAAAATGCTGTTCGGTTCCGACTGGCCGGCGATCACGCCGGACCGCTGGCTGGCCGACTTCGAGAAGATCGGCATCAAGGACGAGGTCCGCCCGCTGGTGCTCAAGGAGAACTCGGCGAAGCTTCTGAAGCTGAGCTGACCGGTTCCAAAGGCCGCTCGCCTCGACCCACGCCGCTTCGGAAGGTCTGGCGCGGGTCTTTGGTTTCGTGGCTGGTATCGCTTGGCAAACCCGGCGTGAGAAGCCGGACCTTCCCGATCACGGAATGGATCCCGAATATCCTTGCCCGCGCTTCGCGCGTCCAAGGATTCCGCGCGATGATCCGCTATCAAGGGACCGCTGCGCGGAGTTGGCGATATCCCGCGGGGCGTCATCCCGGAACGATGTCGAGCGGAGCGAGAGATCGTCTCCGGGATCCATTCCGCGATTTCGGCGATAAGCCGACACCAATACCTTCGCGACTACGGAATGGATCCCGGATATCCTCGACCGCGCTGCGCCCGTTCGAGGATTCCGGGATGACGCACGCGATTGGGGCCGCCGTTGGGAGCCGGCGCCATCTCCCGGGGCGTGATCCCGGAACGATGTCGATCGCATGCGAGAGATCGTCTCCGGGATACATTCCGCGACTTCGGCGATTAACAGCCGGCACGCTTACAGAACGGAATCTGGCCGCTGAGGTCCCGCGAAAGGCGGCTACCCCCGCGACAGACTCTGATACAGCCCAGCCCGATCCCCGCTTCGGCGGCGGGCGAAATCGACGAACCAGTCCATCGCCACTCGGTCCCGCATCGCGTCGGCGCTATAGGCTTTCTCCGCCGGCCAACCCATCAGCAGCTTGCGCACCGGCACCTCCATCTTCTTGCCGGTCAGCGTGTAGGGGATCGCCGGCACCGCGATGACCTCGTCCGGCACATGGCGAGGGCTGCGTTCGCTGCGCAGGCGCGAACGGATCTCGCCTGCTAGGGCGTCGTCGAGGGCGTCGCCCCCGCGCAGTTCCACGAACAGCGGCATGTAGAAGCCGCCGCCCGGTTCCTCGATGCAGACGATGAGGCTGTCGAGCACGCCGTGTACCTTCTCCAGCGTGCGGTAGATCTCGGCCGAACCGATGCGCACGCCGAACCTGTTCAGGGTCGAGTTCGAACGGCCCTGGACGTAGCATCCGCCGCGCGCGTTGATCATCATGAAGTCGCCGTGCCGCCACAGGCCGGGATAGACGTCGAAATAGCTCTCGCGGTAGCGGGAAAAATCCTCGTCGCCCCACATGAAGATCGGCATGGAAGGCATTGGCTTGGCGATCACCATCTCGCCGACTTCGCCGACGAGTTCCTTGCCGTCGTCGTCGAGCACCCGCACGTCGACGCCCAGGCACCGCGACTGGATCTCGCCGGCATGGACCGGCAGCATGGGCGCCCCTCCCACGATGCCGCTGCAGAATTCCGTCCCGCCCGACTGCGAGGTGATCCAGAGGTCCCGCTTCACCGCTTCTTGCAGCCAGACGAACGTCTCCGGCGTCGACGGCGAACCGGCCAGAAACACGTTCTCCAGCTTCGAGAGATCGTAGCGCGCATTGGGCACGATGCCCTGCTTGCGCATGTTCTCGACGAAGGTCGGGCTTGCCCCGAAGGACGTCGCGCCGACGTCGGAAGCGAGCTTCCACAGGAGGTCGGGTCCGGGATAAGTCGGGCTGCCGTCGTAGAGAGCCACGCGTCCGCCCATCAGCGGCCCCCACAGAAGCGAGTTCCACATCACCCAGCCGGTGGTGGAATAGAAGAACATGCAGGAATGCGGCTTGAGGTTCAGGTGGAAGGCGGCCGTCTTGTAGTGCTCGACGATGATGCCGACATGGCTGTGAACGATTGCCTTCGGCAGTCCCGTCGTGCCTGACGAGAACAGGATCCATAGCGGATGGTCGTGCCCGACGCGCTCATAGCGGAATTTTTCCGCCGCCACCGGCTCGCCTTGCGTCACCTCGTCCCAGCCGACGAAATCGCGCACGGGCGTCCTCGGCCGCTCGACGTTCCCCAGATAGTCGAGCCAGACGATCGTCTCCAGGCTCGGCAGCCCCTCGACGATCTCCTCGATTTCCCCGACGCGGGCGAAATCCTTGCCGCCGAAGCGGTAGCCGTCGGCGGCGAACAGCACCTTCGGCTCGATCTGCGAAAAGCGGTCGGCGACGGTTTTCACGCCGAATTCGGGCGCGGCCGACGACCAGACGGCACCGATTGCCGTCGCCGCCAGCATGGCGATGATCGTTTCGGGAACGTTCGGCATGTAGGAGACGACGCGGTCGCCGGGGCCGACGCCCCGCTCGCGCAGGCGCGTCGCCAGGATGCGGACCTTGGTCCCGAGTTCGCCCCAGCTCATTTCGGCGAGCGGACGGGTCTCGGACAGGTGATGGAAGACGGTGCGGTCGGGATGGTCCACCTCGCGCCGCAGGATGTGCTCGGCATAGTTGACGCGGCTGCCCGGGAACCACTGCGCGCCCGGCATGGCGCGCGATTGGAGAACGCAGTCGTAGGGCGCGTGCGAGACGATGCCGAAATAGTCCCAGATGGTGGCCCAGAACGCCTCGATCTCGTCCGTCGACCAGTCCAGCATCGCCTCGTAGGAGGCGAAGTCGAGCCCGCGCTCGCGCCGAAGCCAGTCCATGAACCGTGCGGGGTTGGACGACGTTCTGAAGGCTTCGTCGCCCTCCCAGATCAATTCGCCTTCCCTGACGGTCATCTCGTCTCCTCGCGCGGAAGCATTTTCCATTGGCACTTGCCGCAGGTCATGGTCTCGATGCAACGGTATTCAGGCAGGGTGGCGCACCGCAAGTGCTGCCCGGCGCTTGCGGCCTTCGTGCAACTGCCACAGCGAATGGGCGACCAGCGTGACGATCAGGATCGTGCCGCCGGCCATGGAGGCCGGGGAGGGGATCTCGGAAAAGATCATCCAGACCCAGACCGGCGCGAACACGGTCTCCAGCAGGTAGAACATCGCCACCTCCGGCCCGGAAATGTATTTCGGTCCCGTCGCCAGGCAGAAGAAGGCCACCGGCGTGACCACCGCGCCGTTGAAGATGATCCACCAGGGCGCGGCGACCTGGAGACCCGTGTCCGCCACCATGAAGGCGGCGACCGTCAGCGGGGCCGCGACCGCGATCAGCGCGGTGAAGCCCATGTCCTTGCCGGAAGCCCGCGTCACCGTGATCGAGCGATGCGATGCAGAAGGCCGTGAGAAGCGCCATCATGTCGCCGAACGTGTTGCCGCTCGACATGCCGTCGCCGACGATGATCAGCACGCCGGCGAGCATCACGACCATCGCTGCCAGCGTGACCGGGCGCGGCCGCTCCTTCAGGAAGAGCCACGACAGAAGCGCCGCGAACATGGTGTTGAAGGCGAGGATGAAGACGAGGTTGGCCGTTGAAGTCGTGTAGACGGCGGTGATGAAGCAGAGCGAGGCCAGCGAATAGAGCCCGGCGACGGCGAGGCCGGCGCGGCCGGGGATGAGCGCGGGGGCGTTTCCGCGCAGCGTGCGCCAAGCGAGCCAGATGATCAGCGTCACCGCGAATGTGGTCAATCCGCGCAGCAGCAGGATGCTCCAGGGGTCGCCGTCCGCCAGCCTTATCAGCGGGATGTCGACGGTCAGCGCCATTCCGCCGATGCCGGTGATGAGAAGCCCCTTGGCGTGATCGCTCGGGTGATCGGACATCGGAATTACTTGCCTGCCGCATACATCGTTTTCGCGGGGCACATTCGCGCCGCGCAGGAAAAAAGAGCCGCAAGCTATCGCCGGGACTTGGAAAACAGTAGCGCTTTACGGCCGAAAGGGATGGGCCAGTCGCTACACGGCCTCAGTGTCGAAACGGTCCCAGCCCTTGGGGCCGAGATGCTCCTGCGGACCGAAGCGGACCTTGTAGGCCATCTTGCGCGAGCCCTCCACCCAGTAGCCGAGATAGACATGGGGATGTCCGGCGGCGCGTGCGCGCGCGATGTGATCGAGGATCAGGAAGGTGCCGAGCGAGCGATCCTCGATTTCGGGATTGTAGTAGGAATAGACCATCGAGAGGCCGTCGGCCATCTTGTCGGTCAGCGCCACGGCGATGAGTTCGCCCTGGCCCTTGCCGGTGATGAAGGAATCCGGGCCCCGCCGCCGGTACTCGATGATCTTGGTGTCGACATGCGTGTCCTCCACCATCATGGCGTAGTCGAGCACCGTCATGTCCGACATGCCGCCCTTGCGGTGGCGCGAATCGAGGTAGGTACGAAACAGCGAGTACTGTTCCGTCGTCGGTTCCGCGTCGTGCATCGCGCCGATCAGGTCGGAGTTCCTGCGCATGACGCGCTTCATGTTCTTCGAGGGCTTGAATTCGTCGGCGATGATGCGGACCGACACGCAGGCGCGGCAGGTCTCGCAGGCCGGCCGGTAGGCTATGTTCTGCGACCGGCGGAAACCGCCCTGGGTCAGAAGGTCGTTCATCTCCGGCGCCTTGTCGCCCACGAGGTGGGTGAAGACCTTCCGCTCGAACTGCCCCTCGATGTAGGGGCACGGGCGACGGCGCGGTCAGGAAGAACTGAGGCGACTGGGTCGGATGATGCGTCATTCTTCGCTAGAACTCTGCGGTGGCCCCAGAAAAATCGTTCGGCGGACGGTAAACGTCAACCATCTTCTGGACCAAACCGTTGCGAATGGAGCGGGGTTTTCGTCCGGATCAGAAATCGGAACGCGTGACGACGGTTCCGAGAAGCAGGTCGTGCACGGTGCGCTTGCGGTCGAGGAGCAGGGGAGCAAGCAGGATCAGCGGCGTGAGCAGCACGTTGCCGGCCCAGAAGAGCACCGTGTGCACCACGGCGATCAGCCCGTCGACCGGCCTGCCGTCGAGCCTCTCGAGCCGGACGCCCATCATGCGCATGCCGACCGTCGCCTGGTTCGGCCCGCCGAGCGTGTTCCAGACGTAGATGATCGCGACGAGGGGTCCGATCACGCCGAACAGCGCCCAGCCGAGGCCGAGCGTGATGACGCCGAGGACGGCGATGAGGATCGCGAACGGAATGCACAGCAGCGCGACGATGAGATAGTCGAGCAGGAAGGCGAACACGCGCCGCGTGCGCACGCCTTCGTAGGCCCGCCAGTCGTCGAGCCTCGAACCAACGATTTCGCCTTCGAGAATGCGTTCGGACATCGTTTCCTCCGCTGCGGGACGGATGGTTCGCAGCCACATCCAAGATGGGTTGCAGACGCGCGGATTCAACCCTTCATGCCATCTGCCCGCTGGCTTGCGCGTCCTTGATGACCGTCGCCGCGCTCGTGTAGCCGCCGGCCGCTCCGTCTATGAAGTGGACGTGATCGTCGCGCGAGATCGACGGCACGATGCAGGTCATGATCGCCTCGTCCTGCTCGAAGATGCCGTAGGAGACGATGCCCGCCGCCTCCGCCTGCCTCAGCCTTTCCTCGATGCGCCCGCGCGTTTTTGCGTCGCAGTCGATCGTCATCTTCAGCCCGTCGTCGAACTTGCGGAAGTCGGCGTTGTCCCGGGTGGTCTGGACGTAGTGCGATGGATCGAAAGAGCCGGCGCGCCATCCGGTCTTGAACAGGAGCCAGGCGAACAGGGTCCCCGCGAGGAGTTGCGCCTTGCGCAGCAGCAGCGACGACCGGCCATGGGTGGCATGCGCTTCCATTGCGAGCCCCTCCGGCGGCCACGAGACGCCCGGCCCCTCGGCCGGCACGGGATGGCCACCGCGGTCGAGGTGCCTGGTCATGTCCAGCACCTCGTGGCAGACCTCCGCCACGGGGCCGGGCGCTGCCGCCGGCCGTGGCAGCACCAGGATCGAGAGTATCTTGCCGTTGCGCGACCGCATTGGCATCCAGCGGCAGGAAAGACCTTCGAGATCGGGGAGCGCGCCTTGCGGCGCCGGTGCGACGCCGAACCGCCCCGCCTTCATCTCCCTTTCCGCCCAGGCGAGGCCGCCGCCGGAGAACATGGCGTAGTCGATGCCGGGCGACGGCCGATAGCGCGCCACCAGCACGTCCAGCCCGGCGGCGCGGATGTCGCCGACCGGAACGACGGCGCCCCGCATGGTGAAGCCGAACTCCGCATCGGCCCATCGGATGACCCTGGCCAGCGCATCCTCGGCGGTCGCGCGATGCTCCGGCGGAAACGCGAAGCCCGCGCCGTCGCCGCCGAACACGAACGGAAAGGCGGCACCGCCGGCGGCGTTGATCTGGGCCGATATGACGGCGGCCCCCACCGTGTTCACCGTCTTGTAGCGCCCGGCCGCGATGTGGCCGGTGGAATCCACGATGTCGGCGGCCGCCACGAACCAGTCGTCGGGCAGCGGCCGATAGGCGGAGCCGTCGGCCAGCCGGTCGAAATCGCCTTCGGGTGTGATTTCCTCGTAGAAGCCGAACGCCGTGGCCGGGCCGCTTGTCATGTCGCTCTCTCCGAACCGGCGCAGGCTTCCAATCTACTGCCTCGACGTGGAACCGCCAAGCGCCAGGTTCGTGGCACCATTGCCGGCCGGACGCCACAGCCACACGGGCAGGGCCTTGGCGCGGCCGCGCAACTGTGCGCTGCGGGGACCCTCGAGCGCGCCGCGAGCGAACGTCTCCCGCCCGGCGGCATTCAGGATGTCCTCGCTTGCCGCCAGTTCGGCGCCGTTCTTCGCCGCGAAGTCCATCAGCCGGCTGGCGACGTTGACGGTGTCGCCGGTCGTCGCGATCTGCTGCGTGGCGCCGTGGCCGAGCCGCGATGCGACGACCGGCCCGAAATGTGCTCCGAGCTTGAAGCCGATGCGTGTCTCCCCGCGTGCGTCGAGCCATTCGCGCAGCTTCAGGCAGAGGCGCACCGCGCAGTCCGCGGCATTGGCTGCATCCCGTTCGCCGGGCGCGGGCAGGCCGAACAGGATCATGGCGCCGTCTCCCATGAAGCTCGTCACCGCGCCGTGGCAATCCGTGACCTCGCGGTCGACCAGATCGTAGAAGCTGTCGAGAAGCTCTTGCGTCGCCACCGGCCCGAGCGTTTCGGAAAGGCCGGTGAAGCCGGAGAGATCGACGAAGACGACGGCTGCATCCTGCCGCACGGGTTGGCTCAGGAAGTTCGGATCGCGCGCCAGCCATTGCGAGAGGCCGCCCGCCTGGATCCGCTGCAACATCGCGCTCTGGGTTTCGAAATAGGTGGCGCGCTGGCGGCCCCACAGAAGCTGCGCCGCACCGTAGATCAGGGCCGGCGGGGCGGCCGCCGCCAGCGGCAACGCGGCGCTGAGCCAGTAGCCGCTCTCGAAGGCCGCGAGGTTGCCGATCGCCCATGCGCACAGAAGCGCCACCACGGCTGCGACGCCGAAGACGTTGCGCCGCCAGCCGAGCAGCGCCACCAGCAGCATGGGCAGGATCACGGCGACGGCTGCGTCGACCCGGCGGACCTGCCTGTCCCTGATCATGCCGTCTCCCGCCGTCAGATGCGAAATGGCGGTGGCGATCACCTCGACCCCCGGAAGGACGGGATCGAAGGCGGTCGGGAACACGTCGCCACCTCCGGTGACGGTCGCGCCGACCACGACGACGCGTCCGCGCAGATCGTCGGCCGCCACTTTGCCCCCCAGAAGGTCGGCGGCGCTGTAGGTCGGGACCGTTCCGCGCCTGCCGTAGAAGGAAAGCGGAAGGCGGTAGCCGATGTCGGTGCGAATGCGACGCTCGCCGAGGAGCAGGGCGTCGGTGTCGAGAACCGGCTCCCGTCCCTCCGCCGAAGCTGCGGCGCGCAACGGAAGCGACGCCTCGAGCCTCTCGCTCGTCCGGAAGAGCATGGGGACGAACCGCGGAACCCCGTTCCGGTCGGTCGCCACGTTGACGATCCCGAACGAAGCCCGGTCGAGGAACCGCTGCTGGGGGAGGAGCAGCCTTGCGGCGACCGGCACCCCCGCAAGCGGCCCCGAGCCGGGCGTCGCCTGGCTCGCCTCGTCGAAGACCGCTGCACCCGCGATCACCGTATGGCCACCGGCAAGTGCATCCGCAAGCCGACGATCCTCGTCTTCGCTACCCTCGTCGACGAGGAGCAGGTCCAGCGCAGTCGCCGTCGGTTCGCCGCGTTTGATGGCCAGAACGAGGTCGGCCAATGCCGCCCGCGGGATCGGGTAGCGGCCGGCCATCTGCACCATGGCATCGTCGATCGCGACGATCGCCACCATGCCCGGCGGCTCGACCTCGCCGCGCATCAGAAGACGAAAGTCGGTCAGCGTCGCCTCCAGGCGGTCGAGGACCGGCAGGTCGCCTCTCAGATGACCGGCGCCGAGCAGCAGGCCCCATGATCCGGCCAGCACCAGCGCAACGAGCCGCTGCGCAAGCGGACCGGTGACCACCTGCGTCTAGAGGCCGAAGCGGGCGAGCAGCGCGTTCACCCGTTTGGCCGGCCAGCGTTTCACGGTGAGGGGACCGGAGCCCTGATCCACGTCCACGCCTTCCCCCGGACCGAGAACCACCTTGGGGGCCCCGCTTCGGCGGCCGACGGCGACCTGGCCCTGGACGACGAAGACGGACGTCTTCCCGCCCTGCGCATCGACGGCCCAGCGCGTCCCGCGCACGGCCGCGATGGCCTGCGGTGCGATCACCTCGAAGCCGGAGGCGGCCGAACCGGTCGAGACCTCGAGCAGCAGCGCCTTGGAATTCAGCCGCACCCGATCCACGGCGCCGTCGCCGTCGCGGTCGCGAAGCGAATAGCGGGCGCCCGGCTCCACCGTGATCGAGACGCCGCTTCCGCAGCGCACGATGTGGCGCTGCGTGCCGCCGACCTGTTCCAGGGAGCATCCGGAAGACTGCGCCGCGGCAGGCGTTGCCGCGCAGGCGATGGACGAAATGGCAACGAGAGAGAGGAAACTGGCTGTTCGCATCGTAGACCCTCCTGGGTCGCGCCGTCGTGCGAACGCCTTTTCCGCATGCGCACGCAAACCCGACGGTAGCCGCATCAGAATGTCCGGCGAGTGTCACACGGATGTGCCGTTCGCGCGAGTCTTTCGTAGCGGAACCGACGACAGGCCGGATTACCGGTCCGCCAGCGCCTCGCCGATCGCGCGGAACAGATCGATCGTCTCGGTCTCGCGGAAGGAGGTCTCGTCGTTGGTGGTGCCATAGTTGCGGCTGGCCGAAAGCTTCACGATCACCAGCCCGCGCGCCCGATGCACGTAGACGAACTGGTTGTAGACGCCGATGGCGGAAAACTCTCCCTCGTCGTAGGGCAGCCACCACTGGTACCCATAGCTGAAGATGGTACCGGCAAGGCCGGTGCTGCCGGCCCTGAGATGCGGCGCATCGGCCGTGACCGACGCCTTGACCCAGTCCGCGGGGACGAGTTGCCGGCCGCGCCAGACCCCGTCGTTCCGGTAGAGTTCTCCGATCTTGGCATAGTCGCGCGCAGTCGCGTTGAGGCCGCCGTAGGCCATCTCCATGCCGGTGTCGTCGATCAGCCAGTGCGCGTCGTGCTCCATGCCGAGAGGATGCCAGAGCTTCTCCTCCATGTAGTCGCGGATCGGGCGTCCGGTCACCTTTTTCAGAAGCATCCCTAGCACTTGCGTGTCGGTGCTGTTGTAGAGGTTGTAGGTTCCGGGAGCGTGCTCCCGTTCGAGAGTCGCGGCGAAGTCGTTGAACGAACCGCCATGGGCGAATATCGCCACGAAGCGGTTGATATCCGAATTCTTGTCGCTGTAGTCCTCGTTCCAGCGCGCGCCCGACGACATCTGCAGCACGTCCTTGATGCGCGCGCCGTCATAGGCCGATCCCTTCAGTTCCGGCAGGAAGTCGACGATCTGTTCCTCGACCGACCCGAAACCGCCTTCGGCCTGTGCGATCCCGAGCGCGGCGGAGATGAAGCTTTTGGCCACCGACATGGAAACCCATGTCGTCGTGGGGCTGCCGGTCAGCCAGTAGCGCTCCAGCCGCATCGCGCCGTCCTTGATCACCAGCAGCGCGACGGTGTCCGTGTCCCCGAGGAACTCCAGCGTGTGCTTCTCCGCACCGCGATGCGTGTAGTGCACGGGCAGGTCGATTGCCGTTCCTTGCGGAAACACGAACGGCTGCGGCGATGCCGTCATGGTGGCGACGGGAAATATCTCGTGCACCCGGCCGAAGGTTTCGTCCTGCCTCGCGCCCGAAAACAGGCTCGATGCATATTCAAGTCGTTCGTTCATCCGGCTGCGCCCCTGTTCTTCGACCGTCATTTCATCGCCGGCTGAGGATCTCCGCCACTTCAGGCGCGAAATAGGTGAGGATGCCGTCGCAGCCCGCGCGCTTGAAGGCGATCAGCGATTCCAGCATGACTTTTTCGCCATCGATCCAGCCGTTGGCGCTTGCCGCCTTGATCATCGCGTATTCGCCCGACACCTGGTAGGCGAAGGTCGGCATCCTGAGTTCGTCCTTGAGCCGCCGGATGATGTCCAGATAGGGCAGTCCGGGCTTGACCATAAGCATGTCGGCGCCTTCAGCCACGTCCTGCTCGGCCTCGCGCACGGCTTCCTCGGAATTGGCGTGGTCGATGTAGTAGGTCTTCTTGTCGCCCTTGAGCAGCCCGGCGGTGCCGATCGCCTCGCGGTAGGGGCCGTAATAGGCCGAGGCGAACTTGGTCGCGTAGGACATGATCGCCACGTCCTGGAAGCCGTTCGCGTCGAGCGCGTCGCGGATGGCCCCGATACGGCCGTCCATCATGTCCGAAGGGGCGATGATGTCGGCGCCTGCCGCCGCCTGCAGGACCGCGGCCTCGGCGATCTGCTCCACCGTCTCGTCGTTGACGATGATCCCGTCGCGCAGGATGCCGTCGTGTCCGTGACTGGTGAACGGATCGAGCGCGGCGTCGGTGATGATGCCGATGTCGGGCACCGCCTCCTTGATGGCGCGGCTCGCTCTGTTGAGGATGTTGTCGGCGTTGAGGATTTCCGAGCCGGTCTGGTCGCGCAGGGACTGGTCCACGTTGGGAAACGTCGCGATCGCCGGCACCCCGAGCCTCGCGGCCTTCTCGACTTCCTTTACCGCAACGTCGAGGGTCATGCGGAAGACGCCGGGCATGGCGTCGATCGGCTCCCGGCGGCCTTCGCCCTCGATGACGAAGATCGGCCAGATCAGGTCGTCGACCGTCAGCCGGGTCTCCTGCACCATCCGCCGCGACCAGTCTGCCTTGCGCATGCGTCTCAGGCGGCGCGAACCGGTGATCTCGTCGACTGTCCGCTCGCCTGTCTTCCTGTCGCGGAACATCCTGTTCATGGCTCTTCTCCCTCCGGGCGGAGTGTTAGCATGCGCGGGCGCTCGACAAAATCCGCAAGCCGGCCAGGGCCGCCTGCGCCATTGACGCGTCGGTGACGCCTGCTTAAGCCTCGATTCACGCAAACGGAAGGGCTGCCGATGGACTTCGGAGGAGGCGACGAAATCCGCTTCGAGCGGCGTGGCGCGGCGGGCATCGTGACGTTGACGCGTCCGAAGGCGCTCAACGCCATCACCCACCGCATGGTGCTGGCGCTGACGCGGGCGCTGGACGAATGGCAGTACGACGATGGCGTCGCCGTCGTCGTGGTCAGGGCGGAGGGGCGCGCCTTTTCCGCCGGCGGCGACATCCTGCGCATCTACGAAGCGGGCAGGGCGGGCGGCTTTCCGGTCGAGTTCTTCGCCGACGAATACCGGCTGAACGCGGCCATCGCCCGGCTGGAAAAGCCCTACGTCTCGCTGATCGACGGCATCGTCATGGGCGGCGGGGTCGGCGTCTCGGTCCACGGTAGCCACCGGCTCTTCACCGAGAATGCCGTCTTCGCGATGCCGGAGGTCGGCATCGGCTTCTTCCCGGATGTCGGCGGCAGCTTCTTCCTGCCGCGCCTGAAGAACTGCTTCGGCCTCTATCTCGGCCTGACCGGTGAGCGCATGCGATTCGGCGACGCGCTCTGGAGCGGGATCGCCACCCATGCCGTGCACGCCGCCGACATCGACGCCATCGTCGAGGATCTCGCGACCGGCGGCGATCCGGAGGAGACCTGCGGCCGGTTCGCCTTCGAGCCCCCGCGCGAAACCGAGGATGCCACGCTCTCCGCGATCGGACGCCATTTCTCCATCGAGGACATGGACGGGATCCTGGTCAGCCTGGGGCAGGGGATCGAGCACGGCGACGAATTCGCCGAAAAGGCGCTCGCGACCATCCGCACCCGCTCGCCGACCAGCCTCAACGTCGCGCATCGCCAGATCCTGGCGGGCGGCATGCTGACCATGGACGAGTGCATGCGCATGGAATTTCGCATCCTCAACCGCATGCTGAAGGGGCACGACTTCTACGAAGGCATCCGGGCCGTCCTCATCGACAAGGGCTCCAAGCCGGACTGGAGACCGGCCACGCTCGAGGAGGTGGAGGACGCGGAGATCGAGGCGTACTTCGCGCCGCTCGGGGATGCGGAGCTCACGGTGTGACGCAGGAGGATTTCGAGGCGCCCGTATTTCGACCGCCTCTGACCGAGGTGCTGTTCGAGGTCTTCCAGCGCATCATCGCCGCCTACGGGCTTCTCTTCGGGATATTCTACTGGATACGGCTCATCGGTTTTTTCCCGGGCCCGCTGTGGCGCTTCGACACCATGCCCATCGAATGGCAGTTGGCATCGGTGACGCTTGCCGCGCTGTTCCCCTTTGCCGGCATCGGGCTGTGGATGACCGCCTCGTGGGGCCCGGTGATCTGGTTCATCTGCGCCGTCACGGAGGTGGTGATGTATGGTGGCTTTCCGGAGATATTCGGCGCGCGACGGCTCGTGGTCGTCAGCCACGTCCTCATTGCGCTGCTCTATGTCGGCTTCCGCGCGGCGCTGTTTTTTCAGCGGCGCCAGGCCGCCGATTGACGGAAAATTAACGCATCCTTCAATGGTCGCTCCGAAAGCAGTTGTTAAGGCTGGCGTTTAAGTCGAATTTTAGGTGTCCGCGTTAGTGTCGGGATCAAGGTGAGAAGAAAAACAATCACCGGCGTCAAACACGAGGCACAGACAGATGATCAACGCACGACAGGCCCAGAAGCCCGTCCCGGTTCACGACGACCGCAAGGACGCGATCCGCAACCTCTACCTGGAATCCCTCCAGCTGGTCGAGCGTCTCCACCGCCGGCTGCTGGACGTGATCAAGGACGAATTCGAACGCAACGGACGCTCCGACATCAACGCCATCCAGGCGCTGCTGCTCTTCAACATCGGCAATTCCGAGCTCACCGCCGGCGAACTGCGCACCCGCGGCTACTATCTGGGCTCCAACGTCTCCTACAATCTCAAGAAGCTGGTCGATCTCGGCTTCATCAACCACCAGCGTTCGCGCATCGACCGCCGCTCGGTCCGCGTGAGCCTGACCGGCAAGGGTCAGGAGATCGCCGAGATCGTCGGCGGGCTCTACGAGCGCCACGTCGGTTCGATCGAGCAGGTCGGCGGCATCAACGCCGACGAGTTCAAGCAGATGAACAAGTCGCTGCTGCGCCTCGACCGGTTCTGGAACGACACCATCGCCTACCGCATGTAAGTACCGCCGCCGGTCCGGCGCGGTTTCCACAGTTTCGAGGCCGGTGCCATGCGCCGGCCTCGCTGCCGTTGGCGGCCTGCTCACCGATCCGTGTGGCGGACCTGTCTTCATGCGGCCATATTCGGATGGTCAGGAACGTCAAGGCGCCACGCGGATCGCTTCGCACGGATTCCCTCCGGGGGCGCAGTAAGAGGGGTTTATGGTTGGTGCTTTGTTAACGGCGCCCGCCCTATCCTCCCGGCATCGATGACGCGCCTGGCGCGCGCGAACGACAGGGCTTGAGAGCATCATGAAGACTGACCGCCGTTCCTTCCTCGCCGGTGCCGGCGCAATGGCAGCGACCGCAGTGTCCGGGTCCGCCCATGCGCAGGACATCATCCGCGACCTGATCCTGTCGCCCAAGCGCGGATCCTGGAACGATCAGTTCGACGCGCGCGCCTCCGACGGCGGCAAGGTGGCGACCAACCTGCCGATCTTCAGCCCCGAGACCGTCTCCTTCGTCGAACAGGCGATGGTCCAGTATTCGGGCATCCAGGCGCAGGGCGGCTGGCCGATGGTGCCGGCGACCAAGAAGCTCCGTCTCGGGGTCGTCGATCCCGATGTCGAGATCTTGCGGCGCCGCCTGATGATCTCGGGCGATCTCGCGTCCAGCGCCGGCATCTCGCCCGCCTTCGATTCCTATGTCGATGCCGCCGTCAAGCGGTTCCAGGCCCGCCACGGCCTGCCCGAGGACGGCGTCATGGGCACCCATACCTATGCCGCGATGAACGTCACGGCGTCTGTCCGCCTCGGACAGCTCGAGACCAATCTCGTGCGGCTGCGTTCCATGTCCGGCTTCCTCGGCGACCGCTACGTGATGGTCAACATTCCCGCCGCGCAGATCGAGGCGGTGGAGAACGGCCGCGTCGTTTCCCGCCACACCGCGATCGTCGGCAAGATCGACCGCCAGACGCCGATCCTCAACTCCCAGATCAACGAGATCATCGTCAATCCGTTCTGGAACGCGCCGGAATCGATCGTCCGCAGGGACATCATCCCGCTGATGCGCAAGAACCCGGATTACCTGAAGGACAACTTCATCCACATTCTCGGCCCCGACGGCACCGAGATCGATCCGATGTCGATCGACTGGAACACGGAAGAGGCGGCCAAGCTGCATTTCCGCCAGGACCCGGGCAAGATCAACGCCATGGCGTCGGTGAAGATCAACTTCCCCAACCCGCATGCCGTCTACATGCACGACACCCCGCAGCAGAGCCTGTTCAACCAGCTCGAGCGCTTCCATTCTTCGGGCTGCGTGCGCGTGCAGAACGTCCGCGACCTCGTCACCTGGCTGCTGCGCGACACGCCCGGCTGGGACCGCCAGCGTTTCGAGCAGACCATCAGGACCGGCGAGAGCACGCCGGTTGCCCTGACCACGCCGGTGCCGGTCTATTTCACCTACATCTCGGCCTGGTCGACGGGCGACCGCGTCGTCCACTTCCGCGACGACATCTACGGCCGCGACGGCGTCGACGAGCTGATGCTGTCCTCGGCTCTCTGAGCCGCAAACGCCAAAATCCTGCGAAAGGGCCGTCCTCGCCGGGCGGCCTTTTTCGTTGCGAGGAAGCGCCCGGACGCCGCGTGCCGGCCGCCGAAATTCGCGTTGCCCGCGTGGCGGGCCGCATCCTTCTGTGTTAAGGCGCCCGCGAAGAAAAATCTCCCGCCGAAGGACAGTAGCCATGGCCACCGCGAACGCTGCCAAGACGCTTCAGGAAAACCCCTTCAATCTCCCGCTCGAGGACGTCGATCCCGAGATCTTCTCCGCCATCGGCAAGGAGCTCGGCCGCCAGCGTCACGAGATCGAGCTGATCGCGTCCGAAAACATCGTCAGCCGCGCCGTACTCGAGGCTCAGGGCTCGATCATGACCAACAAGTACGCCGAGGGCTATCCCGGCAAGCGCTATTACGGCGGCTGCCAGTACGTCGACATCGCCGAAAGCCTCGCCATCGAGCGCGCGAAAAAGCTCTTCGACTGCGGCTTCGCCAACGTCCAGCCGAATTCCGGTTCGCAGATGAACCAGGCCGTCTTCCTCGCCCTCCTGCAGCCGGGCGACACTTTTATGGGCCTCGACCTCAACTCCGGCGGCCATTTGACCCACGGTTCGCCGGTCAACCTGTCCGGAAAATGGTTCAACGTGGTCTCCTACGGCGTGCGCCGCGAGGACCATCTCCTCGACATGGACGAGGTCGAGCGCCTCGCCAGGGAGCACAAGCCGAAGCTGATCATCGCCGGCGGCACGGCCTATTCCCGCATCTGGGACTGGCAGCGTTTTCGCGCAATCGCCGACGCGGTCGGCGCATACCTGATGGTCGACATGGCCCACATCGCCGGCCTCGTCGCCGGCGGCGCGCATCCCTCGCCGCTGCCGCATGCCCATGTCGTCACCACGACCACGCACAAGTCGCTGCGCGGGCCCCGCGGCGGCATGATCCTCACCAATGACGAGGATATCGCGAAAAAGGTCAATTCGGCCGTCTTCCCGGGCCTGCAGGGCGGCCCGCTCATGCACGTCATCGCCGCCAAGGCCGTCGCCTTCGGTGAGGCGCTGCGCCCCGACTTCAGGACCTACGCCCACGACGTCGTCGCCAATGCCCGCGCGCTGGCCTCGAGCCTTCAGGAGACCGGGCTGGAAATCGTCTCGGGCGGCACCGACAACCATTCCATGCTGGTCGACCTGCGCCCCAAGAACGCCACCGGCAAGCGCGCCGAGGCAGCCCTCGGCCGCGCCAACATAACCTGCAACAAGAACGGCATCCCCTTCGACCCCGAAAAGCCCTTCGTCACCTCCGGCGTCCGCCTCGGCACCCCCGCCGGCACCACGCGCGGCTTCGGCCAGGCCGAATTCCGCGAGGTCGGCAAGCTGATCGCCGAGGTCCTCGACGGACTCAAGGCCGCCAACTCCGACGAAGGCAAGGTCGCCGTCGAGGAAGCGGTGAAGAAGAAGGTCATCGCGCTGACGGACCGGTTTCCGCTTTATCCGTTCATGGGGTGAGGGAGGCTCCCGTCGCGCTGAAGCGTCAAAGGGCAGGTGTGGGGCCGTCTGCTGACCGTCCGGTTGTGGCCCAGAAACTGAGAAAGCCGACGTTCGGCGAACGACCTCATTGTCGCCGTTCGGGGTGCTTCCGTCGCCGCCTGAAACCTGCCATTCGTTCGGCTCCCCACGGACAGCAGGAGCGGGGCCGGAAGGAGCCTGTCGGCTTATCATGACCTTGATGAAAGAAGCTGCCGTTGGCCCGAAGGAGAAACATTCGACGATGCCAATGCGGCCGACATCCGAGTGAGGGTGAAGGCCCGTTCGTGCCCGGCACTGCGGTCAAGGCCGCCTTGCCGAAAGCCTGACACGCCCGACTCCTGGCAGCCGTGTCCCGCAGCTAGCCGGTCACCTGACCGTCGCCGACGAGGATCTGCCTTTGGCACCGCGCGGCGATCTTCTCGTCATGCGTCGAGATCAGGAAGGTCGTTCCTTCGGCGCGGTTGATCTCGCTGATCAGGTCCATCACTTGGTTCGCCGACGCCCGGTCCAGATTGCCCGTCGGTTCGTCCGCGAGCACGAATTCCGGCCGGTTCATCAGCGCGCGGGCTACGGCGACGCGCTGCTTCTGGCCACCGGAGAGGCTGGTCGACGGATAGTCGATCCTGTCGGCAAGCCCCATCCGCACGAGCAGTTCGCGACCCCGGTCCCGCGCGGCCGCCGTCTCGCGTCCGTCACGCACGGCGGTCGGAAAGATAACGTTCTCCAGCGCGGTGAAGTCCGGCAGGAGATTGTGGAACTGGAAGACGAATCCGATATGCAGGTTGCGGAAGTCCGTCAGGTCCTTGTCGCTCGCGGTCGTCAAGTCTTCGCCGAGCATCACGTGACTTCCCGAGGTCGGCTGCATCAACGTGCCGAGGATGGTCAGCAGCGTGCTCTTGCCGGACCCCGATGGTCCGAGCAACGCCGACTTCTCGCCGCGCGCCATGGTCAGGTCGAGCCCTTTCAGCACCTGCGTCTCGGCTTCCCCCTCTCCGAAAATCTTCCAGAGATCGCGCACCTGCAGGAGCGGTTCCGTCATTGGCCGATCGCCGTCACGGGATCGACGCGCGAGGCGGCGCGTGCGGGCAGGATCGCAGCCAGGGTGGCGCTCATGACGGTGAGCAGGATCGCGACGTCATACGCCCCCTGGGCGATGTCGATCGGCAGGTTGCCCGGCTGGAATTCCTCCCGCGTGGGGAAGGCGAGCAGCACGGCATAGCCGATGCCGGCCCCGAGCAGCCCTCCGACGAGGCCGATCATGGCGCCCTGCATGACGAACACGACCACGACGAAGGACCGCGGCGCCCCCATGGCGCGCATGATCCCGATCTCGGGACGCCGGCGATAGGTCGACAGCATCAGCGCAGATGCCACCCCGATGACGATGGTGATCAGCGCGAAGGATTTCAGCATCAGGCCGGTCTGCGCCTGCGCCTTCAACGCATCCAGCAACTGCTGGGCGTTTTCGGTCCAGGAGGTGGCCGGGAGGCCGGTCGTCGCCTCGATCCGTGCGGCCGTCGCGTCGGCCTGGTAGAGATCCGCCAACTTGATCTCGATGCGGGACACGCCCTGGGGCATGGCAAACAGCGTCCGCGCCGTGGCAAGGCTGACATAGGCCTGGCGACGGTCGGGCCCGCCGGATCCGATTTCGTAGATGCCGGACACCACGAACGCCTTGTCGATGCCGGTGTCAGCCTGCAGACGAACCGTCTGTCCGAGGCGGAGGTTCATGTCGTCCGCCAGGCGTTTGCCGATGAGAATCCTGCCGGCGCCGAGTTCGACGGTGCCCTGGACGAGATAACTCTTCAGGTTGACGATTGCCGAGACCTTGTCGGGCTCGACGCCGGTGATGCTCACCTGCGCCGTCTGCGCGCCGCGCCGAAGGAAGGCGCCTCCCGTGATCTGCTGGGATATCGCCGTCACGCCGGGCAGCTTCTCGATGATCGGGATGAAAGCGTCCGCATTGGGAAGTCGGGCCTCGCGGCTCGTGTCCTTTTCCTGCACCAGCAGGACGACGCCGACTACATCGCCAAGGAGCATGGGCGGGTCGCTGGCCTCGGCTTCGATCGTCACATGCGAGAGATCTCCCGCCGTGCGCGAGAGGATGAACTCGGCCAGACCACCGATCAGCGCGCTCATGAAAATGAAGATGAACACGCCGACTGCGACCCCGAAAACGAGAAGCGACGTCTGGGCCTTGTTGGCCGTCAGGTAGCGGGTCGCGATCTTGAGGGCGTAGAGCATCGCTACTGCCCCGCGGTCCTGACGGCCTGCCCGTCAGCCAAATTGCCGGCATCGGTGATGAGGCGGTCGCCGGCCTTCAGCCCATCGATCACGATCAGCCGGTCGGCCGGCCAGTCGATGACCTCGACGGGTACACGCTTGGCCTTCTCGCCCTCGACCACGAAGACGGATAGCCCGGCATCAGCAGTGACGAGCGCGGCACGCGGCGCGGAGATCGCCGAGTCACGCCGGTCGACGATGATGTTGGCCGTCACGGTCAGGCCGACAGGTGCCGCTTGTGCCTCGGCGAACGCGATCTTCACCGCCAGGCCGCCTGTGTCGGGTTCGACGACGGGGGCGACGAAGCTCACCGTTCCGTCCAGCTTCCGATCGTCGCCAGTCAGTTGCAGGACGGCCGGCATGCCGGTCTTGATCTGGGTCGCATAGGATTCGTCGACATCGGTCTCGACCACCAGCTCGCTGAGGTCCCCGAGCGTGAACAGCGTCGTGGCGAGATCGACGACCTGGCCGGGCTCGACGCCGCGCGTCAGGATGGTTCCGGCGATCGGCGCGACGATGCTGAACTTCGTCAGCTGGAACTGCGCCTGGTCGACCAGGGCGCGCAACCTGCCGACCTCCTGCTCGGCGCGCTCCACGGCGCTGCGCGCATCCTCCATGGTGACCCGTGTCACGTTGCCGGCCAGCGCTTCAGTCCGCTTCAGTGCGGCACGTGCCTGCGTCTGGACCAGAAGCTGCTGATCGAGAGCTGCTATCGCCTGCCGCACCGCCGCCTGCTGGGAGGTGTCGTCCAGGCGGGCGATAATGACACCCTGGGAAACCGTATCGCCTTCCCCGGCGAGGGACGCCACGAGCGTTCCCGCGACGGTCGACTTCACCGCGACTGAGCGGAGCGCGGCGATCCGTCCGTTCACTGCGAGGACGCGCGTGACGGGACCGGGGGCAACGATTTCGACCGAGACCGCGGGCACGCCGGCCTGCCAGGGCTGGGCATAGGAGAGCCACCCGCCGATGCCGCCGGCGGCCGCCACGCCGATCCACAGGCCCCGCCGCCGCCAGGAAGACGTTCTGGGCCGACCTGCGGGCTTTCGGGGCGCAGCCACCAAGGCAGTCTCGCGCGGAGAAACCAGCGCCGTGGAGGCTCCGCCACCCTTAGTTTGGTCCATCTTGTCCGGGTTTGCGCTCAGTTCGATATGCAGGTTCGACATGCTGGAGGTCTTTCGGAGTCACTGGAGCGCCTTGGCGACTCCTTTCAGCTGACTTTGCCGCGAGACGATCGCGACCGACTTGACCTGCATCAGTCTGACGGGTGGCAGCTCAGTCGCCGCTCGTGTCGGAGATGGACACAGGTCCTGCTGCCGGCACGCCGACGACAAGGGCAGCGTTGCGCCTCCGAAACGCGATTCCGAACGTCTCATTCATGCGATGACGGCGCTCACCGGCCTGCGGGCGGAGAAAGGCATGTCCTGCCCGCGTCCGAATCTCATGACGATGTCCGGCCGGCGCCCTTGAAGGCCGACAAGCGCCGCCAGTTCCGGACGCAGCGCGGGCACCTCGACTGGCTGGTTCAGGAAGGCATGCTTCAGGCCGAGTACGGTCGCCTGGAGGGCAAAGCGCTGGCATGCGCGGCCCGCAAGCACCCAGTTTTCCCGATCGTCATGATCGGCAAGGAAGACGGCGATACCGGCGGAGGACGCAATCTGGCGCGTGTATTTCTTACTTTCGGATTCGGCGGTGAAAAAGAGATCGAGCGCGAGTGGCCCCAGCCACTCGGGCAGGGCAGGACTGCCGCTGCAGGCGCCGAACAGGCCATCGCCGGTGGAGACCGCGCGCCTCGGACTGAAACGCAACCACGTCTTGAGTTCCGACATGAACGCCTGATCGGCCATCTGCGTCTCGTTCCCCGCGACGACGAGATCGCGCAGCATGTCGATTTGTGCCCGCTCACTGATCAGCACCAGCGTGACGCCGGGGATGCTCGCCGCCCGTCGCAGCGCTTGGAGGTCGTCGGCTGCGACCTGTGTTCCGTCATACTCCGCCCGCGTCGACTGACGACGCGGAATCGCACGATACAGAGCCTCTTCCGGCTCGGCCCGCGCCCCAACGTCGTAGATGATCGATCCGTCGCCCGCCGGCTCGAAACGCAGCCGTCCACCGCTTCCCCGTGCATTGGCGGCGATCGACAGATTTTCGGCGGCGCAGCCCAGGCTGGCGAAAAGATGATGATCGTCGGGGTCGACCGCAGGCGTTCTCCGGCTGAAGTCGGGCAGAACCTCGGTCTTCTTGTCTGCGATGCGGAACAGCCAGGGTTGCGTATTGTGGCTGTTGGCGGCCAGCGCCGCATAGCGGATCAATGCATACATGTCGGGCGTTGGAGACAAGTCCGTGCGCATGGCAGCGACCGCGGCCGCCCGGTCTGCCATCGACCCCATCCCGCGCATTCCGGCCCAGGTCGCACCGCCTGTCGCGAGAAGTGCTGTTCCAGCTCCGATGAGGAGGCGCCTTCGACTTGTCATGAGTACACCTTGGAGGGAGAAAGCGGTTGCCGGCGGCGGAACTCTCCCGAATGCAGGACTGACGAAAGGTGACCGTCGCGAGATGAAGCCTAAGCGCGCCAAAGATCGCGCGACTTAAAGCAGATCAGCCTGCTGCTCGGAAGCGCCTTGTGCCCTCCGACGACCATCACTGATGCAGATCAATACGACCGTCATCGACCCGACTACGGTCGGGGTCAGGCGAGGTGTCCACGTCACGGGCATGACGGGAAAGCGATCTTCGCAATCGCAGAGGCAAGGAGTGACCGCAGTGAAGGGTTTCGTCGATGACATCGAGACGCTGACGAAGGGCAACGACGATTTCCGTCGCGTCCTGTACACGTCAAACCACCTTCAGCTCGTCCTGATGGCTCTCCAGCCGGGAGAGGATATCGGCGAGGAAGTACACGAGGACAGGGACCAGTTTTTCAGGATCGAAACGGGCTCGGGCGTGATCGTGATCGACGGTGCCGTCAGCCCGGTTCGAAGCGACATGGCCATCATCGTCCCGGCAGGGGCCCGGCACAATCTTCGCAACACCGGGAGCGAAACGCTGCGCCTCTACTCCGTCTACGGACCGCCGGAGCACAGGCACGGCACCCTGCATCTGACCAAGGCCGATGTGACCGAGGAGCATTTCGACGGGAAGACGAGCGAATAGCTCCGACGCCGCCCACCAATACCACCTGATCGAAAGTATCACCGATGACCCAATCACTTGATGGCAAGATTGCCCTGATCACAGGCGCCGCGGGCGCTCTCGGCCTGGCGGCCGCGAAGCTGATGTCGGTGCGCGGCGCACGAATCGCGGCCACGGATATCGCCGGCGCGGACTTCGGCCCGCTGCGGGCCGCCATTCCGGATGCGGGCCGTCTGCTGGTGATCGAAGCCGACGTGACCGACGAGGCTTCCTTCGCGGCATGCGTGGGCGCGACGGTCAAGGCCCACGGCACCATCGACATCTTCTTCAACAATGCCGGCATCGAAGGGGCGGTCGCGCCGATACCGGATTTCCCGATGGAGACGTTTCGCAAGGTCATGGACGTCAACGTGATCGGCGTCTTTCTCGGCATGAAGCTGGTGATCCCGGTGATGGCGAAAGCTGGTGGCGGGAGCATCATCAATTCGTCCAGCGTCGCCGGCCTCACCGGCTCGCCGGGCCTGTGCGCTTACATCGCCAGCAAGCACGCCGTGCTCGGCCTCACAAGGACGGCTGCCGTCGAGTGGGGCGCGAGGGGAATCCGGGTCAACTGCATCAACCCCGGGCCCATCGAGAGCCGGATGATGGCATCGATCGAGAAGGGCGCCAGTCCGGAGGCGCCAGAGGCAGTGCATGACGGCTTCGCCCAGACGATCCCGATGAAGCGCTACGGCACGCCGGAGGAAGTCGCGGGGGTCGTGGCGTTTCTGGCATCCGACGATGCAGCCTATGTCAACGGGGCATACCACACGATCGATGGCGGGATGACGGCTGCCTGAGTGCCGCAACCCGTCACCTGAGCAGCGGGCCGTCCTGGTCCAGATAGGTCTTGTCGAAGTCGACGGATGCCACCAATCTGTCGAAATCGTCGAAGGTGACGCGGCCTTTCTGGAAGGTCAGCAGGCCGTCCTCCCGCAACTCGCGCAGCACGCGATTGATGTGAACGGCGGTCAGCCCGAGCGCGTCGGCTAGCATGTACTGCGAGAGCGGACACTCATAGCCCGCGTTCGTTGCGAGTCCGACGAGCTTCAGCCGTGCACCCAGTTCCAGCAGGAAATGCGCGGTTCGCTCGCGCGCGTTGCGGCG
Organism: uncultured Alphaproteobacteria bacterium; assembly: GCA_963747465.1. Lineage (GTDB taxonomy): Bacteria > Pseudomonadota > Alphaproteobacteria > Rhizobiales > Rhizobiaceae > Aquibium. The sequence goes on from CAVVFC010000006.1 coordinate 513,436, forward strand.
GCCCAGATTGACGAGGTGCTCTACCACCATCGCCTCATCGCGGGACGCCGCCCATAGCACCGCGGTTGCAAGTTTTGGCGTCCGGCTGAAGGCGTTGAGCAGATCCCGCGCGTGAACCTCCGACGCCTCGACATTGGTGACGGGCTCGATCGTGTGGTCGGCGGTGCGAAACAGGATCGAGCGCAGGCCCAGGAAATCGCCCGGCACCTGGAAATCGACGATCTGTCGGCTGCCGCTGGCCTGCAGCTTGTAGGAACAGGCCCACCCGGAGGCCAGAATATAGGCCGACTGGTCTGACTGTCCCTGGAGCACCAGGTCGCGTCCGGCAAGGAAGGTCCGACGGCGGCGATGCAACTCGTCTAGGACCGACAGCTCCGCGTCGGACAGCGCGACGAACGCGCCGAGCTTGCGGGCTATCGGGCTTTCATGGATTGCCGTCATTCGGGCCTGTCTGCCGCCTCGGCCATGGCGAAGTCGCTGAGAAGACGGTCGATCCGTCAAACGAATTGGCCGAAAGCTGCTCTCGCTCAGTTTCCTATATGCATTCCGTGGCAATGTAGCGACATGCAACTTCCCCCAAGACCGCCCGTTCCCTCAAGACCGCTCGATTTCATTCAGTCCGGCGTGGAGGTTTCCTCATGACTTGCACTTCCGACGTCGCGGGCAATGCGGCCTTAGCCATCTGCGAGTCGCTGCTCCTGGCGCTCAACGATCGCGACATCCTGCCGGAGAAGGAGATCGTCGGCATTCTGCGCGATGCGGCATCCGCTCACGAGAACGACCCTGGCGAAGACGGCGAGGCCGAACTTCACATCGCGGTGGCTGCGCTGATCAATTCCATCATCGATGGCGGAAACTCGGTGCGTCGACTCTGACCAAGCCCACCGGAACGAGGCTTGATCGAGATCAGCGAAGGGCAACCGAATCGGTCCATCGGAGGCTCGTTCCGCTTTGACCGACGGTCGGCCGAACCCGAAACATGGAGACTTCATGACCTACCATTTCAGCAAGATCATCGCCCTGCCGATGGACAAGGCAATCGACCATGTGACCGCCGCTCTTGCGGCCAAGGGCTTTGGCGTCCTGACCACGATCGACGTCGGCGCTACATTGAAGAAGAAGCTGGACGTCGACTTCCGGCCCTATGTGATCCTTGGCGCCTGCAATCCGGAGTTTGCCTACAAAGCCTTGCGACAGGAGAGCCATATCGGCACCATGCTGCCATGCAACGTCATCCTGCGGCAGGCGGAGGAGGATCACATTGAGGTGTCCGCCGTCGATCCGATCGCTTCGATGCAGGCGGTAGGCAACCCCGCCCTCGCCTCGATCGCGGGGGACGTGCGCGACATGCTCAAGCAGGTCATTGAGGGACTTTGACGGGGTCGACCTCCGCGTCGCATCTTCGCCCTTCCGCAATATTTGCGCTTCCGCTCAATCTGGAGAATTCGAATGCTGTTACCCAAGGGTACGATCGTCGCCGTCGCAGACGGCGAGAAACTCAACTTGTTCCGCAACGCCGGGGACGAGGCGGCCTTGAAGCTCGTGGCGGTGCCGCACGAGGCCATCGCCGACGATCCGGGGACCAGCACGGGGCGGCACACGAGTGCCGCCAATCCCGATCACGGCCAGTCCGGAGAGGACCAGTTCTCCGCAGGTATCATCCAGCACCTCAACCAGCAGGCGCTCGGCGGCAAGATCGAGAACCTGGTCATCGTGGCCGCACCGCGTGCGCTGGGCGAGATGCGCAAGCACTACCACAAGGCGCTGTCGGCCATCCTGCTGCACGAGATCGCCAAGGACCTGACGGGGCACTCTCCGGCCGACGTCGAGAAAGCGCTTTCGGCCGGATGAGGACGGCGGCGACCCGTTGCAGTCCGCCCGGCCGATGAGCGACCTCCGCCCGGGTTCCGGCAACCCCGAGCCCCGGCTTCGCCGGTCGATCGGTCCGTTCCAGCTCACGCTCTACGGCCTCGGCAGCATGCTGGGGTCGGGCATCTACGGGCTGATAGGGCAGGCGGCCGGCCTGGCAGGAAACGCGGTGTGGCTGGCCTTCCTCGTCGCCATGGTGGCGGCGTTGCTGACGGCGCTGTCCTACGCCTCGCTCGGATCGCGCTTTCCGCGGGCCGGCGGAGCGGCCTACCTCACCGAGCGCGCCTATCGCATGCCGCTCCTCAGCTTCGTGGTCGGGCTTGCCGTCGTCGCCTCCGGGCTGACGTCGATCGCGACGCAGTCCCAGGTCTTTGCCGTCAACCTCGCTTCGATCGCAGGGATCGCCGCCCTGCCAGGCTGGGCGATCGCGATCGGCTTCCTGATGGTCCTGTCGGGACTGGTCGTGCGCGGCATCCGGGAATCGATGTGGGTCAACGTCGCCTGTACGATCGTCGAAGCGGCCGGGCTGCTCCTCGTGATAACCGTCGGCATACCCTACTGGGGCTCGGTCGATCTCCTCCAGACACCCGGTTTCGCGGACGGGGACGTGCTGATCGTGCTGGTCTTCCAGGGCGCGGTGCTGACCTTCTTCGCCTTCATCGGTTTCGAGGACATCCTAAACGTCGCGGAGGAATGCCGCGACCCGCAGCGGACGATCCCGGTGGCGCTGGTCACCGCCATGGTCGTCGGCGCCTCGATCTACGTCGCCGTCGCCGTCACCTCCGTGTCTGTGGTGCCGTGGCAGGAACTCGCCGCCGCACCGGGCCCGTTGACCGAGGTCATGCGCCGGGCGGCGCCTGCGATACCGGTCGCAGTCTTCGCGGGCATCACCCTTTTCGCGGTCGCCAACACCGCTCTGGTCAACTACGTCACCAGTTCGCGGATGGTCTATGGAATGGCGCGCCAGGGCCTTCTGCCCGCAGCATTGGGCAGGATCGGCGCGCGGACCCGCACGCCCGGGCTCGCGATCCTCGTCCTCTTCCTCCTGCTAGTCCCGCTCGCCTTCTTCGGCAGCATCGCCGAACTCGCCGCCGCCTCCGTCCTGATGCTCCTGGTCGTCTTCGCGATCGTGAACGGCGCCCTGCTGATCCTCCAGGCGCGCGCCGGCGAGCCGAAGGGCGGCTTCGAGGTGCCGCGCTTCGTTCCGGCGTTGGGGACGGTCATCTGCCTCGTGCTGATCGCCGTCAGGCTTGCCGGCGGAGACTGGAAGGCTCCGGCCCTGGCGGGAGGCATGCTCGCCGGGATGATTGCGCTTCATGTCGTCCGCACACGGATCGCGCAGCGCCCTGCCTGATCCGGTCGGCGCCGTCCCTGCGCCGCACGATCGATCGATAGATCAGAGTCGTGACGGCACGCGCGGCCGCGGCGAAGAGTTCAACCCGCCGTCCCGGCCGGATCCTCGCTCGCGAGCAATCTGGCCATCGCGTCCGTGATAGCGTTCTCGTCGTAAGGCTTGGGGAAGAACCGGCTGCCGCTGGGAAGGCTGCTTTCCTCGAGGATGGCGGCCCCGGAGGCGACGATCAGCTTCACGGGCGGCCATCGGTTCCGGATGTAGTGGGAGAGCTTGATGCCATCCATCGTTCCGGGCATCTGGACGTCGGTGAACACCAGGTCGACGTCGGACCGGGCCTCCAGGATCCGGATGGCTTCGTCCGCATCGCATGCCTCAAGGGCCTCGTAGCCTGCGGCCAGGACCAGATCGACGGCGCCCATGCGGACGATCATGTTGTCTTCGACCACGAGCACGACGGCCTTGTCTTTTTTCATGAGAGACTCGAGATGCGTGAGGGGGGGCCGCGTCGTCGACGCCATCGGGATAGCGCAGTGGCGGGGATTAGGTTCCTAGGCGGCTTCCGAAACGTTGGTCGGGAAACCGGCGCCCTGCCGATGGCTGATCGTCACCGCGGTGCCGGGGCCTGCATCACTCAAGCGGATCTCGCCTTGCAGGTTGCGGGCGAGCGCCTCGACGATGCCGGTTCCGAGCCCCGCCTTCGGGGCATCGGTCCCCGCGGGCATGCCGATGCCGTCATCGGTGATCGACAGCGTCCAGTCATCGCCCGACGAGCGATAGGCGATCACGATCGTTCCCATCCGGTCGTCGGGAAAGGCGTGCTTGAGCGCGTTGATAACGAGTTCCGTCACGATGAGCCCCAGACTGACGGAGAAATCCGGCTCGACGACGCTTTCGTCCACCTTCACCGCTATCGAAAGCCGGTTCGGGTCGGAAATCATCGAGGCCCCGAGGCTCTGGCAGAGCTGAGTGAAGTAGGCCCGGAGCTCGGCGCGGCCGCCGCTGGAGGTCGAGAGCTGGCGCTGCAGCGCCGCGATCGACATCACCCGGTGATGGGCGTTGTGCAGATGCCCGCGCGCTTCGACCGACTGGACCCGGCGGGCGCTGTGCATGAGGACGCTGGCGATGATCTGGAGGCTGTTGGCGACCCGGTGCTGCACCTCCTGTAGCAGGATCGCCTTGTCGCGGATAAGGTCGTCCTTCAGCCGGGCCTCGGCGCGCGCATCGGTCACGTCCGTGACGGCGAGCAGGAGGCGGATGCGATCCGTTTCGCCGTCGTCGAGCGTGCGGGTATGGCGCGGCGATCTGGAAGAGACGTGCGCGACGATCTGGATGAGACTCTCAGAGCGCGGTCCCAGGCAAGTTATCATGCTGATTGTCGCTGGCAAGATCGTGGTCGTTTTCTGATTGCCGCTCCGCGACAAGTTCGTGTGTGTTCTTGATTGTCGCGTAGGAGGCGGGCCTGCCGCGCTGGCGTTTTGCTTCCATGGCGGACCTGCGCCTGTAGCTCTCGACGTTCATCTCGAAGATCGTCGAGTGATGAACGAGGCGGTCCACTGCGGCGAGCGTCATAGCGGGATCGGGAAAGACCCTGTTCCATTCTCCAAAGGGCTGATTGGCGGTGATCATGATGGAGCGCCGCTCGTACCTTGCGCAGATGAGCTCGAAGAGCACACTCGTTTCGGCCTGGTCCTTGGTGACGTAGGCCAGGTCGTCGAGGATGAGCAGATCGAACTTGTCGAGCTTTGCGATGGCAGATTCGAGTTGCAACTCACGCCGCGCGACCTGGAGCTTCTGCACGAGATCGGTGGTCCGGGTGAACAGCACGCGCCAGCCATTCTCGATGAGCGTAAGGCCGATTGCTGCCGCAAGATGGCTCTTTCCGCCGCCGGGCGGCCCAAACAGCAGGATGTTGGCGCCCTTTGCGAGCCAGCTGTCGCCGGCGGTCATGGCCATGACCTGGGCCTTGGAGACCATCGGCACGGCGTCGAAGGCGAAGCTGTCGAGTGTCTTTCCGGGTGGCAGATGCGCTTCGGCGAGATGACGTTCGATCCTGCGATGCGCACGCTCGGCCAGTTCATGTTCGGCAATGGCCGAGAGGAACCGAGCGGCGGGCCAGCCTTCCTTGTCGGCCTGTTCGGCAAATTGCGGCCATAGGGTCTTGATCGTCGGCAATCTGAGTTCGTTGAGTATGATGCCGAGGCGAGCTTCGTCGATGATGTGAGCGTTGTTCATGCGACGTCTCCCACATAGGCCGCGCCGATCAGGGCTTCATAGCCATTCAGCGAAGCGAGCCGTACCGAGACGGTCGGTAGCCGCGCGGGGTCCGGGCCGAAGAGTGTTCGCAAGACGGCAATATCGGGCAGTTCGCCGGCGTTGAGAATCTCGGCGAGTTGCTCGGCAAGTTTACGCTCGCAGCCTCGATCATGGGCCAGCGCCAGCAACTCGACCATGATCTTGCAGGCCTGCTTGTCCGGCAGCCGCTCGATAAGCGCATCGAAGGCTCTACGGTATTCCTGCCGGGGAAAGAGCTTGTCGCGATAGACGAGGTTGAGAAGCGCCATCGGCTTTTTGCGCAGGGAATGGATGACGTGCCGATAGTTGACGACCTGATCGTGCCTTCCGTCGGCATGCCCTCGGCCTCTGGGCAGCGTCATCAGCTTTGTTCCACCGACAAAGACCTCAAGGCGATCGTCGAACAGCCGGACGCGCAGCCGATGTCCGATCAGGCGGGAGGGAACGGTGTAGAAGACCTTGCGCAAGGTGAAGCCACCGGTTCGCGACACGGTGACGACCACCTCCTCGAAGTCGCTGGTCCGCCGGTCGGGCAGTTCTTGCAGATGAGGACGTTCGGCATCGATGCGCTTGCCATGATTGGCGTTATGCCGGCTGACGATCTCATCGATGAAGGCACGATAGGCGCCGAGATCATCGAAGTCCCTGCTGCCGCGCATCAGGAGAGCGTCCCGAATGGCACTCTTGAGATGACCATGGGAGCTTTCGATCGCCCCGTTCTCGTGAGCGACGCCCTTGTTGTTGCGCGTCGGCGTCATGCGGTAATGGGCACATAGTTCCTCGTAGCGCCGGGTCAGATCCTCCTTCGCATCGGTGCCGAGGTTGCGGAAGGCGGCCGACAGGCTATCGCTGCGATGATAGAGCGGCGCTCCGCCGAGCGACCAGAGTGCGTTCTGGAGCCCTTCGGCCAAGGCCACGAAGCTCTCGCCGCCGAGAATGACATGGCTGTGCTCAAAGCCAGACCAGGCGAGCCGGAAGTGGTAGAGCAGATGATCGAGCGGCTGGCCGGCGATCGACACGCCGAGGCTGCCCATGTCTGTAAAATCCGACAACCCGAGCCGGCCGGGTTCGTGAAGCTGGCGGAAGATAACCTCCTGCTCTTCGCCGTGGATGGCACGCCATGACCGGATCCGCCGCTCCAGCGTCCGGCGAATGCCCGCGTCCAGTTCCGGGTGCCGCCGCAGCATCTCCCTATAGATGGCGACGGCACGGAGACCAGGCGCGGCCTTCAAAAGCGGAACGATCTCGGCATCGAAGATATGCTCCAGAGGATCAGGCCGCCGCCGCCCGCGAGCCTTCTGCTTTTGCGAGGCAGGTCGCGATCCTTCTTGATCCGATAAGCCGTCGCCCGGCTGATCGACGCCTTGGCGGCGGCGACCTCGATGGGGTGGTCTTGTCGGTAGCTTCATGAAAAGCCTCGTCTGATGATCGGTTACATGGCGGCCCGGCACAAAGGTGGTTCTCCAGTCCCGGAAAACCACCCAGCGTACCGGGCCGACCGCGATCACAGACGCCGAAAACGTGCGCCGCGGCGGGGGTGTGCCTCCGGTCGGGCTACGCCCTCCCTTCGTCACACACCCGCCGCAGCGTCTCATCCTGATTGACGCTGAATCTCATCTTGATCGTCGCGCCGC
>CAVVFC010000007.1:0-20393 GCA_963747465.1 uncultured Alphaproteobacteria bacterium
GCGGTTATCGAATGTCTTCCTCGGGCCGTAGACGGCAGGTGCGTCGACCCAGCGGCCACCGCTCTTGATGACGTGAATGATGCCGCTGATCACCCGCCGGTCATCCGCACGCGGCTTGCCACGCGTGTCGGTGGGAAGGTGCGGTGTTAGCGTCGCGAACTGCTCGTCGCTCAGCCAGTAATGATCCCAATTCATCGCCGTCCTCTTTTCGGAGGCCGTGAATAACATCAGGCCGCACAATGGAAGCCCCTTCTGGGTCCGGACCCTAGACGTTTTTTCGCCGAACGGAACGCCTCGGGGATGAGAGCTTTCTACGAGGAGTGAGTTTCCGCGAGACCGCGAATTCGCTTCGATCTTCATCGGAGGCCGATGGAAATTTTCTTGCAAATGATGGATTGACGCCTGTGCTGGTATAGCCGCTTTCCCAAGAATATTGCCGTGTGATTGGAGGTTGGCGTTTCCGGGTCCGCTCCATGGCGAACCCGGGCGCTGGAATGCAGCCGAGATCAATCCGCAGACTTCTCGTCCTGCTCGTCCAGCGGCGATGACTCCGCAGTCTGTATTATCTTTACATCTACTACAGTATTCATATTGTCGAAAAGCAAACGGACTCTTGTTCCGGGAACCAGCAATCTCTGATCTATACTTCTGTTCAGTGTCAAATGGATACCGCTCTGCAGCACCAGGGTCGAGGTAAAACTGTCCAGGGATTCGATGACACCTTCCATACGGCTGGGGAGCCCGGTCTCACCTGGTCGATTGATCCTGTCATCGATCGAAGTGGCCATGACGACGCTCGTCATTCCTGACGAAGCGAGCAGAATGCAAACGGATATGGGACTCAGAAAGCGAAAACACTTCATAATTACCTTGGCTTGTGATCATTGAATGCACGTCTCAGAATGCCTTCCGCATTCATTAGGAAGGCTTTAAATACGACAACGTAGCCGTGCAATAGGGTGTTTTCACTCTCGCGAGATGCCGCAAGGTAAAGTCAAACATTGCCTGAGTGGTAGCAGGCCCGAGCTGGTGGACGATCAAATCAGGGGAGGCGGAACGATCGGGCTTTCAGGCTAAACCGGCTTCGCGGACCGGCGTCCGGCGCAGACGGAACACCAGATGGTTCCAATGCGATTGCGCTTGCATCGGATTCTTCAGTTCAAGCGGACATCGCCCCTCGGGCCGCGGCGGGCACTCAGGCCAGGAACAGAACCATCACGGTTCCGAAAGCTGCCGCGGTCAGCGTCACCATCGCCGCCCGCATCGCGGCCGCCCTCCTCTGCCGTCGGACGTCTTGCCCACTCCAGTCGTACACCATGTGGAACACCTTCACCGAACGCTTCCGCATCTGCGCGGCACCAAAGCTTCCGCAAGGTCGCCTCGCAATCGCATATGTTAGTAACAGCCGGGCAAGAGGGCCTGCGGAAGTGTCGGTGTCTCGAAAAGGACCGCGGGACCCTGTTTTGTCGGGTCGCCACTGCAATACGACGTGAAATAGGCTATATTCGCGTGGATATAGCGGCGGCGTATCGATCACACCGACGGCTTGACGGCAGGGCGGCTCGGCACGACATTCGCGGGAAGTACGGCACGTTGCGTGCAGGGAAGGAAGTCATGGATTTCGGCGAAGGCAAGATGGTCGACCCGTTCGGCCGTTCGATCGACTACCTCCGGGTGTCGGTCACCGACCGATGCGATTTTCGCTGCACCTATTGCATGGCGGAGGACATGACGTTCCTGCCCAAGCGCGATCTCCTCTCGCTCGAGGAGCTTGACCGCCTGTGCACGACCTTCGTCGAAAAGGGCGTGCGGAAGCTGCGGCTGACCGGCGGCGAACCTCTGGTTCGAAAGAACATCATGCATCTCGTCCGCCAACTGTCGCGCCACCTCGACAGCGGCGCGCTTCGCGAATTGACGCTCACCACCAACGGCTCGCAGCTCGCCCGCTTCGCCGGGGAACTCGCCGACTGCGGGGTCAAGCGCATCAACGTCTCGCTGGACACGCTCGATCCGGACAAATTCCGCACGATCACCCGCTGGGGCGATCTCGGGCGCGTCATGCAGGGCCTCGATGCCGCGCAGGCGGCGGGTCTCGCCATCAAGATCAACGCCGTCGCGCTCAAGGGCTTCAACGACATCGAAATCCCCGATCTGATGCGCTGGGCGCACGGTCGCGGCATGGACCTGACGGTCATCGAGACGATGCCCATGGGCGAGATCGACGCCGACCGGACCGACCAGTACCTGCCGCTGTCGCTGCTGCGCGCCAATCTCGAGCGGCAGTTCGCGCTTTCCGACATTCCCTACAAGACCGGCGGTCCGGCGCGCTACGTGAAGGTTGCCGAGACCGGCGGCCGGCTTGGCTTCATCACGCCGATGACGCACAATTTCTGCGAGAGCTGCAACCGGGTGCGGCTGACCTGTACCGGAACGCTCTACATGTGCCTCGGTCAGGATGACGCGGCAGACTTGCGGGCGCCGCTGCGCGCTTCCGAAGGCAACGAGCTTCTGTCCCGCGCCATCGACGAGGCGATCGGGCGCAAGCCGAAGGGCCACGACTTCGTCATCGACCGGCGCACGAACAGACCGTCCGTCTCCCGCCACATGAGCGTCACAGGGGGATAACGATGCTCCTCGCCCGAAACTGCGCCGCCGTTCTCGGCCTTGGCTTCATGCTGCTGCTGCCACCGGCGACCGCGAGCGCCGACGACATGACCTACCGGAATTCGCGCTTCGGGACTTCGCTGACCTTCCCGGCCGAAATCTTCTCGCACCAGATGGAACCGCCGGCAAATGGCGACGGCATGACGTGGCTGTCCGGCGACGGCGCCAGCCTCGCCGTCTATGCTTCCAACAATGCTCTGGGGCTCTCCCCGAGGGAATTTGCGGACCAGGCGAGCCAGGGCCAGGGCGAATTCGAGGTGACATATCGGCGTGTAGCGGACGACTGGGTGGTGCTCTCCGGCTACGAGGAAGGCAACATCTTCTACTATCGCTTCGAATTCGGCGCCGACGACGTCATCCACGCGATGCTCCTGAAGTACCCGCCAACGCTGAGGGACAAGTACGATCCGCTGACCGGCAGGATCGGCTCGAAGTCTCGCCGGCCCCTGACCGGCGGGCCTTGCGTCTGGCCCACTGAATAGCGGTTGCGAAATCGGGCCCCGGTGCTACATGCCGTCGCAAACGGAATCGATCACCCTTGGCTCTCTCTTCCAATCTGCGCGGCGCGCTCTTCATGGCGGTGTCCATGGCGGGGTTCACCATGAACGACGTCATCACCAAGGCGGTGAGCGATTCCATGAACATGGCGCAGATCATGCTGATCCGGGGCCTCTTCGCGACCGTGCTCATCGGCCTTCTGGCGTGGCACCGCGGCGCCTTTGCCGTATCCCTTGCGGCATTCGACCGCTGGGTGGCCATCCGCGTGGTCGGGGAAGTCTTCGCGACGCTCTGCTTCCTTACCGCTCTTTCCCATCTCCCGCTGGCCAACGTATCCGCCATCCTGCAGGCTCTTCCGCTTGGGGTTACCATGGGGGCAGCCCTGTTCTTCGGAGAACCCGTCGGCTGGCGCCGCTGGCTCGCCATCGGGGTCGGCTTCGCCGGGGTCCTGGTGATCGTGCGGCCCGGTATCGAGGGGTTCAGCGTCTATTCGCTCTATGCACTCGGCTGCGTCGGCTTCTGCGTCGTGCGCGACCTCGCCACCAAGCGCATCGGCGCCGAGATTCCCACGATGCTGGTATCGACCGCCACCGCCTCTGCCGTCTCACTGATGGGAGCCGCTCTCGTCATTCCGTACGGCGGCTGGACGCCCGTCGTGCTGGAGGACGCCGGACTGCTGCTCGTGGCTGCCATTCTTCTCTTGTTCGGCTACCAGTTCATCATCATGTCCATGCGGACCGGCGATATCTCCTACATCGCCCCCTTCCGCTACACCGCCCTGCTGTGGGCGATCGTGCTGGGATACCTGGTGTTCGGGGACGTGCCCGACAGGGCCATGAGCATCGGTGCCACGATCGTGATCGGGTCGGGCCTCTATGCGCTCTACCGTGAGCAGGTGGTCGGCCGCACCAAGCCGGCGGCGGCAAGCACCGGCCCGGCCATGGCGCCCGACGGCCTTTGATGGACGCGACGCCCAAGGCGGTTCGTTCGCCGCACATCCTCACCCTCGTGCTCGCCACCGCGACCGGTGCGCTCGCGATGAACGTCTTCCTTCCGTCGCTGCCGGCCATCGCGCGCCACTATTCCGCCGACTACGCCGTCGTCCAGCTGATGGTTTCGCTCTATCTCGCCGCAACGGCCGTGCTCCAACTGCTCATCGGTCCGGCATCGGACAGGCTCGGGCGACGGCCGGTCATGTTGAGCTGCTTCGCCGTCTTCATCGTCGGCACGCTCGCGGCGATCTTTGCGCCCACCATCGAGCTTCTGCTGGCTTGCCGGGTCCTGCAGGCCTTTTCGGCTGCCGGGATGGTGCTGTCGCGCGCCGTCATCCGGGATACGGTCCATGCCGACGAAGCCGCGAGCCGGATCGGCTACGTGACGATGGGCATGGCGCTCGTTCCCATGATCGCGCCGATCATCGGCGGTTTCCTGGACGAGATCTACGGCTGGAAGTCCACCTTCGTCCTGACGTTCGTCTGGGGCCTCTTCGCCTTCGCGATCGTCTTCCAAGACCTGAGCGAGACGAACCGCTCACGCACGTCAAGTCTCTCGGCCCAGTTGAAGGCCTATCCCGAACTCCTGACGTCGCGGCGCTTCTGGGCCTACGCCCTCACCGCCGCCTTCACGTCGGGCGCATTCTTCGCCTTCCTTGGCGGAGGCCCCTTCGTGTCGAGCGAGATGCTCGGCCTCCAGCCCTCCGGCTACGGGCTCTATTTCGCGCTGATCTCCCTCGGGTACATGCTGGGTAACCTCCTGACCGGACGGTATTCGGGTCGCGTCGGCATCAACATGATGATGCTGTCCGGCAACGTCTCGGCATCAGTCGGGAGTGTGCTTTCCATCGTCTTGTTCGCCGTCGGCTTCTACCATCCCCTTTCGCTGTTCGGCCCGGCGCTGCTCGTGGGGTTCGGCAACGGACTCGCTCTTCCCAACGCGATAGCCGGCATCGTCAGCGTGCGGCCGCGCCTGGCTGGCTCCGCCTCAGGCCTGGGCGGGGCCATGCAGATCGGAGGCGGCGCGGCGCTTTCCGTGGTTTCGGGCGCGCTCCTCTCGGTGGAGAGCGGGCCTTATCCGCTTCTCTGGGTGATGATGCTTTCGTCGGTGGCCGCCGTCTGCGCGACACTCTACGGCATGCATGTCGATCGCATCTCGGGACCGCTGGGTCGTTGAGGCATGGAACGGCGCGTCTTCGGGATAACCGGCTGGAAGAACTCGGGCAAGACGACCCTGACCGAAAGGCTCGTCGCGGAGTTCTGCGCCCGCGGCCTCACCGTTGCGACCGTCAAGCACGCCCATCACGACTTCGACGTCGACAAGGAAGGCACCGATTCCTTCCGCCATCGCGCCGCGGGCGCCGGCGAGGTGGCCATCGTCTCCGGGCGGCGCTGGGCGCTCATGCATGAACTCCGAGGCGAGCGGGAGCCTTCGTTGGCCGAAATTGTCGCGCGGCTCTCTCCCTGCGATCTCATCCTCGTCGAGGGCTACAAGAGGGGCGATCACCCCAAGATCGAGACGCGCCGGGTGGACGCTAGGGACCGGCAGCCCCTCGGGCCGGCAAGCCCGAACATCCTCGCGATCGCATCGGACCATCCGCTGCCCGACGAGCGACTGCCGGTTTTCGAACTCGACGACGTTACTGGCATCGCCGACTTCATCGCCGACGCGCTGAACCTCGTCTGAAACGCGGCGCGGGGACCGGCCGGGTCCTCCCGTTTGCGGTTGCAATTCTGCAACAAACAATGGGAGTATCGCCGCCAAGGCCCGGTAGCGTGTAGCCGGTGCCCGATAACCGTCGGCGCCCGACAGGGCAGCCGCAAGAGTGGGAAAAACTAATGAGGAACACCATGCGTATCCACAAGCGTCTGGCACTCGCCGTATCGGCGGCAGCGCTCGTCGTTTCCGTCGGCGCTGCCAGCGCCCAGGACAAGATGCAGCTCAAGATCGGGACCGAAGGCGCCTACCCGCCCTTCAACAACCTGACTTCCGACGGAAAGCTCGAGGGCTTCGACATCGATATCGCCCGGGCGCTCTGCGAGGAGATGAACGCCGAATGCGAGTTCGTCACGCAGGACTGGGACGGCATCATCCCCGCCCTCCAGGCCGGCAAGTTCGATGCGATCATCGCCTCGATGTCGATCACCCCGGAGCGCAAGGAAAAGGTCGACTTCACCAACAAGTACTACAACACCCCGCCGGCCATCGCCGCGCCGAAGGACACCGACATCAAGGGCGTCAGCAAGGAAGACCTCGCCGGCAAGACGGTCGGGGTCCAGGGCTCGACCACCCACTTCAACTATTCCGAACAGACCTATACGGACAGCGAGGTCCGCGCTTACCCGACCGCGCAGGAGTATCAGCTGGACCTGGCGAATGGTCGCCTCGATGCCGTGAACGACGACATCTCCGTCTTGCAGGAATGGCTGAACAGCCCCGAGGGCGACTGCTGCAAGCTCGTGGGCGCGATCACCCCTGTCGAGGATATCCACGGCCCCGGCGCGGGCATCGCGGTTCGCAAGGGCGAAGCCGAGCTGGTCGACAAGTTCAACAAGGCGATCGAAGCCATTCGCGCCAACGGCAAGTACGAGGAAATCAACAAGAAGTACTTCGACTTCGACGTCTACGGCAGCGGTTCCTGACCATTTATGATCGGTAGGCGGCGGCGGCTTCGGCCGCTGCCGCATCGCTTCGGGTATTGCGCGAAGGGGGCTGGAACGGGCGGATGCAGAGCGTTTGGACGCTGCTCAGCTGGGGGCCGCAGGGGTGGCTGGACGACATCGCCTGGGGCGTGTTCGTCACGGTTTCCCTGGCGCTGGCCACGCTTCCGGTCGGTCTTGTCATCGGCTTCCTGATTGCCCTGGCCAAGCGGTCCGAGGAGCGCTCCCTGCGGCTTGCCGGCAACATCTACACGACGATCTTTCGCGGCCTGCCTGAACTCCTGACGTTGTTCGTGGTCTTCTACGGCGCGCAGATGGCGGTTCAGCAGGTGGTTCGGCTGTTCAGCCCCACCGCCTTCGTCGAGATCAACAGTTTCGTCGCGGGGATGATCGCCCTCGGCGTCGTCTTCTCCTCCTATGCAAGCGAGGTCTTCCTGTCCGCCTTCCGGGCGATCCCGCACGGGCAGTACGAGGGCGGCTACTCGATCGGCCTGTCGAACTGGCAGACCATGCGGCTCGTCGTGCTGCCGCAGTTGATCCGGATCGCCCTGCCCGGCCTGTCGAACCTGTGGCTGATCCTGCTCAAGGACACGGCGCTCGTTTCCGCGATCGGCCTTTCCGACATCCTGCGCCAGAGCGGGGTCGCCGCGCGGGTCACGAAGGAGGCCTTCCTCTTCTTCGGCGTCGCCTGCCTTATCTACCTTGCGCTCGCGATCATCTCGTCGTTTGGCATCCACGCCATCGAACGCAGCGTCGGCAAGGAAGGCCTGCAGCGGTGACCGACACGACCGCAAGCGCAATGGACGTGCAACGGCCGCCCCCGCCGGCGCGCGTATGGACGCGCCAGCGCATCCTCGGCACGGTCCTGATGGGTTTGTGGGTGCTCTGCGCGGCCGGCCTCGTCGCCTACCTCTTTTCAGCCTGGAAGCCGGAACTCTACGAAAAATATGCACCATACTACCTGTCCGGGCTTCTCATCACCCTGCAGCTGGTCGGCACGTCGGTGGTTCTCGGCGCCCTGCTCTCGATCCCGATCGCCTACGGGCGGGACGCGAAGAACCCGGTCATCTCCTCCCTCGCATACGGCTACGTCTATTTCTTCCGCGGGACTCCGCTGCTCGCCCAGACCTTCCTCGTCTACTACGGCCTCGGTTCTTTCCGGCCGCAGCTGGAGGCTGTCGGCCTGTGGACTTTCTTCCGGGAAGCCTGGTACTGCGCCGTCTTCGCCTTCACGCTGAACACGGCGGCCTACCAGGCCGAGATCCTGCGCGGCGCGGTCGCAAGCATCCCGCGCGGCCAGTGGGAGGCCGCAGCGGCTCTCGGACTGTCGAAGTACCGGACCGTGCGCGAGATCATCCTGCCGCAGGCGCTGATCGTCGCGCTGAGGCCCTACGGCAACGAGATCATCCTGATGATCAAGGGCTCCGCGATCGTCGCCATCATCACCGTCTACGACCTGATGGGGGAGACACGCCGGGCTTATTCGCGGACCTTCGACTTCCAGACCTATCTCTGGGCAGCGATCATCTACCTCTCGATGGTGGAGACCCTGCGCAACGTCATCGACTGGATCGAGCGCCGCATCACGCGACACCTGAAGCGGTGAAGCGATCTGCGGACGAACATTGCCGTTTTCGCCGCAACGACGTTATAGTGCGAAAGCATGATCCTCAGGATAAACGAGCCGTCGAGTTGCGTCGTGAAAACCGCCTGAAACTGCCGGACGCCATCATATGGGCGACCGTCGACGTCAACTCACTCCTGCTGGTGACTCGGAACATCAAGGATTTCCGATCCGACTATCCCGGAATTCCGCCTGCCCTATTCCATGTAGCCGGCGGCCGGTGTCGATCGGCGCCGGCTTGATCCTCCCTTGACCTTCCCGCCCCTTCGCATAGACCTTCTCCCCATCGTTCGAGCGAAACGGGAGGCATGACGATGGCGAAAGTGGCGTTTCTGGGCCTGGGGGTCATGGGCTACCCGATGGCCGGGCACCTGAAGAACAAGGGTGGGCATGAGGTCACCGTCTACAACCGTACCGGCGCGAAGGCGCAAAAGTGGGTCGCCGAGCATGGCGGCGCCTCGGCGGCCACGCCGGCAGAAGCAGCGGGCGGCAAGGACTTCGTCTTCTGCTGCGTCGGCAATGACGACGACCTGCGCTCGGTAACGCTGGAGAGCGACGGAGCGTTCGGCGCGATGAAGCCCGGCGCCGTCTTCATCGACAACACCACCGCATCGGCCGAGGTCGCCCGGGAACTCGACGCCGCGGCCCAGGCCGCAGGCTTCGGCTTCATCGACGCGCCCGTCTCCGGTGGCCAGGCCGGCGCCGAGAACGGCGTTCTCACCGTCATGTGCGGCGGCGAGCAGCCGGTCTTCGACAGGGCGAAGCCGGTGATCGACGCTTACGCGCGCATGGTGGGCCTGATGGGGCCGGCTGGCAGCGGACAGCTCACCAAGATGGTCAACCAGATCTGCATCGCCGGCCTCGTCCAGGGACTCGCCGAAGGCATTCACTTCGGCACGGATGCCGGGCTCGACATGGAGAAGGTCATCGAGGTCATCTCGAAGGGAGCAGCCGGCTCCTGGCAGATGGAGAACCGCTACAAGACCATGATGGCGGGCAAGTACGATTTCGGCTTCGCCGTGGACTGGATGCGCAAGGACCTCGGCATCTGTCTCGCGGAAGCCAACCGCAACGGCGCTCGCCTGCCGGTGACCGCGCTCGTCGACCAGTTCTACAAGGACGTGCAGGCGATGGGCGGCAAGCGCTGGGACACGTCTTCGCTGCTGGCGCGCCTCGAAAAGTAGCCATCAGACGTGGCCGTTGCCTCGCCCGAATCGAGCGCTGGCGACGTGATCGAGCATCTGCGCTCGATCGGCTCTGCGGACAATAGCGCCGGCATGGCGCGGTTCGGCATCGTCACCGACAAGGCCTTTGGCGTCGGCAATACGGAGCTTCGCCCACTCGGCCGAAAAATCGGTCGCGACCACGATCGCGCGCAGGAACTGTGGGACAGCGGCTGGCGCGAGGCCCGACTGCTGGCCTGTTTCACGGAAGAAACAAAGAAGGTCACGGCCGATCAGGCGCGGCGCTGGGCGGGCGACTTCAATTCCTGGGAGATCGTCGACACCGCCTCCGACCTTTTCTCCGAGGCTGGCCTGCTTCACCTGATCCCGGAATTCGCCGCCGACGAACGCGAATTCGTCCGCCGCACCGCCTTCGCAATGATGGCTTGGGCCGCCGTACACGCGAAGAAGGAGCCGGACGCCACCTTCCTCGCCTGGCTACCGCTCATCGAGGCGTATTCCACCGACCCCAGGAACTTCGTGAAGAAGGCGGTCAACTGGGCGCTGCGCCAGATCGGCAAGCGATCATTGTCGCTTCATGCGCCCGCGCTTGCGCTGGCCGAGACGCTCGCCGCAAGCGAGGACCGGACGGTGCGCTGGATCGGCAGGGATGCGGTGAAGGAGCTTTCGGCCGAAAAGACGCTCGAACGCCTCGCGCGCAAGCGCTGAGGCTCGAACTTCCGTGGACAGGCCCCCTAAAACCCCTCGGCGGCTTCCTCGACAATCCCCGTCAGGAGGTCGTTCACCTCGTCGCGAGGGCCGCCCTGCGGCAGCTTCCTGAAACCCACCGTGACCCTGCCGGGCTCGGCCGCGGCTTCGTAGACGAACACGACATAGGGGCAATAGGCGATGTCGCCGATCTCGGCCTCCATGACCTTGCGCGACAGGACCGCCGAACAGAAGGCGAAGAACTCGGCGTTCGAATAGAGGCCCTTCGTCGCTCCGACATCCTTCGCCGTCCGCTTCAGCATGTCGCCGACATGGCCGTGATGGTCGATGACGTAGCCCCGGTTGACGATTGCGTTTTCCAGGGCCGCCGCGACGTCGTCGTAGGCATTCGCGGTCTCGACCGTCACCACGTCGTCGCCGGCCGCCACCGCCGCGCCGCACAGAAGCGGCAGCGCCGCGACCAGTGCCGCCAGAACCTTCTTCATGCCGATCCTCCTTCTCACGCGCCGTTCACGCTGCGCTGGAATTCGTCTCCTTGTCCAGCACCATGTAGTCGAGCGGCATCTCGGTCGTGTACTTGATCTGCTCCATGGCGAAAGCCGACGACACGTCGCGGATTTCGATTTTCGAGATCATGCGCTTGTAGAAGGCGTCGTAGGCGGCGATGTCGGGCACCACCACCCGCAGCAGATAGTCGACGTCTCCACTCATGCGGTAGAACTCCACGACCTCCGGAAACTCCTGGATGACTTCCGAGAAGCGCTTCAGCCATTCATGGCTGTGCGAGTTCGTCCGGATGGATACGAAGACGTTTACCTTGGTATTGACCTTCTGCGGATTGAGGATCGCCACGCGCCGCCGGATGACGCCTTCCTCTTCCAGTTTCTGGATGCGCCTCCAGCAGGGGGTCGTGGACAGGCCGACCTTCTTGGCGACGTCAGCGACGGCAAGCGTCGAGTCTTCCTGCAGCAGGCGCAGTATCTTCTTGTCGAGGCGGTCCATGGAAATCCAGCTCCGGAGAAAAGCTTCCCGAATTTAGACCCTTTCGTGCCGGTCACAAGAAAATATTTCTCCTTGCCGCACTCCAAAACTCCCTGCCGTTCTATTTTGATGAGCCGATCCGCATTCGGATTTCCCGGCGCAGGACGGGCAGCAACTCCGCTTCGAACCACGGGTTCTTCCTCAGCCATCCGGTGTTGCGCCAGGAGGGGTGCGGCAGCGGCAGGTGCCGGACGCCCTCACCGCTTTCGAAGATCGTCCGCCAGTTCGCCACCGTCGCGGTCAGCGATTTCTCCCGTCGGGCGCCAAGATGCCACGCCTGCGCATACTGGCCGATCGTCAGGACCAGCGTCACCTGCGGCATGGACGCAACCAGCCTTGCGCGCCAGGCCGGCGCGCATTCGCGCCGCGGCGGCAGATCGCCACCCTTGGCGTCGTATCCGGGGAAGCAGAACCCCATGGGAACGATGGCGAACAGCGCGGGGTCGTAGAACTCCTCGCGGGTGACGCCGAGCCAGTCGCGCAGGCGGTCGCCCGAGCGGTCGTTGAAGGGCAGCCCCGTCTCGTGCACCCGCAGGCCGGGTGCCTGTCCGGCGATCAGGATGCGCGCCGTCACCGAGGCACCACCACCGGCCGCGGTTCGTGCGGCAGCGGCATTCCTTGCGGCGCGTCGCGGCAGATCCTGCAGGCGCGGATGCTCGCCGCGAGCTCGTCGATGCTGTCGGAGTTCAACCCGGTCAGGCTTCCGCGCTCGGTCTCGCTCTCAGCGCTGCATACCAGCGGCGGACATTGGCGAGGTCCTCAGGCAGCGCAATGCGCGCGGGCTTCATGAAATCGACCGCGATCATCCCGGTGATGTCGGCGATGGAATACTCGTCACCGGCTGCGAATTCGCGCTGCGCCAGTTCCTCGTCGAGGATCTTGAGGAACGCGAGCGCGCGCGGCTTGTTGGCTTCGCCCCAAGCGGCCACCTGCGGAACCTCCCATTCGACCATAGCCGGATGCATGTGCCGGAAGGCCTGCGCCACACACATGAGAAGGTTCAACTCCATGCGGCGCTGCCACATCTCCACCTTGGCCTTGCCGAGAGCGCCTCTGCCGAACAGCGCCGGTTCGGGATGAAGCTCCTCGAAATAGCGGCAGATGGCGACGGACTCCGTCAGGACCGTACCGTCGTCCAGTTCGAGAACCGGTAGCCGCTGCAGCGGATTGCGCTGCGTGACCTCCGCCCCGCGATGCCCCATGGCGCCCATGTCGACCGGCTCGAGCGGGATCTCGATGCCCTTTTCGGCCAGGAACACCCGCACCCGGCGCGGATTGGGCGCCTTGCCTCCGTCGAACAGCTTCATCCAGTCCTCCCTTCGATATCGGTCACCGGCTACCCCTACGATGAATGGCCCGCCTGCCGCTACCGCTTCGTCCGATCCGGCTGCCCGGCAGAAGGGTCTTTTAACCATTCGAAAGTAATTTCGCCGGGAACAATCGCATGGTTTCAGCCGGCTTGAATGGCCCCGACACGCTCGACAACAGCGGACAAGAACATCGTGGACCGCACGAAGGCCCGCCGCAACGCGGACGTGGCGCGGACGGTGCGGGAGACGCGCGACCGCCTTTCGCAGCAGCCCGGCAATCCGGCCTTCGACCGCGAGATGATCAAGCTTCATGCGCGCGCGCTGACCAGCAGCGCGATCGTTCTTCCTCTCCTGACGGTGGCCGTCGCGCTGGCGGGTCTGTTCGCCGGAATGGGGCCGATCGTCATCCTCTGGGCGGCGGCGACCGCGGCGGCCTATGCGGGCCTTGCCTGGTACGCACAGCGGGTCAGCCGGACGGAGGCGGGCGACATCGACGTCTCCGCCGTACGTATCTGGTTCCTCGTCGCGCATGCGGCCACCGGCCTGTGCTGGGTCTGGTTTTCCGGCATGGGCTGCAGCGACTGCCAGATCGACCAGTTTCCGATCATCAAGGCTGCCATCCTGCTGCTTGCCGTCGCCGCGACGGCAATCCTCGCCTATGCCCTGCGTGGCGCCCTGATGGCGACCTTCGCCATGCCGGTGGCGGCCTACGTCGTCCTGGGGGTTCACCTGTGGCTGCCGGTGGAAGCCGTGATGGCCGGGCTGCTCGCAGCATCCCTGCCCTTCTTCAGCTACGTTTCCAGTCATCTGCACCGCTCGGCCGTCATGCTCCTGTCCTTCCGTACAGAGAAGGACGGACTGATCGCCGAACTGGAGACAGCCAAGGCGATCTCGGACGAGGCGCGCCGGCGCGCCGAGGAAGCCAACCTCGCCAAATCGCGCTTCCTCGCCTCGATGAGCCACGAACTGCGCACGCCCCTCAACGCCATCCTCGGTTTCTCGGAAGTGATGGCCAAGGAGGTACTCGGGCCGTTGCCCAACGAGACCTATCGCGACTACGCACGCGATATTCATGATTCCGGCGAGCATCTGCTTGATCTGATCAACGAGATTCTCGACATCTCGCGCATCGAGGCCGGCCGCTACCAGCTGCACGAGGAACCGCTCAGCATCGCCGACACGGTGGAGGACTGCTGTCACCTGATCGAACTGAAGGCCCGCAACAAGGATATCCGCCTCGCCCAGCAGTTCGAGCCCGATCTGCCGTCGCTGAGCGCGGATGAGCGCGCCGTCCGCCAGATCACACTCAATCTCCTGTCGAATGCGGTGAAGTTTGCACCAACCGGCAGCGAGGTGCGCGTGCGCGTCGGATGGACGGCCGGTGGCGGCCAGTACGTTTCCGTGAAGGACAACGGCCCCGGCATCCCCGCCGACGAGATACCGATCGTTCTCTCCGCCTTCGGCCAGGGCTCCATCGCGATCAAGAGCGCCGAGCAGGGAACCGGCCTCGGCTTGCCGATCGTACAGGGTCTGCTCGACATGCACGGCGGCAAGCTGGAACTGCGTTCGAAACTGCGCGAAGGGACCGAGGCGATCGCGATCTTTCCAGCCTCGCGCGTTCTCGTACACCAGGCGCGGCCCGCTGCCGCACATCGCAAGATCGCCGGCTGACCGGCGGGTTTGGCTCAGACGCTTCCCGGGATGGGCTGCATTCCGGAGAGGCAAAGGGCTGCGGCCTTGACGAAGCCGACCGCAAGAGCGGCGCCCGCGCCCGCCTCCATCTCTTCCGAAACCGGCAGAACCGCCTGAGCGCCAAGCATTTCCAGTGCTTTCCGGAAAGATCCGGCGGCAGGCGCGGTGGCGAAGCGGCAATGCTCGATGGTCCGCGGATTGGCGGCGTGCAGCGCCGCAGCGGCGGCGGCCGTTGCAAGGCCGTCCAGGATCACCGGGATCTTCTGCGTCCTGGCTGCCAGGATCACCCCCGCGATCGCCGCGGTTTCGCGTCCGCCAAGCCGGCGCAGCACTTCGAAGGGATCGCCGAGCCTGCCGCGATGCGTCTCCAGTGCCCGATCGACCGCCGAGATCCTTCGTTCGGCCACCTCCACCTCCTCGCCGGGCTCCACCCGAACCCAGTCCCGTGCCCCGCCTCCGAGGAGCGCCGCCAGCACTGCCGTCGACGATGCCGAACCCGCGACCCCGATCGACCCGACGCACAGGAGGTCCATGCCGCCGGCCGTGGCTTCCATGCCGAAGGCCATCGTCGCCGCCGCCCCGCGTTCGTCCAGGGCGGCCTCGGTCGTGATGTCGCCGGTCGGCAGGTCGAGCGCGAGGTCGTAGACTTTCAAGCCGATTTCGTTGGCGACGCAAAGCTGGCTCACGGCCGCGCCGCCGGCCGCGCAGTGCTCGACGAGGGCGGACGTGGCCGCAGTGGAAGCGCCTTCGACGCCGTGGCTCGCCACGCCGTGGTTTCCGGCAAAGACCGCGAGTTGGGGACGGTTGACCGCCGGTGGCATGCGGCCGCTCCAGGCGGCAAGCCAGACGGCGGTGTCGCCGAGCGTCCCGAGGCGGCGATCGGGATCGACCCGCGACAGCCGCGCCTGGGCAGCCTCCCGGGCCTTTTCGTCCGGGCCCGGCACGCCCGCCGCAAGGGCGCGGAAATCATCGAAGGGTATGCCTGTCGTCATTTGAGGATTCTCGCACGCGATGGGATCGTCTGCGGCCGGAATAGCCGTTCGCCATGCGAGGCACAACGCCGTTTCCCCCGAACCGCGCACTCCCTTGCAACCACCCGATTTCTGCACCATGTGGAAGTTTCGCGAGAAGGCGGCTCATGGGCGCGATCAAATCTCCCTGCATCCTCGTCTGTTCGGTGGACGACACGACCGGCTACTGTTTCGGCTGCGGTCGCACGCGCGACGAGATCGGTCGCTGGATCGCCATGACCCCGCGGGAGCGCCGCGACGTCATGGCTCTGCTGCCTGCACGCCTGGAGACTGTGGAGCGAAAGCCGCGGCGCGAGACGCGTCGCAGCCGCATGGCCCGCGAGCGGGACGCGCGCGGGTCCGGCTGATGCTGGTTTTCTGGATCGCCATGGCGCTGCTGGCCGCCGGCCTCGTCGCCCTGGTCGCCACCAATGATGCAGGCACAGTCCTGGGAATGGAAAGCGGTTCCTTTGCCAGCGTCCTCTACCTCGGCGTGCTGGCGCTCGTGATCGGCGCGGGCATGATCGGCCGCCGCATACCGCTCGCAAGCACGCTGAAGACCGTCACGGCATGGCTGGTGATTCTGCTCGTGCTCGTTGGAGGCTATCAGTACCGCTACGAACTCCAGGACGTGGCGAGCCGCATAACCGCCGGCTTCGTGCCAGGCAGCCCCATCTCGGTCCTGTCGGCGGACGGTGAAAACGCGGTTCGTCTCGAAAAGCTCGCGCATGGCCATTTCGGTGCCCTGGCCGAGGTCGACGGTGAAACGGTGGACTTCCTGGTCGACACCGGCGCCACCACGACCGTGCTGAGCGCGGCCGATGCCGAGCGTATCGGCATCGACGTCGGCAACCTGAATTTCGGCATTCCCATCTCCACCGCCAACGGCGTCGCCCGGGCGGCCCGCACCGTCGTCGACGAGATCCGCATCGGAACGATCAGCAGAAGCCGCCTGCCCATCCTCGTCGCGGCACCCGGCACGCTCTCGCAAAGTCTGCTCGGGATGAACTTCATCGGATCGCTTTCGGGCTTCGACGTCCGCCGCGACGTGATGATCCTGCGCGACTGAGGCCTATTCGAAGAGGCTGAGGAAGAAGCGGGCAGAGACGAAGAGGAGGAAGCTGCCGAAGGCGATCTCGAGTTGCCGCCGCTTCAGGGCATGCGCGATCCGCACGCCGAATGGCGTCACCAGAATGGTGATCGGGAAGATCAGCGCCACCGCGATCCAGTTGACATATCCGGTGGAGGCCACCGGAAGAAGCGGATCGCCCCAGCCGGCCCAGATGTAGCCGATCGTGCCGGGGATGGCGATCAGCGCTCCCACGCCTGACGAGGTCGCGACTGCCTGGTGCATCGGTCGTCCGTAGAGCGACATGAAGGTGTTGTTCATGACGCCGCCGCCGATGCCCATCAATGTGGAGAAGAGCCCGATGAGGAAGCCGATCATCGCGCGCCAGGGATTGCCCGGCACCCTGCTGCCGAGCCGCCAGCTCTCGCGGTTGAAGGCGAGCCGCAGACCGACCGCCAGCGCGATCAGGGCGAAGATGAGGCGCAGTCCCTCGCTGGAGATGGAGGCCGCGATCAGCGCCGCGACGACGACGCCGGCCGGGACCGGGATCACAAAGCTCCTGAGAAGCTCCATGTCCACGGCGCCGCGGGCATGGTGACCCTGGAACGACCGTAGCGACGTCGGAATGATCAGCGCCAGCGAGGAGCCCACCGCGACGTGCATCCTGACCAACTCGTCAATGCCCAGCGGCCCCATCGCCTGATAGAAGACCGGCACGAGCACGGCGCCGCCGCCGATCCCGAAGATACCCGCCAGCAGGCCCGAAACGACGCCCGCGACCGCGACACCCGCGGCGAAGGTCACGATCTCCAGCAGCGGCATGTCGGTCGGCAGCAAGGCAGGTCCCCCTGCGCTGTCGCTACGCCTTGCACGCGAACAAGTAAATCCGGGCCGGGCTGTCTGTAAAATGAAACGGCCGGGACATCCCGGCCGTTCGAAGCCCCTGGGGTCCGGTTTCGGTCAGAACTCTTCCCAGCCGTCCGGCTCCGCGGCGACGCTGATCTTCTTCGCCGCCGCGCCTTCGTTCCTGTAGGACATCCTGACCGCCGCGCGCGGCGCGGAAGCCGGAGCATTCCGGCCGCTCGCCTCGCCGGATATCCTGAAGCGCGCGACCAGTTCCGCCAGCGACGCGGCTTCCCTGGCAAGCTGATGGCTGGCGGCGGTGGTCTCCTCGACCATGGCCGCGTTCTGCTGGGTGACCTTGTCCATCTGGTCGACGGCGGTGTTGATCTCGCCGATGCCGGACGCCTGTTCGCGCGCGGAGCCCGCAATCTCGGCGACGATGGTGTTCACCTTCGCCACCTGCTCGGCGATGCGCGCCAGGGCCTCGCCCGTCTCGCCGACGAAATCGACTCCCTTGGTGACCTGCTCGGTCGAGGTCGAGATCAGGCCCTTGATCTCCCTTGCGGCCTCGGCAGACCGCTGGGCGAGTGCGCGCACTTCCTGCGCGACGACCGCGAAGCCCCTGCCCGCCTCGCCGGCGCGGGCCGCCTCGACGCCGGCGTTGAGGGCCAGCAGATTGGTCTGGAAGGCGATCTCGTCGATGACGCCGATGATCTGCGATATCTCGCCCGACGACTTCTCGATGCCGCTCATGGCATCGATCGCCTGTCTCACGACATGGCCGCTGCGTTCAACCTCGCCATTAGCGCTGGCGACGGAAGCGTTGGCGTCCTGCGCCCCGGCCGAGGTCTTGTGAACCGTCTCGGTGATCTCGCCGAGCGCGGCGGCTGCCTCTTCGAGGCCGCTCGCCTGCTGCTGCGTGCGCAGCGACAGGTCGTCGGCGGCGCGCGAAATCTCGCCCGAACTGTCCCTGATCGCCCCGACCGTCGTCAGGATCGTGCCGATCGTCTCGGCGAGGCTCGAAACGGTCAGATTGAAATCGCCGCGCAGTTTCTCGTAGGCCGCGGGGAACGGCTGCTCGAGCCGCACCGTGAAATCTCCCCGCGAGAGGCTCGACAGGCCCTGGGCGATCGAGGAGACCACCTGCGTTTGCGCCTGCTCGGATTCGGCCCGCAGGGCTTCACTGCGGGCGCGCTCTTCCTCCAGCGCCTCGCGCTGGTCGGCGGCTTCCAGTTCTGACTGCCTTTCGACGACGGCCCGATGGAACGCCTGCAGCGCCTGGTTCATGCGGCCGATCTCGTCGCTGCGCTCCGTGTGTGGTGGTCGGCGGTGAGATCGCCCTTCGAGAGACGATCGAGCACGTCGGTCACCTCCTGCAGGGGCTTCACCACCTGGCGGCGCGAAACGAGCGCGATACCCGCCGATACAAGCAGCGCGACCGCGAGCAGTTCGCCCATCAGGGCTTCGGCGACCGATCCGTTTTCCACCGCCGCTCGACCGGGGGCCGCCGACTCGATCCGACGGGTTGCGTCCGCCATCGCGATTTCGGTCGTCGTCTGCTCCTTGAACCCGGGAACATTGTTCCTTGCACCGCCGAAGATGAAGGCTTCGATCTCCTCGAGCACGCCGAAGCAGCTCCTTGTCGCCGTGAGCGGCGCCAGCGACAGCCTCAAGCGCCTCGACCGTTACCGGATTCCGTCGCAGCCCCGTCGCTCTGGCCACATCCTTCACGATCACCTCGGTGTGCGCGGCGAAAGTCCAACAGCAATAACGACCTCTGTCGAAGCCACGATAGCAATCGTCGACGACTGCATGGCCGAGGACCGCGTCGGCGCCCGGCGCGTCGCGCGTCATCTTGCCGCATTCCCATCTGGTGCACGCAGGCGCCTGCGCAGAACCAAGGAGTAGCAGCGAGCCCGTCGCCAAGCAACAATACAGACCCGGTGCAAGTTTCCCGCCGTTCAGGCGCTGATCGCCCCACCAGACCGACGCCGCCCGTTGTCTTCGCGTGTTTAACAACGCCAGTCTGCCCCTCGGTTGAGAACTGCATTGAAACAGGTCCCGTCGCAAAAAGGTTACAGCGAAAACTGCAGCGCTCCGTTTGCCGAAGCAGCTCGACCCCGTGTCCGCGACGGGATTCCTTCTCAAGCAGCCTCCGCAAAGCGTCTCGATCCACAGCCGCGACGCCTGCCTCGGCGCGCGGTCGAGGCCGCGCCCGGCGCATACGTCGAGTCGAAAGTTGTGGCGGAAAAAGGGCACCAGCGCCGCTCGCCATGGAACGGGCCCGGCATGTCTGGCGTCCGCGTGTCCAGCACCCGCCCTAGCGATGTACAGTCCCGCGTCTTCTCCATGCGCTCGACCAGGTCCCGAATCATACACGGGGCAGGACACCTCGCCGTAGATGGCGCTCTGAGCATCTCGCAGGATGCCCGGCGTGTGATAGGCGGCACGGCCGAGCATCGCCCCGTCGACGTGGGCGAGATGTCCTTCGCCTCCTCGAGATCGCGGATGCCGCCGTTGATGCCGATGAAGCGGTCGGGGTACTTCTTTTTCAGCCGATAGACGCGTGGGTAGTCGAGCGGCGGGATGTCACGGTTCTCCTTCGGGCTCAGCCCCTCCAGCCAGGCCTTGCGGGCATGCACCCAGAGCGCGTCGGCGCCATTGGCGAAAACGCCGGCGGCGAGCGTGTCGAGCGCGGTCTCGATATCCTGCTCGTCTACGCCAAGACGGCATTTCACGGTCACGGGGACGTCCACCGCCGCTTTCATCGCCGCCACGCAATCCGCCACCAGATCGGGCGACTTCATAAGGCAAGCCCCGAACGTCCCTGACTGCACGCGGTCCGACGGGCAGCCGACGTTCAGGTTGATCTCGTCATAGCCGAACGATGCGCCGATCTCCGCAGCCTGAGCAAGCTTCGCGGGGTCGCTGCCGCCAAGTTGCAGGGCAACGGGATGTTCCGCCGGATCGAAACCGAGCAGGCGCTCCCGGTCACCATGGATGACGGCGTCCGCGACGACCATCTCGGTGTAGAGCAACGCCCGGCGCGTGAACTGGCGATGCAGAAAGCGGCAATGCCGATCCGTCCAGTCCATCA